>NZ_CP089226.1:4800000-8468804 GCF_021183565.1 Nocardia yamanashiensis
GCTATTTCTCGGCGCAGGCGCCGTGGACGCTGGCCAAGGAAGGCACGCCGGAGGCCACCGAGCGCGAAGGCACCATTCTCTACGTGACCTCCGAGGTGCTGCGGATCGTGTCGATTCTGGTGCAGCCGGTGATTCCGGCGTCGGCGGGCAAGATCCTGGATCTGCTCGGTCAGACCGGACGCGATTTCGCCGATATCGGCACGCCTTTGAAGGGCGGGATCGCGCTGCCGGAACCGCAGGTGGTGTTCCCGAAGTACGTGGAGCCCAAGGCTTAAGACTCGTCCGGCAGGCGCGCCGGTGTCAGCATGAACAGCTGGTACTGGCGGTCGTTCGGGTGCCAGGAGTTGTAGGAACGCATGGTGAAGGCCAGGCGGCCGCCGTCCGGGGTGCGGACCAGGGCGGTCGCCCGGTTGTAGGTTTCCTCGTCCATTTCGGTGTTCCACATGGTTTCGAATTCCGGGATTTCGCGGCGGCAGGTTTCCAGGATCTGCGCCAGCCGCACCGGATCGGCGATGCCGGGGGCGCTGGTCTTGAGGATGTAGATCAGGCGGTGCACGATCTCGTACCAATTGATCAGGCTGGCACGGGCTTCCGGCACACTGGCCATCTGCTCGATCACATTCGTCGGGCGTTCGGCGTCGAGCGGTGCGGGGCGCAGCCACGGGAATGCTTCTCGGGCCACCTGATTGGCGGCGAGCACTTCGTATTCCGGGAACTTGTGATAGAACGCCGGAAACGGAAAGCATTCGAGATGGTCGAGATCCTCCTCGGTGAGCACCGGCGGCCATTTCCCGACCGCGATGGTGGAAATGCCAGGCAAGGCCAGGGTCGCCATCTTTTCCATCAGCCAGACCGGTGCGTCCATGGCGCGGCACCAATCCTCGAGCCGGCTGCCGGTGAGCGGGCGTTCGCCCTTCTCCAATTTCCGGTACAGCGACAGGCTGACGAACATGCGGTTGGCCACATCCTGCTGGGTCAGGCCGAGGCTCTCCCGCCGATACCGCATATACGCACGCAGCAGCGGCTTTTCCGTCCCCTGATCGATGGCTCCCAGCACGGGCTCGGACGATACCCGATTCGGAACTGAGGTCACCCGCCAGCAGCACCGAACGCAACAGTTTCACACCGCGGCCGATAATAAGGAAGCGGTTGATATCGGTTGGGCGAAAGAGGGCAGCATGCGGGAGCAGCAGGTGCGGGCGACATTGCAGCGCACCAGTTTCGACGAGCGGCATCGCGCCGCCCGGGACGCGGTACTCACCTCACAGCGCGGCCGCCTCATCGAGGCGATGGTGGAATGCGTGGAAGCCAAAGGTTATGCCGCCACCACCCTCACCGATCTGGTCGCCCGCGCCCGCGTCTCCCGCAGCACCTTCTACGAGCACTTCACCAACAAGGAACAGTGCTTCGTGGAGGCCGTGCACGCCGGCATGGACATCGTCCAAGCCCGCATAGCCGACGAACTCTCCCAGTTGCCCCCCGACGCCGATGCCGTCACCCGCATCGAATGCATCGTCAACACCTTCTGCGAAACCGTAGCCACCGAACCGGATTTCGCCCGCCTCATCCTCGTCGAATCCTTCAAGGTCGACGCCAGCGCAGTCGGCTTCCGAGACCAGGCCGTAGACGGTTTCGCCGCCCTCTACCGCCTCTTCTACGAACAAGCCCGCAAATCCGACCCCGCCCTCCCCCACCTCTCCGACACCATGCTGGCCCTCATCCCCGACGCCATAGCCGAACGCACCCGCCGCGTAATAGTCACCGAAGGCGCCACCCAAGTCCCCACCCTCGCCCCCACCTTCATCCAATTCGTCCACGCCGTCCTGGGTTTCACCCCCACCCGATGACCCGAGTGGCGCTTTTCGCCCACCCGACGATCTTGCTGGGTTGGCATCGGGGATGCCGGCCGGGCTCGATCGCCGGGTGATCGGCAGGGGTGTTACTTGGCGGAGAGGCTGCTCAGGATGCCGGCGAAGGGGTTGCCGTCGAAGGAGCCGGTGCCGCCGCCGGCGGGGGTGCAGTCGACGACGGAGACGGTGGTCGTCTTGCTGCTGATTACTTCCTGGACGGCTTTCAGGGTGTGGGAGCCGGTGGTGGTGGGGGTCCAGGAGAAGGTGGCTTTGCCGTTGGAGGGCTTGGCTTTTCCGACCTCGGTGCTGCCGTCGGACAGGGTGACGTCGAACAGGAACGAGGTGACCGTGACGTCGACGGTGACGGTGTAGGTCTTGCCGGTGCAGAACTTGTCGCCGGATACGGAGATGCCGGTGACCAGGGCGTTCGCGCTCGGGGCGGCGAGGACCGCGGTGGCGGCCAGGGCGCCGAAGGCGGTGGCGCCGAAGCCGGCCCGGTGGAATTTCGTCATGAGTGTGCTCCTTCGGTACTCACAGCTGCGTGAGTAATCCGAAACAATAGTGCTTCACTCATTCATCGGTGCAGTTTTCGACGGAAAGCCACCGAGACCCTGACCATGATCGTCGCCGCCGCCCGGCCGCCGTTCACCGAACCCGGTCGTAAACCACGGCGATCTCGCCGAGCTCCCCGATTTCCTGTTGTACCACTGTCCATTCCGATCCCGGCAGCCCGTCTTCGAAAAGCCGGTCACCACCGCCGGCGATCTCCGGGCAGATGACGAGGTAGAGGCGGTCGACAAGGTCTGCCGCCAGCAGCGGCTTCAGAATGCTCGGACTGGTGTTGACGAGAATGTCCCCGGCCCCGCCGGACTTCAAATCGGCGACGATATCCGCGACCGAACCGTTCACGATGCGAGCGCGGTCCCACGGCGCGTCGGCCAAAGTGCGTGAGAACACCACCTTTTCGGTATCGATCAACCACTTCGCGTAGCCGCGGTCCCGCGCATCCGCGTTCTCATCGGCCGCCACCGTCGACCAATACCCGATGAACCCTTCGGCATTCCCCCGCCCGAGCACCGCCGTGGTGGCATGCTCCCACATCCGATTCATCTGATTCCGAGCCACCTCGGCCGTCGCATACTTGACGATGCGCCCCAGATCAGCCGCACCTCCGGGCCCGTTGTACCGCCCATCGAGGGTGATGCTGATATTGGCGGCAACTCTGCGCGCATTCATGATTCCGCTCCTTCATCGTCGGTGTGTGCGCCGATGAGCTCGGCGAGATTGTCGAGAACCTGCCCCCATCCGGTTTCGATACCGGCAATGAAAGGCGCAGCCCCGATGGTCGTTTCGGTAATGGTCAACCCCAGTCGCAGCCGGGTTCCCCGCGAGACCGCGGCCAGGCTCAAGTCGTAACGACCGGTGAACGAAATTGCCCCGGCGGCGTCGAGCACCGCGAGGTCGAAGACGAGCGCATCGGGCTCATCGGCCGCGAGCACCTGCCCTTCGGAGCGGTATCGCCGCCCCTCCTCGTCGCGATACTCGAGCACGACCCGCCCGCCCGCCCGAGGCTCCAGGACGCATTCGGCGATGGTCAACGGCGTCGGCGCCCACCAGGATCCGAGCAGATCCGCATCGGTCCAATACCGCCAGACCCGATCCCGCCCCGCGTCGAAGGTCCGCTCGAACGCGAACTCGCGCCCATCCGCCCACCGATCCCGATCCGCCGCAATGACTTCCCGATCGATGGCCGCCCGGTACCGTGCGATCACATCCCGCTCGCCCGCATGCGCCTCGGCTGTCTCGAGCAGCTCCCGCAGCCGAGCCGAAAAGGCTTGCAAAGACCCGGTTTCCAGCGCATAGACCCGCCGTTGCCCGAGGGGAAACACGGTGACCAGCCCTGCCCGCGCGAGCGTCTGCAGATGCTTGGTCGCCTGCGGCTGCCGCAACCCGGTCAGCTCGGCCAGTTCACCGACCGCCCGGGGCCGCTCCGCGAGCAGCTCGACCATGCGCCAGCGCGCACTGTCTCCGAGCGCTGCCGAGATTTCGTCCATGCCCAAAATATTCCACCAAGAGAATATTCCTGTCAAGGAATACTTTGCTGGGCGGCCCCGATTACCGCGCCCAGGGCGCGATGACCGGAGGCTGCCCGGGGATCAGCCCTTGACCGCCGACCGGCAACACGACGATCGCTTCGAAGGGTTCGGGATTGGGGTTGGCCATGGCGAATTGGTGATGGGCCGGGACGATGAGGGCGTCTCCGGCCGCGACGGTGAGGGTTTCGCCGTCCATGGTCACGGTCATCGAGCCGGCGAGGGCGATGAAGATCTCCTCACGGTCGAGGGCATGCGGCGGGGCGTCGACACCGGGCTTGATGGTGAGGCGCCATGCGCAGTTCTCCTTGGAGCCGCGGCTGGGGGCGGCCAGGCCGACGAAGGAAGCGTGGTCGTTCTCGAAGCGCGGGGCCTGGTCGGCGGTGATGTGCGGCATGAATCCTCCTGGGGCGGTGCGGAATCGGGGTTGGACTATTGCGCCCAGGGCGGCCTGACCGGGTCGCCGCCGGGAGCCTGGGCGTAGGCGCCGACCGGCAGGATGGCGACGGCTTCGAGGGGTTCGCCGCCCGGCACCGACAGCCGGAAGACGGTGTGGGCGGGAATCACCAGAGCGTCGCCGGCCGCGAAGTCGCGGGTCTCGCCGTCGATGGTGATGCTGCCGCGGCCGGAGAGCGCGATGAAGATCTCCTCACGGGAAACCGCGTGCTCGTGGCCGGGATTGCCCGGGTTCAAGGTGAACCGCCAGACGCTGTTCTCGGTGGAACCACGACTGGGCGCGGCCAGCCCCACGGCACGCATGCCGGGACCTTCGAACACGGGCGCATCTGCGGACTTGATGAGTGGCATGCTGTGTCTCCTAGTATTCAACCAAGGTGTTCAACTAAGGTGTTCAACTGAAGTTGAAGATATCGGAACGAGGAGAGAAGAGTCAAGGATGGATTTCGGAGTCCTGCTCGGCCAGGCGTATCAGACGTTCGTCCAGGACATGCACGCCGAGCTGGCCGCCCGCGGCCACCGCGTGCTCGGCGCCTCGTACGGATACGTACTGCGCAGCCTCGCCGAGACCGCGCTGACCGCAAGCCAATTGGGGGAACGACTCGGAATCACCGCACAGGGCGCGGCCAAGGTGGTCGACGAGATGGTGAAACACGGCTACGTCGAACGTCGCGCCGACCCCGCCGATAAGCGAGCCAAACTCCTTCATCTTTCCGACCGCGGCCAGGACATGCTCGATACCGTCAGGGCTTTTCACGCCGAGTACGAGCGAACACTCATCGAGAAGGTCGGCGCGGACCAGGTCGCGACGGTTCGAGCCGTACTCGGCGAGATTGTCAGCACCGCAACGGATTCCGGTTCCGACCGCGCTTTCCGACCGCTATGAGGTGAGTGCAGCGGCCAGTTGCTCGGTGCAGTCCACGAGCCAGACGGGATCACCGTGGGCACGCCCCCACAGCGCTTCCCGGACCGCACCGGCCTGCATCCAGCGGCGCGCCCGATCGAACTCTATTCCGGCTGCTTCGCAATAGATTTCGAGGAGACGCAAGACCGCGGGACGAAGGTTCGGCGCATCGAGAAGCACGGATGCGAAACGCGGACTCCGAATCACGTTCAGCGCATCCTGCGCAGGGTCGCCGACCTGGCCTTTGGGATCGACCGCCAGCCAGGGTTCACGGTCGGAGGCCAGCACATTGGCGTCGTGCAGGTCACCGTGCACAAGGGTGGCGGGCTGATCCGGGCCGAGGTCGCGGAGAGTAGCCAGCGCGGCATCGAGGATGCGGGACGGTATGCGAGAGTGCGGTCGGTGGCTCGCTCGAGCAGCATGGCGAAATGCTCGTCGGCGCGTGCGTAGAGGTAAGTGGCGCCCCTGCCCTGCCCCAGCGTTGCAGGAGCTCGTCGACCACACCGGGAAGCGCCGCGATCCAGGCCCGCCCCGCTTCGCCCTCACCTGCGATTTTGGTGTGGGCGAAGGCTTCCGGGATTTCGATCATGGTCAGGGGGTGAGGCGGGTGACGGTGCCGAGGAAGCTGGTTACGTAGGCGGACTTGGGGTCCCAGCCGGGGCCGGAGCCGAAGCGGATGGAGCTGGAGAGGGGGAGGTTGTCGGCGATGGTGCAGGTGGCGGCGGTTTCGGGGTCCAGGCGGACGATGCGGCCGGCCAGGTTGAGGGCCACGTAGACGGCGCCGTCGGGGCCGACGGTCAGGTCGTCGGCGGAATTGAGGGGACCGAAGCCGGGGAGGGTGTAGCGGGTGGGTTCGGCATTGGGATGGTCGATGTCGACGGCGGCGATGGTGGTGGTCATGTCGAAAGTGGTGGAGACGAACAGCTTTCGACGCGCCGGATCGTAGGCGAGGCCGTTGGTGGAGGTGAGGCCGGGCGCCAGCACCTTGGTGCTGCGGTCGGGCGCGATCTCGGTGAGGGTGGTGCCGGACCCGAAGTCCTTGCTGACCACGAAACCGCCGTCGGGCAGCAGCGCCAGGCCGTTGGGCATGCGCAGGCCGGTGGCCATGGTGGTGAGCGCGCCGGTGGTGAGATCGAGGGCGACCACGGTGCCGTCGGCGGTGTCGGTGAGACCGGAGCGGGTGCTGTTGCCGGTATTGATGTAGGCGGTATTGCCCGACACCACGATGCCGCCGGGCGAATCCACCTGTGCCGCAGTCGAACGCTTGCCGTCGACGCCGAGCCGCTGGACGCCGCCGCCGGATCCGGTAAGGGCGGTCTCCGACAGCAGCAGATTGCCGCGGCCGTCGAAGGCCAGATTCTCCAGCAGCCCGTAGCCGCTCGCCACCGTCGATCTGCTCCACGCGCCGCAGCCGCCCGGAGTCGTTTCGGCCGCCGCCGTGCCCTGCGTGGCCAGCGCCAGGCCCGCGCACAATTGCACGGCCACAATGCTTCCGGCCAGTACCCGCCTCAATCCCATCAGGACAAACTAGTCAGTACGACCGACGAATTCCATGACGGATTCGCGACAACCTGCGAAGACTGTGTGCACCGGGCGCTCCGGAACCCCGGCGGCACCGGTCCGCCGGGCCCGAAAACCGGTGCCGCCCAGACAGTTTCGCCCTGATTTTTCTGTAACTGTGAGTTACATTCGCAATCCCCAGGATTCGAGGTGAGGTCCCTCACAGGGAACCCGCGCGTTCCTATCCCCTACCGGCCCCATTGTCCCCGTGCACAATGTCTCAGACGATTTCTGTGTATTCGCCCGGTCGCAGGTCTAGTTACCGTCCGGTAGCCTCATCTCGGTCACAGTTTCGGATTGCCATTCTTCGCACTTTCAGGAGTCCCCAGTGCCGCATTCCCGATTCGAGTCGATCGGCGCGTATCTGCCGACGAAACGCGTCACCACCCAAGAACTCATCGCGCAATTGAAAGAGACCCCGGGCTTCGATCTCGAACGCATCACGGGCGTCAAGGAACGGCGCTTCCGCGATACCAGCCCGGACCATCACGAAGACTCGTTCACCCTCGCCATGAACGCGGTCGAGGACTGTCTTTCCAGGTCGCAGTACACGGCCGACGATATCGACGTCATCATCTCGACCTCGATCACGCGCAGCAAAGACGGCACCAAAATGTATATGGAACCGTCTTTCGCCGGTTCCATCGCGAAGGCGATCGGCGCCCGCGCCGATGTCATCACCTTCGATCTGTCGAATGCCTGCGCCGGAATGCTGACCGGCACCTACATTCTCGATCGCATGATCCGCTCCGGCGCCGTGCGCCGCGGAATTGTGGTCAGCGGAGAAGCGATCACGCCCATCGCGGAAACCGCGGTCGCGGAAATCAGCGAGAAATACGATTTGCAATTCGCCTCGCTAACCGTGGGCGATTCCGGGGCCGCCGTGGTGCTCGACCAGGCCGTGGACGACAACGACAAGATCCACTACATCGAGCTCACCACCGCCTCGGAGTATTCGCACCTGTGCCTGGGCATGCCCAGCGACAAGTCCCAGGGCGTGGCGCTGTACACCGACAACCGCAAGATGCACAACGAATCACGCTTCCTGCTGTGGACCGATACGCAGGGCGGATATCTGGAGCGCGAAGGCCGTTCGTTCGCGGACGAGAACTTCGACTACATGATTCACCACCAGTTCGGCGCGGGCGCGATTCCGTTCATCAACGCCATTGCCGAACGCGAGTTCGGCGCACCCATGCCGCCGGATCTGAATGTGCTGGAGAAGTACGGGAACACCTCCACCACTTCGCATTTCATCGTCCTGCACGATCAGCTGAGCCAGCAGGCCATTCCCACCGGCTCCAAGCTGCTCATGGTCCCCGCCGCTTCCGGTGTCGTCGCGGGATTCCTGTCCACCACGATTTCGTCGCTGAAGGTCTGAGGTCTGTCATGGGTGTGCGCATCAAATCCACCGGCGTCGGCCGGGCCACGGACGAGTACAGCATCGTCGAGCTGTCGGCGCGGGCGGCGCGACAGGCCATGGAGCGGGCGGAGATTCGGCCCGACCAGGTCGGCGTGCTGATCAACGCGGGCATCTTCCGCGATTCCAATACCGTGGAGCCCGCGGTGTCGGCGCTGATCCAGAAGGCCGCCGGAATCGGGCTGGACTACGAGAAGTCCGATCCGCGCTCGTTCTCCTTCGACCTGATGAACGCCGGCGTCGGCGTGCTGAACGCGGTGCAGGTGGCGCAGTCGGTGCTGGAGACCGGCAGCGCGTCGCATGTGCTGATCGTGTCCGGGGATACCCATCCGTCGCTGAAGCGGGCGGCCGCCGATGACGAATTCCCCTATGCCACAGCGGGTGCCGCGCTGCTGCTGGAGCGCACCGACGAGCCCGAGGGGTTCGGCCGGGTGCACACCCTCACCGCACCGGGCACGCCGGGCGTGCAGTCCTACGTGGATGTGAACACCATGGGCAATCGCGGGCGTGAGCTGATGACCGTGGAGCGGGAGCCCGACTTCGAGGCCCGGCTGCTCGGGCTGGCCGTCGAGGTGGGCCGCACCGCGCTCGCCGAAGCCGGAATCGACCCGGGCACAACGGCTCTCATCGCGTCCACGCCGAGCGACAGCTTCCCGGCCGAGCTCGCCGACTCGCTCGGCATCCGGTCCGAGGCGGTGTTCCGGCCAGACCTGTCGCAGGGCGATCCGCACACCGCGGCGCTGCCGCTGGCGTACGACCTGGCCGCCGAGGCGGACGACCTGCGCGAGTACGAGCACGTCCTGTTCGTCGCCGCGGGCGCCGGTCCGTCCGCCGCGGCGGTGGTCTATCGCCTCCCGGCGCCGGTGGGAGCCGCCGCGTGACCGTGGCGACCTATTGGCAGGCCATCGACCGCTTCCGGGCGGTCGTGGCCGCGGAGCCCGAGCGGGAAGCCGTCATCTACCCGGACGGCACCACCGCCGCGGGCCTGCCCGACTACCGGCGGCTCACCTATCGCGAGCTGGATCGCTGGTCGGACACCATCGCCCAGCGGCTCACCGCCGCCGGGGTCGGCACCGGCACCCGCACCATCGTGCTGGTGCTGCCCAGCCCCGAGCTGTACGCGATCATGCTGGGACTGTTGAAGATCGGCGCGGTGCCCGTGGTGATCGACCCGGGCATGGGCGTGCGCAAGATGCTGCGCTGCCTGCGCGCCGCCGACGCGGAGGCGTTCATCGGGATTCCGGCCGCGCACGCCGCGCGGGTGGCGTTCCGGCGCTACTTCAAGGACGTGCGCACCGTCGTCACGGTCGGCCGCCGCTGGGGCTGGGGCGGGCCGACCCTGGCGAGCTGGGGCCGGGAACCGAACGGCGCTGTGTCGCAGCAGGTTCCGGAACCCGCGCCCGCCGACGCGCCGCTGCTCATCGCCTTCACCACCGGCAGTACCGGGCCCGCCAAGGCCGTGCGGATGACGCACGGCAATCTCAGCGCCATGGTCGATCAGGTGGATGCCGCCCGCGATCGGGTCGCGCCCGGCACCTCGCTGATCACCCTGCCGCTGGTCGGCATTCTCGACATGCTGATGGGTTCGCGCTGCGTGCTGCCGCCGCTCATTCCGAGCGCGGTCGGGTCCACCGATCCGGCGCACGTGGCCGATGCGATCAACCGGTTCGGGGTGCGCACCATGTTCGCCTCCCCCGCCGTGCTGATCCCGCTGCTGCGGCATCTGGAGCGCACCGGCACGCAACTGCCCACGCTGCACAGCATCTACTCCGGCGGCGCACCCGTCCCGGACTGGTGCATCGCGGGGCTGCGGCGGGTATTGGCCGAGGACGCGCAGGTGCACGCCGGATACGGTTCCACCGAAGCGCTGCCCATGTCGACCATCGAATCGCGGGAGCTGCTGGGCGGGCTGGTCGAGCGCGCCCATCGCGGGGAAGGCACCTGCATCGGACGGCCGGCGGAGGGGGTGCGGGCGCGGCTGGTCGCCATTACCGAAGAACCGCTGCCGACCTGGGAGCAGGCGGCGGCGCGGGAAGCCGATCTGGTGCGCACGCGCGGCATCGGGGAGCTGGTGGTGGCGGGGCCGAATGTGAGCACCGAGTACTACTGGCCCCGGACGGCGAATATCGCGGGCAAGATCCGGGACGGCGAGACCGTCTGGCATCGCACCGGGGATCTGGCCTGGATCGACGACGAAGGCCGGATCTGGTTCTGCGGGCGCAAGAGTCAGCGGGTGGAGACCGCGGCCGGGCCCATGTTCAGTGTGCAGGTCGAACAGGTCTTCAACACGGTCGACGGCGTGGCGCGCACCGCGCTGGTCGGCGTCGGCGCACGCGGCGAGCAGCGGCCGGTGCTGTGCGTGGAGCTGGAAGCCGGAGCCGACCCGGACTCCGTATCGGTGGAGCTGCGCAAGCTGGCGCTGGAATTCGAAGTCACCCAAGCGGTTTCGGTTTTCCTGTTCCACCCGGAGTTCCAGGTCGACATCCGCCACAATGCCAAGATCGGCCGGGAACAGCTGGCCGTCTGGGCTTCGGGCCAGCTCGGAAAGGACGAGGGAAAATGAGAACTGTTGCGCTGCGGGCTGTTCCGGTACTCGGCTGGCTTTACCTGTTCGCCGGGCTGGTGGCGGTGCTGGCGAAGCGTGCGCCCGCCAATCGATTCCTGCGCGCCGTGTGGTGGATCGACGCGTTCCTGAGCATCGTGGTGCACGCGGCGCAGATTCCCGCCGCCCTGCGCGCCGCCGAGGGCGGTGACCGGTCGGCGGTCGAAACCGCCGTACTGACCCAGATTTTCGGACTCACCTGGTGGAAGACGCAGGAGGCGGCATGAAGGCGCTGGTGACCGGGGCGTCCGGGTTTCTGGGCGGGGCGATCGTGCGCCGGCTGGTGGCGGACGGGAAATACGAGGTCGCGATCCTTGCCCGGGCGAGCAGCAAGCTGCGGGATCTGGAGGAGGTGATCGACCGGATCGAGGTGATCACCGGCGATCTCACCGACCAGGTTTCGCTGGAACGCGCCACCAAGGACGTGGACGTGGTGTTCCACAGTGCCGCACGGGTGGACGAACGGGGCACGCGGGCGCAGTTCGTGGCCGAGAACCTGACGGCCACCGAGTCGCTGCTGCGCGCCGCACGCCGCAACGGGGCTTCCCGGTTCGTGTTCATCTCCAGCCCCAGCGCGCTCATGGACCGCGATGGCGGCGATCAGGTGAACGTGGACGAGTCGCTGCCCTATCCGACCCGGTATCTGAACCTGTACTCCGAGACCAAAGCGGCGGCGGAACGCGCTGTGCTGGCGGCGAATACGGACGGATTCATCACCACCGCGCTGCGGCCGCGCGCCATCTGGGGCGCGGGTGACCGGTCCGGGCCGATCGTGCGGCTGCTGAGCCGGGCGGCGGCGGGCAGCCTGCCGGACCTGTCGTTCGGCAACAAGGTGTACGCCTCGCTGTGCCATGTGGACAATATCGTGGACGCGGCCGTCAAGGCGGCGGGCCCCGAGAACGTCGGCGGGAAGGCGTATTTCATCGCCGATGCCGAGCAGACCGATGTCTGGGGATTCCTGGGCGAGGTGGCGAGCGGGCTCGGGTACGCGCCGCCGTCGCGGCAGCCCGATCCCGTCGTGGTGAACGCGGCGGTCGCGCTCATCGAAACCATATGGCGCATACCGTATGTCGCCACCCGCTGGTCGCCGCCGCTGTCGCGGTACGTGGTGGCGCTGATGACCCGCACCGCCACCTACGACACCTCGGCCGCCGCCCGGGATTTCGGTTATCGCGCGGTCGTGGATCGAGCCACCGGACTCACCGAGTTCCTGGCCTGGCTCGAAACCCAGGGCGGCGTCGTGGAATTGACCAAGGAGCTGCGGTAGCCGGTTCGCCGGTCACCGTGCAGGAGAGGGAATCGTGAGCACCTTCCGCCGACCCATCACCCCCACCGAACTCATCTACTTCCCCATGCGGGATCTGGCTCCGCCGTTCCTCATGCAACTGGCCGTCGAAGGCGTCGGCGCGATCGACGCCGAGCAGTTGCGGCGGGCGGTCGCCGTGGCGGCGGCCGCGAATCCCGGTGCGCGCCTGGTGCGGGACGGGAAGTACTGGGTGGACAGCGGGGTGGCGCCGGCGGTGCGGGTGCTCGAGCATCGCCTGGAATACCCGCTGCTGGAAGGCGATCCGGTGCTGACCTCGCCGATCGGTCCGACGCCGGACGCGACCGTCGAACTGCTGCTGCTGACCGGCGACACCACCACGCTGGTGTTCCGGGTCTTCCACGGCGTCATGGACGGCATGGGCCTGATCATGTGGTTCACGGATGTGCTGCGGGCGCTGCGCGGGGAGGAACCGCTCGGCGCGCCCGATCCCATCGCCGATGCCGAACTGGTGCGCAAGGTCGGAGCGCCCGGGCGGCCGACGCTCATGCTGCCGCGCTATCGATCCGCCACCGGGCGCGGGCGGCAGGAGCCGGGCGTGCACCGGCATCTATTGCGGCACCGCACCATCGCGGCCACCGGGCGCGGGGCGCTGGAACGGGTCGCGGCCGTGCTCGCCTCCGAAGGCGGACCGATCTCCCGCATCATGGTGCCGGTGGATCTGCGCCGCCACGATCCCTCGGTCCGGTCCACCGGAAATCTGGCGCTGCCGCTCTTCATCGACGCCACGCCCGGTATGACCTGGCAGGAGATCGCCGAGATCAAGCGCACCGGGCTGCGGGAACGGCGGGAACTCGACCAGATGGACAATGGCGGGCTCACCGCGCTGCCGCCGGCCGTGGGGCGCGGACTGCTGCACACGCTGAACGCGCTCGGCTCCCGCTGGGGACGAAACCTGGCCTCCGCCACCGTCTCTCACATGGGCCGCTACGACTACGACGCGCTCGCCGTACCCGGTTTCACGCCCACCTCCATCCGTATCCTGCCGCAGCACAGCGTCGCCATGCCGCTGCTCATCGGTATGACCGAGGGTGGCGGGCGCACCGAGCTGACGGTATCGGCGCGCAATGGGCGGGGCATCGAGGAACGGCTCGACGCGCTGCTCGACCGGATCGTCCGGACCTTGGAAAGCGAACTGGCGGAGGCGGATACCAGCGTCAGCTGATGAAGCAGCTCCCGCCATCCCGGCATGTTCTTAGCCGGCCTCCACAACCTCGGCCACTCGTATGGATTCCGGCTAGAAGCACGCCGGAATGACGAGTGGGAGGCCGGGTCACGAGTGGCTGGCCCGATCACAAAAGGCAGGCCGAATTGAACGAGTGGCAGGCCGGAGCCCGAATGGCAGCGCAGCAATACCGATCGGAGTGCTTGATGACTACGTGGGCGCGACTGGTGGTCGCCCGGCCGAAGACGGTGCTGGTGGCGGCGGTGTTGTTCGCGCTGGCGTGCGGGCTGTTCGGGACCGGGCTGGCGGAGCGGGTGAGTGCGGCCGGGTTCACCGATCCGGGTGGGGAATCCAGTGCGGTGGATCAGTGGGTGAAGGAGCGGCTGGGGCCGCAGAACCCGGACGTGATCGCTATTTACACCGCGCCCGAAGGGAAGTCGCTCGCCGATATCGGTCCGCAGGTGACCGCCGCCGTGGGAGGGATCGATCCGGCGCTGCTGGATCGGCCGGTCGAGAGTTATTGGAACAGTTCACGGCAGCAGTACCTGCGCTCGGCGGATGGGCGGCAGGCCGTCGCGGTGGTGTTCGCGGCCGGTGACGACAATCGGCGGATCGCGGTGTATCCCGAACTGGCCGAGCATCTTCGCGTGCCCGGCGTCGATACGAAGCTGACGGGGTACAGCGCGCTCGCGGATGCGATCAGCACGCAGTCGCGGCACGATCTGATCGTCGCCGAGTCGATTTCGATTCCGCTGACGGCGCTGGTGCTCGTGCTGGTGTTCGGCGGCGTGGTCGCGGCTTCGCTGCCCGTGCTGGTCGGCTCCCTGGCGGTGGTGGGCGCACTGGGCACGGTGGGCCTGCTGGCGCGGTTCACCGAGGTGAGCATCTTCGCCATGAACGTGGTGTCGCTGCTCGGGCTCGGATTGGCCATCGACTACGGGCTTTTCGTGGTCGGGCGGTACCGGGAGGAGCTCGGGCAGGGACGCACGCCCGCCGAGGCCATCGCCCGGACGCTGCACACCGCCGGTCGCACGGTGCTGTTCTCAGCGCTACTGCTGATCTGCGCGTTCGCCGGTACTTTCGTCTTCCCGCAGGCCGTCCTGCGGTCGCTGGGTTTCGGTGCGATCGCCGCCGTCGCGCTGGCGGCGCTGCTGTCGGTCACCGCGCTGCCGGCCGCGCTGGTGCTGCTCGGCCCGCGCATCGGCAAATGGAGTTGGCGCGCGGACGCTTTCGAGCGTTCCGAAGCCCGCGCTCAGCGCTTCTGGGGGCGTGTTGTGACGGCGGTGATGCGCCGCCCCGGTACGGTCGCGATCGTCGTCGGCGCGATCCTGCTCGTCCTGGCCGCGCCGGTGACCAGCGTCCGTCTCGGCGATGTCGACCACACGGCTCTGCCCGCCGGCAACGAAACCCGGGCTGCGGTCGAGGAATTGACCTCGCACTTCCCCGCCGCGAACAGCGGTGCGACCATCCTGATCCGCGAATCCGACGGCAGCCCACTGCCATCCACGGCGATCACCAAGGCGCTCCGCGAAATCGGCGGCGTCCCCGGCGTCAAACAGGCGCTGCACCTGGAAACCCGGGACGACACCGCCGTAATTCACGCGGCCCTCACCACCCCCGACCGCTCCCCCGCCTCCCAGGACGCCGTCCACCGCCTCCGAGCGCTCGCCATCGACGGCCTGGACCTGCGGGTCGGCGGCGAAAGCGCGGCGACGGCGGACAGTGTCACCGCCGTTCTGTCCCGGCTCCCCCTCATGCTCATCGTCATGGTCGCCGCCACCCTGCTCATGCTGGCGCTGGCCTTCCGGTCGGTGGTCCTGCCGATCAAGGCCGTTCTCATGGCCTTTCTCAGCCTGGCCGCCACCTTCGGCGTCCTGACCTGGATCTTCGACCAGGGTCACCTGGCGAGCGCGCTGGCCGTCAGCCCCGGCCCGCTCTCCGCCGGGATGCTCGTCCTCATCATCGCGGTGGTGTTCGGCCTGTCCACCGACTACGAGGTCTTCCTGCTCTCCCGCATGGTGGAGGCGCACGATGCCGGGGCGGACACCGAGCAAGCCGTTCACACCGGCACCGTGCAGACGGCCCGCGTGATCACCGCCGCCGCAACGCTTCTCGTTCTCATCACCGGCGCATTCACGCTCTCGCCGCTGACACCGATGCGCTTCCTCGGGCTCGGCATGGTCATCGCGCTGATCATCGACGCCACCCTGGTCCGCATGCTGCTGGTCCCGTCCTTGGTCAAGCTGATGGGACCGGCCAACTGGTGGACCCCGCTCGCGGCACGCCGGAAGTCCATTCCCGCACAGGTGCTCGAGTCCGAGGACGCCGTCAAGGTGCGGGGCTGACCTCCGGGAAGAGATCGGGGGCGTCCAGCTCCGGGGCGGGCAGCCCGCGCAGGAAGCGGTCGAACATGGCCGCCACGTACGTTCTGGTCACCAGGTGCGCCCGCTCCGGACCGATGGTGCCGAACACCCTGGTGAGCAGCGGAGATTCGGTGATCACCCGGGGCGCGAAGGCGATATCGCAGAACGACCAGTGCCCCGCGCCCGCGAGCACGAGGCGGCGCGTCCACCCGGTACGGCCGGCCAGTAGCTGATCCACCGACTGCCGCCGCACCGCCGGATCCGGGGTGTCGCCGAACAGGAACAGCAGGGGCCGCTGCGGATCGGCGACCAGCCCGGGGGCCAGATACGACGGCGGCGGATAGCCGTCCAGATCGATACCCGCGCGAATACGCGCGTCACCGACCACTGCCATCGTCCCGCCCAGCGAATGACCGACCATGCCGACCCGGCCCGCATCCATCGCCACGGCCAATCCGGTCGGCAGTGTCCGATGCCCGCCGTCCGCCATGGCCGTCAACTCGTCGAGCACGAACCGGATATCCCCGGCGCGCGCCTCCGACGAAGTACGCACTGCCGCACGAATATCGGTCAGATTGCGCAGGTCGTACCACTCGACCCGCCCGTCCGGCAGCACCGTGCCGGGCAATGCGCCATGCGTGTCCTCCACCGACACCACCACATACCCGCGCCCCGCCAGATCCTCCGCCAGCGAAGTCCCAGTGCGCGCCGGAAACCCCACCGCGGGCGAGAACAGCACCACCGGAAGCGTTCTCGCCGCACCAGCCGCCGGCGCACCCACCCGCGCCCGCGCCGCCACCAGCGGCTGCGGCAACCCGACCAGCCGATTGTCGGCCACCGGATAAGACCCCCCGCCCACCGCCGGATAGTGCATCGTGACAATCAGTTCCCGCCGCGACCCCCGCCGCCAAGGATCCGCACGCTGGCCGTCCACCAAATGCATGGTGGTAACCCCGACCTGCACCCCCGCCACCGAATCCGGCTCCGCGACAGCCGTCCCAGCCCCACTCACCACGATCGACAGTCCGGCCGCGACCCCCGCAACCCAGCTGGTCAACCCCATTCCCGAACGGTATCCAAGATCACCCGCATTGCCGCTCAGCGACGCGCCCACCCAGAGCATCGCCCCAATCGGCGTGTCAGGGGCCGAACTAGACTGCGACCGTGGCAAAGCGGCGATATGTGGCCCGCGGCGTGCCCGGCGGCTACCAGATCTGGGACAACAAGGCTCGCCGCTGGTGGGGCGAACGCGTCGAGCTGTGCCCGGACGAACTGGTCGCGGAACTCAACGGCGCCCATCGGCCCGAGCAGATCACCGACCTGACACGGCAGGCACGATCTCGCAGGCGCTGAGCGCGTCAGTCCGCGGCGCGGGCGGCCAGGACGGCGTCGTAGAGTTCGCGGCGCGAGGCTCCGGTGCCCGCCGCTACCTCGGCGCAGGCGTCCTTGAGGCGCATGCCGGTGGCGGTGAGGGCTTCCACCTTGTCGACCAGGTCTTCGGGGGCGGTCGAAATCGGTTGGGCGCCTTCGAGGACGACGGTGATTTCGCCGCGGGCGCCGTCGACGGCCCAGGCGGCCAGTTCGGCGAGGGGGCCTCGGACTACTTCTTCGTAGGTTTTGGTGAGTTCACGGCAGACGGCGGCGCGGCGGTCGGGGCCGAGGATTTCGACGGCGTCGGCCAGGCAGTCGGCGAGACGGTGGGGGGCTTCGAAGAAGGCGACGGCGCGGGGTTCGGTCAGGAGGGTGCGGAAATACTCTTTGCGCTGACCGGACTTGCGGGGGACGAAACCGTCGAAGCAGAAACGTTCGACCGGGAGGCCGGACAGGGCGAGCGCGGTGGTCACGGCCGACGGGCCCGGCAGGCAGGTGATGGGGAGGTTCCGCTCGACGCAGGCGGCGACCATGCGGTAGCCGGGGTCGCTGACCGACGGCATGCCGGCGTCCGTCACCAGCAGCACGGTGCTGCCGGATTCGATTTCCTCCAGGAGCATCGGGATGCGGGCGGTTTCGACATGGTCGTAGAAGCTGACCACGCGGCCGGTGATCTCCACGTCCAGGGCCTTGGCCAGCGAGCGGGTGCGGCGGGTGTCCTCGGCGGCGACGATGTCGGTGGTCGCTAGGGCGTCGCGCAGGCGCTGCGAGGCGTCGCCGATATCGCCCATGGGGGTCGCCGCGAGCACCAGCCGTCCGGTCGAGGTCGGCTCGCCGCTCACATCGCACTCCTTGTCGTCGGTGAAACCCGGCGCGGATATCGCGGAAACCCGGGCGGGTCGGCACCGCGGCCCGGGCGGGCATCCGCCCCAGCATACGGGCGGGCGCCGGGGCGGCCGGGCGGCGAGGTTCTCACCGTGGCGGACCCGAGCACCCCGCACCGCCTACGATCGAGGCCGTGACCCAGGTGACCGACACGCGACCGCAAGCCTCCGAAGACGCGGGTGTGGCGCTGTCCAGTCCGGCACCGCTGCTGCCCTCGCCGGACTACGGTCCGCTGGATCGGGCGCGCGGATGGGCGGTCACGCTGTTCCTCACCGCGGTCGCGATGCTGACCCGGTTCATCATGCTGAACTATCCGACCGACGGTAAGACGCCGGTATTCGACGAGAAGCATTACGCGCCGCAGGGCTGGCAGGTGCTCAACGGCGGCGGCACCGAGGACAATCCGGGCTACGGGCTGGTGGTGCATCCGCCGGTCGGCAAGCAGATGATCGCGCTCGGCGAATGGCTCTTCGGCTACAACGGCTGGGGCTGGCGGTTCACGGCCGCGGTATCGGGAACCATCCTGGTGCTGCTGGTGATTCGCATCGTGCGGCGCATGACCCGCTCCACCCTGATCGGCGCGTTCGCGGGCATCCTGATCATCTGCGACGGTCTCACCTTCGTCTCGTCGCGGCTCGGCATGCTCGACATCTTCCAAGCCCTGTTCGTGACAGCGGCTTTCGGCTGCCTGATCGTGGATCGCGACGATATCCGCGCCCGCATGGCGCTGGTCGCCGCCGAAGGACGCTTGGGCGACAGCGATTTCGGGCCCCGCTTCGGGGTGCGCTGGTGGCGGTTCGGCGCGGGCCTCATGCTCGGCCTGGCCTGCGGCACCAAATGGTCCGGCGCGTATTGGGTGGTCGGATTCGCCGCGCTGAGTTTGGGATTCGACCTCGCGGCCCGGCGCGGCTACCGGGTGCGGCGGCCATTCGCGGGCGTCGCGGTACGCGATCTCGGACCGACCGTGTGGGCGCTCGCGGTGGTGCCGGTGACGGTGTACCTCGCCTCGTTCTACGCCTGGTTCGCCAGCGAGACCAGCTACGACCGCTGGGCGGTCGGCGTGAAGGTGGGCCGGGACGGTGCCTTCTCGTGGGTGCCGGCGGCGCTGCGCTCGCTCTGGTTCTACGGCGGGGAAGTGCTGACCTTCCACAAGGAACTCACCAATTCCGCAGGTAATCACCACCCTTGGGAATCCAAGCCGTGGACCTGGCCGATGGGGCTGCGGCCCATGCTCTATTACTATGCCGACACCAATGTGGGCGGCTGCGGCCAATCCCAGTGCGTGAAGGCCGTGATGGCGATCGGCACCCCCGCCCTGTGGTGGGTGGCGTTCCCGATGCTCGCCTGGGCCATGTGGCGCAGTATCGTGCGCCGCGACTGGCGCTACGCGGCCGTGCTGGTCGGCTACGGCGCGGGACTGCTGCCCTGGTTCCTGTCGCTGGATCGGCAGATGTACTTCTTCTACGCCGTCCCGCTCGCCCCGTTCCTGGTGATGGGAGTGGCTCTCGCGCTGGGCGATATCCTCGGCCACGCGCCGCCCAGCGGGCGACGGCTCTCGGGTGCGACCGATCTACAGCAGTTCACGCCACCGAGCGAACGCCAAGGCCTGGGCCTGCTCGCGGTCTGCATCTACCTGGCGCTGGTGATAGCGAACTTCATCTGGCTGTGGCCGATTCTCACCGCCATGCCCATCACCCCGGCCAGCTGGCACGACCACCTGTGGTTGCCGAGCTGGAAATAGCGCGAGGGCTGCGCCCCCGCACCCCCGTAGGAAAATGGGGCAGCGCCCCGACCTCCAGTATTTATGGCGCGGAGCGGGTTTCGCCCAGCGCCGCGCGTAGGTAACGCAGCGCGGCCTCGTCGTCCAGGCCGAGACGGCGGATCACCGATACGTATTCGGTGGCCGCCCGGCCGGCCAGATCGCGGGTCGGATCGCCGGAGGAGGCGATGAAAGACCCCAGCCGCCCGCGGGTTTCGAGCACCCCGTCCTGTTCCAGCTCGCGATAGGCCCGCGCCACCGTATTGGGCGCGAGCTTCAATTGCGCCGCCAGCGCCCGCACCGTCGGAATCTTGGTCCCGGCCGCCAGCTCACCGGAGCGGACGCGGGCTATCAGCCCCTGCCGGAGCTGCTCGTACGGCGGAACCGTCGAGTGGTGGTCGACCGGGATGTCCAGCATGGCTTCTCACACCTCGTCACGCGACAACGGGCAGGACAGGCAGCGCGGGCCGCCGCGGCCGGAACCGAGTTCGGACCCCGGAATGGGCAGCACTTCGATTCCGGCGTCGAGCAGCCGGGCATTGGTCATCTCATTGCGTTCGTAGGCGACCACCACGCCGGGCGCCAGCGCCAGGGTGTTGTTGCCGTCGTCCCATTGCTCGCGTTCGGCGGTGACGCCGTCCAGGCCGGTGTCCACCACCCGCAGCCGGCCGATGCCCATGGCCTCGGCGGCCATCTTCAGGAAGGGATCGGGTCCGGCGATGCTCACCCCGCCGCCGTCCTGACGGCGAATGGTGAACGCGCACAGCGAATCCTGAACGGCCGGGTACATGACCACCGCGTCCACGTCCACCATGGTGCAGACGGTGTCCAGGTGCATGGTGGCGCGGGTCTGGGCGATCGGCACCACCAGCACGGTGTGCGCCAGCTCGTCCTCGAACAGGCTGCGCGCCAGGGCTTCCGCGCCCGCGGCCGTGGTGCGCTCACCCACCCCGACCGCCACCACGCCCGGCGCGAGCAGCAGCACGTCCCCGCCTTCGATGGGCGCGGTATGCGATTCGTAGGCCCGCCGCACGCCGAGGAAACGCGGGTGGAAAGCGTAGATGAGATCGGTCAGCGAGGTTTCCCGCACGCGGGCCGGCAAGGCGAGCGAGGTGATGGCCACCCGCGGCCCCACCCAGAACGAGGAGTCGCGGGTGAAGAGCAGATTGGCCAGCGGATC
Source organism: Nocardia yamanashiensis (assembly GCF_021183565.1). Taxonomy (NCBI): domain Bacteria; kingdom Bacillati; phylum Actinomycetota; class Actinomycetes; order Mycobacteriales; family Nocardiaceae; genus Nocardia; species Nocardia yamanashiensis. The sequence continues at coordinate 4,820,933 of NZ_CP089226.1, forward strand.
GATCACGAAATCGTGGCCGTGGTGCATGCGCCGCACCAGCGAGGTCGCGTCGGCGCTGAACGGCAGTTCGTCGAAGGTCATGCCCGCGGTGAGAATGTGCGCGAGTTCGGGTGCCGGCACCGTGCGCAGATAGGCGGCCAGCTCGTCGGCCAGCCCGTGACCCAGCCGCCGCGCGTCCACCGCGCCGGAGATGCCCTGTATCCGCGCCGCCCCGCTCACCTGGATGGTCTCGGTGAGCAGATCCGCCAGCAACAGCACCTCGACGCCGCGCCCGCGCAACACCTCGGCGAAGGTGTCGTGCTCCTGCTGCGCGCGTTCCACCCAGGGGATGGCGTCGAAGAGCAGCTGATCGTTATTGCGCGGGGTGAGCCGGCGCAGCTCGTCACCGGGACGGTGCAGCAGCACCGTGCGCAACGCGCCGACCTCCGAGGTCACGGAAAACGGTCGCGCCGTCGGCGCAGCCTTTGTTCCCATATCCTGACGGTAGTTCCCCTGGGCAAAGATGGCATGCAATTCGCACCCGGGAAAAACCTCGAGTAATCTTCAGGTATGCAGACCGCGTCGTGGCAAGCGAAGGAATTGACGCCGGGCCAGCTGGCACAACGGGCCGGAGTTTCGGTGTCCGCCTTGCATTTCTACGAGCGTGAGGGGTTGATCACAGCCCGCCGCACCAGCGGCAATCAGCGCCGCTACCCGCGGGAAACCCTGCGCCGGGTGGCCTTCATCCGCATCTCCCAGCGTGTCGGGATTCCGCTCGGTGAGATCCGCGCGGCCCTGGACACGCTGCCCGACGGGCGCAACCCCACCCGCCGCGACTGGGAGACGCTGTCCACCAACTGGCGCGCGGACCTGGACGAGCGCATCGAACAGCTGATTCGCCTGCGCGACAACCTGACCGGGTGCATCGGCTGCGGATGTCTGTCGCTGGGCAGCTGCAAACTGGTCAATGCACACGATCATCTGGGCGCGGCGGGCCCGGGGGCGCGGGTGCTGGACGTGCACGCCGCGGAGAACTGCGCCGAAACCAAAACCTGCGGCCCCGCCACCGCATGACCCCCTCCCCCGTGTCCCGCAGGATCGGCCCCTACCGCTGATCCTTCGGGAGGAACGTGGTGAACAGGTCGTTGGCCTTGGCCATGGCGAACTCGTACGGCCAGGCGAACTTGCGCGCCCACCAGTAGCCGAAACGGATGTCGAACTGGGTGTGGATCAGGTAGGTGCCCTTCTCCACGCCCTTGAGGATCGAATCCGCCACCTGCTCGGGCTGGCGCGCGTGCCGGCGGAATCGCTTGATCCAGGCCTGGATTCGCGGATCGTCGCGGTCGGCGCCGACAATGTCCACCGACTGCACCAGCGGCGTGTCCACCGCACCAGGCACCACCAGGTGCACCTTGATGTCGTGCCGCGCCAGATCGAATCGCAGGACCTCCGACACCCCGCGCAAGCCGAACTTGCTGGCGCTGTAGGCGGCATGCCACGGGAAGGCCAGCAGCCCGGCCGCCGAGGACACGTTCACCAGCGCCCCGCCGCGCCCCGCCGCGATCATCGGCGGCACGAAGTTCTCGATCACGTGGATGGGGCCCATGAGGTTCACGTCCACCATGAGCTTCCAGTGCCGGTGCTCGAGATTCTCGACCGTGCCCCAGGTGGACACGCCCGCGATGTTCATCACCACGTCCAGCGACCCGAGCAGTTCGTGCGCCTGCTTGGCGAACGCGGTCACCGCGTCGTAGTCGCTGATGTCGAGGGCTTGCGAGTACTCGACGATCCCGCCCTCGGCGCGCACCGTGGCCACCGTGTCGTCGAGGCCCTCGGCGTTCAGGTCGGTCAGGACCAGCCGCGCCCCCTTGCGTCCCGCGGCCAGCGCGGTCGCTCGGCCGATGCCGCTCGCGGCCCCGGTTATCAATGTCTTCTTGCCGCTCAGGCTTCGATCACCCACGCCGATCCATCCTCGAATTTGACAGCTCTGTCAGACGGCACGCTACTCGCGAACATTATTGTTCGCGAGTCGGTCATTCTCAGGTATATGCCCCTAATTTCAGGGGGCCGAGTTGCGGCCGGTACCCGGAAGATCCAGATCCAACGCTATCCGGCCCGCGCTCAAATGTGCTTCGACTTCTTCGGCGGGCATCGGCCGCGCGATCAAGAATCCCTGCGCCCGATAACATCCCAATGCCACCAGGGTACGCGCCGCCACGGTGGTTTCGACGCCTTCGCCGACCACGCCCAAACCGAACGAACCCGCCAGTCCCACAATGGATTTCACAATGGCCAGATCGTCGGCGCTGGCGCCCAGCCGCTGCACGAAGCCGCGGTCGATCTTCACCGCGTCCACCGGCAGCGCTTTCAGATGCGACAGCGACGAATATCCGGTGCCGAAATCGTCGATGGCGATCTGCACGCCCATCCGCTTCAGCCCGCGCAGCGTCACCTGGGTGCGCGCCAGATCCTGCACCACCACGTGCTCGGTGATCTCCAGGCACACCGACGACCCGTCGATGCCGAAGCGACGCAGAATATCCTCCATGGTCTCCACGAAATCCAGCGAAACCAGCTGCACCGGAGACACATTGATGCGAATGACCACATTCGAGGCCAGCCCGCGCTTACGCCACTGCGAGAACTGCTCACACGCCGTGCGAATAACCCACCGCCCCAGCTCCCCCGCCAGATTGGTGGCCTCGGCGACGCCCACGAACGCCCCCGGCGGCAACAGCCCGCGCGTCGGATGCTGCCACTGCACCAGCGCCTCGAGCGCCACCACCCGCCCGGTCCTGAGGTCCACCTCCGGCTGGTAATGCAGCAGCAGCGACCCGTCCGACACCGCGCCGCGCAGGTTCAGCTCGACATCGTCCTGCAACTCGAACTGCGCCCGCATCGCATCGGTGAACACCGCGACGCCATTGCCGCCGCTCGACTTGGCGGACAGCAGCGCATGGTCGGCCCGGCGCAGCACATCCGCCACCGTGGTCTCCCCCGGAATCCCCAGCGCCACACCCACACTCGCGCCGCGGCTGACGGTCTCCTCGCCGACGGTGACACGGCGGCCGATCAGCTGCTGAATGCGGGTGGCCTCCTGGTCCGCGGCAGCGGCATCGAGGGGTTTGGCCGGCACGATGACGAATTCGTCGCCGCCCAGCCGGGCGATCATGTCACCGGGATCGAGATTCTCGCGCAGCCGGGTGGCCAGCGTGCGAATGAAATTGTCCCCGGCGGTGTGGCCGAGAAAGTCGTTGAGCGCCTTGAGGCGGTCCAGGTCGAGGAAGAAGGTGGCCACCGGGCCCTGGCTGCCCGGCTTGAGCCGGTCCTCCATGTGTTCCAGTAGCGACCGGCGGTTCGCCAGCCCCGTCAGATCGTCGTGCATGGCGATGTAGCGCAACCGCTCTTCGGCCACCACGCGCGCCTGCAATTGCGCGAACAGCGCGGCAATCGCCTTGAGCACATTGAGTTCCCGATTGCTCCACTCGCGGTCGCCCGCCTTGATGAAGCCCAGAATGCCGGTGGGTTCGCCGCGCGAGACCAGCGGCACCGCCGCCACCGATACCGATTCGATTCCGGTGGCCTGCTGGATCAGCTGCTGATAGTCGGCGAATTCGGGGATCGGCCGGATGATGATCGGCTCGGTGGTGTGCGAGAGCTGACCGAGCGCCGAGGTGGGGTCGTCGAGATGAGCCACATGCAGCGGATCTTCGTCGTCGGCGTCGGGTACGACGCGGCGCGGCCACTCCGCGACCATCACCGAGACCCGGCGGACCTGATCGGTGAAGCGCAGAAAACTGAAATCGACGTCGAAGTGCTCCACCAGCCAGGACAGCACCTGCTCGCTGGCCGCCGTCATCGTGGTGGCATCGACCGACATCAACTCGGAGGCGACCTGGGTCACCAGTGAGTCGAGCGTTCGCCGAGGCACCTTTTCTCCGATCTCACAAACCGCGGGTGTCCGCGCCCGGTATTGGAAGTCGCCTGCTCCGAACCGCTGGTTTCGGTGCGTATCCCAATCGCAGAACCGACACCACCGTTTCGTCCTCAGGCACTCCCGACAGCTCCAGGAAGCGGCCCTGAAGTGACGCTAGTGTATCGGCGAACTCCGGGGAAACCGTATGCAGTTCCTCGGGGCGTCGGGCGAACAGGAATACCGGCGAAACGGGCTGAACGGCCAATCCGCGGCGTTCCGCCTCGATCCAGACGCGCTGCAGCATCGTGCCGGCGCGCGCGTAGGCCGCCAGCTCCGCGGGGTCGTCCAGGGGCGGAGTGGGCATGGTCAGCACCGCCAGCGCTGAACTGGTGCGCAGTTTGTCGCGGGTGCCGTCGACCAGGGCGCTGCCGCCGGACCAGGTGCGCAGCAGGGCCATCACATCGGCGCGGCGGGCGATCTCCAGCTTGGCGATCTCGTCGGGGGCCAGGTCCAGGGTGCGCAGGTCCATGCCGGTGCGCAGATCGTCGCCGGGCCAGCGCAGCTCGGAGATCATCTCGGTGTGCATGGCCGGGGTCAGATAGCGGGTGCGCTCGGAGGCGGCCAGCATGTCGGCTGCGTACTCGACCTCGGTCCGGTCCGAGATCCAGCGCAGCCCGCCGCCGGCGTGGGTCACGACGGCGTCGAGGGCGTCGCGCACCGCCGAGGGCAAGGGAGCGCCGGATCCGTCCCGGCGATTGGTGTGCCGGGTGAGCAGCGCCGGATAGTCCTGGGCGAGTTGCGGATCCGAGTCCGAACCCAGGTGCAGCACCGCGGTGAGCAGTTCCGGTCCGCCGGTACGCAATTCGTCCGCACCGAGGCGGCCTTGCGCGGCAGCCGCGGCGCGCGCGTTGTACAGCGCCGCGCCCAGCGCCAGCGCACTGCCGCGGTAACCGATATCCATCATCGAGGTACGTTCGCGGGCAAGCGAAATGGTGATCTCCGTGGCATCCGCGCGCAGGTTCCAGGGCTGCGCGTTACCGCCGGAGGGGGCGCGCTGCGCACAGGCCAGCACGGCCGCGATCCCGGATTCCGGTTCCGGCTCGGTGTCGGATTCCTCCGGCCACACCAGATCCTCGAACGCCTCCGGTTCGACGATCTCGTCGAGGGCGCGTTCGACATCCACCCGGGTCCGGCCGGATGGCAGCTTGATGCCCAGGCCGATCCGGCGCACCGCACTCGCCACGCTGGCGCCGCCGAGCTGCACCTCGCCGCCCAATTGCGGCCAGCTGTTCAGGGTTTCACCGACCTCGACCATGCTGGCCGCAAGATTCTCGGACAGGTTGCGGCCGTCCAGGATTCGAATCACGTGCGGGGCCTTGTCCCGGGTGGACAGGCCGCGCAGCTCGGCCGAGCTGGTACCGCCGAGCATGCCGTGGAACGGGCGGCGGTTCGGGTCCAGGTCGAAACGCTCGACATCCAGCAGTCCGCGATCGTTGGACTGCATGAGCAGCGGCAGCCGGTGCCGGCGCGCGCCCTCGCGCACGGCGAGCTTGATATCGAGCGAATCGCATTCCTCGACCACGATCGACAGGCCGGACAGGAAGGCATCCATATTGTCTTCGCCGACACCGGTTTCGAAGATCTCGACGGGCAGGTACGGATCGAGTTCGGCGATGCGGCGGGCGGTGACCACGGCCTTGTTCTCGCCGATGTCGAACACCGTGCCGGGAATGCGATTCAGATTGGACAGCTCGATGGTGTCGAAGTCGGCGAGCCGCAGCCCACCGCAAATGCCTTCCAGCGCCAGGGTGTACGCGACGGCGTGACCTACGCTCTGCCCGACCACGCCGATGGTCAGCGCGCCGAGCTTTTCCTGTTCCGCGCGAGTGAGGTGATTGCGATTGCGGTCCAGCCGGAGCGCCCGCAGTATGCCCGGACCGGGTAGAGCAATGACCGAGCGACGCCATGGGTAATACACCCAGCGATCGAGCTCCGGTCCTTCGGAGAATTCCGGCGGAGATAGCAAACCGTCGAATTCGGCGCGCAGCAAATCGCGGCGGTCGGTGAATTCGATTGCGGGATCAGCGCGTAATGCCGCGAGTTGTACAGCGTCATCCGGATGGAATTCATCGAACAGCAGCGGTCGGTGCGCACCGGCCGCGAACGAGCCGGCGCTCATGCCTGCGCCAGTCCCTCGCCCCGGGTCCGATGGACCGTGCCGCCTGCGGTGAGTTCGGCCATCTCGGCCTCGATCAACCGCACCTGCTCGGGGGTTCCGACCGACTTATACGTCTGCATGTCCCACCACACCGGATGGGTGATGTAGCGCTCGTTCGGGTAGCCCGAGGACGGCACCCACCAGACCACTTTCATACCGCTGCTGGCGTAGCGGTCGAGCACGTGGGACGGGGCGATGCCGGTCGAATAACGCACACCCAGGAGCAATGCGCTCTGCACGATGGCGCGGGCCACCCAATCCGCCAGGGCGTGGCGATGTTCCGCATCGCGGGCCACCCAGCCGGTCTTGGCTTCGACCACACCGCTGGGGATCTGGTCGGCGACCATTTTGCGGAAGGCGGCGTCGCCTTGGCGTCCGGCCCAGCTGCGCACGGCGTGCACCTGGTCCACGTGGCGGTGCGGGCCCTCGGCGCGTACGCCGGCGACCACCCGGCCATCGGAATCGAGGGCGACGCAGAACAGCGAGGTGGTGCGGCCGTCGAGCCAGGCGTCGTACTCGACCGCCTCCTCGGCGCCGAAGGAACGGTAGACCTCGAGCGCGCCGTCCAGGTACTCGCGCCAGAGCCGCGGATCCGCGGCCGGCGGACCGATCAAGATCGTGCACCCGGATCGCGCATCACGGCAACGGAGCATCCCGCGACCTGCACCTTCGGCCGGGATGAGCGAGATCGGTTCGACTGCCATATAGTTCCCACTCCACTACTGCTGACTTCGCGCGACGAGCGCGCTCCCGCCCGATACGGTCATGTATCGACCGCTCCTGGCTTGGGCACCTAGGGGAGTATCCGTCAGGTGACCAAAATTGTCCAGATATCCGGCAAACGGTCCGATACCCGAATGTGTATCCAGAAATCCCCCCTGGTCAAACCATTGCTATTAGTCATGAAAAGCAACGACAAGACTGGTTGGTTCTCGTCTAGCTAACAGTTGGTTAACGGTCGGTGGTCAGACCAGAATCGAGATGAAGAGCTCCAGATCCGCGGGACCGGTCCAGATCTCGATCTCCTCGCGGTAGGCGCGGGTGATCTCGGCCGATGCGGTGGCGTCGTCGACCTGGGCCCAGACGTCCTCGGCCGGATCGTGATAGTCGCCATTGGGGCGGAAGCGGGCGTAGACGCCCTTGGGGACGCGGATCAGGACATCGCCGACGGGAGCCTGGTGCGGGTCCGCGTATTCGTAGGAGACCAGCACGTTGTAGTTGCCCGCGGGGTCGGGGACGTAGACCGTGGCGAGGGGGCGTTCGACGCCGTCGCGGTCGCGCAGGCGATCGCGGAGGAACTCGATCAGGTCGCTGGTGCTGATCTTGAAGCTGGGGCGCACGCGCGGGACGACGAGACCGCCGTAGACACCGCCGGGGCGCACCACGATCGAATAGCTCACGGCTCCACCGCCAGGTACAGGTCGATCTTGTAGGCGTGCGGATAGCACTCGAAATCGCCGGTGTGGATGCGCTTGATCTGGTTGTGCTCCTCGGCGTAGGCGATCTGCGTCCACAGGTCGGTCATGACGCGCGGGAAGTTGCCGACCGAGGAGAAGCGCGCGTAGGTGCCGGCGGGGATGCGGGCCACGATATGGCCGCGGGTCACCCGGTCGAAGGAATCGCACTGGTAGCCGACGATCTGGGTGTTGTAGGTGCCCAGTTCGGCCGCGTAATCGGTGTACGCGGACGCCAGCGGGCCACCCAGTTCCTGATGCAGCACGGCGGCCCAGGCCACTTCCAGATCGTGGTCGCGCAGTTCTCCGAGGGCGCGTTTGGGGCTGCGTACCGGCAACCCCGCGACCCACGTCTCGTCGCGTTCGACGATCTCAAACTGCATCGGAAGTAGTAGCTCTCTCTGGGTGTTTTCCACAGCCCGTCGGGCGGCCTCAGCCATGCTATCAATCGAGCACAAGGGTGTTCGGCGACACGACTGAGGATGGGCTAAGTCGAGGGTCCGTGCTCCGGTGTTTCGATCCTCCGGCGGTGCGGGCGGGCGAGTGGGGCGCGCCAGTGCCGCCACAGCGCGAGCAGCCGCAGGCCGACCGCGCCGGCGCCCGCCAAACCGCCTGTCCAGAAGGTGTATTGGCCGTAGTGCAGCAGCAGCGCGGTCACCACCGAGCCCAGCAGCGCCGGCACCGCGTACAGCTCACCGTCGCTGAGCACGCTGGGCGTCACGCCGGCCAGCACATCGCGGATGACGCCGCCGCCCACCGCGGTGACCACGCCGAGCGCCGCCGACGAGGTGGCCGACATGCCGAACTGGAAGGCGGTGACGGTGCCGGTCACGCAGAAGATGCCGAGGCCGATCGCGTCGGTGACGAGCAGCGGGGTGCGCACCAGGCGGACCGGGGGATGCCAGAAGAAGATGAGCGCGGCGGCCAGCAGCGCCACGCCGCCGTAGCTCAGTTGCACGAAGGCGGCCGGGGGCGTGCGGCCGATGATCAGATCCCGGATGATGCCGCCGCCGGTGGCCGTGGCGATGGCGAGCACGGTGATGCCGACCACGTCGAACCGCCGCCGCACGGCCAGCAGGGCGCCCGACACGCCGAATGCGAACACGCCCAGCAGGTTTCCGGCGCGCTGTGCCGCGTCGACGGCGGTGCCGAGCTCCACCAAATCAGCCATGTGTGCGGGTTCCCTTCGCAATCGCAAACTCTCGGCTACCCGCGAACCCTATGCTGTTGCCGCCACGCCGGGACCTCACACCCCGGTTCCCGCCCGGGTGCGCTTGAATCGACCCGTGTGCCGCACAATTGCCGAGCTGGATGCCCAGCTCACAGCGTGTCGCGCCTGCCCGCGCCTGGTGGAGTGGCGGGAACAGGTCGCACATGACAAGCGCGCCGCCTTTCGTGACGAAAATTACTGGGGCAAACCGGTTCCCGGCTTCGGTCCGGACGACGCCCGGGTGCTCGTGGTCGGTCTCGCGCCCGCGGCGCACGGGGGCAATCGCACCGGGCGCATGTTCACCGGTGACCGCAGCGCCGATGTCCTCATCGCGTGCATGTACCGCGCCGGCCTCGCCAACCAGCCGACGAGCCTGAGCGTCGATGACGGCCTGCGCCTGCTCGGCACCCGCGTCACCGCGCCCGTGCACTGCGCCCCGCCCGACAACAAACCCCTGCCGTCGGAACGCGACAACTGCCGCCACTGGCTGGTCACCGAACTCGGCCTGCTCGCTCCCACCCTCCGCGCGATCGTCGTCCTCGGCGGCTGGGGCTGGCAGGCGCTGCTGCCCGCCCTCACCGAATCCGGCTGGACCGTACCCAAACCCAAGCCCAAGTTCGGCCACGGCGCCCACTACGAACTGGCCCCCGCCCGCCCCGACCGCACACCCCTCCACCTCTTCGGCACCTACCACCCCAGCCAGCAGAACACCTTCACCGGCCGCCTCACCCCAGCCATGCTCGAAGCCGTGCTCGCCGAAGCGGCCCGCACCGCCGGACTTCCCGCACGATAGGTAAGACCCACGCGCATTTCGCCCAGGCGCCTGTCCGTGCTCTCGCCGGCGCGTGCCCCGCCGAGTTCGGTCCGCTTGCTACTACGCGCCCTTTGGCCTTACCTCGTCGACCGGGTTCCTTGCCGACTGCGCACTCTTCACCGCGGTCCGCCGAGTTCGGTCCGCCCCTCGCTGATTCGGGGTTTCCGGGCTTGCCTCTGAGAGTCACGCCCCGCTGATTCGGGGTTTCAGGGGCTTGCCCCAGAGAGTCACACCCCCGCTGATTCGGGGTTTCAGGGGCTTGCCCCAGAGAGTCACACCCCCACTGATTCGGGGTTTCAGGGGCTTGCCCCTGAGAGTCACGAGAGTTGTCTTAGCTACTATTTGGTCGTGAGCAGGGCCGATAACTCCGGAGTGGGCGGCGGCATCGATGGTGCCGGGGCCGGGGCGGCGGATCGCGGGGGCGTGATGACGGACGAGACGGGTGCGGTGGGCGCGCCGCCGAAACGGCGGCGGGCGGCGACTCGGCAGCGGCTATTGGATGCGGCGTTCGACGCTTTCGCCGAGGACGGGCTGGGCCGGTGCACGGTCGAACAGCTCTGTGAGCGGGCCGGATTCACGCGCGGCGCGTTCTATTCGAACTTCAAATCGCTCGAGGAACTGTTCCTCGCCATGTGGGAGCAGCGCTCGGCGCAAATGCTGACCCAGGTCACCGCACTGCTCGATGTCGATATCGAAGTCGGTGATCCCGGCCAGGCGGTGGAATTCGCTTTGCACGCGGTCCCCATGGACGACAAATGGTTTCGCATCACCGCCGAATTCACCGCGCACGCCCTGCGCAATCCGGAACTGCGCCGGGTGATGGTGGCGCGAGAGGAAGCCATCAGCAATGCGCTGACTCCCGTGGTGGTGACGCTCCTGGAACGTGCGGGCCGCCGCGTCCCCGACCCGGTCGCCCTGGGCCGCTCCCTGATCGCCGTGCACGACGGCACCCTCACCCAATGCCTGCTGGAGCCCGACAATCCCGCGGTCCGCGACCATCGGGTCCAGCTGTTCCGCCGCGTGGTCGAGTCCTACAGCGAACCGCTCGCCTGACCCCCGAACCGCGTCACCGCCTCGCGCACCCCCGCGATCGCGATCTCCCGGAATTCCCTCATCTCGTGCTCGATGGCATGCAGCACATCCACCGCGTGATCGGCGCATGCCCAGAAGTCCAGCTTGGCCCGCAATCGGGCGTCGAATCCCAATCCCTGTGCCGCCCGGACTTTTTCGACGAACCCCACGCCCGCATCGGACCACAGATAACACAGGTCGTAGTCGGGATCCCCCACCTGCACATCCCCGAAATCGATGACGCCACTGATCGATTCACCGGTGACCAGCAGATGATCCAAACTCACATCCGCGTGAATCAGCGCCGGCTCGTACTCGAAGTTCGCGTCCTCCGCCAGATACTCCTCCCAGATCTCCGCCAGCCGCCGCCCTTCCCGCTCCGGCAGCAATGGAATCACCTGCGCCCGAACCAATTCCAGATCAGCCGCGAAATCCTTCCGGAAGTCCACCTCCTCCACCCCCAATTCCACCGCCCGCCGCACCGGGAACCCGTGCACCGAATCCAAGAACTCGGCCACCGCTCTCGCCACCGCATCACTCCCCAACAGCCCCCGCGCCACCCACTCGTCGTCACTCAACGACTCCCCCGGCACCGCCGGATACACACAGCACTCCCCCGGCCCCAGCGGATTCGCCGCCGTGAACGCGAACCGCGGAATCGGCAATCGCACCCGGGCCGCCAACTCCGGCAGCAACCGAGCCTCCCGCGCAATCCCTTCCACCGCGTCCTCCCCCTTAGGCAGCCGCACCACCCACCGCCCGTCCCCCGCCTCCACCAGCACCGCCAGCGAATCCATCCCCGCCCCCAGCACCGACAACCGCCCCTCCGCCAGTTCCGGCCGCGCCGACCCCGCCAACATCCCCCCAACCCGCTCCGCCCAATCCGCCACCGTCTCCGTATGCGCACTCATATCCACCGCCCCATCCTAGGAAAACCACCCCTAACCTGCCGATTCGTTTTCCCGCCCGACCACCTGATAAAGTTCTGCAAGCGCAGGCCGGAGACGGACTTCGCGGGGCTATAGCGCAGTTGGTAGCGCGTCTCGTTCGCATCGAGAAGGTCAGGGGTTCGATTCCCCTTAGCTCCACAAAAACAGGTGAGGCCCGGCGAATCGCCGGGCCTCACCTGTTTTTCGTGTCATTCGGACATCAGGGTTGGGTGGGGTTGCCCAGGAGGGCGTTCAGGACGCGGACTGCGCGGTCGGGGTCGGCGGGTTCGCCGATGATGGTGGGCATGTAGTGGAAGGATTCGGCGACTCGCAGGACGGTGTAGGCGAGGTCGTCGAGGGTGAGGGTGGAGTGGATGCGGGACGTGTCCAGGTCGGCGGCTAGTTTTTCGCGGACGTAGGCGAGCATGCGGGGCTGGAAGCCGTGGGAGGCGACGGTCAGCAGGGTCATGTACATCGCGTTGTCGCGTTCGATGGATCGGCGCGAACCGGGCTGATCCCAGATGGCGTGCAGCAGATGGCCGAGGAGGGCGGGAACCCTTGGGCCGGGCTGGGATTCGAGTTCTTTCCAGCCGGCGTCGAGGGTGCGTTCGGTAAGCCACCAGACGACTTCGACGATCAGCTGTTCGCGGGTGCCGACCCAGCGGTAGAGGGTGACGCGGCTGACGCCGAGGCGCTGGGCGATCGAGCCGAGGTCGATGCGATCGCCGGCCAGGAAATCGGCGCGAGCCAGGGCGAAGGCGTCGAGTGCGGTGGGGCGGCGCGGATCGGAGTCCTCGGCCAGTTGTCGCTGGAGCGGTGTCGGGGCCACTCATGCAGCATATCGGTCGCTGCTTTTCTTCATGTAACACCTTGCCCAGATGTTGCATGAGCTCTAGTCTGTGAAACATATCATCAAGATGTTTCATCTCTGAAATTCGGTGCTCAGATGTTGCACCACGGGTTTCGGGTGTCCCGCAGGCGAGGAGGCCGCAATGGGAAGCACGGTGACGGATACGGTGACCGTCCGGCAGGGCACGGTGCGCGGCAGGCAGCATGGCGATCTGCTCAGCTTCCTGGGTATTCCGTATGCCGCGCCGCCGTTCGGCGAGAACCGCATGCGCCCACCGGAACCCGCGCCCGCGTGGACCGGGGTGCGCGACGCCGGAGCGTACGGGCCGACCGTGCCCAAGGCCGACTACGTCGCCGGATATGTGCCGTTCTATCCCGAGGTGCGCATCGCGGGCGCGGAGTGCCTGAATCTGAACGTGCACACCCGGGTCGACGCGGACGGACTGCCCGTCCTGGTGTGGATTCACGGCGGCGCGTTCACCAACGGCTCGAATTCGCTTCCGGAATACGAGGGTTCGGCTTTCGCCCGGGACGGCGTGGTCACCGTCGTCATCAACTATCGGCTGGGCGCGGAAGGTTTCCTGTACACCGGGGACGAGATCGCCGACCTCGGCATCCTCGACCAGATCGCCGCCCTGCACTGGGTGCGCGACAATATCGCCGCCTTCGGTGGCGACCCCCGGCGGGTGACGGTGGCCGGGCAGTCCGCGGGCGCGTGGAGCGTGAACACGCTGCTCGCCGCGCCGGGCGCGGAAGGGCTGTTCCAGCAGGCGATTTCGCAGAGCGGCGGCGCGCACCACCACCTGCCGCCCGAGCAGTCGCTGGCGGTGACGTGCGAGCTGGCCCGACTGCTCGGCATCGAACCCGAGCGCGAGGCGTTCGCGGCCGTGGACCCGCAACTGCTAGCGGAGACCTGCAGCTCGGTCATCACCGAGATCCAGACCGCCCCCGATCCGGAGAAATGGGGCGAACTGGCATTGTCGCAGCAGCCCTTCGTCCCGACCGTGGACGGCGTCGTGCTGCCGCGGCCGACCCTGGACACGATCGCCGACGGTGGCCGGTCGGGTATCAAACTGCTGATCGGCACCACCGCCGACGAGGCCCGCGCCATCCTGGTCGCCTCCGGCGCAATGGATTTCATCGACGACGCCGCCTTGGCGGCCACCATCGCGGGCTACGGACTGCCCGTCCCAGAGACGCTGGCCGCCTATCGCCGCGATCGTCCCGGCGCCACCCCGGGCGATCTGCTCTCGGCCGTCATATCCGATTGGTACTTCCGCATCCCGTCGATTCGCGTCGCCGAGACGGCGGGCGCCGGCGACACCTGGCTGTACCGCTTCGACTGGGCCTCGCCCACCATCGGTTCCGGGCACGGCGTCGAGATCCCGTTCGTCTTCGACACCATCACCGATCCGGGTCTGACGCCACGGCTGGGACCGAACCCGCCGCAATCCGTCGCCGACGTCACCCATCGTGCGTGGGTCGAGTTCATCACCCACGGCGATCCGGGCTGGCCGCCCTACGACACGACCGCGCGGGCGACCGCGCTCATTTCCGACACCGTCACCGTGGTCGCCGACCCGGCCGGTCACGAGCGAATCCTGTGGGAGGGCAAGCGATGACAGTCTCCACCGAACCCGTTCTCTACGAGGTCCCCGTGCCGAAGGTGGCGCGGATCGTGCTGAACCGGCCGGAGCGGCGCAATGCCCAGGACACCGCGCTGCTGTACGCGCTCAACGACGCGTTCGACCGCGCCGCGCACGACGACGACATCGTGGTGATCGTGCTGGCCGCCAACGGGCCGCACTTCTCCGCCGGACACGATATGCGGGAGCCCGAACCGCTCACGGCCACCACGCGTTTCGATACGGTCGGCCCCGGCGGCGGGTTGGTCGCGCCGGGTGCGGCCGGGGTGATGGCGCGCGAGGAGGAGATCTATCTCGGCTTCAGCGAGCGCTGGCGCAATATCCCCAAGCCGACCATCGCCGAGGTGCACGGCAAGGTGATCTCCGGCGGGCTGATGCTGGCCTGGCCGTGCGATCTGATCGTCGCGGCCGAGGATGCCGAGTTCCTCGACAATGTGGTGTCGATGGGTGTGAACGCGGTCGAGTTCTTCAACCACCCTTATGAATTCGGCGTCCGCAAAGCCAAGGAGCTGCTGTTCACCTCCCGGTCGCTGAGCGCCGCCGATGCCGAGCGCATCGGCATGGTCAACAAGGTGGTGCCGCGCGCGGAACTCACCACGGCCACTCTCGAATTGGCGGCCCACATCGCCCAGCAACCGCCGTTCGCCTTGAAGCTGGCCAAGCAGTCGGTGAATGCCGCTCAAGACGCGGCCGGCCGCCCCGAGGCGATCCGGAACGCGTTCGCCCTGCATCAGCTGGCGCACAGCCACAATATGCAGGTGCACGGGCTGGTCGTGGAACCGGCCTTCGTGGACAGGTTCCTGCATGGCTGAGCCGATTCCGCTGGGGCGGCTGCTGACCGAGCTGGCCGCCCGCTCCCCCGCGGCGGCCGCGATCACCGACGCCCGGGGCACCTGGACCCGCGCCGAGCTGGAAGCGGCGGCGAACCGCCTGGCTCGCGCCTACCGGGAGCTCGGGGTGCGGGCCGGAGATCTGGTCACCGTCGCGCTGCCGAACGGGGCCGAGTTCTATACGGCGCTGTTCGCGCTGTGGAAGCTCGGCGCTGTGCCGCAGCCGATTTCGGCGCTGCTGCCCGCACCGGAGCGGGAGGCGGTGCTGGCGCTGGCGGGACCGGTTCTGGTCGTCGGGGTGCGCCCCGGCGATCCGGGATTGCCCTGGGTACCGGCCGGATTCGAGCCCGACCCGGGCACTTCGGATGCCGCATTGGACGCCGGTATCGTCGCCCCGGCGTGGAAGGTCCCCACCTCGGGCGGAAGTACCGGGCGGCCGAAACTGATCGTGCCGACCCAGCGCGGAGAGCTCGACGTCACCAGCACCGCAACGATCCTGGACCAGCGCGACGGCGACACCCAGCTGGTCTGCGGACCCCTGTATCACAATGCGCCGTTCAACTTCTCGGTCTACGGCCTGCTGGCCGGGCAGCACCTGGTGGTACTGCCGAAGTTCGACACGGTCACCGCATTGCGCGCCGTCGCCGGTCATCGGGTGAACTGGATCAGCCTGGTGCCCACCATGATGATCCGGATGGCACGCGAATTACAGCGTGCCCCGGCGGAATACGACATCACCTCGTTGCGATCGCTGTGGCACGGCGCCGCGCCGTGCCCGGACTGGGTCAAGCGGGCCTGGATCGATCTGCTGGGCGCGCCGGCGGTGCACGAGATGTACGCCACCACCGAGGGCACCATGATGACCCATATCGACGGCACCGAATGGCTGCGCCGGCCCGGATCGGTGGGCCGTCCACTGTGGGGCCGGGTCCGCGTGGCCGGCCCCGACGGCGCGGACCTCGCGCCCGGCGAGATCGGCGAGATCCTGGTCCGGCCCGAGAGCGACACTCCCACATACCGTTACGTGGGAGCGGAGGCGCGGCTCGTGGACGGCTGGGAGGTGGTGGGCGACCTCGGCGCCCTGGATGCCGACGGCTACCTCTACCTGGCGGATCGCCGCACCGACCTCATCGTCACCGGTGGCGCGAACGTCTATCCGGCCGAGGTGGAGGCCGCTCTGAGCGAGCATCCGGCGGTGCGCGGGGTCGTCGTACTGGGCCTGCCCGACGAGGATCTCGGGCAGCGGGTCCACGCGATCGTGGAGACCGCGACCGCCCTCACCGATGCCGAACTACACGACTTCACGGCGGCGCGGCTGGCGCGCTACAAGGTGCCCCGCAGCTTCGATTACACCGCCGCGCCGCTCCGTGACGATGCGGGCAAGGTGCGCCGCGCATCACTGGTCGAATAGCGAATACCCTCGGCGCACCGGCTCTCTCATTCGGGAGAGTCGGTGTGCCGCAGAGCGGTGACGATGGCGAGGGTGGGGGCGCGGCCGGCTTCGGTGTGGCTGAGCATGGCGTATTCGGCGAGGCGTTCGTCGCCGGAGGCGATGGCGTCGATGAGGTGCTGGTGTTCGTCGAGTTGGACGGCGGTGTCGCGGCTGGTGGTGATGAAGAAGAGCCAGGCCATGCGGGCGAGGATGGTGCGCATCAGCTGGGTGAGGAGGGTGTTGCCGGCCAGTTCGACTATCTCGCCGTGCAGTTTGGCGTTGGATTCGGCGATGCGCAGGGGGTCGCGGGGGTCGTGAGAAGTGATGGCGGCGTGGGATTCCCGGAGGGCGGCCAGGAGTGGGGTGATGTCGGCGCCCTGGCGGATGCGGGCGGCGGCGAGGCGGGCGGCCAGGGGTTCGAGACCGATGCGGACGTCGAAGAGTTCTTCCACCGCGGTGCGGTCCCACCGGCGGACGACGGCGCTGCGCCGGGGTAGCGCGGTGACTATGCCGTCGAATTCGAGAAGGGTGAGGGCTTCCCGGACCGGTAGGCGGGAGGTGCCGAGCATTTCGGCGAGGCGGGCTTCGGGGAGTTTCTCGCCCTCGCGGTAGACGCCGGTGATGATGCTGCGGCGTAGGTCGTCGTAGATGCGGCGCGTCTGGGAGGTGTCGTCGACGGCGCGCGGCGACCGGGGGTCTGGGGGCACCCGCTCAGTCTACGAAGCGGATTCTGTCTACCGTTTTGATCGACAGACGGAACGCGCCGCGCAATTCACTAGGTAGAAACATCATCATCACGACAGAGACACTCTTCGCTTCGATTCTGTATACCGAATGGCACGGAGCGAGGAGAGTTGAGCTTGGCCGTCTATCTACTGCGACGTCTGATCCAGGCCGTGGTCACCGTCTTCGTCGTGGTCACGCTGGCCTTCGCGCTCGGGCGGTTGACCGGCAGCCCGGCGGCGTCGCTGCTGCCGGATACCGCGAGCGAGGCGGATATCGCCGCGCTCAATGCCCGGCTCGGCTTCGACAAGCCGCCCCTGACGCAATACTTCGACTACTTGGGCGGGGTGCTGAGCGGGGATTTCGGGGATTCGTACCGGCAGCAGGGCACGTCGTCGATGACGCTGGTCCTGCAACGGCTGCCCGCCTCGCTGCAACTCGGCGGCACCGGATTCCTGGTGGGTGTGGCGCTCGCGTTCCTGGTGGTGCTCGCCATCCACCTGAGCGGATTCTGGTCGCTGCGCGGGCTGGCGCTCGGGCTGGGCGCGGCGCGACTCGCGGTGCCGGACTTCCTTTTCGGTCTGCTGCTGGTGCTGGTGTTCTCGGTGACGCTGGGCTGGCTGCCGTCGCTGGCGAGCGCGAACCCGCTCTCGCTCGTCATGCCCGCGGTCACCATCGCCACCGCGCAGTTCGTCGTTTACACACGGCTGCTGGACAATTCGCTCACCGCCGAGGCCGGTCAGGATTACGTGCGCACCGCGTACGCCCGGGGCGAGCGGCGCTCCACCGTCATCCTGCGCGAAATGCTGCCCAACGCACTGCTTCCCGTGCTCACCGTGTCCGGCATCCAGCTCGGCACGCTGCTGGGCGGGCTGGTGATCGTCGAAACCGTGTTCGCCTGGCCGGGTTTGGGCCAGCTGATGCTCGGTTCGGTGTTCAGCCGCGACTTTCCGGTCGTGCAATCCGGACTGGTGGTCATCGCGGTCATTTTCGTCGTCGTCAACCTGTGCGTCGACGTGCTGTACGGCATCGTCGACCCGAGAGCGAGAGTCCGATGAAACCCCGAAATATCGCCGCTGGATTGGGTCTGGCGATGATCCTCACGGTCGCGCTGTTCGCCCTGGCCTACCCGTTCACTCCGGGATACGACCCGTACGCACAGGAACTCTCGGACTCCTTCGTCCGGCCGTTCACCACCGCGCACTACCCGCTCGGCACCGATTCCCTGGGCCGCGATCTGGCCAGCCGCCTCGCGCTGGCGGGCCGCATCACGCTCGGGCTGGTGGCGGTCATCGTGCTGGTGAACGCCGCGATCGGGGTGGTCATCGGCACGGTGTCGGGCTACTTCCGCGGCGTGCTCGACAGCCTGCTGATGGGTTACGCCGATGTGCAGCTGGCGGTTCCGATGAGCCTGGTCATCATGGCGCTGTCGGCGATCCGCGGCCCGAGCGTCGGGCTGATGGCCACCATTCTGGGGCTCACGTTCTGGGTGGGGTACGCCCGGGTCGGCCGGTCGGTGGCGCTCGGCCTGTCCGCCCGCGACTTCGTCATCGCGCCGCGGCTGCTCGGCGCCCGCTCGACCTGGGTGATGCGCAAGCACATCGTGCCGCACGTGCTGGTCCCGGTCGGCATTCTGGCCACCGCCGACCTCGGCAACGTGATGATCATGATCTCGTCGTTCGACTACCTGGGGCTCGGCGTCCAACCGCCCACGCCCAGTTGGGGTCTCATGATCACCGACGGCCAGAAGTACATCCGGCAGGCGCCGTACCTGACCATCGTCCCGGCGGTGGCGCTGCTGCTGGTCATCGCCGGCACCCTGCTGGTCGGCGCGCGGTTCACCGAGACGGGACAGGGCCTGCGCCGTACGGTGCGCGCCCCGCGACGGTCCCGGCGCGGCCTCCAGGCGGTGACGGCATGACCGCCGCACCCCGCGCCCGCCTGCTCGAGGTCACCGACCTCACCGTCGGATACCTCACCCCGGCCGGCGAGCGGGTGATCCTGGTCGACGGCGTCGGCCTGACCCTCGACGAGGGCGAAGTGCTGTGCCTGGTGGGCGAATCCGGTTCCGGCAAGTCGGTGACCATGCTCGCGGTGCTCGGCCTGCTCGCCCCGCCGCTGACCGTCTTCTCCGGCAGCGTCCGATTCCGCGGACAGGAGCTGGTCGGCGCGGACGACGAGACGCTGCGCCGATTGCGCGGCGCGGAACTCGGCATGGTGTTCCAGGATCCGATGACCTCGCTCAACCCGGTGCGCCGGGTCGGCGTCCAGATCGAGCGGGCGCTGGCCGTACACCAGCGCCTGGACGCCCGCGCCCGCAAGCGCCGCGTGGTCGAACTGCTTGCGGGCGTGGGCATTCCGCAGCCCGAGGAGCGTTCCCGCGCCTATCCGCACGAATGGTCGGGCGGCATGCGCCAGCGCGCCGTCATCGCCATGGCCATGGCGAACGACCCGTCGGTGCTGATCGCCGACGAGCCGACCACCGCGCTCGATGTGACGATCCAGGCGCAGCTCATGGAGGTGCTCGCCGCCGCCCGCGAACGCAGCGGCGCGGGCATGGTGCTGATCACCCACGATCTCGGATTGGTGGCGCAGCACGCCGACCGGGTCGCGATCATGTACGCCGGGCGGGTCGTCGAAACGGGCACGGTGTGGCAGGTGTTCGACGAGGCCGCCCATCCGTATACCCGTGGGCTGCAACGGAGTCTGCTCGGCGCGGCGGGCGACAAGCGGGAACGCGCGTACGCGATTCCCGGCGCTCCCCCGGCCCCGGTAGACCGTCCGGCCGGCTGCGGATTCGCCCCGCGCTGCGACTTCGCGGGCAAGGACGGCGCCTGCGATACCGCCGTGCCGGTCCTGATCCCGCTCGGGACGGACCGTGCCGTCGCCTGCCCGCCCGCGCTCGCCGCCACCGCCATCCGACAGGACGTGTCATGAACCCCGCAGCCGTCGAGGAGGTCATTCGCGTCGAGGACCTGTCGGTGACCTTCACCAGCCGCCGCGGCCTGCGGGCCAAACGCACCCTGCGCGCACTGGACGGCATCAGCTTCGGGGTGCGCCGCGGCGAAACCTTCGGCCTGGTGGGCGAATCCGGCGGCGGCAAGTCCACGCTGGTGCGCACGCTCTTCGGCATCAACGAGCCGAGCGCCGGGCGGATCCGCCTGCTCGGGCACGATCCGCGGCAGTTGGGTCCCCGGGAGCGGCGGGCGCTGCGGAACCGGGTGCAGCTGGTCTTCCAGGATCCCTACTCCTCGCTCGATCCCCGCATGACCGCGCACGAGATCGTCGCCGAACCGCTGCGGATCGCGGGCGGCTACTCCCGCGACCGGGTGGTGCGCCTGCTCGCCCAGGTCGGGCTCACCGAGGACGCGCTGGCTCGCCGGCCCGCCGAATTCTCCGGCGGGCAGCGGCAGCGGCTGGGCATCGCGCGGGCGCTGGCGCTGGAACCGGAAGTGCTGGTGCTCGACGAACCCGTCTCCGCGCTCGACGCCTCCGTCCAGGCCCAGGTGATCAATCTGCTGGAGGATCTCCAGGAGCGGCTGGGGCTGTCGTATCTGTTCATCGCACACGACCTTTCGGTGGTGCGGCACCTCGCGGACCGGGTGGCCGTCATGCATCTGGGGAAGCTGGTCGAGATCGGCGACACCGAGGAGATCTTCACCCGGCCCCGGCACCCGTACACCCGGGCGCTCATCGCCTCCGCGCCGATTCCGGACCCGCACCGGCGGATTCGCGATGCCGCGTTGCTGGTGCGCGGGGAGATGCCCGATGCCGCGAATCCGCCCGGCGGCTGCTCCTTCCGCACCCGCTGCCCGATCGCGAAACCCGCGTGCGCGCAACGCGAACCGGCCCTCGAACCCATCGGCGCGGACGGCCACACCGTGGCGTGCCTGTTCCCCCTCCCCACTCTCGACCAGGAGAACTCGTGATATCCCGAACCCATTCCGCCATAGCCGGATTCACCGTCCTCGCCGCCGCACTGGCCTTGACCGGCTGCGCGCCGGCGGGCAGCTCCGGCGGCTCCGGCAACGAGATCGTGGTCGGCGCGGTCACCGAACCGGAGAAGGTGGCGGACCCGATCGTCGACGGCTCGCTCGCCGGATACAACTACTATTTCGCCGAATTCGATCAGCTGGCGCGCTTCGATCCGGACGGCAAGCTGAATCCGCTGCTGGCCACGGCCTGGGAGCACAATGCCGACTTCACGCAGTGGACGTTCACGATTCGCGACAATGCCAAATTCCAGAACGGCGATCCGGTGCTGCCCTCCGATATCGCCTTCACCTACAACACGATCAAGGCGACGCCCTCCGGCGATCCGGCCTCGTACATGGAGATGTTCGACAAGGCCGCGGTCGGCGCGGGCAATACCGTCGTCTTCACGCTGAACGCGCCGTTCTCGGCCTGGCCCTCGATCGTCACCGGCGTCTCGATCGTGCCCGAAAAGGTGTACACCGCACTGGGTTCCGCCGGATTCGCGGCCGCACCGGTCGGCTCCGGGCCGTTCATGTTCGACCATTACACGCGCGGGGTCGAATACGTCGTCAAACGCAATCCGAACTATTGGGGCGCCGCGCCGGCGGTGGAGAAGGTGACCTTCAAGACGGTGGCCGACGCGGACGCGCGGCTCAACGGCGTGCAGTCCGGCAGTCTGGATGTGGCGCTCATCGCGCCCAACCAGGTCTCGGCGGTCAGCGGATCATCCAGTGTGACGGTGAAATCCAATGTGTCCAACGGGGTCACGTTCCTGGGGATGAACTCGTCGGCGGGGCCGCTGGCCAATCAGAAGGTGCGCGAGGCCATCGCGCTGGCCATCGACCGGAACAGCATCGTGAAGAATGTGCTCGCAGGTAAGGCGAAGGTCGACAATCAGCTGATCGCGCAGAGCGTCGGCGGGTTCAATCCTGCCTATCCGCAGGCGGTTTACGATCCGGTGAAGGCCAAGCAGCTCGTCGCGGAGTCCGGATACACCGGGCAGGCGATTCCGTTCCAGTACGCGACGAACGGGCGCATTCCGCTGAGTTCCGAAATCGCACAGGCGGTTCAGGGCGATCTCGCCAAGGTGGGCATCACCGTCACGCTGAACGGCACCGATCAGGGCAGCTTCTCGCAGATCATCTACGGCAAGAAGTCCGCGCAGGGGCTGTACCTCAATACCTACGCCCCCTCCACCATGGACGGCGACGCACCGGTCGCGTCCATGTTCGGCGGGCAGCAGAACGATTACGCCATGCTCCCGGCCACCGCGGCGCTGGTCGCCAAGACGCGCACGGTCGGCGGACAGGGCCGGATCGACGCCTACAGCGAGCTGTTCCGGTTCAATGACGCGCAGTCGCTGCTCATCGGGTTGTACACGCCGGATACCAATTACGCGGTGGATCCCAAGCTGAAATGGTCGCCACGGGCCGACGGGATGATCACGGTGGACGCCGCGAGCTTCGGGAGCTGAACCAGGTGAACAGTCTTCGTATCGGGAATGTGCGGCCGTGGGGTGGCGAGGCCGTCGATATCGCCATCGAAAACGGTGTGGTGGCAGCGGTTTCCGAAGCTGATGCCGCAGTTGCGGCCGGGCTGGACGGTGGCGGGCAGCTGATTCTGCCCGCGCTGTCGGATGTGCACCTGCACCTGGATTCCAGCTGCCTCGGCCTGCCGTTCCGCGCCTATACGGGCGAGCCGGGGCGGTGGGGGCGCATCATGAACGACCGCAAGCACTGGCGGACGGCGGATCGGCCGGTCGCCGAACGGGCCGCCTTCACCCTCGCGGTGGCGATCGCCAACGGCGCCACCCGGATTCGCACCCACGCCCAGGTGGATGCCGATTCGGGACTGGAGAAGATGGAGGGCGTGCTGGCGGCGCGCGAGCGTTATGCCGATGCCGCCGACGTGCAGATCGTCGCCTTCCCACAGGTCGGGATTCTGCTCGAACCGGGCGTGGTGGATCTGCTCGACGCGGCCCTGCGCGCGGGCGCGGACCTGATCGGCGGCATCGATCCGTGCGAGATCGACCGCGACCCGGTGCGGCATCTCGACGCCGTCTTCATGCTGGCCGAACGGCATCAGGTGGAGGTCGATATTCACCTGCACGAGGCGGGCGAGCTCGGGCTCTTCACGCTCTCGCTCATTCTGGAGCGGGTGGAGGCGCTGAGTATGCAAGGGCGCGTGACGATTTCGCATGCGCGTTGCCTGGCGAGCGGGCTGCCGGGGGTGCCCGCCGCCATCGCCCGGCTGGCCGCCGCCGGGGTGGCGATCACGCATGCGGCCGGTGGGCGCGGCTGGGAATTGCCGTTGGCGGAGCTGGCGGCCGCGGGGGTGCGGGTCGGGGTCGGGATGGACGGTCAGCGCGACTTCTGGTCCCCGTACGGCAATGGCGACATGCTGGATCGGGCCTGGCAGCTCGCGTTCGTGCACGGGTTCGCCGCCGATCCGGAGATCGAGCATGCGCTGGGGGTCGCCACCTGGGGCGGGGCGAGCGTGCTGGATCGCGGATTGCGGCCGCTGGATCGGTTCGGATCGCATCCCGGTTTCGCGCCGGGCGATCCGGCCGAATTCGTACTAGTGGATGCGTTGAGTCCCACCGCGGCGGTGATGGATCGGCCCGCCGAGCGCACCGTGGTCCATCACGGGCGGGTCGTCACCGTGGATACCGCGTTGCCGGGGTTCGAGATTCCCGGTCGCTGGGCGGTGCGGTGAACGGGCGTCGCAGTATTCGCGCCGCGCACGTACTCGCGTATGCCGACGGCGGGCATGTGCTGCTCACGGACGCGGAGGTGGTGGTCGAGGGGGCGCGGATCGTGGCCGTCGGGCCGGCCGGTGCGGCGGCGGCCGACGAGGTGATCGAGCTCGGCGCCGTGTTGCTGACGCCCGGTCTGGTGGACCTCGACGCGCTCACCGATATCGACCACACCATTCTCGATTCCTGGCAATCCCGCGAGCTCGGGCTGGGATTGCAGTGGTCGCGGGACTACGCCGAGCAGCGGCGGCGGGCCGTATTCGATGCCGGGGAGCGCGCTTTCATCCGGGAGTACGGTTTCGTGCAACTGCTGCTGCACGGAGTGACGACGGCCATGCCGATCGCCTCCGAGGTGCACAGTGATTGGGCGGAGACCTTCGAGGACGCCGTCGCCATGGCCGAGGCAGCGCGGCGGCTCGGGCTGCGCGTCTACCTCGGGCCGAGTTACCGCTCGGGGGTCAATGTGGTGGATTCGGACGGCACACGCTCCATCTATTGGAATGAACCGTTGGGGCGCAGCGGGTTCGAGGACGCCGAGCGGTTTCTGGAGTGGGCCGCCGCGCAGGAGTCCGACCTTGTGCATGGCGCATTGCTGCCGTGCCGCATCGAGACGTTGAGCGAGGAGCTCATGCGCCGCACCGCCGCATTGGCCGAACGGACGGGCGTGCTCGTGCGGCTGCATGCGCTGCAAGGGCTGCTCGAACGCGAACTCGTGCTAGCCGAATACGGTGCGCCGCCCTTGGCCGTGCTGGAGCGGACGGGTCTGCTCGGTCCGAAACTGCTGGTGCCGCACGGCATCTACGTCGATTCGAATCCGCTTGTGGACGCCGACACCGACACCGATATCGCCACGCTGGCGGCGGCGGGCGTCACCGTCATCCACTGCCCGCTCACCATGGCCCGGCACGGTGCGGCGCTGGACAGCTTCGCGCGATATCGGGCGGCCGGGGTGCGGATGGCGCTCGGCACCGACTCGTTCCCGCCGGATCTGGTGCGCGGCATCGATATCGGCGTCACGGTGGCCAAGGTCCTCGCCCACCGCACCGATGCCGCCACCTACGCGGACTACTTCGCGGCGGCGACGCTCGGCGGTGCGGAGGCCCTGGGGCGGCGCGATCTCGGTCGCATCGCCGTCGGCGCCATCGCCGATCTGGTCGCCTTCCGGCTGGATGATCCCCTGGACGGCGTGCTCGACGATCCCGTCCGCACGCTGTGCATGAACAGCACCGCCCGCGCCGCCGACTTCTCGATGATCGCCGGCCGGATCGTGCTGCGCGACGGCGTGATCGCGGGCATCGACCTGCCCGCGATGACCCGGCGCGCCCAGCAGCTGTTCGACCGGATGCGGGCGGCCTACTCCGAACGCGACTATCTGCGCCGGCCGGTCGGTGAGCTGTTCCCGCCGTCGTTCCCCAGCGGGTGATCCGGACCGGTCACGACGCTGTGCGAGCCGGCTGCAGGCGGCAGCGCGCTATCTCGAACTCGGGGACGCGGTCGATGCGGTAGCCGGCGTAACTCAGTGATCGGTGGATATTGCGGCGGAAGCGGTCGAAGGTGAGGGGTGCTCGGGTGGAGGCCAGCAGGTCGCGGGTTTCGGGGCAGGACAGGGCTGTTCGGATGCGGGTCGTCCAGCCTTCGTCGAGGTACCAGGGCAAGCGGGGGTGCTCGGTCGCCATGCCGGCGTCCACGACCGCCCAGTCCGAGTCGAGGTTCTTGTCGTGGCCGATTCGAGCGTCGGGGAAACGGAAGGTGTGGGCGGCGAGCGGGTAGGCCAGGCCCATCGGGTCGAGGACGCGGACTTCCAGGGGGAGGTTCATGCTGATCATGCCGAGATTCATGTAGAACACGGTGTTGGGGGCGGTGTCGTCCGGATTGTGGGGCGGGACCGTTCGCCAGTCCTGGAAGGACGGGGTGTTGATGAGCAGGCCGCCGTCCGGGTGGCGGGCGACCTCGCGGAGCATGGGACGGATGCGCGGATAGTCCAGGTAGTCCTCGGCGCGGATCGGGTGGGGGTGGCCGGTGGAGCGGGCGTAGTAGAGGCGTTCGTCGGCGATGCCGGAAGGGGTTATCGCGTTGGGGGTTTCGATGGCGGTCACGTCCGCGGCGAGCAGTGCCCAGCCTGCGATGGCGGAGAATGCTCCCGCTGCTGCCAGGCGGCTGCGGCGCGAATTCTGCTGGTCGGCAATTGCTTTCAGTGGCAGCACCATGACCGGCAGTAGCAGGCAGAACAGTGGCGGCAGCAGCATACGGCCGTGCATGAAATCCCCGCCGACGCGAAGTTCGTAGAGGGTCAGCAGTAGACCTGCGCCGACCATCAGCGTGACCACGGCGGACGGCGTTCGGAGCCGGGCACGGATTCCGCGAATCATTTCGCGCGCAGTTGGTTTCACGTCGGCGGAGATCAGCGAGACAACGTCCGATAGCCAGGATCGGAGTGCGAACAGGGCGGCGACGCCCAGTATGACCAGGGGAACCCATAGCCAGTACGGGCCGACGAAATTCCAGAGGTAGACGAGTCCCTGCCGCCATTTCGAGCCGCTCGCGTCCTTGGCGACGGCGGTGTTCGGGTAGGGCAGTCCGTAGTAGCCCATCCGCCAGATCTGGTAGCTCACCGGCACGAGACCTGCCGCTGCCACGGTCGCTACCCGGAATAGCCACGGCCGCGATCGGCTCTCCGGCAGCGGAGCACAGCAGATCATGAAAACCGCTGGTGCGCCCACGAGTACGAGTTCCGGCCTGGCCAGCGGGGCCAGGCCCGCGAGGAATGCCAATGCGAGAGAGCGTGTCATCCCGGGCTTTTCCGAACGACTCCACGTGATGAGCCCGCACCACAGCACCGCCAGCCAGCAGAGGACCAGACTGGATTCCAGTCCCGAGGTGACGTAGTCGCGTGCGGGAGGCAGCGCGATATAGACGAGAACGCCTGCCGGAAGCAACAATCCGGCGCGACCGCCGCCCCACAGCCGAGCAGTGCCCAGCATGGCGGCGGCAATGGCCACGACCGACAGGATCAGGCCGCTGCCCACCGCCACGTACTCCAGTCGCGCCCGCGTCACCCAGCTGCCGAACCAGATGAGGTACGTCCAGGCCGTGCTGGTGTTCACTTCGACGCGCTCGCCCGCATTGAACACCGGGCCGTTGCCCGCCAGCAGATTCCGCACCGTACGGAGCACGGTCAAGCCATCGTCGGCGATCCAGCGCCGATTCCAGCCGCCGATCGTGAAAAGAATTGCGGCCGCGGCGATTCCACCGATCAGACTGATTCGGTACGGACGGTGCGCTACCGTTCGGGGCGCGACTTCCTCGTCCGCCGCCACGGCAGGCAGCAGCGACAGTCCCACGCGAGCCATCTCCCTCTCATCGATCCCCCCGGCCGTCCGAATCCGACAGCCCGAACGGCAATCTTGAGGTCCCCGGCCACGACCGGGCAGGCCACAGGAATCGGGGGCATGACATTCTCCCCAATGTCGTTAGCATGAGTAAATTTCTCGGGGTTCGAAGCCACGCACCCGTTTTCCGGTCCGCACGTTCCCGCCCGGGCTACCGTCGGAACATGGCACCGTACGAGCACGTGCTCGCCGTGCGTGACGGCGACACCATTCACATCACCATGAACCGCCCCGACCGCCGGAATGCCTTGTCCGCCGGCCATCTCGGCGACCTGCGCACCGCGTTCCGCGCCGCCGCCGACACCGACGCGACCGGCATCGTGCTCGCCGGCGCGGGCCCGGTCTTCTCCGCCGGCCACGACTTCGCCGACGTCGCCGCACGGGATATCGACCAGGTCCGCGAACTGCTCGAACTGTGCACCGATCTGATGCGCACCATCCAATCCGTACCGCAGGTGGTGATTGCCCGCGTCCACGGCCTCGCCACCGCCGCCGGCTGCCAACTCGTAGCCTCCTGCGACCTGGCCGTAGCCGCCGCCTCCGCCGGATTCGCCCTCCCCGGCGGCAAAGGCGGCTGGTTCTGCCACACCCCGGCCGTCCCCGTCGCCCGCGCCATCCCCCGCAAACAGCTGATGGAACTGGCCCTCACCGGCGACCCCATCACCGCCGCCACCGCCCTCGACTGGGGCCTGATCAACGCCGTCACCCCCGACGATCAACTGGACACCGCCGTCACCGACCTCCTCGCCCGCGCCACCCGAGGCAGCCGCGCCAGCAAAGCCCTCGGCAAACGCACCCTCTACGCCCAACTGGACCGCCCCGAAGCAGACGCCTACGCCATCGCCATCGAAGTCATGGCAGCCGCATCCCAACTCCCGGGCGCGAAAGAGGGCATGCAGGCATTCCTGGAGAAGCGGCAACCGGTCTGGCCCGACTGATAGTCCCGGCGCGACCTGCCAATTCCGATCAGGACCGGACAACACCTGGACATCGGCCGCCAAAGATGTCCAGGGCGCGGAATGACCGAAGCCACGAAATCTATTCTGGTCCAGACAATTCGCGAATTCCTGGGGGAACAATGAATGTTCGGGCCCGGCTCCTGCGCCGTCGTGGCCGTGCACTACTGGGTACCGGGCTGTTGGCCGGGGCGCTGGCGACAACCACACCCGCGCTCGCGACGGCGTCGCCGGAGTGTGTGGCGGCGGTGGATATGGCGATCGTGACCCGGCTGCCGGTGGTGGATTGGGCCGAGAATCTGGCTTATGACCGGCAGGGCGATTTGTGGGTTTCGCGGCCGTTGCGTAGTGAGGTGGATCGGTATGACAGTGCGGGGAATTTGACCGCGGCGGTGGCGGTGCAGAACCCGATGGCTGTGCGGGAGGGGCCGGACGGGTGGATGTATGTGGTGTCGAATCCGGTGCCGGGGGCCTTGGTTGGGGACTCGGAGGTGGTTCGGTTCGATCCGGCGGCGAATGATCCACGGCCGCAGCGGTTCGCGGCGGGGCTGCTCGCGCCGGATGGGGCTGTCTTCGATGCCGAGGGGAATCTCTATGTCACCGATCTCTATACGGGGGTGATTCGGATCCGGCCCGACGGATCGCTCGATGACGCGTGGAACGCGCGGGCGAATCTGTTCTCCGGCAATGGTTTGGTCGTCATCGGGCGCTATCTCTACATCAACATCACGGCGAGTTTCGGTGGCCAGATCGTGCGCATGTCGATCGACGATCCGGCCGATCGCTCCGTTCTGACAGATCTGCTGCCCGGTGGAGTACCGGCGTTCCCGGATGATCTCGCGGTGGGGCCCGACGGGAAGCTGTATGTCGCGACCGGTGGGATCGGCCGGCTGATGCGGGTCGATCCGAACACCGGGGGCGTATGTCAGCTGGCCGCTACCGAACCCGTCACGGCCATTGCCGTGGGACCTACCGGCGACCTGATGCTCTCGACTCAACTCGGCAATATTTTGCGGGGACGGGTGTTTTAGAGAGTGCCGTTTTCGATGTCGCGTTTCAGCGCCGCTTGGTAGGCGAGGTGCGATGAGACGCCGTTCTCCACGGTGAAAGACAGGAGCAGTGGGTTCGTCGTGAACGTTATGTGTTCGTTCACCGCGGTGGTGCCGTCGCCGTTGTCGGTGAAGGTGATCTTTTGGTGGGTGAAGACGCCGGGGTCGTCGTAGCTGTCGGAGAGGTAGTAGTGGTCGGCGGGGTATAGGCGTTGCTGGGCTTGGGTTTTGGCGGGATAGGTTACGGAGCCCATCGGGATGTTTTCCAGCGCGGTGAAAGCGATGGTCTGGACGGCGTTTTCGGTGCAGTCGCGATGGGTGGCGATACCGGCCAGGAAGGGGTGGCGGCCGATGTCGTTGTGCAGGTTCGAGTACACCGTCCAGACCTTCTCCAGCGGGGCGTCGATGGTGATCGGCAGATCGACGGTTCGAGACGAATCCGCCGACGAGGGATTGGTTTCCGCGGCCTGGTAGGTGGCCCACGCGGATTGCCAGGCGGCGGTTTCGGGGTTCGGTGTTTCGACGCAGGAGGGGGCGGAATCCGCCTGTGCCACGGGCGAAACCGCGGGAACGAACAACAGGGTCAGGGTGCAACCCACGAGATACTTCACGGGCGGACAGTAACGCGTTCCCGCCCGCTTCGCCGATCTGCGTGGGTTGCGGTCAGCGGTTGCGGCGGGCGGGCGGCGCGGGCGGGGCCAGCAGGTCGCCGTGGGTGATGGTGCCGGCCTGCTTGACGCGGCGCAGGACCGGGGAGAGTTCGAAACTGTGAATGCCCTGCAGGGTCGCCATTTTGGTGGACATGAAGTGGTACAGGGCTCGGGTGCTTTCGCAGAAGAGGGTGGTGAACATGTTGAAAGGACCGGTGACGGCGGCGGTGTACGTGGTCTCCTCGAAGTCGGCGACGGTGGTGCCGATCGAATCGAGCTGGGCGGGAGCGACATTGAGCCAGAGGAAGGCGGCAATGCCGGAACCCATTGCGGCCGGAGCGATATCGAGGTCGAAGTAGAGGATCCCGGCGTCGTGCAGGGCCGCGATGCGCCGTACGACGCGGCCTTCGGTCAAGCCGGTGGCGCGGGCGAGGGTGGCGTAGGAGGTGCGGCCGTCGTGCGCGAGCAGGTCCAGCAGTGCGCGATCGGTGTCTTCGATGTGGACGGCGCGCGTCACCGGCTCACCGGATCTGTTGCCGGAGTGCAGGTCTCGGCGTCCGCGATAGTCGATGGCGTGACGGCCGACGAAGCGGTGCAGGATCAGCGCGGCGGTGATATCGAGAACCGGGGCGGTGCGCTGCAGGCGCTGCACCAGTAGATCGTCGCGGTCCTGCTGGGTGCGTGGATGCAGGGAGAAGGCGACCTCCGCGCCGCCCGCGGCAATGCTGATCCAGGCGGCGTCGTCCCGGCGGGCCAGCGCCTCGGCCACTTTCACGGCGCCTTCGGGGCGGCAGCGCACCCGGATCAGCCAATCGTCCTCGCCGAGCGCGGGGGCATCGACCGAACCGATCACCCGAACCAGGCCCTCGCGGCGCAGGCGGCGGTAGCGGCGGGCGATGGTCTGCTCGGCCAGCCCCAGCTCAGCGGCTATCTGCCGGAAGGGGGCACGTGGATCGAGTTGCAGCTTGCGCACGATCGCCAGATCGAGGGGTTCGAGAATGGAAGTTTCCGCCGGAGAAGTAGCCGCCATTGCACGAATCCTACGTCGCGGCCCAGCGCAGGCGACTTTCCATACCGCCCGACCTGAGACTCGACGCCGACTTGTTCGCACTCCGGAAAGGACACCGGCACATGCGCAAATGGCTTCCGCTGCTGACCATCTGCCTCGGCACCTTCATGCTGCTCATCGACGTCACCATCGTGAACATCGCCCTGCCGAATATGGCGGCCGATCTCGGCGCGTCCTTCGGCTCCCTGCAATGGGTGGTGAACGCCTACGCCGTGGCCATGGCCGCACTGCTGCTGGGGGCGGGATCGATCGCGGATTCGTTCGGGCATCGGCGGATCTATCTGGCCGGACTGGCGATGTTCGCGACATCGTCACTGGTGTGCGGGATTTCGCCGAATTCGGCGGTGCTGATCGCGGCCCGGGTGACGCAGGGCATCGGGGCCGCGGCCATGGCGGCCACCACGTTTCCCATGCTGAATCGCGCCTACGACGGCCGGGAGCGTGGCATCGCGTACGGCATGTGGGGTGCGGTCGCGGGCGCGTCCTCGGCGGTCGGGCCGATCGTCGGCGGGGTGCTGACCGAAGCGGCGGGGTGGCGGTGGATCTTCTTCGTGAACCTGCCGGTGAGTGTGGGCGTCATCGCGCTGGGGTGGTGGGTGTTCCGGGGCGGCGAGGAAACCCACCGTGCCCGAATCGATTTCGCGGGCATGGCGAGTTTCGCGGTGGCGGCGGCGACGGCGACCTACGCGCTGATCCGCGCCAATGAACACGGCTGGTCCGATACCGGCGCGTGGTCGATGTTCCTGGTGTCGGCGGCCGCGCTGGCGGTGTTCGTGGTGGTCGAACGGCGGGTCGCCGAACCCCTGTTCGAGCTGGCGCTGCTGCGGCAGCGTTCCTTCGCCGGGGTGCTGATCGCGGCGGTCACACTGTTCTTCGCCGCGTTCGCCGCGCTCATGTACACCTCCATCTGGTTGCAGTCGGATCAGGGTATGACGCCGATCCAAACCGGCCTGATCGGATTGCCCCTGTCCGCAATGGCTTTCGCGGTGTCGGCCGGATTCGGGCGATACCTGCACGCCATGCACCCCGGGCGGATCATCGGCGGCGGACTGCTCGTCATCGGCCTGGGTGGCGTGGTCGGCGCGCTGCTGATGCACGGCGATGCGAGCTGGCCGGCGCTGGTGCCCGGCTTCCTGCTGATCGGCGCGGGCGTCGGATCCGCCACCGCCACACTGGGTTCGGCGACCATGGCGGCCGTCGAACCGCGGCGCGGCGGCATGGCGACCGGTGCGGTCAGCACCGCCCAGCAACTGGGCATGGCATTCGGAACCGCCGCGCTGGGCAGTGTTTTCACCGCCCGCGCGCAGCGGATCCTCACCGACGATGCCTTCGCCGATCCGGCTGCGGCGGCGCGGGCGGTGGCCGGCGGACGTGCGGGATTGCTGACCGCCGAGGCTCCCACCGCATTGCGGGCGGCCGTGACGGACGCGACCCACACCGCCGCAGTGGCCGGGGTCCAGAGCGTCCTGGCTGTATCGGGCATCGTGGGCCTGCTGGGTGGCGCACTGGCACTACTGCTGATCCGGCCCGCCGCACAACCCGACTGGTCCGACACCGCAGTCGAATCCGAGCCGACGAACGCCTGACAGAAGCACTCGCCGTCGCGCGGCGCCACATGCGGGCCGAGCACCGCTCCCGCGCGTCAAAGCGCCCAACACGACGCGTCGATCGTGAACATCACACGCCGTGTGCGAACGCACCAGCAACTGCACACGGGCCGAGCACCGCGTGCCATCGCACCCGCCACCACATGCCATCGTGCACACCGTGGCGGGTGCTGTTCGTGGTTGCGCTTGGGTAATGTCGCGACCGGTTCGTATGTCGTGGACGGGCCAGGAGGAGAGCGCTACCCATGCCGATGTTCGGACGAGACAGTGAGCTGAAGGAACTCGGCGCGCTCGTGACCGGAACCGATGGGCGGAGCGGGGTGCTCATCGAAGGGGAACCGGGGATCGGGAAGTCGGCGCTGGCCGACGCGGCGGTGCGGGATGCGGCGGCCGCGGGGGTGCGGGTGTTGCGGACCAGCGGGGTCGAGGCGGAGCACGGGCTGACCTTCGCGGGATTGCATCGGCTGCTGTATCCGCTGCGCCGGGCCTTCGACGGGTTGCCCGCTCGTCAGTTGGAGGCGCTGACAACCGCGCTGGGCATGTCGGACGTGATCGACGAACCGAGCCCGCATCTGGTGGGACTGGCGGCGCTGACGCTGCTCACGGATCTGGCGGCCGAGCAGCCGTTGCTGGTGGTGGCGGAGGATGCGCACTGGCTCGATCCCGCGAGTGCCGAGGTGCTCGCGTTCGTGGCACGCCGCATCGAGTCCGAGCCCGTCGCCATGCTCGCCACCGCGCGGACCGGCACCGCTTCGGCATTGCACGAGGCCGAACTGAGCGTCATGCGACTCGGCCCACTGCCCGACGATGACGCGCATGCGTTGCTGGACAGCATCGCTCCCGGATTGAACGCCCAGGCCCGCCGCCGGGTACTCGCCGAAGCGCACGGCAATCCGCTGGCGCTGAGCGAACTCCCCACGGCGGCAACGGATCTCGCGGAGTCCGCCGACACCCTTCCTTTGACCGAACGCCTCGAACGGGCATTCTCGGCACGCGGCGCGATGCTGCCCCCGCGCACCCGATCGGCGCTGCTCGTCGCCGCGCTGGATGACGACGGCGCGCTGACCGAAACTCTCGCCGCGGCCGCGATCCTGCTCGGCTCCGAGGTGACGGCAGATGTGCTCGCCCCTGCGGTGCAGGCCCGTTTGATCCACATCGACTCCGGCACAGTCACTTTCCGCCACCCGCTGGTGCGTTCGGCCCTGGTCGCGGCGGCCGCGCCCGAGGATCGCCGGAAGGCGCACCTGGCACTCGCCGAACTGCTGACCGACGCACCGGACCGCCGGGTGTGGCATCTGGCGGCGGGCGCCGCCGGTGCGGACGAGGACGTGGCGGCCGCGCTGGAGGAGGCCGCCGAACGTTCCCGGCACCGGGGCGGCGCGATCGCCGCACTGGAACGCGCGGCCGCGCTCAGCGCCACCCCCGCCCGGCGCGCGGATCGCCTGCTGCGCGCGGCGGAACTGGCCGTCGACTCCGGTCACCGTGGCACCGCCGACCGCCTGGTCGATGCGGCGCGCGCCCTCCCCCTTACCGCCGAGCAAGAGGCCACCGCGAAGTGGCTGCTCAGCGGCTTCGAGGACGGTATGCGCGAAAGTCCCACGCGCATAGCCGAACTGGCGGCACTGGCCACGGCCGTCGCCGCCGACGGATATCCGGATCCGGCCTTGCGCATCCTGTGGGGCGCGGCCATGCGGTGCTTCTGGTCCGAGCCCGGACCCGATACCCGGCGCGTGGTGCTGGCCGTCGCCGACAGCCTCGGCATCCCGGACGGCGATCCGCGCAAGCTGGCCATCGACTCCATCGTGGCCCCGCTGGAACGCGGCGAACAGGTGCTGGGTTTCCTGCGCGGGCAGACCGCGAGCATGGGCGGCGACCCGGAAGTGGATCACTTCCTCAGCAGCGCGGCCTATCAGGTCGGTGCGTTCGACCTCGCGGCCCAGTTCGCGGCGGCCGCCGCACCCGGTTTCCGCTCCGCCGGACGGCTGGGGCTGCTGTGCCGGGCGCTCGCCATCGAGGCCTGGAGCCTGGCCCGGCTCGGCGATCTCGCGGCCGCCGCGCCCATCGCGGCCGAGGCGGCGGCCTTCGCGCGGGAGACCGGCGCACCCTTCATGCACGCGGTGGTGATCGCCGTGCAGGCCGAAATCGCCGCGCTGCGTGGTGATTACGCGCGAGCGGTCGAGCTGGCCGCGGAGGCCGAGCGCATCGGATTGGCGGCCGGCGCCCGCCCGGTGCTGGCGACCGTGCAGCTCACCCGCGGTCTGATCGCGCTCGGCGAGGGCCGGTTCGAGGACGCCTTCACCGATCTGATGCGGATTCACGACCCGCGCGACCCGTCGCATTCTCCGGCGCTGGGCGCGTATTTCCTCACCGAACTCGCCGAGGCGGCGGTGCGGGCCGGGCGCGCCGACGCCATGACGGAGCTGCTGGGCGAGTTGGAGGTCACGGCGGCGACCACCTCGTCGCCCGCCCTGCACATCGGAATGCGTTACGCACGTGCGGTTCTCGCCGGTGACGCGGCCGCCGAACTGTTCGCGACCGCGCTGGCCGCGGATCTCACCGGCTGGCCCGCCGAACGCGGCCGCCTGCACCTGGCCTACGGCGAATGGCTGCGCCGCCAGCGCCGGGTGGTCGAATCGCGCACCCATTTGCGCACGGCGCGTGAGACTTTCGACGCTCTCGGCTTCACCGCCTGGAGCGAACGCGCACGCCTGGAACTGCGCAGCGCCGGCGAATCCAGCCCGAATCGCGATCCGGACGCCCGCGAGCGCCTCACCCCGCACGAGCTGAGCATCGCCCAGCTGGCGGCCCAGGGCCTGACCAACCGGGAAATCGGCCAGCGCCTCTACCTGTCCCACCGCACGGTCAGCACCCACCTGCATCGCATCTTCCCGAAACTCGGCATCAGTTCCCGCGGCGATCTGGCAGCGCTGCTGCCGACCTTGACGGAGACGGCCGGCTGACCGATCAGCGCAGCCGGGAGCTGATCGTCCGGAGTTCGGTGAATCGGCTGAGGGTGTCGTGTGCGCGGGCGGTGTCGAATTCTGCCGGGGTGTCGGCGAATCCGGTCGGTGCCGCGTTGACGGCGACAGTTACGGCGTGCATGCGCCGGGCCACCGCTGCGGCGGCTGCGGGGTCGGCCGACCATAGCGCGCCGGAGAGGCCGGGGCCGGAGCGGTTGGCGATGCGGAGTGCGTCGTCGATGTCGTCGTAAGCGATGACGATCAGCACTGGGCCGCAGATCGTTTCGCCGGCGATGCGCATGTCCGGCGTCACGTCGGCGAGGACCGTCGGGGTGACGTAGAAGCCGTCGCGCAGGCCGGGCGGGATTCGCGAGCCGCCGAGTGCCGGGTGCGCGCCTTCGGCGATCGCGGCGTCGATGTACTCGCGGAACCGTTGCTGCTGGTCGCCGCGCGCCATCGGGCCGATTCGCGTCGCCGGGTCACCCGGATCGCCGACCGGCAGCGATTCCGCCAGCCGCACCACCGTGGCCACCACTTCCGGGTAGCGGGAACGTGGTGCGAGGAAACAGGTTTGGGCCGATCCGAGCCGCGCGAGTGCGGGGACGGCATCGAGCTCGGCGTCGGGCAGCACCATCACTACCGATCGGCCGCACACCCCGATATCGACTCGCTTCAGTCGCGCACCGGCGAGCGCCGCGACCCGGCTGCCTGTCTCTGCCGACCCGGTGAAGGTGATCATGTCCACCGCCGGTTGCGTGATCAGGTACTCGCCGACCTCAGGTTCCGCGGGCAGCACGCTGATCACCCCGTCGGACAACCCGATTCGATCCAGCAGTTCGGCCAGCAAGCCCATGCTCAGCGAGTTCTCCGGGGATACCTTCAGTACCACCGAGTTTCCGGCGAGCAGTGCGGGCACGATCTTGGACGTCACCGCGAAGCACGGCGAATGCCACGGGACCAGTGCGGCGACCACGCCGACCGGGGCTTGCCGAATCAGACTGTGCGCCCGCGTATCCGGCATGCGCTCCCACTCGAAATGCTCGGCCGCCGTGAGATAGGCGTTCACCTGCCTGGTCAGATCGTCCTGCCCCGCCCGGGTGAACCACACGGGCCGACCGGTTTCCGCGGTGATAAGTCCTGCCATCAGCTCGGCCTGTTCTTCCCGCAGCCGATTGAATCGCCGCAGCACCGCGATCCGCTCCCCCGGCGGCAGCTCCCGCCACGCACCGCCGTCGAAGGCCGTACGCGCCGCCGCCAGCGCTCGATCCATATCGTCGGGCCGGGCCTGCGCCGCCCGCCCGAGCACCGATCGATCGTGCGGGGACAGGATCTCCAGCAGCGCCGGTTCGCTGGGTTCGACCCAGCCCCCGCCCGCGTACAGCCGGTCGTAGGTGATCAATTGTCGCTCCTGGCGGGCGAATTCCGTGGTCGCGCCCTTCACCTCCACTCTGGGGCGCGCGAGCCGGCCCCGGCATCCGTCAGGTGACGCCGTGCCTGACGTACTCAGGTGACGATGCGGCGGGTGTGGGCGTAGACGGCGGCCTGCACGCGATCGCGGACGCCGAGCTTGGTGAGCACATTGGAGACATGGGTTTTCACGGTCTGCTCGCCGACCCCGAGCGCGGCGGCGATCTCCGGATTGGTGTACGCCTTGGCGATCAACTGCAGCACCTCGTGCTCGCGCGCGGTGAGCGACCGGAGTTCCGGTGCGGCCGGGAACGGTTCGATACCGGTGGTCAGCCGGGTGATGAGACTGCGGGTGAGCCGCGGATCGATGAGCGCGTCCCCGCGCGCGGCGGTGCGAATGGCGGCGATGAGGTCCTGCGCCGGTAGGGCTTTGGAGAGGAACCCGGTCGCGCCCAGCCGCAGTGCCCGGTAGAGGTTCTCCTCGGTGTCATCGCTGGTCAGGGTGAGAATGCGGGTGTCGTTCGCGAGTTCCGCCACCGTTTCGACGATGGCCGCCTCGTCCAGCCCGGGCATATCCAGGTCCAGGATGGCGATATGCGGCCGCTGCCTGCGCATTTCGGCGATGGCGGCTGCCCCGTCCCCGACCTCGGCCACGCAGCGGAAGTCCGGCTGAGTGAGGATGGCGGCGCGCAGCCCCGACCGGAACAGCACGTGCTGATCGGCGAGCAGTACCGAGATGACCGGGTCGGGATCGTGCGGATCGAGTCCCGCCGTAATGGTGCGCGCGGTCGCGGGCATCGCGGCTTGTGCGTAACCGGTGGAGAGCACGGTGGCGGCGAGCGCGATCAGGATGGACGACACCACCCGGATCAGGGTGTGCGCCGATTTGGTCGAAGCCATCTCCAGAGTCTGCTTCAGCGGAGGAATCCCGCATAGTTGGTATTCAGCAATTGGCTCTCGACCTGCTTCATGGTGTCGAGACCGACGCTCACCACGATCAGCACCGACGTGCCGCCGAACGCGAGATTGCGGGCCGGGCCGGAACCGCCGGCGGCCAGCAGCAGGGTCGGCAGGACGGCGACCGCACCGAGGTAGAGCGAGCCCGGCAGGGTGATCCGGCTGAGCACATAGTTCAGGTAGTCGACGGTCGGCCGGCCCGGCCGATAGCCCGGAATGAATCCACCGAACTTCTTCATCTCGTCCGCGCGCTCCTCGGGGTTGAACGTGATCGCGACATAGAAGTACGTGAAGAAGACGATGCAGCCGAAGTACACCGCGACATAGACCGGGTTGGCCGGATCGACCAGATATTTCGCGATGAACTCCTGCCACGCCGCCGGATCGCCCGAACTCCGCTGGGTCAGCTGCGCCAGCAGATTCGGCAGATACAGCAGCGAGGACGCGAAGATCACCGGGATGACCCCGGCCTGATTCACCTTCAACGGCAGATAGGTCGAGGAACCCCCGTACAGCTTCCGCCCCACCACGCGCTTGGCGTACTGCACCGGAATCCGCCGCTGGCCCTGCTCGAAATACACGACACCGATCACGATCAGCAGCACCGCAGCACAGATCGCGGCGAAGGTCAGCCCGCCGTGGCTGTCCAGAATCGCCTTGCCCTGACTGGGAATTCGCGCCGCGATACCGGCGAAGATGAGCAGCGACATGCCGTTGCCCACCCCGCGCTCGGAGATCAGTTCGCCGAACCACATGACCAGCGCCGCGCCCGCGGTCATGACCAGCACGATGACGACCATCCCGAAAATCGAATCGTCGGAGAGGATCCGCTCGGCACAGCCGCGGAAGAGCTGTTTACGCGCGGCCAGCGCCACCAGGGTCGTGCCCTGCAGCACCGCCAGCGCCATCGCCAGGTAGCGGGTGTACTGGGTGATCTTGGCCTGTCCCGCCTGGCCTTCCTTGCGCAGCTCCTCGAAGCGCGGGATCACCACGGCCAGCAATTGGGTGATGATGCTCGCGGTGATGTAGGGCATGATGCCGATCGCGAAGACCGACAGTTGCAGCATGGCGCCGCCGGAGAACAGATCGATCAATTGATAGATCCCCGCCGACGATCCGCCCGAGGCGAGTTCGGCGCACGCGCGCACCTTGGCGTAGTTCACCCCCGGCGACGGTAGCGCCGCACCGAGGCGATACAACGCCAGCAGCCCGAGTGTGCAGAGGATCTTCCGCCGGAGATCCGGGGTGCGCAGAGCCGGTACGAAGGCGGAAAGCACCGCGTCCTCCAGTCGAATGACATTGGCGGACAGCGATTGTCGGTCCGGCCCGAGGTCTTCGACGCTACGGAGCGCGACCGGGCCCGGCGTCGGTCACGAGGCGGATTTCGGCCTCCCCCGATGGAGGGAGCGATCAGTCGCGATCGTCGTCCTGGCCGCCGTCGGCGCCCTCGCCATTGTCGATCCGGCGCGGGCGCACCCGCCGCCGATTGCCCGGAGCCGGGGCGTCCTCACCGGCTCGCTTGCGGCGCAAGGCGCCGAGATCGATCACGCTGCCGTCGTGTTCGGCCGCGCCCGGCTCGGATTCCGGCGCGGGATGGCCCGCGCGGCCGGGGTCGACCGGCCACCAGCCGGTCTCGCGTTGCAGTTCCTGGCGGGTCACCGGCCGGGTCGGCGCGGGGTCGTAGGCCGAACCGCCTTCGCGCAGCCACGGCCGCTGCGGCGGCTCGCCGACTTCCTCGGAGGCGCGCCGGGGGCGGCGCGGCAGCCGGATGACCTTCGAATCGTCTCCCGTTTCGGGCGTCGCGGTCTCGGCGGGCTTGAAAGCCTCCAGCTTCCGGCGCAGCCGCTCCACCGCATCGAACCTGTTGCCACCGGGTCCCGGTAAGGATCCGCGTCCCGGTGTTTCCCGATCGGACATCGAACTAGCCGCCGGCGAGTGCCGCGGCACCCGTCCGCACTACGACCGCCGATCTTCCGATCCGGTCCCCGAATTTCTCGCTGATTGCATAACTCACGACCACATTCTCCCCCAGTTCTCCCGCCCCATGACACCGCGTGGATCCGGCAATGGTCAAGGTGACATTCCGTAGCGGGTGGCCAGCTCCGCGGCGCGGTCGCGCAGGTTGTCGCGTAACCATTGCGGGGCAAGGGCTTCCGCGTCGGTGGCGAGCTGCCACAACGCCCATTCCGCGTGCCGCCGATCCTGGAACGCGGCCTCGATTCGCAGCCGGCCGTCCGTGTCGGAAGTCTCATTCCGGATGGTCAGCGCGGTGCCGAGCAATTCCTCGCGGCGCGCCGGGTGCAACCGGATCAGCACGCTGACCTGGTCGCCGCCGGTCCGGAAACGGTTGCTGCGTTCCTGCCAGGCGCGGCCCAGGTCGACGCGGTCGGGGCGGTCGGCGGGTTCGGGCAGTTCCTCGGCGGCCAGCACCCGCGACAGCCGGTAGGTGCGGTCCTCGCCCGCGCGGATCGCCAGCAGGTAGACGTGGTCGCGGACGGTGACCAGGCCGATCGGGTCGACCGTGCGCCAGCGCGGGTCCTGATCCACGGCCGCGTAGTGGATGCGCAGTTTGTGCCCGGCGAAGACGGCGCGGCGCACCTGCGCCACCACCGCGCCGGAGCCTTCCTCGGGGTGCACCCGGCGGGCGAGCAGGTCGGTCTCCGGGTCGATGAGCAAGCGCTCGGCGGCATCGGTCGCGGTGTCGCGATGGCCCTCCGGCAGCGCGTCGACCACCTTGCGCATACCGGAGGCGAGGGCCGAACCGAGGCCGAAAGCCTGTGCGCCCCGGCGTGATCCGGCGACCAGCAGGGCGAGGGCCTCGTCGTGATTGAGTCCGGTGAGCTCGGTCTGGAAGCCGGGCAGCAGGGCGAAGCCGCCGTGCCGGCCGCGTTCGGCGTAGACCGGGACCCCGGCCGCGGACAGCGCCTCGATATCGCGCAGCACGGTCCGGGTGGAGACCTCCAGCTCGCGGGCCAGTTCGGGGGCGGAGAGCCGGCCGCGGCGGCGCAGCAGCAAAACCAGTGAGACCAACCGGTCGGCGCGCATGAAAAAAGTCTATCGGAATACCTGACACAAGATGTCGTGATTAGCCGGAAGGCTGGTGCTCATGACGAACAAGACCGCTGCGAATCACCCCGACGACCTGGCCGGGCTCTTCATCGAACGCGCCAATGCCGGCGATGTCGACGGCCTGGTGGCGCTGTACGAACCGAACGCCGTGCTGGCCTTCCCGCCCGGCAGCCTGGCCACCGGGCACGCGGAGATCCGCAAGGTATACGAGCAGTTCGTGGCGGCCGCCCCGGTGCTCGTGCCCGGCCGGCAGCATCCGACCCTGGTCAGCGACGACCTGGCGCTCACCGCGGTCACGCTGACCAGTGGCGAGGTGACCGTGGAGATCGCCCGCCGCCAGCCGGACGGGACCTGGCTGTGGGCCGTGGACCAGCCGGCCCTGCTGCCGTAGCGGGACCGCCGGTTTCGCGGGCGTCGGCGAAACCGCCGGCGCCCGCGGTCGCCAGCACGCCGTCCGCATCGGCGATCAGCCATTTGCCGCAGACACAGCGCAGGTAGCGGATGGCGCCGTGGGTGGAGACGACGGCGGGAGTGGGCCAAGAGCAAGCCGGGCAGGTAGCGGACATGACTTCACCCTGATGTAATGAGTCAGTGCATTTCAACCCTTACGGCGGGGTGGCCGCCGAACTAGCCGCCCGGCTGGTGAACGCCGCACCCGGACAGGATCTCGCGCGGCTGCTCGCGGAGTGCGGATACAAGCCGATCGGGACCATCGACGCGCGGCAGGATGCCGAATTGCGGCGGTGGGCCGGAGAACTCGGCGCGGTGTTCCACGATCCCACCGTCGACCGCCTCAATGCCCTGCTCGCCAAAACCGCCGGGCGGCCCTACATTTCGACCCACGACGGCCGCGCGCCACACCTGCACTACTCCGACGAATCCGCACCGATCGACGAAAGAGTGAAGGCGTACACCGCCTTCGGCCTCGCCGCCCTCTTCTGCGAGGACCCCGCCCGGATCGGCAGCTGCGCCCGCACCGGTTGCGACACCGTCTTCGTGGACACCTCACGCAACGGCCGGCGGCGCTTCTGCACCACCCGCTGCTCCACCCGGGTACACGTGGCCCAGCACCGGCAGCGCGCGGCCTCCTGAGATCGCGGTGGAAGCGGACTTGGTGGCACTACCCTGGGCGGAATGGCTGCTCCTGCCGATGCCCTGGTGCCGATCGTCGCTGATCTGGAGGCGGTGACGGCTACCGGCTATGAGGACGATCCGGCTGCGGCCGGGCTGGATCCCGCCGCGATCGAGTCGGTGTGGGAGGCGGTGCGGGATTGGTATCGGCTGGGGACCACGCCGGCTATTCAGGTGTGTCTGCGGCGTAATGGCAGGGTGGTGCTGAATCGGGCGATCGGGCACGGGTGGGGGAATGCGCCGGGGGACGGGCCGGATGCGGAGCGGGTGCCAGTTACCACCGAGATGCCGTTCTGCGGGTTCTCCACCGCCAAGGGGGTTTCGGCGGCGCTCATGTTCATGCTGATCGAGCAGGGGGCGTTCGCGCTGGAAGATCCGGTCTGCCATTACATTCCGGAGTTCGCGGCCAATGGCAAGGCGGGCATCACCATCGGGGATGTGCTGTCGCATTCGGCGGGGGTGCCGTTCGTGACGCCGCCGTACAAGGGGTATCAGCTGGTGGTGGACGAGGAGCTGGCGGTGCGGGCGCTGGCCGATCTGAAGCCGAGCTGGGGGCCGGGGCGGTTCCGGGTTTATCACGCGCTGACCAGCGGGCTGATTCAGCGGCTGCTGGTGCAGCGCGCCACCGGGAAGCCGATGCGGGAGCATTTGAGTGAACAGGTGTTGCGGCCGTTGGGGTTCCGGTGGAACAACTTCGGCGTGCGGGACGAGGACGTCGATCTGGTGGTGCCGAGCGTCAAGGTCGGGGCGGGGCCGTCGCGGGTGTGGAGTTATCTCGCCAAGCGGGCGCTCGGCGGCGGAATGGGCGGGGCGGTTTCCGAATCGGCGACGCGGGCTTTCCTGACCGCGGAACTGCCCTCCGGGAATCTGGTGACCACCGCGCAGGAATTGTCGCGATTCTACGAAATCCTCGCGCGCGGTGGGGAATTGGACGGTGTGCGGATCATGCGGCCCGAGACGCTGCGGGCGGCGGTGCGGCCCGCGAACCGGATTCCGGGGGCGGCCGGACGGGTCAGCCGGGCGGGGTACGAGCTCGGGGCGCGGCGGTCCAAGTTCGGCCGCCATACCGAAACGCATTTCGGCCGTAGCGGTTTGACCACCCAGTACGGCTGGGCCGATCCGGCGCGCGGCTTGTCGGGGGCGATCCTCACCA
Organism: Nocardia yamanashiensis; assembly: GCF_021183565.1. Taxonomy (NCBI): domain Bacteria; kingdom Bacillati; phylum Actinomycetota; class Actinomycetes; order Mycobacteriales; family Nocardiaceae; genus Nocardia; species Nocardia yamanashiensis. Next base: position 4,864,131 of record NZ_CP089226.1, read on the forward strand.
GCGGTAAGGCCACCACCGACAGTGACCGGCCGTGGCGGTTGTGCGCGCGGATCTCGGCGGCGGTCGGCCTACTCGACCCCGCCGACCGCGTCTTCGACCTGTGAGCGGCCGGGCAGCAGCAGGCCGGTCGCGGCGATGAGCACGCCGATTCCGGCCGCCACCAGGAAGACTCGGTCGTAGCCGGTGGCCTCGGCGTGCTGCCCGGTCACCGGACCCGCGACGGCCGCGAGCACGGCCAGGCCGATCGATCCGCCCGCCTGCGCGGCCGTATTGGCGAGACCGCCCACAATGCCCGCGTCGCCCACGGGCGCATCGGCGGTCGCGGTGGCCATCAGGGTCGGGAAGGTGACGCCGATACCGATCGCGATCAGCAGCGTGGGAACGAGGAATCCGGTGAGATAGCCGGTGTCCGCGTGCGCCCGGGCGAGCCAGCCGAACCCGAACAGGAAGCCGGCACCGCCGGCGAGCAGCAGGGGGCGAGCGCCGAGACTGGGCAGCCGAGCGGCGGCCGAGCGTGCGACGAGCAGGAAGGTGACCGCGGCGGGCGTCTGCCCGAGTCCGGCGCGAAGGGCGCTGTAGCCCAGCGCATTCTGCAGGAACAGCGAGGTGAAGTACCACATGGCGATGGCGATGAACCCGAAGAGCAGCAGCATCGCATTGCCCAGGACCACGCGCCGGACGCCGAAGAGCCGCAGGGGCATCATCGGCCGGGACGCGAAGCGCGCCTGCACGACCACGAACACGGCCAGCAGCAGCACACCGGCCGCGATCGGCCAAAGCACCTCGGCGGCGTCCCAGCCGTGTTCGGCGCTGCCCATCACCCCGTAGATCAGCGCGGCCAGGCCGGACGTTCCGGTGACCGCCCCCAGCACATCGAGCGATTCCCTTGCCCCCGTGCGGTTCTCACTCAGCGCGAGCACGGCGAGCGCAATGAGCGCCGCACCGATCGGCACATTGATCAGGAACACCCACCGCCACGACAAGCCGGTGGTGATGGCCCCGCCCGCGACGGCCCCGGCCATCCCGCCCACTCCCCCGGCCGCCGACCACGCGCCGAATGCCTTTGCCCGCGAATTCGGTTCGGCAAAACCGGTATTGATCACCGCCAGCGTCGCCGGAGCCAGCAGCGCAGCACCCGCGCCCTGCACCACCCGGGCCGCCACCAGCAACTCCGGACCGGTCGCCAATCCCCCGGCCAGGCTGGCGGCGGAGAACACCAGCAGGCCCGAGATCAGCATGCGCCGCTGCCCGAACAGATCCGCGGCCCGGCCGCCCAGCAGCATGAATCCCGCGAAGGTGAGCAGATACCCGTTCACCACCCACGCCAGCCCGGACGCACTGAACCCGAGATCGCGCTGCACCGAAGGCAATGCGACGTTCACAATGGACGAATCCAGGATCACCATGAACTGGCAGGCACAGACCAGCGCCAGCACCAGCCCGGCGGCACGGGGTCCCGCCTGCCGGATCGCGGTGCCGCCCAAAGCTTCCCCCGCTATGTTCCCGTTCATGATTTCACCACTCCGGCATCGGCGAGCCGGGCGTCACCATCACCCGCGAAATCGCCGGCCTCCGCGTCGACGCGCTCCGATCCCAGCAGCCGGATGGTGATCTCGGCCAACCGCCGCCCCTGATAGGCGGCCGCCGCCAGCGTCGCCGCGTCCGGCCCCGCTCCGGCCGGACCGCTCACATGCGAAGTGCCGTACGGGTTTCCGCCCGCCTCGGACACCGACGGATCGGTGAAACCCGGCGGAACAATCAGAGATCCCCAGTGGTAGAAGACATTTCCGAGCGACAGCAGCGTCGCCTCACTCCCGCCGTGCCGGTTGAACGCGGAGGTGAACGCGGTCACCGGCTTGTCCGCGAGCCGCCCCTCCCGCCAGAGGCCCCCGGCCTGGTCGATGAATTGCTTGAGCTGCGCGGCGGGCGCCCCGAACCGGGTCGGCGTGCCGAAGGCGAACGCGTCGGCCCACGCCAGATCCTCGAGGTTCGCCTCGGGTACGTCCGCGGTGGCATCGATGTGCTTGCGCCACAGCGGATTCTGATCGATCGCACGGTCGGGCGCGAGTTCGGCCACTCGCCGCAATCGCACCCGGGCCCCGGCCGCGGCGGCCCCCTCGGCCACGGCTCGCGCGAGTTCGTGCACCCCGCCGGTGGCGCTGTAGTAGATGACGGCGACCTTCACGGCCATGTGCGGCTCCCTCGGTATAGAATTAGTTACGCACATAACTGTTATGCACGTAACTAAAACCTGTCAAGGAGCGCCCGTGGACTTCGAGCAAGTCGATGCCCTCAACCAGGCCATTCGCCTGCTGACCCTGCGCCACCGCGCCCGGGCCGCCGCGCTGCTGGCCCCGCTCGGCCTGCATCCGGGACAGGAGGCGCTACTGCTCGAACTGGCCCGCACCGGCCCGCGCATCCAGGCGCAACTGAGCGATGCCCTGGGCTGTGAGCCGCCCAGCGTCACCCTGATGACCCGCAAACTGGAAGCCTCCGGCCACATTCGCCGCACCCCCGCACCGGGCGACAAACGCGCGACCGTCGTCGAACTCACCGACAGCGGCAGGGATCTGGTCGATCGGGTCAAGCGGATCTGGCGCGAGCTCGCGCAGGAGACCGTGACGGGCCTGTCCCCCGCGACCGTCGCCGGACTGCCCGGCCTGCTCGCCACCCTGACCGCCAATGTCGACAACCGGCGGCCGCGGGCGCAGTGATCGCCCGCACGGCGCGGAAGCCGTTCAGCCGCCGTAGGTTCCGACGATGACGGCCCGGGCGAGCGCGGTGGCGAAGAGGTTGAAGCCGAGCACCGCGCCGCTGGTGAACTCGTCCACGCCGAGGGTGTCGACGCCGACCGCGTGCACCGCGAAGTAGTAGCGGTGCGGGCCGGTGTTCGGCGACGGGGCGGCGCCGGTGTACTGCGCGATCCCGGCGTCGGCGCGCAGGGTGACCGCGCCGGGCGGGAGCGCGGAGCCGTCGCCCGCGCCGGTGGGCAGCGAGGTCACGTCGGGCGGGATGTTCGCCACGCACCAGTGCCAGAAGCCGGACACCGTGGGCGCGTCCGGGGCATACATGGTGACCGTGAAACTCTGGGTGTCGTCCGGGAATCCGGACCAGGACAGCTGCGGCGAGATGTCCAGGCCGCCGACCGCGGCCGCGGCCTGATCCAGGCGCAGGGCGCCGTCGTCGGCGATGTCGTCGGAAGTCAGGGCGAAGCTGGGCAGCTCGGGTAGATAGGCGTAGGGATCAGCGCGCACCAGAACTCCTCTCGATGGCCGTTTCCGCCGCACCGCAACCGTCCGCGCATCCCGGTGGCTGCGTCGGCACCGCGTGCCGAAACATAGCAAGACCTGCGCGAACAACCGCGGATCCGGGCCGGGTCGGTGCGGCGGCCGGAATTCGTATGCTGGATGGGGCAATCCCGCATGTTTTCTGTTGGAGGTAGTTGGATATGGCTCGGATTCCCTCGGTTCCCACCGCCCTGCTCGCGGCCGGCGGCCTCACCGGCGGCTTCGCGCTCGCGCAGGCCACCAAGAAGCGTCAGCTGGGCGGTGTCGTCTTCGGCGCCGGTGTGGCGGCGTCGGTGCCGCGGTGGCGCCAGACCGTCGGGACCGGCGGGGCGGCCGCGCTGACCGGGCTGTCGATCGGCGCGATGGGCGCCTCGCACCCGCTGGCCAAGATGATCGGCGCGTGGCCGTCGGTGGCCGTGGTGTCCGGCGTGGTGGCGCTGACCGCCTGGGCCGCGGTGGACCGCAAAGCCTGATACCCGGTCCGCTGTGCGCGGGGGCGCGTCGGCAATCGGTTGGCTACCCTGAGTACGGTGAGCCTCAGCGCTCGTTGCACCCACCGAGAACCCGATTCCGTGGAGGGCGAAGCATGCTGCACACCGATATCCCCACGCACAGCGAGATCCTGGTCCTGGCCCGGCAGGCGGGCCCCTGGTGCGTCACCGTCTACACACCGACCGAGGTCGATACGCCCACGCCGGACCGGAACCGGGTGGCCGTCGAGAACCAGGTGAAGCAGGCCCTGGACGCCGTCGAGGACAAGGAGGCGCGCGCCGCACTCGCCGAGGAGTTCGCCGATCTGCTCGAGGACGAGGACTACTGGCGCTTCCAGTCCCGCACGCTGGCCGTATTCGCAACCCCGGAGCAACTGATCACCTACCGGGTGCCGAACCGGCTCGAACCCGCCACCACGGTGGGCGGGAAATTCCTCGTCAAACCGCTGCTGCGCACCGTCACCTTCCCGCAGGCGGCATTCGTGCTGGCGCTGTCGGAGAACGCGGTCCGGCTGGTGGAGATCACCGCCGATCAGCCCGCCCAGGACGCGCCGGTGCCCGGCCTGCCCGCGAATATGCAGGCGTACCTGGAACTTCCGCCGCTGGGCCGCAATCCGCACGGGCGGTTGCAGGGCAGCGAGGGCCGTAAGGTCCGGGTGCGGCAATACTGCCGCGCGGTGGATCAGGCTTTACGAAGTGTATTGACGGGCTTGGACATTCCCTTGATTCTGGCCGCCACCGAACCCACCGCCTCGTTGTTCCGCTCGGTGAACACCTATCCGCAGCTGCTGGACGAAGGCATTTCCGGCAATCCCGAGCGATTGTCAGACGCGGAGCTGGCCGATCAATCGCGCGCCCTGCTGGACAAGCATTACGCCGCCGAATTGGCCGAGCTGCGTGGTGAATTCGAACAGCGCCGCAGTGACGGCCGGGGCGTGATCGAGCTGTCCGATATCGCGCGCGCCGCCACCTACGGCATCGTGCACGCGCTGTTCGTGGATATCGACGCCGCGGTGCCGGGCGGGCTGGCCGACGACGGTTCGATCACCCAGGTCACCGGCGCGAACGGGGATGCACCGGGCGTACTGGACGAGATCGCGCGACGCACACTGCTTTCCGGCGGCCGGGTGCTCGCCGTGCGCGCCGAGGACATACCCGAGGGCGGTCCGGCGGCGGCAATTCTGCGTTACGCGCCCTAGCCGTAACGAATTCGGCCGATCACCATCCGATTCGCCCGGCCGGACCGGCCGGGCGTGGAATACTTCGGCCCTATGCAGTACAGGGGATTCGACGATCCCGATGAGAACGAAGATCCCGAGTCGGCTCAGGCCCGAGTGTTCCTGGGCGAACTCGAGAAACAAATCGCCGCACTGCTCCGCCGGATGCAGACCGCGCCCTCCCCCGAAGCCCGGCAATCGCTGAATGCCGAACTAACTCAGCTGCGCCGCTACGTCGAGCGAATTCATCGCCGGTTCCCGGATATTGCCGTCGTGCACCATTTCCGGCCCGGTCCACCCGGGTCGCCGGTGCTGTGAACGCCGATACACCCAGTGCAGCAGGCCGATTCCGGTGAGCCCGGCGGCGGCCGTGCCCAGCCCGGCGTACAGGCCGGGCTGCGTCCAGGTGAGCTCGAGTTCGGCATCGCGGGTGCCCGCCGGAATATCGACGGCGAGGAAGGTGCCGGCCACCGTGGTGTGCGGAATCTCCCGACCGTCCAGCGTGATTCGATAGCCGGGCCAGGCCAGCCGGGCGAACACCAGCCGTCCGCCGGCGCCGGAGGTGACCCGGGTGACGGCGTCCGTGCCGTCGGTGGCGACCGGCGTGGCGAGCACCTGTGCGGTGTGCGCGATCAGATTGTTGTCCGCCGACACGATGCCGCCGGTCCGCTCCAGCACCCAGATGTAGCGCTCATGGCCCGGATAGGACGCCCACTCCCAGCCCTCGGGAGCCGGGCGCTCGCCCGCGTCCGGGTACTGGGCACGGTGCAGCACCACCCGGTCCACCCGCATCAGGTCGACAATGGTTCGCCCCGTGGAGGATTCGACGGCGAACGCCTTGCGGAAGGCGTCCGGGCAGGTGCTGCCGTCCCAGGCCATGCACAGCAGTCCGGCGGGCGAAGGCGGCGTGCCCGACCGGGGTGTAGGCGTTCACGTACCGCAGCCCGAGCGCCTTGCCGTAGTTGCCGATGGCCAGCGAGCCGTAGGCGGCGCTGATATCGCGATCCTCCGGGGTCAGCACCGCCCGGTCCGCGAGTTGCAAAGTGACGCCGGGGAAATCGGGGAAGGCGGCGGCCATCTCCGAACGCCGTTCCGGGAAGTTGTAGGACAGCGGCGTGGACGGCGCACTGCGCACCTGCGCGTAGGCGATGGGGAACATGGCGGCGATGATCAGCCCGCACGCCACCGCCACCCCGCGATTGCGCGCCAGCCACAGCGCCGCGAACCCGAGCCCCGCCACCGCGGCCACCGCCAGCACGTGCCGCACCGCGATATCCGGCGCGGCCGACACCGATCGGATGAACAGCAGGCCGATCAGACTGCCGGCGGCCAGGTTCCGCCGGCGCGAGGACGCGAAAACGCCGTGGCGGCTGAGCAATACGCACACCAGCACCAGCAGCACGATGGCCAGCATGGGCAGCACCCGCGCCGGCCAGCGCAGCGGCCCGATCGCGCCCGGACCGGCCGTCCACATCAGCACGGCCACCGCGAACAGCCCCGGCCCGGCCAGCTCGCGCGCCGAATGCAGCGCCGCCCGCCAGTCGATGAAGGCCAGCGCCGGAATCAGGAACCAGGCGATATAGACCATGGGCAGCGGCTGCACATGACCCCACCAGGCGGTGAAAGCCGGTGTGGTGCTGGGCAGGCTGGCATTGAGCGATTCCGACCACGGCACCGTCAGGAACGGATCATTGTGGATGCGGGCATTGCCGCGCCAGGTCACCTGTGAGGACAGGAAGCCGTTGAGATTGGCCGCCAGCGCCGTCAGCACCGCGAAGCCGGAGGCCAGGACCAGCCGCAGCACCGGCCGCCACTGCCTTTGATAGATGTACTCCCCGGCCAGCACCGCGACGATCATCAGCGCGGATTCGACCGCGGGAAAGGCGTATTGGATGGTGAGCGCCAGGTACAGGAAGATCAGCAGCGGGATCGGCCCGCGCCGCCCGCGCGCGTAGAGCACCGCCGAGGCCCAGGCGTGCAGCAGCCACGCCGTCCCGGTGTGCGAGGTGAACCAGCTGGCCTCGTCGAAGAACAGGAACCAGCCGCTGAGCGGGAACGCCACGCCCGCCACCGCCGCCCACGGGGCCCGCGCGCCGTAGGCCAGGCAGATCCGGAAGACGCCCAGCGCCGCGATGATCGAGAAGATCAGTTTCACCACGGTGGCGTAGACCGCGAGATTGTCCATCGACGGCGCGAGCAGATAGACCAGCAGCTGGGGCGGGTTGTAGAGCCCCGCTTCCTCCAGGGTGTAATTGCCCGCCATCCATTCCCACGGCAGCAGTGCCGGAAAGCGGCCCGCGCGCAATTGTTCACCCAGGGCCACCCACATGGGGGCGTATTGCGCCTCGGTGTCGTCGGTGTAGAAATGGCGGGCGTCGGCCAGCAGAACTACCGCATAACCGGCGATTACCCCGAGTGCGGCGACCGCTCCCCAGATCCGAATCCGTGTGCTCGATTCGCGTGTCGCACTTGTACTCACGAGCGGCGAACTGTAGGCGCGATCGCCGCCGGCCGCAAGACCTTCGCTCACGAATTCATCAATCGGACGTCTTATCCGGAACGCAGGATGCCGGCGATCAACAGCAGCAGCGATTGCTGGGCTTGCGCGCCGGCGGTATCCGGGTCGTCGGCGTGCGCGACGATGAGCGCGGCCTCGCTCAGCGCGCTGATCAGCAATTGCGCCAGCACCGGAATCGGGGCCTCGGCGATCAGCCCGGCGGCGCGGGCGCGTTCCAGCTGGGCGGTGATCAGCCCGAGGCTGTGCTCGGTCTCGAATTCCCGCCAGGCCTGCCAGCCCAGCACGGTGGGCGCGTCGGTGAGCATCATGCGGAGCATGGCGGGGCGGCGGCAGATCTCCAGGAAGACGTTCAGGCCGACCGCCATGCCGCCCAGCAGATCCTCGGGATCCACGGTGGCGATGGCGGTTTCGATCTCGGCGGTGATCTCCACCTCGAGTTGCTCCAGCACGGCCAGGAACAGACCGCGTTTGTCGCCGTAGTGGTGATGCAGCGCGCCCCGGGTGACACCGGCCGCCGAGACCAGATCCTCGGCCGAGGTGCCCGCGAAGCCGCGCTCGGTGAACAGCCGGCGACCGGCGTCCTCGAGCGCGGCCCGGGTGGTGCGCGAGCGGTCCTCCTGGCTACGGCGTGGCATGCAGCCGAGTGAACTCCAGGATCGCCTCGGTGAGCAACTCGGGCTGGTCTTCGGGGAGGAAGGTGTAGGAATCGTCGATGAGCCGCAGGGTGGCGTCGGGGAATTCGCGGGCCAGGCGTTCGGCATTGGCGACGGGGAAGAGTTTGTCCTCGCGCGCCCAGGCCAGCAGGACCGGGATATCGATGGCGCCGAAGTGTTTCGCGGCTTCCATGGTGTAGCGCTTGTTCAGGGTTTTCAGCAGGCGGCGCAGGTCTTTTCGAATGGCGGCGGAATTGCGGCTGGGCAGCAGATAGGAATCGGCGATCTGCGGGGGCACCGGGCGTTTGGCGACCCAGCCGAACGCCATGGGCAGGCGGTGCAGGGCGCGGATGCGCATGGACTCGGTGAGCGGGCGCAGCGCACCGGGGATGCGGGCCAGCGGCGGGAGCAGCTTGAACGGTTGCGGCAGGAAGTACTCGTGGCTGTCGACCGAGGCCAGTACGACGCGGCCGATGCGGGATCGGTCGCGGGTGAGCAGCACCTGAGTGATGGCGCCGCCGGTGTCGTTGGCGACCAGGGTGACGTCGGTGAGATCGAGGCGTTCCAGGAAGGCCGCGATCAGATCGGCGACGCCGGTGGGACTGAGATCGGCGGTGGGGAGCGGGATTTCGTGGGAACCGAGCGGCCAGGTCGGGGTGAGGCAGCGGTAGCCGGCGGCCGCGATGCCGGGCACCACCTTGCGCCAGAGATCGGCATTGACGAGGAGGCCGTGGACGAAGACGACCGGCGCGCCCGCCCCCGTTTCGTGGTACCTGATGCGGCCGCCGGGAAGATCGACCTGCTGGGCCCGGCCGAGTGATGCGCTGAGAGCCATCGCTTCTCCAATGTTGGGGTACCTCCCCACCTTTACATACATACGGTATGTATGTCTATGGCAGGCTCGAAGAAGGTCGGCCGGCCGTCGCGACAGCGACGGTCGGCGAATACATTCGGCGAGATGGCCGTGGCTGCCCGGCCTCAGCCGCTCAGCTTGTCCCGCCAGAGCTCCGCCGAGCGGACCATGTCCCGGCCGACCTGATCGAGGTACTCGCTCATGCCCAGCAGGCGCATGCCCGCCGGAGTGGCGATGCCGAGCGAATCCGCGCCGTCCCGGGCCTTGGCCGCGAGGCGCTCGTTGGACCGCGCGCCCGCGATAGTCGCCCGGTACCAGGCGGATTCGTCGATGAAGTAGCGGTCGCGCCGGGTGCCCGCATCCCGTTCACGGCGGATCAGCTCCTGGCTCTCCAGATAGCCGACCGCGGCGGAAACCGTTGCGGGACTGACGCTCAGGTGCCGCACCAGCTCGCCCGCCGTCACGCTGCCGGAATCCGCGGCGTACAACCGCGCCAGCACCGCCGCCGCCATCTTGGGCAGCCCGGTCTGGGTGAACAGCTCGCCGAACTGCGCGCTGAACTCGGCGATCTGTTCGGAGCTGCGCCCGTATTCGTCCGCGCCGGTGACTCTTTCGACGCGTTTGGGGCGCGGAATCCGGCGGCGGGAACGCACCACGGTGGCGGCGTGCGCGAGATCGGCGCGATAGCGGCCGGGGCCGCCGTTGCGGGTCACCTCGCGGCTCACGGTGGAGGTGGGCCGCCCGAGCTGCCGGGCGATCTCGGCGTACCCCAAACCCTGTGCCAGCCCGGAGGCGATGCGACGCCGATCATCGGGCGTGAGTCTTCCTCCGGGCATGGCGGCTCTCCTTCATCAGTGCTGCGAGGCGGCTCGAGCTTTGCGCAACGGGGCCCTCCTATTGCAACACACGACCAGGGGAATTGCCTTGGGGTGCAGCGGGTTCGATAGCTTGTATAGTGTATCTACCTGGCTTTATACCGTTCTCGTGTTCATTCGTTCATTATCAATAGTGTGAACGCAACGTAGCGTTCGCGATCATTCGAACGACCGGACCGGCTCAGTCCGCGAGCGCCGCGACCGCCAGTTCGGCGACCGCCCGGGTGCCGCTCGCATTCGGATGGAAGGGCGTGGTGGCCGCCGCGGGGAGCAGCGGCTCGATCCAGCGGGTACCCACCGGCTGGCACATGTCATGTCCGGCAACGACATTCGCGTCCACACCGATCGCGCCGACGGCCGCGCCCACCTCCAGCTGCATCGTCGCGAACCGGCGCAATGCCGCGGTCAGATACGCGACATCGCCGCGCGCGAACGGCGCGGCGGGCCAGCAGCCGTCCGCGACCGGGAGCGGGGACAGGTAGTTCACCACGACGATGGTGGCGTTCGGCAGGCGATCCCGAATCCCTTGCAGCACAGCGGCGACCCGCGGCCGGATCTCGTTCTCGATCCAGGCGGTGAGCTGATCGAATCCGGCGCTCGAGTTGTACCGCTCGCACGGATTGCCTTCCGGATCGGTGACCGCCAGCGCCGCGCACGGGCCGAGGGTGAGCGGCAGGCTGAGATCATTGCCGCCGATGCTCACGCTCACCAGGTCGGTGTCCGGCGTCAGCGCGTCGAACTGCGGCGGATTGAAGCCGAGGCCGACGAACTGCGCCGTGGTCATATTCGCGGTGGTGGCGTCGCCGCAGGTGCTGTCCACGAACTGCCCCGGTCGCAGTGCGGCCGCCAGGTAACTCGGATAGTTCTTGTGCGATCGGAAACAGCCCGGGGTGCCGTACTGGTCGAGCAGGTCGCCCACCGCCGCGTACGAATCACCCAGGGCGACATAGCGTTCGAAGCGCGGGGCGGCCGCGGCGGGCGGGGCCGAGAGCAGCGCGCTCGCGGCGAGACAGGTCAGCGCGGTCAGGGCGGCGGACAGTGATCGCATATCGTTTCCCTCGGGTCGCACCGGGTTCCAGCAGGTCACGAGTTAATCAGATTCGCTTAAATCTGGAAGCCACTTTGCTTAATCCGTGTCCGGAAAGCGCTATAGTGGCTCCGTGACCAGCCCAGACGCCCGGGAACTCATCCTGCTCGCCGGTGAGCGCACCATTGCCGAACGCGGACCCGATGTCGCCCTGCGCGATATCGCGGTGGCCGCCGGCCAGCGCAACAACTCCGCCGTGCACTACCACTTCGGCTCCCGCGATGGGCTCATCGGCGCCATCATCGAACGGCACCAGCCCGCACTGGAATCGCGGCGCACCGAACTGCTCGCCGATCACGAGGCCGCCGACGCGCCCGATTCGGTGGCGGCGCTGGTGGGAATCCTGGTGCGGCCCATGTTCGATGTGCCCTACAGCGAGGGGTCCACGCATTACGCGCGCTTCCTCGAACAGGCCCGCGCACATCCGGCGGTGAGCGGACCCGATCTGCACGAGCAGCGCTGGTCCGCCACCCGGGTGCTGGTCGGGCGGCTCTACAAGGCCATGTCGGCGCTGTCCCCCGCCATGCGGCGCTACCGGCTGAAAGCCATGAGCACGGTCATGTTCGCGCTGCTGGCCGACTACGAACGCCAGCAGTTCGAGAGCGCGGCCGACCGGGCCGAGGCGCAGGACCACATCATCGCCATGATCGTGGGCCTGCTCACCGAACCGGTCGGCGCCGCGGCTCAGGGCGTGGCGGTGCGGGCGTCCGGGTCGAATCCGCCGGGGATCTCGTAGACCTGGCCGGTGAAGGTGGCCCCGAACAGGCGGCCCGCCGAAAAGCCCTGGGCGCCACGGCCGTAGCTGAGCACGCTGGTGAACTGCGGGCCGACGCCCAGGACGCAGAACTGCTGCGGAGCGTCGATGCGGACCACCTGGCCGGAGGGATTCAGCGGCACCACCGGGCGGTCCAGGGAATCCAGGGTCAGGCCGTCCGGCGCGGCGAAGTAGTCACCGCCGCCCAGATCCAGCATCGATTGCGGGGCCCACGGGGCGTTGGTCGGAATCCTGCTCACGCCCGGATTGACGAAAGTCCGTGACACATAGAGGAATTCGTCATTACCGGACAGAACGGCGCCGTTGGCGCTCGGCAGACTCCCCCAATCCGCCTGCACCACGCCGTTCGGGTACACCCGGCCGATGAGATTGCCGAAATCATTGGTGGCATAGACGATTCCGTCACCCGCGACATCCATACCGTCGGCGGCGCTCAGGCCGCTCGCATACGGCTGGGTGAACCCGGTGTCCGGATCGATCTGCACGATCCCGGCGTGCCGGATGGCGTCGCCGATCAGCACCCGGGCGTCCGCGCCATAACCGACCAGCAGTTTCCCGTCCGGCGTCCAGGCCAGCGCACCGCCGCCGCCACTGGGCACGGTGGCGATCTGCACCGGCGGCGCGCCCGGCGCGTCGATGCGATACACCCGCCCGGACCACAGATCGGTGGTGAAGGCCCGGCCGGCCGCGTCCACGGTCAGGCCTTCCAGGGCCGCGCCGCCGACCACCCCGACCGTGACGGTCGGCTGTCCCGCGCCCGCGCATACCGGCGCGGCCTGTGCGGGTGCGCCGGTCATGACGCTCAGCGCGGCGAAGGTGATCGTCGCCAGGGCGGCCGCCAGGGGGTGGCGGGCCGCCAGGAGAGCTTTCCTCGTGCTCATTCCGCACCTCGGATTCAGTCGATCGAAGTGTTGTCACCCCAGTTCCGGGGGTAAATCGGTATATCGCTCAGGGGGCTTTACCCGTGACAGGATCCTAGTTCCGATTCGCCGAGTCACCGGGACGAATCGGGCAACGCTGGTACTTTGTGCCGGTCTCGACACCTTGCCGAAGGGATCAGGATGTCCGGCCTCACCCGTCCGCCCCGCCGCCGATTCCGGGCGGCGGCCTGCCTGTCGGCGGCAATCGCCTGCGCCCTGCTGAACGCGCCGGCCCTGCACGCGAATCCTCCTGCGCCACAACAACTTCCAGACACGGTGCCGAGTATTCGCGAATGGTCCGGGGGCGGAACGGATTTCCGGCTCGCCGCCGACGCCCGGGTGATCGCCGACGCGGAACTGAGCGAGACCGCCCGGCTGCTGGCCGCCGATCTCACCGCGGCCGGGAAACCCGCCGCCACCGGCGGCACCGCACGCACCGGCGACATCGTGCTGCGACTCGACGCCGCCGCGCCGGCAGCCGCCGAGGCCTACCGGATCTCGGTCGGCGACCAGCTCACCATTACCGCGACCACCCGGCTGGGCATCGTCCACGGCACCCAGACCGCGCTGCAATGGCTGCGCCAGACCGATACCGTTCCCGGCGGCACCGCCCAGGATTGGCCGGACTATCCCGAGCGCGGACTCATGCTCGACACCGCGCGCGAGTTCTTCCCGGTCGACTGGGTGAAGGCCCGCATCCGGGAAGCCGCCTACCTGCGCATGAACCTGCTGCAACTGCACCTGTCCGATTCCCTCGGGTTCCGGCTGGCCAGTACGACGCATCCGGAGATCACCTCGCCGGAGCACTACACGGCCGCCGATATTCGCGAGATCGTGGACTACGCCTCGGCTTACGGGATCGAGATCATTCCCGAGATCGATATGCCGAGCCATATGAACGTCATTCTGGCCGGGCATCCGGATCTGATCCTGCAACCGCAGCGCACCAGCGCCACCGACGCGATCCAGGACAGTCTCATCGGCGGCGGCATCCCGGGGAAGGTCGATCTCACCAACCCGGACGCGTACCGGCTCATCGAGGACATCCTGCGGGAATTCATTCCGCTGTTCCCGGGGCGGTACTGGCATATCGGCTGCGACGAATACGTCTCGGACTACAGCCGGTATCCGCAGTTGAGCGCGTACGCCGCCCGGACCATCGGACCCGATGCGGTCGCGGGCGATGTCATCGTCGCCTTCGCCGATTGGGCGGCCGGGATCGTCGAATCCTTCGGCAAGATCCCGCGCGCCTGGAACGACGGCTTCGACCATGCGTCGGCGCTGACGCCGAAATCCGAGATCGTGGTGCAGTACTGGTCCTCCAGCGCGGGCGGACTGCCCTGGCTGCCCGGCGGGCGCACGCCCGAGGAGTTCACCCGGCGGGGCAATCCCATCCTCAATGCGGCGTTCACGCCCACGTATTTCGCCTCCGGCGGCTGGGCCGCCAATCTGAACGCGCCGCCCGAATTGCTGTGGGCCTGGGAACCCGGGCTTTTCGTCAACGGGCAACGCCTGCCCGAATCCGATCGGCGCCTGCTGCGTGGCTCCATGGTCTTCCTCTGGTGTGATGATCCGACCGTCATGACTCCCGATCAGATCGTCGGGCCGTTGCGGGCCCGGTTGCCGGTGATGGCCCAGCACCTGTGGACCGGAATGAACGGCATCTCGTATCCGGAACTGGTGCGGCGTACGAACTCCGCGGGACTGCCCTGACGACTCAGAAGCGGCGCGCTCCGGTGACCGGCATATTGTCCATCGGCGAGACGGTCACGCCGCTGCCGTAGGTGGAGGCGTGAATCACCTGGCCGTCACCGGCGTACAGCGCGGAATGGCCGCCGCCGTAGAAGGACACCAGATCGCCGGGCTGCAAATCGTCCAGCGCGACCGGGGTGCCGGAGTTCAGCTGCGAGTAGCTGGTGCGCGGGAGATCCACGCCCGCTTGCGCATACGACCACTGCACCAGGCCGGAGCAGTCGAAGGAATCGGGGCCGTTGCCGCCGGCGCGATAGTTGGAGCCGATCCGGGAGCGGGCGGCCTCGACGGCGCGCTCACCCTTGGACTTCGGCATGGTCGCGGGGGCGGCGTGGAAAGTCGTGACCGGCACATCGGTCACGCCGGGAATTCCGGTCAACAGCGGCAGGCTGTTCGGGATCGCCACATTTCCGAAACCGGCGACCATGACATTGCGGAATTCGGGAACCGCCGGAGCTGGAATGGGTTCCACCGCGGCCACGGCGGCCGGCGCCGGGGCGATCGTTTCGTTTTCCGGGACCGCGGTCATTTGCGCGGCGTCGGCATCGGCCACCCCGGGAATCGTCACGGGACGGAATCCGAAATTCGCGGCGACCTCGGCGATCTCGTTCGGTACCTCGAATTCGCCGATACCGGGAACGCTCACCGGCTTCGCCTGGGCCTCGCCCGCGGTGCACATCATCGCCACCGTTACGGCCGCCGCGCCCAGCAGCACCGCTGCCAGCGCTCGCCAGCTCGGGCGAGGCAAGAAATCCAGAACCCTCTGTCTGTCACCGATCGTATCCATGTTGCGGTCCTCCGATCCAGCCGTGAAAGCTATTCGGTTTCCCTACACACTTCGTCCAGTTCGGTACTGCCAGCAGATCCGAGATTGCATATTTCGCCGGAACATCGAGGGCCGCAACGAATGACACGCGTGTTATTCATAACGGAATCGTAAACATCAGCGGCTGTGTCCAATTGGACACAGCCGGAATTCGTCTCGATCGAGCGATAAAAACCGCGAAACAGCGCGGCGAATCCGGGACGTCACGCGCGCGCGTGTGAGACTGGACCGCGTCTACAGTGCCCTCCCCATTCTCAGGAGGATGTCCATGACCGAATCCATTGCGTCCCCGAAACTTCCCGAACCGCTCGTAGTCACGCTCGGGAATCTCAAAGGCGGCGTGGGTAAGACCACCTCGGCGTTCTTCCTCGCCGCCTATTTCGCCAACACGCACCGCTTGCGGGTGCTGGTGATCGACGCGGATCCACTGAGTCAGACCGGGTACTCCTGGTACCGGCGGCTGCAGAAGGCCGAGATCCCGGTGCCGTTCGAGCTCATCGCCTTTCCGTCCCGGCACGTCAACGACTGCATCACCGACAATGCCGGGAATTACGACGTGATCATCGTCGACGCGGGCGGGGAATCGGCCGATATCTTCAAGGCCGCCGTGCCCGAGAGCGACGAACTGATCCTGGTCACCAGCGTCAGCCCCTCCGAGGTCAAGCGGGTGCCCAGTACCTACCGGGCCGCCGAGGAGGCCGCCGCGGAGAGCTCGCGCGAGATCCGGGTCCGGGTGCTGATGACCAAGGTGCCGGTCACCATGAAGAACGGCGTCAATGTCTCCACCGAATACCGTTCGCAGCGCGGAAATCTCGAAGACGCGGGCTACGAGGTGTTCAATTCCTATGTGAGCGCTTGGAAGTGGTACCGCGAGGCCGCCGACGGTGAGGTCGGAGACGGAGCCGAGAATCCTCTCGAGGATCTCGGCGAGTACAGCCAGGTCGGCGACGAACTCGTCGCGACCTACCTGACCGCCGCCCGCGTTCCCGTGGAGGTGCCCGCCTGATGCCCCCACAGCGGCGCAAGTCCTCGATCGGCGGCGGGTCCGCGCCCGCCGCCGCCCGCAATCCGCTCGCCGACGAAGCCGAGCACACGCCACCGGTCTCGCCGCTGCGCGACGCCGAATGGCATGGGGCGGCGCAGCTTCGGGCGGTGACCTCCGAGATGCGCGGCGGGTCCGACGATCCCATCCTCACGATCATCGGGCCGGCGGCGGTCGCGCCGGCGGCTCCGCCCGCACCGCAGAACGTGCTCGACATGCCGTTGCCGGAGGCCGGCGACGGGCCGCTGAGTACACGGGAGCGGGAACAGCTCGAAGTCTGCGAATCCTCCATCGACGCACTGCGGGTGGCGTTCTGGACGGCGGGACGGGCCCTGCAGATCGTCCGCGACGGGCGGCTCTACCGGTCCGATCACGCCAGCTTCGACGACTATGTCGAGAAGCGCTGGGATATGCAGCGGTCGTACGCGCACAAGCTGATTCGGGCCTGGCCGCTGGCCGCCAAACTGCATCCGCTGGCGCCGTCCATCAACGAGGGGCAGATTCGCGAGCTGCTGCCGGTGGCGGCGGCGCACGGCGAGGACGCGGCGGTGACCGTCTACACCACCCTCGCCGCCGATGTGAAGGTCACCGCGGGCAAGCTGCGGGAGGCGGTCGGCGTGCTGCCCGCCGACTACGACGAAGGTGAAGTGGTGCAACGGCTGCGCGCCTGGCTGCGCGGCGATCTGCCGGACGATCAGCCGCGCACCGCGGATGTGTTCAGCACCGCGGAATCCCGGCTCACCGCGCTCACCCAGAAGGTAGTGCGCGGCTCGGGTGAGGATCCCGCCGCCGCGCGCGAGTTCGCCGCCAAGCTCCGCACCATGGCCGAACTCATCGAGCGGCAGATCCCGGCGGGCGACCGCAGGGGCTGAGCCCACCCCGTCGCGCTTGTCGCGTCCCCCGTTGATCAATGGGGGACGCGACAACTGATTTCGCGAGAATCGGGGTAACTCCCCGGGCACGCCCAGAATAGGTTCGGCTCGCAACCGCCGGCACGCGTTGCCAACGCATATCGGCTCTCAGCCGCGCGCTGAAGTCGCGGAGAGGCGGAGGAGCTATTCGCCGACCGCGCGGCGTTCCCGGGCGGCGGTGGCGCGCTGGCGGGTGGCGCGGGCGGTGGCGGCATCGAACAGTTCCAGATGTTCGAAAGCCGGGTCCTCGTCATCGGGTTCGACCAGGACCGCCCGGCGCAATTGATTGCGGGTCTCCTCGCGATCGGGCGCGGGCGCGGCCGCGGCGCGCGACGGCTCCTCGTCCTCCGTGGAGACGCGCGGACGCGCGAGCCGGGCCAGACGCCGGCGGCGGATATCGGATTCCAGGCGGACCTGGCGGCGTAGGTAGGCCAGATAGGCCACCAGCACCGTGCCGGACAGCGCACACAACCACCACAGCGTGGCGGACATGGCGAAACCGGCGGCCGCGAAGATCAGCGTGCTCAGCACCAGGCCGAGCACGGCGCGCTGGCGGAAGGTGTAGCGGGCGGCCTGGGCGATCGCATCGGCCTCGGGGTCGTAGCCGCCGCGGCCGCGCCGGGAGGGCACGAAATCGCCGTCGTCCTCGTCGGATTCGTAGCCGAGGTCGTCCTCGGGCTCGGGCTCGCGCAGGGCGGGGACCCGGGCGCGCTGCGGGGACTCCGGGCGGACCCGTCGCCGGCCCGTGCCGGACTCTGCCGAATCCTCTTCTAGCACAACGGAATCCGCGTCATTGTCGCGGTCTTCCGCACGGGCCTCACGGTCCGCATCCTCTTCGCGGTCCTCGGACTCGGCACGCGCCTCGCGGTCTGCACGATCATCATTGTCGGAGTCCGCGCCGAGTTCGGCATCGGATTCCGCTGTCTCCGCCTCGAATTCGTCCCCGGCCTCGATTTCGGCGGCCGAGTCCGCGGCGGAGCCGGGGTTTTCGGGCGGCGGTGCGGAAGCCTCGCCGGTGGTACGTGCGCGGGCGGTGTCGAAATCCTTCTCGTCCGATTCAGCGGTGGAGCTGTCGTCCGATCTGGTCATCCGATCCTCCGGATCATCGCTGTGGTGATGCTTCCTGCGTACCGGCACGTAGTCCGGGTCGGTGTCGTGTCCGGCGGCCGGACCTTTCCTGGTGCGCGGCTTGGCATCCCCGCGGTGCAGCACCCGGGTGGCCAGGGCGGCGTCGGTGTGCTGGCGGATGCGGGGATGGCGGGTGGTCAGCATGGGGAACAGCACGAACACCCAGAGCACGACCAGACCAATCCACAAGATCGAATTCGGCATCGTGCTCACACCTCCGTCCCCGCCTGACAGTTCTCCATTCGACGTGCACCGCAGCGCCTTCCAGCGGTACTTCGGACGCACCACCGACGTCCGTAGGCTAATTCCACACCACAGGAATATCCCTTAGGCGCGCCGACCACACCTGCACCATTAGTCACACTGTGCTCAATTTGCCGCCTCCGGCAATCGAAGCAGTGTTCGCTGTGGTCAAGCCCGCGCGGCGCGCCCGGTGCGAATCAACCTGTCCACCACTGTGCCCGAAACTTCCTCCACCGTCATGGCCACCAGGAGATGGTCGCGCCACGCGCCGTCGACATCCAGGTAGCGCTGCAGCAAACCCTCCTCGCGGAAACCCACATTCCGCAGTACGGCTTGGCTGGCAAGGTTTTCCGGGCGCACCGTGGCCTCCACACGGTGCAGGCCCACCTCGCCGAAACAGTGGTCCAGGCCGAGCGCCAGCGCGGCGGTCGCGACGCCCTGGCCGCCCACCTCCTTGGACACCCAGTAGCCGATCCAGGCCGAACGCAGCGCGCCGCGCACGATATTGCCGACCGTGAGCTGACCGCTGAAGGTGCCGTTGACCTCGATCACCAGCGGAATCATCGCGCCGCGACGGGCTTCGGCCTTGAGCGAGGACCACAGCGAGGGCCAATTGCCGCCGTGATTGCGCGCCTCCCACGCGCCGCGACCGGTCGGTTCCCACGGCTCCAGGTGCTCCCGATCGCGCGTGCGGATCCGGCTCCACGCCGAGGCATCGCGTAAACGGATGGGCCGCAAAGTGACCGTGCCCGCCGCCACCCGCACCGGACCCAGATGCGCCGGCCACCCCGGGTGCTGGGCGGCCCGGAAGACATTCATGTCCACGCCTACCCTCGCTGCGCGAGAAACGCGACCCGGACCTCGTCACCCGTGCGCACCTCGGTGACATCCGGATCGATCACGATGAGACTGTTCGCCTCGGCCATGGTCGCCAGCAGATGCGACGACGCGCCGTTCGGGCCGCCGAGCGGCTGCACCAGGTATTCGCCGGTCTGCTCGTCGCGCATGAGCTGGGCGCGCAGATAGCCGCGGCGGCCCGGAATCGAGGCGATGGGCAGGATGGTGCGGGCACGCACGATGCGGCGCATGGGATGGCGGCGGCCCAGGGCGATGCGGATCAGCGGCCGCACCATCACCTCGAAAACCACCAGCGCGCCAACCGGATTCGAGGGCAGCAGGAAGGTCGGCACCTCGTCGCGGCCCAGCAGGCCGAAGCCCTGCACCGAACCCGGATGCATGGCGACGCGGGTGATCTCCAGTTCGCCCAGGCCCTCCAGGGCCTCGCGGACCTGCTCGGACGCCCAGCCGCCGACCGCACCCGCGATCACCACGACCTCGGAGCGGACCAGCTGGCCCTCCACCACATCGCGCAGGCGCTTGGGGTCGCCGGAGACGATGCCGACCCGGTTCACGTCCGCGCCGGCATCACGGGCGGCGGCGGCCAGGGAATAGGAATTGACGTCGTAGACCTGGCCGGGGCCGGGAGTGCGATCGATGTCGACGAGTTCGCCGCCGACCGACAGCACCGACAGCCGCGGGCGCGGATGCACCAGCACCTTGTCACGGCCGACCGCGGCCAGCAGGCCCACCTGGGCCGGGCCGATGATGGTGCCGGCGCGCACGGCCAGATCGCCGGGCTGCACATCGTCACCGATGCGGCGCACGTAATCGCCGGAACGCACCGGTTCGTACACCTTGACCCGGGCGCGGCCGCCGTCGGTGAAGTCCAGCGGCAGTACGGCATCCGCCAGTGTGGGCAGCGGCGCGCCGGTGTCGACGCGCACGGTCTGCCTGGGCTGCAAGCGAATCGGCTGCCGGGAACCGGCCGCCACCTCCCCCACCACCGGCAGGGTCAGATCGACGGGTTCGCCGTCCTCGTCACGGATTTCCGCACCGGCGCCCGCCACGTCCACGCTGCGCACCGCGTAGCCGTCGATGGCGGCCTGATCGAATCCGGGCAAGGGGCGCTCGGTCACCACGTCCTCGGCGCACAGCAGGCCCTGCGCTTCCGAGATCGCGACCCGCACCGGCCGCGGCGCGACAGCCGCCGCGGTCACCTTGATCTGCTGGTCCTCAACCGAGCGCATGCCGCCCTTCCCTGGTCTCGCGCACTGCACACCTCGTCAACGGTTGTCCCGTCGTCAACGGTTGTCCCGTCACTCGTACGAGGTGAGCTGCGGATTCCAGCTCGGTCCCAGCCGCTGCTCCAGCCACTCGCGCAGGGCGGGGCCGTATTCCTCGCGTTCCAAGGCGAAATCGACCGCAGCACGAAGATAACCGCCCGGGTTGCCCAGATCGTGGCGCGACCCACGATGGACCACCACGTGCACCGGGTGGCCCTCGGAGATCAACAGGGCGATGGCGTCGGTCAGCTGCAGCTCGCCGCCTGCGCCCGGGGTGATGCGGCGCAGGGCGTCGAAGATGGCGCGGTCCAACAGGTATCGGCCGGCGGCCGCGAAAGTCGAAGGGGCATCGGCCAGGGCGGGCTTCTCCACCATGCCGTTGACCTTGAGCACATCCTTGGACGCGCCCTCGAGGACCTCGACGTCGAACACGCCGTAGGCGCTGACCTGATCCTTCGGCACGTCGATGGCGCACAGCACCGAACCGCCGTAGGTGTCGCGCACCTTCGCCATCACCGACAGCACGCCCGAGGGCAGCACCAGGTCGTCGGGCAGCAGCACCGCGATGGCGTCCTCGTCGTCGTCCAGCACCGACTCCGCCTGTGCCACCGCGTGTCCCAGGCCCAGCGGCTCCTCCTGCACGACCGAGGTGACGTCCAGCAGGGCCGGGGCCTTGCGCACCTTCTCCAGCAGATGGAACTTGCCGCGCTCGGCCAGGGTGCCCTCGAGGACCAGGTCCTCGACGAAATGCGCTACCACGCCGTCTTTTCCGGGCGAGGTGACGATCACCAGCCGATCGGCGCCGGAGTCCGCGGCCTCGGCGGCGACCAATTCGATGCCCGGGGTGTCGACCACCGGCAGCAACTCTTTGGGAACCGTCTTGGTCGCGGGCAGGAACCGCGTGCCGAGCCCCGCCGCGGGCACCACCGCGGTGCGGAAGCAAGACCCGGTTCCGCCGCCATTAGCTGTCATGAACTTCACCCTATCCATCCGTGATATCCACCGGGACGGCGTCGACGCCGTCCCGAGTTCCCCGAGAGCCTAAGGCGCGCGGGCCCGGTGAGCCCACCGAACGCCCGACCGCTCCCTCAACTTCGCACCCTCGGGTCGAGTTCGCACCCGCAGGCGCACTTCCCGCAACGTGCGAATTCTCACGAACGCGGCGAGTCGGGGCACCCCTCACGCAATAGCCCGACCGGTACGCCCGCAAACCCCCGGGCCCACACGGCGGTAGCGGACCGTCGTTCCGACGCGCTTTCGGCCGGGATCGCACGGCCTCCTAGGCTCGAGGGCGTGAATGCGGGCGATCGGGACAAGCGGGCCTGGCGGGAGGAGATCCTCGCCCGGCGCAAGGCGGTGCCGCGCGAGGTGCGCGATCGGGAAGCCGAGGCGCTCGCGGCAGCGGCGCACGAGATCGCGGGATCGATCGCGGAATCCGGAGGCGGGCCGGACACGGTATGGGTCTGCGCTTACGTGCCGGTCGGCAGCGAACCCGGATCGGTGGCGATGCTGGACGCGCTGCGGGACGGCGGGGCGCGGGTGCTGTTGCCGGTTACCGGCGCACCCGGGCCGCTCGACTGGGCGGAGTACCTCGGCCCGGAGCGCCTGCGGCCGGGGCGGTTCGGGTTGTCCGAGCCGGACGGGGAGCCCGTACCCGGCGGATTGGCGAATGCCGCGGCCATTCTGATTCCGGCGCTGGCGGTGGATCGGCGTGGAGTGCGATTGGGGCGCGGGGCGGGTTATTACGATCGCAGTCTGAGCACCTGCCGGGCGGATGCGCGATTGATCGCCGTGGTGCGCGACGATGAAGTCGTGGAGCGTTTGCCGGAAGAGGCGCACGACCATCGAATGGGATGGGTGCTCACTCCCGCTGGCGGGTTACGAAAGCTGCACGAACCGGCCGGGAATTGACACCCGATTGGCAGTGTTGGCACTGTCAGCTGTAGAGTGCTAAATCGACGAAGACTGTGGAGGTTTCCCGATGCCTACTTACTCGTATGCCTGCACCGAGTGCGACAACAAGTTCGACATCGTGCAGTCCTTCTCCGATGACGCGGTGACCACGTGCCCCGCGTGCTCCGGCAAACTGCGCAAGCTGTTCAACTCCGTCGGCATCGTCTTCAAGGGCAGCGGGTTCTACCGCACCGACTCGCGCAACGGGTCCACATCCTCCGAGGCGGCCAAGCCTTCGTCCGCCGCGGACAGCAGCTCCTCCTCCACCCCGGCGCCCGCCGCGTCCTCGACCCCGGCGCCGAGCGGCTCCAGCACCTCCGCAGCCTGAGAACCCGCGAAAGTAGGGACGGGGGCTGAGCCCCCGCACCCCCATATCGGGGCCACGCCCGAATCCCGTTCTACGGGCTAAGTCAAGCCCCACACTCCCGTTCTTCGGGCCATCCCCGCACCCCGTTCTTCGGGCTGCGCCTCGAACCGTGGTGACACGTCTGTCTTACCGCTCGGTGGCTTCTTGTCATCCCGGTGTGGTGTCGGCCTGGATCTCGCTTGGGTCGGCGGTTTTGCACAGGCTGGGCAGTTATCCACATCCTGGGTTTTCGGAAATTGGCGGCGGGCTTGGAGTCCTAAGCTGCCCAGCATGATTCGGGTGCGTGGGGTGGCGGAGCGGTGGCCGGGGTGGGTGGATGCGATGGCGGCGCGGCGCGGCGTCGCGGGGGTATTGGTGGTGGCGGCGGGGGTGATCGCGGTCCGGGGGGATCCTGCGGAGCGGCGAGTCGAGGTTGTGGTGGCGGCGCGGGAGATGCCGCCGGGGCATGTGCTCGAAGCGGCGGATCTGCGGGTGGTGGGGCGGGCGGCGGACAGCTTGCCCGGTGGGGTGGTGCGTCAGGTCGGGGCGGCGATCGGGGCCACCCTGGCGGGGGCCGTGACCGAGGGGGAAATGGTGACTGACGTGCGGGTGGTGGGGACGCGGCTGGCGGGGGTGGCGGCGGGGGACGGGGATGGGCGGATCGTGCCGATTCGGTTGGCGGACAAGGCTGTTGCGGAGGTGCTGAGGGGTGGGGATCGGGTGGATGTGGTGGCCGGGGAGGAGGGTGGCGGGCGGGGGGCTCGGTTGCTGGCGTCCGATGCGGTGGTGGTACTGGTTTCGGGGGTGGGGTCCGAGCGTGGGGAGCCGGAGCGGGTGGTGCTGGTGGCGTTGGATGCGCGGCGGGCGGCGGTGGTCGCGGCGGCTTCGCTGCGGAGCGCGCTGACGGTCGTGTTCCACTGAGCTGGACGGTTGGTGAACTAGCATCGCGGGGGTATCGCACGACTTCGCTGGACCCTGTGGGGGCTTCACCCCACCGCACGGATGCTCTCCATCACGCAGAGGAGTTTTCGGCAATGTTCAAGGGTTTTCTGCTGCGCGGCAATGTGATCGACCTGGCCGTGGCCGTCGTCATGGGCACCGCGTTCGTCGCCATCGTCACCGCGTTCAGCGACGGGGTGATCAACCCGCTGCTGGCGGTGTTCGGCGGCACCAACCCACTCGGCCTCGGCTTCCAGCTGGTGGCCGACAAACCCGCCACCTTCGTCGCCATCGGGCCGATCATCACCGCGGCCCTCAACTTCGCCATCATCGCGGCACTGCTCTACTTCATCGTGGTGCTCCCCGCCACCCACGCCAAGAAACGCTGGGGCGCCACCGACGACTCCCTCACCGACAACGAACTGCTGCGCGAGATCCGCGATCTGCTCGCCCAGAACAGCGGCGGCGGCAAACACGAGAACTGAACGGTCTCAGGACAAACGAATGGACCCGGTGCGGAAAGCACCGGGCCCGTTCGTTTTACAGCAGTGGGCAGATCAGCCGAGGCTGAAGGGCTGGCCCCACAGGGTGACCCAGCTGACCACGTTGTCGGTCTCGACCTCGACCGAGACGAACGCGCGAGCCTGGGCGTAACCACCACAGCCGGACAGGCCGATGGTCGAGTCGGCCCAGGTGACCGAACCGCTGGAGCCCGAGAACTTGTTGCGCACCTTGTGGGTTTCGCTGCCGAAGTCGTCGGCCTGCTCCAGATCCAGGACGTAGAACGCCTTGGCCTGGCCGGGGCCGAGGGTCAGGTTGCCGCCGGTGTTGACGCTGGCGGACGGGGTGACATTGCCTTCGGAATCCCACGACGCGCCACCGGTGACGCCACCGTTGGCACCGCCGCCGGCGATGTTGACCTGGCAGCCGACGACGTAACCCGGGAAGATCTTGCCGCCGACATCGCTGTTGTTGCCGGAGATCTCGACCTGCGCGGAGGCCGACACCCAGGCGTTGCGGTGCACCGGGGTGGCACCCATCGACCCGGAGATGTTCGCCGACTCGCCGACCAGCTTGACGGTCACGACGGTGCCGTCGGACAGGGTCTTGGTGAGTTCGCCGCCCGGCAGCGGCACGAAGGTATCGGCGTTGGCGGCGCCGGTGGAGAACAGGCCAAGGGCGGCGGTGGCGACGGCGCCGATACCGGCAGCCCGCGCCACGGTCTTACGGATGTTCATTTCTTATGTCCCTCAGGGGTTGAATTCGCTTGCGCGAGAAGGTTTTTGGCGGGCAGACCACTATCAGCCGATGGAGAACGGCTGACCGTACAGGGTGGTCTTGGAGTAGTGATCGCCGATGACCTCGACGACCGTGTACGCGCGCGCCTGGGCGTAACCCGCGCAACCCTGGATCGTGATTTCGGCATCCTGGTACTCGACCGAGTAGGTGCCCGGCTTCAGGATGTCCTTGTAATCGATCTGGACGAACTTCACCTCGCCCGGACCGAGGTTGACGCCGAGGGAGCCGCCGACCGACGCGTCGGTCAGCGAGACGCCACCGGAGATACCGGCGGAAATGGCGTCTTCACCGATGTTGATCTGGCAGCCGACGATGTAGCCGGTGCTCAACTGCGAAGTGCCGTGGGTGGACGAGTTGTTCGACCCCGGGCCGTTGGCCGGGCCGTTGTTCGGGCCGACCGTACCTTCGGGAGTGACGGTGACTTCGGCGGTGGCGTTGCCACTGACCCACACCACGCGACCGGCGCCATTGGCCGAAAGCGAAGGTGAAATCAGGGCGCGCTCACCGGTGCGGGTGATGGTGACCGTCCCGCTCGGCGAAACCTTCTGACCGTCCGGCAACGGCACGAAGGTATCGGCATTAGCAGCACCAGTGGAAAAAAGGCCCATGGCCACGGCCGCCGTCGCTCCGATGCCCGCAATACGGGCACCGCGACGAAGACCGTTGGTGCGGTTCTCGCTCATACTTCCCCTCATCAGGTTCTTGCGGTCAGCCTCGACCACCGAGGCTGAAATGGGTTCCTGGCCAGAACCCAGTTGAGTTTGTCGCCACATTGTTGCCGCCGTGTTACTGCTAACGAATTCTTTATGTGGAGCGACGTGGGGCACTTTACATCACAGATGTGGGCTTTGATGCGTGAGCGAACATAGATGCTGTTCTAGTACACAACAACCCGCACTTATGCCGGGGACGCTATGAATACGCGAAAGGGGCCCGGCGCTAAACGCGCCGGGCCCCTTCGGGTTCCGCTGAGCGGGAAGTATCAGCCGATGCTGAAGGGCTGTCCCCACAGGGTGACAGCGGTGATGATGTTGTCGGTTTCGACCTGCACCGCGACGAACGCGCGCGCCTGGGCGTACCCGCCGCAACCGTTCAGGTTGATGGTCTCGTCGGCCCAGGTGACCGAACCGCTCGAGCCCTTGAACTTGTTGCGGACGTAGTGGGTTTCGCTGCCGAAGTCGTCCGCGGCTTCCTGATCGAGCAGGTAGAACGCCTTGGACTGGCCCGGACCCAGGGTCAGGTTGCCACCGACATTGCCCTTGGCGGACGGGGCGCCGTCGGCGAACGCGGCGCCGGCCTCGCCACCGCCGGAGGCGCCGCCACCGGAGATGTTGACCTGGCAGCCGACCACGTAGCCGGGCACGATCTTGCCGCCGACGCTGCCGTTGGTGCCGGACAGCTCGACCTGCGCGCTACCGGAAACCCACGCATTGCGGTGCAGCGGAGTGGAACCCAGCGACGGGTTGATATTGGCGGATTCGCCGACCAGCTTGACGGTCACCACGGTGCCGTCGGACAGGGTCTGGGTGAGCTGGCCGCCGGGTAGCCCGACGAAGGTGTCGGCATTGGCCGCACCGGTGGAGAACAGGCCGAGAGCGGCAGTGGCGGCGAAGCCGGCGCCGGCGACCCGCGCCATCGTCTTACGGATGTTCATGATTTTCCCTCTAGGGTCGAATTCGCTTGCGCGAGGAATGAATTGACTTCGGACCGGCACGTCAGCCGATGCTGAACGGCTGCCCGTAGAGGGTGGTCTTGGAGTAGTGGTCACCGATGACCTCGACCACGGTGTAGGCGCGCGCCTGGGCGTAACCGGCGCAACCGTTGATCTCGATCGGCACATCCTGGTATTCGACCGAGTAGGTCCCAGCCTTCAGGATGTCCTTGGAGTTGATCTGGACGAACTTGACCTCGCCCGGGCCCAGGTTCAGGCCGACCGACGCGCCCAGGCTGCCGCCGGAGAGGTCGATGCCGCCGGAGACGCCCGCGGAGACCGCGTTGTCGGCGATGTTCACCTGGCAGCCGACGAGGTAGCCGGTGCTGAGCGCGGAAGCGCCGTGGGTGGAGGAGTTGTTGGAACCGGGGCCGTTGGCCGGGCCGTTGTTCGGGCCGACGGTGCCTTCCGGAGTGACCGCGACATCCGCGATGGCCTTGCCGCTCACCCAGGCCACGCGTCCGGCGCCATTGGCGCTCAGCGACGGGGAGATGACGGCGTGCTCGCCGATCCGGGTGACGGTGACGTTCGGGCCGGCCTTCTGACCGTCCGGCAACGGCACGAAGGTGTCGGCGTTCGCGGCGCCGGTGGACATCAGGCCCAGGGCCACCGACGCGGCGGCGCCGATGCCCGCGATACGGGCGGCGCTCCGCCAACCGGCGGTGCGGTTCTCGCTCATGTTTCCCTCATCAGTTTTTTCGCGGACAACCTCGACCACCGAGGTTGAAGCGGGCCGCTACGCGACGAGTTCCGACAGGAGCAATGCGGAAGCACACTACTCAAACTCGTTGGAGCCGTAGCTTTGGTGACCCGATCGAGACCTTAGCCACAACAGCAACTGTTTGGCAACAAGGGCAACAGACATGCGAGTAGCCACATGTGTTATTGATGAGCGAATTATCAGCGAATTAAAGAAATTCAGCCGTGATGGGGCGGCACCTGATTGCGCAACCATTCATCCGAGGACGATCGCGAATCCCGTTCGGGCGTGCGCTCATCGGAGGTGGTGTCGGGCAGCGGGTCGCCGAAGATCCGCGCCAGCTTGGCCCGCTCGGCGGGCGTGAGACGACGCGACCCCGCCCGGCGCGCGGCCGGACGGGGTGCGTCGGAAGCGGTCTCGGACGCGTCCGAGGACCGGTCTTGCTCGTCGGTCATTCCGCCAGACCGGAGAGTTCGTCGATGACCTTGCTGGCGAGCGGTGTGAGCGTGGCCATGCCGTCGCGGATGGCGGCGCGGGTGCCCGGCAGGTTCACCACCAGGGTGCTGCCGGAGATGCCGGCCAGGCCGCGGGACAGACCCGCGTCGAGCGAACCCGACGCCAGGCCGGACGCGCGCAGCGCCTCGCTGATACCGGGCAGCACCCGGTCGAGCACTTCGGCGGTGGACTCGGGGGTGACGTCACGCGGGGACATGCCGGTGCCGCCGACCGAGATGACCAGATCGACACCGCCGATCACCGCGGTATTGAGCGCATTGCGGATCTCCACCTCGTCGGCCGCGACCGAGACCGAGGCGTCGACCAGGAAGCCGGCCTCGGTGAGTAGCTCGGTGACCAGCGGACCCAGCGAGTCCACGCCGCCATGGGCGGTTCGATCGTCGACGACCACGACAAGAGCACGGCCCGCCACGGGGGCATCGATTTCCATGGTGCTCACCGTAGTGCCTTTGTCCGACAACAGCTCCCATCCCCCGTCGGCTGTAACCCGGATCTCGGGTACCGGGGTCAGTCCACTCTGGTGCCGCATCATCGGCCTCCCTCCACCTGGGCTTCGCCGAGGGTCACCTCGACGGTCTTGGAATTCTTGCCCTGCTCGTCGGCGTAAGTGACCTTGACCTTGTCACCCGGGCGGTGCGAGCGCACGGCGGCGATCAGCGCATTGCCCGAATCGATGATCTGGTCGTCGAGTTTGGTGACCACCGCGCCGTTCGGGATGCCCGCCTTGGCGGCCGGGCCGTCGGGGGTCACCTCCAGCACGCGCGCGCCGTTCACGTCGTCCTGCGCCCGCACCTTCACGCCGATCTGCGCGTAGGTGGCCTTGCCGGTCTTGATGAGTTCGTCGGCGACGCGGCGGGCCTGATCGACCGGGATGGCGAAACCGAGCCCGATGGAACCGGATTGCGCGCCCGCGGCCTCGGAGCTGCCGAGGGTGGCGATGGCCGAGTTGATGCCGACCAGTTTGCCGTTCATATCCACCAGCGCGCCGCCGGAATTGCCCGGGTTGATGGCGGCGTCGGTCTGGATGGCGTCGATGACGGTGCCCTGCGAGCCCTGCTCGCCGCTGGTCGAGACCGGGCGGTTGAGCGAGGACACGATGCCGGTGGTCACGGTGCCGGCCAGGCCGAGCGGAGAACCGATGGCCACCACCGATTCACCCACCTGGAGGTTGGCGGAGGAACCGAGTTCGATCGGGGTGAGGCCGGTCTTGCCGGACACCTTGATGACCGCCAGGTCCGAGACCGGGTCCGCGCCGACCAGGGTGGCCGAGGCGGTGCTGCCGTCGTTGAAGGCCACCTGCATGGTCGCGTTCGGGCCCGCGCCGTTCACCACGTGGTTGTTGGTCAGGATCAGGCCGTCGGAGGACAGCACCACGCCGGACCCCTCCCCCTCGGCGCGATTGCCCGCCACCTTGATCATGACGACGCTGGGGAGCACCTTCTGGGCGACCGCCTGCACCGAACCGGACGGGGCGTTGGCCGCCGTCTTCACATTCGGCTTGGGCGCGTCGAGGGCATTGCTGACCACCGAGCTGCCGTTGTCGTCGCCGGTGGCGAGTGCGCCGACCACGCCGCCGATGCCGCCGCTGAACAGCGCCAGCGCCACCGCGCCCGCGATCAGGCCCTTCGACACCGACCGCTTCGGGGCGCCGCCGCCCGCCCCGCCGGGGCCACCCGGATAGCCCGGCATACCGGGCATCCCCGGTCCCCCGGGACCACCCGGACCACCGGGCTGCCCCGGCACTCCGGGCTGCCCGGACCCGCCGAACATCGGCTCGGTCGCATGCTGCCCCGGCTGCCCGTACCCGGCCCCCGACGCCGCGTACGCGCCGTAGGCGCCGACCGGCAGCTGTTCGGTCGCGCCGACCGGAAGCTGTTGTGTGGCAGGCCCGCCGAAGCCGGCGTGACCCGGCGCGGGCGCGCCGAAGGCCGCACCGGGATGCTGAGCTCCCGGGCCCCAGTGCCGCGCCGAATCCGAACCGCCTTGCGCCGCAGCGCTTTGACCACTGTGGGGTGCGGCGGGCGCACCGAATCCGCCGGCGTCGGGAAGCCCGGCGTCGAGGCCGAATTCGCGATCGAAGCTCGCGCCCAGCGGCGCGCTGGGCGCCGGACCGGAACCGCTCGCGGGCGCACCACCGCCGGAGCCGAACTCGGACGTGGCTGTGTCACTGCCGAATTCACGATCGAAGCGCTCGCGCGCCGCGGCGGGATCCGCGCCGGGGGTTCCGGCATCGGCCGCACCGCCCGAACCGGCCGCCGCCGCACCCGCCGCGAAATCGCCGGCCGCGCCGAACACCCGATGCGTGCCGCCCGCGCCGCTTCCGGGAGCGCCCGGGTTGCCGCTCGCGGCGCTCGCCGATTCACCGAAGGCGCTGTCCGCACCGCCGGTCGGCGCACCCGGGCCGTTGCTCGCGGCACCGGACGCGGTGGCCGGAGTGGGCGGGTTGGCGGCGGCGAAGCCGTCGAAGGGCTGGTCCTCGAAGTCGGCCTCCGGGGCTCCCGCCGGGGCGCGCTTGGGCAGGCCGGAGGCGGTGGAGGATTCGGGGGCGGGCGGCAGGTCGGGGCGGGCCGACCGTGCGCCGCCGCCCAGGTCGAGCTGTTCGGACTGGGTGCCCAGGCGCTGCGGGGCCGCGTCGGACTGGGCGGGATGCTGTCCCTCGGGCTGGGCGCCGCGGGTGTCCTTCGAATCCTCGGTCATTTCTCGTTTTCTCCTCGAGTCTCGTGCCAAGCCTGGCGGTGACGACTGAGAGCGGACTGAGACCGTGCTTGGGTTTCGCCGAGCCTTTTCGCCGATTCAGTTCTCGGGGACCGCGGGTGGCGTGCCTGCTCCGGGCAGAACGATACGGATCAGGGTGCCCCCGCGCTCGGAACCATCGACGGTGATGGTGCCGCCGTGCTTGGTCACCACCTGCTTCACGATGGCCAGGCCGAGGCCCGAACCGGGCATGGAGCGGGAGGCGGTGGTGCGGTAGAAACGTTCGAACACCAGCTCGCGTTCGGCCGGCGGAATGCCCGGCCCGGCGTCGTCCACGGTGAACTCCAGCAACCCGCGGCCCGTCTCGCGCATGGTGACCAACACCTTGGCCCCGTACGGGCTCCATTTGGCGGCATTGTCGAGCACGTTGAGCAGGGCGCGTTCCAGGCCCGCTTCATCGCCGAAGACGAACCAGGGGCGCAGCTGGGATTCGAATTCGATGCCGCTGCGCCGACGGCGCACCCGCTCCAATGCGCGTTCGGCCACATCGCCGATATCGACCTGTTCGTAGACGGTCTCGGGGGCGTCCTCGCGGGCCAGATCCACCAGATCGCCCACCAGCGTGGACAATTCCTCGATCTGCGCCATCACATCGGTGCGCAATTCGGCCATGTCCTCGTCCGGAATGCGCGGCGCGCCCGGCCGGGAAGAGGCGATGAGCAGTTCCATATTGGTGCGCAAAGACGTCAGCGGCGTTTTCAGCTCATGACCGGCATCGGCCACCAAACGCCGTTGCCTTTCGCGGGATTCGGCCAATGCGCGCAGCATTGTGTTGAAACTCTCGGTGAGCCGGGCGAGTTCATCATCGCCGGTGACGGCAATGGGCGTCAGATCGTCGGTGCGCGCCACGCGTTCGGTCGCGGCGGTGAGCCGGGCAATCGGCCGCAAACCGGTGCGGCCCACCGCGGTTCCGGCCGCCGCGGCCAGCATGACGCCGCAGCCGCCGACCACGAACAGCAGCCAGGCCAGCCGGTCGAGCACCTCGCGGGTGGGCTGCAGGCGCTGCGACACCACCAGGGTGGAGCCGGAGTGCGTGCGGCGGGCCAGCACTCGCTGATTGTCGACGGTGCGCAGCGAGTACGCGATCTCGCCCTTGGCGACCGCCAGCTCCTGGGTGCCGACCGGCGGAATCGTGGTCTGCGGCGGGATGTAGGGGGTCTGCAGATCCGGGAAGATCAGCGCCACACCGACATCGCTGGAGTACAGCCCGGCCAGCACGATCGACTGGAAGCCGAGGCTGTCGAAGTTGTTGTCGATCATCAGCGAGGCCCGGGCGCGCAATTGCGAATCCACGTCCGCGTACAGCGAGCGCGCCACCATGGCGTAGGCGGCGATCGAGGTGAAGGCCACGGCCACCGCCACCACGGACGCGGCCAGCAGCGTGACCCGCCAGCGCAGCGACACCGAACTGGTCAGCGGCATCGGCGGCCGCATCTCCGCGGACTCGCCGCGTTGCCCGCCCAGCGCGGCGACCACGGGGCGTTTCGGAATGGTTCTACCCACGAGCCCGGCTCCTACGGCGGCGTCTCACGCAGCACGTAACCGACGCCGCGCACGGTGTGGATGAGGCGGGGTTCGCCCTCGGCCTCGGTCTTGCGGCGCAGGTAGCCGATGTACACCTCGAGCGCATTGCCGGAGGTCGGGAAGTCGTAACCCCACACCTCTTCGAGGATGCGGCTGCGGGTGAGCACCCGGCGCGGATTCGCCATCAGCATCTCCAGCAGCGAGAACTCGGTGCGGGTCAGGCTGATCTGGCGTTCGCCGCGCAGCACCTCGCGGGTGACCGGGTCGAGCGAGAGATCGGCGAAGGTGAGCGTCTCGGAGTTCTCGGCCGCTTCCACCGTGGTGCGGCGCAGCAGGGCGCGCAGCCGGGCCAGCAGTTCCTCCAGCGCGAACGGCTTGGGCAGGTAGTCGTCGGCGCCGGCGTCCAGGCCGGCCACCCGTTCGGAGACCGAATCCCGCGCCGTGAGTACGAGAATGGGCAGATCGTCGCCGGTGCTGCGTAGTCGGCGGCACACTTCCAGGCCGTCCAGGCGCGGCATCATGACGTCCAGGACCAGGGCGTCGGGGCGGGCGCCGGCGACTTTCTCGAGCGCGTCCATGCCGTCGACCGCGAGATCGACGGAGTAGCCGTTGAAGGTCAGCGAGCGGCGCAGTGATTCCCGGACCGCGCGGTCGTCGTCGACTACGAGAATGCGCATGGGCACCAGTCTGCCCACAACGACTGAGAGGTGACTGAGAAGCCCCCATTCGACACGCCGAGCAAACGGCATTCGGCGCGTCCGCGGGCGCGGCGCTGTGACCTGCTAACTCTTCAGTAACCCCGGCTTCGGCAACTTTGCGGCACTCGTATGCCTATTCGAAAGATGTTGTGGCAAACCGGCATTCGGAGTCTCATACACCGAGTCGCCCGAATTGCCGTTAGTCATCCCACGCGGTATGTTGCAGGCCGTAAAAGAAGACCTCTAGTTGGTTCCGGGCGGGTATTCGACCCCAAAACCGTACAACCGCATACGACCTGGGGGTCACTCGTGAAAAGCGGAGGCGACGGCAGCGGGATGGAAGCAGCACCGCGAACCTGGCAATTCAGCCTGTCCAACTGGCCCGTCACGCGCAAGGTCGGCATCGTGCTGGTGCTGCCGGTGCTCCTGGCCGCGACCTTCGCGGTATTGCGAATCAACAGCGAGTTGCAGACCATCTCGCAGTTGAGCAATGGCAGTGAGCAGTCGGACCTGGTGAGGCCCACGGTCAAATTCATGTCGGCCACCGACGAACTGGCGATCACCGCCATCGCCGGATTCGGCAACCAGAACGCCGACCCGGCGCTGGAAGCCGCGGCGAGCAAGTTCGATCAGGCCGTGGCGGAACTGGAAACCCAGATCCGCGCCACCAATGCCGAGGTGCTCGACACCAAGAACGTCAGCGAGGCCGTCGCGATGGCCCGCACCATGCGCAACAGCCTGCGCTCGCTCGCGCCCGCCGCCATCGGCGATCAGGCCGATCAGGTCGGCACCAAGGTGCAGAACGCGCTGGCGACCTCGCCCAGCATCGCCGACCTGCGGGTGCAGCGACTGTTCCTGCAGATGGGTTCGGCGAACACCGCCCGGCGCGTGCTCACCACGCAGCGCGTGATGCTGGCCATGCCGGACGCGGACCGGAACCCCATGCTGCGCACCAGGTTGCTGACCGCCATCGGCGCCGAGCTCACCCTGATCGAGGTGTACCGCGGCATGGCGCCCACCGCCAATGCCGACGCCGACATCCTCAAGGACGCCGCGCAGACCCGCGCCGGAATCCTCGCGCAGACCGGTTCGGACCTCGGGCAGATCCCGGCCATGCAGGACGCGCTGCACGCCAGCGCCGCCGCCTACGACCGCGAGATCTCCTCGGTCATCGAGGCCATGGACGGCAAGCTCGCCTCGCTGACCACCGAGGCCCGCAACAACGTGCTCCGCGATACCTCCATCGTGATCGGCATGCTGCTGGCCGGTCTGGCCATCGCGCTGGTGGTGGCCCGCTCGCTGGTCGTGCCGGTGCGGCGCCTGCGGCGAGATGCCTTGCAGGTGGCGCACATCGACCTCCCGCAGGAACTCGAGGTGGTGCGCGCCGGCGGCGTGACCCCCGAGATCATGCCGGTGGACGTGCACACCACCGAGGAGATCGGGCAGCTGGCCCGCGCCGTCGACGACATCCATTCCCAGGCGCTCCACCTCGCCGCCGAACAGGCGCGACTGCGCCTGCAGATCGGCAATATGTTCGAGACCCTGTCCCGCCGTAGCCAATCGCTCGTCGAACAGCAGCTGTCGCTGATCGAGGAGCTGGAGCGCGACGAGGACGACTCCGAGCGCCTGCAGTCGCTCTTCCGCCTCGACCACCTCGCCACCCGCATGCGGCGTAACGGCGACAACCTGCTGGTGCTGGCCGGAACGGCCCTGCGCCGTGGTCATCTCGCGCCGGTGCCGCTGTCGGACATGCTGTGGTCCTCGGTCTCCCAGGTGGAGGACTACCAGCGCGTCGAGATCGGGACCGTGCCGGACGGCATCGTCGCCGGTGAGCCCGCGGTCGATATCGAGCACCTGCTGGCCGAGCTGATCGACAACGCGCTGCGCTACTCGCCGCCCTCCACCCCGGTGGCGGTATCGGTGGCGCGGGCCGTGGACGGCGGCTACCTGATCGAGATCACCGACCGCGGCCTGGGCATGAATGCCGAAGACCTGCAGTCCATCAACGATCGCCTGGCCTCCGGTGGCGAGGTCAATGTCGAGACCGCGCGCCGCATGGGCCTGTTCGTCGTCGGCCGCCTGGCCAAGCGGCACAACATCACCGTGAGCCTGCGCCGCACCTCGGCCATGGTGCAGCAGCCGGGCATCACCGCCAGCGTGCACCTGCCGGGTTCGCTGGTCTCGCCCGCGCCGGAACGCAATGGCGATCCCACCGGGCAGTACCCGGTCACCGCGACGCTGCCGGTGGCCCCGGCCCCGGGTGCGCAGGGACCGGTCTCGGGCCCGCAGCCGGTGGTCACGCCGCCGCGCCTGACCCCGGTGCCGAACCTGCCGGAGACCACCCCGCCGCAGCGTTTCGGCGTCACCAGTTCCGGTCTGCCGCAGCGCAAGACGCCGGGCGCCGATACCGGCGAGCACCCCGTGACCGGCGGTTTCGCCCGCGGCGGTGCGGACCGCTTCACCGATGCCTTCGTCGAGAGCACCGAGCCCGGCCCCTACGGCGGCAATGGATCCGAACCCAGCAAGGTCGACTTCTGGGGCGACAATTCCGACGCCGCCGAACCGCCGCTGCGCCCGGTCCCCCCGATCGGCCAGGGCGGCAACGGGAACGGCGACGGCTTCGACGCGGGCGCCTTCAACGGTCCCGCCACCACCCGCTTCGATCTGCGCGACACCGAGGGATTCGGGGCGGGCGGCCAGCGGAACGGATTCGGCAACGGCTTCGGAAACCCCGAAGAACGCAACGGCTTCGGCGCCCCCGCGCGCGGCGGCAATGACCGCGGCGGCTTCGGCGGCAACAACGACCCGGCCAACTTCGCGGGCAGCAGCACCGATCTCGGCCGGCGCAACGAAGAGGTCTTCAGCCGCGATGCCGGTGCACCGGCCGGCGACGACCGGACCGGCGGCCCCACGCGCGGCGGATTCGGCGGGAATGTCGCCACCGGCAATTTCGGTGGGGCGAGCCCCGCGAACGGCAACGGCGGCAACGGCAATGCCGCCCGCGGCGCGAACGGCTTCGACAACAACGGCGGTTTCGGATATCGCACCGGCGACTTCCCCAGGCCCACCGGCGGCTTCGCGGCTGCCGGCGGAGCCGAGAGCGGGAACAGCTTCGGCAACGCCGATGGCAGGAACGGGTTCGCCGGCGCCGAGGGTGAGAACAGCTTCGGCAACGCCGACGGCCGGAATGGGCCCGCTGGTGCCGAGGGTGAGAACAGCTTCGGCAATGCCGGTGCGGCCGACGGGAACAGCGGGTTCGACCGCGGCGCTGCGGCGGACGCCGACGCGACGGCGGGTAACGCGGGCGACGGCATCGCGCCGGGCAACGGCCACCACACCGGGTCGTTCGCCGCGGCGGATACCGGCGTCACCGAATTCGGCGGGGACAACGGGCGTCCGGCGCTGGACCCGGCGACCACCACCGGCGCGCACGCGCTGCAGGACATCGCCGCCGCCGGGCCGGACGGAGCGGTGGCCCCGCCGCGCCCGCAGCACGATTCGCCGATCTTCCAGCGGATGGTTTCGGAGTGGCTGGTGGAACCGGCGGCGGATGAGCCGAGCGAGTCCGTGTGGTCCTCGGAATCCGATGCCGGCTGGGCCGCGGCCGAGGAAGCCGCCAATCCGCAGGGTAGCGGGCGGACGCAGGGCGGTCTGCCGATCCGGCGGCCCGGGGCCCAGCTGGTGCCCGGTGCGGCCGCGCAGGAGGACGACGGCAGCGCCCGCAATCCGGAAGAGATTCGTAACAGCTTGACCAGGCACCTCAGCGGCGTCCGCTCCGGGCGAGCCGATACGCAGTACACAGACGGAGGGCATGCATGACCGACGCACAGCGCACCACCACCGACGAGAATCTGAACTGGCTCGTCACGCGATTCACCCGGGAGGTCCCGGGGGTCTCGCACGCGGTTCTGGTTTCCGCCGACGGTCTGCTGCAGGCCACCAGCCCGCATCTGCCGGCCGATCGCGGTGAGCAGCTGGCCGCGGTGACCGCCGGTCTGGCCAGCCTGTCCACCGGCGCCGCACAGCTTTTCGAGGGCGGCAAGGTGATGCAGTCCATCGTGGAGATGCAGCGGGGCTATCTGCTGGTCATGACTGTCGGAAACGGCTCGCACCTGGCGGTGCTGGCCAACAAGCAGCACGACATCGGCCGGATCGGCTACGAGATGGCGCTGCTGGTCGACCGGGTCGGGTCCGTGGTTCAGGCCACCGCCCGCACTGCCTAGACGAGTCCGCCGATGACCATTTCCAACGGTGCCGGCGGCAATCGCCCGACCAGCCGGGTCCGGCCTTACGCGCTGACCTCCGGCCGCACCGAGCCGGCAGTGGACCTGCCGCTCGAGGCGGTCGTCGAAACCCTGTCCTACACCGCCCATTTCGATTGGCCCGCGGGTGACATCCGCACGGAGATCCTGCGACTGGGCACCGCCCGGCTGTCGGTCGCGGAGATCGCGGCGCACCTGCAGCGGCCATTGGGCATGGTGCGGGTGGTGATCGGCGATCTCGTCGTCGCCGGCACCCTGCGCCTGCATTCGACCTTGAGCGACCAAGCGACCTTCGATGAGCGCCGGTCTTTGATGGAGAGGACTCTGCATGGACTCCGCGCCCTTTGACGGCGGGGGCTACACCGGCGGGCCGCAACCCGGCGGAAGCCAGTTCCCGCCGGGGCAATTCGCGGCTGGCGGCCAATACACGACCGGCCAGTTTGCGAGCGGAGGTCAGTACACGACCGGCCAGCTCCCGCTTCCGGGCGGCGCGCCGGTGTACCCGCCGCGACCGGGTGAGGAACCGCGCTCGGTAGCCTCCACCAAGATCGTGGTGGCGGGCGGTTTCGGCGCCGGCAAGACCACCTTCGTCGGCGCGGTCTCGGAGATCGTGCCGCTGCGCACCGAGGCCATGGTCACCGGCATGTCCGAGGGGCACGACGACCTGGCCGCCACCCCGGGCAAGGAAACCACCACGGTCGCCATGGATTTCGGGCGCATCATCCTGCCCGGCAATCTGGTGCTGTACCTGTTCGGCACCCCCGGCCAGCGGCGTTTCTGGTTCATGTGGGACGACCTGATCAAGGGCGCCATCGGCGCGGTGGTGCTGGTCGACACCCGGCGCATCGAGGACAGCTTCGCGGCCGTCGACTTCTTCGAAGCCAAATCGCTGCCCTTCCTGATCGCGGTCAATCGCTTCCCCGACGCCCCGCGCTTCCCGGTGTCGGAACTGCGCGAGGCGCTCAGCGTGCGCGAAGGCGTGCCGATCGTCGATATCGACGCCCGCGATCCGGGCGAGGTGCGGCGCGCGCTGGCGGCGGTCACCGAGTACGCGATCGAGCGGCTGATGGCGGCGCAGCGCGGCTGACCGCGCGCGATACGTCGTCCCGGCTGCTCGTCACACGCCGGAACGACGTCCTGGACAGGGATTACGAAGAGGCAGGGGTTCTGGGTGATCTACTTCTCGATGGGTTTCTGGGTGGTCGGTCTGGCGCTGATCACCTCGTTCGCCGGGGTGGCGTGCGGACTGGCGTGCATCCGGCAGTCCACCAAATCGGTGACCGCGAAGTTCCGGCTGGTGTGGGTGCTGGTGGCCTCCTCGTCCATCGGCGGCGTCGGCATGTCCATGCCGGTGTTCATGCTCATGCTGGGCGTGGAGCTCCAGAACGCCGAGGCGCTGCGCTACGAACCCGCCCTGACCAACCTGTCGTCCGTGGTCTCGGGCGTCGCGGTGTTCGTGGCGCTGCTCATCGCCGGCAGCAAGCTGAACTGGGTGCGCCTGGGCATCGGCGCGGTCGTGATGGCGGGCGGCCTCGGCACCTCGCATCTCATGCTGCTCTCCGCGATTCACGTCCCGGGCAGCGTGGACCGCAGCCTGGTCTCGATCATCGCGGTGTACGTGATCGCGCTGGTGCTCTCGGTGCTGACCATCTGGTTCAGCCTGACCGTGAAGTCGGTGCCGCTGCTGCTCGGCGGTTCGGTGGTGTACGCGGTGCTGGTGATCGCCATGCACTACGCGGGCCTCACCGGGGTCGAGGTGCACGTGACGGCCGGTGCGGCGCCGCCCGAGGGCCAGCAGCTGTTCGACTTCTTCGTGCCGTTCTTCATCATCGGCGCGCTGTCGCTGACCGTGCCGATCACCGCGATCCTGGTGGCGCCGGACCGGCGCGAGGCGCGGCGGCCCTTCCTGGCGCCGGATTCCGATAGCGCGCACAGCACTTCGCTGGCCGCCGCCTCGCGCGGCGCGGCCTCGCAGCGGGGACGCACCCCCGAATCGGTGCGCTGACGCACCGCTCCACGTCCGGGCCGGATCGCGCTACCGCGGTCCGGCCCTTCGTTTTCACGCCACCGTGGGCGGCACCTCGCCTACCGCCTGTGCGGGGTCGAGCAGGGCGAACAGCTCCCCCTGCGGGGCCGCCAGCACCGCCATCCGGCCGAAGGGTCCGTCCTCGGCGGCCATGACCACGGACGCGCCCAGTTCCTCGGCGCGCTTCAAACCCGTGTCCAGATCATCGAATTGGAACCAGGTGAGCCAGTAGGGGCGGGCCGGGGTGGCGCCGTTGAGGGTGTCGTCGTTGATACCGGCCACCAGGTCGGTACCGCCGGGCGGGGTGATGACGGCGTAGCGCATGGCCTCGTCGTCGTATTCGGTGCAGGTGAAGCCGAAGACCTCGGCGTAGAAGCGCTTCGCGGCCTCGAAATCGCCGGTGTGCAGGTCGTTCCAGACGTACGCGCCGTGCTCGTTGTGCACGGCGGCGCCATTGTGCGCGTGGGCTTCCCAGACCGCGAAGGGCGCGCCCGAGACGTCGGCGGCGACGAACATGCGGCCGGATTCCATCACGTCGAACGGCGGCACCAGCAGGCTGCCGCCCGCCGCGGTGACCCGCTCGGCGGTGGCGTCGGCATCGGTGACCGCGAAATACGTGGTCCACACCGACGGCGCGGCCGCGTCGGGCTTCGGCCCGATCCCCGCGACGGCCTGCCCGTCCCGCAGGGCCATCAGGTATCCCCCGCTGTCGTCCCCACCACCCTGCACTTCCCAGCCGAACAACTCACCGTAGAACGCACCGGCCTGCGCCGGATCATCGACCTGACAGTCGACCCAGCAGGGCGTACCGGGGGGCCAGGCTTCGTCGCGTACGGGCATAAGGGCATCTCCGTTCCGCCTCCCCGCGACTTCAGCGCCCGGCTGAGAGCCGTTGACAGGCATGCATGCGTGCCGGCGGTTGAGAGCCAACCCGATTTTGGACGTCCCCCATGAGTTACCCTCACCTGGCCAAATCAGTTGTCGCGTCGGCGTATTTTGGCGCACAGTCAACCACCAAGCAGTGCAAGATCGCTGGACTTTCGCTGCAAATACGGGGAAATCAGGGGCGAAATCGGGCGATGCTCCGCGCTTGTCCGCATTGCGAATTACAGTGGTAGACATGCGTTTCGGGCTGGATTACGCGGCAGGTCGACCCAGTGCGAGCGCCATCCGGGCCGCCGGCTACGACTTCGTGGTGCGCTACCTGTCCTCGGGCGGCCCCACCCTTCCCGGCAAACTACTCACACCGGACGAAGCGGACGATCTTCGCGCACACGGCATTTCGATCGTGTCCAACTGGGAGACCACCGCCGCGCGCATGCTCGACGGGTACGGCGCGGGAGTCACCGACGCGCGCGCCGGGCTGGCGCAGGTGCTGCGCTGCGGCGGGCGGCGCGACCGGCCCATCTACTTCTCCGCGGACTTCGACGCCACCCCGCAGCAGCAGGAGCCCATCAATGCCTACCTGGACGGCGCGGCCAGCGTGCTGGGGCGGGCGAATGTCGGTATCTACGGCGGCTATTGGCCGTTGAGCCGGGCCCTGGACGCGGGCACCGCCAGCTGGGGCTGGCAGACCATCGCCTGGTCGGGCGGCAATGTGGACCCGCGGATCAGCATCTTCCAGACCGGTGAACAGGTTTATGTGGGCGGCGTCGAATGCGACGTGAACACCAGCGACCGTGCCGATTTCGGCCAATGGGATTTCGTGCAGGAGGAACCCGAGTTGACACCCGAACAAGACGAGATGCTGCGCGATGTGCAGATCCAGTTGCGCGGGCCGGGACTGGCCGGCTGGCCGCAACTGGGACAGGACGAACAGGGCCGGAACCGGACCGTGGTGGACGGGCTGGCGGCGGCGCTGCAGCAGATCGACGAATTACGCACGGAGATCAGTGAACTTGAGGCGACCACCGCGGAGCTGAAGGATGAGGTGGAACGGCTGGGCGGGCATCACTGGCCGTGGCCCTTCTCGCTGATCGAGGGACCGGCGACGGTGGTGGCCGAACAGCTGGCCAAGCTGGAGCAGGCGCTGCCGGACCTACCCTTGCCCGGGTGGGGGGCGAGCCCGAACGGAAACGGGAAAGAATCCGAACAAAAGGGACAAACGCCGGAAGCTGCCGGTCGTATTGCCGCTTCCGACAGTTGATTCGACGGCCGGGAAACCGGCCCGAAAGTGGCGATGAGCGGGTTCTCCGATACTCAGGAGAACCCGCCCTCGCCGACGAGAATACCGCCGGTAGAACACGAATTCACAACTTTGAGGGGACTTTTTCGCGCCTGCAACACAAACCGGACATCCGCGATACAACCGCAACACGTCGCGCAGATCCCTGGTGACACAGGGATATTGCCACTATCGTCGGCCTGGTCCGATCTTGTGCTCTACGAAGGAGGCCCGATGGCCGTCAACGTTGTGCTCGACAAGGCTCTCGACAAGGCTTACGAAACCAAGTCCCTGCAGGACATTCTCGCCGCTCCCCCGTCCGCCCTCGCCGGGCTGACCGAGAAGCACGACGCCCAGTCGCTCGAGGCGCTCGGCATCAAGACCATCGCCGATCTGGGCAAGAACAAGTACTTCCGGCTCGCCGCGACGCTGGCGGATCTGGCGGCCAAGGAGGGTTAACGCCCCCGGCTGCACCCCGTGCGAGAAGGGGGTTCGGGGTTTCATCCCCGGACCCCCTTTTCCGTGCCGGGCACCTGCTCAGAGCTTGTCCAGATCGATCAGACCGCGCTCGACCGCCCGCGCCAGCTTGCGCGGGACCTGATGGACCACGCCGTTCACCTTGACGGGGATCAAGTCCACGGGGGCCGCCTTCCACTGGGAACGGCGACTGTGGGTATTCGAGCGGGACATCCGCCGCTTCGGAACCGCCATTGTCAGTTCTCCTTTCCGGTGGCCGAATTTCGCATGCGCTTACCGTAGCGGCGTTCGAACTTCTCCACGCGACCGGCGGTATCGAGCACGCGCTGGTTGCCCGTCCAGAACGGGTGGGAATCGGACGTGACATCCACGACCAGGAGCGGATAGGTATTCCCGTCCTCCCACTCCACCGTGCGCATCGACACCGCGGTGGACCGGGTCAGGAAACGCTTCCCGGTACTGACATCTTCGAACACCACCGGGTGGTAATCGGGATGGATTCCTTGTTTCATCACATCACCTTTCGTTATTGCGAGACGTGCCTTCGCCGCTGACCGGCGTGGATTTCGTACTGTCACAAGGCTCTTCGTGCTGGTCGCCGAACGGGTCCTGCCATAGCGCGACGCGTTCGGGCGCGAACCGCACCTGCCGCAACTCGTCCTCGTCGACCAGCGCCCAGTGCAGGGCGTGCCGGATCTCGTCCGGATCGGCATCGGCGACCAGGATCACCAGCGAAGTGTGGCGGTCGCCGAAGTGCTCGTGCCAGCGCAAAGAGGCCATCAGCTGCCGCTCCGGATCGACCTCGGCGAGCTCCTCGGAACTCATTGCGGCCAGCCACTTTCCGGCCCCGCCGACCCGCAGCCCACCGCCGGCCGACTCCAGCCAGACCACCTCCGCGGGCTGGGTCGCCAGCCAGACCCGTCCGCGCGCACTGACCACGCCGTCGAGCAGCACGTCGATGGCCGAATGCAGCCGGTCGGGATGGAACGGCCGGTCGGTCTCGAATTCCACCAGTGTCACACCGGAATCCGATTCCAGCGGCGGCTGGCCGCGCAGCAGCGGCGCGTGCGGATCGAAGGGCGCGCCCCGGCGCGAGGACTCCGGGATCAAGCGCAGCAGCCGGCCGAGATCCTCGGCATCGAGGGCATCGGGCGTGGTGACGAACGCGGTCGGCGCCTGCGGCACCAGCCGGGCCAGCACCGCGCAGGTGCGCAACCGGTCGCCCAGCTCCGCGCCGCCGTCGAAAACCACCAGCGCATCGGCGAATTCGGCCTGGCCGACGGCCAGCTGGGCGATGGTGCGCTCATCCTCGGCGGTGGCGTGCCCGCGCTCGGCGAGGGTCTCGTCACCGGTGGCGTCGGCCAGCCAGTCGCGGGCGTCGAGGCAGGTGAGCACCGCCTCGACGCGCACGCTGCGCCCGGCCGGGCCGTCCACCCGGCCCACCACCCCGGACACCACCACATCGGTGATGGCCTGGCACACCGCTTCCGCCTCGAAGGCCGGATCCAGGGCGAGCACGATGCGCCGCACCGAATCCCGTTCCGCCAGCAGGCACAGGTAGGGCAGCAGGTCGGCGCGCAAGGTGCAGGACACGCAGCCGTGCGCGAGTTCCAGCACGCTGACGGTCTCCCGGCCGTCAGCCGACACCGTCCGGCGCACCACGCCTTCGCGCAGTTCGGACAGATCGTGACGGACCACGACGGTGCCGGGTTCGGCGCCGAGCAGGCGCGCGGCCCGGTCCACGCCGTCGGCGGCGCGGCCCGGGAGTCCGGCCAGCAGCACGACGGGCGTGCGGCGGTCGCGCTCGGGTTCTGGCGTGGGTCGGATGGCCACCGGGACCCCTTTCGACAACGATTTTCATTTACCGGTTGCCGAGGGTACCTTGGAATACATTCGTTGTCGAAAACGATTGTCATCTACAGGAACGACCGGAAGGAAGTGCCCATGTCGGCGATCTGCCAGGTCACCGGCCGGAAGCCGGGATTCGGCAAGTCCGTGTCGCACTCGCACAAGCGAACCAACCGGCGCTGGGACCCCAATATCCAGCGCAAGACCTACTACCTGCCCAGCGAGGGTCGGCGCATCACGCTGAACGTCTCAGCCAAGGGCATCAAGACCATCGACCGCGACGGCATCGAAGCGGTCGTGGCTCGGCTGCGGGCGCGCGGCGAGAAGATCTGAGAAAGGACCACTTAGATGGCGTCGAAGTCGACCGATATCCGTCCGGTCATCAAGCTCAAGTCCACCGCCGGGACCGGGTACACCTATGTGACGCGCAAGAACCGGCGCAATGATCCCGACCGGATGGTGCTCAAGAAGTACGACCCGGTCGTCCGCAAGCACGTCGACTTCCGCGAGGACCGCTGACGTGGCCAAGAAGTCGAAGATCGCGAAAAACGAAGAGCGCAAACTGATCGTGGCGCGCTATGCCGCGCGGCGGGCCGAGCTCAAGGAAATCATCCGCAAGCCCACCTCCACCCCGGAGGAGCAGGCCGCCGCGCAGTCCGCCCTGGCCAAGCTGCCGCGCGATGCCAGTCCGGTACGATTGCGCAATCGGGACGCCGCGGACGGACGCCCGCGTGGTCATCTCCGGAAGTTCGGTCTCTCGCGAGTGCGCGTGCGTGAGATGGCTCACCGCGGAGAGCTGCCCGGTGTGCACAAATCGAGCTGGTAAGCATCCACGATCTCGTGAGTAAGGAACCGCTGACATGGCAGTGAAGCGAGCACCGTCGAAGAAGGTCCGCGCCGAGCAGGCCCGCCGGCCCAAGAAGAACCCCCTGATCGCCGCCGG
The DNA here is from genome assembly GCF_021183565.1 of Nocardia yamanashiensis. Classification (NCBI taxonomy): domain Bacteria; kingdom Bacillati; phylum Actinomycetota; class Actinomycetes; order Mycobacteriales; family Nocardiaceae; genus Nocardia; species Nocardia yamanashiensis. The sequence continues at coordinate 4,908,992 of NZ_CP089226.1, forward strand.
CGTCGAAACCGTCGACTACAAGGACGTGAACCTGCTCCGCACGTTCATCTCCGACCGCGGCAAGATCCGTTCGCGCCGCGTGACCGGCCTGACCCCGCAGCAGCAGCGCCAGGTCGCCGTCGCCGTGAAGAACGCCCGTGAAATGGCGTTGCTCCCCTTCACCAGCCGGTAGGCCGGCGATGCTTCCCCTCCGGGGATGAAAAGCCAAGGGCCCCCGATGCTTACGCATCGGGGGCCCTATTCGCAGGGGGAGAGACTCGGGGGCTCCGCCCCTGAAACCCCGAGGCGGGAGCGGCATCCCTCCGAAAATGCGAGTCCCCCGAGTGCGTCAGCACTCGGGGGACTTCGTTTTTCATCCCGCGGTTGACGCGTTTACGGGATGGTCAGGACCTGGCCCGGGTTGATGAGATCCGGGTTGTCGATGCCGGAGGCGTTGGCGATCTCCTGGTAGCGGTTGCCGTCGCCGTAGAAGCGCTCGGCGATGGCCCACAGGGTGTCGCCGGGCTCGACGGTGTAGGTCTGCGCGGCCGGGGGCGGCGGCGGGACATCCTCGACCGCGGCGGCCTCGGTGTGGATCTCCTCGACCGGAGCCGGGAGCGGGTTGTCGGTGTTGGTGCCCGAGCTCCACAGCGCCGAACCGTCGGTGCCGTACAGCACGACATTGCGGTCGGGCTGGACGACCAGGCGGTCGGCCGACTTGCCGTTGGTCTCGGTGGACCAGGCGGCGCCGTCGGACTTGTAAACGACGAAGTTGCCGTCGTCCTGCAGGGTGGCGCGTTCGACGCCCTGACCATTGGTGCCCGCGGCCCAGACGACGTTGCCGTCAGGCTCCGACAGCACCAGGTTGCCGTCCTCTTGCAGAGTGAGGGAGTAAGCGCCGCCCTTGAGCGACTCTCCCAGTTTGAGTTCTTCGCCGGCCTTCAACGAGTCGCCCACGGTGCGTCCTTTCCGGAGGGGGATCAAGCAGATAAGTCGATGGCACTGAACTGCATTCGCACATCTGTCACAAAATTACCAACGAACGACCGGTCACCGCAGGGATACGCGCCGCGTGAATCAAAGTTTTGACAGCGTGTCGCTAGATGTTCGCCACATCCTCATCTCCAGCGCTCGAAACCGGCTGTACGGTGTCGGCGAGCTAGGGTGTTCGCCATGTACGGGACTCGCGGACGCCGCAAGATCGCTATCGCCGTCGCCCTGCCGCTGCTGCTGGCCGCCGCGGCCTGCGGCGGGTCGGATTCCGATGGCGGGCAATCGAATACCAGCTCCCCCACCACCACCGTGGCCCCCGCCCCGACCGAGGCCCCGGCCGGGCAGCTGGGCCGGATGTTCACCGCCGACCCGACCATCGTGAAACCGCACGCCATGGCGTTCGACAGCTGGACCCGGATTGCCCCGGACAAGATCGCGGTGAACTTCCAGACCGGGATTCCGGAGTGTTACGGGGTCGACGCCACCACCACGGAAACCGACAAAACGGTCAAAGTCGAACTGCGCGGCGGGACCAAAGCCGATGCGGTCGGCAAGATGTGCACCATGAACGTCGTCTTCGGCAGCCTGGAGATCCAGCTGAAGTCGCCGCTCGGCGACCGGCAGGTCGTCAGCGCGCAGTAGGAGTTCACGCGTACACGCAACAGCCCGGCGGGATCCAGGATCCCACCGGGCTGCGAACTTCCTTGCGCTACAAGCGCTTACGACTCAGTGCGCGAAGTGCCGCGCCCCGGTCAGGTACATGGTGACACCGGCCGCCTTGCACAGCTCGATGGTCTCGTTGTCCCGCATCGACCCGCCCGGCTGCACGATGGCGCGCACACCCGCGTCGATCAGGATCTGCGGACCGTCGGAGAACGGGAAGAACGCGTCGGACGCGGCCACCGCGCCTCGCGCGCGCTCACCGGCGCGATCCACCGCCAGCTTGCAGGAATCGACCCGGTTCACCTGCCCCATGCCGATACCGACGGCGGCGCCGTCGTCGGCCAGCAGAATCGCGTTCGACTTCACGGCACGGCAAGCGCGCCAGGCGAATTCGAGATCCGCCAGAGTCTGCGCATCGGCCGGTTCGCCGGTGGCGAGGGTCCAGTTGGCCGCGCTGTCGCCCTCGGCGTCGAGGATGTCGCGGTCCTGCAGCAGCACGCCGCCGCTGACCGGACGCAGCTCCGGGCCCTTGCGGGTGGCGGGCTCGGCGATCAGCACGCGCACGTTCTTCTTGCGCTGCAACACTTCCACCGCACCGTCGGCGTAGGACGGGGCCACGATGACCTCGGTGAAGATCTCGGCGACCTGCTCGGCCATCTCGATCGAGACCTCGCGGTTGGCCGCGATCACGCCGCCGAACGCCGACACCGGATCGGTGGCGTGCGCCTTGCGGTGCGCCTCGGCGATATCCGCGCCGACCGCGATGCCACAGGGATTCGCGTGCTTGATGACCGCGACGGCCGGGCCGTCGAAGTCGTAGGCGGCGCGCCAGGCGGCATCGGCGTCGGTGTAGTTGTTGTACGACATCTCCTTGCCGTGCAGCTGCTTCGCCTGCGCGAGACCGGCCGGGCCGCCCTCGTTGGTGTACAGCGCGGCGGCCTGATGCGGGTTCTCGCCGTACCGCAGCACCGCGTCCCGATTCCAGGTCGCGCCGATCCACTCCGGGAAGCGCTGCGCGGCAGCGGTTTCCACGCCTTCCGCGGCCTCGGCGGCCGGGACGGCGACGCTGGTCATCCAGCTGGCGACGGCCACATCGTAGGTGGCGGTGTGCTGGAAAGCCTTGGCGGCCAAGGCGGTCCGCTCGGCGAAGGTGAAACCGCCGGACTTGACCGACTCGATCACGCTGTCGTAGTCGCCGGTGGAAACGACCACGGCCACCGACGGGTGGTTCTTGGCGGCGGCGCGCACCATGGACGGGCCGCCGATATCGATCTGCTCGACCGATTCGTCGATGCTCGCGCCCGAGGCGACGGTCTGGGTGAACGGGTACAGGTTCACCACGACGAGCTGGAAGGCCTCCACGCCGAGCTCGACCAGCTGGTCGACGTGCTCGGACTTGCGGGTGTCGGCCAGGATGCCGGCGTGCACGCGCGGGTGCAGGGTCTTGACCCGGCCGTCCAGGGTCTCCGGAAAACCGGTCAGGTCTTCCACTTTGGTGACCGGGATGCCGGCGTCGGCGATCTTGCCGGCGGTCGAACCGGTCGAGACCAGCTCCACGCCCGCATTGTGCAGACCGGTGGCCAGTTCGATCAGACCGGTCTTGTCGTAAACACTTACGAGGGCCCGCTTGATCGGCTTGCGTTCACTCACCGGAGAACTCGCTCATCTGGGATAACTGCCTTTCGTCCATCGGAGACAATGCCTCGGATCGCGACGGCGGCGACGGTCTCCGCCAGCAACCGCCGCTCCACGACCTTGATGCGTTCGTGCAGGGTCGATTCGTCGTCATCCGGCAGTACGGTGACCGCCTCCTGCGCCAGAATCGGGCCGGTGTCGACACCGGCATCGACCAGATGCACGGTGGAACCGGTGACCCGCACGCCGTACGCGAGCGCGTCCCGCACCCCGTGCGCGCCCGGGAAAGCCGGCAGCAGCGCGGGGTGGGTATTGATGATGCGACCGCCGAAGCGATCCAGGAAAACCGGGCCCAGGATCTTCATGAATCCCGCCGAAACCACCAGGTCGGGGGCATAGCTCGAAACCGCCTCGGCAAGCGCCCAATCCCATTCCGCACGGCCGTCGTAATCGCTCAGCGCGGTCTTGAAATGCGGGATCCCGAACTCTGCGGCATGCTGGGTCGCGGCGCACTCCCGATCCACCCCGACGGCGACCACTCGCGCCGGATAGTCGGATTCCTGGGTCGCGGCAAGCAGCGAACGCAGCAGTGAACCGGTGCCGGAAGCCAGCACCACGACGGACGCGGGCGCGGTCGGCGGCAGCAGCTGGGCGGGCGTGGACGTCAGCGCACTACTCCCTGTGTGTCGGAGCGGAAAACAAGCAGCCGGGGGGCGAGGCCGCCGTCTAGAGCCTAGCCGGGCCGCCTTCCGCGATCGTCAGCGGCCAGCCGGGGCGCCGATGCGGCTGAATTCCATACCGCGAGCGACCTCCCTCGCCGACCCGCGAGCGCCCAACATCGGGTGAGGCGCACGGGAACAGCGAGGGGATGAGACCGGAGCGATCAGTTGTCGCGGTCGGCGCCTTCCACGACTTCGGCATCGAGGATGTCGGAGTCCTGATCCGGGTCGTATCCGCTCGCGGTCGCTACGGGCTCGTCGTCATCGTCGAGGAGTTCGCCGTCGAGTTCGATCGTGCCGGAACGTTTCGCGGCGTCGTAGTCGTCGTCGTAATCGTCTCGATCGTCGTAATCCGCGGCCGGGGCGGCGTCGTCATCGTCGTAGTCGTCGTCTTCGTAGTCGTCGTCGGCGTATTCGTCATCCGCGTACTCGTACTCGTCGTCGTAGCTGTCGTCGTAGTCGTCGTACGCGTCATCGGTGTCGTCGTAGGCGTCTTCGGCAGGTACGGCGCGGGTGGATTTGCGGCCGAGCAGGCCGAGGGCGCCGCCCGCGGCGGGGAGCAGGAACCAGCGGCCGCCGAGCATGCCGATGTAGCCGGCGACGGCCAGCCAGACGAAGGCCGCGGCGGTGGTGAGCAGGACGTCGGGGCCGATCCAGCCGAAGGTGCCGAGGTCGCCGCCCGCCATCACACCCAGTGCGGCGAGGAGGACGGCCGCGACGCCGGACGCGGTCAGGGTCGCCCAGGGGGCGGTGGGCCGATCATCGCTCGCACGAGCGCAATCCAGGCCGGTCAGGACGCCGACGGCGGCGGGCACGATGAGCAGCGCCAGCCACCAGATCGCGACCGGGCCGGAGGGAACGGCGGCGACCAGGGGGACGGCGGGCACGGGGGCGCCGTCGATGGCGAAGAGGCTGAGCGAGCCGGAACCGATGTGGACCTGGCCGCCGGCCAGGACGCTGATCGCGTCGATCAGGACATTGGGCAGGTAGGCCAGGGACAGCAGGATCAGGCCGATGACGCCGACGAAGTTGCCGGACGCGTGGAAGGTGTCGCCGATGCGCGACCAGTGCGCGAGGAACGAGACCACGGTGAGCACCCCGGCGGCGGCCAGCAGCCGGCCGATCGCGCGGACGCCCGCCTGCGCGCCGGGAATCACCCAGCGCGGCAAGGGCATCGGCAGCAGATAGGTGAATTCGCGCCAGTGCCGGGAGCCGATGCCCGCCACCGCGGCCGCCAGGTGCAGGGCGATCACCCAGGCGAAGGCGGACAGCGTATCGGGGGCTTGCAGCGGTGTGACCCCGGAGGCGTCGTCGGCCACCGCCAGGCAGACCGCGGTGATCAGCAGCGGGCCGCCCACCGCCGCGCCCGCGATCCAGCCCAGATCCGTACGCGTGCAATCCGGTTCGGCGGCGCGGGCGCAATCCCGCGCCACCAGCCACAGGATGAATCCGGTCGGCACCAGCGGCCACAATCCGATGGCGGTCTTGCCGATCACCAGCGGAACCTGGTGCACCGCAAGCCAGCTCGCCGCGATCGCCCCCGAGGCGCCCGTCATGGCGCTGCCCGCCGCGAACAGCGTCCCGAACACCAGCACCACGATCACCAGCAGCGTCACCGCCGAGGCCCGCGCCGCCACGAACATCAGCACCCGGGCCCGATCCGGCGTCAACGACCCGAACCCGCCCCCGCTCGCCCGCACCGGCTCGCGCGGCCGATCACGCGCATCGCTGTCGCTCAGGCGAACCAGGGACGTTCTGGAGGAGCTCATGGAAAACCAGCGTGGCAGCATCTCACAAACGAAAGGGTCAGGCGCGCCGCACCGGAAGGCGTTCCGCACGGCATCACAGCGGATCGGTCAGTCGAGCGAACCGCCCGGTCCGCTCCCCCATCCGAGCGTATAGGCAACCGCCCCGGCAACGGGCCGTAGAACCCGATCGCGTGCGATACGCGCCGTCACCGACGCAGCTCCAGCGCCTCCGTCCAGACAGCACAGGCGTACCGGCATCGAGCCGATCCTCGCCTGCCCAGCCGGCTCGTTCCGAAAGGGCGGCCGCGGTCGGCGGGATATCGGTGGATGGCTCGAGGCCGGTATGCGAACGGCCCCGGGATATCCCGGGGCCGTTCGCATTTGCGCGATCTCGCGCGACCCGCTACCTGGTGCGCGGCGGACGGGCTAGTTGTTGTCCGTACCCGAACCGGATTGTGGCGCGGAGGTATCCGGCGGCGTGGGCGGAGCGTAGGGCGAGGACTGGTCGGGCGCGGCGGGTGCGCCGTAGCCCGGTTGGCCGCCGTAGCCGGGCTGGCCGCCATAACCCGGTTGACCGCCATAGCCGGGCGGGGGCTGGCCGAAGTCGTGGCCGGGCTGCGGATGAGCGCCGCTGTGGCCGTGCGGCTGCGGGGCGTAAGGCTGTGGCGGCGGCGCGGATTCGCCGAATTGCGGGGGCTGGCCGAAGGGCTGCGGGTGCGAGCCCGACTGGCCGTAGCCCGGTTGCGCGTGCGGACCCGACTGCCCGAAACCTGGTTGCGATTGCGGGCCCGACTGGCCGAAACCGGGCTGGGACTGCGGGCCGGTCCAGCCGAAGGGCTGGGGCTGGGCCGGAGTGTAAGGCGCTTGGCCGTAACTGGGCGCGCCGTATGCCTGCGGGGCGAAGGTCTTGGCGGGCGACTTGATGATGCCCAGTTCGAACAGCAGCACGACCACCGCGAGCACCGCTTGCACGAAGAGCAGGAAGATCAGCAGCCAGCCGCCCCACTTCATTTCGGTGTCGTCGTCCAGGGACTTCAGCACGTAGCAGAGGAAGCCGAGGAACCCGACCACGGTGAGCACGGCGACCGGTGCGGCCCATTTCTGTTGCGGCAGTATCGACAACGCCGCCAGCAGGCCCGCCGCCAGCGCCAGCCCGAGCAGCGCCGCGCCGCCCGGGGTATCGAGCAGATAGAAGTTGTAGCCGCCGGTGGCGATTCGGCCCCCGATGTCGTACGGCTTGCTCGCCAGATACGGCGCGAAGCCGAGCCCGAAGGCGATGAGCCCGAGGACCGCGACACCGAGGTTCAGCCCGAACGCCGGTCCGCGACCCCCGGCCGGCGGGGCGCCGAGACCGGGCCCCGCCTGCGGAGGAGTGATGCCATACCCGGTTCCCGGAACCGGTGGAGGTGAGCCTGGAACCTGGTACGACATCGGAGCTCCTTACGCGAGTAGGGAATTACTTGTCGTCCTGCCCGGGGCGGAAAGCGCGGGTGGCATCCGCGGCCGGATCGGAGTTCTGCTCGCCGCCGAACGGCTGCGCCGGCCGCTGCTGCGCGCCGAAATGCTGCGTGGCCTCGGCGCTGCCGGGTTGCGGCTGCTGGCCGTAGGACTGGCCGCCCTGGCCGTAACCACCCGGCTGCTGCTGGCCGTAACCGGGCTGCTGGCCGTAGGTCGGCTGCGAACCGGTGCCGTATCCGGCCGACGGCTGCTGCTGCCCGTACGGCTGCTGCTGCCCGAAACCGCCGGGCTGCTGCTGGCCGTAACCGGCCTGACCACCCGGCTGCGGGGCCTGGCCGAAGGACGGCGCCTGGCCCGGCTGCTGCCCGAAGGCGCCCTGCTGGCCGAAGCCCTGCTGCTGGTAGCCCTGCGGACCGGTCTGGCTGAACGGCTGGCCGTAACCACCCTGCGGCGCGGCCGGTTTCGGCGCGGGCGGCTTGACGATGCCCAGCTCGAACAGCAGCGCCACCACCGCCGCCGCGGCGGTGAAGAAGGCGAAGGCCACCAGAACCCAACCGCCACCGGCCAATTCGACATAGCCGGGCAGCGAGAAGGCCTGGAACAGCACGACCAGGAAACCGGTCACCGCGGCGGCGGCCGAGAGCGCGGTGTAGCGCTGCTTGGTCAGCAGCGACAGGCCTGCGATGAGGCTGGCCAGCAGCAGCAGGGCCAGCGGCGTGGTGCCGCCCTGCGAGAACAGGCTGGCACTGAAATCGATGTCGTCGAGGTTCTTCTTCTGCTTGACGAACGGCAGCAGACCCAACAGGAAGGTGATCACGCCCAGCGCGGCCACACCGATGGTCAGGAAGAACGGCAGGCCCTTGCCGGTGTCAGCCGACCCGGTAGCCGCGGTGGAAGCGCTGCTCGCCGGAGGCTGGCCGTAGCCGGAACCTGTGGGCGGCGTCGGCTGGGGCGCGTTGTATCCCGAGCCCCCGGTCGGGTATGACATGTCGTCGTCTCCTATCGAGTCGTTCACGAACCTCCATCGACGCTACTGCACTCGACGCCGCAGGTCACCACCAACCGCCCGCGCGCCGAGCGGCTCGAATGCGCCGAACATCACGGTTTGAACACCGTGCGACACGCCCACTTGATCGTGCGCCACAACGGATTCCGCACACCCGGTTCCGGGAACGAGAAAGGCCGCCTGCCGAAAACAACAGGCGGCCTTGAGCTTTCGGCCGAACAGCACCGAGCAGGCTTGGGCTGCGCGGCGGGGCACGATCCTCGCGCCGCTACCTCGCCCTGTGCACCGCTGCCGTCAGGCAGCGGTGCACGAAACCATCAAGCGCTGATGGAAGCCTTCTCCAGGATCTCGCGAGCGAGGGCGGCGGTCTCGGACGGGGTCTTGCCGACCTTCACGCCCGCGGCCTCCAGGGCCTCCTTCTTGCCCTGCGCGGTGCCCGCACCGTCGGAGACGATGGCGCCGGCGTGGCCCATGGTCTTGCCCTCGGGCGCGGTGAAGCCCGCCACGTAGCCGACGACCGGCTTGGTGACATTGGCCTTGATGTAGGCCGCGGCCCGCTCCTCGGCGTCGCCGCCGATCTCGCCGATCATGACGATGAGCTTGGTCTCGGGGTCCTTCTCGAACGCCTCGATGGCATCGATGTGGGTGGTGCCGATGACCGGGTCGCCGCCGATGCCGATGGCGGTGGAGAAACCGAAGTCCCGCAGCTCGAACATCATCTGGTAGGTCAGGGTGCCCGACTTGGAGACCAGGCCGATCGGGCCCTTGCCGGTGATGCTGGCCGGGGTGATGCCGACCAGCGACTCGCCCGGGGTGATGATGCCGGGGCAGTTCGGGCCGATGATGCGGGTCTTCTGACCCTTCTCCACGTTGTAGGCCCAGGCGTAGGCGGTGTCCTGCACCGGGATGCCCTCGGTGATGACCACGAGCAGCGGGATCTCCGCGTCGATGGCCTCGATGATGGCGTCCTTGGAGAAGGCCGGCGGCACGAAGGCGATCGAGGTGTCGGCCCCGGTCTTCTCCATGGCCTCGGCGACCGAAGCGAACACCGGCAGCTCGACGGTGTTGCCGTCCTTGTCGGTGTGGGTGACGGTGGTGCCCGCCTTGCGCGCGTTGACGCCGCCGACCACATTGGTGCCGGCCTTCAGCATCAGCGCGGTGTGCTTGGTGCCCTCGCCGCCGGTGATGCCCTGGACGATGACCTTGTTGTCCTTGTTCAGGAAGATAGACATGTTGGTTCGTGTCCTTTACTTGGCCGCGGCCAGTTCGGCGGCCTTGTCGGCGCCTTCGTCCATGGTCTGGGCGAGAGTCACCAGCGGGTGGTTGAAGTCGGCGAGGATCTTGCGGCCCTCTTCGACCTTGTTGCCGTCCAAGCGGACGACCAGCGGCTTGGAGGCCGCCTCGCCCAGGGTCTCGAGCGCGCCGACGATGCCGTTCGCGACCGCGTCACAGGCGGTGATGCCGCCGAAGACGTTCACGAACACGGACTTGACCTGGGAGTCGCCCAGGATGACATCCAGGCCGGCGGCCATGACGGCGGCCGAGGCGCCGCCACCGATGTCGAGGAAGTTGGCCGGCTTGACGCCGTTGTGGTTCTCGCCCGCGTAGGCGACCACGTCGAGGGTCGACATGACCAGACCCGCGCCGTTGCCGATGATGCCGACCTCGCCGTCGAGCTTGACGTAGTTGAGGTCGTTCTCCTTGGCCTTGAGCTCGAGCGGATCGGTGGCGTCGATGTCCGCGAACTCGAGGTGGTCGGGGTGACGGAACTCGGCGTTCTCGTCCAGGGTCACCTTGCCGTCGAGGGCCAGGATCTCGTCGTTGGGGGTGCGCACCAGCGGGTTGACCTCGACCAGGGTCGCGTCTTCCTTGATGAAGACTTCCCACAGCTTCTGGATGGTGACCGCCGCGGCATCCAGGATGTCGGCCGGCAGGTGGCCCTGCTCGGCAATGCTGCGGGCGAAGGCCAGGTCCACGCCCTTGACGGCGTCGACCGGAACCTTGGCCAGGCGGTCGGGCTTGGTGGCCGCGACCTCTTCGATCTCCATGCCGCCCTCGACCGAGCACATGGCCAGGTAGGTGCGGTTGGAACGATCGAGCAGGAAGGAGATGTAGTACTCCGCCGCGATGTCCTTGGCCTCGGCGACCAGGACCTTCTTGGTGATGTGGCCCTTGATGTCCAGGCCCAGGATGTTGGACGCGTGGGTGAAGGCGTCGTCCGGGGTGGCGGCGTACTTCACGCCACCGGCCTTGCCGCGGCCACCGACTTTGACCTGCGACTTGATCATCACAGGCTTGCCGATTTCTTCCGCGATGGCACGGGCGTCCTCGGCCGAGTCCGTGACGCGGCCCTCCGACGAAGGCACTCCGTGCTTCACGAAGAGTTCCTTCGCCTGATATTCGAAGAGATCCATGTACTCACCGTCTCGTCTGCGTTGTTGTGACAACGTCTTGGTTGGCGGCCCGTCGTCTGGCCGTAGCGACTGCTTGCAGGTCGCTCGAAAAGGTCAGCCGGGTCAGGGTCGGACTCTAATCAGTCACATGGAGCCGAAATCAGCCGCATACAGCCTAAGTGGCGCAGGTCACGGTACTGTCTCCGCTGCTGGTAGAGACCGCGTTTTTGCTACTCGCGAGTAGCTTGTTGACCACGCGCCAGGTAGGACACACGAATCCCGGAGAGTGATACGGGGTACTACGGTTTGTAGTGGAACCGGCTCACTTGGTTACCCGGAGCACAGTGCGGAAATTCGTGCGCGCAAGGTGATGAATGTCACAGCAGCGTGTCGAACCGGGTCCATCGCTTGCTGACCCGCAATCGTTTCGTTACCGTCGATGCGGTCGATGTCACAACCCGGTCACGACAGGAGGACGGCAGGCTTGACGCAGCACAGCGCTCCGCAGGTGAAGAGCAGCTCCGCAGGCGCACCGCCGGCCTCACCGCTCTACTCGGGACAGATCGCATGAACGACGATTCCTTTCCCTCGCCCAATCGCGCCAAACACGGGCACCGTTATCGCGAGGATTCCGAGAACTACGGCGGGGCAACGCATTTCGGGGCTTCCGTGAATCACGGGCAGGGCACCGTGCATCAGTGGGACGCCCGCTCCTGGTCCGCTCCGGCCGATTCCGGCTGGGCCGCCGACGCCGATTGGCAGCAGCAGTCCGACTGGCAGGCGGGGCAATCCGACTACCAGGCCGCCCAGTCCGGCTGGGATGCGCAGGGGCAGTGGGACAACGCCGCCGCCGAATGGGACAACTCGGGCGCCGCGGCCGCCGCCGAGACCGGTTGGGACGATTCGCAGTCCGACTGGCAGGCCACCGAGACCTTCGCCGCGCCGACCGCCAATGGCTGGGCCGCGCCGAACCCGAACGCCTGGGCCTCCCAATCGCGTTCCAACTGGGACCCTTCCGCGGATCCCAGCCCCTCCGGCGATTACCGGCCGGTCTACAGCTTCCGCACCGCCTCCGGGGAAGAGCTCCGGTTCTCCGGTGACGGCGCGCGTCTCGATCACAGCGAGCCGGAAGCGGATGCCGACGAGGCCGCGCCGCGTTCCGGTGGCCGCCGCCGTGCCGCCGGTGGCGCGCACCGCCTGCCCGCTCCCCCGACCGCGCTCAAGGGCCGTGCCGCGGTGGTCGCCGTGGCCGCCGGTGCGGTGGTCGCGGCCGGGCACACCGGACTCGAATCCGCCGCATCGCCTTCCGACACCGTCGAATTCCAGGCCGCCGCGCAGGTCAAGGAGATCGCCTCGGCGGAGACCATCGGTCTCACCGAGAACGCTCCGGCCGGCGCGCCCCAGGTGCTGAATGTCGGCGCGCCCGTGGACCTCAACCAGTTCAACGACATTCTGCGCAAGGGTCAGCAGTACGCCGCCGACCTGGCCGCGCAGGAGGCCGCCAAGCTGCGCCCGCTGTTCATGAAGTTCACCAGCGGCAACTACACCTCCGGGTACGGCATCCGCTGGGGCGTACAGCATCTCGGCGTCGACGTCGCGGCCCCCATCGGCACCCCGATCTACGCGGTCGCCGACGGCACCGTCCTGGAAGCCGGCCCGGCCTCCGGCTTCGGCATGTGGGTCCGCCTCCTACACGACGACGGCACCGTCACGATCTACGGCCACATCGACACCGCCACCGTCTCCCAGGGCCAGCGCGTCATGGCGGGCGACCAGATCGCCACCGTAGGCAACCGCGGCTTCTCCACCGGCCCCCACTGCCACTTCGAAGTCTGGCTCAACGGCGTAGACAAGATCGACCCCCTCCCCTGGCTGGCCTCCCGAGGCATCTCCCTCGGCGTACAACGCGACTAGCCCCCTGAACACGAATTGCCCCGGACTCCAATGGAGCCCGGGGCAATTCGCATTGTGTGGAAAGAGAAAGGGCGGGCGCGCCGCAGAAGCGGCGCGCCCGCACAACACCATGGAGAGGGATGTCCGCGCGGGACACGATGCGGCTGGGTGTCGCAGGCGGTTCGGGTCAGCGGCGGGGGTCTACGCGGTCGACGGTGTCGCCGTAGATGCGAGGGGAAGTGTCGCAGCCGGTTACGAAGTCGTAGGGGAAGCCGGGTTCGAAGGGGGCGGCGGCTTCCAGGGTGGCGATGGCTTCGGCGGGCAGGGTCAGGGCGGCTGCGCCGAGACTTTCGGTGAGTTGGGCGGCGTTGCGGACGCCGATGATGGGGAGCACCGCGTGGGAGCGGTGGCGGGTCCAGGCGATCGCGACATGGGCTGGGGGGACGCCCAATTCGGCGGCCACCTTGTCGACGGCGGCCACGGCGGCTTGCTGGCGCGGGGTGCGCTGCGCGGGGTCGGTTCTGCTGCCGACACGACCCGAGAGGGTGCCCTGGGCCAGCGGAGCCCAGGTGGTCACGCTCATGCCGAAAGCCTCGGCCATGGGCAGCAATTCGCGCTCGATATCGCGCCACAACAGGTTGTACGGGACCTGGAGTCCGGCGAACGGAGTCTGATTGCGGTACTGCGCAAGGGTATTCGCCTGCGCGACCACCCACGACGGTGCGTCCGAGATGCCGATGTGCAGCACCTTGCCCGCCCGCACCACATCGTCGAGCGCCCGCATGGTCTCCTCGATATGCGTGTGCCGATCCCAGATGTGCACCCAGTACACGTCGATGTAGTCGGTTCGCAGCCGCCGCAGGCTCTGCTCGAGCGTCAGCACCAGGTTCTTGCGTTGATTCCCACCGGCATTCGGGTCCGCCGCATCCCGAGTCGGCGTGTACTTGGTCCCGATCACGAACCGGTCCCGATCCGTCAGCACCGACCCGAGCAGTTCCTCACTACGCCCGTACGACGCCGCGGTATCGATGAAATTCCCGCCCGCGTCCGCGAAAACACCCAGCACCCGCCGATATTCGTCGGCCTCGTCCAGCACCATGGTCCCCAGCACCAGCTCGGAAACCCGCAACCCGGTCCGGCCGAACAGTCGGTATCGCATCATGCCGCCAGTCTTTCGCCCACCGGCCCCATGAGGGAGACCGCGACAGGGCCACCCTCAGGACGGGGCGGTAGTTCTCACCCGCGAGGTTCCGGATCGGAACGCGGCGGTAGCACCGAATCCGCGTCGATGGGCGCACCGAAAACAAGTTCTCCGGCCGCGGCGGCGGCAGCGAGGTCCGCAGCCTCCGGATCTTCGCCGAGATGGTCATGCTGTGCGCTCACGATGTCTCCGTTCAGGATTCGCCGCGCTGTGCCTGGCGCTTGGCCCGCGCCATGCGCACCAGGTAGGCGGGGCTGGGCGGGATCCAGCCGAGTTGGGTGGCCTGGCCCATATCGTCGCGGTTGGCCCAGTGTTCGATGATCAAGCCGTCCTGGATTCGGAGCCAATGGGATTGGGTGACGGCGAAGGTTTTTCCGGTGGGCGGGAAGACCTGGTCGATCTTGCCGGATGCGTCGTACATGACGAAGGGGCCGGTGTGGCGGCCGTGCATGACGGTGTGCAGGGCTACGAGATCTCCGTCTACCACGGCGGTTTCGATGGTGTGGCGGAGTTCGGTGTAGGCGGCGCGTAACCACTGGGCGGTCGCGAAGTAGGCTTCGGGGCCTTTGCCTCGGCAGGCGGGCGGTTCCATCGAACCTTCGCGGTTCACCGCGTCCGGGTGGATCACGGTGTCGAATTCGGCGCGCTCGCCCACGGCCATGAGATGGATCGAGCGCTCGGCGAGCGCCTTACGCTCGTCCGCTGACAGGTCGGCCATGGGAACCCCCGGTGAGATGCGTTCGGATCGCTTTCACAGGGAGACTACGTTCCGAACGCCGTCCGGGTTCTGTCGAAAACCGGCCGGGCGCTCAGAGTTTGGCGAGGGGGGCGTGCTGGGGCATCAGGCGGATGGTGCCGGCGGTGCCGAAATCGATGGTGGCGGTGGTGAGGGCGCCGATGCCGTCGGTGGCTATGACGCGGCCGAGGCCGTACTTGTCGTGAGTGACGCGGTCGCCGACGGCCAGCACGATGTCGTTGTTGCGTTTGGCCGCACCGAAACCCGAGGGGGCGGGGCGGCGATCACCGCGGACACCCGGGCGGGGTTCGTTCCAGCTTTCGCCGCGGGTCCAGTCGCGTTCCAGGCCGTCGCCTTCGCCGCGGCGGCGGAAACCGCGTCCGCCGGACTGCGACGGGGTGGGCTCCAGACGGCGCCAGTCCATCAGGTGGCCCGGGATCTCCTGCAGGAAGCGGGATTCGGGGTTGGAGACGGGCTGGCCCCAGCCGGAGCGGATGACCGCGCGGGAGAGGTAGAGGCGTTTGCGGGCGCGGGTGATGCCGACGTAGGCGAGGCGGCGTTCCTCGGCCAGTTCGGTCGGGTCGCCGAGGGCGCGCATGTGCGGGAACTGCCCGTCCTCCCAGCCGGTCACGAAGACCACCGGGAATTCCAGGCCCTTGGCGGTGTGCAGGGTCATCATGGTGACCACGCCGGAGCCCTCTTCGGGGATCTGGTCGGCATCGGCCACCAGCGAGACGCGTTCCAGGAAGGCGGCGAGCGAGCCGGGGTCCGGTTCGCCTTCGGCGGCCTCGGGCAGGATGCCTTCCGCGCGCGCCGCCTCGACATTGTTGCGGGCCTCGGAGCTGAATTCGCGGGCGACGCTGACCAGTTCGTTGAGGTTGTCCAGCCGCGCCCCGTCCTGCGGGTCGTCGGAGGCCTCGAGTTCGGCGCGGTAACCGCTGCGGTCCAGCACGGCCTCGACCACATTGCCGACATCCGGGAAGTCGAGATCCTCCTGCACCCCGGCGGTGCGGATATCGGCCAGGATGTCGAGGAAGTTCGAAATGGCGCGCTGCGAGCGGGTATTGAGCAGCGCCACCTTGCCTTCGGCGGCATCGCGCAGCGCCTGGGCGAAGCCGATGCCGCGCTGTTCGGCGTGCACGGCCACGCAAGCTTCGGCGCGATCGCCGATGCCCCGGCGCGGGGTGTTGAGAATGCGGCGCAGGCTCACCGCGTCGTCCGGGTTCTCCAGCACGCGCAGATAGGCCACGATGTCGCGGACTTCCTTGCGCTCGTAGAACCGCACGCCGCCGACCACCTTGTAGGGCAACCCCATCCGGATGAAGATCTCTTCCAGGGCCCGGGAGTTGTTGTTGGTGCGGTAGAACACGGCCACGTCGGCGTAGTTGGCCTCGCCGGCATCGACCAGCCGGTCGATCTCACGAGCCACGAACGAGGCTTCGTCGTGCTCGTTGTCGGCCACGTAGCCGACGATCAGATCGCCGTCGCCCTGATCGGTCCACAGCTTCTTGTCGCGCCGGTTCTCATTGCGCGCGATGACCGCGTTGGCGGCGGTGAGGATGCGCTGGGTGGACCGGTAGTTCTGTTCCAGCAGAATCGTTTCCGAATCCGGGAAGTCTCGCTCGAACTCCTCGATATTGCGGATGGTCGCCCCGCGGAATGCGTAGATGGACTGGTCCGCGTCACCCACCACGCACAGCTCGGACGGCGGCACCCGGTCCTCGGAGTCCTTGGGCAGGTGGTACCCGACCAGTTCGCGCACCAGCACGTACTGCGCGTGGTTGGTGTCCTGGTACTCGTCGACCATGACGTGCCGGAACCGCCGCCGATAGTACTCGGCGACCTGCGGATGCTTCTGCAGCATGGCCACGGTCTCGCCGATCAGGTCGTCGAAGTCCAGGGCGTTGGCCGCGCGCAGCCGGCGCTGGTATTCGCCGTAGACCTTGGCGACCAGGCGCGGCAGTTCGGCTTCCTCGGTCTCGGCGTCGGCGGCGGCCTGGTCCGGGTCGATGAGCTCGTTCTTGAGATTGGAGATGGCGGTGGCGAGCAGCCGGGGCGTGTACTTCTTGGCGTCGATGTCGAAGTCGCGGCTGATCATGCCGAGCAGGCGGCGCGAGTCGTCGGCGTCGTAGATGGAGAAGTTGGTGTTCAGGCCCGGAATCAGCGCGGCCTGGGTTCGCAGAATTCGCACGCAGCTGGAGTGGAAGGTGGAGACCCACATACTCGCTGCTCGCGGCCCCACCAGCCCGGCCACGCGCTCGCGCATTTCGGCCGCGGCCTTGTTGGTGAAGGTGATTGCCAGAATTTCGCCAGGTCGGACATTCCGGGCGGCCAGCAGATAGGCGATGCGACGGGTCAGCACCGCGGTCTTACCCGAGCCGGCGCCTGCGACGATGAGAAGCGGAGACCCCGAATGCACCACCGCCGCGCGCTGTTGCGGGTTCAGCCCTTCGAGCAACTGCTCGGTCTTCTGCGCGTCTGCCACCGTCGTGTTCATCGTCCATCCACGTTACCGACGCGCACCGACAGCCGTCGCAGCGGATCGCACAGGTGTCCGAATAATGCCGGTCTGGCGAACATCGGGTGAACCTGAGCGGGGAAAATACTCAGGAGATTCACAAACGAACACTTTTTGGTTTGACCATCCCACGTGGCAGACTCGTCCTCGTGACCGGCACTCGTGGGGGCGATTCACTCGAGTGCTCATCCGGGGGGAGAATGAAAGACTCAACAGGTCTGTTTCTTGGTGAGGAACCGATCGGTAACGGGTCGGGACTACCGGCCGATCGATGTTCGGGACCACGAGGAGTGAAAGCATGAGCATCTCGACTACGGGACAAACCGAGCCTGCCACCGGGGCGGACGCCGCCCTGCCCTCCGAAGCGGAGATCGACACGCTTCGCAAGGAGATCGACAAGCTCGACGCCGAGATCCTGGCCGCCATCAAACGGCGGACCGAAGTCTCGCGCATCATCGGCCGCACGCGGATGGCCAATGGCGGCCCCAAGCTGGTGCATTCCCGCGAGATGAAGGTGCTCGAGCGCTTCAGCGAACTGGGCCAGGAGGGTCACACCCTCGCCATGCTGTTGCTGCGATTGGGTCGCGGCCGCCTCGGCCACTAACCCCCTAGAACCACGCGGTACCTACGTTGACGCGCGGGTACCCCGCCCCAGGCCGCCCCGGGTGTGTAAACCCCGGGGCGGTTCTTCATTTCCGCCCACCGGCGAGCAGGCCCGGGCGCGGCCGAGCGGCCGCGCCCGGAAAGCCTCACGGCAGGGCGATGTACTTCGTGTCGAGGTATTCCTCGATGCCCTCGAACCCACCCTCGCGGCCGAAGCCGGATTCCTTGACGCCGCCGAAGGGCGCGGCCGGGTCGGAGATAACGCCGCGATTGACGCCGACCATGCCGGTCTCCAGGCCCTCGGCGACCCGCAGGGCACGGTCCAGGCTCCGCGTGTAAACGTATGCGACCAGGCCGAATTCGGTGTTGTTGGCGGCGGCCAGGCCCTCTTCCTCGGTATCGAAGCCGACGATGGGGGCGACCGGTCCGAACACTTCCTCGCGCAGAATCCGCGCCGAGGCCGGCAGATCACTGAGCACGGTGGCCGGATAGAACCAGCCCGGACCGCCCGGAGCCTTACCGCCGAGCTTCACCTCCGCGCCCGCCGCGACCGCGTCGTCGACCAGCTCGGTGACGGTGTTCAGCTGGTCCTCGTTCACCAGCGGTCCGAGCGTGGTGGCGGGGTCGGTGCCGGGGCCGAGTTTGTATTCGCCCATGGCGGCCACCAGCTTCTCGGTGAACTCGGCGCGCACCGAGTTCTGCACGTGGAATCGGTTCGCGGCGGTACAGGCTTCGCCGCCGTTGCGCAGTTTGGCCAGCAGCGCGCCCTGCACGGCGGCATCGAGATCGGCATCGTCGAAGACCACGAAGGGGGCGTTGCCGCCGAGTTCCATGGAGGTGCGCAGCAGGCCGTGCGCGGACGCCTCGACCAGCTTCTTACCGACGCCGGTCGAGCCGGTGAAGGTGAGCTTGCGCAGGCGCGGATCGGTGAGCAGCGGGGCGGTCACCGCACTGGAGCGGCTGGTGGTGATGACCGACAGCACGCCGTCGGGCAGACCCGCCTCGCTGCACAGCTTGGCCAGCGCCAGCATGGTCAGCGGGGTTTCGCCGGCCGGCTTGACGATCATGGTGCAGCCGGCGGCCAGGGCGGGGCCGATCTTGCGGGTGCCCATGGCGAGCGGGAAGTTCCACGGGGTGATGGCCAGGCAGGGGCCGACGGGCTGCTTGTGCACCAGGATGCGGCCGGTCCCGGCGGGCGCGTGCTGATAGCGCCCGTGCACGCGCACGGCTTCCTCGCTGAACCAGCGGAAGAACTCCGCGCCGTAGCGGACTTCGTTGCGGCTCTCCGGGAGCGCCTTACCCATCTCGAGGGTCATCAGCAGCGCGAATTCCTCGGTGCGCGCCGTGATCGCCTCGAACACCCGGCGCAGGATCTCCCCGCGCTCGCGAGCGGGAGTCCCCGCCCACTCGGCCTGCACCGCCGCGGCCGCATCAAGGGCCCGCACGGCGTCCTCGGGACTGGCGTCGGCAACTTCGACCAGGGTCTCCCCGGTCGCCGGGTTGTGCACCGGGAAGGTCTTACCTCCCGTGGCATCGACCGGCCCGCCGATCCAGAGCTGCGTAGGAATGGACTCGAGTACTTCGCGTTCCGACACCATGTGACCCAGCCTATTCCTCACCACTGTGAGCGATGTCCGGTCCGCCCATCCGGGCGGACCGGACATTTCCCGAAAAGAACATGCGGGCGGACCGGCGTTCCCCCACGAAAGCCCCGCCCCCGCTCCGGTAGGAGCGGGGGCGGTCTGCGCGAATACGGGTCGCCCGAGCCGTCCTTCGGCCCTGCGGGAACCCGCGAATAACCTGTTGTTACCTGCGGGTCGCAGGAGAGGGTTGTACCCTCGGCGAACGTGAGCAGCGACATCACCGCATCGGCGGCCTGGCGGAAACTGCACGACCATCATGCGTCCATCGCGGGTCGGCATCTGCGTGAGTTCTTCGCCGAGGACACCGAGCGCGGGCGGGAGCTGATCGTTGGGGTGGGCGATCTGCACATCGACTATTCGAAGCATCGAGTGACGCGCGAAACCCTGGACCTGCTGGTCGAATTGGCGGAGACCGCCGGGGTGGCCGAGCGCCGGGACGCCATGTTCGCGGGTGCGCGCATCAATACCTCCGAGGACCGGTCGGTCGGCCATGTCTGGCTGCGGCGGCCCGCCGGGGGCGACCTGGTGGTGGACGGCGAGCAGGTCGACGCCGAGGTGCACGAAGTCCTGCGGCGCATGGGCGAATTCACCGATTCGGTGCGTTCCGGCCAGTGGCGCGGCGCGACGGGCGAGCGCATCACGACGGTGGTGAACATCGGCATCGGCGGCTCGGATCTGGGGCCCGCCATGGTGTATCAGGGTCTGCGGCATTACGCCGACGCCGGCATCTCCGCCCGCTTCGTCTCGAATGTCGATCCCGCCGACCTGGTTTCGAAGCTCGAAGGCCTGGATCCCGCCACCACCCTGTTCGTGGTGGCGTCCAAGACCTTCTCCACCCTGGAGACGCTCACCAATGCCACGGCGGCCCGGCGCTGGCTGGTGGCCGCGCTCGGCGAGGCGGCGGTGGCCAAGCATTTCGTGGCGGTGTCCACGCACGCGGATCGGGTGGCGGCCTTCGGTATCGACACCGCCAATATGTTCGGCTTCTGGGATTGGGTGGGCGGCCGCTATTCGGTCGATTCCGCCATCGGCCTGTCGGTCATGACGGTGATCGGCAAGGAGCGGTTCGCCGAGTTCCTGGCCGGAATGCACGCCGTGGACGAGCATTTCCGGACCGCGCCGCTGCACGAGAACGCGCCGGTGCTGCTGGGCCTGCTCGGCCTGTGGTACTCCGATTTCTTCGGCGCGGAATCGCGTGTGGTGCTGCCGTATTCGAACGATCTGGCGCGCTTTCCCGCCTATCTGCAGCAGCTCACGATGGAGTCCAACGGCAAGTCGGTGCGCGCCGACGGCACCCCGGTCACCTCGTCGACCGGTGAGATCTTCTGGGGCGAGCCGGGCACCAACGGCCAGCACGCCTTCTACCAGCTGCTGCATCAGGGCACCCGGCTGGTGCCGGCCGATTTCATCGGATTCGCCCGTCCCACCGACGATCTGCCCACCATCGACGGCACCGGCAGCATGCACGACATCCTGATGAGCAATCTGTTCGCCCAGACCAAGGTGCTGGCGTTCGGCAAGACCGCCGAGGAGATCGCCGCCGAGGGCACCCCGCCGGAACTGGTGCCGCACAAGGTGATGCCGGGCAATCGCCCCTCCACCGCCATTCTGGCCCCGCGGCTGACGCCGTCGGTGCTGGGACAGCTCATCGCCCTGTACGAGCACCAGGTGTTCGTGGAGGGCGCGATCTGGGGCATCGACAGCTTCGATCAGTGGGGCGTGGAACTCGGCAAGCAGCAGGCGCTGGCGCTGGAGCCGCTGCTCACTTCGGCCGAAGCGCCCGAGCCGCAGGCGGATTCGTCCACCGACGCGCTGATCCGCTGGTACCGCGAGCACCGCGACTGATCACCAGTCGTCGATGGTGTACGGCTCCGGCTCCACCGCGGCGGGCGGGGTGTCCGGAGCCGGCGTCGAATCCGCCTCGGTGACAGCCGGATCCGGGTCCGCCGGCGGATGCGTCAGCACCCGGAACCCGGCGGCCAGCGCGGCGCTCAGCAGCACCCCCGCCAGGACGAACGCGAGAGCGCCTGGACCCAGCCGGACTTCGAGCAGACCGCGATACAGGTATTCGTGCCGGTCCCGGTAGGTGGCCCAGTCGGCGGCGAGCACGTGTACGGCCGGTCCCAGCCCGACGCCCGCGAACAGCAGTGCGGCGGTGCGCAGTTCGGGCCGGGGCGTGGTCAGCCGGTACTGGCTGCCGATGGCGAGCAGCACGCCGGCCCCACCCCACACCCCCAGCCAGGGTAGGTACACGTGCAGGCTGGGTAGCAAGTCCAGTGCGGTGAAGGCATCGACCCGGGTCTGGGTCTCGCCGAAAGAGAACGGTGTCGGTTCCAGCTGAGTCCGCAGATAGCACTGGGTGAGAAAGGTACCGGCCACGGCGGCCAGGACCCCCGTCAGCAGCAGCAATGCCAGCAGCCGATCGGATCGGGCCACGCGCGGGCCGACGCCGGAGCGCGCGCCGGTTCCGCGCGGCCGGTCCACCACGGCGGCCAGCACACCCAGCACCCCCGCCAGCGCCGACACCCCGGCCAGAATCACGCTGACCCAGAAGCGAACCAGCAGTCCGGTCCGGTTCAGCTCCAGGCTCGAATCCAGCACCACCGACAGTTTCAGCCCCGCCCACAGGGCATTGCCGAAGAGCAGCCCGATCGCCACCGCCCCGACCCCGCGCACCAGGGTGGCCCGGAAGCGCCGGCGCAGTACCAGCGGCACCAGCAGCGCCCCCACCAGCAGAATCGCCACGCCGGGCGGCAGATAGATGAGCGCGTCCAGATACCAGGTCTGATACCGATCGCGCGCGTCGCCGAGCAGCATGGCGACCAGTTCGGCCAGCGCCAGGGTCGCGCAGAACACCAGCAGCGCGGCGAAGGCCCGATCGACCACGGTTCCGGAATCGCCGGCGCGCCCGGGATCTTGGTGTGTGGTGACCATGGCCTCCCCCGAGGTGGCGATGCGGAACCCCCGTACCTACGGTTACCCGATCATTGTGAATCGAATCCCGCTGCGGTGGTGGCGGTTCCGCACGGCTCGCCAGGCGGCGCGCCCGGCGCTCAGGCCAGCCGCAGCCGCGCCAGCTCCACCCGATTGCTGACGCCGAGCTTCGGAAACGCCCGATACAGGTGGTGGCCCACGGTTTTCGGACTCAGGAACAGCTGGGCGGCGATCTCCTTGTTGGTGGCCCCCTCCGCCGCCAGCCGCACCACCTGGAGTTCCTGCGGGGTGAGCAGCGCGACCACATTGTTCTCCGGTTCGGGCACGGAACCCTCACCCGCGGCGCGCAATTCCATCCGGGCGTGTTCGGCCCACGGCGTCATGCCCAGCCGGTCGAAGGTCTCCAGGGCCTTGCGCAGCTGGGTGCGGGCCTCGGCCATCCGGCGTTCGCGGCGCAGCCATTCGCCGTAGACCAGCGCGGTGCGGGCGTGGTCGTACCAGCGTTCGGCGGTGGCGTGCAGTTCCAGGGCGCGGGCGAACAGCTCGCCGTCCCCGTTCAGCAGGGCCCGCGAACCGCACACCAGACCGTCGGCCCACGGACTGTCGATGGCCTTGGCCCACTCCGTCATCTCGGCCAGGGCGGCGTCGGCGCGTCCGGGCTGCCGGGCGCGCACGGCCGCTTCGACGAGATCGGACAGCAGGTCCAGCCAGTGCCCGCGCGCCTGCGACGGCAACTGGTGCTGCGCCTCGAGCCGTTCCAGGGCCTGTCCGTGCCGTCCCTGGCCGAGGTCGAGCAGCGCCAGCGCCCATTCGCAATGGGTGGCGTCGACCGCGCTGTGATCGCCGGTGGCGCTGCGCAGATTGCGTTCGGCCAGTTCGCGGCAGCGCTGTTCGTCGCCTTGCAGCGCGGCGATGAGCGCCAGGACGGACTCGGCCCCGGCGACCCGGTTGGGATGCCCGATATCGGTCGCGATGCGCACCACTTCGGCGGCGATCACCTCGGCTTCGCGCAGTCGCCCCAGAATGAACTCGGCGGTGGCAAGCGTGCAGCCGATGGTGGGCCACCAGCCGACCATGCCGCGATCACGCACCACATCGGACAGTTCGGTCAATTGCTCACGCGCGCTGACCATATCGCCGATCAGTGCGGCCTGGAGCGCGAAAGCCATGCGCAGCGAGATCATTTCGAGCGGCACCGCCGGCGCGAACGCGACATTGGCCCGGATCAGGGCGACGCCCTCGGCCAGATCGCCCTCCAGAATGGCCATCCCGCCGCGCAGCGCCGACAGCGGTATCGCCACCTGATCCGCGGGCAGCGCCGCCAGCCGATCGTGCGCCACCACGCAGCTCGCGGCGTCGCCGGCGGTCCAGGCGATGCGCCCGGCCTCCACCAGCAGCCAGGAGGCCCGCGCCGGTTCGGCCTCGGTGACGTACCCGGCGGCGTCCAGCATGAGCTGATGCGCCCGGCGCAGCGAACCGAATTCGAATTCGATAGTCCCCGCGTGCCCACCACCCGGGCCCGTTCGCTGGGTCCGAGCGGCAGCCGTTCGGCTTCGTCGGCCAGGCGTTGCGCGCGCTCGGTGTGCCCGCCGTACGCGGCGGCCTCGACGGCGAGCACCATGCGCCCGGCGCGGGCGGCCGGATCGGGGGTGAGCCGGGCGGCGCGTTCCAGGGCGACGGCGGCCGAGGCGTGCCCGGTGCGTTCCCGGGCCAGTTCCGCGGCGGCTTCCAGTGCGGCCGCGGCGGATTCGTCGGGTCCGGTGCTGGCGGCGGCGAGATGCCAGGCGCGCCGGGCCGGGTCGTCGGCGAGCACGGTGGCCAGGGCGGCGTGCACGGCGAGCCGCTGGGTGAAGGACGCGGCGTGATAGGCGGCCGAGCGCCGCAGCGGATGCCGGAAGGTCACGGCCTGCCCGGTGATCACCACCATGCCGGCCTGTTCGGCGCGGGCCAGCGCGTCGGCGCCGTGCCCGAGCAGTTGCAGGGCGTGCAGCACCAGGCCCAGGTCACCGCTCTCCTCGGCGGCGACCACCAGCATGGCGATGCGCGCGCCTTCGTTCTCCCGCCCGATCTGCTGTTCGTAACCCGATTGCAGCCGCACCGGCAGCGGCAGCGGTTCGGCGGGTGAGGCGTCCCGGTTCATGTGCGGGAATTCCAGTAGCGCCAACGGGTTTCCGGCGGCTTCGGCGAGCACCCGGTCGCGCTGGTCGGGGGTGAGGCCGGGCCAGCGGTCGTGCAGCAGTTCGGCGGCGGCGGTGGCGTCGAGCGCGCCGAGGCGCAGTTCGGGCAGTCCGCCGCAATCGAATTCGCGGCGCGCGGCGAAGAGCATGGCGATGCCTTCCGCGCCGAGCCGGCGGGCGGCGAAGCGCAGCGCGTCCGCGGACGGGCGGTCCAGCCATTGGGCGTCGTCGATCAGGCAGAGCACCGGGCCGTCGGCGGAGAGTTCGGCGAGCAGGGTGAGGGTGGCGACGCCGATCAGGAAGCGGTCGGCGCCGTCCGAAGGGCAGAGCCCGAGCGCGCCGCCGAGCGCGCGATGCTGCGGATCGGGCAGCTGGCCGATGCGTTCGAGGGCGGGGCCGAGCAGCATCTGCAGGCCCGCGAAGGGCAGTTCGGATTCGCTCTCGACGCCGGAACAGCGCAGCACCCGCCAATTCGGGCCGGCCAGCTCCCGGGCGTACTGCAGCAGTGCGGATTTGCCTTCGCCGGCTTCGGCGACCAGTGCCGATACGGCGCTGCGGCCCGCGGCGGCGGCATCCAGCAGGGTGCCGAGCTGCTGCATTTCGCGAAACCGACCGTACAGCACCTCGACAACCTAAGCCCCTGGCCGGATCGGGGGCAAACGAAGGGAAGCGCGGGGTCCCGGAGGGATGTGCCTCCGAGACCCCGCCCGAGCGCTGCGGGGGTGCCCGCCGGTCCGGCGTCGCGGCGGTTGGGAACCGCGATGGGCCGAACCGGCCGACCAGCACTCAGTTCAGGGAAGCCGCCGCGGCTCCCGCAGCGGGCGGCCACGGTAGGCATATCCATTCGATGCGGCGTGAATCATCGGCGGCTTCTGTTCATGAGGGGAAGCGCCCCGGCGGCGCTCGTACCCATATGACGATGCTGCGGGTTGAAACGTGGCGGGTGGTATCGGGCGAATGACCTAAAGTGAGGGACCAGGCAACAGACGGAGTGCTACCGGGAGACGGCCGAAACAGTTTGAGCACCATGCTTTACGGCCGGGCGGCGGAGCTGGGGCGGATCGGTGCGCTGATCGCGGCGGCCGCGGACGGCCGGGGTGGGGCGCTGGCGGTGCTGGGCGATCCGGGCGAAGGGAAATCCGCGCTGTTGGGGCGCGCCGCGGAGCTGGTGGACGGCTCTTGGCGGGTGCTGCGCTGCGCCGGGATCGAGAGCGAATCCGAATTGCCGTTCGCCGGGCTGCAATTGCTGCTGTACCCCATGCTGGGTCGGGTAGAGCAGCTGCCGGCGGTGCATCGCGACACGTTGCGCGGGGCGCTGGGGTTGAGCGCCGTGACGCCCATCGACCGATTCATGGTGGGGCGGGCGACGGTGGCATTGCTGGCGGAGCTGGCGGCGGACGGTCCGCTGCTGTGCCTGATCGACGACGCCCAATGGCTGGATCGGCCTTCGGCGGACGCGCTGCTGTTCGCGGCGCACCGGCTGGGCGGCGATCGGGCCCTGCTGATCTTCGCGGCCCGGCCGCCGTACGCCCCGCGGGTGACGCAGCGGATGCGCCTGTCGCCGTTGGATGCCGAGCAGTCGCGGGCGCTGCTGCGGGATCGTTTTCCCGCGCTGCTGCCGGAGCGGCGCGACCGGGTGCTGGCCGAGGCGGCCGGAAATCCGCTGGCGGTGCTGGAATTGCCGCGCATGGACCTCGACGCCCATCCGATCGGCCCACTGCCGCTGCCGGATCGGCTCCGGCTCGGCTATCAGGATCAGATTGCCGCGCAATCGGAAACGGCCCGGCTGGCGCTGCTGGTGGCGGCGGCCGAGGAGACCGGGGACGCGCGGGTGGTGCGGGGCGCGCTGCGGCGGCTCGGGCTCGGCGACGAGGCGCTCACGGCGGCCGAGCACACCTGCATGCTCTCGGTTTCCGGGGACACCGTGTCCTTCCGGCATCCGCTGAAACGGGCGGCGGCCTACCAGCTGGCCCCGTTCACCCAGCGCCTGGCCGTCCACGCCGCACTGGCCGAAGCGCTGGCCGGCGACCCGGACCGGCAGGCCTGGCATCTCGCCTTCGCCACTGCCGCACCGGACGAAACCGTCGCCGCCACGCTGGAATCCGCCGCGGACCGGGCCTACGATCGCGCCGCCTATGCCGCCGCGGCCTCCGCTTTCGAGCGGGCCGCGAATCTCAGCCCGGATCGAGTCCGGCGCGGCGCCCGGCGGATTCGCGCGGTCGAGGCGCTCGCCGACGCGGGCCGCCCGGAACAGGCGCTGGCGCAGGCCGATCGCATCGATTCGACCGCCCTGGATGTCGTCGACCGCGCCAATATGCGAAACCTGCGCGCCCGCATGGCTTTCGAATACGGGTCCATCGCCGCCGCCTACGAACTGTCGCTGGGCGCGGCCGACGAGCTCGCCGCCACCCATCCCGAACAGGCGGCGGTGGCGTTGATGGATGCCGCTCGCGCGGCCTGGACCACCGGCGATCTGCCCGCCGCGCAGGTGGCGGTGCGACGCATGCGCGAGCTCCGGCTGGATGCGGCGTGGGAACCGCTACTGGCTGCCGTCGAAGGCCCGAATCTGTTGTTCACCGGGCAATTCGCGGCGGGCGCGGCGGCCATCCGGGCGGCGGTGGCGGCCTGCCGGGAGCTGCCCGATCCGGCGCTGCGTTTCCTGCTGGCCCTGCTGGCCGCGCTCACCGGCGATACCGGCGACGCCCATGATCTGCTGCTCGGGGTCGCCGGGGCCTACACCGCGCGCGGCATGATCTGCCGCACCCCCGCCGTGCACGCCTCGCTGGCCACCACGCAATTGCTCCTCGGCCATTTCGCCGCGGCGGAGGCGTCCTGCCTGCTCGCCGCGCAGACCGCGGAAGCGTCCTGCCTGGACGTCGGCCGGTTCAACGACGGCGGCGAACTCCCGAACCGGGTGCTGCACGCCGAATCGATCCTGGCCGTGCTCAATGCCATTCGCGGCGACGCGGACCGCTGCCGGGAATTGACCGAACGCCAGGCGCGGCGGGCCGAACGCGGCCGCAACACCATCGACGCCGCGCACTGCGAATGGGCGCTGCTGCTCCTGGATCTCGCCCAGGGCAATTTCGAGGCCGCCGTGCATCGCGGCGAAGCGCTCGGCACCGGTCCCCTGCGCCCCCTCGGCCAATGGCCGCACCTGCTCGCCGACCGTGTGGAAGCCGCTGTGCGCCACCGCACCCCGGACCGCGCCGCCGCACCGTATGCCGCCCTCGCCGCGTTCGCCGACGCCACCGGCACCACCTGGATCCGCGCCCTGCGCCTGCGCTGCCAGGCCCTGCTCGACGGCGACCCCGCCCGCTTCGAACAGGCCCTCGCCCTGCACGCCACCGACGAACGCCGGTTCGATCACGCCCGCACCGAACTGCTCTACGGCGAATGGCTCCGCCGCAATCGCCGCCTCCTCACCGCCCGCGCCCATCTGAGCTCCGCCTCGGCCACCTTCGAACGCCTGCGCGCCCGCCCCTGGGCCGACCGCGCGTACGCCGAACTGTGCGCGGCAAGTGCCCCATCCACCACACACCCTCTCCGCGGTGCGGCGGGTTCCCTGTTTGCCGTGCACGGCTCTCGCGGCGTCGCCGGCTTCCCGCCCCGCGCGAATACCGCTGGCGCGGGGTCGAACTCCGCCGGGATATCACCGTCCGGGTGGCTGATTTCCCCGCCTGCGGCGCGTCCGCATACACCCGGAAAGCCGGCGAAGCACACGGAAGCGACCATTGCCACACGCGGAACAAGCGGTGTGCTGGACGTGTTGACGCCGCAGGAGATGCAGGTGGTGCGGCTGGCGGCGCGGGGCGCTACCAATAACGAGATCGGGACGCGGTTGTCGATCAGTCCTAAGACGGTGGGGCATCACCTGTATCGGGCATTCCCGAAATTGGGGGTGCGGAGCCGGGTGGAGCTCGCGCGGCTGGTGCCGATCGAGGAGGAGTAGTCCGTGGTGCGGCTTTACGGGCGGGATCGGGAAGAGGAACGGATCGCACGACTGTTGGCCGCGGGGATGGCGGGGCGCAGCGGTGCGGTCGCGGTGATCGGCGAGCCCGGGGCGGGCAAGTCGGTGCTGCTGGAGCTGGCCGCGGAGGTGGCGGATCCGGCGTGGCGGGTGCTGCGGTGCGTGGGGATGGAATCGGCGGCGCCGCTGCCGTATTCGGGATTGCGACGCTTGCTGGAACCGGCGCTGGAGCTGCTGCCGGGACTGCCGCAGCCGCAGGTCAGCGCGCTGTCCGCGGCTTTCGGGCTGGATGCGGCGGAAGATCCGGAACGATTTCTGGTAGGGCTGGCGACGCTGTCGCTGCTGGCCGAATTGTCGGCGCGGGGGCCGGTGCTGTGCCTGATCGACGATGCGCAATGGGTCGACCGCGCCTCACTGGACGCGCTGTTGTTCACGGCGCGCCGGCTGGGAGCCGAGGGCGTGGTGATGGTTTTCGCGGGGCGGCCCGACTTCACGGCGCCGGGTTTGGAGGTGCTGGTGCCGCGCCGGCTCGACGCCGAGCAGACGCGGTCCCTGCTGGCCGAGCGGATTCCCAACCTGCCCTTCGAGATCCGGGAGCGGGTGCTGGCCGAATCCGGCGGTAATCCGCTGGCCGTGCTGGAGCTGCCGGGGATGAATCTGGACGCGCCGCCGGTGGGTCCGCCGGAGCTGTCCGAACGGCTGCAATCGGGGTTCCAGGAGCACATCGCACACCTGCCGGAACCGACCCGGCTGGCCTTGCTGGTCGCGGCGACCGACGAATCCGGGTCGCTGGGTTTGGTGCTGCGCGTGCTGGCGACCCTGGGTTCCGGCGCGGAGCCGCTCGCCGACGCCGAACGCACCGGCATGATCACGGTGACCGGCCAGTCGGTGCTGTTCCGGCATCCGCTGGTGCGCACCGCGGCCTATCGCATGGCGGCCGAGCCCGACCGGATGGCGGTGCACGCCGCACTGGCGGCGGCCTTGGACGGCGATCCGGACCGGCAGGCCTGGCATCTCGCCTTCGCGACCTCGACCCAGGACGAGAAGGTCGCCGCCGCACTGGAATCCGCCGCCCGCCGGGCTCGCGATCGCACCGGTTACGCGGCGGCCGCGAGCGCCTGGGAACGCGCCGCGCAATTGACCCCCGATCCGGCCGAACGCGGCCGCAGACTGGTCTGCGCCATCGAAACAGCGTGGGACGCGGGCCGTTTCCAACGCGTGCGCCGCCTGGCCGCGGCGGCGGAACCGTACACCCGGGAACCGGAGCGCTGGTCGCGGATCGCGAAAATGCTGGGCAATATCGAATTCGACGTCGATGCCCTGCGCAATGCCTATCACCTGTTCACCGACGGCGCGGCCCGGATCGCGGAGCGGGAACCGGCATTCGCGGCCGTGCTGCTGCTCGACGCCAGCCGCGCCGCCTGGACCCTGGGCGATCCGGACGGCCTGCGCACCACCCTGGACATGCTGCGCGCGCTGCCGCCCGGCGCCGATCGCGATGTCATGATCGCCGCCGTGGACGGCACCCTGGGCCTCGACGAGCCCGACCCGTCCCGTGGGATCGCCCTGCTGCGCGGCAATTTCACCGCGCCGGCCCTGCGCGCCGAGTGCAATCCGAGCCTGCGTTTCTCCCTCGGCCTGCAAGCGCTGCTGGTGGGCGCGGTGGACGACGGCCGCGCCATTCTCACCGAGATCGCCGACGACTACCGCACGCACGGCCGCCTGGCCTGGCTGTCGGCTGTCGTATTGTCGCTGGCCGTAGTCGAATTCCTGGCCGGCTGCCTGCGCGAGGCGGAGGCGCTCGCCACCGAGGGGCGACGCCTGGCCCTCGATATCGATCAGCCCGGGCGGGTCGCCATGGCGGATTCCATTCTGGCGCTGGTGGCGGCCGTGCGCGGCGCGGAACAGCCCTGCCACGACCTGATCGCGAACGTGCGCGGCGCCGAGTCGCCCGAGGGCAATGCCTTGCACGACTCGCGCTGCGAATGGGCGCTCGCACTCCTCGACATGGGTTACGCCCGTTACGGTTCCGCGCTGGACCGGCTGGAGGAACTGGATCGCGGGCCGATGCGCGGCCACGCCCAATGGCTGGTGGCCCACGCCGACCGCGTGGAGGCGGCCATCCGCAGCAACCAGCCGGAGCGCGCCAAAACCGCCTTCGAACGGTTGGAGAAGTGGGCGACGGCGCTGGACGAACCGTGGGCGGAGGCGCTGCTGCTGCGCGCCCGCGGCGTAATCTCCGGTGACGCCGCGGATTTCGGCCGCGCCCTCGAACTGCACGCCCGCCAGCACCGCTGGTTCGACCGGGCCCGCACCGGCCTGCTCTACGGCGAACTGCTCCGCAAGCAACGCCGATATGCCGAGGCCCGCACCGAGTTACGGGAAGCCTTCGAAGCTTTCGAACGACTCGGCGCGCGCCCGTGGGCCGAGCAGGCCCGCACCGAGCTCCGCGCGGTCGGCGAATCCGCGGTGCCGGAGGCGGGCGTGCGGACGGATGCGCTGAGCCCGCAGGAACTTCAGGTGGCGAGGATCGCGGCGGCGGGCGCGACCAACAAGGAGATCGGCGCTCGCCTGTTCATCAGTCCCAAAACGGTCGGGCATCACCTTTCGCGTGTCTTCCGCAAACTGGGTGTGTCGAACCGGGTCGAGCTGGCCCGGCTCGACTTGGATTGAGCAAGAGTCGGTTTCGTCAGTCGCGATACGGTTTGCGGGTTGCCCGGCCACCTTTGGACATGCCGGTGGGGCGCAGCAGTCCGAACAGGCCCTTCATCTTCACGAAGGTCACCGGCGGGGTGGAGCTGACCCATTCCTTGTAGCGGACGGCCCACTTGCCGGTCAGGACGAACCGGCCCGGGGAGTCGTCGTGGTGGGTGAATTGGATGACCGCGTCGTGACGGCCGAGGCTGACGGGCTGATGGAAGTAGCCGAACCGGAACGGTTTCGGGACGCCGCCGTGCAGTTCCCGGGCGATGGAATCGGCGGCGTGCGCACCGGCGGGAATGCCGCTCTGGCAGGTGCCGTGCACCGCGCCCCAGGGCTGGCGAATCGCGGCCGCGTCGCCGACGGCGTAGATGTCCGGGTGGGTGATCGACCGCAGGGTGGGATCGACGGTGACGACACCCGCCGCGTCCGTGCCGATTCCGGCTTCGGCGGCCAGAGCCGCGACTCGCACGCCGGTGGTCCAGAGCGTGAGATCCGAAGGCAGTAAACCGGTTCCGCCGATCTCGACGGCATCCGGCAGCACTTTGGTGACGCGACCGCTGCGCACCGTCACCCGGAGCCGGCCGAAGGCCCGATGCATGTGCGCCCGCGCCCGCGGACCCATCATGGCGCCCGGCTCCCCCGAACTGACCAGTGAAACCCGCAGCGCCGGATAGGCTTCCGCGAATTCGGTGGCGGCCTCGATGCCGGTGAGCCCGCCGCCGCACACGGTGACCTGGCTGCCGTCGGGTAGTTCCGCCAGCTTCCGCGCCACCCGCGCCGCCTCCTGCGGGGAGTTCAGCGTGTACGCGTGCTGATCCGCGCCCGGGACGATCGCGGTGTCGGTGACGCTGCCGATCGCGTACACCAGGGTGTCGTATTCGATGCCGCGCACCTGTCCGAGGGTTTCGACCGTCACCCGCCGGGTCTCGGTGTCGATATTCGTGGCCGTCCCGCACACGAATTCGATGCCGGTGCCGTCCAGCAGCTCCTCGATGGGCAGGTCGGCGCTCGCGTGCCCCGCGGCCTGTGCGTGCAGGCGCAGCCGTTCGGTGAAGCGCGGCGAGGGCCCGACGACCGTGATGGCCACCTTGTCGTAGGCGCGCAAGCGGCGGGCCAGCCGGGTCGCGCAGGCCAATCCGGAGTATCCGGCGCCCAGCACGACCACGTGAAGCTCGAGGCTCATGATCCCTCCGTCGGTGAATCGGCAGCACATGTCGTACTACGGTTCAAGACGGTATTTCGAGCGGCTTTCCAGCGGTATCGGGCAGATGACCTAATGCGTGATCGCGAGCGCCAGCGTCCCGGCCGCCAGTATCAGGAACCCGATCGGGAATCCGATGTTCCAGAACACCCGCTCCTTCACGTGCGTGGCGACGGCCAGCACATAGAACACGGTGAGCCCGGCCGCCGCCGCGATCCCCACCTCCCGCATCCCGAGCAGCCCCGCCGCCAGTCCGAGCGCGCCCGCGGCCTTGGCCGTGGCGAGCACCGGCAGCAGGGATCCCGGCACCCGGACCTCGGTCATGTTCTCGACGACGAACTTCGCGCGCGCGAAGTTCGCCACCGACTCGAAGGCATTGGCGCCGATGGTGATCACCGCGACCACGATGTAGAGAATGGACATGCCCTCAGCCTCGCGAGGGCCGATCCATCGCGCCAATACCTGTGCTCATAACCGGCGGTTATGGAGATTCAGCGCGGCAGCAGGTTCGCGAGCGCCTCGTCCAGCGTCGGATACCGGAACCGGAATCCCGCCTTCCGCAAGACTTCCGAGGTCGCGTACCGCCCCGTGAGCCCGAGCGCCGGATCCGTGCGCAAGAACACCGCGCCGATGGTGAGCGCCGGGGCCGGTGTCGGCGGCGACCACGGCCGCCGCAACCGCCGCCGCAGCGTGGCCATCAATTCCCGGTTCCGCACCGGGAAATCGGTGGCCGCCACCACCACCCCGTCCGGCAGACTCACCCGCGGATCCAATCCCAGCGCGGCCCGCACGATGGCCAGCCAATCGTCGAGGTGAATCCAGCAGAACCACTGCCGCCCGTTCCCGACGCTGCCGCCCAGTCCCGCCTTGGTCAGCGCCGCAAGCCTTTTCAACGCGGGCGCGTCCGGGTCCAGCACGATCGAGGTCCGCAGGATCGTGTGATGCGAGGTGTCGGCGCCTTCGAAAGCCTTCTCCCAGGGCGAGGCCACCCCTGTCATCTGCGGCAACCCCGGGACCGGCAGTGGCGTGGTCTCGGTGCACCGCGTCTCCCCCGCGTCGGACCAGATAGCGGTGGTGCTGGCCTGAATCCAATAGTCCAGGGGCCGATCCAAAGTGTGCGAGGCCTCGACCAGCGCCCGCGTCGAGTCCACCCGGCTGTTCCGCAGTTCGGCGATATTCCGCTCGGTGGGCCGGCAGTCCACCAGCTTGCCCGCCAGATTGATCAGCGCCGTCGGCCCCGGGTTCCGCAGCGCCCCAACCCATTCCCCGACGGTCTGCCCGTCCCACACGAACTGCTCGTACGGCAGCGCGTCGTCCTTGCGCCGGGTGAGAATCCGCACCCGATGGCCCCGGCACGCCAGATCGGCCGCCAGAATCCGTCCCAAAGCCCCACTGCCTCCGGCGATGACCACTGTCAGCGCATCCGTCCCCGGTTCCAGCCCGGCCAATTGCGCCAAGCGCGTGAACGCGGTGTGCACATCGGTCTGGAAGTTGACTCCCGCCACCTTCCGGAATACCGCCGCCGAAGGTCCCGCGAAGGTGAGCTCCTGCACCAGCTCGGTTCCGCCGTCCCGAGGCGTCAGCACCCACCGCAATCGCATGGTCCCCGCCGGCTCCGGCTGCTCGACCCCGAGCTCCCGTCCGGGCACGAAGTTCGTGATCACGAACGGCTTCGCGAACCTCCTGTGCACTGCCCCCGCGACCCGCCCGCCCGGCACATAATCCCCCCGCGCGTCGACCGCGGGCTCACTGCGCAGATCGACCGCGGCCACACCCGGATTCCATTCCGGCCAGCGCCGCGGATCCCCCAGCACCGCCCACAAGCGCTCCGGCGGCAATGCGATGAACTGGGTGTACGTCGTTGTACGAGGCATACCCCGACGCTAATCCGCTCCGCCGCACACCAGGAAGCGTGGGCTTGGTCTCAGCGCGGTGCTAGGTCCAGACCTCGCCGATCGGGGTGATCCCGGTCGGCGCCGGTGCCGGGAGGGGCGGGACGGTGCGGGAGAAGCGCGGGGCCGGGGCGGGCTGGCGGATGCCGTCGAGTTCGATCAGCGAGCCGCGGGCGAGCAGGTGATCGTCCTGGGCCGCGTCGGCGAAGCTGCGGATGGGGGTGACGCAGGCGTCCTGGCCGTCGAAGATTTCCGCCCATTCGGCTTGGGTTCTGGACCGGAACTTCTCGGTGAAGGTCTTGCGCAGGACTTCCTGGCCGGCCGGATCCATTTGGTGCGGAAGGGATTCCGGGTCCAGTTCGAGCAGGCGCAGCAGTTCGGCGTAGAACTGGGGCTCGAAAGCGCCTACGGCCAAGTACTTTCCGTCGGACGTCTGATACGTGTCGTACCAGGCCATGCCGGTATCGAGGAGGTTGGTGCCGCGGTCGTCGGACCAGTAACCGCCTTGATTGAGGGACCAGATGGAGTGGGCGATGGTGAGGACGCCGTCGACCATGGCGGCATCGACCACCTGGCCCTGGCCGGAACGCTCCCGCTCGTACAACGCGGTGACGATGCCGAGCACGAGGAAGACCGAGCCGCCGCCGTAGTCGCCGAGCAGATTGATCGGCGGCACCGGGCGCTCACCCTTGCGGCCGATGCCGTGCAGCGCGCCGGTGAGGCCGATGTAGTTGATGTCGTGCCCGGCCTGCTGCGCACGCGGGCCGTCCTGGCCCCACCCGGTCATGCGGCCGTACACCAGGCGAGGGTTACGAGCCTGCGCCACTTCCGGTCCCAAGCCGAGCCGTTCGGCCACGCCCGGCCGGAAGCCCTCGATCAGCACATCGGCCTTCTCGATCAGGGTCAGCACCGTCTCGATATCGGCGGGATTCTTGAAATCGGCCTCCACCACCCGGCGGCCACGCATCTGCGCCCGCATCGGCCCGTGCCCGGACCGGTCGCCCGGCCGCTGCACCCGCACCACGTCCGCGCCCAGATCACCGAGCATCATGCCCGCGTGCGGCCCCGGCCCGATGCTCGCCAATTCGATGACCCGGACCCCGTCCAGCGGTCCCTTCGTCGCGCTCATGCGGCAACCCCCTGAGAATTCTGCGGATATCCCAGAAGTAGAACACGTTGCAGAAATTGCCGCCACCGGCAGATCGCCCGGTTTCCAGGCGCGGATCTAGGCTCACTGCATGAGCGAAACCGCATTGCCCCGGGGTATCGGCGCGCCCGCCACGCGCGCCCTCACCGGCGCCGGCTACACCTGGCTGGAACAGTTGGCCGGGGTACCCGAAGCCGCGCTGCTCGAATTGCACGGCGTCGGACCCAAGGCGATCCGCATCCTGCGGGAGGAGCTGTCAGCCCAGGGGTTCGCCCTGGGCTGACCGTTCGTTCAGGAGACGTAGGCGCGCTGCAGGATCGCCTCGGTGTCGACGCCGACCGGCAGGGTGCCGAAGGCGATGCCCCAGTCACCGCCGAAACGGCTGCCGCAGAAGGCATCCGCGACGGCGGCGTGGCCGTGGCGGACCAGCTGCGCGCCCTGGAGCACCAGCGCCATCAGTTCGATCACGCGGCGGGCCCGGTATTCGATATCGGCGAAATCGGTGAGCTCCTTGCCGATTCGGTCGATGGCCTCGTCCAGGTAGCGGTTGCCGCCGCGGGCCAGGTTCACCTCGTTGAAGAAGGCTTCCACCGTCTCGGGCTGACGGCCCATAGCGCGCAAGGCATCCAGCGCCGCCACATTGCCCGAGCCTTCCCAGATCGACATGAGCGGGGCCTCGCGGTAGAGGCGCGGCATGCCGGACTCCTCGACATAACCGTTGCCGCCCAGGCATTCCAGGGCTTCCGCGGCGTGCGCGGGGGCACGCTTGCACACCCAGTACTTGGTGACCGCCAGCGCGATCCGGCGCAGCGCGGCCTCCGCCGGATCGGTGGAGGCGCGGTCGGTGGCGCCGGCCAGCCGCATCATGACGGTGGTGGCGGCATCGGATTCGATGACCAGGTCGGCCAGCACATTGCGCATGGCGGGCTGGTCGATCAGCTTCTTGCCGAACACCTCTCGATGCCGGGCGTGATGCAGCGCGTGCACCACACCGGCGCGCATACCGGTGGCGGAACCGATCACGCAGTCCAGGCGCGTCATGTTCACCATCTCGATGATGGTCTTGACGCCCGTGCCCTCCGCGCCGACCAGCCAGCCGGTGGCGTTCTCGTATTCGATCTCGGAGGAGGCGTTGGACTTGTTGCCGAGCTTGTCCTTGAGCCGTTGCAGGCGAAGGGGATTGCGGCTGCCGTCCGGGAGTACCCGGGGCAGCAGGAAACAGGACAGGCCGCCGGGCGCCTGCGCCAGGGTGAGGAACATGTCCGACATCGGGGCCGAGGTGAACCACTTGTGGCCGACGATCCGGTACGTGCCGTCGGGCTGCGGGGTGGCGGTGGTGGTGTTGGCGCGGACGTCGGAGCCACCCTGCTTCTCGGTCATGGACATGCCCGCGATCAGGCCCGACTTGGTGGACGGTTCGCGCAGGCCGAAATCGTATTCGCGGGAGGTGAGCAGCGGCTCGTACTTGGCCGACAGCGCCGGATTGTGGCGCAGCGCGGGAATCACCGCGTAGGTCATGGAGATCGGGCACATGTGCCCGGCATCCACCACGCCCCAGGTGTAGAACTTGGCGGCGCGGGCGGTGTGCGCGCCCGGGCGGTCGTCGGCCCACGGGGAACCGTGCAGGCCCTGCGCCACCGCCACATGCATCAATTCGTGCCAGTAGGGGTGGAATTCGACCTCGTCGACACGATTACCGAAGCGGTCGTGGGTGTGCAGCACCGGCGGGTACTCGTTGGCCAGCAGGCCCCACTCCCGCGCCATGGCGCCGCCCGCCAGCACGCCGAGATCCCGGACCTCCTGCTCGGCCCAGCCCGCGCCTTCCCGGTGCAGGCCCTCGATCAGGGCGGGATTGCGGGAATTGTCGAACGGGACGATGTCCGGCACCTGGTTGAACACATCATGGGTGTGCATGGGGACTCCTATTTCCGAGGCGACCCGGCGGCATCGCCGGGCACGCCGAGTGCGCGCAGCGCGAAAGCGACGAGTTCGGGGACCACCGACTCGCTCTGTAGTTGTTCGGCCAGCGGCCCGACCAGCACCTCACCGATGGCGCCGACCAGCGCGGTGGCACTGGTGCGCGGATTCTGCGGCGGCAGTTGACCTTTCGCCACGCCCTCGGCGATGGCGTGCTCGTAGATCTCGGCGAACGCGCGCCGGAAGCGCAGGCGCTCGGTGTCCACCGCCGCGTCCACGGGTTCGGCCAGCAGCACATAGGCGAGCTTGGGGTTCTTCAGCGCGCGTCCCGCGAAGGTCTCGACCGCGGCCGTAACCCGTTCGACGACACCGCGTTCCGCCGCCGGGACGCTCACCCACGATTCGTCGGAGGCGGGGCCGCCGAGTGTCCGCGTCCCATCCTGACTCTCGCCGGGGACGGCCTGGCTCTCGTCGGGGACGGTGCCGCCGCCCGCTACGGCGACCGCCGCGACTTCGCGGGTGACGACCTCGCGGAAGACGGCGGTGACCAGTTCGGCCTTGCCGCGGAAGCTCTTGTAGACGGTCCCGGTGGCGACGCCGGCCTCGGCGGCGACCGCAGCGACCGAGAGCCCGGCGTAGCCGTCGCGGGAGAGCACGGTCATGGCGGCCCGCACGATCGACCCCGCCTGGGCGTCGAGGCGGGCCTGCACGGCGGGTGTTCTCCGGTAGGCCACGAAAGAAGTGAACCATAGATTCATTTCTTGACGCCAGCCCTCCCGTCGCCCACCACCACCCTCAACCGGGTCGCTGCGCGACGCTCCCCCAGATTCAATTTACGGCGTATGTTGAGCCGGTGAGCGTACGAGTGGAACGCAAAGGCCCCGTCTACACCGTCATCCTGCACCGCCCCCAGGCTCGCAATGCCGTGGACGGCCCCACCGCCGCGGCCCTCGCCGACGCCTTCCGCGAGTTCGACGCCGACCCCACGGCCGCGGTCGCCGTCCTCTGGGGCGAGGGCGGCACCTTCTGCGCCGGCGCCGACCTCAAGGCCCTCGGCACCGAACGCTCGAACGCGGTCACCACGGACGGCGACGGCCCCATGGGCCCCACCCGCATGCAGCTGTCCAAGCCGGTCATCGCCGCCGTCTCCGGCTACGCGGTGGCGGGCGGTCTCGAACTCGCCCTGTGGTGCGATCTGCGAATCGCCGAGCAGGACAGCACCTTCGGCGTCTTCTGCCGCCGCTGGGGCGTACCGCTCATCGACGGCGGCACCGTCCGCCTGCCCCGCATCATCGGCACCGGCCGCGCCATGGATCTGATCCTCACCGGCCGCGCCGTCACCGCACCCGAAGCCCTCCAGATCGGCCTGGTCACCCGGGTCGTCCCGCCGGGCGAATCCCGTACCGCCGCCGAACAACTCGCCGCCGAACTGGCCGCCCTCCCCCAGACCTGCCTGCGCTCGGACCGCATGTCGGTGCTGGAACAGGACGGCCTGGAGGAACCCGCCGCCATCGCCAACGAGTTCCAGCACGGCCTGAAAGCACTCTCCGACGGAGCACTCGACGGCGCGGCGCGCTTCGCCTCCGGCGCGGGCCGTCACGGCGCTTCCGCCTGACCGGCCCGACGCCGCGGCGCTGATGGCGCAATACCGGATACCGGCCGGTACGCTGCTCGGGCGATGAATCGGTTGAGCGTGGTGGACGAAATGTTCCTGCGGGCGCATCGGGGTATGGGAACTCCGATCGTGTTGCAGGGACTTTGGCGCACCGCGGAACCGGTCGAGACCGAGTTGCTGGCGCGGGTCCACGAGGCGCTGCGGCGCGGGCCGCTCGGACGGCGCGTGGTGCGCTCGCGGGTGCCGGGAGCCCGGCCCCGCTGGGTCGTCAACACCCAGGCGCACCCGCTGGAACTCCCCTCCGACCCGATACCCGTTGCCGCACTGCTGGATTGGGCCGATCAGCAGGGCGGCGACCTCAACCCGGAAACCGGCCCGGGCTGGCGGCTCGCCGCCGCACCACTGGACGACGGCGGCTGCGTGGTCGCCCTCACCTGCTCGCACGCGCTGGCGGACGGCCGCGCGGTAGCGCTCGCGGTCGACCACGCCCTGACCGGCACGCCCCTTGCGGCACCCATTGCACCGCAATCCGATTGGGCCGACGCACGCCGACAGTGGCGCACCGTCCTCGGCGGCACCGCGCGGGCCCTGCGACGCGGCCTGCCACCCCGCCCGACCCCGGTCGCCCCGCGCCGAGCCACGAACCCGCCTGCAGTCACACCGCTCGCGCATTACCCGGGTTCGGAGAGCGCCGCCACGAACAAGACGGCCGCAGGCGCACACCAGCCCTACACCGGCGCGACTTCGACACCCACCAACACAACTCCCGCAGGCGCGGACCAGACCCACATCGGCGCGGCACCCGCGCACAAGACTTCCGACGGCGCGAGTCCGGCCGACCCCCACACCGGCGCAACAATGGCATTCACGGATTCAGCCGGTGCGGGTGGCGGGCTTTTCATGCGGAAGGGGTCGGCGACTGCTGGTGCGGCGCTGCAGATTCCGGTGCGCGAGTGGAATCGGGTGGCGGTGGCGCGGGGCGGGACCGCTAACAGTTTGTTCGTGCATCTGGTCGCTGATTTGCTGTGGGCCAGCGGTTTTCAAGGAGAGACGATCGTCGCGAGCCTGCCGGTCGATACCCGCGACGAGCCGCGCGTGGACAATGACATGGCCATGACCGAGGTGGCGATCGAGCGCGCGGATACGCCGGCGACCTTGCGGCGCAAGGCGCGTGCCGCCTATGAGCATCGGATGACCAGTCCGGGTGGGATTCCGGAGGAGTTGCTGCAGGTCATTCCGGATCGGTGGGCGTACGCGCTCGCGAAGGGCGCGGGTGAGCGGGACATTCTGTGCAGCAATATCGGCTGCCTGCCGGATTCGCTGCTGTCGCTCGGCCCGCACCCGTGCACGGGCGTCACGGCGCGCGCCATTCACCCGGGACTGCACCTGGACCGGCTGCCGCGCACCCGCCTGTCGGGGTATCTGACGCGGATCGCCGACACCTACACGCTGGCGCTGGTCAGCCTCGATCCCGATGCGATTGCGGACTCGACCGCCCTGACGGAGCTGGCGCGCGCGGGCTTGGCCGAGCTGGGGCTCACGCCGGTCGCGATCTGGTGATCACACCAGCGCCGGGATGTGCACTCCTTCCCAGGCGAGCCGCTTGGCCTTCTCCGGGTCGTATTCCACCCGCGCGGGATAGTCGATGATCATCGTCGCCCGGTCGGTCTCGGTGTAGGCGGGCCAGTTCGGCAGCGGAGATCCCTTGCGCGCGAACGACAGCCAGTTCTCCTGGAACTGCTCCGACACCGCCCGGAACCCGCGCTGCCCGCCCATGGCGGTGAAGGCCCGCCCGACGGTGGTCCCGGTCGCGCCGAACACCGGGATCAGATCCAGCGCGTGCGTGGCCCCGAACCCGGACACCCGCATGGCGCGCGGGGCGAAATCGAAGCGGTAGGCGTAGGTGGGCGCGAACCGGCTGTGCCCCGCCATGACCCGCACCGCGGGCCGCCAGAAGGTGAAGTCGCCGCCCATCCGGATCGCCACCCGCTTGGCCGGGAAGCCGGGATAGGCCGCCACCACCCGCGATTCGACGGAATCGGCACTGGCCGCCAGCGCCCGGTGCAGCCGCACGGGCGTGGTCGGCAGATGCTCGCCGAAATTCGGATAGACCGAATCGTCCTCGCGGCTGCCGCCGGCCGTCTCGGGATGCCGGAGCAGCCAGTGCATGCGCTCGGCGGTGGTGGGCAGCGTGTCGTCCAGCCGGCTGAACAACGTGCCTTCATCGCGATTGGTGCCGATGATGAGCGGCACCCGGTGCGCGTTCCCGGCCACGATCGCCTCGATCGGCGCCTGCGGCAGGTACTCCCCGTCCACGGTCGGCGCGATCGGGAAGATGCCGGGCTGTTCGCGCAGGATCGCGTTCACCGCGCGATCCACGCCCCGCCGGATATCGTTCGCGCTCGCGGCCAGCAGCGTCGCCGCCTCCGCGCCGGGCGCGGCGCCCAGCCGTTCGGCGCAGCGCCGCGCGAACAGGTGCGCGTCGGCCTGGCTGATGCCCCAGTCGGCGGGCGGGCTCTGCGAGATGGCCCGATGGAACAGGCCCGCGGCGGCCGGGGTGGCCAGCAGTGCGAGCACCGCGTGCGCCCCGGCGGATTCGCCGAAGATGGTGACATTGTCCGGGTCGCCGCCGAACGCGGCGATATTGCGCCGCACCCATTCCAGCGCCGCCACCTGATCGCGCAGGCCGAGGTTGGCGTCGAATCGGTGTGCGGGCGTGGAGAATTCGCTGAAGTCCACGTAACCGAACGCCCCGAGCCGGTAATTCACCGACACCACGATCACATCGCCGCGCACCGCCAGCCGCGAGCCGGAATACAGTCCCAGCGCGGAGGTCCCGATCATGTATCCGCCGCCGTGGATGAACACCATGACCGGTCGCGGCGTGGCCGACGGCGCATTGGGCGCCACCACGTTCAGCGTCAGGCAGTCCTCGCTCGTCGGCTGCTGCCTGCGCGGCCCGATCTGCGCCCCGCTGCGATGCTGCATTGCCGCGTAACCGAATTGGGTCGCATCGCGCACCCCGGTCCACGGTGTGACGGGTTGCGGGGCGCGAAACCTCAGCTCTCCCACCGGGGGTGCGGCGAAGGGAATGGACCGCCAGCGTGAAACGCGGCGGCCCCGGAGACCACGGACCATGCCGTCAGCGGTCTTGATATCAGTCGTTGCCACCATGGAAACCCTCATATCAGCCACCATCGGCTCGCAAGGAGCCGATGCGTGTCGAGAAACATGGCGCTTCTTGCCACCATCAATCGATGGTAGACCCGGTGGCGGCAGCGCTCGCGGCCTTCGCCGCGGCACCGCCGGTGCGACTACTGCAGATAGCCTTCGACTTGGCGGGCCGAGCCGGCCTGCGCCTCATCGGGATTGCGGCCCTGATCGAGCCGGGCGCGCCGCTGGCGCAGCAGATCCCAGCACTGGTCGAGCTGGACTTCGAGCTCGGCGAGCTGGGCGCGTTCGGTTTCGGGATCGAGTTCCCCGCTGGTGGTCTTCGAGCGCAGCTCGTGCTCGCGATCCACCAGGTTCTTGATGCGCGCGAGAATGTCCTGGTCGCTCATGCAGCCTCCGCTCCGTAGGTCGTCGCGCACCCGGCTCGAGGCCGGGCCCGCCTGCTCACCCGGTCCACTCTACGACCCGGGAAAGGACATCCCCGGCCAACCGGACCGCATGCGGCAGGTCCGCGCTCGGCAGGGCGGCGTAACCGAGCGCGATTCCGAAGGTGTGCCGCGGTCCGATGTGATGGCGGCCGAGCGCGTCCAGGTAGAGACCGGCGGCGCGGGCCGCGGCG
This sequence comes from Nocardia yamanashiensis, assembly GCF_021183565.1. Taxonomy (NCBI): domain Bacteria; kingdom Bacillati; phylum Actinomycetota; class Actinomycetes; order Mycobacteriales; family Nocardiaceae; genus Nocardia; species Nocardia yamanashiensis. Next base: position 4,951,526 of record NZ_CP089226.1, read on the forward strand.
ACGGCGCGTTCCTCCTGTTCCAGCGAGGCCAGCGGCACCACGATGTGCGAGCCCGCGTCGTCACCGCGCACCCGCAGCCCGCGCCCGCGCAATTCCGCGACCACCAGGGCGCGCCGGGGCGGCATCTCCCGGCGCAGGCGGCGCAGATGCCTCGCCAGATCACCGCTGCGCGCGAATTCGGCGACCACCTGCTGCCCGGCGGGCGCCGGGGAGGTGCCGGTGAGTTCGCGATAGCCGAGCACCGCATCGGTGATGGCCGGGGCCGCGACCAGCCACCCCACGCCGAGGGTCGGGGTGAGGATCTTGCTCGTGGTGCCCAGGTGCACGACCAGGTCCGGCGCGAGCGTGGCGAGCAGGGGCAACGGCGCGGTGTCGTAACGCAATTCGCCGTCGTAGTCGTCCTCGATGACGAGCGCGCCGGTGCGGCGGGCGAATTCGATCAGCTCGATCCGGCGCGCGGCGGGCATGCGCGCACCGATCGGAAACTGATGCGCCGGAGTGCAATACACCGCCTTGACGCCATCCGGCAGCAGGTCCACCCGCAGTCCGTCGCCGTCGACCGGTACCGGCACCAGCCGCATTCCGGCCGCCCTCAAGGCCCCGGTCGCCCGCGAATATCCGGGATCCTCGATGGCCACCGCGTCCCCGGGCCGCCACAGCGCCGCCGCGAGTTCGCCCACCGCCGCACTGGTTCCGGCGGTGGCCAGTACGGCGTTCCCGCTGCTGACCCCCAGCCCGCGGTGCCGCAGCAGGTGTTCCGCCACCGCCGCCCGATACTCCGGTTCGCCGCCACGGTCCTTGCGCACCACCGGCATTCGATCCGACGCCGCCCGCCAGGCGCGCCGCCACGCCGCCGGGTCCAGGGTCTCGACCGACGGCGCACCGGCCCCGAGATCCAGCAGACCGGCCAGCGGATCCCGCCGCGAGGCGCCCGCGGCCTGCCGTTCCACCGGCGGCGGCGCGGCGGTCAGATATGTTCCCGACCCGTGCCGGCCGCTGAGCCACCCTTCGGCGTGCAATTGGTCGTAGGCGGCGGTGACCACGGTCCGGCTCACCCCCAGTCGCGCCGCCAGCTCGCGCGAGGACGGCAGCCGATCGCCTCCGGCCAGCGCCCCGGTCGTCGCGGCGCGCCGCAAACCGTCCGCGACCTGCGCGGCCAGCGGCGTGGCCGAGGTCCGATCGATGCCGAACGGCAGATCGTCGACCACGAGCGCGCGCGTCTGTCCCATGAAGTGGACCTCCGTGAGTCGGCGAAACAAACCACCTCAGCATGCCATTCGCCCAGGAGGCAGCCCGAAGTGGTCTGCGATTTTCGCCAGGAATTGGCTATTCAACAATGCCATTCCGCCCGCGATGCTGGTCTCATGACCGAGCCAGCCCAGACCCGGCCCCCGCTGTCCCCCACCCCGCGCAGCAGCCTCACCCGCTCCAAGGAACGCGGCCGCACCGACCGCGCCGATCTCGAGGCGATCCTCGACGCGGGCCTGCTCTGCCACCTGGGCGTGGTCCTGCACGGCGCCCCGGTCGTCATCCCCACCACCTACGGCCGCGACGGCGACACCCTCTACCTGCACGGCTCCACCGGCGCCGGCAACCTGCGCGCCGCCATGCTCGGCGACGTCTCCGTCTCGGTCACCCACGTCGACGGCATCGTCTACGCCCGCTCCGCCATGCACTTCTCCATGAACTACCGCTCCGCCGTAATCCACGCCCGCCCAACCGAACTCACCGACCCCGCCGAACGCCTGCACGCCCTGCGCGCCATCGTCGAACACGTCGCCCCCGGCTCCTGGGACGACGTCCGCCCACCCAGCAAAAAAGAAATGGCCGCCACCACGGTGCTGTCCCTCGACCTGACCGAAGCCTCGGTGAAAATCCGCACCGGCGGCCCCCGCGACGACGAATCCGACATCCACCCCGCCTCCGCCTGGGCCGGCGTCCTCCCCATGCGCCAGATCTTCGAAGCCCCGATCCCCTCCGAAGACCTGGCTCCGGGCATCGCGATCCCGGACTACGTGAGCGCCCGCGCGGACGTGGTCAGCCGCTAGCGCTACTTGAGCAGCCGGGACATGCGGCGGTCGGCGAGGATTTTGCCGCCGGTCTGGCAGGTGGGGCAGTACTGGAAGGACTTGTCGGCGTAGGCGACTTCGCGGATGGCGTCGCCGCAGACCGGGCAGGGTTCGCCGGTGCGGGCGTGGACTTGGAAGCCGGAGCGTTTTTCGCCTTTGAGGCGGGCGGCGTCCTGGCCTACCGAGCGTTCGATGGCGTCGGAGAGGGTGAAGCGCATGGCGTTGTAGAGGCGGGAGGTTTGCTCTGCGTCGAGGTTGCCGGCGTTGGCGAAGGGGGAGAGTTTGGCGCGGTGCAGGATTTCGTCGGAGTAGGCGTTGCCGATGCCGGCGATGAGCATCTGATCGGTGATGGCGTTCTTCACGCGCTGGGAGGTGCTGTGGATGATCTCGCCGAACTCGGTTTCGCTGACCGCCAGGGCGTCGGGGCCGAGTCTGGCGATGCTGGGGATGGAGAGCGGATCGCTGGTGACCCAGACCGCCATGCGTTTCTTGGTGCCGGCTTCGGTGAGGTCGAAGGCGGGGGTGGAGCCGGCGGGCGTGAAGAAGTGCACGCGCAGGGCCAGCGGGCCTTTGCCGGGTTTGGGGGCGGCGGCGCTCGGTTCGTCGATCCAGCGCAACCAGCCGCCCCGGGACAGATGAGTGATCAGCCAAATGCCGTCGCAGTCCATGCCGAGGTGTTTGCCCCAGTGGCCGACGCCGGTCACATCCCGCCCGGACAGTGCCGTGACCGGGGGATCGAAGGTTTTCAGCACGCTCAGCGCGGCGACATCGACCCGCCCCACGACCGCACCGACGGCATGCTCGGCCAGGAACTGCTCGAGCGCCACGATTTCCGGTAATTCGGGCACAAGAAGCAGCCTACCGACAAACAACGACAACCTCCGGTCTACGCGCAGCGGGTCGCTGACCCTGAACAGGGTCACCAGGTCACCGGTAGTTCGACCGTGGAGGGTGAGGCGAAAACCACGGTGCTGCCCAGCGGGGTGGAACTCTGGAACGGCACCGGGTCCTGGGAAGTGACGGTCAGGGTCAGGCGATGGCCCGGGGCGAGATTCCAGTACGTCGGTTCGAGTTCCCAGCTCAGAGCGACGGGATCCGATGGGGTGAGGCCGTGCCGCGTCAACGGCCAGTAGGTGATGGCTCTGCCCATGCCGTCCGGGCCTTCGTCGTAGAGGATGCCGATCAAGGTGAGGTCGGCGGTGGCGGGCGCGACCGTGAGGTTCAGGCGCGGGCGCCCGGAGACCACCGCACCCCGCTCGAACGGCGCGCCGCGCCACACCCCGGCCAGATTGCGATCCACCCCGTCCAGCGCGATGGCCGGGGAGAGACCGAACTGGGCGAGCGTGCCGGTCAGGTACGGCACCGCCGCCACCGCGCTGGTCGGCCCGGAAACCAAAGGCTGCGACCAGGTTTCGCCGGGATCGACGCCCATGACCCCGGTCGCGGGGGCCGACAGCGCCAAGGTGCGCGCCGCCTGCCGGGCCTCGGCGACCGAATCGAAGGTGACGTACGGGCCGGTGCTCGCGGGCTCGAAGGTGACGGCGGGTTCGGCGTCGATACCGTTCTCCGCGCCGTTCACATAGTGGTCGAGCCAGCGAATCGCCCTGTCCCAGATGGGATTCGACAGACCGACGATCTGCCCCGCTCCACCCCCGGTGGAATGGTCGCCGGGTTGCAGGAAGAGCTTCTTGGGCCCGGTCAGCTCGTCGAAGAGCGTGTACACCGGATCCACCGGCAGCAGGCTGTCCTGCCAGTCGTGTGCGAGGAACACCGCGGTCCCATTGGCATTGAGCCGCGGCACCGCCCGCGCGAGCAGCCGCGCCGACGCCAGCGTGTCGAAGGCCTGACCATTGCCGCGCAGGATGGTATCCAGCCCGCGCCGCACCAGCTCCGCACTGAACCGGTTGGTCGAGGCCCCGGCCAGCGCGAGCGCGATCGGACCACCGGTTTTCGGAGTTCCGTTGGGCGCCAGCGCTTCCGCCGGATCGCCGGGCGGGGAATCGGCGACCAGCGCCTTGATCCGGGGATCGTGCGCGGCCGCCAGAATCGCCATCCCCGCCCCGTAGGAACCCCCGGCGATGGCGATGCGATCCGGATCCACGTTCAAATTCGCGATGGCCCAGTCGATTACCGCGGAAGCGTCGGCGGCGTCCCGATCCCCCAGCAGATCCACTTCCCCACCGGAGAGATACATGCCCCGCGCCGTGTACTCGATGGACACGAAACTCTCGCCGGTCGAAAGCCGGTACGCCGAACCGAGACTGCCCATGGCGGGCATCCCCCACCCGGACGGTTGCAGCACCAGCGGATTCTTGTGCACAGCCAGGTCGGCGGGCGCGGTGATGACGGCATTGAGCGAGACGCCGTCCGCACCCGGAATGAACATGGTGGTGGCCTGACCGCCCGGAATCGGCACGGCGGCGGCATCGCCGACGCCCAGCGCGGCCCCGCCCACCGCGAGCAGCAGCGCGGCCAATACGTTCGAAAGTCTTGTCGCCATGGCCATCTCGCTCACCCGAGACCGAGCAGGTCGGCGATGACCAGCCCGAGATTGTGCAGCAGCGAGTTCGGTGTCATCAGGAGGTAGCCCAGCAGCGTGCCGGTGATATCGGGAGCGGGAAGGTCGTGCATGGTGCGCCTACTCGTCGATGGTCGTGCCCGGCGGTCGAGGGGCCGCCGAGTGGCAAGAGCGTAGCTCCGACTGCTTGTTTCTGACTCGTTTAGAGCGAAATCGCTCACAAATGAGCAATATTGAGCGATTCGGTAGCCTCGATCAGATGACGATTCTGGTTACCGGAGCCACCGCGAATATCGGCCGGAAAGTTGTCGATCATCTGATTGCGCAGGGCGCCAAGGATATTCGGGCACTCACCACCGATCCCGCGAAGGCGGCGCTGCCCGCGGAGGTGCAGGCCGTGCGCGGCTACCTGCGCCGACTCGACACCCTGCCCGCCGCTTTCGAAGGCGTGGAGCGGATGTATCTGGCGCCCGCACCGGAGCACGCCGCGAAGTGCTGGCTCTGGCGAAAGCCGCGGGGGTCCGGCACATCGTCGATCTGTCCGGCGAGCCCGAAAGCTGGTGGGGCACGGTGTGCACGGCCGTCGAACAGAGCGGCCTGGAATGGACGCACCTGTGGCCCGCCGACTTCATGGAGAACACCCTGATCTGGTCCCGGCAGATCCGCGAAACCGGTGAGGTGCGCGAACCCTGGCCGGACGCCGCCACCGCCCCCATCGCCATGGACGATATCGCCGCCGTGGCCGCCACGGCACTGCTGTCCGACGGCCACTCCGGCCGCGCCTACCCGCTGGCGGGCCCCGAAATCCGCAGCCGCGCCGAGCTGGTCGAGCAGCTCGGCGCGGCGCTGCGGCGCGATATCGGCTTCCGGCAATCCACCCGCGAGGACACCATCGCCGCGCTCACCCCCACCATGGGCGACAACGCAACCTGGTACGTCGACAATGTCCTCACCGGCTACACCCCCGATCCGGAATCGCTGCCCATCACCAGTGTCCGGGACATCACGGGGCGGCCCGGCACCACGTTCGCGCACTGGGCCGCCGCGAATGCCGACCGGTTCACCACCGCCTGAGCGCTACACCGGTTCACCGGTCTCGAACTGCCGGCGCAGCAGGAAGCGCTGGACCTTCCCGCTGGGCGTCTTGGGCAGTTCGGGGAGGTAGTGGATGCGGCGCGGGTAGACGTGCGCGGCGAGCTTCTGCTTCACGAGTTGCTGGAGCTCGCCGGTCAGGTCGGCGTCCGGGGTGATGCCCGGTGCGGTGACGGCGATGGCGATGAGCACCTCGCCGCGCAATTCGTCCGGCACCCCGATCACCGCGGCCTCGGCGATCGAATCATGGCCGGTGAGAACGCTTTCCACCTCGAACGGGCCGATACGGTACCCGGCCATGAGAATGACGTCGTCGTCCCGCGAGGCGAAGGTGAAGTACCCGTTGGCATCCCGCGACGCCACGTCTCCGGTCACATACCAGCGCCCGTCGGCGGTGAACCGGGCCGCGGACCGCTCCGGCGCGTTGCGATATCCGCGGAAGGTGAGCAGCGGACTGTCGGTCGCGATAGCCACCCGCCCCGCGATACCGACGGCCGCGGGCTCATCCGATTCCAAGCCCAGGATCTCGACGGTGTAGCCCGGCATGGGATGCCCCATCGACCCCGTCTCAAGGTCCGCGATCAGATCCGGATGCCAGGCGTTGACCACCGTCATCCCGGTCTCGGTCTGCCCGTAGTGGTCCCGGATCTCCACACCCAGCGCCTGTTTCGACCAGGTGATCACATCCGGCGTGAGCGGCTCGCCCGCCGAGGACAGGTGCCGCAACACGAGCCCGTCCGGCACGGGCGCATTGCGCAGCGCGCGGTACACGGTCGGCGCGGCCGCGAAATTGGTGACGCCGAAATGCCGCAGCACCCGCCAGGTCAGCGCGGGTTCGAAAGGCGCACACAGCAACAGGCTGCGCCGGCCGGTCGCCATCGGCGCGAGTATCGCGATGTAGAGCCCGTACGCCCAGCCCGGATCGGCGATATTCCAGAACACGTCGCCGTCGGCGTAATCGATCCCGTATTCGAGATACATGACCACGCCCGCCATCCCGGCCAGCCGCATCGGCACCGCTTTGGGCGCGCCGGTGGTCCCCGACGTGAACAGCTCGACCAGCACGCCGTCCCCGCCGATGGTCACGGATTTCGGTGCGGCACCGGTGTTTTCGAGCAGCTCCCCGAAGGCGATATCGTCACCGACCGGCTCCCCCGTGGTGACGATCCGCCAATCCCGCTCGGCCGGCAGCTCCTGACTCGGTTCCAGTTTCGCCCGCTGCGCCCCGTCGGTGACGACCAGCGTCGTGCCGTTCCCATTGACCCGCATGGCGATCGCCCCGGGCGCGAAGGCGGTGAACAGCGGCACGTGCACCGCCCCGATCCGCCAGATCGCCAGCAGCGCCACCACCAGCTCCTGCGACTTGCCCATCAGCGTGGCGACCCGATCCCCTTCGCGCACACCGAGTTCCAGCAGCCCGGCGGCCACCCGTTCGGAGCGTTCCCGCAATTCCCCGAAGGTCACGTCCACACTGGACAGATCGGGTTGCACGAAGCTGAAGGCCACGGCGTCGGCGGGATGCCGATCGCACAGCAGCTCGGCCGCGTTCGCGTCCGCCGCACCGTATTCGTCGCGTAGTTGCCCGGCCCGTTCGATCGGGGTTGCCATGCCGTACCTCCCGCTGCACGCGGCGGGCCACCACGGTGTGACCCGCACAACACCATCGACCGACTATTGACGGTGCGCCAGTAGCAAGTCAAGGGCCGCGGCGGTCACCTATTTCGCGCGCCGCAACAGGTAGATATCCATGATCCAGCCCTTGCGCTCGCGCAGGGCGGCCCGGCGGCGCACGATCCGCTGCTCCACCACCCGCAGCGGGCCCTCCACGATCACCTCGTCCGGCATCCCCAGATACGCGCCCCACCAGATATAGAGGTCGTCCCCCGGCACCTCGGTGAAGGAGGTGTCGCCGTCGAGCATGACCAGACTGGACTGCCCTGCGGCCAGACCTTCCTCACGCAGCCGCCGCCCGGTGGTGATGTGCACCGGTTCGCCGATCTCGTGCAACACCATCCGATGCGCCGCCGCCAGCGCCTGCACGCTGGTGATCCCCGGAATCACCTGGTAGTCGAAATGGATGCGCTCGCGCTCCAGCACCCGTTCGACGATCCGCAGCGTGCTGTCGTACAGCGACGGATCACCCCACACGAGAATGCCGCCCACCCCATCGGTCTCGGCGAAGGCCTGTTCCAGGATCTCGGCCCGGCGCTCGTGCCAGTCCTCGACCACCCCGCGATACGCGGCATCGGCCCCGCTGCCCGGCACCGTCCGGTCGCGCGGCGGATCGGCGATCTCGACCAGCCGGTGGGGCTGCGGCACATGCTCGGCCAGGATGGCCGTCCGCACGTCCACCAGCTCCTGCTTCTCGGCCCCCTTGCCGATGACGAAGAACACATCCACCTGGCGCATGGCCTTGATGGCCTGCACCGTCACCTGGTCCGGATCCCCCGCTCCGATTCCGATCACAAACAGCTTTCGCACGGTGCGTAAGCTTGCCAGGCGTGGAGAGCGCCCGAGACACCCAGTACGAGGACCTGCTCCGACTGGTGCTGGAGCACGGCACGCCTAAGGCGGATCGGACCGGCACCGGCACCCGCAGCATCTTCGGTCACCAATTGCGATACGACCTCTCCCAGGGGTTTCCGCTGGTGACCACGAAGAAGGTGCACCTGAAGTCGATCGTGTACGAGTTGCTGTGGTTCCTGCGCGGCGATTCGAACGTGAAGTGGCTGCAGGAGCACGGGGTCAGCATCTGGGACGAATGGGCCGGCCGCGACGGCGAACTGGGTCCGGTCTACGGCGTGCAGTGGCGGTCCTGGCCGACGCCGGACGGCACCCACATCGATCAGATCTCGCAGGTGCTGCAGACGCTGCGCACCGATCCGGATTCGCGTCGGATCCTGGTGTCCGCGTGGAACGTCGCCGAGCTGGACAAGATGGCGCTGGCGCCCTGCCACGCCTTCTTCCAGTTCTACGTGGCCGACGGGAAGCTGTCCTGCCAGCTGTATCAGCGCAGCGCGGACCTGTTCCTGGGCGTGCCGTTCAATATCGCCAGCTATGCCCTGCTGACCCATATGGTGGCGCAGCAGACCGAGCTGCTGCCCGGCGACTTCATCTGGACCGGCGGCGATGTGCACATCTACGACAACCATGTGGAGCAGGTGCGCGAGCAGTTGAGCCGGGAGCCCTACCCGTTCCCGAAGCTGAACCTGCGACCGGCGCCGACGCTGTTCGATTACGCGTACGAGGATGTGGAAATCGTGGATTACCAGCATCATCCGGCGATCAAGGCGCCGGTGGCGGTGTGAGCGATCGTACGGTTGGCCTGATCTGGGCGCAGACACCGGACGGGGTGATCGGGCTCGACAACACCATTCCCTGGCGGGTGCCGGAGGATATGGCGCACTTCAAGGATGTGACCTGGGGGCATCCGGTGGTGATGGGGCGGCGGACCTGGGATTCGCTGCCCGCGCGGTTCCGGCCGCTGGAAGGCCGCCGCAATATCGTCGTGACGCGGCAAGCCGACTGGTCGGCCGAGGGCGCGGAGCGGGCCGGATCGCTGGAGGACGCCTTCGAACTCGCCGGCGACGACACCGTCTGGGTGATGGGCGGCGGCGAGATCTACCGGGCCGCAATGCCTTTCGCCACCGAACTGCGAATCACCGAGGTGGACGCGGAGATCGACGGCGATTGCCATGCCCCGGGCATCGGTGCGGAGTGGCACGCCGATGAGGAACCGTGGCGGGAATCCAGCAAGGGTCTGCGTTATCGCATCCGGCGTTATACGCGCGAGAACGGATAACGCGGACGTTCCGCGTTCGCCAAAACCTGCATACACACCCGCCAAACAGCCGAATGGTTCGGACCTCGTCGGGCATACTCAGCGATATTCCGGCGAAAGGCAGTCCATGGACAAGAAATCGCTGACCGCGGTCGCTCGCCAGCAGCTCAAGCTGGCGGCTTCGGCATCGAGCGGACGCAGCTCCCAGACCATCTACGGGGGCCACACCCACAGCCTCCGGCAAACCGTGATCGCGCTGACGGCGGGGCAGAGCCTGGCCGAGCACGAGAACCCGGGCGAGGCGACCCTGCTCGTCCTCAACGGCGTCCTCACCCTCATCAGCGGCGCGAACGAATGGAAGGGCTCCGCCGGAGACCTGATCGTTATCCCGAACGCCCGCCACAGCGTGAAAGCCATTGACGACGTGGCGTTTCTGCTGACGGTCGCCAAGTAGCAGGGGGTTTTCGGGGGCGCCGCCCCCGAACCCCGGAGGGATCGAAAACCACCCCGCGGAGTGGCGATCGCAACACGTAAGCAACCGGGCAACCGGTCTGTCGGCCCAGCCCTCTAGGCTGGAGCCCATGGTTGAGCCACAGCCGCTTCTCGACCCGCTTTCGCCCGCCGCGATGTTCCTGGTCGCCACCATCGACGAGGGCGGTGAGGCGGCGGTCCGCGATCTGCTGGCAGACCTGCCCGGCCTGCGCCGCTCGGTCGGTTTCCGCTTACCCGGTTCCGGTCTGGCCTGTATCACCAGCATCGGATCCGCGGCCTGGGATCGCCTCTTCGCCGGGCCGAAACCCGCGCAGCTGCACGAATTCCCGGGCTATGCCGGTGAAAAGCACCAGGCCCCCGCCACTCCCGGCGACCTGCTGTTCCATATCAAGGCCGAAGCCCAGGACGCCGCTTTCGAGCTGGCCATGAAGATAGCCGAAAAGCTCTCCGGCGCAGCCACCATCGTCGACGAGACCGTCGGTTTCCGCTATTTCGAGCAGCGCGACCTGCTCGGCTTCGTGGACGGCACCGAGAACCCCGAAGGCCAGCTGGCCGCCGCCGTGGGCCTGATCGGCCCCGAGGATCCCGAATTCACCGGCGGCAGTTACGTCATCGTGCAGAAGTACCTGCACGACCTGGACGCCTGGAAGGCGCTCTCCACCGCCGAGCAGGAGCGCGTCATCGGCCGCACCAAACTCGACGACTACGAGCTGGACGACGCCGACAAGCCGCTCAATTCCCATGTGGCCGTGAACGATCAGGACGACAACGGCACCATCGTGCGCGCCAATATGCCGTTCGGCAGTGTGGCCGACGGTGTGTTCGGCACCTACTACATCGCTTACGCGGCCACCCCCGCGGTCACCGAGGGCATGCTCGAGCGCATGTTCCTCGGCAGCCCCGACGCCGCCTACGACCGCATTCTCGATTTCTCGACCGCCGTCACCGGCACCCTGTTCTTCACGCCGCCCAATGCCTTCTTCGACGCCCTCCCCGACGCGCCGGCTCCGGCCGCCGCGGTGCGGGAATCTTCGGAAACCAATGGTGTTGGTATGTCATCGAACAACGGATCGCTGGGTATCGGCACTCTGAAAAGGAGCTGAGGCATGAACAACCTCCATCGCGAACTGGCGCCGATCACCTCCGAGGCGTGGGCCGCCATCGAGGAAGAGGCGACCCGTACCTTCAAGCGGCACATCGCCGGCCGTCGCGTGGTCGATCTGTCCGGGCCGCACGGCGCGGACTTCTCCGCGGTCGGCCGCGGCCGCACCACCGCCATCTCCGCGCCCGCCGAGGGCGTACAGGCCCGCCAGCGCGTGGTGGTGCCGCTGGTCGAGCTGCGGGTGCCGTTCACGCTGTCCCGCGAGGAACTGGACAATATCGAGCGCGGCGCGCAGGACGCCGATCTGGACGCGGTGAAGGACGCCGCCAAGAAGATCGCCTTCGCCGAGGATCGCGCCATCTTCGAGGGTTACGCGGCGGCCGGTATCGCCGGCATCCGGGCCAGCACCGATTGCGAACCGGTCAAGCTGCCCGGCGATCCGACCCTCGCGCCGGAGGCCGTCGCGCAGGCGCTGAGCAAGCTGCGGCTGGCGGGCGTGGACGGGCCGTACTCGGTGCTGCTGTCCGCCGATCTGTACACCGCGGTGTCGGAGACCTCCGACCACGGCCACCCGATCCGCACCCATATCGAGCGGCTCATCGACGGCGAGATCATCTGGGCGCCCGCCATCGACGGGGCGTTCGTATTGTCCACGCGCGGCGGCGATTTCGATCTCCAGCTGGGCCAGGACCTGTCCATCGGCTATCTCGCGCACGATGCCGAATCGGTGCGGCTGTACTTCCAGGAGAGCCTGACCTTCCTGGTCTACACCGCCGAGGCCGCGGTAGCGCTCGAAGCGTAGTACCGCACCACCGGGTACGGTGTGTCCCGCAACACAGTGCGGGAGGGCGGTAGGCGAATGGTGCGTGCGGGTGTGGTGTCGGGACGCCGATCGGCGTTGTATCTCACCACCGCGGTGCTGACGACCGCGCTGATCTGCGGTGCGGTCGTCGCCCTGTTCAGTGTGAACCGGGTGTTCACCGGCCTGCTGCTGGGCCTGGCGGCCGGCGGCGCGCTGCTCATCCTGCTCTTCGGCCGCGATGTGCTGGTGCTGACCGATCAGCGCATCGAGCGGCGCACCCCGTGGCGGGCCTCGACCATCGATTGGGATCGGGTGGTGGCCGCGCGCTTCGCCCTGGACGAGAAGTCGCGCTGGTCGCTGGCGCTGGACCTGAACGGCGGCGACGAGCCGCATCAGGAACTGGTGCTGCTGTCCATCCCGCCGGTGGTGCGTCCCGTCGCGAACGCCTACGACATGCGGAAACGCGAGCAGGTCAATGAGATTCGGACCATGCTGCGGCAGAAGAGGATTCCGGTGACGATTCTCCCGGAGATCGCCGACGCGCTGGTGCGGCACTGGCGGATCGCGCCGCCGTCGGTCACCTAGCCGGCCGTCGCCTGCGCGAGGATGGCCGCGCCCATCCAGCGCCGCAGGTACCGGCGCAGTTCGGCGTCGGTGCGCGGCGGATGCCCCGGCGAGACGAAGAACGACTGCATGGTGCGCAGCACGAATTCGACCAGCTCGTGCAGTGATTCGTCGTCGTAGCCGTAGCTTTCCCAGTCGACGTCGAAGCGCCGGATCATGGTCATGCCGAAGGCCTGCGCCTCGTCGGAGGTGATGCCGTCCGGGTCGGCCTTCGAATAGCTCGCCGTCAGCAGAATCCCCAGGTGCGGCGTCCGGCGCACCTCGGCCAGGGTGAAGACGGCGGCGTCGGTCATGGCGTCGGCCGGATCCTCGATCCCGCGCACCTGCGCGGCGAGCCGATCCAGGAATCCGGCGACCGAGGCGATGGCCGAGGCCCGCATGAGCGCGTCCGCGCTCGGGAAGTACCGGTACACCGTCTGCCGGATGACCCCGAGCGATTCGGCCACGTCGGCGATGCTGATCTCCGCGCCGGTGCGGCCGATGAGTTCGACTGCGGCATCGACGATTCGGCGCGATGCCTCCTCGTCACTGTCCGGCGGACTGCCGCCCCACCCGCGCCTGCGTGCCACCGCCCGACCGTAGCAGGCGCCGCGCCGCTCATCCGCCACGGGATTCGCCCGCTACCTGCGCGATTGTAATCATACACTTGTACATAGCCATGTATGTTTGTATGGTCACCCGGAACCAGCCCGCCTCCGGAAGATGAGGTATCGCCGAAAATGACGGATCTTGTTGTGCGAAAGATGGATTTCGCGTTCGAGGACCACGACGTACCGTTCCTGTGGAACGAGACCAACCCGGCCTTCTCGAGCATGGCCAATGCGGTGTCGTTCCTGGCCATCGGTTTCGAGAAGATGATCGTGAAGATGATTCTGCAGTTGAAGCCGCAGATCACCGACCCCGAAGTCGCCGACGAGGCGGACGCTTTCATGCGGCAGGAGGGGCAGCATTCGGGCGCGCACCGCCAGCACGTGCGGGCGCTGATCCGGCGGTACCCGGGCCTGCAGGACACCCTCGACGCGGTGATCGCGGAGTTCGACGCGCTGACCGAGCACAAGCCGCTGAAGTACCGGCTGGCCTACACCGCGGATCTGGAGGCCACCTTCACCTCGGTGTTCAAGCTCATGCTCGACAACGAGGCCAGCCTGTTCCGGCCCGGCGACGACCGGGTGGCGTCACTGTTCATCTGGCATTTCGTCGAAGAGGTGGAGCACCGCAGTTCGGCGCTGATCATCTTCGATTCGGTGGTGGGCAGCGACCTGTACCGGATGCGGGTCGCGCCGTCGATCTTCGCGCACGTGCTGAAGGTGATCCGGATCGCCTGCGCCGGCTTCAACGAGCATGTGCCGCTGGAGGATCGGCGGATCGACTCGCTCTCCATGTTCGGGACGTACCGCAACAAGAAGGCCCTGAGCAAATGGCTGCCGTGGCTGCGCACCCCCGATTTCGGGCCGATGACGCGCGCGTTCGACGACCTGCCGCTGGGTGAGCAGCTGATCGCGCTCAAGGGCATCATCCGCAGTCAACTGCCGAAACACGATCCGGCCCACGAGAACCTGCCCGCCCTCGCGGACGTCTGGTTCGATCGCTACGCCGCCGGTCACGACGTCGCGCACTGGTACGCCACCGACGCGCTGCTCACCTCCGGAGCGAAATCATGAGCGAGCACTGTGCCACCACCTTCTCGGAACTCGCGACCCGCCTGGGCTTCTCGTGCGAAGAGGCCGGCGGGCTGATCGAGTTCCGCAATCCGTTCGGCTTGGAGAACTGGACGCTGCCGGTGCTGGAGCTCACGATCATCGTGGGCTCGATCCTGGCCCTGGCGCTGGCCGTCGTGCGGTGGCGCCGGCACGGCGATCCGACCAATCTGGCGCTGTGGTTCGGCGCGACCGCCTACCTGTTCATCATCGAACCGCCGCTGTACTTTCCGGCGGCCTTCGGTATCGAGGACCAGGTGGACACCATGTTCGCGCACAATGTGTTCACGGTCGACTTCCTGTGGGGCCGGCTGCCGCTCTACATCGTGGCCATCTATCCGTTCATGGCGACCGTGGCCTACGAAATCGTCCGCACCCTGGGCGTTTTCCGGCAGTACGGCGCGCTCGCCGGGGCGGTGTGCGTGGGCTTCGTGCATCACGCCTTCTACGAGATCTTCGATCATCTCGGCCCGCAGTTGCGCTGGTGGGAGTGGACGACCACGAACCCTCTGAACCTGCCCATGTTCGATTCGGTGCCGACCGGCAGCGTGGTGGTGTTCGCGGCGCTGTGGCCGATGTCGCTGGCGTTCTGCGTGTACTGGATGGTGGGCCGGCACGCCGACGGCGGGCGGCGGCTCACCGGGCTCGAATTGACCTGGCGCACAATCGTGATCGGCCTGCTGGCCTCGGTCGGCACCTTCCTGCTGCCGCTCCCGGCGACCGTGTTCGGCGCGGGCAGCGATACCGTGCGCGGCGTGCTCTACGCGGCCGAGCTGGTGCTCATCACGGTGGCCGCCGTTCCGCTGCTGTACCGGCAGTGGGTGCGGCTGCGCGCGGCGACCGGGGACGTGCCGCGCTACTCCGATCCGGTCATGCTCGGCTACAGCGTGCTGTACCTGGTCGTCTTCGCGCTGCTGTGGGCCACCGCACTGCCCGACTTCCTGGCCGCCGTGGACGGTGTGACCAGCGCGGGCGATCCGATCGGGAACCTCTGGTACGTCCTGGCTTGCTACGCGGTCGCCATCGCCGTCGTGGCGGCGGCCTACACTGTGCCGGGTGATTCGCACCGCGGCACTGGCACACATCCGGGACCGTCGTCTGTTGCAGACCCGGTCCACCGGTAAGGACGTCTTCTACATGGCGGGCGGGAAGATCGATCCGGGCGAGACCCCGGAATCGGCTCTGCACCGTGAGATTCGCGAGGAACTCGGGGTGGGCACGGTCGGGGTGACCGAGCTGGGGATCTTCGAAGCCGAGGCGTACGGGCACGCGCCCGGCACCCGCCTGCACATGACCTGCTATCTGGGTGATCTCACCGAAGAGCCGCGGCCCTCCGGTGAGATCGCCGAACTGCGCTGGTTCACCCTGGACGAATACGCGAACATGCCGCATGTCGCGCCGGGTTCGCTGCTGGTGTTCCAGCGACTGCACGAACTGGAGCTCATCGACTGAGGAGCGGTCTCACCCGCCCGCCGAGCCGCCTCGCCTTCGAGTTCAGTGCGCGTTCAACGCATCCAGGATCATCGGACGCGCATTGGCCAGGGCCTGCTGCCAGTAGGGCCAGGTGTGGGTGCCCGCGCCGAGTTCCACCCGGGCGCTGATGCCCAGCGCCGCCAGCCGGCTCTGGAAGATCTGGGACGCGGTCAGCGTCATGGCTTCCAGACCCATGGCGTTCACGGTGTTGACGACCGTATTGCTCAGGTCGGCCGCGGTGGGCACACCGTTCCCGGACCACACGTACATCGGTAGTCCGCGCAGCCTTTCGGCCTGTGCGACAGCGTCATTGCGGCTCCAGGCCGGGTTACTGCTCGGACCCCACATATCGTCCACGTTGAACTTGCCCTCGTCCCACATGGCGGCGCGCATGGCTTCGTTCCAGAGCGGGAAGGTCGGGTTCAGGTAGCCCGAGAAGGACCCGGCGAACTTGAACTGGTCACGGTGGTAGGCGGCGAGGATCATGGCGGCATTGCCGCCCATGGACGCGCCCACGATGGCGTTCTGGGTACGGGAGACGCCGAAACCCGCCAGATAGTCCGGCAATTCCCGGGTGAGGAACGTTTCCCACTTGTACGTGGTGGTCTGGCCGTTGGTACTGCTCGCGCGGTACCAGTCGGTATAGAAGCTGGAGTGCCCGCCGACGGGGAACACCAAAGTCACATTGTCGCCCGCGAATTGGCGCAGCGCGTCGGTGTCGGTCGTCCACTGGCTGTGGTCGCCGGGCGCGCGCAGCCCGTCCAGCACGTAGAGCGCGGAGCTGCCGCCGCGCGCCGCCCACTGCACCTGGACCTTGATGTTCCCCATGCTGGAGGGCACCCACAGGTCCTGGGTGCCACCCGATGGCGTCTGCTTGACCGGCGCGTAAACCGGTGCCGCCGAGGCGATCACGCCGCCCGAGGACAGCAGTAGCGCGCTGGCCAGCACGGTGACGGCCTTGCGCAGCGCGCGTTGTTTTCCGGACCGCATTGCGATGTCCACCCGGGTACCTCCCACCTTTCCCACAGGTTAAGGTACCGAACCCGCGCCAATCCTGTTGTGCCTCAGGGGGTATTACTCTTGGGCTCCGGCGTGTCACCCGGCTTTTCGGCAGCCGCCACGCCCTTGTTCGGGATGCGGGTGGCGGCGGCCAGGCCGATCAGCAGGAAGATGGCCGCGGCCAGCAGTGTGGTGCGGGTGGCGTCGGTGAAGCCCCTGGACAGCGCGTCCACGACCGCGGCGGCGCCGTCGTGCGCGCGCAGCCCGGCGATCGCCCCGCCCGCGGATTCCCGGGTGGCGGTCTCGGCGGCGTCGGCGGCCTTCTGCGGCAGATCCGGCACCTCGGCCAGGCGTTTGGCCAGATCCTGGCCGAGCGCCGCGGACAGCAGCGCGCCGAGCACGGCGGTGCCGAAGGCCGAACCGACCTGCCGCACCGTGCTCTGAGTGGCCGAGCCCTGACCCGACTGCTGCGGCGGCACATCGGCCAGCACGGTGCCGGTCAGCTGCGCGGACGCCATCCCGAGGCCGACGCCGTAGCCGACCAGCAGCACCGCCAGCCACCAGCCGGAGATGTGCGGGGTCACGAAGAGCGCGGCCGCCGCCACCGCGACCGCCTCGAAAGCCAGGCCGAGCTGCACCACCCGCACCGGCCCGTACTTGCGCACCAGCCCTTCGGCCACGCCGGCTGCCAGGAACGCGCCGACCGCCATCGCCGCGAGCACGTAACCCGCTCCGAGCGTGGACAATCCGAGTACGTTCACCATGAACAGCGGCAGCACGAACAGCAGACCGAATTCGCCGAGCGCGACCAGGAACGCGGTGATGTTCCCCCATCGGAAGCTGGGGATATCGAACAGCGCCGGGTCCAGCAGCGCCGAGCGGCCGATCAGCATGCGGTGCTTCTCCCAGCGCAGGAACAGCACCAGCGCCAGCAGGCCGAGCGCCAGCAGCACCGGAACCGGCGAGATCGGGGCGGTGTCCGGCCAGGTCCAGCCCGCCAGCGGGAATTCCCGCAGCGGCTTCCACCAGCCGTAGGTCTGGCCTTCGATGAGCGCGAACACCAGCAGCGCGAAACCGGCTGCGCTGAGCAGGAACCCGTCCACGTCGAGCCCGGGCGCGGCCTTGCCCATGCGGGTCTCCGGCACGAACAGCACCAGGCCGATCAGCACCACGACGCCCAGCGGGATGTTCACGAGGAAGATCCACGGCCAGGTGTAGTACGTGGTCAGCCAGCCGCCGACCAGCGGGCCGATGGCGGCCACGCCGGCGATGACCGAACCCCACACCGCGAAGGCGATGACCCGGTCCCGGCCCCGGAAGATGGCGTTCATGGTGGCCAGCGTTCCCGGCATCACCCCGGCCGCGCCGATGCCCTGCACCACCCGGCCCAGGATCAGCGGCCAGGCGCTGGTCGCGACCGCCGACAGCACGCTGCCGGCGAGGAAGATCAGCACGCCGACGGCGAAGATATTGCGCCGCCCGAGGCGGTCCCCGAGCCGCCCGCTGGTGATCAGCAGCGCCGCCAGCACCACCGCGTAGATGCTGGTGATCCATTGCGCCTGAGTAAAATTCAGGTTCAGGTCGTCGATGATGACCGGCAGTGAGACCGCGACGATGGTGCCGTCCAGCACCACCATGGAGAGCCCCAGCGCGAGGACTCCGAGCGCGATCCACTTCTTGCGCCCGAGTTCCGGAACTTCGGGCCCTGTTTCGGTCATCGATTGCTCCCACTTGCTCGAGGACAGCCGTCCAGAACCATGGTGCTGCACATTCGCCGACTTCTGAGAAAGGCTCGCGGAACCCGGTAGAGTCTACCGATAACCAGACATTTATGACGCTGCTACATGTTTGCTCTCCACTTTCACGAGAGGGGCACCATGGTCAAGAACGTCGCCGATGGCTTGTGGGAGATGCTGGTTTCCGCCGGGGTCCGGCGCTGCTACGGCATTGTGGGCGACGCCCTGAATCCGGTCATCGACGCCCTGCGCCGCAATGGGGAGATCGAATTCGTGCACGTCCGGCACGAGGAGTACGGGGTGTTCGCGGCGGTCGCGGAATCGGTGCTCACCGGGCGGCCGGTCGCGGTCTGCGGCACCGCCGGTCCGGGCGTGACGCACCTGATCAACGGCCTGCTCGATGCCCGCAAGGAGGGCGCGGCGGTGATCGCGGTGGCGGGCGACAGCGAGACCAGCCTGCTGGACACCAGCACCGTCGAGGAATTGAACCCGTACAAGTTCTTCGATGCCGCCGCCCTGTACATCGGGCGGATCGTGAACGCGGGGCAGCTGCATCAGGTGGTGAGCACGGCCGTGACGGTGGCCATCGCCGATCGCGGGCCGACGGTGATCTCCCTGCCCGGTGACGTGGCGACCCATGACGCGCCGAAAACCGCGCTGCGCGTGGCCGTTCCATCGACCAAGGTGCCGCGCGCGGCCGACGAGGACCTGCGCGCCATGGCCGATCTCATCGACGCCGGGAGCAAGATCGCCATTTTCGGCGGTGACGGCTGCGCGGAGGCCGGGGCGGAGGTGCGGGAGCTGGCGTTCAAGCTGAACGCGCCGGTCGGCTACAGCCTCAAGGGCAAGCAGTGGCTGGAATACGACAATCCCAATGCCGTCGGTATGACCGGGCTGGTCGGGTACGGCGGGTGCTGGGAGGCGGTGAACAAATGCGATGTGCTGCTCATGCTCGGCACCGACTTCCCGTTCGCGAACTTCCTGCCGCACAGCAAGGTCAAGACCATTCAGGTGGATCGCAAACCCAAGCATCTGGGACGGCGAATTCCCTTGGAACTGGCGGTCATCGGTGATGTGCGGACCACCGTGCAGGCTTTGCTGCCGCTGGTGCGGGCCAAGTCGAGCGATCGTTTCCTGAAGAAATGCGTCAAGGAGACCGAGCATTTCGTCGAACGCATGCAGCACTACGTCACCAAAGGTCCCGACCTGAAACCGATCCGACCGGAATATCTGGCCTCGATCCTCGACGAGGAAGCGGCCGACGACGCGCTGTTCTTCGCCGACACCGGCACCGCCGTGATCTGGGCGGCCCGGCACATCCACTACGGACCGAACCGCCGCCTGTTCGGCTCGTTCTCCTGGGCGTCGATGGCCAATGCCTCCCCCAATGCCTTCGGCGCGCAGCTGTCCTTCCCCGGCCGCCAGACCATCGCCCTGTGCGGCGACGGCGGCTTCACCATGCTCGGCCTCGGCGACCTGCTCACCGAAGTGCAACGCAAAACCCCCGTGGTGCACGTCGTCCTCAACAACAGCATGCTCGATTTCGTCAATATCGAGCAGCAGGAAGCCGGTTTCGTCCCCTTCGGCACCGACTTCCAGAACCCCGACTTCGCCAAGGTCGCGGAAGCCATGGGCGCCAAAGGCATCCGCGTCGAAGACCCCGGCGACCTCCGCTCCGCCGTCCGAGCAGCCCTGTCCCACAAGACGGGGCCCGTCGTCCTGGACGTCCTCGTCGACAAATACGCCCTGGCCCTACCGGGCCACGTCCCCGCCGAAACCGCCGAAGGCTTCACCCTCAGCATGGCCAAACAAACCCTCCACGGCGACCTCGACGACGTAATAGCCACCGCCACCCACAACATCCGCCTCCTCTGAGCCCACCGCCTGGCATACCCGTGTCCCGGAAGGCCTCTCCTCCTGAGAGTCACCTGCCGGGCACACCTACCGAGAGCCCCCTCCTCCCGAGAGGCACCTGCCGGGGCACACCTGCCCGAGAGCCCTCTTCCTCCCGAAAGGGGTTTCAGGGGCTTGCCCCTGAGAGCCCCGAGAGTTGGTCATTTCGGATACGTTTGAGTGCGTGTCGATGATGAAGGGTTCCAACGTTCCGGTTGCGGCGACCGCGGTCCGGGTCGAGCTGGGGTGGCAGGCCGGCCCCGGCGGGCGACCCGACGCGGATGCCTCGGCGCTCCTGCTGGCCAATGGGAAGGTGCGGTCCGACAGCGACTTCGTCTTCTACAACCAGCCCGCCCACGCCTCGGGCGCGGTCCGCCACGACGGCAAGCGCCCGGGCCCGCAGACCATCGACGCGTTGACGGTGAACCTGGCCCAGGTGGAACCGCAGATCGAGGCGATCGTCATCGCCGCCTCGGCCGACGGCGGCACCTTCGCGCAATTGCAGGGCCTGCACGTCCGCGTGCTCGATGCCGCCTCCGGCGCCGAACTGGCCCGATTCGACAGCACCGACGCCACTTCCGAGACCGCGTTCGTGCTCGGCGAGCTGTACCGCCGCCAGGGCGCCTGGAAGTTCCGCGCCATCGGCCAGGGTTACTCGTCCGGACTGGCCGGGCTGGCAACGGATTTCGGTATCACCGTCGACGACCCCGGCACGCCCGCGCAGCAGGCCGCCCCCGCACCCCAGCAGGGCTTCAACCCGCCGCCCCCGCAGCAGGGCTTCAACGCTCCCCCGCCGCCGCAGGGCTACAACGCTTCCCCGCCGCAGCAGGGCTTCAATGCCCCTCCGCCGCAACAGGGTTACGCCCCGCCGCCACCGCCCTACGGTCAGCAGCCGGGGCAGTCGGCGTATCCGCCGCCGCCTCCGCCGAATTACGCACCGCAGGGCTACAACCAGCAGCCGCCGCCGTTCACCCCGCCGCAGCAGGGCCAGTTCCCCACTCCCCCGGGGCAATACGGTCAGCCCGGCCAGTTCCCGCCGCCCACACCCGGCGCGGCCCCGGGCGCCCCGGTGAACCTGGGCAAGATCTCCCTCACCAAGGAAGCGCCCGCGGTCTCGCTGACCAAGCAGGGCGCGACCGGCGGCATCATGCGGGTCAATCTGAACTGGATGGTCCCCGGCGCGACCGGCGGCCTGTTCGGTCGCAAGCGCGGCGGCAACGGCGGCCTGGACCTGGATCTGTGCTGCTTCTGGGAGCTGGCGGACGGTTCGAAGGGCTGCGTCAGCCCGCTCGACACCATGGGCAATCTGCACCGCGCCCCGTTCATCGAACTGGACAAGGACGACCGCACCGGCGCGAACGCGGCGGGCGAGAACCTGTCCATCAACCTCGACAACACCGCCAAGTTCAAGCGCATCCTGGTGTTCGCCTCGCTCTACGAAGGCGCGCAGGACTTCCGCGGCGTGCACGCCACCGCCACCCTGTACCCGCGCAATTCGCCGCCCATCGAGATGGAAGTCAGCGGCTGCGTGGACGATTCGCGCGAAATGGTGCTGGCGCTGATCGAGAACGTGAACGGCGAGCTGGTGGTGCGCCGCGAGGGCGTCTTCGTGCGCCCGCCGGACGGGCACCGTTTCTGGGGCAAGATGGCGGTCGATCAGGCCTACCACTGGGGTCTGAAGTGGGGCACCTCGAAGGGTAAGAGCTAGTCCGCCCCGAGCGCGCCCGCCGCCCTGCGGATCTCGTCCCGATCGCCCTGCCTGCCGAGTAGTTGCAGCAGGGCGTCGGGAATGAGGTGCTCGGCGTATTCGGGCGCGCCGCCTTCATCCGACCGCATGCTGATCACCGCTTCGACCATCCGGAACGGCAGCAGCTCGACCCCCGGCACCCCCTGATTCCCGGATTCCACGATGGCGGCGGCCGCCAAGCGCTCGTAATGCCGCCTGAGCTCGTTCCGCCGCTCCCGGAACACCGCGAACCGTTCCCCGCGTAGCTCGGGCAGCAGATACAACGCGCCCAGATTCCAACGCGCAGTGCACAGTTGACGCACGTCGTAGGAAGCCAAGGCGTACAACCGAACCACCGCCGGCTCCGCCACGCCCGCCAGCCGCTCCGCCAATTCCAATGCCCCGGTGATGGTTTCGGCCAGCAACGCATCCAGGATGTCGTCCTTGGCCGAGAAGTGGTGATACAGCGAAGCCTGCCGGATCCCCACCGCGTCCGCGATCATCCGGGTCGAGGTGTTCCCGTACCCGTTAGCGGTGAACAACTCCGCCGCCGCATCGAGGATCTCCGCACGCGGGGTCTGTCCCGCCCGGCGGCGAGGTTCCAGGCGAGGGCGTCCGGGTCCGACTTGGGTCACGCCCCTCATTCTGTACCACCCCGGGATCCCACCGCCTTTCACCAGGCCGTGAGATTCCTGTCATCCGATAGAAACTCAGGCAACGCAGAAGTTACGCCCCGCCATCCAACGGATACATCGCCATAACCGGCCGAGCGATCGCGAACGCAAAACTTTCAAGCGATAGATATTCGCCGCTCGCCGAAAGGCCCCCCATGGCCGCCACCCTCGACTCCGTCGCCCCCGATCCGTCTATCTCCGCCGACAGCGCCGACCTCGAACGCTTCGGCTATCAGCCCGTCCTGCACCGCAAACTCGGCCGCTACGCCTCCTTCGCGGCCGGTTTCTCCTTCGTCTCCATCCTCACCACCATCTTCCAATTCTTCGGTCTCGGTTACTCCTTCGGCGGCGCGGCCTTCTTCTGGACCTGGCCGATCGTCTTCGCCGGCCAGTTCCTGGTGGCCCTCAACTTCGCGGAACTCGCCGCCCGCTACCCGATCTCGGGTTGCATCTACCAGTGGTCCCGGCATCTGGCCGGTGAGCTGGTGGGCTGGTTCGCCGGCTGGATGATGATCATCGCTCAGATCGTCACCGCCGCCGCGGCCGCCATCGCCCTGCAGGTGGTGCTGCCCTCGATCTGGAGCGGCTTCCAGTTCTACGGCACCGACAGCGCCCTGACCTCGCACGACGGCGCTGTGAACGCGGTCATCCTGGGCAGCGTCCTGCTCATCGTCACCACCTTGATCAATGTGGTCGGCATCGACTGGATGGCGCGCATCAATTCGCTCGGCGTCACCATCGAGATCATCGGCGTGCTCGCGGTGATCGCGGTGTTCTTCACCCACACCGATCGCGGACCGGGCGTGGTGCTGGAAACCGATCAGGCCGCGCCCGGACCGTACTGGGCCGCCTTCCTGGTCTCCGGCCTGATGGCCGCCTACGTCATGGTCGGATTCGATTCCGCCGGTGAGCTTTCCGAGGAAACCAAGAACCCGCGCCACGTCGCCCCGCGCACCATCCTCACCGCCCTGTCGGTCTCCGCGCTCGGCGGCGGCCTGATCCTGATCGGCGCGCTGATGGCCGCGCCGAGCCTGAGCGACGGTTCGCTGAGCACCGGCGGCCTGGCCTACGTGATCGAGGCCAAGCTGGACAGCCCCGCCGGCAAGGTGGTGCTGGCATGCGTCGCCTGCGCCATCACGGTGTGCACCTTGGCCATTCAGACCGCCGGCTCGCGCCTGATGTTCTCCATGGCCCGCGACGGCCGCCTGCCCTTCGCCAAGCAGCTCGCCGCCGTGCACCCGCGCTTCGGCACCCCGGTGTGGCCCGCCGTGGTGATCGGCGCGCTCGGCATCGGCCTGCTGGTGCTGAACCTCGGCAATGCCGCCATCTTCGCCACCCTGGCCTCGGTCTGCATCGTCACGCTGTACCTCGCCTACCTGCTGGTCACCGTGCCGCTGCTGGTCCGCCGCATCAAGGGCTGGCCCGCCGACGATCCGGCCGCGCAGGGCGAGGGCCTGTTCTCGCTGGGCCGCTACGGGATTCCGATCAACGCGGTCGCGGTGGTGTGGGGCCTGGCCATGGCGATCAATCTGGCCTGGCCGCGCGCCGAGGTCTACACCCCCGCCGGCGGCGGCTGGTGGATGCTCTGGGCCGCACCGCTTTTCGTGATCGCCACCGTGCTGGTGGGCGTCGTGGTGCACCGCCTGGTCACGCCGGCCCGCACCGCCGCCGTCACCGAAGCCGCGGTTCAGCCCGCCTGATCGATTCGCAATCGCCTCGAACACAAGGACATCCGATGGCCGAGCTCGACCCCGACTACCGCATGCGCGGACGCCCCGAACTGGCGATGCTGCTCGCCGACCTGTTGCGGCGCGGCTACCTCCGCTGGCGAAATCGCGGCGGGCTCGGCCCCCGGACCGAACTCAGCCCGTGACCCTCCGTCCTTCCGGCGTGCGCTCAGCCGGAATCCACACGCACCCGATCCCCAGACCAGCACCCAACGCAGGGAGCCCCATGACCAGCACAGCCAACAGCCAGCCCGGCACCGCCGACACCGGCGCGGCCCGCGCCCACGCCCGGTCACAGGCTGCGGCCGCGAACATCACCGGCCCGGCACTGCCGGACGGCATCGACTCGGCGAAAATCACTTTCGCACAGCGTATTCCGTCGGGCGGCTACGCCAACGTCGTACTCGCCCGGGGCACCCGGATACGACTGTCGGATCCGGCGGGCGCGGCCTGTGCGCATCTGCTCCTGCTGCGTGACGGATCACCCTGGGAGCGGCTGAATGTCGCCGACACCGTGAAGGTGCCGTGGCAGGCATACCTGGGCCCCGGCCATCCACTGCTGTCCGATCAAGGCCGGATCCTGGCGACCATCGTCGGCGACACCTCCACCCACCACGACACCCTGTGCGGCCCTTCGCCGCTCGCCCGGCAGCAGCTGCGCATGGCGGGGTCGAAGCAGGGTCTCGAGCCGCGCGATATCGGCCCGAGCGTGACGTTCTTCCGGGGCGCGCGGGTGGAATCCGACGGCGGGCTCACCCCCACCGGCAGCGCCGGAGCCGGGGCCGCCGTCGAGCTGATCATTCACCTGCCGGTGACCCTGCTGGTCGCCAACGCACCGCATCCGCTCGATCCCGCCCCGGTCACCGAACTGGACGTCGTGGCCTGGGCCGATCCGGAAGCACTGGCCCAGCAGCACAATTCCGATCCCGAGTATCTGCGCGCGGTGGAGAACACCGAGCAGGACTGGACCGCACGGACCCTGGAGGCCCTCGTATGATCACCACCCGCACGGTCGTGCTGGACGAGACCGTCCCCGCCAACGCCCCCTGGTCGGCGGTGGTGCGGGCCGGCGAGCAGCTGGAGATCATCGATCTGCACGGCAATCAGGCCGTGGACTGCCTGCTCTACGCGGCCGCCGACCACGCCGACCGCTACAGCGCCCAGGCCACCGTGACCGCGCAGCGCAATATCTTCCTGACCACCGGCAGCACGCTGCTGACCGATGCGGGCACCGCCCTGATGACGGTGGTCGCCGACGAGGTCGGCAATCACGACACCGTGGCGGGCGCGTGCTCGCAGGAGTCCAACACCCTGCGCTACGGGCATCACACCCGGCATCAGCACGCGTGCGTGGAGAACTTCCTCGCCGAGGGCATGAAATGGGGCCTGGGCAAACGGGATCTGGTGTCGAACATCAACTGGTTCATGAACGTGCCGGTGGAGGCGGACGGGACGCTCGGCATCGTGGACGGGCTGTCCGCGCCCGGCAAGACCATCACGCTGCGGGCCGAAATCGACACGCTGGTGCTGGTGTCCAATTGCCCGCAGATCAACAACCCGTGCAACGGTTTCGACCCGACGCCGGTGCGCATGGTGGTGACCCGATGACGACCATGCTTCCGCAACTCTCGGAAACTCCGGTGGCACAGCAGGATTCGAACCCCGCGCGGACCTTCTCGGTGCTGCGCCCGGGCATGCAGACGACCATTCAGGACTGGCCGGGGCGCGTCGGCTACTGGCATGTCGGCGTGCCGCCGTCCGGGCCGATGGACGACCTGTCCTTCCGGCTCGGCAATCGCGCCCTCGGCAATGACGAAGGCGCGGCCGGGCTGGAGTGCACGCTCGGCGGACCGGCCCTGCGCTTCGACGCCCCGACCTGGGTGTGCGTGACCGGTGCACCGGTGCCGATCACGGTGAACGGCACGGCGGTTCGGCAGTGGCGCAGCGTGCTGGTGCCGGCGGGCGGCGTGCTCGACGTCGGCATGGTGCGCGGGCCGGGCATGCGCAGTTACATCCTGATCGCGGGCGGCATCGAGGTAGCCGAATATCTCGGCAGCAAGTCCACTTTCACGCTCGGCCGGTTCGGCGGCGGCACCGGTGCGGCGCTGGCCGCGGGCGATGTGCTGGCAGTGGGCGCGGCCGCGGGCCGGGTGACGGCGGGCGTGACCGGCGACGATCAGCCGGTGCTGACCCGCCGCTGGGAGCTCGCGGTGACCGAGGGGCCGCACGGGGCGCCGGAGTTCTTCACGCGCAACGACTTCGACACCATCATCAGCACCGATTACGAGGTGCATTTCAACTCCGATCGGACCGGCGTGCGCCTGGTCGGGCCGCAACCGCAGTGGGCGCGCACCGACGGCGGCGAGGCCGGGCTGCATCCGTCGAACATTCACGACAACGCGTATTCGATCGGCGCGCTGGACTTCACCGGCGACACCCCCATCCTGCTCGGCCCCGACGGGCCCAGCCTGGGCGGATTCGTCTGCCCCGTCACCGTGGTGGCCGCCGAACGCTGGAAGCTGGGGCAGCTGTGCCCCGGCGATACCGTCCGCTTCGTCCCCGTCCGGGCGGACCGCGCCGCCTCGCCGCGCGAACTCGGTGCGGAACGGCGGGCCTCCTGGCCGATCGTGCTGTCTCCGGGCAGCGACGGCGACGACGGCGTGCTGGGCCGCCGCGAGGGCGTGGACACCGCGGTGACCTACCGTCGCCAGGGCGATGACGGCGTGCTCATCGAATACGGCGATCTCACACTGGATCTCGAACTGCGCGCCCGCGTGCACGCCCTGCATCAGGCGCTGCTGGAACGGTCGGAGCCCGGTATCACCGAGTTGACTCCCGGCGTGCGGTCCTTGCAGGTACGCACCGACCCGGATCGGCTTCCCACCCCCAAGCTCCTGGATCTGCTCGCCGAAGTGGAGACCGATCTCCCGGCGGCCGCCGAGCTGGTGGTTCCCAGCCGCACCGTGCGACTGCCGCTGTCCTGGGACGACCCCACCATCCAGGAAGCCATCACGCGCTACATGCACGGTGTGCGCTCCGATGCGCCCTGGTGCCCGTGGAATATCGAGTTCATCCGCCGCATGAACGGATTGCCTTCGGTGGACCAGGTTTTCGACACCGTCTTCGCGGCCGAGTACCTGGTGCTGGGCCTGGGCGACGTCTATCTCGGCGCGCCCGTGGCCACCCCGACCGATCCGCGGCACCGCCTGGTGACCACCAAGTACAACCCGGCGCGCACCTGGACCCCGGAGAACGCGGTCGGCATCGGCGGCGCCTATCTGTGCATCTACGGCATGGAGGGGCCCGGCGGGTATCAGCTCGTCGGCCGCACCACCCAGGTGTGGAATCACCGCTCCACCGGGATCGGCGAAGACCCTTGGCTGCTGCGGTATTTCGATCGCATCAGCTGGTATCCGGTCACCGCCGAGGAACTCGGTGACCTGCGCGCCGATTGCGCCACCGGGAGCTGGGAACCCGAGACCGCGGAGGGGGAGTTCCGGCTCGCCGACTATCGCCGCTTCCTCGCCGACAATGCGGATTCCATCGCCGAATTCCGCGCTGGACAAGCCGAAGCCTTTGCCGCCGAACGCGATTCCTGGCAGCAGGCCGGGGAGTTCGCCGAAAAGCCCTGAGGGCTGGTCCCGTACACCGCATCGGAGACGACGTCTCCACCGACCATCGCTCCGCCGCCGCGCCGGAAACGGCGCACCGGGGCCGAATACCGAAGGGCACGCACATGACAGTGTGGATCCACCGCCGCTCCGACAGCGAGATCAGCGCCGAAACCGCCGGGGCCACCGGACCGCTCGCCGGTCTGCGTCTCGCGGTCAAGGACAATGTGGACGTCGCGGGCCTCCCGACCACGGCGGGCTGCCCCGAATTCGCCTACACGCCGGTGCAAGACGCGGCAGCTGTCGCGGCGCTGCGTGCCGCCGGTGCGGTGGTGGCCGGCAAGACGAACCTGGACCAGTTCGCCACCGGGTTGGTCGGCACTCGCTCCCCGTACGGCGTGGTGGAGAACGCCGTACGGCCCGGATACGTCTCCGGCGGTTCGAGTTCCGGTTCCGCCGTGGCCGTGGCGAGCGGGGAGGTGGACATCGCCATCGGCACCGATACCGCCGGCTCGGGGCGGGTTCCGGCCGCTCTGCACGGCATCGTCGGCATCAAACCCACGCTCGGGGTGGTATCCACCGACGGTGTGGTCCCCGCCTGCCGCTCCTACGACTGCGTGACCATCTTCGCCGCCGATCTCGAGACGGCGAACCGGGCCATGGCGGCAATGGCCTCCGGCGCGCCCGCCCGGCCCTTCCCCGCGGATGTCCGCCTGGCGGCGCCGCCGAATCCGGTGGTCGCGATCTTCGACGCGCTCCCGGATCTGGATCCGCAGTGGCGCAGTGCATTCGAGCGCACCGTCGCCGGGCTGCGGGAGGCCGGGGCGCGCATCGTGGAGATCGATCCGGCGCCGTTCCTGGCCGCCGCCCGGCTCCTCTACGACGGCGCTCTGGTGGCCGAAAGGTACTCCGCCGTAGGTGAATTCGTGGACTCGCACGCCGAGGCCGTGGACCCCACCGTCGGCGCGATCATCAGCGCGGCCCGTGACGTTCCCGCCCATCGCCTGGTGTCCGACCAAGCCGAACTCGCCCGCCTGCGCAGCGCCGCCATGTCCGCTCTGGCGGGCGCCGACGTCCTGCTCACCCCCACCGTGCCCGGCCATCCGACCATCGCTGAAGTCGCCGCCGACCCCATCGGCGAAAACTCGAAACTCGGCACCTACACCAACTTCTGCAACCTCTTCGACCTCTGCGCGGTGGCTGTCCCCGCCGGACAGGTCGAGGACGCCCACTTCGGCGTCACCGTCCTGGCCCGCGCCTTCGAAGACGCGGTCGCCTACGACGTAGCCGCCCTCGTCACCGGCACCCCCGCCGCCGAACCTGCCTGGCCCCTCGAAGTGTGTGACCCCCAAGAACTCATCGTGTTCGGCGCCCACCTGCGCGGCCAACCCCTCGAACACCAGCTCATCACCCTCGGGGCCCGCTGGTCCGGTCCCGTCCGAACCAGCTCCAACTACCGCTTGGCAGCTCTCGACACCACCCCACCCAAACCCGCCGTAACCCGTGTCCCCGAAGGCGAATCCGGCGTCCCCATCGCCGGGGAACGGTGGCTCCTCTCCCCCGCCGCCCTGGGGCGCTTCCTCGCCTCACTCCCCGCGCCCATGCAACTCGGCAGTATCGAACTCGCCGACCACACCTGGCACACCGGCTTCAGCTGCGCCGGCGCGGCCGCCCAATCCGCCAAGGACATAAGCGAATACGGCGGCTGGCGAGCCGCCCTGGCCGCCGGCGCGGTCGGCTGACGATATCGGGTGATCGCCCACGACCTGCGCGTTCGCCCGAAAGTTGGGATCGGTAGGGGCGGGTGCCGACGTCTACTTACGGCATGACATTTTCTCAGCCTCCCGCCGACCACCCGCAGTCCACCGGTTTGAACAAGAAGACCAGCGCCATTCTGTCCTATGCCTTCGGCTGGGTCACCGGCATCATCTTCTTGTTCATCGGCAAGAACGAGCCGGACGTGAAATTCCATGCCGCGCAATCGGTGGTGTTCTTCGGAGCCGTTTCGGTCCTGAATATCGTCCTGAGCATCCTGGGGTCCTTCCTGGGCGCCCTCGGGATCATCTTCAGCCTCGCCGGACTCGTCCTCGGGCTCCTGACCCTCGTCGTCTGGATCATGGCGATGGTGCAGGCCAACAACACCGGCGGTGTCCGCGCTCCGCTGCCCATCGTCGGAAAGTTCGTCGCCCCCTATGCCGATCAGCTGGCCGACTCGGTCAAGTAACCACACACTCGAAAAACCCACGGCCCGAGTTTCGCTCGGGCCGTGGGTCGTTCACGTCGGCTGTCGCGCCTCGGCCCATTGTGCAAAATTGCATTTTATGCCCTGGTCGGGGACCTAATACCGTCGAATTCATGGAACGCAGCTTTGATTCGGCCGAGGAACTTTCGACTGCTTTGCGTGCGGGTGCGGTGACGTCGGTCGAGTTGACCGACGAGGCGATCGCCCGCATCGAGCGCGAGGACAAGGAGATCAATGCGATCTGTGTGCCGGACTTCGATCGGGCGCGCGCGGCGGCGCGGGAGGCCGATGCGGCGCTGGCGCGGGGTGAGGATCGGCCGCTGCTCGGCATTCCGGTGACGGTCAAGGAGTCGTACAACATGGCCGGGCTGCCTACGACCTGGGGCATGTCGGCGCATCGGGACTTCGTGCCGGAGGAGGACGCGGTGCAGGTGTCGCGGTTGAAGGCGGCCGGTGCGGTGATCCTCGGCAAGACGAATGTGCCGCTGGGGCTACAGGATATCCAGAGTTTCAACGAGATCTACGGCGTCACCAACAACCCGTGGGATCACGCTCGTACCTCGGGCGGGTCCTCCGGCGGGTCGGCGGCGGCCTTGGCATCCGGGTTCGGTGCGCTGTCCATCGGCTCGGATCTCGCGGGTTCGCTGCGCACGCCCGCTCATTTCTGCGGCGTCTACGCGCACAAACCGACGGTCGGGCTGGCTGCCACCCGCGGCATGGTCGCACCGCCCGCTCCGGCTCTTCCCACCGATCTCGACCTGGCCGTCGTCGGCCCGATGGCGCGTACCGCGCGCGATCTCACCCTCTTGCTCGACGTCATGGCCGGACCGGACCCGCTGACCCACGGCATGGCGTACCGGGTGACGCTCCCGCCCGCCCGCCATGAACGGCTCTCCGATTTCCGTGTGCTGGTCATCGAGGACCACCCGTTCATCCCGACCGGATCCGCGGTGCGAGCAGCCGTGAACCGTGTCGCCGACGCGCTCTCCGACAGCGGCGCCCGCGTCGAACGACACAGCCCTCACCTGCCCGACTTGGCCGAAGCCGCAGCGCTTTACCGGCTCTTCCTCTTCTCCGGCAACTCCGCCCGCTTCCCCGTCGACGCCTACGAACAACTGCAAACCCAAGCCGCCGCCCTGAATCCGGCGGACCAAAGTCTCGGCGCCGCACTGGTCCGGGGCATGGTCCTCACCCACCGCGACTGGCTGGAAGCCGCCAACCGCCGCGAACTCCACCGCCACGCCTGGCGGCACCTGTTCACCGAATTCGACGCCGTCCTCTGCCCGATCACCCCCACCCCCGCCTTCCCGCACGATCACGACCCCAACCTGCCGGAACGCCGAATCACCATCGACGGCAACGACTACCCGTACTTCGACCAGCTCGTCTGGGCGGGTGTGGCCACCATGCCCGGCCTGCCGAGCACAGCCATCCCCACCGGTCCGTCCCCCGAAGGCTTGCCGGTGGGCGTCCAGCTCATCGGTCCGATGTTCGAGGACCGCACCCCGCTACGCCTGGCCGAACTGCTCGAACAGCGGATCGGCGGGTTCCGAACCCCGACCCTCGATTCCGGCCGTCGGGGCCCCGGAGCGGTTGCGGGCTAACGGATCTCCAACTGGTAGGTGACCTCGACCCAGAAGCCGCCGGGCTCGTACTCGCCACCGAAGGTGAGGACGTAATCGCCCGGGGCGAGGTCATCGAGGCGGACCCAGAGGCCCCAAGCCTTGGCCTTGAACCGCCCGGCTTCACCGAAGGGTCCGCCTGCCGCCGCCGTGACCCGAAATGCCTTGCTGTTGGTCACCACTCGCACGGGCAGCGAAACGCCATTGAGCGCGGCATGACCGGTAGCGGCGGGCGCAACCGGCACTTCGCCCCGCGCGAAGAATCCTTCCGGAACCTTCTGGAACATATTGAATGCCGGAAAGAAGATCGGCCGCCCATGCGGAACCGTGCACCGCCGCTCGGCCCGCCCACCGAAAGTCCCCGCCAGAAACCACACATCCGCCGGCTGATCGATCGCGGCGAACTCCCCCGTCTCGTCCACCACCGGATTCTTGGCATTCGGCACGGACATAGCCCACTGCCACCACCGAGCCGCCAATTCGACGTCGCTACTCGCCATCTCCACTACCCAAACCCTCGCTGCATAATCGAACCAGCAGGAGGCTATACGAACCATCCGGTCTGCGCCGGTCCGCGCGGAACAGGATCGGCCGGAAGGATATTCGATGCAACCCTGGGTGACGATCTGCCTACCACCCGACGCACTCGCCGACCTGAAAACCGCGATCACCCAAGCCCTGGCCCCCTTCGACCGCCACCAAGGCTTCCCCCGCCAAAACATGTGGACCACCTGGCGAACCCGCCCCGCCGAACCAGGAGCCGGCTTCTACGTCCGCCCCGGCCACGAAAACGACCCCCGCCTGATCCACGACGCCCCCAACCAATTCGGCATCACCCTGCTCCCCACCCCCCGCGAATGCGCAGGCGGCCCCAAGTCCCTCCTGAACATCCCCACCCACAACCTCTCCCACCCCGACATACTCACCCTCGACGGCTGGTGGATCGAGCCGAACGGCACCCACCACCACAAAACCAACGAACCCAACCCCCCACCCCCACCCGCCGACATCGAAAACTATCTCGATTCCCTACCGGACGACACGATTCTCGTCCGGGTCTACTGCCACATTCGAGCATCGACGCTACAACCGCGGCATTCCCCCGTGCGGGCTGTTGAGAACTAAAGGGGCCGAGCCTTCCCGCAGATAGCCGAACTGTGGGTCGTACTCGATGTGCTGATGCCCGCCCACACTCATGGCCCCCACCTCACGAAGGTCCTCCGCCAGCAGCACACGACCCTCCTGATCGCCCACCACCACCAACACCCGCCGCGACTCATCGACCCGGATCAGAACCCCTGGACCACCATCCGAACGAACCTCGACAGCAACAAGCTCCTCGGCCTCGACTCTCCCCTCCCCCCTGACCACCACGGCAGCAAGCTCCACGAATTCCGAAGCGGCACCGCTGATATCGACCATCCCGTCACCGAACACCTCGACCCGCAAACCTCTCCCTATGACAGCAGCGCAGCCATTTTCACCGCGCGAATCCGAATCGGACAACGATATGGGATCAGCCACAGCCACCCCATCCGTATTGCCCACGATCTCTTTGGACGGCACTCCGAACGCCCGGTCCGGGACGGTCAACCGCCCGCACCGGTCGGGCCCTGTCAAACGCACTAGTTTGCCGAATGCAGGGTGATCGTCCGCCGTCTCGAGCCGCGTTTCCAAGGTCTGCGATCAATGTCCACACCCCATCTCCGAACACACGGTGTGGAAACCAGACGAGCAGTGCGACGGCTGGATGCATTGCCGTGCGGCGGACTGCTCATGCTGGCACGGCTGGCCGCACGGACCGACCTGACGATGACCGGGCCTCTGCGGCCGGCGAACTGGCCGGAAATCGAGCTGCGTCTGTTGATTCCGGGCGATAACCTGGGCGCTCGGAATCGCGCGAGGGGGAAGCGTTGTGGCTCATATCTGGGTGATTGTGTGTTTGCCGCCGGATGCGATCGATGACGTTCAGGCCGGGCTCACTCGAGCGCTCGCTCCGTTCGAGATGTACGAACAGCCCGCTGAGCGATCGATGTGGGACACATGGCGTATTAGGGGTGGCGGCGAGGGAGTCAGGTTTGAGGTACGACCGGGATATGAGAACGATTCTCGACTGATCTATGACACTCCCGACAACGCCGGCTTCAGGTTTCCGCACATCCGACGCGAATGCGCGGGCGGCCCAAAGGCATTGCTGATTATCCCGGTTGATTCTCTCAGATGGACCGATGTGCTCACCCTCGATGGTTGGTGGGTGGAGCCGAGCGGCGTCTGGGCGCATGAGGACTGGGACGAACACACATCCTACGAAGACGAGCCCGACTGCCCGGTACCGCCCGGCGGCAACGCGGATTATCTGGCCGCATTGCCTGAGGACACAGTGCTTGTCCGGGTTCATTGCCATGGCTGAAAGCACAATGAGGGGTTTGTCCGAATCGGGAGC
The DNA here is from genome assembly GCF_021183565.1 of Nocardia yamanashiensis. Lineage (NCBI taxonomy): Bacteria > Bacillati > Actinomycetota > Actinomycetes > Mycobacteriales > Nocardiaceae > Nocardia > Nocardia yamanashiensis. The sequence goes on from NZ_CP089226.1 coordinate 4,985,849, forward strand.
ACGGCAATCGCGGAGCGCGCGGGACAGTCAAATTTCCATCAGGGCATCGAGTCGGCCGATGATCATGCGTAGCTCGCGGGCCCCGCGCGGTGACATCGCCGCGATTACGACGTCGAGGAGGTGACGGGCCTCCACTGGACTGCCACAACAGAAGTCGTGGACATCGCCGAACTCGTAGTAATGCCACAGTTCGCGCGCGGGAAGGTGGACGTGGTTCTTCCACAGACGCACAGCTCTTCCGACATCCCCCGCCTGTAGGTAATTTCGGGTGCGTTCCAGGCGGTCGATCTCGGCTAGTGCAGACGAAGACAGGCCGTCGATGACATGCTCGGCGCTGTGGGATCGGAGTCGCAAGGCAGCGCGGGCGCGGACCTCGCGTGGGCGGTTACGCGGCACGAGCCTTTCGGCTGGAGATCATGTCGAACATGGCGCAATGATAGCGGCCTGGCCAACCACGCTATTGCCGGATGGCGCGGGGCGACCCGGCCAGTGCCCTGCAAAAGATGAACGGACGCAGGTGAACTCGGAGTAACGCGAATCGACATCCGGCGGAGTTCGGCGACCTCATTTACGATCTTGGTGGCGACCACCAGGTCGCACAGTTGTCGCACGATTGGAATCGCTTTGCTCGTCTCGAAAATCGCTACCGGGCTCGCTGCCGCGGGTGCTGCCGTTTTGTTCGCCGTTCCCGCCTCGGCATCGCCCTCGACAGAGCTTCAGCCGGTCGCGGGTCCCCACAACTATGGCCCGATACAGGACGCGCATTTCGGGTTCCTGCTCATCCAGCGGGATGGCATCGAGGCGCTTTCCGGCATCGTCTCGGATTTCCCGACCATTGCCGAGGGTGGCCATGCGGTTTGCAATCTGCTCGCGAGCGGCGTATCGAAGCAGCACCTGGCAGAGCTCATCAGCGAGGCGCCAGGCGAGTTCAACTCGGCAATGGCCTTCGTGAACGCCGCTGAGACTGCCTATTGCCCTGGCTGATACCGGGGCATGGCCGGCCCGACCCGGAATACTCGCCACGTCCTCGCCGGCTCGCGTGACGAAATCCGAATGACGCCGTATTGCGAGTCACGCCAACGCTTACGACGTCCGGTCAAAATCCGAAATTTGTTGCGTGCGAGCTGGACACCCGGTGCACGGGCGGCAATGATCTATCGGTCGGTGCCGTTCGTCTCTGGGGTTGGGTTCATGTCGTTGTTGGGCAGGGCCGCGCTGGCCGCGGTGCTTCCGATTGCGGGCGCGTTGGTGGTCGCGGGGAGCGGGACGGCGCAGGCGGCCGGTGATCTGTATGGCGCGATCGCTATCTACCAGCAGAAAACCCCCGGCACCCCGTGGGAGCACCACACCGGTGTTGTTGTGGCGGTGGACTATCCGTCGCAGGCCGCCGCGGACGCAGCCGCCCTCGCCGGGTGCACCGTCGACCGCTGCACCGTTTTCGCCCGAGTCCACAACGAGTGCGGCTCGGTAGTCGAATACGACACCTGGACAGCATGGTCGAATGCTGTGGAGCCGGTCTACTACACGGGTCGTGGCCCAACCGCCGCTGCGGCGGAAAGTGCTGCTCTGGACTTGGGAAACCGGGGCCTGGGCTTCCCTAGCAGTCTCCTTTTCAATCTCGGTCTCGCTCGAGTCGTCGCACCGCTGTCCGTCCTCGACACCATCTGCACCTCGAACGCCGGCTGAAACTTTTCGCCGCCCTTGTAGGTTCGGCGGACTCGACCAACCGGACCGGACCCGTCCCGGTAACGCACTACGCGGCTACCGGCGGCTGGGTATCGCCGGTAGCCGAGGGGCGTGCGTGGGTCATCGATTGAACGGCGTGCGCAGTGTGGTGATCGAATCCCGGCGCTCGTAAGCGATCCAGGCGAAGATCGCGGTCAGCGCCAGCGGGAATGGAGCCAGTTCAGGGGTGCCGGTCAGGAAGAGGTTGAAGCCGGCGGCCAGGAAGGTGACGATCGCCAGGCCGATTGCGGCGGGTGACGCCAGGCGGGGCACCATGAGCCCGATGCCGCCTGCTACTTCGGCGACGCCGATGAAGACCAGCAGCGCGAACGGGATCGAGAAGGCGGTGGCGTTGTTTTCCATCAGCGTGTGCGGGATGACGAGCTTGGGTCCGCCGGAGGCGATGATGAAGAACAGGCCGAGCACGATCTGCAGGGTCCACAGGATGCGGTGGCGGATCTTGCCGGGGGCGGTGACGGTGGTCGGGGCGGCGGTGATGGCGGTCATTTCTTGCTCCTCGGTTGAGTCGGTCGCGCCGGGTTGGTAGTGCGTTCAGGTGATCAGTGCACGACGTCGAAGATGTTGAGCTGCAAGCCGTTTGCATAGGCCTGGGATTGGACGAGCTGGAGTTTCCGGGCGTCCTTGTCGGTGGCGGAGAACATGCGCTTGCCCGCGCCGAGCAGCAGCGGGAACACCACTAGGTGGTAGCGGTCGATCAGCCCGGCGTCGGACAGGTCCTGGTTCAGGGAAGCGCTGCCGTGGATGATGATCGGTCCGCCCTCGGTCTCCTTGAGGGCGGCGACCTGCTCGATGGAGCGCAGGATCGTGGTCTCGCCCCAGTTCGTGACCAGATCCTCGTCGGCCAGCGTCGTGGAGACGACGTACTTGGGCATCGCCTTGTAGTCGGCGAACTCCGCCATGTCCGGCCAGACCGGGCTGAACGCCTCGTAACTGACCCGGCCCATCAGGATCGCGGTCGCTTCCTGCTGTTCACGTCCCTTGATCTCGAAGGCGTCGGGGATGAACTCGGTGTGCTTGAAGGTCCAGCCGGAATTGCGGTAGCCGGGCTCGCCACCGGGCGCTTCGACGACACCGTCGAGGGAGATGAAGGCCGAACTGATCAGGGTGCGCATCGGATGTCCTGTGGGTTGAATTCGATCTGGACGCTGTACAGAAGTGAAGATACACAGACTTTCTGGACGGTGTCCAGTTATAATCTGAACGTCGTCCAGAAATTGCTTTGACCAGGGAAGAGGCACTACATGAGCGAGAGTGCGGCGCAGCAGGCGCGCCGAAGCACGTACCGGCACGGCGCATTACGCGAGGCACTGCTCGAAGCGGGAGTGGCGATGGCGCGGGAGGGCGGCGGACCGCAGGCGATCGTGCTGCGCGAAGCGGCGCGACGGGCCGGCGTCGCCCCGAACGCCGCCTACACCCATTTCAAGGATCGCGAAGCGTTGGTGCAGGCCGTGGCGCGGTACGCACTGGCACGGCTCGCGGCGACCATGGTCGCCGAGCAGGAGGCGATTGCCGGCACCGAAGATCCGGCCGCCGCCGCACGAGCCCGATTCCACGCCGTCGGAATCGGCTACATCCGCTTCGCCCGCGAGGAACCCGGCCTGTTCCGCACGGCATTCGCGACCCAGCACGATGTCTCCGCCGTCGCCGAACCCGCTGCCGCCGGACCCACCGGACGATCGGCGATCGAACTGCTCACCGAATCCCTCGACGGCTTGGTCGAAGCCGGCCTGCTATCGCCCGAAAACCGTCCCGGCGCAGAGTTTCTCGCCTGGCCCACCGTGCACGGACTGGCCTACCTCGCCGTCGACGGCCCGCTGCGCTTCCTCGAACCGGCCCAACTCGACGACCTCACAACCAAATTGGTGGAGATGCTCGACCGCGGGATATGAACAATGGAGCCGCGTGATGCGCGAGATTGAGTAGCTCGCTCAGAGTAGCCGCGGAGCACGGAGGGTTCCGTACGACTCAGGAACTCGTGCTCGCGAATGGGACGACGTTGTGGGGGATGCTGCGGCCGCGCTGAACGCGGATGCGGGCCTCTCTTTCGATTCGCGCGCGAATCTCGGCGACGCTGTGACCGGGTCGGCTGTTGGCTCGTGCCTCGTGGCAGGGGCGGCGCATCGGAGGCATAGTTGCGCCTAGCAGCAGACCGGCCAGGACTCCGGAGATTGCGCAGATGAGTTCTCCGATCATTGTTCGCGCCTTCGGGTTTCGGGATCTCGGTGATCGCCGGTGCGGGGCGCCCGGATATTCCAGGTAGTGCTGCCGCGCTGCAGGTAGGGAACGAGCTTGGTGAAGTAGCGCTTGGCTTCGCAGTCATCCGGGCAGTCGCTGTGACGGTCAAGAGCATGCTGTGCCACAGCGAGATTCAGGACGGGGTGGTCTGGCATCTGGTGGAAGCATGGATTGTCGCCCATCGGTCAGCTCCCGATGTGAGGGGTGTCGGCCGGCACGAGGCGCCCGGATTCGATCAGGACGCCGCGCGCCTGCGCTTTGGCGGAGCAGATCGAAACAGGACAGTGCTTGTGCTGCTGCATGATTCGGTGGGCCCGGGAGATCGTCAGCGTGCTTGCCGGGACGGCTGTGTGGTTGATGGGTGGATGGTCGAGCATCGCGGAAACCTCCAATGACTACTGGTGTTCGATGATCGGAGTTGGAATTCGACAGTGGCGACATAGCGGACATTTCGTCTGCTTGGATGATCGAATTCCGTTTATCGAAGCCAACTTCCGGTCTACTCCGCATAAGAGCGGCTTGGAAGTTCCGTCTTGTCGAAATCAACGTGAAGGTGCCAAACTTTCAGGGCGGATACTTCCAGAATTCAGCCCGTTCGATAGCGAGGCTAGGCAATGGCTGGTTCCACCCTGGTGAGCAGAGCACTCGGCCGGATGTTGGCCCAATACCGCAGACGAGCTGGGATGACCGCCTATGCGGCCGCCCAGATCGTCGAGACCTCACAGCAGACCCTGGGGCGCATGGAAGACGGGCTGAAGTCGAAGGTGCCTCAGCTATGGATCAATGCTTTTGCCGACGCTTACGGCCTGAGCGATGACGAGCGGCGGGTATTGATCGGTTTGGCCCAGGAGCTCGCCTCTGCCCAGAAGAATTGGTGGCGCGCGTACACGGACGAATTGCGCTCGGGATTCGACCATTACATGGGTTTGGAGAGCGCCGCACGCAAGCTTTCCACTTGGAAGGTCGCGCTGGTTCCCGGCCTGCTTCAGACGCCGGAGTATCGACGGGCGGTCATCTGGCGGGAGTCGCCGAACCTGCCGCCCGAACAGGTCGAAAAACGGATCACGGTTGCGATGCGTCGCCAGAACCGACTGGAGGAAACGGGTTTCGCCATCGAGGCACTGCTGTTCGAAACCGCATTGCGAGATGAGGTCGGCGGACCGGCGGTGATGGCGGACCAACTCCGCCGGCTCGCCGACATCGGCTGTCGGCCGGACGCTTCGGTGCGGGTCGTACCGTTCAACGCGAGAACGCATCCTGGTTCTCTGGTCGGATCCTTTGTCCTGCTGGAGTTTCCGAAGCTGCCGGCAACCGGGATCCAAGAACCCCCGGTCGTCTATGTGGAGGGTTTCGCAGGGGACCTGTATCTGGAACAGGAAGCCGAAGTGAAGCGCTATCGCGATGCCTACACGGAGATCAGCCGGGTAGCGTTGGACGCGGAGGCGAGCAGACAGCTCATTTTGTCGATAGCCGAGGAGCACACCCAGTGAACACCGATCTGACCTCAGCCCACTGGTTCAAGAGCACTCGGAGTCATGGCAGCGGCGAATGCGTGGAGACAGCGCATTTACCCGGCGGCTCGGTGGGTGTGCGGGACTCGAAGCTCGGTGCGGAGAGCCCGGTGCTGGTGTTTCAAGCGGCACCGTGGGATGTCTTCGTAAAGGGCCTCCGCGCAGGCGCATTCGATATCTAGGGTTCGCCTGCGGCATCGGTTGCGGTGGAGTTCGGCTGGGGGCCGAGGGTTGGCGGTGCGGAACATTTGTCCAATTCAAAGCTCACTACCTGCGCGGAGAGTGCAGGGTATGACAATTCATGTGAGCCAGGACGGTCCGGCCGATGCACCCGCACTGCTACTGATACACGGCACTGCCGCGTCGGGGCGGTCCTGGGATCCGATGGTTCCCTTGCTGTCCGGATCGCATCGGGTGATCCGGGTGGATCTGCTCGGCTGTGGACGGTCTTCCGGGCTGGGCGAGGTGATCTATACGGTTGCCGATCAGGCCGGGCGGGTCGGTGCGGCGATAGATCAGCTCGGCGTCGGGCAGGTGGTCGCCGTCGGTCACTCCAGTGGTGCGGCGGTGGCGACCGCGCTGGCCGAGCAGCGGCCGGATCTCGTGACCGCCGTCGTGATCATCGACTTCGGGCCGGACCTGGAAGCCTGCACGGTTCCGGAGACGCCGAGCGGGCCACCGATCGCCTGGTCGAGCCTGACCGATGACCAGTTCCGGCAGTTGATGCAGTCGGCATTCAGCCCGGGTTTTCGGATCCCGCAGGAATATGTGGAGCAGTTCCGCGCGATCGACCCCACCGTGTTCGCCGCTGCGTCCCAGGCGAACCTCGCGTATCTCAACGAGCGCTCACTACCGGAACGCCTTGCACCCCTGGGTAAACCGCTGCTGGTCATCTTCGGGGAGGAGGACACCCGGTGGCGTCCGTCCGCTGCCGTGGGATATCGAACCGTGCCCGGGGCAAGGATTCTCCTGCTTCCGGACGTCGGCCACTCGCCCAACCTCGAGGACCCGCAGCGCACCGCCGCCCCGCTGCTGTCCTTCGCCGCGCAACATCAGCTTCGGACAGCGATGGGGTGATCGCTCAGCCCTGCGACGAGCTGGGAATCGCTGCGATGGCCTCGATTTCGCACAGCACCCCGGGGCGGGCGAAGGCGGCGACGGTGAGGACGGTGATGGCGGGCGGCGGGGCGGTGCGGGCGCCCCAGATCTCGAGGAAAGCCTCGTAGCCGTCGCGGACCGGCTCGCCGGCGGCGACGAACATGGTCCACTTGACGATGTTCTCGAGGTCGGCGCCCGCTGCCACGAGGCAGGCCCGGACGTTGGCGAGGGCCTGGCGGGATTGTTCTTTGAGGGTCGGGCCCACCAGTTGGCCCGACGCGTCGATGCCGTTCTGGCCGCCCACATAGATGGTGTCGGCGGCCGACGAAACCCGGACCGCCTGGCTGAAAGCCGGGCTGGCGGGTAGGGATTCGGGGTTGATGTGGGTTACGAGGCTCATGGGGGCAGCGTAGGCAGGTCGACCGACAGGGTGGGTTATTGCGTCACCTGTGCGGCTTCGGGGTGGGTGGCGTCGCGGATGATGCGGAGGCTGGCCAGCAGGTCGGTGAGCTGGTCGGGGGTGAGGAGGCTGGTGAACCATTTGTCCACGCCTTCGAGGTAGGCGGGCAGGATGCGCGCCACCCGGGTGGCGCCGGCAGCGGTGAGGACGGCATAGGAGCTGCGGCGGTCGGTGGGGTCGGATTCGCGGCGGACGAAACCGTTGCGCTCCAGGCGATCCACTAGGCGGGTGACGCCGCTGGTGGAGAGGTTGGTTTGTTTCGCCAGGTCGGTCATGCGGAGTTTGCGGCCCGGGGAGCGGGTGAGGCGGGTGAGGGCGTTGAGGTCGAGCGCGGAGAGCCCGTTGCCCTTCCAGGTGGACTCGATTCTGGCGAGGATGCCGTCGTGAGCCTCGTACAGGAGGCCTATCGCAGTGAGTCGAGGATCGTCGAAGAGCTGCTTGGTGTCCACTTGACCAGCGTAAACCATGAACTTTCAGTGCGGATAGTTGACACGCGGAACAATTCTTGTAGATTGTTGACAACGCAATATTCCGCACAGCAACTAATGGAGGTTCCGATGAGCGAGGCGCAGCGGCAGTGGGTGGCCGGGTTCCGGGCGCCGCTGGTGAATCCGGCGGAGCGGATTCGACTGGCCGCGCCGCGTGGATTCGACGGGGAGACGGTGCGGCAGGTGGCGCATCTGGCCGGGGGCGGGTCGGCGGTGCGGGTGCGGCTGACCAACCGTTACTCCGAGCACGAACTGGTGATCGGGTCGGCGCGGATCGCGGTGCGCGACAGCGGCAATGCGATCGTGGCGGAGACGGATGCGGCACTGCTGTTCGACGGTGCGGCCGAGCTGCGGATTCCGGCGCACGGGGACGCGGTCAGCGATCCGGTCGAGCTGCCGGTGACGGCGGGCACGGATGTGGTTGTCAGCCTGTACTTCCCGGCGGCCACGGGTGACACCGCTTTCGCGCACATCCCGGTGGAGACCAGCTGGATCGCGGCGGGCGACCGGACGGGCGAGGTCGCCCTGCCCGACGCCGCCGAGCACACCTCCCGATTCGTGCTGACCGGCGTGGACGTCCTCGCCGACGCCGGGACGCCGGTGCTGGTCGCGTTCGGTGACTCCTGGTTCGAGGGCGTCGGTTCCACGCACGGCGCGAACCGGCGGTCGGTGGATCGGCTGAACGCGCGACTGCCGTTGGGCTGGACGGTGAATCAGGGCATCGGCGGGAACCGGCTGGTGACCGATCAGATCGGCGAGCGCGGGCTGGCGCGGTTCGAGCGGGATGTGCTCTCGGTGCCGGGCGTGGCGGCGGTGTGGGTGAACTTCGGGATCAACGACCTGATCCTGGACGATGCCACCACGCCCGCCGAGCAGCTCATCGCCGGATACACGGAGCTGGCACGGCTGGCGCACGCGGCGGGGCTGCCGATCTACGCCAATACCATCGGACCGTTCGGCGGCGCGTACTACCCGAATCTCAATGTGGCCGAGGGTATTCCGGTGCGCCGGCAGGTGAACGAGTGGCTGCGCGGGACCGATGTGTTCGATGCCGTCTTCGATCCCGCCGCGGCGGTGGAGGATCCGGAGCGCCCGGACTTCATCCGCCCCGAATTCGATTTCGACGGTATGCATCTCAATGACGCCGGCCATGACGCCATCGCCGCATCGGTGGATCTGACCGCCCTCACCCTGACCGCGACCCCGCGGCCCGGTCTCGCCGGAGCCCACTGACCCCGCTTCTCGACGAAAGGCGGGCAGATCCGGGTGGCTCGGTCCCGGTATCTGCCCGCCCATCCAGCCTGGCGAGTCCCCGCCCGAAAAGCGGCAGTAGTCCGCTACCCGATTTCGGATTCGCTGACGCCGTTCTTCCGAGTAGTGGTGAATCTTCTTCCTGGAGAAACGAATACGCAGGTCAGCGTGGAAACAAAACGGCCGGATCGATCGTCAATTCGACTGGCGAGGTCAAGAATGTTTCCCTCCCCGCTGGTGCCCGGTGCGTCAATTCGTACTCACCGGTCTCAGCGAGCTGGAATGCGAACAGCACCGGCAATGCCTCCCCCGGCAGCTGACCCTTGAATCGGTAGGTCTCGACACGCCAATAGTTGAGGATCTTGGCCTCCGCATACAGTTCCGGTTTGACCGTGCGGTCGGTCATCGTGGTCGATTTGGAGACCACCTCAACGGCTAGAACAACCTGGTCGGCCGGAATTCCCCGGCCCTCCATATCGATCTCACCGGAGTAGACGACCAGATCTGGGATCGGTTCGTCGTCGCCGATGAGAACACCCACACCCTGCAACCCGAACAAGTCATCAGGTAGGGCGGCGGCTATCGCGCGTTCCAACTTCGATACGACCCACTGATGCAGTGGTTTCGGTGCTGCGTTCACGACGAGCTGACCATTCAGGACCTCGTATCTGAGACCGTTCTCCGGCAGATAGTCGAGGTCGATGGCCGTCCAGCGATCGGAAGCGGGCACGTGCATAGTCGAATTGTCCAGCTCAGGTATCGGTTGCGCCACCGCAAACCACCCCTTGTCGCACATTCAGCAAGTTCGAACCCCGATGCCCGGAGACCGTAGCCGATCCAGCGGCACGACTCGCCGGTAATGAATCGAACACATGTTCATTACCGGCGAGTCTTCGGATCAGTATCCAGCAACCACCCGGATCTCGTCCCCGGCCTGGTCAACCGGGTCATCGAGGGTCACGAACCAGTGGGTCACCTCGCCTTCGTCGAGGTCGGTTGCCAGGTCGCCGGTGGGGAGTACCGAGAGGGCGCCCGCGGTGGCGGAGACCAGGAATTCGTCCACGGCCGGGCGGCCGGTGGCCGCGATGGTGAAGGTGGTGGATTCGTAGTCGATCTCGTGGTCGGTGCGGAGCGCGGTGGCCCGGTCCAGCGCTTCGGCCTGGGTGAGGGTGGCCCAGGAACCGTCGGGTGCGCTGTAGACGAAAGCCGGGTCGGCTTCGGTCAGGGGGCGGACGCGGTCGGCGTAGGAGACCGGGTGCGAGGGGCGGGCCGCCAGGTCGGCCTTGACGGCCGCGTCGGCGGGGACCAGCCAGCGCACGGCGCCTTCGACGGGTTCTTCGGCGATGCCGAAACCTGCTCCGGCGGCGAGGATTTCGCCGAGGGACAGGCCCTGGGCGAAGAGCGCCGCGGCGCCGGCCTTCTGGATCGCCCAGACCGCCACCACCGAGTCCACCGAGTGTGGGAGGGCGATGGCGACGATGTCGCCGGGGCCCGCGCCGCGGTCGATGAGCAGGCGCGCCAGCTGCGAGCTGCGGCGGTCGAGGACGTGGTAGGCCACTTCCTCACCGTCGGCCAGCAGCGCCGGAGCCTGCGGGTCCTCTTCGACGACCTCGGCGAGCACGTTCGCGACGGTCCGGTTGCCGACCCGCGCCGCTTCGGAATCGGTTGCGACGACGGTGCTTTCGGCGAGGATCCGAGCGCGCTCGTTCTCGTCGAGGATGTCGATGTCGCCGACCAGGCCCTTGGGATCGCCGAGCAGGGTATCGAGCACCCGGTTCAGGCGCGCGGCGAGGATCTCGACCTCTTCGGCGGTGAACCGGCTGTCCAGGTACCGCATGGCGATCTCGATGGTCGCCCCCGCCATGACGGTGAGGCTCATCGGGTAGTGGGTGTTGTCGTTGATGCCCACGCCGTTGACCGACATGCCGTCGATGGAGCTGGCCGCCGCGATGGCGTCCTTGTCCACCGGGTACGACTCGAACACGACCAGGGTGTCGAATTCCGCGCCCGGTCCGGCCAGGCGCTGGATCTCGCTGAACCCGATGTGATGGTGCTCGAGCAGATCGGCCTGATCGTGCTGGACGCGTTCGAGCAGCCCGCCGATGGTGAGGCGGTCGTCGACCCGGATGCGCACCGGCACCGTGTTGATGAACAGGCCCACCATGGATTCCACGCCCGCCAGGTCTCCCGGGCGGCCCGACACGGTCGCGCCGAACACCACATCGCTGCGCCCGGTGAGGCGGCCGATGAGCACCGCCCACGCGGTCTGCACCAGCGTGTTCAGCGTGACGCCCAGTTCCTGCGCCCGCTTGGTGAGCTGGCGCGTGCGCTCGGCGTCGATATCCAGTGTGTAGCGGCCGATTTCGTACTGCTCGTCCTTGCGCGGGGCGGGCGCGAGCGTGGTCGGCTCGCTGACCCCGGCCAGGGCGCGCTTCCACGCGTCCAGCGATTCCTGCCGGTTCCGCCCGGCCAGCCAGGCCAGGTAGTTCCGGTAGGACGCCACCCGCGGCAGCGCGGACACGTCGCCGCGCACCGCGTACAGCACCAGCAGGTCGCGCATGAGCAGCGGCATGGACCAGCCGTCCACCAGGATGTGGTGGGTGGTGATCACCAGGTGCCACTGGTCTTCGGCGACCCGGAACACGATGAACCGCATGAGCGGCGCGACGGTCAGGTCGAAGTGGTCGGCCCGGTCCGCGTCGATGAGCTCACGCATGCGCGGATTGCGTTCCGGCTCCGGCAGATCCGTCAGATCCACCACCCGGAACGGCGCTTCCACATTGTCCAGCACCACCTGGTGCGCCTGCCCGTCCGCGTCGGTGACGAAGGCGGTCCGCAGGCTCGGGTACCGGTCCAGGATGGCCTGCGCGGCATTGCGCAGCCGCTCGGTGTCCACCGTGCCGGCCAGATCCAGCAGCGCCTGAATGGTGTAGACGTCCACCGTGTTCTGGGTGAGCATGGCGTGGAACAGCAGACCGCCCTGTAGCGGCGAGAGCGGCCACACGTCGGCCAGGTTCGGGTAGGCCCGCTCCCAGACCTCGATGTCCTGCTGCGTCACCTGAACCAGGTTCATGTCCGACGGCGTGAAGCCGCCGGCCTCGGGCCGTCGCGCGTGCGTGGCCAGCGCGGTCAGCGCCGCCACGAACAGGTCCGCGAACTCCTGCACCCGTTCCCGCTCCAGCAAGCCGGTCGGGTAGGCGAAGGACGCGCCCAGCTGCGGGCCGTCCTCGCCGTCGGTGACGATGGCATTGATGTCGAGGGTGGCGTTGGCGGGCATGTCGGTGTCCATCTCGCCGTCGAGCCGGCCCAGATCGTCCACCGGCACCCAGCCCACATCGGCCATGCCCTCGGGCACCGAGCCCGCGGACGCGCGACCGAGGTAGTTGAAGCTGATCTGGCCGACGTCACGCAGCTGCGCACCGGTCTCCGGGTTCAGGTGGCGCAGCATGCCCCAGCCCAGACCCTTGTCGGGCAGCGCGAGGAGCTGTTCCTTCACCGATTTCACGATGTCGCCCAGGGCTTTTCCACCCGCGAAGGCGTCGCCGAGGTCCGCGCCGTCGAGGTCCAGGCGCACCGGGAACGCGGCGGTGAACCAGCCGACGGTGCGCGAGAGATCCGCACCCGGCACGATTTCCTCTTCGCGGCCGTGACCCTCGAGCTTGATCAGCGCCGAACCGCCCGCGGTCTCGCCGCGCCAGCGCGCGACGGCCATGGCCAGCGCCGACATCAAACCGTCGTTGACGCCGCCCCGGTACAGGCCCGGCAGCGAGGTCAGGACGGCATCGGTGATCTCGGCCGGAACCGAGACCTCGACGCGCTCCACGGTGGCGAAGGTGTCGACCTTCGGGTCGAACGCCCGCGAGCCCAGCAGCGGATCCGGCGTCTCGGTAACCCGCTGCCAGAACGGCAGTTCCGCCACGCGCTCGGCCGAGGTCGACTGCTCGACCAAGGCGTGCGCCCAGCGCCGCATGGAGGTGCCGGTCTCGGGCAGCTCGAGCGGCTGGTCGAAGGCCAGCTGCGACCAGGCCAGACCCAGGTCCGGGATCAGGATGCGCCAGGAGACGCCGTCCACCACCATGTGGTGCGCGACGATCAGCAGCACATCGCGGCGGGCGATGACGCCTTCCGCGGTCGCGCCGAAGGCGAACCAGATGAACTGCACCATGGCCGCGTTCGCCGGATCGAGACGGCCGAGCGCCGCATCGAATTCGACGCTGGCGGCCTTGGTCAGCCCCTCGTCGGAGATGTCGCCGGGCAGTTCGACCCGATGCACGAGGGCGTCGACGTCGACCGCGCCCTTGGGCAGCGCCTCGAATTCGAAACCGTCCGTGGCGTTCCCGCGCAGGCGCGAGCGCAGTACGTCGTGATGGTCGTACAGCGCTTCGATGGCCCCGACCAGGGTGGCCCGATCAATACCGTCCGGCAGCCGCAGCGGCATGGACTGCGAGAACCGTTCGTAGGACGAACCACTCGACAGGATCGCGTGCATGATCGGCGTCAGCGGAATGTCGCCGACCCCGCCGCCGGGCAGTTCGGCCAGGCGCTGCTGGGTGGAATCGCCTGCGAGCGTGGCCACTTCGGCCAGTCCGGCCACGGTGCGCTGTTCGAACACATCGCGCGGTGAGAACACCACGCCCCGCGCCTTGGCCCGCGAGACCAGCTGAATCGACAGAATCGAGTCGCCGCCGAGCGCGAAGAACGAGTCGTCCGCGCCGACCTGCTCGAGCCCGAGGACATCGGCGAACACCTCGGCGAGCAGCGCTTCCATCTCGGTGACGGGGGCGCGGAAATCGCGTGCGGTGAACACCGGTTCGGGCAGCGCCCGCCGGTCCAGCTTGCCGACCGGGGTCAGCGGGATGGCGTCCAGGACCGTGATGGCCGTCGGCACCATGTATTCGGGCAGGCGACCGGCGATGTGCTCGGTCAGCGCCGGAATGTCGATGGAGCGTCCCGCCACCGGCAGTACGTAGGCCGCCAGGATGGTGGCCCCGGCGTCGGTCTTGTGGCCGACGGTGACCGCGAAGTCCACGCTCTCGTGCGAGGCCAGGGCCGCGTCGATCTCACCGAGCTCGATACGGAAGCCGCGCACCTTGACCTGGAAGTCGTTGCGGCCCACGTACTCCACTTCGCCGGTGGGGGTCCAGCGGACCACGTCACCGGTGCGGTACATGCGCTCGCCGTCCACGAACGGGTTGGCCACGAACCGCTCGGCCGACAGGCCCGGGCGATCGTGGTAGCCCCGGGAGAGCTGGATACCGGACAGGTAGAGCTCACCCGCGACGCCGACCGGCACGGGGCGCAGGCGGCTGTCGAGGATCAGCGACCGCATACCGCGGATCGGGCCACCGATGGTGACCAGATCGCCCGGGGTCAGCGCATCGCTGATGTTCGTCATGATCGTGGTCTCGGTCGGGCCGTAACCGTTGTGGAACGCGCGAATCATGCGGTCCGCCAACGGAATCGCCCACTTCTCGACCAGATCGGCCGGTACGGCTTCACCACCGGCGACCAGCACCCGCAGGCTGTCGAGGCCCTTGGGATCGAGGGTGGCCAGCGCCGCCGGGGTGATGAAGGCGTGCGTGGCCCGCTCGCGCTTGATCAGCTCGGCCAGTTCCTCGCCGCCGTAGATACCCGGCGGGACGATGACCAGGGTGCCGCCCGCGCCGATGGCGAGCAGGTACTCCAGCACCGACGCGTCGAACGACGGCGACGCGAAGTGCAGTGCGCGCGAACCGGAATCGAGGTCGTAGCGCACGATCTGCTCGGTGCTGAAGTTGGCCAGACCCGAGTGGGTGACCACGACGCCCTTGGGCATGCCCGTGGTGCCCGAGGTGTAGATGACGTAGGCCACGTGCTCCGGCCGCACCACGCCCCAGCGTTCCGCGTCTGTGACGAGTTCGGCCGAGTGCGAGGCGATCTCGGCCTGCACGATGGGATCGTCCAGGGAGATCCAGCCCGCCAGGCTCTTGACCGGCGGCAGCCCGTCCAGTTCGGCGTCGACGGTGAGGCCGAGCACCGCGCCGGAGTCGTTGACCATGTGCGCGATGCGGTCCGCCGGGTAGGACGGATCGACCGGCACGAACGCCGCGCCCGACTTGGCGACGGCCCAGATGGCCAGCACCGATTCGAACGAACGCCGGATGGCCACGGCGACCCGGGTTTCCGGTCCGGCGCCGCGCTCGATGAGCACCCGCGCCAGACGCGAGGAGGCGGCATCGAGTTCGGCGTAACCGAGGGCCTGGCCGTCGAAGACGACCGCCTCGCCGACCGGGTTGTTGGCGACGGCCTCGGCCAGCAGGTCCGGCAGCACGCGCGGGGTGATGGCCGGACCGCCGGTGCGGGCGATCAGGTCGGTGCGCTCGGCGCTCTCCAGGATCTCGAGATCGCCGACGGCCTTGCGCGGCGCGGCGATGATCTCGCCGAGCAGGCGCAGGAATCGCTGCGCGAACCCTTCCACCGTGGACTGGTCGAACAGGTCACGGGCGTAACCGAATTCGGCGTACATGCCCGCGTCGGTGTCGTCGGCGCGCGCTTCGGTCAGGGTGAGCATGAGGTCGAACTTGGCGACCTCGTTCTCGAAATCGACCGCCGCGACCCGCAGCCCGGGCAGCTCGAAGGAGCTGTCGGGCAGGTTCTCGAACGACAGCGCCACCTGGAACAGCGGGTGCCGCGCGGTGGACCGCTCGGGGTTGAGCAGTTCGACCAGGCGCTCGAACGGAATGTCCGCGTGCGCGAACGCCTTCAGGTCGCTGTCCTTGGCCCGGGCCAGCAGTTCGGTGAAACCGTCCTGGCCGTTCACCTCGGTGCGCAGCACCAGGGTGTTGACGAACATGCCGATCAGGTTGTCCAGCTCGGCTTCGCCGCGGCCCGCGATGGGCGCGCCGATGGCGATATCGCTGGTGCCGGACAGGCGGGCCAGGAACACCGCGAGGGCGGTGTGCACGACCATGAACATGGTCGCGTTATTGGCCCGCGCGATGCGCTGCAGACCGCGATGCAGTTCCCTGTCGATCGGGAACAGCACCCGGCCGCCGCGGAAGGACTGCGCCAGCGGGCGCGGCCGATCCGAGGGCAGGTTCAGCTCGTCGGGCAGGTCGGCCAGTGCGCCGCGCCAGAATTCGGCCTGGGCCGAGATCAGGCTGGTCGCGTCGTCCTCGTCGCCGAGCACCTCGCGCTGCCAGATGCTGAAGTCCGCGTACTGCACCGGCAGCGGCGTCCAGCCCGGTTCGGTGCCGGCGGCACGCGAGGCGTACGCCACCATCACGTCGCGGGTGAGCGGGCCCATGGACCAGCCGTCCGCGGTGATGTGGTGGGTGACGAACACCAGCACGTGCTCGACGGCGTCCGGCTGCTCGGGGTCCTCGACCCGGAAGAGCTTGGCGTGCAACGGCACTTCGGTGGTGACGTCGAATCCGGTGGTGACCAGTCCGGCGACCCGGTCGAGCACCTGCGCCGGGGCGACGGTGATCGGGGTCAGATCCGGAATCGCCTGCGCCACCGGCACGATCACCTGCGCGGCGGTGCCGTCGACCTGCGGGTAGACGGTCCGCAGCGTCTCGTGGCGGCCGATCACGTCGCCCACGGCCCGCTGCAGCGCGTCCACGTCGAGCGCACCGGTGAGGCGCACGGCGACGGGCACGTTGTAGGCGGCCGAGGCGGTGTCGAACTGGTTCAGGAACCACATGCGCGACTGGGCGAGCGAGAGCGGCACCCGTTCCGGACGCGGTCCGGCGGTGAGCGCCTTGCGATCTCCCGCCCCGGCGTGCTGTTCCACCCTGGCGGCCAGACCGGCCACGGTGGACGCCTCGAACAGCGCGCGCACCGGCACCCGGGCATCCAGGGCCGCGCCGATGCGGGCGGCGACCTGGGTGGCCAGCAGCGAATTGCCGCCGAGCGCGAAGAAGTCGTCGTCCGCGCCGATCCGCTCGACGCCGAGCACCTCGGCGAACACTCCCGCCACGATCTCCTCGATCGGGGTGGCGGGCGCGCGGAAGGCGGCGGCCTCGAACTCCGGCTCCGGCAGCGCCTTGCGATCCAGCTTGCCGTTGACGTTCAGCGGCAGCGCGTCGAGCACCACGAAGGCGGACGGCACCATGTAGGACGGCAGCGCGGCGTTCAGCGCCGACTTCACCTGTGCCACATCGATATCCGTACCGACCAGGTAGGCGACCAGGCGGTCGCCGGTGCGCTGATCGGACTTGGCCAGCACCGCGGTCTGCGCGATCTCCGGCAGCGCCAGCAGCGCGGCCTCGATCTCGCCGAGCTCGATGCGGAAGCCGCGGATCTTCACCTGGAAGTCGATGCGGCCCCGGTACTCCAGTTCGCCGTTGCCGTTCCAGGCGACGAGGTCGCCGGTGCGGTACATGCGCTCGGCCGTCCCGAACGGGTTGGCCACGAAACGATCCGCCGTGAGGTCGGAGCGCCCGAAGTACCCGCGGGCCAGCTGCTCGCCGGCCAGGTACAGCTCGCCCGGTACGCCCGGGGCGACCGGCCGCAGCCGCTCGTCGAGCACGTACACCCGGCTGTTCCACTGCGGCAGGCCGATGGCGACCGAACCCTGATCGGCGTCGGTGACCAGGTGCGTGGTGATGGACACCGCGGCCTCGGTCGGGCCGTACAGGTTGAACAGGTGCGCACCCGGGTTGGCGGCCCGGAAGCGCTGCGCCACCGCGGCGGGCAGCGCCTCACCGATGGCCAGCACCCGGCGCAGCGTGTGCGAGCGCACGCCGCCGTTGTCCGGCGCGGCGACCAGCAGCGCGTCCAGCATGGACGGCACCAGGTGCAGGGTGGTGACCCGTTCGCGCTCGATGAGCTCGTTCAGGTACACCGGGTCGCGATGGCCGTCGGCCGCCGCGATGACCAGGCGGCCACCGGAAACGGCCGCCGACCAGAACTCCCACACCGAGAGGTCGAAGGTGGCCGCGGTCTTCAGCAGCACCGCGTCGTCGACGCTGAGCCCGAATTCGGCGGTCTTCCAGCGCAACTGGTTGACGATGGCCGCGTGCGGCACCGCCACGCCCTTCGGGCGACCGGTCGAGCCGGAGGTGAAGATGACGTAGGCGGTGTTCGACGGACGCAGCGGCGCAAGGCGTTCCGCGTCCCGCACCGAATCGGTCGAGACCTCGCTCAGATCCAGCTCGTCGATCCGCACCACCGGCGCGACCGGCGTCGCGAACTGTGCGTCGGCATTGGTGAGCACACACACCGGGGCGGCGGTTTCGAGGATGTAGCCGGTGCGATCGGCCGGCTGATCCGGATCGATCGGCACGTACGCGCCGCCCGCGACGGACACCGCGTACATGGCCACGACCAGATCCACCGAGCGGCGGAAGGCCAGCGCCACCCGCTGATCCGGGCCGACGCCCAGCGAGATCAGGTGCCGCGCCAGGCGATTCACCCGATCGCCGAGTTCGCCGTAGGACAGCACCGCGCCGTCGGGTCCGATGAGCGCGACCGCGGTCGGGATATCGGTGACCATCGAATCGAGCAGTGACGGCAGCGTGGCCGCCCGGCCCAGCTGATGCGCGGTGTTGTTGCGCGCCAGCACCAGTTCGGCGCGCTCGGCCGGCGCCAGGATCTCGTAGTCGCCGACGGCCGTGGCCGGCGCGGCCACGATCTCGCCGAGCAGGCGCACGAAGCGATCCACGAAGCCCTGCACCGTCGGCCCGTCGAACAGGTCGGTGGCGTAGGTGAAGATGCCGGTGATGCCCACCGGCGCACCGGTTTCGTCGTACCGGTCGGTGGCGATCAGGTGCAGGTCGAACTGCGAGATACCGGAATCGACATCGAGTCCGGCCACGGTCAGGCCGGGCAGTTCCAGGCTGGACTGGGCCAGGTTCTGGAAGGACAGGCCGACCTGGAACAGCGGATGCCGCGCGGTGGAGCGCACCGGGTTGAGCACCTCGACCAGGCGCTCGAACGGCACGTCGGCATTGGCGAAGGCCTGGATGTCGGTTTCGCGCTGGCGGGCAAGGAGTTCGGTGAACGACGCGCCCGACCGCACCCGGGTCCGGAAGACCAGGGTGTTGACGAACATGCCGATCATGTCGTCCAGCACGGCTTCGCCACGACCGGCCATGGGCGTGCCGATGGCGATGTCGTCGGTGCCGGACAGGCGGGCCAGCAGCACCGCGAGGGCGGTGTGCACGACCATGAACAGCGTCGCGCCCTCGGCACGCGCCAGATCGACCAGCGCCCGGTGGATCTCGCCGTCGATGCGCACCTCGACCTTGCCGCCGGCGAAGGACTGCACGGCGGGACGCGGGCGATCCGAAGGCAGATCCAGCTGATCCGGCAGGTCGGCCAGGGCCTGCTGCCAGTAGGCGACCTGCTTGGCGGCCAGCGATTCCGGATCGGCCTCGTCGCCCAGCAGTTCGCGCTGCCAGATGGAGTAGTCGGCGTACTGCACGGGCAGCGCCGCCCAGCCCGGCTTCTGCTTGATGGAGCGGGCCGCGTAGGCGGTCATCACATCGCGGGTCAGCGGGGCCACGGAGGATCCGTCACCGGAGATGTGGTGGATCACCAGCGCCAGTACGTATTCCGCGGGCGGAGCGGTGTCGCCCGTGATGGCCGGGAACTGACCGGTGGGGGCGATATCGGCATTGTCGAAGGTGTAGGCCGCGGCCAGGGCGGCGGCCTTGGACTGCGGGGTGACCGCCGGGGCGGGCGGTTCGATGCGGAACAGCGCCACCTTCAACGGCACCTCGGCGGTGACGTCGAACGGCGTGGAGACCAGTTCCACCACGGCCGCGGTGACATCGTCCGCGGCCACGGTGCGCACCTCGAGCTGCGGCACGGCCTGGGCCGGCGGCAGCACGACCTGCACCGCGCCGTCCTCGGTCTGCGGGTAGATGGTGCGCAGGATCTCGTGGCGGGCAACGACATCGGCGATGGCGGCGCGCAGCGCCTCCACATCCAGCAGACCGGTCAGGCGCACCGCGACGGGCACGTTGTAGGCCGCGGACTGCTGGTCGAAGCGGTTGAGGAACCACATGCGCTGCTGCGCGAGCGAGAGCGGGATGTTCTCCGGGCGCGGTCCGGCGACGAGCGCCTTGCGGCCGCCCGCCCCGGCGTCCTGTTCCACCCGGGCGGCCAGCGCCGCCACGGTGGACGCCTCGAACATCAGGCGCACCGGCACCCGGGTGTTGAGCGCCTCGCCGAGACGCGCGGCCACCTGGGTGGCGAGCAGCGAGTTGCCGCCCCACTGGAAGAAGTCGTCGTCCAGGCCGATGCGACCGGACTCGACGCGCAGCACGTCGGCGAAGACCCCGGCCACGATCTGCTCGATCGGGGTGACCGGCGCGCGGAACACCGCCTTCTCGAAGGTGGGCTCCGGCAGCGCCTTCCGGTCGAGCTTGCCGTTGGCGTTCAACGGCAGCGCGTCCAGGGGCATGAAGACCGACGGCACCATGTACGACGGCAGTTCGGCGGCGAGCGCGGTCTGCAACTGCTGCTTGTCCGGTTCGCCGTCCTGGCCGACCACGTAGGCGACCAGGCGATCGCCCAGCACCGGATCGGTGTGCGCGACCACGGCGGCCGAGGCGACGGCGTCCAGTCGCAGCAGCGCCGATTCGATATCGCCGAGCTCGATGCGGAAGCCGCGGATCTTCACCTGGAAGTCGGTGCGGCCCCGGTATTCCAGTTCCCCGCCTGCCTGCCAGGCCACCAGGTCGCCGGTGCGGTACATGCGGGAACCGTTGTCCGCGAACGGGTTCGCGACGAACCGATCCGAGGTCAGGTCCGCGCGGCCGTAGTAGCCGCGGGCCAGCTGCGCACCGGCCAGGTACAGCTCGCCGGACACGCCCACCGGCACCGGCCGCAGACGCGAATCCAGCACGTACACCTGGGAATTCCATTCGGGCGAGCCGATGGACACCGTCTGCTCGTCGCGTTCGGTGACCCGGTGGTTGGTGATGGACACCGCGGCCTCGGTCGGGCCGTACAGGTTGAACAGCTCGGTGCGCGGATGCTCGCGCACCATGCGCTGGGCCAGCGGTGCGGG
Organism: Nocardia yamanashiensis; assembly: GCF_021183565.1. Lineage (NCBI taxonomy): Bacteria > Bacillati > Actinomycetota > Actinomycetes > Mycobacteriales > Nocardiaceae > Nocardia > Nocardia yamanashiensis. Next base: position 5,006,639 of record NZ_CP089226.1, read on the forward strand.
CAGCGCCTCACCGATGGCCAGGACCCGCCACAGCGAATCCGGCAGGCCGTCGGTGAGCAGGGCGTCGAGCATGGACGGGACCACGTGCAGGGTGGTCACCCATTCCCGCGCCATCAGCTCGTTGAGGTACGCCGGATCCTTGTGCCCGTCGGGCGCGGCGATGATCAGGCGGCCACCGCAGGCCGCGGCGGACCAGAACTCCCACACCGAGAGGTCGAAGGTCGCGGCGGTCTTCAGCAGCACCGCGTCGGCCGGGTCGAGACCGAATTCGGTGACCTTCCAGAGCAACTGGTTGACCACGGCGGCGTGCGGCAGCGCCACACCCTTCGGGCGACCGGTCGAACCGGAGGTGAAGATGACGTACGCGGTGTTCGCGGGGGTCAGCTTCCGGATGCGGTCGGCATCGGTGACCGGCTGATCCGAGTGTCCGGACAGGTCGAGTTCGTCGATGCGCAGCACCGTGGCCAGCTCGGTTTCGAAACCGGCCGCGGCCGTGGTGAGTACGGCGGCGGGAGCTGCCGTCTCGAGGATGTAGCCGACGCGCTCGGCGGGCTGATCCGGGTCGATCGGCACGTACGCCGCACCGGCCTTGGCGACCGCGTACATGGCCACCACCAGATCGACCGAACGGCGAATGGCCAGGGCGACACGGTCTTCGGTGCCGATGCCGCGCGCGATGAGCTCGCGGGCCAGCTGGTTCACGCGGGCGTCGAGCTCGCGGTAGGTCAGCTGTTCGCTGTCGTCGCCGTGGTCGGCGACGATCGCGGTCGACTTGGGATCGGCGGCGACGGCGGCGTCGAGCAGCGAAACCAGCGTGGCGGCAGCGGCATTCGGGAACACCGCGTCCAGTTCGTGCGCGGTGTTGTTCCAGCGCCGCAGGATTCGTTCGTGCTCGGTCTCGTCGAGCAGGTCGATCTCACCGACGGTGATGGAGCCGTCGGCGATGATCGCGTCCAGCACCCGCACGAACCGGTCCGCGAACGACCGCACGGTCGATTCGTCGAACAGGTCGGTGGCGTAACCGAATTCGGTGAGGATCTCGGCCGGCGCGCCGTCCTCGGCGTACCGGTCGTAGAGCGTCACGTGCAGGTCGGTCTTGGCCAGCTGCGATTCGAACTGCACCGCGCTGACGTGCAGCCCCGGCAGTTCGAACGCGGTCTCGGCCAGGTTCTGGAAGGACAGGCCGACCTGGAACAGCGGATTGCGCGCGGTGGAACGGACCGGGTTGAGCACATCCACCAGGCGCTCGAACGGCACGTCGGCATTGGCGAAGGCTTCCAGGTCGCGTTCGCGGACCTCGGCGAGCAGTTCGGCGAAGGTCGCGCCCGCGTCCACCTGGGTGCGGAACACCAGGGTGTTGACGAACATGCCGATCAGATCGTCGAGTTCGCGCTCGCCGCGACCCGCGATCGGGGTGCCGACCGCGATGTCGTCGGTGCCGGACAGACGCGCCAGCAGCACCGCCAGGGCCGCGTGCACGACCATGAACAGCGAGGCGTTGTTGGCGCGCGCCACCTCGTGCAGCTTGGCGTGACGCTCGGGATCGATATCGAAGCGCAGCGCCTTGCCGTGGAACGACTGCGCCGGCGGGCGCGGCCGGTCGGTGGGCAGCTCCAGCTGATCCGGGAGGCCGGTCAGCGCGCGGGTCCAGTACGAGACCTGCTGCGCGGCGATCGATTCCGGATCGGTTTCGTCGCCGAGCACCTCGCGCTGCCACAGCGCGTAGTCGGCGTACTGCACCGGCAGCGGCTGCCATTGCGGCGCTTCGCCATTGGCGCGGGCCACGTAGGCGGCCATGATGTCGCGCGCCATCGGACCCATGGAGGAGCCGTCGGCGGAGACGTGATGGACGGTGAACGCGAGCACATGCTCTTCGGTCTCGGCATCCTCGACCCGGAACATCTTGACCGCCAGCGGAACCTCTTCGATGACGTCGAAGGTGGTCATGGCGAATTCGATGATCTTGCCGAGCAGTTCGGCCTCGGTCACGACCTCCGGGATCAGCGTCAGGTCGGTCTGCGCGGTCGGCAGGATGACCTGGTGCGGGCCGTCGGCCGAGCGCGGGTACACCGTGCGCAGCACCTCGTGGCGGGCGATCACGTCGGCGATGGCCTGGCGCATGGCCTTCAGGTCCAGCGCGCCGGTGAGCCGCACCGCCAGCGGGATGTTGTCGACCGCCGAAGTGCTGGTGTCGAACTGGTTGAGGAACCAGTAGCGCTGCTGCGCCGGGGACAGCGGCAGCTGCGCCGGACGCTCCCCGGCCACCAGGCTGGGGCGGCGGCCGGAACCGGCATTGCGCTCCACCCGGGCGGCCAGGGCCGCCACGCTGGAGGCTTCGAACAGGTCGCGCACCGCGAGCTGGGTGTCCAGGGCCGCGCCGAGGCGGGCGGTGACCTGGGTGGCGATCAGCGAGTTGCCGCCGAGCTCGAAGAAGTCGTCGTCGAGACCGACGCGACCGCCGGAGCCGCCGGCCGCGTTCAGGCCCAGCACATCGGCGAAGATGCCCGCCACGATCTCCTCGATCGGGGTGGACGGTGCGCGGAACACCTTGGCCTCGAACACCGGGGCCGGGAGCTGCTTGCGATCCAGCTTGCCGGAGGCATTGAGCGGGAAGGCGTCCAGCACCACGTAGGCGGCCGGGACCATGTAGCCGGGCAGGTCGCCGGCGAGGGCGGCGCGCACGGCATCGGTGTCGACGGTGTGGCCGGTGGCCGGGATGACGTAGCCGACCAGCTGATCGCCGAGGCGATCGTCGGAGCGGACCACGACCACGGACTGGGCGATGGACTCCTGGGCGGTGAGCGCGGCCTCGATCTCGCCGAGCTCGATGCGCAGACCACGCAGCTTGACCTGGAAGTCGGTGCGGCCCAGGTACTCCAGTTCGCCCGCACCGGTCCACTTCACCAGGTCGCCGGTGCGGTACATGCGCTCGCCGGTGTGGAACGGGTCGGCGACGAACCGGTCGGCGGTCAGTTCCGGACGCGCCACGTAGCCGCGCGCCAGCTGGATGCCGGACAGGTACAGCTCGCCCGCCACCCCCGGGGCGACCGGGTGCAGCCGCGAATCCAGCACGTAGACACGGGTATTGAAGACCGGCGCGCCGATCGGCACCGACAGCGTGTCGGTGTCCTCCACCTCGTGGTAGGTGACGTCGACGGCGGCTTCGGTCGGGCCGTACAGGTTGTGCAGGCGCGCGCCGGTCAGCTCGCGCAGCTTGTGCGCGGTCGGGGCCGGCAGCGCTTCACCGGAGGCGAACACCTGGTGCAGCGTGGTGACTTCGGCGGCCTTGGGCTCGGCCACGAAGACCGAGAGCATGGACGGCACGAAGTGCGCGGTGGTGACGCCCTCGCGCACGATGACCTCGGCCAGGTAGGCCGGATCGCGGTGGCCGTCCGGCTTGGCGATGACCAGGGTGGCGCCGATCTGCAAGGGCCAGAAGAACTCCCACACCGACACGTCGAAGGTGGCGGGCGTCTTCTGCAGCACCACGTCGTCGTTGTACAGGCCGTATTCGGTCTGCATCCACACCAGGCGGTTGACGATGGCGGTGTGGGTGACGGCCACGCCCTTCGGCCGGCCGGTGGAGCCGGAGGTGAAGATGACGTAGGCGGTGTTGTCGCCGCGCAGCGGGGCGCGACGCTCGGCATCGGTGATCGGATCGCCGGGGTACTCCAGCAGATCCAGATCGTCGATGCGCAGCGTCTTCACATCGGATTCGAAACCGTCACGCGCGGTGGTCAATACGACGACCGGCTGGGCGGTCTCCAGCACGTAGGTGTTGCGCTCGATCGGGTGATCCGGGTCCAGCGGCACGTACGCGCCGCCCGCGGTGATGACGGCGTACATGCCGACCACCAGATCCAGCGAGCGCCGCATGCCCAGGGCCACATAGGAATCCGGGCCGACGCCCTCGGCGATGAGGCGGCGGGCCAGCTTGTGCACGCGCGTCGCGAACTCGCCGTAGGACAGACCCGTCCCCTCGAACACCAGCGCGGGCGCGTTCGGCGTCAGCGCGGCCTGGGTCTCGAACATGGACGCGAGGGTGACCTCACCGGCGCTCGCCTTGCCCGCGCGCACGACGCGCAGCACGTCGTACTCGGTGGCGTTCCAGCTGCGCAGCACCCGGCGGCGCTCGGACTCGTCCAGCAGTTCGATATCGCCGACCGGGGCGGCCGGGGCGGCGACCACGGCGGCCAGCAGGCGCACCAGGCGATCGGAGAACCCGGCCACCGTGGCGGCGTCGAACATATCGGTGGCGTAGGCGAATTCGGCGGCCATGCCGTCGGCGACGCCGTCCGCGCCGATGCGCTCGGTCAGGTTGAGGTGCAGGTCGAACTTGGCGGTGACCACGTCCAGGGGCACGCCGGCGACTTCCAGCCCCGGAAGCGCGAAGCTCGCCTCCCCGGTGTTCTGGAACGACAGCATGACCTGGAACAGCGGATGCCGGGCCTGCGAGCGGACCGGGTTGAGGATCTCCACCAGGCGCTCGAACGGTAGGTCGGCGTGGCCGAAGGCGGCCAGGTCGCTCTCCTTGGTGCGGGCCAGCAGTTCGGTGAAGCTCTGCTCCCCCGCGACCGGCGTGCGCAGCACCAGGGTGTTGACGAACATGCCGATGGCGTCGTCCAGCGCGGCCTCGCCACGACCCGCGACCGCGGTGCCGATGGCGATGTCGTCGCCGTTGCTCAGGCGCGCCAGCAGTGCCGCGAAGGCGGCGTGCACGACCATGAACAGCGACGCGCCGTGCTCGCGGGCCAGGGCGTTCATGCCGCGCAGCAGGTCGGCGTCGATCGAGAACTCGTGCACCCCACCGCGGTTGGACGCCACGGCCGGACGCGGGCGATCCGACGGCAGATCGATCTGGTCCGGCAGCCCGGCGAGGCTGTCCGACCAGTAGGCGACCTGCTGCGAGATCAGCGATTCGGCGTCGTCCTCCGAACCGAGGGTCTCGCGCTGCCACAGCGCGAAGTCGGCGTACTGCACCGGCAGCGGAGCCCACTGCGGTGCGAGACCGTTCGAGCGCGCCGCGTACGCGACCATGATGTCGCGGGCCAGCGGACGCACCGACCAGCCGTCGCCGGAGATGTGGTGCACCACGAAAACGAGGACGTGCGTGGGGGTTTCGGCGTCGGCGACGCGGAACACGCCCGCCCGCACCGGCACCGCGGCGGTCACGTCGAAGCCGGTGAGCACCAGCTCCGCGATACGTTCGCGCAGTTCGGCTTCCGGCACCGTGATCGGCGCGAGGCCGTGACTGGTGCGGCGGCCGGCGGCGGCGTCGACCTCGGCCATGGTCAGGCCGGTGGCGTCGGCGTAGGCGGCGGCGCGCGGATCGAAGGCGAGGCTGACCTGGTCGGCGGGCAGGATCACCTGCACGCCGCGGCCTTCCGCGTTCTCCGGGTAGACGGTGCGCAGTACCTCGTGGCGTTCGATGACGTCGCCGACCGCGTCGAGCAGGGCGTCGATATCGAGATCGCCGGTGAGGCGGACGGCCATCGGGATGTTGTTGACAGCCGAGGCGGTGTCGAAGCGGTTCAGGAACCACATGCGCTGCTGGGCGAGCGACAGCGGAATCTCCTGCGGCCGCTCCCCCGCCACCAGCGCGGCACGGCTGCCGGTGCCCGTCTCGGCCGCGACGCGCGCGGCCAGCGCCGCGACGGTCGGAGCCTCGAACAGCACCCGCACCGGAATCCGGGTGTCGAGGGCCGCGCCGAGGCGGGCCACCACCTGGGTCGCGATCAGCGAGTTGCCGCCGAGCTCGAAGAAGTCGTCGTCCAGGCCGATGGCCTGCTCGGTGCCGAGCACCTCCGCGAATACCGCGGCGACGATCTCCTCGGCCGGGGTCGAGGGGGCGCGGAACTCGCGCGCCTCGAACTCCGGCTCGGGCAGGGCCCGGCGGTCCAGCTTGCCGTTCGCATTGAGCGGCATGACATCGAGCACCACGAGGGCGGCCGGGACCATGTAGGACGGCAGGCGCGAGGCGAGGTGGGTACGAAGCGCGTCGGTATCCACCGCGGCAGCGGCGAGCGCGGCCGAATCAGCCGCAGCGGCAGCGGTCCCGGTCGCCGAACCTGCCACACCGGCGGCAGCCAGCGCGGCGGCGGTCGGCACGACATAACCGACGAGGCGGTCACCGGTACGCGGGTCGGAATTCATGACCACGACCGCCTGGCCGACCGAATCGAAAGCCGTCAAGGCGGATTCGATCTCACCGAGTTCGATACGCAGGCCACGTAGCTTCACCTGGAAGTCGGTACGACCCATGTAGACGATGTCGCCAGTGGCGGTGCGGCGCACCAGGTCACCGGTGCGGTACATGCGCTCACCGTTACCCAGGGGGTTGGCCACGAAGCGGTCGGCGGTCAGGTCGGCGCGGCCGACATAACCCCGCGCGAGCTGATCACCGGCGAGGTACAGCTCACCCGCGACGCCCGGAGCGACCGGGTGCAGACGCGAATCCAGCACGTAGGCACGGGCATTCCACACGGGGCGGCCGATCGGGACCGCGCCCTGCACATCCTCCGCGACGGGGGCGTAGGTGGCATGGACGGTGAATTCGGTCGGGCCGTAGAGGTTGTGCAGCGGCGCGTTGCTGACCCGCCGGAACGCTTGCACCACATCGGAAGTGAACGCTTCACCCGCGATGAGCAGGGCGCGCAGCGACGTCAGCTGAGCGGCATCGACACTGCTCGCGAAGACGCTGAGCATGGACGGCACGAACGAGGTCAGCGTGACACCCTCGGCGGCGATCACGTCCGCCAGGTACTGCGGGTCGCGATGCCCGTCGGGGGTGGCGATGACCATGCGGCCACCGGTCGCGATGGGCGCGAACAACTCCCACACCGACACGTCGAAGGTCTGCGGGGTCTTGAACAGTACGACGTCGTCGGTATCGAGACCGTACTCGTTGCTGATCCACGCGATCTGATTGACCGCGGCGGCGTGCGAGACCGCCACACCCTTCGGGCGACCGGTCGAACCTGAAGTGAAGATCACGTACGCGGCATTCGAAGCACGCAGCGGCGCAACCCGATCCGCATCCGTCAGCGGCGCATCGGAGTAACCCGACAGCTCCAGCTCATCGATACGCAGGACCGTGCCACGCAGCGCGGCCGGAACCTCGGCTGTTGCGGACGACCTGTCCCCGGCGGGGTGCTGGCCGGCATTCGCCGCGCTCGCCAATTCCGCGAGGTCGAAACCGTCACGCGCGGTGGTCAATACGACCACCGGGTCGGCGGTCTCGATGACGTAGGCGATGCGGTCGGCCGGCTGATCCAGGTCGAGCGGCACGTACGCGCCACCGGCCGCCAGCACCGCGTACATCGCGATCACCAGGTCGGTGGAGCGGCGAATGCCCAAGGCCACCAAAGTGTCCGGACCCACGCCCGCTTCGACGAGCTTGCGGGCGAGCTGGTGCACGCGCCCCGCGAACTCACCGTAGGACAGACTCGTCCCCTCGAAGGTGAGCGCGGTTTCGGCGGCGGACTGGGCGGCCTGCGCTTCGAACACCGAGATCAGGGTGTTCGCGGCGGTGTCCGTCTTGCTCCGGCGCGAACCACCGGTGAGCGCGACGACCGCCGGGCCCATGTCGATGGCGGTGTTGTTCCAGTGCGTGACGACCTGCTTGCGCTCGGCGGCGTCCAGGAGCTCGATATCGCCGAGGGCGCGATCGGGTTCCGCCGCGATGCCGGCCAGCAGGCGGGCGAAGCGCTGTCCGAACGCCGTCATGGTGGCGGTGTCGAACAGGTCGGTGGCGTAGATGAGTTCGGCGGTCAGGCCTGCCGGGACCGCGCCGTGGCCGTTGCCGGCCGCGTCGGTCGCGGAGGTCTGCTCGGTCAGCACCAGCTGCAGGTCGAACTTGGCGGTGTCGATCGGCAGGTCCACGCCGCTGACGGTGAGCCCGGGCAGCTCCAGTTCGGAGACGCCCTGGTTCTGGAACGACAGCATGACCTGGAACAGCGGGTGCCGGGCCTGCGAGCGGGCCGGGTTGAGGATCTCCACCAGGCGCTCGAACGGCAGGTCGGCGTGACCGAAGGCCTGGATGTCGGTGGCGCGCACCGATTCCAGCAGTTCGGTGAAGCTCGCGCCGCCGTCGACCGGCGTGCGCAGCACCAGCGTGTTGACGAACATGCCGATCAGGTCGTCGAGCGCGCGCTCGCCACGACCGGCGACCGGGGTGCCGATGGCGATATCGGATTCCCCGGACAGGCGCGCCAGCAGGGTGACCAGCGCGGCGTGCGCCACCATGAACAGCGTCGCGCCCCGGGTGCGGGCCAGTTCGGCCAGCTTGCCGTGGGTTTCGGCGTCGATGGTGAACACGTGGGTGGCGCCGTGGCCCGAGGCCACCGCCGGACGCGGCCGGTCGGCGGGCAGTTCGAGCTGGTCGGGCAGGCCGCGCAGGGTTTCGCCCCAGTACGAGATCTGCTGGGAGATCACCGATTCGGGGTCGGACTCGTCGCCGAGCACGGCGCGCTGCCACAGGGCGAAGTCGGCGTACTGGACTTCCAGTGCGCGCCAGCCCGGTTCGCCGCCTTCGACGCGAGCGCCGTACGCGGTCATGACATCCCGGGTGAGCGGGCCCATGGAGAAACCGTCGGCCGAGATGTGGTGCACCACCAGCGCGAGCACGTGCTCGGTGGGGCTGATCTCGAACAGGCGGGCCCGGAACGGCACCTCGGCGGTGACGTCGAAGCCGGTCAGCACCAGATCCGAAAGCGCCTGCGGCAGGCCGGCTTCGGTGACCTCGATCGGGGTCAGGTCGGGGATGACCTGGCCGGTCGGGACGATCTCCTGGTAGGCGGCGCCGTCGATCTCCGGGTAGCGGGTGCGCAGCGATTCGTGGCGCGCCAGCACATCGGCGACGGCGATCTGCAGGGCCTGGCGATCCACCAGACCCGACAGCCGCACGGCGGCCGGGATATTGTCCACGGCCGATTCGGGATCGAACCGGTTGAGGAACCACATGCGCTGCTGCGCGAGCGAGAGCGGCAGGCGCTCGGGGCGTTCCTGCGCGGTCAGCGCCTGGCGCGCACCCGCACCGGTATGGGTTTCGGCGCGTGCGGCCAGGGCGGCCACGCTGGAGGCCTCGAAGATCTCGCGCACGCCCAGCTGGGTGTCCAGGGCGGCCGACAGGCGGGCCGCGACCCGGGTGGCGCTGAGCGAGTTGCCGCCGAGGGCGAAGAAGTCGTCGTCCAGGCCGACCCGCTCCAGGCCGAGGATCTCGCCGAATACACCGGCCACGATCTGCTCGACCGGGGTGACGGGGGCGCGGAAGACCGCGGCCTCGAACACCGGCGCGGGCAGCGCCTTGCGGTCCAGCTTGCCGGAGGCGTTGAGCGGGAACTCGTCGAGCACCATCAGGATGGACGGCACCATGTACGCGGGCAGGCCGTCGCCCAGTTCCGCGCGCACGGCTTCGCTGTCCACCACGCGCCCGGCGGCCGGGATCACGTAGGCGACCAGCTGATCGCCGGTGTGCACGTCGGAGCGCACCACGACCACCGACTGCGCGATGGCATCGAGTGCGGTCAAGGCGGATTCGATTTCGCCGAGCTCGATGCGCAGACCGCGCAGCTTGACCTGGAAGTCGGTGCGGCCGATGTAGTCGAGTTCGCCGTCCGCGGTCCACACCACGAGGTCGCCGGTGCGGTACATGCGCTCGGATTCGCCGAACGGGTTGGCCACGAAGCGATCCGAGGTGAGGTCGGGGCGCGCCACATACCCGGTGGCGAGCTGATCGCCCGCCAGGTACAGCTCACCAGCGACGCCCACCGGAACCGGCCGCAGGCGCGAATCCAGCACGTAGACCTGCGTGTTGAAGACCGGGCGGCCGATCGGCACGGAATCGATGTCGGCGTCCACGACCCGGTGGTAGGTGACGTCGACGGCGGCTTCGGTGGGGCCGTACAGGTTGTGCAGCTCCGCGCCGGTCAGCTCGCGCAGCTTGTGCGCGGGCTTGGGCGAGAGCGCCTCGCCGGAGGCGAACACCATGCGCAGGCTGGTGCACTGCGCGGCAGCGGATTCCGCCACGAACACCGCGAGCATGGACGGCACGAAGTGGGTGACCGTCACGCCTTCGCGAGCGATGAGCTCGGCCAGGTAGGCCGGATCGCGGTGGCCTTCCGGCTTGGCGACGACCAGCTTCGCGCCGATCTGCAAGGGCCAGAAGAACTCCCACACCGACACGTCGAAGGTGGCGGGGGTCTTCTGCAACACCACGTCGTCGGCGGTCAGCCCGTATTCGGACTGCATCCACACCAGGCGGTTGACGATGGCCGAGTGCGGCACCGCCACGCCCTTGGGGCGGCCGGTGGAACCGGAGGTGAAGATGACGTACGCGTTGTTCGATTCGCGCAGCGGGGCCCGGCGTTCCGAGTCCTTCAGCGGCGCGGCCGAGTAGCTCGACAGCTCCAGCAGATCGATGCGCACCTGCGCGGTATCGATGGGCAGGTCCTCGCCGGAGGTCAGCACGGTGACCGGATCGGCGGTGGCCAGGATGTATTCGATGCGCTCGGCCGGGTGGTCCGGGTCGAGCGGCACGTACTCGCCGCCGGCCACGGTGACGGCGTACATGCCGACGACCAGGTCGAGGGAGCGGCGCATGCCCAGCGCCACGAAGGATTCCGCGCCGACGCCGCGTTCGATGAGCCAGCGTGCCAGGCGGTGCACCCGATCGGAGAACTCGGCGTAGGACAGACTCGTCCCCTCGAAGCTGACGGCGGTCGCGTCGGGGGTCCGCGCGGCCTGCGCTTCGAACAGCGCGACCAGGGTGTCGGCGTCGTCGCCGGAGGCGGTGAGCACGCGGGTGAGCGCGCCGGTGGCCGCGGCGTCGTCGACATCGCGGCGCAGGCTCGAATCCACCACGCCGCCGGTGAGTTCCAGCAGTGTCGCGTCCACGTCGAAGCCGGTGTCGTTCCAGCGGCTGACGACCAGTTCGCGTTCGGCGGCGTCGAGGAGTTCGATATCGCCCACAGCCGCGTCGGGTTCGGTGGTGAGCGCGTGCAGCACCCGGATCAGGCGGTCGGCGATGCGTTCCACGGTCTGCGCGTCGAACAGGTCGCGCAGGTAACCGGCGCGAATGCGCAGGCGGGTATCCAGCTGGGCGATGAGCGTCAGCGGGTAGTGGGTGGCGTCGGCGGCGTCCAGGCCGGTGACGGCCATGCCGTCGATATCGGCGGCCTGCGCCTGAATGCCTTCGGCGTCAACGGGGTACGACTCGAACACCACCAGGGTGTCGAAGAGCCCGCCGATGCCCGCCGCCGACTGGATGTCGGCGAGACCGATGTAGTGGTGATCGAGCAGGTCGGCCTGTTCGCCCTGGGTGCGGGTGAGCAGGGTGCGCACCGGTTCGGCCGGATCGAAGGCGACCCGCACCGGCACGGTGTTGATGAACAGGCCCACCATCGATTCCACGCCGGACAGCTGGGCCGGGCGGCCGGACACGGTGGTGCCGAACAGCACGTCGTCGCGGCCGGTGAGACGGCCGAGCAGCACGCCCCAGGCGACCTGGAGCACGGTGTTCGGGGTGACGCCGAGGTCGGCGGCCAGGGCGGTGAGGCGCGCGGTGGCGGCCTCGTCCAGCTCGAAGAAATGCTCGCCGGACAGCGCCGTGATCTCACGGCCGGCATCCGGGCGGGTGAGCAGGGTGGGCTCGGAGACGCCGCGCAGCGACTGCTGCCAGGCGTCCAGCGAGGCCGTACGGTCCTGCGCCGCAACCCATTCCAGGAAGTGGCGGTAGGAACGCACCGGCGGCAGCACGCTGGTGTCGGAGTGCGTGGCGTAGAGCACCAGCAGGTCCTGCATGAGCAGCGGCATGGACCAGCCGTCGAGCAGGATGTGGTGGTTGGCCACGGCCAGCTGCCAGCGGTTCGCTTCGACGCGGACCAGGGTGTAGCGGATGAGCGGCGGCTCCGTCAGGTCGAACCGCTGCATACGATCGGCGGCGATGAGCTCGGCGGCCGCGGCCTCCGGGTCCTGCGCGCCGGTGACGTCATGTTCGGCCCACGCCACGTGCACGCCGTCGATGACCAGCTGCACCGGCACGCCCGAGGCATCGGAAACGTATGCGGTGCGCAGGATTTCGTGGCGTTCCAGCAGCGCCTGGGCGGCCGCGCGCAGGCGGTCGCCGTCCACCCGGCCGGTGAGGGTGAGCACCGCCTGCGCGGTGTACACGTCCACCGAGGTGGCGGCCAGCTGGGCGTGGAAGAGCAGACCGGCCTGCAGCGCGGACAGCGGCCACACCTGGGTGAGCCCGCCGAAACGCTGCTCCCAGCCGTCGATATCGCGCTGGGTGATCCGGACCAGGCCGAAGTCGGACGGCGTGTGCCCGCCCGCCTGCGCCGATTCCGCGTGGTGCGCGACGGCTTCCAGCGCGGCGGTCCACACGGTGGCGAACTCGGCCACCTCGGCCGCGCCGAGCAGGGTGCTCGGGTAGCCGATGTTCGCGGTCAGCTTGTCGCCCACCACGATGGCATTGATGTCGATCGGGGCCATGGCCGGCATATCGGCGTCATAGGCGCCGGCCAGGTCGCCCAGCTCGGGAGCGGGGATCCAGCCGAAACCGCGCAGCGCGTCCGGCACATCGCCCTCGTTGACGCGGCCCAGGTAGTTGAAACTGACCTGGCCCGGCAGCTGCTTGGGCAGCTGGTCGGCGGTGGCCTGGTTCAGGTAGCGCAGCAGGCCGTAACCGATGCCCTTGTCCGGCACGGCGAGCAGTTGTTCCTTGACCGTCTTGATGGCGCGGCCCATGGCCTCGCCGCCGGCCAGCGCGGCGTCCACGTCGATGCCGGCGAGGTCGAAGCGCACCGGGAAGATGGCGGTGAACCAGCCGACCGTGCGGGACAGGTCCGCGCCCGGCACGACCTCTTCCTCACGGCCGTGGCCTTCCAGGCGGATCAGCGCGGAGTCGTCGGCCGCAATTCCCTTGTCCGCGCGCCACTTCGCGACGGCCAGCGCGAGCGCGGTCAGCAGACCGTCGTTCACGCCGCCGTGGAAGAGCGCGGGCACGGTGGTGAGCAGCGACTTGGTGACCTCGGCGGACACCTCGACGCGATGCTTCTCAATGGCGGCGGTGACGTCCACGGCCGGATCCAGCGCCCGCGTGGTGAGCAGCGGGTCCGGGCCCTCGACGACGCCACGCCACCAGGCGAGTTCGGCGACCCGCTCGTCGGTGGCGGCGTCGCGCTCGAGCGCGTGCGCCCAGGTGCGCATGCTGGTCGCGGGAGCGACCAGTTCCGGGGTCTGCCCGGCGGACAGCTGCCCCCAGGCGGTGACGAAGTCCGGCACCAGGATGCGCCAGGTGACGCCGTCGACCACCAGGTGGTGCGCGGCGACGACGAGACGGCCCGCACGCGGGCTCGCGGTATCGGAAGCAGCGGGAGCCAGCCACAGGAACCGGATCACCACGCCGGTGGTCGGGTCCAGCTTGTCGAGGGTGGCATCCAGTGCGGCGGTGGCGATCTCGACGAGTTCGGCATCGGTGGCGGCCGGATCGAATTCGACGCGGTCGATGAGCGCGTCCACGTCGACGGCGCCGACGGCGGCCGTCTCCACGATCCAGTCCGCGCCCGGCACCCGGCGCAGGCGCGCCCGCAGCATGTCGTGGCGGTCGATGACCGCGCCGACGGTGGCGGCGATACCGGCCCGGTCGACGCCGATCGGCAGTTCCAGGGCCATGGTCTGGTTGAACCGGCCGAATTCGCCGGGCCGCTCCACCATGAACCGCACCACCGGGGTGAGCGGCATGACGCCCACGCCGCCGCCGGGCAGCTCGACCAGCTTGGGCGCCGAATCGCCCTGGCCGTCAGCGGTTTCCGCGACGGAAGCCAGCCCGGACACGGTGCGCTGCTCGAACACGTCGCGCGGGGAGAACACCACGCCGCGCGCCTTGGCCCGCGACACCAGCTGGATGGAGACGATGGAGTCGCCGCCCAGGGCGAAGAAGGAATCGTCGATGCCGACCCGCTCCAGGCCGAGCACCTCGGCGAACACCTCGGAGATGGTCTGCTCCACCGCATTGCGCGCGGCGCGGAAGACCACCTCGGTGGCGAACACCGGCTCGGGCAGGGCCTTGCGGTCCAGCTTGCCGACCGGGGTCAGCGGCACCCGGTCGATGATCATGACCGAGGACGGCACCATGTACGCCGGAAGGCGCTGCTCCACGTGCGCGGTCACGGCGGCCACATCGATCGAATGACCCGGCGTGGCAACCACATACGACACCAGCGAGGTCGCGCCGGCGGCGTTCTTGTGTCCGACGGTGACCGCGAAGTCCACGCTCTCGTGCGAGGCCAGCGCCGCGTCGATCTCGCCGAGCTCGATACGGAAACCGCGCACCTTCACCTGGAAGTCGGAGCGGCCCACGTATTCGACCTCGCCGGTGCGGGTCCAGCGGACCACGTCACCGGTGCGGTACATGCGCTCGCCGTCCACGTACGGGTTGGCGACGAAACGATCGGCGGTCAGGCCCGGACGCGCGTGGTAGCCGCGCGCCAGCTGGATGCCCGACAGGTAGAGCTCACCCGCGACGCCGACCGGCACGGGGCGCAGGCGGTTGTCCAGGATCAGCGATTGCATGCCGCGGATCGGGCCGCCGATGGTGACCAGATCGCCCGGGGTCAGCGCATCGCTGATATTGGTCATGATGGTGGTCTCGGTCGGACCGTAACCGTTGTGGAAGGCACGAATCGTGCCGTCCGCCAGCGGAACCGCCCACTTCTCGACCAGATCGGCCGGGACGGCCTCACCACCGGCGACCAGGACGCGCAGGCTGTCCAGCCCGGCCGGGCCGAAGGTGGACAGCGCGGCCGGGGTGATGAAGGCGTGCGTGGCCCGCTCGCGCTTGATCAGCTCCGACAGCTCGTCGCCGCCGTAGGTGCCCGGCGGGACGACCACCAGGGTGCCGCCCGCGCCGATGGCGAGCAGGAACTCCAGCATGGACGCGTCGAACGAGGGCGAGGCGAAATGCAGTGCGCGCGAATCGGAGTCGAGGGCGTAGCGCTCGGCCTGCTCGACGGTGAAGTTGGCCAGACCGGCGTGGGTGACCACGACGCCCTTGGGCAGACCGGTCGAACCGGAGGTGTAGATGACGTACGCGGGATGCTCCGGGCGCAGCGGGCGGACCCGCTCGCCGGCGTCGATCGCGGTGTCCGCGAAGGCGTCCAGCTCCAGGTCGTCGATGACGAGCCATTCCACCGATTCCGGTAGATCGGCGCGCACCGAGGCCACGGTCAGGCCGACCGGCGAACCGGAGTCGGTGACCATGTGGGCGATGCGGTCGGCCGGGTAGTTCGGGTCCACCGGCACGAAGGCGGCGCCGGTCTTGGACACCGCCCATTCGGCGAAGTAGGAGACGTCCGAACGCGGGACGGCGATGGCGACCAGGTCCTCGGTGCCGATGCCGCGCTGAATCAGCAGGCGCGCCAGGCGGTTCGAGCGCTGATCGAGTTCGCCGTAGGACAGACTCGTCCCCTCGAACACGACGGCGGTCGCTTCGGGATCGATGGCGACGGCGTCGGCGATGAGGTCCGGCAGGGTGCGCGCCGGGACGGCGGGCAGCCCGAAGCGCGCGACCAGATCGCCGCGTTCGGCCTGATCGAGAATGTCGATCGCGCCGACCTTGATCTCCGGATCGGCGGCCACGGCCTCCAGCACGCGCAGCCAGCGCTGCGCGAAACCGGCGGCGGTGGCCTCGTCGAACAGATCGGTGGCGTAGGTCAGCGCCAGCGCCATGCCCGAATCCTGCTCCGACAGCGTGAACTGCAGGTCGAAGCGGGAGATGTTCTCGTCGAGATCCAGTGCCGCGACGGTCAGGCCCGGCAGTTCCAGGGTGGTGCGATCCAGGTTCTGGAAGGCCAGCATGACCTGGAAGAGCGGGTTGCGGGCCTGCGAGCGCTCGGGCGCCAGCAGTTCCACCAGGCGCTCGAACGGCACATCGGCATTGCCGAAGGCGTCGAGGTCGGTGTGCCGGGCGCGATCGAGCAGATCGGTGAACGATTCCGCCGGGTCGATGCCGGTGCGCAGCACCAGGGTGTTGACGAACATGCCGACCAGGTCGTCCAGCGCGGCTTCACCGCGACCGGCGACCGGGGTGCCGACGGCGATATCGTCGCCGCCGGACAGGCGGGCCAGCAGCACCGCGAGGGCGCTGTGCATGACCATGAACAGGGTCAGGCCGCGCTGGCGCGCAACGTCTTCCAGCGCCGCGACGAGCTCCGGCGACAGGGTGCGCAGCAGGGTCGCGCCGTGATGGGAGGCGATGGCGGGGCGCGGGCGGTCGGTCGGCAGCGCCAGCTCGTCCGGCACGCCGTCCAGCACCCGCTGCCAGTAGCCCACCTGGCGGGCCATCAGCGAGGACGAATCCTCTTCCGAGCCCAGCACTTCCCGCTGCCAGATCGCGAAGTCGGCGTACTGCACGGCGAGCGGAGCCCAGCCGGGCACCGCGCCCTGGGTGCGAGCGGTGTAGGCCACCATGACATCCCGGGTGAGCGGGGCCATGGAGAAACCGTCACCGGCGATGTGGTGCACGACGACGACCAGCACATGGTCATGTGCGGCCGGGCCCGCTTCGGCGGCCGGGTGACCTGTCGTGGCGGAACCGTTCACCGCGGAGCCGTTATCCACCGGGGCGGAACCGTTCCCGGCGGGATCGGCGGACGCCGTGCGGCCGGTGGCGGCCTCGGGCGCGACGCGGAAGAGCCGCGCGCGCAACGGGACCTGGTCGGCGACATTGAAGCCGAGCGTCGCGAAGGCGGTCACGGCGGCGGTCAGTTCCTCCGCCACGACGGTGACCGGGCGCAGGTCGAGGGCGATCTCCTCGGCCGGCACCACCACCTGCATCGGCGTGCCGCCGTGCTCGGGGTAGCGGGTGCGCAGCGACTCGTGCCTGCGCACCACGTCGGCGACCGCCAATTCCAGTGCGGCGGTGTCGAGTTCGCCGGTGAGGCGGATGGCCATCGGCAGGTTGTAGGCCGCCGAGTGGGTGTCGTACTGGTTCAGGAACCACATGCGCTGCTGTGCGAACGAGAGCGGCACCAGTTCGCCGGCCGGGCGCGGGCGGGCGACCAGCTTGGCGCGCGAAGCGCCGTCGGCGTGCGATTCGATACGGGCGGCGAGGGCCTCGACCGTGGTGGCCTCGAACAGGGTGCGGACCGCGACGGTGGTGTCGAGGGCCGAACCGATGCGCGACACCACGCGGGTGGCGATGAGCGAGTTGCCGCCCAGATCGAAGAAGTCGTCGTCCAGGCCGACCCGGTCCAGGCCGAGCACCTCGGCGAAGACCGCGGCGACGGTTTCCTGGGTCGGCGTCTCGGCGGCACGGAAGGCGCGCGCCTGCACGGCCGGCGCGGGCAGCGCCCGGCGATCGAGCTTGCCGTTGACGGTCAGCGGAATGTGGTCCAGCGCCACGGTGGCGGCCGGAACCATGTAGGACGGCAGGCGTTCGCCCGCGCCGTCCCGCACGGCCAGCAGCCAGTCGTCCGAACCGAGCGCGAGACCCTCGAAGGCGGTCCCGGCGGAATCCGTTGCGGTGGTGGCGGTTTCCGGCACCACATAGGCGACGATGCGCTGATCGCCCGGCTGGTCCTCGCGCACGATCACCGCGGCCTGCGCCACGCCCGGCTGGGCCAGCACGGCGGCTTCGATCTCACCGAGTTCGATACGGAAGCCGCGGACCTTGACCTGATCATCGGCGCGGCCCAGGTATTCCAGCTCGCCGAAGCGGTTCCAGCGCGCGACGTCACCGGAGCGGTAGAGGCGGGTGCCCGGCTCACCGAAGGGGCTCGCGACGAATCGGGCCGCCGACAGGTCGGGGCGGCCGAGGTAGCCGCGCGCCAATTGCGGTCCGGCCACGTACATTTCGCCCGCGACGCCGACCGGCACCGGGTGCAGGCGGTCGTCGAGGACGTACACGCGCAGTCCGGCGATGGCGCGGCCGACCACGGAACCCGTGGCGGCGGCGATGGTTTCGGCATCCAGGAAGCGCACCGACACGTGCACGGTGGTCTCGGTGATGCCGTACATATTGACCAGGTGCGGCTTGGAATCGCCGTGGCGGGCAACCCAGTCCGACAGGCGGCGCAGTTCGAGCGCTTCACCGCCGAAGATCACGTAGCGCAGCGCGAGAGGCTGTTCGGCCCCGGCCGCGCCGGCGATACGTTCGGCCTCGGCCAGCTGGTAGAAGGCCGACGGGGTCTGGTTGAGCACCGTGACCCGTTCGCGGCGCAGCAGTTCCAGGAACTGTTCCGGCGAGCGCGAGACGTAGTAGTCGACGACCACCAGGGTGCCGCCGTAGAGCAGCGGGCCCCACAGTTCCCACACCGAGAAGTCGAAGGCGTAGGAGTGGAACAGCGTCCACACGTCGTCGGCGCCGAAACCGAATTCGCGATCGGTGTTCGCCATGAGCCGCACCACGTTCCGGTGCGCCACGGCCACGCCCTTGGGGCGGCCGGTGGAGCCGGAGGTGTAGATGACGTAGGCGACGTGGTCCGGGCGCAGCGGGCTGCGGCGGTCGGCGTCGGTGATCGGCGAATCGTCGGCGTCCTCGATATC
Organism: Nocardia yamanashiensis; assembly: GCF_021183565.1. Taxonomy (NCBI): domain Bacteria; kingdom Bacillati; phylum Actinomycetota; class Actinomycetes; order Mycobacteriales; family Nocardiaceae; genus Nocardia; species Nocardia yamanashiensis. Next base: position 5,025,182 of record NZ_CP089226.1, read on the forward strand.
GCCGGCTTCCATGGCGAAGCCGTCGATCAGCAGCGTCGGCAGGTCGCCGGGCAGCTCGACCTGCGCGGTGGTGTCGATGACCACGCTGGTCGGCTTGGCATCGGACAGCACGTAGGCGATGCGATCGGCCGGATAGGTCGGGTCGATCGGCACGTAACCCGCACCGGTCTTGATGACCGCGAGCAGGCCCACCACCAGATCCAGCGACCGCGGCAGCAGCACCGCGACCAGCGATTCCGGTCCCGCGCCGTCGGCGATCAGCCTGCGCGCCAGCACATTCGCGCGCCGGTCCAGATCGGCGTAGGTCAGTTCCTCCGCACCGAACCGCGCCGCGACCCGCTCCGGGTTGGCGGCCACGGCGGCGTCGAACAGGCTCGACAGGGTGGCGTCCGGATCCACGAACGGCGTGGCCAGCGTGCCCGCCGCGGCCGCGGACAGCCCGGATCCGCCGCCGAGCACGATGCCCGCGATGGCGGCTTCCAGCTCCGCGGCGGCCTCGGCCAGGTCGTCGGCGGCAGCGGCCAGCGCGGCCGCGTCGACGGCGGTCAGTTCGGTGTCGACGGCGTCGGACTCCGAGCCGGCATCAGCATCAGCATCGGCCGAGCCCGCGGCGGATTCCCTTGCCGCACCGGTGGTTTCGGCCGCCTCGGTGAGCTCCGCCATCTCGGCGCGGGCGGCGCGGATGGTGGCGCGGGCGGACTCGGCCAGGGCGACGATGTCGTCACCGGCCGAGACCCAGTTCTCGGCCACATTGTGGCGCTCGCCCTCGCCGAGGAGGTCGATATCGCCGATCAGGGCGGCCGGGTCGTCGGCGACGGCGCGCAGGATGCGCACCAGGCGCTCGGCGAAGGCGATGACCGTCTCGGGGTCGAAGAGGTCGGTGGCGTAGTTCCAGGACAGGCCCAGCGAGCCGTCGGCCTGCTCGCTGACGGTGAGCTGGACGTCGAACTTGGCGGTGCCCGGGTCGAATGCGACGACCTCGAGTTCGAGCGCTCCCCCGCCCGGCGCTTCGGGCAGCGAGAACGCGGCCGCGTCCTTGGCCGCGGCGGCCTCGAAGGTCAGCGCCACCTGGAACAGCGGGTGGTGCGCCTGCGAGCGGACCGGACTGAGGACGTCGACGAGCCGCTCGAACGGCACGTCGGCGTGCGCGAAGGCGGCCAGGTCGGTGCGGCGCACCTGGGCGAGCAGATCGCGGAAGGCGGTGTCGCCCTTGACCGCACTGCGCAGCACCAGGGTGTTGACGAACATGCCGACCACGTCGTCCAGCGCGCGCTCGCCACGGCCCGCGATGGGGGTGCCGATGGCGATATCGGTGGCGCGGGACAGGCGCGCGGCCCAGGTGGCCAGGGCGGCGTGCACGAGCATGAAGAGGGTGACGTCGTTTTCGCGGGCGACGCCGGTGAGCGCGCGGTGCAGCTCGGCGTCGATCGAGAAGTCGTAGGTGCCACCGGCATTGGTGGCGATCTCCGGGCGCGGCCGGTCGGCGGGCAGCTCGATCTGCTCGGGCAGGTCGCGCAGTTGTTCGCCCCAGTAGGCGATCTGGCGGGCCGCGAGGGATTCGGCATCGCTTTCCGCGCCGAGGATCTCGCGCTGCCACAGCGCGTAGTCGGCGTACTGCACCGGCAGCGGTTCCCAGGCCGGGACCGCGCCGCGGGCGCGATCCAGATAGGCGGCCACCACGTCCCGCAGCAGCGGGCGCAGCGAGAAGCCGTCGGCGCTGATGTGGTGCAGCACCAGCACCACCACGTGGGTGGCGGCGTCGCCGTCGACCCGCAGCACGGTGGCGCGGAACGGCAGCTCGCGGGTCACATCGAAGTAGACGGACGCGAGTTGCGTGATGCGCGAAGGCAGTTCGGCGAGGGCGACGGTTTCGGTGCCGACCTCGAAGCTGACCTCGGACAGCGGCAGCACGCGCTGGAAGCCGTCGCCTTCCACCTCGGGGTACACGGTGCGCAGCGCTTCGTGGCGGGCCAGCACATCGCCCAGGGCGGCGTGGAAGGCGTCGAGATCCACGGCGCCGGTGAGCTTCAGCGCCACCGGGATGTTGTTGACGGCGGTGCGGTTGTCGAAGCGGTTCAGGAACCACATGCGCTGCTGGGCCGGGGACAGCGGCACCAGGGCGGCGGTCTCGCCGGTCGGCAGCGTCACCGCGGCCGGGCGTTCCTGGGCGGTCAGCGGGGCGCGGGCGCCGGTGCCGACGCGCGAATCCAGGTGCGCCGCAAGCGTTGCCACGGTGGTGGCCTCGAACAGCGTGCGCAGCGGGATGTCGGCGTCGAGCGCGGCGGACAGGCGCGCGATCACCTGGGTGGCGATCAGCGAGTTGCCGCCGAGTTCGAAGAAGTCGTCGTCCAGGCCGACCCGGTCCAGGCCGAGCACGTCGGCGATGGTGCCGGCGACGGTCTGCTGCACGGGGGTGACCGGCGCGCGGTACACCTTGGCGGCGAAGGTCGGGGCGGGCAGCGCCTTGCGGTCCAGCTTGCCGGAGGCATTGAGCGGGAAGGCGTCCAGGACCATGAAGGCGGCCGGGACCATGTAGGCCGGAAGCTGTTCGGCCAGTGCGTCCTTCACCGCGTCGAGGTCGAGGTGACCGTCGGCGGCAACCAGGTAGGCGACCAGCTGATCGCCGGTGCGCTCGTCGTGGCGGACCACGACGACGGCCTGGGCGACGGCGGGCAGCGCGGTGAGCGCCGACTCGATCTCACCCAGTTCGATGCGCAGACCGCGCAGCTTGACCTGGAAGTCGGTGCGGCCCAGGTATTCCAGCTCCCCGGCCGGGGTCCAGACCACGAGGTCACCGGTGCGGTACATGCGAGCGCCCGCGCCGAAGGGGTTGGCGACGAAGCGATCCGAGGTCAGATCGGGGCGCGCCACATACCCGGTGGCGAGCTGATCGCCCGCCAGGTACAGCTCACCCGCGACACCCGCCGGAACCGGCCGCAGCCGCGAATCCAGCACGTAAACCTGGGTATTGAAGACGGGCGCGCCGATCGGCACCGAGGCGATATCGGCATCGACGACCTCGTGGTAGGTGACGTCGACGGCCGCTTCGGTCGGACCGTACAGGTTGTGCAGGCGCGCACCGGTGAGCTGCCGCAGCTTCTGCGCGACCGGGGCGGGCAGGCCCTCACCGGAGGCGAACACATTGCGCAGGCTCACACAATTGGCGGCGGCGGGCTCGGCCACGAACACCGCGAGCATGGACGGCACGAAGTGAGTGACGGTGACGCCCTCGCGCACGATCAGCTCGGCCAGATAGACCGGATCGCGGTGGCCGTCCGGCTTGGCGACGACCAGGGTCGCGCCGACCTGCAAGGGCCAGAAGAACTCCCACACCGACACGTCGAAGGTGGCGGGGGTCTTCTGCAGCACTACGTCGTCGGCGGCCAGCCCGTACTGGGCGTGCATCCACACCAGGCGGTTGACGATGGCGGCGTGCGAGACCGCGACACCCTTGGGGCGGCCGGTGGAACCGGACGTGAAGATCACATACGCGGTGTTCTCCGGGCGCAGCGGGGCCGTGCGGTCGGCGTCGGTCAGGGGCGCGCCGGAGTAGGCCGATACGTCCAGCTCGTCGATGAGCAGCACATCCGCCATTCCACCGGTGAGCTCGAAACCGTCACGCGCGGTGGACAATACGACGACCGGACGGGCGGTCTCGAGGACATAGGCATTGCGCTCGGCCGGGTGGTCCGGGTCCAGCGGCACGTACGCGCCGCCGGCCGCGATAACGGCGTACATGCCGACGAGCAGGTCCAGCGAACGGCGCATGCCGAGCGCGACCAGGGTGTCCGGGCCGACGCCCGCCGCGACCAGGTGCCGCGCGAGGCGGTGCACCCGGTCGGCGAACTCGGCGTAGGACAGACTCGTCCCCTCGAAGCTGACGGCGGTCGCTTCGGGAGTCAGCGCGACCTGGGCTTCGAACAGCGAAACCAGCGTGGCGGCAGCGCCTTCGGTGACGACCGGCAGGGCGGCGTCGAGTTCGAAGGCGGTGTCGTTCCAGGCGTGCAGGACGCGGTGGCGTTCGGCGCTTTCGAGGAGTTCGACCTCGCCGACCAGCTGGGCCGGATCGGCCGCCACGGCTTCGAGCACGCGAACGAAGCGGCGCGCGAACACATTCGCGTAGTCGGCGTCGAAAAGGTCGGTGGCGTAGACGAGTTCGGCGGCCATCGACGCGGTGTCCGAGGCGCCGTCGGCGAGCACTTCGCTCAGCGTCAGCTGCAGGTCGAACTTGGCCGTCTGCTGGTCGATGCCGAGTTCGGCGACGCTCAGCGCGGGCAGTTCCAGCGCGGTGCGGCCCAGGTTCTGGAACGACAGCATGACCTGGAACAGCGGGTGGCGGGCCTGCGACCGCGCCGGGTTCAGCACCTCGACCAGCCGCTCGAACGGCACGTCGGCGTGCGCGAAGGCCTGCAGATCGCGCTCGCGCACGGTCTTCAGCAGTTCGGCGAAGCTGGCGCCGGTGTCCACCGGCGAGCGCAGCACCAGGGTGTTGACGAACATGCCGACCAGGTCGTCGAGCGCCTGCTCGCCACGACCGGCGACCGGGATGCCGACGGCGATGTCATCGGTATTGCTCAGGCGCGCCAGCAGGGCGGCGAATGCGCTGTGCACCACCATGAACAGGGTGGTGCCGTGGGTCTGGGCGACCCGGTTCAGCCCGGCGATCAGCTCGCCCGGCACCTCGAAGCGGTGGGTGCCCGCGTTGTAGGTGGCCACGGCCGGCCGCGGCTTGACCGAGAGCCGCAGCTCGTCGGGCAGCCCGCCCAGGGTCTCGCGCCAGTAGTCCAGCTGCTCGGCGACGAGCGAGCGCGGATCCTCTTCCGAGCCGAGGGTTTCGCGCTGCCACAGCGCGTAGTCCGCGTACTGCACGGGTAGTTCCGGCCAGCCGGGGGCTTCGCCGTTGCTGCGCGCGATGTAGGCGGTCATGAGATCGCGCACCAGCGGGTTCATCGAGAAACCGTCGGCGGCGATGTGGTGGGCGACCAGCACCAGCACGTGATCGTCGGCGGCCAATCGGAAGGCGCGCAGGCGAATCGGCGGTTCGGCGGTGACGTCGAAGCCCGCACCCGCGAAGGCGTAGACGGCGGCGAACAGTTCGCCCTCGGTCACGTCGGCGACATCCAGCTGCGGGATGGCGCGCGCGGTCGGCAGCACCTTCTGGAAGGCGACGCCCTCGTGCGACGGGTAGACCGTGCGCAGCGATTCGTGGCGGGCGATCACATCGGCGACGGCGCCGCGCATGGCGTCCAGATCCAGTGCGCCGGTGAGCCGTACGGCGGCCGGGATGTTGTTGGCGGCCGAATCGGTGTCGAAGCGGTTGAGGAACCACATGCGCTGCTGGGCGAGCGACAGCGGCGGGTGCTCGGGGCGGGAGCGCACCGTGAGCGCCTGGCGCACACCGGTTCCCGCGTGCGATTCGACGCGGGCGGCCAGCGCCGCCGCGGTCGGGGCCTCGAACAGGGCGCGCACGCCGATCTCGGCGTTCAGCGCGGCCGAGAGCCGGGCCACCACCTGGGTGGCGACCAGGGAGTTGCCGCCCAGTTCGAAGAAGTCGTCGTCCACGCCGACGCGTTCGACGCCGAGCAGGTCGGCGAAGATCTGCGCGGTGATCTCCTCGATCGGGGTCGAGGGGGCGCGGAAGCGCTTGGTCTCGAAGACCGGCGCGGGCAGCGCCTTACGGTCCAGCTTGCCGGAGGCGTTGACCGGGAAGGCGTCCAGCACCACGATCGCGGCCGGAACCATGTAGCCCGGCAGCGAGCCGCTCAGCGCGGCCTTCACGGCGTCGATGTCGACCACGGCGTCGGGCTCGCGGACCACGTAGCCGACCAGCTGATCGCCGGCGTGGGCGTCGGCGCGCACGACCACAACCGACTGCGCCACGCTCGGCTGCGCCAGCAGCGCGGCCTCGATCTCGCCGAGCTCGATGCGCAGACCGCGCAGCTTGACCTGGAAGTCGGTGCGGCCCAGGTAGTTCAGCTCGCCGTCGGCGGTCCAGGTGACGAGGTCGCCGGTGCGGTACATGCGCGCGCCCGGCGCGCCGAACGGGTTCGCCACGAAGCGATCCGCCGACAGGTCGGGGCGGCCCAGGTAGCCGCGCGCGAGCTGATCGCCCGCGAGGTAGAGCTCACCCGCGATACCCGGCGCGACGGGGTTGAGGCGCGCGTCGAGCACGAAGGTCTGGGTGTTCCACACCGGGCGGCCGATCGGCACGAACACGGTGTCGGCGTCGACGACCTCGTGGTAGGTGACGTCGACGGCGGCTTCGGTCGGGCCGTACAGGTTGTGCAGGCGCGCGCCGGTCAGCTCGCGCAGCTTCTGCGCGGTCGGGGCGGGCAGCGCCTCACCGGAGGCGAAGACCTGCCGCAGGCGCGGCGCGGGCACGCCGGCGTCGCCGTTCTCGTTGCCGAGGGTGGCGACGAACACCGAGAGCATGGAGGGCACGAAATGCGCGGTGGTGATGCCGGTTTCGGCGATCACCTGCGCCAGGTACACCGGATCGCGATGCCCGTCCGGCTTGGCGACCACCAGGCGCGCACCGGTCTGCAAGGGCCAGAAGAACTCCCACACCGACACGTCGAAGGTGGCCGGGGTCTTCTGCAGGACAGCGTCTTCCGGGCCGATCGGGTACTCGTGCTGCATCCACAGCAGGCGGTTCACGATGGCCCCGTGCTCGACGGCGACGCCCTTGGGGCGGCCGGTCGAACCGGAGGTGAAGATGACGTAGGCGGTGTGCTCGGGCGAGATCGCCTGTCCGCGTTCGGCATCGGTGATCGGCGCGGCCGAGTAACCGTCCAGCGCGAGGGTGTCGACCTCGAGCACCGGCACATTGCGCCCGGTGACGAAGTCGTCGCGGCTGGTGGTCAGGATGGCGGCCGGGCGCGCGGTGTCCAGGACGTAGTCGATGCGATCCATCGGCTGGTCCGGGTCCAGCGGCACGTACGCGCCACCGGCCTCCAGCACCGCGTACATGGCGACGACCAGGTCGGTCGATCGGCGGATGGCCAGTGCGACAAGCGATTCCGCGCCGACGCCCTGGGCGATCAGCTTGCGGGCCAGCCGGTGCACCCGCGCCGCGAACTCGGCGTAGGACAGACCTGTCCCCTCGAATTCCACGGCAGGCGCGTCGGCGCTGGTCAGAGCCTGTGCCTCGAACAGCGACACCAGGTTCGCGGTCTCGGTGGTGAGGCCCCGCGGCAGTACCGGATCCAGCTCGACGGCGGTGTCGTTCCAGCCGGTGAGCACCTGTTCGCGCTCACCCTCGACCAGCAGGTCGATATCGCCGAGCGGCTGCGCCGGATCGGCGACCACGGCCGCCAGGATCAGGTCCAGGCGGCGCGCGAACGCCGCGATGGTGTCCTCGTCGAAAAGGTCCAGCGCGTAGGAGAACTCGGCGGACATGCCGGCGTGCTCGCCGCGCTCGTCCTGGGTCTCCTGCAGGGTCAGCTGCAGATCGAACTTGGCCAGCTGGGCGTCGTATTCGATGCCGTTGACCGACAGCCCGGGCAGTTCCAGGCTGGCCTGCCGGGTGTTCTGGAAGGTCAGCATGACCTGGAACAGCGGGTGGCGGGCCTGCGAACGGGCCGGGTTGAGCACCTCGACCAGGCGCTCGAACGGCACGTCGGCGTGCGCGAAGGCGTGCAGGTCGGTGTCGCGGGCCTGGGCGAGGATATCGGCGAAGGTCTGCTCCGCCTGCACCTCGGTGCGCAGCACCAGGGTGTTGACGAACATGCCGATCAGGTCGTCCAGCGCGGCCTCACCGCGGCCGTGCACCGGGGTGCCGATCGCGATATCGCTGGTGCCCGACAGCCGGGCCAGCAGCACGGCCAGCGCCGAGTGCAGCACCATGAACAGCGAGGCATTGTGCCGGCGGCCCAATTCCACCAGCGCCTGCTGGGTTTCGGCGGAAATGGCGAACGGGTAGGTGCCGCCGCGGTAGCTGGCCACGGCGGGCCGCTGCCGGTCGGCGGGCAGCACCAGTTCGTCGGGCAGGTCGGCGAGTTCGTCGGCCCAGTAGCGAATCTGCTTGGAGATCAGCGATTCCGGGTCGTCCTCGGAGCCGAGCACCTCGCGCTGCCACAGCGCGTAGTCCGCGTACTGCACCGGCAGTTCGGCCCACGCCGGGGCCTCCCAGGAGGTGCGGGCGGCGTAGGCGACCATGACGTCGCGGGCCAGCGGGCCCATGGACCAGCCGTCGGCGGAGATGTGGTGCACCACCATGCCGAGCACGTACTCGGTCTCGGAGACCTCGAAAAGCCTTGCGTGCAAAGGCACTTCGCGGGTCACGTCGAAGGCCATGGAGGCCAGCTCGATGAGGTGGTCGAGCAGGTTCGACTCGGTGACCGGGACCGGGGTCAGGTCGGGCACGATCTGCGCCGCGCTCTCGACCTGCTGCACCGGGCCGTGCGCGCGTTCGGGGAACACGGTGCGCAGCGATTCGTGCCGGTCGATCACGTCGATGACGGCGACCTGCAGCGCGGCCACATCCAGTTCACCCGACAGGCGGATGGCGACCGGGATGTTGTTGACCGCGGAGGCGGTGTCGAAGCGGTTGAGGAACCACATGCGCTGCTGCGCCAGGGAGAGCGGGATCTCCTCGGGCCGTTCGCGGGCCACCAGGGCCTTGCGCGCGCCGTCACCGGCGTGCGATTCCACGCGCGCGGCCAGGGCGGCCACGGTGGCGGCCTCGAACAGCATGCGCACGGGGACGCGGGTGTTGAGCGCGGTGCCGAGGCGGGTGGCGACCTGGGTGGCGATCAGCGAGTTGCCGCCCAGTTCGAAGAAGTCGTCGTCCACGCCGACGCGCGCGATGCCGAGCACCTCGCCGAAGATCTGGGCGACGATCTCCTCGATCGGCGTGGTCGGAGCGCGGAATTCGCGCACCTCGAAGCGCGGCGCGGGCAGCGCCTTGCGGTCCAGCTTGCCGGAGGCGTTGAGCGGGAAGGCATCCAGCACCACGAACGCGCCGGGCACCATGTACGCGGGCAGCGTGCGGTGCAGCAGCGACTTCACGCTGTCCAGGTCGATCGGGCCCTTGGCCACCAGGTAGGCGACCAGCTGGTCGCCGGCCACGGTGTCGATGACCAGCACCACGGCCTGATTGACCGTCGGATGGTCGAGCAGCGCAGTCTCGATCTCGCCGAGCTCGATGCGCTGGCCGCGGAACTTCACCTGGAAGTCGGTGCGGCCGATGTAGTCGAGGACGCCGGCGTCGTTCTGGTTCCAGCGCACCAGGTCGCCGGTGCGGTAGAGGCGGGTGCCGGGCGCGCCGAAGGGGTTGGCGACGAAGCGTTCCGCGCTCAGGTCGGGGCGGCCGTAGTAGCCGCGCGCGACCTGCGTGCCGCCCAGGTACAGCTCGCCGGGAACTCCGGCGGGCACCGGGCGCAGGCCCTCGTCCAGGACGTAGGTCTGGGCGTTCCACACCGGGCGGCCGATGGGCACCGAGGTGACCGCCGGTGCGTCGATGGGCGCGTAGGTGGCGTGCACGGTGAACTCGGTCGGGCCGTAGAGGTTGTGCACGGCCGCGGTGGAGAACTTGCGGAAGGCGGTCACGGTGGCGGGCGGCAGCGCCTCACCGGCGACCAGCACCGCACGCAGGGACAGGCATTCGGCCGCCGAGGCGCTGGAGGCGAACACGCTCAGCATGGACGGCACGAACGAGGTCATGGTGACCCGGTGCCGGCCGATGACCTCGGACAGGTAGATCGGATCGCGGTGCCCGTCGGGGGCGGCGATGACCTGCTGGGCGCCGACGGCCAGCGAACCGAAGAGTTCCCACACCGACACGTCGAAGGTGACGGGGGTCTTCTGCAGGATCACATCGGTGTCGTCGATGCCGTATTCGCCGGTGATCCAGGCGATCTGGTTGAGCACCGAGGCGTGCGAGACGGCCACGCCCTTGGGGCGGCCGGTCGAACCCGAGGTGTACAGCACGTAGGCGGCGTTGGTCGGACGCAGCGGGGCCCGGCGATCGGCGTCGGTGACCGGCGCCGCGTCGAACTCGTCCAGCGCCAGGGTGTCCAGGTACAGGACCGGGCAGTCCTGGCTGGTCACGTCGTCGTCGCTGGTGGTCAGCAATACCACCGGGCGGGCGCTGGCCAGCACGTAGTCGGTGCGCTCGGCCGGGTGATCCGGGTCCACGGGCACGTAGCCGCCGCCCGCGGTGAGGGTGGCGTAGATGGCGACCAGCATGTCCACCGAGCGGCGAATACCCACCGCCACCAGGGACTCCGGGCCGACGCCCTCGGCGATCAGCTTGCGCGCCAGGCGATTCACCCGGGCCGAGAACTCGGCGTAGGTGAGTTCCTCGGCCGCGCCGAAGATCCCGCTGCTGCGCTCGCCCGGATCGAAGATCAGGGCGGTGCCGTGCGGGCGCACCCGGACCTGCTGTTCGAACAGGTCCAGCACGGTGGTCGCGGCGGCGGGCAGCGCGTGCGCGGTGCCGTTCCACGCTTCCAGGACGGTGGCGCGTTCGCCCTCGCCCAGGATGTCGATGTCGCGGACCACGGTTTCCGGTGCGGCGACGGCGGTTTCCAGGACCCGCAGGTAGCGGTTGCCGAACTCGGTGACGGTGGCCGCGTCGAACAGGTCGGTGGCATACGACAGCACCACCGACAGGCCGTCGGGGCTGCCGTTGAACGCGCGGTGCTCGGTCAGGGTCCACTGCAGGTCGAACTTGGCGATATCGACGTCGAGTTCGTCCGCGGAGACGGTGAGGCCGGGCAGCTCCATCGAGCCGTGCGACATCTCCTGGAACGACAGCATCACCTGGAACAGCGGATGCCGGGCCTGCGAGCGGGTCGGGTTGATGACCTCGACCAGGCGCTCGAACGGCACATCGGTGTTGGCGAACGCGGCCAGATCCTGTTCGCGGGTGCGGCTCAGGAAGTCGGTGAAGCGTTCTGCCCCATCGACATCCGAGCGCAGCACCAGGGTGTTGACGAACATGCCGATCAGGTCGTCGAGGGCCTGCTCGCCACGACCGGCGACCGGGGTGCCGATGGCGATGTCGTTGGTGCCCGAGAGGCGGGCCAGCAGCACCGCGAGCGCGGAGTGCATGACCATGAACAGCGAAACGCCCTGGGCGCGAGCCAGACCCGACAGGCGGGCGTGCAACTCGGCCGGGATGTCGAAGGTGACGCGGGAGCCGTGGAAGGACTGCACCGGCGGACGCGGGCGATCGGCCGGCAGATCGAGCTGGTCGGGCAGCCCGGCCAGAGCGCCCTTCCAGTAGGCGATCTCGCGGGCGGCCATCGATTCCGGATCGGACTCGTTGCCCAGCACCTCGCGCTGCCAGATGCTGAAGTCCTGGTACTGCACCGGCAGCGGATCCCAGCCGGGTTCCTGGCCGGCGACGCGAGCCAGGTAGGCGGCGGTCATATCGCGCGAGAGCGGACCGAAGGAGAAACCGTCCGCGGCGATGTGATGCACCACGAACGCGACCGCGAGATCCAGCTCGCCCTCGGCCAGTTCGGCGTCGGCGACCCGGAACACCCGCACCCGGATGGGCAGCTCGGTCGAGACGTCGAAACCGGTGGAGGCGAAAGCCGCCAGCGCGGAAGGCAATTCGGCGGCGGTGATATCCGCGACGTCGATGCCCAGATCGACCTCGTCCATGGGCAGCACGCGCTGGAAGCCGCCGTCCCCGGACTCGGGGAAGACGGTGCGCAGCGATTCCTGCCGCGCCACCACATCGGTCAGCGCGACCTGCAGCGCGTCCATCTCGACCCGGCCGCGCAGGCGCACCACGAACGGCAGGTTGTAGGTGGGAACGCTGGGATCGAACTGGTTGAGGAACCACATGCGCTGCTGCGCAAGGGAAAGCGGCACCCGCTCGGGGCGCGGCTGGGCGGTCAGCGGCGGACGCGAGACATCGGCGGCGTCGAGGGCTTCCACGCGCGCGGCGATACCGGCGACGGTGGGGGTCTCGAACAGCGCGCGCACGCCCAGGCGGGTGTGGAACGCGGCCGAGATGCGGGCCACCACCTGGGTGGCGACCAGCGAGTTGCCGCCCAGGTCGAAGAAGTTGTCGTCCACGCCGACGCGTTCGTGGCCGAGGACGTCGGCGAACACGCCCGCCACGATCTCCTCGGCGGCGGTGCGGGGGGCTCGGTAACCGGCGGCGTCGGCGCTGAACACCGGGTCCGGCAGGGCCTTGCGGTCCAGCTTGCCGGAAGTGTTGAGCGGGAACGCGTCCAAGACCATGATCGAGGCCGGGACCATGTAGGTCGGCAGCTTCTCGGCCACGAAACGGGTCAGCTCGGCCGGGTCGACGGACTGGCCGGGGACCGGGACCACGTAGGAGACCAGCTGCTGACCGGTCGCGGTGTCCATGACCAGCACCACGGCCTGGCTGACCGCGGGGTGGGCGAGCAGGTCGGTCTCGATCTCGCCGAGCTCGATGCGCTGACCGCGGAACTTCACCTGGAAGTCGGTACGGCCGATGTACTCGAGCGCGCCGGACTCGCTCCAGCGCACCAGGTCACCGGTGCGGTACATGCGCTCGCCGTGCAGCCCGAACGGGTTGGCCACGAAGCGATCCGAGGTCAGATCCGGACGGCCCTTGTAGCCGCGCGCCAGCTGACGGCCACCCAGGTAGAGCTCACCGGGCGCACCGATCGCGGCGGGACGCAGCCGCGAATCCAGTACGTAGACTTCGACATTCCATTCGGGCACACCGATCGGCACCGTGACGGTGTCGGCTTCGGTGTTCTCCCAGTACGTCACCGAGACCGCGGCCTCGGTCGGACCGTAGAGGTTGTGCAGGCCCGCGTCGGTGATCCGCCGGAAACCCGCGCCGGTCTCGGGCGGCAGCGCCTCACCGATCACGAAAACGTACTTCAGCGAGGCGCATTGGGCCCGCGTGGCGTGCGCGACGAAGACCGTCAGCATGGACGGCACGAAGTCGGTGACGGTGACGCCGTGCCGCTCGATCATGTCCGCGACGTACAGCGGATCGCGATGCCCGTCCGGGGTCGCGACCAGCAGCTTCGCGCCGACCAGCAGCGGCATGAAGTAGCCCCACAGCGACACGTCGAAGGTGGTCGCGGTCTTCTGCAGGTACACATCGTCTTCGGTCATCGGATACTCGTCGAGCATCCACAGTTCCTGGTTGACGATGGCGTGATGGGTCACCGCGACGCCCTTGGGGCGGCCGGTGGAACCCGAGGTGTAGATGACGTAGGCGGTGTTGTCCGGGCGCAGCGGGGCGATGCGATCGGCATCGGTCACCGGCTCGGCGGCGAAGGCCGAGGTGTCGAGGGCGTCGATCTCCAAGCGGCGCACCGACTCGGGCAGCTCCAGACCATCACGCGTGGTGGTCAGGACACAGACCGGTGCCGCGGACTCGAGGATGTAGGCGGTGCGGTCGGCCGGGTGATCCGGGTCGATCGGCACGTACGCGCCACCGGCGCGCAGCACCGCGTGCATACCCACGACCAGGTCCAGGGAGCGCCGCATGCCCAGCGCGACAAGCGATTCCGGGCCCACGCCATCGGCGATCAGGAACCGGGCCAGGCGATTGACCTTCTCGCCGAACTCGGCGTAGGTGAGCTGCTCGCCCTCGAACTCGACGGCCACATTGTCCGGAGTCAGCGGAATCTGCTTGTCCAGCAACGCCGGCAGCGTGGTGACCGGGACATCGTGCCCGGATTCGTTCCACTCCAGCACCGTCCGGGTGCGCTCGGCGTCGGTGGTGATCGGCAGACCCCACACCGGCTGCTGCTCCCCCGCCGCCAGGAAGCGGTCGAAGAACTCCAGGAAGCGCGAATGATGCTGCCGCGTCTCGTCTTCCGAGTACAGGTTGGGGTTGGTCTCGAAATCGATGTGATTCCGGGTGCCCTTGACCGACTGGTAGAAGTTGACGCCCAGGTCCTCGATGGAACCGGTGGACAGCACGCTGTACTCGCCGGTGAGATCGCCGAGCACGACCTCGTTGTGGAACAGCATGATATTGACCCAGGGGCCGAAGAACTCCCGGGTCACCACGCCGTCGCCGGCGCTGTCGCGGCGAATGTCCTCGTGCCGGTAGCGCTGATGGCGCAGCGCGCCCGACACCTCGACGCCCACCGACTCCAGCAGTTCGCCGACCGTGGTGTCGTAGCCGACGCGCAGGCGCAGCGGCACGATGTTCGAGGTCGCGCCGCCCGCCCGCTTCATGGCGGCGGTGGTGCGGGCGGTCACCGGCAGCGACAGGATGACGTCCTCGGAACCGGTCCACTGCGCCAGGTAGGCGGCGAAACCGGCGAGCAGCAGCCCGGCGGGCGACGAATCGTGCTTGGCCACCGCCTCGTCCAGCAGCGAGGTCTGATCGCTGCTGAGGTAGCCGGCGGCGACCCGGTTCAGCGCGGCCGGCGGCGCGGACCGCCCGGCCAGGCTGGTGCCCTCCTCGAGCCCGGCCACCCGCTCGGCCCAGTACTCCTTGGCGGCGGTGAAGCGGCTGGTGTCGCGGTAGGCGAATTCCTGCTCGACCAGAGTGCGCAGCTCGGTCAGCTTGGCGGGCTTGGGCTCCTCGCCGCGCACGTACGCGGTGTACAGCTCGGCCACGCGCTGCATGTAGGTCATCGCGCCGAAACCGTCGAGCACGATGTGGTGAATGCGCGCGTACCAGTAGAAGTGGCCCTCGGCCAGCTTCACCATGGCCGAGCGGATGAGGCGATCGTTGACGATGTCGATCGGCGCGCTGTAGTCGGCGCGCATCCACTCCTGGGCGGCGGCGGCCGGATCCTCGGCGTCACTCAGATCGACGTGATAGATGGTGCGATCGAGCGAGGTGTCGACCATCTGCATGGGCTCGCCGTCGCGTTCGACCACGCGCAGGAAGCCCGAGCCGAACTCGATCGAACCGTCCACCATGGCCCGCTCGAGCAACTCGATGTCGAGTTGCCCGCGCAGCTCCACGTACTGGGCGATATTGATCGGCACCTGGGGGTCCAGGTGCTGGGCGTACCAGATGCCGAGCTGCGCAGGCGACAGCGGAAAGAGCGCCCCCGAGCCCGGTGCGATTTCGCTGCCAGCGTCGCCGTTGCCGCCGAAATCCAGCCGGTCCAACCCAAACCTCGTTTCCGGAACACTCTGCGCAGCGCTCCCCGCCGAAAACCCGAACCGGACGCCACGCCGCCTAGCGTGACGTCCGAGGTTCGGGGCTCACTTCACGTAACAATCAGACAAAAATGTTCTCTTGGCTAAGCGTTCAGCCCGCTGCTCCCGTTACATGGGCGCGCCCCCACCCGCCGGACACGACGGGGCCTGGGTTGCGATCCTGGTGCTGAACACCCGGTCCAATCTACCGTCCGGGTGCAAGCCGGAACCAGAAAGGGCCATAGGGCTCGGCTATCACCCCATTTCACGCTGTCAGCGAGTGATATGCGTCCTGTCCCGGCCCGGGTCGTAGAGGTGCGATTGCGCACAATCGAGGGTTTCCGCCAGGGCTCGGCCGACCAGAATCACGGCGGCTCGGCGCAATCCGGCGGCCTCCACCCGGTCGGCGATATCGGCGAGAGTGCCGCGCAGGACCAGCTGTTCGGGTTGGCTGGCCCGGTAGACGACGGCCACCGGGCAGTCGGTTCCGTACTCGGGGGCGAGCTCGGCCGCGAGGGTCCGGATCCGGGTGATGGCCAGATGCAGGATCAGGGTGGCCCGGGTGCGGGCGAAGTTCGCCAGCGCCTCCGATTCGGGCATGACCGTCGAGCGCGCCCGTGTGCGCGTCAACACGACCGACTGCACCTGTTCCGGAACGGTCAGTTCGACGCCCAGGATGGCCGCGGCGGCCGCGTAGGCGGGGACGCCGGGGGTCACGTCCCAGCCGATGCCGAGGGCGTCGAGACGGCGCTTCTGCTCGGTGAGGGCCGAATATATGGACGGGTCGCCCGAACACAACCGGGCGACGTCCTTGCCCGCCCGGTGCGCGCGGGCGCAGTGCTCGATGATCTCGTCCAGATCCAGGCCCTGGGTGTCGATCAGCTCGGCCTCGGGCGCGCAGTACGCCAGCACTTCCGGGTCCAGATAGGTGCCCGCGTACAGGCATACGGGCGAATTGCGCAGCAGCTCCACCGCCCGCACGGTCAGCAGATCCGCCGACCCGGGTCCCGCCCCGATGAAGTGCACAGTCATGGGGCGAGTCTCTCACGGCCGACTACGACAGATCGTCCACCCAGGGCGGCCTTGGAGGGCCAGCGGCGATAGAGCGCGGCCTTGCCCACAAGTGGGGCGCCGGCTAGTCGCTCACCTCGAAGGCGGCGATGACCTTGGTCGGTTTGATGCGCACCACCAGTTCGCCGGGCACGCCGTTGCGCTTGCCGAATTCCTCGGCGCGGTCCGCGCCCATGTACCGGCCGCCGATCTCGGTGGCGGTCCGGACCAGCTCCGCGGGATCCTCCGAGGCGGTGGCCACGCCCTGCACCTGGACGAAGGCGTACGGCGGGGCCTCCAGATCCACCAGCAGCGTGACCCGGCCGTCGCGCAGCACGGATTTGCCCTTGGCCGAGGTCTTTCCGGTATTGAAGACGATCTCCTCGCCTTCGAGCACGAACCAGATCGGCGTGACCAGGGGACGGCCGTCGGAGGCGGTGAAGGCGAGCTTGCCGGTGCGGGTGCCTTCGGTCAGGAACTCGCGCACCCGGGGGTCGGATAGGGAGGCCATGCGGTCACGCTACCGCTCAGATGGCTCCGCGCTCGCGTGCCCGCGCCACGGCGGAAGTACGGGATTTCACGCCCAGCTTCGAATAGATGTGGACCAGGTGGGATTTGACGGTGGTCTCGCTCAGGAACAACCGCTTGCCGATCTCGCGATTGGAATGACCGTCGGCCACCAGGCGCAGCACTTCGATCTCGCGGGGGCTCAGGGTGGTGTCGGGTTTGCGGACCCGGGTCATGAGTTTCGATGCGACGGAAGGCGACAGCACGCTCTCGCCCGCGGCGGCCGAGCGCACGGCGGCCAGCAGTTCGGCGGGCGGGGTGTCCTTGAGGATGTAGCCGGACGCGCCCGCCTCGATCGCGCCGAGAATGTCGGCGTCGGTGTCGTAGTTGGTGACCACCAGGACGTTCGGCGGGCCGGGCAGCGCGCGGACGGCCGCGGTGGCCTGCGCCCCGGACTGGCCGGGACCGAAGCGCAGATCCATCAGCACCA
The DNA here is from genome assembly GCF_021183565.1 of Nocardia yamanashiensis. Classification (NCBI taxonomy): domain Bacteria; kingdom Bacillati; phylum Actinomycetota; class Actinomycetes; order Mycobacteriales; family Nocardiaceae; genus Nocardia; species Nocardia yamanashiensis. The sequence continues at coordinate 5,042,304 of NZ_CP089226.1, forward strand.
GGTCCACGGGGGTGGTGGCGCAGAAGGCCACCGCGTCCTCGGCGGTCGCGACCTCGCCGATCACCTCGATATCGTCGGAATCGCTTTCCGCCACACCGGAATCCAGCAGCGCGCGCAGGCCCGCGCGGACGATGGCGTGATCGTCGGCGAGCAGGATGCGGATCATTGGTCCTCCAGCGGGAAGGAGACGGTGACCGCGGTGTGGCCGGGTTCGGATTCCACGTTCATGGTGCCGCCCTGCTGTTCTACCCGATTGCGCATGGCGGTCAGGCCGAAGCTGCCGGACGGGGCGTGTTCCAGCACCGCGGGGTCGATGCCCACGCCATTGTCGACGATGTCCAGGTGCACGGCGTCGTCGGCGTAGGTGAGGGTGACGCGCATGGCCGCGGCGCGGGCGTGCCGCACCACGTTCGACACCGCGCTCTGGGCGATCCGGACCAGGGCGGCCTCCATGGACATGGGCAGGCGTTGCGGATCGCCCTCCACCAGCACCCGGGCGTCGAGGCCGGGAGCGGCGGCGCGATCGACGATCCGGGTCAGCGCCTCGGTCAGCGATTGGCCGTCGAGCGGGGCGGGCGTGAGTTCGGCTATGAGATTGCGGGTTTCGACCAGGCCCTCGGCGGCGGTCTCGCGGGCGAGCCGGATCTTCTCCAGCGCCGGATGTTCCGGGGCGGCGCGCTCCACGGCGTGCAGCAGCAACTGAATGCTGCTGAGGCCCTGGGCGACCGTGTCGTGGATCTCCTGCGCCAGGCGTTCGCGCTCGGCCATCTTGCCGGCGGTGCGTTCCTGTTCGGCGAGAGTCGTTCTGGTGGCCAGCAATTCGTCGATGAGCTGCTGGCGGTCGGCGGCCTCGCGGAACAGCGCCTCGTAACCGAGCCCGATGGCGACCGCGACCAGCGCGCCCAGCAGCGGGCCGATCACGCCGCCGAAGGTCCAGCCCTTGTGCAGCGCGAAGCCCACCACCGACACCGCGGTGGCGGCGGTGACCGCCAGCAGGCCCCAGCGGCGCGGCAGCAGATGCAGATAGAGGAAGAACAATCCGAAGACCAGATAGACGGCCATAGGCGCCACGCAGACCAGGCCGAGCCACAGAACGGTCAACGCCCCCAGCCAGACTCGCGCCGCGACCAGACGGCGGCGGAACCGGGCGCCGGCGAAGTAGACACCGAGGAACACACCCGCCAGCAACACCACCACGATGGGGCGCTCGTCCGAGACCACGGCCTGCCCGACCACCACCGCGGTCAGCACCACCACCAGCACGTGCAGGCCCACCTGCAAGGCGGCGAAGACGGGGGTCAGGGGCGATCGGTGCACGCCGACCAGCTTATGCCCGGCTATTGGACCGGCATCCATCGAAAGGAGTAAACGCGCCCCACCGTCGGCAGGGTCGATCTTCCTCCACCGGCGCGATGGTTTCGCGGCCGATCACGGCCAGGGTGGAAGTATGTTCGTCGCACTCAGAGATCTGCGGGCCGCCCGCGGCCGCTTCCTCCTCATCACCCTGGTGGTCACGCTGGTCGCGCTGCTGGTCAGCTTTCTCAGCGGCCTGACCGCCGGGCTGGCGCACCAGAACATCTCCGCCATCGAGTCCTTGCACACCTCCACCGTGGTGTTCGCCGACACCGGCGCGAAACCCTCCTACGACTCCTCCACCCTCGGCACCGATCAGATCGAGGTCTGGCAGCGGGCCGGCGGCACCGTGGACCCGATCGGCATCAGCCGCACCCGGGCCACCCACGATGGCGCGTCGCCCACCCAGGTGGCGCTGTTCGGCGTCGAGGGAACACCTTTCGGCAATCGTGTGGCTACCGCTCCGGGATCGGTGATCCTGAGCAGCGCCGCCGCCAAGGACCTGGACGCGAAGACCGGCGACGTGGTGGATCTCGGCTCGGGCAACTTCACCGTGCAAGCGGTGACCGGCGACGACTGGTACGCCCACACCCCCGTCGTGTGGATGACCCTCACGGATTGGCAAGCGCTGAACCCGCGTTCGGGCGCGGCCACCATCCTCGCGGTCTCGGGGGTGAGCGACACCGCGGCTGTCGATGCCGCCGCGCACACCACCACGACCAGCACCAAGGGGTCGCTGTCGGCCATGAGTTCCTATCAGGCCGAGAACGGTTCGCTCACCCTCATGACCGTCATGCTCTTCGCCATCTCGGCCCTGGTCATCGGCGCGTTCTTCACCGTGTGGACCGTGCAGCGCCAACCCGACATCGCCACCCTGAAAGCACTGGGCGCGACGACCGGTTCACTGGTGCGAGATGCGTTGAGCCAGGCCCTGATCGTGCTCGCGCTCGGTGTCGGGATCGGCGGCGGCGCGACCACCGTGGCGAGCTTGTTCCTGGGCGATGCCGTCCCGTTCGTGCTCACCGCATCGACCACCCTGGTCCCCGCCGCCGCGCTGATCCTGCTCGGCCTGCTCGGCGCGGCCTTCGCCCTGCGCTTCCTCGCCACCACCGATCCGCTCACCGCCCTCAACCAAGCGCGCTGACCCCCAGGAGCTTTCGATGACCAACACCCTCACGGTCGCCGACCTCGTCCTCACCTTCCCCGACGGCGCCGACCGCATCACCGCCCTCGATCACGTGAACCTGCGGGTGCGCGGCGGGGAGATCGCCGCCATCACCGGCCCGTCCGGCTCCGGCAAATCCACCCTGCTGGCCGCCGCCTCGACCCTGCTGCGCCCCGACTCCGGCCGGGTGGAGCTCGAAACCCCCACCGGCACTGTCGATCTCGCGGCGCTGTCGCGTAAGGACGCGGCCACGCTGCGCCGCGAGTCCATCGGCATCGTGTTCCAGCAGTCCAATCTGATTCCGGCCCTCACCGCGCTCGAGCAGCTCGAGGCCATGTCCCATCTCGGCCAGTCCTGGTTCGTCTCGCCCGCCCGCCGTCGCGAAACCCGTTCCCGCGCTCGCGATCTGCTGGCCGCCGTCGGCTTGTCCGGGCACGAGGCCAAGCGACCCGCCCAGCTCTCCGGCGGTCAGCGCCAGCGCGTGAACATCGCCCGGGCGCTGATGAACGACCCGGCCCTGCTGGTCGTCGACGAACCCACCAGCGCCCTCGATCAGGAACGCGGCGCCGCCATCATCGACCTGGTTGTCGGCATCGTGCGCGAGCACGGCGCCGCCACCCTGCTGGTCACCCACGACCGCTCGCACCTGCACCGGATGGACGCCGTCTATCGCATGGTCGACGGCGTCCTCAGCCTCGAGTCCGAGGCCCTCGCCGCCTGAGCGCGGGAGTCAGTGGCCGCCGGGCAGGCGCCGGCGGCCGGTGCGGACCTCGGAGGTGAGGTCCTCGTAGCCGATGGCCAGTTCGGCCAGGTGCTCCCAGATATTGGCGAGGTCCCTGGTGGTGGCGCTGGCCAGGGCGGCGTAGGCGTGAGCGGTGAGGGCGGCGAGGCGGTCGATGACCGCGCCCAGCGTTTCGGTGTGGACTCGCGCGCCGCCGTGGCTCGGCGGGAGTTGCGAGGTTATCCAGCGGTCGATTTCGTGGACCAGGTCGGTGCGGATCTGTTCCAGGGCGGCCGCCTGGTCGGGGGTGGCGCTGAGGCGGCGTTCGTGGACTTCGGCTAGATCGTGAGCGGCGCGCAGTAGCGGGTGGCCGGGGAATCCGCTTCCCCGGCAGGCCCGGAGCACTTGGCTTTTGGTTGGCAGTGGATCTCGCATTTGACTGCTCCTCATACCGCGCACTAGCTAATTCGGAGCACGATAGTGAGCGCAGATGTCCGGAATATGTCCGTGACGGAACCAACCCGCTGCTGTTCTGCGACCGCGAGTTTCGATACGGGAACCGTTACGAATTGATCTTGGTGAAGAAGGTTGCGATATCGGCGGCATGGGCGAGGGGAACGTCCATGGCCAGGAAGTGATTGCCGGTATTTCCTTCGGGCCAATAGGCGATGCGATTGTCGCGTTCGGCGAGCCGCCGCATGAGGTCCGAACCGCCGCCGTAGACGCCGACGGGCACCAGGCGCTGACCGGCCGGCCAGGCGAAACCATTGTCGCCGAGGCCGTTGTACATGGGCCAGGACGAGGTCGCGGCGGTATTGGTGAACCAGTAGAGCGCGACATTGGTGAGCAACTGATCGCGATCGTAGGCGTCTTCGAAATTCTCGGCCAGGAAAGCGAATTCGTTGAATTTGTGCACCAGCCAGGCGAGCAATCCGACCGGGGAGTCGGTCCAGCCGTGGGCGAAGGTCTGCGGCGCGGCATTCAGCAGGACGTGATGGTTCACGCCGCTCTGCCACTTCTGCATCATTTCCCATTCGGCCAGTTCGTCGGCGTTCATGTCCGGTACGTCGGATTCGGACGGCATGCCGAGTCCGCCGTCGATGTGCACGCCGACGATTCGGTCCGGAGCGGCCAGCGCCATTTCCTGCACCACGTACGCGCCGAGGTCGCCGCCCTGCACGCCGTACCGCTCGTAACCGAGCCGCGCCATCAGCTCGATCCACAAGGCGGCCACCCGGCGCGGCTTCATCCCGGGTTCGCGCGGACCTTCGGAGAACGCGAAGCCGGGCACGGACGGGACGATCACGTGGAACGCCCGCTGCGCCAGTCCGTGCGCCCGCGGATCGGTCAGCAGCGGAATGGTTTTCGTGAATTCGACGAAGCTGTTGGGCCAGCCGTGGGTGAGGATCAGCGGCAGCGCGTCCGGCTCGGGCGAGCGCACGTGCAGGAAGTGCACGTCCAGGCCGTCGATCTCGGTCAGGAACTGCGGGAACTCGTTGAGCGCGGCTTCCTGTGCCCGCCAATCGAATTCGGTCCGCCAGTACTCGGCCAGCTCGCGCAGCGTGTCCACGGGCACGCCCCGCTCCCAGCCCTGCCCGGGCAGCTGCGCCGACCAGCGGGCGCGGGCCAGGCGATCGTTCAGGTCCTCGAGGTCGGACTGCGGGACGGCGATGCGGAAGGGGCGGATCTCGGTGCTCATGGGAACTACGTTAGAAATGAACTAGGTCAGTTCCGGTCCTAGTTGCGGAGGAGAGTTTCGAATATGAGCGACACCCCCGCACGGCTGCTCCGCCTGCTGTCCCTGTTGCAGACCCCGCGCGAATGGCCGGGCAGTGAACTGGCCGACCGCCTCGGCGTCTCCGACCGCACCGTCCGGCGCGATATCGACCGGCTCCGCGAACTCGGCTATCCCGTCGAAGCCACCATGGGCATGACCGGCGGTTATCGCCTGGTCGCCGGAGCCGCCATGCCGCCGCTGCTGGTGGACGACGAGGAAGCGGTGGCCATCGCGGTCGGCTTGCGCGCGGCGGCCGGGTCGGCGGTGGCGGGCATCGAGGAGGCGTCGGTGCGCGCGCTGGCCAAGCTGGAGCAGGTGCTGCCCGCCAAATTGCGCCGGCGGGTGCGGGTGCTCGGCGTCGCGACGGTGACGCCGAGCGGGAATGCCGAACCGGTCGATCCGGAAGTGCTGACCGCCTTGGCCGCCGCCATCACGAACCGGGAGCGGGTGCGGTTCGCCTACCGTTCCGGCGACGGCAGCGAGACCCGCCGCAATATCGAACCGGTCGGGCTGGTGCCCTCGCATCGGCGTTGGTACCTGGTCGGTTTCGATCTCGACCGGACCGCGTGGCGCACCTTCCGGGTGGACCGGGTCGAGCGCCCGCAGCCGACCGGTGCGCGCTTCACGCCGCGCGAACTGCCCGCCGCCGATCCGGCCGCGTTCGTGAGCGGCGCGCGCACCGATTGGGGCGTACCGGCCATCCGGATTCACGTGACCATCGCCGCGCCGATCGGGCGGATCGCCGGGCGGCTGGGCGACGGGCCCGGCGATCTCACCGCCCTGGACGACGGTTCCTGCGTGCTCGATATGACCCGAGAGGATTCCCCGGACTGGCTGGCCGTGCGCCTGCTCGACCTCGGTTTTCGTTTCGAGGTGCACGACTCCCCCGAACTCGATGAGGCCCTACGCGCCCTCCGCGGCCGCATCGACGCCGCCCTGCGATAGCGCGGCGAGCACGCGGGCGGCTTCCCGCTCGGCATTGGAATTCGATTGCAGGCCACGGGAACCGGCCAGCTTGGCCCGGATGTGCTCGGCCACCGTGACCGGCTCGTACCTGCTGCCGTCGCCCACGCACGAGGGCAGGGTGGCGATGACGGCGTCGAGGTTGCCGTCGTGGAAGTAGGCCGCGCTGCGCCGCCGCTGGATCGTGCCGTCCACGATGGGCGGCTTCACCCGGTGCAGGGTGGACATCCAGCGCTCATTGGTCCAGCGCGCCATCAGATCCCCGAGATTCACCAGCAGCGCGCCCTCCTCGGGCTGCACGTCGTGCCAGATGCCGTCCGCGCCCAGCACTTGCAGACCGGGCGCGCGGTCCGCCCACAGCACGGTGACGATCCCGTAGTCGGTGTGCTCGCCCATCCCGATCAGTTCGCCGTCCAATTCCACCGCGCCGGGCGGCAGGGCGTAATTGTTCATCCGCAGCACGTCCAGGGAGTGGTCGGTGAACGCGTCGAAGTATCCGGCGGGCAGTTCCAGCGCGTCCGCGAACGCGGTGGTGAGCGTGCGCGCCACCCGGGCGGCTTCGGCGAAGTAGGCCTCCACGGGCGCGCGGAACTCCGGCAGCTCACGGGGCCAGAGGTTTTCGGCGTAGTCGTCGGCAGGCAACGCCAGGTCCGGGTACCGGGCCGCCGGGACGCCCACATTGAACGCCTCGAAGAAGTCCTTCATCCGCCCGGCCGATTCCACGCCGAGGCTCAGACTCAGGCTTTCGCTCTTGGGCGGCGAATACCCCCGGTTGATGGCCGGCGGCGTGCGGTACTCCCGTTTGGCCGCGAGCTCGAGCCCGAAGAACGAATCGAGCGCGGCGGTGAACCCGTCGAGCACCGATTGCGGCACCGCGTGCCCGACGATCTGCATGAATCCGACGGTCCGCGCGGCCGCGTCGAGCTGGCGAGCCACCTCCGAACGCGCCTGCGCGCCAGCGCCGTTCACGTACGGGCCGATATCGATGACGGGTACCCGAAACTCCATGACGATCCTTTCACCGCGGTGCTGCAACCAGCCGACTGATAAGTGACAGCAGTCAGATTCGCCCATCCGTATAGCGCTGACGTTCATGGACATCACAAACATGTTAAGCCCCAGCGATCACCGCCGCTCCGGCTCGACTCATCCGCCACACCCGGTGTGAGAGGGTGCGGAGGTGGAGTTGGTGACGTCATTGCCCGCCGACACCCCGCTCGGCCTGGTGGGCGAGCGGGTCCGGCGCATCGAGCGGCTCGGGTTCGATACCGTGCACGTCTCGGAGACCGCGCACGATCCGTTCGCGGTGTGCGCACTGGCGGCGGAGCACTCCGCGCGGCTCACGGTGCGGACCAGCATGGTGGTGGCCTTCGCCCGCAGTCCGATGGTGACCGCCTGCGCGGCCCGGGATCTGGCGGAGTTCTCGGACGGGCGATTCCAGCTGGGGGTGGCCTCGCAGGTGCGGGGGAATATCGTCGGGCGCTACTCGATGGAGTGGTCGGATCCGGTGGCACGGCTGGGCGATTACGTCGGGGCGCTGCGGGCCATCTTCCGGTCGTTTCAGCACGGCGTGGCACTGGAATACGAGAGCGAGGCGTACACCTTCACGCGGTTGCAGCCCTATTTCAACCCGGGGCCGCTCGCGACCGGGATGCCGCAGATCTGGCTGGGCGGGGTGAATCGGCGCATGTGCGAGCTGGCGGGCGCGGTCGCCGACGGCTTCGTCGCGCATCCGACCGCATCGCATCCGATCGCGTTGCGGGAGCGGCTGATTCCGGCCCTGACGGCGGGAGCCGAGCGCGCCGGCCGGGACGGCGGGCCGCGGATCGTCGTGGTTCCCAAGCTGATCACCGGCGCGGATCGCGCGGCACTGGATGCGAAACGGGAAGCCGTGCGGTCGGAGCTGGCGTTTCTGTATTCGACGCCCGCGTATCGCGGCACGCTGGATCTGCTCGGGTTCGGGGAGACCGCGGATCGGCTGATCGCCGGGGCCGCGGCGAAGGAGTGGGCGACGCTGCCCGCGCTGCTCGGTGACGAGGCGCTGGCGGCGCTGGTGCCGCAGGGCGCCTACCGGGAGCTGCCGGAGCTGCTGCACGAGTGGTATTCCGGTTCGTGCCAAGGGATTTCCCTCGCCGTCCCGGACGATGCCGAGGACGACGAGGACTTCCGCGTGATGCTGGCGGAGCTGCGGCGGCGGTCAGTCGCGTAGGGCGGCGAACCAGTCCAGCAGATCCGGGTCGTCGATGGCGGTGCGGGCCACCACGGTGGCCGGGTCCGCGCCTTGGAACAGTTTCTTCAGCGGGACTTCGAGTTTCTTGCCGGTGCGGGTGTGCGGGACGCCCGGAGCCTGGATGATCTCGTCGGGCACGTGCCGGGGCGAGACCTCGGCACGGATGGCGGCATTGATGCGCGCCTTCAGCTCGTCGGTCAGGTCGACGCCGGGGACCGGGACCACGAACAGCGGCATCCAGTAGCCGCCGTCGGGCTGTTCCACGCCCAGCACCAGGGCTTCGGCGATTTCCGGCAGCGCTTCCACGGTTTGGTAGATATCGGCGCTGCCCATCCGGATGCCGTGGCGGTTGAGGGTGGAGTCGGAGCGGCCGTGCACGACGATGCTGCCGTGCTCGGTGAGGGTGATCCAGTCGCCGTGCCGCCAGACGCCGGGGAACATGTCGAAATAGGCGTCGTGGTAACGGGATCCGTCGGGGTCGTTCCAGAAACTCACCGGCATCGACGGCATGGGCTTGGTGATCACGAGTTCGCCGACCTCGCCGCGCACCGGCTTGCCGTTCTCGTCCCAGGCGTCCAGGGCGACGCCGAGATACGGGGCCGAGAGTTCACCCGGCCAGACGGGGACGGTCCGCACGCCGCCGATGAAGGCGGAGACCACATCGGTGCCGCCGCTGATCGAGGCGACCGGGACGTGCTCACCCACGTTGTCGCGCAACCAGAGTGCGGACGACGGGGGCAGCGACGAACCGGTGATGCCGACCAGGCGCAGCGCCGACAGATCGTGATCGCGGCGCGGGACCGAACCCGCCTTGGCGCAGGCCAGCACATAGCCGGGGCTGGTGCCGACCACGGTGGCTCCGACCCGAGCGGCGATGGACCACAGCGCATCCGTGGCCGGCGCGGACGGACTGCCCGGATAGCAGACGATGGTCGCGCCGACCAGCAGACCGGAGAGCTGGAAGTTCCACATCATCCAGCTCGGGCTGGTGTACCAGAAGAAGGTGTCGTCGCGCCCGATATCGGATTGCAGCGCAACGGCTTTCAGATGCTCGAGCAGCACGCCGCCATGCCCGTGCACGATGCCCTTGGGCTTACCGGTGGTGCCGGAGGAGTACAGCACCCAGAGCGGATGGTCGAAATCGACCTGCTCGGTGGCGATTTCGCCGTCGGAGGCGCCCGCGGCGATCTCGGCGGCGGTGATGGTGGCCACCAGGCTGGGCAGCCCGGCCCGCAACGCGGCCACGTCCGCGGATTTGTCGTGGGTCTTGCCGCCGAAGACGTAGCCATCGGTGGTGACCAGCACCTTGGGCTCGAGCTGCCCGAGCCGGTCCAGGGCGGCCTGCGCGGAATAGTCCATGCCGCAGGCGCTCCAGATCGCCCCGAGGCTCGCGGTGGCGAGGAAGGCGATGACGGCTTCGGGAATGTTCGGCAGGTATCCCGCCACCCGGTCGCCGGGCGTGACGCCCAGGCCGCGCAGGGTTTCGGCGAACGCCTTCGTCTTGCCGAGCAGGTCGGCCCAGGACAGTTCGGCGAGTGCGCCGGTCTCGTCGACCGAGATGATGGCGGGCCGATCGGTGCGGGCCTGCCGGGCCACCTGATCCACGAAGTTCAGACGGGTGCCCGGGAACCATTGCGCGCCCGGCATTTCCGCCGAGGCGAGGACTTCCGCTCCGCGTTCACCGAGTTCGAAGTAGTCCCACAGCGCACCCCAGAAGCCGGGCAGATCGTCCACCGACCACTGCCAGAGTTCCTGGTAACCGTCGGTGGCTACGCCCGTCCGCCGCTCCACGAACCGCGCGAAATCGGTCACCCGCGCCGTCTCGATATCCGCCGCGCTCGGCGTCCACTGTGGCTCCACCGCCCCAACCTCCTAGCTCAGTGCCCGCGCCACAATGCGCTCGGCGTGCCGGATGACCGGCATGTCCACCATGCGGCCTTCGAAGGTGAAGACGCCGCGATGATTCGGCACCTCCGCCAGCAGCCGTCGCGCCCAATCGACTTCGTCGTCCGACGGGGCGTACGCGCGCCGGATGACCGGCAACTGCGACGGATGGATGGCCACCTTGGCATCGAAGCCGACCGCCACCGCGTCCAGCGATTCGGCGGCCAGGCCATCCAGATCCGGGATGTTCAGGAACACCGAATCGAGCGCGAACTTGCCGTAAGCCTTTGCCGCCAGCAGGGATTGGGAGCGCACGTGGCGCGCCACATCCCGGTACGAACCGTCGGCGTGCCGGCTGGAGTTGCCGCCGAGCGCCGCCACCAGATCCTCCGCGCCCCACATGACGCCGATGGCATTGCGCGCCATCACCGCCCGGCCCACGCCCATGGCGCCCAGCGGGGATTCGATGAGCGCGATCACCTCGTACTCGGTCAGCCGCGTGATCTGTTCCGCCGATTCGCATTTCGGCAGCATGATGCGCCGGTAATCGGTACGCAGCAGGGCGTCCAGGTCCAGCACGTGATCCAGGGTGCCGGCGGCATTGACCCGTACCACGGTGCGTTCCGGATCCTGCGGAGTGTCGATGAGCGCCTTGCGCGCGGCGGCCTTGTCGGCCTCCGCGACCCCGTCCTCCAGGTCGATGATCACCACGTCGGCGGCGTCCAGGGCCTTGCCGTAGCGCTCGGGCCGGTCGGCCGGGCAGAAGAGCCAGGCCGGGCCGGGCATTTCCCAGTTCATGCGGTCGGGGCCTTGCGGACCAGGGTTTTGCGGACGGCCGTGGCCACCACGTCCCCGTGCTGATTGCGGCCGGTGTGCGCGAAAGTCACGATGCCCTCTCCCGGGCGGCTCTTGGATTCCCGCAGGTCGGTCACCACGGTTTCGGCGTACAAAGTGTCACCGTGGAAAAGCGGCTTCGGGAACGCGATTTCGGAAAAGCCGAGATTGGCGACGATGGTGCCCTGGGTCAGCTGCGCCACCGACAATCCGACCAGCGTGGACAGCGTGAACATGGAATTGACCAGGCGCTGATGGAACGGCGGCAGCGCCTCGGCGAACGCCGCGTCCAGGTGCAGCGCCTGGGTGTTCATGGTCAGCGTCGTGAACAGCACATTGTCGGCTTCGGTAATGGTCCGGCCGGGCCGGTGCTCGTACACCACGCCGACTTCGAATTCGTCGAACCACAAGCCGCGCTGGATGACTCGGCGCTGGGTTCCGGTCACAGGCCCAGCTCCCGCCCGATCAGCATCAACTGCACCTCCGTGGTGCCTTCCCCGATTTCCAGGATCTTGCTGTCTCGATAGTGCCGGGCCACAGCATATTCGTTCATGAAGCCGTAGCCGCCGAAAATCTGGGTGGCGTCGCGAGCATTGTCCATGGCGGCCTCGGAGGCGACCAGCTTGGCGATGGCGGCCTGCTTCTTGAACGGCTTGCCGGACAGCATGAGCGCGGCCGCGTCGTAGTAGGCGGTGCGGGCGGCGTGGGCGCGCGCTTCCATGCGAGCGATCTTGAAGGCGATGGCCTGGTTGGTGCCGATCGGCCGCCCGAAAGCCTCGCGCTCCTTGCTGTATCGCACGCTCTCGTCCACGCAGCCCTGGGCCGCGCCGACCGACAGCGCCGCGATGGCGATCCGGCCCTCGTCCAGGATGCGCAGGAAGTTGGCGTAGCCGCGGCCGCGCTCGCCCAGCAGGTTCTCGGCCGGCACCCGCACATCGGTGAAGCTGAGCGGGTGGGTGTCGGAGGCGTTCCAGCCGACCTTGTTGTACGCCGGTTCGGCCACGAAGCCGGGCGTGTCGGCGGGCACGATGATGGTGGAGATCTCCTTCTTGCCATCGGTCGTGCCGGTGACCGCGGTGACGGTGACCAGGCGGGTGATATCGGTGCCCGAGTTGGTGATGAACTGCTTGGAGCCGTTGATGATCCAGCTGTCGCCGTCCTGGACCGCCGTGGTGCGGGTGCCGCCCGCATCGCTGCCCGCGCCCGGTTCGGTGAGCCCGAACGCGCCCAGCGCCCGGCCGCTGGCCAGCAGCGGCAGCCATTCCTGCTTCTGCTTGTCGTTGCCGAAGCGGTAGATCGGCATGGCGCCCAGCGACACACCGGCTTCCAGGGTGATGGCGACGCTCTGGTCCACCTTGCCCAGTTCCTCGAGGGCCAGGCAGAGCGCGAAGTAGTCGCCGCCCATGCCGCCGAACTCCTCGGGGAATGGCAGGCCGAACAGGCCCATGTCCGCCATGCCCGCGATGACCTCGTACGGGAAGGAGTGCTCGGCATCGTGCTTGGCGGCGACCGGGGCCACCACCTGATCGGCGAAATCGCGGACGGTGAGGGCGAGTTGGCGGTACTCGTCGGGCAGCTGCCCGGTGGAGAGGAAGTCGGTCATGCGGGCTGGTTCTCCTCGGAAGCGGCCGGGGCGGCCGAGTCGGCGGTTGCGGCGATGATGCGGGCCAGCGGCTGTTCCAGCTTGACCTGCGCGCCCGGCTGGACGAGCAGTTCGACGCGGCCCGCGACGGGGGCGGTGAGGGTGTGTTCCATCTTCATGGCCTCGACCACGACGATGGGGGCGCCGGCGGCGACCAGCGCGCCGGATTCGACGGGGGTGGCGATGACGGAACCCGGCATGGGACTGAGGATTTCGGCATCGCCCTCGTGCGCGCCGCCGCCCCGGGTATCGGCCTCGGCGACCTCGCGGAGCACGGCGACGCCGGTGCGGTCGGCGACCCAGAGCTGACCCGCATCGGCGGCGACGGCGTAGGTGGCACGGATGCCGTCCAGCACGAGCGCGAGTCCCGTCGCGCCGGACTTGGAATCGGCGATGAAAGACGCTGTGAGCGTGCGCTCTTCACCGTCCTCGACCCGCACCGTCGCCCGCTCCGGCGTACCGGTGAACGCGACGTGCGCGGTGCGGTCACCCGCGACCAGCCGGAAGGTGGTGGGCGCGTGCGCGCCGACCCGCCAACCGCTCGGCCGTGCCCAGAGGGAGCCCGCACCCTCCGCTGCCCAGAGGTTCAGCCACGATTTCGCGGCTGCTGCGATGAATTGCTCGTCGGAGACCGCGGCCGGAGCGAAGTCCGCGGCGCGACGGTCCAGCAATCCGGTGTCGAGTTTTCCGGCGCGTACGTCCGGCTCCGCGAGCAGGAAGCGCAGGAAGTCGGTGTTGGTGCGCACGCCGAGCACCCGCGTATCGCGCAGGGCCGCATCGAGTTTGGTGATAGCGGTGGCGCGGTCGGCGGCGTAGGCGATGACCTTGGACAGCATCGGGTCGTAGTCGGTGCCGACCACGGTGCCGGCGCGCAGGCCCGAATCCACCCGGATACCGGCGCCTTCCGGTTCGGCGAGGGCGAGCACGGTGCCGCCGGTGGGCAGGAAGTCGCGGCCCGGATCCTCGGCGTACACGCGCGCTTCGACGGCGTGCCCGGTGAGCCGGATATCGTCCTGGCTCGCCGTCAGCTGCTGCCCGGCGGCGATGCGCACCTGGCATTCCACCAGGTCCACGCCGGTGACCAGTTCGGTCACCGGGTGTTCCACCTGGAGGCGGGTGTTCATCTCCATGAAGAAGAACTCGTCGGGATTATCGGCGGAGACGATGAATTCGACGGTGCCCGCGCCCACGTAGTTCACGCTGCGCGCGGTATCGCAGGCCGCCGCGCCGATCCGGGCCCGGGTCGCGGCGTCCAGCAGCGGCGAGGGCGCTTCCTCGATCACCTTCTGGTGGCGGCGCTGCAGACTGCATTCGCGTTCGCCCAGGTGCAGCACGTGGCCGAACTGGTCGGCCAGGATCTGGACCTCGATATGCCTGGGACGGTTGACGAATCGCTCCAGGAACAGCGTGTCGTCGCCGAAGGCCGCACCGGCTTCCCGGCGGGCGCTGACCAGGGCGGCGGGCAGGTCGGCCGGATCCTCGACCCGGCGCATGCCCTTGCCGCCGCCACCGGCGGACGGCTTCACCAGCACCGGATAGCCGATTTCGACCGCCGCGGCGAGCAATTCGGCATCGGTCAGGCCGGGCTTGGCGATACCGGGCACCACCGGTACCCCGTAGGCGGAGACGGCATTCTTGGCCGTGATCTTGTCGCCCATGACCTCGATGGCCTTGGCGGGCGGGCCGAGGAAGACTATGCCCGCCTCGTCCAGCGCCGCGGCGAAGGCCGAATTCTCCGACAGGAAGCCGTATCCGGGGTGCACGGCCTGTGCGCCGGACCGTACACAGGCATCCACAACCTTGTGGATATCCAGGTACGACTCGCGCGCGGGCGCGGGTCCGAGCCGGACCGCGGTATCGGCCTCGCGCACGTGCAGGGCGTCGGCATCGGCGTCGCTGTAAACGGCGACCGAGCGAATTCCCATGGCACGCAGGGTACGAATGACACGCACCGCGATCTCGCCGCGATTGGCGACCAGCACGGTGTCGAAGGCGACGGGCTGGGTGGCGTTCAGCAACGCTGTGTTCGTCATGGTCATCACATCCGGAAGACGCCGTAGGAAACGGGCTCGACGGGGGCCTGGGCGCAAGCCGAAAGGGCCAGGCCGACAACGGTTCTGGTATCGGCCGGATCGATCACACCGTCATCCCAGAGGCGGGCGGTGGAGTAGTAGGGATTGCCCTGCGCTTCGTACTGCTCACGGATCGGCGCCTTGAAGGCCTCCTGGTCCTCTGCCGACCACGGCTTGCCATTGCCGTCCAGCTGGTCGCCGCGCACCGTCGCCAGCACCGACGCGGCCTGCTCGCCGCCCATCACCGAGATGCGGGCGTTGGGCCACATCCACAGGAAGCGCGGCGAATACGCGCGCCCGCACATGGAGTAGTTGCCCGCGCCGTAGGAACCGCCGATGACCACGGTCAGCTTGGGCACCCGCGCGCACGCCACCGCGGTGACCATCTTCGCGCCGTGCTTGGCGATGCCGCCGGCCTCGTAGTCGCGGCCGACCATGAAGCCGGTGATGTTCTGCAGGAACAGCAGCGGGATGGTGCGCTTGTCGCACAGTTCGATGAAATGCGCGCCCTTCATGGCGGATTCGCCGAACAGCACGCCATTGTTGGCCACGATGCCGACCGGGTGGCCGTGGATGCGCGCGAACCCGGTGACCAGGGTCTTGCCGTATTCGGCCTTGAATTCCTGGAATTCGCCGCCGTCCACCATGCGGGTGATGACCTCGCGCACGTCGTACGGGGTGCGCAGGTCGACCGGCACCACGTCGTACAGCTCGTCCTGCGAGGCGATGGGATCCACGGTGGGCGCGATCTCCCACGGGGAGGGCGTCTTCGGCCCGAGCGTGGCCACGATATTGCGCACGATCCGCAGCGCGTCCTGATCGCTCTCGGCCAGATGATCGGTGACACCGGAAGTGCGCGAATGCAATTCGCCGCCGCCCAGTTCCTCCGCCGTCACGATCTCCCCCGTGGCGGCCTTCACCAGCGGCGGGCCGCCCAGGAAGATGGTGCCCTGATCGCGCACGATGACGGTCTCGTCGCTCATGGCGGGCACGTACGCGCCGCCGGCGGTGCAGGAGCCCATGACCGCCGAGATCTGCGCGATGCCCTTGGCGCTCAGGTTCGCCTGATTGAAGAAGATGCGGCCGAAATGCTCGCGGTCCGGGAACACCTCGTCCTGTTTGGGCAGGAACGCGCCGCCGGAGTCGACCAGGTAGATGCACGGAAGATGGTTCTGCAGCGCGACTTCCTGTGCGCGCAGATGCTTCTTGACCGTCATCGGGTAGTAGGTGCCGCCCTTGACCGTGGCGTCGTTGGCCACGATCACGCACTCGCGCCCGGACACCCGGCCGATGCCGCCGATCACGCTCGCGCCCGGGCACTCGTCGTCGTACATCCCGTCGGCCGCCAGCGGCGACAGCTCCAGGAACGGCGAGCCCGGATCCAGCAGTTGATCCACCCGCTGCCGCGGCAACAGCTTGCCGCGCGCCAGATGCCGCTCCCGCGCCTTCTCCGGCCCGCCCAGCGCGGCCGCGGCCAGCTTCTCGCGCAACTCCTCGACCAGCGCGAGATGCGCGGCCCGGTTTCCGGTGCGCACGTCCCCAGTCAGCGTCATTCCGCCATCCCAGCTCGTTCGGTTAATACCCAATAACTGGAATTTAAGATAATCTGCACTAACTGAGTTGTCCAGGACCGCGAAGGGAGAGCCACGGTGAGCAGCGCCGACACCGTCGTCCCCACGCGCCGCGAGCAGTTGAAAGCGCAGCGGCGGGAGCAACTGCTCGACGCCGGAGCACGGTTGATCGCCGACCGTGGTTTCCTCGGCGTACGCCTGGACGACCTCGGCGCGGCCGTCGGCATCAGCGGCCCGGCGGTGTACCGCCACTTCCCCAACAAGGAAGCACTGCTGGTCGAACTGCTGGTCGGGGTCAGTCAGCGACTACTCGACGGCGGTCGGGCGGTCATCGACTCCGCCCCCACCCCGGGCGAGGCGCTCACCGGCCTGGTCGACTTCCATCTCGACTTCGCCTTCGGCGAGCCGGAACTCATCCGCATCCAGGACCGCGATCTGGAGAGCCTGCCCGAATCGGCCCGCCGTCAGGTCCGGCGCACGCAGCGGCAATACGTCGAACTCTGGGTCGGCGTCCTGCGCGAGCTGCACCCGGATCTCCCCGAACCGGCGGCCCGGGTCCAGGCGCACGCCACTTTCGGACTGATCAACTCCACCCCGCACAGCGCGCCCGCCGCGCTGGCCACGCGCGCCCGGCCGGTGCTGCGACGCATGGCGTTGGCAGCACTCGAACAAGCGGAAGCTTAAGCAGCACTACAACTTCGGTCACACTGCCCTCGTCACGCCGGAAGGGCGGAGCGCTATTCGGTCGCGCGACGAGCGGCGGTCAGCAAGGCCGCAAGTGCCGGATCGGAGTCGGCGACCTCATCGAGCGCCGCCACCAGGGTTTCCTCGTAGGTGGGCCGGGCTTCTCGGTAGCGGGCGCGGCCGGCTTCGGCGAGGACGGCGTAGGCGCCGCGTTTGTCGTCGGGGCAGAGGTCCCGGTAGGCGAGGTCGGCGGAGTTGAGGCGGCCGACCAGCCGGGTGACCGAACTCTGGTTGAGGCCGACCTTGGCGGCCAGGTCCTGCATGCGCAGTTCGTTGCCGGGGGCCTCGTCGAGGAAGACCAGGGCGCGGTACTCCGAGAGGCCGAGGCCGTGTTTGCGCTGCAAGGCGGTGGCGAGGCGGGTTTCCACCTGGGCGTGCAGGTTCAGCATGCGGTTCCACATCAGGGTGTCGACCGCCGCGCCGCGGGTTCCGACCTTGGTTGCCATCGAAAATCTCCTTCGCTCTTGACAACACCTTACATGTACATGCAAGCTTTTGTTCGTCATCAAGTACTTGCATATACATGCAACTACCTTTCAGGAGTTTCCCATGGCCTGGGTATATCTGCTCGTCGCTTCGGTTTTCGAGATCGTGTTCGCGCTGGCCACCAATGCCACGCACGGCTTCACGGTGCTGGGACCGTCGCTACTGACCGCGGCCGCGGCGACCGGCGGCATCTTCTTCCTCAGCCTGGCGCTGAAATCCCTCGACGTCGGCGTCGGCTACACGGTGTGGACCGGCATCGGCTCGGTCGGCACGGTGGTGCTCGGCTCGGTGGTGTTCGGCGAAACCTTCACCGCCGCCAAGGCGCTCGCCTTCGTGCTGATCATCGGCGGCGTGCTCGGCTTGAAGATCGCCGACAAGCTGTCGCATCCCGGCGCCGTCGCCGCCTGAAAACCCGTTCAACGCAATACTTTTCAAAGGAGTTCATCATGGCTTGGGTATGGCTGGGCATCGCCGCCGTCTTCGAGATCGCCTTCGCGCTCGGCACGAACGCCACCAAGGGATTCACCCGGCTGTGGCCGTCGGTGTTCACACTGCTGGCCGCCGCGGCCGGGATCTTCACCCTCAGCCTGGCGCTGCGCACCCTGGATGTCGGTGTGGGATACACGATCTGGACCGGTATCGGCGCCATCGGCACCGTGGTGCTGGGCGCCCTGATCTACCACGAGAAGATCACCGCGCCGAAGCTGGTCGCCTTCGCCGCCATCGTGGCCGGCGTGATCACCCTGCGCCTCGGCGCGGCCTGATCCAGAACCTCTCAGAACCAATAGGTTTCACGCACCGCGGAGCTCACGCTCCGCGGTGCGAAACACCATCACGAACCCGCCGTGAATGGCCGGGGCGAACACGGCGGTGAAGAATCCCGCCAGCACCGGCGAGGCGATCTCGAAGGTGGAGAACCACCGCACCCGAGTACCGGCGGAAACCTCCGCGAAAGACATGTATCCCTCTTGATGCCGCAGCGGCGGAACGGAATTCAGCAACCGGTAGCGCATCAGCTCCGGCGGCGAGTACTCCACGATCTCCTCGGTGATCCGCAGCAGCGGCGTGACGATGAGCCGCACGGCTCCGGCCCCGTGACTGCGGGTATCCCCCGGCCGCACCAGCGTGACCCGCCGGACGAACGGAACCCGTTGGTAATTGGTGGCATCGGTGAACCAGTCGAACACATCGGGCCGTGGTGCGTGGATGGTGCGTTCGATGACCACCGTGCGCATACCGGCTCCGTTCTCGTTCCCGCTCGAACCTCTGCGCAGCCTACGAGATCGGCGGGCGGCCGGGGCGCGATTGCCGGGCGGGCGCCTGGGCCCCGGATCCGGGACGACCTGCATTCAATTATGAATACTCCATAACATAAGACCCGGATCGAAGCGGGTCAAGAACCAAAACAACTTCAAGAAAAGCGTCGGAACTCGCAAGAATCGTGAGTAACATACGTCACCATGCTCCGACGACTCGATCGAATACTGAGTTACGAGATGAAGGTGTCCGAGTTCCTCGGCACGCTGATCCTGCTCGGCGTCCCCTACGGGATCGTCGGCGTCATCTGGACGCTCACCCACACTTCGCACCTGAAACAGCAGCACGGACTCGACGTGATCATCTCGTTCCTCGGATCGATCGTGTGCTGGCCGGTGCTCACCTTCTCGAATGTGTGCATGACGTAATGATGATTCTGGTCTGGCTCATCGACCTCCTCGTCGAGGGCATCAAAGTGCTCGGTGGCCGCAAGCGGGTGAATCCCGTTTTCCGCGTGGCGCTCTGGGTGGCGGTGCTCAGCGCCGTGGCGGCCGGTATCGCGGTCCTGGGCGTCGCGCTGGTGCTGCTGCAACGGCAACTCGAAGACCTGGCGTAGGGGGGAACAGGCGTGGCGATCATCGAAAGCGGTGAACTGCGAACGATTTCCGAGAGCGCGGGCGGGCTGTGGAAACGGCATCCGCAGCGGTCGCTGGAAACGCTCGGGCGGCAGGTGCTGCTGGGCCGGGAGGCGATCGCGCAACTGGTGCTGGCGCTGGTGCGGCGGCGCTTCCCGTATCGGGAGTTCATCAAACAGTGCGCGTTCATGACCAGCGTGTCGGCCGCGCCGACGGTGCTGGTGGCCATACCCATCGCCGTGGTGGTGTCGATTCAGGTGGGCGCACTGGTGAATCAGGTCGGCGCGACCACCTTCATCGGGGCGGTGGCCGGGCTGGGCATCATCCGGCAGGGCGCGCCGCTGGTCACCTCGCTCATGATCGCGGGGGCGGTCGGCTCGGCCATCACCGCCGATCTCGGCTCGCGCACCATTCGCGAGGAGATCGACGCCATGCGGGTGATGGGCGTGGATCCGGTGCGCCGGCTGGTCGCGCCGCGGCTGCTGGCGGCGGTGCTGGTGAGCATGCTGTTGTGCGGGTTCATCGTGTTCGTGGGGTTCGCGACCGCGTATCTGTTCAATGTGTATGCCCAGCAGGGCACCCCGGGCTCGTTCATCGGGTCGTTCGCGTCCTTCGCGGTGGCCAACGACCTGGTCATCGCGCTGATCAAGGCCGCCATCTTCGGCGTCATCACCGCGATCATCGCCTGCGACACCGGATTACACGCGCACGGCGGTCCGGGCGGGGTGGCCAATGCGGTGAACTCCGCGGTGGTGTCCTCGGCGCTCATGCTCTTCGCCACCAACATCATCCTCACCCAGCTGTACAACACGCTGTTCCCGACGAAGGTGATCTGAATGGGCAGCACCTATACGCCGCCCGCGCTGAAACCCGTTCGGGTGGTGGGCAATGCGCTCGCCGTGCCGGTGCAGGCCAATCAGCGGCTCGGGCATCAGACCATCACGTTCTTCCAGGCGCTCATCGCGATTCCGTTCGTGCTGAAGCACTATCGCAAGGAAGTGCTGCGGCTGACCGCGGATGTGGGCTGGGGCAACGGTTCGCTCATCGTGGGCGGCGGCACCATCGGCGTGGTGGTGGCGCTGTGCGGATTCGGCGGCATCACCGTCGGCATGGAGTCGTTCACAGCGCTGAACCTGCTCACCATGAGCCCGCTCACCGGGGCCATCTCGGGCTTCGCGACCACCCGCGAGCTGGCGCCGATCATCGCCACGCTGGCCTTCGCCATTCAGGCGGGCTGCCGGTTCACCGCGCAATTGGGGTCCATGCGCATCTCCGAGGAGATCGACGCGCTGGAATCCATTGCCATCCGGCCGCTTCCGTACCTGGTGAGCACCCGGATGATCGCGGCGACGCTGACCATCGTGCCGCTCTACAGCGTGGGGCTGGCGGTGGCCTACCTGGCCACCAAGCTGTCGGTGCTGCTGCTGGGCGGCACCACGGCCGGCACCTACGACCATTACTTCTTCCAATTCCTGCTGGGGCCGGACGTGTTCTGGTCGCTGCTCAAAGTCATGTTGTTCGTGATGATCTCGACGTTCATCCAGTGCTATTACGGCTATGTCGCCACCGGCGGGCCGGAAGGCGTCGGGGTGGCGGCGGGGCGGGCCATCAAGATGGTCATCGTCGTCATGGTCTTCACCAATCTGTTCATGACCCTGGCCATCTGGGGCATCGACCCCGGCTTCCGGATCTCGGGGTAGGCGCGATGATTCTCGATCCCAATGGGCGCGGGGCCACCGCGCGGCAATTGACGCTCGCCGGCCTGGCGCTGATCGGCACGGTGGCGCTGCTGCTGTATCTGCTGGCGCTGCGCTACAACGGGCGGTTCGAAGACCGGGTGCCGGTGACCGCCGTGCTCACCAGCACCGGCGACGGGCTGCCCACGCGGGCGGACGTGAAGTTCCGGGGCATGGTGGTGGGCCGGGTCGACACCGTCGAGGTGGTCGCCAAGGGCGAACGGCAGGAAGCCTCGATCGCGCTGAAACCCGGTGTGGCGGCGATGATTCCGGATACCGTGGCGGCCCGGGTGATACCGAACAATATCTTCGGCGTCACCGCGGTCGAGCTGGTGGACACCACGCCCGCGCGCGGCACCCTGCGCGCGGGGGCCACCATTCCGGAGGACACCAGCGCGGCCACCGTGCAGTTGCAGACCACGCTGAACGTGCTGCGCCGGGTCATCGACAATATTCAGCCCGAGAAACTGGGGCGGGTGCTGGGCACCTTCGCGGCGGCGCTGGATCCGCAGTCGCGGGTGCCGGGGTCCACCATCGAGCGGCTGAACACCTGGCTGACCGAGGTGCACGCGATACCCGGCATCGGGAACCTGCTCGGCGATCTGGGGCAGGCGGCCACCGCTTTGAGCCGGTCGGCGCCGGAGCTGGTGGACGTGCTGTCGAATTCGGTGACCACCGCGCGCACGCTGACCGAGCGGCGCACCGAGCTGGTGGCCCTGCTCACCGGCGGGTCGACGGCCGTGGACTCGGTGAACGGGCTCTTCGCCCGCAATCCCGATTCCGGCAAATACCTGGTCGCGGGCTTGGACGAGCTGTTCGGCAGCCTCGCCGAGGATCCCCAGGCGATTCCGTACACGGCGGCCAATCTGAACACCGCGCTGCAACGGTTGCAGGGCGCGTTCGGGTTCGGGCCGCGCAATCAGATGGTGTGGCGCATGAACGTGTCCTTCACCCCGTTCCAGCAGTACACGGCCGCGGATTGCCCGCACTACGGCGAACTGGCCGGGCCGCGCTGCGGCGGGGGTGGCAATTGAAATCGGGAAAGGCCCTGGCGGGCTTCGCAATTTTCGCGGTGATCGCGGTGGTGCTCACGTACACCATCTGGTCCACGCTGCAACGGTCGGTGCCGGGGCGGACCGACAGCTATTCGGCGGTGTTCTCCGATGTGCTCGGGTTGCGGGTCGGGGACGACATCCGGATGGCGGGGGTGCGGGTCGGACGGGTCGACAAGATCGACTTCACGGACGACTACCGGGCCCGGGTGGATTTCCGGATCGAGGCGGATCAGCATCTGACCACCACGACCAAAGCGCTGGTGCGATACCAGAACCTGATCGGGCAGCGGTACATCGCGCTCCTGCCGGGCAAGGACGCCGGGCAGGCGCTCGCGGCGGGCGGGCAGATCCCGTTCGAGCACACCGAACCGTCGTTCGACGTATCGGCGCTGCTGTCCGGGTTCGAGCCGCTGTTCAGTGTGCTGCAGCCGGATCAGGTGAACTCGTTGTCGGAGACGTTGATTCAGGCGTTGCAGGGCAACGGGGTGTCGCTGAGCGCGCTGATCACGCAGGCGGCGCAGCTGGCCGGGACCTTCGGGCAGCGGGATCGGATTCTCGGGGATGTGGTCGGCAATCTCAGCAGCGTGATCGCCGGGCTGGCCAATCGCAGCGGGGAGCTGGAAACGCTTATCACGCAGGCGCGTTCGCTGACCGAGGCGCTGTACGCGCAGGGCGACGCCCTCAAGAGTTCGGTCACGCACGTGGCCACCGCGACCGACTCCCTGGTGCGGATCATCGCGCAGGTCAAACCCGGTGTGGCGCAGGCGCAGACCGATGCGACGGCGGGGATCGCATTGCTGCTGCTGAACGGCGCTTCGCTGGATCAGGCGGCGATCGAACTGCCCGACGTGCTCAATGGCATCGCGCGGTTCAGCAGTTACGGGACCTACGGCAACGCCTACATCTGCCGGCTCGACGTCTCGCTGTGGGGCGTGGCGCTGCCGCCGGGAGTGTTCTCGCAGGTGGGCGGGCCGGCGCAATCGGAGGTGTGCCGATGAGGAATCGGTATCTACGGGTGGGGGTGCTGGCGGCGGGCTTCGTGGTGCTGCTGCTGGTCGGCTCCACCACCGTCAAGCAGGCGCAGCTCGGCTCCCGGACCATCCACGCGGACTTCGCCCAGGCCGCCGGATTGCGTTCCGGTGCAACGGTGGACGTCTCGGGCATCGAGGTCGGGTCGGTGTCGGCGGTCAAGCTGGCCGGGGACAAGGTGCGCGTCGATATGAAGGTCCGCAAGGATCTGCGGCTCGGCCCGGACGCCAAGGCGGCCATCAAGATGTCCACCATTCTCGGCCGCCTGCACGTGGACCTCGCCCCCGGCGACGGCAAGGGCCTGCCCGGCGACAAGATCGAGCTCGCGAACACCACCGTCCCCTACAACCTGGGCAAAGTGGTGCAGGACCCCAAGTACAAGTCGTCCTTCGAGCACATCGAGCGCATCGACCCCACCAAGCTGCGGCAAGCCCTCGACCTGGTCAACCAGCAGATGGGCGCATCGCCTGAACTCGCCGTCCAAGCCCTGGACAGCGTGGGCGCCCTGGCCAAGGTCATCAACGAGCGCCGCGACGAGGTCGACACCCTGCTCAAAGGCATGGACACGGTCGCCCAGCTGGCCGCCGACAATCAGAACGGCGTCCTGCTGCTCCTGACCCGCGGCGAGGCGATCGGCAGCGCCGTCCAGCAACGCCAGACCCTGCTGCGGCAACTGCTCGACAATGTCGCTTCACTCTCGAAGCTCTTGCAGGACATGGGTTTGGAGAACAACGGCGAACTCGCCCCCTTGATCGCCAACCTCAACACCATGTCCGAGGGCCTCACCAAGAACAACGACAACCTGGCCCGACTCTACGAAATCATGCCGGTCACCCTGCGCCAGTTCAACAACGTGCTCGGCAACGGCCCCTACGGCGAGGTCTACGCGCCGTGGATCTTCCCGGACAACTGGCTCTGCTTCGCCCAAGCCGTACAGGGGTGCAAATGAACAGGATTCGCTCGCTGGCCAAGGTGGCGGCGCTGTGCTGCGTGGCGACCATCGGATCCGGATGCTCGCTGCTGCCGGACAGTCTGACGGCCCTGCCCGAGCAGTATCTCGGGGATCGGATGCGGATCAGTGCCGACTTCGAGAATGTGGCGGGGTTGTATGCGGGGAACGAGGTGGATGTGCTGGGGGTGCCGGTGGGGACGGTCGAATCCGTTACGCCGCGTGGGAGTTATGTCGAGGTGGTGATGTCGGTGGATCGGGAGGTGCGGATACCGGCGGATGCCATTGCGGCGCTGGTGAATCCGCAGTTGATTACCAATCGGCATGTGGAGTTGGCGCCGGCTTACAGCGGCGAAGGGGAGACGTTGGCGCCGGGGGCGCATATTCCGTTGCAGCGCACCAGGGTTCCGGTGGAGCTGGATCGGATTCTGGCGAATTTCGATCAGTTGGGGGCGGCGTTGAAGGGGGACAAGGACACGGGGCCGATGGCCAGCCGGGTGTTGTTTCCTTTGCTGAACGGGAATGGGGATCGGTTGCGGGAGACGCTGGATGCGTTGTCTTCGGCGTTCGAGGTGACTTTCGCGAACAAGGATCAGATCGCCAACACGATCATCAAGTTGAACGAGATCACGCAGATCATCGCGAGCAACGACCAGACGGTGCGGGACTTCAGCGGGCGGCTCACCGAGCTGGTGAACCTGATGGGTGAGCAGGCGCCGGGATTGCAGGCGGTGCTGACGCAGCTGGACGACTTCGTCACCAATACCGCGACGCTGGTGGGGGACAACAAGGATCAGCTGGCGGGGGCGCTGACGCGGTTCGTGGCGATCAGCAATCAGATGCGGGCCAATGCGCGCGGGCTGACCGAGATCGTGGACGTGGGGCCGCTGATGTTCCAGAACCTGTCCAATGCGACCAGCCGGGAAGAACAGGCGCTGCGGTTGCACGGGCTGCTGGACAAGAGCGTGCTGGACGGTGAAGCGCTGGCATTGTTCTGTGAGCGGATCCAGTTGCGGCTGGACGGGTGCCGGACCGGGAAGATCGCCGACTTCGGGCCGGACTTCGGGCTGACGGCGGCGCTGCTGGGCATTACGGGGACGAAATGAACAGGCGGACAGGGACTTCTGCAATGGCGGCGCTGGTGACCGCGGCCGCGCTGACGGCGGCGAGCGGCTGCGCGGTCACGGTGTCGAACGTGCCCATGCCCAAACCCGGGATCGGCGGGCCGGGGTACACCATTCACGCCTCCTTCACCGACGCGCTCAATCTGCCCGATCGGGCGCACGTGAAGATCGGCGGGACCGATATCGGCGTGGTGACCGGGATCAAGACCACCAATTTCGTCGCCGACGTGGAAATGCTCATCCGCGAAGACATTCGGCTGCCGCGCGGGACCACGGCGGAGCTGCGGCAGGGGACGCCGCTGGGCGACATGTTCGTGGCCATGACGCTGCCGTCGGCGCAGGAAGCGGGAGCGGAACTGCGCGAGGGCGATACGCTCGGGACGGACCGGACCTCGGCGGGCGCGTCGGTCGAACAGCTCATGATGTCGATATCGCTGCTGCTCAACGGCGGTGGCATCAATCAGGCGGCGCGGATCACCTCGGAGATGGACTCCATGTTCGCGGGACGCGCACCGGAGCTGTCACATCTGATCACCGAAATGACCGGTGTGATAACCGCTTTGAACCAGCGCACCGGTGACATCGACCAGACGCTGAGCGGATTGAACACTCTCGCGGGCGAATTGGCGCAACGCAAGGCCGAACTCGGCGTCGCCGCCGACACCTTCCCGGCGCTCATCGGACTGTTCACCGAGAACAATCAGCAAATGGTGGACCTGCTCACCAAGGTCTCCACCACCATGACCGCGCTGGGCGATTTCAGCGACACCACCGGGACCGAATTCGTCAGCCTGTTCACCAGCATTCAGCGGCTCATGTCGGGGTTCGCGCAGATGGGCGACAATCTGACCGGGGCTTTGACCGGGCTGCACACCATCTATCCGTCGCTGATGGCGAGCCTGCGCGGACCGGCGCTGGCCGTCGCGGCGACCGTGTCGTATCTGAGCGTGGGCGCGCTCACCGATCCCAGCGGCAGCCGCTGGCCGGAAGTCGGGGACGTGGGACAGTTCATCGGCAGCCTCACCCAGGTGCTGGAGAAGGTGTTCGGGCGGCTCGCCAGCCCGCCGCAGCAGCCGGGCGGCGCGACGCCCGCGGCGCCGGCCGGTCCGGAGCAGGGCGGTGCGCGGTGAATCCGCCACTGTGGCAATGGATCGTGCGGCATCGCATCGCGGTCGCCAACCTCGGTTTGATCGCGGTGCTGATCGTGGGCAGCGGATACATCGGCGGATATGTGCTGCGGTTCAACCCGATTCCGCACACCTACCGGGTCACCGTCGAACTGGCGGCATCCGGCGGGCTGGCCGCCGGGAACGACGTGACCTTCCGGGGCAGCCGGATCGGGCGGGTGGACGAGGTGCGGGTGTCCGGCGACGGCGTGGCCGCCATCGCCGAAATCGATGACTCCGCACAGGTTCCGGTGGGCGGGACGGTGGCGGTGGGACGGCTGTCGGCGGCCGGGGAGCAGTACCTGGACTTCCGGCCGGACACCGACGGCGGGCCCTATCTGCACGACGGGTCGGTGGTGCAGCGCACCGCCACCAGCGTGCCGGTGAGCATGCAGTCGGTGTTCGCCAACCTCAGCGACTTCATCGGCGGGATGAACCCGGACCGGCTCAATGTGATCATCGACGAGCTGGACAAGGCCCTCGCGGGCGGCCCGGATCGCCTGCGCAATATGGTTTCCGGGATCAGCCGGGCCATGTCGGGGCTCACCGATCTGCTGCCGCAGACCCGGCAGCTCATCGAGAATCTCGAGGTCATCGCCGGCACCACCTCGCACGCACAACCCGATCTGGGGACGCTGACGCGGGCGGGCAGCACGCTGTTCAACCAATTCGCCGCCGCCGACCAGGAATTGCGCACGCTGCTGACCAACGGGCCGGGGCAGCTGGCGACGCTGAGCGGGTTCCTGAGCGAAACCCAGGACCCCATCACGGATCTGGTGACGAACTTCGTGGCCATCACCAAGGCGGCGAAGCTGCGGGCGCCGGCCATCGCGGCCTTGTTCCCGGCGCTGCGGGTCGGATCCGAAGCGCTCGGGATTCCCGCGCACGACGGGGCATACAACACGCTCGTCGATCCGTGGCCACGCCCCACCTGCGAATACGACACCATCCCGGTGGTGCCGACCGAGGTGATGGTGGACACCCGGGTGCGGCTCTACAACTACTGCGTCACGAACAACCCGGCGCTGCAGATGCGCGGCTCGGCCAACGCGCCGCGCCCGAACGTGCCGGACAACGGCGTCACCACTCCCCCGGGCGCGACCGGAAACGAACTCTCCCAACCAGCTGTGCCGCGATAGGAGCGACGAACATGAGCGAGATCGAAGCCGGGAAGCCGGCTGATGCCGAAGCAGTGGCAGCCGAAGCGCCCGCGGCCGAAGCAGCGGCGACCGAAGCAGCGGCAGCCGAGGCACCTGCGAGCGAAGCTGCCGCAACCGAACCGGTGACGGCAGCGCCCGCCGCCCGTCGTTCCGGCACGCTTTCGGCCGGAATCTCACGCCTGATGAACCGTTCCCAAACGGAAGATCCCGACCGCAAGCACGCCGGGAGGACGAGGACGGCGGCTCGGGTAGCGGCGGTGGCCGTGCTCGGAGCCAGCATCGGCGCGAGTGCGTTCTTCTTCGTCCAAGGCCAGAACAAGCAGGCGCTGCTCGACGCGCACGAGTCCGCGCGCTCCGCCGCCTGCAAGTACGCGCCGGTCCTGGCCACCTACGATGCCAAGAATCTCGACACCTACTTCGCCGGGGTGCTGGACGGCGCGACCGGGGATTGGCGCAAGCAGTTCGATTCCACCAGCAAGGATCTGCGCGAGGTGCTGACCGCCGGGCAGGTGACCTCGGCCAGTACGGATGTGCAGTGCGCCATTCGCAGCGGCGACAAGGATTCGGCGGAGGCCATCGTGGTGATCGGCCAGACCATCACCAGTCTGGGTACCCAGAACAAACCTCAGCCGGGCCAGTTGTCCATGGTCATGCGGCTGGAGCGGCAGGGCGATCGCTGGCTGGTGAACAAGGTCAACTCGCCGCTGTTGCAACAGGCGCGCCCGTGACGCGTGGTCGCCAACCCGGCAGGGGCGCAAAAGACCTGGTGACTACCATTACCGACATGAGTGCCGAGCCCCAGCAGCGTGTGATCCGCCGCCGTCCGAAGAACCGGCGCGCCCAGATCGCCGCCACTTCGGCCGCGGCGTTCGGGTCGCTGGGCTATCACGGTGTGAGCATGGAGGACATCGCCGCCAAGCTCGGGATCTCCTCGGCGGCACTGTATCGGCACTATCCGAGCAAGTACGCGCTGTTCCGGGAGGAAGTGCTGCGGCTCGGGGCGCTGACCGTGGCCTCGGCGACGCCGGCGGAGGAGACGGCCGGGCTGGAGCCGCGGGCGCGGCTGGACGCGGTGCTGGACCGGATCATCGCGGAGACCATCGCGAATCGGGCGACGGTGACGCTGGTGCGGTGGGAACTGCGGTATCTCGACGCGACCGATCGCGCCACCCTGGACGAGCAGTTCGCGGCGGCCCTGAGTTCGCTGCGCGAGTTGATCGCGGCGGTGCGGCCCGAGCTCGAGGAAACCGATCGGGCGGTGCGGGCGGTCACGCTGCTGTCGGTGATCTCCAGCGTGGGCGACCATCACGCGGCGCTGCCGGTGAAAACGCTGACGGCGCTGCTGCATTCGGCCTGCGATGCCGTGCTGGACGCGGAACTGCCGCCGCCGGGCACGGATTCGAGCGCTCCGCGCGCGGTGGAGATCCCGCTGTCCTTCAAGCACGAACTGCTGCTGAAGAAGGCCGTGGAGCTGTTCCACGAGCGCGGGTATCCCAATGTGAGCGTGGAGGACATCGCCGCGGCGGCGGATCTGTCGGCGGCCTCGGCCGTCTACCGCTATTACCGCAGCAAGGGCGACCTGCTGGCCGCCGCCTTCCGCCGCGCGGCCGATCGGGTGTCGGGCGCGATCGGCCCCGCGGTGGCGTCCTCGTCGACGCCCGCCGAGGCGCTGACCAAGCTGGTCGACCTCTATGTGGCGGGCTCGTTCGCCGAACGTGAGCTCACCTACGTCTACTACGCCGAATTCGGCCATGTCTCGGCCGAAGAACGCACCATGCTCCGCAATGTGCAGCGGCTGATCGTCGCCGAATGGGTCCGGCTGCTGGTGGCGGTCCGCCCGGAACTCTCCGAGGGCGAGGCCCGCATCCTGGTGCAGGCCGCGTTCGGCCTGGTGGTGGACCTCGGCCGGGTATTCGGCGACAATCAGCGAATCTGCCCGCAGCAGCGCGTGATTCGGCTCATGGAGGTCATTCTGTTCGGCGTCGCGCCCCGGGATTGAGGCGGCGTCCGCTCCGGGTTACGCCCCGGCGGCGGCGAAAACGGACACGGGCGTGAACGGGGCATAGTCCCGCACATGTCCGCTGTCCCACTCCCACAAGGAAATCGGATCGACCGATACTCCGCTCTGGAGGATGAGGCGCCACCCGGCGTCCTCACGCTGCCAGATATCCCCGTCACGGTCCCAGTACAGACCGATACTGCGCGGTTCGGCCATATCGTTCAGGCTCATGCTTTCCCTCTCCGCTTCGTTCAATCGCGGCGATCAAGCTGATCTTGAGCCTAAATATATTTGCCGAACATTCGCCATTGCAGGATTCACGCCGGGCGAGTCGAATTAACCGGAAATGAATCTGGTACCGACTTCGGCGGGAAGTGCCGTGGTTTTCGCGCTGCCCCACCCGGTGGCCGGGGACGAGGAACGGCCGCCAGGCGGGATGCGCTGGCGGCCGGAAGCTTCGGTCGATCTATGCCGTCGGCGTCGGCAGGGTGATCGGGGGGAAGGTGAACGAGGAGCCGGTACCCAGCATCTTCGCCAGCACTCCGAGGAAATTGTCTACGGCGCTTCCACTTTGCATGGGGAGCCTCAGACTGTGGGAGTGGGGGTCGGCGTGGGGGTGGGCTGGGTTACGGAGATGCCCGAGCCGGAGCCGATCAGGTGGGCGATGGCCGACAGGAGGGAGTTGAAGCCGGAGCTACCGAGATCCATGGTGGAGTTTGTTCCTTTACAGCGCAGACTATTTCAGGTGATCAGGCGAGCTTGGGGTTGTAGTTGATGGACGATCCGCTGGCGAGAAAGGCCAGGACCTGGGTGAGGATGGCAGCGATGTCGACGCCTTCCATGGACGTCTCCTTTCGTGAGGGGGTTTATTCGGATTCCGACATCGCCTCGACCAGCGAGGCCGGGCGCATATCGGTCCAATGCGACTCCACATAGTCGAGGCAGTCGGCTCGACGGGCTGGTCCGGTGGCGATGGTCCAGCCACCGGGAACGGCGGCGAAGACCGGCCAGAGGGAATGCTGCGCTTCCTCGTTGACCAGCACGTAGAACTGAGCGTCTTCGTTGTCGAAGGGATTGCTCATCGAATTGCCTTTCTTCACCGACACAGCACACTGTGAAAACGATGTATTTCAGAATCTACCGCAGGGTTCGCCGGAACGCATCGCATTCCGGCGAATCACGCGGCTAGCGCAGTTCCTCCCGCCGGCGCAGCGCATTCAGCACCCGGGTGATCTGGGCCAGGGATTCCGGCGCGGTCATCTGCCAATGGGTGGCCGGGACGGCGTGGCTGTGCACCATGCCGTCGATGGCCTGCCGCCAGCTCGAGACGCCGACGGTGGAGCTCGGATCGTCCAGCGCGGCGGCGAAATACAGCAGATCACCCTTGAAGCGGCGCGGCTGGTAGGCCGCGATGAGGCCCAGCGACGCGACGCCCGAATCGATGATGCGGGTGACCCGGTCCACGCCCATGGAGGCGAACGGTTCCGGCAGCGCGGACAGGCGCTCGGCCAGGGCCGCCGGATCCAGTTGCGCCGGATCGAGTTCGGCGGCGTCCGGGAGCAGGCCGCCCAGCAGCTCCGCCACGGGCAGGACCGCCGATTCGGTCTCGGCCGCGTCCACGTCCAGGGAGCTGTCCAGCATGGCCAGGGTCGCGACCTGCTGGCCCTGCTCCTGCAACTGGACGGCCACGGCGTGCGCGATGACGCCGCCGAGGGACCAGCCCAGCAGGTGGTACGGGCCCTCGGGCTGGACCTTGCGGATCTCCTCGATGTAGCGCCGCGCCCAGGATTCGATGGAATCCGGCAGTGCCGCAGCCGATCCCAGGGTGGGCGATTGCAGGCCGTAGATCGGGCGGTCGCCGTCCAGGCCGGCGGCCAGGCCCGCGAAGGACCAGGCCACGCCGCCGATCGGGTGGATGCAGAACAGCGGGGCGCCGGAGCCGTAGGGCCGCAGCGGGAGCAGTACCTCGAAGGCCGCGCTCGCGTCGAGAGCGCCTGCGGTGCGCTGCAATTCGGTCACCAGATCGGCGGGGGTGGGCGCGGTGAACAGCACCACCACCGGGATCTGCTGCCCGAGCGCGGCGCTCAGTTCCGCGACCAGCCGCACGGCGATCAGCGAGTTGCCGCCGAGCTCGAAGAAGTTGTCGTCGAGCCCGATCCGTTCCTGATCCAGCACCGTGGCGAAGGCCGCGCACACGATGATCTCCAGTTCGGTTGCCGGAGCGCGGAACTCGCGGGGCGCGAACACCGGTTCGGGCAACGCGTCGCGATCCAGTTTGCCGTTGGCGTTGAGCGGGAGCTCGTCGAGCGCCACGTAGGCCGCGGGCACCATGTAGGACGGCAGCCGGTCCGACAGCGCCGAGCGCAACCGGGCCGGATCGAGATCCGCCCCGACCAGGTAGGCCACCAGCCGATCCCCGCCGTGCCCGTCCGGCTTGGCCAGCACCGCAACGCGTTCCACGCCCGGCTGGGCCAGCAGCGCCGCTTCGATCTCGCCGAGTTCGATTCGGAACCCGCGGATCTTCACCTGGAAGTCGGTGCGGCCCCGGTACTCCAGCTCGCCGTCCGCACGCCAGGCCACCAGGTCGCCGGTGCGGTACATGCGCTGCCCCGGTTCGAAGGGGTTGGCCACGAAGCGATCCGCGGTCAGGTCGGGACGCTCGAAGTAGCCGCGCGCCAGCTGCGCACCGGACAGGTACAGCTCGCCGGAGACCCCGGCGGGCACCGGCCGCAACCGCGCGTCCAGCACGTAGACCCGGCTGTTCCACTCGGGCGCGCCGATCGGCACGGCGAGCCGATCCGCGTCGGTGACCCGGTGATTGGTGATGGACACCGCGGCCTCGGTCGGGCCGTACAGGTTGTACAGCTCCGCCGCCGGATGCGCCGCCCGGAAGCGCTGCGCCAGCGCACCCGGCAGGGCTTCACCGATGGCCAGCACCCGCAGCAGCGGCGAGCCGGGACGATCGGCCCCGGTGGTGAGCAGGGCGTCCAGCATGGACGGCACCGCGTGCAGCGTGGTGACGCCTTCGCGGATCATGAGCTCGCCCAGGTAGTCCGGATCGCGATGCCCGTCGGGCGCCGCGATGACCAGTCGTCCGCCGCACACCGCCGCCGACCAGAACTCCCACACCGACAGGTCGAAGGTGGCGGCGGTCTTGAGCAGGATCGTGTCATCCGCGCTGAGCGCGAATTCCGCGGTCTTCCACTGCAATTGGTTGACGATGGCCGCGTGCGGCACGGCCACGCCCTTGGGGCGGCCGGTCGAACCCGACGTGAAGATGACATACGCGGTGTGCTCCGGCCGCAGCGGCGCGCGCCGATCCGCGTCGGTGACCGGATCGTCCGGGTAGCTGATGAGATCCAGCAGATCGATCCGCACCTGTGCGATGTCCAGCGGCAGATCGGCTCCGGAGGTCAGCACCGTGACCGGATCCGCCGTGTCCAGAATGTATTCGATGCGCTCGGCAGGCTGATCCGGATCCACCGGCACATACGCGCCGCCCGCGACCGACACCGCGTACATCGCCACCACCAGATCCACCGACCGCCGCATGGCCAGCGCCACCCGCGACTCCGGCCCGACCCCGAGCGAAATCAAATGCCGCGCAAGCCGATACACGCGCTCACCGAGTTCCCCATAGGACACCTCGACCCGCGACTCACCGCCGACCAAGGCGATGCGGGTCGGGTTGGCGGTTGCCAGGGTGGTTGTCAGTAGGGCGGGGAGGGTTGCGGTGGCGTCCACCGGGTGTGCGGTGTTGTTCCAGGATCGGAGGATTCGGTTGCGTTCGGCCGTGGCGAGGAGTTCGTACGAGCCGACCGGCCGCGCCGGTTCCACCACGATGGCGTTCAGCAGGCGGCGGAGGCGTTCGGCGAAGCCGGCCGCGGTCGCCTCGTCGTAGAGGGCGGTGGCGTAGGTGAGCTGTGCGGAGATGCCGTCGGGGGCGCCGCCTGCGGTATAGCGGTCCACCAGCACCAGGTGCAGGTCGAACTGGGAGATGGTGGTCTCGAAATCGGCTGCGCCGACTCGCAATCCGTCGAGTTCCAGCTCGGCGGTCTCGGTGTTGTTGAAGGAGAAGCCGACCTGGAAGAGCGGGTGGCGGGCGGTGGAGCGGACCGGGTCGAGGGCTTCGACCAGGCGCTCGAAGGGGACGTCGGCGTTCGAGAGCGCGGCCAGGTCGGCGGCGCGGACATCGGCCAGCAGGGTGTCGAAACCGGCGGCCGGGTCCACCTTGGCGCGCAGCACCAGGGTGTTGACGAACATGCCGACGAGATCGTCCAGGGCGTCCTCGCCGCGCCCGGCGACCGGGGTGCCGACGGCGATGTCGTCAGTGCCCGACAGACGGGACAGCAGCAACGCCCAGGCCGCGTGCATGACCATGAAAAGCGTTGCGCCACGGTCGCGTCCGAGGGTGACCAGGCGGTTGTGCAGATCGGCGTCGAGATCGAATTCGACCGCGCCGCCCGCTGTGGACAGCACCGCCGGACGAGGCCGGTCGGCGGGCAGCTCGAGCTGATCGGGCAGGCCGGCCAGCGCCTCGGTCCAGAAGCCGAGCTGGCGGGACAGCAGCGAACGCGGATCGTCCTCGCTGCCCAGGCGTTCGCGCTGCCACAGCGCGTAATCGGCGTACTGCACCGGCAGCGGCGTCCACTCCGGGGCGTGCCCGGCGTGCCGGGCCGCGTAGGCGAGCATGACGTCGCGGGCCAGCGGGGCCATGGACGCGCCGTCACCGGCGATGTGGTGCACGACCACCACCAGCACGTACTCGTCGGGGCTGCCGATCGGCGCGAACAGGCGGCCGCGGATCGGCACCGCCGCGGTCACGTCGAAACCGGCGGAGACGAAATCGGTGAGGACGCCGAACAATTCGGCGGGCTCCACGGCGACCGGGGTGAGCGACGGCAGTGCGACTTCCGACGCGGGCAGGATGACCTGCACCGGACCGGATTCGGTGAGCGGATACACCGTGCGCAGCACCTCGTGCCGCTCCAGCAGGTCCGCCATGGCCGCCTCCAGCGCCGGGATGTCCAGCGCGCCGGTGAGCCGGATGGCCACCGGCATGTTGTAGGCCGAGGATTCGCCGTCGAACCGGTTCAGGAACCACATGCGCTGCTGCGCGAGCGACAGCGGCACGGGACCGTCCCCGGTGCGCGGCACCAGCGGCGGCGCGGCGGCGAACAGCACCGCGCCGGCGTCCACGGTGGCCGCCAGCCCGGCGACCGTCGGCTGTTCGAACACCGTCCGCATGGCGATCTCGACGCCGAGGCGGGCCGAGAGCCGGGCCGAGAGCTTCACCGCGCTCAGCGAATTGCCGCCGAGGGCGAAGAAGTCGTCGTCGAGGCCGACGCGTTCCGCGCCGAGCAGTTCGGCGATGGTCTCGGCCACCGCCGTCTCGATCGCGGTCTCCGGGGCCCGGAACTCGGCGGTGCGGAACACCGGCTCCGGCAACGCCTTCCGGTCCAGCTTGGACATCGGGTTGAGCGGAATGGCGTCGATGACCATGATCACCGCGGGCACCATGTAGGCGATGAGCGAGCGGCCCACGAAGGCCCGCAGCTCGTCCTCGTCGATCACCGCGCCGGCGGCGGGCACCACGTAGGAGACCAGCGAGACGTCCCCGCTGCGGCCGGTGTGGCCGACGGTGACCGCGAAATCGACGCTCGGGTGCGCCTTCAGCGCGGAGTCGATCTCACCCAGCTCGATGCGCAGGCCGCGCACCTTCACCTGATCGTCGGTGCGGCCCAGGTATTCGAGGGTCGGCTCGGTCAGCCCGGCGATGGGGTTGCGCACCCAGCGCACCAGGTCGCCGGTGCGATACAGCCGCCCGCCGGGCTCGCCGTACGGGTCGGCCACGAACCGGCTCGCGCTCAGCCCGGGCCGGCCGTGGTAGCCGCGCGCCAGGCCCGGACCGCGCATGTACAGCTCGCCGACGGCCCCGTCCGGCACCGGCCGCAACCGGGCGTCGAGCACCAGCTCCGACATGCCGTCCACGGGTTCGCCGAGCACCACCCGGCCGTTGGGCCGCAGCGAATGACTCTGATGGCTGACGATGGTGACCTCGGTCGGACCGTAGCCGTTGGCGAACTCGCGAGTGCCGCCCCAGCGGTCCACCAGATCCTGGCCGAAGCCCTCACCGCCGACGATGAGATGCGTCAGCCCGCGCAGGGTTTCCGGATCGAGGGTGTTGAGCACGGCCGGGGTGAAGATGCCGTGCGTGACGCCCTCGGACTCGATGAGCCCCGTCATGGCCGCGCCGCCGATGGTGTCCACCGGCGCCACGATCAGCGTCGCGCCGACCGGAATGGCCCAGAGGATCTCCATGAGGTTGGCGTCGAAACTCGGCGAAGTACGGTGCAGCACACGAGCGTTCGCGCCGATCGGCGAATGCACCTGCTGTACTTCGGCGATGCCGATGATGCCCGCGTTCCCGACCACCACGCCCTTGGGCAGGCCGGTGGAGCCGGAGGTGTAGACCATCCAGGCGGCATTGTCGACATGCCAGGGGCGCGTCAGTTCGGCGGGCGTGATCCGCACGCCGGACAGCGCCGCCAGCCGCTCCACCGTCGCCGGATCGTCCAGCACGATCCAGCGGCAGGTGTCGGCGGGCAGCCGGTCGACGTACTCGGCGATCGTGATGCCCACGGGCGCGGCGGAATCCGACAGCATGAAGCCGATGCGATCGGCCGGATAGGTCGGGTCCACGGGCAGGAACGCCGCACCTGACTTGGCGACCGCGAACACCGCCGTCAGCGATTCCACCGAACGCGGAATCGACAGGGCCACGAAGGTTTCCGGGCCGACGCCGAGTTCGATGAGCATGCGGGCCAGCCGCGAGGAGCGGGCATCCAGTTCCGCGTAGCTCACTGCCTCGCCGCGATAGACCAGCGCGGACGCGTCGGGATCGATATCGACGGCGGCGGTGAAGATCTGAGCGAGCGATAGCGGCGGCAGCGCGGCCGGGCCACGCCGGGCCAGAATCGCCGACCGCTCCCCCGGCGACAGCACCTCGACGCTGCCGACGGTCCGGCTCGGATCCTCGGTCACGGTGCCCAGCACCCGGCCGAAGCGGCGCAGCAGATCCCGCGCCGTGGACTCGTCGTAGAGGTCGGTGGCGTAGGCGATCTCCACCATCAGGTTGCCGTCGGCGTCGGGTTCCTCGCCGATGGAGAAGGTGAGATCGAATTTGGCGACGGTGTCGTCGAATTCGACCGGCTCCAGCACCAGGCCCGGCACCGCGTGCGTGCCGTTGTCCATGTCCAGGTAGTTGAGCGAGACCGTGAACAGCGGATGCCGGGACGGGTCGACCGCCACCCCGAGCGCCGTCACCACCTGCTCGAAGGGCACGGTGGCGTGCGCGAAGGCGGCCAGGTCCACCGCGCGGCTCTCGGCCAGCAGTTCGGCGAAGGTGCGGTCGGCGGCCGGGCGGGTGCGCAGGGCCAGGGTATTGACGAACATGCCGACCAGGCCGTCCTGCGCCGGTTCGTCACGACCGGCCACGGCGGTGCCGACGGCGATGTCGTCGGTGCCGGACAGGCGGGCGAGCAGGGTGGACAGGGCCGCGTGCAGCACCATGAACGGGGTGGCGTGGTGGCGCTTGGCGACCTCGCGCACCCGCTCGGCCACGCCGCCGCCGATGCGGCCGCGCACCACCGCGCCGCGCATGGACGGCGTCAGCGGGCGGGGCCGGTCGGTGGGCAGGGTCAGCTCGTCGGGCAGGCCGTCGAGAGTGGTGCGCCAGTAATCCAATTCGGCCGCGCCGACGGTCTCCAGCACGCCCTGCTTCCACAGCGCGTAGTCGGCGTACTGCACCGGCAGCGGTTCCCAGCCGGGCGCGCTGCCGGCCGCGCGGGACAGGTAGGCCAGCACCACGTCGCGCAGCAGCGGATCGGTGGACGCGCCATCGCCCGCGATGTGGTGCACGACCGCCACCAGCACGTGGCTGGAGTCGGATTCGCGCAGCAGCAGGGCGCGCAGCGGCAGTTCGGTGGTGACGTCGAAACCGCGGGCGGCGAATTCGTAGAAGCGCTCGACGACCGGGCCGGTGACCGCCTCGATGGGCAGGTCGATGACGGTGTCCGCGGGCAGGATCACCTGGTGGCCTTCGCCTTCGGCGTCCATCGGGTAGACGGTGCGCAGCACTTCGTGCCGGGCCATCACGTCGGCGAGCGCGGCGCGCAGGGCGTCGAGATCGAGATCGCCGAGGAGCCGCACCGCGAACGGCATGTTGTAGGCGGGCGATTCGGGATCGAGGCGATTGAGCAGCCAGATGCGAGTCTGCGCGGCGGACAACGGGATTCGCTCCGGTCGCGGCTGCGGCACCAGCGGCGGCAGGGTGCGCGCCGAGGAGCCGGTGACCAGCGTCGCCAGCGACGCGACGGTCGGCGCGTCGAAGACGGACCGCACGCCGAGGTCGCGATCGAAGGCCGCGTTGACGCGCGCCACCAGCCGCATGGCCAGCAGCGAGTTGCCGCCGCGATCGAAGAAGTCGTCGTCCGCGCCGATGGGCGCGCCGCCGAGCAGTTCGCCGATCATGCCGGCCAGCATGGCCTCCGCGCCCTCGCGGGGTGCACGGAAAGCCGTTGCGGCGGCGGTGAACTCGACCTTGGGCAGGGCCGCGCGATCGAGCTTGCCGACGCTGGTGCGCGGCATGTCGGCCAGCACCACCAGGTGCGCGGGCACCATGTAGGCCGGCAGCAGCGAACGCGCGTGCGCCAGCACCGCGTCACCGGAAACCTCGGTGCCGGAGACGTATCCGACGAGGCATTCGGTGCCCGCGCTGTCGCGGTCGAGCACCACCACGGCATTGGCGACGCCGTTGCCCGCCAGCAGCGCCGCCTCGATCTCGCCGAGTTCGACGCGCTGACCGCGCAGCTTCACCTGGAAGTCGTTGCGGCCCAGGTAGACCAGGTCGCCGGCACGGTTCCAGCGCACCAGGTCGCCGGTGCGGTACATGCGCGCGCCGGGCACCCCGAACGGATCGGCGACGAAGCGCTCGGCGGTGAGCCCGCCGCGATCGGTGTAACCGCGGGCCAGCTGCTCACCGGCCAGGTACAGCTCGCCGACCACGCCGGTGGGCACCGGCCGCAGCCGGGCGTCGAGCACGTAGGCGCGGGTGTTCCAGTTCGGCAGGCCGATGGCGACCTCGTAATCCGGGTCGGCATCGGTGAATTCGTGGTAGATCGCCGAAATGGCGGCTTCGGTCGGGCCGTAGGCATTGTGCACCGCGCCGCTCACCTCGGCGCGCAGTGCGCCGAGCAGTTCGGCGGGCAGCGCCTCGCCGCCGGTGTGCAGGTGCCGGAACGAGCGCAGCGCGTCGCCGTGCCCCTCGGCCACCAGCGCGGCCAGCATGGACGGCACGTGCTCGGCGATGGTGACGCCGTGCTCGCGCATGCGGGCGGCCAGGTAGTCGAGATCCTGGTGCCCGCCCGGCCGCAGCAGGGCCAGCGGCGCACCGGTCAGCGCGGGCAGGAAGCACTCCCACACCGAGACGTCGAAGGACAGCGGCGCACGCTGCATGATGCGGTCGGCGGCGGTCACCCCGTAGCGGTGCTCGAGCCAGCGCAGCTGGTTCATGATGGCGCGGTGGCTGGTGCCGACGCCCTTGGGCTTGCCGGTGGAGCCGGAGGTGAACAGCAGGTAGGCCAGGTTGTCCGGGCGCAGCGCGCACACCCGTTCGGCGTCGGTGACCGGCGCGGGCGAGAACTCGGCGACGTCGAGTTCGGTGATGTCGACCGTGCGCACCCCGTACAGGTTGGGCACGGTGGCTCCGCCGACGGCCAGCACCAGCCAGGCGTCGGAGGTGGTGAGCACGTGCGCGATGCGGTCGGCCGGATGCGCCGGATCGACCGGCACGTAGGCCGCGCCCGCGTGCACGATGGCGTACAGCGCGACGATCAGGTCCAGGCTGCGTTCGGCGGTCACGCCGACCACGTCGTCCGGGCCGATGCCCTCGCGAATCAGCCAGCGCGCCAGGCGGTTCGCGCGTTCGGCGAGTTCCGTCCAGGTCATGGTCGCGCCGTCGAGTTCGACCGCGACCACGTCACCGTCGGCGGCGGCGCGCCGGTCGAGCAGATCCGCGAGGGTCTCCTCGGGCAGTGCGCGGACGGTGGCATTGCGATCCGACAGCAGCAGTCCGCGTTCGGCCACCGACATGAGTTCCACGTCGGCGACGGTCACGCGCGGATCCCCGACCAGGGCGCGCAGCACCCGCTCGTAGCGGACCACGAATTCCGCGCTGGTCTCGGCGTCGAAAAGGTCGGTGGCGTAATGCAGGTGGACGTCGATGCCCGCGGGCACGCCGTCCTCGTACCGGTCGGTCAGCGTCCAGTCCTGATCGAACTGGATGGGCAGCACCCCGGCGTCGAGACCGCTGATGGACAGCTCGCGCAGGTGGAACTCCGGCTGCGCCAGGTTCTGCATGGTGAAGCCGACCTGGTAGATCGGCGAATGCGACTGGGAGCGCACCGGATTCAGTACGTCGACCAGCATTTCGAAGGGGACGGCGGCATTGTCGAAGGCCGCCAGGTCGGCATCGCGGACCCGGGCCAGCACGTCCGAGAGCCGGGCGTCGGGGGCCACCTCGGTGCGTAGGGCGAGGGTATTGACGAACATGCCGACCAGGTCGTCCAGCGCCTGATCACCGCGCCCGGCGACCGGGGTGCCGACCACGATGTCGGCGGTGCCGGACATGCGCGCCAGCAGCACGGCCAGTGCGGTGTGCAGCACCATGAACGGCGTGACCTGGTGCGCGGCCGCGAAATCGACCACGGCGGCGTGCAATTCGGCGTCCAGCACGGCGGTGCGGGCGTCGGCGCGGCCGGAGGCGACGGCGGGACGCGGGCGATCGGTGGGCAGCGCCAGCACATCGGGCGCGCCGGTCAGCCGCTGCTGCCAGAACCGCAGTTGCCGCGCCAGCACCGAGCCGGCGTCGTCCGGCGAGCCCAGCGTATTGCGCTGCCAGATGGCGTAATCCGCGTACTGCACCGGCAGTTCCCGCCACTTGGGGGCGGTGTCGGCGCAGCGCGCCACATACGCCTGGGCCAGGTCGCGGGCCAGCGGGGCCAGCGACCAGCCGTCGGCGGCGATGTGGTGCACCACGATGAGCAGGACGTGGGTGTTGGGCTCGTCCTCCACGCGCAGCAGCCGGGCGCGCAGCGGCACCTCGGCGGTGACGTCGAAGACGGTGGTGGCCAGACCGGCTGCCAGGGCGAGCAATTCGGCCGCGGGCACCGGCTGGGGTTCCAGATCGACCAGGCGGGTGCCGGCGGGCAGCACCACCTGGCGGGCCACGCCGTCCTGTTCCGGGTAGAGGGTGCGCAGGGTCTCGTGCCGGTCGATCACGTCGTCGACCGCGAGCCGCAGCGCGTCCACATTGATGGAACCGACCAGGCGCAGCGCGAACGGCATGTTGTAGCCGCCGCCCGCGGCGTCGAAGCGGTTCAGGAACCACATGCGCTGCTGGGAGATCGACAGCGGGACGATCTCGCCGCGTTCCTGCCGCGTCACCGGCGGCAGCGCGGTCGCGGTCGCGGTCTCGGCGAGCCGCGCGGCCAGATCGCGCACGGTGGAGGCGTCGAAGACGGTGCGCAGCGGGATGGCCTGGCCGGTGGCCTCGGACAGGCGGGCGACCAGCTGGGTGGCGATGAGCGAGTTGCCGCCCCGGACGAAGAAGTTGTCGGTCGCGCCGACCGCGTCCAGACCGAGCAGGTCCGCGAACACCGAGGCGACGAGAATCTCGGAATCGCCGGTGGGAGCGATGAATTCGGCCGCCGCGAAGGTGGGCGCGGGCAGCGCGGCGCGATCCAGCTTGCCGTTCGCCGACAGCGGCATCTCGTCCAGGATCACGAAGGTGGCGGGCACCATGTACGCCGGGAGCCGTTCGGCCAGCAGCGCGCGCACCGAATCCAGGTCGATGGCGGCCGCGGTCGCGGGCACCAGGTAGCCGACCAGCGCCTCGCCGGCGCTGTCCCCGCCGCGCACCAGCACGGCGGCCTGGGCGATGGAGTCGAGCGCGGTCAGCGCCGCCTCGATATCACCGAGTTCGATGCGCAGGCCGCGCAGCTTCACCTGGAAGTCGGTGCGGCCCAGGTACTCCAGTTCCCCGTCGCGGTTCCACTTGACCAGATCGCCGGTTCGGTACATGCGCTCGCTCGCCCCGAACGGGTTGGCCACGAAGCGATCCGCGGTCAGCGCGGTGCGGGCGACATAGCCGGTGGCCAGCTGCGAGCCCGCGAGATACAACTCGCCGGGCACACCCGCGGGCACCGGGCGCAGCCGCGAATCCAGCACGTAGACCCGGGTATTGAAAACCGGGCGGCCGATCGGGACCCCGCTCGAGTCGGCGTCGGCGACCCGGTGATAGGTGACGTCCACCGCGGCCTCGGTCGGGCCGTACAGGTTGTGCAGTTCCGCGCCGGTCAGCTGGCGCAGGCGCTGCGCGGGCTCGGCCGGGAGCGCCTCGCCGGAGGCGAAGACCAGGCGCAACGGCCATCGCCGCCCAGTGTCACCCGGGACCTGCGCGACGTCACCCGGGACCTGCGCGACGGCATCCGAGATCTGCGCGGTGCCGCCCCGAACCTGACCGGTGGCACTACTGTCCCGCCGCTCGCCGTCGTCCAATGCCGCGACGAATACCGCGAGCATGGAGGGGACGAAGTGGGCGACGGTCACGCCGTCGCGGACGATGAGCTCGGCCAGGTAGGCCGGGTCGCGGTGCCCCTCGGGGCGCGCCACGACCAGGCGCGCGCCGATCTGCAACGGCCAGAAGAACTCCCATACCGACACGTCGAAGGTGGCGGGGGTCTTCTGCAGGACGGCGTCGGCCGCGGTGAGACCGTACTCGGCCTGCATCCACACCAGGCGGTTGACGATGGCGGCGTGGCTGACGGCGACGCCCTTGGGGCGGCCGGTCGAACCGGAGGTGAAGATGATGTACGCGGTGTGCCCGGGCCGCAGCGGCGCATTGCGGTCCGCGTCGGTGAGCGGGGCGTCGGAGTAGCCGGCCAGCATGGCTCCGTCGCCGACGCCCAGATCGTCGATGCGGATCTGGCGGACGCCGAGATCGGGCAGATCCTCGCCGGAGGTGAGCACGCAGGCGGGAGCGGCGGTCTCGACGATGTAGCGGCTGCGTTCGATCGGGTGATCGGGGTCCAGCGGGACGTACGCGCCGCCCGCCGCGACCACCGCGTACATGCCGATCACCAGGTCCAGGGAGCGGCGCATGCCCAGTGCGACGGGCACTTCCGGGCCGACGCCGCTTTCCACCAGGTAGCGCGCCAGCCGGTGCACGCGCGCGGAGAACTCGGCGTAGGTGAGGTAGTCGCCTTCGAAACCGACGGCGGGCGCGGCCGGATTCGCGGCCAGGGCGGCCTCGAAACCGGTGAGCAGGGTGTGGGAGGCGTCCACCATGGCGGCGGTGGCGTTCCAGGTGTGCAGCACCCGTTCGCGTTCCACGTCGTCGAACAGGTCGATATCGGCCAGGCGCACGGCGGGATCGGCGGCGACGGCGCGCAGCACGCGATGCCAGCGGCTCACGAAAGAGCCGGCGGTGGCCGGGTCGAACAGTTCGGTGGCATAGCGCAGGGCGCCGCTCAGTTCGCCGTCCGCGCCGTCCTCGACCACCAGTTGCAGGTCGAACTTGGCGGTCGGATCGGTGAGCGGGACCGGCTGCACGGTCAGGCCGGGCAGGCGCAATTCCATTGCGGTGGTGGCGCTCTCGCCGAAGCTGAGCATGACCTGGAACAGCGGGGAGGCCCCGGTGCCGCGATCGGTCACCAGCTCGTCGACGATCTGCTCGAACGGCAGGTCGGCATTGGCGAAGGCGGCCAGATCGGCATCGCGCACGGCGGTCAGGAAATCGGTGAAGGAGAGTTCGCCGTCGACCCGGGTGCGCAGCGTCAGGGTGTTGACGAACATGCCGATGAGGGCATCGAGTTCGCGTTCGCCGCGGCCGCCGACGGGGGTGCCGATGGAGATGTCGCCGGAGCCGGTGAGCCGGGCCAGGGTGGCGGCGAAGGCGGCGTGCACCACCA
The DNA here is from genome assembly GCF_021183565.1 of Nocardia yamanashiensis. Taxonomy (NCBI): domain Bacteria; kingdom Bacillati; phylum Actinomycetota; class Actinomycetes; order Mycobacteriales; family Nocardiaceae; genus Nocardia; species Nocardia yamanashiensis. The sequence continues at coordinate 5,085,886 of NZ_CP089226.1, forward strand.
TGAACAGGGAGGAGCCGTGTTCCCGGGCGACGGCGCGCAGTCCGTCGGCGACCGAGGCGGGCACCAGATATTCGATAGCCGCGCCGGCATTGCTGGGCTGGCCGGGACGCGGGCGATCGAAGGGCAGCGGCAGTTGCGCGGGCGCGCCGGCGAGGGTGTCGCGCCAGAAGCCGAGCTGCTGATGCGCGAGATCGCCCGGGGTGCTTGCGGATCCGAGAACCTCGCGCTGCCACAGGCTGTAGTCGGCGTACTGCACGGCCAGCGGCTCCCACGCGGGAGCCGCGCCGGACAGGCGGGCGTGGTACGCGGTCATCAGATCGGTGATCAGCGGCCGTAGCGACAGCGCGTCGCCGTTGATGTGGTGCACAACCACGACCAGAACGTATTCCGGGGTGGCAGCGTCCGACGTGGCGGCGGCCGGGGTCACGGCGGCAACCGAGGAGCCGGCGTCCGAAGTCGCGGCATTGTCCGACGAAGCAACGACTTCCAACGACGCGGCAGCGTCCGACGAAGCAACAGCTTCCAGCGACGCGGCAACGTCCGACGAAGCAACAGCTTCCAGCGACGCGGCAACGTCCGACGAAGCAACAGCTTCCAACGACGCGGCAACGTGGGGCGAGGCAACGACTTCCACGGGCGCGGCGGCGTCCAGGCCGCGATCGACGACCAGCAGTGCGACGCGGGAGGGCAATTCGCTGGTGACGTCGAAGGTCGCGGTGGCGAGGGCGGTGACCGCCGCTGTCACCTCGTCCGGGCGCACCGGCACCGGGTTCAGGCTCAGCCCGACCTCGGTGGCGCCCAAAAGCTGCTGGTACGGGCCGGATTCGTCCTCCGGGTAGATGGTGCGCAGGGATTCGTGGCGGGCCAGTACGTCGAGCACGGCGGCCTCCAGGGCCAGCGTGTCGAGCTCGCCGGTGAGGCGCAGCACCGCGGGCATGTTGTAGAGGCTCGCGCCCTCGCCCTCGTGCTCCAGGCGGTTGAGGAACCACAACCGCTGCTGCGCGGGCGAGAGCGGCACCCGGTCGGGGCGCGGGCCCGCGGTGAGCGCGGGGCGGGGCGCGGCCTCGGCGAGGGAGCCGAGGGCGGCGGCGAAGCCCGCGACCGTCCCGGCGTCGAACAGCAGGCGCACCGGAACCCGTACGCCCAGTTCGGCTCCCGCGCGCGCGGTGACCTGGGTGGCGAGCAGGGAGCTGCCGCCGAGGGCGAAGAAGTCGTCGTCCAGGCCGACCTGCTCCAGGCCCAGCACCTCGCCGAAGACGCGGGCCACCACCAGCTGGCGGGCGTCGACGGGGGCGCGGAAACGCTTGGCGGCCAGCACCGGAACCGGCAGCGCGGCGCGGTTCAGCTTGCCGCTGGTGCCGAGCGGGAACTCGTCGAGCTCGACCACGGCGGTCGGCACCATGTACGGGGGCAGCAGGGCGGTGAGGCGCTCACGGACGGCGGTGACGTCGAGTTCGGCGCCCTCCGTGCGGATCACGTAACCGGCGAGGTAGTCCCCGGCGTCGGCGGTGATCAACCGCACCGCCGCCTGCGCCACCTCGGGCAGGGTCAGCAGGGCGCTCTCGATATCGGCCAGTTCGATGCGCTGGCCGCGGAATTTGATCTGGAAGTCGATGCGGCCCAGGTAGGCCAGCTCGCCGTCGGCGGTCCACTTCACCAGGTCGCCGGTGCGGTACATGCGCGCGCCGGGAGTGCCGAACGGGTTGGCCACGAAGCGATCGGAGGTGAGATCGCCGCGGTGGTAGTAGCCGCGCGCGAGCTGCACACCCGCCAGGTACAGCTCGCCGGGCACGCCGATCGGGGCGGGGCGCAGGCGCGAATCCAGCACGTACACCTGGGTGTTCCACTCGGGTTCGCCCATGGGCACGGCGGGGGTCAGCTCGTCGGCTTCGCGATAGGTGACGGTGACGGCGGCCTCGGTGGGGCCGTAGAGGTTGTGCAGGGTGGCGTCGCTGATGGCGCGGAAGGCGGTGACGGTCTCCACCGGGAAGGCCTCACCGGCGACGAAAACATCACGCAGCGAAGACAATTCACTCGGCTCGGCGTGCGCGGTGAACACCGAAAGCATGGAGGGGACGAAGTCGGTAAGCGTGACGCCCTGCGCGGCAATGGTTTCCGCCAGGTAGCGAGCGTCGCGGTGCCCGTCCGCGTCGGCGAGCACCAGCGTCGCGCCGACGCGCAGCGGCAGGAAGTAACCCCACAGCGAGACGTCGAAGGTGCTGGGGGTCTTCTGGAGGTAGACGTCGGAGCGATTGATGCCGTATTCGGCTTGCATCCAGGCCATCTGGTTGGCGATGGCGCGGTGGCTGACGGCGACGCCCTTGGGCTTGCCGGTGGAGCCGGAGGTGAAGAGCACGTAGGCGGGGTGCTCCGGGTGCAGGGCGGCGCGGCGCTCCCGGTCGGTGATCTTGCCGGTTCGGAACTCGGAGAGATCGAGTTCATCGATGCGCAGCACCGGCGCGGCCTCGGTGGCGAACCCGTCGGCCGCGGTGGTGAGCACGAGTTTCGGTGCGGCCGTGTCGAGTACGTTGGCGATGCGCTCGGCCGGATGGCTCGGATCGACCGGCACGTAGGCCGCGCCGGCGCGCAGTACCGCGTACATGCCGACCACCAGCTCCACCGAACGCGCCATGGCCAGCACGACCAGCGATTCCGGGCCGACGCCGTCGGCGATGAGCCGCCGGGCCAGGCGGTCGGCGCGTTCGGAAAGCTCGGCGTAGGTGAGGGTGTGCTCGCCCGCGATCAGGGCGACGGCGTTCGGGGTGCGCTGCGCCTGGGCGTCGAAACCGGCGTGCAGCAGGGTGTCGGAGACCTTCGCGCCGGTGGCGTTCCAGCTCTCCAGAACGTAGTCCAGTTCGCCGAAGTTCAGCAGTTCGATATCGCCGACGGCGCGGTCGGCGTCGGCGGTGGCGGCGATCAGCAGGCGCTCGAACTTGGCCGCGAACTCGCGCACCGTGGGCTCGTCGAAAAGGTCTGTGGCATAGGTGAAGTCGATGCGGTAGCCGGAATCGAGTTCGGTCACCTCGAGGTTCAGATCGAACTTGGCGACCGTCAGATCGAAGTCGACCAGTTCGGCGTTCATGCCGGGCAGCGCCATCGCGGGGATGCCCTGGTTCTGCATGAACAGCGCCACCTGGAACAGCGGGTGGCGATTGCGGGCGCGCACCGGATTGAGCACCTCGACCAGGCGCTCGAACGGCACGTCGCGATGGGCGAAGGCGCGCAGATCGCGGTCGCGGGCATGGCCGACCAGTTCGGCGAAGGTCTGCGCGCCGCGCACCTCGGTGCGCAGCACCAGGGTATTGACGAACATGCCGATCAGGTCGTCCAGCGCCGCTTCGCCGCGACCGGCCACCGGGGTGCCGATGGCGATGTCGGTGGTGCCGGACAGGCGGGCCAGCAGGGCCGCGAGCGCGGCGTGCAGCACCATGAACGGGGTGGCCTGGCAGCGGGCGGCGACCGCGTCGACGGCGGCGCGCAGCTCGGCCGGGACGAGGGTGGAGAAGCTCGCGCCCCGGTAGCTCGAGTCCGCGGGGCGGGGGCGGTCGGCGGGCAGCTCCAATTGCGCCGGCAGGTCGGCGAGTTCGTTCGTCCAGAAGGCGATCTGGCGGGCCGCGCGGGAGTCGGCGTCGGATTCGTCGCCCAGCAGTTCGCGCTGCCACAGCGCGTAGTCGGCGTACTGCACCGCGAGGGGTTCCCAGCCGGGCGCGCTGCCGGCCTGGCGCGCCGCGTAGGCCACCACGAGATCGCGCACCAGCGGGCCGAGCGAGAAGCCGTCGGAGGCGATGTGGTGCACCACCAGCACCAGGGCGTGATCGTCGGCGCCCAGGCGTAGGAGGCGTAGTCGGAGCGGGACTTGCTCGGCCACGTCGAAGCCGCGCCCGGCCGCCGCCAGCACGGTCGGCACCAGCGAGCGTTCGTCGACCTGCGTCGGCGTCAGGTCGACCATGCCGGCGTCGAGGTCCGGGAGCGCGCGGATCCGCTGGACCGGGCCGCCGGGCAGTTGCGGGTAATAGGTGCGCAGGATCTCGTGCCGATCGACCAGATCGGCGATGGCCGCGCCCAGGGCCTCGGTATCCAGGGCGCCGCGCAGGCGGATGGCGGCGACCACATTGTCCACCGCGGCGGCGTCGAAACCGGCTGCGGTGGCGTCGGATTCGGTGTTGGCGAGGCGGTTGAGGAACCACATGCGCTGCTGCGCCGGGGAGAGCGGAATCTCCTCCGGACGCGGACCCGCCACCAGTTCGGGCGCGGAAGCCGTTGCGGCGGGGCTGTTCTCGGCCAGTTTCGCGATGGCCCCCACGGTGGGGTGCTCGAAGAAGTCCCGCACATCGACGACCACGTGCAGCGCGTCCCGGATCCGGGCGATGGCGCGGGTCGCGACCAGCGAATTGCCGCCCAGCATGAAGAAGTCGTCGTCCAACCCGACCTGCTCCACACCGAGCAGGTCGGCGAACACCGCGGCAACGGCGATCTCGGCGGCGCTGACCGGGGCGCGGTACTCGGCGGCCGAGTCGGCGAACACCGGTGCGGGCAACGCGCGGCGGTCCAGCTTGCCGTGCACGGTGAGCGGGAACTCCGGCAGTTCGACCAGCAGCGACGGCACCATGTAGGCGGGCACGTGCGCGCGAGTCTCGGAAAGCACCGCGGCCGCGTCGAATTCGGCCTCGCGGGTGGGCACCACGTAGCCGACCAGGGCCTGCTGGCCGTCGTCGCGGGTGTGCATGAGCACCGCCGACTGGGCGACCAGGGCGGAACGCCGCAGCGCGGACTCCACCTCGCCGAGCTCGATGCGCTGACCGCGCAGCTTCACCTGGAAGTCGCTGCGGCCCAGGTACTCCAGCACGTCCGGGCCGCCGTCGATGGGCGTCACCCAGCGCACCAGGTCGCCGGTGCGGTACATGCGATCACCGGACGGGCCTTCGGGATTGGCCACGAAACGGTCGGCGGTGAGATCCGCGCGCCCGTAATAGCCGCGCGCCAGCTGCATTCCGGCCAGGTACAGCTCGCCCACCACACCGGGCGGCACCGGGCGCAGATCCTCGTCCAGAACCATCAGCTCGCACTCGTCGCCGGGACCGCCCAGCGGCACCGTGTCGATATCGGCGGCGGTGACCTCGTGAATGGTCACCATGACGGTGGCCTCGGTGGGGCCGTAGATGTTGTAGAGGGTCGCGCCGCTGACGCTGCGGAAGTCAGCGGCGGTCGCGGCGGGCAGCACTTCGCCGCCGGCGTAGACGAAACGCATGGAATCGGACAGGCCCTCGGGGTCCTGCTCGGCCTCGTTCACCAGCACCGACAGCATGGACGGCACGAAGAACGCACCGGTCACCTGGGCTTCGCGCATGAGGCGGAGCAGGTAGGCGGGATCGCGGTGGCCTTCGGGGGCGGCGATCACCAGGCGCGCGCCGGACTGCAAGGTCCAGAAGATCTCCCACACGGAGGCGTCGAAGGTGATCGGGGTCTTGAACAGCATGGCGTCCGCGTCCGACAGGCGCAGCCGGCGCTGTTCGGACTGGAAGAAGGTGATGAGCGCGCGGTGCGCCAGCGCCACGCCCTTGGGGCGGCCGGTGGAGCCGGAGGTGAACAGCACGCACACCAGGTTGTCGGCGCTCGGCTGGGCCAGCTCCGGGTCCTCGGCGGGCGAGAGCAGCGGGCCGGTCGCACCCGATTCGGTTGCGGTGCGCTCGAATTCGTCGATGCGCAGCACCGGGTAGTCGGCGTCCAGCTCGGGCTGATCGGCGGTGGTGGTGAGCAGGGCGACCGGGGTGGCCACCTCGAGCAGGTAGGAGATGCGCTCGGCCGGATGATCGGGATCGATCGGCACGTACGCGCCGCCCGCCTCCAGGATGGCGTACATGCCGACCAGCAGTTCGAACGAGCGGCGCACCGCCAGGCCGACCAGTACGTCCGGGCCCACACCCAGACCGCGCAGATGCCGGGCCAGCACGGTGACTCGCGCGGCGAATTCGGCGTAGGTCAGTTGCGCGCCTTCGAATTCCAGCGCCACCGCGTCGGGAGTGCGGCGCACCTGCTCGCGGAACTGGGTGATCAGGGTTTCGACCGGGGCCAGCTTCGGATCCAGTACACCGGAGGCGGCCAGCACCGCGTCGTCGACCAAACCCTCCAGCACGGCGGTCAATTCGCCTTCCGCGCCGTCCATCAGGGCGGGCAGCTGACCCGAGACCACCACCTGCACCAGGGCTTCGGGCTCCAGCGCGCCGCCCATGGCCTCGCTCAGACCCGCGATCTCGGCCGCCAGCACGCCGTAGGAGACGGTCAGGCCGCCGTACTCGAGGGCGGTGCGGGCGGGGTCCAGCTCGGCCACCAGCTGGACCAGGCCGGGTAGGTCGCCGACTCCGTAAGCTCGTCGCAAGGCCGTGACGCGGCCGGTTCGGGTGGTAGCGATCGACTCTGCGTACTGCATCAGAGGATTCCTTCCGACGTGCTTTCCGAACTGAGAACCAGGGTTCGGGCCTGCGCTGCGAGCGTGCCCAGGACCTGGGAGAGACCGGCCCCGCCGAGGGCGGTCAGGATGCCGGGCACCAAACCGGCGAGTGCGACGTTCACCAGGGCTTCCGGTTTGGCCGCGGCACCCATGGCGCGGGCGGTGATGCCGATCTTGTCGGCGAGCGCGCGATAGGTGACGGTGTGATCGCCGTGCGTGACGGCGATCGTCTCGGGGGCGATCGCGGCGGCGGCCGCGATCAGGGTGGGGAGGTCGGCCGGGGCGGCCGGATTCCCTGGAGCGGGAGCCGATTCCACGGCGCCCGGGCGGCGGGTGCGTTCCCGCTCGGTCCGGATGTCGATGGAGCGCACGGCCGCCGCCGGATCGGCCAGCACGGCATCCAGCACCAGCCGCAGGCGCTGCGCCAGCAGGCGCACCGTGTCCGCGCCGAAAATGTCGGTGGCATAACCGAATCGCATGTTCAGGCCGATCACGCGACCGGTGTCGTCACGGCGTTCGATGCCGGTGAGCTGCAGGTCGAACTTGGCTTCGGTGAGCTCGGGTTCCAGGGCCTCCACCGTCAGCCCGGGCAGCGCCACCGCGCCCCCGCCGATGTTCTGGAAGGCGAACATGACCTGGAACAGCGGGGTGACGGAGGCGGAACGCGGCCGGCCGTTGGCCGCCAGTACGGCTTCCACCACGCGTTCGAACGGGACGTCGGCGTTGGCGAAGGCGGCCAGGTCCCGGTCCCGTACCTGCCGGAGCAGTTCCAGGAAGGAGAGCTTGCCGTCCACCTCGGTGCGCAGCACCACGGTGTTGACGAACATGCCGATCAGGTCGTCCAGGGCCCGCTCGCCGCGACCGGCGACCGCGACGCCCATGGAGACGTCGCGCTGGCTGGAGATCTTGGCCAGCAGGATGGCGAAGGCGGCGTGCACGACGCTGAACAGGGTCGCGCCGTGCTCGCGCGCCAGCGCCGACAGCCGCTCGACGGTCTCTTCGGCGATCTCGAAATCGATTGCCGCGCCGCGCATATCGCGGCGGGCCGGGCGCGGGCGGTCGGTGGGCAGCGCCAGTTGCTCGGGCGCGGTGGCCAATTCGTCCACCCAGAAGCGCAACTGCCGCGACTGCAGGCTGTCCGGGTCGGTGTCGGAGCCGAGCACCTCGCGCTGCCAGGCGGCGAAGTCGCCGTACTGCACCTGCAGCGGCTGCCAGCCCGGGGCGCGCCCGGCGGCCCGGGAGGTGTAGGCCAGCACCAGATCCCGGGTCATCGGCACCACCGAGTAGCCGTCGGCGCTGATGTGGTGCACCACCACGACCAGCACGTGCTGATCCGGGGCCACCCGGAACAACCGCACCCGCACCGGCGGCGCCGCGGTCACGTCGAACCCGGCCGTGACGACCTCGAACAGCCGCTCGTGAATCTCGTTCTCGGCCACCGGAACCGGAACCAGCTCCAGGTCCAGCTCGTCCACGCCCAGCACCTGCTGCACCGGCTCGTCGTTCTTCTCCGGGTACCGAGTCCGCAGAATCTCGTGCCGCTCCAGCACATCCCGCAGCGCCGCCTCCATGGCCGGCAGCTCCAGCTCCCCGGTCAACCGGATAGCGGCCGGAATGTTGTAGGCCCCCGACTCCGGATGCAACCGGTTCAGCACCCACATGCGCTGCTGCGCCAGCGAAACCGGCGCGAGCCCGGACCCGGTCCGCTTGGTGAGCGCAGGCAGCTGTTCACCGCGTTCGGCGGTGGTCAGCCACTGCGCCAGCTCGCCGACGGTCGGCGCTTCGAAGATCGCCGCTACCGGCACGCGCACGCCCAGATCCGACCCGAGCCGCGCGGCCAAGCGTGTCGCCATGAGCGAATTTCCGCCCAGCGCGAAGAAATCCGAATCCAGGCCGATGAGTTGGGTCACCGGTGCACCGGCGACCGCGACGCCGCCGCCGACCACCCCGGCCGGGCCGATCGCTTCGATGCGAGCGCCCGGCGCGGCGGCTCCGACGCTGCCGTCGGCCGCCCCACCTGCCGAGTTCGCCGGTTCTGCCGCGGTCGTCGCAACGGCTGCGGCAGGCAGTGCATTCGTTCCGGGGCCTCCGATGATCTCGGCGAAGCAGGCCGCGACGGCCCGCTCGAGCTCGGTGACGGGCTCACGGTAGGCCGCCGTGGCGAAGACGGGTTCGGGCAGCCGCGCGCGGTCCACTTTGCCGTTCGCGTTGAGCGGCAGGGCGTCCAGCACGGTGATCGCGGCCGGGACCATGTACTTCGGCAGCTCGGCCGACAACGCGGCGCGCAGCATCGCCGAAAGTTCCTCGGGCTGTGCGTCGGTGGCCTCCGGCACGGCCGCGTAGGCGACCAGCCGCGCACCCGCGTCGCCGCCGGTGTGCGCCACGGCCACCGCCGCCGTCACCCCGGCCTGCTTGCGCAGCGCGGTCTCGACCTCGCCCAGCTCGATCCGGAAGCCGCCGATCTTCACCTGGAAGTCGGCCCGCTCGACGTATTCGAGGTTCCCGTCCGCCAGCCAGCGCACGATGTCCCCGGTGCGGTACATCCGCTCCCCGGTGAATGGATCGGCCACGAACCGATCGGCGGTCAGCGCCGCGCGACCGTGGTAGCCACGCGCCAACTGCGCACCGGACAGGTACAGCTCACCGGGCACCCCGACCGCGACCGGATGCAACCGGTTGTCCAGCACATAGACCCGGCTGTTCCACGCCGGAGCGCCGATCGGCACCGCCTGCGCATGCCGCTCCCGCACCTCGAACGCGGTGATGGAAACCGCGGCTTCGGTCGGACCGTACAGGTTGAAAAGCTGTGCGCCGTCGTTGGTCCGGTCGAGGAAGTCCGCAGCGGTCGCGGCGGGCAACGCCTCGCCGATGGCCAGCACCGCCCGCACGGAAGCGGGCAGCTCCCCACCGGTGAGCAGCATGCCCAGCAACGACGGAACCGGATGCAACACGGTGACCCCGTGCCGCTCGATCACACCGCGCAACCGATCCGGATCGCGCTCATCACCCGCAGCGGTCACCACCAGGCTGCCGCCGGAGGTCAGCTGCGACCAGAACTCCCACACCGACAGATCGAAAGTGGCGGGCGTCTTCAACATCGCCCGATCGCCGACCCCGAGCGCGAAAGTGGCGCGCAGCCACTGCAACTGGTTGACGATCGCGGCGTGCGGGATGGTCACGCCCTTCGGCAGCCCGGTGGACCCCGAAGTGAAGATCACATACGCCGCATGGTCCGCCCGTAGCGGACGCACCCGTTCGGCATCGGCGACCGGCGCATCCGAGAACCCGCTCAGATCAACACGATCCACCTCGAGCACCGGCACCGCACCGCCGAGCGCCGCACACGCGCCGAGTTCGACCCCGCCGTTCGATGCGCCGAGGGACTTCACGTCTGCGCCGGTTTCGACCGCGCCGCCGGACGCCGTATCCGGGCCGGCGGACGCCAGGCCGGCCGCGGCGCTCGCGACGACTGCTACCGGGTAGAGGAACGGTGCGCCATCGGCCGCGGTGGTGAGAATCAGTGCGGGGCAGGCGGTTTCGAGGATGTAGGTGATGCGGTCGGCGGGGTGGTCGGGGTCGATCGGGACGTAGGCGCCGCCGGCCTTGATCACCGCGTACATGGCGATCACCAGGTCGATGCCGCGGCGCATGGCCAGCACGACGCCGGTCTCCGGGCCGACGCCGGAGGCGATCAGGCGGCGGGCCAGGCGGTTGACCCGGGTGTCGAATTCGGCGTAGGTGAGAGTGGTTTCGCCGTGCGCGTCGAGCAGTGCGGGTGCGCCGGGCGTGCTCGCCACCTGTGCGTCCACCAGGTCCACGAGGGTGGCCGGGGTGACGGGGTGGGTGGTGGCGTTCCAGCGCTCGAGGATCAGCTCGCGGTGGTCCGCGCCCAGCAGGTCGATATCGCCGACGATCGTTTCCGGCTGCGCCGCAATGGTTTCCAGGACGCGGAGCAGGGCGTCGAGGGTCTGCTGGGCGGTGGCCTCGGTGAACAGGTCGGTGGCGTAGCCGAGGGTGAGGTCCAGGCCGTTGGGGGCGCCGGTTTCGGTGTAGCGGTCCCAGGCGAAGAGGTGGAGGTCGAATTGGGCGATGTGGTTGTCGAAATCGACCGGGGAGACGGTCAGGTCGGGCAGGCGGAGTTCGGCCTGTTCGTAGTTCTGGAAGGAGAGGCCGACCTGGAAGAGGGGGTGGCGGGCCTGGGAGCGAACCGGATTCAGGACTTCTACCAGGCGCTCGAAAGGGATGTCGGCGTGGGAGAAGGCGGCGATATCGGCGGTGCGGACTCGGGCCAGGAGGTCGGTGAAGGGGGCGGCGGCGTCCACGTGGGTGCGCAGGGCCAGGGTGTTGACGAACATGCCGATCACGTCGTCGAGGGCGGTGTCGCCGCGGCCCGCGATCGGGGTGCCGATCGCGATGTCGGCGGTGCCGGACAGGCGGGCCAGCAGGGCGCTGTAGGCGGCGTGCACCACCATGAACAGCGTTGCGCCGTTGCGGCGGCCCACCTCGGTGAGCCGGGCGTGCAGCTCGCCGTCGACCACGGCATGAATCTGCTTGCCGCGCAGGGTTTGCCGGGCCGGACGCGGGAAGTCGGCAGGGAGGTCCAGCTGGTCGGGGAGACCGGCCAGGGCCTCGCGCCAGAAGGCGAGCTGCTGGGCGGCGATCGAGGTGTCGTCGTCTTCCGCGCCGAGCAGTTCGTGCTGCCACAGGGCGTAGTCCGCGTACTGCACGGACAGGGGCGCCCAGGCCGGAGCCGCGCCGGACAGGCGCGCGCTGTAGGCGATCATGAGGTCGCGGACGAACGGGACCACCGAGGAGCCGTCGGCCGAAATATGGTGCAGCACACCGGCCAGCACGTGTTCGCCGGTGGGCGCGCCCGCGGCGTCGAGTACGCGGAGCAGTTCCACTCGGATCGGCACCTGGGTGGTGACGTCGAAGGTGGTGGTGAGGATCGCCGGAATCCGCTCGGCCAGCTCGGCCTCCGCGACGGGGACGGCGGTCAGGGCCGGAAGCGCCTGGGCCGCAGGAAGGATCACCTGCGCCGGGCCCTGCGCGGTTTCGGGATAGACGGTGCGGAGAGTCTCGTGCCGCTCCAGAACATCGCCGAAGGCGGCCGCCAGCGCGTCCACATCCAGCGCACCGGTCAGGCGCAGGGCGACCGGCAGGTTGTAGGCGATGGAATCGCGATCGAAGCGGTTGATGAACCACATGCGCTGCTGGGCGGGCGAGAGCGGCAGCCGGTCGGGCCGCTCGGCCGCGACCAGCGCGGGACGCCGGGTATTGCCGAGACCCGCGTCCAGCCGGGCGGCCAGCGCGCCGACCGTGGAGTCCTCGAAGAGCACGCGCACGCCGACGGTGGCGCCGAGCATGGAGCCGAGGCGCGCCACCACCTTGGCGGCCACCAGCGAACTGCCCCCGAGGGCGAAGAAGTCGTCGTCCACGCCGACCCGGTCCAGACCGAGCACCTCGGCGAACACCCCGGCCACCAATTCCTCGGTGACGGTGGTCGGCCGGCGGTAGGCGGCGGCCTCGAACACCGGCTCGGGCAGTGCGCGGCGGTCGAGCTTGCCGTTGGCGGTGAACGGGATCTCGTCGAGCACCACGAAGGCGGCGGGCACCATGTACGGGGCGAGGCGACCGGCCAGTCCGGCCTTGACCGCCGTCACGTCCAGCTCCGCGTCATCGGAGACCAGGTAGGCGACCAGCTGATCGCCGCGCAGTTCGTGCTTGTGCAGCAGCACCACGGCACGCCGGACGCCGGACTGCTCGGCGAGTGCCGATTCGATCTCGCCCAGCTCGATGCGGTAGCCGCGCAGCTTCACCTGGAAGTCGTTGCGGCCCAGGCACTGCATGGAACCGAACCCGGTCCAGCGCATGAGATCGCCGGTGCGGTACATGAGTTCGCCGGGCGCCCACGGGCAGGCGACGAAGCGGCCCGCGGTCAGACCGGCCTGGCCGCGATAGCCGCGCGCCATCTGCGGTCCGCCGATGTACACCTCGCCGACGGTGCCGACCGGCACCGGGCGCAGCCGGTCGTCCAGCACCCATTCGTAGACGCCCGCGAACGGCGGTCCGATGTGCAGTTCGTCGGTGACCGAGTACGGGTTGGCCGCCTGCGACACACAGGTGGTCTCGGTGGGCCCGTAGACGTTCACGAAATCGCGACCGGCCTCGGCCCAGCGGCGGGCCAGTTCGACCGGGCAGGGTTCGCCGCCGACGATCGCCACCCGGGTGTCGGGGGCTTCGAGGGGGTCCACGGTGCCGAGCGCGGACGGGGTCATGAAGGCGTGCGTAACCCGGTGCGTGCGCAGCACTTCGGTGAGCTCCGCGCCCATGGTGGCGTGCGGCGGCGCGATGACGAGCGCGGCGGCCGAATCGATGGCCATGGCGATCTCGCCGACCGAGATGTCGAACGCGGGCGAGGCCACGTGCAGCACGCGGGCCGTCTTGTCCAGGAAGAAGTGCTGTGTCTGCCCGGCCGCGAAGCCCGGGATGCCCGCGTGGGTGATCATGACGCCCTTGGGCAGCCCGGTCGAACCCGACGTGTAGATGCAGTAGGCCAGGTTCGCGGGATGCAGCGGGCGCACCCGTTCGGCGGGGTCGATCGGCGTGTCGGCGAATGCGGTTAGCGCGCCGTCGAATTCGGCGTCGTCGACCACCAGCCAGGTGAGCAGGCCGGGCAGCCCGGCGGCCGCGGCGGAAACGGTGAGCCCGTACGCGGCCCCGGAATCGGACACCATGCGTTCGATGCGGTCGGCCGGATAGGCCGGATCGACCGGGGCCCAGGCGCCGCCGGACTTGGTGATCGCCCACACCGCCAGAATCCACTCCAGCGAACGCGGCATACCGACAGCGACCAGATCGTCGGCGCCGACGCCGAGCGCGATCAGCCGCCGCGCCAGGCGATTCGAGCGGCTGTCGAGTTCGCGGTAGGTGATCTCGCGGTCGCCGTCCACCACGGCGACGCCGTCCGGGTTGGCCGCGACGGCCGCGGCGAGCAGGTCCGGCAGTACCGCGCCGGTCTCGACGGGTCCGCCGGAACGTGTGGTGAGGTCGGCGTATTCGGCGTCGGACAGCAGCGGCAGGGTGTCGAGCACGATGTCCGGGTCGGCGGTGACAGCCGTGAGGAACCGCTCGAATCGGGCGGCGAAGACGTCAATGGTGGCGGGGTCGAACAGATCTAGCGCGAATTCGATCTCCGCGTTGATCCCCGCCGGTGCCGGACCTTCCCCGGGACCGGCACCGACGAAGCTTTCGGTGACCGCGACCGAAAGGTCGAACTTGGTCACTCCGGTGTCCAGCGTACCTGCCGTGGCAAGCAATCCGGGCAGTTCGACACTGATATTCCCGGACGCGGTGAACGACAGGGCAACTTGGAACAGCGGGTGCCGGGCTTGCGAGCGTGGCGGATTCAGGGCCTCGACGAGTTGCTCGAAGGGGACGTCGGCGTGCGCGAATGCGGCCAGATCGGTGTCGCGGACCCGCCGCACGAATTCCCGGAAGCCCCGGGTGCCGTCGACCTCGGTGCGCAGTGGCAGGGTGTTGACGAACATGCCGATCAGGTCGTCGAGTTCGGGCGCGCCGCGGCCGCCGACGGGGGTGCCGATCACGATGTCGGATTCGCCGGACATGCGCGCCAGCAAAACGGCGAGTACGGCGTGCAGGAACATGAAGGTCGAAACACCCTCGGCGCGGGCGGTTTCGGTGATGCGGGCGTGCAGTTCGGCGGGCAGCTCCACGGCGCGCTTGCCGCCGCGGCCGGTGGCGATCACGGGGCGCGGGCGGTCGCCGTTGAGGTCGAGCTGGTCGGGCGCGCCGGCGAGAGTCCGCCGCCAGAAGTCCAATTGGGTGGCGAGCAGGGATTCCGGATCGTCGGCCGCGCCGAGCCGATCGCGCTGCCACAGCGTGTAATCGGTGTACTGCACCGGCAATTCGGACCATTCGGGCGATTGCCCGGCGGTGCGCGCGACGTAGGCCAGCATCAGATCCCGGGCCAGGATGGGCAGCGAAAGGCCGTCGGCGGCAATGTGATGCAGCACCATGGCCAGGGCGTAGCGGGGCTCGTCGGCGGATACAGAACTGGTCGGTACGAAGTCTGGGGCGGCATCCAGGACGGTGAAAACGCCCGCGCGGAACGGGATCTCGGCGGCCAGATCGAAGCCGCGACCGGCGAGATCGGCCAGTGCGGCATCGAGTTCCGCGCCGTCGGTGACCACGCGATGCTCGACCAGATCGGACCGGTCGGTCAGTTCAGAGACCGGCAGCACCCGCTGATACGCCTGGCCCTCCGCGGTGAACGGGAAGACGGTGCGCAGGGATTCGTGCCGCGCCAGCACATCCGCGACCGCGGCGCGCAGGGCCGGCAGCTCCGCCGCGCCGCGCAGCCGCACCACGAACGGCATGTTGTAGCTGGCGTCGGTGACGTCGAAGCGATTCAGGAACCAGATGCGCTGCTGCGCGGGCGAGAGCGGCACCAGCTCCGGGCGATCGGCGCCGTGCCGCGGGACCAGCGGCAGCGCCATCGGATTCGCGTCGTCGTCCAGGAACCGGTCGTCGATGAGCTTCGCCAGTTCCGCGACGCTGGTGGCCGCGAACATCTCGCGCACCGTCAGCCGGGATCCGAGTTCGGCATTGAGCCGCGCCGCCACCTGGGTGGCGATCAGGCTGTTGCCGCCGAGGGCGAAGAAGTCGTCGGTGCGGCCGACCCGTTCGGCGTCCAGGGTGTCGCCGAACACCCGCGCCACGGCCTGCTCGACCGTCGAGACCGGCGCTTCGTAGCGCGCGGCCACCCGCACGGGCGCGGGCAGCGCGGCCCGGTCCAGCTTGCCGGAGGCATTGAGCGGCAGCGCATCCAGCACCACGAACGCGCTGGGCACCATGTAGGCGGGCAGGGCGCGCGCGGCGATGGCGCGCAGCCGGGTGTCCTCGATCGGCCGGTCCGCCACCAGGTAGGCGACCAGCTGGTCGTCCCGCACGACGACCACCGCGCGCTCGACCTCGTCCAGATCGGCCAGCACCGTCTCGATCTCGCCCAGTTCGATGCGCAGGCCGCGCACCTTCACCTGGAAATCGGTCCGGCCCAGGTACTCCAGTTCGCCGTCCTCGGTCCAGCTGACCAAATCGCCGGTGCGGTACATGAGCTCCCCCGCCGCGGCGAAGGGGTCGGCGACGAACCGCTCGGCGGTCAGTCCCGGTCGCGCCACGTAGCCCCGGGCGAGCTGAACCCCCGACAGATACAGCTCACCCGGGGTACCCACGGGCACCGGTCGCAGCCGTGCGTCGAGCACGTACAACCGGGTGTTGAACACCGGCGCGCCGATCGGCACGGACACGGTGTCTGCGGCCGTCACCTCGTGGAAGGTGACGTCGACCGCGGCTTCGGTGGGACCGTAGAGATTGTGCAGCCTGGTACCGGTCAGCGTACGCAGCCGCTGGGCGGCGGGCGCGGCCAGCGCCTCGCCGGAGGCGAACACCTGCCGCAGCGATCCCAGGCCGGTGGCGGCGTCGGCGTCCAGGCCGGACAGGAAGACCTCCAGCATGGAGGGCACGAAATGCGCGGTGGTGATGCCGTATTCGGCGATGACCGTGCGCAGGTAGGCCGGATCGCGATGGCCGTCCGGCTGCGCCAGCACCAGCGTCGCGCCGATCTGCAAGGGCCAGAAGAACTCCCACACCGACACGTCGAAGGTGGCGGGGGTCTTCTGCAGCACCACGTCGGCGGTGGTCAGGTCGTAGGTGCGCTGCATCCACACCAGGCGGTTCACGATGGCGGCGTGGCTCACGGCCACGCCCTTGGGGCGGCCGGTGGAACCCGAGGTGAAGATGACGTAGGCGGTATTGGCCGGACGCAGCCCGGACCGGCGCTCGGCATCGGTGATCGAGGACGGTGAGAAGGCGGACAGTTCCAGCTCGTCCAGGGCGGTGGCCGCGACGGACTCCGCCGGGCGATCCGCCGACACGGTGAGAACCATTGCCGGAGCGGCTGTTTCGAGAATGTGCCGAGTGCGCTCCACCGGATGATCCGGATCCAGCGGTACATACGCCGCGCCCGCCGCCTGCACGGCGTACATGGCGACGACCAGTTCCGGCGACCGCCGCAGGTGCAGCGCGACCAGGTCTTCCGGTCCGACGCCCTGCGAAATCAGGTACCGCGCAAGGCGGTTCACCCGCGCCGCGAATCCCGCGTAGTCGAGATCGCGTTCCGGTTCACCCGCGAAAAGCACCGCGCTCGCGCCCGGCGTGCGCGCGGCCTGCGCCTCGAACATCGACACCAGGGTGGCGCTCTCGTCCCGCGCGTGGCCAGTGTTGTTCCAAAGCCGCAGCACCACTTCGCGTTCCAGCTCGGTGGCGACATCCACACCGGCGATCGGGGCGGCCGGATCCAGCTCCACCAGACGCTCCAGGAAGCGCAGGAAACGCGAATGATGCCGGGTCAGTTCGCTGGCGCTGTACAGATTCGGGTTCACCTCGAAATCGAGGTGCACGCGGTCGTTGTCGCCGTAGAAGACATTGAGGCTCAGGTCCTCGATGGGCCCGGTCGACATGATGTGCAGCCGCCCGCTCAGCTCGCCGAAGTCCAGGCGGTTGTGGAACAGCATGATGTTGACCATCGGCCCGTACAGCGCCCGGGAGGCCGGACGGCCCTCGCGCTCGGCGTCGTCGCGGCGAATGTCCTCGTGCCGGTAGCGCTGATGCCGCAGCGCGCCCGAGACCTCCACCCGCATGGCGGTGAGCAGCTCCGCCCAGCTGGTCGTGGCATCGAGGGAGATGCGCAGTGGGACGATATTGGAGAGCATGCCGACCGAGCGCCGCATGACCGCGGTGGTGCGCGCCGTCACCGGCAGGCTGATCACCACTTCGTCCTTGCCGGTCATCAGGCTCAGGTAGGCGGCGAAACCGGCCAGCACCACCACCGGCAGCCCGGAATCACTCTGCGCGCCAACGGCTTCGATGCGCTCCTGCAGCCGCGCCGGCAGGGCGGTGCCGTACACGCGATTGCCGGCGCTGCGCGGCGCGGTGCGGGTGTTGAGGGCGGTGGCGCCGTCCAGGCCGCGGGTGCGCTCGGCCCAGTAGGCGCGGTCGGTGCGGAAGCGGCTGCTCTCCCGGTAATCGAACTCGCCCTGCACGATCTCTTGCGGCGTACCGGGTTTCACCACTTCGGGCGCGAGCCCTTGCTGCAATGCGGTGTAGCGCTTGGCCGTCCACTGCATGACGCTCATGGCGGCGTAACCGTCGCCGACGATGTGGTGCGCGCGCACGAACCAGAAGTAGCGGCGCTCGGCCACCTTGATCAGGGTGGGCGCGAACAGCAGATCGGTCAGCAGGTTCACCGGCCGCACCACTTCGCCGCGCATCCATTCGTGCGCTGCCGCAACGGGATCCGTCGCATCGGTCAGATCCAGGTAGCCGTGGTGCGAATCCTGATCGGACTCGTCGAGGTACTGGACCGGCTGCCCGTCGATCTCGGCGAAGCGCAACTGCGAGGAACGCCAGACGTTCACGCCCTCCTGGGAGACGCGCAATAGCAGTTCGACATCGAAATCACCGTGAATGTCCACGTATTGGGCCATGTTCACCGGGACTTCCGGCTCGAGCAGCTGCGCGTACCAGAGACCGACCTGCGCGGGGCCGAGCGGGAAGGGCTCGGTGGCGCCCGGCGGAAGCGCCGCGGCGCCGGCGGACGGCGCGCCGGCCTGCTGCGAAACCTCTTCCGGAACGGGCTTCCCCAACTCGGTACGGTGCACCAGAGCCTCCCTTTGCTCTCACGAAATACTTTGTGGCCGAAGAGTTTTCGGGGTGCACGAAATAGACCTGAGGTACCGGTGTGCCGGTGCCCAGGCCGCGGTAAACCGCACTGCCCCTGATTGATTCGACGAATACGCGCCACGTCCTGCGCGGACGTGCGCGTGGCTGATCAAACTAGTACGCGAAACCGGCCGGGCCCTCGCTTGCGCCGGCCGGGATGCGGTCGCCTCCGGGCCGTCCGCATCCGAGTTGTGCTGCTCCGAATTCCTCCAACTTCACCGCTGCGGCGCGACCCTCGATCGGGGGTCTCGGATCGTGCCGTTGTTGCCTGCATCACAGGGATGCCGTCCATGCATTGCGAAGACTAGGCGGTCGGTGAATAAAACGGAACTTTTTCCCCAAAAAAAGTTGGACGAGCGTCTAGTTGGTTGAGGAGATCGCGCCTGGCGCGGGAGAAATGTGCGTACGCCCACATGACTGAGCCGCGGTGTGACCGACCGCACTTTCAGTTGGGCAGACTATGAGTCGAAACGTTGCATCTGCGTTGCATCGGCGCCGAGACGGCGATCGAGCACCCGAATCTTCGCTTCGATCTGCGCATACAGCGGAGAGTCCCGGTCAACGGTGGCGCGATAGGCCGCCCACGCGGCCGCGTCGTCGCGTCCTTCCGCACCGGCGGTCCACCGGCTCAATACCGAAGCGTCATTCGAACGCAGCACGGCGGTCCGCAAACGCACGCGCAATTCATCTCTTATGTCTATAACTCCCGGCGCATTCGAACGCGGCAGGACCGGGCCCGAATACAGGCGCACGGCGGAATCGACGTCGCCGGAATCCAGGGCGGCGCGCAGCGCCTCCACATCGGTGGCGATCGGCACCCGCAAACGGTAAGGGCGCGAGCCGAACACATTCGGGCCCACCACCGACCGCAGCCGGGACATGGCGGCGCGAATGGTGGCATTGTCGAGATCGGCGTCGTCCAGCAGCAGCGCCAGGTGATCGGCCGAGAGCCCCTCGGGATGCTCGGCCAGCAGCAGCAGGATCTCGGCGTGCCGCTGCGACAAGGGAACTCGCTCCCCCGCCACCGTCAGCTGCGGCTGGCCCAGGCCCAGCACCTCCAGGCCGAGCCGCTCCGGCGCGGGCGCGTCGGCGCCGGATCGCCGATCCTGGCCGGAACGGACCGCGGCCAGCAGCAGATCCATTTCGGCGGCCGTGGCGGCGGCCTTCACCAGGGCCAGTATCTCCGGGCGCGCCACCCGCACGCCGCCCGCGATCATCAGCACGCCCACCAGGCGGCCGTCCGGATCGTGAACGGGCGCAGCGGCTCCCGTGATCTGATGCATGCGGTGCAGGAAATGCTCGGGGCCGTGGATCCAGGCGGCCCGGCCGGTGCGCACCACCAGGCCCACCGCATTGGTGCCGACCCGGCGTTCGCTCAGGTCATTGCCCTCGCGCAGGCCGGCATCGGACGCGGCCTGCACCCGATCGGCGGTGCCGTGCACCGAGAGCACGCGGCCGAACTGATCGGCGACCACGACGATGAGACCGGTGCTGGTGGCATCGCGCAGCAGCAACTTGTCGACCAACGGCATCACCGCCGCGATCGGATGCGCGTCGCGATAACGCTCCAGATCCGTGCCGCGCAGTCCGCGGCCGTCTCCGTCATCCAGGGGATCGACCCCGCCGCGTAGGGTACGCAGCCACGATTCGAGCACCATCGGGCGCAGCAAACCTGCGAGCTGTCCCAATTGCTCGCCGCCGACACTCAAATACCCGTGGGCTTGAGCGGCATAGGCCTCCAGCGCGCCGAGCTGCGAGCCCGGTTCCACGCCGTTTTGCTGCGGGTGCCCCCCACCTGCGAGATTGCTGACCATTTGCCTTTCTTTCCGCCCCAAAGGGTACCGGTGGGGGTACCCCGGATTGGCGGAAGCCGGACGTTTGTCCCGCAGGTCACACCTCGACGGGAACCTTGCGAAATGTGAGCTACGCAGCAATTTCTTAAACAGAAGCGGTTCAGTTGGCTGCCCGTGCTGGCTGCGGGGCTCCCTCGCACACGGCTCCGACGTGCGGATTCAGTTGGGCGGCAAGGTCGGTCGCAGCGACGCGAAACTCCGGATCCGGGCCGCACCCCACCATAGCCCGGACCCGTACGCGACATCGTCCAGACGTTTGCAGAGCAGATACCGGGCCGGATCCAAGCCGCCCTGTTCGCGATGGATGAACCAATCCGCGAGCCCGTCGGCCACCGCCATGGTGATCGCCAGCTGCCGGATCCGGCGCGAGCACAGCATGCCCAGCAGGGTCACCGGCCAATAGTGGCGGCACAGCGCGGAAGCCAGCCGCCAGACCCCGCCGGAGAAACCGCGCGCCATATAGATGGCGGCCACCCGGGTCGGATTGTCCAGCTCGGCGAACACCCGGCGCAGCCGGAACAACGTCGCCACCATGGTGATCAGCCCGCCCAGCGCACCCCAGCGGGTGAGGGTGCCGAACAGCAGCGCGGCCACCGCGGTCCAGATCGGCATGGACAGCGGGGCGGCCATCCCGGCGTGGCGCTGGCCCAGCGGGGCCACGCCGGTGCCGTGGGTCAGCTTGTGCGCGAACCATTTCCGCAGCGAGACCGGGTTGCTGTGGGCCACCCGGGCGGCCGGCTCGTAACGCAGCCGCCAGCCGGCGCTGTCCAGCCGCCAGCACAGATCGATATCGCCGCCCGCGCCCATCGACTCGTCGAAACCGCCCGCGCCCAGCAGCGCCAGCCGGCGCACCAGCAGCGCGGTGCTCGGCACGTACGGCACCGGGCCGTGCGCCTGCACCGCCGACTCGCGCCGGCCGCGATGCAGGGAACCGCGGGTGTGCTCGTAGCGGGCGAGCATGGTCGAATCCGGATCCATGGCCAGGATGCGCGGGGCCACCAGCGCCACCTTCGGATCGCTGAAATGCCCGAGCATGACCTCCAGCCAGCCGGTGCGCGGCACCACGTCCGGATCCAGGAAGGCCACGAATTCGGTTGCCGCGGCCCGCAGTCCGAAATTGCGGGACGCCGCCGGGCCGTGCCGCCGGTCCCGGCGCAGCACCGTCACCCGGCAGCGATTGACGCGCGCGGCGGGCACCCGCACCGGTATGTCCGAGCCGTCGTCGACCACGATCACGGTGTGGCCGCGCAGCGCCGAGAGCAATCGATGCAGGCCCGGGCTGTCGTTGTGCACCGGGACGATGATGGTGACGTCCTCCACCGCGGGCAGCAGCCGCGGACGCGGATTTGCCACCCCGGAATCGAGCAGGCGTCTGGCTACCCGAGCCGACGTCGGATCCGTCACCTCGAGGTACCCGTCACCGATCAAGGCCGCAGCTTCCGGAGCGAGGCGTAGCAACCGCGTCGGCGTGCCGCCGACCAGGAAACGTCCACCGGAGTATGTGCGCACCCGAGGATCGATTCGCACCCCGAAACCATCGGGAAGGCGATCATGGCGCATTCCTGGAATGCTAGGTCAGCCAACACGCGGCAATCATGATTGGCGCGCCGCCCGGTATCCGGATCGTCCGGTAATCCGTCGCGGCGCACCCGCGGCGGGACCGGCGGAGTGCCCGGCGCTCTACACTGCGGTGGGAAATCCAGCAGGTGAACAGGCATGGGACGGAAAACCGCCCCGCGGTGGTCGAGGTGGCATGGGAGTCGGACGTATGCAGACAAGCGGGGGCGGCAACACCCTCTCGGAATCCGAGATCGTCGAAGCCGCGCTGCGAGTGGTTCGTCAGGACGGCGTGGAGAAACTGTCCATGCGCCGGCTGTCCCGCGAACTCGGAGTTTCGCCGATGGCCCCCTATTACTACGTCGCCGACAAGCGTGAGCTACTCGACCTGGTCGCCACCGCCGCGCTCACGGGAGTCCGCAAGCCCCCACCGGAATTCGGCTCGTGGCAAATGCGGCTGCGGGATCTCATCGATCAGATCGACGAGAAATTGCGCAAGCATCCGGGACTCGGGGACGTGCTGATCGAGCAGCTGCTGAGCAAACAGCTGGATCTGATCGCCGCCGTGATGGAGATCCTGTTCGACGCCGGATTCGACGATCGCAATGTGCTGGCTTCCTACGCGACCATCCACACCTACCTGTTCGGGCGCTCCAAGGTGAACCCGCGCGATCGCACCGCGCTGCACGACCGGGCGCTGCCCGAGGCCGTGGAGCGGGCCACCAAACATATGGCGGACCTGCGTGGGAAATACTCCTACGACTTCTCCATGGACGTGCTGATCGCCGGACTCGAGGCTCAGCTTGTCCGGCAGCGAGACAGCCACGTATAGTCAAACTAGAACACGTTCTAGTTTGAAAAGCCGTACCGGCCACGCCGGGTTCGAGAGGACACTATGACCACCGTCGACGTACCGCAGAGCTCACGATCGGCCGTGCTGCGGGTCTCCGCGGTCATCAACGAGACGGCCGACGCCTGTTCGCTGGTATTCGACGTGCCCGAGGAACTGCGCGAACGCTTCAGCTACACCCCGGGCCAGTTTCTCACGCTGCGCATTCCGAGCGATCTCACCGGATCGGTGGCGCGCTGCTACTCGCTCGCGAGCTCGCCGCACACCGACGACAAGCCCAAGGTGACGGTCAAGCGGACCGCCGACGGGTACGCCTCGAACTGGGTGTGCGACAACGTGAAAGCCGGGGACGAACTCGAAGTCCTGCCGCCCTCAGGCGTTTTCACGCCCAAGAATCTGGACGAGAACCTGTTGCTCTTCGCGGCCGGCAGCGGGGTCACGCCGGTCATGTCGATCCTGAAATCGGCGCTGTCGCGCGGCAACGGGCGCATCGTGGTGGTGTACGCCAATCGCGATCACGACAATGTCATCTTCGCCGCGGAGCTGCGCGAACTCGCGGACAAGCATCCGCAGCGGCTGGCGATCATCCATTGGCTGGAGCACCTACAGGGACTGCCGACCGCCGATGCGCTCGCGACCCTGACCGCGCCCTACCGCGAATACGAAGCATTCATGTGCGGGCCCAAGCCGTTCATGGATCGGGTGCACGACGCGCTGGCGCAGAACGGCGTGCCGCGCAATCGGACTCATGCCGAGGTGTTCAATTCGCTCTCCGGCGATCCGTTCGCCGAAGTGGCGCCGGCGGAAATCAGCGCCGAGGAACAGGCCGACGCGGCGACCGTCGAAGTCGAGCTGGACGGCGAGACGCACGAAATGAGCTGGCCGCGCAGTCAGACGCTGGTCGACATCATGCTCTCGAAGGGTCTCGACGTTCCCTATTCCTGCCTCGAAGGCGAATGCGGTTCCTGCGCGTGCACCGTGCTCGAAGGGACCGTCGAAATGGAGAACGCCGAAATCCTGGACCCCGAGGACATCGCCAACGGGTACATCCTCGGGTGCCAGGCGCGGCCGGTGACGGATCACCTCAAGATTCAGTTCTGAGACGGGCTCAGTACGCGCCGAAGACGTTGTCGATCGACCCGTAGCGATGCGCCGCGTAGTTGCATGCGGCGGCGATATTCGCGACCGGGTCGTAGATATCCCAGGAGGTGCCGTCGACGTGGTACGCCTGGAAAGTCGGGTCGATCACCTGCAGTAGGCCCTTGGACGGGATACCCGCCGCGGCATTCGAGTCGTAGAGGTTGATCGCCTGGGGGTTACCGCCGGACTCCCGCATGATGTTGCGGAAAATGCCGTCGTAGCTGCCGGGAATGGCGCGCTGGTTCATGACGTAGATGGCATTGCGAATCCAGCCGTCCAGATCATTGGCGAAGACCGGCGGCAGCAGGCCCGAATACGGGGCCGGGAGCTGCTGCACCAGTTGCTGGACCTGGTCCTGCTGACCCTTCGGCAAGGTTTGCTGCCACTGCTCGGCGGTTTGCTGCAGCTGCTGAGCCGGTTGCTGGAGCTCGACCGGAACACCCGGCAGCTCGGCGGCGGCCGGACCGGTGGTGCAGACGATGGCGGCGGCGATCAACGCCGAGGACGGCAGGACAAGCAGTTTTCTCAGAGACATAGCGCATTTCGACAGCGCAGGACCCCACGGCGGGCACCCGACGGTGCTCGCCGATACGCTGCTGGGTTGTGAATTGGGTTGTGGGCGAACGAGATCCGGACCTACCGGGAATCACCGTTCATGCGCGCCACAACTCGCGGGGCTGGACGCATGACCACTGGGGCTGATCACAGAATGATTGCGGTAGGTTAACGTAAACTGAACTGAAGATGAACAAATGGTGTTTGCCTGCGCGTCGTCGCGGTTCGGAACGTCAATTCATGCCCTGACCGGGCGTTTGCCGGATCGGTGCGGAATCGGTCACTGGGCGCGGTAGCGGGTGCGCTCCTCGGCGGTCAGGTGCTCGGTCGCATAACTGAGCGCGGTCCGGCCCATCTCGGCGGCGTGCGCGTCCAGGAACGCGGTCAGCTGCGCGCGGTCCACTCGTTTGCCGATCTCCCGCAGCATCCAGCCGACCGCCTTCTGGATCAGATCCCGGCGGTCCGGCAGCAGCAGCTCGCACAGTTCCAGGGTGGTTCCGGTATCGCCCGCCTTGATGAAGGCGAACGTGGTCAGCAGCGCGACCCGCCGCTCCCACAGCGACTCCTGGGCGGCCAGCTCGAACAGCAACTCGCGCGGGCGCTCCAGCAGCCATGGGCCCAGCACGAATTCGGCGGAGGCGTCCACCAGGTCCCAGTTGTTGACCCGTCCGCGCCGCACCGCCGCGAGGTACAGGTCGACGATCCGCTGCTGCAGCGCCGGGTCCGGCGCGCGCTTGCCCATGGCCTTCGCCATCCGGGCGTTCAGAATCACCAGCCCTGCCAGGCGATGCTCGTGCACCTCGCTGTCGAGCAGCTTGTCGATTTCCGAAAGCTCCAGCCCGGCAAAACCTTTCGCCACCGCACGGGTCGCCGGCACCCGCACACCGATGAAGACGTCCCCCTCCCCATACTCCCCCGGCCCGGTCTTGAAGAACCGCTGCAGATGCACGGCGTCCGCCGCGTCCGAAACCTTCGCCAACTCCGCCATCACCGCGGCCGCCGTCTGTTCCACCTCACCATGATCTGCCACCCCACCGACACCCGCGCGCTCCCACACCGAACCGGACAACACACCCTGCGCGCCACGCCGCGGCCGGTAATGCCCGGCCACCACCCCCGATAGCCCCGGCATCGGACGCGCACTCCGCGCGCCCCCGACCTGGAGCGACAATGCACCTCCGATCCCGCAGGCGCGTCACCACCGGCATCCTCACCGCCCTCCTCACGGCCATGACCCTCACGGGCTGCACCACCCACACCACCCCCGGCAAACCGGTCGCCGCCGCTTCGGCAGCGGGCGACCACACCCTCTCCCCCACCGTCGATTCCGCCGCGGGCGCGACCCTCGCACCCGCTGCGACCCCCGTACCGGTCGCCACCACGATTCCGGTCCCGCCGACCGCCGCCCCCGATCCGGCGACGACCCAGCCGCCGTCCGCCACCACCGACCCAGCCGTCCCGCTCGCCGGTGCACCGGCCGCGAGCGCACCGAAACCCATTGCCGCCGAAGCGGAAACCACCCAACCGGCGCCCGAGCCGTCGGCACCCGCGCCCACGACGGACCCACAACCGGCCGCAACCACGGACCCACAACCGGCTGCCACCACGGATCCGCAACCGGTCGCACCGGAGACGACTACCACCGAAGCTTCGCCCCCGACCACCCAATCAGGCTGCGGCAATGGCTATTACCGCAATGCGAGCGGCAATTGCGTCCACGATCCCGTCTCCGCCGCCACCACCCCACCGGGCGCGACCGCGCAATGCGGCGACGGCACCTACTCCTACAGTCAGTCCCGCAGCGGTACCTGCTCCCACCACGGCGGCGTGTCCCGCTGGCTGTAGCCCCTACCGCACACCCCGGATGCGACGATGCGGACATGGACGACCGCGCCGATGCCGAGCCGTTTCTCCTGGAGATCGACAGCGCCTTCACGATCACCGGGCGCGGCACCTACGTGATCGGTGAGATCCGGCGCGGCACACTGAAGATCGGCGATCGAGTGTGGTTGACGACACCGGGCGGCGGAATCGAGACACGGGTGCTGGGAATCGAGTTCGTGAACCGGCGGCCGGCAGATCCGGGCGAGCCGCCGCCCGCATTGGTCGGACTGAAGCTGGAAGGCATCGAGAAGCGAGATGCCGAAGCAGGGCAACAGGTTACGGCGATCCCGCCTGGCAGCAGTGGACAATTCGACCAATAACGCACGGCCGCAACGTGTTCAGGCTGCGTCGATCTCAACGCTCCGCGGTGGCGCCCTCCGAGTCCGGCGGCGCGGCGGGCGCGGGCCGGTCGGCGTCGTAGTAGACGGCGATGAGGTCGGCGGCGGCGCGGCGGGTGCGGCGGGCGGCGCGAGCCAGCTCGGTGACGGTGATGTCGCCCGCTTCGGCTCGATCGGCGGCGGTTTCCAGCTCGTGGCTGGCGATCAGGAGGCGGGTGATTTCGGGCCAGCGGATCGATAGGTCACCGGGCTGGCCTTCGGTGGCTAGCATCAGGCGGTTTCACCCGCTGCGCGTAGCAGCATCTCGCCGAAGACGCGCATCTGATCGGCTCCGCCGTACCAGGAGGTCACCAGGTCGACCGCCGCGTGACGGGTGCGGCGGGCGGCGCGGGCCAGGTCCGAGACGGTGATGTCGCCCGCTTCGGCTTGCAGTGCGGCGGCTTCGAGATCCTGGCTGGCCACGAGCAGGCGCATGATCTCGGGGAGGCCGATGGAGGTGGAGCCCGGCTCCCGGAAATCGGTCCGCACGGGAGCCGAATTCTCTTGGGCGCGTGCGCTTTCCCGGGCGGCGCGGCGGGACCTCGGCGGCGCGGCGGTGGCGTTGCGCGGGGTGGCCGCCGCGGACGATTCGCGGAGCGAGGGTCGATCGGACAGCACTTCGGATTCTCCCGTTCGGTCCGGCGTGAGCTCGGATTCGCCTGCGGTCCGCGGTGATTCGGCAGTCTTCCGGCGAGCGGGCGAAAGCTGTTCCGCCGGGTCGTCGTTGGATTCCCGCCACACGGGCTCGTCCGCTTTCGGTTCGCGCCGCACCGGCTCGCCCACGGCTGCGGGCTGGGGCGCGGGCACGGCTGCCTCCGGGGCCGATATCGAATTCAGCTCCGCGGTGCGGGGTTCGGACAGTTCCGAGGTCGAGACCGACCGGCGTCGGCCCGGGCGCGAATCGTCGGAGGCCGCAGCGGCTTCGGCCGGGCGCGAATCGCCGGAGGCCGCGACGGCTTCGGCCGGGCGGGGATTCGACTCCGGGACCAGATCGGCGGGCGGCAGCGAAGCGCTGAGTTCCAGTTCGGCCGTGGCGATCCGGGGCGTGGCGGCGGTCCCCGTCGTCACCCGGCGCGGCGACGGGGGGACGGTGCCGGCGCGGCGCGCGGCCGGTTCGGCGGCCGCCGGGCGGCGCGTGGCCGGGTCCACCGCCGGCAGGCTCAGGGACGGCGTGGTGTCGGGGCCGGCAGCGGTGGCGCGCGCGGAACCGGCAATGGCATCAATGGATTCCGGGGCCTGGCCCGGGAACGCCGCGGGTGCGGCGTCGGAGCTGTCGGCGGGGGCACCGTGGAAGTCAGCGGCGGATCCGTGCCGGATCGCGGTCGCGGCGCGCGCGGATTCCATCGCGGCGAGATCCGGGGTACGGGGTTCCGGTTCGGAGGTGGTGAAAGCCGGCATCCTGGCCGCCGCCGCGGCGGTGCTCGCGGTCGAATCCGCGGCGGGCGCGGAACCCGTCGTGGCCGAGTCGGTCGCCGACACGACCGGGATGGCGGGGCTGCCGGTCTCGCGCGCGGAGCGGTGGGCCGCCAGAGCGGATTCCATCCGGGCGGAGAGGGTTGCGGGGTCGTCCGACAGCAGGCCGGCCGCCACCGAATCCAGCAGGGAGCGATAGGAGGACACCGAGGACTCGGCGGGCGGGAGATAGGACGCCGCATCGGCGGACGCGCCCGTGCCGGGTTGTTCGACAGCCGGGGGGACGCTGACGTCCGGTGCGGCGAAGGCATCGGCCATGGGGGTGGAACCGAAGGTGGCGGAGCCGGATTCGCCGGTGGCGAACGAAGTCGGCGCGAATTCGCCAGGGGTGCGGGTGGGCAGGGCCGCGGGCGGCGGGGACAGCCGCGGCACCGGCTGGGCCGATTCGGCCGGCGAGCTGTAGCCGGTCAGCCCGGCGGCGCCGGAAACGGGTTCGGCCGCATTCGGGCTCGCGTATCCCGGCATCGAGTCGAAGCTGCCGCCCCGGGTGTACCCGAGCATCGGATCGACGCCGTTCACGCTCGAATATCCGGCGGCCGGATCGGATCCGTTCACGCGCGGGTAGCCGCCCGCGGCATCGCCGCCGCTCGCACCGGAGTAACCACCGGCGGAATCGAACCCGTTCGCGCCCGAATAGCCGGTACCGGAATCCACTCCGTTCACACCCGGGTAGCCGGGCGCGGGATCGATGCCGTTGATGCCCGCGTAGCTGGAGGCCGGATTGGCGGGAATCTGGTCCGAGTAGGCGATCGAGGGGGCCGCGTTGTCGCTGCCCGGGTAGCCGGGATCGGGGGCCGGCGTGCCGGTGAAGCCCGACCCCGGGTCGATGCCGTTCGAACCCGTGAAGCGCGAAGCGCCCGGAATGACGTCGTTGCGGCCGGTGTAGGCGCGGCGCAGCACCGGCTCCACGGGGGCGTCGCCCGTCGTGGAGCGCGGGCTGGAGCCGTTGGTGAGAGCGCGGTTCGAACCGGTGTCGATGCCGGTGAGCGGCGGGGTCGGCGCGGTGCCCGGGCCAGTGGGTTCCCCGTGGGTGAGGCGGTAGGTCTCCCGCCGGGCGTTCAGGGATTCACCCAGTCTGGTCGAGAAATCGGCATCCATGGGCGACATTCTTACCGTTGCACCGGGTGGGGTGCGACTCGGGATGTTGCGAAAGCTATTCACGAGCAACGGTATTGGGGCATTGACGAATCAGCATTTGACGGGCGCCGGTTCCCCCCGCAAGCGCGCATCCAGCCACAATAGGGCAGCCGGGACGCCGAAGACGGCCGCGGAAAGGTGTTCCGGGGAGATGTTGGAATCGGTTTGCAGGCGGACTCCGGCGGCGCAGTAGCGGCGATCGGTGTTGACGATGGCGTCCACCGGAATCAGCGGATCGCTGCCGGAATGCCATTCGAAAACCGGCATATTCGGGATGCCGTCGAAGAATTCCAGACTGTTCTCCTCCAGCACCGCCTGCACGTTCGGATCGTCGACCATGGAGGTGCTGGCGGCGAATTCGCGGGCGCTGCGGCCCGCGCCGATCAGCATGATCTCGTTGGTGCAGCCGTTGGCCATGGCGTCGCGGGTGGTCAAGCCGAGTTGATTCATCTGGGTGCTCACCGGCAGCCGGTCCGGATATTCGCGTTCCAGCCCGATCGCCGCGGCCATGGCCAGGCCGAAGGCCGGATGCGGTTGCATGCCGATGGCGCGCACCATGCTGACCAGGTTCATCGGCACGCCGCCGTAGGCCGCCCCCGCGATCCGCAGTTCGGGCGCGTAGGTGGGCGCCAGCGCCGCCGCCCACGCGGTCGCCATGCCGCCGCCGGAGTAGCCGGTCATGGCGACCGGGCTGGCGGCCAGTCCCAGTTCGGAAACCCGCTGCGCCGCACGGATTCCGTCGAGGGTGATCTGACCGCCCAGCTTGGCCGCTCCGTAGGCGAAATTCGGGCCCAGATGGTCGGGCAGCGCGATGGACCACCCGCGCCGCAGCACCGCGTTCAGCGCGATCGCCTCGCGCACCACGAGTTTCGGGTCCGAGGTGTACAGCACCTTCGATACCGCGCAGTCCGCGCCGAGGCCGTTGATGATGTGCTGATAGGACAGCAGCGGTCCGTTCACCTGATGCTCGCGCGGGGTGAGCACGGTGGTGACGGCGGCGATGGGTTTGCCCTGCGAGCTGGTGGAGCGGAATTTGACCAGGGTGACCGAGGTTTCGGGGAACATCAGGTTCGCGGGCATGGCCCGGGTTTCGAGAACGTCGCCGGGAGCCTGGTTTTCGAGGCCGGCGGGCTGGGCGTAGAAGGGGTCCGGGTCGGGCCGCGGATAGGCGGGCTCGGCCACCGCGGCCGGGCTGGTCAGCGTCAGCGGCACGGTGGCGATAAGGGCGATCGCCGTCATCATGGTCACCGCTCGCGCCCGGCCACGTAGCAATCGTCCGGCGTTCACTCATGCCTCCACGAGAATTCGCAGCAAATGCGGATATACAACGTTTCAGAACGAGTGTCCCGAGAATGGGACGAAAGGTATAGCGACACGCCAGCAAACGATTTGTGAGACCGAGTGGTCTGTTCGCCGGATTCAGCCCAGCTGCGTCATGCCCGCCGCCACCACCTGCGCCACATTCATGACCTCATCGGCGGTCGGCAGCGTCAGGCCGTCCAGCGCGTGCAGACGATCGGTGCTCGCGATGGCGAACATGGCCGACACCCACGCCGCCGCGCACGCGCGCAGCGTACCCGGCTGCACCGGAACCGGAGCACTCGCCTGCAGTACCCGTGCGGTGACATCGAGCAGCTGATCGCGCATGCGGCGCAATTGCTTCCGCACATCGGGATGGGTATCGGCCTCGCGCCACATGATGACGCGCAGCACCGAGGAATGATGATCGCGCAGATTCACCGCGGCATCCAGATTCACCAGGCTCTTCGCCGGATCACCCGAGACGACCACCTCGAAGATGTCGTCGATCGGCTGCGGCGGTACGCGTTCGGCCATGAGCGCCGACAGAATTGCGTCCTTGGTGGGGAAGTAGTAGAACACCAGACCCTTGGGAACGCCGGCCGCGGTCGCGATGGCCGCGGTCGGCGTGGCATCGAACCCCTGTGCCGCGAAAAGGGTTTCGGCGGCATCCAGGATGAGCTGACGGGCGTCGCCATCGGTTTTCTTGCTCCGGCGACGCCCCGCTCGGGGGGCACGAGGCATCTGCATCAGTGATGCGTCACCGCGTGCAGACGGGTCGACACGGCCGGCATCGCGGCCAGTGCGATCACTACCGTCAGTGCGCCCACCACCCACGCGGTCCATGAAGCACCACTGTAGTTGTCGAAGCTCATCACCCACGGGGAGACGAACAACAGCACACCCAGCAGACCGAGCGCGTAATCGGCGGTGTCGGACAGGACCTTGGCCATGCGGCCGAGTCCGGTGGCGGCGATGAGCACGCCGAGGACCACGAGGGTCCAGAAGGCCTTGTCACTGTGGTCGACCCAGAGGGTGGACAGGGCGGTGAAAGCGCCGAGTACTACAGCCACAGCGTCCTGTGTGCGGCTCTCGGTGAACATGATGTGCCTCCTTAAAGGCTGAGGATATGTCCTGCTTCCGTTGTATTCCTGATTGACCGCCCGATCAATAAATGCCCGGCTACGATTCAGCACCAGCTCGGGTGTGGTGCGGGACACAGCGCCGCGCGCCGCGATGAACAGATATGGTTTGCGCTATGTCACAGTCGGTGGAACACGTTCTAATTGTTGGCGCGGGGCTGGCGGGCCTGCGCACCGCCGAGGAACTCCGCCGGGCTGGTTACGCGGGTGAAATCACCCTCCTGGGCGATGAGGATCGACCGCCGTACGACCGGCCGCCGCTGTCCAAACAGTACGTTCGCGGCGAAACCGACGACACCGTGCTGCGGCCCGCCGAATTCTTCGCCGAACAGCGCATCACGCTGCGCTTGGGGGCCGCTGCCACCGGTGTCGATACGGCGGCGCGCGAGGTGGCGCTGGCCGACGGTTCGCGGATCGGGTACGACCGGTTGATCATCGCGACCGGACTGCGGCCGCGGCGGATTCCGGGCCTGCCCGAGGCGGCCGGGGTGCACGTGCTGCGTTCGCATGCCGATGCGGCGGCCCTGCGCGAACACCTCGCTACCGCCACGCGCGCGGTGGTGGTCGGCGGCGGGTTCATCGGCTGCGAGCTCACCGCCAGCTTCCGCGCCCGCGGCCTCGACGTGACCCTGATCGAACCCCAGCCCACTCCCCTGGCCGCCGCCCTCGGCGAGGAGATCGGCGGGCTGGTGGCGCGGCTGCACGTCGAGGAAGGCGTCGACCTGCGCTGCGGTATCGGCATCGCCGGCATCGTGACCGAGAACGGCGGTGACGCAGGCGAATCCGTCACCGGCGTCCAGCTGACCGACGGCAGCGTGGTGGACGCCGATCTGGTGGTCATCGGCATCGGCTCGATCCCGGTGACCGACTGGCTCGCCGACTCCGGCATCCCGCTGGCCGCACCCGCCGAAGGCGGCGGCGTGCTCACCGACGAAGCCGGGCGCACCGCCGTGGACGGCGTCTGGGCGGTCGGCGACGTGGCTTCCTGGCCGCACGCCACCGGGCGCAACAAACGCGTCGAGCACTGGACCAATGCGGGCGAGCAGGCCACCCTGCTGGCCAATGCGCTGCTCGGCACGGAAGCGGCTGCGGGCGTGCAGGTTCCGTACGTGTGGAGCGATCAGTACGACATGAAGATCCAGGTGCTCGGCATTCCGGCGCTCGCCGACGAAGTGCAGATCATCGAGGACAAGGGCCGAAAGTTCCTGGCCCACTACCTCCGTGGGGGCACCCTCGTCGCGGTGGTCGGCGCGAGCATGACCGGCAAGGTGATGAAGATGCGCGCCCAGCTGGCCGCGGGTGTCGCCGCCGCGATCGGCTGAGCGCGCCGGAACGACGGAGGGGTGCGCCTACGCCCGGTGTTCGGCGGTCGCGGCGGCGCGCAGCTTGGCGGCGCGTTCACGCGGGTGGTAGTCCGGTCCGACGCCCTCGACGAGGACCAGATCTCCGTCGATGTGGTCGGTGCGCAGGTGGATGATCTCGCGGTAAGCCGGTGAGGCGTACCAGGCGCGGGCGGTCTCGAGGTCCGGGAACTCGATCAGCACCATGCTGCCGGACCAATCCCCCTCGACCACCTCCACCGGCGGGCCGTGAATGACGAAGCGGCCGTCGAAGGGGTCGAGGGTCTCCTGCACCCGCTCGATGTATTCGATGATCTCCGGATGCGGGCGGCGGACGCGCAGATGGGCGAAACCGTAGACGGTCATGGGCGTTCCTTCGGGCGAGGCGATCCCCCGACGGTAGGGCGCGATGGCCCGGCGGCCAATTACCCCGCAGGTAAAGCGGGGTGCGGGCGCTCCGAGCGGACCCGCGGTTCGCGCCGGAGCGGTCCCTTTCACTACCGTGACTGATGTGATCGTCGCGCTCATCGATTCCGGCCTGGGCCTGCTGCCCACCGCCGCATGGTTGCGGAAGCTGCGGCCCGATCTCGATTTGCTGCTGCAAACCGATCCCGACGGTGCGCCGTGGGGACCGAAACCCGAGCAGTGGGTCGTCGACCGGGTCCTCGAGACCGCGCGCACCTCCCTGCGCGAGGGCGCGGAAGTCATTGTGCTGCCCTGCAATACGGCCAGCGTGACCGCGCTGGAACAGGTGCGCGCCGAGGTCGGTCCGGACGTGCCGGTGATCGGCACCGTCCCCGCCATCAAACCCGCCGCCGCCGCTTGCCGCACGGTTGCCGTCTGGGCGACCGCCGCCACCACCGCCAGCGCCTACCAAGCCGACCTGATCGCCAAGTTCGGCGGCGACGCCGCAGTCACCGGCGTGGCCTGCCACGGACTCGCCGACGCCATCGACCGCGGGGATCTGCCCGCCATCACCGAGGCCATCGCCAGCGCCGCCGCCCGCACCCCGGCCGATACCGAGGGCATCGTGCTCGGCTGCACCCACTACCCCCTGGTGCTCGATGCCATCCTCGCCGCGCTCCCCCGCGGCGTGCGGATCTTCGACAGCGCCGAAGCCGTGGCGGGACAGACCCTGCGCCGCATGGACGCCCTCGGCCGCCCCACCGCCGGCACCGGCACCGTCCGCGTGCTCTCCTCCGGCCGGCCCGGCGAATTGCCCTCCGCCGCAGCAGCTTTCGATTCCGGCCTGCTGCTCGGGGCACTGCCCGTCCACAGCTGACCCGTTTGATCCGCGCTCACCCGGGCAAAACCCCCGCATGAGCGAACAGGAGCGGCGGATCCACGCGGAATCCGCGAAACAGGACGAGCGCGAGATGATCCCGGAACCCGAGATCGAAGAGAAGCACCGCAAGCGGGCGCACGAGATGGCCGAAGCGTACAAGGACGAGCGGCCGTTGACCGTCATGCCGGGTACGGACGGCATGGTTTCGGGCACCGCGGTCACCGACTGGGTGGACGAGCAGGGGCGGCCCATATTCGGTAAGGACGCCTGAAAAGGCAAACGGCGCCGCTCCTTTCGGAGCGACGCCGTTCGACTAGCGATTCAGCGAATCACCGGGTGATTTCAGGAAATCACTTGATGATCTTGGTGACGCGACCGGCACCGACGGTGCGGCCACCCTCACGGATCGCGAAACGCAGGCCCTCGTCCATGGCGACCGGCTGGATGAGCTTGACGCTCATCTCGGTGTTGTCGCCGGGCATGACCATCTCGGTGCCCTCGGGGAGGGTCACGACGCCGGTCACGTCCGTGGTACGGAAGTAGAACTGCGGGCGGTAGTTGTTGAAGAACGGGGTGTGGCGGCCACCCTCGTCCTTCGACAGGATGTAGGCCTGGCCCTCGAACTCCGTGTGCGGAGTGGTGGTGCCCGGCTTCACGACGACCTGGCCGCGCTCGACATCTTCGCGCTTGATGCCACGGACCAGCAGACCGACGTTGTCGCCCGCCTGGCCGTTGTCCAGCAGCTTGCGGAACATCTCGATGCCGGTGATGGTGGTCTTCGTGGTCTTCTCGCGGATGCCGACGATCTCGACTTCCTCGTTCACGTTGATGATGCCACGCTCGATACGACCGGTGACGACGGTGCCACGACCGGTGATCGTGAAGACGTCCTCGATCGGCATCAGGAACGGCTTGTCGGTCTCACGGACCGGGTCCGGGATCGACTCGTCGACGGCGTTCATCAGCTCGACGATGGACTCGGTCCACTTCGGGTCGCCCTCGAGCGCCTTCAGACCGGAGACGCGCACGACCGGCGCATCCTCGTCGAACTCCTGGCCGGCCAGCAGTTCGCGGACCTCCATCTCGACGAGCTCGAGGATTTCCTCGTCGTCGACCATGTCCGACTTGTTCAGCGCGACCAGGATGTAGGGCACGCCGACCTGACGGGCGAGCAGCACGTGCTCACGGGTCTGCGGCATCGGGCCGTCGGTGGCGGCCACGACCAGGATCGCGCCGTCCATCTGGGCGGCACCGGTGATCATGTTCTTGATGTAGTCGGCGTGGCCGGGGGCGTCGACGTGCGCGTAGTGACGCTTCTCGGTCTGGTACTCGACGTGGGAGATGTTGATCGTGATACCACGAGCCTTCTCCTCCGGAGCCTTGTCGATCTGGTCGAACGCGAAGGCCGCGTTCAGGTCCGGGTACTTGTCAGCCAGCACCTTGGTGATCGCCGCGGTCAGCGTGGTCTTGCCGTGGTCGACGTGACCAATGGTGCCGATGTTGACGTGGGGCTTCGTCCGCTCGAACTTCGCCTTCGCCACTGTTGTCCTCCTGGACTAGTTAGTGCGTGCTTTTTGCAGCAGTGCGGTTTGTATTACAGGGGGTCGTTCGACGACCGATTCGGGGCGGCTTCCGGAGAACCCGCCCCGACAGCGAATTACTCGCCGGTCGCCTTGGCGATGATCTCCTTCGACACGTTGGCCGGAACCTCCGCGTACGAATTGAACACCATCGAGAAGTTCGCCCGGCCCTGGGTCTTGGACCGCAGGTCACCGATGTAGCCGAACATCTCAGAGAGCGGAACCAGCGCCTTGACGACACGGGCACCACTGCGTTCCTCCATGGCCTGGATCTGGCCACGGCGGGAGTTCAGGTCGCCGATCACTTCACCCATGTAGTCCTCGGGCGTGGTGACCTCGACCGCCATCAGCGGCTCGAGGATCACCGGACCGGCCTTGCGGGCCGCTTCCTTGAGGGCCATCGCGCCAGCGATCTTGAACGCCATTTCCGAGGAGTCGACCTCGTGGTAGGCGCCGTCGAGCAGCGCGGCCTTCACGTTCACCAGCGGGAAGCCGGCGAGCACGCCGTACTGCATGGCGTCCTGGATACCCGCGTCGACCGAGGGGATGTACTCACGCGGAACGCGGCCACCGGTGACCTTGTTCTCGAACTCGTAAGTGGCACCGTCCTCGGCGTCGACCAGCGGCGCGAGCGAGATGATGACGCGGGCGAACTGGCCCGAACCACCGGTCTGCTTCTTGTGGGTGTACTCGTACTTGTCCACCGTCTTGGTGAGGGTCTCACGGTAGGCCACCTGCGGCTTACCGATGTTCGCCTCGACCTTGAACTCGCGCTTCATGCGGTCGACGTAGATGTCGAGCTGGAGCTCGCCCATACCGCCGATGACGGTCTGGCCGGTCTCCTGGTCCAGCTTCACGTTGAAGGTGGGGTCCTCTTCCGCGAACTTCTGGATCGCGGTGCCCAGCTTCTCCTGGTCGGCCTTCGTCTTCGGCTCGATGGCCACCTCGATGACCGGATCCGGGAAGGTCATGGACTCCAGCACGATCTGGTTCTGCGGATCGCACAGGGTGTCACCCGTGGTGGTGTCCTTCAGACCGATGACCGCGTAGATGTGGCCGGCCACGGCCTCGGGAACCGGGTTCTCCTTGTTGGAGTGCATCTGGAAGAGCTTGCCCAGACGCTCCTTCTTGCCCTTGGTCGCGTTGATGACCTGGGCGCCGGAGTCGACCTTGCCGGAGTACACACGGACGTAGGTCAGCTTGCCGAAGAAGGGGTGGGTGGCGATCTTGAACGCCAGCGCCGCGAAAGGCTCGTCCGAGGACGGCTTCCGGGTCAGCACTTCGTCTTCCTTGTTGGGCACGTGGCCCTGGACCGACTCGACGTTCAGCGGCGACGGCAGGTAGTCCACGACGGCGTCGAGCATGGGCTGCACGCCCTTGTTCTTGAACGCCGAACCGCACAGCACCGGGTAGAGCTCGGAGTTGACGGTCATCTTGCGGATGGCGCCCTTGATCTCCTCGATCGAGAGCTCCTCACCGCCGAAGAACTTCTCCAGCAGCGCTTCGTCCGACTCGGCGACGGTCTCGAGCAGCTCCTGGCGGTACTGCTCGGCGCGCTCCTTGAGATCGGCCGGGATCTCGGTGACCTCGTACTGCTCACCGAGCTTGGTCTCGCCGCGCCAGACCTTGGCATTGTTCTCGACCAGGTCGACGATGCCCTCGAAGGTGTCCTCGGCGCCGATCGGCAGCTGGATGACCAGCGGCTTCGCACCCAGGCGGTCCTTGATGGTCTGCACGGTGAAGTAGAAGTCCGCGCCCAGCTTGTCCATCTTGTTCACGAAGCAGATACGCGGCACGTCGTACTTGTCGGCCTGACGCCACACCTGCTCGGACTGCGGCTCGACGCCTTCCTTGCCGTCGAACACCGCGACGGCGCCATCGAGCACGCGCAGCGAACGCTCCACCTCGACGGTGAAGTCGACGTGGCCGGGGGTGTCGATGATGTTGATCTGGTTGTCGTTCCAGTAACAGGTCGTCGCGGCGGACGTGATGGTGATGCCGCGTTCCTGCTCCTGCGCCATCCAGTCCATGGTGGCGGCGCCATCGTGAACTTCACCGATCTTGTAGGTGATGCCGGTGTAGAACAGGATGCGTTCGGTGGTGGTGGTCTTGCCCGCATCGATGTGGGCCATGATGCCGATGTTGCGGACCTTGTTCAGGTCGGTGAGCACTTCCTGTGCCACGGAAATCTTCCCCGCTCGTAGCTAGTTGGGATTCAACGGGATGGGCCTCAGGGTTGGTGAGGCCCTCGGTGTCAACGTCGGGCGCGACGCGAAAGTGCCTCGCTTACGCAGCTCGGCGGTCGCGCCCGACATGTGACTCGTCTCCCGGCAGCTCCGAACGGAGGGCCGGGCCACAGGTCACCAGCGGTAGTGCGCGAAGGCCCGGTTCGACTCGGCCATCTTGTGGGTGTCCTCACGGCGCTTCACCGAAGCACCGAGACCGTTGCTGGCATCCAGCAGCTCGTTGGCCAGACGCTCGACCATGGTCTTCTCGCGACGGGCGCGGGAGTAGTTGACCAGCCAGCGCAGCGCGAGGGTGTTGGCGCGGCCCGGACGGACCTCGACCGGCACCTGGTAGGTGGCGCCACCGACACGACGGGGCTTGACCTCGAGGGCGGGCTTGACGTTGTCCAGCGCGCGCTTCAGGGTCACGACCGGATCGGTGCCGGTCTTCTCACGGGCCTGCTCGAGGGCGCCGTAGACGATGCGCTCGGCAGTCGACTTCTTGCCGTCGAGGAGGATCTTGTTGACGAGCTGCGTCACCAGCGGCGAGCCGTAGACCGGATCGTTGATCAGGGGACGCTTGGGAGCGGGGCCCTTACGCGGCATTAGCTCTTCTCCTTCTTGGCGCCGTAGCGGCTGCGGGCCTGCTTGCGGTTCTTGACACCCTGGGTGTCGAGCGAGCCGCGGATGATCTTGTAGCGCACACCCGGGAGGTCCTTCACACGACCGCCGCGAACGAGCACCATCGAGTGCTCCTGCAGGTTGTGGCCTTCGCCGGGGATGTAAGCCGTGACCTCGACCGCGCTGGTCAGGCGAACACGCGCGACCTTACGCAGCGCGGAGTTCGGCTTCTTCGGGGTCGTGGTGTACACGCGGGTGCACACGCCACGACGCTGCGGGCTCCCCTTGAGGGCCGCAGTCTTGGTCTTGGCGACCTTGTCGCGGCGACCCTTGCGGACCAGCTGGTTGATGGTTGGCATAGACCGGCTTTCCTTATTAGTAACCAGGTGTCTGGAACTTCATGCCTTTGTCATTCGAGCGTTCCGCCCAGTTCACGTGGCATATCGCGTCCACGAGGTCGGGCGTGTCATACGCAGCGCACTAACCCTTTTCAGGGCGCGCTGGAACGGTCAGCCGCTCTCGCTGGCCTACGTACTGCGCACAAACCTGCCCGAATGCTTCCGGGCACAGCGGTCCACGATACTCGTTGCCGTTTTCGGGGGCAAAAAGGGGTCCCTCGAGCGCGGCTGGTAGAGCCGTTATCGCGCCAGATTCAGGGTCAATTCCACCAGCTTCCGGGCCCCTTCACAGGGGTCGGGGTGGCTGGAGCCGGCGCGATAGTTGATCCACCACCCGACGATCCCGGTGTCGGCGGCCGGTGCGCTCACTCCGCACGAGTCCGCGTCATTGGGGCGACGGGTTTCCAGCGATCGGCGGCCCTGCACGGTTATGTCGTTGGTCACATAACCGAGCCGATCGTTGTTCTGCTTCTCGTTGCTCAGCGAGCCCTCTTCGTACCAGCTGAGCGTCACCATGCCGCTGCCGATCGAGCCGCCGTCCAGATCCCACATGCAGACCGCTCCGTTGAAGGAGGGGTTCACGTAGGTGCCTTCGCCGACCGCCTTGCCGATCTCGTCGAGCGAGACCACCTCGCATTCGCGCAGCAGTTTGTCGAAGTTCGTATTGATCTTTGTACTGCCGCCGGTGCCGGAGCCGGCGGGCAGCGCCGTGCCCGGGACGGTCTTGCCGCAGCCGGCCAGGGTCGCGGTCAGGCCGAGCACCGCCAGCACGATCGCGCCGCTGCGCCGCATGTCGCGTCCCTTCATGAGCCGAGCCGCTGCACGGTCAGTTCCGCCATCTTGCGGGTGCGGTCGCACGGGTTGCCCTGATTGCTCACCCCGAAGACGCCGTAGGACATGGACCATTCGAAGAAGTCGTCGTCGAGCTGCACGGCCAGATCGCAGACGCTGCCGCGCGGGTCCAGCGCCTGGAAGCCCTTCTTCCCGCCCACCTCGATGGTCTGCGGATCGCGGCCGACGCTGTTCACCCACGCCTTCTCACGATCGATGGGGCTGCCGCGATAGGAGGCGAAGGTGACGCTGGAGGAACCGATGCCGCCGCCCTGCCAATTGCAGCCGACCGCGTTCTTGAACACCCGCGAGACGCTGCCCAGGCCGCCGATATCGCGCACCTCGTCATCGGTGAGGTGCCCGCACTCCCCCACGAAGGGGCCCAGCGTCGCGACCTTCGGCGGAGCCTTCACCGGCCCGGACGGCATGCCCGAATCGTCGCTCCCCCCGCAGGCCGACAGCAAAAGCGCGAGGCTCAACCCCGTGACAAGCGCCGACGTCATCCGCATGCCCTGAACTCTACTGTGCACCACGACAACAGGTCGCGACGCAGCAACGCCGCAGGTTCGCGGCCCGGCTCGTTCTGGACCGAGTGGAGCGGAGGAGCGAAGCGGGGGAGCGGAGGGAGGGAAGAACGAGACATTGGGGCCGCGAACCCGCCCGGAGCGAAGCGGAGGGCAAATCGAACACAGCTCAGAGGTTTCCGCGTGCGTCCTGTTCGCGTTCGATGGCCTGGAACAATGCCTTGAAGTTGCCCTTGCCGAAGCCCAGCGAGCCGTGGCGCTCGATCAGTTCGAAGAAGACGGTGGGCCGGTCGGTGATGGGTTTGCAGAAGATCTGCAGCAGGTAGCCGTCCTCGTCGCGATCGACCAGGATGCCGCGGCGCTGCAGTTCCTCCACCGGCACGCGGACATGGCCGATGCGGGCGCGCAGTTCCGGGTCCTCGTAGTAGGTGTCCGGGGTGTCCAGGAATTCGATTCCCTCCCTGCGCAATACGTCGACGGCGGTGAGGATGTCGCCGGTGGCGAGGGCGATGTGCTGGACGCCGGGACCGCGATAGAACTCCAGGTATTCGTCGATCTGGGAGCGCTTGCGGCTGGGCGCGGGTTCGTTGAGCGGGAACTTGACGCGATGGTTGCCGTTGGCGACGACCTTGCTCATCAGGGCCGAGTAGTCGGTGGCGATGTCGTCGCCGACGAATTCGGCCATGTTCTCGAATCCCATGACGCGGCGGTAGAACTCGACCCATTCGTCCATCTGCCCGAGTTCCACATTGCCGACCACGTGATCGATGGCCTGGAAGATGCGCTTGGGCGCACCTGCCCGGCTGCGATAGGCGGAGCTGCGCGGCTGATACCCCGGCAGGTACGGCCCGTCGTAGCGGGAGCGGTCCACGAGGGTGTGCCGGGTTTCGCCGTAGGTGGCGATGGCGGCCGAGCGCACGGTGCCGTATTCGTCGGTCTCGTCGTGCGGTTCGACGAGCACGGTCGCACCCTGTGCGCGGGCGCGCGCGATGCAGCGGTCCACATCGGGCACCTCCAGCGCGATGTCCACCACGCCGTCGCCGTGCCGATCGTGATGCCCGACCAGTGCGCTGTCCGGGTCCACCGCGCCCTTGATCACGAATCGGGCGCCGCCGCTGCGCAATACGAAGGCCTTGTGATCACGGTTGCCGGTCTCGGGACCGGAGTACGCCTCCAGCCGCATGCCGAAGGCGGATTGCAGATAGTGCGCGGTCTGGGTGGCATTGCCGACCACCCACACCAGCGCGTCCCAGCCGAGGACGGGGAAGGGGTCGGCGGCGGCATCGTGGTCGACCAGTCCGACGAGGCGGCGCAGTTCGTCGTCACCGGGAAGATCACCGGAGCGGGGGGCGGCGGGGGTCTCGATGCTCATGTACCCAGGAAATCTCCGGCCGCGGCGGCTAGGCAATATCGCCGAGATTCACTGGACACTCTGGTGAATTGCGTCACCTCGAGGCGGCTGGTGCTGGACAATTTGAATAGGAGCATCGAGCGCGAGCGGAGGTCCGCCATGGCACGCACACCCGCCAGACTGGACGAACTTGACCTGGCGATTCTGACCGCCATGCACGACTACCAGAAGGCGGGGATCCTGGAGCTGTCCAGGCGGACCCGGGTGGCGCGGGCGACGGTGCAGTCGCGCATCGCGCGCATGGAGGAGGCGGGGGTCATCGCTTCCTACGACCCCCAGATCGATGTCACCGCAGCGGGTTTCGACGTGCAGGCGTTCGTGACATTGGAGATCGCGCAGGGTGCGCTGGACGCGGTGGCGGCCGACCTGGAGGCGATTCCCGGGGTGCTGGAGGCATACGCGACCACCGGTTCCGGAGACGTGCTGTGCCGCATCGGAGCGGACTCCCACGCCGGGCTGCAGAGCGTGCTGCTCAGCATCGACCGCAGCACGGCGGTCACCCGCTCACACAGCGTGATCGTGCTGTCGACGGTCGTCCCGCAACGCACCCTCCCGCTCCTGCGCACCCTCACCCCGGCCGGGTCCAGCAAGGCCCCCGCCTACCGCAGCGCGCACTGAGGTATCCCACCTCCCGGGACTCTCGGGGGTTTCGCCCCCTAACCCCCAAGGAATGTGGCGGGCTCGCGCAGATCTCTCGAGCCACCCGCACCAAGGAGCGAGGGCGGGCTCTCGCGGGCGGATCCGGGCTAGCGGCGGTCCATGCGGGTGATCAGGCCGCAGACGTGGGCCTCGGCGGCGGTGCGGGCGTCGGGGGCGGAACCGGATTCGAGGGCTTCCAGGATGCGGCGGTGTTCGCGGAGGGCGGTGGTGCGGTTGCGGGGGTGCTGCCAGAGGTCGCCGCGGTAGAGGTGGGCTTGGGCTTCCAGGCGGGCGAGTTCGTCTGCGAGGGTGCGGTTTCCGGAACGATCGCGGATGAAGGTGTGGAATTCCAGGTCCAGGGCGGCGTCGCGGGCCGGGTCGGCGTTGTCGCGCAGGTGCTGATCCTGGATGGCGAGCATGGTGGTGAGTTTGCCGAGGTCGGCTTCGGTGAGGCGGGTGGCGGCGCCGGCGGCGGCGAGGCCGTCCAGGACCGCCCGGACCGCGAGCACGTCGCGGATCTGGGCGTCGTCCACCACGGCCACGCGGGCGCCGGCGTGCGGCACGTTCACCGCCAGGCCCTCGTAGATGAGTTGCTGGACGGCTTCGCGAACGGGGCTGCGGCTCACGCCGAGTCGCGCGGAGAGGGCGAGCACGCTCAGTGGCGCGCCCGGTTCCAGTTCGCCGGACAGGACGAGCTGCCGGAGTTGCCGGTGCACGCTCGGCCCGAGCAGCTCGCCGTCCGGTTCGGTCATGGAATGGTCCTTCCTGGTCGGTTCGAAATTACCCTTGCGGGCGGTAGTTGGCCTGGACGCGCTGGGTGAGGAAGTCGGCGGCGGTGACGGGCGGGTAGACGCCGCGGGGTCCTTCGATGATCGCGTCGCGGTCGGCCTGGGCGAAGTAGGCGATGGAGTAGCGGTCGCCCTGGTATTCGTCCGCGCCGGGGCTGCGCACCCGATGGAAGTTGGACGGCAGCAGGTCGTCGCTCCAGCGGGTGAGCATGTCGCCGATATTGCAGGTGATGAGCGAGGAGGACGGGGTGATGGAGGTCCACTGCTGGTTCTCCATCTCCTTGCCGGGGCAGACCTGCAGCCCGCCCTGCCCGTCGCGCTGGAAAAGCAGAGTGAGGCAATCGAAGTCGGTGTGCGCGCCGGCCCGCCAGCGCCCGGGCACGTCGCGCAGTTCGGCGGGCACGGCGAAGTAGTGCAGCAGCCGCAGGGTGGATTGATATTCGGCGGATTCCGGATCGTGGGCGCGGGTGAAGTGATCGCGGGGCAGGCCCAGGCGATCGGCGAAGCAGGACAGCACCCGCATGGCCACGGTCCAGCAGTCGCGCTCGAATTCCAGTACGGCGCTGACGAATCCGGGCAGTTCGGTCTCGCTCGGCCACAGCCCGTCCATGTGCGGCCGGGTGATCTGGTAGGACTCCTTCTGATCCGGCACGCCGATGGACGGCCGCACCTGGCTCAGGCTCTCCCACCCGGAGTTGTTCGCTTTCACCAGCGGGTATTGCGCTTTCACGGCCTCGTCGAGGGCGAAGAAGTCCGCGGTGCGCCCGAATACGGCATCGATGCGCTCCTGCGGAATGCCGTGCCCGGACAGCTGGAAGAACCCGATCTCGGTGGCGGCGATCCAGAGCTGTTCGGTGATCTCGGCGCGCCGCTCCTCGAAATCGGTGAGGTCGATGACGCGGATCTCGCGGGCGGTTTCCGAACCGGCGCCGCCCATCCGCTGTTCGCGGGCGACTTCGGACAGGTCGTAACTGGTGGTCATCGGATTTCCTTGTCGTTCGGGGGTTTTCACCCGGCGGTGACGGTGCGGTCCAGGAATTCGGTGGTGACGAGGTCTTTCGCGGCGAGCCCGGCGGGCACGTCGGAGCCGCCGCGGCGCAGGATGGGCGCGAATTCGTCGATCACCCGCTGCACGCGGGCCAGATCGAAGCCGCCGATCACGCCGTCGGTGTCGCCGCCGATCAGGCCGTTGTCGATGAGGACCTTGGAACCGAAGGCCGCCAGCTCGGCGCTGTAGGGGGTGAA
The DNA here is from genome assembly GCF_021183565.1 of Nocardia yamanashiensis. NCBI lineage: Bacteria > Bacillati > Actinomycetota > Actinomycetes > Mycobacteriales > Nocardiaceae > Nocardia > Nocardia yamanashiensis. The sequence goes on from NZ_CP089226.1 coordinate 5,130,290, forward strand.
CTTCGGGGATTTGGCGACGACGTCCACGACCACGTCGTTCACGTGGCTCGGGTCGGCGCGGAATTCGGCTGTGGCCCTTTGGATCATGGGCACCAGGCGTTGCAGGCAGGGCCGCAGTTCGTTCAGCTTGTCGGCGCGCACGTTGACGGTGCGGGCGTAGCCCTCGTATCCGACATCGCGCAGCAGCTGGTAGGCGATCTGCTTGTTCCAGGCCCGCACTTCGTGCTGGTAGACGTACGGTTCGGAGTTGGCGAAGCCCTGCTGTGCGAAGCCCGGGTCGGCGACGAAGCGCGAGGGCGAGTTGTCGTAGGAGGCGTCGATCTGCCCGGCGCTCACCAGGCCGCGCGCCACCAGCCAGTCCGGATACAGCTGGCCTTTCGAAACCACCACGGGCGCACCGGATTTACCGATATCGGCGATGCCCTTCCAGTCCGGATGGGTCTTGGGATCCCACATGAGCATCTGCGGGCTGTAGCGCAGCAGCGTGGTCACGGCGACCAGCGGCTGCTTGCCCGCCGCGGCGATGGCGTGCTCGGAATGACTGAGCCCCAGCGTGATCGACGGATCGACGTACATCTGCGAGGGCACCGTCTGGAATCCGATGGCGGGTCCGCCGGCCCGGATCTCCAGCTTCACGCCGGTGTCCTTGCCGCCCACCACGAGCGGCCCGGTGACCTTGCTGTTGTCGGCGTCCACCCGGTAACCCGGTCCGAGCAGGCCGAAGATCGGCCCGGAATCGGTTTCCGGTTCCCATTGCAATTGCACGGTCACGGTAGCCGGGCAGACGCCGGCGAGTTGCTGTTCCGGAGCGGCGGGCTCCAGAGCGACTGCGGGAGTGTCGGTTTCGGTGCCGGAGCAGGCGGTGGCGACGGTGACCACGAGGGCGGTCAGCGCGGCCACGCCGCAACGGCGCAGCAGGTTGTGCATGGGTTCTCCACAGGTGTTGATGAATTCGGGCCGGCGTCAGCGGCCGGAGGCGTGCCAGCGGCCGACGGTGAGGCGCTGGGCGGCGGTGAACACCGCGAAGACGGTGACGCCGAACAGGGCGGCCAGCACCAGCGCGGCCAGCAGATCCTCCGATTGCAGGCGGGCGCGGTAGGTGTCGAGCAGGGTGCCGATGCCCGGCTGGCCCTTGGCGAAGAACATGTCGCCGATGACCGCGCCGGTGACCGAGAGGCCGGCGGCGGTGCGCAGGCTGGCCATGATGGACGGCAGCGCGGCCGGTAGCTCGAGGGATACCAGGCGGCGCAGGCGATTCGCGCGGCCGAGGGTGAACAGTTCGCGCAGGTTGGGGTCCACGGATTGGATGCCGAACAGGGTCATGGCGATGATCGGGTGCACGGCGATGAGCACGCACACGATGGTGCGGGCGGCCGGGCCGTAGCCGAACCACAGGCCGATCAGCGGCACCACGGCCAGCACCGGAATGGCTTGCAGCACAACCGCGTACGGGTACACGACCCGTTCGAAGATCTTGGCTTGGCTCATGAACACCCCGACCGCGATGCCCAGCACGGCGGCGATGGCCAAGCCGGTCACCGCGATCCGCCCGGTGACGGCCAGCGCCCGCAGCATGGTCTCCAATTTCGCTGGATCACTGAGGGATTCGGCGAACACGGTATGCGGCGGCGGCAACAGGAAGCGACGGTCGGGGGCCAGCAGCACCAGCGAGACCAGATACCACGCGCCCAGCGCCAATCCGGTCGACAGCAGCGGCACCGCGATCTTGCGGGGCAGGACGAGAACGCTCATGAGCAGGCCGCTTTCAACGCGTGGGAAACCCGGGACACCAGGTCGTTGAAGGCCGGTTGGTAGCGCAGGTCCCTCTCGCGCGGGTACGGCAGATCGATATCGATGATCTCGTGGATACGGCCGGGGCGAGCCGACATGACCACCACCCGCCCGGCCAGGAAGACCGCTTCCGACACCGAATGCGTGATGAACAGCGCGGTGAAGGCATTGTCGCGGTAGAGCCGCAGCAGTTCCTCCTGCATATCCAGCCGGGTGATCTCGTCGAGTGCGCCGAACGGCTCGTCCAGCAGCATGAGCCGGGGCTCCAAAGCCAGTGCGCGGGCGAGGGATACCCGCATGCGCATACCGCCGGAGAGCTGGCCGGGGAGTTTGCCCGCGAAGTCGGCGAGGCCGACCGCGGCCAGGGCACGGATGGCGCGGGCGCGGCGGGTGGCGCGGTCGATGCCGCGCAGTTCGGCGCACAGTTCGACATTGCGCAGTACCTTGCGCCAGGGCAGCAGGGTGGCTTCCTGGAAGATGAAGCCGACCGAATCCGCGTCCACCGCAACGGTTCCCGTGGTCGGGGTGTCGAGGCCGGCGGCCAGGCGCAGCAGGGTGGACTTGCCGCAGCCGGAAGGGCCTACGACGGCGGTGAATTCGCCGGGGCGGATCTCCAGGTCGATATCGGTCAGGGCCGTGACCGCGTCGGAAGTGTTGCCGCCGTAGCGCTTTCCGATTCCCGCGAAGGAGACGGCGGGGCGTTCGGCGCGGGTGGTTCCGGGGGTGGTTCGCACCGGGGCGGTGCCGGTGTCGGGTCCGGTCAACAGGACCATCGCACTCACCTACTCTCGATCAGATTGCGTGCACCGTGTGCATGATTCGAGTCTTATCGATCCGGATTACATGCAATCGTGGAACTGTTTCCAGCTGATTAACTGTTATTGCATGTCGCTCAGGCGCTTCGCCAGCTCGCCGGCGTCGACCCGGGTGCTGCGGCCGGCGGCCAGCACGGCGTCACCGTCCACCCACACCGTGTCCACCACGCGGGGGGAAGCCGTGGTCAGCAGGGTCGCGCCCGGATCGCGGACGGGCAGGCAGGCGAAGTCCCGGTCGAAACGCAGCAGCGTGAGGTCTGCGCGGTCGCCGACGGCGAGACCGTCATGGGCGGCCGGATCGCCGAGCGCGCGGCCCGCGCCCCGGGTGGCCAGGCGCAGCATGGTGTCGATGCCGAACAGGTCGGCGCGCCGGTGGGTGACTCTTTGCAGGTAGGCGCCCATGCGCAGGGCCAGCAGCATGTCCTGGGTGTCGTTGCTGGCCGCGCCGTCCACGCCCAGGCCGACGCCGATACCGGCGGCCAGCATCTCGGGCACCGGGGCGACGCCGCTGCCCAGGCGCATATTGCTCAAGGGGTTGTAGGACACCGCGACTCCGCGCGCCGCGAGAATCGCACGGCCGCGCTCGTCCAGGCGGCAGCAGTGCACGGCGAGGGTGCGCGGGCCGAGCAGACCGCCGCGGTCCAGGTAGTCAACCGCGGAACAGGCTGCATGCAATCGGCACATATCCTCGTCGGTATCGGTTTCCAGCAGGTGGATGGAGATGGTCTTGCCGGTGCGGTCGGAGTGCTCGCGCACGGCGGCCATGCCGTCCGGGGTCAGGCAGCGAGGATTGGGGATCGCGAGCGCGGTGGTGATACGGGAACCGGCCAGGCGCGCGTCAAGATCGGAAATATGCTGCAATACCTCCGGAAGCGGTTGCAGCAGACGCGGATCCATCCCCCACTTGCGCGAGGGGTCGGGCCGGTCCGCCACCCCGCGGCCGAAGATCACCCGGATGCCGAGTTCGCCGAGCGCCCGCAAGGCGGCGGCGTGCACGGCATCCGAGGGGTTCGGCCACATGTGCTCCACCACCGTGGTGACGCCGCTGCGCAGCAGTTCCAGGCCACCCGCCAGCGCCGCCAGATAGGTCTGTTCCGCGGTCGCCGCAACGGTGAATTCGCCTACGCAGTGCAACCATTCGAGCAGCGGCAGGCCCTCCCCCGCGCCGCGCAGCACCGACTGCTGCAGGTGGGTGTGGGTGTTCACGAAACCGGGAATCAGATGTCCGCCGCTGCCGTCGGTATACGACAGCCCGCGATCCCGTCCGGCCCCCGAACCGATCGCGGTGATCCGGCCGTCCTCGACGACCACGTCCCGCCCCGGCAGCCAGCGGGGGCCGTCCGGAGTGGCGGCGTAGACGGTGACCGAACCGATGACGGCGGACAGGGGCGAATTGCGCACCATGCGGCATTCCTCTCGGAAATGCGGCTGGTTCGCCCACCGCCTTCCGGTGGTGCCCCGCGCCCGTTGCAGCCATGAGCGCCGTGCCGGAAAGCGTAGCCCCGCCGCATTTCCCGCAAGTTACGGTCGGCTCACACCCGCACCCAGTCGTCTTCACGGCGTGGGTGCCGTCAGGTTCAGGGGCGGAGGTCTGCGCCTACCTCGAGGATTTCGACGCTCGGGGTGCGTTCGGGCTCCGCGAATTTCAGGAGGGCGTGGGCTTCGGCTTCCACGTCGGCGTGTTCGGCCGGCGTCCACTTCCGGCCCGGGGTGATGCGCAGGCGGGCGGTATCGCGTTCGGGGAAGATCTTGTAGGTGCCGGCCAGGAAGCCGTCGACCAGGATCGGGGAGAGCTGGGTGGCGAAGGCGCGCAAGGGCGGGGCCAGGCCGTCGGGGACGATGCGGGTGCGGTCCTGGTGGGACAGGACGGCATTGTCGTACCAGCCCAGGAGGCGTACGGGGGCGGGCTGATCCGGGTCGGCGAGTTCGGCGTCGGCGGCGTCGTAGAGGGTGCGGCCGCGCTCGTCGGTGTAGGTGCGGACGCGATCGCCGAGGCGGGTCACGGCCGGTTTGAGATTGGTGAGCTTGGACCAGGTCTGCATGTCCATGGTGGTCGCCGGGCCGAAGGCGCGCAGGTAGCGCAGCAGGAGTTCTTCGAGGGGGTAGTCCGGGTCCAGGGGCGCGCCGAGCCAGGGTTCGACGCGCGACCAGACCGGGCGGCTGCTGTCGCGCCAGCGGCCGCGCGGCGGGGTCTGCAGGACCGGGAGCTGGTAAAGCCAAGTCTGCAGTACCGCACCGGGATCGCGGTCGGGGTACAGCTCGGCGGCGCGGGCGCGCAGGTCGGCGGCGGACATGGGTTCGTCGCCGAGTGCGGCTTCGCCGTGCGCGCGGACCTGGTCGGGGTCCAGCCCGACCATCGCGCCGTAGTTGAATCCCTTTCGGAAGGGGATCTTTTCGAGCTCGGGCTGGATGTGCGGGGCGATGCGCAGCGCGTCCGGCGGCGTGACCAGGTGAATGGTGCCGCGCATCAAGGTGATTCGGACCAGCGAGCGGTCGTCGAGCCCGGCCGAGAGGGTGGCCGGGTCGAAATCCGCTGTGCGGCTCCACATGGCGAGGAACGGCGGCAGCATGTCCTGCGCCTGCAAGCCGATCAGGTGATCGCACATGTCCGCGACGCCCAGGGTCGAGCGTTCCAGCAGATGCTGGCGCGCCAGCAGCGTGCGATTCAGCGTGCGAGTGGAGAGCGTCACGACCGGGACGCTACGGCACCGGGACGACACTGTCGCGCCCCGAGATCACAGGTCTGCGGCTTCGTCCTGTCGCTGGGCAGGGTCAGCGGATGGTGACGACCACCTTGCCGGTGGCGGTGCGCTGATCCAGCGCCGCAACGGCTTCCGCGGTGTGGCCGAGGGTGTAGAGCACCGGCTCCGGCGGGTTGATCTTGCCGTTGGCCAGCAGCGGTTCCACCTCGGCCCACTGTTCCTGCAGGTAACCCGGGTGGCTCATCACCCATTCGCCCCAGGCCGCGCCGACCACCTCGACGTTCTTGAGCAGCAGGCGGTTCACCTTCACGGTGGGGATCTCACCGGCGGTGAAGCCGACCACCAGCAGGCGGCCGCCACCGGCGAGGGAGCGGATGCTGTCGGTGAAGCGGTCGCCGCCGACCGGATCGAGCACGATGTCCACGCCGCGGCCGCCGGTCAATTCCTTGACCGCGTCCAGCCAGCCGTCGGTGAGCACCACATCGGTGGCCCCGTTGGCCCGCGCGACCTCCGCCTTCTCGTCGGTGCTGACCACCGCGATCACCCGGCCCGCGCCGAGCGCCTGCGCCATCCGCAGCGTGGAGGTGCCGATGCCGCCGGCCGCGCCGTGCACCAGCACCGTCTCGCCCTCGGCCAGGCGGCCGCGATTGCGCAGGCAGAAGTGCACGGTGAGGTCGTTGAACAGCACGCCCGCACCGGATTCCAGGGACACGTTGTCCGGCAGCTTGAACACCATATTGGCGGGGGTGACCGCGACTTCGGCGGCGGCATTGCCGAGCAGGGTCAGCGCCACCACCCGGTCACCGGCCCGCACGTGCGCGTCCGCGGGGGCTTCGCGCACGATGCCCGCCACCTCACAGCCCACGATGAACGGCAGCTGCGGCTTCATCTGATAGAGCCCGCGGGTCATGAGCACGTCCGGGAAGGCGATGCCCGCCGCGTGCACGTCGATCACCACGCCGCCCGGATATGCCGAAGGCTCGGGAACCTCCAGCAACTCGATGGATTCCGGGCCCTCCAGCTTGCTCACGACGGCTGCGCGCATTCCCGATCAACTCCGATCAATCCACCTGCGGATACCAGCCGAACGTAACCGATCGCCCAGTCCGTTGCCAATGCCTGGGCACGGTCAGCGGTGGGCGTATTCGATCATCGTCTCATTGCTGTCGACCTTGCCGTTCTTCTTCGTGATGACGAGTGCGTCGGAGGTGATCCGGTACTGGGTGCTGTCCTTCGGGTTCGTGACGGTCCAGCCGCCACTGCCATCGGAGGTGGGATCGTCGAGTTCGATGCCCGCGCCGTCGCTGATCCGCACGCCCTTGTAGTAGTAGCGGCCGACGCCGGTACGGCAGATCAGCACCCGTGACGACGCCGTACGCCCGTACGCGACAGCCGGATTGTCGCCATTGCACCGCGGCCCGCCGACGAAACCCTGTCCGTCCGTGCCGGATACATTGCCCACCAGCGGTGCGAGCGTCGTGGCGTACACGGTCGTATTCGCCTGCCCGCCAGCCGTCGCACCCCCCGCCTGCGCGGCACTCCCGGTCACCGAAGCCGCCGAATTCTTGGCGCTCCCACTGCTACCCCCACTGCCCGACAGCAACACCCAGCCCAGCACCCCGCCCAACAGCAGCACCACCACGACCAGCCCGCCGACCAGCACCGGCATGGACCCACGCTGCTTCGGCGGCAGAGGCAGCGGCGCGGAAGGATGCTCGCGCGGCCCGGTAAATCCCGCCGCCCCGCCCACCCGAGTCGCCGAATACCCTTCCGGCAAAGGCGAATACCCGCCGGGCTCCCGACCGCCGACCGGTGCTGGGTAACCCACCGGGCCGGAGCTGCCCTGGCCCGGCTGCAAACCTGCGGGTGGTTGCGCGGGCCAGGCGGTGGAGCCGGGTGAATGCTGTTGTGCGGCAGGAGGGTAGGGGATGGCGGGGCCGGTCGGGGAGGTGGCGGAGGAGTCGTGTTGGAGGGCAGCTCTGGCGGCGCGGGCCAGTTGGCCGGCGGAGGCGTAGCGCTGGGCGGGGTGTTTGGCCATGCCGAGGGCTACGACGTGGTCGAAGGCCGGGGGGATGCCGGGGTGGCGGCTGGGTTGCGGGGGCGGGGTGAGCATGTGGGCGCGGATGGTGCCCAGGTTGTTCTCGGATCGGAAAGGCGGTGTGCCGGTGAGGCATTCGTAGAGAACGCAGGCCAGGGCGTAGATGTCGGAGGTGGGGGCGACCGCGGCGTGGTGTTCGAAACGTTCGGGGGCCATGTAGGCGAAGGAGCCGATGGTGCTGCCGGTGCTGGTCAACTGGGCGTCGGAGGCGGTGTGGGCGATGCCGAAATCGACCAGGTAGGCGAACAATTCGCCGGTGAGGATGATGTTGCCGGGTTTGATGTCGCGGTGCACCAGCCCGGTTTCGTGGGCGGCGTCCAGGGCGGCGGCCACCTGTTCGACCACCGAGACGGCGTCGGCGGGCGACAGCGGCCCGTCCTCGTGCAGGTGCGCCTTGAGGTCGCGCCCGCGCACCAGCCGCATGTCGATGTAGAGGACGCCGTCCACTTCGCCCCAGTCGTGCACGGGGATGACATGCGGTTCCTGCAGCCGCGCGGCGGTCCGGGATTCCCGGCGGAAACGTTCCACATAGGTGGCCGACTTGGCCAGCTCCACATCCAGCAGCTTGATCGCCACCACCCGATCGCGCACGGTGTCGTAGGCCTCGTACACCTCGCCCATGCCGCCGACGCCGAGCAGCCGCCGCAATTCGTACTGCCCGAACCGCGCACCGGCCCGATCACCTGCGGCCACCGTCCCGCCTCCCCGTCGCTCGCCGTACCACCCGCAAGGCTACGGCCCGGCACCGCCGAGTTCCACGGGTCGGGACAAGTACAGCCGACTCGACGCGTATGTGTGACGCACGCCCCGTAAAGTCTTGTTTCAGCAAGCACCGCACGAAACGCGGCACACCCAGTGCAGCGCGAGGAGCACCAGTGTCACTCGATCAGCCACTCGCCCCGCTTCCCCAGGAGGGCTCGGGTTTCTCCGCGTCGTGGCCGGTCCGGGCCGGCGACGTGGATCCCTATCAGCGGCTGCGTTTCGACGCCACGGCCCGCTATCTGCAGGACATCGCCTGGGAGGAAATGCATTCCGGCGCTTTCGAGAACTCCGATCCGGCCTGGATCGTGCGCCGCACGGTGGTGGATGTGGTGCGGCCCATCCATTGGCCGGACCGGGTGCGGCTGACCCGCTGGTGTTCGGCCATGTCCACCCGGTGGACCAATATGCGGGTCCGGATCACCAGCGAGAACGGCGGATTGATCGAGACCGAGGGGTTCTGGATCAATATCAACGAGTTCACCAATATGCCGACCCGGATCAGCGACGACATGCTGGCGCAGCTGTCGCGCACCACCGACGAGCACCGGCTGCGCTGGCGGCCCTGGCTGACCGATCAGACCCCGCCGGAGAGCGACACCGATCTGCCGTTCCCGGTGCGCTCCACCGATATCGACCAGTACAACCACGTGAACAATGCCGCGTATTGGCAAGCGGTGGAGCAGTATCTGGTCGATTACCCGAAGCTGGTGGCGGGACCGCACCGCGCGGTCATCGAATACATCGCCCCGGTGTGGGCGCGCCAGCACATCGCGGTGCGCAGCCGGTACGAGCCGGGCGATCGCACCGGGCATCCGGTGCTGCGCCTGTGGTTCGTGGTGGGCGGCGTGACCACCACCGCCGTCCGCATCGGCCCGCTGCCGAACTGAAGCCGCCCGCGACGGACCAGCGCCGAATCGGTTGGCGGCGCGACATTCCCGGCGAAATGGCCGTCGCTGAAAGTTTGCCTGGCAGACTCGCCGAGCATGAGGCTCACGCATTTCACCCTGCTGGCCGCCGCGCCGCTACTGGTGGCCGGGCTGACCGCGTGCGGTCAATCCTCGGATTCCAAGGATGCCGCGAAGACCACCACCGCGGCCGCGACCACCACGACGGCCGTGCCCGCCACCACGACCAGCGCCGTCGTGCCGCCACCGCCCACCACCGTGACCACTTCACCGGCGCCCATTACGACCGTCACCACCTCGCCGCCGCCGACCACGACATCGACCGCGCCGATCGCGGACGCCGATTGCGGGCCGGTTACCGATGCCGGCGGCGGCACTCGCACGGTGATCGCGGTCGGCACCCCCGCCGGGCGGGTCGGCTGCACGGAAGCCATCAATGTGGCCACGAAGTACGTGCAGACCATCAGCGACAGCGATGTGATGGTCGTCGACGGCTGGCAGTGCAATGCGCAGCCCGATCCGGCGGTGCCGTCCATGTGCGCCAAGGACGGTCTGCTGATCAACCTGCGCGCCAACTGATCCGGAACGCCGAATGGCCCCGTCCGAGCGGGACGGGGCCATTCGCCGTGCTACGCCTTACCCTTTGGCGGCCTTGAGCAGATCCTCGAGGCTGGTGAACTTCACGCGCGGACGCCCGGCGGCCTTGCCCGCGGTCTTCTCCGCGGCGTCGATGGACTTCCAGCCGTCCCGACCGACCTGATCCGGCTGCCGCTGCGCGAGCAGCGCGTCCAGCGCGGCGCGATCGGCTTGCGGCGCGGCCAGTTTGCCGGTGCTGAAGTCCTCGATCAGCTGATCGACGGTCTCCTGCGAATCGACCCGGTTGGAGCCGATGACGCCGCGCGGGCCGCGCTTGATCCAGCCCGAGACGTACACGCCCGGCACGGTCTCGCCGTCGAGTTGCACGCGCCCCTTGGCATTCGGGATGACGCCGCGCGCCTCGTCGAACGGCACGTCGGCGACGGGCTCGCCCTTGTAGCCGATGGACCGCAGCACCAGCGAGGTCTCCAGCACGCCGGTCCGGTCGGAGGCGACGGCGCGGGTGACGCCGTTCTCCTCGACGAGATCGTTGTGCACGTATTCCAGGGCCTGAACCTTGCCGTCGCCGGTGATGGCGGTGGGGGAAACCAGGTAGCGGAACACGATCCGCTTGTTGGCCGGGTTACGGGTCCCGGCCGCGTACTCCTGCGCGAGGGTGTACTTGAGCTGCAGCGACGGCTCGACCTCGGCATCGTCCAGCTCGGCCTGCGAGGCGGGATCGAGTTCCAGGTCGACGGGATCGACGATGACGTCGACGCCCTTCAGATGCCCGAGCGCCAGGAATTCCGGCGAGGTGTAGGCGGCCTGCAACGGTCCGCGGCGGCCCAGCACCACCACCTCCTGGATATTGCTGCGGCGCAGCGCGTCCAGGGCGTGATCGGCGATATCGGTCTTGGCCAGTTCGTCCGGCGCGACGGTGAGCACGCGCGCCACGTCCAGTGCCACATTGCCGTTGCCGACGATGACGGCCCGCTCGCCCGAGAGATCGAATTCGCGGTCGGCGAAGTCCGGATGCCCGTTGTACCAGGCCACGAATTCGGTGGCGGAGTACGAACCGGGCAGGTCCTCGCCGGGCACGCCGAGCTTGCGGTCGGTGGCCGCGCCCACGGCGTAGATCACCGCGTGGTGGTGCTGCAGCAGCTCCTCGTGCGAGATGTGCTTGCCCACCTCGACATTGAGCCGGTACTGCAGCGCCTCGCGCCGGAACGCGGACTCGAACAGCGAGGCCACGGACTTGGTGCCCGGGTGGTCGGGGGCGACGCCGGCGCGCACCAGGCCGTAGGGCGTGGGCAGCCGGTCGAACAGTTCGACCTCGACGTCGGCGCGGCGCAGCAGTTCCTCGGCCGCGTAGCACGCGGCCGGGCCCGCGCCGATGACGGCGACGCGCAGGGTGCCCAGATCCTTGGGCGCGCGGGTCGGGGCGACGAGGGGCTCGAAGTTGGATTCGAGCGGATGCCGCTGGAAGTAGGCGGCATTGATGTCGCGGAACCGAGCCAGCGAGGAGAGCAGGTCGTCCTCGGAGAAGATGGCGTCGACGGGGCAGGCGTCGACGCAAGCGCCACAGTCGATGCAGGTGTCCGGATCGATGTAGAGCTGCTCGGTGGTGGCGAACTCACGTTGCTCCGGAGTGGGACGAATGCAATCGACCGGACACTCGGGTACGCAGCTGGCGTCGTTGCAACAACGCTGCGTGATCACATAGGCCATATCTCGCAGATCCTCGAAACAGTCGCGTGGTGCTACTCAGCTCGGGTTCGAGCAGGGTCGGTAGAACACGTTCTAATATAGGCGGCGTTCCGGCGCGGGCCGGCCCCGGTGTGACGCCACCTTCAGTGTGCCTCGAGTGTGAGGGTCGTCTCTCGGCAGCGTCGGAGTAGAACATTGTGGCACCGGCCTCCACCTGTCAACTCATCGCCGCCTAACGTATCGGTATGGTGCGGACCTTGATCCTCATGCGACACGGCAAATCCGGCTATCCGGAGGGCGTGGCCGACCATGAACGCCCGCTCGCCCCGCGCGGGCAACGTGAGGCCGCGCTCGCCGGGGACTGGCTGCGCGCGACCCAGCCGAAGATCGACGCGGTGCTCTGCTCCACCGCCACCCGCACCCGGGAAACGCTCGCCGCCACCGGCATCACCGCGCCCGTCACCTACGAGAGCGCCATCTACGAGGCCTCCCCGCACACCTTGATCGAACTGGTGCAGCTGGCCGACGAGAACGTGGAAACCCTGCTGCTGGTCGGTCACTCCCCCGGAATGCCCTGGACCGCATGGGAACTGGCGGCCAACCGGAACTCCGCGGCGGCCGAGGACATGAGCCGCAAATTCCCCACCTCGGCGCTGGCCGTGCTGGAATTCGACCGCCCCTGGGCAGCCGCCGACCCGGGCACGGGCGAACTGGTCCGCTTCCACGTGCCCCGCTGAACCCGTTCCCGGGTTACTTCAAAAGCCGCCCGCGCCACACCGCAACGCCGCCCAGCGCCAGCAACAGCAGCAGGGCCCAGCCCCACCCCGCCACCACGCCGACGATGCCCAGGATCACCAGCACCGGCAGGGCCGCGATTGCCGCGATGACCGGCTGTTCCTTCACCGATTCCAGGGCCGAGCGGGCCCGGACGCGGTCGATCTCTTTAGCCATGCCCCCAGGGTACGGGCGAATTCTGTTTCCGATCCGCCCGTTTCGACCGGTGCCGAGTGGCACTCTCGAACCCATGGATTGGAAAATCGAGCTCGTAGCCCTGCCCGTCTCCGACGTCGATCGTGCCAAGGACTTCTACGTCAAGATCGGTTTCAATGCCGACCACGACCACTCCCCCAGCCCGGACATCCGTTTCGTTCAGCTGACCCCGCCGGGTTCCGGCTGTTCCATCTGTATCGGAAAGGGCCTGACCAGCGCGGCTCCCGGCAGCGTGGAGGGCATGCAGGTGGTGGTGGCCAGCGCGGAACAGGCCTACCAGCAGCTCATCGCGGCCGGTGTCGAGGCGACGCCGGTCAAGGACGAGGGCTGGGGCCTGTTCACCTACTTCGCGGACCCGGACGGCAACAAATGGGCCGTCCAGGAGCTGCCGAAGTACTGAATCCCGCACCCGCTCAGGCGAAGTCGGCGAGGTGGTCGCCGACCCATTCGGCGTAGGTGCGCGGCGCGCGCCCGGTGAGATCCGCGACGACCGTATTGACCGCGGCGGGCTTGCCGACGGTCGCGGCCATCAGGTCGAACAGCGCGTTGATGAACGCCGGGTCCATGAACTGCGCCATCTGCGCCCGCACCGGGGCATCGTCGAGCTCCTCGAAGGTGAGCGGGCGGTTCAGCGCCTTGCCCAGGATCTCGACCTGTTCCACCTGGGTCAGCGATTGCGGGCCGGTGAGCTCGTACACCTTCCCGGCATGGCCGCCGGGCAGCACGGCCGCGGCCACCGCGGCCACATCGTCCTCGTGGACGACCGACGCCGCGGCCTGCCCGTACGCGGCGCGGATGACATCGCCGCCGGCCAGCTGCATGGCGAAGGTCAGTGAGTTGATGGCCGGGAACAGCAGGCGCAGGAAGGTCCATTCGATGCCGGACGCTTCGACCGCGGCTTCCACATCACGGTGGTACTGCGCGATCACATCGGGCTGCGCGGTCGCGCCGTCGACCACCGCGCCCGAGGACAGGAAGACGATGCGCCGCACCCCGGCGCGCTCGGCGGCGGCCAGCAGCGGCTGCACGTCCATGCCGTAGGGCAGCACCAGGAAGATCGCTTCCACCCCCGAAACCGCCTCGGCCAGCGCGTCTTCGGAGGTGAGATCGCCCGCGGTCACCTGCACCCCGGCGGGGAATTCGGCGGCTTCGGGGCGACGGGTCAGAGCGCGCACCGGCTTGCCCGCGGCGAGCAGGGCGTCCACGGCCTGACGGCCGAAGTGAGCGGTGGCGCCGATAACGAGGTACATGGGTTCTTCCCTTCGGATCAGCGACCCTGGTCGGTCGCATGACTCGAACAGTATCAGAACGGAATGATCTATTCCAAATCAATTTTTCGGGTTGACCGGAATGATTCGTCCTGTTTCACTTGAACGGAACAAAGCATTCCGTTCTGGTTAGCCAGCCGGCCTCAGGAGACAGCAGTGACCATCGCAGTCGAGCATCCGACGCAACTCGAAAACCCTGCCACCACAACCGAATCCACCGGCCCACTGCCGCGGCGCTGGTGGGGGCTGGTCGCGATTCTGGCCGCGACCCTGCTCAACCTGCTGGACGCCACCATCGTGAACGTGGCCGCGCCGGCCATTCGCGGTGAGCTGGGTGGTTCGGCGGCGACCGTGCAGTGGCTCAGCGCCGGATACACCCTGGCCATGGCCATCGGGCTGCTCACCGGCGGACGCCTCGGCGATATGTACGGGCGCAAGCGGGTGCTCATGATCGGGCTCACCGGCTTCCTGATCGCCTCGCTGCTGTGCGGCGCGGCCGGATCCATCGAACTACTGCTGGCCGGGCGGGTGGTGCAGGGGCTGTTCGCGGCGGTCATGGTGCCGCAGTGCTTCGGGCTCATCCGCGATCTGTTCGGACGCGAATTCGGTAAGGCCTACGCGGCTTTCGGTCCGCTGATCGGGGTGGCCACCATTGCCGGGCCGATCGTGGCCGGGCTGCTCATCGACGCCGACCTGCTCGGCAGCGGCTGGCGGTCGATCTTCCTGATGAACCTGCCGCTGGGCGTGGTGGCGCTGGCGCTGGGCGCGTGGATACTGCCCGCCGCGGCTCCGCTGCCGGGTCTGAGCCTGGATCTGCGCGGCGCCGTCGTGGCCGGAGCCGGGATGGGAATGCTGCTGTACCCGCTGGTCGAAGGCCGGGAAGCCAGTTGGCCGAGCTGGATGATCGCCATGCTGATCGCGTCGGTTCCGGTGCTCGGGCTGTTCGTCCGTGATCAGGTGCGCCGGTCCCGGACCGGTCGGGCCGCGCTCATCGAGACCAGTGTGTTCGCCAAGCGCTCCTACACCTCCGGCATCGGTTTCGTGACCGTGTTCTTCGGCGGAGTGGGCGGTTTCTCGCTGGCCGTCGGGCTGTTCCTGCAGCTGGGGCTGGGCTACGGCGCGCTACGGGCCAGTCTGACCATGGCGCCCTGGGCGATCGGCGCGTTCCTTGGTTCCGGGGTGAGCGCGGGCCTGGCGCCCAAGCTCGGCCGCAAGGTGCTGCACCTCGGGCTGGCGGGCATGCTGCTCGGGCTGATCGCGCTGTTCCTCCAGTTCGGCGGATCGACCGCGCCGAGTGCACTCGCGCTGGCTCCGGCCTTGCTGGGGTACGGACTGGGCATGGGCATGATCTTCGTGCCGCTGTTCGGGATCATCGTCGGCGAACTCGACGACCACGAGATCGGTTCGGCCTCAGGGCTGCTGGAGTCCTTCCAGCAGGGCGCTGCGGCGCTCGGCGTGGCGGTGCTGGGCACGGTGTTCTTCAGCGGCTTCGCGCTCGGTGACAGCCCCGCGGTCGCGCTCGATGCCATGCGAGCCGTCACCGGCGTGGCGATCGCGCTCACCGCGGTGTCCTTCGCGGT
This sequence comes from Nocardia yamanashiensis, assembly GCF_021183565.1. Taxonomy (NCBI): domain Bacteria; kingdom Bacillati; phylum Actinomycetota; class Actinomycetes; order Mycobacteriales; family Nocardiaceae; genus Nocardia; species Nocardia yamanashiensis. Next base: position 5,145,484 of record NZ_CP089226.1, read on the forward strand.
GGTGTACGGATTGCCGAAACAGGGTGCCGCGCAAGCGCACTGACCCGCGAGGAGCGAACCATAGCCACTTGTCCGCCCCAGCCCCTCGGCTGGGGCGGACTTTCCCGTATTCCACACCCGCGCCCTCAGGCGGCGGTGACGGCGGCGGGGGCGGCGATCACGCGGCGCCGGCGGCTCGGCAGCATCAAGGTCGGGTTGCGGACGCTCCAGGCGGCGCCCTTGCAGATCAGTTCCTTGATGCGGGCGCCCTTGCGGCCGAGGTCGACCTTCGCGGTCGGCTCGTCCTCCTTGGTCACCTTCTGCACGATGGCATCGTGGCGGCCCAGGCTGATGCACTGGCTGTTGTAGCCGATCGGGGCGTCCGGAACCGGGCGGCCGGTCAGGCGCGCGGCGATCGCGTCACCGCCCAGCCACGCCATCGGGGAGGCGGTGGCGCAACCCATGCGCAGCGTCTTGCCGCCCACTCCCGCCGCGTGCGCGGCATCGCCGACGGCGTAGACATCCGGGTGCGAGACCGAACGCAGGGTGGCGTCGACGACGATCCGGCCGGCGTCCGACACGGTCAGGGTGCTGGCGGCCGCGATCTCGTGCACCGCGAAACCCGCTGTCCAGACCGTGATCCGGGCCGGGATCTCCGCGCCCGACCGGGTGACCACACCGTCCTCGGTGACGCGGACGACATCGGCGCCCTCGTGCACGGTGATGCCGAAACGCTCGAACGCGGCCCGCAGGTGCGCCTGCGCCTTCTCGTGCAGCCAGTCGCCGACCCCGCCGCGCGCGGCCATCACGACCCGCAGATCCGGTCGCGCCTCGGCGATCTCGGTGGCGGCCTCGATGCTGGTCAGGCCGCCGCCCACGATCAGCACGGTCTCCCCGGCGGCCAGTTCGCGCAGGCGCTCCCGCAGGCGCAGCGCGGCCGGCTTGCTCGCCACGTGGTGGGCGTACTCGGCGACGCCCGGCACCCCGAAGTCGGCGACGGTGCTGCCCAGGGCGTAGACCAGGGTGTCGTATTCCAGGGTCGCGGCGCCGTTCTCGTCGGCGATCGCGACGGTCTTGCGCTCCGCGTCGACCGCGCGCACCCGGGCGATCCGGACCTGAACGCCGGTGCCCGCGAACAGCTTCCGCAGCGGGCACACCGGCAGCTCCTGTCCGGCCGCGACCTGGTGCAGGCGGACCCGCTCGACGAAATCGGGATCGGCGTTGACGACGGTGATCTCGACGTCGTCGCGGTGCAGGCGCTTGGCCAGGCGGCCGGCGGTGATGGCTCCGGCGTATCCGGCGCCCAGGACGACGATGCGGTGCTTCATGGTGGTGCTCCTGTCTCGGTGGGTTCGGTACTTGAACCGGACAGGATCACGAATGCTGACAGCGGCCGACTGTGATGTGGGTCACCGAATTTCGGGCAGGGGCTCCCCGTGCTCGGCAGCGGCCCACTGGCGGTTGGCGTAGGCCAGTTTTTCCGGGTTGACGTGCGCGTGGATGGCGGCGATGCCGTCGGCGGTGGCCTGCATGACCACCATGCCGACGATCCGTCCCTCGTGCACCAGCACCAGCGCGGGCATGCCGTTGACGATCTCCGCGTACATGGTGGGATTGCCGCCGAGCTTGTCCCAGGTGCTGTTCGTCGGCTTGATGGCCATCCGCACGAACCGTGCGATACGGTCCGCGCCCAGCAGCGGCCGGCTCAGCGTCGGGATGAAACCGCCGCCGTCGCCGATGATGGAGGCGTCGTCGGTGAGCAGCCGCACCAGCATGTCGGTCTGGCCGGTGACCGCGGCGGTCAGGAACTCCTCCACGATCCGGCGGGCCGCGGCCTCGTCGACCTCGATGCGCGCCCGCTCCATCGACAGATGCTGTTTGGCACGGCGATACACCTGCTGGCAGTTGCTCTCGGTGATGTCGAGCAGTTCGGCGACCTCCTGATGCGAGTAGCCGAACGCCTCGCGCAGCACGTACACCACGCGCTCCTTGGCGGTCAGCCGCTCCATCAGCGTGAGCATGGCGATGGACACCGATTCGCGCTGCTCGACGGTGTCCGCCGGGCCCAGCATCGACCCGCCGGCCAGCACCGGCTCCGGAAGCCATTCGCCCACATAGGTTTCCCGGCGGGCGCGAGCGGAGGTGAGCTGGTTGAGGCACAGGTTGGTGAGCACCTTGGTCAGCCACGCCTCGGGCGTCTCCACGTACTCGCGGTCGGCGGCCTGCCAGCGCAGGTAGGTTTCCTGCACCGCGTCCTCGGCGTCGCTGGCCGAGCCCAGCAAGCGATAGGCGATCGCCTCCAGGCGGGCCCTGGAGCCTTCGAACACATCCGCCTCGCGCGTGAGCAACATGCCGACATCGTCTGCCATGTACACCCGGCGCGTCCACCCGCGCCCGCCGTGACCTTCGAATTCGCGCGAGAATAAGGCTTGCTTGGAGTGCACTCCAGGTGGCTAGCGTTTGAGCTGTTCCGAGAGACAGGGGCGAAACCATGGGCGCAACAGCGGCGGCGGAGACGGTACAGCCGCACGGGGCCGATTACGAGCGGCCGCGGTATTCGATCGGAGAGGTCTCCGAGCGGAGCGGGCTGACCCGTGACACGCTGCGCTGGTACGAGCGGATCGGGTTGATGAACTACGTGGGCCGGGATCACTCCGGGCAGCGGCGGTTCAGCGATCGCGATATGGACTGGCTCGAGCTCATCGGGCGGCTGCGGCGCACCGGCATGTCGGTGGCCGACATGGTGCGGTACGCGGAGCTGGTGCGGGAGGGCGAATCGACCTTCCCGGAGCGGCTGGAGATGTTCCGGCAGACCCGCGCGGACGTGCTCGCCCAGATCGAGGAACTGAAGCAGACCGTCGCCGTGCTCGACTGCAAGATCGCCCTGTACGAGGGCAATCCGGCGGCCGACTGGCGCGTCGTGTCGAAACAGGCTGCTAGCGAAGGGGTTCAGGCATGACCAATACCCAGGCTCTTCCCACCACCGCCCTCGGACCGGACGGGACCCGGGTGGGCGTCCAGGGGTACGGGGCGATGGGGATCAGCGAGTTCTACGGGGACAGCGATCTGGCGGAATCGCGTGCGACGCTGGAGCGGGCGCTCGAACTGGGCGTGACGCTGTTCGACACCGCGGACGTGTACGGGGCCGGGCACAACGAGGAATTCCTCCGCGATTTCGTGCGCACCCACCGCGAGAACATCGTGCTGGCAACGAAATTCGGGATCGTGCGCAAGGTCGAGGATCCGGCGTATCGCGGGACGGACAACTCACCGGAGTACATTCGCTCGGCCGTGGACGCGAGCCTGCGGCGGCTCGGCATCGACGTCATCGACCTGTACTACATGCACCGCAAACAGCCGGGGGTGCCGGTCGAGGACACCGCCGGCGTGCTCGGCGAACTCGTCGCGGCGGGCAAAGTGAAGCAGATCGGGCTGTCCGAGGTGACGGGCGCGGAACTGCGCGCGGCGCACGCGGTGCATCCGATCGCGGCGGTGCAGTCGGAATGGTCGCTGTTCTCCCGCGACGTGGAGAACACCGTGGTGCCCGCGGCCGCCGAACTCGGCATCACCTTCGTGCCGTATTCGCCGCTGGGCCGCGGATTCCTGACCGGGGCCGCCCCGATCGGCGAACTCCCGGAAGGCGATATCCGCCGCACCATGCCGCGCTTCACCGGCGACAACGCGGACCGCAACGCCGCCCTCCTGGCCCCGCTCCGGGCGATCGCCGAAGCCCGCGGCCTCACCCCGGCCCAGGTCGCACTGGCCTGGGTGCACGCCCGCTCGGCCGTGCACGGGCTCCCGGTCGTCCCGATCCCCGGCACCCGCAGCCGGACCCGTGTGGCGGAGAACATCGCGGCCGCGACGGTGGAGCTGACAGCCGACGAACTGGCCACTCTGGAGCCGATTGCCGGCCAGGTCGCCGGAAACCGCTACGCGGACATGAACTTCACCGCGGTCGGTCGCGAATAACACGGTCCCCCTCGTCATCCCGGCATGCTTTCAGGAATGACGGGGGTACGGTCAGCCCAGTTGGATGGAGCGCTTCGCGAGGCCGAGCCAGAAGCCTTCGATCGGGGTGCGCTGCGCGGTCAGGTCGGATTCGCCCGCGCCGAGGGTGACGAACAACGGGGCGAAGTGTTCGATGCGCGGGTGCGCACGCAAGGCGGCCGGGGCGGTGTGGCGGAAGTTCAGCAGGGCGTCGATATCGCCCGCGCGCAACACTTCCCGGCCCCAGTCGTCGAATTCGCGGGACCAGGACGGGGCCTCGTCCGGGGCCGCGCCGAAGTCGGCTTCGCGGAGATTGTGGGTGAAGAAGCCGCTGCCGACGATCAATACGCCCTCGTCACGGAGCGGAGCGAGGCGGCGGCCGAGGTCGTAGAGGCCGACCGGATCCAGGGTGGGCAGGGAGATCTGGAGGACCGGAATATCGGCGTCGGGGTACATCTCCACCAGGGGGACGTAGGCGCCGTGGTCGAGGCCGCGGTCCGGGGCGTCGTGCACCTCATGGCCCGGACGGGCAAGCAGGGCACGGACTTTCGCCGCCAGCTCGGGTGCGCCGGGGGCGGCGTATCGAACCTGGTAGTAATGCTCGGGGAAGCCCCAGAAGTCGTAGACCAGCGGCACGGTGGTGGTCGCGCCGAGCGTGACCGGGGCGTCCTCCCAATGCGCGGAGACCATGAGAATGGCTGTGGGCCTAGGCAATTCGGCGGACCAGGCGGCGAGCTGCCCCGGCCAGACCGGATCGTCGGCCAGGGGCGGCGCGCCGTGGCTCAGGTAGAGCACCGGCATCCGCGCCGCCGGATCGTGAGTCACGGCCTGGGACATGGGATTTCCTTTCCGAGGGCGGCGGGTCAGCCCGCCAGGGTGATGGTGTGCCCGGTGTGCTCGACCTTCGCCCGCAGGTAGCGGAGATTCGAGGCGGTGGCGTGCACGCCGGTCGGGACGGTGGCGCGCACGGTCACGCCGAGCGCGTCCAGCTGCCGCCCCTTGTCCGGATTGTTGGTCAGCAAATCGAGGGCGTCGATGCCGAGCGCGCCCAGCATCTGCGCGGCAGCCGTGTAATCGCGGGCGTCCTCGGGCAGTCCGAGCGCGGTATTGGCCTGATAGGTGTCCAGACCGGAATCCTGGAGCGCGTAGGCGTCGAGCTTGTTGTACAGCCCGATATCGCGGCCCTCCTGACGCAGGTAGAGCAGCACGCCGCCGGTCTCGGCAATGCGTTCCACGGCCTCCCGCAATTGCGGACCGCAATCGCAGCGGGCCGAACCGAAGACGTCGCCGGTGAGGCATTCCGAATGCAGCCGCACCAGCGGCGGATTCGCGCCCGGCGTGCGGAAGTCGCCGGGTTCGCCGAGGATGAGGGCGAGGTGCTCGCGCCCGTCGCTCAGCCCGTCGAAGGTGACCGCCTCGGCGGCGGTCGAGTAGCCGTCGGCGAAGGTCAGCGGGATCCGCACGCGGGTGCGGACGCTCGCACTGACGATGCTCGTGGTGCTCATGGCTGCTCCATGGGTCTCTGGGGACGCGTTCCGATCAACCAGAACCACCCCCGGCGGCCGGTTATTCCAATTCGAACAATCGGCGTTAACCTGGACTTATGACCCCGCGATAGCTGAACGACGAGGAGCGCCGGGCCTGGCTGGCGTTTCTCGGCGCGGCCGGGCAGCTGAATCGGCGGCTGGATCAGCAGCTGGAACGCGACGCGGGGCTCTCGCACGTGCAGTACGAGATCCTGGTGCGGCTGAGCGAGGCGCCGGACGGTGAGCTGCGCATGACCGAGCTGGCGGCGGCGCTGCTGGACGCCAAGAGCAAGCTCACCTATCAGATCGATAGGCTGGAAAAGGCCGGGTTCGTGCACCGGCGGTCCTGCCCCAGCGATCTGCGCGCGGTGTACGCGAAACTGACCCCCGCCGGGCGGCGCAAGCTCGAGGAAGCCGCGCCGGGGCATGTGGCGCTGGTGCGGGAACTCTTCGCCGATGTGCTCACCCCGGAGCAAATCACCGCTATCGCCACGGGGCTGGGTGAAGTGAACCGGCGGCTACGCGATCCCGAATAGCGCGGAACGGTTTCTCGCACCGCAATTCTCAGACTGGACGGCAGGTTTAACTTTGAACGCTTACGATGCCAGCACTATGCAGTCCGTAGTAGCTCACGATCGAGTCTGGCTCGACAAGCAGACGCCCACGGCCTTCCACGCCCTCAACGCGGTCGCGCTCGCGGTGCGCAATGCCGCCGCCGCGGCCGATCTGGGCCGCGCGATCATGGAACTGGTGAATGTGCGCGTCTCCCAGCTCAATCGCTGCGCCTTCTGCCTGGATCTGCATGCGCGCTATGCGCTCGAAGCCGGAGTCACCGCCCAGCAACTGGCGGTTCTGGACGCGTGGCGACGCAGCCCCTACTTGTTCACAGAACAGGAACGCGCGGCGCTGAGCCTCGCCGAAACGGTGAATTCGCTGCCGGACGACGAGATCGCCGATGGTGAGTATGCTGCTGCGCGGCAACATTTGTCGGATGACCAGATTTCGGTTTTGATCTGGGCCGCGACCACGATCGGCGCGTTCAACCGTGTGTCGATCATGAGCAAACATCCGGTGCGGGTGCGGAAGGAGAACTGAACAATGAGCGAACAGGCCGTGGCGGCTGCTGTCGTTCGTAATGACGCGCAACACCGGTACGAGGTGTGGTACGGGAGCTCGCTCGCCGGTTTCACCGAATACCGCGAGCGCGACAACGACACCGTGTTCATCCATACCGAGGTGGACGGCGAATTCAGCGGCAAGGGGCTCGGCAATCTGCTCGCCCAGGAGGCGATCACCGATGTGATCGCGCGCGGCAATGTCATCGTGCCGCGCTGCCCGTTCATCAAGGGCTGGCTCGACAAGCATCCGGAATACGACGAGCACGTCGTCGGAAAGGGCATCAAACGATGAGCGATCTGGAGCCGAATCCGGAGGAGACGCGCTGCGAATGCTCCGGCCGGCCGGGGCCGCGCGCGGATTTCCATCCGGCGCGCGAGGTACCGCTCGGCGGCGTCCGCGGTGTCACCGTGCACCGCTCGCTGCCGCAACGCGATCTGCCGACGGTGGGCGCGTGGTGCTTCCTGGACCAGTTCGGCTCCAGCGGGCCCAGCACGCCCGAGGGTCATGACATCGACCCGCATCCGCACATCGGATTGCAAACCGTCACTTGGCCTTTGGACGGCCGGATCCGGCATCGCGACAGCGTCGGCTCGGATATCGAGATCGTCCCCGGCCAGTTGAACCTGATGACCTCGGGCCAAGGCATCGCACATTCGGAGTACCGGGTCCCCGGCAATCCGAACGGCACGGGCCTGCAGCTCTGGATCGCCCTGCCCGATGAAAGCCGCACGGTGGCACCGCATTTCGAGCAGCACAAGGACCTCCCCGTCCTCGAACTGCCCGGCCTGCGCGCCACCGTCCTGATCGGCACCCTCGGCGACGCCACCTCGGCGGCCACCGCCTACACCCCGATCGTCGGCGCGGACCTCATCGTCGACGCCGGCGCGCAGGTGACCCTCCCGGTCCGCCCCGACTTCGAATACGCGGTCCTGGTGGTGAGCGGCGACCTGACCGTCGCCGGCCTCGACGCGCAATCGGACGGCCTGCTCTACCTCGGCAGCGACCGCACCGACCTACCCCTGACCAGCACCGGCGGCGCCCAGGTTCTGCTGCTCGGCGGCGAACCGTTCGGCGAGGACCTGGTCATGTGGTGGAACTTCGTGGCGCGCAGCCACGAGGAGATCGAATCCGCCCGCAACGACTGGGAAAACCACGATCTCGCGCGATTCCCCGACATCGCCGGGCACACCCCGGATCAGCGCATCCCCGCACCGCCCTTGCCGGGCTTGCACTTGAAACCGCGCAAACGCAAGTTCTGATTGCGGCGCAACAGGTTTCGCACGGCCCCGAACCGGTTCGGGCCGCACATCCGGCCCCGGACTCGCGTCCGGGGCCGAATTCGTCTGTCCGGCAACGTTATCCGGTGGTGAGGGTCTGGGTTCCGATGACGCGCAGCAGGTCCAGTTTGTCTTGGGTGTCGGTGCCGGGCTTGGGGTAGTAGACCAGGAGGTGGCGGGTGGCGCTGGGGGTGAGGAGGGGCTCGCAGATGAGTTCGAGGAGGCCTACTTCGGGGTGCAGGATGCGTTTGTTGTGGCCGGCGCCGGTGCCTACCTCGTGTTCGTTCCACAGGCGCTCGAATTCGGCGCTGGCGGCGCGCAGGCGGGTGACCAGGTCGGTGATGTCGGCGTCGCCGGAGCGGCGGGCGGCGGTGGCGCGCAGGTCGGCTACATGCTTGTGGCCCAGGGCTTCCCGGTCCTCGGCGGCGAAGCGCAGACGCTCCTCGGGGTGGGTGAACCACAGCCAGGGAATGCAGCGGTCCAGGCCGCGACTCTGGGACAGGTCGCCGGCGATCAGGGTGTGCATGCGGTTCTGGACCAGGACCTCGCCCAGATCGGAGATGACGCAGGCGGGGGTGTCGTCCAGTTTGGTGAGCACGTGCAGAATGCCCGGGCCGACGTGACTGTCGCCGCCGCGGGCGGGCGGCTGCTGGCCGGCCAGGTGGTACAGATGGTCGCGTTCGCTGTCGGTCAGGCGCAGAGCGCGCGCCAAGGAGGCGAGGACCTGCGTCGACGGGCGCGGGCCGCGAGCCTGCTCGAGACGGGTGTAATAGTCGGTCGACATGCCCGCGAGCAGGGCCACCTCGTCGCGGCGCAGTCCCGGAGTACGGCGGCGGGTGCCCGGCGCGAGCCCCACGGCGCCGGGTTGCAGCTGCTCACGGCGACGGCGCAGGAAATCGGCCAGCTCTTCTCGATCCACGACTTCCACTCTGCCGCGCGCGGGCGGCGCTATCCAGGTACCGATACTCCCCCTCAGCCCCGGGCCGCGTCACCCGCCGATTCCACGGGGCCGCCCGGAGCCGGCCCGCCGCACCCGAGGCCGGCCTGGTATCGGCGATCCCCCGATAGGCGCTCCTCTCCCGATCCGGATATCGGCGGCGCAGGCTCGAAGCATGACCACGCACATCGACACCGTTCAGCTCGGCTCCACCGGGCCCGCCGCCTCCCGCATCGGGCTGGGCGCCATGGGGATGTCCGGCATGTACGGCAGCAGCGACGACGCCACCTCCATCGCCACCGTGCACGCGGCCATCGACTCGGGGGCCAATCTCATCGACACCGGCGACTTCTACGGGATGGGGCACAACGAACTGCTCATCCGGCGGGCGCTGAGCGAACGCAAGCGCGAGGACGTGCTGCTCAGCGTGAAGTACGGGGCGCTGCGCGGACCCGACGGCAGCTTCGGCGGGGTGGACACCCGGCCCGCCGCCACCAAGAACTTCCTGGCCTATTCGCTGCAGCGGCTGGGCACCGACTACATCGATATCTACCGGCCCGCGCGGCTGGATCCGAACGTGCCGATCGAGGAGACCATCGGCGGGCTGGCGGAGCTGGTGCGGGCCGGGTTCATCCGGCACATCGGGCTCTCCGAAGTGGGCGCGGATACGCTGCGCCGGGCCGCGGCGGTGCATCCCATCGCCGATCTGCAGATCGAGTACTCGCTCATCTCGCGCGGCATCGAGGCCGAAATCCTGCCGGTGGCACGGGAACTCGGCATCGGCATCACCGCATACGGGGTGCTGTCGCGCGGCCTGCTCAGCGATTCGCTGCGTGGCGGCGCGCAGTTCGCGGCCACCGATTTCCGGGCGCACAGCCCGCGCTTCCAGGGCGAGAACCTCACCGCCAACCTGCGATTGGTGGATGCGCTGGCCGAGATCGCGGCCCGGCACCAGGTGAGCGTGGCGCAGCTGGCCATCGCCTGGGCGCTGGCGCGGGGTGAGGATATCGTGCCGATCATCGGCGCGCGACGGCCCGAGCGGTGGACGGAAGCCGTTGCCGCACTGGACATCGAGCTGTCCGAGGACGAGCTGGCCGCCATCGAAGCGGCGGTGCCCGCCGACCGGGTGGCCGGTGAGCGCTACGCCGCCGCGCAAATGGCCATGCTCGACAGCGAGCGCTGAACCGCCGCTACTTGCGCCGCGGACGGATCACGGCGGTGAAAGTGGCTGCCGCAACGGGTTTTCCGGTGCTGTCGGTGATATCGACCGGTACCGCCAGTTCGATCTCGCGCTGCCCCTGGATATCGGCGCGGGTCTGCTCGATGAGTTCCGGCGACAGCACCGAGGTGGCGAGGAACGGGCCGAGTTCCCCCTTGGCCCGCGCCAGGTATTCGATGCGGCCGTCGCGGGCGACGATGAAGGTCTCGCCCATCAGGTCCACGATGCCGGAGATGGACGCGCCCATGGCGGCCGTCTCGGCCAGGCCGAAGAGCAGCGCGGCGTGGATATCGCCGTTGTGGTTGAGGTGCTCGGGCTTCGGCTCCATGCTCACCACATTGCGGCCACTGGCGAATTCCACCGCCTCGATGCCGGTGAACTGGATGAATCCGAGCTTCTTGAAGCCCGCCATCACCAGATCACCCATGGTGGCGCTGTCCATCGTGTCTCCTGTCGACCATACGGAATTGAAACTTGTTCTAATTTCATACCGAGTGGGACCGGAGTTGTCCATGGCGCGGCAGGAAACTGCCGTGCCCGGTCAGCCGGGCAGCGGCGCGTTCAGATTCAGCACCTCGGCCGTGCGCGCGACGGTCTGGCGGGCCAGCCGGGTATCGCGGACCAGGCTGTGGCCGAGGGTGGGAATCAATTCCCGCAGCCGCGGCTGCCAATACGGCTGATAGCGCGGGAAGCAGCGCTGCAGCACCTCCAGCAGAATCGCCGGGGCGGTCGAGGCGCCGGGCGAGGAACCCAATACCGCCGCGATCGAACCGTCGTGCGCGGCAACGACTTCGGTGCCGAATTCGAGCACGCCGCCGCGTACCGGATCGGCCTTCACGATCTGCGCGCGCTGGCCCGCGGTGATCAATTTCCAATCCGCGGCGTCGGCGGTGGGCGCGAAATCCCGGAGCGCCGCCAGTTTGCGTTTCCGGGTGCTGGCGAGCTGTCCGAACAACAGCCACAACAGCTCTCGATTGTCCTTGGTCATCGCGGCGAGCGGTTTCACATTGTGCGGGCGCAACGCGGCGGCGGCATCGAAGAACGAACCGTGTTTCAGGAAGCGGGGATTCGCGCCCGCATATGGTCCGAAAACGAGCGCGCGTTTCCCGTCCACCACGCGAGTATCCAAGTGCGGCATGGAAATAGCGGGCGCGCCCGCCGGTGCCCGGCCGTACACCTTGGCCTCGTGCCGCTCCACCACCGCCGGATTGTCGCAGCGCAGGAACCGGCCGCTGACCGGGAGCAGGCCGTAGCCCTGCGCCTCCGGAATCCCGGCCTTCTGCAGCACCTTCAGCGCCCACCCGCCCGCGCCGGCGAAGACGAAACGGGCATCGACCTTGCGGGTGATGTGATCGTTGCCGGTATTCCAGTCGATGCGCAGCTGCCAGGTGCCGTCATTGTTGCGGCGCATCCCGCGCACCTCGCAATTGCGATGGATCTCCACGTCCTTCCACCGCAGATGGTGGAAGAGCTGGCGGGTGATCTCACCGAAGTCGATATCGCTGCCGGTCACGTCGTGGGTGGCGGCGATGGCATCGGCGGCGTCGCGCTCCCGGGTGAGCAGCGGGGCCCATTCGCCGATGGCCTTGCGGTCGGCGCTGAATCGCATGGAACCGAACAGCGGATGCGGGGCCAGGGTTTCGTGCCGCCGCCGCAGGAAATTCACGTCCACCTCGCCGCGGACGAAGGTCATATGCGGCACCGGATTGATGAAAGTGTCCGGCTTGCCGAGAATTCCGGCCTCCACCAGGCTGCCCAGGAACTGCCGGGTCTGCTGGAAACGCTCGTTCATCTCGAGCGCGTGGCCGATATCGATGGATCCGTCCGGCAATTCGCCGGTGTAGTCGATCTCGCACAATCCGGCGTGTCCGGTGCCGGAATTGTTCCAGGCCGCCGAGGCTTCCGAGCCGACTTCCGGCAACCGCTCGAATACCGCGATCGTCCACTCGGGTTCCAGGTGTTTCAGCAGCATCGCGAGCGTGGCGCTCATGATTCCGCCACCGACCAGCACCACATCATAGGGACGCAGGGCCGCTTGGGTTTTCATTACTCGGATGCCCCCATCGGACTCGTTCAGCGTAGGGGCACGCTAACACCGAATACCAGACGCCGGTATTCGAGCGTCACCCGAGGAACAACACCGCGAGACCCAGAAGCGCACCGGCGAACACCACGGTATTGCGGACCTTCTGCAGGGTCCAGGTCCAGGCCGGGAAGCCGCCCTCGGCCGCCGTGATCAGCGCGGACACGTCGATTCGGGCCAGTTCCGGGTCGTTCTTGCGCTGGAAAGCCGCCTGAACGGATCGCACCGCGGTCAGGTTCGAGTACACGATGACCGAGTTCGCCAGGAACAGCGCGATCATGACCACCCAGTCGACGGGGCGCAGCCAGTCGAACCCGGCCAGATGCAGTCGGGCGACGAGCACCAGCAGGGCGGCGATGCCACCGGGCGCCCACCATTCGTGGCCGCTGGCGTCGAAGCGCATCCCGTTCTCGCGCAGCGCGGTGGTGCGTACGCCCTGGCGGGTCAGTTCCCCTTCGGCGACGGCCATGGCGTGCGTGCCGTAGCGATTGCGGACGATCGGCATGCTCAGGAAAGCCGCGGCGGCGGTGAGCTCGACGGCGGCGATGACGGCGTTCATTTCGTTCTCCTCGAACCCGGAAGGCCCCGGCGGAACCTCCTTGAACTAAGTGCAAGCAAACGGTAGCCGGTCACTTGAACTAAGTGCAAGAGATTTCTTGAACTTTGTGAAAGTGCCTGGTGGGCGGCTACGGTGGGGCGCATGCCGCGCGACACGCTGACCCGGGACCAGATCGTCCGGACCGCCATCGAACTACTCGACGACGAGGGCCTCGACGGCTTGAACATGCGCAGCCTCGGCAAACGCCTCGACGCCGCCGCCACCGCCATGTACTGGCACGTCAAGAACAAGGACAATCTCGTGCGGCTGGCCACCGACGAGGTGTGGGGCGAAATCCCGCTGCCCGAGCCGGATTCGGCCGACTGGCGCACCGCCGCCGAAGCCCTGGCCGGCGGCATGTACGCGATGATCACCCGGCATCCGTGGATCGTGCAGGCGCAATCGGGCTATCTGCTTTACGGCCCCAACACCTCCCGGCACAACGAGCGGGTCCTGGAGGTCTACGAGCAGGCCGGGTTCGACGAACAGCAGGCTGATCAGGCCGCGGCCAGCGTATTCATGTTCGTGCTCGGCAATGCCGTGGGGCAGGCCGCCAATATCTCGTTGAAGCGCCGGCTGGCGCTCAAGGGCGAGGACGCCGAGGCGGCTATGAACGCCGCGGTCGCCGAGGCCACCGAGGCCGCGATGCAGCATCCGCGTCTGCGCTCACGCATCGAAAAGGCCGCTGCCACAGGCTATAACGACGCACCGGACAGCAGCTTCGAGTTCGGGCTGGCCGCGCTGCTCGACGGCCTGCGCGATCGGCTCGGGGAGATCGCCGGGCGCTGAGGTGCGAAAGCCGCTGGGCGGCAGTGATATCCGGTCAGCGGTTGCGGGCGCGGTAGGCGGCTACGGCGTTGCGGTTGCCGCAGGCGGTGCTGCAGTAGCGGCGGGATCTGTTGCGGGACAGGTCCAGGACGATGCCCTCGCAGGTGTCGTCGGCGCAGATGGCGAGGCGGGTGAGTTCGTCGGCGCGGATCAGGTCGATCATGGCCATGGCGGTTTCCACGGCGATGCGGACGGCGAGCGGGGCGTCCTGGGGGACGGCGTGGATGTGGTAGTCGAGGCCGTCGTGGCGGACCAGGCGGGGCACGGCGCGGTGGGTCGCCAGGATCTCGTTCACCAGTTCCACGGCGGTGTCTCGGTCCGCGGTGAGCAGGCGGCGCATGGGCGCGCGCTGGGCCCGGACCGCGGCCAACTCGGCGGCGGTGCGCTCGTGGCCGCCGGAGTAGCGGTGCCGGATGAAGAAGTCGTTCAGCTGCGCGATCTCGGTCAGCGTGTCCGGATCCTCGGCGGTATTCACCAGTTCTACGGCGGCGGCCATGGACGCGGCGGTGTCATCAGTGAAAAGCACGTTGACATATTACATGACAACCCCTTAGCGTCATTAGTCATGGCGACGTTGACTCATGACACCACGGTGTCGCGGCAGCACCATCTCCGGAACGGGCTGCTCGTAGCCGCCTTGTCCGCCGCCGCTTTCGGACTCTCCGGACCACTCGCGCGCGGACTGATGGACGCGGGCTGGAGTCCGGCCTCGACCGTCATCGTCCGGGTGCTGCTGGGCGCGGTCGTGCTGTTGCCGATCGCGCTGTATCAGCTGCGCGGGAACTGGAAGTTGTTGCGGCAGAACGCCTCACTGCTGGTGGGCTATGGTCTGCTGGCGGTCGCCGGGGCGCAGCTGTGCTACTTCAACGCGGTCAACCACATGGAGGTCGGGGCCGCGCTGCTCATCGAGTACACCGCGCCGATCGCGGTGGTCGGGTACCTGTGGCTGCGGCACGATCAAAAGCCCACGCGCGCAACCGTGCTCGGCGCGATCATCGGCATCGCGGGGCTGATTCTGGTGCTGGACCTGACTTCCGGCGTCCGGACCAGCTGGATCGGCATCGCCTGGGCCCTGGGCGCCATGATCGGCGCGGCCGGATACTTCCTGCTCTCCGCGCACAGCGGCGACACCGTCCCCGGCACCGTGCTGGCCACCGGCGGCCTGCTGATCGGCGGCCTCGGCATTCTCGCCGCGGGACTGATCGGCATCGTGCCACTGCACGCCACCACCGCGCCGATCGTCTTCCAGGACTTCACCACCCGGTGGTGGGTGCCGCTGGCCGGATTGGGCGTCGTCACCGCCAGCCTCTCCTACGTGACCGGCATCGCCGCCACCCGCCTGCTCGGCTCCCGGCTGGCCTCCTTCGCCGCGCTCACCGAGGTGCTGGCCGCCATCGTGTTCGCCTGGCTGCTGCTCGGCGAAACGCCCCGCGCCATCCAGTTGATCGGCGGCGCACTGATTCTCATCGGCGTGATCGTGGTCCGGCTCGGCGAGCCCGACTGACCGGTCCGCCCGATAAGGCGCATATGCGCCGATCACTTCCGATCTCGCGCGGCCCCCGGTACGTTCGTCAGCAAACAATCGGGGGCCTTGTCCGTACGCAGCGAGAGACAGAAATGGCTATCACCAAAAAGCTTGTACCCGCTCTGCTTTGCCTGACCGCCGTCCTGCCCGCCGGTATCGCCGCCGCCGAACCGGCAGCGCCCCAGCAAAATCCCGGCCCGCAGGTGCAGGGCGCCGATCACGGCGTCGGCTTCCGCACCGCGCTCACCGACGATCAGCGCGCCACCGTCACCACCCTGAACGCCGGCCGCTTCCTGGCCACCTGGGACGGCCAGGCCATCCTGGTCACCGACGACGCCGGCCTCGAACTGGCCACCGTGCCACTGAAATACGAGATCGCGGGCAAGACCCTCGCGCTCACCCCCGACATCACCGACAACCATCGGCGACTGACCCTCACCCCCGTCGGGGAGTCCCCCGTCGCGCTCCGCGATATCAGCGCCCAGCAGCGGTTCTTCGATCTGGTGCAGGCGAATCTGCCGATGGTCGGCGGCGGCGCGGCCATCGGAGCGGCGATCGGCTTCCTGCTCGGTTTCCCCGCGGGCGCTTTCGTGCTCGACTTCATCACCATCCCGATCACCACCGTGGTGGGCGCGCTCATCGGCGCCGCCGCGGGTCTCTATCTGGCCGGCGGCCAGCCCGCCATCGACACCGCCGTGGAGTACGCCGCTTCCCTGGTCCCGGGCGCCGCGCCCGCCTGATCGGTCAGCGCACCACGGTCAGCGAATCGATCGCCATGGCGTTGTCGGTGTAATACCAGTCGCCGTTCATCTCCATGGCGAGATCGAAACGCAGCACATGCCCCTGCGCCGGGCCGGAGGTCACCGTCCACAGCGTGTTCGGCAGCCCCGTCACCACGCTGACGCTGCCATCGGACCAGGTGAATGTGCCCGACGTCGTCGTTCCATTGCCGAGCCAAGGCAATTCGACCCGGAAGCGCCCGCCGGTGATCTGCGCGGGCAGCACCGGACTGCGGCACTCCCAGACGTCCCCCTGCCGCCGTACGCTCTGCCCGGCGCTCCCGGTCCCCGGAATCCGTTCTCCGGTAAGCGCATTCCCTCGATAGCACCCGCCCAGCTCGGTCCCCGGCGACGCCCCCGCCGGCGCGGTCGCGGGTAGAGCCGCGCAGCACAGGGCGAGCAGCAGCAGACTGCGGCGAATCGACATGACGCCACCTCTCCGGCGAGGGAACTACCAGGTCTATCGGTTAACCAGCAGCGTACTCGCCCGCCCCGCCCGTCCCCGCCGAAACGCAAACGGCCCCCGCTCCGAAGAGCGGGGGCCGAATGTCTCTGTCTGGCTAGGCCTTAGCGGTAGTCGCTGAAGCCGTAGTCGTCCAGCGGAACCGCGGCACCGGTGGTGGTGCCGAAGCCGTCCGGGGTGTAGTAGGTGTCGTCGTAGGACGGCACCGCGTACGCGGCCTGGCGGGCTTCCTCGGTCGGCTGCACCTGGATGTTCCGGTAACGGTTGATACCCGTACCGGCCGGGATGAGCTTACCGATGATCACGTTCTCCTTCAGGCCGATCAGCTTGTCGGAGCGGCAGTTGATCGCGGCGTCCGTGAGCACGCGGGTGGTCTCCTGGAAGGAGGCCGCCGACAGCCACGAATCGGTCGCGAGCGACGCCTTGGTGATACCCATGAGGACCGGACGACCCGAGGCGGGCTCGCCACCCTCCGCGACCACGCGGCGGTTGGCGGACTCGAACTCGGCGCGCTCCACCAGCGAACCCGGGAGGAACTCGGTCGCACCCGAATCGATGATGGTGACGCGGCGCAGCATCTGGCGGACGATCACCTCGATGTGCTTGTCGTGGATGGACACACCCTGCGACCGGTACACCTCCTGGACCTCGTGCACGAGGTGGATCTGCACCTGACGCGGGCCCATCACGCGGAGCACCTCGTGCGGGTCGGCCGAGCCCTCGAGCAGCTGCTGGCCCACCTCGACGTGGTCACCGTCGGCCAGGAGCCGCTCGGAACCGTCGTCGTGCTTGAAGACCCGCAGACGCTGACGCTTCGACAGCTTGTCGTAGAGCACCTCGTCCGAACCGTCGTCCGGAATGATGGTGATCTTGTAGAAGCGGTCGTCGTCCTCCAGCCGCACGCGGCCGGAGACCTCGGCGATGGGCGCCTTGCCCTTGGGCACACGAGCCTCGAAGAGCTCCTGCACGCGGGGCAGACCACCCGTGATGTCGTCACCCGCGACACCACCCTGGTGGAAGGTACGCATGGTCAGCTGGGTACCGGGCTCACCGATGGACTGGGCGGCGACGATACCGACGGCCTCGCCGATGTCCACCAGCTTGCCGGTCGCCATCGAGCGGCCGTAGCAGGTGGCGCAGACGCCGGTGCCGGTGGTGCAGGTCAGCACGGAGCGGACCTTCACCTCGGTGATACCGGCCTCGAGCAGCGCCTCCAGGGCGGGATCGCCCAGGTCGTGGCCCTTCTCGACCACCACGTTGCCCTTGGCGTCGATCGCGTCGGTGGCCAGCGTACGAGCGTAGGTGCTGGTCTCCACGTGGGCGTCCCGGATGAGCGAGCCGTCGGCCTGCTTCTCCGCGATCGGCACCACGATGCCGCGCTCGGTGCCACAGTCGGTCTCGCGCACGATGACGTCCTGCGACACGTCCACCAGACGACGGGTCAGGTAACCCGAGTCGGCGGTACGAAGCGCGGTGTCGGCCAGACCCTTTCGCGCACCGTGGGTGTTGATGAAGTACTCCAGCACCGTCAGGCCCTCACGGAAGGAGGACTTGATCGGCTGCGGGATGAACTCACCCTTCGGGTTGGTCACCAGACCCTTCATGCCCGCGAGGGTACGAGTCTGGGTGAAGTTACCCGTCGCGCCGGAGTCGACGATCGTGATGATCGGGTTGTCCGCCGGGTAGTGCGCACGCAGCGCGCGACCGACCTCTTCGGTGGCTTCCTGCCAGATCTTGACCAGGGCGTTGTTGCGCTCCTGGTGATCGAGCGCACCACGCTGGTACTTCTTCTCGATCTGATCGGCCTGCGCCTCGTAGCGCGCCATGATGTCGGCCTTCTCCGGCGGAACGAGCACGTCCGACATGGAGACGGTGACGCCGGAACGCGTGGCCCAGTAGAAGCCCGAGTCCTTCAGCTTGTCGACGGTCTGCGCGACCACGATCATCGGGTAGCGCTCGGCGAGATCGTTGATGATCGCCGCCTGACGCTTCTTCGGCATCGGCTCGTCGATGAACGCGTAGTCCGCCGGGAGCAGATCGTTGAAGATGACGCGGCCCAGCGTGGTCTTGGCGGTCCACGCGTCGCCCCGCTGCCAGCCGTCCGGGAACAGCTCGGCCTCGATGTCCTTCGGCGGGCGCTGCTCGGTCAGACGGATCTTGATGAGCGAACGCACGGTCAGCTCACCGCGGTCCACGGCCATCTGCGCCTCGGCGGGCGAGGAGTAGACGCCGAACTCGGCCTCGTCCTTGGTGGCGGCCCGGTACTCGCCCTTCGCGCCCTCTTCCAGGCGGGTCAGGTAGAACAGGCCGGTCACCATGTCCAGACGGGGCATGGCGAGCGGGCGGCCGGAGGCCGGCGACAGGATGTTGTTCGAGGACAGCATCAGGATGCGGGCCTCGGCCTGCGCCTCCGCCGACAGCGGGAGGTGCACGGCCATCTGGTCACCGTCGAAGTCGGCGTTGAACGCTTCACAGACGAGCGGGTGCAGCTGGATGGCCTTGCCTTCGACCAGCAGCGGCTCGAAGGCCTGGATACCCAGGCGGTGCAGGGTGGGCGCACGGTTCAGCAGCACCGGGTGCTCGGAGATGACCTCTTCGAGGACGTCCCACACCTGGGGGCGCTGACGTTCGACCATCCGCTTGGCGGACTTGATGTTCTGCGCGTGGTTCAGGTCGACCAGGCGCTTCATCACGAACGGCTTGAACAGCTCGAGCGCCATCAGCTTGGGCAGACCGCACTGGTGCAGCTTGAGCTGCGGGCCGACCACGATGACCGAACGGCCGGAGTAGTCGACACGCTTGCCGAGCAGGTTCTGACGGAAACGACCCTGCTTGCCCTTGAGCAGATCGCTCAGGGACTTCAGCGGGCGGTTGCCCGGGCCGGTGACCGGACGGCCGCGACGGCCGTTGTCGAAGAGCGCGTCGACGGACTCCTGAAGCATGCGCTTCTCGTTGTTGACGATGATCTCCGGCGCACCGAGGTCGATCAGTCGCTTCAACCGGTTGTTGCGGTTGATGACGCGGCGGTACAGGTCGTTCAGGTCGGAGGTCGCGAAGCGGCCACCGTCCAGCTGCACCATCGGGCGCAGCTCCGGCGGGATCACCGGCACGGCGTCGAGGACCATGCCCATCGGCGAGTTGCCGTTGGTCTGGAACGCGGCGACGACCTTCAGGCGCTTCAGCGCGCGAAGCTTCTTCTGGCCCTTGCCGGTACGAATGGTCTCGCGCAGGCTCTCGGCCTCGGCCGCGATGTCGAAGGTCTCCATGAGCTTCTGGATGGCCTCGGCACCCATTGCGCCCGTGAAGTATTCGCCGTAGCGGTCCTGCAGCTCGCGGTAGATGACCTCGTCGATGATCAGCTGCTTCTTGGCCAGCTTGACGAAGGTGGTCCAGATCTCGTCGAGACGATCCAGCTCGCGCTGGGCACGGTCGCGCAGCTGACGCATTTCGCGCTCGCCGCCGTCCTTGACCTTGCGGCGGACGTCGGACTTGGCGCCTTCGGCCTCGAGCTCGGCCAGGTCGGCCTCGAGCTTCTGGGCGCGGGCCTCCAGGTCGGCGTCACGCTGATCGGCGACGGTCTTCTTCTCGACCTCCATCTCCGCCTCGAGCGTGGACAGCTCGTTGTGGCGGAGCTCGTCATCGACATTGGTGATGACGTAGGCGGCGAAGTAGATGATCTTCTCGAGATCCTTCGGCGCCAGGTCGAGCAGGTAGCCCAAGCGCGACGGAACGCCCTTGAAGTACCAGATGTGGGTGACCGGAGCGGCCAGCTCGATGTGGCCCATCCGCTCACGGCGCACCTTGGCGCGGGTCACCTCGACGCCACAGCGCTCACAGATGATGCCCTTGAAGCGGACGCGCTTGTACTTGCCGCAGTAGCACTCCCAGTCCCGGGTGGGACCGAAGATCTTCTCGCAGAAGAGGCCGTCCTTCTCCGGCTTCAACGTGCGGTAGTTGATGGTCTCCGGCTTCTTGACCTCGCCGAAAGACCAGTTACGAATGTCTTCCGCGGTCGCCAGGCCGATCCGGAGTTCATCGAAGAAGTTGACGTCTAGCACGTAACTTCCTTTCCCCTGTTCGGGTTGAGTATGAGCAAAAGTTCGCTAAATCCGCTCGTAGCGACTGCTTGCAGGTCGCTCGAAACGGTCCGCCCGGGAGGATCTTTCGACCCTCCCGGACCGATCGCTCTTACTGCGCCAGGTCGTCGACCGTCGCAGCCTCGTTGCGGGACAGGTTGA
Source organism: Nocardia yamanashiensis (assembly GCF_021183565.1). Taxonomy (NCBI): domain Bacteria; kingdom Bacillati; phylum Actinomycetota; class Actinomycetes; order Mycobacteriales; family Nocardiaceae; genus Nocardia; species Nocardia yamanashiensis. The sequence goes on from NZ_CP089226.1 coordinate 5,166,042, forward strand.
TACCCAGGTTCGCCGCGGCACGCTCGAGGTCTTCGTCATCGCCGTCGCGCATCTCGATGGCGGCGCCGTCGGAGGACAGCACCTCCACGTTCAGGCACAGCGACTGAAGTTCCTTGAGCAGAACCTTGAACGACTCCGGAATACCCGGCTCCGGAATGTTCTCGCCCTTGACGATGGCCTCGTACACCTTCACGCGGCCGACCACGTCGTCCGACTTGATGGTGAGGAGCTCCTGCAGGGTGTAGGCCGCGCCGTACGCCTGCATGGCCCAGCATTCCATTTCGCCGAAACGCTGACCACCGAACTGCGCCTTACCACCCAGCGGCTGCTGCGTGATCATCGAGTACGGACCGGTCGAACGCGCGTGGATCTTGTCGTCGACCAGGTGGTGCAGCTTCAGGATGTACATGTAGCCGACCGAGACCGGGTACGGGAACGGCTCGCCGGAGCGGCCGTCCAGCAGGATGGCCTTGCCGTCGTCGTTGATCATCTTGTCGCCGTCGCGGTTCGGCAGCGTCGAGCCCAGCAGGCCGGTCAGCTCTTCCTCGCGGGCGCCGTCGAACACCGGGGTGGCGATGTTCGTGTCAGCGGGCTGACCGATCATCTCCTCCGGCAGGTTGCGGGCCCAGTCGGGAGTGCCCTCGACCTGCCAGCCGGTCTTGGCGATGTAACCCAGATGGGTTTCCAGCACCTGACCGATGTTCATACGACGCGGCACACCGTGGGTGTTCAGGATGATGTCGACCGGGGTGCCGTCCGGCAGGAAGGGCATATCTTCCTGCGGCAGGATCTTGCCGATGACGCCCTTGTTGCCGTGGCGGCCGGCGAGCTTGTCGCCGTCCTGGATCTTGCGCTTCTGGGCCACGTAGACGCGGACCAGCTCGTTGACGCCCGGGGGCAGATCGTCGTCGTCGTCACGCGAGAACACGCGCACGCCGATGACCTTGCCGGACTCACCGTGGGGCACCTTGAGCGAGGTGTCGCGGACTTCGCGCGCCTTCTCACCGAAGATGGCGCGCAGCAGGCGCTCTTCGGGGGTCAGCTCGGTCTCGCCCTTCGGGGTGACCTTGCCGACCAGGATGTCGCCGTCACGGACCTCCGCGCCGATTCGCACGATGCCGCGCTCGTCCAGGTCCGCCAGGACCTCGTCGGAGACGTTCGGGATGTCCCGGGTGATCTCCTCGGCGCCGAGCTTGGTGTCGCGCGCGTCGATCTCGTGCTCTTCGATGTGGATCGAGGTGAGCACGTCGTCTTCCACGAGGCGCTGCGACAGGATGATCGCGTCCTCGTAGTTGTGGCCTTCCCACGGCATGATCGCCACGAGCAGGTTCTTGCCGAGCGCCATCTCACCGTTCTCGGTGCAGGGGCCGTCGGCGAGCACGTGCCCGGCCTCCACGCGCATGCCCTCGTCCACGATCGGACGCTGGTTGGCGCAGGTGCCCTGGTTGGAGCGCTCGAACTTGCGCAGGCGGTACGAGCGACGGGTGCCGTCGTCGTGCATGACGGTGATGAAGTCGGCCGAAACCTCTTCCACCACACCGGCCTTGGCGTTCACGACCACGTCGCCGGCGTCGACGGCGGCGCGCAGCTCCATACCGGTGCCGACCAGCGGCGACTCGGAACGGATCAGCGGCACGGCCTGACGCTGCATGTTCGCGCCCATGAGGGCACGGTTGGCGTCGTCGTGCTCGAGGAACGGGATCATGGCGGTCGCGACCGACACCATCTGGCGCGGCGAGACGTCCATGTAGGTGACCTCGTTGCGGGCCACGTATTCCATTTCCTCATCGCCGCGGCGTGCGAGCACGCGCTCTTCGATGAAGTTGCCGTCCAGGTCGACCGGCGAGTTGGCCTGGGCGCGGACCTCGCGGTCCTCCTCGTCGGCGGTGAGGTAGCGGACCTCGTCGGTGACGCGGCCGTTCTCGACCTTGCGGTACGGGGTCTCGATGAAACCGAACGGGTTGACCCGCGCGTAGACCGAGAGCGAGCCGATCAGGCCGATGTTCGGGCCTTCCGGGGTCTCGATCGGGCACATGCGGCCGTAGTGCGACGGGTGGACGTCTCGGACTTCCAGGCCGGCGCGCACACGGGACAGACCACCCGGGCCCAGCGCCGACAGACGACGCTTGTGGGTCAGACCCGAGAGCGGGTTGTTCTGGTCCATGAACTGCGACAGCTGGGAGGTTCCGAAGAACTCCTTGATCGCGGCCACGACGGGACGGATGTTGATCAGGGTCTGCGGCGTGATGGCCTCGACGTCCTGGGTGGTCATGCGCTCACGCACGACGCGCTCCATACGCGAGAGGCCGACCCGGATCTGGTTCTGGATCAGCTCGCCCACGGTGCGCAGACGACGGTTGCCGAAGTGGTCGATGTCGTCGACGTTGACCGGCACCTCGACGCCGCCGGGCACGGTCATCAAGCGATCGCCCTGGTGCAGACGGACCAGGTACTCGATGGTGGCGACGATGTCTTCCTTGGTCAGCACCGAACCCTGAACGGGCACACCGGCATTGACGCCCAGCTTCTTGTTGACCTTGTAGCGGCCGACGCGGGCCAGGTCGTAGCGCTTCTCCTTGAAGAACAGGTTCTCCAGCAGGGTCTGCGCGGACTCCTTGGTCGGCGGCTCGCCCGGACGCAGCTTGCGGTAGATGTCGAGCAGCGCCTCGTCCTGGCCCGGAGTGCTGTCCTTCTCCAGGGTGGACATCATGATCTCGGAGAAACCGAAACGCTCGGTGATCTCCTCGGCGGTCAGGCCGAGCGCCTTCAGCAGCACGGTGACCGGCTGGCGGCGCTTGCGGTCGATACGCACGCCGACGGTGTCGCGCTTGTCGACGTCGAATTCCAGCCACGCGCCGCGCGACGGGATGACGCGCACGGAGTGCAGCGTCTTCTCGGTGGACTTGTCGATCGAGCTGTCGAAGTACACACCGGGCGAACGGACCAGCTGCGAGACGACCACGCGCTCGGTGCCGTTGATGATGAACGTGCCCTTGTCGGTCATCATCGGGAAATCACCCATGAAGACCGTCTGAGACTTGATCTCACCGGTGTTGTTGTTGATGAACTCCGCGGTGACGAAGAGCGGCGCCGCGTAGGTCATGTCCTTGTCCTTGCACTCCTCGATGGAGGCCTTGACCTCTTCGAAGCGCGGATCGGAGAAGGACAGCGACATGGAGCCCGAGAAGTCCTCGATCGGGGAGAGCTCTTCGAGCACCTCCTCGAGGCCGCCGACGGGATTGACGTCGCCGCGCGCGGCAGCACGCTCACGCCAGTCCGCTGAGCCGACCAGCCAGGCGAAAGATTCGGTTTGTAGATCGAGAAGACCGGGAACCTCCAGAGGTTCACGAATCTTCGCGAAAGACACCCGCTTCGGGGCTCCGGGAATACCGGCCTTGGTCTGGGTGGAGACTGCCAAGATGCGTCCTTCCAGCACCTAACGCGCGTCGCGTGGTGGTCCGCGACCGTCGCTTGTCTGCTACGAATTCCGCTGGTTACGACCCGAACGAAACCCGAACAGCAAACAGCGGAAGTAACACCGGAAGGTGGAACTTTCGTCGTAGCGATCGAGGTGTGGACAGGAGGCAGCCAGCGCAACGTCCAAAATTACACCCATACCCCAGGGGGTGTCAAAGTACCACCGCTCGCGTCACCTGCAATGACCGGCGCGCCGGGTGTTATGTGGCGGATTTCACACCGTAATCCGACGCGATCCCGGGGTCCGCTGGCTGCGCTTCCCAGTCCTCGTCGGCGTCCGGTCCCCTGTGACAGCCGCCGCTGTTGTGAATAGCGTGACGGCTGGAGCGAAACTCGTCAAGTGGCGGCACGAGTTGACAAAACGCGAGATCGCCTGTCTCCCTGCAAGATCACCTGCGGACGCCGCGAAATGCCCTCGTACCGGGCACGACGGCGACTACTTGTCGGCGATCTCCGAGGCCAGCCACTTGCCGTCGACCTTCTGCATGCGCAGCACGATCGGGCCCGAGGCGAGGGCCTGGGGGCTGCCGTTCTTGACGGCGGAAATGTTCAGGTTGACCAGCAGTTCGGCGCGATCATCGGTGAGCAGGGTGACGCCCAGCGGGTCGGTGGTGACCTGGGTGTCGGTCGAGGTCTGCTTGATCACGTCCAGGCCGGTGTCGGCGTACTTGTCCAGGTCGGCCAGCATCTGGCCGGTGAGGACCGTGCGCGCGGTGTCCTTGAACTTGTCGATGTCCTTGGCCTTGTAGCCGTAGAGGGTCGTGAGGGCGTGCTGGGCGGCCGCTTTGACCTCATCGGTGGCCGAGTTGTCGACGTAGGCCAGATTGCCGTCGTCGACGCCGGGCCGCAGGAAGCCGACGATCGCCAGCGCGGCCAGCGCGACCGCGGCGATACCGCAGCCGATCGCCACCCGCCAGGTCTGCCAGAAGCTTGCGGAGGACGCCGCGGACTTGGGCCGCGGCGCGGGGCGCGCGGTGTCCTTCGACATCCGGATCTTCGCGCCCTTGCCCGCGGGAGCCGCCGGCTCGGCCGGCCGGGCCGCCGGGCGGGCGGTGTTCCCGCCGACGCGACCGGAGCTGCGCTGGGCGGCCGGACGGCGCTGGGAGGTGACGCGATTGACGGGTCGTTTGTTGGCCATGGATCGCTCCCTCCTAGTTACCGGGGGCCGGGGCGGCGGTGGTGGACGGCGCCGGGGTGGCGGGCGCGCCGTTCTGCTGTAGCGCGCCGGAGTCCAATTGCACCGGGTTGCCGAGGTTCTGGGCCTTCTCGGCCTTCCAGACGTCGCCGACCTTCACCATGTCCAGCGACCAGGACTGCCGGAAGGCGGCGGGCTGGCCGCCGGGCCAGCTGCGGTTGATGCGCAGCACCACATAGGCCGAGGCGTGATCGAGTTCGCTGTTGAGCGCGGTCAGGGTGGCGCCCTCGACGGTCGACTGCATATTCGTCTTGGCCTCGGTGACCTGCTGTTTCAGCGATTCCAGATCCTTGGTCTGCTCGTCGTGGAGCTGACCGGTGGTGGAGGAGATCATGTTCTGCAGCGAGCCGTCGACATTGTTCGGGTCGAACGTCATCAGGTTGATGGCGGCCTGCCGGGCATCGGTGAGCGCGGCGTCGCGGGCCTGGGCGCGCGGGCGATCGTGCATGAGCCCGCCCACGATCCAGGTACCGCCGAACCAGGCCGCGGCCACGGCGGCCACCACGGCCACCGCGATCGCGCCGATGGTCACGGCCTGCTTGACGCTCGGATCCACCGCGCCCGGCTGGGGCGCGGGACGCTCTGCCCGCTCCTTCTTTCCCGGCGCGGCGGCGACCGGCTCGGTCGCTACCTCGTCGGAGGACTGTTGCGGTGACGGCGGTTCCGGCTCGGCCGGAGCCTGGGCATCGGGTGCGGCGGCTGCGGGTTCGCTCGCGGGTGCCGTCGTCTCCGCCGGCCGCTCCGGGTTCTCCCCCAGTTCGCTGTCCTTTTGCTGGCTCACGCCGCCACCATACTGTCCTTTCCGCGCGGTAACGCTCGGGCTGCGGGCATCATCACTTGGGGGTGACGCCCATGAGGGTCGCCAGCTGGGTGGCGACGGGGTTCAGATTGAGCTTCTCCGGGTCGTACTTCGGCTTGTCGTCCCACGGCTGCGGCACCGACGGGTCGGCCAGCTCGGCGCGCGCCCCGCCGCGGACGGCGGTCTCACTGCCTTGCGGCACAGCGCATTTGGCCTCGGTATTGAACGGGAAATCGTCGCGCGAATCGTCGAAGTTGGGATTGCGCGCCTTCTCCTGCGCCAGGATCGCCTGCGTCCCTTCGTAACCCACCGTGCACGCGGGCGGGTTGTTGGTTTCCAGCACCAGGCCGAAGTGGGTGGTGCCGTCACCGGGGGCGGTGGCGGAGGCGCCGATGGACAGCAGCGGCAGCATCTGCAGCACCGGTCCGAGCGCGTAGAACTTCGGCGATACGGTGAGCAGCAGGGTGCGCAGGTTGGACAGGTCCTCGGTCAGGGCCGGTCCGCTCTCCTGCAGCAGGCGCTGGATCTGATCGCCGGCCTCGGTGGAGGTGCCGATCAGCCGCCGGATGTCCGGGTCGCTGGAGCGCAGCTGCGCGGTCAGCTTGTCCAGGCCGTCGCTGAAGGTGCGGATGGACGAGGACTGTTCGGACTGGGTGTTCAGCGCGGTCCGCGCATTGCGGATCAAAGCCAATGTCTGCGGCAGGTTCTCGATGCCGGTCTGGGTGAACTTGTTGAGCGAGTCCACCAGCACCTTGAGATTGTCGCCCTGCCCGTTGAACGCCTTGCCGAGCTCGGTGACGGTGGTACTGAGCGCCGCCAGGTCGGTGGTGGCCACGAAGTGGTCGACGCTGGCGAGCAGGTCCTCCACCGGGATCGGCAGCGTGGCGCCGACGATCACCGAGCCTTCCTTCAGATACGGCGAGCTGTTGCTGTCGGGCACCAGATCCACGTACTGCTCACCGATGGCGGATCGATTGGCCACCACGGCTTTCGCGCTCGCGGGCACCTTGGGTGCGCCGGAGTCCATGTCCAAGGTGACGACCACGCCGTCGGAGGAGATCTCCAGATCCCCGACCCGGCCGACGGGCACGCCGCGGTAGGTGACCTCCGCGCCCTTGGACAGATTGGCGGTCTGCGGCATCTGCACCTTCACGTGGTACAGGCCGAAGCCGAGCATATTGTCCAGCCGCACGTACTTGGCGCCGACGAAGGCGACGCCCAGCACGGCGATGACAGCGAAGGCGATCAGCTGGTTGCGTACCAATTTGCTCATCGCGGGGCCACTCCCAGCTGCTGGAGGATGGAGCCGAGCGGATCGGTCGGGCCGATGCCGGCCGCCGGCGCGACCACCGTATTGGGCAGCGGCAGCAGCGAAATGGTGGGCCAGCCGCCGCGCGGGCCGTTGCCGTTGTAGTACGGGTTGCTCGGATCCACGTTCACCTGCCGGCCGTTCGGCGGTAGGTACACCGGATTCGGTTTGCCCACACCGAGATTCGACAGCAGGGTGCCGATCTCCAGATCCACCGACAGCCAGGTGTTGACCTGCCCGCCGAACGCCGACTTGATCGATTCGTCCGGGAACGGATAGGTCGGAACCAGCGGGAACGCGGTCACCAGGTCATCGGCCGACTTGCCGAGCTCCTGCAGCGTGGGCCGCAGCGAGGACAGATCGGTGATCAGGTTGTCCTTGGAGTGGTTCAGCACGTCGAAACCGGCCTGCCCCACCCGATCCAGCTGCGAGAGCAGCGCGATGAGTTCCGGCCGCTGCTCGTTCAGGATCTTGATGCCCTCGGGCAGTTCGTCCAGGATTCCGGCGATCTTGCCGGTCTGCTGCCCGACTCGGCTGCTCAGCTTGTCGAGACCGTCCAGCGCCCGGGTGATGTCCTCGACCTGCTTGTTCAGCCCGTCGATCAGGGTGTTGGTCTGCTCCAGCAGCGACCGCACCTTGTCGGTGCGCCCGTCCAGGGTCTTGTTCAGCTCGGTCACGATGGGCTGCAATTGCGCCACCCCACCGCCGTTGAGCAGCAGCGACAGCGCGCCCAGCACCTGTTCGGTCTCGGTCGCGGTGCGGGTGTTCTCGACCTTGATGGTCGACCCGTCCTTCAGCTTCTCCGGCGACGGATCGTGCGACGGCGCGGACAGTTCGATGAACTTCTCACCGAGCAAGTTGGTCTGCTTCACCTCGGCGCGGGCATTGGCCGGCAGGTTCACATCGCGATTGACGATGGTCTTGACCTCAGCCGTCCAGCCGTCCGGGGTGAGCTCGATCTTGTCGACCCGCCCGACCGGCACGCCGTCCACCTTCACGGTCGACTGCGGCACCAGGTCCAGCACATCCGAGAACTGCACATTGATGTGCATGGGATCGCCGCCCACGTTCGGCCCGCCGGGCAGCGGAATGCTGTAAGCCCCGTTGCCGCAGGCGGTGGCCAGCAGGGTCACCGCGCCCAGCGAGGCCCCGACCGCGACGGTGCGAATGCGCTTGGCGCTCATCGCTGTCCACCTTCCTGCTGCGACGGCGCTTCCTGATTGGAGGGCGTGCCCGGCACCGAGCCCGGCACCGCGTTGCGCTGGATGTTGTCACCGCTGAGGATGCCGAACGGCAGCACCAGCGACGGCGTCTTCACGCCCGCGGTGAGCTGACCGGTGATGGTGGTGCAGGCGTCCAGGATGGGCCGCATCTGCGCCGAGATGGCATCGAACTTGGGATCGCCCGGCCGCAGCTTGCCCAGGTCCAGCATCTTGCAGATGACGCCGAACGGGTCCTGCAGATCGGTGAAGTTGGGCCGCATGTCCAGCGTGCCGGTCTCACCGTTGTGCACGTTGATCAGGTTGCTCAGCGCGGTCGGGATCAGCGGCAGCGCCTTGGCCAGGTCCTCGCGCTGATCGGCGAGGGTCTTGGTGAGCTTGGTCAGCGCTTCCGCGTTGGACTGCACCAGGTCCCGGTTGTTGTCGATGAACCGCGCCACGTCGCCGAGCGCCACCGACAGCAGGCTCAGCGCATCGCCCAGATTGCGCCGCTCGTCGGACAGGAAGCCCGACAGCGAGGCCAGCTGGGTATTGAATTCCCGCACCTGGCTGTCGTTCTCGGCCAGCATGCGCACGAATTCGTTGAGGTTCTTCACCGTGTCGAAGATGTCCGTGCGCGAATCCGACAGCGCCTTGGCGGCTTTGGAGAGCTGGGTGAAGCTGTTGCCGAGCGCGTCGCCGTTGCCGGCCAGATTGGCCGAGGAGGTGCGCACCAGTTCGTTCAACGCGCCGTCCTTGTTGGCGCCGTTGGGGCCGAGCGCGTCGGAGAGTTCCGCGATGCTCTTGTAGAGCCGGTCCACCTCGACGGGCGTGGCGGTGCGGTCCTTGGGGATGGTGGCCTCGCGCCCCATCTTCGGGCCGCCCTTGTACGCCGGGGCAAGCTGGATGTACCGGTCGGACACCACGGACGGGGTGATCTGCGCGGCCTTGGCGTCGGCGGGGATGTCGTAGCGACGATCCACGTTCATGACGACCTTGACCTGTTCGCCCTCGGGCGTCACTTCCTTGACCGAGCCGACCGGCACGCCGAGCACCCGGACGTCCGAGCCCTCGTAGATGCCGACCGACTTGTCGAAGTAGGCGGTGATGGTGGTGGTGTTGAACTTGCCGAAGCCCCACCAGGCCAGCCCGCCGGCCAGTACGGCCAGGGCCACCACCGCGGCGGTGATCTTGCTCTTCCGGCTCGACGCCCGCAGAGCGGTCAAAGGGTTCTTCGCCACGATCAGCCTCCCATCTTGCGGATCGGCGCACGGTCGCCCGGAATCTCCGGCAGCGCGGGCGGAATCAGGTTGGTGATCACCGCGTCGAACCAGCGGCCGGTGCCCAGCACGTTCGCGTACAGCCCGTAGAACGGGGCCGCGAGCGTCAGCGTCTTGGAGATATCGGCCTGATGGTCGTTGAGGATCTCGATGGTCTTCTGCAGGTTGGTCAGCGCCGGGCCGATCTGCTCCTCGTTGTCGGCCACCAGCGCGGTCAGTTCGGCCGCAATGGTTTTCGCGCCGGTGAGCAGCTGCGAGATGGCCGACTGCCGCACGTTCAGCTCGGCCAGCAGCTGTCCGCCGTTGGCCAGCAGCCGCTCGAATTCGGCATTGCGATCGGCGAGCACCTTGGAGGTCTTCTTGGTGGCGGCGAACAGCTGCTTGAGCTGATCGTCACGCTTGGCCAGGGACTCCGAGAGCCGCGCCACGCCGTCGATGGAGCCGCGCAGTTCCTGCGGGGTGCCCGAGAACGCCTGCGACAGCACCTGGAAGGACTGCGCCAGCTGTTCGGTATTGGTCTCCTCGACATTGCGGGCGGCATCGCTGAAGGCGTCCACCACATCGTAGGGAGACACGGTGCGCGACAACGGAATCGCCTTCGAGGGATCCGCGGCGTGCGCGCCCTTGGGGTCGAGCGCCAGGTACTTCTGCCCGAGCAGGGTCTTGATCTGGATGGAGGCGGTGGTCTCGTCGCCGATCCAGGCGTCCTGGGTGCGGAAGTCGACGAGCACCTTGTCCCCGTCCAGGCTCACGTCCTGCACGGTGCCGACCTTGACGCCGGCGATGCGCACCTCGTTGCCCTTCTTCAGCCCGGCGGCCTCGGAGAACTCGGCGGTGTACTTGGTGCCCGCGCCGATGATCGGCAGCTTGTCGAGGCTGAACGCGGACACGGTCACCAGCAGCACCATGAGCAGGCCGATGCCGCCCATGAATGCCGGACTGCGCTTGCCCAGCACAATGCGGTCGTCCATCTAGCGGCCTCCCTTCCCGTGGCAGCGCGGAGCCGGGTTCGTGTAGATCGGCTGATTGATCGTCGGCATGTTCGCCACCGCCGCGGGCAGATTCAGGCCCTGCGCGTCCGGCAGGCCCGGTCCGGCGACGATGTCGATACCGCAGAGGTAGAACTGGAACCAGGAACCGTAGGAGGCGGCGCGACCGAGCTTGTCCATCTTGATGGGCAGGTTGGTCAGGCCCTCGTCGACCTCGTCCTTGCGGCTGTTGAGCGTGCCGGTCAGCTGGTTCAGCCCGGCGATGGCGCCCTGCAGGTTCGGCCGCACCGGCACCAGCAGGTCCGCGGTCGCCGAGGCCAGATTGCCCAGCGAGCTGACGGCCGAGCCGATGGTGCCGCGTTCGGCGTTCAGCCCGGTGATCAGCGCCTCGGTGTTCACGATGAGCTGGTCGAGCTGCCCGTCGCGGGCGTTGATGGCATCGAGCACCGCGTTCAGGTTCTTGATGACCTCGCCGATCACCGCGTCCTTGTCGGCGATCTTGTTGGTCAGCGAGGCGGTGTTCCGCACCAGCTCGGTGATGGTCCCCGACTCGCCCTGGAACACCTGAATGATGTTGTAGGACAGCTTGTTCACATCGTCCGGGGTCAGCGTCTGGAACAGCGGCCGGAACCCGTTGAAGAGCTCGGTCAGGTTCAGCGCCGGCGTGGTGCGCTCCAGCGGGATGGTGGCGCCCTTGGTGATCTTGCGACCCTGCTGGCCGGTGCCCTGCTCCAGCGCGATGTAGCGCTGGCCCACCAGGTTCCGGTACTTGATGGTCGCCGTGGTCGAGGCGGGCAGCCAATCGCGGTCCGTGATCTCGAATTCCACATTGGCCAGGCGCTTGTCCACGATCGAAACCTTGGACACCTTGCCCACCCGCACACCCGCGATGCGCACTTCGTCACCCGGGTTCAGCGAGGTCACATCGGTGAAGCGCGCATTGAACTTGGTCCCGCCGCCACCGTAGTTCGCGATGGTCAGCGCGAGCACCGTGGTGGCGGCGACCGTCACCAGGATGAACGCGATCAATTTGGTCAGCGTGCCGCCGAGGCCGCGCAGCATGTCCTTCATCGAACGCTCACCTCACTGCCGCGGAAGGCCGGAGCCGCAATCTTGGTGATCCAGCTCGGCACCTGCTGCGGCGAAACACCGTGCGCCGCGCCGTAGATGGTGCCCAGGGTCTGCTGCTCCTGCTTCGATCCGGCGGTGGTCACGTCGTACGGGCCGTACATCCGGTACTGCGGCGACGGCTGCAGGCCGATGGCCTGATCGCCGGGGGTGCGGCTGGGCGGCTGGTAGGAGCCGTCATTGGCCGAGCCGTTGGTGTACTGGCCGGGATCGACATTGAGCGGGTACTCCGGAATGCACATGGCCCCACGCGGATCGAACCAGCGCGGCTCGTCCTGATTGGGCACGTACCGGCCGCGCGGATTGACGATCTCGACGGTCACGCGCGAGCCGGGCAGATCGGTGCCCTTGCCGAACAGTTCGTCGATGCGCGGCTTCATCTGCGCGAAGTTCTTCAGCGCGCAGGTGTAGCCGGGCGAGTACTTGGCCAGCGCTTCGAGCGCGGGCCGCGAATCCGCCGCCACGTCGATGATGTTGTCGCGGTTGGTCAGCAGGAAGTCGGCCAGCGTCGCCGAGCTCGGGGTGAGCACCGCGAGCATGGTGTCGATCTGCGAACGCTTCTGCACGATGGTGGCATTGGTGGTGCGCAGATTGTCCAGCGCGTCCACCAGCTGCGGCGCGGCATCGCTGTAGGTCTCGGCGACGTCCGCGAACAGCCGCAGATCCTCCTGCAGCGTCGGCAGTTCGGTGTTCACCTGCTTGAAGATCTCGTCCAGGCGCTCCACCGTCTTGCCGAGCTCCTCGCCCTGGCCCTGCAGCGCCTGCGAGAGCGCGCCCAGGGTGGAGGACAGGTACTGCGGCGGGATCGCCTGCAGCAGCGGCAGAATGTGGTCGAGCAGCTGGCTGACCTCGATGGCATTGCCGGTGGTGTCCTGATGCAGGGTCGCGCCCTCGGTCAGGTGCCCGCTCGGGTTCTCCGGCCACACCAGATCGATGTAGCGCTCACCGAACAGCGTCTTGGGCAGCAGTCGCGCCGTCACGTTGGCCGGGATCTGATCGGCCTTGGCCGGATCGATGGCCAGGTCCAGCGTGACGTTCTTGCCGTCGTACGAACTCGACCGCAGCTCACCGACATTCACCCCGCGCACCTTCACGTCCGCATTGCGGGTGAGGGCGTTGCCGACGGTGTCGGTGATCAGGTTGACCCGGACGGTGTCCACGAACTGCTTGTTGTAGATGGCGATGGTGGTCCACAGGAACAGCGCCACCACCACGAAGAACAGCACGCCGAGGGTACGGCTGCGCAGCTTCTCGGTCTTGCGCCAGAACTGCACGCGCTCCGGATTGCTCATCCCGCCACCCGCACCGTCGTCGTGGTGCCCCAGATGGCCAGGGAGAGGAAGAAATCGAGCACGTTGATCAGCACGATGGCGGCGCGCACCGCGCGGCCCACGGCCACGCCGACGCCCGCCGGACCGCCACTGGCATTGAAGCCGTAGTAGCAGTGCACCAGGATGATTACGAATGCGAAGACCAGCACCTTGAGGAACGAATAGACGACGTCTTCAGGTGGCAGGAAAAGCTGGAAATAGTGGTCGTAGGAACCACTGGATTGACCGTTGAAATAGATACTGATCAATCGTGAGGCCACATACGTGCCGAGCAGGCCGACCACGTACAGCGGAATGACGGCGACGAATCCGGCGATGACGCGGCTGGTGACCAGGAACGGCACCGACGGCACCGCCATCACCTCGAGGGCGTCGATCTCCTCGGAAATACGCATGGCGCCCAGCTGCGCGGTGAAACCACAACCGACCGTCGCCGAAAGGGCCAGCGCCGCAACCAGGGGCGCCAGCTCACGGGTGTTGATGTAGCCGGTCAGGAAGCCGGTGAGCACACCGGAACCCAGCGCGTCCAGGGCCTTGAAGCCCTGCAGGCCGACCACCACGCCGACCGAGGCCGACATGAACACGATCACGCCGATGGTGCCGCCGATGACCGCCAATGCGCCCGAACCGAAAGTCACTTCGGCCAGCAGCCGCATGACTTCCTTGCGGTAATGCACGACGGTGCGCGGAATCCAGGCGATGGCCCGCGAATAGAACGACATCTGATCGCCGGCTTTGTCGACCAGGTGCACCGGCGCTTTGAGGGCACCGGTGACCCGGCGCGCCGACCGGGTAATTACGGTGGTGCGCTGCGAAACGACCATTGATCACGCGCCCTTTGCCGGGACGACCTGAAGATAAATCAGGGTCAGGATCAGATTAAGGAAGAAGAGCGTGAGGAACGAGATGACCACCGATTGATTCACCGCGTCGCCCACTCCCTTCGGTCCCCCCTTGGGATGCAGCCCCTTGTAGGCGGCGATGACACCCGCTACGAGCCCGAAGATCAAAGCCTTCAGCTCGCCGATCCAGAGGTCCGGCAGCTGCGCCAGCGCCGAGAACGACGCCAGATACGCACCGGGCGTGCCGCCTTGCAGCAGCACGTTGAAGCCGTAGCCGCCCATGATGCCGACAACCGACACCAGGCCGTTGAGGAGCAGCGCGACCAGCATCATGCCGAGCACGCGCGGAACCACCAGGCGCTGAATGGGATCGATGCCGAGGACTTCCATGGCGTCGATCTCTTCGCGAATGGTGCGCGAGCCGAGATCCGCGGCGACCGCGGAACCCGCTGCGCCCGCGATGATCAGCGCGGTCACCACGGGTGCCGCTTGCTGAACGGTTGCGAGAACACTGGTGGCGCCGGTGAAATTTTCGGCGCCGAGCTGCTTGATGAGGGAGCCGGTCTGCAGAGCGACCACGGCGCCGAACGGGATTGCCACCAGTGCGGCCGGAAGAATCGAGACCGAGGCGATGAACCACGACTGCTCGATGAATTCACGGAACTGGAAGGGCCGGCGGAACGTCTTACGGACCACGTCCAATAGGAGTGCGAAGACGTTGCCGGCCTGGGCAAGACCCGACTCGACCGGGGTGCGCAGTCGTGTCAGGGTTGGATTCACGCCGCGTATGTTACCCGTTAGTCAGGTTCTGTCGAACCGTAGTGTCGTACGTGCCCTGGTAGGCGGGAATCACCTGCGTGTCGTCGTCCCCGTTGGTCTCCATGGACTCGCGGATCGCCTCCTGCGCGGCGGGCGGCAGGGTGTGCAGGATCTGGCGCACGCGCTCACGACGACGGTGCACGGCCTGGCGCACCGGCATGCCCGGCTGCGCCCGCATCTGCGGGATGATGCCCTCGACCTCTTCGGCGCCACCGGCGTGGTGACCCGAGTCGAACATGGCCTGCTCGCGGGCCATCTGGGCTTCGTCCTTCTCCTCGGACATACCGATCGGGCCCTGCATGCGGCCGTTCAGGAACTGCTTCACCACCGGCTCCTCCGAGGTGAGCAGCACCTCGCGGGGGCCGAACATGACCAGGTTGCGGCGGAACAGCATGCCGATGTTGTCCGGCACCGAACGGGCCAGGTTGATGTTGTGCGTGACGATCAGGATCGTGGCGTCGATCTGCGCGTTGATATCGATCAGCAGCTGCGAAAGGTAGGTGGTACGAACGGGATCCAGACCGGAGTCCGGCTCGTCGACCAGGATGATCTGCGGGTCCAGCACCAGGGCGCGGGCCAGGCCGGCGCGCTTGCGCATACCGCCGGAGATCTCACCGGGCAGCTTCCCCTCCGCGCCCAGCAGACCGGTCAGCTCGAGCTTCTCCATGACGATCTTCTTGATCTCGGATTCGCTCTTCTTGGTGTGCTCGCGCAACGGGAAGGCCACATTGTCGAACAGGTTCATCGAGCCGAAGAGCGCGCCGTCCTGGAAGAGGACGCCGAACAGCTTCCGGATCTCGTACAGCTCCTTGTTGGAGCAGGTGGTGATGTCGGTGCCGTCGATGTAGATCGAGCCCTTTTCCGGGCGCAGCAAACCGATCAGGGACTTCAGAAAGACGGACTTACCGGTACCGGAGGGGCCGAGCAGAGCACTGACTTCCCCCGGGGGCAGCGTCAGGCTGACGTCCTGCCAAATCCGCTGCGAACCGAATGACTTCGTGATGCCCTCGGTCCTGACCTCGACGCCCACGCCAACCTCCACAAATTCTCAGACGAGCGCACTACTGGTGCTTCCACTGTCAACTCAGCGCGGTGTGGCGCATCACAGTAGGTCCGGTCACTGTATCGCATAAGCCCCGTCTCGGACACCGAGACCTGACTCGCGAGTAGAAACATTCGCAGGCCGGTGCGAATCACGGGCAGATCACAACCCCCGAAAATGCGAAAAGAGCAGTCCCACAAGGGGACTGCTCTTTTCAGGCAGGTTGCGACAGAGCCGCTACCGGACCAACCGCAATTACTTGACGGTGATCTTGGCGCCGGCCTCTTCCAGCTTCGCCTTGGCGGCCTCGGCGGCATCCTTGGCGACCTTCTCCAGGATCGGCTTCGGGGCGCCCTCGACCAGGTCCTTGGCTTCCTTCAGGCCCAGGCCGGAGACGATCTCACGCACGACCTTGATGACCTGGATCTTCTTGTCGCCGGCCGACTCCAGGATCACGTCGAACTCGTCCTGCTCTTCGGCAGCCTCGGCCGGAGCGGCAGCGCCACCGGCGGCGGCGATCGCGACCGGAGCAGCGGCGGTGACCTCGAACTTGTCCTCGAACGCCTTCACGAACTCGGACAGCTCCAGCAGGGTCATGCCGGCGAAGGTCTCGAGCAGCTCATCAACGTTGGCCATTGATATTTCCTTTCGGTGGGTTCGTCACCGCGTGAACGGCGACGAAAAGGTTTGGGGTGGTTTATTACTCGGCGTCGACAGCAGCCGGAGCAGCCTCGGCAGCGCCACCTTCGGCGCGCTTCTTCTCCTCCAGGGCCGCGGCCAGACGGGCGATCTGCGAGGCCGGGGCGGCGAACAGCCCGGCAGCCTTCGACAGGTTGCCCTTCATGGCGCCGGCCAGCTTGGCCAGCAGCACCTCGCGCGACTCGAGGTCGGCGATGCGCTCGACCTCGGACACGGACAGCGCAGCGCCGTCCATGTAGCCGCCCTTGATGATCAGCGCCTTGTTGTCCTTGGCGAACGCCTTCAGCGCCTTCGCGGCGTCGACCGGCTCACCCGTGATGAAGGTGATAGCGGTCGGACCGACGAACAAGTCATCCAGGCCTTCCACGCCCGCCTCGGCGGCAGCGCGCTTGACCAGGGTGTTCTTGGCGACGGAGTAGGTAGCGTTCGCGCCGAGCGCACGACGCAGTTCAGTGATCTTGCCGACGGACAGGCCACGGTATTCCGTGACGACGGTCGCCGTGGACGACTTGAACTGCTCAGTGATCTCCGCAACCGCGGTGACCTTCTCAGCCTTTGCCATACTTCGCCTCCTCTCTGGATGGTCGGTTCTCGTATGAACTACCGAGTTCCGCCACAGGGGCCGGCGACAAAGCAAACGCCCCGGACGCAGAGTGGTCCCGGGGCGCACAAGAAACGCGATTTCTCGCAGGTTTCCCGACCTCGGCTCTCCCTGCGTGGGCCGCCGGCAATATCGCCGGACCTTCGACTGCCCCGAGGGCAGCAACCAACGGTCTTCGGTAGAACGATGTGGGTTGATCACCGAACGAATCAATGACCGTCGTCCAATATAGCCGACCCGCATCTATCCACCAAAACGGGGTCGCCGTGGTACTAGTCCACCATGACAGAACGGAACGAGCGCAAGGTCAGCCTGGTCGGCGTGAACGGCTGGTTCGTCAGCGCCCGTCTCAACGATCGCGGCGACCTCATCATCGACGGCCAGGACCTCGGCGGCCCCTTCAGCGAATACGAATGGGCCTGGGCCTTCTCCAGCACCACCTTCGACCTGATCCGCGCCCGCCTGGGCGCCGACAAGGACGCCGACATCCTCGACGTCCTCCAAAACTCCTTCGCCGGCAACGAACTCCGCGACCCGGGCCGTTGGCTCCACAACGAAGCAGGGATCCCCGCGGAATTCTGGAGCCGGGTCGAGCCCTGACCGGGGCCCCGCCGGCCGCGACATCGAATTTCCGGGCACGACAGACTGTAAAAATAGGGTATTTCAAATATTCGATATGGCGGTAGGGTCGCACGCATCCAAGTCTGGAGGTGCATCCCCATGAGCAGATTGCTCACCAAAACCCTTGCCGCCGTGGCGCTTTCCACCGCGATCACGGGACTCGCCGCGGCTCCGGCGCACGCCGACGTCACCCTGCCCCCACGCACGACCGGGTCGGCCGGCGTCGATGCCGGATCGACGGCGCTCCAGGCCGGATCGGCCGCCATCGTGACTCCGATCGTGGGGACGCTCATCCGATCCCTGTGCACCCTGAGCACCGGCGACCCGATCTGCGGCCTGCACGACCTGTGACGCGAATAGCCGAGGGCCGGCACGCATTTCGCGTGCCGGCCCTCGTTACTGCTTTGCGTTGCTACGCAAGTCGCGAAGAAATCAGTCTTCTTCGGCGAAGTTGCGGGTGCGGTTCGGATCCACCGGGATGCCCGGTCCGGTGTTGGTCGAGAACGTCACCTTCTTGACGTAGCGGCCCTTCGCGGTGGAGGGCTTGACGCGCAGGATCTCGTCGAACGCGGCGCCGTAGTTCTCGGCCAGCTTCTTCTCGTCGAAGGAAGCCTTGCCGATCACGAAGTGCAGGTTGGCCTGCTTGTCGACGCGGAAGTTGATCTTGCCGCCCTTGATGTCGTTGACGGCCTTGGTCACGTCGGGGGTGACGGTGCCCGTCTTCGGGTTCGGCATCAGACCACGCGGGCCCAGGACGCGCGCGATGCGACCGACCTTGGCCATCTGGTCCGGGGTGGCGATCGCGGCGTCGAAGTCCAGCCAGCCGCCCTGGATGCGCTCGATCAGGTCCTCGGCGCCCACGGCGTCCGCACCGGCGGCCTCGGCCTCGGCGGCCTTGTCGCCGACCGCGAACACGATGACGCGGGCGGTCTTACCGGTGCCGTGCGGCAGGTTGACGGTGCCGCGGACCATCTGGTCGGCCTTGCGGGGATCGACACCGAGACGCACGGCGACCTCGACGGTCGCGTCGGTCTTGGTGGTGGCGGTCTCCTTCGCGAGCCGCGCGGCGGCCAGCGGGGCGTACAGCGCGCTCTTGTCGACCTTGGCGGCCGCCTCGAGATAAGCCTTGCTTCGTTTTGCCATGTTTGTCTGTCCTTGTCTAAGTCAGAAGTGGTGCGGGACTGGCCGTCCCTCCCACCGAGCCGGAAGGCTCTTACTCCGCGATGGTGATACCCATCGAGCGGGCGGTACCAGCGATGATCTTCGCCGCGGCGTCGATGTCGTTGGCGTTGAGGTCTTCCTGCTTGGTCTTGGCGATCTCACGGATCTGATCCATGGTGACCTGCGCGACCTTGTTGCGGTGCGGCTCGGCGGAGCCCTTCTGCACACCGGCGGCCTTCAGCAGCAGACGCGCGGCGGGCGGCGTCTTCAGCTTGAAGTCGAACGAGCGGTCTTCGTAGACCGTGATCTCGACCGGGATGACGTTGCCACGCTGCGACTCGGTCGCCGCGTTGTACGCCTTGCAGAACTCCATGATGTTGACGCCGTGCTGACCCAGCGCCGGACCCACGGGCGGAGCCGGGTTGGCGGCACCGGCCTGGATCTGGAGCTTGATGAGCCCAGCGACCTTCTTCTTCTTCGGGGGCATCTTTCTTCCTTGGGTTAGGTTCCTTACGGAATCCCGTAAGCCTTCTCAGGGATGTGCGCCCAGGCCTTGCCTGCCATCGAGCAGGCGGCACGAGGCACAACCCGACAAGTCTATGTGAACGCGAAAAAGGCGGTGACACCGGGGCGAACCCGGGCCACCGCCTCCACGCGATTAAATCTTGGCGACCTGCGTGAACGCCAGCTCGACCGGCGTCTCGCGACCGAAGATCGAGACCAGCACCTTGAGCTTCTGCTGCTCGGCATTGACCTCGGAAATGCTGGCCGGCAGCGTCGCGAACGGCCCGTCCATGACGGTCACCGACTCGCCGACCTCGAAGTCGACCTCGATGGTCGGCTTCACGATGGGGGTCTCGCCGGTGGTGTCGGCGCCGGCGGCAGCGGCGGTGGCCGGCGCGGCGGCCTTCTTCTGCTGCGCGGCCGGGACCAGGAACTTCACCACATCGGAGATGGACAGCGGCGACGGGCGCGAGGTGGCGCCGACGAAACCGGTGACGCCGGGGGTATTGCGGACCGCGCCCCAGGACTCGTCGTTCAGTTCCATCCGGACCAGGATGTAGCCCGGCAGCACCTTGCGGTTGACGTTCTTGCGCTGGCCGTTCTTGATCTCGGTGACCTCTTCGGTCGGGACCTCGACCTGGAAGATGTAGTCCTCGAGACCGAGGTTCTGCACGCGGGTCTCGAGATTGGTCTTCACCTTGTTCTCGTAACCGGCGTAGGAGTGGATGACGTACCAGTCGCCGGGCGCGCGACGCAGCGCGGCGGTCATCTCGGCGACGGGATCCAGCGGTTCGGCGGGCTCGGAGAGTTCGGCCGCGGGCTGCGCGGCCTCGTCCTCTTCGGCATCCACGGAGGCGTCGGAGTCCACCAAGTCGTCGGCGTCGGCGATGGTCTCGTCCACCGTCTCGTCGATCTCGAACTCGTCGGTCGTACCGTTCTCCGGGGTGCTCACTGGGGCACTCGCCTTCCTTGTCGTCACGTAATTCTTTGCGCGCCGGGGGAATACCCCGACGGATGGTCCGTCCTCACGCCTCTGCACGCGGGACGGTGAACCAGCGCCGACCGGTCAGCTAGCCGAACAGCCAGTTGACACCCTTGATGAACGCCAGATCCAACCCGCTGATGAACGCGACCATGAAGACCACGAACACCAGAACAACGCTCGTATAGGTGACCATCTGCTTGCGGTTGGGCCAGATCACCTTGCGAAGTTCGGAAACAACTTCCTTGAGGAACTTCACCAGGCGCTTGAACGGATTGCCCGTACCGCTGCGACCGGCCTTGCCGGACTGCTTCTTGTCTGCCTTCGTCGTGGACGAGGGCCGATCGGCTACCGCGACGGTCGCGGACGACGCCGTACGTGACCGCCGGGCGGTGCGCTTACCGCTCGGCCGAGCCACCGCGGTGTCGTCGCCGTCTTCGGCATGCGCGCCGTGGCGAGTATCCCGCTCGTCGCTCACGTCGATCCTCTCTCGTCGCCGGCATAGGGCAGGGGCGACAGGACTTGAACCTGCAACCTGCGGTTTTGGAGACCGCTGCTCTGCCAGTTGAGCTACGCCCCTTCGGCTGGACGATCAGTATTGTCCAGCCACTGTTCTATTCAGTTATACAACCTGGTCTTCACACAACATACGCGCCGCTCCTCGGAGCAGCGCGCATCGGCTGGTGACCCCAGATTGCCGAGTCTACGGTACGCGCCGCGGCAATCGCCAATCGGGGGTCCAACGCCCCAGGTCAGGCCAGTTGCACGGTGGCGGTGGCGCGACCGAAGATCTTGCGCCCCTCCGACTTCGCCACGATGGCGACGACGGCGGTGCGATTCTCCGGGTCCACCGACTTCACCTTGCCGGTGTATTCGATCTCCGCAGGGCTGTCGATCGGGACGTACACCGGGCTGGTGAAGCGCACGTTGTATTCCTTGACTGCACCCGGGTCGCCGAGCCAGGAGGTGACGAAGCCGCCGCCCAGACCCATGGTCAGCATGCCGTGCGCCACCACGTTTTCCAGCCCGACCAGCTTCACGACCTCGTCGCTCCAGTGGATCGGATTGGCGTCGCCGGAGACGCCGGCGTAGTTCACCAGATCGCCGCGGGTCAGCTTCACCACGCGCGCGGGCAGTTCGTCGCCGACGGCCACGTCCTCGAAGCGGATGGCGTGCTTGCTCGCCACGATCGCGCCCGCGGTCACCTTCACCGGCACCGGATCGGCGGCCACCGCGGTATCGGCGGCGAGCGGACGATGTTCGGGGGTCTCGTCCGGTCCGACCCCGTGCATGAGCACATTGCGCACGGCGTCACCGATATTGGGATCGATGTCACCGCCGCTGCGGCCGATCAGGGTGGTGTAGGTGGTGAGCACCAGCTCGTCGTTCTGCGCGACCACGTCGTTGCGGGTGACGATGATGTCGCCGCCGAAGGCCTGCCGGAACGAGTGCAGGTACACGATGCAGGAGAGCCGATCGCCGGCCTTGATGGGCCGGTGGAATTCCAGGATCTGATCGGTCTGCATGATCTGGCTCAGGTCGTAGCCGGTGACGATCTGCTCGAAGAGCTTGCGCTGGGCCAGGATTCCGACCAGGGAGATGAAGGTGAGCGGGGCCACCAGGCCGTCGTAGCCGTATTCGCGGGCGACGCTCTCGTCCCAGTGCACCGGGTGGTAGTCCTGCACGGCGCGGGCGTACTCACGCACCTTCTCGCGACCGACCTCGTAGTAGTCGTCGACGCGGTAGTGATGGCCGACCATGGCGGCGGCGTGGGCAGCGGGATCGAAAGCCGCCTCGGCTTCTTCGATCATCTCGACCTCGGTGTCAATCTCGGTGTTGATCGTCACGGCAGGAAGTCCCTTATCTGATCCCGGTCCCGGAATCGGCGGAGCGCTGAACCACCGCTATATACGCCAAGTGCCGGACCGGGGCCACTGTCCCTTTGTATGGGGGACGAAGCAGCTTACCGATCCGGCACTTCTTCCACGCGGTAGAGCGCGCGGGGTTAAGTTAGCGGGATTCGCGATGCGCCCGGTGAGTACCGCAGTTGGGGCAGAACTTCTTCAGCTCCAGGCGGTCCGGGTCGTTACGCCGGTTCTTCTTGGTGATGTAGTTACGGTGCTTGCACTGCTCGCAGGCCAAGGTGATCTTTGGCCGGATATCAGTGGACTTCGCGGCCACGATTTGCCTTCCTTCCGGACAGCCTGATGGGAATATCAGATATGTAGCGATGGCCGGACTTGAACCGGCGACACAACGATTATGAGTCGTTTGCTCTACCGACTGAGCTACACCGCCATCATGTGCGGACTAGACGGCGGGGATGTTCCCGGGTCCTGCACGAGAAGCCGAGTCGGTCACCACCGGCAATCCGGCGAGCCCCCTAACGGAATCGAACCGTTGACCTTTTCCTTACCATGGAAACGCTCTGCCGACTGAGCTAAGGGGGCGTGTCTGTCTTGCTCCGGTCCAGGACCGGGGCGCTGAAGACTTGAACGAGATTACACAACATCCGGACCACATACCAAACCGGGTGGTCAGAGCCGGTTTTCGCGGCGATTCGAGCTACTTGCCGCGGGGGTTCAAGGGGATGCGATTCGGACGAACCGGTCGGCACCGGAAGCGGTGCCGCGACCCCGGAAACCGGTCGCACGGACCCGGAAAAAGGCGAAACCCCCGGGGACTGTGTCCTCGGGGGTTTCTCTGTGGCAGATGTAGGATTCGAACCTACGTAGGCTTTCGCCGACGGATTTACAGTCCGCTCCCATTGGCCGCTCGGGCAATCTGCCGTGCGCCGCATTCGGTGCGCTGAAAGAATACAACGATCCCCCGCCCCGATTGCAAACCGGCTGGATACGGCGGTCGCGGACCGGCTAGCGTCGGTGGGAAAACCCTCGGAAAACTCGGAAGAACTTCCGATCTTCGACAGGAGCAAAGCGTGGCCGATTCGTCGTTCGATGTCGTCAGCAAGGTCGATCGCCAGGAGGTGGACAACGCCCTAAACCAGGCGGCGAAGGAGCTGACCACCCGCTACGACTTCCGTGGCACCGGCGCGAGCATCGAGTGGTCGGGTGAGGACAAGATCATCCTCTCGGCCGAGGCCGAGGAGCGGGTCAAGGCCGCGCTGGACGTGTTCAAGGAGAAGCTGATTCGCCGCGATATCTCGCTCAAGGCGTTCGACGCCGGCGATCCGCAGCAGTCCGGCAAGGTGTACAAGATCACAGGCACGATCGTGCAGGGGATCACTTCCGAGAACGCGAAGAAGATCGCCAAGAAGATCCGCGACGAGGGCCCGAAGAGCGTCAAGGCGCAGATTCAGGGCGAGGAACTGCGGGTCACCAGCAAGAACCGGGACGACCTCCAGGCCGTCATCGCACTCCTGAAGAAGTCCGACCTGGATATCGCTCTGCAGTTCGTGAACTACCGCTGAGGTGACGCGTCGTGGGGCTTGGCCCCACACCCCGAAAAGTGGGGGTCCGGGGGCCGAGCCCCCCGGACCCCTTTTTCACAGGTTCCGGGTACCGCCCGCCATTTCCTCGAGGCGGGCGATCCGGTCCCCCATCGGGGGGTGCGTCGAGAACCACTTCGCCATCTTGTCGCCGGCCCGGAACGGGTTGGCGATCATCAGATGCGATTGCGCGGTGAGCTGCGGCTCGGGCGGCAGGGGGGCCGCCTGGGTGCCGCGTTCGAGCTTGCGCAGGGCCGAGGCCAGCGCCAGCGGGTCGCCCGTCAGCACGGCTCCGTCGGCGTCGGCTTGGTACTCACGGGAGCGCGAGACGGCCAGTTTGATCAGTGACGCCGCGATCGGGCCGAGCAGCGAAACCAGCAGTACGCCAATGACATTCGGCCCTTCGCCATTGCCGCGGCCGCCGAAGGCGCTGGCGAAGAAGGCCAGGTTCGCCAGGCCGGAGATGACCGCCGCCAGAGCGCCCGCGACCGAGGAGATCAGGATGTCGCGGTTGTAGACGTGCGACAGCTCGTGGCCCAGCACCGCGCGCAGCTCACGTTCGTCCAGGAGCTGGAGAATTCCCGTGGTGCAGCAGACTGCCGCGTGACGCGGATTGCGGCCCGTGGCAAAGGCATTGGGGGCATTGGTGGGGCTGATGTAGAGCCGCGGCATGGGCTGCCGGGCGGCCGTCGCGAGCTCGCGCACGATGCGGTACATGACCGGCGCTTCCAGTTCGGTGACCGGTTGCGCGTGCATGGCACGCAGCGCGAGTTTGTCGCTGTTGAAGTACGCGTAGGCGTTCATGCCGATGGCCAGCACGATCGACAGGATCAAAATGGTCGGACTGCGGAACATCGCTCCGGCGAACACGATCAACGCCGACATGCCGGCCAGTAGTCCGAACGTCTTCAACCCGTTCGCATACCCGTGGGAGTGCATAGGTCTCCTTCCGCCGCGCCCCGGTCCCCTGTGTGTTACTCCAGGTAAACGATAGAGGCGCGGCCGGAAGTTCCCCGTCAGCCGACGCGCTCGATGGTGTAGCGCACCAGCCGCTCCAGGGCCTCGTTGGCGGGACCGCCGGGCAGCGCGGACAGTTCGGCGTGCGCGATATCGGCGTAGCCCTGCAGCTTCTCCTTGGCGAGCACCATGCCGCGGGAGCGGGACAGCAGGTCCAGGGCCTCCTCGACCTCGGCGTCGGTCTCCAGCGGCTTGGCCAGCAGCTTGCGCAGGCGATCGCCCTCGGGGCCCTCGTCGCGCAGCGCGTACAGCACGGGCAGGGTGTGCACGCCCTCGCGCAGATCGGTGCCGGGGGTCTTGCCGGACTGCTCGGACACCGAGGAGATGTCGATGATGTCGTCGGAGATCTGGAAGGCGGTGCCGACCGCGTCGCCGAGCCGGGCCAGGCGTTCCACGTGCTCGCGGTCCGCGCCGGAGAAGGTGCCGCCGAAACGGCCCGAGGCGGCGATCAGCGAACCGGTCTTCTCCCACACCACGCGCAGGTAGTGCTCGACCGGATCCTGGGACTGCTTGGCGCCGATGGTCTCCCGCATCTGGCCGGTGACCAGTTCGGCGAAGGTCTCGGCGATGATCCGCACCGCGTCCGGGCCGAGGGTGGAGACCAGCCGGGAGGCGTGCGCGAAGAGGTAGTCGCCGGCCAGGATGGCGACGCTGTTGCCCCAGCGGGCGTTCACGCTGGTGGCGCCGCGGCGCATCGGGGCCTCGTCCATGACGTCGTCGTGGTAGAGGGTGGCCAGGTGCACCAGTTCCACCACGGTGCCCGCGGTGACCAGATCGGGGCTGGTCGGGTCCGGTCCGAGCTGCCCGGTGAGCAGCGTGAACAGCGGACGGAACCGTTTGCCGCCGGCGCGGGCCAGATGCAGCGCGGCCTCCTGCAGGAACTCCTCACCGTCCGACAGTTCGGTGATCAGCAGGTCCTCGACCTGGACCAGGCCTTTTCGCACGGTCGCGGCGAGCTCGGGATCACCCAGATCCACCCCCGCAACCACGGTGCTCTCATCGCTCACAGCCGATGCGCTCATTCCATCTCCCAGTGCCGCGTCCGACCCCACGCCTAAAGAACCTAGCGTCTCGGTCGATCACCCCCTACGGACACCACCGTAGTGCGACGTAGAGAACAATGCATTGCCACACTCCGCGACGCGGTGGCCTGCGGACAACGCGCTCCGAACAACTGATTTCGTGAGACACGGGTAACTCACCGGGTACGACCGGAATCGGTCGCGTCGCGTACCGCCGGCACGCGTCGCGGTCGAGGACGGCACTCGGCCGCGCGCAAGATTTTCGGGGAGGCGGGGGCGACACCGATGTCGATGTGCTGCAAGTATTGAGCCCATGGGTTCTCCGGATGTCGCTCCCGAGCAGGGGAAATCGTCGGACGTCTTGCCTGCGCACGCGGATGTGCTGGTGGTCGGCGCAGGTCCCGCCGGTTCGGCGGCGGCCGCCTGGGCGGCCCGCGCGGGGCGTGACGTATTGCTCACGGATTCGGCCGTGTTCCCGCGCGACAAGACCTGTGGCGATGGTCTTACGCCGCGGGCGACGGCCGAGCTCGAGCATCTGGGGCTCGGTGACTGGGTGCGGACACACACGGTGAACAAGGGCCTGCGGATGGCCGGGTTCGGGCGCGAGGCGCTGCTGCCGTGGCCGGACGGGTCGTTCCCGAGTTACGGAAGCGCCGTTCCGCGAACCGAACTCGACGACAAGCTGCGCGAGACGGCGGTGAAGTCGGGTGCGCACATGGTCGACGGGGCCAAGGTGGTCGAGGTGGCGCGGGACGGGGATCGCGTCACCGGGGTGACCGTCAAGACCGATGCCGGGCTGCGCGCGGTGTCGTGCAAGACGCTGATCGTGGCCGACGGCGTCCGCTCCCCCGTCGGAAAACTGCTGGGGCGCACCTGGCATCGGCAGTACGCGTACGGGACGGCGGCGCGGGCGTACATCAAGTCCGAGCGCAGCGATGACCCGTGGATCACCTCGCATCTCGAGTTGCGGGACGCGCAGGGCGAATTGGTGCCGGGGTACGGGTGGGTTTTCCCGCTCGGCAACGGTGAGGTCAATATCGGCGTGGGTTCGCTGGCGACCGAGAAGCGGCCGTCGCACATCGCCCTGAAACCGCTGCTCCAGCACTATGTCTCGCAGCGGCGCGCGGAGTGGGGTTTCGACGGCGAGGCGCGCGCGGTGGCGTCGGCGCTGCTGCCCATGGGCGGCGCGGTGTCGAATGTGGCCGGGCGCAACTGGGCGCTCGTCGGCGATGCCGCGGGCTGCGTGAATCCGCTGAACGGCGAGGGCATCGACTACGGCCTGGAGGGCGGCCACATGCTCTCGGAGATCCTGGACGAACCGGATCTGAGCAAGATCTGGCCGGAAATGCTGCGCGCCCGCTACGGCAAGACCTATTCGGTGGCCCGGCGGCTGGCCGCGCTGGCCACCCATCCGCGCACGGTGCCGCTCGGCGGGCCGCCGGTCATGCGCTCGAAACTGTTGCAGCGCACCGCGGTTCGCGTGATGGGCAATCTGGTCACCGACGAGGACCTGGACCTGACCGCCAAGCTGTGGCGCGGCGCGGGCCGCGCCTCCATGCGATTCGACAAACTCCAGCCGTTCTCGTGACCACCCGGCCGGTTCCCGAGGACCTGCTGCCGCATCTGCGGCGGGCCCGGGATCTGGCCGACCGGAATTACGCGGAGCCACTGGATCTGGATGCCCTCGCCGCGACGGCGGGGGTGTCGAAGTATCACTTCCTGCGCTGTTTCGCCGCCACCTACGGCAAGACGCCCGCGGCGTATCTGGCGGAGCGGCGCATCGAACGCGCGCAGGATCTGTTGCGCGCCACCAACGTCACGGTCACCGAAGCCTGCATGCTGGTCGGCTACAGCTCATTGGGCTCGTTCAGCAGGAAGTTCACCGAGCTGGTGGGGATGTCGCCCTCGGCGTATCAAGCCAAGTTCGCCGCCGAGGGCGCACCTCATATTCCTGGTTGCTATGTCTTCATGCACGGGTTGTCGGATCGAAAACCCTTGCTGTAGCGGGCCTTACTGGTGCGGCAGGATGTGCACGCCCGCCTTGTCGGTGGAGAGCGCCAGTGAGCTGATGTACTGGATCTCGCCTTCCGGTCCCGGCACCGCCGAAGCGATCATGTCCGGCCGTTCGAATTCCATGCCGGTGGCCACGCAGGTCAGCGTCTCCCCCGACGGATTCCCGTGCTCGTCGAACATCGGCAGCTCGATGCCGTCGTCGGTGCGGCGCAGGTAGTACTTGCCCTTGGTGAGGATCGCGGTGAGCGGCGTGGCCAGGAACGACACCACCACGGCGACGATCGGCGAGTACGGCTTCAGGGTCTCGCCGAAGAGCCCGAAGAAGGTCATGATCGACAGCACCGCCGAGAGCCCGAAGCCCACCAGGCCGACCGGATTGAAGTCGTAGAGCATACCGCGCCGGAATTCCGGCTGCTTGGGCGAGAGCTTCAGCACGTACTTGTTGATCGCGATATCCGTTGCGACGGTGACGATCCAGGCGATGCCGCAGTTGGCGTAGAAGCCGAGGATGTTGTTGAGGAAGTCGAACATATTGGCTTCCATCAGAATCAGCGCGATGACGAGATTCAGGGCCAGGAAGACCAGGCGGCCCGGGTAGGTCTTGGTGACGCGGGTGAAGGAGTTGGTCCACGCCAGCGAGCCCGAATAGGCATTGGTCACATTGATTTTGATCTGCGAGATGACGACCAGCACCACGGCCAGGGTCATGGCCAGCCAGCCCGGCATCATGTCGCGGTAGATCTCCAGGAACTGGTGCACCGGCTGGTTCGCGATGTTCTGCGCGCCCGGCAGGTTCGCGATCAGGTAGACCGCCAGGAACAGGCCCACGACCTGCTTGGCCGCGCCGAACAGCACCCAGCCCGGGCCCGCCAGCAGCATCCAGCCCCACCATTTGCCCTTGTTCTCCGGGGTCTTGGGCGGCATGAAGCGCAGGTAGTCGATCTGCTCGGCGATCTGGGCGATGAGCGAGAGGCACACGCCGGCGGCCAGCAGCGCGCCGGACAGGCTCACCCCGTCGCCGTCCTTGCCGCCGAAGGCCAGGAAGGTGTCCACCGATTCCGGGTGCCGCACCAGCAGGAACGCGAACGGCAGCACCATCAGGATCAGCCACAGCGGGGTGGTCCAGACCTGCAGCTTGGCCAGCGTGTTCATGCCGTAGATGACCAGCGGGAAGATCATCACCGTGGAGATCAGATAGCCGATCGGCAGCGGGATGTGCAGGCCCAGTTGCAGGCCCTGCGCCATGATCGAGCCCTCGAGCGCGAAGAAGATGAAGGTGAACGAGGCGAACACGATGTTCGTGATCACCGACCCGTAGTAGCCGAAGCCGCTGCCGCGGGTGATCAGGTCCAGGTCGATGTTGTAGCGCGCCGCGTAGTAGGCCAGCGGGAAGCCGGTGAGCATGACCACCACGGTGAAGATGCCGATGCCCAGCAGCGCGTTGCCGGTGCCGTGCTCGATGCCGATGTTCGCGCCGATGGCGAAGTCGGCCAGGTAGGCGATGCCGCCCAGCGCGGAGACGCCGACCACCGCCGGGCTCCACTTGCGATAGCTGCGCGGCGCGAACCGCAGTGTGTAGTCCTCCAGCGTCTCCTTCGACGCGGTGACCGCGTCGGAAGGGCGCGATTCGACCTGAACCACCGGCAAACTCCTCGTTTCGGGTTCCTCACCTGCTGTATACGTTCACGAGACTGGTGTCCGAATGTTGATCATGAGATTCCGAGCGGTTTCTATCGAGTTACGTAAGCCTCACTCTTGTTACGTCTGGATTCACGGCGACACCGCAATTTCGGAGAAGCGGCGGCGGGGGCCAGGTCCATAGCCTGATGGCATGACGACCATCACCAATGTTTCGCTCGTGACCGTGTACGTGACCGACCAGACCGCCGCCAAGCAGTGGTACATCGACAAGCTGGGGTTCGTGGAGACCGGCGATGTGACCATGGGCGACAACGGGTTTCGCTGGGTGACCGTGGCGCATCCGGACCATCCGGAACTCGAAGTGACGTTGATGATTCCGGGGCCGCCGCTGGACGAGGCCCTCGCCGAGGCGATCAGGCGGTCCATGGCGAACGGCACGCACGGGGCGCTGGGGCTGCGAACCGCGGACTGCCACAAGACATTCGAGGAATTGACCGCCAAGGGCGTGGAATTCGTACAGCCGCCGGCCGAGCGGCCCTACGGCGTGGAGGCGATCATCCGAGACAACTCGGGAAACTGGCTGGTACTGGTGGAGCCGCGCGCATTCGATCCGAACGGCGCGTAGAACACGAAGGGGCCGGGGACTCGCCCAACCCCCTCGCGGATTCGCGGGACGGGGGCCGAGCCCCCGAACCCCCTTTAGGCGTTCTGCGCGGCGAACCAGGCCTCGACGGACTTGCGCTCGCTGTTCATCACCTTTTCGAGCAGGTTCTCCACCAGCGGCTCGATGGCCCCGCCGACCAGCGGCACCTTCACGTCGATGGTGCCGGAGGCGGCGATCTCGGAACCCTCTGCGGTGGGCCGCAATTCGAACGCGCCCTCCATCTCGGTGGTGATGCCGCCCGACGCGCCCTTGAAGGTGCCCTTGGCGACATCTCCTTCGAGCGGGCCCCAGGTGTCGGTGCGCTCGAGCATGAGATCGCTCTTGAGCACCTTCTTCACGATGCCGGGAATCTTGTCCTCGGGCGCTTTTTCGGTCATATGAATGCGAATGGTGCCGGGGCCGTCCGGGTGGGACAGATCCAGCGTGGCGGTCGTGGCGTCGGCGAACCGCGCCTGCCACATCTCGTCGTTGGTGAGTGCCCGGTGAAGCTCTTCGACCGGGACGCTGTACTGCACGGTGAAGCTGAATTTACGGGACATGGCGGCAACGGTAGCCCAGTCATGGAATAGCCTGCTGAAGTGTCGGAAACTAGCCAGTCTGCAAGCACCGCGCTGCGGAGTGTCGATCCCGCACAGCGGCGCGCGATTCGCTTGCGGCGAGCCCGGATCGGGGTGGTGATCACCGCGACCGCGTTCAGCGTGCTGGCGGTGCTGCTGGTGCTGGCGGCCTGGCGCGACGATCACCTGATCAGCTCCGACAAGGGCGTGACCAGCGCGGAAGTGCTGTCCGCGGGCCGGCTGCGGTCGGCGGTCATCTACGTGACCCCGGACGGCCAGACCCACAATCCGAAGGTCGGTGTCCTGTATCCGACCAAACTGACCGCCGGCGAGCGGATCAATGTCGAATACCGGCGCAGCGATCCGGATCTGGTGCGGGTGGCGGGGCGCGATGCCAGCGTCGCCATCATCCCGGCGGCGTCGGTGATCTTCGTCGCCTGGGCGATCGCCATCCCGTTGTTGTGGCTGCTCGGTTGCTCGCCGATGACCTGGCTGGGCGCGTTCGCGACGCGCCTGCGCGGGCTGTGGACGCGATGGTCGCGGGCCCGCGGCGGCAGCTAGGGTGCGATTGTGGCGAAAACAGAGCGGCGGGAATCGTTTCGGGCCTCGTTGGAGAAGCAGCCCAAAGAGGTCGCGTCGATGTTCGACGGGGTCGCTAAGCGGTATGACCTGACCAACACCGTGATTTCCATGGGCCAGGACCGGTACTGGCGCTGGGCTACCCGGCAGGCCCTGGGCTTGCGGCCCGGGGAACGGGTGCTCGACCTAGGTGCCGGAACCGGCGTTTCCACGGTCGAGTTCGGCAAGTCCGGCGCCTGGTGTGTCGCAACCGACTTCTCGCAGGGCATGTTGCAGGCCGGGCGATTCCGGAATGTGCCGATGGTCGCCGGTGATGCCATGGCTTTGCCGTTCGCCGACGAGTCGTTCGACGCGGTGACGATTTCCTACGCGCTGCGGAATGTGTCGGATCCGGATCTGGCGCTGCGCGAGATGCTGCGGGTGACCAAGCCCGGCGGGCGGCTCGTGGTGGCCGAGTTCTCGACGCCGACGTTCGGGCCGTTCCGGACCATTTACATGGAGTACCTGATGAAGGCGCTCCCCAAGGTGGCGACCGCGGTCTCCAGCAATCCGGACGCTTACGTCTACCTGGCCGAGTCGATTCGCGCTTGGCCGACGCAGCCGCAGCTGGCCCTCCGGATCGCCGATGCGGGCTGGTCCGCGGTCAAGTGGCGCAATCTCAGCGGCGGCGCGGTCGCCCTGCACCGGGGCTACAAGCTCGGCTAGACGGCACCTCACCACCCGGAAAACCAACTGTGAGGTGGAATGTCATCTGGAGATAACCTTCGGTAAATCCGGCGCAATCCCCGATCGCGAAGATCGAGGGCATGGCGGATCCGACCAGTCCTGTGACGAGCACCCGAACGCAGTGCTCGTACTGCGGAGTGGGGTGCGGAATCACCGTGCAGACCCGGCCCGATGCGGCCGGGCTGCCGGTAATCGCCAAGGTCAGCGGCGATAAACTGCATCCCGCTAACTCCGGGCGACTGTGCACCAAGGGTGCGACGCACGGCGACATGATGGCGGCGACCGAGGGCCGCATGGCCACCGCGTACCGCCGCGCCGAGCGCGGGGCCACCCCCGAACCGCTGCCGGTGGACGCGGCGATTCAGGAAGCGGCCGACCGGCTTCGGGTGATTCTCGACACATACGGACCGGATGCCATCGCGCTCTACGTGTCCGGGCAGATGTCGATCGAAGCCCAATACCTGGCCACCAAATTCGCCAAGGGCCACCTGCGCACCACGCATATGGAAGCCAATTCCCGGCTCTGCATGGCCAGTGCCGCCACCGGCTACAAGCAGTCCCTGGGCGCGGACGCCCCGCCCGGTTCCTACGACGACCTGGATCACGCCGACCTGTTCTTCGTGATCGGCGCGAATATGGCCGACTGCCATCCGATCCTGTTCCTGCGCATGGCCGATCGGCTCAAGGCGGGCGCGAAGCTCATCGTGGTGGATCCGCGCCGCACCGACACCGCCGCCCGGGCCGACCTTTTCCTGCAGATCAAACCCGGCACCGATCTGGCCTTGCTGAACGGCCTGCTGCACCTGCTGGTCGAGAACGGCGATATCGACGCCGAATTCATCGCCGCGCACACCGAGGGCTGGGACGCCATGCCCGACTTCCTCGCCGGCTACACCCCCGACCTGGTCGCGCAGGCCACCGGCTTGGCCGAAGCCGATATCCGCACCGCCGCCGCCTGGATCGGCGCGGCCGGGGAGTGGACGTCGTTGTGGACCATGGGCGTCAATCAGTCCACGCACGGCACCTGGACCACCAATGCCATCTGCAATCTGCATCTGGCGACCGGCGCGATCAGCCGCACCGGGAGCGGGCCGCTCTCGCTGACCGGCCAGCCCAATGCCATGGGCGGGCGCGAAATGGGTTACATGGGACCGGGATTGCCCGGCCAGCGCAGCGTGCTGAACCCGAAGGACCGGGAATTCGCGGAATCGGTGTGGGGGCTGGCGCCGGGCAGCATCCGCGACGCGGGCGGGCCGGGGACCGTGGAGATGTTCCGCGGCCTGGCCGACGGGCGGATCAAGGCCGCCTGGGTGATCTGCTCCAATCCCGTTGCGAGCGTGGCGAATCGCAAGACCGTGATCGCCGGGCTGGAAGCCGCCGAACTGGTGATCGCGCAGGACGTGTACGTCGATACCGCCACCAACGCCTACGCCGATCTGCTGCTGCCCGCCACGCTGTGGGCGGAATCCGATGCGGTGATGGTGAATTCGGAACGCACCATGACGCTGCTGCGGCAGTCGGTGCCGCCGGTGGGCGAGGCGCGGCCGGACTGGTGGTTGATCGCGCGGGTGGCGACGGCCATGGGATTCCCGGGGTTCGACTACGCGTCGAGCGCCGAGATCTTCGCGGAGATCAGGCTTTTCAGCAATCCGGCGACCGGTTACGACCTGCGCGGCATCGATTACGAAGGGCTGGCGGCGGGGCCGATGCAGTGGCCGTGCCCGGATCCGGCCCAGCGGCGCAATCCGATCCGGTATGTCAACGACGGAGTCAGCCAGCACCTGTTCACCGATGCCGACGGGAACCGGCCGCGCCTGGCGTTCCCCACCGCCGGCCGCCGGGCCGTGTTCTGGCCGCGCCCGCATCTGCTGCCCGCCGAGATGCCCGACGACGATCACCCGTTCGTGCTCAATACCGGCCGGCTGCAACACCAGTGGCACACCATGACCAAGACGGGGAAGGTGGCCAAGCTGACGAAACTCAACGGGCAGCCGTTCCTGGAGATCCATCCCGAGGACGCCGCGAAGCTCGACGTGCGCGCCGGGGATCAGATCGAGATCGGGTCGCGACGCGGGCGTGCGGTCCTGCCCGCGCGGGTCAGCGATCGGGTGCGGCCGGGCGAATGCTTCGCGCCGTTCCACTGGAACGACGAGCACGGCGAGTACCTGACCATCAACGCCGTCACCAATGACGCGGTGGACCCGGATTCGCTGCAACCCGAGTTCAAGGCGTGCGCCGTGCGGCTGCGCAAGGTGGCGGCACATCCGGCCGGATCCTCCCTGCCGCCGATCCCGGCCGGGGCGACCGTACCCGCCCACGCGGCCGGATCGCCGGTGCCGGGTGTGCCGCAACAGCATCCGCTGGCGGCCATGCTCGGCTTGGAACAGGCCACCGTCGCGCCGACGCTGAGCGAAACGGAATCCATCTACCTCGGCGGCTACCTCGCCGCCCTGCAATCGCTGCCGATCACCGGCGTACCGGTGCTGCCGGAGACCGCGCCGCTGACCCAGCGCAGCCGGATGTGGTTGAACGGCCTGCTCGCGGGCATGTATTCGCGGTCCGCGCCGGAGGAAGCGGCCATGGCCGGTCTGGAAACGGCGGGGGTTCCCGGCGACGACGGCCACCTCGCCGCGTCGGACGAACTGCCGCCGATCGTGACCGTGCTGTGGGCCTCGCAGACCGGCACGGCGGAGGATCTGGCGGCGGCGGCGATCACGAAGCTCGCCGATGCCGGGCTGATTCCACGGCTGCTGGACATGAACGCCGCCGAACTGTCCGACCTCACCGGCGATGTGCTGATCATCAGCAGCACCTTCGGCGACGGCGGCCCGCCGGACAATGGGGCGGAATTCTGGGATCTGCTGTCCGACAGCGAAACCCGCTTCACCGGCATGCGGTACGCCGTGTTCGCGCTCGGCGACTCGTCCTATGACGACTTCTGCGGGCACGGGCGCAAGCTCGACGAGCTGTTCGCCAAGCGCGGCGCCACCCGGCTGCTGCCCCGGGTGGACAGCGAACCCGACCACGACGACCTGTCCGAGGCATGGCTGGACGAGATCGCCGCCGTGCTGGGCGGCGGCGCGGCGGTCGGCGGGACCGGCGTGGATCTGCACGGAACCGGGCCGGGCGGCGACAACTCGGCCGGCGCGACGACAAATGGCGGCGTCCCACCCGCCGGATCGAATGCGGGCGGCTATCCGGCTGCCGGAACCACTCCGGGCGGTGGCTACCGGGCTGCCGAGGCGGATCCAGGCAGCGGCTATCGGGCCGCCGGATCAGTTCCAGGCGCACAGTCCACGAACAGCCCGCTGCGCAGTCACCTGGGTGTGCGCACCCGGACCTCGCTGGCGACGGTCGCGCCGGCGCAGTTCACTCGCACTTCACCGCTGGCCACCAAACTGCTGCGCAATGAACTGTTGTCGCGGCCGGGTTGCGGGAAAGAGGTGCGGCAGTTCGGGTTCGATCTGAGCGGCTCCGAGGCCACCTACGAGGTCGGGGACGCACTCGGCATCCGGCCGACCAATTGCGATGCGCTGGTGGCGGAATGGTTGCAGCTGACCGGGCTGGAGGGGCATCGGCTGATCGATGTGGACGATCGGGAGCTGCCATTGGAGCATGCGTTGCGCACCCGCTACGACATCACCAAGGTGAGCGGTGATCTGCTGTCCTTCATCGCGGAACGCAATTCCAGTGCGCGGCTGGCGAAGCTGCTGCGGCGCGACAATCGCAACGAGCTCGACGGGTATCTGTGGGATCGGCAGGCGGTGGACGTGCTGCGGGACTTCCCGGTGCGGGCCGATCTGGTGGAGTGGCTGGGGACGCTGAAAAAGCTGCAGCCGCGCCAGTATTCGATTTCCTCCAGCCCGCTGGTGAGCCCGCACGAGGTGCAGCTGACGGTGAGCGTGGTGCGGTACGGCGATCCGGGCGCGATCGGGTCGGCGGCGCGGCGCGGCGGGGTGTGCTCGAGCTTCCTGGCCGATCGCGCCGAGGCCGATATTCCGATCTTTCTGCAGCGCTCCCCGCATTTCCGGCCGCCGCTGGACCCGAACGCGCCCATGATCATGGTGGGTCCGGGCACCGGCATCGCGCCGTTCCGGGGATTCCTGCAGGAGCGGAAAGCCCTGGGCTGCAAGGGCAGGAACTGGCTGTTCTTCGGCGATCAGCACGCCAAGGACAATTTCTACTACCGGGCCGAACTCGAGGACATGTTCCGTTCCGGCTTCCTGACCCGCCTGGACCTGGCGTTCTCCCGGGACCAGCGTGAACGGATCTACGTGCAGCACCGCATGATCGAGCACGGTGCGGAGCTGTGGGCCTGGTTGCGGGAGGGCGGTCACTTCTACGTCTGCGGCGACGCCTCCCGCATGGCCAAGGACGTGGACGACACGCTGCTGAAGATCGCTCGCATTCACGGGAAATTGAGCGAGGACGGCGCGCTGGCGTTCAAGAAGCAGCTCGTCGCCGAGAAGCGCTACGTCCGCGACGTCTACTGACGTGCACTGAATCCATTCATGGGATCCCAGGTCTGCTGGGATCCCATCCCGTCTTCACACCGCGGGCGGGTTGAGGCGGGCGAAATCGGATAGGCGGTAGTACGGGTAGTAGGGGTACGGCGGCGTCACCGCGCTCGCCTTGTCCAGGCGGGCGATCTGCTCGGCGTCGAGGTTCCAGCCGATCGCACCCAGGTTCTGCCGCAGCTGTTCCTCGTTGCGCGCGCCCACGATGACCGTCGACACCGTGGGCCGGTTCAGCAGCCAGTTGAGGGCGATCTGCGGCACCGTGCGACCGGTCTCCGCCGCGAGTTCGTCGAGCACATCGACCACGTCGTACAGCACTTCGTCATCGACCGGCGGCCCGGCTTCGGCCGTCTTGTGCAGCCGGCTGCCCGCCGGAAGCGGCTGTCCGCGCCGGATCTTGCCGGTGAGCCGCCCCCAGCCGAGCGGGCTCCAGACCACCGCGCCGACACCCTGATCCTGGGCCAGCGGCATGAGTTCCCATTCGTAGTCGCGGCCGACCAGCGAGTAGTAGACCTGGTGCGCGACATAGCGCGGGAAGCCGTGGGCGTCCGCCGCCGCAAGGGATTTCATGAGCTGCCAGCCCGCGAAGTTGGACGCGCCGACGTAGCGGATCTTCCCGGCGCGCACCAGATCATCCAGTGCCGCGAGCACTTCCTCCACCGGTGTACCGGCGTCGAAGGCGTGCAGCTGGAACAGGTCGATGTAATCGGTCCCGAGGCGACGCAGCGAACCCTCCACCGCGCGGATCAACCGGGACCGCCCGGAACCGGCGTCGAACGGCCCCGGCCCGGTGGGCAGGGACGCCTTGGTGGACAGGAGCAGATCGTCGCGGCGGCCCCGGATCGCCTCGCCCAGCACCTCTTCCGAGGCCCCGTCCGAATAGACGTCCGCGGTGTCGAACAGCGTCACGCCCGCTTCCAGGCTGATGTCCACCATCCTGCGCGCCGCCTGCGCATCGGTGTCACCCCAGGCGGAGAAGAGTTCGCCGCGTCCACCGAAGGTGCCCGCGCCGAAGCTCAGCGCCGGCACCAGCAGTCCGGACGCACCCAGCCGACGGTATTCCATGACCAACTCCTAACGGAACTAAAGTTTCATTAACAATTCGGACGATACACTCCTCTCGCCGCAAATGAAACTGGAGGCCCGTTATGGATCAGGATTCGGCCGTCCCCGGCTCGATTCGCCCCGGTGGACGCACCGCCCGCGTCCGCGATGCCGTCCTGCGCGCCGCCGGTGACCTGCTCGCCGAACACGGGTTCGCGCGCCTGGATCTGGCCGAGGTGGCGGCGCGCGCCGAGGTCGGCAAGACCACCGTCTACCGGCGCTGGCGCACCCCGGCCGGACTGGTCGCGGATCTGCTGGTGGAGATGGCGGAAACCTCGCTGCCGCACAGCGATACGGGCTCGCTGGCCGGTGACCTGCTGGCCAATGCGCGGCTGGTCGCCAAGACGCTGACCGACGACCGGCAGGGACGGCTCTTCCGCGCCGTCATCGCCGCCGCGACCAGCGATGATACGGCCGCCATAGCACTGCACCGCTTCTACGACACTCGCTTGACCGAATGGTCGCCCTGTGTCGAGGCGGCCATCGCCCGGGGCGAAGTGCCGCCCGGCACCGATCCGCGCGCGGTGCTGTCCGCCGTTTCGGCCCCGCTGTACTACCGGCTGCTCGCCAGCGGGGATCCCATCGACGACGAAACCGTCACGGGCGCAGCCGAAGCCGCCGCCGTCGCCGCACGGGCGGGCGTGTGGGTTCCGGCCGCGAGCGCGCCGGAATGAGGAAGATCAGTTGTGGCTGGCGGTCCAGTCGGGATCGCGGCCGGTGAGGCCGAGCAGGCGATCGAGCGACGAGGCATTGTCCGGGACCGCGACGACCGGGCCGAACAGGCCGGGGGTGCCCTCGATCGGATTGCCCTTCATCATGTCCAGCAGGATGGCGATATCGTCCGAATCCGGCGCGTAGGGCTGCGAGGTCGCCCGCGCCAGATCCCAGCCGTGGATGACCATTTCGTCCAGCGCCACCCCGGCCATTTCCGCGGCGGGCAGCAGCACCCCGCCGGCCTCCGTCTCGCCGGCCCAGGCGGCCGGTTCCTGCCAGGCCGCGACCAGCGCCTTGAGCTGAGCGGGAATTACGGTGCGCCAATCGTTTCCGAGCACCGCTTCGACCGCGGTCGGCGCGACCGAGACGCCGACGGATTCCTTGGTGGCGGCCTGCCGGAAAGCCTCGGTCAGCATGGCGACATGGGCCAGCAGCGCGCGCACGTTCGCGCCGGTGGGAGTGGGGAGTTCGAGTTGCTCGTCGGTAATGCCGGTGACCACCGTTTCGAGTGCGATGGCCGCGGGTTCCAGGTCGAAGGTCGGATGCTGCACGGGATCCTCCCGGTTCAGTAGCGGACGCCGGGGCGGCGGCCTGCTCCCGAATGTGGACTACCCGGTTCGCCGGAAATCATCGCTGTTTTCGGCGAAATGCGATCGCACCGCCCGTTCGCAACCGCATCGTTAGGCCCGGAATCGCCCAAAAGCCCTGGTGGCGAGGAGAATTGATAGATGAAGGGTGATCGAGTGGAGATCGTCATCGACACCGGTGAGGGTTCTCGCAATTACGAAGTAGCCGCCACTCGCGCGGGCCGGCGGGTCGAGGTCCGCATCGCGCGCGGCGTGGTGGAAGTCAGTGAAGTGACCAGGACCGGCAGCGCCGTGCGCATCGCGCGGTTCCTGGCGTCCCGGGTGGTGGCCCTGGTGGAGCATCCGGCTCAGGACACCGCGCTGCCGGACGAGTGAGCCGGGAGGTTGCCTATTCGCCGCGATCGGGGGCATGCTCGAAATATCCGACTGCATTCGGCCCCCGGCCGGCCCGGCAGAGAGGAGTACCTCCGATGACCGATCGCAGCATCGAATCCGTACCCGAAGCCGATTACGTCGAACAGCACACGCCCGCCTATCCCGGCGACGAACCGTATCCGGACGCCGACGCGTACCCCGATCAGGACGTGCTCGCCGATTCCGTCATCGAATCCGACAGCGAGACGGCGCCGGTGCCCGCGGGCGACAGCGGCTGGACCGCGAACGAAGCCGATCTCGTCGAGCAATCGATTCCGGTGCCCCTCGACGACGAATACGACGCGGCGAACGGCGAATAGGCCGCCCGCCGGGGCGGACCGGAGTCCCTAGCCCGCGACGCCCGCCCGCACGGTGGCGTGCAGTTCCCGGAGGCTGGAGCGTTCGGTCGCGACCTCCAGCACCCGGATGCCGTGCGCGCCGCCGGTGAGTTCGACGGCCAGCTGCGCGGGATCCACCTGGCGGTGCGGTACCCGGTAGGCGGCGCAGAGCGCGGCCAGATCCATGCCGTGCGGGGTGCCGAACACACGCTCGAACACGCCCGCGTACTGCGGATCGCCCTGTTCCAGCAGTTCGAAGATGCCGCCGCCGTCGTCATTGGCGACCACGATGGTGAGATCCTCCGGCCGCGGTTCGCCCGGGCCGATGAGCAGGCCGGAGGCATCGTGCAGGAAGGTCAGGTCGCCCATCAGCGCGATGGTGCGGCCGGTATGGGTGAGCGCCGCGCCGACCGCCGCCGAGACGGTGCCGTCGATACCGGCCACGCCGCGATTGGACATGACGCGCACGCCCGGGCGCGGGGTGGAGACCAGGGCGGCATCGCGGACCGGGTTGGACGCGCCGAGCAGCAGTTGATCGCCCTCGCGCAGGGCGTCCATCACCACCGCCGCCACGTGCAGACCGGTCGGCTTCGGGTGGCCGGCGAGCTCGTCGCGAACCACCTTGGCAGCCTTGGCATCCAGGTCACGGCAGTGTTCGAGCCATTCCGCGCGCGGCGCGCCGTAAGTCACCGCGCGGGTGCCGGTGCCCACCACATTGCCCGAGACATCGGGCCAGCGCGGGCCGGTGGTCAGTGCGTACACGGTGACCTCGGGATCGGCGAGCAGCCGCGAGACCGGCCGGTGCAGGGTCGGCCGCCCGGTGATGATGGCCTGCTTGGGCCGCAGCAGCGGCAGCGCGAGCGGATGCAGGGCCGGACCGTGCATGGGCGCGGTCGGCTCGGCCACCGTGGGCAGTGCGGCGAGTTCGGGCCGATGCCCCGCGCCGTGCCCGGAGATGACCACCGTGTCCGGCGTCAGATCGATATCCAGCGGCACATCGAGGGTCGCGTATTGCGTTGCGGTCCACGGGCGGTCGCCGTCGCGCCCGGCGGGCAACGCCGCGCCCGCGGCATCCGGGACCAGCGGTTCGCGCAGCGGGATGTCGAACTGCACCGGTCCGGCATTGCCGGAGCGGGTGCCGCGCGCGGCGGCCAGCACCCGGCACACCGCCGAACGCCACACGCTGTTCTGCTTGGGGTACAGGTCCGCGGGCTGCTCCACCTCGGCCAGCCCGAGGCTGATGGCCGCGCGCACCTGGCTGCCGAACAGGCCGAACTGCTCGACCGTCTGGTTCGATCCGGTGCCGAGCATCTCGTACGGCCGGTTGGCGCTGATCACGATGAGCGGGATGCGCGCGTAATTGGCTTCGAGCACCGCGGGCCCGAGATTGGCGACCGCGGTGCCGGAGGTCATGACGACCGGAACCGGGCGGCCGGCGGCCACCGCCAGCCCGATGGCCAGGAATCCCGCGCTGCGCTCGTCGATCCGCATGTGCAGCCGGATCCGCCCGGCCGCGTCGGCGGCCTGTAAGGCGAAGGCCAGCGGCGCGTTTCGCGATCCCGGGCACAGGACCACATCGCGCACGCCACCGCGCGCGAGTTCGTCGACGACGACCTGAGCCTGTGCTGTCGAGGGATTCACAACCCCCAGCCTCTCAGACAGTCGATCATTACGCTCCGTCGCCCCGCTCACAGTGCTATCGGCCCTCCGCTTCGCTCCGGGCGGTTCGCGGCCTTTATGTCCCGGTCTTCCCTCCCTCCGCTCCCCCGCTTCGCTCCTCCGCTCCACTCAGTCCAGACCGGGACGGCCGCGAACTTTTCGGTGATCACACCATTCTGGTATTAGTTAGGGTTTGCTAACCTAAG
Source organism: Nocardia yamanashiensis (assembly GCF_021183565.1). Taxonomy (NCBI): domain Bacteria; kingdom Bacillati; phylum Actinomycetota; class Actinomycetes; order Mycobacteriales; family Nocardiaceae; genus Nocardia; species Nocardia yamanashiensis. Next base: position 5,207,226 of record NZ_CP089226.1, read on the forward strand.
CGAATGGCGAAGCGCACCAAGTACCTCAAGCCCGAGCAGCGGGCGATTCTCACTCCCGAAGTGCTGGCGAGCAAGCGGATCAGCCCGAACTTCGTTCGCGTCACGCTGGGCGGGGACGGGTTGTCCGGTTTCAGCGCAATGGGATTCGACCAGTGGTTCCGGCTGTTCATGCCGGGCAAGGACGGCAATCTGAAGCTGCCGACCTCGACGGCCTCCCTCGGCTGGTACGCGCAGTACCTGATGATGGGCAAGGAGCATCGGCCGCTGGTGCGCAACTACACCGTGCGGGATTACCGCGCTGCCGGTTTCGGGGAGTTCGGCAGCACGGCCGAGCTCGATATCGATTTCGCCGTCCACGCCGAGGACAGCCCGGCCGCGGCCTGGGCCAACACCGCCACGCCGGGGTCGAAGGTGGGGCTGCTGGACGAGGGCATCACCTACCAGGCGCCGGAGCACACCGAGTGGTCGCTGCTGGTCGGGGACGAGAGCGCGCTGCCCGCCATCGGCGGCATTCTGCGGTCCGCGCCGCGCGAACTGAAAGGCGCGGCGTTCATCGAGATTCCGAGCGCGGAGGACAAGCAGGAACTGAACGCGCCCGCGGGCGTCGAGGTGAATTGGCTGGTTCGCACCGATGCGCACGGTGAGGCCGGGGCGCTGTGCGCGGATGCGGTGCGGCGGGCCGAGATTCCCGCAAGAGGGGTTTACGCATTCGTGGCCGGCGAGCAGAAGTTGTGCGCGAGCGTGCGGCGCTACCTGGCGCAGGAGCGGGAAATCCCGAAGGCCGACATTGTTTTCACCGGTTACTGGCGAGTCGGCAAAGCCCAGGGGTGAATCGAAAACGGGATCGATCCCAGGGGGGATCGATCCCGTGCGCGATCGTGAAAACGATCGTCGCGGAACCGTGTTCGCGACCCCCACCGGGTCGCGAACCGGTCGGTTTTTTAACCGGCGTGACGCTGAATGAGGGCGCCGACACGCGGAAGAGCCTCGGCGACATGCTTCTTCGCCGAACCACGCATCGAGTTGTAGACCTTGGTCAGCGCGGGGCGCGAAGACGACTCGGCACGCGCGTCGGTGACCGCGAGCAGCGCCTCGGCAACCTCGTCCTGCTTGGCGACCAGCAGGTCGGCGAAAGAGCCCGAGCCGGAAGCCTGGAACTCGGCCCAGTACGGCTCCAGCTGCGAGACCAGCTTGGGTGCGAACGACTCCAGCGCGTCACCCACGATCGAAGGGCTGACCTTCTTGATCGCGGCGTAGCCGCCCTTCACGGCGAGGCCCGACGCGCCGCCCTTGTCCGACACCTCCTCATCAAGAACCTTCTGAGCGTCGGCGATGAAGGCCGGACGCTTGGCGTCATCGAGCAGGGATTCAGACAGTGCTGCAACCACTTTCAGGTTCCTCCGGATAGTTTTTCGATGAACGAGCGCACGCAACTATACGCACCGGTGACCCCGCACACACGATGCCGTCGCGCGTCTCACTGCCAGGGCAGCAACAGCACTGTAAAGCACCCGCAATCGATTGGCAGCGTTTCACTTTCGGCTCCCGTTTGACCGGCGTTCACTTCCCACACCGTGTGAAGACCGCCGAGCGTCATTCGGGTAACCCGGTCCGCTATCGATCAGCTCCCTTATCGCACGACCGAAATCCGCGACCGGCGAAAATTCGAGGGAGCGAAATCACCTTGGTGTGGCTGCACCAACCACGACCCCTCAGCAGTATGTTCGAGGCCGTGACCTTCAATTCCGCGCTGTGGCGGCCCGTGCCCGGGTTCGAGAACCTCACAGACATCACGTACCACCGGCACATCGAGCAGGGCACCGTCCGGATCGCCTTCGATCGACCGGAAGTCCGGAACGCCTTCCGGCCGCACACCGTCGACGAGCTGTACAACGCGCTCGATCACGCCCGCATGACCGCCGATGTGGGCGCGGTCCTGCTCACCGGGAACGGGCCCTCGGAGAAGGACGGCGGCTGGGCCTTCTGCTCCGGCGGCGATCAGCGGATTCGCGGGCGCAGCGGGTATCAGTACGCGACCGGCGACACCGCCGACACGGTGGACGTGGCGCGCGCGGGGCGGCTGCACATCCTCGAGGTGCAGCGGCTGATCCGGTTCATGCCGAAGGTGGTCATCGCGCTGGTGAACGGCTGGGCGGCGGGCGGCGGGCATTCGCTGCACGTGACCTGCGACCTCACCTTGGCCTCCCGCGAGCACGCGCGGTTCAAGCAGACCGATGCCGACGTGGGCTCGTTCGACGCCGGGTACGGCAGCGCCTACCTGGCGAAGATGGTGGGGCAGAAGTTCGCTCGCGAGGTGTTCTTCCTGGGGCGGCCGTACACCGCCGAGGAGATGCACGCGATGGGCGCGGTGAACGCGGTCGTCGATCACGCCGAGCTGGAGGACGTGGCCCTCGAATGGACCGCCGAGATCCTCGGCAAGTCGCCCCAGGCGATTCGCATGCTGAAGTACGCCTTCAACCTCCCCGACGACGGACTGGTCGGTCAGCAGCTGTTCGCCGGCGAGGCCACCCGCCTGGCCTACATGACCGACGAGGCCGTCGAGGGCCGCGATGCCTTCCTCGAAAAGCGCAAGCCGGACTGGAAGCCGTACCCCTGGTATTTCTGACCTCTCCCGGGACTCTCGGGGGCTTCGCCCCCGAACCCCACTTCACGCCGCCGCGGGGCCCCAGCTCCCGGGGGCCTTGCTTCGCCCCAACCCACTCCACGCGGCCGCGCCGGCCCTATCTCTCCGGGGGCCTTCGGGGGCTTTGCCCCCGAACCCTTTTCCGCTCTGCAAAGCTGGCGGCATGGAGATACTCAGCAGTCGGTTGATCCTGCGGCCGGTCGAGTACGAGCGGACGCTGGAGTTCTATCGAGATGCGCTGGGGCTGGCCATCGCCCGCGAGTACCCCGGGGGGACGGTGTTCTTCGCCGGGCAGGGGCTCATCGAGGTGGCCGGGCACGGCCGCGCCGAGGATGCCCCGGCGGCGTTCTCCGGCGCGATCTGGTTGCAGGTGCGTGACTGCTCCGACGCGGCGGCCGAGCTCGCGCTGCGCGGCATTCCGATCGACCGGGCCCCGCAGCAGGAGCCGTGGGGGCTGATCGAGATGTGGGTGCGCGATCCGGACGGGGTGCCGATCGTGCTCGTCGAGATCCCCTCGGATCACCCCATCCGGCGTGACATCCGAGGCGACAACTGATTTCGTGAGATTTGGGTAACTCCTCGGGTACGCCCGAAATCGGTTCGGCACCCAGCCGCAGGCACGGGTGCACTACCCGCGGCGGCACCCGAGCCGCCCGCTGAAGTCGCGGAGAGGCGGAACAGCAAGCCTTAGCAAACTGGTTGGTGTGATTCGCGTCCGGGGGTGTCGGTTAACACGCCGTGAACGGCGTGCCGCAGACTGAACGGTGTGTCTGCCGAACTGCTCGTTCTGCTGATCGTTGTTCTCACGGCCCTGGCGTTCGACTTCACCAACGGATTCCACGACACCGCGAACGCGATGGCCACCTCGATCGCCACCGGTGCGCTCCCGCCGCGTACAGCCGTACTCCTGTCCGGGGCGCTGAATCTCGTCGGCGCGTTCCTCAGCGTCGCGGTCGCCGCCACCGTCGCGGAGGGCATCGTCGACCTCTCCGAAGTCAGCGGGCGGGCACTGCTCGACATCGTCTTCGCGGGACTCGTCGGCGGCATTCTCTGGAATCTGTTCACCTGGCTGCTGGGCCTGCCGTCGAGTTCCTCGCACGCACTGTTCGGCGGCCTGATCGGCGCCACCATCGCGGCGCTGGGCTGGGACGGGGTGATCTGGACCGCGGGCAGCAAGGGCGTGCTCGCGAAGATCATCATTCCGGCGCTGCTGGCCCCCGTGGTGGCGGCGCTGGTCGCGGCCATCGGATCGTGGCTGGTGTACCGGATCACCCGGGGCAGCAACGACAAGACCGTGGATCGCGGATTCCGGTGGGGGCAGATCGGTTCCGCCTCGCTGGTCTCCCTCGCGCACGGCACCAACGATGCGCAGAAGACCATGGGCATCATCTTCCTGGCGCTCATCGCGCACGGCTCCGCCAAGGCCAGCGATCCGCTGCCGCTGTGGGTGATCGTGTCCTGCGCGGTCGCCATCGCGGCCGGCACCTGTCTGGGCGGCTGGCGCATCATCCGCACGCTCGGCAAGGGCCTGGTCGACATCGCCCCGCCGCAGGGCTTCGCGGCCGAATCCACCTCGGCGGCGATCATTCTCACCTCCGCGCACTTCGGCCTGCCGCTGTCCACCACCCAGACCGTGACCGGATCCATCCTCGGCTCGGGCATCGGGCGCGGCGCGGAAGTGCGCTGGGCGGTGCTCGGGCGCATGGTGGTGGCCTGGGTGCTGACGCTGCCGCTGGCCGGCGTGGTCGGCGCGCTGTGCTGGGCGCTGCTGCACGGAATCGGCGGGCTCGCGGGCGTATTGGTGGTGTTCGCGCTGCTCATCGCCATGGCGGGAATGATCTGGATCCGCTCGCAGCGCACCGCGGTCAACTCGCACAACGTCAATGACGAGTGGCGGGGCGAGACGCCCGGCGACCCCGGTCCGGCCGGCGGTTCGGGTCCGGCGGGCGGCTCCGGCACGCCGGTGCGGCCGGACGGCGGCGCGATCAGCAACGGAATCGGTTAGGGGCCACGATCATGCACACGTTCATGAACAACCTCACCGACCTGTGGCAGGTCACCCTCGCGGCCCTGCTCTTCGGCGCGGGCCTGCCCACCATCTTCGCGATCGGGATTCGCTATCGCGCGCAGGTGGATTCGGGCGCCACCGGCGGCACCCGCTCGATCGCGCTGGCCGTGTCCTCGATCTGCTTCGCCGTGGTCATGATCGCGGTGGTGGTGGGTGTGCTCTTCATCGCACGCGCATTCCTCGCCTCCCGACTGGGTATCCATCTGCTCGGCGCGTGACGCCGCCGTACCGAAAGGCACGCTGATGAGCACTCCCGAACAGCCGAACGCCCCCGATTCGCCCGAGCCCGCGCGCCCGGCCGAACCGGCGCGGCCGTCGCTGCCGCTGGCCGGCGTACCGCAGAAGGTCCTGAACTGGCTCAAAGCCGGATATCCGCAGGGCATTCCGCAATCGGACTATGTGGCGCTGCTCGCGGTACTGCACCGGCGGCTCACCGATTACGAGGTGCATCTCATCGTGGAGGAGCTGGTGCGCGAACGCGTCGCCAGCTCGGAGATCGAACGCACCGACATCGAGGCCGCCATCGTCCGAGTTGCCAAGGAGCAGCCCGGCGAGGACGATATCGCTCGGGTGGCCTCCCGGCTGGCAGCCGGTGGCTGGCCATTGGCGACACCGACGTCCGACTGACCGACCGACCCACATCGACCCCGGGCGCCGAACCCCCTCTCGTGCGCCGCCCTCCATCGAAATGGCACGATCGCGAACGTGAGCAATACCCTCCGCACCCTCCCCATGCCCACCGGCTCAGGCGTCGGTGACGTATTGCCGCACCTGCGGGAAGCCCTGGAGGGCAACGGCCCCGCCTGGCTGCCCATCCCCACCACCGACCGCCGTGAGGCGCAACGACTCTCGAGTTCGCTGCGGCCCGGCGAGTCCATCGACGACGAGGTGGCGCTGGTGGTGACCACCTCCGGGACCACCGGAATTCCCAAGGGCGCCATGCTCTCCGCGGCCGCGCTGCGGGCCAGCGGCGATGCCACGCACGAGCGGCTCGGCGGGCCGGGGCAGTGGCTGCTGGCGTTGCCGACCCATCACATCGCGGGCATTCAGGTGCTGCTGCGCAGCATTCTGGCCGGGACCGAACCGGCCGTGCTGGACGTGTCGGGTGGGTTCCTGCCCGAAGGGCTGGCCAGTGCGATCGCCGGGATGCGGGGGCCGCGCAAGTACACCTCGCTGGTGCCGACGCAGCTGATCAAAGCCCTGGACGAGCCGATCGGGCGGGAAGCGCTCGCGAGCTTGGACGCCGTGCTGGTCGGCGGGGCCGCCACGCCCGCACCGGTGCTGGCGCGCGCCCACGAGGCCGGAATCAATGTGGTCCGCACCTACGGGATGAGCGAAACCTGCGGCGGCTGCGTGTACGACGGAGTACCGCTGACGGGCACCGAGGTTCGTATCGATGACGGGCGCGTCCTGCTCGGCGGTGCGACCCTGGCCAAGGGCTACCGCAATCAGCCCGATCACGCCGCGTTCGCCGAACCCGGCTGGTTCCGCACCGAGGACGCGGGCTTCCTCGAGGACGGTGTGCTCACCGTCACCGGCCGCCTCGACGAGGCGATCATGACCGGCGGCCTGCTGGTCATCCCCCAGGTGGTCGAAGCCGTGCTGATCACCCACCCCGCCGTCTCCGAGGTGGTCGTCCTCGGCCTCCCCGACGCCCGCCTGGGCCAGCGCGTAGCCACCGCCATCGTCCCCGTGGCCGGAGTCACCCCGCCCACCCTCGACGAACTCCGCGACCACGTCGTAGCCGAACTCGACGCCATCGCCGCCCCCCGCGAACTCGCGATCCTCGACGAACTCCCCCTCCGCGGCCCGGGCAAACCCGACCGCACCAAACTCCGCGAACACCTCCTCGCGGGGTCCCCGCACTGAGAGTGAGACAACTCTCGTAGCTCTCAGGGGCAAGCCCCTGAAACCCCATGAGAGAAGGGGGTCCGGGGGCTTTGCCCCCGCCTATTCTCTTCGCCCCGACCAGGGCGACAGGGCGTGCAAGCGGGCTTGCGCCGGTCACGCAATCGCCGTGCAAGGGCGGTGAAAGGGGCGGACCGCAGAGTTCTCGGCATGACTTCTTACACCTCTGCTGAGACGCTCGCCATCGAGGCGGACGGCCTGGTCAAGGTCTTCGGGGAGCAGCGGGCCGTCGACGGCGTCAGTCTCGCGGTTCCGCGGGGGGCTGTGTACGGCGTGCTCGGTCCCAACGGCGCCGGCAAGACCACGACCATTCGCATGCTGGCCACGCTGCTGCGGCCCGACGGCGGCAGCGCGCGGATCTTCGGGCGCGATGTGCTGACCGAACCGACCGCGGTGCGCTCGCTGATCGGCGTCACCGGTCAGTACGCCTCCGTCGACGAGAAACTGTCCGCCACCGAGAACCTGGTGATCTTCTCCCGCCTGCTCGGCCTGTCCAAGGCCGATTCCCGGCGCAAATCGGCCGAACTGCTGGAGGAGTTCGGGCTCACCGAGGCCGCCGACAAGCCGCTGGAGAACTTCTCCGGCGGTATGCGCCGCCGGCTCGACCTGGCCGCCAGCCTGATCTCGCGCCCGCCGCTGCTGTTCCTGGACGAACCCACCACCGGCCTGGACCCGCGCACCCGCGCCCAGATGTGGGACACCATCCGCCGCCTGGTGCGCGAGGGCTCCACCGTCCTGCTCACCACCCAGTACCTGGACGAGGCCGACCAGCTGGCCGACCGGATCGCGGTCATCGATCGCGGCAAGGTCATCGCCGACGGCACCTCGAACGAACTCAAAGCGTCCGTGGGCCTTTCGGCCCTGCAGCTCACGCTGGCCGATCGCGCGCAGATCGAACAGGCGCGAATCCTGGTGGGCGAGTTCCTCTCCCGCGCCGAGGGCCGCATCGTCGAAGCGACGGTCAGCCCCGAGGCCGGCCGGATCACCGCCCCGCTGCCCGACCCCTCCATCACCACCGACATCCTGATCCGCTTGCGCGAGCACGACATCCGGATCGACGAGATCAATGTCGCCAAGCCCTCCCTGGACGAAGTGTTCTTCGCACTCACCGGGCACGGCGCCGACGACGAGACCGACAGCACCGAACGGAGCGCGGCATGACCACCACCCTCGACAAACCCGCCGGACGGCACGCCGCCGACCGGACCCCGATTCCCGAGGTCAGCAATCACGTTCCGTTCAAGCAGACGGTCGCGAACTCGCTCACCATGGCCTACCGGGGCATCCTCAAGATCAAGCACAATCCGGAGCAGCTGTTCGACGTCACCGTGCAGCCCATCCTGTTCACCGCCCTGTTCGCCTATATCTTCGGCGGCGCGATCGGCGGCAACGTGCACGACTACCTGCCCATCCTGATCCCCGGCATCCTGGTCCAGACCGTGGTGCTGACCTCGGTCGTCACCGGCACCCAGCTGCGCGAGGACATGGACAAGGGCGTGTTCGACCGCTTCAAATCGCTGCCCATCGCCCGCATTTCGGCGCTCGCCGGGGCGTTGATCGCCGATATGGTGCGGTACGGGCTGGCCACCACGCTGACCATCGCCATGGGCCTGGTCCTGGGCTACCGGCCGCAGGGCGGCGTGCTCGCCGTGCTGGTCGCCGGTCTGGTCGTGGTGTTCTGCTCCTTCGCCATCAGCTGGATCTGGGCGCTCATCGGCATCACCGGCAAGAGCGCGCCCGCGGTGCAGGGCATGTCGATGATGATCATGTTCCCGCTCACCTTCATGTCCGGCGCGTTCGCCGCGGTCTCCACCATGCCGGGCTGGCTGCAGGGCATCAACAAGGTCAACCCGATCTACTACATGGTCAATACCGCCCGCGATCTGATGAACGGCGGTGTGTACAGCACCGACCTGCTCTGGTCGCTGGTCGGCTCGATCGTGGTGATCGCGATCTTCGCCCCGCTCGCGGTGCGCGCCTACATGCGCCGCGCCTGAGCGAGCACGCTCGACAAGCGCAAAACGCCCGTCCACCGCGAAATCGGTGGGCGGGCGTTCTGTTATGGTCGGTCCGGTGAATTCCACGACCGCCCCGCTACGCCGAAAGTCCTTTCGGCTGCGCTGCGCTGTGCTGGTGACCGGAATTCTCACCGTGTTCGGGCTGCTGGTCGCGGTGGCGGAATGGGGTTCCACCCAACAGGTTTCGATTGCCTCCGGGGAATACGCGGTGGCCTCCGGACTGTCGCACGTGACGCTCGGCACGACGCCGGTCTGCGGTAAGCGCGATCCCGGCGCGGCCGATCCCATCGCCCCGCTGGCCGCTCCCCCGCGGGCGGCCGCCGACCAGCTCATCACCCCGGTCACCGGGCTGATTCCGGAATTCACACCGGAGCAGCGACTTTCGATCGACGCCCGGCCGCGCGCGCCCGCCGTGCCGGTGCCGGCTCCCCATCTGACGACGGTGCTGATCATTTAGATGATCCGGCACGCCTTTTCGTGCCGTTCTCGCATTCACCCTCGATTCGGATGATCGCCGTTCAGGAGCATTCCCTTGTCTCGAAAGACCCCTGCCCGGAAAACCGCCGCGCGGAAAACCACTGCCCGGAAAACCTCGAACAATCGCAAATGGCTTGCGGGACTGGCGCTCGCCGCCGCGGCCGTACTGCTCGGCATTGCCGTATTCCAAATGAGCAGCGGCGGTGAGAAAGCCGATGCGAAATCGCAGAAGTCCGCCGCCGCTAGCGACCCGCGCTACGCGGAACTCGCGAAACTGGCCCGCCGCGATGCCGCCGACCCGCTGGCCCGGGGCCGCGCCGACGCGCCCGTGGTGATGGTGGAGTACTCCGATTTCCAGTGCCCGTTCTGCCGCACCTTCGGCCGCAAGATCGAACCGCAGCTCATCGCCGACTACGTGGATCAGGGCGTGCTGCGCATCGAATGGCGCAACTACCCGATCTTCGGCGCGGAGTCCGAGACCGCCGCGCACGCCTCCTGGGCGGCCGGGCAGCAGGGCAAGTTCTGGGAATTCCACGACACCCTGATGGCCAACGCGCCCGAGAAGAAGAACACCGGCGCGCTCACGCCCGATCGCATGGCGGAACTGGCCGGGCAGGCCGGAGTCGCCGATATCGCCAAGTTCCGGGCCGATATGGATTCGCCCGCCGCCGCCTCCGCCGTGCAGCGCGACGTGACCGAGGCGTACTCGCTGGGCGTGTCCTCCACCCCCGCCTTCCTGATCAATGGCCGCCCGGTGCTCGGCGCGCAGCCGATCGAGCAGTTCGAGGCCGTGATCGAGCTGGCGGCCCAGGCGGTGCGGGACGGTCAGGAATGAGCGGCACCGTCGGCTATTTCGCCGCCTTCCTCGGCGGCCTGCTGGCGCTGCTGAGCCCGTGCAGCGCGCTGCTGCTGCCGAGCTTCTTCGCCTACTCGTTCCGATCGCAGGGCAAGCTGCTGGCCCGCACCGGGGTCTTCTACCTCGGCCTGGCGACCACGCTGGTGCCGCTGGGTGTGGCGGGATCGTTTGCCGGGCAGCTGCTTTCGGGGCACCGCGAGTTGCTGATCACCATCGGCGGCTGGACCATCATCGGCCTGGGCGTCCTGCAGATCTTCGGCCGAGGTTTCGCTTTCGGCTTCGCCCAGCGCGCCGCCGCCGGACAGGGCCGACCCGAACGCTCCGGCCCGGTCTACCTGCTCGGTCTGGTCTACGGCCTCGCCGGTTTCTGCGCCGGACCGATCCTCGGGTCGATTCTCGCCGTGGCGGCGGTCGGCGGATCACCGGTGCGGGGCGGCATCCTGCTGGCCGTCTACGCTCTCGGCCTGGCCGCCCCGCTGTTCGTCATGGCATCGCTGTGGGACCGCTTCGGCCTGGGCCGGCGACAGTGGTTGCGCGGCCGCAGTTTCCACCTCGGCCGCCTCGAACTGCACACCACGTCCCTGCTGTCCGGGGTCTTCTTCATCGTGCTCGGCGCGGTGTTCCTGCTCTTCGACGGCGCGTCCGCGCTGCCCGGAATGGTGAACGCGGACACCGAATTCCGCCTGGAATCGGCGGTGCAGCGACTCGGCGCCACGGTCTCGGACACCACCGTGCTGCTGATCCTGGGCGCGGTCGTTCTCGCCGTACTGGCGTGGCGGCTGTTGCGCACCGGCGCCGACGAGAGCGAGGAGCCCGCGGACCGGGAGCTCGAGAACGCCTGAGCCGCGGGTGCCGCCGTCAGTGATTCTCGTGGAACTCCGTGAGCAGCTCCATGATTCGCTCGGCGGCGGCCCGGCGGCCCAGATGCGCGGTCGCCCGCATGGCGGCCCAGACGCGTTCCGCGCCGAGCTTGGGCCGGTGCAGGTCCAGGTGCCGGCCCAGTCGCATGGACGGATAGTCCTGGCGGGCGAACACGCGCGGCGCGAGCGCCAGCAATTCCAGTCCGTGATCGGTGTATTCGCCGATGGCGAGCATATAACTGCCCACCGCGGCGGCGACCCCGCCGACCTGCGGCAGATCCCAGTACTGCGCCAGCCGCTGCACCGCCATGTCGACCAGTTCGATGACCAGCTTGTGCACTTCCTCGGGGCGATCGTGCACCACGTAGGCGTCCACCACGGCGGAGCCCAGCATCATCTCGCCGGGGCCGGGCGCGGGTCCGGCGTGCGGCCAGTTCAGCAGGGTGAGGACCCGCCGGTACCGGCGCAGCCCGGTCTCGATCTCCCCTTCGGCCAGTTCGATTTCCGCCAGCCCGGCGGTGACGACCGCGCGCCGGTGATTGGGTTCGAGACTGCCGCGCAGCAGCGAGGTCTCGATCCCGACCAGGCCCATGAGCGGTTCCAGTTCCCGCCGCCCCTCCTCGACCCGGCCGGTGGCGGCCAGGCCCACCGCCAGATAGCTGCGGATCTCGACGCTCTCCTCGTAGGCGTGCAGCCGGTGCATTAGTTCGGCCGCGCGCCGGTAGAAGTCGACCGATTCGGCGTAATGCGCCGTCTGCCCGTGCATGCTGCCCAGGTGCTGGCACACCATGGCGGTGCCCCAGGTGTCTTCCGCCACACCGGCTTTCAGCGCGCGTTCGGCATCGCGGATGGAGCCGTGCACGTCGCCGGAGTTCTCGCGCAGGTTCGCGCGCAGCAGCAGTGCCGCGCCCTGGGTGCGGCGATCGGGCGAGCGGGCGCCGTCGCAGAGCACGCGGGCCAGCCGCAGCGAACCCTCGCCCGTATTGATGGTCGCGAGTTCGCCCAGGTACCGGAAGACCGGGGAGAGCGGGATGGGCGCCGCCAGCAGTTTCCGGATATGCGTGCGCACGGTGGCGATCCCGCGCAGGCCGGTGCCGAACATGTACATCATGTGCAGGCCCAGGATGAGCTGCCCGAACATCTGCAGATCGGCTTCGGCCTCGCTCTGCGGTCCGGAGCGGATGGGCAGTGCGAGAATGCGCCACACCCAGCCCATGAGTTCCAGGTGCGCGCCGCGCATCACCCAGATGCCGGCCAGCAGCGGATAGACGATGTGCACGGTCTCGGCGTCGCCGCGATCGAGGGCGTGACGCAGCACCGCGACCAGATTGTCGATCTCCGAGACCACGTCCAGCACGGCCGGAATCTGTTCGTCGGTCGGGTAGCGGATCGCGGCCCGGATGGCGAAATCCCGGCCCCACGCCGTCATCCGGTCCATCACCAGTTCGGACTCGCCGGCGAAAGCGAGCTGCTCCTCACCGAATTCGCGCACCGTTTCCAGCATGCGATAGCGGGTGCGTTCGCCGCGCTCGGATTCCTCGCCGAGCACGGTCAGCAGCGATTGCCCGACCAGGCCGTCGACGGCGGCCGCGATATCGAGCACCTGGTCGTCGGCGGACACCGCCTCGGCCGCGCCGAGCGTGAAGCCCGCCGGGAATCGGCACAGCCGGCGCAGCGCGACCCGCTGTTCGGCATCGAGCAGATTCCAGCTCCACTCGATCACCGCGTGCAGGGTGCGATGCCGTTGCGGCGAACCGCGATCCCCGCTGCGCAGCAACGCGAATCGGCGATCGAGCCGGGATTCGATCTCCTCCACGCTCATGGTGCGCACCCGCGCCGCCGCCAGTTCGATGGCCAGCGGCAGCCCGTCGAGGGTGTGACACAGCCGCGCCACCACCTCCGGATCCAAGCGCACCGAGGGCCGCACCGCGCGCGCCCGCACCGAGAACAGCTCGGTGGCGGGCGAGCCGTTCGGGTCGATCTCCAAGGGCGGCAACGGATATACGGTCTCCGCGGAGATCTCCAGCGGCGCCCGGCTGGTGGTCAGTACGGTCAGCCGGTCGGTCACCCCGACGAGATCCGCCACCACCTCCGCCACGGCCTCGATCAAATGCTCGCAATTGTCGAGTATCAACAGCATCGGCCGCGAAGCCAGCGCCTCCCGCAACCGCACCCGCACATCGCGAGTTCGCATGGGCCGCAACACATTCGTGTCCCGGCTCACCTCCCCTACCCCGAGCGTCGCCGCGATCGCGCCCTCCACCTCGAGCCGCGTCTCGGCCACCCCGCCCGGATCCGGCCGCAGCGAAGCCAATTCGACCAGCACCACCGAGGTCTCCTCGGCGAACCGAGCGCCCAGCTCATTGACGACCCGCGTCTTCCCGGTCCCGCCCGGCCCCAGCACCGTGGTCACCCGCGACCGGCGCAGCAACCCCTCCAGCTCCGCCAGATCGGCCTCCCGCCCCAGCAACGGGTTCGGCGCGACCCGCAACCCGATCTGCGCGGTGTGCGACAGCAGCGCACCACGTCCGGCATCCGTATCACTTTGTGCCGCAAGATAATCAGCTTCCGGTCCCGCAGGTTGCTCGACCCTCGGCCGGTACGACGCTCCGGCCGGAGCGTGCGCGCTCCGGAGACCGCCCGTCGCCGAGCCCGTGCTCGCCGATCCGCTGACCCCGGCGAACGATCCGGCGGCCCCGCCGACCGTGGCGGAACCGCCGGCGGCAACTGCGGAATCCTCCCCGCCCGCGATATGCCGACCGGAACCGAACCCTTCCGATTCGGACGGCGCGGGCACCGCACTTCCGTGTTCACCCCGCCCGCCCGGCCGCGGGCTGCCGGGGAGAGGTTCGCCGCGCAGGATGGCGGTGTTCAGGGCGACCAGGGCCGGGCCCGGGTCGGCGCCGAGCTGGTCCACCAATCGGGTTCGGAGGGAAGCGAAGACGTCGAGGGCCTCGTTGGTGCGGCCGGCGGTGGCGAGCAGGCGCATGAGGGTGGCGTGGGCGGGTTCGTCCAGGGGTTCGGCGGTGACGATGGCGCGGGCCAGGTCGATGGCGCCGTCGAGATCGCCGAGTTGTTCGCGGGCGGCGAGTTCGACGGTGTCGAGGGCGCGGGACTGGGCGGCGGCGAGGCCGATGAGTTCGTCGGCGACCGGTCCGGGTGGGAGGTCGGCGCCGGGGTCGCCGCGCCACAGGTCGCGGGCGGCGGCGATCAGTTCCAGGGCGGTCGCGGGGTCACCGGCGGTATGGGCTTGGCGGGCTTGCTTTTCCAGGTGCTGGGCGAGGGTGAGGTCCACCTGATCGGGCGCGAGCACCAGGCGATATCCGGCGGGACCGATTTCGAGCACGCCCTCGGGAAGCGCCGAGCGTAGTCGGGAGACCTGGGTGTGCAGGGCGTTCATCGGCGCGCGGGGCGGCTCGTCGCCCCAGACGTCGTCGATCAGCGCCTGGGCGTTGCGGCTGCGGCCGGGATGGGTCGCGAGGGCGGCGACCAGCAGGCGGGCGCGGGTTCCGGGTACGGGTACGAGCGCGCCGTCGCGGCGCAGCGCGACTTCGCCCAGCAGGGCCACCAGGACCGCGTGGTTCGCGGTAACCGGCCGGGTGTTCCCGGCCCCAGAACTGCCTGTTTGCGAATACATTCCTTGCCAATCCTAGGTGAGCGGCGATGCGGTCGCCGGATTCGACCGATCCGCCGGTGCCGTCGCCTAGGCTCAGCCCATGGCCGAATTCGACATTCAGCGGGAAACGGTCATCAAGGCCGATCCCGTCCAGGTCCAAGCGCTCATCGACGACTTCCACCAGTGGCAGAAGTGGTCGCCGTGGGAGGGCTTGGATCCCGATATGGAGCGTGTGTACAGCGGGGCCGATCGCGGCATAGGCGCCCGGTATTTCTGGAACGGCAACCGTAAGGCCGGCAAGGGTGACATGGAGATCACCTCGGCCACCGCGGACGCCATCGGTATTCGCCTGCGTTTCGAGAAGCCCTGGAAAGCGACCAACGACGTCACCTTCGAATTCGCCCCGCAGGGCGACACCACCGCCGTGACCTGGCGGATGACCGGCAAGCACACCGGGCCGATGGCCCTGCTGAGCCGTTTCATCCCGATGGATCGCCTGGTGGGCAAGGACTTCGAGAAGGGCCTGGCACAGCTCAAGGCCGCCGCCGAGCGCTGATCCCGAAGTCACCTCGCGCGGGGCAGCGCCCGCCGCGCCCCGCGCACTAGGCTGCGGTGCATGGCTACAGCAGCACAGTGGATCGAGGGCGCGCGGCCGCGCACACTTCCGAACGCGGTCGCCCCGGTTCTGGTGGGGACGGGGGCGGCGGCCTCGATCGACGGCGTCAACTGGTGGAAAGCGGCGCTGTGCCTGCTGCTTTCGGTGGCGCTCATCATCGGCGTGAACTACGCCAACGACTATTCCGACGGTATTCGCGGCACCGACGACGAGCGGGTGGGCCCGCTGCGCCTGGTCGGTTCCAAGCTGGCCAGTCCGGCCGCGGTGCGCAATGCCGCCATCGGCTGCCTGGTGCTCGGCGCGATCGTCGGCCTGGTGCTGGTGGCGACCAGCGCCTGGTGGCTGCTGATCGTCGGCGCGGCCTGCCTGGCCGGCGCCTGGTTCTACACCGGCGGCCGGAATCCGTACGGCTACAGCGGTTTCGGTGAGATCGCGGTGTTCGTGTTCTTCGGCCTGGTCGCGGTGCTGGGCACCCAGTTCGTGCAGGCCGGGAAGATCGATTGGGCCGGCCTGGCGGGCGCGATCGCCGTGGGTTCGTTCTCCAGCGCCGTGCTGGTCACCAACAACCTGCGCGATATCCCGACCGACGCGGTGACCGGCAAGACCACGCTCGCGGTCAAGCTCGGCGATACCCGCACCCGCACTTTGCATCTGGTGCTGATCGCGGTGCCGTTCCTGATGAGCCTGGTGCTGGTGGCCCGCACCCCGTGGGCGCTGGCCGGGCTGATCGCGCTGCCGCTGGCGTTCAAGGCCAACGAGCCGGTGCGCACCGGAAAGAACGGACCGGGCCTGATTCCCGCGCTGGCGGGAACCGGCCTGGCCCTGCTGGTCTGGTCGCTCGCGACGGCGGTCGCGCTCACCCTCGCCTGACGGCGAGTCGAACTCGCGAAGGGGGTGTGGGGACGAAACCCCCACACCCCCTTTCCGTACCGGTCGTCCGGGGGACCGCGTCAGTCGTTGTCGGGGACCAGAATCCCGAGGATCCAGTTCACCAGGGCGATGATGATGCCGCCCAGCACCGCGGCCCAGAATCCCTCGACGTGCAGCTGGTAGCTGGTGGTCTCGGTGATCTTCGAGGTCAGCCACAGTACGAAGGCATTGATCACCAGCAGGAACAGGCCCAGCGTCACCACCACCAGGGGCAGTGACAAGAGCTGGATGATCGGTTTCACCACCGCGTTGATGACGGCGAACACCACTGCGGCGATGGCGATCACGATCAGTTTGCTCTGCGTGGTGTCCTCGGGCGACACGATCTCGATACCGCCGACCCACGCGGCCGCGAGCCAGATGGCCACACCATTGATGATCAGGCGAAGCAGGAGCGTCATGCTGCGATCGTAGGGCGCGATCGCGTCCGGGGCCCGGCTTCACACACGACCGACCGGTCACAATCGCGTCCATCGCGGTATCAGGCCGCGCTGTCCAGGTAACGGCCGACGGC
The DNA here is from genome assembly GCF_021183565.1 of Nocardia yamanashiensis. Lineage (NCBI taxonomy): Bacteria > Bacillati > Actinomycetota > Actinomycetes > Mycobacteriales > Nocardiaceae > Nocardia > Nocardia yamanashiensis. The sequence continues at coordinate 5,223,733 of NZ_CP089226.1, forward strand.
CTCGCGCACCGCCGCGATCCCGTCCTCGCCGCCCAGCAGCCGCCGGGTGGTGTCGTTGGGCGCGCGCAGCACCCCTAGCAGCACGTGCCCGGCCTCGATGCGGTCGTCCCCGCGCGCGATGGTCTCGCGCAGCGACAGTTCGAGCACCTTCTTGGCGTCCCGGGTGAACGGAATGTGCCCGGTGTTCATGCCTTTCGGACCGCGGAAGAGCCCGCGCCGCTCCTTCTCGGCCGGCACTGCCCGCTCCAGCGCGTCCTCCCCGAACGTCGCCTCCAAGCTCTCCCGCACCGCGTCCAGGTCGATCCCGATGGAGCGCAACGCTTCCGCGTCCTCTGCCCCGAGCGGCTCCCCGGTGCGCTTGCGGCCCAGTTCGCCGCGCACGCCCTCGGCCGTGATCCCCCGCTCGGCCAGCAATCGCCGCAGCCCCTCGTCCGGCGCGACCAGCAATCCCAGCAGCACGTGCTCGACCTGAATGGACGGGGATCGCAATTCCCGGGCTTCCTCCTGCGCCACCACGATGGCGTACTTCGGCGCCTTGGCGAATCGTTCGAACATCAGCGGATACCGCCCTTCCGGTTGTACTTCTGGTGGACCGCCTGCCGGCTGACCTCGAGCGCGTCCGCGATGGCCTGCCAGGACCAGCCCTGTTTGCGGGCGTTGGCGACCTGGATGGTCTCGAGCCGTTCGAGCAACCGGCGCAGCGCGAGGACCGCGCGGAGCCCGACCTGGGGGTCGGGGCTGCCGGCGGCGGCCGCCAGAGTCGTTGCTTCACTCATGTACGTCAATTTACGTTGACACGCTCGGGTCGTCAACGAAAATTGACACACAGCGCGAAAAAGAGGGCCCGAAGGGAACATCCCTCCGAACCCTCGCAATGGGAACGACAGTCGTCGCGTAACCGCTCAGTACCAAGTGGTGAACGGGGCGTAGTCGCACACATGCCCGTCGACCCAGCCCCACACGGTCTCCGGATCGACCTCGACGCCGTCCTGCAGCCGGAGCAGCCAGCCGCTGGGCACCCGCTCCCAGATATCGCCGTCGCGATCGCGATACAGCCCGCAGGCCAAAGGCTCCCACGCGTGCCCGGTCCGCAGCGATTCCGACCGAATGGTCTGGTCACCGCCGTACGTCATCACCCATGGCCCGACCGTGACGTTGACGTCCATGACCGATCGCGGATGCTGCCCCAACTCGACTCCTGATTTGTTGTTGTTTCAAACTATTGGAGCAGAACGGGATACCGCACACCCCCTCGTCAGGCGACCGTGCGTGTATCGCTGGACAACCGCGCGTGTACCAGACGGCTATACAAGTAAGGTCACCCTAAGTAATGAATGGAGTTCCAACGTTCGGCGAGTTCATTCGCCAACGGCGCACGACCGCTAGCCTCACCCGCCCCCAACTCGCGTGGCTCGCCAACCTCTCGGTCCCCTATCTGACCAAGATCGAAGGCGGCGCCACCCCCTCCCGGCGGGTCGTCGAATCACTCAGCACCGCACTGGAACTGCTGCCCGCCGAGTTCGAGTACGCCCTCATCCTGGCCGAAGGACCAAGTCCGCGAATCGAACCCGATCAGCCCTCCGCCATCGACCTCGAGTATCTCGAGCTGCTCAATCCCAAGATCGCGGCCTTCATCACCGGGGCCATGGACATCATCGCCATCAATGCCGCCCACGAGGAGGCGTTCCCGCAATTGCTGCCGGGCGTCAACTATCTGGAGTGGATGATGCTCAATCCGATCTCCAAAACCGTACTGGTCGATTGGATGGGAGAAGCCAAGCAGGCGGTCAAGTCCTTCCGGATCATGCTGGCGCGCAACGGACCCAGCGAGCACACCCAGCAGATCATCGACACCTGCCTGGAGAGCCCGGAATTCGGCATCCTGTGGCGCGGGGACGCCGTCGCCAACGAGCGGCCGGATCGCACGAAGCTGGTGCGCAATCCCAAGACCCTCGCCATCACCGAGCTCCGGATGAACATCTGGCGCACCCAATCCGGCTTGCAATCCTGGATGCTGGTGCTCGGTACGAGCGTGGACCAACCCATGGCGGTCACCCGCCCAGTCCTGCGTGAGCGCCCCGGGGCGTCAAGGGCTATTAACAGATCCGAGGGTCCCGACACCCTCGTACTGCGCCCGCAACCGGGCCGGAAAGGGCGCGAACCCCTACCCACACAGCCACTTCAGCAAATAATTAGCAAACCGGAAGATGGGTGATCAACGGTTCTCAGCCGATCGCCGTGCCGTGCGAAAACTAGCCGGACCAATGACCGGTAGCGATGAATTCGGCAATGACCGCGGTGGGCTCGGTGAGGCTCAGCCCCTGACCGGCAACCCAGTCGTCGTTGAAATAGGTTCCGGCATAACGGTCTCCGCCGTCACACAGCAGGGTGACCACAGAACCCTTGCGACCCTCCGAAATCATATCGGCTATCAGGGCAAATGCCCCCCAGAGGTTGGTTCCGGTCGAACCGCCCACCCGGCGCCCGAGGGCCTCGCTGGCGATCCGCGTCGCCGCGATCGACGCCGCGTCCGGCACCTCGAGCATGGTGTCGACCACCTGCCCCACGAACGACGGCTCCACCCGCGGCCGCCCGATTCCCTCGATCCGCGAAGGCATTCCGGTCTGGTACCCGATGTCGTCGAGTTCGTAGCCGCCGTAGAAGGCCGAATTCTCCGGATCCACCACCGCCAGCCTGGTGGCGTGCCGCCGATACCGCAGGTAGCGGCCGATGGTCGCGCTGGTGCCGCCGGTACCGGCCCCCACCACGATCCACTCCGGCACCGGATGCGCCTCCAACTCCATTTGGGTGAAGATGGATTCGGCGATGTTGTTGTTCCCGCGCCAGTCCGTCGCCCGTTCGGCGTAGGTGAACTGGTCCATGTAGTGGCCGCCGGTCTCGGCCGCCAAACGCGCTGCCTCCGTATAGATATCGGGGGCCTTCTCGACCAGATGGCAACGCCCGCCCTGCGCCTCGATCAGCGCCAGCTTCTCCGGCGAGGTCTTGGCCGGCACCACCGCCACGAAGTCCAGGCCCAGCAGTTTCGCGAAGTAGGCCTCGGAGATCGCGGTGGAACCGGACGAAGCCTCCACCACCGTGGTGCCTTCGACCACCCAGCCGTTGCAGATGGCGTACAGGAACAGCGATCTCGCCAGGCGGTGCTTGAGACTGCCTGTGATGTGGGTGGATTCGTCCTTGAGATAGAGCTGGATGCCCCATTCCGCGGGCAGCGGGTAGCGCAGCAGATGGGTGTCGGCGCTGCGCTGGGTGTCGGCGTCGATCAGCCGCACCGCATTGTCGGCCCAGTCCCGCGGGGTGGAGCGCACGCAGCGCTTCACGCGTCACCGCCCTGCAGCCGCTTCATCAGCTGCTCGCGGTCGCTGCGGCGCTTCGCGTCCACCGCGGCGATGTCCTTGTTCACCTGGGCGCGCAGCTTCTTGAACAGCACCAGCGACAGCGGCATGGCGATGAGCAGCGCGAACAGCAGCGCGACGATGAGCGGGATGGACACCTTCACCAGCGCGGCCACGCCCAGGATGATCGCGGCGATGACGACCACCAGGCCCAGCCGGGCCACCGTGTAGAGGGCCAGATTGCGAGCCAGGCGGCGGCCCGCGCTCGGGGTCGGGGATGCGTCAGACACGGCCCTCAGCCTAGGTGACGGCGATTCGGGCATTCCCCGCACCCTCCGCCCGAATGTCGCTGGATATTCGCTGCAAGCCGGAAAACCGTGACCGTAAACACATAACGGATATCCGTTTTGTCTATTACTTCCCCTTTACCAAATCGAGACTGTTCGAACACTCGGGGGTCACAGTGCAACGATGTCGCTACTGATGAGGGATCTGTCGATACGGAAAGGTTTGCGAATGACTGCGTTCACCGCGGTACCCCGCGTATTGGGTTCCGTCACCGGCCAGGACACCCTGCTCACCCCGGGCCAAGTGGCAGCCCTGTTCCATGTGGATCCGAAGACCGTCACGCGCTGGGCGCATGCCGGACGCCTCGGATCCTTGCGTACCCCCGGCGGTCACCGCCGATTCCGCGAATCCGAAGTCATGCAACTGCTCAAGTCCCTCACCACCGAGGCGACCCGCGTGTAAACCCTATTTCGAGTTCCACAGTGTCAGAGGTACGTAACCGGACTACCCTCGTTCGCAGGAGGTGAGCGACGTGGCGTACCTGTTGGCACTCATCGCGGTAGTGGCCGTCGCGATGTTGTGCTGGAAAGCTTTCGGGCCCCAGCGATCCGCCGGCACCGGTCCAGCACCCACCCGGCGTACCCGAATAATCGGGCCCGAAGACGATCCGGATTTCCTGCGCCGGCTCTCCCGTGAGCATCGCGACGGCGAATCGACCTGATGAACCCATAGGGCTCGCGACCGAGCTCCCCTATTGGCAGTACCTGTGACCGTCCCCCGGCACGATCCGCCCTGCAACGGATCAGCCGGGGGACGTCTCGTTTTGGTGCAAACCGAACATTTGCTTTCTACTCCGGGGGCATACTCGATCTTGCTTTGCCAGAATTGAGCGCCCGCACAGCGGGAAGTCGGTCCAAGCAAGATCGCTGAATCTCTCGTTTTTCCAGGTTTTCCAACCAGCACGGAAGAAGGAGCGATGAAGATCAAACGATTCACAGCAGCCGCCGTGCTCGCCTTCTCGGCCACGGTGCTCACCGCCGGAGTAGTGGGCGCGGAACCCGTCGCGGTGGAGCCGGCGCCACCGGTCACCGAACCCGTCTACGACCCCGCTATCGACGATCCGGTCATGCACCAGTGCAATGCCATCATCGGCGCGCTGGTGGGCGGCGTCATCGGCGGCAGTCTGAGCGCGGTGCCCGGCGCGGCCATCGGCGCGGCGATCGGTGCGGCCGTCGGCTGGTCGCTGCTCTACCCGCCCGGACCGCCGCTGGCCTGCTGGCGGCCTTCGGAGAATTAGGAACCGGCCGGACTAGTTCAGGCCCGCGTAGCTGTGCAGACCGCTCACCACGATATTGATGATGAACAGGTTGAACAGCATGGCTACGAAACCTGCCACATTGATCCACGCGGCCTTGGTGTCTCGCCAGCCGGAAGTCGCGCGGGCGTGCAGGTACGCGGCGTAGAGGACCCAGGCGATGAAGGAGACCGTCTCCTTCGGGTCCCAGCCCCAGAAGCGGCCCCACGCCGCCTCGGCCCAGATGGCGCCCAGGATGACGCCCGCGCCGAAGATCGGGAAACCGATGATGGTGGTGCGGTACGCCAGCCGGTCCAGGGTCTGGGCATCGGGCAGGCGGCGGGCCAGATTGCCGAGCAGAGAGGATGATTCCCCGCCCGCGGGCTGCCGCAGGCGGAACAGGAACAGCAGGCTCGCCACGCCCGACACCAGGAACACGCCACTGCCGATCGAGACCACGGTGACGTGCACCGGGAGCCAGTACGACTTGAGCGCCGGGACCACCGGGGCCGCGTCGGCGTGCAGGACGGTGCCCGCCAGGAACATCAGGATGAGCACCGGCAGCAGCAGGAACGCCCACATGCCGCGGTAGCGCTGATCGCGCAGCAGCACCAGACCGAGGCCGACGGCGGCCGCGCAGGCCATGCTGACGAACTCGTACATATTGCCGAGCGGGAAGCGGTGGGTCGCGAAGCCGCGCAACACGATCGAGGCCGCGTGCAGGCCGAAGGCGACGAACAGCACCGCGAAAGCCATATTGCCCAGGCGTTCCGGGAACGGGCGCGGCGGGCGGCCGGTGCGCACCACCTTGCCGGGCACATCGGCGGGCGGCGGGGTGTCCTCGCCGGCGCCGCCGCCGACCGTGACCAGCTTGCGGGCGGTCTCGGGAACCGTGCGGGTGACGGCGAACTGCCAGATGAGCATCAGGCAGACCAGCGCGTAGATCACGATGGCCGACTTGAAGGCGAGATCGCTGTAGGACGCGAGAGTCTCGTCGATCGGCATTACTTCTCTCCCGGGTTGTCGGTCAGCAGCCGCTCACGCAGGCGATCGAATTCGCCGCCCCAACCGGCTTGGTCGGTGCGGGCCAGTCCGCCCATTTCTACTACGGTACGTCGTTTTTCGGAAGGCTCCGCGGCGGGGTAGACGCGCAACCAGATGCGGCGGCGCTTGATCAGCAGCGAACCCAGCAGGCCGGCCATCATGGTCAAGGCGCTGACCAGCACCCACTGCTGCGCCGGATCGTGCGAGACCTGCAGGTTCACGAACTCTTTCGCGCCGTCGAAGGTGACCTTGGTGCCGTCGGCGAGGGTCGCGCCCTCACCGGGCTTCAGATTGACGCGCTGTTCCTTGGTCAGGCGGCCCTGCTTGATCATCTCCGGATCCAGCGAGAACAGCGACTGCGCCCGGCCGGTGTCCAGGCCGGTCTCGCCGCGGTAGATGTCCACGGCCACCATCGGATCCGTCATGGCCGGATAGCGCGAGGTCAGCAGCGAACCGTGCAGCAGCGCGGTCGGCGCGAACAGGCCCTGGATCGCGACCTGGTGCTTGCGGCGCTCGGCTTCGTTCGGATACATGCCGCCCGGCGGATCGATGCGCAGCACGCCCGAGGACAGGAAGGTGGTGGCGTCGTCCGGCTTCCACTGAATGGTCTCGGTGCGGGTCTGGCCGTTCGGGAAGGTCACCGTGAAGGTGGGCGCGAAACCGTGGCCCTGCAGGTAGATTCGATCGCCCGCCAGCCGCAGCGGATGGTTGACCTGCACGGAGGTGTCACGCCAGGTGCCGGTGCTGAGGTCGTCGCCGGCCTGGTACTGCAGGTCGGAGGTGAACATCTCGGCCTGGCCGTTGGGCAGGTAATCGGCCTTGAAGTTCTTGACCCGCACGCACATCGGCGTCAGGCCGGTGCCGTCGTTGACATTGCCGGCCCGGAAGGAGTCGAAGACCGCCGGGGAGGTGGTGCAGAAACCGGGGCCGTCGTCGGCGATGACCACCACATTGCCCTCGTACCCGAACAGCTTGCCGATGGCGATGGCCGCCAGCAGCCCGACCAGCGCCAGATGGAAGACCAGGTTGCCGAGTTCGCGCGAATAGCCCTTCTCGGCCGAAAGGGTTACTTCCCCTTCGCGATTGCCCGGCTGCACCACCACGCGCCAGCCGCGCAGGCCCTTGCGGACGCGCTCGACGACCTCGTCGGGGGTGGCGGTGTCGCCGCCCTCGAAGTGATGCGGCAGGCGAGACAGGTTGCGCGGGGCCTTGACCGGCGGCGTGCGCAGCGCCCGGTAGTGATCGAGCACGCGCGGCAGGATGCAGCCCACCAGCGAAACGAACAGCAGCACATAGACGGCCGTGAACCAGAAACTGGAGAACACGTCGAACAGTTCGAGCCGGTCCATCCACGGGCCCAGGGTCGGGCGGTCCGCGATGTACTGATCGACCTTCTGCGCGTTCAGGCTCCGCTGCGGCAGCAGTGCGCCGGGGATGGCGGCCAGCGCCAGCAGGAACAGCAGCATGAGCGCGGTGCGCATGCTGGTGAGCCCGCGCCAGGTATTGCGCAGCAGGGCGATCACCCGGCCCAGCGGCGATTGGCGCGGCGGGCGAACGGGATTCGGGGCGGGGGTTTCGGCGGTCACGGTCATCAGATCGGCAGGGTCACATTCGAGACGAAGGCGTCACGGACCCAGGACACGAACTGGTCCCAGGCCCCGGTCACCAGGGCGAAGCCGACGGCCACCAGCAGGATGCCGCCGATCACCTGAATGGTGCGGGAATTGCGGCGCAGCCAGCCCACCCCGCGCAATGCGGTGGCCGAGCCGAACGCCAGGATCACGAAGGGCAGGCCCAGGCCCAGGCAGTAGGCCACGATGAGGGCGACGCCGCGCACGGCGGTGGTGCCCTCGGTGCCCGCGGACACGGCCATCACGCCGGACAGGGTGGGGCCGAGGCAGGGGGTCCAGCCGAGCGCGAAGACCGCGCCGAGCAGGGGTGCGCCGACCAGGCCGCTCAATCGCCGCGGCTCCATGCGGGTGTCGCGCTGCAGGGCCGGGATGAGGCCGATGAAGGCCAGGCCCATCACGATGGTCACCACGCCGCCGATGCGGGTCAGCAGTTCACGATTCACATTGAGCGCGTTGATGGCGCCGAACACGGTGGCCGACGCGAGCACGAACACCACGGTGAATCCGGCCACGAACAGGCCCGCCGCACCGGCCACCCGCAAGCGGCCCCGGCGTTCGAGAGTGGCTGTGCGCCTGGCGGATTCGACGGTCACCGGCGGCGCCTCGGCCCCGACCACGCCCGCCAGATAGGACAGGTAGCCCGGCACCAGCGGCACCACGCACGGGGACGCGAACGACACCAGGCCGGCCAGCACGCACGCGCCGAGGGCGAGCAGCAGCGGTCCGGTGGCGGCGGTGTCCTGGAACGACTGTCCCACGCTCGCCAGCACTGTCACATCGGTCACGACTGTTCTCCGGTGAGCTTGTCCAGGATCGGCTGCAGATCCTCGGCGAGCAGCGAGCGCAGGTAGACCGCGGCGACGCGATGCTGCTTGTCCAGCACGATGGTGGTCGGGATGACGCTGGTGGGGAACTTGCCGCCGAGCGCGAGCAGGCTGCGCATGGACGGGTCGTAGATGGACGGGTAGCCGACCTTGTTGTCGGTCACGAAGTCCTGCGCCTTGTCCTGCTGGTTGTCCCGGACATTGATGCCCAGGAAGGCGACGCCCTTGTCCTTGTACGCCTCGTAAACCTGTTCCAGCGCGGGCGCTTCCGCGCGGCACGGGCCGCACCACTGGCCCCACAGATTGACGACGACGACCTTGCCCGGGAAGTCGTCCACCGAGGTGGTCTTCCCGGCGGTCATCAGATCCGGGCCGGCGAGCTTGCCGATGGTGCCGCGTGATTCCGGCGGATCGTAATAGATGTCGGTCTTACCGCCCGGCGACACGAAATCGAAGGTGCCGCCCTGCGCCACCGCGTCCTTACCGGCGGTCGAGCAGCCCGCGAGCGCCGCCACCACGGCGACGCCCGCCAGCAGGGACGCGATGGCGCGTCTCATGCCCCGAACACCTTGGGATCGGAGGTCCCGGCGGGCTCCGAGTAGACGATGTCGATCAACGTATCGCCCTGGTAGACCAGCGAAGTCAGCGAGGCGAGCGAGCACTGCCGGTTGCGCGGGTCGTGCCACAGTCGCTGCCCCTGCAGGAACCGGCGCAGGGTCCACACCGGCAGCTGATGCGAGACCAGCACGGCCTCGCGCCCGGCGGCCTCGACCCGCGCCTTGTTCACCGCGGCCAGCATGCGATGCGCGATCTGCAGGTACGGCTCACCCCAGGACGGCGTGAACGGATCCCGCAGCTTCCACCAATGCCGGGGCTGCCGCAGCGCGCCGTCCCCCACGGCCACCCGCAGCCCCTCGAAGATGTTCCCCGCCTCGATCAGGTTCTCGTCCGTCCGGATGATCACCCCGTGCTGCGCCGCAACGGGTTCCGCGGTCTCCTGCGCCCGCTGCAACGGCGAAGCCACCACCAGCGCGACATCGTGATCGGCCAGCGACCGCGCCACGGCCTGCGCCTGCGCCCGCCCCGTCACCGACAACTGGAACCCGGGCAACCGCCCGTACAGAATCCCCTTCGGATTGTGCACCTCACCGTGCCGCATCACATGCACGATGGTCTCCACGTCCTCCGCGACATCCCCGGGCAACGTGAATCCACTTGCCGTCAAAACGGATTCACCCGCCTCCCGACCGGCCGCAGCAGCCTCCGCCACCTCCCGACCGGCCGCAGCAGCCTCCGCCGCCTCCCGATCGGTCTCGGCAGCCTCGACCGCCGACTCTTCCCCGGCCTCGTCGGCATCCTCTGCCGCAGCGACACTCGTCGCGGCAGCCACATCCTCCGCGCCGGAAACAATGTCGGCCGCTTCGGCCACGCCGTCGGCATCGGCGTCCGCCGCAGCGGCAACGACCTCGGACGCCGCGGTGGCGGAGGTCTCGACTCGCTCATCCACAACGTCCGCGTCCGCGGAATCGCCCGCTCCCGCCGGCGCCGAATCGGCGGCTGCTGCCGCGATTTCGGCCGCGTCGGCCTCGGTCCCGGAGACTTCGGCCTTCGGCTGGGCGGTTTCGGCCTCTGCCGCGGCGGCCGAATCCGTTGCGGGGGTGGCGGTTTCGGCCGGAGCGACGGCGATCTGCTCGCCGGTTTCGGCGAGTTCGGCTTCGGCCTGGCGGATGGAGTCGAGGAGGCGGGCGGCTTCGGTGGCGGAGAGCGGGGCCTCGTGGGGGGCGGGGGCGGGGATTCCGGTGTCTGGCTGCTGGGTGGAGCTCACGCGGCGGATCCTTCGGGGGTGGCGGCCGCCGCGGCGCGCGCGGCGGCGGGGAGGGCGGCGGCGATGCGGTCGAAAGCGTTCTCGTCGAGCGCGGCCGAGACGAACCAGGCTTCGAACGCGCTCGGGGGCGCGTACACGCCGCTGTCGAGCAGGGCGTGGAAGAAAGCGGGGAAACGCCAGGTCTGACTCGCCTTGGCGGCGGTGTAGTCGGTGACCGGGTTCTCGGCGAAGAACACGCTCACCATATTGCCCGCGAATTGCACATGGTGCGGGACGCCTTCGGCGTCCAGGGCCGCGCCGAGCAGCTTGCCCAGGCGCTCGGAATTGCGATTCAGCGCCGCGTAGACCTCGGCGTCGGCGGTGCGCAGGGTCGCGAGTCCGGCGGCGACGGCGACCGGATTACCGGACAGCGTGCCGGCCTGATAGACCGGGCCGAGCGGGGCCAGGTGGTTCATGATGTCGGCGCGACCGCCGAACGCGGCGGCGGGCAGACCACCGGACATGACCTTGCCGAAGGTGTAGAGGTCACCGGCGACGCCGTCGATGCCGTACCAACCCGAGGCGCTCACCCGGAAGCCGGTCATGACCTCGTCCATGATGAGCAGCGCGCCGTTGGCGTGCGCGATGTCGCGCAGCCCCGCATTGAATCCGGGCAGCGGCGCGACCGCGCCCATGTTCCCCGCGGCGGCTTCGGTGATGACGCAGGCGATCTCACCGGGATTCGCGGCGAACGCGGCGGCCACGGCCTCGAGATCGTTGTACGGCAGCACGATGGTGTCCGCGGCCTGCGCACCGGTGACGCCCGGCGAGGTCGGCAGCCCCAGCGTCGCCACGCCCGAGCCGGCGTCGGCCAGCAGCGCGTCCACGTGCCCGTGATAGCAACCGCTGAACTTGACGATCTTGGACCGCCCGGTGAACCCGCGCGCCAGCCGGACCGCGCTCATGGTGGCCTCGGTGCCGGAGTTCACCAGCCGCACCCGCTCGACGGGATCCACCCGCGCCGCGATGGCCTCGGCCAGTTCGATCTCGGCTTCGGTCGGCGCGCCGAAGGACAGGCCCTTGGTCGCCGCGGACCGCACGGCCTCGACGACCGCCGGATGCGCGTGGCCGAGAATCATCGGCCCCCACGAACAGACGAGGTCGACATAGTCGTTCCCGTCCGCGTCGGTCAGCGTGCACCCCTGTGCCGACGCGATGAATCGCGGTGTCCCGCCCACGGATTTGAACGCCCGCACGGGCGAGTTCACACCACCCGGGATCACCGCCGCGGCGCGTTCGAAGAGTTGGGCCGAGACCGGCACCGATGCCTGGCTCACACGCGGAGAAGAACTCACGGCACCCAGTCTCTCAGCCGCCCCCTCCCCCGTCGACGACAGGGTGTAGTCGAGTGTCCTGTCCCACAGCAACCCGCCATCCTCCCACCCCGATCGGCGCGCCGCATCTCCTACGGCCGGGAACGCCGGCTCCCCGCACCACACGCGCCTACCTCACCGCCACCTGCCTGCGGCGATGCACCGGAACGGCCCGTTCACCGAAGGTGGCGCGGGCGAACGCAACACGCCGGAAATTGGTTCGACGCGAGATAGATCGCTGGAAGGTTGCCGATGCGTAATCTCGGCTCCAGAAGGGGTCTGCGGCGAGAGTGGGAGCGACGGTATGCGGGTCGTGCGGTTCGGAGTCGGAATGGTTGCGGCCGTTGCGGTCGCGGGCGTGATCGGTACCGGTCAGGCGTGTGCGGGCGCACCGATCGTGCAGCTCGATCAGGGCCGGATCGGGATGCATCTGTCGCACGACGAGACCGCCGCGTTCGCCGGCGGTCCGGCTCCCGCGGTGGTCAGCATGGTGGTGCCGCTGAGCCGCATGGGCGCGGGCCTGCATCAGGAGACGCAGATCTACAAGGACGACAACGGCGGCGTGCACGCGTCATTGCGGCAGGTCGTCATGGAGGCCGCCCAGCATCCGGACGGCACCGTGGTCATGTTCCTCAACGCTCCGGGCACCCGCGGGGGCCGAGTGCTGGATGTTTACCAGAGCTGGAACTGAATTCCGCGGATCAGGACAGCGGTAGCCCGATGCAGAATGCCGCCCAGCCCGTGGAGAACAGGCAGTTGAGCTGCGGCGGCAGGTAGTCGAGCCAGGATATCGGGACGAGATATGGGCTCCTCATGCGATCCATTCTCCGCCCATGCACCCCCGAGCGCCCGCCGAAACGATCACTTCGCGCACCTCGCCGGGCGTGTCGCCCCGCACGCGGTCAGCGGGCCAGGCGATAGACCCGGCTCAGCACATCGATGAAGATCACCCCGGCCACCGTCACCAGCAGCGCGGCACACGCCAGCCAGGGCCCCGAATAGCGGGTGGCGGTGAATCCCGGTGTCTCCCCGGCCGGCTTGAACCAGCCGGTGTGAATCCCGTTGCGCCAGCACCACACCGCCGCGAACCCCAGCAGCGGCACCAGCACGACCTCGGCCAGCACGGCGAGCCACCGCATCACCGCGCCTCCTTCTCCTCGTCACCGCTCGGCTTGCTCAGCTCGACGCCGGCTTCCGGCAGTCCGGCTCCGGACCGGTCGTCCGCGACCGGCTCCGGCGCCCCGTCGCGCCGTTCCAGCGCCGCGGTCAGTTCCGCCCGCAGCGTCCGGTGATCCCGCGCCCACGCCTGCACCAGCGAACCGTCGCGCAGCTTCAGCCCGAAACCCTTGCGCCGCCGCGGCACTCCGGTGAGTTCCCCGAGCGCCCGCGCCGATTCCCAGTCCTCATCATCCCAGGACTGTTCGTCCGGCTCCGGCAACACTTCGGCGATGTCGCCCAGCGACACGACTTCGGTGCCTTCGCGCAGCGTGTCGGCGGTGAGTTCGACGCTGATGTGACGCCGCCCGGCGATCACCTGCAACCACACGAACCCACCCAGCAGCACCGCGCAGAAGACCAGGCCGAACCAGTGCACGTCACCGCCGCGAATCAGCTCCAGTACCAGGATGATCCCGCACAGCGCCGGTCCGTACGCGATGGTGCGCCAGCGTGCGCCGGGTTCGGCGAACAGTACGGCCGCGGGGGCTCCAGCCTCACTCATAGGCCGCACATTACGGGCATAGGGGTCAGCCGACGAGACCCGGAAGCAGAAGTACGGCGAGAGTGAGCAGTCCGAAGAGGAAAAGCAGACTGAACGCCATGACGTCGCGCCGCAGACTGTGTGGCTGCTGGATCACCACTCGCATCGTTGCCTCCACTCTCGAGCAGAACTCCGGAGACGAAGGCGCCTTACCTCAACGGCGGGCATCCGGTATCCGGTTCCGGAATTCTCTGTGACAACCCTCACCATACCGGTTAGTAGGCCTGTAACAAACTCCAGGGTCTTCAGTGTGCTACCGGCCGGAAGTACTGCTCGGATTCCTTTCGATAGCAAAGGAATACGGCTCCGCAGGCGGCCACCGACTGCACGATCCCGGCCCCGCCCGCGACCGCTCCGATCACGCCCGGCATACCGCTGCCCGGCGCGAAGAGGGTGCCGAGCGCGCCGAGGGTCAGGAACACCGCCAGCGCGGTGAGAATCGCACGCGCCCAATTCTTGCCGTGCCGCATGAGATACACCAGGGCGGCCGCCGCGCCGGTGAGGATCAGCCAGAAGAAGGCCATCACCACCAGCAGCACCACGGTCCACATCTGCACCTGCGCCTCGGTGATGGCGGGCTGTTGCTCGCGCAGCTGGTCGAGCATCTTGGCGGCCAGCTCGCGGCGCTGACCGAATTGCGAGATCAAGGTGGCGGTCAGTTGCACGACACCCAGAAGCAGTGCGGCCCACCAGAGTTGGGCGGCGGTGCGGACGTCCTCGGGTACGGGGCGCGGGCCCGGCAACGGTCGCGGGCCCGCCGGGGGCACGATCGGATTCACGGCTGAGCGGTTCCCGCGATCACGAAAGCCAGTGCGCGGCTTCGGTTGCCCAGTAGGTGAGCACCATATCCGCGCCGGCACGGCGGATTCCGAGCAGCGATTCCAGGATGGCGCCACGGCGGTCGATCCAGCCGTTCTGCGCGGCGGCGGTGATCATCGCGTACTCGCCGGAGATCTGGTACGCCGCCACCGGCACCGTGGAGCGGTCCGCGACATCGCGCAGAATGTCCAGATAGGACATGGCGGGCTTGACCATGACGATGTCCGCGCCCTCGGCCAGATCCAGCTCCAGCTCGCGGATGGCCTCGCGGCGATTGGCCGGATCCTGCTGATAGGTGCGGCGATCGCCCTCCAGCGAGGAACCCACCGCCTCCCGGAACGGGCCGTAGAACGCCGACGCGTACTTGGCGGCATAGGCCAGGATGCCGGTGTCGGCGTAGCCGGCCGCGTCCAGGCCGGCCCGGATGGCGCCCACCTGACCGTCCATCATGCCGCTGGTGCCGAGCAGATCGGCGCCGGTTTCGGCCTGCGCCAAGGCCATATCCACGTACCGCTGCAGGGTCGCGTCGTTGTCGACCGCGCCCTCGGGGCTCAATACGCCGCAATGCCCGTGCGAGGTGAATTCGTCCAGGCAGGTGTCGGCCATGACCACCGTCGAATCGCCGACCTCGTGCACCAGCGCGCGCAGGCCCCGATTCAGGATGCCCTCCGGATCGCTGGCCTGACTGCCCAGCGGATCCTTGTCCTCCGGCTTCGGGACGCCGAACAGCATGAGCCCGCCGACGCCCGCCGCGACCGCCTCCACCGCCGCCTTGCGCAGCGAATCCATCGAATGCTGGTACACGCCCGGCATGGACGAGATCTCGCGCGGTTCGGCGAGCCCGTCGGCGACGAACATGGGGAGGATCAATTGCCGTGGCTGGAGCGTGGTTTCGGCCACCAGCCGACGTAGCGCGGGGGTACGGCGCAACCGCCGTGGGCGGTCCATTCCGGTCATGCACGCATGATATGCCCGTCGCCGAGGCCGGGTGCGCGCGGCGTCCGCCAGGCCCGGCGCGCCCGCGCGGGAATCGGCGCGGAGGGCGTTCCGGCGGCGGCCGGCAAGTTGATCATCCCGCCGTTGAGCAGCGGTTTCTGTCGGTGCCGACCTGTAGAATCGAAGATGTGTTCGAGAGTTCGGGTGGTGTTCGAGGAGGTCGGGCATCGGCCGGGCTCGGGTCGCGACGGGAGGATTGGTCGTGCTCGCAAGTGTGAAGAGCTTGTCCGACAAGGCAGTTGGGGTGCCGAAGCAGGGGGAGGTCATCGATCATCCGTGGATGCCGCTGGCCAAGCAGCCATTGCCGGCCGGACGTCCACGGTCCTGGTACATCGCCCACAACCGCCGGTTGAAGGCGATGCGCCTGGCCATCGCCCTGCTGGATTCCGGCGCGTTCGCCGCGGATCAGGCCGGCAACGAGAAGATCCGCGACACCGCCGAGCGCATCGGCGTGCACTGGCCGTCGGACGCCACCTGCCGCATGGTCCGGCGGATGATGCAGGCTCAGCGCTGAGCGAGGTGGTTTCGGCCGGAATGCGCACGGGCCCCGCATCTTTCGATGCGGGGCCCGTGATGTCTCCGGCGAGCTTTCGCGGCTAGCGGCTGCGACGGCTCTTCTTGCGGGGCGGGGGCAGCAGGCCCTCGGCGCGCAGGTGGGCGGCATGCTCGGCGAGGGCTTCGACGAGCGGGCCGACCTGGGCGATCTCGGGCTGCACATCCACGCGCAGGCCGAACTCGATGGCGGTTTCGGCGGTCTTGGGGCCGATGCACGCCACGATGGTGCGGGCGTGCGGCTTGCCGGCGATGCCGACCAGGTTGCGGACCGTGGAGGACGAGGTGAACAGCACCGCGTCGAAACCGCCGGTCTTGATCATCTCGCGGGTCTCCGCGGGCGGCGGGGACGCACGCACGGTGCGATAGGCGGTGACGTCGTCGATCTCCCAGCCGCGATCGCGCAGGCCCTCGGCGAGGGTCTCGGTGGCGATATCGGCGCGCGGCAGCAGCACCCGGTTGACCGGATCGAAAACGTCGTCGTAGGGCGGGAAGTCCGCCAGCAGGCCCTCGGAGGACTGCTCACCGCTGGGCACCAGTTCGGGATTGATGCCGAACGAGCGCACCTTCTCCGCAGTGGCCTCGCCCACGCAGGCGATCTTGACGCCGCTGAAAGCGCGGGCGTCCAAACCGAATTCGCCGAACTTCTCCCACACCGCGCGCACGGCATTGGTGGAGGTGAAGACCACCCACTGGTAGCGGCCGTCGACCAGGCCCTTGACCGCGCGCTCCATCTGCGCGGGCGAGCGCGGCGGCTCCACGGCGATGGTCGGCACTTCCATCGGGATGGCGCCGTGCATGACGAGCTTCTCGCTCATCTCACCGGCCTGCTCCTTGGTGCGCGGCACCAGCACGGTCCAGCCGTACAGCGCCCGCGACTCCCACCAGGAGGTCTTGGCGCGCTTCTCGACCTCTTTGCCGACGGTGACGACCAGCGGGCCGACCATCTCGGAGGCGGCGTTGTTCAGGGTCGCCAGGGTGGCGTCGATGGTGCGCTGCTGCCGCGTGGTGCCGCGCACGGTCACCGCGACCGGGGTCTGCGGCGCCATTCCGTGTTCGACCAGCGCCGAAGCGGTTTCGGCCAGGTGACCCGAGGTGGCGTGCAGCACCAGCGGTCCCGGCGCGGCCGCCACGGCCGCCCAGTCCACCTCGCCGCGCACATCGACCTCGGTGTGGCTGGAGCCGATCTCGATACCGGCGTACGCGGGCACCGTGGTGCCGGCCGACAGACCCGGCAGCACCTCGAACACCATGTGCGAACGGGTGACGGCATTGACTTCCTGGATGACCGAATCGGTGGTCATCGGATCGCCGGACACCAGCCGCACCACATCGTTGCCGTTGCGGGCCTCGGTGATCAGGGTCTTGGCGACCTCGGCGGCGTCACCGAGCGCGGGACGCACGTCCACCGGACGCTCGCCGTCCAGGCCGGGTTCCACGGCGATGCCGATCAGGGCGAGCACGCCCTTGTCCACATCGGGATCGGTGAACGCCAGCTCGGCCCGGGCCAGGACCTCGCGGGCCCGCACGGTGAGCAGCGCCGGATCACCCGGACCCGACCCCACAAAGAGGATCCGACCAGGGTGCTTCTTCGAGGCTCGGCTCATCGGTTGTTCTCCATTGGGCTGGGATTGCTGCTGCTGTCGTTGTCATCCGCGGCCGCTGACCGCTCCACTTCCGGTGAGCCGCCTGATGATCCAGGCTCTTCCGGTGCACTGAGCAGTTCACGCGCCCCCAGCTCCAAGAGCTCACGCGCCAGTGCGCGGCCCAGCTGCTCCGCGTTCTCGAGCGAGCCGACCGCCGATGCCCGGATCACGTCCGAGCCGTCGATCGCCGCCGCGCACCCGCGCAGCGACAGTTCGTCCACCACTCTGCCGTCGTCGTCGAGCGATTCGACGACCTCGGCCAGCGCGCCGATCGGGGCGGTGCATCCCGCCTCCAGTTCGGCCAGCAGCGCCCGCTCCGCGGTGATGGCGGCACGGGTGCCGGCATCGTCGAGGGCGGACAGGATGGTCACGAGTTCGGTGTCCTCGCTGCGGCATTCCACAGCGAGCGCGCCCTGGGCGGGAGCGGGCAGCATCTGCACCGGCTCCAGCGCCTCGGTGACGGCGTCCAGGCGGTCGATGCGGGACAGCCCCGCCCGCGCCACCACCACGGCGTCCAGTTCACCCTTGGCGACCTTGGAAAGTCTGGTGTCGAGATTGCCGCGCAGCGGGACGATCTCGACCCCGAGGCCGAGCGCCTTCAACTGCGCGGAGCGCCGCGGCGCGGAGGTGCCGATGACCGACCCGGCGGGCAGTTCGCCCAGCACCAGGCCGTCGCGGGCGACCAGCGCGTCGCGCGGATCCTCACGCGGCGGAATCGCGGCGATGGTGAAGCGCGGGTCCTGCGCGGTCGGCAGGTCCTTGTACGAGTGCACCGCGATATCGACGCTGCCGGAAGCCAATTCGTCGCGCAGCGCGGCGGTGAACACGCCGACGCCGATCTTCTGCACCGGGTCGGTGGCGTTCTGGTCACCGGCGGTCTTCACGATGATCAGCTCGGCGATCTGGCCGGCGGCGATGAGATCGTCGCGCACGGTCCCGGCCTGGGTCAGCGCCAGCAGGCTGCCGCGAGTGCCGATGCGCCACGGGTTCTCGGCGGTGCCCTTCGCGGCGGAAGTGTCGGTCGTCTCGCGCACAGCGTCCTCTGTTTCGTGCACCAAGGCTTCGGTGGTCATGCGTTTCGCCCCTGTTCGTCGCCGGGGTGGGCGGCGGTGAAGTCATCGGCCAGGGTGGCCGGCGCCGCGATTTCCATGGGCGCGGCGACCGCTTGGGCCGCACCGGGTTTGAGCTCGAACAGCTCCCGAAGAGCCTCGGCATAGCTATCGCCGCCCGGCGTGGACGCCAGCTGCTTGACCCGCACGGTCGGCGCGTGCAGCAGTTTGTCCACCACTCGACGCACGGTACGGGCAACTTCCTCGCGATCGGTGGATGCGAGTCCCGGTAGTCGGGAATCCAGGCGTAGCAATTCCGATTCGACCACGTCGGCGGCCATCTGCCGGAGCGCCGCCACGGTCGGCGTCACCTCGGCCATGCGCTGTCCGGCAAGGTATTTGGCCAGCTCGTCGGCCACGATGGTGCGCGCGGCGGCGGTGTCGTCGGCGGCCGCGCCGGCCGACGGATCGCGCTGCAGCGTCTCCATGTCGATGACGGTCACGCCCGGCAGCCCGGCCACCGCGTGCTCCACATCGCGGGGCAGGCCCAGGTCGCAGATGACCAGCTGATCGTGCGCGCCCTTCGAGGACAGCGCGCGGTGCACGTCGGCGATCGACACCACGGTGCCGACCGCGCCGGTACAGGTGACGACGACCTCGGCGGCGGCCATGGCCTCGGCGAGCCGGTCCAGCTCGACGGCCTCGGCGGTGACGCCGTGCATGGTGGTGGCCGTATTGGCCAGTCGCTCAGCGCGTTCGAAGGTGCGGTTGGCGACCAGGATCTTGCCGATCCCGGCGCGCGCCAGCTGCGCGACGGCCAGACCGCCCATGGCCCCGGCGCCCAGCACCAGCGCGGTGCGCCCGGCCAGCGGGCCCAGCACCAGCTGCGCGCGATCCAGGGCCACCGACACGACGGACGCGCCGGCCCGGTCGATCCCGGTCTCCGAATGCACCCGCTTGCCGACCCGCAGCGCGGTCTGCGCCAGTTCGTGCAGGGTGCGCCCGGCGGCCTGCTGCGAATCCGAGGCGGCGTAGGCGGCGCGGATCTGGCTCAGCACCTGCTGTTCGCCGACCACCATGGAATCCAGGCCGGAAGCGACCGCGAACAGGTGCTCGGCGGCGGCCTCGGCGTAGCGCACGTAGGCGTGCTTGGTCAGTTCCGGCAGCACCAGACCCGAATGCTTGGTGAGCAATTCGCTGATCTCGCCCAGCGCCGGGTGGAAGGCGTCGACCACCGCGTAGATCTCCACCCGGTTGCAGGTGGACACGATCATCGCCTCGGACACGTGGGTCGAGGCCAGCATCTTGTCGGTCAGCTTGGGCCGGTCGTGCTCGGTGATGGCGATCTTCTCCAACACCGCGACGGGTGCGCTGCGATGCGATATCCCGACGAGAAGCACACTCATGGCTGGACCACCGCTCCCTTGCTGGTTGCCTCCGTGCCGCCCGACGGGCGAACTGCCGCATGCGAAGAAGTCTGGGGCGCGACCCGCGTCAACCGGGTCGACACCACGCCCACCGTGTCCCCGGCCGCCAGTTCCTCCGCCAAGCGCGGGTCGACGGAGCGGAGTTCGGCGGCGGCCGATTCGGCCGAGCGGGCCCGTTCGAAGGACAGCAGCTGCATTTCCACCGCCAGGTCCACGCGCCGCACCTCCACGTGCGCCGGCGCGTCCAGCGCGATCGGGGAGAAGCTCAGGATGTGCTGCATGCCCGCGGCCACCAGCAGATCGCACACGCTCTGCGCGGCCCGGTCCGGCACCGTGATGACGGCGATGGTCGGCTCCAATGCCGCCATGGCGCCGGGCAATTCGGCCACATCGCGGACGACCAGTCCGCCGGTGATGCCGGGCATCTCGGTGCCGATGACCGCCGGATCGTTGTCGAACACGCCCACCATGGCGAAACCGCGGCGGCGGAAACCGCCGTACCCGATCAGCGCGCGACCCAGATTTCCGGCTCCGACCAGCACCACCCGGTGTCCTTCGGAGAGTCCGAGCACATCCTCGATGCGGTCGCGCAGCTTGATCACGTCGTAGCCGACGCCGCGCACGCCATTGGGTCCGAGGAACGAAAGATCCTTGCGCAACTTGGCCGAACCGACACCCGCCGCGACAGCCAGTTCCTCACTCGATACGATGGCAACAGCATCGTCGGCAAGCACCGCGAGCACACGGAGATAAGTGGCCAGCCGGGCCACCGTGGCCTGCGGGATGTCCTTCTGCAGAGCCTTGGAGACGCCAGTAGGCGGCGTCTCGTGTTGCTCTGTCACGTCGCTTGCGCTCCTCGTCCGGCCGGGGGTAGATGTCCGGGTTCTATTTCTCGACCCGAGCCGGACCGTCGCTGGGCGGTCGTGGTGGCGAGGTCGAGTCAGTCAGGGGGTCGCTTCCGCTGCCCGAAAGGCGGGTTGCGTGCCACCACCGTAACCGCTTGTGAAGCCCTGCACAAAGTCGGTGAATTCAGTCACTTTGCGGTGGGCTCCAGCCCCGAGGTCATTCAACCCTTATCAGGTCGAACCCGCTACGCAACGCGCCGGTAATCAGGCATGCCGACCCACCGGTTCGGGACGGCTGCCGGGGAATGCCGTCAGCGGGCGAGATCGGCGCGCAGCCGCGGCTCGTCCACGTCGAAATAGCTGTGCTCACGGCCGTCGAGCAGGACCACCGGCAATCGATCCCCGAACTCCGCGCGCAGCTCCGGGTTGACCGGCGCGACCTCGTCCACATCCACGATCTCGACCTCGACGCCGAAATCCGCGCAGATGGGACGCAATTCCGCCAGCGCGCCGGCGCACAGGCCGCATCCGTTCCGGGTCAACAACGTCACCGTGTGTGGGGAATCGCTCATAGCGGCCATCTAACAACACTCCTGATATGTCGTTCAGCGTCTACGTCCCGGCCACCAGCGGGAGTTACTGTGGACTTGTTCGCGCTAACAGGCGGAGGTACTGGTGCCGGAACGTTCGAAAGAGGCGAGGGCCGGATTGATCGCGGGACGATTCGGGGAATTCCCGGCCCGCTGGGCGGAAGGTCTGCAGGACCAGTTCACCCGGATCACCCGCAGCCCGTTCGGACCCAGCGAGGAAGAGGTCCGCGCCAATCTGGCCGGCGAGGCCAGCGCCGACGCCGCCCTGGCGCTGCACGATGCGGAACTCGCCCTGTACGAGGACAGCGCCGAGCCGCCCGTCCCCCGCGATCTCACCGCCGCCGCGTTCTTCGACGTGGACAACACCATGGTGCAGGGCGCGTCCATCGTGCACTTCGCGCGCGGGCTGGCGGCGCGCAAGTACTTCAAGACCTCCGACCTCGCCGATATGGCCTGGAAGCAGGTCAAATTCCGGATCACCGGCAAGGAATCGCATTCGGACATGGCCTCCGGCAAGGAGAAGGCGCTGTCCTTCATCGCCGGGCGGCCGACCGCCGAACTGGCCGCGCTCGGCGAGGAGATCTACGACGAGATCATCGCCGACAAGATCTGGCCGGGCACCCGGGCGCTGGCGCAGATGCACCTGGACGCCGGGCAGCAGGTCTGGCTGGTGACCGCGACGCCGGTCGAACTGGCCCAGGTGATCGCCAAGCGGCTCGGGCTGACCGGTGCGCTCGGCACCGTCGCCGAGAGCGAGAACGGGCTGTTCACCGGGCGATTGGTCGGCGACATCCTGCACGGGCTGGGCAAGGCGCACGCGGTGCGCGCGCTCGCCATCCGCGAGGGGCTGAACCTCAAGCGCTGTACGGCCTACTCCGACAGCCACAATGACGTGCCGATGCTGTCGCTGGTCGGCACCGCGGTGGCCATCAACCCGGACGCGGATCTGCGCGAGGTCGCCAAGAACCGCGGCTGGGAGATCCGCGACTTCCGCACCGGCCGCAAGGCCGCGAAAGTCGGGGTGCCGACGGCGCTCGCGCTCGGCGCGGCGGGCGGTGCGGCGGCGGCCGTGCTCTCCCGCAAACGCGAAGCGCGCGCCAGCTGAATCGAGAAATACCGAAAGATCATGTGGGCCCGGTCCTTACGGACCGGGCCCATTTCTGTCCGGGGACGAGTCGCCCCCTCCCTCTCGGACGGCGCGAAATATCTATCCCGTAAAGGGATTACGGCGCTTGATCACCAATTTGTAGAGGGTCTGCTGAACGGTTTCGCGGACCTGATCGGTGACCTCGAACATGGTCATGGGGTCGTCGGCGTCAGCCGGTTCGTAACCGGTGGTGGAAATCGGCTCGCCGAATTCGATGTACCACTTGGACGGCAGCGGCAGCGCGCCCAGCGGGCCCAGGTGCGGGAACAGCGGCGTCACCGGGAAATACGGGATGCCGAGCAGGCGCGCGAGCGGCTTGAGGTCGGCCAGCTTCGGGTAGATCTCCTCGGAGCCGACGATCGAGACCGGGATGATCGGAACACCGGTGCGCACGGCGGCCGAGACGAAACCTCCACGGCCGAAACGCTGCAGCTTGTAGCGATCGCCGAACGGCTTGCCGATGCCCTTGTACCCCTCGGGGAACACGCCCGCGATTTCCCCTGCGCGCAACAGCCTTTCGGCATCGGCGGGGCAGGCCAGGGTGTGGCCGGCCTTGCGCGCCCAGCCGCCGACCAGCGGCGTCTCGAAGATGAGGTCCGCGGCCAGAATGCGCAGCGCGCGCTGTTTGGGATGCCGGTCGTGCACGGCGAGCTGGAGCATGAGCCCGTCGAGCGGAACGGTGCCGGCGTGATTGGCGACCAGCAGCGCGCCGCCCACCTCCGGAATGTTCTCGGTGCCGGTCACTTCCACCCGGAACCACAGGTCCGAGAGCGGGCGCAGCAGCGGCAGGATGACGTTCTCCAGCAGGTGCTCGTCCAGGCCGAATTCGTCGACCTGATAGTCACCGGTCAGGCGGCGGCGCGCGAAATCCGCGGTGCGGCCGACCCCGTCGGCCACGGCGCCGCGAATCAGCTCACCGAACGATTTGGGCTGACGCGCTTCGACTTCGGCGAGCCGATCGGTCAGCGAGGTCACCGGGGACAACGCCGAATCGCCCGGGCCCGGCCAGGCCCGCTGCGGCCGATGGCGCGCCTCGAAATCCACGTCGTGAAGACGAATCACCTTCGCTACGTCGTTCATTGGTGTGCTCCCGTCCCGGCCCCGAGCAGACCGAGAAGTTTGTTCTCAGCGGCATCGATCCAATGCGGATCGATCACGGGCCGCAACGCTGCGCCCCCTATGAAGTCGTCGAATGCCTGCACCGTGGTCCAGCGCGGCTGAAATCCCAGTTCGGTGCGCATCCGGGTGGTGTCCAGACCGCAGCCGAAATGGAAGTAATCGATCTGTTCGGCGGTGAATTCCCGCATGACCGGACCCATCAGGCTGCGTCCGGCGGTACGGAAAACCGTGTACGGGACCGGTAATTCGATCCGCCCGGCCCGGCGGATGGCCTGTGACAATGCCATGGCGCCGTCACCGGCCACGTTGAAAGTGCCGCCCGGGGCCGTCAGCGCGGCCTGGGTGAGGGCGGCGATGGAATCCTCCTCGTGCAGGAACTGCAGCCGCGGATCCCGGCCCAGGATGGTCGGGGTGATCGGCGAACGGAAATACTGCACACCGCGTTTCGCCAGCTGCGGTCCCACGATCGGCGGAAAACGCAGAATGGCGGCGGAAATATCGGGCCGGCGCCGCGCGAGACCGCGGACGAAACCCTCCACTTCGATCATGTCGCGGGCGAACCAACCGCCCGGCGGGGTGCGCGCGCTCATTTCCTCGGTGAATTTCACCGGATCCTTGGCGCTGCAGCCGTACACCGCGGACGAGGACCGCACCACCACGCGGCGCACGCTGGAAGCCTTGCGGCACACCGCGAACAACTGCATGGCGCCGAGCACGTTCATGTCTTTCATGGCGGCGCGCCCGCCACCGGCCGGTGGCCGCGACAGCGCCGCGGGATGCACCACGGTGTCCACTTGATTTCCATCGATCACCTTGCGGATCAACGGATTTCGAATATCGGCGCGGACGAACTCGGCCCGGCCCATGCGGCGCAGCAGTTCCCGGCTGGGCTGCTTGGCGTCGACGGCGATGACGCGTTCCACGGTCGGGTCGGCGGCCAGCCGGGCCACCACATTGCCGCCGAAGAAGCGGCTCGCGCCGGTCACCAGCACGACCTTGGGCGCCTGCCCGTCCCGGGTACCCACCACGCCGGATCCCAACTCGCCAGCCCCCATCATTATTGTTTTCCCGCGAGTCCCAGGGTAACTGCCACACCTGGTGTCGCCGAAGAGTATTAACCAGGATCTAACGATGAGTTCTGTCACCTGATATATAGCGAAAGCCCGCCACCGTAGGTGACGGGCTTCCAGCTACGCCTCAGCGCTTACTTGCCGAGTTTACGACGCTGAACACGCGTGCGGCGAAGCAGCTTGCGGTGCTTCTTCTTCGACATGCGCTTGCGGCGCTTCTTGATCACAGAACCCATAGGGTGTCCTCGCGTTCTCTCGGGTCGCCCCGCATCCGCGGGGAGCACAGTTACTGACCCTGCACAGTCCCTACCCGCTACGAGCCGAGTCGGACCCGACGGCACCAACCGGCACGTACAGGATGCCGGTCCATGTTACCGGGCCACTCTCCGGCGAACGAAACGGGTCGGGCCTGGGGACTTACGGAGTACGCCTACCCCGCGTCGAAGTAGGACGTCTCCAGGTAGTCGTGCACCGCTTTGGCGTGCACCCGGAAGGATCTCCCCACCCGCACCGCGGGCAGCTCTCCCGAATGCACCAATCGGTACACCGTCATTTTGGATACCCGCATCAGATTCGCCACTTCGGCGACAGTCAGGAACTGAGTTCCACCGCCGATGACGTTTCCTGCGCTTACGGGTGAGTTACCGGACCTCGCTTGACTGTTTCCAGACATCATTGCGCCACTGACCTCCGGCACGTCCGCGCCGCCGGCTTCCCCACCGGCGGAACAGACACGCACGTGCTCCTTGAAGCTTAGCGGGACCAGTGGGATTGCTGCGACGGGTGTGAGAAATCAGCCTTTGCTGTGGCGAGTCGCCCCCTTGCAGCAAACCAGCTACCGCCCAGTATCGGAATCGCTGGTGAAGGCGACGGCGAACCGTCGCCTACTCCAACGCTAGTCCGAAATCGCGCCCTGTTCGGCGGAACGTCGTTTTGCGGCATTCAAAGCCTCGTAGAAGGACGAGCGCAGGGCGCCGCGTTCCAGTTCCCGGATGGCCGCGGCGGTCGTCCCGGCGGGCGAAGTGACGGCCGCGCGCAACTCCACGGCGGACTGGCCGGACTCCTCCAGCAGGGCGGCCGAACCGAGCATGGTCTGCTGCACCAGCTGGGTGGCCACATCGCGGGTCAGGCCCAGGCCGACCGCGGCGTCGATCATGGCCTCGACCACCAGGAAGAAGTACGCGGGGCCGGAACCGGACACGGCGGTGACGGCGTCCATCTGCGATTCGGCGACGGTGGCGACCTGGCCGACCGACTCGAGCAGTTCGCTGACCTGCTGCAGCTGCTCCTTGCGGGCGTGCCGGCCGGGCGAGATGACGCTCATGCCCTGGCCGACCAGCATCGGGGTGTTCGACATGACGCGGACCACCGGGAAACCGGCGGGCAGCTTGCCCTCGAAGCGCGTGGTGGGGACGCCGGCGGCGAGCGAGACCAGCACCTGATCGCGTTCGTCGTCCAGGCCGGCGCGGGCGATCTCGGTGACGACGCCGTCCACATCGTGCGGTTTGACCGCGATCACGATCAGATCGGCGGACTTGGTGGCTTCGGAAATATTGTCGGTAGCGCGAATGGCGAAGCGCTGCCCCAGCAATTCCGCGCGGGCCGCGACCGGCTCGACCACCACCAGATCTTTACTCGCCCGCCCGGATTCGAGCAGGCCGGCAATCAGCGCCTCCCCGATCCGGCCTCCACCGATTACCGCAATCCTCGTCATAGGTTTCAAGGCTAGCGTCGAACCCCCCGGCGGAAATTTGGGGGCGAGCCCCCAAACCCCCGAATCGGGTGGGCAGACCGTTCCGGCTAGCGGGCCTGGGGGATCAGGGCGAGCTGGCGGCTCTGGGCTACGACGGCTCCGGCGGAGTCGATGACGAGTTGGTCCTCGTCGAACATGCGGCCGCCTACCTCGCGGGCGTGGGCGATGACGCGGAGCCAGCCGGGGGCGGGGCGGCGGCGGAGGTAGGTGGTGAGCTGAACCGTTGGGGCCCAGCCGAATTGGCCGAGGTTCATGGGGACGGGCGGGGACATGTCGGCGGCCATCATGGCGAAGTAGGCGGACACGTCGGGGTCCTGTTCGTCGCCGGCGCGGGGGCGGATCCAGAGGCGGAGACGGGGTTCGGCGGTTTCGCCGCGGAGGAAGGCCGCCCATTCCGGGTCGATGGCGACCGAGGCGCCCTCGGCCACGTGGACGAGTTTGCCCATGGGGTTGGCGGAGTCGTAGTGCAGGGCGTCGGCGGACGGCTCGGCAGGCATGTCGCCGGCGTGGTCGGCGGTGTAGGCCGGGGCGGTGTCGTCCAGGTGGCTGAACGTGAAGGCGGTGTGCACGAGGGTGCGGCCGCCCTGGATCAGGCTCGCGTCGATCAGGCAGATCTGGCGGCCCACTTTGCGGGTGCGGACGGTGTATTCGACCTCGCCGGGGTCGGGAGCGCCGAGGAAATCGGTGCTGGCGGAAATGGGGAACATGGCCGCATGGTCCGGCGCGGTGCGACGCAGCCATTCGGTGGCGGCGGCCGCGCTGCCGGCGACCATGGTGCCGCCGTGCACCTTCGGGCCGATGGTCCAGGTGGGGTCGATGACGCCGGCGTAGCGGCCGGTCTCCGGATCGCCGCCGGGGAGTTCGGCGAGGGTGCAGACGCGGCTGAACGGCGCGTCGGCGAGATTCGCCGGGTCGAGGTCGACGGTCAACTCCGTTGTCATCCGCTGCTTCCTTCCGCTGTCGGTTTGTACAGCGTACAAGCGCACCCCGGGCAAATTTCTTCCCCGGTGGGATGAATCACTGCCGGATCGGCGAGATTCAGGCGCGGTGAGCGACCGACGGCTCGGGTTCCGGCCGGGGTTCGGGGGCGACGCCGTTGAGGTGTTCACGGGCGAAGGTGAGGGCGCGATTGAGCATCGCGGCGCGGTCCATGGTGGTGCGGGCCGTCTGGGTGTTCACCTCGATCACCGCCTGACCGTCGAACCCGTTGGCCACCAGCTTCTGGCAGAGCTGAGCCAGCGGCTGGGTGCCCTCGCCGGGAATCAGGTGCTCGTCGGTCGCCGCGCCCCGCCCGTCCGCCAGATGCAGATGGGCCAGGCCGGAACCCATGCGCGCGGCCAGTTCGAGCGGGTCCACGCCCGCCGTGGCGGTGTGCGAGCTGTCGAGGGTGTAGTGGCGGTAGCCGGTATCCGTCGGGTCGTAGGACGGGCTGAAGGTGGTGATGGACGGACCGGGCCCGCCGCGCCGCTCCAGCCGCCGCACCGAGCTGCCCCGGAACAGGGTGTCCGCGCGCATGGGAAACATGTTCTCCACCGCCACCGAGACCGGGCTGCCGTCCTCCAGTTCGGCCACCTGGCGGGCGAAACCCTCGGCGTAGCGCCGCTGCCAGCGGAACGGCGGATGCACCACCACGGTGGCCGCGCCGAGCGCCTCGGCGGTGTGCACGCTGCGGGTGAGCTTGGCGACCGGGTCCGACCCCCAGACCCGTTGCGAGATCAGCAGACACGGCGCGTGCACGGCCAGCACCGGAACGTCGTAGCGGTGCATCAACTGCTGCACGGCCGAAATGGATTGGCTGGCCGGTTCCGCCCAGACCATCAATTCGATGCCGTCGTAACCCAATTCGGCCGCATAGCGGAACGCGGCCTCGGTGTTCTCCGGATAGACCGAAGCGGTCGAGAGTCCGATCCGGACTTGCCCGCCCCGGTTCTCAGTCGCCCCCTGCGCGCTGTTCCCCACTGCTGCTCCCTGCTCAGTTAGTACTGAGTAGAAAGGCTAGCGGTCCGAGCGTCACAAAGACGCCTACGACGACGGCAATCACAGTGCTGAAAATATCGTCGGTGCGGCGCAGCACCCGCACGAGCGCGACCAAGCCGAGAATCACGACCATCGCCAATGCCAGGGCAACCCAGGGAAGCAATTCCCACATGCGTTCGAAACCCTTGAACAGCAACATTCCCGCCACCGCGGCGCCCGCGCTCTGGCCGCCGAGCACCATCCATTGCCGGCGATTCTCGTCGTCCTCGGACAGGCCCTTGCCGCGGCTGCGGGACGGGGTCGAACGGGTGCCGCGGGTGGCCTTCGAGGCCAGCGCCGAGAGCCGGCCGACCACGGAAGTCCGTTCCTCGTCCGGGATTTCGTCGTAATCGTCGAGCGGCTCGTAGAAGTCGGTGAGCTGTTCGTCGGGATCAGGTTCGGCGACGGCCGCGCCCCGGCGGCGCGAACCACCGGCCCGGCGTTTGCCGCCGCGGCGCGAATTCCGTTCGTCCGCACGGTCGCGCGCATCGCGGAGCAGATCACCGGCAACCGTCTCGCCGGACAGCAGCTGCTGATCTTCCTCGGCATGCGCCCAGGAATCGGCGTGATCATCGTGGTCGTCGTGGTCGTCCGCGACTTCGGCGGGCCGGCGGCGCGCCGTCCATTCGGCGAGTGCGCTCTTGCCGCGCCGCGAATCGTCCTCGCGCACATCACGACCCGCGCCACGGCCGTTGGGAGCGAGATCGTCACGACCGCCGCGGCCGTTGCGATTGTCGAAACCGGGACCCTGATCGAGTCCGCGCGGGTCCTGCCCGAAGCGCGGCTCCGGGGCTTGACGCTCGGCCTCGGCCTGACGCTGCGCCTCGGCGTGCCGGCGGGCCGAGCGCGACATGGGCGGCGCGGCCGGCGCGGGCGCGGGCGGCGCCATGGGGGCGGCCTGGACGGGATCGAAACCCGGGGTGCGCGGCGGAGCCGGCGGGGCGGCGGGCGCGGACCAGGAGGGCCCGGAGTCGCCGTGCTGCAGGCGGCCCGCACCGTCACCGCGGAAGGGGTGCACCTCGTCGGTGGACTCGTCGTCGGGATCGAAGCGGCGGCGGCGACCGCCCTCACGCGGGGCTTCCGGCGCGGCGCCGCCGTCGAAGCCGCCCGGGGCGAGATCGTCGTCCAGCGGATCGGGTTTGCGGCGGCGGCCGCCGCGCGACTTCCCGGCGGCCGGGGCCTGCCCGTCGAGCAGGGCGGCGGCATCGAAGGAGCCGTTCGTGCCGTTGGGATAGCCGTTGCGGGGGGCGGCGTAATCGTCCGGGGACCCGTAGCCGTTCGGCGCGGCGTACCCGTTGGCGGACTGTCCCGCATAGCCGTTCGCGCCGGCGGCCGGATCGGCGTAACCGTTCGCGCCGTAACCGTTCGGGGCGCCGTAACCGTTGCTTCCGCCGCGCGGGTCGGCCGGGGGCGTCTGCGCGGGGGGCCAGTCGATGCCGCTGGACCAGCTGTAGCCGGAGGAATCGGATAGGGAGCCCGAGCCCGAATCGGGCTGTTCGGTCGGCGCTAGGGGGTCGTAGAACGAAATCGGCCCGGAGAGCGGTGAATACGCGGGCTCGGAATCGGGTACCGAGTAGCTGGAGTAGTCCGGCTGCGGATCGGCGGAAGGAGAGGAATAGTCCGAAAAGTTCGAGTAGTCAGAATAATTCGGGAAGTTCGAATAGTTTGAAAAGTCCGAATCGGTGGACGTAGGTTCGGACGCCGGCTCGGCCGCCGCTTCATCCGGCGCGGCGTGCGAGGAAGGCCCCCGCCCCACCACCGGAATATCACCGGTGAGGTCCGCGACCGAAATCCCGCGGCCGCTACGCCTTCTGCGCCCACCCCCGCCGTTGGCGGGCGCCGCTTGTTGCCCGTTCCGCGCCAATAGCTCGGCGACGGACAGCTGACTTACATCCTCGGTCATCGAGACACCGTTTCGATCGTGCCCGACGCAGCGCCGTTGGGGCCACCGGCTATCGGTTCGCTATCCAGGTCGGTATCGAGTTTTCGCAATATCAATCCCTCCCGTAGCGCCCAGGGACAGATTTCCAGCGTGTCCAGCGACAACGCACGCATGCTCGCTTCCGCGACCAACGCGCCCGCCACCAACTGCTGGGACCGATCAGAACTTACGCCTTCCAATTCTGCCCGGTCGGCCGCCGTCATTCTCGATATGAACGCAATCAGCTGCCGCAGGCCGGAACTGGTGAGGGTACGCCGTACCCGGGTCCCCGCGGTAGAGGGGGCGGCGCCGGTGAGACGGGCGAGCGAGCGGAAGGTCTTCGAGGTGCCGACCGCTAAGTCCGGTTTGCCCACTTCGAGCATCTGCTTGGCGGGGACCACCAATTCGGCGTCCAGCCAGTCCCGCAGCACCGCGACCCGGCGCTTGCCCGGCGGATCGTGCCGCAGCCAGTCCCGGGTGAGCCGGCCCGCGCCCAATTGCAGCGACAGCGCCAGATCCGGATCCTCGTCCGCGCCGTTGCTCAACTCCAGCGAGCCGCCGCCGATATCCAGATTGAGAATCCGCCCGGCGCTCCAGCCGTACCAGCGGCGCACCGCCAGGAAGGTGGAGCGGGCCTCGTCAACCCCCGACAACACCTTCAGGTTCACGCCGGTCTCGGCGCGCACCTTGGCCAGCACCTCTTCGGAATTGGTGGCCTCGCGGACCGCGGAGGTGGCGAAGGCCATCAACTCCACGCAGCCGGAAGTCCTTGCGATACTGGCGAATTCGCCGACCGTCGCGGTGAGCCTGGCCGCCCCGGCGGGCGTGATCCGCCCCCGGCTGTCCATGCTCTCCGCCAAACGCAACGTCGCCTTCGTGGAAGACATCGGCAGCGGATGGCCACCGCGATGCGCGTCCACCACGAGCAGGTGGACGGTATTGCTTCCCACATCGAGTACACCGAGCCGCACAAGAACACGGTACTGGGTGCGTCACGACTTCAGGCATGGCGACTGAACTGTTAGCGTTCCGCGGTGTGACGGCAGGTGCATCGGCGAGCGCGCCGACCGGGCTTCGACCAGCGGCGAAGATCAACCCGGCCCCGGAGGTGGAACTCGACTTCCCCAGGGAATGGATCGAGTTCGTGGATCCAGCTAATGACGAGCATTTGATCGCGGCCGATCTGACCTGGCTGTTGTCGCGCTGGACCTGCGTCTTTGGTACGCCGGCGTGCCAGGGCATCATCGAAGGGCGCATCGACGACGGCTGCTGCTCACACGGGGCATTCCTGTCGGACGAGGACGACGCCAAGAAGCTGCACAAGGCTGTGAAAATGCTCACACCAGAGGATTGGCAGCTGATGCCGGAGGCCACCGACGCCTCCGGGAAGGTGCGCAAGAAGCTGTATCTCGAGGAGGACGACCTCGATGACGAACCGGCGGTGCGCACCCGGCGTTTCGATGGCGCGTGCATCTTCCTGAACCGCCCGGGCTTCGCGAACGGCATCGGCTGCTCGCTGCACACCATGGCGCTGCGCAAGGGTCTGGAACCGCTGACGGTCAAGCCCGAGGTGTGCTGGCAGCTGCCGATCCGGCGCACCCAGGAGTGGGTGGACCGGCCCGACGGCGTGGAGATCCTGCGCACCGTGGTCACCGAGTACGACCGGCGCGGCTGGGGGCCGGGCGGGCTGGACCTGAACTGGTACTGCACCGGATCGCCGGACGCGCATGTCGGCACCCGGCCGGTGTGGGAGGCGTACGCGCCGGAATTGATCGAGCTGCTCGGGCAGCCGGCCTACGACGAACTCGCGCGGCACTGCCGGCGGCGGCAGGGGCTGGGCATCGTGGCGGTGCATCCGGCGACGGTGGTCGCGCAGGAAAAGGCGGCCGCGGAGGCTCCGAAGGCGAAGGCCGCCAAGTCCAAAGCCAAGACGGCCGGGTAATCCCGGAGAAACTAGACAACTGACCGGTAACTTTCTGAAAACCGGTAATTTCAGATAGCTGCTCACTTACTGTGCGACAGACCCATCCCCCTCAATGGGTCGCAGCACAGGAGAACAGCATGAGCACTTTCACCCCCGGCCGCCGCCGTATCGGTCTCGGCATCGCCGGGCTCGCGGTGGCGACCGGCGTGGGCGCGGCCCTCTACGCACCCGCCACGCCGGACGCCAACGCGGCGGTCGACTCGATCAGCGTCTCGGCGACCGATCTGAAGGTCGGCACCCAGTACACGCTGAGCGCCAACCTCAGCGGCGCCGGCTTCGGACTGCTCGTCTACTGGACCGACAACGGCGACGCCATCACCGATCCCGCGGCGAAAGTGCCGTACCCGCCGTACCACACCAGCACCCCGTGGACGCCGAAAACCGCTGGGCAGCATGTGATCGCGCTGTCGCAGGGCAGCAGCACCAAGACCCTGGTGCTGAACGTGAGCGATGGTTCGGTCCCGACCACCACGGTCCCGCCGACCACCACGACCACGGTCCCGCCGACGACTACGGTCCCGCCGACCACCACGGTCCCGCCCACCACCGAGCCGACCACCACGGTGCCGCCCACCACGACCGTGCCGCCCACCACGACGGTCCCGCCGACCACCGAGCCGACGACGACGGTCCCGCCCACCACGACCGTGCCGCCGACCACCACGGTGCCGCCGACCACCACCACGGTGCCGCCCACGACCACCAAGCCCGGTGGCGGCTCGGGCAGCTTCGACGGACTGCCGTTCTGATCCGAAGGGGATTCCGTGTCCCGGGATCCCCTTCTCACCCCTCCCCTGATTCACCCCTCCCCTGATCGCAGCACAGGAGAACCCCCATGAAGTTCAAACCAGCCGGGCGCATCGGCGTCGGTATCGCCGGGCTCGCGGTCG
This sequence comes from Nocardia yamanashiensis, assembly GCF_021183565.1. NCBI lineage: Bacteria > Bacillati > Actinomycetota > Actinomycetes > Mycobacteriales > Nocardiaceae > Nocardia > Nocardia yamanashiensis. Next base: position 5,256,927 of record NZ_CP089226.1, read on the forward strand.
CCGCGGGCGCGGCGCTCGTCGTCGGCAATTCCCCGGACGCCGCGGCGACCGTGGACGCCATCAGCATCTCGTCGAACGATCTGCGTGTCGGGCAGACCTACGACCTGCAGGCGACGCTCAGCGGCGCGTCGGTCGGCCTGCTCATCTACTGGGCCGACAACGGCGAGGCGCTGACCGACCCGGCGGCCCAGGTGCCGATGCCGCCGGGCCACTCCAGCGCCAGCTGGACGCCGAAAACCGCTGGGCAGCACGTCATTACCGCGACCCAGGGCGGCAATACCAAATCGCTGGTGGTGACCGTGACCGATGGCTCGACCACCGTCCCGCCGACCACGACGGTCCCGCCGACCACCACCGCACCGCCCACCACCACCAAGCCGAGCTCCGGCAGCGGCGGCCTGGGCAGCGGTTCGGGCGGTTCCGGCAGCGCGGGCAAGATCCTCGGCGGACTGCTCGGCAGCAGCTAGGTACAGGAGAAACAGCACCATGCGCATCACCCCCGCGCGAATCAGCCTGCGCCGCACCGGCATCGGGGCCACCGGCATCGCCGCGCTGGCCGCCGCCGCGGTCCTGGCCGCACCCGCCGCCCTGGCCTCGGTCGACACCGTCACGGTGGAAGGCTCCGGTTACACGGTCGGCAAGGAATACACCATCTCGGTCACCGTCAGCGGCGCCCCGGCCGGGCTGCTCGTCTACTACAGCGACAACGGCGACTTCATCGGCAAGCCGAAAGTGCCGTGGCCGCCGGGCAAGTCGAGCACCGCCTGGACGCCCTCGACCGCCGGCAAGCACACCATCACCGTCGAGCAGGGCGGGTTCACGCGCTCGGTGGTGGTCGAGGTGAAGGAACAGCCGATCGGGTCCGGCAGCTCCTCCAGCGGCAGCGGTTTCGGGCCCGGCGGTCCGCTGGGCAGCGGCAGCAGCGGCACCACGCCGGACAACAAGTGACAGGACGCGTCATGAGCACCTTCTCGCACCGGATGGGCGCCGCGGTGACGAGCGTGGCCGCCGCGGCCGCCGTGGCCGTCATCGCGGCCCCGCAGGCGCAGGCGACGGTCGATGCCGTGGCCATCTCCGGGGCCGCGCCGTACAAGATCGATACCGAGTACACGCTGACCGCCAACCTGAGCGGGGCGGGCATCGGGCTGCTCGTCTACTGGACCGACAACGGCGAGAAGCTGGAACCGAAAGCGGGTCAGGTGCCGTGGCCGGTCGGCGAGGCCAGCATCAAATGGAAGCCGGCCACGGCGGGGCAGCATCTGATCACGGCCGCGCAGGGCGGGAGCACCAAGACCATCACCGTCAATGTGGTGGATCCGTCCGTCCCCGGCAATCCGGGTACGCCCGGCGGCGGCGATTCGGGGAGCGCGAGCAAGGGCCTGGGCAGCATTCTGGGCGGGCTCACCGGCAGCGCCGGGTCTTAGAGCGATTCCGTATCACCGAAGGTGTCCGGCGGGTGAATTTCCGGGGTTCGGCGCGGTCATTCCAATCAGGCTGCGCCGAACCCGGTTTCGGGAAACCTCGTGGTCGATGACCTGGCGCTGTGAGTAGCCGGAAGTAGGCCCGACACCGTTCGGCTATAGCGAATTCACCAAAACGTGTTAGACATCCTGCCCATGATCAAGAAAACCCTCGCCGTCGCCGCTCTGGCCGCCGGCGCCGCTGTCGCCCTCGCTCCGATCGCCGGCGCCGACAGCGTCGATCCCACCAAGTTCTCCGACCGCACCGCCGATTTCGTGCCCTACAACGATCCGGCCGCGCTGAACGCCAAGGCCAACGGCAAGCTGCTCATCATCAGCCCCACGGGCGTCAACGGCACCATCGCCTGCCGCGGCAACGGCGTGGACGTGGCCTGGTACGACTGCATGCAGGAAGACGCCTACGGCTGGGTCAACCTCAAGGAAATCGACACCCCGCTCGGCAAGGCGTGGACCACCCTGCCGCTCTGACGAACGACCATTCGACGGTCGGGGTGAAAGACTTTCTCGCGCCCGCTTCGGTAGAAGCGGGCGCGAGTTCTTTGCAGGGGTCCTGCCCGAGACCGCCTGGGCAGCGTTCGAAGCCCGCTGCGTGACACGCAGCGGGCTCGAATCATGTTCGGGGAGGCGGTTTTACGCTTCCAGCTTGTAGCCCAGGCCGCGGACCGTGACCAGGTGCTCCGGCTTGGCCGGATCCGCTTCGATCTTCGAGCGCAGGCGCTTGACGTGCACGTCGAGGGTCTTGGTGTCGCCGACGTAGTCCGCGCCCCACACCCGGTCGATGAGCTGCCCGCGGGTCAGCACGCGCCCGGAGTTGCGGAGCAGGTACTCCAGCAGGTCGAACTCCTTGAGCGGCAATGTCACCGACTTGCCGTTCACCTGCACCGTGTGGCGATCCACGTCCATGCGGACCGGTCCCGCCTCCAGCACGCTGGTCTCGCCGCCCTGATCGGCCTCCTCGCCCACGCCGCGGCGCAGCACGGCGCGGATGCGCGCGATCAGCTCACGCGAGGAATAGGGCTTGGTGACATAGTCGTCCGCGCCCAGTTCCAGGCCGACCACCTTGTCGATCTCGCTGTCGCGCGCGGTCACCATGATGACCGGGACGCTGCCGCGAGCGCGCAGCTGCTTGCACACGTCGGTGCCGCTCATGCCGGGCAGCATGAGGTCGAGCAAGACGATGTCCGCGCCGGAGCGATCGAACTCGGCCAGGGCCGAGGGGCCGTCACCGACCACGGTGACTTCGAACCCTTCCTTGCGCAGCAGGAACGCGAGCGGATCGGCCAGCGACTCCTCGTCCTCGACGATCAGCACACTCGTCATCGGGTTGCCTCCACACCGTTGGTTCTGGCCCGCCCGAGGGGGCGCGTGCCGTTTTCCTTCTTCACCGCCGGGATGCCGGCGGAGAGCTTCTTGTCCGCGCCGTTCAGGTCGGCGGGGTGGGCCGGGATCCGCAGGGTGAATGTGGATCCGGTGCCCAGCTTGCTCCACAGGGTGATCTCACCGTTGTGGTTGGCGGCCACGTGCTTGACGATAGCCAGCCCGAGCCCGGTACCGCCGGTGGCGCGCGAGCGCGCCTTGTCGGCCCGGAAGAATCGTTCGAAGACCCGTTCCTGATCTTCCTTGGCGATGCCGATGCCGCGGTCGGTGACGGCGATGTTCACGTAACCGCCGCGCAGCGACCGGCTCACCGAGACGTGCGAACCGCGCGGCGAGTACGCGATGGCGTTCTCCACCAGGTTCGACAGCGCGGTCACCAGCAGGGTCTGATCGCCGAGCACCTCGAGGCCGCTGTTGGCGTCGGTACTGACGGTGATGCCCGCGGCCTCGGCCACGTTCCGGGAGCGCTCGAGCGCCTGGGTGACCACGGAATCGACGTCCACGGCCTCGAGTTCGGGCAGCTTCTCCGCGCCCTGCAGGCGGGACAGCGCGATCAGCTCGGTGACCATCTTGCCCATGCGGCGGGCCTCGCCGTGCAGGCGCTCACCGAAGTGGCGCACCGAATCGGGATCGTCGGCGGACTCCAGCAACGCCTCGGCCAACAGGCTCATGGCGCCGACCGGGGTCTTGAGTTCGTGGCTGACGTTGGCCACGAAATCGCGCCGGGTGGCTTCCATGCGAGCCTGCTCGGAGTCGTCGTCGGCGAACAGGACCACGAAGTTCGTGTTCTCCTGCGAGAGCGGGCGAGCAACCCCTCGGACAGCGAGGCGGGCGCGGCCGGGCATGGGGATCTTGGCGGTGAGCTCGAATTCGACGTCCTGGGCGCCGGAAAGCACCTGTTCGACGGCGGCCCAGGCGCGTTCGTCGAGCAACCGGTCGTGCACCACGCCCAGTTCCTCGGCGCGCGGGTTCACCAGCACCACGTCCCGGTACTGGTCGACCACCGCGATGCCGCTCTCGGAGGCCAGCACGATCAGGTCCAGGACCTGCGACATGGTGAGCCCGGGGTCGGCCGCGGCGCGCAGCCGCTCCTGCCGGGCATTCACATACGGGATGAGCAATCCACCGACGGCCAGTCCAACTACGGCCGCCAGGACTGCCAGAAGCACGGCCTGTGGAACGCTCACATACTGAATCGTACGGTCGCCGACACGCGGGCCAACCCGGGGTGTTGGAAGTTTCACCCAGGTCACGGGCACTTCCACGGGCGTTACCCGGGCGTTTACGTGTTGTTCGCACTCGGCGTGGCGAATCCCCCGCGAACTCCCCGGAGGGAAATGGGGATTCTCCGGGGCGAGCCCCTGAAACCCCAGTTGGGAGGGGAGTCTCGACGGCGCGACCGGACGAAGTCGGCAGACCGGTCAGTCGTCTGGATCGCCGTAGAGGGTCGCGCGGACGGTGTCGCCGTGGCGATCGGCCCACTCCCCCAGGGCGAGAATCGGGATCAGCAGATCGCGGCCCGCGGCGGTCAGGGCGTATTCCACGCGCGGTGGGGCTTCGGCGAATCGGCGACGCTCCAGCAAACCCATGCTCTCCATGCGGCGCAGGGTCTGGGTGAGCATCTTCTGGCTGATGCCGCCGATGGCGCGGCGCAATTCGACCGGGCGCATGGGGCCCTCGCGCAGCGTGTAGACGATCACGGTGAGCCAGGAGTTGCCGAAGATGTCCACAGCCAGCCGGGCAGGGCAATCGGATTCGTAGTCGCCGTAGGGCTGGAACTGCACCACGTTCGGCTCGGCGGCAGTCATGCCTCCAGCCTGCCATGAAACAACTCTCGTAACTCTCAGGGGCAAGCCCCTGAAACCCCTTCGGCCCGAAGCGCACCCGCGGGTGCCTATCGGAATTCGTAGCGTCGGGCTCGTACGACGACCTAGGAGTTCAATCATGCGAATCGGAATCATCGGAGCCGGGGTTATGGCGCGGGCACTCGGCGGCGGCTGGGCGGCGGCCGGGCACGAAATCCTGGTGGGCGCACGGGATTCGGCGCGGGCCGCGGAGACCGCGGCGGCGATCGGGAACGGCGCCCGGAGCGGATCCGTCACGGCGGCAGCCGAATTCGGCGAGGCGGTATTGCTGGCGGTCCCGGTGTCGGCGCTGACCGACGTTCTGACCGAGACCCTCACCGGGCGCACCCTCATCGATTGCACCAATGCCTTCGCGCCCGACAGCGGCGGGTTCGTCCTCTCCGAAGACGCTGTCGCCGAACGGATCGCGGCCGCGGTGCCGGGCGCGCATGTGGTGAAGGCGTTCAATCTGTGTGCGGCCGAGGTGTGGGAAGGAACGGCGCGCGAGTTCGAGGGCCGTCCGCTGCTGGTCCCGCTGTGCGGCGACGACCCGGACGCCATCTCACTGGTGTCCGGCTTGACCGAGGACCTGAAGCTGCGTCCCGTGCCCGCGGGCGGACTGCGCCGGGCCCGATATCTGGAGGCCACTTCGGCTTTCGTGGTCGGCCTGTGGTTCGGCGGGCAGGACGCCCGCGCCATGTTCCCGCCCCTGGAAGCGACCTTCGCGGACGCCGACTAGCCCCGGAAAGGCGAAAACCCCGGATGCGCACGCCGTTGTGCACATCCGGGGATTTCATTCCCGGCGAGGCGGTTTCACCAACCGGTATTGCCGCGGACCGGGATATTCACGAAGCTCGGACGGTTCGGATCCAGCTGGATGTGCTGGTTCTTCAGACCGGTGTCGTTGAGCATGGGCAGGATCGGCAGACCCTTGGGGAAATTGCCGGCGAACACGTCCACCCGCAGTCGATGCCCCGGCTGCAGCACGGCCTGGGTGCCGGACAGCGCGATATCGAGGGTGGTGGCCTCGCCCGGCACGGTCGGCTGCTGCTTGTCGATCGAGGTGAACGAGCGCGGATCGGTGTAGTCGCCGTTCTCGGAGCGAGTGCTGTTGGCCTCGTCCACTTCCCGCAGCGACGCCATGAGCTGGCCGGAGGTCAGCACGGTGGAGGTGCCGTCGGGCGCGACATCGTTGACGGTCACGGTCCAGTAGCCGTCGCTGGCGTCCTGAACGGTATTGAGCCGCACCGCGATCGGGCCGGAGACGGTGGTGGCATCGGCGACCGGCGCGCTGGTGAAGGTCAGCGCGTTGGTCTCGGCGATGCGGGAGTCCTTGGCGCAGAAGTCCAGCAGCGACAGGAAGCCCGCGGTGGCCTGGGCGGCGTCATTGGAGCAGATGGTGCTCAGGCCGGGCGCGACGGTCAGGCGATCGGTGTCGCCGTTGGCCTCGCCGGTGAGCGAGCCGTCGTAGAGGCTGTTGGCGGTGCCGGAACGCTGGCCGGACAGGTACATCCGGCGGTAGCGGGAGGCTTCCTCGGCCGGAGCCGATTCGCCGAAGCCGCCCTTGGTGACCCAGCCGCCGCCCTGTTCGCGCAGGGTGACCGGACCGTAGGTGTCGATGCCGTTGTCGATGCCCTTGAGCCACTTGTCGAACCAGGCGCGCTGCAGCACGTCCAGGCGCGGCGGCAGGCCCGGCTTGCCGGCTTCGGCGCCGGAGGTGATGTGGTAGCCGTTGCCCATGAGCAGCTGCTTCTCACCGGGCGCGGCCGGAATCTCGTTGTAGATCTTGGATTCCGAGTAGGTGAACAGGTCGTGCCAGCCGCCGACCACGAAGGTCTTGGCCCGGATCCGGCTGGGATCGCCCAGCCACGCCTGCCGTTCCGCGGACAGATCGTTGAGCATGGCCTTGACGCGCGGGTCGAGGCTGTTCATATCGGCGCTGGTGTAAGCCGACATGAGCACGTCCAGGTAGGTGAAGGGGTCCGACGCGCGGTCCTGCAGCCACTTGAAATCGAACTTGCCCTGCGCGACGGCGGTCAGGTCCGGCACCCACTTGAGGCCGTTGATGGCGCTGAGCCACAGCGGGATGAAGTTGAAGCCGAAGCCGCCGCCGGGCGCGAGCACATCGTTGATGAGGTCGCTGCCGGGCACGATCGGGAAGATGGCCTTCAGCGCGGGCGGCTGCTTCTCCGCGGCCTGCACCTGGTTGATGGCCGAGTAGGACAGTCCGGTCATGCCGACGTCGCCGGTGGACCAGCCCTGCCGGGACGCCCAGTCGATGACCTCGACGGTGTCGTCCTGCTCGCGGGTGCGCAGCATGTCCCATTCGCCCTGGCTGAAGCCGGTGCCGCGGACGTCGACGACGATCTGGGTGTATCCGGCCTTGACAAGCTGGCGGTCGACGGAGAAGTTGCGGAGTTCGCCGTTGCCCGCGGCGTTCAGCAGTTCGCCGAAGCCGGAAATCGGTGTGCCGGAAAGGTTGATGCCGCGGAACAGGTTGACCAGCGCGTCACCCAGGCCCGGAATGGCGAACGCGCTGTCGGCGACGTTCGACACCAGCTTGGTGTACGGGGTCATGTTCACGACGGCCGGAGTCCGGGTGTCCACGGGACGGCCGGAGGCGTCGGCGGGGTGGTAGACGTTCGCCTTGAGGACGGTGCCGTCACTCATGGTGATCGGGACATCCCATTCGATGAAGACGTTCGGGTACTGCTGCTGCCCGTCCTCGGCGGCGGTCCAGGCCGCGCCCGCGGCGCCGCCGTCCGGGCCGATGGACGTGGGGGCCGCGTCAGCTGCGATGCCGGTCACAGGCAATAGCAGCGCGGCGGCAGCGGCGAGCACGGTGGCCCGGAGCGTGTTCCTCATCGAACGTGATCTACCTCTCGCAAATGGTCGAACGTCCAGAGCATATCTACTCCGAAGTAAGTTGCAAACCCCGGTTACACCTACTGTTTTTAAAGGAGCAATACTTCGGCAAATTCGATTGCGAGAGAAAGAAATACCCTACGGAAGCGTAGTGAGATGCAGCTCACAGTACATTCAGGATAAATGAAAAACGCGCCACTGCCGAGTAATTCGGCCGTAGCGCGTTTTTCGTTTCAGGCTATTGCCCGAGAGTCGTTATTTCCCACCCTGGTTCGCCACGGCGGCGGCGCCGGCGGCGGCGGCTTCGGGGTCCAGGTACTCACCCTTGCCGATGGGGCGCAGGTTCTCGTCCAGCTCGTACTTGAGCGGAATGCCGGTGGGGATGTTCAGCTCGGCGATGTCCTCGTCGGAGATGTTCTCCAGGTGCTTGACCAGCGCACGCAGCGAATTGCCGTGCGCGGCAACCAGAACCGTCTTGCCCGAGCGCACATCGGCGGAGATGGTGTCCTCCCAATACGGCACCATGCGCGCGACGACGTCCTTGAGGCATTCGGTCGCGGGCACGTCGATGCCGGCGTAGCGCGGATCGCCGTCCTGGCTGTATTCCGAATCCACCTCGATGGGCGGCGGCGGGGTGTCGTAGCTGCGGCGCCACAGCATGAACTGCTCGTTGCCGAACTCGTCCTTGACCTGCGCCTTGTTCTTACCCTGCAGCGCACCGTAGTGCCGCTCGTTCAGCCGCCAATCCCGCACCACCGGAATCCAGTGCCGATCACAGGCGTCGAGGGCATTGTTGGCGGTGGAGATCGCCCGGCGCAGCAGCGAGGTGTAGACGATATCGGGGAGAATCCCGTGCTCGGCCAGCAATTCGCCGGCACGCTTGCCTTCGGCCACGCCCTTGTCGGTCAGGCGGACATCCACCCACCCGGTGAAAAGATTCAGGGCATTCCATTCGCTCTCGCCGTGGCGCAGCAGCACGAGGGTGTACGTCATGGGGTCATCCTCCCATCGCGCGGATTCATCCCAGGACTGGGCCTACCGGGTGGCCAGCAGGGCCGCACCGGCGAGGGTGGCCTGGTCGGTGAGCTCCGACGGGACGATGCGCAGGCCGCGCAGGAAGCTGAGCCGGGCATGCCGGGCGGCGCTTTCCCGCAGCGGTCCCCACAGCGGCTGCCCGGATTGCGCGAAGCCGCCGCCGATCACGACCAGGTCGGTGTCCAGCAGCGCGGCGGCGGAGGAAACCGCGACGCCGAGCGCGGTTCCGGCCCGGGCGAGCGCGGCCACCGCGATCTCGTCCCCGGCCTGCGCGTCCCGGGACAGTTCGACGCCGTCCGCACCGGTCCAGCCCTGCCGCCGGGCCCAGCGCACCGAGGACGGTCCGCTGGCCACCGCCTCCACGCAGCCGAAACCGCCGCAGGCGCAGGGCTCTTCATTGCCGGGCACCACGATGTGACCGACGTGCCCGCCGTTTCCGGTGCGGCCCATGATCACTCGGCCGTCGGAGCTGACGCCGCCGCCGATGCCGGTGGAGACCGTCACGGCCAGGAAATCGGGAACGCCCCGCGCCGCACCCCAGCGCTGTTCGGCGAGCGCGAGCGCGACCCCGTCGATGGCGAAGCGAATCCCGGCCGCGGGGAACAGTTTCCGGATCGACTCGACGATCGGGAATCCCGCCGCCCATTCCGGAATGTTCAGCGGACCGGCCACCCCCGTGGTGACGTCCACCGGCCCGGCGGATCCGATGCCGATCGAGGTCACCTCGGCGTCGCCCGCCACGGACAGCAGCAGATCCCGGCACGCCGCCCAGACCCGCGCGGGCGGAACGGCTATCCGCTGCGCATCGATCGGCCGGTCCTCGGCATCCACCAGGGCGGCGGCGAATTTCGTGCCGCCGATATCCACGGCCAAAGCCACCATGGTCCGCTCCGGCTAGTTGTCGTCGGTGTCCACGAGATGTTCGAAAGCGCGCAGGTTCTTCAGCGATTCCCCGCGCGACACCCGCCATTTCCATTCCCGGCGAATGGATTCCGCGAATCCGAGTTCGAGCAGGGTATTGAAGTCGGCGTCCACGGCCTCGAGGATCTGCCCGAACCAGCGGTCGAGTTCGTCCGGCGTGACGCGTTCGTTGGACATCCGGCCGACCAGGTAGATATCGCCCACCCGGTCGATGGTGTAGGCCACGCCGTAGAGCCGGCGATTGCGGCGCAACAGGAATTTGTAGACGCCTTCGAAATTCTCGTCCGGCTTGCGGCACACGAAGGATTCCATGCGAATGCCGTGCTTGCCGATGGAGACGCCGATGACGGTCTTGAGCTTGCGCTCGCCCGGCAGCACCACCACGAACAGGTTCGGGGCTTCCCGGCTGTACTCGATCTCGCGGTCGCGCAGCGTCTCGTCGATGAGTCGCGCTGTCGCACGGGCGGTGTCGTCGTTGAGCTGACCGCTGCTCTCGTGCGGGCGGACGGCGACGCCGCCCTGGGCGCGCGCGGCGGTATCCGGGCGTTCGGTTTCGCTCATCGGCGTACTGCTCCCATCCGGCGGCGCCACAGCGACTGCGATCGGGCGTGATTGCTGTCGGTGTGCAGGCTACCGGCGCGCGGGCGCGGGACACGCGTCTGGGCCATGGCGGCGGAATAACTGTCGAGCAGACCCTCGGCGGTGTGCGCCCAGGAGAAGTTGGCGGCGTGATCGACGGCGGCCGCGCCCATGAGCTCCAGCCGGACCGGATCGGACAGCAGCGAGCGCAGCGCGCCGGCCCAGTCCGGGGTGCGATGGCCGGGCACCAGCAGGCCCGAAACCCCGTCGCGGACAGCCGTTCCCAGGCCGCCCACATCGGCGGCCAGCACCGGCGTACCGCTGGCCTGCGCCTCGATGGCGACCAGGCCGAACGATTCGTTGTAGCTCGGCACCGCCACCAGGTCGGCGGCGCGATAGACCTGCACCAGGCGGTGCGGCGGCTGCGGCGGCAGGAAGGTGACGCGATCGGAAATGCCCAGGGCCGCAGCCAATTCGATCAGCGCGTCGGGCCGTTCCAGACCGGTGCCGGAGGGTCCGCCGACGATCACCACGCGCAGCGGCCGGGCCGGCGGATACGGCAGCGCGGCCTCGTCGGCGAGCATCTGCGCGGCGGCGCGGATCAGCACGTCGGGGGCCTTCAGCGGCTGGATGCGGCCGACGAAGGCGACGATCCGCTCATCGGCGCGCAGCCCGAACTCGGCGCGCGCCGCGGCCTTGTCACCGGGGTTGTAGCGGGTCAGGTCCGCGCCCGGCAGCACCACGTCGATGCGGTCCGGATCGGCCCCGTAGAGCTCGACGAGCTGGCGGGCTTCCTCGGCGGTATTGGCCACCAGTCGGTCGGATTCGGCGACGATCTGCTTCTCGCCGATCTCGCGCGCGGCCGGTTCCGGGGTGTCGCCCTCGGCCAGGTAGGCGTTCTTGACCGCGGCGAGCGTGTGCGCGGTGTGCACCATGGGCACCCGCCAGCGATCGCGGGCGAGCCATCCCACCTGGCCGGACAACCAGTAGTGGGAGTGGATCAGGTCGTAGTGGCCGGGCAGGTTGCGGGCCTCGGTGCGCAGCACCTCCGCCGCGAACGGGCACAACTGCGTGGGCAGATCGTGCTTGTCCAGACCTTCGAACGGCCCGGCCACCACGTGGCGCACCAGGACTCCGGGCGCCGCCTCGACGACGGGTTCGTCATTGGAGGAGGTGGCGCGGGTGAAGATTTCGACCTGGGTGCCGCGGCGGGCCAGTTCGACGGCGGTCTGCAGCACGTAGACGTTCATGCCGCCCGCGTCGCCGGTTCCCGGTTGGGCGAGAGGTGAGGTGTGCACCGACAGCACGGCAATCCGATCAGGCCGTAGGTCGGGGCGTTGACTCACCTCTCCAGTGTGCACGCAACCCGTTATCCGGCCTACGTGGGTTACCCGACCAAGTGAGCTGAGTCACAAGGATTCTCGCCCGGATACGGGTCAGGCCAGGGCGTTCACGAATGCGGTGAGTTCGCTCACGAAGCGCTCGGGGTCCTCCACGAACAGTCCGTGCTGGGCATCGGCCCAGTACGAGGTGGTGGCGGCGGGCACGGTCTCGGCGATGTAGCGGCCGTTCTCGATCGGGACCACCGGGTCGGCGGTGCCGTGCAGGACGAGGACCGGGACGTCGAGGCCGCGCAGGGTTTCGGTGTTGTCGACGGTGCGATAGAACAGCGCCTTGCGGACCCGCGGGCGGGTGGCCAGGCTGCCGCCGAACAGGCGCTGGGCGTCCTCGCCCTTGTCGCGGCCGGGACCGGTATTGGCATTGCCGAAGGCGGCGAACCCGCGATTCGCCCGGCCGGCGCTCTCCTCGAACACATCGGGAATGGCCTTCTGCATGGCGGGGCCGGGCGTCGCGCCCGGGACACCGCGGCCGATGCCGGCCTGCGAGCCGGTGTACACGACGCCCGCGACCGCGCCGGTGCCGTAGGCGGTCAGGTAGTCGGTCAGCACGATGCCGCCGTAGGACCAGCCGAGCAGGACCGCGCCGGCGGTGATCGCCTCGGCGGCGAGCACGGCGGCCACGTCGGCGGCCCAGTTCTTCGGATCGTCGTAACCGGCTTCGGGGGCATCGGAGTAGCCGTGGCCGCGCAGGTCGAGCGCGATGACCCGGAACTCGCGCGCCAGCTCGTCGGCGGCGCGTCCCCAGCAGCGCAGATTGCCGGACCAGCCGTGCAGCAACACCAGCGGCCGCGCGCCCTCCGGCCCGGTGACGCTGTAAACGATATTCGTGCCGTCCGCGCTAGCTACTTCCCTGATCGCCATGTGAGTGAGGCTAACCACCCGCGACGCCGATCCGGTATGCCGTGCCTAAGCTCTGCGTATGAACGGTCAAGCCCGGAGGAGGCAGCGCAGCGTAACCACGCAGGGCTCCGTTCATGCGCGAAAGGACACAGCATGAGCACTCGTACCGCCGTCGTCACCGGAGCCAGCTCGGGCATCGGGGAAGCCACCGCCCGTGAACTCGCCAAGCAGGGCTATCACGTCTATGTGGGCGCGCGCCGGGTCGAGCGGCTGGAAGCGCTGGCGGCCGAGATCGGCGGGACGGCACTGGCGCTGGACGTGACCGACGAGGAATCGGTGCGGGCCTTCACCGACGCGGTCGGGCAGTGCAATGTGCTGGTCAACAATGCCGGTGGCGCAAAGGGTTTGGCGACCGTGGCCGAGGCCGATCTGGACGATTGGCGCTGGATGTGGGAAACCAATGTGCTGGGCACGCTGCGTATGACGAAGGCATTGCTGCCCAAGCTCATCGAATCCGGCGACGGGCTCATCGTCACCATTACCTCGGTGGCGGCGTTCACGGCCTATGACAATGGTTCCGGTTACACCACCGCCAAGCACGCGCAGGCGGTATTGCACCGCACGCTGCGCGGTGAACTGCTCGGACAGCCGGTGCGTTTGACCGAAATCGCCCCGGGCGCGGTGGAAACCGAGTTTTCGCTGGTGCGTTTCGACGGCGATGCCGAGCGGGCCGCGAATGTGTACAAGGGCATCGATCCGCTGGTCGCGCAGGATATCGCCGAAATCGTGGGATTCGTGGCGTCGCGGCCGCCGCACGTCAATCTGGACACCATCGTGGTGAAGCCGCGGGATCAGGCCGAAGCGGGGCGTTTCGCGCGCCGCGGCTGACTCCGCAATTCGGCCATCCCGCAGGGAAATTGGGAGCGCCGCATTCACCTCGAATTTCGCGGTTTTCGCCGATGCGCGCCGGTGACAACGGATAGCGTCCGGTTCGAAAGCACCGACGGCGGCCGCGTCTCCGGATCGCCGGCGGTGACTCTCGGCGAGCTTCGGGTGTGATCAGTATGGCAATCATCATTTCGGCCGTAGCGGTGGAAACCGGCGGCGGCAGCTCCATCGACCAGGCCGTGGCCGCCACCAAGCGGGCCGTCGCGGCGGCGGGCGGTACACCCGAAGCGGTGGACGCGCTCATCAATACCGGCGTGTACCGCGATGCGCACCTGGTGGAACCGGCCGGGTCCGCGCTGATTCAGCAGGCCGCCGGCATCGGCCTCGAATACCGCGGCGGGGCGACGCCGTGCCTGACGTTCGACCTGATGAACGGGGCCGTCGGGGTGCTCAACGCGATTCAGGTCAGCCAGGCGCTGCTGGCGGCGCCGACGGTCGCGCGGGTCGTCGTGGTGGCGGGTGACGCGCATCCGGAACCCGGCTCCCCGAGCAAGCCGGTCGGGGCCGCGCTGGTGCTCGAAAAGACGAGTGCGCCAATCGGATTCGGCGCCCTGCACATCAGCGCCACCGACGGCCGCCCCGCCGCGACCGGCTTCGTCCGACTAACCGAGCCGGGCAGCCCCGGCCGCGAATCCATTACCGTCGACCGCTCCGGCACCGCCACCGGGGAATTGCTGCATCACGCCGAGAGCGCCGCCACCGAAGCGCTCGAAGTAGCCGGCGCCGACCCCGCCCGGGTGTTCCTGCTGTGCGGGCGGCCCACCCCCGAATTCCCCCGGCTGCTCGCCGCCCGCCTCGGGATCGCGCCCGACGCGATCGCCACGGACGACGACCGCTGCCTCGACGACCGGGCGGGAGCCGAGGTCGGCACGAGCTTTCCCCGCGACGCCCGCACCTCCGCGCTGCCCGTCGCCTACCTGGCGGCCCGCGACAGCGGTCGCCTCGAACGCTTCGCCGTGGCATTGTTCGTCGCGGCGGGCGCGGGACCATCCGCCGCCGCCATCACCTATCGCCTGCCCGCGACCGGGTGAACAAGCCGGCGCCACGGTCGGGTATCGAAGGGAGCAGGACATGAGCAGGTTCTCGCCGGCCGGCCCAACCCGCGGCCGGACGCGCTGCTCCCCGGCGAACCGGTCGGCTGGGACCGCACCACGGCCCACCGCCGGCAGGTGAAGGCATGAGCAAGCTTTGGGTCGTCGTGCCCGCCTACAACGAGGAACACGGCATTACCGCGACGCTGCAAGCGCTGGCGGCACAGCGGGATCGCGATTTCACGGTGATCGTGGTGGACAACGAGTCGACCGATCGGACCGCGAAAGTGGTGCGGGAGTTCGCGCTCCAGCATCCGGTGCCGCGGATCGAGGTCGTCGTGGAATCGCGGAAGGGCACCGGGGCGGCGGCCGACACCGGTATGCGGCACGCGATCGCCGCCGGGGCGGTGCGGCTGGCTCGAACCGACGCCGACTGCCTGCCCGCACCCGATTGGACCGAACGGATACACGCCGCTTTCGATTCCGGGCTGCGGCTGGTCAGCGGGCAGTTGCTGCCGCGCACCGATGAGGGCGTGCGGTGGGTGGATCGGACGATCATCCGGGTGGCGCTGGAGTTGGCGTCCACGTTCGGGAAGTTCCGGCCGGGGAATCAGGATCCGCGTTATCTCGGGCCGTATGTGATGACCCCGGGGTGCAATATGGCGATCACGGCCGAATTGTACGAAGCCGCAGGCGGATTCCCGCGCACCGCGATCGAGGAGCTGCACGAGGATCGGGCGCTGGTGAACGCGGTGCGTATGCTCACCACCGACTACGGATTGCGGCGGGATGTGCGGGTGTACGGGTCGAATCGGCGAGTGCGGGCATGGGGGGTGCGGCGGACCTTGGAGTGGTACGCCGACCATCGATACAAGCCGGAAGTGGTCGATATCCGTTGAGCGACAAGGACTTCATCGAACTGCTGCGCGAGCGCGGGCGGGAACAGCCGCTGGCGGCGGCGCTCGGGATCGTCGGGCAGCCGGCGTTGACCTACGCACAGCTCGCCGATCGCATCGACGGAGTGGCGAATCGCCTGCACCGGAGCGGATTCCGGCCCGGCGACCGGATGCTGTTCTCCATCCGGCCGTGCCCGGACGCGGTGGTGCTGATCCTCGGGACCATCGCGGCGGGCGGCACCATCGTATTCGTGGATCCCGGCGTCGGACCGGAACTGTTCGCGCGGCGCATCGAGCTGGCGCGACCGGGCTGGGCGGCAACGGAATCGCTGCTGTATGCCCTCGGCGGACCGTTGCAGGGCGCGGGGCGGCGGCTCGGCCTGTCGCTGCCCGAATTCGCGAAACTGCCGGTGCACCATATCCACAGCGGCCCGAGGCTGCCGGGCACGCCCAAGGGTTCCATCCCGGCACAGTGGCTGCTCGGGCCGAGTTCGCCCGCCGCCGCACCGACGACCGGCACCGCACCTGCCGATCCACCCGGCGGGTGGATTCCCGGCCGCCCGGCCCACCCGGATCCGCTGCCGCACGAGTGGATCTCGCCGGGCTTCATGCCCGACGCGCAGCCGGCGGCCGGACCCGCGGCAGCCGATCCGGCGGCCGAAGCGCTCATCGTCTTCACCTCCGGCACCACCGCCGCCCCCAAAGCCGTGGTGCACACCCGTGGTTCGCTCGGCGCGGGGCTGGCGGCGGTGGCGGGGCGCAGTAGCGTCGCGCGGGGCGCGCATCTGCACACCGAGCAATTGATGATCGGCCTGCCCGCGCTCATGGCGGGCGCGCGCTGGTCCATGCCCCGCTATCCGCGCTTCGGCACGCATATCGATCCGCTGCGCTTCACCCGGCAGCTCGAACCGGCCACGCACGCGTTCTTCACCCCGGCGGATCTATCCACAGTTCTCACAGCTGTGGAATCCGGGCGATTGCGCGCGCCGGGACGGCTGCGCGAAATCTCGCTCGGCGGGGCGCCGGTCACCGCCAACCTCTTGCGGCGCGCCACCGCGGCCCTGCCGGGCTGCGAGTTCCTCGCCATCTACGGCATGACCGAAATCCTGCCCGTGGCAATCACTTCGGGGGCGGCGAAGCTCGGCTACACCGGATCGGGCGATCTGATCGGCGCACCGGTCGACGGCATCACCGCGCATGTCGCCGGGGACGGGGAACTCATCCTGTCCGGGCCGAACCTGTGCCGCGGCTATCTCGGCGAGCCGCCGCTGACCGAGATCGCCACCGGTGATTTCGCGCGCTTCGACGGCGACGAACTGGTGCTGCTGGGCCGCAAGAAGGACATGATGATCCGCGGCAAGACCAATATCTATCCGGGCCTGTACGAACCGGCCATCGGCGCGGTGGCCGGGGTGCGGCAGGCCGTCATGGTCGGGCTGCCGGATCAGGTCGGGGACGAGCGCATCGTGCTGGCCGTGGTGCCGGAGCCCGGGAGCGGCGATGTCGAAGCCCGGCTGCGCCGCGAATTGCCCGCGCTCATCGATATTTCCGCGCTGCCGGACGACATCGTGACGGTCGCGGAGATTCCGGTGAGCGGGCGCACCAGCAAGCCCGATCGCGCCCTGCTGCGGGCGCTGCTGGCCGATCGAATGGCGCGGGCCGGACGCTAACGCGGTTCGAGCAGCTTGGCCATGGTGTGGTCGGCGAACGCCGCGGCCTGCGCCGCGGTCAAAACGCCTTCCGCATAACAGAATCCGAGGCGCAGCTCACCGTGTGCCGCGGTGACGGTGACGGTGAGCGCGCCGGTGCCGGAGTTCGACGCGGCGAGCGCGACGCCCGAAAGTCGCGCGGTCCCGGCCTGTTCCGGCATTTCGACCCGTCCCGGATCGATCACCGAGGTGTTCCAGGTGACCCGGCCGTCCACCGCGTCGACCAGCGCACTGTGCACGGTGACGCCCGCGCGATGGCAGTCCGCGGCCAGTGTGGCCAGCCGCTGCGCGTCCAGCACCCGGTACACGATCCGGGTCCGGCCGTGCGGTTTGGTGAACAGGCAGCGCCAGAAACCGCGCGGCGGAATCCGGATCAGTTCGTTCGCGGGCGGGATGGGAATGCGCGGCGTGCGCGGCGGCGCGCCGGCCGCGGCTTCGATCAGTTCGCGCAGGGCCGCCAGCGACGAACGACCATCGCCGATGATGCGCGACACGGTGAGGATGACGTCGTGAAACTCCCCCGCCGCGGCGTCCCGGCCGTCGACCACGGCAATGCGCGACAAACCCGCTCGCACGTCGAACGGCCGGGCCAGCTCGGCTTCGATCTCATGCTGCCAGGCCTGCGGATCATCGGATGCGATGCGCCGCACCGGAATCACCGGCTCGGCCAGCGAGGCCAGCCACGGATCGTCGGCGGGGCCGCGCACGGCCGCCTGCAGCACGGGATATTCCGAGACCAGGGTGTCCGCGGCCGCTTCCAGCCGTTCCGGCGTGAGCACCCCGTGCACCCGCACCCGCGCAACGCAATTGGCGGGCGAGATCGCGTCGATCACCCAGAACCAGCGCTCGGCCCGGCTCAGCGGCCGCGCGAACCCGCGCCGCGCCCGCGTGAATCCCGTTGCAGCCGTTGCCGCCCCACTCGCCACCGGGCCTCCTCACCACCGAAGCCAGCTCCGGGAGAAACATAACCCGGAATCCGGCGGTCCGCTCGGCGGCGAGGCGCGGCCTTACGGTGCGGCGATCAGCGGGTGCCGCCCGGCGCCTGCGGCGGGACCGGGGTGGCGGAGACCACCGGGGACGGATCGCCCTGCAGCGCGGACATGCTCTTCCAGGTGTTCCAGTCGATGGTCCAGTCGTAGAGATCGCCGTCGGCGGCCGACAGGTTGATGCGGGTGCCGGTCACCTCCACCGGATCGCCGTAGAGCGCGGTCGGGAAGTAGGACTGGGCGTCGCCGTCGCTGAGGTTGATGCAGCCGTTGGTGACGTTCGTATTGCCCTGCGCCGCCGAGGACATCGGGTTGGCGTGAATGAACTCGCCGTTGTTGGAGATCCGCACCGCCCAGCGCTCACGCACATTCGTGTAGTACGGCGGATTGGACATCATGAAGTCCTGGTACTTCTCGGTCACCACGTGCACGCCGGAGCGGGTCACATTGCGATCCTCGTTGCCCTCGCCGTACGAAACCGGGAAATCGAAGACGACCTGACCGTCCCGCACCACCTGCATGCGATGGCTGGGCGCGTTGGCCTTCACGATCTGCGAACGGCCGATGGTGAAATCGGAGGTGATGTCGGAGTCGCCGTACACGCCGTCGCCCAGATTCAGGCCGTACAGCTTGGCCGCCACCTGCACCTTGGTGCCGGGCTGCCAGTACTCCTTGGTCCGGTAGTGCGCGCGGGAGCCGCCGTTGTCGTCGGGCAGCCAGGCCCAGGAGCCCTCGTTGTTCGGGGTGGTGGTGACCGACAGCGCGCGTTCGACCGCGGCCTTGTCGCTCACATGGCCCTTGAACTGCAGGATGATCGGCGCCGCGATGCCGACCTCCTGGCCGTCGCCGATATTGATGGTCGCCGTCGCCACGCTCTTCGGGGTGACCGTGCTGAACTTGGCGTCGATGGCGACCGGCTTGCCGTCGGTGCCGGTGGCGGTGCCGTTCCAGGTGTAGGTGACGCCGTAGCCGAGCGGCTCGGTCACGGTGAACTTGCTGTGGTCCGGGGTGAATTCACCGGCCACCTGCTTGCCATTGGGATTGGTGAGCGCCACCTGGTCGATGCGGCCGCCCGTCACGGAGACGCTGACCGCCGCCTTGGGGTCGACGTCGGCGGTTCCATTGCCGGGACTCACGGTGACCTTGGCGGCGGGTTCGGCTTCCTTGGCCGAACCACCCGACTTGTCGGAGGTGCACCCGGCTACCAGCGCGACCACGGCCAACAGCGCCGCCACTACGGCGGCCGACCGCCGAGACACTTGTCGATTGCTCACTTCCTCGACCTTACCCCGGCAAACCAGGTCCCCCGGTCTGTGCGGAAGTGGTCCAGGACACCAATTACAGGGGCACACCCACGGTCACGGGCTCGGGTTCCAAGGTGATCCCGAAGCGGTCGGCAACCCCCTGGCGAACGGTGCGGGCGAGGGCCGCGAGATCGGCGGCGGTGGCGCCGCCCCGATTGGTCAGGGCCAGGGTGTGTTTGGTGGACAGCCGGGCGGGGGCGTTCGCGCCGGGGTAGCCCTTGGCGAAGCCGGCGCGCTCGATGAGCCAGCCGGCGGAGAACTTCACGCCGCCGTCGGCGGGCCAGGTGGGGACGGCCACATCGGGGCCGGCATGTGTGGCGATCGCCGCCAGCACGGCCGGTACCCGGGAGTCGGGAACGATCGGATTGGTGAAGAAGGACCCCGCGGACCAGGTGTCGTGATCCTCGGAATCGAGCACCATGCCCTTGCTCGCGCGCAGGCGCAGCACCTCGGCGCGGACCGCGGCGGCGGGCCGGGATTCCCCCTCCTGGGCGCCCAGGACATTGGCCAGTTCGCGATAGCCGAGCGGTGCGCTGGAGCCGTCCGCGCGCAGCGCGAATTCCACGGCCAGCACGACGGCGGCGGTACTGTGCTTGAGAACCGAAGTGCGGTAACCGAATCCGAGCTCCTCCGGCTCGGCCCAGCGGGTCTCCCCCGTCGCCCGGTCCAGCAAACGCACGCGGCGCAGCAAACTCGCCACCTCCACGCCGTACGCGCCCACGTTCTGGACCGGCGTGGCCCCCGCGGAACCGGGAATACCGGACAGGCATTCGAGGCCGCCGAAACCGGCGGCCACCGTCTCGGCCACCACCGCGTCCCAGTTCGCGCCCGCCTCCGCGACCACGAACACCTCGTCCTCGTCCTCCTCGGAGCCGCCCGCGGTGACGATGCCGACGCCCTCGGTGGCGATCCGCACCACCACGCCTTCGAAACCGGTGTCGGCGATGAGCAGATTCGAGCCACCGGCGATGAGCAGCAGCGGAATTCCGGCCGCGTCCAGTGCGCGAACCGTCGCGACCAGCGCCTCGGTGGTCTCGCAATCGGCCACCACGGCGGGACCGCCGACCCGCAGCGTGGTCAGTTCCGCCAGCGGCACCGACTCGCGCAGCCGCGCCCCGGTCGCCGCCAGCAGGTCTCGCAGTTCGTCGAACGCCACCACCCGAGAAGTACGCACGACCACAGACGGTAGCCTGTCCCACCATGGCGACACCTCTGGCCTTCACCGCGCACTCGACCCATCCCATGGCCGCGGTGCGTGCGGCGTTCGCCGACGAGCAGTACTGGAAAGACCGCATCGAAGCGGTCGGCGGCCCGGGCGCGCGCATCGACAACATCTCCATCAGCGGCGACAACGTGCGGGTGGAAATGGTGCAGGCCATCTCGCCCGACGATCTGCCCGCGCAGATCACCGCGATCAAGCCCGAGGGCCTGATCATTCCGCGTATCGAGACCTGGCACGGCAACGGCGGCACCGTCGAGGCGCATGTGGACGGCGCGCCCGCGAACGTGAACGGCACGCTGACCGTCACCGACGACGGCACCGGTTCGACCTTCGTGGTGGACGCGTCGATCGACGTGAAGATCCCGCTCTTCGGCAAGAAGATCGAGGCCGCCATCCAGCAGCACCTGACCGAACTGCTGGAGCGCGAAGCCGAGTTCACCGACAATTGGCTGAGTTCGCACTGACGGGGGCTTCCCGGCAGTAACCTGAGCGATCGTGCCCCGCCGACTCGACTACTCCGCACGCTATCCGCTGCACACCACGCAAGAGGTGTACGCGGCGTTGATGAACCGCGACCACTGGGACGCGCGCATCGAGGAAATGCGGAAACACTCGCCCAACGACATCGTCAGCCTGGAGGCCGGCGAGCACGGCATCGAGATCGAGACGCGGCACGTGCTGCCGCGCGAGAAGCTGCCGGAGATGGCGCAATTGGTCATGCACAAGGACATGGTGATCACCCGCCGGGAAAGCTACGGCCCCTTCGGACCCGAGGTGACCGGCGAATACACCGCCGAGATCCCCGGTGGGCCCGGCACCCTGGGCGGCACCATGCGCCTGTTCCCCACCGAGACCGGGTGCACCCTGCGCACCTCTTCCAAGGCCACGGTGACCATTCCGTTCTTCGGGCGCAAGCTCGAACAGGTCATGCTGGTGAACCTGATCGACCTGTTCCGCGCCGAAGCCGAGGTGACGAAGCTCTGGCTGGATCAGCAGCATCCCGTCGGCTGAACAAGCCGATCGGGACGATCACCCGCGGTACCACCGGAATCAACCGCCTGCGGCGCGGGGACCGGTGGATGATGCACGATCCCTTGGTAACTCAGCGCTTGCTGAATGCCGCCGATCCACTCGTGGTCGACCTCGGCTACGGCGCCAGCCCCGTCACCACCCTGGAAATGGCGGGGCGACTGCGCACGGTCCGCCCGGACCTGCGCGTAGTGGGCCTGGAGATCGACCCCGACCGCGTGGTCCCCGGCCGCGACGGCGTCGAATTCGCCCGTGGCGGTTTCGAACTCGCCGGCCACCGCCCAACCCTGGTGCGCGCCTTCAACGTCCTGCGCCAATACCCGGAATCCGCCGTCCCCGACGCCTGGTCCACCATCCTCTCCGGCCTCGCCCCCGACGGCCTCCTCCTCGACGGCACCTGCGACGAACTCGGCCGCCGCTGCGCCTGGATCCTCCTCGACCGATCGGGCCCGCTGTCCCTGACCCTCGCCTGGGACCCCTTCACCGTCGAAACGCCCTCGGACATCGCCGAGCGACTACCGAAAGCCCTGATCCACCGCAATATCCCCGGCGAACCCGTCCACGCCCTGCTGACCGCCGCCGACCGCGCCTGGTCCCACGCCGCGCCCCTCGCCCCGTACGGCCCCCGCGTCCGCTGGCGGCATGCCGCGAACCTGTTGCGGGAGCAGGGCTTTCCGCTCCGCCCACAGCGCCGCCGACTGCGTGACAATCAGCTCACCGTGCCGTGGGCCGCGGTCGCGCCGCTGCCGTCTTCCGAAGCCACCGGCTGACATCGAGATAACCGGGATAGCGGGAATTCGAGACCACGTGGGATGCGGGGTCGAGTGGCACATGGGCGAGGGGGTTCTTCGGCGTGTTGCCGCGCTCATGTGCCACTGATCATGAAGTGGGGGTGGTCGATTCGATTGCGCGGGTGAGGAGGGCGCGGGCTCGGTCTCGGGCTTCTTGGACGCTGCCGGAGAGGGCGGCGGGGGCCAGGAGGGAGCGGGGGGCGAAGGGCTGGCGCCAGAGGCCGCCGTGGGCGGCGCCGAGGGCGAACAGGGCTTCGGGGTTCGCGGGCGGGGGTTCGGGTGGGGTGTGCAGATCGGCTACGAGTTTGGCCGCCAGGAGCGTACGGGCGGTGGCGGGGTCGAAGACCTCCACGCCGAAGGCGGAGACGGCGCGGTAGGCCGCTCTGCGCCAGGCGGTTTCGCGGACGGCGGCGGTCCAGGCGGGCGGGGCGACCGTGTAGGAGACGGTGACGGCGGAGTCCTGGGCGAGGACGGCGCGCCAGCGGGGGAGGCGGTGGGCGAGGGCGTAGTCGGCGCCGGAGAGGACCGGGAGGTTGTCGAAGAGGCCCCATTGGGCGCCCGCGATGTCGGTGACCGGGTTGGTGTAGTTGGGGCTGTAGACGGAGCTGGGGGCCAGGCGGTGCAGGAGATCCTGTGCGGCGCCGCGCAATCCGCGTTCGGTGAAGTGGCGGCGGGCGGCGGTGACGACCTGTTCGGGGACGGCGTAGCAGTCGGTGGGGGAACCCAGGGCGGCCAGGGCGGTGCCGGGGTGGCGGCGGAGCAGGGCTTCGGCGAGGACGTCGGAGGCGGCGGCTACCCGCAGGGCGGCCGCGCCGGGGAGACCCGCGTACATGCCGAGCACCGGGCGAAGGTCCGGCGAGTGGGAAAGCCAATGGAGCAGGGCGGGAAGGCTTCTCGCGATATCCGCGCCGGGACCGGCGGCGGTGACGGGAAAGGTCATCCGGCCCGCGCCCGCTCGGGCGTGAGTGCGCAGGCGATGCCAGCGGCTCCGGCCGGGGCGATCCACGGCGATCACCTCCGCGCCCCAGGCCAGCAAGGGGCGGACCGGGCCCAGTTCGGCTCCCGCGCCGAGTGCGATCAGCCGGAAACCCGGTAGCCGCAACCATTCCGGGTGATCGATCACCTGCTCGATCGCCGCCGCGAAGCCAGGCTCGACGATGCCGCGCCGCTCCCAGACCGCCAATTGCGCCCGCAGTTCGTCCTGGGCGAGCAGCCGCCCGCGCCACGGGATCTCCAGCCGCGGCACCGGTTCGGCCTCGCCGCGCACCTCCCCGGTATCCAGCAGGCCCGCGGCGGATTCCGCCTCCGACTCGAGCGCGTCGGCATCGATCGAATCCAGCGATGTCACCGCCCGCCCGGAAGCGAACCGCAGCATGGTCCGCGCCGACGCCAGGCCGGCCCGCGCGATTCCGAGCGACGCCTCCGGCCGGCTGACCGCCAGCGCCGTCATGTTCCGGAACAACCGATGATGCCGATGCCGCCAATCCCGGCACGTCTCCACCGACTGCGCGAGGTCCGCGTCGAACTCCCGCACCGCGTCCGCCACCACGGCGGCGGTGACCATATCGGAAACCCGATCCGGCGGTCCGGGCGGAAAAACCAGGTCCCACATGCCATCACCGACGGTCCCCATGATCAGCACCCTGCCACGAAACCGGCCCTCGCAAAACTCGAAACCTCGCTGTGCAGTCTCACCACCGGGGACGTCTTCAGGCCCGGGTCAGGGCGCGATGCAGCCGGGCCGCCGTCTGCGGGGGCAGCGCGGTACTGGCGGAACGGATTTCGGCGCGCGCGCAACGGTGGATGGCCACCGCGTCGGCCACCACCTCGTCCAGGGCGGCCTGCCCGATGCCCGCCTCCGCGAGATCGAGGACGGTGCGCAGCGGGGTGGTGACGAGAAAGGTGCCGGCGGATTCGACCTCGTTGCGGGCGAATGCGCGGCGCAGCACGACCAGGCGGGGGGACAGCGGAAACCGGCCGACGCGGGCGGACATGTGCACGAAGCGCGGGCGCAGGCGGCCCAATCCGTGCAGTTCGGCGGCGCTGTGATGGGAGACGGCGGCGGCCCCGTCGAACCAGGCCGACCACATGGCGTACTCGTCCAGCGGGCCGTCCGGCCATTGCGACAGCCGGAGCAGTCCCACCCCGGCGCGCATGACGCTGCCGTCGCGCAGACCGTCCCGGATCCGGGCTTCACATCCGGTGCGCAGCACTTGTCGGGTGGTGAAATACCCCGCGTGCTGCCCGGCCACTTCTTGCAGCGCCTGCCAGCCGTGCTCCGGGTCCGGCTCCGCTGCGGGCTTCCCAGCCATACCGATCAGGCTACGCCAGCCTCCTGTGTGTTATGTCACAATCGGCCGGGGTGACGCGACACCCTCACCGGAAGCACAGAACTCGCACAGAAAGCTCGGGAACAATCGGGCCCATGAGTTCGAAACCCACCTCGGACGACGCGACCGCCCACGGCCCGGAGACCGGCGCCTCGTCCGGCACGGACGACAAGACGCTACGTACGGGCGGCGGGCCCGAAAACGGCGGTGGCGAAACCGAAGTGATCGCCCCCGGACCGGGGGCGACGCCGCAGCCCGCGAACGACGCCGCGCCCACCGAGGCGCTCGGCGGCACGGGACAGAACTGGTGGGACACCGAGCAGGAGCAGCACACCCAGGTACTCGACGCGCAGCACCCCGATGCCCAGCCGACGCAGGTGCTCGGACCGCAGAGCGGCGCGCCCTACGGCACCACCGGATCGCAGCCCACCGAAGTGCTCGGCGCGGGCTTCACCGCACCGCAGCCCGCGGAGGCGGGGCCGGGACCGAATCCGACCCAGGTGCTCGGCGCGGATGAATTCGGAACCACCGGACCGCATTCCACCCAGGTGCTCGGCGAGCCGGTCGGCGCCTACCCGGTGGGCCCGGGCGGCACGCCCCCGCCCGGCACTCCCCCGCCGACGAAGGTCGGTGGCGGAGAAGGCGGTTCGGGCAAAGTGCGGCGTACGCGGCGCACCGTGCTCATCGTCGCCCTGGTGGTGGCGCTGCTCGCGGTCGGCGGCGTGGCGGCCGGCGAGGTCTACACCCGGCGCACCATGGAGAACTGCATCAGCTCGCAGTTCGAGAAGGAGATGGGCACCAGCATCGACGTGTCCTTCGGCTGGAAACCGCTGCTGCTCACCATGTTCGACAACAAGGTGTCGTCGGTGACGGTGGACAGCGAGGACAGCAAGTTCGGTCCCGCGCAGGGCATGGACGTGCACGCTAAGTTCAACGACATCGAGGTCAAGGACAACGGCAAGGGCGGCGGCACCATCGGCAGCTCGACGGCCGACGTCACCTGGAGCACCGACGGCATCGTGAAGACCATGGGCGGCTTGGTTTCCGGCGCGAAGGGCGATCCGGCCAATGGCACCCTGGACTTCGCCGTGCTCGGCGGGCTGGCCGAACTGCAGGTGAAGCCCAAGATCGTCGGCGACAAGGTCGAGGTGGAGACCATCCAGGCCTCCCTGCTCGGCTTCGGCCTGCCCACCGATCTGGTCTCGGGCATCGTGCAGCTCATGACCGAGAGCCTGCAGAGCTACCCGCTCGATATGAAGCCCACCAAGGTCGAGGTCACCAATGACGGCCTGAAGGTGCACCTGGAAGGCGGGCGCACCGAACTGCAGTCCGCGAACGGCCAGAGCACCACGGTCAGCTGCTGATTCGCCGATGACGGCCCGCCAGGCACCCTGGCGGGCCGCATCCGTGCGCGCCGATCAGCCCGGAAAGCCTTCCAGCACTTCGCGGCTGCGCGAGAGCCCCAATCGGGTGGCGCCCGCCGCGATCATCGCCGCCGCCGCGGCCGCGTCCCGGATACCGCCGCTGGCCTTGACGCCCAGCCGGTCGCCGACGGTCTCCGCCATCAGCCGCACCGCGTGCGCGCTGGCTCCGCCCGCGGGGTGAAAACCCGTGGAGGTCTTCACGAAATCGGCGCCGGCCTTCTCGGCGGCCAGACAGGTCTGCACGATCGCCTCGTCGCTCAGCGCCGCCGATTCGATGATCACCTTGAGCAGCGCGCGATCCCCGACCGCCTCGCGCACCGCGATGATGTCGCCCAGCACCGCGTTGTAATCACCCGCGCGCGCCGCGCCCACATCGATGACCATATCCACCTCGGCGGCGCCCTGTTCGACCGCCAGCCGCGCCTCCGCGCCCTTCACCAGCGAATGATGTTTGCCGGAGGGGAAACCCGCGACGGTCGCGACCACCAGCCCGGGTGCGCGCACCGGCAGCATCGAGGGCGACACGCAGATCGCGAGCACCCCCAGCTCGCGCGCTTCCTCGATCAATGCCGAAACATCCGCGGCGGTCGCTTCCGGCGCGAGGAGGGTGTGATCGATCATCGCCGCCACGTCCCGGCGGGAAATCTCAGCCATGAGCACCGAGTTTGGCATATGCGTGGCGAATTTCGTTGCGAGCCGCCACCGATCTCGCGCACACTCGTAGTGTGCTGATCCGTCGTGAACGTACCGGCGACGCCGCCGCGATCGACGCGGTGCACCGCAGCGCATTCGCCCGCCAGTACGCCGCCGCCAACGGCGAGACTGCGGCCGGTGCCATCGAACCGCCGGAAGTGAGCCTGGTCAGGCAGCTACGCGACCACTCCGGGTGGATGCCGACACTGTCCATGGTGGCCGAATTCCGGGACCAGGTGGTGGGCCACGTCTGCCTCACCCGGGCCGGCATCGGGCCGTTCCCGGTGCTGGCGCTCGGGCCCATCGGCGTGCGCGCGGACCAGCAGGGCGCGGGCGTCGGCTCCGCGCTCATGCACGCCGCGCTCGGCGCGGCCGAAGCCCTCGACGAGCCCCTGGTGGGTCTGCTCGGCAGCCTCGATTACTACCCCCGCTTCGGCTTCGTGCCGGGCATCCGGCTGGGCGTGGTCCCCGACCAGGCCGACTGGACCTCGCACTTCCAGGTGCGCCCGCTGGCGGCCTACGACTCCGAGATCAAGGGCGAGTTCCGCTACGCCGAACCCTTCTACGAGCTGTAGCGGAGCTGACCCGGCAATTCGCCGGCACATCGGGGCTGGGACTATGTCCGGTATGAGTTCCACCCCCGATGACCGCCGCTACGTGCTCACCTTGGGCTGTCCGGACCGTCCCGGCATCATCGCCCGCATCACCTCGTTCATTGCCGACTTCGGGGGCTCGATCGTCGAGGCCGGATACCACTCCGACCTGGACACCGGCTGGTTCTTCACCCGGCAGGCGATCAAGGCGGCGACCGTGCCGTTCTCGCTGGAGGAGCTGCGCGACCGGTTCACCGCGGTGGCGGCCGAGCTGGGACCGGACACCGAATGGCAGGTGCACGACACCGGGGCCAAGCGCCGGGCGGTGCTGCTGGTCAGCAAGGACGGGCACTGCCTGCACGATCTGCTGGGCCGGGCGGCGTCGGGTGAACTGCCCGCCACCATCGAGGCCGTGATCGGCAATCACCCGGACCTGGCGGCGATGACCGAGGCGCACGGGATCAAGTTCCACTACGTGCCGTTCCCGAAGGATCCGGCCGAGCGCGGCCCGGCGTTCGAGCAGGTGCGGGAGCTGGTGGACGCGCACGATCCGCACGCGGTGGTGCTGGCGCGGTTCATGCAGGTGCTGCCGGAATCGCTGTGCGAGCACTGGGCCGGGAAGGCCATCAATATCCATCACAGCTTCCTGCCGTCCTTCGTCGGCGCGCGGCCGTACCACCAGGCGTTCGCGCGCGGGGTGAAGCTGATCGGCGCGACCTGCCACTACGTGACCGCCGAACTGGACGCGGGGCCGATCCTGGAGCAGGACGTCACCCGGATCGATCACGCGGACACCGTGCACGACATGGTGCGCCAGGGCCGCGATATCGAGCGTGTGGTGCTGGCGCGCGGGCTGCGCTGGCATCTGGAAGGCCGCGTGCTCGTACACGGCCGCCGCACCGTCGTTTTCGACTGACGAGCCTCGAAAAGCCGAACGCCCCTTCCGCACCGGAGTGCGGAAGGGGCGTTCTTCTTGCGGCCGTGATCTTTTCGATCAGCCCGCGACGGCGACGTTGCCGCGACGGCCCGAGCGGATCACGCGGTGCAGCTCGCTGTTGAAGGCCTGCTCGGCCTCGATGTTCACCAGGTGCCCGGTGGGCAGGATGGTGTAGCGATCCAGGTAGCCGGCGGCCGCGAGGGTGTCGGCGATCTCGCGCGAATGCAGTTCCGGCAGCAGGCGATCCGACGAACCGGCGATGACCGTGGTCGGCACCGTGAGGTTCGCGGCGGCGCCGTGCAGGTCCAGCCGCAGCAGGCCGCGGGCCACGGCCGCACGCGCCGACGGGCGGCAGGAGCGGACGATCGAGGTGCCGAAGGCGACCTGGTCGGCGGTGGCGGTCCTGGTCATCAGGCGGCTCTTGGCGACCATGTGCACCGCGCGGCCGCCGGGCAGCGGGAGCGGGGTGCCGAACATGACCTTGGCGACCCAATCCGGCGCGGGCACCACGTCATTGAGGAACGGGATGACCGTGGCGCGGCCCGGGATCTCGCGGGCGGCGGTGGTGGCCAGCAGCACCGCGGAGGCGCGCCGGGCGACCTGCTCCGGGTAGTGCTTGGCCCACGCCTGGATGGTCATGCCGCCCATGCTGTGCCCGGCGAGCACCGCCCGCTGGCCCGGGCGCAGCACCGCGTCCAGCACCGCGACGAAGTCGTCGGCGAGCTGTTCGGAGCCGAAAGCCCGGCTGCCCATGGTGGATTCGCCGTGGCCGCGCTGATCGTAGGCGACCACGCGGTATTCGCCGGCGAAGGCATTGATCTGGGGATTCCAGTATTCGATGGCGCAGGACCAGCCGTGCACGAGGACGATGACCTCGCCGTCGGCGGGACCGTAGGCGTGCACCCGCAGTCGCGCGCCATCGGGGGTGGTGACGGGAATGACCGCGTCCGGTTCCGGGGTATTGAACGACTCGGTCGCGTAGGTGCGGGACCGCAGTGCGGTTCGGAAGGGGGCGGTCAGCCTGTCGGCGCCCGCCTCAGGCAGCTTTACCAGCATGAGCACTCCTTTGTGTTCCAGGCCACACTACCGCGCTAGCAGTAGTGCTTGCTAGAGCAAGCGGCAAGATTTTTCGATCCTGCCGCATTGCGGCCCGCCTTTCCGGGATACCCGTTCCGCCGCAATGGCATTCCTGTTTTTTGCGCTCGGACCAGGGGACTTCTGTTACCTACAACACAGTTTGGGGCGGATTCATGCCCCGGATAAGGACCCCAAGGGGTGGGAAACCCCACCCGCTCAGGCCCCCACCGCCGTCGCAATCCCGAACGCCGCCTTGGCAATCCGCGCGAGTTCGCCGTTGAACTCCGCATAGGCCTCGACATTGCCGAGATGGCCGGTCGACAGGATTCGATAACCGTCCAGACTGCCGGTCGCGGTGAGCATTTCGACGATCCGCTCCGAATGGACCACGGGCGTCATGTCATCCAGCGATCCGGCGATGACGGTGGTCGGCACGGTCAGGTTCGCCGCGCCCCGGCCCACATCCAGGTAGGACAGCAGGGTGCCGAACTTGCCGCGCACCCGCGCCGGGCAGGACCGCACGATGTTCAGGCCGAAATCGGCGATATCGCCGACCGAGTTCAGGCTCATGATCTGCCGCCGGAAGACCCACTTCATCGGCGCGACCGGCGGGAACAGCACGGGAGCGCTCAAACCGAGCAGGCCCAGCACGAAGGGCAGCTTGGTCAGGCCGCGATTGAAGAACGGCACCACGGTGGTCTCGGCGATGAGATTCCCGGCGGCGGTATTGGTCAGCAGCACCGCGTGCGTGCGCCGCCCGACCTGCTCCGGATAGCGCCCGGCCCAGCCCTGAATGGTCATGCCGCCCAGGCTGTGTCCGACCAGCACGGCCTTCTGCCCCGGCCTCAGCGCGGCGTCCAGCACGGCCGAGAGGTCGTCGGCGAGCTGGTCGGTGGTGAGCGGCGCGGTGCCGAGGTCGCTCTCGCCGTGCCCGCGCACGTCGTAGGCGACCACACGGTATTCACCGGCGAAGGCATTGATCTGGGGATTCCAGTATTCGAGGCAGCAGGTCCAGCCGTGCACCAGCACGATGACATCGCCATCGGCGGGGCCGTAGGAGTGCACCCGCAGGCGGGCTCCGTCGGTGGCGGTCACCGGGATGACCTCGTAGGGCCCGGCGGGCGGGTTCAGGTCCGCATTGCCGTAGGTCCGGGTCCGCAGGTCGGCCCGATGGTTACGCAGCATTGCGCGCATGGGGACACTCCTTTGTGTTACTCCTCGATACAGTAACCCTGCGCACACCGTGCTAGCTAGAGCAAGCACCAAAAAAATTCGGCCGCCACCCGAACGGGTGACGGCCGAAAGCCTGGAAAGGGCGCGACTACCAGCGCGGACCCCGCTGGATCTCGTCCACCTTGGGCCGCACATCGGCGAGATATACACCGGTCGCGATGATCGCCGCGATGCCGAGAATGCCGACCGGCGTCCGGGCCAGCAGCAGCCCGATCAGCGCGGCGGACAGGATGCCGATCCAGACCGGCTTGGTGAGCTTGTCCACGGCGGTGAAGGCGTCCGGCCGCTGCCGGATGGCGTGCACCAGCGCGAACACCGTCATGGCCAGCGCACCTAGTTGCAGCACCCACAGAATGAAATCCGGAATCGCGTTCACCTGCCCCATCATACGAGCGAAGCCCCCGGGTACCAGCTGTACACGGGGGCTTCGGGCGAACGAATCGCGTTACTTCTTGGCGGCCGGAGCAGCCTTCTTCGCGGGGGCCTTCTTGGCCGGAGCCTTCTTGGCCGGCGCGGCCTTCACGGGAGCCTCGGCCGGCTCGGCCTCGGTGGTCACGCCCACGACCTCGGCGTCGACGGTCTCGACGACCGCCTCGGTCTCCTCCTTGGCGCGGCCCAGCAGCGGCGACACCTGCTCGGAGACCTTGCCGAACACGTCCTGGGTCTGCGCGACCAGGTCGTTGTAGAAGCTCTCGGCCTGGCCGATGCGCTCCTCGAAAGCCGGGTTGGTGCGCAGCTTGTCGACCGCCTCCTCGCCGCGGGCGGCCAGATCGGCGTACAGGTCCAGCAGCTGGTGGTAGTACTGGTCGACCAGCTTGCGCAGCTCTTCCGGGGTGGCCTTCTCGCGCAGCTCGGCGAGGTCCTCGGGGAGCTCGGACGGCAGCGCCTGCACGCGCTGGCGCAGGGTCTCGAACTGGCCCTGGGCGTCGGCCGGCAGGTTGGCGAAGCGCTCGCGGGCCTCTTCCACGCGGCCGCTCACGTCGACGGCGGCGGCGCGATCCTTGAGCTGCGCGTAGGCGTCGAGGACGGCGGCGTACACGGCGTCGCCCGCACCCACGGTGGCGTAGATCGGCTTGGTCACGGTGGCGGTGCTGATCTTGGGTTCGGTCATGATGTTTCGTTCTCCTGGCGTGGCGGAACTTCGGTCGTGCGGTGCGGAACCTCGTTGTCCCTCAGGGCATCGCTGCCCTGGATCCCCCCGGGAACGCCCCCTTGGTGGTCCGTCGCGTCCCCTTCGTTCTCGTTCGCCTGGTTCTCGCGGCGAAACGATTCGTAGATGTCCAGCAGCACCTGCTTCTGACGTTCGGTGAGACCGTCGTCGTTCAGCAGGGCGTCCCGGACCGGACCGTGCGGCCTCTGCTCGAGGTACCCGGCCCGCATGTACAAGACCTCCGAGGAGACCCGCAGACCCTTGGCGATCTGCGCGAGTACCTCGGCGGACGGGTTGCGCAGCCCTCTCTCGATCTGACTGAGATACGGGTTGCTCACCCCCGCCAGCGCGGCGAGCTGGCGCAGCGAGACCTGAGCGGCTTCGCGTTGCGCCCGGATGAAGCCCCCGATGTCGTGAGCCGCGCTGGCTACGCGGCCCGACCGATCTTCGGCGGCGGACGTCTCCGTGCCGTCGTTCGGTTCGGGAACCTCGGGGTCGTGTGTCATCACTCACCTTCCGGCGGTTGTAGGGCCAATTCTAGAACGGGGTGCTAACTCTTGCAAGCAGTCTGTTAGCACCATTACGGCTAACGCCCGGCGCCACGCCCGCGAGCCATTTTGGACAATCGATCAGCCATTGAACAGCAAATGTGAAATGGCGTAGATCGCGAGGCCCGCCAGGGAACCCACCACCGTGCCATTGATGCGAATGAATTGCAGATCCTTGCCGGCCGCCAATTCGATCTTGCGACTGGCCTCGTCCGCGTCCCACCGGGCAACGGTGTCGCTGACCAGCGTCGCGAACTCGGCGCCGTAGTTGGCGACGAGATACCGGACGCCGCGCTCCAGCCACCCGTCCACCTTGTCGCGCATCTCCGGATCTGTCGAGAGGCGCTCGCCCAGCTGCTGCACGTTCTCGGCGACCTTGCGGCGCAGCGTGGAGTTCGGATCGTCGGCCGATTCCAGGATCATCCGCTTGCCGGCGCGCCAGGTGGCGTGCGCCATACCGGTGATCTCCTGCCGGCCCATGAGCTCGGTCTTGATCTTCTCGGCCTTCTTGATCATCGCGTCGTCGAATTGCAGATCGTGCGCGAAATCCTCCAGGAAACGATTCGCCGCCAATCGCACTTCGTGATCGGGCTGCGTCCGCACCTTCCAGGTGAATTCCACCAGCTCGCGATAAATGCGTTCGGCCAGCAGCGAATTCACGAATTTCGGGGCCCAGGAGGGCGCGTCGCGATTCACGATGCGATCGAGGGTCTCCTGCGAATCCAGGGCCCACTGGTGCGCGCGCTCGGCCAGCAGATCCAGCAGCGGCGCCTGGCGGTTGTCGGCGATGAGCTCGTTGAGCACCTTGCCGATCGGCGGCCCCCACAGCGGTTCGGCGATGCGCTTGACGATGGTCTGGTCGATGACCTGCTCGACGTCCTCGTCCCGCAGCGCCCCGACGACCGCGCGCAGCAGGGTGGAACTCTCGTCCGACACCCGCGCGGCGTGCTCCGGATCGGCCATCCAGCGGCCCAGCCGGAAGGAGATCTGCGCGGAATTCAATTTCGCCGCCACCGCGTCCGGGGAGAGGAAATTGGTCCGTACGAAATCGCCCAGGCCCTCGCCTACTTGATCTTTCTTCTTACGGATGATGGCGGTGTGCGGAATGGGGATACCGAGCGGATGGCGGAACAGCGCGGTGACCGCGAACCAGTCTGCGAGTGCGCCGACCATGCCCGCTTCCGATGCGGCCTTGAGATAACCCACCCATTCGCCGCCGTTCCCGCGCGATTGATACCACGCGCAGAACAGGTAGATGAGGGTCGCCGTCGCGAGGAAGCCGGTGGCGATGGCCTTCATCCGCCACAGTTCGCGCTTCTTGCCCTCTTCGTCCAGCAGGTCGGCAAACGCCCCGCCGGAGGTGGTGACCGGTTTCGTCGTCTTCGCTTCGAGTACCCCGGCACTGCCGGCAGGTTGCTCCATAAGCTCCATTCTGCTGGTTTCTCCGACAAGTTCCCGGCCACCGGGCCGGTCCCGATCGGCGACCAGCGGACGCATGCGAGGCTTAAGCTGAATAGGCCCAGCACAACCCGCGAACGAGGAGTCCACCCTGTCGACTACGAAGGGCACCGTGAGCGCCGCCATCGACGCCGCCGGAGGCACCCGCGGTACCGGCGGTCGGGTGGACGGCCGCAAGCGCCGCTGGCAGCAGCACAAGATCGACCGCCGGGAAGAACTGGTGGACGGCACCCTCGCCGCGATCCGCAAACGCGGGGGCGACGCGGGCATGGACGAGATCGCCGCCGAGATCGGCGTCTCCAAAACGGTCCTGTACCGGTATTTCTCGGACAAGCAGGATCTGACCCGCGCCACCATGGAACGGTTCATCGAGACCACGCTGATGCCGCGCATCTACGAGGCCATCAGCGACGATCTCGACGAATATCAGCTGGTCCGCAATACTTTGGCCGCCTATGTGCACACGGTCGACGAGGACACCGACGTCTACCGCTTCATCATGGGCAACGGTTCCTCCACCGACACCTCCACCCTCGCGGATTTCGAGAAGCTGTTCGCGCAGGTGGTGTCGGCGGTCATCATCGACAAGGCCTTCGACCGCGGCGTGCAGACCGAAGGCGCGATGCTGTGGGCGTACGTGCTCGTCGGCGGCGTGCAATTGGCCACCGACTGGTGGATCTCCAACCGCACCATGTCCGTCGAGGAGATGCTGGACTACCTGACCATGATGGCGTGGAGCGCCGTCGAGGGCATGGTCCGGGCGGGCGGCGACCGCGCGTGGTTCAACTCCAAGCAGCACACGCTGCCGGACCCGGAGAACATTGACTAGCCTGGGTACGCGACAACTGATCTCGCAAGATTCGGGGTAACTCCCCGGGTACGCCCAAAATCGGTTTGTCTCCCACCGTGGGCACGCATGCAGGACAGGCGACGGCACCCCGCCGGGCGCTAAAGTCGCGGGGAGGCGGCCAAGCACCAACGGGGGTGTTGGCTCCAATGGAGGGTCACTGATGGCGAAAGAGCTGCCTACTTCCAGGCTCGCGCGGGGGACCAAACTGGGCATGGCCGTGGCCGGCAATGCCATCCGGGCGCAGAAGACCCGACGTTCCATGCGCGGCAGATCCGAGGCGGTGCGCGCCCGGATGGCCGAGGAATCCATCATTCGTTCCACCGAGCAGATGGTCATGGTGCTGGGCACCATGAAGGGCGTCGCCATGAAGCTCGGGCAGATGCTCTCGGTGCTGGATCTGGATCTGGTGCCGCCGGAGCATCGCGAACGCTTCCAGCGCCGGCTGGCCGTGCTGCGCGACAGCGCGCCGAGCGTCTCGTTCGAGACCATGGCCGCGGTCATCGAAGAGGATTACGGCAAGCCGCTTTCCGAGGTGTTCGCCGAATTCGAATCCGAGCCGATCGCCGCCGCCTCCATCGGGCAGGTGTACCGGGCCACGCTGCACGACGGGCGGGTGGTCGCGGTGAAGGTGCAGTACCCGGGCGTCGATGCCGCGGTGCGCGCGGATCTGAAGAACCTGGCCATGTTCCGGCGCATCCTGCAGTCGGCCATGCCGTGGGTGACCCCGGCGGTGCTGGACGAGCTGCGGCTGAACCTGGAGAGCGAACTGGACTACGTCGCCGAGGCGACCACCCAGGCGCGCATCGCCAAGGTGTTCGCGGGGCATCCGTTCATCTTCGTGCCGGACACCATGCCGGAGCTGTCCACGCAGCGGGTGCTGGTGAGCGAGTACTTCCCCGGCAAGGGTTTCGAGGAGATCCGGCAGCTGCCGGCGGCGGAGCGGGACCGGATCGGCGAGATCATCTACCGGTTCTACGTGGGCTCGCTCTTCACCTTCAACGAGTTCTGCGGCGATCCGCATCCGGGCAATCTGCTGCTGGGCGCGGACGGGCGGGTGGCGTTCCTGGACTTCGGGCTCTACAACCTGATGGATCCCGAGCACGTGCAGTTCGAGGCCACCTGTATCCGGGCGGCGGCCGAGGAACGCGCGGAAGACCTGCGGGACCTGATGATTCAGCGCGGGGTGATCGACGACGAGGACGAGATCACGCCCGAGGAATGCCTGGAGTACGTGCTCGCCGCCTGTGAATGGGCGCTCATCGACCAGGATCTGACCATTACGCCGGAACTCGCTTCCGGCGCTTTCGTGCTGGCGGTGGATCCGCGGGCGAGCGAGTTCTCGGAGATGAAGCAGCAGAATCTGCCGCCGGAGCATCTGTTCTCGCGGCGCGCGGACTTCCTGACCTTCGGCATGCTGGGGCAGTTGGAGGCCACCGGGAACTGGCATCGGATCGCCCGGGAGTGGTTGTACGGCGACGCGCCCGTCACCGAACTCGGTCGCGCCCATCACGAATGGCTGGCGGGCCGCCCCAAGCCGGAACCCACCACCTCCCAGGCCAAGAAGACCCGCAAGCGCACCGCGAAAGCGTGAGAGGAAAGACCATGGCAGACAGGGAATTCGACCTAGTCCTATTCGGGGCTACCGGTTTCGTCGGCAAGCTGACGGCCGAGTATCTGGTGGGCGCGGCGCCCGCCGGGGCGCGGATCGCGCTGGCGGGCCGGTCGCCGGAGAAGCTGGCCGCGGTGCGCGCCGAGCTGGGGCCGCAGGCGGCGGATTGGCCGCTGGTGCAGGCGGATTCGAATGATCAGGCGAGCTTGAACGCGCTCGCGGCGCGGACCAAGGTGGTGGTGACCACGGTCGGACCGTACCTGCGTTACGGGCTGCCGCTGGTCGAAGCGTGCGCCGAGAACGGTACGCACTACGCGGATCTGACCGGTGAGCCGCTGTTCATCCGGGAGTGCATCGACCGCTTCGGCGAGCGGGCCGCCGCGACAGGCGCGAAGATCGTGAATTCCTGTGGCTACGACTCGATTCCGTCGGATCTGAGCGTGTACCAGCTGTACAAGCGCACCGTCGCGGACAATACCGGCGAGCTGACCGACACCACCCTGGTCGCCTGGCTCAAGGGCGGGGTCAGCGGCGGCACGGTGGATTCCGGCCGCGCCATGATGGAGGCCATCGCGGCCGATCCGTCCAAGGCCTCGGTCATGTCGCACCCGTATTCGCTGAGCCCCGACAAGTCCATGGATCCCGATGTCGGCCGCCAGACCGATCAGGCGCTGCAGCGGGCGTCGAGCATCGACCCGAGCCTGCACGGGTGGGTGTCCACCTTCATCATGGCCGCCCACAACACCAAGATCGTCCGCCGTTCCAATGGCCTGCTCGGCTGGCCGTACGGCAAGAACTTCCGCTACCGCGAGGTCATGAGCGCCGGTTCCGCACCCACCGCCCCGCTGGTCGCGGCCGGTATGGCGGGCGGCATCGTGGCGACCATGGCCGCGGGCGCGGTCCTCTCGCGCGTCGGCCTGGGCCGCAAACTGCTCGACCGGATCGTCCCCAAGCCGGGCACCGGCCCCAGCGAGAAGGCCCGCAACAGCGGCTGGTTCACCATGCGCACCTTCGCCCACACCACCTCCGGTGCGAAGTACGAGTGCACCTTCGCCGGCCAGGGCGACCCCGGCTACCAGGCCACCTCGGTCATGCTCGGCCAAGCCGGCCTGTGCCTGGCCTTCGACCAGCTCCCCGAACTCGCGGGCATCCTGACCCCCGCCTCGGCCATGGGCGACGCCCTCACCGACCGCCTGCGCAAGGCGGACATCACCATCGAGGTCGAACGCGGCTGAGCCTCATGCAGGTCGGCGCTCGATCAATGCATCGAGCGCCGACCGCAGCTCCGCCCGCACTCCGCCGGAATACATTTCCACCAGCGCGATCTCGGCCGCCATCGCGATGACCAGCCGGGCCACCGCGGCCGGATCCGCCCAGCCGAGCATCCCCAGATCGGGTTCGAGCAGCGCGACGAATTCCTGATTACGCGCCAGCACTTCGTCCAGCAGGTCCGTCTCGGTGCGGGATTGGGCCAGGAAAGCCTTGGTGCCCCGGGTGTTCAGGCACGCGTCGAGATAGGCGGTGATGCCGATGCGCAGCCGTTCCGCCCCCGGCGCACGCCCCTCGATGGCCGTCCCGATGAGCTTGCCGAGTTCCTCGTGATACCGCCGGTGCAGGGCGATCACATAGCTGCGCCGGTCCGGAAAATGGTGGTAGAAGGTCCCTTTGGCCATGCCGGCCGCCGCCACCACGGCATTGATGGACAATCCGCGCAAGCCGTCCGCGGCGGCGATATCGGTGCCCGCCTGCAGTAGGGCATTGCGGCCGGGTTCGGGCGGGCGTGGCATAGCCGAATTCCTTTCGTCCTCTTCCGGAAGGGTACACAGCGGCGTTAATCTGTGACCGACCGGTCGGTCATGCTGGACTCGAGGGGTGCCCGGCGGCCGATCGGACCGAAACGAGGAGTACGCCAATGCGATTGGCCCATCGTTGCGCCGTCCTGGCCGCCGCCCTGCTCGCGGCCGTCGCGCCGAACCTGACCGGCAATGCCATGGCCGAGGAACCGTCCTACAGCTACCTGGGCGGCCTGGCCGCCCAGCTCAGCGGTCCCGGCCAGCCGCCGCCCGGCGCGAACGACTGGAACTGCAAACCCACTGCGGCGCATCCGGATCCGGTGGTGCTGCTGAACGGGTTGTCCAACGAGACCATCACCTGGAACACGCTCTCGCCGGTGCTGGCCGGCGCCGGGTACTGCGTCTTCACCACCACCTACGGCGCCGGCCTGCTCGGACCGGTCTTCGGCGCGATGGCGCCGATTCCCGAAAGCGCCCGGCAGATAGCCGCTTTCGTCGATCTGGTACGGACCGTCACGGGTGTGGAGAAGGTGGACCTGGTCGGCCACTCCATGGGCGGTGCGGTGCCGTTCTACTACCTCAACTACCTGGGCGGCATCCCGAAGGTCGACGACTACATCGCGCTCGCCGCGCCGCTGCACGGTTCCACGGTCAGCGGCATCGCCGAACTCCAGCCGCTGCTCGAATCCACTTCGCTCGGTGCGCAATTGGTGGAGCAGTGCGGTCCGTGCCAGCTCTCGCCCGGTAAGACGTTCCTGGACATCTTGAATCCCGACCCGGCCCTCGCGCCCGATATCCGGTTCACCACGGTGGTCACCCGTTACGACGAGATCGCCACCCCATGGCCGACCGGTCAGCTCTCCGGCCCGAACGTCACCAATGTGATCCTGCAGGACCTGTGCGCCACCGATTTCACCGAACACTATGAGCTGACGGCGGATCCGGTGGCGGTGCGCGTGGTGCTCAATGCCCTCGATCCGGCGCACGCCGAACCGGTCGGCTGCCGGGTGGTGCTGCCCTTCCTCGGCCCGATCGGCGGGTGAGCAGGGCGGCGACTGCGGTTCCGGCGCTGACAATTACGGCTCCGGCACCGACAAATCGTGCCATCCGCATTCGGGCGATCGCCATCACCACCTCCGGTTCCCGTTCACGGCGCGCGGCCACACAACTCCTGGTCAATCGACCGGAGGGGCTCGATGCGCACCTCCCGGCCGGAACGCCACCGGGCGTTTGCCGGATTCGAGTGGCTTGTCCGACGAACGGCGACCGGCCGACCCCTCGGGTAGGGTCGCGATCGGGACGGAGGATCGCACCAAGGAAAGGGGGGACACCCGATATGTCCACTTCGGACATCGGGTCAGGTTCGACTGGCCCCGCCTCCACCGGAGGCCGGCCACAGTGAAATGGATCCTGACCCCCGATGAGTTCGCACTGGTCTGGACCCGTGAAACGCAGCGTGACCGCCACCCCTATCCGCTCGACACCATGCCGCCCGCTCCGGAGAACCCCGCCGCCACACCGCGTTTGGCGCATCGCTATCTGCGCCGCACCGATCCCGACCTGGCCGCCGCGCTGGCCCTGTGCGCCCGCAGCGACACCACCACGGTCACCCTCTACGGCGAGCGCACCGCGCCCGAGTCCGGCCGCATCCTGGCCTTCGCCGCCGTCGCCCAGCAGCGCGCGGGCATTCTGGTCGGCCTGCCCGACACCGTGACCGTATCGGTCTGTCCCGCCGAGCAATTGGGCCGGGAACTGGTCGAGATCATCGGTTCCGCGCCGCCCGGCCGGCTCGCCCCCATGCAGGAGGCGCAGAGCGCGGTGCTGCAACCCGATCCCACCGCCGATCCGGCCGGCGCCGACCGCTTCCGCAGCAAGCTGCGCGATCCGGTGGACGGCCGCGGTTTCATCACCGTCTCGGTGGAACCGGCCAATCCGCTGTCCCCGCCGACCCGCCATCGCACCTGGCTGGATTTCTCCGGCGACGGCCGCTATCTGCTGACCACCGCCGCGGATCTGACGCTGGCTCCGGTCAGCGACGAGGAGTTGGCCGACCATTTGGTACGTCTCGCCCGGGTCTGATTCGGCGAGGTTGCCTGCGCGAATGGTCCCCTCGTGTTAACCATGGAGGATGGCGAAAGCGACTACCTGGTCGAAACCGGTTTCGAAAGCCCTGCGCGCCGACGGCGTCCAGGTGAAAGATCTGAACACCGCGGCAACCCCCGGATTCAAAGGCGATAAGAAAGCCGGCGAGAAATATCTCGAGGAACGCCGCGAAGTGCTCTCCGATCTCCAGGAAAAGCTCTACGCCAACGGCCGATCCGGCGACACCCGCAATGTGCTGCTGGTGCTGCAGGGCATGGACACCGCCGGCAAGGGCGGCATCGTCCGGCACGTGATCGGCTCGGTCGACCCGCAGGGCGTGGACCACGCGGCCTTCGGCGTGCCGACCGCGGAGGAGAAGAAGCACCACTTCCTGTGGCGGATCCGCAAGCAGCTGCCCAAGGGCGGGCAGATCGGCGTCTTCGACCGCTCGCACTACGAGGACGTACTGGTGGTGCGGGTACACGATCTGGTGCCGCCGGAGGTGTGGGGCAAGCGCTACGACGAGATCAACAAGTTCGAGCGCAAGCTGGCCGACGAGGGCACCACCATCGTCAAGGTGGCCATGTTCGTCTCGCTCGACGAACAGAAGAAGCGCCTGGCCCAGCGGCTGGAGCGGGCCGACAAATACTGGAAGTTCAATCCGGCCGATATCGACGAGCGGGCGTACTGGCCCGCGTATCAAGAGGCCTACCAAGCCGTTCTGGATCGCACCAACACCGACTACGCCCCGTGGTTCGTACTGCCCTGCGATTCCAAGTGGTACGCCCGCCTGGCCGTCACCGAATTGCTGATCGACGCGCTGCAGGGCTTGAAGCTGGATTGGCCGCCCGCCGATTTCGATATCGAGGAACAGAAGAAGCGCCTGGCGAAGGCGTGATCCCCGCCACCTCTCGAACTCCAAACCGTTTTCGCCGAAACCCCAGGTTCGCGGCCCGTCTCGTTCTGGACTGAGCGGCGCGGGGGAGCGCAGCGGAGGAGCGGAGGGAGGGAAGAACGGAGACATAGGGGGCCGCGAACCCGCCCGGAGCGCAGCGGAGGGCAATAGATACAGCAATCTCTCAGGTTTGCGGGCGAAGATGGGCCCGCAGGACGTGACACGACGGAAGGCGTGGTGAGCGCTCAGGTGAACAAGAAATCCGGCAACAATCCGCTGGCCAAAGCGGCGCAGGCCGATCGCAATCGGAAGGTGCTGATCCAGGTCGGCGTGGCCGTGGTCCTGGTCGGCCTGGTGGCCGCCATCGGCATCGGATTGGCAATGCGCAAGTCCGACAAGGACTCCGGCGGCGACGGCGCCAGCGCCTTCGCCCCGACGGTCACCAGTTCGGGCGCGATTCCGCCGAATGTCACCGCCGGCGGCGCGATCCGCATCGGCAAGGCCGACGCCAAGGTGCGCGTCCAGGTCGTCGCCGACCTGCAGTGCCCGGCCTGCCAGATGTTCGAGCAGGCCAATGCCAAGACCCTCGAGGAGGAGGTGGCCAATGGCACCGCGTCCGTCGAGTACAACATCATCTCGTTCCTGGATCGCGCCTCCAACGGCAACCAGTACTCCACCCGCGCGGCCAATGCCGCCTACGTGGTCGGCTCGGCCGATCCGTCGAAGTTCCAGAACTGGCTGGCCACCATGTTCGCCAAGCAGCCCAAGGAGGGCGGCAACGGCATGACCGACGACCAGCTGATCCAGATCGCGAACGAGGCCGGGTACACCGATCCCGCCATCGCCGAAGCGATTCGCGGCAACAAGTACGCCCAGTACGTCAAGGACG
Organism: Nocardia yamanashiensis; assembly: GCF_021183565.1. Lineage (NCBI taxonomy): Bacteria > Bacillati > Actinomycetota > Actinomycetes > Mycobacteriales > Nocardiaceae > Nocardia > Nocardia yamanashiensis. Next base: position 5,298,746 of record NZ_CP089226.1, read on the forward strand.
AGACCACCGCCGTGTTCGGCACCGGCCTCAAGTCCACGCCGAGCGTCTATGTGGCCGGCAAGCAGGTCACCGACGGTCAGTCGCTGATGAGCCAGGGCGGTTTGAAGCCGGTCATCGAGGCCGCGGCGAAGCAGTGATCGCCGCGGCTCCCCCCAAGTCCGCCTGGCCGTTGCTGCTGGGCGGACTGATCGGCTGGATCGCGTCGGTGACGTTGCTGGTCGACAAGTTCAAGCTCTTCACCGAACCCGGGTTCAAACCGCTGTGCAGCATCGATCAGGTGGTGGCCTGTACGACCATCATGGAATCGGATCAGGCGGCGGCGTTCGGGTTCCCGAACCCGATCATCGGCGTGGTCGGGTTCTCGGTGGTGGTGACGCTCGGGGTGCTCGCGGTGGCGGGCATCGGTTTCCCGAACTGGATCTGGGGCGGGCTGTGGATCGGCCTGGCCGCGGGGATGGGATTCATCGGCTGGCTGATCTATCAGGCGGTCTTCCAGATTCACGCGCTGTGCCCGTGGTGCATGGTGGTGTGGGCGGTGACGCCGGCGCTGCTGGCCATCGTGACCGGGCAGCTGTGGGGCCGGTCGAAGGGATTGCTGCAGATCATCATGGAATGGCGGTGGACCGTGGTCGCCGTCTACTACGCCGTGGTGATCCTGATCGTCTACATCCAGTTCCAGGATTACTGGGCCGAGAAGCTCTGAAAAACGAGTCGATTGGGGGCGCCGGGGTGTGGGGCGCACGCTAGTTGGGCGGGCCGGCGGTGAGCGTCACGCTCACCGTCCGCTGCACTCCCCCGGGCTCGGAAATATCCAGGTGCACAGCGTCTTCGGGCTTGTACAGGTTCAGCGCCGACTTCAACGCCTGGGTGTTCGCGATCGCCCGGCCGTCGACGGCGGTGATCACCTCCCCCTCGGCGAGCCCCGCCGCGTACGCGGGCTGCCCGAACACCGCGACGTCGATGCGCGCCCCCACCGGTTTGGCGTCCGAGGTGATGATGCCCAGCGTCGCCGTCGGCCCCACGTGCACGCTGTCGGTCGGTGTGCCGGAACGGATCTGGCGGACCACGCGCATGGCGGCGTCGATCGGCACCGCGTATCCGTTCGGCCCGCGCCCCAGCGCTTTCTGCATTTCCCCCGAGGCGGCCGTGACCACCCCGACCACCGCCCCGTACCGGTCCACCAGCGCCCCGCCGGACTGCCCGGCCGCCACCTGCGCCGCCACTTCGATCATGCCGCGCAAGGATTTCCGGGACAGGTCCGCCGAATTGCGCGCCACGATGGACGAATCCAATCCGGTGATATTGCCGCCCACCGCGGTCGGCGAGCCGGTGCCGCCCGCGTTCCCGATGGCCAGCACCTCGTCGCCCAGACGCAGCGGCGCGGAACTGCCGATCCGCGCCACCGGTAGGTCGCTGGCCCCCGGCAGCTCCAGCAGCGCGATATCCGCGCCGGAGTCGTACCCCAGCACGACGGCCTGATACACCGCCCCGGTGCCGATATCCGAAACCGATACGGTGTCCGCCCCTTTGATGACGTGATGGCTGGTCAGCACCTGCCCGTCGGCGGTGAGCACGATGCCCGACCCGGCCGCACCGACCCCGTACGGCCGCAGCCCCGCGGTGATGTTCACCAGCGCGGGCTCGACCTCACCGGACACCAGTGTGGCGTCCAGCGGCGGCAGCGGCGGCCCGACCAGCCCGGCGGTGCTGGTCTGCGCACCGAACGACCAGCGGGCGAATTCGCCGTGATAGCCGAGGAAGGCGGTGCCGGCCAGGACGGCCGCGACGATCAGGGCGAGGACGCGGCCGCCCCAGCTGGGTCGCGTCCGGCGCGAGTCGTCGTACATGGACCCTCCCGACTGCTGTTCGCCCGCCGGCTTCGAGCGTCTGTTATCTACTGGTGTACCAGTTTTTCAATGGCTCAGTGCGGCGATCCCGAGCATGAAGAGCACCCCGGCCAGGGTGCAGAACAGCGGTCCCTTGGCGGGTTTGCCGGCATGTGCCTCGGGCAGGATGTCGGCGGTGGCGAGGTAGAGCAGGAAGCCCGCGAAGTAGCCGAGGTAGAGCCCGACGAGTTCGGCCGGGACCTTCACCAGGGTGCCGATGATCGCGCCCACCACCGGTGCGACGGCGTCCAGGCCGAGCATGATCAGGCCGCGTTTGCGGGCATTGCCGTACAGCGTGGTGATGGTGAAAGTGTTGAAGCCGTCGGCGAAATCGTGGCAGATGACGGCGATGGCCACCGCCGCGCCGATCGCCGAACTGGCCTGATACCCGAACCCGATGCTGAGCCCGTCCAGCGTGGAATGGAACACCAGCCCCGCGCCCGCCAGCAAACCCACCGAGGCGAAATCGTGGTGGTGCGAACCGAATTCGTCCTCGTACCCGGTGTGGATGGCCACCGTGCGCTCGATGATGTGCACGGTGAAGAACCCGACCACCGCGGCCAGCAGCGGAATCGGCACCCCGAGCGCGCTGCCGGTCTCGGCTTCCAGGGCCTCCGGCATCAGGTCGAAGGCGACCACGCCCAGCATGACGCCCGCGGCCAGGCCCAGCACCAGGCGTTTGCGCTCGCCGATGCGGACGGCCAGCAGACCGCCGATCAGCGTCGCGCACATGGAGACCAGGGACAGCAGAATGGCCATCGAACCAGCATGCCGAGCGGTTGCCGGTCCTTCGGCACGCCACACCGCGTGCCATGCTGGAATCCATGAGCACTGCTGCCGCGTATGCCGTATCCAGTCCCGAGGGGCCGTTCGAGAAGGTCGCCGTCGAGCGACGGGAGCTCGGACCGCACGATGTGCTGATCGACGTGAAATACGCCGGTATCTGCCATTCCGATATTCACACCGCCCGTGACGAGTGGGGCGGCACCCGGTATCCGTGCGTGCCCGGGCACGAGATCGCCGGGATCGTGGCCGCCGTCGGGTCCGAGGTGGTCCGGCATCGGGTCGGGGATCGGGTCGGCGTGGGCTGCATGGTCGATTCGTGTGGCAAGTGCGCGCCCTGCCTGGCCGGTGAGGAGCAGTACTGCGTGCCGGGGGCGACCATGACCTACAACTCGCCGGTGCCGGAGGCGGCGCAGGCGGGCGGGTACACGCTCGGCGGGTACTCGACGCAGGTGGTGGTGACCGAGGGGTTCGTGGTGTCGATTCCGGAGGGGATCGGGCTGGATGTGGCCGCGCCGCTGCTGTGCGCGGGGGTCACGCTGTTCTCGCCGCTGCGGCATTGGAACGCGGGGCCGGGCAAGAAGGTCGCCATCATCGGGATGGGCGGGCTCGGGCATATCGGGGTGAAGATCGCCGCGGCCATGGGGGCCGAGGTGACGGTGCTGTCGCAGTCGCTGTCCAAGCAGGAGGACGGGAAGAAGTTCGGGGCGGCGCACTACTACGCGACCGGGGACCGGCAGACGTTCAAGGATCTGCGCGGGCGGTTCGACCTGATCCTCAATACCGTCTCCGCGGATCTGCCGATCGACAGCTACCTGAAGCTGCTGGCCTTGGACGGCACGCTGGTGATTCTCGGCCTGCCCGAAAAGCCTTTGGAGGCCAAGCCTTTCACCCTCGCCGGCTACCGTCGCTCGCTCGCGGGTTCGATGATCGGCGGCGTCGCCCAGACCCAGGCCATGCTGGACTTCTGCGCCGAGCACGGCATCGGCGCCGAAATCGAGGTCATCTCCGCCGACCGCATCGACGAGGCCTACGACCGCGTGATCGCCAGCGACGTCCGCTACCGCTTCGTCATCGACGCCGCCACCATCTAGTAGGTACAACTCTTGAAATTCTCAGGGGCTTCGCCCCCGAACCCCCTCGGGAGGGTGGCGTCCGCACTCTCGGAGACTTCACCCCGAACCCCTTGGGGGAAGGCTGCGTCCGCGCTCTCGGCCACGAACCCCTGGGGAAGGTAGCGCCTGCACTCTCGCCCCCGAACCTCCCCGAGGGAAGGCGGTGCCCGCACTCTCAGGGGCTTGGCCCCGAAGCTCCTGGGGGAGGGTGGTGGCCGCGCTCTCGGACACTTCGCCCCCGAACCTCTTGGGGGAGGGGAATCCGTGGGTTGTGGCGCGCGGCCGCGCGCGCCGCTCCCGGCGGGACAGGCGGTCGCGGACTACGTTTGCCGTGTGTCCGAGGATGATCGTGTTGCCGAGGAAGAGCTAGCGCCCGAGCCGGTTCCGGTGTCGGCGGTGCTGCCGCCGTGGCTACCGCGTGCGTATCTGCTCGCGGCGGTCACGGTGGCGGCGGTGGTCGTCACCTTCTGGGTGCTGTTGCAGTTGCGCGGGCTACTGACCGTGCTGGTGGTGTCGCTGTTTCTGGCGTTCGCGATCGAACCGGCGGTGAACTGGCTGGCGAGCAAGGGGTGGAAGCGCGGGCCGGCCACCGGGGCGGTGTTCGCGGGCGTGCTGGTGGTGCTGATCAGTTTCGTGTGGACGCTGGGCGAGCTGGTCGTCGAGCAGGTGACCTCGCTGGTGCGCAATGCCCCGCGCTATGCGGACGACACGGTGGATTGGATCAATTCGACCTTCCACACCGAACTTTCGGCCGCCGATATCACCGAGCGGGCCGGTGAGGTGAGCTCCTCGCTGGAGGGGTACGTGGTGGGGCTGGCCGGGGATGTGTGGGGCATCGGCACCACCGCCATCGGGGTGATCTTCCAGGGTCTGGGGGTGCTGCTGTTCACCTACTACTTCGCCGCGGACGGCCCGCGCTTCCGCAACGCCGTGTGCTCGCTGCTGCCGCCGCAGCGTCAGGTACCCGTGTTGCGGGCCTGGGATATCGCGGTCGAGAAGACCGGCGGCTACCTGTATTCCCGTGCGCTGCTGGCACTCTGCTCGACTGTCGCCCACTACGCGGCCATGCGGATCATCGGGATTCCGTCGGCGTTCGCACTGGCCATCTGGGTGGGCGTGGTCTCGCAGTTCATCCCGACCGTCGGTACCTACCTCGCCGGGGCGCTGCCGGTGGTGGTGGCGCTGGCGCAGCAGCCGCGCGACGCGCTCTGGATTCTGGCGTTCATCGTGGTGTATCAGCAGTTCGAGAACTATGTGCTGCAACCGCGCATCACCGCCACCACGCTCGATATGCATCCGGCGGTGGCCTTCGGGGCGGTGCTGGCGGGCGCGGCATTGTTCGGCGCGACGGGCGCATTGCTCGCGATACCCGTGACCGCGACCGCGCAGGCGTTCATCGGCGCGTACATCCGGCGCTACGAGGTGGTGCCGCCGGACGTCGCGAAACCCCAAGCCCGCCCGCGCAAATCGCTGCGCGACCGATTCCGTTCCGCTCCCTCCTGAACCTGCCGCCCGCCCGGCTCGTAGTACCGGGTGATCGGTGGCCGCCGTGCGCTACCCGCCGACCGGGTGGAGGCGGATGTCGACCACCCGCCGAACGGCGGGGTGGAAGCCCACCACCTCGAAGAAGGGGGTGGGGGGTGAAACCCCCACACCTTTCCTTCGGCCGAAGGCCGGATCACGGCGTACTGTGACTGCACGGCGCGTGTATCAGGGGAGGTAGGTGCCCGATGCGGTTCCGGGCTGGAGCGAGGTTCGCGGGGTACACCATCGAACGCCAATTGGGCGCGGGCGGAATGGGTGTGGTGTATCTGGCCCGGCATCCGCGCCTGGAGAGACTGGTCGCCCTCAAAGTTCTGAACGAGAGCTTCGCCGACGACGAGAAGGCGCGGGCGCGATTCGAGCGCGAGGCAGCGATGATCACCGCGCTGGACCATCCCAATATCGTGCCCATCTACGACCGCAATTCGCCCGATGACGATGTGCTGTGGATATCCATGAAGTTCATCGAGGGCGGCGACGCCGCCGGGCTGCTGAACGCCTCCGGCGGGCGCATCCCGGTGGCGCGGGCCGTGCGCATGATCGGCGATGCCGCCGCCGCGCTCGACCACGCCCATCGCTACGGCATCCTGCACCGTGATGTGAAACCCGCGAATCTCCTTGTCGAACAAGAGGATTACGAACGCACCCTGGTCACCGACTTCGGCATCGCGCGCAGCCTGGACGATACCGAGACCGGCTCCCGGGTCTCGGCCACCGTCGCCTACGCGGCCCCGGAACGCTTCAGCAGCAACCCCGTCGACCATCGCGCCGACATCTACTCGCTGGGCTGCACGCTCTACAAACTCCTCACCGGCGAGGCCCCGTACCCGCGCCCGGACGAGGCCGCCATCATGGCCGCGCACCTGTACTCGCCGCCGCCGCGCCCCTCCGAGCGCTACCCGGATCTACCGGCCGCACTGGACGAGGTGTTCGCCACGGTGCTGGCCAAGCATCCGGACGACCGCTACACCGACTGCACCAGCATGGCCCGCGCGGCGCACGCGGCGCTGGTGGCCGAACCGTCCGGGAACACCGTGACCCGGCGCTACGTCCCCGCCGCGGACGAGGCGACGATCACCACGCCGCCGGGCGAACCACGCACTCCCCCACCGGCGGACACGCCCGGATCGGATCCTTCCGGCCGCGGACTCGGCTTCTACCAGCCGGAACGCCGTACCCCGACACATCCGGAAGGCATTGCGGCTCAGCAGCTTCCGGGCGGCGGCCCGGTGACCGGTCCCGCTACTGGACCGGAAAGGTCTGCGGCACAGGGGATTACCCCCGAATCACCACGGCGTCTCATCACACGGCGGCGCTTGCTCATCGGCGGCGCGGCAGCTGGGGTCAGCGCGGCGCTCGCGGCGGCGGCGCTCGCGGTCTCGACCCGGGACGGCGACCAGAACTCCGCGAGCGAACCCGCCCAGTCCGCGAAGACCCCGGAGCGGCTCACGCTTCCGTCCCAGGTGCTGGCCCTGGCGTTCACCCCGGACGGCGGCACGCTGATCATCGGCGGCAAGGACAACACCGCCCGCTATTTCGAGGTCGCTTCCGGCCGGGAGCTGGGCAATCCACTGACCGGGCACAGCAATTCGATCCGCGCGCTCGCCATCTCCGCCGACGGCGCACTGCTCGCCACCGGCAGCGAGGACATGACCGTCCGGCTGTGGGACGCGCACACCCGCCAGCCACTCGGCAGCCCGCTCACCGCGCAGACCAATGCCATTCGCGCACTGGCCTTCTCCCCCGACGGCAGCCTGCTCGCCACCGCCTCCGAGGACACCACGACGCAATTGTGGACGGTGCGGTCGCGGCAGCCGGCGGGCGCGGCGCTCACCGGGCACACCGGCGCGGTGCGCGGCCTGGCGTTCCATCCGGACGGCGCCACCATCGCCACCGGCAGCGCCGACACCACGGTGCGGCTCTGGTCGGTCAAGACCCGCGCCGCCCTGGCCACCCTCACCGGCCACAACAGCCAGATCCGCACGGTCGCCTACAACCCGGGCGGTACCCTGCTGGCCAGCGGCGGCGACGACGCCACCATCCGGTTGTGGGCCGACCGCGCCGCCTCGGGTAAACCGCTGAGCGGCCACAGCGAACCGATTCTGAGCCTGGGATTCAGCCCCGACGGGACGCTGCTGGCCAGCGGGAGCCGCGACGGCACCGCCCGGCTGTGGCATCTCGGTACCCGGGAGCCGATCGGAAATCCGTTGTCCGGCCACACTTCTCCGGTGCACACCCTGGCATTCAGCCCGGACGGGAAGGTGCTGGCCACCGGCAGCGCCGATGCCACGGTGCGGCTGTGGCAGGTGTCGGAGCTGCTGCGCTGAACCGAGGGCGACTGTCGGCGCGAACACACTTGGTCCGTCGAGCAGCGGACAGAGAATATCGGCGCTGAACAGCACCATTGTTTGCAAGGGAATCGCCCCGAGTCCCAATGCAACAGGAGCCCATCGCATGAAACACACCGCCAAGCGCCTCGCCACCGTACTGGTCGCCGCCGCCTTCACCCTCCCCCTGGGCGCGGGCATCGCCGCCGCGAACAGCGATCGCGACGACTACCACTACTACTGCGATCGCAACAGCCGCGGTTACGACTGGAACTACTGCTGGAGCCACTACAAGGACCGCTGGCAGTCCGAGCACGGCCACGACCGCGGCGATCACAACGGCAGCGGCGGCAACGGCCGGAACTGGTGAATCCCGCTCCGTCCGGGGGTTCCCGGGGGCCGGGCTCCCGGGTTCCGCCGAGGCCCCGAAAGACCCTGCGGCAGTAGCGAACCGGCGACAGCGTAGCCGCCGGCCGCTCGACGAGGAGTGCCCGCTACTGCTGTCCCGCCTGCTCGTGCAGCGCCTTCTTGGCCGCGTCCTGCACCTTGTCCACGTGCTCGGCGTATTTGCCGGAGGTCTTCTCGTCCAGCATGTCGCCGGCCTTGTCCACCAGCGGATCCAGCTTGTCCGCGTGCTGTCCCGCCAGCTCGGCGGCCTTCCCGGCGGCATCCTTCAAGTTGTCGAACAGACCCACGGCCCTACTCCCATCTCGATTCGAACCCGCCCAGGCTAACCCGGCGCATCCGCCCGATCCGGGAACTCCGGACGCGTTCTACGCCACTCCCCGCCCTAGCGCGAGGTCTTCCACTGCCATTCCGGCGGCGCCTCGCCGGTTTTCTCCCGGTAGCTCTCCCCGGCCTCGCGGGCGGGCGCCGGGTCGGGCTGGGGCTGGTCGGTCTTACCTGACGGATCCATCTCGTTCTCCTTCCGAAAACCTTCCTCCGCAGGCTAATTCGCGTTTCGTGACCGGTTCATGACCGCGCATCGGGCACGAAAAAGGGCGGCGCGGACGAAAGCCCGCGCCGCCCCTCGGTTTTCGAGCTACCCCTGTTCGGCGGCTTCGGCCCGGCGGCGGACGCGGCGGGCGGCCGCGACCATATTGCGCAGGGACGGATCCAGCTGCCAGTGGTGGCGGGTCTTCAGGCCACCGTCCGGATTGGCCCACAACCGCTGCGGCGTAACGGCTTCCGCGGCGGCGGTGAGCAGTTCGTCCAGCTCGTCGATGTCCGGGATGCGAGCCGATCGCGACTCGTACACGCCCGGGCCGACGCCGTGGGTGAGGCCGCGCCCTTCGGCGCAGTCGTCCTTCAGCGATTCCAGCACCCATTCGATGGAGCGGGTGGCGACGATGGCGGTGACGTCGGCGTCGAGTTCCTCGATGGCCTGCACCACGTCGTCCCGGCTGGAATAGCCGATGTGCGTGTGGATCTGGGTTTCCGGCTTGACCCCGGAAGTGGCCAGCTTGAACGCCCCGACCGCCCAGCGCAGGTATTCGGCCTGCCCCTTCTTGCGCAGCGGCAGCAGCTCGCGAATGGACGGCTCGTCCACCTGGATGATGGCGATGCCCGCCTTCTCCAGATCCACCACCTCGTCGCGCACCGCCAGCGCCACCTGGTCGGCGGTCTCGTACAGCGGCTGGTCCTGCCGCACGAACGAGCGCGCCAGCATGGTGACCGGTCCGGTGACCATGCCCTTGACCGGCTTGTCGGTGAGCGACTGCGCGTAGGCGGTCCAGTCCACCGACATGGCCTTGGGCCGGGACACGTCGCCGTACACGATCGGCGGTCGCACACAACGGGATCCGTACACCTGCACCCAGCCGAAGTGGGTGGTGGCGAAGCCGTCGAGCAGCTCCGCGAAGTACTGGATCATGTCGTTGCGCTCGTGCTCGCCGTGCACCAGCACATCGAGGCCGATGTCCTCCTGCAGGCGGATGGTGGACTCGATCTCGGCTTCGATGCGCTTGCGGTACTCGTCGTAGGACAGCCGGCCCTGACCGAGGTCGTAGCGCGCCTGGCGGGCGGTGAAGGTCTGCGGGAAGGAGCCCAGCGTGGTGGCCGGGACCAGCGGCAAGTTCAGCTTGGCCTGCTGCGCGACCTTGCGGGCGGCATACGGTTCGCGCTCGCGCATCTGCGGCGTGATGGCGTACACCCGCTGCCGCACCGCGTGCTTCTGCTTGAAGTGCACCGCGGTCGGCACCTTGCGCCACTTCTCCGAGGGCCCTTCGGTGAGCGCCTTCGCGAGCGAAACCACTTCCAGGACCTTCTGTTTGGCGAAGGCGAGCCGGTCGGCGACGTTCTCCTCGAGCTCGTACTCGACGAGGGTGTCGTAGGGCACGTGCAGCAGCGTCGATCCGGTGGACACCACCATATCCGGGCACACCTGGGCCAGCTTGTGCAGGTAGTCCAGGGTCCGGTAGCGGTCGGCGCGCCACACGTTGGTGCCGCTGATGACGCCCGCGTACAGCCGCTTGCGCTTGATGCCGGGGATCTCGGCCAGCGCCTCCGGGGTGATCCGGAAGCTGGCCAGGTCGAGCCCGATGGCCTCGACATTGGACCGCGCCAGCACCGTGAGCGCCTCGCCGAAGTCGCCGTACTGCCCGGTGACCAGCAGGCGCGGCCGCAGCGGGGCCTTCGAGAGCCGCTGGTACGCCTTCTCGAACAGTTCGATGGTGGACGGCGAGCGATCGCTGGTGAAGCACGGCTCGTCCAGCTGCACGCAGGTGGCGCCGCGCTTGGCGAGCACCTCGAACAGTTCCTCGTAGACCGGCAGCAGCTTGTCGAGCAGCTTCAGCTTGTCGAACTCGGTCTCGCCGGGCACGTGCCCGGTCTTGGACAGCAGCAGCAGCGACAGCGGCCCGAGCACGACGGGACGCAGTTCGATGCCGGCCGCCTTGGCCCGGTCGAATTCGTCCAGCAGCGCCTCGGGGTGCAGCGAGAACTCGGTGTCGGTCTCCAGCTCCGGCTGCCGGTAGTGGTACGGGGTATTGAGCAGGCGCACCAGTTCCAGCGGCGGCAGATCCGGACGGCCACGCGCCATCAGGAAATAGAAGTCCAAGGGGTGCAGGCCTTCTCGCTCCGCCTCGAACCGCTTCGGGACCGCGCCGAACAGCAGCGCGTTGTCGAGAATGTGGTCGTAGTAGGAGAAAGTGTTGCCCGGAACCTGGGTGAGCCCGGTGGCGGCCAGTTCCAGATACTGGCTCTCCTGAATTTCACGCCCGACGGCCAGCAGCTCGTCGCGTGAAAGCGTGCCGTGCCAATAGGACTCCAAAGCACGCTTGAGTTCCCGGTGCGGACCGATGCGCGGGTACCCCAGAATGCTGGACCCGAAGCCGTCGGTGACGTTGACCATGAGCGGGACACTCCTTCCGAGCTGCTGGCCGGACTCGACCTATTTGCAGCTTATGCCCGATGAGGGTGGACGCCGCCACATGCCCGGCGACGCTCCCCTGTGAGAGAGGCTCCGATGAACCCCGCCCGACGCGACCACTGATTTCGCGAGGGGCGGGTAACTCATCGGGTACGTCCAAAATCGGTTGGGCACCCAACCGCCGGCACGGGTTGCCGACGTCGACGGCTCACAGCCGCCCGCTGAGTACGCGGAGAGGCGGGTTAGCCCCGGTTGTACTGGTAGAAGCCCGCTCCGGACTTCTTGCCCAGCAGTCCCGCTTCGACCATGCGCATGAGCAGCGGAGGCGCGGAGTACAGCGGCTCCTTGAACTCCTCGTACATGGAGTCGGCGATGGACTTCACCGTGTCGAGCCCGACCAGGTCGGTCAGGGCGAGGGGCCCCATCGGGTGGGCACAGCCCAGCACCATGGCCTTGTCGACGTCTTCCTTGGTGGCGAAACCGGATTCGACCATGCGGATGGACGACAGCAGGTACGGCACCAGCAGCGCGTTGACCACGAAGCCGGAGCGGTCGGCGGAACGCACGACCTGCTTGCCGAGCACGTCGGCGGCGAACTGCTCGGCGCGCTTGGTGACGGTCTCGGTGGTCTTGAGCGTGGTGACCAGCTCGACCAGCGGCAGCACCGGCACCGGGTTGAAGAAGTGCATGCCCACCACCCGCTCGGGGTTGTTGGTGGCCACGGCGATCTTCATGATCGGGATGGAGGAGGTGTTGGAGGCCAGCACCGCATTGGGATCGGTGACGACCTTGTCCAGCTCGGCGAAGATCGCGGTCTTCACCTCTTCGTTCTCCACGACGGCCTCGACGACCAGCTGACGATCGGCGAAATCGCCGAGGTCCGAGGTGAACCGCAGCCGCCAGGCGGTCTGCTCACGCTCCCGCTCGGTGATCTTGCCGCTGGACACCCCGCGGTCCAGCGACCGCAGAATGCGGGCGCGACCGGCAGCGGCGAGTTCACGAGTCTGCTCGAAAACGAGGACATCGACATGCGCCCGGGCGCAGACCTCTGCGATACCCGCGCCCATCTGTCCCGCGCCGATAATGCCGACACGCTGAATCTTTTCGGTGCTCACGTCCCGCTCCTGCTGGTTGTTGGCCGTCGTGGCTCGTGGGTGAAGGCGTCGGACTGACTTGTGACCCTGCGCCTTCTTAAGGTCTTGATTTCGAAGCTATAGGAAAAAACCCTCCCCGCCGGGGCTGTCGACGGGAAGGGTGGGCGGACCCGCCGAGGGAGGCTTGCCGTCTCCCTCGGCGGATCCGAGGCCCTGGGCAGCGGAAGGTGTGATGCGACTGCTGCCCGGGGTTAGTCCTCAGAACCGGTTGTGGCTCAGTGGAACTGGCCCTCTTCGGTGGAACCCTTCAGCGCCGCGGTGGAGGTGTTGGGGTCAACCGTGGTGGCGATGGTGTCGAAGTAGCCGGCGCCGACCTCACGCTGGTGCTTGACGGCGGTGAAGCCACGCTCGGCGGCGGCCTTGAACTCGCGCTCCTGCAGGTCGACGAAGGCGGTCATGCCCTCGCGGGCGTAGCCGTAGGCCAGGTCGAACATGCCGTAGTTCAGCGAGTGGAAGCCGGCCAGGGTGATGAACTGGAACTTGAAGCCCATGGCGCCCAGCTCGCGCTGGAACTTCGCGATGGTGGCGTCGTCCAGGTGCGCCTTCCAGTTGAAGGACGGCGAGCAGTTGTAGGCCAGCAGCTGGTCCGGGAACTCGCTGCGGACGGCCTCGGCGAACTTGCGCGCGACCTCGAGGTCCGGCACGCCGGTCTCCATCCAGATCAGGTCGGCGTAGGGGGCGTACGCCTTGGCGCGCGCGATGCAGGGGTCGATGCCGTTGCGGGTACCGAAGAAGCCCTCGGGGGTGCGGGTGCCGTCCAGGAACTCACGGTCGCGCTCGTCCACATCGGAGGTGATGAGGGTGGCGGCCTCGGCATCGGTACGGGCGATGATCACCGACGGCACGCCGGCGACGTCGGCCGCGAGACGCGCGGAGGTCAGGGTGCGGATGTGCTGCTGGGTGGGGATGAGCACCTTGCCGCCCAGGTGGCCGCACTTCTTCTCGGAGGCCAGCTGGTCCTCCCAGTGCACGCCGGCCGCGCCGGAGGCGATCATGGCCTTCTGCAGCTCGTAGGCGTTCAGCGCGCCACCGAAGCCGGCCTCGGCGTCGGCGACGATCGGGGCCAGCCAGTTGGCGACCGAGGTGTCACCCTCGACCTTGGCGATCTCGTCGGCGCGCAGCAGCGCGTTGTTGATGCGACGCACCACGGCCGGAACCGAGTTGGCCGGGTACAGCGACTGGTCCGGGTAGGTGTGGCCGGACAGGTTGGCGTCACCGGCGACCTGCCAACCGGACAGGTAGATGGCCTTCAGGCCGGCGCGGACCTGCTGCACGGCCTGGTTGCCGGTGAGGGCGCCCAGGGAGTTGATGTAGTCCTCGTTGTTGACGAGATCCCAGAGGATCTCGGCGCCACGACGGGCGAGGGTGTGCTCCTCGACGACGGTGCCCTGCAGCTTCACGACCTGGTCGGCCGTGTAGTTACGGGTAACGCCCTTCCAACGCGGGTTGGTGTCCCAGTCCTGCTGGAGCTCCGCAGCGGTCTTCGGGGTGCCGACGTTCGACATCTTTGACTCCACTTCTTCGTTCGGTCTCGGTAGCCCCGCCGGTCCTGAATCTCTCGCGATGATTCGGACACTGCTGGAGCGGCAATTTGCAGACTTGCTAGGCCCGCGAGGTGTACTTCCACACGATGGCACAGGAAAAAATGTGCGTCTACCTGTTGCAAGTGTGAATCCCGGCTAGCTTTCACAGGCCTTCTGCTAATCCTGCGAAATTTGCTTGTTAATAGCAGCCGGGCAATCTACTTGCCAGTAGCTCTGACATGCGGTTTTGCATAACGCGCGTACTGTTTGCGTGATCGCGACCACCGCCGACCGACACGCCGGGCATCGCGGTGGTGTGAGCACCTTCACAAGCGGAACAGGCGGCGGTGAGGTGAGGAGGGCCACTCCGCCGGCGAGCGATAGCCAACGCCTACTCTGAGCGAACGTCCAGTCTTTCAGCAGTCTTCGCGCTGGATGTCGCGGCACCACACCCCGGGAGATATCGATGCGGACACGATGGGCAGGCTCGGCGGCACTCGCCCTCGCCACCACTGCGGCGCTGATCAGCGGGGGCCCGGCCGCCCTCGCGGACCCGGCCGGCGACGTCGGGACGGTCACCTCCACCGCACCCCTGGCGCCCGTCGCCACCCCGCCCGGCGCGGTCGATTCCGAACGTTTCCTCTACACCACGACCACGGCGCGCGAGCAGGAGACAACCGCGAGCGCCGCGGTTTACTTCCCGCCCGGCGACGCGCCCGCCGGGGGCTGGCCGGTGCTCGCCTGGGCGCACGGCACCCTCGGGCTCGGCGACCAATGCGCGTACTCGATCGCGGGACCCGCGGCGCGCGACCGGGATTGGGCCTATCTGGCGACCTGGCTGCGGCAGGGGTACGCGATCGTTGCCGCGGACTACGCGGGTCTCGGGACGCCGGGCGACCATCCGTACCTGAACGGCACGGTCGAAGCCCACAATGTGGTCGACTCGGTCAAGGCCGCTACCCGGCACTATCCGGCGCTGTCGCAGCGGTGGGCGGTGATCGGGCAGTCGCAGGGCGGCGGGGCGGCGGTGACCACCGCGCGCTACGCGACCGAATTCGGCGGGCCGGAACTGGATTACCGGGGTGCGGTCGGGACGGGCGTGCCCGCCTATATCGAGGACATCATGCTGCCGCTGGGGCCGGGGGTGCCGCCGGTGCGGCTGCCGTCGCACACCTCCGGGTACGTGCTGTACATCCTGGCCGGGCTGCGCACCACCTATCCCGAGCTGGATATCGACTCGTACCTGACGGATTCGGGGCGGGACTGGCTGAACCGGGCGAACGCGTCCTGCCTGGAGTCGTTCGGCACGGAGCTCACCGCGGCGAACGTGGTCGTGGGTGAGCTGTTCGCGCGGCCGCTGGCGCAGCTGGCCGACCTGCCGGGCTTGCTGACCCGGTACATGGGCCTGCCCGAATCCGGTTACGACAGGCCGGTTTTCCTGGGACAGGGCCTGCTCGACACCGATGTCCTCACCCCGGCGACGCTGGCCTTCGCCGCCAAGCTGCAGGCCGGTGGGCAGCCGGTCACGGTGCGCACCTATCCGACCGATCACAGCGGTGCGGTGAACGCGTCGCTGGTGGACTCGGTTCCGTTCGTGCGCAGCCTTTTCGGCTGATCAGAGACCTGCGCGGAAGTTTTTCCTAGCAGCGCTAGACAATCGAGCTCTAGCGCTGCTATCTTTGCTTCAGTTCCTAGCAACGCTAGATAGCGCAGAAGAGGTCAGGAAAATGCTCATCACCCTCGGCACGATCACCGCCGCTCTCGCCGTCCTCGGCAATGGCGTCATCTACGGCACCGATGCCTGCGCGGGGCTCATCATGCGGTCGGTCTACAAGAAGCTGGACGACGCCACGGTGACCATCAGCGCCGGGTGGGGACACTTCTACGGCGACAAGCGGATGCCCGTCTTCGGGGCCGGCGGCACCGTGGCCACCGCGCTGACGCTGCTGTTCGCGATTCTGGCCGGGCAGGCCGGCGCGGCCATCGGAGCCGGGATCGCCTTGCTCGCCCTGGTCATCTGGCTGGCGCTCTACGCACGGGTCGCCAAGCCGGTCAACAATGCGCAGAAGGCGGCCGCGCAGTCGGGCGTTATTCCCGCGAACGCCCGTGCGCTGCAGGACAAGTGGGACAGCATCATCTGGATCCGGGTGGGGCTGCAGGGCATCGCGCTCGCCGGACTGTGCGCCGCGCTCGCCCTGTTCTGAGGCGGCCGGACACGACGAAGCCCCGCACCGGAGTGCGGGGCTCACACGTGATTACCGGCGTGTCAGTGCGCCGACAGCGAGGGGCGGTGGCCGCGACGGACATCGGTGCAGATGCCGGACAGGTCGATATTGTCCGAGACCACGGCGCATACCGGATCGGCGGTGACGACCTCGGCGGCGGCGACCGGAGCCTCGGTGAGTTCCAGGCCCTGCGCGGAGGCGGACGGCGCGACAATGCTCAGCGTGGCGGCCGCGGCGGCGACCAGGCCGGCGAATCCGGCGGTACGACGACGCGTGACGAACTTGCTCATGTGAATCCCCTGTTCCGAGAAGTTAATTGGTCGTGAAATGGAAACCAGCTCGGAGTCCCCACCCCGCGACGGACAGTATCATCACGGGCCGATCACGCAAATTCTTTTTCGGATACGGCGGAATCACGCAGGTCACGCCAGATTCGGTCGGCCGTCATCGGAAGCCGTTGCGGGCGAACGCCGGTGGCGTCGCGAATCGCATTCGCCAGCGCGGCTGCGACCGGGTTGTACGGGGATTCGCTCATGGATTTCGCGCCCAGCGGGCCGAGCGGATCGCTGGTCGCGGCGAAATAGACCTCGGTTTCGGGTAGGTCGGCGAATTGTGGAATGTGATAGTGGCGCAGGGTTTTCGTGGTGACTTCTCCCGATTCGACGCGGACTTCCTCGTAGAGCGCGCTGCCGATGGCCTGCGCCACGCCGCCCTCGACCTGCCCGCGGCACTGGGCGGGATTGAGCACCGTTCCGGCGTCGGCGGCCTGGACCGATTGCAGGATGCGGATGCGGCCGGTGGGCGGATGGACGGCGACGCGGAAGGCGTGCACGTTGAAGGCGACCGTGCGCGGGGTGCCGTCGTGGGTGGCGGTGGCGTGCGCGGGGCCGTCCGCCGCGAGTTGTTCGCGCAGGGCGAGGCAAGCCGCATGCGTGGCGCGGCCCGCGACGGTGATGCCGGTGGAGCCGAACGCGCCGGTGTCGTGGCCGGTCAGGTCGGTGTCCGCGTGCCGGACGCGGATCCGGTCCAGTTCGACGCCGAGCACGGCGGCGGCGATCTGCGCGTGCACGGTGGTGGTGCCATTGCCGAATTCGGCGGTGCCGACCCGGATTTCGTAGTTGCCGTCCGGCAGCCGGGCGGCGTGCGCGGTGGAGCGGTGCCCGCGCGGCGGCACGGTGGCGATCATGGCGGCGGCCATGCCCTCGCCGATCCGCCAGTCCGGGCCGGGCGCGGCGACGCCGTTGCCGCGGCGCAACGCCCGTTCGGCCAGGTCCAGGCATTGATCCAGGCCGTAACTGGTGATGGTCAGGTCCGGTTCGGGATGACAGAACCCGCCGACCAGATCGTCACCGGGCCGGACCACATTGCGGCGGCGGAACTCGAAGGGGTCCAGGCCGATTCGGCGGGCCAGTTCGTCCAGCGCGGATTCGATGCCGAACATGACCTGGCCGAGGCCGTACCCGCGGAAAGCCCCGGACGGCACATTGTTGGTGTAGACGGCGCGGCCGTCGACCCGCTTGTGCGCGCACCGGTACAGCGCCACCGATTCGCTCACGCCGTGGAAAAGCACTCCGGCACTGTGGTTTCCGTACGCGCCCGCATCGGACAGGACGTCCACGGCCAGGGCGGTCAGGCGGCCGTCGGCATCGGCTCCGGCGGTCACCTCCACCCGCATGGGGTGTCGCACCGTGGTGTGGAATTCATCGGATCTGGTCAGTTCGTACTGCACCGGTCTGCCGGTGCGCAGTACCGCGAGCGTCACCAGGTCCTCGGTGAACATCTCCTGTTTGCCGCCGAAGCCGCCGCCGACGCGGGCGGCGAACACCCGCACGCGATCGCGGTCCAGGCCGAAGACGCGGGCGATCTCGTCGCGGACCAGGAAGGGGACCTGGGTGCTGGTGCGCAGCACCAGGCGGCCGTCCGGATCCAGCCAGCCGATGCTCGCGTGCGTCTCCAGGTGCACGTGCTGCACGCGCTGGGTTTCCCACACCCCGTGCACGACTTCCGCCGCGGCGCGCAGTCCGGTGGTCACGTCGCCGGCGCGGCCGTGCACCTCGGCGACCAGATTGTGCCCGGTGCCGGCGATCCGCGCGCTCGCCGGCTTGTCCGCGTGCAGTTGCGGCGCGGTGTCCGCGATGGCCTCGGCGGGCGTGAAAACCGCTGGTAGCGGCTCGTATTCGACGCGCAGGGCGCGGCAGCCTGCGCGGGCGGCCGCGAGGGAATCGGCGACCACGGCCGCCACTCGCTGCCCGATGAAACGCACCACTCGATCGAGTACCACCGTGTCGTCCGGGTCGTCCTCGCGAATCTCGTGGCGGGCGGTGGAGAAGGTGACGTCGGGGGCGTCGGCGTAGGTGAGTACGGCGCGTACGCCCGGAATCGACTCGGCCGCAGCGGTATCGATGGAGATGATGCGTGCGTGGGCGTGCGGGCTGCGCAAGACCTCGAGGTGCAGCGGCGGTTCCGGGGGTAGGTTCCCGGGTGGCTGCTCGGACGGCCGGTCCGAGTCCAAGGCGGGCGCGTCCATGGTGAACGGCTCTGTGCCGGTGACGATTCGGGCGCCCGCGAGCGCACCCGGACCATCCCCGCATTCCCGCCGTTCCCCGCTGAGCGCTTCGCCGATGGCCCGGTAGCCGGTGCAGCGGCAGAGGTTTCCCTTCAGCGTTTCCGGCAAGGTGGCCGTGTCCAGTGCACCCTGGTTCTCGAGATCGGTTGCGGTGACCAGCATTCCGGCGGTACAGAACCCGCACTGGAACCCGGCGCGGCGCACGAACTCGCGTTGCAGCCGGCTGGGCGCGGCCGGTGTGCCCAGCCCGGTGACCGTGGTGACCGTGCGGCCCTCGGCACGATGGGCCGGATACACGCACGAGTGCACGGCCGCGCCGTCCACCAGCACGGTGCAGGCTCCGCAATCCCCCGCGTCACAGCCCTTCTTCGGCCCCGTGAACCCGTTCTCCCGCAGCAGGGTGCGCAGGCATTGCCCCGGGCGCGCACCGGTCTCGACGGGCTCGCCGTCGACCTGGAACTTCACGACCGGACTCCGTTCAGCTCGGCCACGACCGCCGCCGCGAGCAGACCGGTGACGTGCCGCCGCCAGTCCGGAGTACCGTGCGGATCGTCGTACCAGAGCGCGGCATCCAGCCCAGCCAAGGTTGCCGACAGTTCGCCATCGCCGGGCAGCGCCGGGAAGGACAACACCACCGGGCGCGTGGTGGCGGCGCTGAGGGTGAGCTGACAGCTGCCGTCCAGGTCGTGCCGCCCCATCACCACCGCGCCGGAGCGCCCCGTGGGACTCAACGCGATCTTGCGAAAGGCGGTGCGGGCCCGCAGGTTCGCCTCCGGCACCCGAATCGACCGCACCACTTCACCCTCGCTCAACGCCGTCTGTCCCGGCGCGATCACGAACCGGGACAATGGAATTCGCCGATCCCCGCCCGGACCCCAGACCAGTGCGGAGCCGCCGAGCGCCACCAGCGCCGCGAGCACCCCGCCGGCGGGCAGCGCCAGGCACACATTCCCGCCCACCGTGGCCGTGCGGCGGATCTTGTAGGAGGCGACCAATGCCGAGCACCCCTGCTCGAACAGCTGGGCTCCGGACCATCGCGCCGGATACGCACCACCCGCCAGCTCGGCGAGCGTGCAGGTAGCCGCGATTTCCAGCCCGGCGTCATCGATGGTGAGCGGCGCCCACCCCAGCCCCGTGATATCGACCAGGCGCTCCAGCCCGTCCTGCGGTTCCGAGTACAGCCAGGTCCCGCCCGCCAGCACCGCCGTACCCACCCCGACCGTGCCCAGGTCGGCCCGATCGCGGGCCACCACCACTTCGCGGATCGTATCCAGATCCATCCGTATCACCCGCTCTCACCCGCGTTCCGCACCTCCCGGGCCCGGCGGCGAAACCGCAGGCCCCCGAGAGATGGGATGTTTCCAGCCTAGGAGCGCGGGATTGCGCGGAGATTGCGGAAATCCCCGCCCCTGTTTCGAGCCCGTTACTCTTCCGAAGGAGTCAGCGGTGTCGGCGCCACCCCGCAGAACGGGTAGCACTCCCCGGCCACCCGGGTCTGCGAGACGCCGCGCTCCTCCGGCACCGCGGTGCGATCCCCGCCGCAACTGGTCACCACCACCAGCAGCACCAGCACCGCGAACCCCAGCACCGCAGCGAGCAGCCCGAAGAACCACGCCGCGCTGACCCGCCGATACGGCACCACGAACACGACCGGCCCGATATCGAAGAACTCGAACATCACCCGCTCGCTTCCCCGACGCCGGCCGCCTGCGGACTGTCCTCGCCGCCCGCGCACCGCAACGCCAGCAGACACATCACGTCCGTGAGCGGAATGCCCAGCACCCCCGCGTGCAGCACCGCCATCTCACTGTCGAATTCCCCACCCGCCCCGAACAATTCGAGCATGATCAGCTCCGCCAGCACCACCCCCGCCAGCGCCTGCTCCTGCGAGAACCGCATCCCGGTCGGCGCATACGACAACACCCACCGCCCCCGCCCCGGTTCCGGCACATCCACCCGAAACCCCGCCTCGCACGCTATGTCACTGGTTATCAACCATTCCGAGATCGTTATAGCCATCGATTCACCCCTTCGCGTCCCCCCGGAGCCCGTCCCCGCCGCGGGCTCCGGGTCGTGTCACTCCATTGAATCGATTTCCCGGCACCGGCTGAATCCCAGCGGCGAATGCGATACCTTGGCGTACCCAATGGTGCTTGACCTGCTGAAACATGCGCGGTACCAAGGAAATATTCACATCGGGGGGCGACCGATTGCGTGCGGCCGCCGGGTTCGGGAGGCGCAGCGTGGCAGCCAATGGGGATGCGGAGGTGCACGGGGCGGAGGTGCGTAAGGAGTTGCGGCGGATTCTGCTGGGGACGGGGTTGCGAGAGAACGAGGTGCTGGAGCCGCTGGCTGCGGAGTTGCGGGCGCGGGGGTGCCGGCCGCGGAAGGCGTGGCGGCTGGCGAACGAGCTGACGCAGCAGGAGGTGGCCGACGAGTTCAATCGGCTGACCGGGAAACCCAGTGCGCCAATGAAAGCCAGCCGGATATCGGAGTACGAGAGCTGGCCGGGGGTGCGGGGGGCGGCGCGGAATCGGCCGCGGCCGACGGTGGAGGTGCTGCGGTATCTGGCGACCATCTATCGCACCAGCTGGGATCAGCTGGTGGACACCGTCGATCTGGGGGCGATGCCGAACGGGGAGGTCCGGTCCTATCGGGATGCGGTGGCGGAGCGGTGCACGGCATCACCGCGCGGGCAGGTAATGCCCGCTGCCACTGTGGTTTTCGTCGGACGGCAGCGCGAGCTGGAGGTGCTGGGGCAGCGGGTGCGCGAGCAGTTGCGCACCAATCGGCCGGTGGTGCAGGTGGTCAACGGGCTGGCGGGCACCGGGAAGACGGCCTTGGCGCGGCGGCTGGTCGAGGAGTTCGCGCCCGCCTACCCGGACGGGTGGATCTGGGAGGACCTGCGCGGACACTCCGAAGGGCGGGCGCCGCGCACGCCGACCGAGGTGCTGGAGCAGTTGCTGCTGCGCCGGGGCGTGCATCCGGAGACCATCGATCCCGATCCGGGGCGGCGGGCGGAGCGCTGGCAGGAGGAGATGCGCGACAAGCGGATGCTGATCGTTTTCGACAATGTGCTGGAGAGCAAGCAGATTCGCGATCTGATCCCGAACGCGCCGGGGTGTTTCGTGCTCATCACCAGCCGCCGGAAGCTGACCGGCTTGACCGGTGCGGCGCCCCCACTGCAATTGGACGCCATGCCCCGCGCCGAAGCGGAGGAACTGCTGGTCACGCTCAGCCATCTGCCGCCGGACTACGACGTGGGGGCGGTGCGGCGGATTCTGGAGACGGCGGGCCGGCTGCCGCTGGCGCTGCGCTTGATCGCCGGTCAGCTGGCACACGGCGGCCCGGATATGCTCGCGGCCGCCGATCAGGACTTCCAGGAGCTGTCCGAGCGGTTGCGGCGGGCGTCCGCGGCGGAGGAATCACCGGCGGCCGATATCCTGGCGCGCTTCTCGGCCGAGGGCGAAACCCTGCGCGCCGCATTCGAATTGTCGTATCAGCGCCTGCCGGACGCGGACCTGCGCCGGGCGGTGCGGCTGCTGGGCTGGTTCCCCGGCTCGGAGATCAGCGCCGAAACCCTCGCGGCCATCGGCGATATGTCGGTGGCGAGCGCGAACGTGCTGATCCGGCGCATCTTCGAGGTCGGGCTGCTGGACCCGGCGGAGGCGGGGCCGCGCGGGCCGCGCTATCGCATCCACGATGTCACGCGGCTGTTCGCGCGCACCCAGGCGGCGCTGGAGGATCTGCCCGGTGATCATGCCGCCGCCATCGGCCGCCTGATTCGCTACAGCCTGCGCATCGCCGGAACGGTCGGCGCGCCAAGACCTTTCGATCTCGCGGGCACCTTCCCCAATCCGCCCGCCTCCGACGACGGCGCGCTGCGGCAGGCGAGGGCCTGGCTCACCCGGGAACGCGAGATGCTGCTCGGCTGTGTGCGCGCCGCCGGCTCCGGAGCCGAAACCGGGCGACTGGCAAGGCTTTTGGCCTCGCACCTGTCCGGGCTGGGGCATTGGTCGGACGCGCGCTGGCTGTTCGTGCGGGCGCTGGACATCTCGCGGGGCACCGGCGACCGGATCGAGCAGTGCGATGTGCTGTACGGGCTGGGCACGGTGCACCGGCTGGCCTGCGATTACGACATCGCGTCCCGGTGTTTCAAGGAGGCGCACGCCATCGCCTCGGAGACCGCGGACGCGCTGCGCACGGCCTCGGCGCTGTGGGGGTACGCCGAGGTGACCCGGCATATCGGCGACTATCCGCGCGCCCGCGACGCCTATGCCGATGTGCTCGCCATCGCCCGGCAGCTGGAGAATCCGAAATTCGAGGGTGACGCGCTGCGCGGGCTCGGGCATCTGGAACGCATGGGCCGCAATCCGGATACCGCGCGGATCTACTACGACGCCGCGCTGGATATCGCGATCGCCATCGGCGACAACTACAGTCGCGGCTGGTCGCTGTGGGGCATCGGCGACATTCACCGCAGCATGGGCGAATTCGGCACGGCGCGTGAGCAATTCGAGGAGGCACTGGAGATCGGCCAGCGCATCAAGGACAGCCTCCTGCAAGCGGACGCCTTGCGCGGCATGGGGCACATCGAGCGCGATCTGAAGGAACTGGATTCCGCGCAGGGCTTCTATTCGGAATCCCTCGACGTGGCCCGCCGCAATGGCGATCCGCACGGCGAAGCCGACGCCTGGCGCGCCCTGGCGCTGCTCGCCCTGCTGGTCGGCGTCCAGCATCGCGCCCGCGCCCGCGATTTCCTGTGCCGCGCGCTGGCGTTGTACGAGGCCATGGGGGTCAAGGTGGCCGAACGGGTGCGGGAAGAGTTGCGCGCGCTGGACGAGCGATAGTTCAGCCGGCCTTGGCGACCAGCGCGGCCTGCGCCCGCGCCACATCCCGGCCCGCAGCTACCTCGTCGATGGTCCGAATCTCCCCGTCCCGCACCACGATCCGGCCGTTCACCACCAGCGCCGCCAGCGGTGGCGCGGCGCCCAGAATCAAGGCGGTGATCGGATCCTCGATTCCCGCGTGGGCGGGCCCGTCCAGCCGCCACAACGCCAAATCAGCGAGTTTGCCCGGCTCCAGCGAACCGATCTCGGCTTCCCGCCCCAGCGTGCGCGCCCCGCCGATGGTCGCCAGCTCCAGCGCGGTCCGCACGGTCAGTGAACTCGGACCGCCGCGCTGCCGGGCGAAAAGCAGTGCGTTGCGCGGCTCTTCGATGAGAGAACTGGATTCATTGCTGGCCGCGCCGTCCACGCCCAGCCCCACCGGCACCCCCGCGGCCAGCAGATCCGCGGTGCGGGCGACGCCGCAGCCGATGCGGGCATTGGAGGTCGGGCAGTGCGCCACGCCGGTTCCCGTGCGCGCGAGGGTGGCGATGGCGTCGTCGTCGAGATGGATGCCGTGCGCGTACCAGACATCGGGGCCGACCCAGCCGAGCTTTTCCAGGTATGCGGCGGGCGTGCACCCGTGGGTGCGCAGACAGTAGTCGTGTTCGTCCAGGGTCTCGGCGGCATGGGTGTGCAACCGGACCCCCAGTTCACGCGCCAACGTGGCGGATTCCCGCAACAGTTCGGGCGATACCGAGAACGGCGAGCAGGGCGCCAGCCCGATCCGGAGCATGGAATCGAAAGACGGGTCGTGCCAGCGCGATACGGCGTCCTGGCTGGCGGCCAGAATGTCGTCCAGCGTCTCCACCACCGAATCCGGCGGCAGCCCACCGGCGCTCTGCCCCAGGTCCATGGATCCGCGGGTGGGGTGGAACCGCAGTCCGACCTGCGTCGCGGCCTCGATGGTGGCTCCCAGCAGATCGCCGGCGTCACGGGGGAACAGGTAGTGATGGTCGGTGGTCGTGGTGCATCCGGTACGAGCCAGGGAAGCGAGCGCACCGGTGGCCGCCACCCGGGTGGCGTCGGCGTCGATGCCCGCCCAGATCGGGTACAGCGTGGTCAGCCATTCGAAAAGCGTTGCGTCGGCGGCCAATCCACGCGTCACCCACTGATACAGGTGATGGTGCGTGTTCACCAGGCCGGGGGTCAGCAGGCAGCCGCTCCCGTCGATCCGGTTGCCGCCCTGGGCTTCCGGCGCCCGCCCCGGGCCCACGGCGGCGATCCGATTCCCCCGCACGACGACATGCCCGTCCCGATACTCGGTGCCCGCCGGATCCACCGTCGCCACCGCGCAGCCTTCGATCACCAGGGTCATGTCGTCCACGGGTCAGCTCCCTCGATAGGTGGAATACGCGAAGGGCGACAGCAACAGCGGGACGTGATAGTGCCGTTCCCCGCCCACCGTGAAGGCGATGCTCACCTCCGGATAGAAGGCGTCCACGCCCTGCGCCGCGAAATAGTCCCCGGTAGCGAAGACCAGCCGATACACCCCGGGCGGCAGTTCCGCGCCGAGCGCGCCGATCCGGCCGTCCGCGTCGGTCTTCCCACCGGCGAGTTCCGCCCCGCTCGCGTCGGACAGGCGCACCGTCACCCCGGCGGCCGGTGCGCCCCGGACCGCGTCCAGCACATGCGTGCTCAGCGAGCTCATGCCTGCCCGCCGATCAGGCGCCCCAGCCGAATCCGGTTGATCTTCGCCAATTCCGTTCGCACGATCCGCCTTTCCTCGGCCGGGTCGTTCCCGAGCCGCTCGGTGAGAATGGCGAGCAGCCGCTCCGGAGACAGCCCGGTGGCGCACACCAGATAGACGTGCCCGAACTTCGCCTCGTACTCCCGGTTCCCGGCCGCGATGGCCGCCCGTACCGCGTCGCCGGCGTCGGCCATCCCGGCCTGTTCCCGGGCCGAGTTCGCATTGTCCGGCCGATCGCCGATGCGCGGATGCCCGGCCATGGCCAGATCGATCTCCGCCTCGCTCACCCCGGCCAGCGCCGCGTCGGCGGCGGCGAACAAAGCCCCGGCCGAGCCGTACGGTCTTTTCGCCGCCACCGCCCGCGCCCATTCCGGCGACGCGCAGCATGCCAGCAACAACTCGATTGCCTCGGGTTCCGGCAGCGCGTCGAATCGCGCCGGCCCGATTCCGTTATCCGTCATCCCCTCCAGCATCGGCCAGGCCAACCGCCGCCGCCAGTCGGCCCGTCCGAGCGCGCCGCCGTGTCGCGTCCGGCTGTGAGTCCGCACAGCGCCCGCACGTTCAGGAAGCGAACTGATCGGTACGGAGTTACCCTGCCCGCATGACCCCCCTACGCTGCGACGGCATCGTGCTCGCGGCGGGTGCAGGCACCCGCTACGGCATGCCGAAAGTGCTGGCCGAAAACGGCGCGTGGGTGGAGTCGGCGGTCCGTGCCCTGCGCGACGGCGGCTGCGAGCGAGTGTTCGTGGTACTCGGCGCAACCGGCCCCGCACAACCGGAATCCGACGACCCGGCAGACCTCGACGCCGACCCGAACCACCCCTCGCGGTGGCTGGTGTCACGAACGCCCCGCATCGCACTGCCGGACGGCGCGCACCCGGTCTGGGCCGCCGACTGGGCAACCGGCCTCAGCGCTTCCATGCGCGCCGGCCTCGCCGCCGTCGCGAACGCCGACGCGGCGGCAACGGCAACCGACGCACCCAGCAGGGCGGCAACACCGACGACAACAGCCGTCAGCGGGCCGAACCAGTCGATTGCGACGCGGATTACCAAGGCGGGGAACACTGCACCGCGGAATACTGCCAGCGGGAATACCCCCACTGAAACTTCCGGGCCCGCAGGCTCCGCATTGCCCGATACGAGCGATTCCGCCGCGTCAACCGCGGCCACAGGTGGCGGCGTTGCGGAGTTCGTGGCGATCATGCCGGTGGATACGCCCGATGTGGGGGCCGATGTGGTCGCGCGGGTGATCGCGGCGGCGCGGGGGTCGGCGAGTGGGCTGGCGCGGGCGGTTTTCGGGGCGGTGCCGGGGCATCCGGTGGTGCTGGGGCGGGAGCATTGGGCGGGGGTTTCGGCTGCGGCTCAGGGAAATTCGGGGGCCGGTAGTTATTTGCGGGAACGAGCGGATATGGTGTGCGTCACGTGCGACGACCTTGCGACGGGGATGGATCAGGACTATCCACGCAGCGGCGCACGATGATCTGGAGCTGGTGATGCGGGAAATCGTCGACGACCTTTTGCGGATTTGGCACAGTGGGCGGACCGCCGGATTGGCCACGCTGGTGCGGACGCAGGGGGCGGCGCCGGTGCCGATCGGCGCGTCCATGGTGGTGGACGCCGACGGACGGGCCTTCGGATCGGTGTCCGCGGGCTGCGCCGAAGCGGCGGCCTACGAAGCGGCGGCGGAGGCGGCGCGGACCGGGCGGCGCGGATTGCAGCGGTTCGGCCCGGGCAGCGGGCTCGACGCGGGCATGGACTGCGGCGGCATGCTGGACGTGTTCGCGGAACCGTTCTCCCGGCGGCACTTTCCGGAATTCCCGAACGTAGCGGCGGATATCGCGGCGCAACGGCAGGTCACCGTGTTCACGGTGGTGTGGCATTCCGACCCGGAGGTGATCGGGCAGCATCTGGTGACCGATCGCAAACACGCCACCGAACTGGTGTCGCTGCCGGATTCGGATGTGTTCGTGGCCTCCTTCACCCGCCCGCCGCGCGTGATCCTGGTGGGCGCCAACGCTTTCGCCGCCGCGCTGTCCACCCAACTGCTGCTGCTCGGCTACCGGGTGACCATTGTCGACGCCCGCCCCACCTTCGCCAATCCCGACGCGTACCCGGGCTGCGAAGTGGTCGTCGACTGGCCGCACCGCTACCTGAACACCGTCGCCGCCCGCGGCGAAATCGGTTCCGACACTTCACTGGTGGTGCTCTCGCACGACGCCAAATTCGAGATACCGCTACTCACGGTCGCGCTCCGACTACCCGAGCTGGGTTACCTGGCCGCCTTCGGCTCGGGCTCAGCGCATACGCATCGACTGGAAGCCCTGCAGGCCGGCGGCTTCGACGCCGCCACCCTGGCCCGCCTGCACTCCCCCGCCGGTCTGGAGCTGGGCGCGCGCACGCCCGCCGAGACCGCGCTCGCCATCGCGGCGGAACTGGTGGCGGTGCGCAACGGCGCGACCGGGCACTCCGGTTCGGCCGGTACCGATCCCGGCCTGCGCCGCCCCACCCTCGTCCGCTGAACCGGACGAGAGCGACGACGACAAGTATTACGCCACAGGCTTTTTCAGCTCCGGATGCTCGGCGAACACCTCTTTGAGCACCGACAGGTCGAACAGCTGCTCGGCCTTGATATCGATCTTGGCCTTGGCCAGCGCGCGAATATTGCCGGTGATCAATTCGTCGGACATGGTGAACAGGCCGTTGTAGACCGTCTCCGGCGACGTCACCAGGCTGTTCTGCGCCGTCGCC
Organism: Nocardia yamanashiensis; assembly: GCF_021183565.1. Classification (NCBI taxonomy): domain Bacteria; kingdom Bacillati; phylum Actinomycetota; class Actinomycetes; order Mycobacteriales; family Nocardiaceae; genus Nocardia; species Nocardia yamanashiensis. The sequence goes on from NZ_CP089226.1 coordinate 5,326,561, forward strand.
TCCTTGGTCTGCTCCGCCAGATCCAGCCGCTGGTCCTTGCCGTACACCTCGACGGCCAGCCGCGCCGACTCGGCCGGATTCGCCACCGCGTCCCGCCAGCCCTTGATCTCGGCCACCAGGAACGCCTTCAGCTTGTCCCGCTCGTTGTCGATGGTCTGCTGGCTCACCGTCAGCGTCTCCGCCACCAGGGGCAGCCCGTAATCGGCGAACAGGAAATTGGTATTGGCGAATCCCTTGGCGCTCAACGTGATCGGCTCGTTGGTCACATAGCTGACCCACCCGTCCACCTCACCGTTGGCCAGCGGCGTCGGATCGTACTGCGCGGGCACGATGGTGACGTCGTTCGGCGTCATATTGTTGGCGGTGAGCAGGGCGTTGAAGATGAGCTGATTGGTGTCCTGCACCCCGATCTTGCGGCCCTTCATATCCTGCGGCGTGGCGATCGGCTTGGCCGCCGAACTCACGATGCAGAACGGATTCTTCTGATACGTGGTGCCGACGATCTTGGCCTTCAACCCTTCCAGCAGCGCCGGCGCGGTGGTCTGCGGCGCGGACAGCCCGGCCCAGATCTTGCCGGTGCCGAGCCCCGCCTCCACCGAGGTGCTGGCCGCGCCGCCGGCGATCAGGTTCACCGACCCGAATCCGGCTTCCTTGTAATAGCCCTTGGCGTCGGCGAAGTATTCGCCCGCGAATTCGATGTTCTTGAGCCAGGACAGCTGGACGGCCACCGTCCCGTATTTGGAACCGTCCTGGGTGGTGCCATTGTTCGATCCGGTGGAGTCCTTGCCGCAGGCGGCGAGCACCCCGGCCCCGCCGACCACCGCGCCGGTGAGCCCGGCGTAGCGGAGGAAGGATCGGCGATCCATGGAAAACTGCGTGGCCGGGCGCGGCCGGGACATACGACTCATGGGCCGAATCTAGGAGGTTTGGGTTTCAGATATTTTGCTTTCGCGGACCCATTTGTGTGCGGCACGTTAACTCGTTCACCGGTCGCGGCCGCGTTCGGGCGCGAAGCGGGCCAGAATCAGGTTCTCCAGCACGCCGACCACCGCGTAGGCGAATACCGACACCACGGTGACCAGTGCGATCGACGCCCACAATCGGTTGTATTGGAAAGTCGGAATGGCGCGAATGAGTCCCGCCCCCAATCCGGTTCCGCTGCCCAGCCATTCGCCGAGCAGCGCACCGATCAGCGCGCCGGGCACCGACACGCGGGCGGCCGCGAACACCGACGGCAGCGCGGCGGGTACCGCCACCATGCGCAGCGCCGTCCAGCGCGAACCGCCGTAGGCCGCGACCAGTTCCATGGCCTGCCGGGGCGCGGTCTGCAAACCGGTCATGATCATGACCAGCGCCGGGAAGAACACCACGATGGCCGCCATCACCGCCACCCCGAGCGTGCCGCGGCCGAACACCAGCACGATGATCGGCGTCAGCACCACCAGCGGCACCGAGCGCAGCAGCGTGGCCACCGGCATGAAGGCCGCCGAGAGCGCGGGTACGCCGACGAACAGCGCGGCCACCACCAGCGCCCCGCCCATACCGGCCGCGAAGCCGACGGTGGCGTCGCGCAGGGTGATTCGCATTTCCTCGAAGATGACCCGGCGGGCGCCGTCGGCGTTCGGCCCGGTCACCAGGTAGGTCCAGACCTCGCCGGGCGTCTTGCCGACCAGGCCGACCTGCGGGTACAGCTGCAGGAAGCCGTACCAGAGCGCGACCAGCAGGATGAGTGAAACCACCAGCGGCAGCAGGAATTTGCCGATGGGTCGTAGTACGTCGAGCGTTCGCATGCTCAGGCCTCCGCTCGGGTCCACGGCACCGCGACCCGCGCCACCAGCGCCACCACCGCGTAGCCGAGTCCGGCGAGCGCGGCGGCGGCCAGGGCCATGCCCCAGGTGCGCGGGACGTTGTAGGCGGTCTGCGCGGCGGTCAGGGCCACGCCGATGCCGCTGTCCACGCCGCCGAGGTATTCGCCGATGATCGCGCCCAGCACCGCCGAGGGCGCGGCGATCTTCAAGGCGGCCAGGGTGTTCGGCAGCGCGGCGATCACCTGGACCCGGCGCAGCTGCTGCCAGCGCCCGCCCCCGTAGGCGCGGATCAGGTCGAGGCTGGTGCCGTCGGCGGAGCGCAGACCAGACACCACGCCGACCATGGTGGGGAAGAAGCAGTACATGGCGGCCAGGAACACCGTGGGCATGCGGCCGCCGAACACCACCAGGATGATCGGGCCGAGCGCCAGCAGCGGGGTGCAGTAGCTGAGTATGGCCAGCTGGGTGACCAGCATTTCGATGGGCGGGATCAGGATCACCAGCAGCGCCAGCGCGATGGCCAGGGCATTACCCCACAGAAAGCCTTGCAGCGCACCCCAGGCCGTGATGCGGAAGTTGGGACCGTAGAGCGCCCAGCCGTCGGTGTACATGGTGTGCACGACCGTCCACGGTCCGGGAATGGTGCCGCCCGCGACGTGCAGCGCGGCCGCCAGCTGCCAGATCGCCAGCAGGGCCAGGATGCCGGCCACACCGCCTAGTCGTTGCAGCGAGAATTGCGCGCGCAGGTTCATTCCGCCGTCACCCCGCCCTGCCCGGTGCGGCCGAAGAGCAGCTCCGAGAGATAGTCGTGCAGTTTGTGGAATTCGGTGGTGCGCATCATTTCCGGGGTGCGCGGGCGGGGCAGGTCGATGTCCACCAGCTCCACCACCCGGCCGGGGCGCGGGCTCATCACGGCCACCACGTCGGAGAGGAAGACGGCTTCGGCGATGCCGTGCGTGACCATCAGGGTGGTGGCGGGCTTCTCGGTCCAGATGCGCAGCAGTTCGAGATTGAGGCGCTGGCGGGTCATATCGTCGAGGGCGCCGAAGGGTTCGTCGAGCAGCAGCACCTTGGGTTTGACGACCAGCGCGCGGGCGATCGAAACCCGTTGCCGCATACCGCCGGAGAGCTGTGCGGGTTTGGCCTTCTCGAAGCCTTCCAGGCCGACCAGGGCGATCAGGTCGGCGATCAGCTTCGGATCCACCGGCAGGCCCGCCACCTGCAAGGGCAGTTTGATATTGGATTCCACACTGCGCCAGGGCAGCAGCGCCGAATCCTGGAAGGCGATGCCGAACTCGTGCCGCCGCCGCAGTTCGGCCGGGGTCTCGCCGTTGATGGTGGCGGTGCCCGTGGTCGGGGTGTCCAGGCCCGCGAGAATGCGCAGGATGGTGGACTTCCCGCAGCCGGACGGACCGAGCAGGGACAGGAACGCGCCCTCTTTCGTGTGCAGGTCGACCGTGTCCAATGCCTGCACCGTGCGCCGCCCGGACCGGAAGGTCTTGCTCAGACCGCTGATGTGAATGCCCGAACCCTCGGCGACTTCCGAACTCATAGGGTCACGGTAAGCGCCCGGAATTGCACGCAGATTGCGAATCGGCAGACGAGATTTCGCGGTCGTTACGTCCACGCGCCCGATCCGGTTACCGGAACCTCACCACGGGTCGGGTTCGAACCAGTCCCGCGCCTCGGCCCGGAACAGCAGCACGATCACGATGAGCGACACGATCGGGCCCAGCGGCCCGGGCGGATGACCGTCGGTGATGGACGGGACGGTCCACAACATGTTCATGGCGGCCAGCAGAATCGCACCGATGCGAATGGACTGCCCGACCGAATTGAAGGTCAGCGCGACGAGCCCGAGCAACCACGCGGGCACGAACGGCACCGCGGTCCAGATCGCCGCCTCGGTGCCCAGCAGCCACCCCGACGACGCCGTGCACACCACGCCCACCAGGGCCAGCCCCACCGCGACGAGCTGTGCCGCGCGCACCGTGCGCGGCATCCGAAAACTGTCGTCTACGCCCGACCCCTGATCGGGCGGTATTTGTAGTTCCGACATCTCCCCGACCATACGCGGGCGAACGGTCGGTTCGATGCCACCACGCCGCCAATCAAAAACCGGTCATTTCGGGCATCGGCTCAGGTGTGCCAGCGATGTCAGCCGCCCTTGGCGCGCGCCATCGTCCGGGTGGACGACGTGGGGCGGATTCGGCAGCGCGCTGCTCAGCTCGCGCCGGGCAGCCGGGCGGCGACCAATTCGAGTTCACGCACCCGGACGGTCGGGGCGAGGCGGTCGCGCAGGACGCGGTCGATCTCACCCGCGACCGGAATCACCACGGCGGCAGCGGAAGTAGCGACGGCATCGACGAGAATCGCGGGCCAGTCCGGGACGGGTTCGACGGCGAGGGCGGCGATGAGGGCGGCCACGGCGGCGTCACCGGCACCGGTGGGGTTGCCCGCCAAGGGTTCCGGCAAGGCCGCCGACCAGGCGCGGGTCGCGGTCACGGCGAGCATGCCCGCGCCGCCCCGGGTGACGATGACGGCCGCGACGCCCTCGGCGATGAGGGGTTCCACGGCCGCCAGGATTTCCGGGGCGGTTTCGGCCGGGCGGCCGGTGAGGCGTTCCAGTTCCTCGGTATTGGGGGTGAGCACGATGCCGGGGACGCGGGCCGCGAGTTCCAGCGCGGGACCGTCGAGATCGCAAATGGTCGGGACCCCGGCGGCGATCGCGGTGCGCGCCAATTCGGCCGGAATGTCCGGTCCCACCCCGCCGGGCAGCGATCCGGATATCACCATTCCGCTCATGGCCGAGAGCATGCCGCGTACCCGGACCCGCAATTGGTCGACCGCGTGCGGCTCACTGACCCGCGGCCCGGGTTCCCACAGCGCGGTGGCCGTCCCGTCATCGGATTCGCTGATCACCACCGTGCGCCGCACCCACGGCAGCGCGTGCACGAAATCCACCGGCATCTCCAGCTCCGCCGCGGCGGCGAAGGAATGGTCGGCGAACCCGGTGGCGCGCGCGTACTTCCCGAGCTGGTTCAGCACCCGGGTGACGTTGATACCGCGCCCGCCCAGCCGCTGATCCACCGACCGCACCCGATGCGCCCGGCCGCGCTCGAAATGCTCGACCCGATAGGTCATGTCGTAGGCCGGGTTCATGGTCACGGTGAGGATCACCAGTACCACTCTGCACGGCAGCGCACCGGATGCAAGCCCCAGTTGGTCCGGTGACTCCGAATACCGTTGCCATTCGGAGACATTGGCGTAGCAGGATGGCCGCCGTGCACCCGCTCCCACCGAAACACCTGCTGCTGCAGGCTTGCCGCGGCCTGCCCCCCGACGATCATCCGCTGCTGCGCTGCGCGGGGCTACTCGCGGACCTGCACGAGCGGCGGTTGACGGCGGTGAGCGGCGCGACCGGCCGCATCGACCACGATCGCGCCCGGCTGGTCCTGGACATCGATCGCTGGGTGGCGGCGGAGCTGCCGCGCGCCGACCGGGACGCGCACCTGCACACCGAGACCGTGGGCACGGTGGTGGATCGGCTCGCGCAATTCTCGGCGCTGGCCTACCTCACGCTGGCAAGCGCGCCGGACGACGCGGTGCACGATGCGGCGCAACGGCTCACCGAATTGGCGGTGGCGTACGAACATCTGGCCGGGGATCTGGCCACCGGCCGGCGGCGGCTGCCGAATCTCACCGGGAACCGCGAATACGAATACTGATCGGGCCGGAACGACCGCGCGGCGGGATCGAATGTGAAAGGGTCGGCGGCACGCCCGGCGAGGGGGCGGGGCGTGCCGTCGACAGCACAGGTGGATCATGCGCAATCCACCGCCGACTTACCGGCCCTGCGACTCGGCGCCCGGGTTGAATCCGCGTGTGGAGGCGGGGCAGTACCCGAGCACCGTCACCTGACGACCGCTGGGTCCGATGCATCGACACTTGAATACTGCCCGGTAATTCTCGAGGAGTGCGTCCGCTCAGCTGTGAGTCTGCTGTGAGTCTCGAGCTAGCTGTGCACAGCGTCGGCTTCGAGTTGTATTGCGGCGCCGCCCGGTAGCAGTTCGCGCACCCGGTCGATGGTGTCGGCCTGCGCCGCTTCCTTGTCCGGCCGGTAGCGCACCACGCGCGCGAAGCGCAGCGCCACTCCGCCCGGATAACGCGGGCTGACCTGCACTCCGTCGATGGCGATCTCCACCACCAGTTCCGGGCGCAGGTAGACGGTATTGCCGTCCTGGCGGATTTCGTGCCGCGGGAATTCCACTGTCTGCCAATGCAGCAGCGCGTCGGTCAGGCCCTTGAAGGTCTTGCCGACCATCACCGGCTCGCCGCCCTCGGGATCGCGCGCGCCCAGGTGCAGATTGGACAGGTATCCGGTGCGCCGCCCGTAACCCCATTCCGCGCCGAGCACCACCAGATCCAGGGTGTGAGTGGGTTTGATCTTCTGCCAGGCTCGTCCGCGCCGCCCGGCCGCATAGGGCGCGTCCAGCGACTTGATCATGATGCCCTCGTGCCCGGAAGCCAGTGCGCCGTCGAAGTATTCGGCCGCGATCTCGGGATCGGGCGCGATGAGCGCCGGAATGCTGTGCGATCCGGCCACCCTGGTGAGCGCCACCCGCCGTTCCCGCAGCGGCGCGTCCAGCAGATCCACCCCGTCCAGGTGCAGGCAGTCGAAGAAGTACGGGTGTAGTAGCAAGTCCCGGGTCGAACTCGCCGCCGCCACCGTCTCGACCAGCGCCGGGTCCGCCGCGAAGCGGCTCATGGTCTCCTGGAACGGCCGCGGCCGCCCGGAATCGTCCAGGGCGAGAGTCTCCCCGTCCAGCACCAGACTCGTGCACTCCAATTGCCTTACCAATTCCACCAATTCGGGCACACCGGACGTGATGTCACGCAGCGTCCGCGTGAAAACCCACACCCGATCCCCGTCCCGGTGGACCTGGATACGCGCCCCGTCCATCTTGTGCTCGACGGTCACCTCCCCGCCGAATTCGGCCATCACCTCATCCAGCGCCCCGCCCGGCGAGGCGAGCATCGGCTGAATCGGCCGCCCCAGCTCCAACCGGAACTCCCCGAGCGCCGCCACGCCGCCGGTTCGCGCGGCCATCGCCGTCACGGGCAGGCGTCCCGACAACATGTGCGCCCGCCGCACCGCCTCGATCGGCACGTCGAACGCCGCCGCCACCGCTTCGGCCACGATCGCGGTGAGCGCCCCCTGTCGCATCTCTCCCGTCAGCAACCGCAGCAGAAAGTCGTGTTCGTCTTTCGTCGCCGCGCCGAGCAACCCGCCCAGCAACTCGCGCCGCCGCTCGGCCGACCCCTTCCCGCTCACCCCCGCGAGCTCGCCGAACACCGCGTCCACCGCGCCCACCGTCAACCCCGGTTCGGCGGCCGGCTCGACCTCCATGGTGGTCAGCGTGCGCCACCCCGTACCGATCCGCCCCTGCGGTAGTTCCCCGGATATCCAGGCCACCACCTGCGCCAATTCCGCGGGCGCGGCCTCCCTGAGCAACTCCGCGAAAACCTTGATCTTGTTCTTCCGCGCGGAAGTCTCACGCACGGCCTGCGACGCTCGCACCACATCCGACAAGAGCACGCCTACGACGGTAACCCCGCGGACCGACAAAACCCACGGCATCACGGCGGCGGCCGCGGCGGCCGCCGGGCGCGACCTGTGACGCAAGCCTCAGCAAGCGCTGCTAATTTTTCGTTGGCATGGTTGCGAAAGGGCCCATAAACTGGGCGAATGGCCAAGACTTTTGTCGGGGCGCGGCTGCGTCAGCTGCGTACCGAACGCGGGCTGAGCCAGGTCTCGCTGGCCAAGAAGCTGGAGATCTCGGCCAGTTATCTGAATCAGATCGAGCACGACGTGCGCCCGCTCACCGTACCGGTGTTGCTGCGCATCAGCGAAGTGTTCGGGGTCGACGCGGGATTCTTCTCGTCGCAGGACGACACGCGATTGATCGCCGAGTTGCAAGAGGTCGTGATGGACCAGGAACTCGGGATCGAGGCCGACGCCCAGGAGATCGCCGAGATGGTGTCGGCGCATCCGGGGCTGGCGCGGGCGATGGTGAACATGCACCGGCGGTACCGGAATACGACGGCGCAGCTGGCGGCGGCCACCGAGGACCGGTTCGCGGACGGCAGCGGGTCGGGGGCTATCTCCAAACCGCACGAAGAGGTTCGGGACTACTTCTATCAGCGGCAGAATTACATTCACGAATTGGATACCGCGGCCGAGGAACTCGCGAATCGCATGCGATTCCACGGCGGGGATTTGAAGCGGGAGATTCCGCGGCGGCTGACCGCGACGCACGGGGTGCAGATCGTGGAGCGCATCGATCTGGGCGACGGCCTGCTGCACCGATTCGATCCGGACCAGATGCGGCTGGAGATCGCGCCGCATCTCTCGGGCGGGCAGCGGGTCTTCAAACTGGCCGCCGAGCTGGCCTATCTGGAATGCGGCGAGCTGATCGAGAAGCTGGTGGCGGAGGGCAATTTCTCCTCGCCGGAATCGCGGGTGCTGGCCAAACTCGGGCTGGCGAACTACTTCGCCGCCGCGACGGTATTGCCGTACACGCATTTTCACGAAGTCGCCGAGACCTTCCGCTACGACATCGAGCGGCTGTCGGCGTTCTTCGCGCAGAGTTACGAGACCATCTGCCATCGGCTGTCCACGCTGCAACGACCGAACCTGCGCGGGGTGCCGTTCTCGTTCGTGCGCGTGGACCGGGCCGGCAATATGTCGAAACGGCAGTCCGCCACCGGTTTTCATTTCTCCTCCAGCGGCGGCACCTGCCCGCTGTGGAACGTGTACGAGACCTTCGCCTACCCGGCCAAGATCATGACCCAGATCGCGCAGATGCCCGACGGCCGCAAGTACCTGTGGATCGCGCGCACCGTGGAACGCCGCGCCACCCGCTACGGCGAACCGTCCAAGATCTTCGCCATCGGCCTGGGCTGCGAACTGCGGCACGCCGGCCGCGTGGTCTACGCCGACGGCCTGGATCTCAACGAGCCCAAGGCGACTCCGATCGGCGCGGGTTGCCGGGTGTGCGAGCGCTCCAACTGCCCGCAGCGCGCCTTCCCGCCGCTCGGCAAATCCCTCGACATCAGCGAGCACCGAAGCTCCATCTCGCCCTACGTGATTCAGTGACCGCGGGGGACGGACCCCCGATCCGGCCCCTTCCACCCCCTCTCACCAGCGCAGACTCCGGAATCGATCGACTCCGATCCCGGTGCGGTGAGGATAGTTTCACGTCCCGGCAACATACGAAATCGGACATTCACCGAGAGTCATTCCGGCGCAATACTTCCCGTTTACCGTTCTGCCCACGAATACAGCCGTTGTATACGCGGCGGTATTCGCAAGCGACGCACGTGGCGTCGCGGGTAGACCGTGAGTGAGAAGGGCCCGCCCCATGCAAGAATCCCTCCGCCGAGATCGCAATCGGCGTCTGATGAAGGCGATCACCATTCCGACCGCACTGGCGCTGTCCGCCGTGCTGGTCGCCGGTTGCGGTTCGCGTGACAGCGACACGGCCGAGGGCTCGAGCGCCAAGTCCTGCCTAGACACGTCCAAGGACACCATCAAGATCGGGTCGCTGCACTCGCTCACCGGCACCATGGCGATCTCCGAGGTGACCGTCGCCAATGCCACCAAGCTGGCGGTCGATCAGATCAATGCCGCGGGCGGCGTGAACGGCAAGAAGATCGAGATCGTGCTGGAGGACGGCGCTTCCGATCCCAAGACCTTCGCCGAGAAGGCCGAGAAGCTGATCTCCTCGGACTGCGTGGCCGCGGTCTTCGGCGGCTGGACCTCCTCCTCGCGCAAGGCCATGAAGCCGAAGTTCGAATCGCTGAACTCGCTGCTCTACTACCCCGTCCAGTACGAGGGCCTGGAAGATTCCAAGAACATCTTCTACACCGGCGCGACCACCAACCAGCAGATCGTGCCGGCCCTGGACTACCTGAAGCAGAAGGGCGTCACCTCCCTCTACCTGGTCGGTTCGGACTACGTCTTCCCGCAGACCGCCAACCGCGAGATCAAGGCCTACGCCAAGGCCAACGGCATCGAGATCAAGGGCGAGGACCTGGCCCCGCTGGGCTCCACCGACTTCTCCACCATCGTCAACAAGGTCCGCAACTCCAAGGCGGGCGCGGTCTTCAACACCCTGAACGGCGACTCCAATGTCGCGTTCTTCCGCGAGTACGCCAACGCGGGCCTGAAAGCCGCTGAGATGCCGGTGGTTTCGGTGTCCATCGCCGAGGAAGAGGTCGGCGGCATCGGCGTGCAGAACATCACCGGTCAGCTGACCGCCTGGAACTACTACCAGACCGTCGATTCCCCGGCCAACAAGGCGTTCGTCGCCGCGTACAAGGCCGCCTTCGGCGCCGACAAGCCCACCTCCGACCCGATGGAAGCCGCGTACGCCTCGGTCTTCCTGTGGAAGAACACCGTCGAGAAGGCGAAGTCCTTCGCGGTGGCCGACATCCAGGCCGCGGCCGACGGCGTCAGCTTCGACGCTCCCGAAGGCACCGTCGTCATCAACGGCGCCAACCACCACATCACCAAGACCGCGCGTATCGGTGAGATCCGGCCGGACGGACTCATCTACACCGTGTGGGATTCGGGCAAGGCCGTGCAGCCGGACCCGTACCTGAGCTCCTACGAGTGGGCCAAGGGCCTGAAGTAGATCGGTAACCGCCGATGAGGGGCGGCCGGTGCGAATCTCGCACCGGCCGTATCGGCAGTCACCCGACCGACGCGAGAGAACTGCAGAGGTATTCACAATGGAAGTCGCAGTCGGACAGCTGTTCGCGGGCCTGAGTCTGGGCTCGATTCTGCTGCTCGCCGCGCTGGGCCTGGCCCTGACCTTCGGTCAGATGGGCGTCATCAATATGGCTCACGGCGAGTTCATCATGGCCGGTTGTTACACCACATTCGTTGTGCAGCAGCTCATTTCGTCGACGGGGGTGGCGCTCATCGTCTCCCTGTTCGCCGGCTTCGTCGTCGGCGGACTGCTCGGCGCGGCCCTGGAAGCCGGTCTCATCCGCTGGATGTACGACCGGCCGCTCGACACCCTGCTGGTCACCTTCGGCGTCGGATTGGTGCTGCAGCAGGCCGCGCGCAATATCTTCGGCGCGCCCGCCAAGAACGTGGTCGCCCCCGACTGGCTGACCGGCGGCATCAGCATCGCCGGCGCGGTGGTGCCCAAGACCCGCATCTTCATCATGGTGCTCGCCATCAGCGCGGTGATCGCGCTGGCCACCGCGCTCAAGGTGACGCCGCTGGGCCGCCGCATCCGCGCCGTGGTGCAGAACCGCAGCCTGGCCGAAACCTCCGGCGTCTCTTCGCGTCTCACCGATATCAGCACCTTCTTCATCGGCTCCGGCCTGGCCGCCGTGGCCGGGGTGGCGCTCACCCTGATCGGTTCGACCTCGCCCACCATCGGGCAGTCCTATCTCGTCGACGCCTTCCTGGTGGTGGTGATCGGCGGCCTGGGCCAGATCAAGGGCACGGTCATCGCGGCCTTCGCCATGGGCCTGCTGAATTCCTTCATCGAGTACTCGACCACCGCCTCGGTCGCCAAGGTGATCGTCTTCGTGGTGATCGTGATCTTCCTGCAGGCGCGCCCGCAGGGTCTGTTCACCGTTCGTACGAGGAGCCTGGCATGAGCATCGTCCAGCGTCTCAACGCTCATTCTTCCCTGAAAGCCTTCGGCGGCTTCGCCATCGGCGCCGTGCTGCTGTTCGGCATCGCGCCCGCCGCGCTCAGCGATTTCCGGCTCAGCCTGCTGGCCAAGTTCCTGTGCTTCGCCATCGTCGCGGTCGGCATCGGCCTGGCCTGGGGCCGCGGCGGCATGCTCACCCTCGGGCAGGGCGTGTTCTTCGGCATCGGCGCCTACATCATGGGCATGCACCTGCAGATGGCCGACGCCGCCAAGCGGCACGAGGACGTGCCGGAGTTCATGACCATCTCCGGCATCAGCGAATTGCCCTCGTACTGGCAGCCTTTCGCCTCCGCGCCGGTGGCGCTGCTCGGCATTCTGGTGCTGCCCGCCGCGGTCGCGGCCGTGCTCGGGTTCGGCGTGTTCAAGCGCCGGGTCAAGGGCGCGTACTTCGCCATCCTGAGCCAGGCGCTGGCGGCGGCGCTGGCCATCCTGCTGATCGGGCAGCAGTCCATCGGCGGCTTCACCGGGCTCTCGGATTTCAAGTCCTTCTTCGGTTTCCGGCTCTCCGATCCGGCCAACCGGCGCATGCTGTTCTTCATCGCGGCGGCGACCCTGCTGGTCGTGCTCGCCATCGCGCGGCAGCTGATGCACTCGCGGTACGGGGAACTGCTGGTCGCGGTGCGCGATCAGGAGGAGCGGGTGCGCTTCCTCGGTTACGACCCGGCCAATATCAAGATCGTCGCGTATGTGGTGGCGGCCTTCTTCGCCGGAATCGCGGGCGCGCTGTTCACGCCCATCGTCGGGATCATCTCGCCCGCCGACATCGGCGTGGTGCCCTCCATCGCCTTCCTGATCGGCGTCGCCATCGGCGGGCGCACCACACTGCTCGGCCCGGCCCTCGGCGCGATCGGCGTGGCCTGGGCGCAGACCTCGTTCTCCGAGGAATTCCCGTCCGGCTGGACCTATCTGCAGGGCGCGCTGTTCATCGTGGTGGTCGGGTTCCTGCCTGCCGGCCTCGCCGGACTCGGGCCGCTGGCCAAGCAGCTGCTGGAACGGGTGCGCGCGCTGCGGCCCGCCGGTACGCCCGCGACGCCGGTCACCCCGGCCGCCGAGGCCATCGTCGCCTCGGTCATGTCCACCGGCACGCCCGCCGAGGAAGAGAAGGTGGAAGCGCGATGAGCAGCGAATACCTCGAAATCCGGGGACTGTCCGTCAGTTTCGACGGGTTCAAGGCCGTCTCCGACGTGGATCTCACCGTGCTGCAAGGGGATCTGCGATTCCTCATCGGACCCAATGGCGCGGGCAAGACCACGCTGATCGACGCCATCACCGGCCTGGCGCCCGCCACCGGGTCGGCGCAGAAGTCCGGCAGTGAGCTGATCGGCAAGAAGGTGCATCAGATCGCCCGGCTGGGTGTGGGCCGCACCTTCCAGACCGCGAGCGTGTTCGAGCAGCTCACGGTTTTGCAGAACCTCGATATCGCGGCGGGCGCGGGACGTTCCGCGCTCACGCTGCTGCGCCGCCGCAAGTCGGTGCTGCCCGCCATCGAAGAGGCGCTGGAGATCACCGGCCTCACCGAGCTGCGCGACAAGCCCGCGGGCGTGCTGGCGCACGGGCAGAAGCAGTGGCTGGAAATCGGCATGCTGCTGGTGCAGAACGCCTCGGTGCTGCTGCTCGACGAACCCGTCGCGGGCATGAGCGCCGAGGAGCGCGAGGAGACCGGGAACCTGTTGCGCCGCATCGGCGATACCCGGGTGGTGATCGTCGTCGAGCACGATATGGACTTCATGCGCGCCTTCGCCAATTCGGTGACGGTGCTGGCCGGCGGACGCGTGCTCAGCGAGGGCAGCGTCGAAGAGGTCCAGGCCGATCCCAGGGTGCAGGAGGTCTACCTGGGCACCGCGGCGGCGGGCGATCTGCCGCCCGCTGAGCCCGGTCCCGCCGAAACCGACTCCGCCGCAGCGGAACCCGATGCGGTCGTGGAATCCGAGAAAGAGGAGGCCGCCGATGCTGGAGCTCGTTGACCTACACACGGCCTACGGCCGCACCCAGGTCATTCACGGTGTGTCCCTGACGGTTCCGGACGACGGGGTGGTCGCCGTCATGGGCCACAACGGCGCCGGGAAGACCTCGCTGCTGCGCGCGGCGGTGGGATTGCTGCCCGCCAAGTCCGGCAAGATCCGGTTCGACGGCGAGGACATCACCAAGCTGCCGCCCTCGCGGCGGGTCAAACGCGGCATCGCCTATGTACCGCAGGGGCAGCAGTCCTTCCCGCAGCTGTCGGCGCTGGAGAACCTCCAGGTGGTCGCCGACGGGCGCAAGCGCGGCAAGGAACTGATCGCCGAATCCCTGGATCTGTTCCCAGCTTTGAAGGAACTGCTCTCGCGCAAGGCGGGGTTGCTGTCCGGCGGTCAGCGCCAGCAGCTGGCCATCGCACGGGCTCTGATCACCGAGCCGAAGCTGCTGATCCTGGACGAGCCCACCGAGGGCATCCAGCCGTCGGTGGTGGCCGAGATCGAGCGCACCATCATCGATCTCACCAATCGCGGCGGCTTGAGCGTGCTGCTGGTGGAGCAGCACATCGGCTTCGCGCTGCAGGCCGCCGGACAGTACTACGTGCTGCAATCGGGCCGCGTCACCTCCTCGGGGGCGGGCGGCCGGGGCGCGGAATCCGCGGTCCGCCTGGCGATGGCCATCTGAGCGGACGTCCCGTCATGCTGCGCAGGGGGCGAATCCCGCTGTCGGAAAAGGTATATCGGGAACTACAGCGGGATCTCGCGGCGGGGGTGCTGGCGCCGACCGAACGGCTCGGCGAGGAACGGCTGGCCGAGAACTACGGCGTCTCCCGCACGCCCGTCCGCGAGGCGCTGGCCCGGCTCTACGCGGACGGGCTGCTGGAACGGCACTCGGACGGGCTGTATCCGTACCGGCCGCGGGTCGAAGAGCTCGGGGATCTGTTCGAACTGCGAATCGTGCTGGAGTCCAGGGGGATTCAGCGGCAAGCGGACCGGTCGCACCGGCACGACGCGACGGCGGTGGAGAAGGAGCTGGAAACCTGGCGGCGGCTGCGCGAGGCGCCGCCGGAACCCGGGGCCGAGCTGATCGCGGTCGACGAGCAGTTCCATCTGACGCTGCTGACCGCGGGCGGCAATACCGCGCTCGCGGACGCCCTGGCGGCGGTGTACGCCCGGGTCCGGCCGGTGCGCTCGCTGGATATGCCCACCCCGGAACGCATCGCGGCGATGACCGAGGACCACATCGCCATCGCCGAATTGGTGCTGACCGACGACCTCGACGCCGCCCTCCGCCTCCTCCTGGCCCACCTCACCAGCTCCCGGGCGCACGTCCTGACGCGAGCCCGGCGAGCCTTGGAGCTCACCAAACTCGGTCAAGCCGTGCGGGAGTGAACCGCCACCCGGCGGCTCGGATCAGTGATCGGTTTGGATGCGCAGGGCGGTGATCGTGCTGGCCAGACCTTCGTACTGGTTTGTCAGCAGGACGATTTCGATGAGGCGGCGCTCGTCGTAGTGGACGGCGAGTTCGCGCCAGGCGGTGTCGTCGAGGTCGCGGGTGCCGACCAATTGGTCGACCGCGGTGAGCAGGGCGCGTTCCTTGTCGGTCCAGCCGGCGGCGGACGGGCCTTCGCGGAGCCGGTCCAGGATCGGCTGGGTCACGCCCGCGCGCTTGCCCAATCGGATGTGATGGTCCATCTCGTATTCGCAGCCGCGCAGGTGCGCGACCCGGATGATCACCAGTTCGGTCTCGTAGCGCGGCAGTCTGCCGCCGGGCATCAGCCGCCCGGAGAAGTGCAGCCAGCCGCGGAACAGCCCGCCGGTGCGCCCGAGCGTGCTGAACAGATGGGCGTCCTCGGTCCCGGCGGCCCGGGAGAGCACCTGCCAGACAACCCAATTGACCGGTCCGAGCTCCCGCAGACGGCCGGGAGCGATACGTGGCTGCGTCGACACCATGTGGCCACGCTAACAAGCCCGCACCCATCCCGGGAGTCCCCGGCGGCGGCCCGATCGCGCCAATTCGCCGGGAGCCGCTGTCAGCGGCGGTACACCCGGCCCGTGGGGATCTCACTGGTCGCGGCGTCCAGGTCGTCCCCGTGCACGCGGGCGTGCAGGTGCATGTCGTGCCAGCCGTCGGCATGCAGTCCGGCGCTGCGGTTCACGCCTTCGAGCCCGAACCCGGCCTTGAGCGCCACCCGGCAGGACGGCGCGTTGAGCACGGAGTGCCGCAATTCCAGGCGATGGAATCCGGCGCGCTCGAACGCCCACCCGGTGAGCGCCTCCACCGCGCGCGGCGCCACCCCGCGCCCGCGCGCCTGCGGCGCCACCCAGTACGCCACCGCCGCCATCCCCTGCGACAACACCAAGTGCTGCAGGGCCACCCGCCCCAGCACCCGACCGGTATGACTGTCCGCCACCGCCCAGCTCGCGTTCTGCCCGAGCTTCCAGGTGCGCGCCCACGCCTCCACGCACTCCTCGGCCTCGTCCTCGGATTCCACGGTGCGCACCTGCCAGCGGCTCAGCGCCGGATCCTGGAAGGCCGCGTACACCTCGGGCGCGTCGCGGCGCAGCCACGGCCGCAGCACCAGCGCATCGCCGGCCGGGATCACCGGCTGGGCTGCCCGGGTGAAGGTTTCGGCGGCGACGAGTGCCGGTGCGGATCGCGGCATAGCTGGAATTCTGCCCGCGGGCGCGGCGGAAGGGGAGCCGAATGGCACTATCGTGCCGATCAGCGGCGGACGAACGGCGCGATCGGCTTGAGCCGGATCTGCAGGCGCGCGGTGTCTTCCCACCAGTTGAACACCACCCTCACCACCTCGAAGCGGCCGCTGTCACCGACCGTAGGCCATTCGGATTGTTCCCCGGGTAGGTGCGCGACATCGACGAACGCCTGCACCGGCACCCCGATATCGACGAACAGACCGGTCGCGCCGACACCCCACGGCAGCGCCTCCACCCGGCCCGACACCAGCGCGCCCTGCGGCAGCGGACCCGTGTCCTGCGGTGCGAAATTCCGGTGCAGCACCGCGGTTCTCCACACCCGCCCGAATTCCTCCGCGGATACCGATTCGACCGCAGCCGGTCCGCCGACAGCAGCTCCAGGCGACGCCGACGCGCCGGTCGCGGAGTCCGACGGCGCAGACTCGCACGGCGCGGAGTCGCACGGAGCGGGTGCGCCCGCCGCGAGGTCGGTTGACGGACCGGGTGCGCCCGCCGCGAGTTCGGTTGGCGGCGGTGCGGGTTCGCCGCGCACCGACTCGTACAGCCAGGCGCCGATATCGCCGTAGCGGGCGCGGACTCCGGCCAGTTCCTCGGCGGAGGAGGCCACCACGGCCTGGCCTTCGAGGTCGGGCTCGGTGGGACGGTGATCGGCCGGCAGCGGATTCGGCAGGCGGGTATCGATTTCGACGCACCGCAGCAGGGTTCCGTCCGCCGCCGTCTCCCGCCAGTGCCGGACCGCGCCCACCGAGAATCGAACCCGCCGCACCATGCCGTAACGCTACTACCGAGCCGGGCGGCGGGCAGTCTGTGCGCGAATTCTGTTCAGCGCGAACGTGATTCGATCAGCGTCGCCAGCCCGTCGAGCACCCGGTCCAAGCCGAAGGCGTAGGCGTGATCGGCGCTGTAGGCGCTGTCGTGCGCCTGCCCGGCCGCCGCGCCGACCCGGGCCGCGAGCGGATAGCGCTCGGCGTCGAAGACCCGCTCCAGCAGCGGCGCGGCCCGCTCCCACCATTCGTGGTCGCTCGCACCGCTTTCCGTCGCGGCGCGGGCGGAATCGATGGCCAGCTGCGCGACCGAGGTGACGAAGCCGAGCACATAGGTGAGGGCGGAATCCATCTCCAGATCGTCGAGCCCGAGTCCGTCGAAGGCGCGCAGTTCGTGGTCGTATTTGGCGGCCACGCCGGGGCCCAGCGGCGGGCGGGTGGTGGGCAGGTAGGCGATCCACGGGTGCGCGGCCAGCATGGCGCGATTCTCCGCGGCGATCACCGAAACCCGCTCCCGCCAGGGCATTCCGGTCAGATCATGGCGCTCCATGCGCTGATAGACGGTGTCCAGCATGAGATCCAGCAGTTCGGCCTTGCCGGGTACATAGGTGTAGGTGGCCATGGGCGTGATGCCCAGCTTCGCGGCCACCGACCGCATGGTGAGCGCGCCGAGGCCCTCGGCGTCGGCGATCTCCAGCGCGGCGGCGATGACGGCATCGAGTGTGGTGCGCTGTTTGGGCCCGCGCGTGGGCGCGCCACTGCCGGGCACCCGCCACAGCAGTTCCAATGTGCGCACCGGATCTCCGGCGCCGCTGCGTTCGGCCATTCCGCTCACCTCCACGGCGATCGTAGCGACGTGACAGCCGTCACATGGCAGCCCGTCGGGAATTTCCGTACAAAGTACAGCGTACTAAGTACAGAGTTAACCGGCACCGAGGAGGATCCATGAAAATCACCGCTTCCGTCATCTCCCTGAACGTGCCCGACCCGGCCGCCTCGGCGCGCTTCCTGATCGAGCACTTCGGTTTCGCCGAGCAGATGTCGGCCGACGGGTTCATCTCGCTGGCCCGCGAGGACGCCGGATTCAATATCGTCTACCTGCGCACGGGACTCGGCAGCTTCAAACCCGAGCGCATTGCCGGCGATGCCGGGCAGGGGCTGCTGGTGGCGTTCGTGGTCGAGGAAATCGACGGCGAATACGAGCGGGTGCGCGCCGAAGGCGTGCCGATCGTGACCCCGATCGAGACCGAGCCGTGGGGCGAACGGTACTTCCAGACCGTGGACCCGAACGGGATCGTGATCCAGCTCGTGCAGTGGGTCTGAGAATTTTTTCCGGCCGATGTCGATTTCGCGTCCACTCGTTCGAGGAGTAGCTGAACACACCCGCACAGCGAGAGGATGCAGACATGCGCCATCTGATTTTGATCCGGCTCGACCCGGCTCAGATGCCCGAGGACGGGCCGGGCGAGCAATTGATCGCGGATATGAACGCGCTCATCGAGGAGATGACCAAGGCAGGCGTACTGCTCGAAACGGCCGGGCTGCGGCCCGCCGCGGAGGGCACCCGCATCCGGCAGACCGACGGTAAGCAGACCGTCATCGACGGGCCCTACACCGAGGCCAAGGAGATCATCGGCGGCTACTGCATGTTGCAGACGCGCTCCGATGACGAAGCCGTCGAATGGGCGCGGCGGTTCCTGCGCGTACACGGCCCCGAATGGGATATCGAGGTCGAGGTGCGGCAGCTCGACCACCAGGGATGAGTTCCGCGCGGTCACCCGAAAAGCGGGCCCGCCAGGCCGTCGAGGCGGCCTGGCGGATCGAGTGGCCGCGGCTGGTCGCCGGCCTGACCCGCATGGTCGGCGATATCGGGCTGGCGGAGGAGGTCGCACAGGACGCGTACCTGGCGGCGCTGGAGCAGTGGGTGCGCGACGGGGTGCCGCCCAATCCCGGCGGCTGGCTCATGCTGACCGCCAAACACCGTGCGCTGGACCGGATCCGGCGCGATGCCACCTTCGCGCGCAAGCTGGCGCTGCTGGGGCGGGAGCTGGAACACGGTCCGGAGGAGGCGGAGCCCGCGCCGCCGATCCAGGACGACCTGCTGCGGATGATCTTCACCGCCTGTCACCCGGTGCTCACCCCGCCGGCCCGCGCCGCACTCACGCTGCGCATGGTCGGCGGGCTCAGCACCGCCGAGATCGCCCGCGCCTATCTGGCGCCGGAATCGACGGTGGCGCAACGCATCGTGCGCGCCAAGCGGACCATCGCGAAGGCCCGGGTGCCCTACGAGGTGCCGGCCGGGCCGGAACTCACCGAGCGCCTGGATTCGGTGCTGGAAGTCATCTATCTGATCTTCAACGAGGGGTACACGGCCACCCACGGCGACAGCTGGGTACGAGCCGAATTATGCGAGGACGCACTGCGATTGGCGCGCATCCTGGCCGAACTGCTGCCCGGCGAGGCGGAAACCCACGGGCTGGCCGCATTGCTCGAGCTCCAGGCGTCGCGGCTGCGCGCCCGCGGCGGCGGGGACAGCGCGCCCATCCTGCTGGCGGATCAGGATCGGGCGCAATGGAATCGGCTGCTCATCGGCCGGGGATTCGCGGCGCTGGGCCGCGCGCACGCGGTGAATCGCGCCCGGGCCGCGGCGCCCGGACGCTATGCCCTGCAAGCCGCCATCGCCGCCATGCACGCCATGGCCCCGACCGTCGCCGACACCGATTGGCAGCGCGTCGCGGGACTGTATGCCCAGCTGGCGCAACGCTTCCCATCGCCGATCGTGGAACTGAACCGGGCGGTCGCGGTGGGCATGGCGCTCGGCCCCGCCGCCGGACTGGAGCTCGCCGACAAGCTCGCCGCCACCGGCGTGCTCGACGACTACCACCTGCTCTACGCAGTCCGCGGCGACCTGCTGGCCCGCCTCGGCGACACCGCCGAAGCCCGCACCGCCTTCCTCCGCGCCGCCGAACTCACCGCCAATCGCGACGAACAGGAACTCCTGCGCCGCCGCGCGGCAGAAGCCTGATCCCTTCGCGATCCCGGCGGCGGAACTGGCCTGTTGACCAGCACAAACAGGGTCGGATCGAGATCTCGACACGCCGCGTAGCTCCCGGGACGCGGCTGTTCGCGCGGGTATGGTCGCTGCCTGATCCGTCTATTCGTGATTGGCAACGGTTCGAAGAAGGCGACGCGCCGGAGTTTCCGAGTCGGAGTGCTCGGACTGCTCCTGGCCGCGGCGGTACCGGCGATGACCGGCACCGCACCCGCGGCGCAGGCGGCTCCCGAAGTGGATGTCGCGCTGCTCACCAACCTGTCCGCACGATTGGCCGAGGCGACCATGTCCTCCGGCCTGGTCGAATTCGCCATGGTGCCGGGGCTGACCGTGCTGTCGGCCGTGGTGGAGCCGGAGTTCGCCTACCCCAAGCCGGCGTTGAAGACCATGGCGCTCACCGTGGTTCCGCTCGATCAGTTCCCGGCGTTCGACCAGATCATCACCCATGAGAGCAGCTGGCGGGTGTTCGCCGTGAACCCGTCGTCGGGCGCCTACGGCCTGGCTCAGGCCCTGCCCGCGCACAAGATGAGCAGCGAGGGCGTGGATTGGCTGATCAACCCGATGACCCAATTGCGCTGGGCGTACCGCTACATGGTGCAGCGGTACGGCAGCCCCAACGCGGCCTGGGAGTTCTGGCAGGCCAACCACTGGTACTGAAAAGCGTCAGGCTGGGGGCTCAGCTCAGGGCGGCGCGGAATACCTCTGCGGCCGGGGTCGACGGGCGACCCAGCAGCTGCTGCAGGTGCCCGCTGTTCACGTCCAGCAGACCGCCCTTCGCGATGCCCGCGTCCGCGTCGGCCAGCGCCCGCGCGAATCCTTCCGGCAGTCCCGCCCCGATGAGCCCGGCGGCGTAATCGGCCTCGGGCAGATCCTGGTAGCGGACCGGCTTGCCGGACGCTTCCGACATCGCCTGCGCCAGTTCGTCATAGCTGAGCAGCGCGTCACCGCCGAGCTCGTAGACCTGACCCGCGTGCCCGTCGCTGGTCAGCACGTTCGCGGCGACCTCGGCGTAATCGGCGCGGGCCGCGCCCGCCACCTTGCCGGCGCCCGCCGCGCCCGCGAACACTCCGGTCTCGACCGCGTGCGGCAGCCCGTTGGTGTAGTTCTCCCAGTACCAGCCGTTGCGCAGGATCACATGCGGCACAGTCGCTTCCGCGAGCACGGCCTCGGTGCCGGTGTGCTCCTGGGCGAGGATCATCGGATTGCGGTCCGCGACCGGAATGCTGGTGTAGGCCAGCAGCCGCACCCCGGCCCGCTCGGCGGCGCGAATCACATTGGCGTGCTGGGCGACTCGCGCCCCGAACTCGTTGCCCGACACCAGCAGCACCCGATCGACGCCGGCCAGCGCGCGGTCGAGGGCCGCCGGATCGTCATAGCTCGCCTGCCGCACGTCCACACCGCGCTCGGCCAGATCCGCCGCCCTGGCCGGATCACGGACGATGGCGACCGGCGTCTCACCCTTCTTCAGCAGCGCTTCGACGACGAGACGGCCCAGCTGGCCGGTGGCTCCGGTGACGGCGACGGTCATGACTTCCTCCATGGTTCCAGGGAATGAACTGCTTGATCAGACTGTACTAACTAATAGTAAGCACATCCTATTCCGGAACCGCTACCCCAAAGTTAGGTAATCTCGTCTCATGAGCACGCGGCCCGCCGACCAGGTCGATACCGACGACCCCACCCTGGAAGCCGACGTCTTCGCCCGGAACTGCCAATCCCGGCCGGTACTGCAGGACGTCGCCAGCCGCTGGGGCGTGCTCGCCCTGGTCGCCCTGCGGGCGGGCCCCTACCGCTTCAGCGCCCTGCGCCGCCGGGTGGACGGCATCAGCGAACGCATGCTCTCGCAGACCCTGCAAACCCTGGAACGCGACGGCATGATCAATCGCGAAGTCCAGCAATCCATCCCGCCCCACGTCGAATACACCCTCACCGAACTGGGCGAGCAGGTGGCCGACCACCTCGAAGCGCTGATCGTCGTACTCGAGACGAACATCGAGACGATCAAGGCCGCCCAGGACGCCTACCACCGCGAGTGAGTAGGCAACTCTCGGACTCTCAGGGGCTTCGCCCCCGAACCCCCAGGAACACTCCGGGGCGCACCACCCCCGAACGCTCGGAAACACCCGCCCGGGACACACCACCCCCGAACGCTCGGAAACACCCGCCCGGGACACACCACCCCGAACCCTCGGAAACGTCCCGGGACACACCACCCCGAACCCTCGGAAACGTCCCGGGACACACCACCCCGAACCCTCGGAAACGTCCCGGGACACACCACCCCGAACCCTCGGAAACGTCCCGGGACACACCACGCTGGACACGCAGGAACCAACGCTCGGGGGCATCCCCCGAGCACGACGAACGGAGAGCCTCCGATATGCCGAACGCGACCGAGTTGCGATACCTGGAGCGCTGCGTCGAACTCGCCGCCGAGGCGCTTGCCGCGGGCGACGAGCCGTTCGGTTCGGTGCTGGTCGCCGACGACGGCAGCGTGCTCGCCGAGGATCGCAACCGCGTGGCGGGCGGCGACCACACGCGCCATCCGGAATTCGAGCTCGCCCGCTGGGCCGCCGAAAATCTGAGTCCGGCCGAGCGCGCCACTGCCACCGTCTACACCTCTGGTGAGCACTGCCCCATGTGCTCGGCCGCGCACGCCTGGGTCGGTCTGGGCCCCATCGTCTATGCCGCCTCGACCGAGCAGCTCAGCGCCTGGCTCGCCGAATTCGGCGTCGCCCCGGGCCCGGTGGCCGCGCTTCCCATCCAGGCAATCGCGCCGAATGTGCCTGTCTCCGGCCCGTTCCCGGAGCTGACCGACCGCATCTACGCCCTGCACCGCGAACTGCACCGACCCGCCTGAGCGAAACCGCGTCCCTGGCCGTCCGCCCCATAGGATTCGGCGGGTGGAGAACCGTCTCTCGCATCGGGGCTGGGCCAATGCCACCCGCGTGATCGCCCTGGCCACGGCGATCCTGTGCCTGACCCTGCTCTGGCTCGAGATGTCCGGCGAATCGACCGGATCCACGCTCCTCACCCGATTCCTGCTCGGTCTCACCGCCCTGGCGTGGTTCGGCACCGCCGCCGCCGGCCTGCTGCGCTATCGCGCCTGGGCGCTGAGCCTGCTGGCTCCGCTGGTGGTCCTCGCCACGTTCGTCGTCGCGCGCTCGGGCGCGCCCGCCGACCTCGGCTGGACCCTCTCCAAATCCGCTCTCGAGCAGGCCGCGATCACCTGTGCTCCCACCACGGGCACCCGGATCGGCGTCTTCCACGTCTCCGCCATCGCCAACCGCGAAGGCGGCTGCCTGCTCTACACCACCGGCGGTTTCATGACCTATTCCGGCTTCGCCTACTTCCCCGATGCCGCGCCCGCTCCCGGCGGCGACCTCTATTACGAACCGTTCGAAGGCCCCTGGTATCGCTTCGAGGAGTCCTTCTGATCGACGGCACGAAAACGGCCCGGCCCCAGCGGGTTTCGCTGGAACCGGGCCGTACGAATGCCGTCGATCAGAAGTTGATCATGTGGCCGGCGAGGCCGTGGATGGCTTCCTGGAGGGCTTCGCTCAACGTCGGGTGGGTGTGGACGTTGCGGGCCAGCTCGTTGACCGTGAGATCCCACTTCTGGGCCAGGGTCAGCTCCGGGAGCAGTTCGGAGACATCGGGGCCGATGAGATGGCCGCCGATGAGTTCGCCGTACTTGGTATCGGAGATGAGCTTCACGAAGCCCTGCGCGTCGCCCAGACCGTGCGCCTTGCCGTTCGCGGTGAACGGGAAGGTCGCGACCTTGACGTCGTAACCCTCGGCGCGCGCCTGCTCTTCGGTCAGGCCGAACGAGGCGACCTGCGGCTGGCAGAAGGTGGCGCGCGGCATCATGCGGTAGTCATCGATGGGCAGCGTCTCCGCGCCCGCGATGGTCTCGGCCGCGACCACGCCCTGCGCCTCCGCGACGTGCGCGAGCTGCAGCTTCGCGGTGACATCGCCGATGGCGTAGATGTGCGGGACATTGGTGCGCATGACATTGTCGATGGCGATGGCGCCGCGATCGGTCAGCTGCACGCCGGTCTTGTCGAGGCCGTAGCCGTCGATGCGCGGGGCGAAGCCGACGGCCTGCAGCACCTTGTCGACCGTGACGGTCTCGATGGAACCGGTCTTGTTGTCCTTGATCGCGACGGTGACCTTGGAGCCGTCGTCGTCGATGGACTGCACGGCCGCACCGGTGGTGATGGTGATGCCGAGCTTCTTGTACGCCTTGGTGATCTCCTTGGAGACGTCGGCGTCCTCGTTCGGCAGGGCGCGGTCGAGGAATTCGACGATGCGCACGTCCACGCCGTAGTTCTTGAGGACGTAGCCGAACTCCATGCCGATGGCGCCCGCGCCGACGATCAGGATCGAGCCGGGCAGGTCACGGGTGAGGATCTGCTCCTCGTAGGTGACCACATTGGCGGACAGGGAGGTGCCGGGCAGCAGCTTGGTGACGGTGCCGGTCGCGATGATCACGTTGTCGAACGTGATGGTCTCGGACCCGCCCTTGCTCAGCGCCACGGAGATCGTGTTGGCATCGACGAAGGTGCCCGCACCGTCGAACTCGTCGATCTTGTTCTTCTTCATCAGGAAGTGGACGCCCTTGACGCGGCCGTCCGCCACCTTGCGGCTGCGGTCGAACGCCGCGCCGAAGTCGAAGCTCGCCTGGCCGGAAATGCCGAAGGTCTTGGCTTCCTTGGTGAAAATATGGGCCAGTTCGGCGTTACGCAGCAGTGCCTTGGAGGGAATGCAGCCCACGTTCAGGCACACGCCACCCCAGTATTTCTGCTCGACGATCGCTGTTCGCAGGCCGAGTTGAGCGGCGCGGATCGCGGCGACGTAACCGCCGGGACCAGCGCCGAGAACGACGACATCGTAGTGGGAAGTCACGGCACCGAGCCTAGCCCTGTTCCCGCGCGCTCACTCAGCCATCCCCCGCCTCGGTGAGAGCGCGAACACAGCGGGACTCAGGCTTGCCCGGTCTCGAACCGACTGATCAGTCCGTCGAACAGCGTGAACTTCCAGGCGGTCCGCATCGCGCCCCAGCGATCATTGCTGTAGTCGGCCACGAACGAGGTCGGCGAAGTCACGGATTCGATCTTCATCCGGCCGTTGGTGGCGAAGATCTCGGACTCGGTCCACTGCGCCAGATTCCGCTCCTGCCCGTCGTCGGACATGCTGGCGTCGGAGGCCAGAGTCCGGAAGAAGGCGTCGGAATCGTGCGCGTTCACCGCGTCCACGAACTTCGTCACGATGGGTTCGAGCTGTGCGGTCATCCGGTCATCCCTCTCGAATCGGTTGGGCAGGACGGACAGCGAACACTCGGCAACGAGTCTAGTGCCAGACCTTGCGGGCGACCCGCGCGAAATTGCCGCCGAACACGGCCGCGCGATCGGCGTCCGAGAAACCGCGCTCGGCCAGCACCTGGTTCAGGCCCGGGAAGCCGGACTCGCCGAGGAAGTCCTCCGGCGGCGTCCATTGCAGCTGGCCGTAGCGGGTGTACTCCTCGGAGAAGCTCTCCGGGCTGTCGGCCAGCATGGCGTTGAACTCGTCGGCGTCGAAGGAATAGTCGGAGCCGATCCCGATGTGCTCGATGCCGACCAGCTCCGCGCCGTAGGCGATGTGATCGGCCATGGCGCGCACCCGCTCGGCGCCTTCGTCAGGTGCGTTGTACCCCAGGAAGATTCCCACCCCGTTGATGCCGATGACGCCGCCCGTCTCGGCGCAGGCG
The DNA here is from genome assembly GCF_021183565.1 of Nocardia yamanashiensis. NCBI lineage: Bacteria > Bacillati > Actinomycetota > Actinomycetes > Mycobacteriales > Nocardiaceae > Nocardia > Nocardia yamanashiensis. The sequence goes on from NZ_CP089226.1 coordinate 5,352,344, forward strand.
CGGGCCTGATCGTCGGTGATATTGCGCGGATGCGCGTGCAGGGCGGCGAAATTGGAGTGGCTGTAGATCATCGGCACGGTGCTGACGCGCGCGATGTCCAAGCCCGTGCGCACCGAGCAGTGCGAGCCGTCGGCGAAGACCCCGACCTCGTTGAGCACCCCGATCAGATCGCGCCCGTAGGCGGTCAGCCCGGTGTCCTCGGTGTCGAGACAGCCGCAGCCCGCGGCATTGCGGGTGTTGTAGGTGGGCAGCAGGGAACGCAGGCCCAGCTCGTGGAACACGTCCACATTGTCGAGATCGCCGTCCAGCGGATTGGAGTCCTCGAGATCGAAGGCCAGCACGCTGGTGTCGTCGACGGTGTCGGCGCCCGGCTCCGGCCAGGCGTCCTCGGCGCCGGCGACCATGCGGAAACGGCCGTCCGCCAAGGCATCCCGGCGGAATTGCTCGGCCAGCGCGCGGGCGTCGGCCGCCGAGTGCGGGGCGTAGCCGATATTGATCGACAGGTAGGAGCCGAGCGGATACCGGCCCAGCTCACCCATATCGGCGGTGGGCAGCAGGGGCGGGCAGCAGTGCTGCTCCCACAGCCGGGGCATGACGATCGCCGGACGCGACAACCCGGACCTCCTCGCGGACTCGGTCTCCGAATCCGCAATCCTACTGACCGGTGCGGAAATGCCCGCTCACTAATGTGAGGCGCGTGGACACGCTCGACGGCACGGTTTCGACCCAGCTCATCCGGCTGGTACGCGATGCCGCGGTCCGGGCGGGGGTCGACGCCGCACAGCTGACCGGGATGCACGGACTCGACGACGCCACCCTCACCGGTGAACTCAACCGCATCCCGTTGAACTCGCTGATTCGGCTGTGGGAGTTGATCGCTCATGCCGGGCCGGCGGCGGGCGCGGGGCTCGCGGTGGTCACGGCGGCCCCGCTCGGCACCCTCACCACCTGGGACTATCTGGTGACCACGGGGGCCACCTTCGCCGATTCCCTGCTCGCCGCCCAGCCCTACCACCGGGTCGTCACCGCCGCCGGTGAGGGTTTCGACCTGGATGCCGACGGCGATCTGACGGTCAGCTATCGCACCACCGCCGGTGACCCGCGAGTGGCGGCCGTGGTCAACGAGTACGTGCTCGCGTACTACCTGCGCCGCGCCCGCGAAGCCACCGGCCGGCCGGTCCGAGCCAAACGCATCACCTTCGGACACGCAGCGCCCCAGCATCATTCGATCCTGACCGCGGCGTTCGGCACCGATGCCATCGAATTCGGCGCCGATTCCGACAGCATCACCTTCGCCGCCGCCGACGCCACCGCACCCCTGCACCGCACCGACCCCATCCTCGGCGACCTCCTGCGCAGCCACGCCGACCTGGTGCTCTCCAGCTCGAAGGCGATTCCCGGTCCGCTGGAAGCCTTCCGAATCGCCCTGGCCGCCGCCCTGGACAGCGGCGACCTCGCCCTGGACGCCGTGGCCCGCCGCCTCCTCCTCAGCCGCCGATCCCTGCAACGCCAACTGGCGGACGCCGGCACCACCTGGCGACACGAAGTCGACCTGCTCCGCTACGAACGCGCGGAAACCCTACTCGCGGAAGGAAATACCACAGTCACGGTAGCCAACCGCCTCGGCTTCACCGACGACCGCGCCCTACGCAAAGCCTTCCACCGCTGGACCGGCGCAGCACCGACACACGCTCACTGACAAGCCGCCACCACCCCCGAGGCCGGACGCACCACAGGACCGGGCGCGACACCGCATGGTCCCGACACCTGACACCGCAGGACCCGAACGCCTGACACCGCTGGTCCTGAATCCCTGGCACCGCAGGACAGGACGCCTGACATCGCAGGACCGGGCGACTGGCACCGGAGGGCCGGGTGGTGGCATCGCGGGACCTGGGAACGGGTGCGGCGCGGCAATAGCGTTCTTCTCAGCAGGCCGGACACACCGGCCGGAGAGACGAAAAGGGCTGTGCGACATGACTACTCAGATCCGCACCGGTAAGGAAATCCTGCTCGCGGCTCGCCCGGACGGCGCGCCCACGGCGGCGAATTTCGAGCTGGTGGAGCGCCCGCTGCCCGAGCTCGCCGAGGGGCAGATCCTGGTGCGGAACACCTGGATGTCGGTGGATCCGTACATGCGCGGCCGGATGGACGACAAGGAGTCCTACATCCCGCCGTTCCAGCTCGGCGCTCCCCTGGACGGTTCGGCGGTCGGCGAGGTGGTGGAATCGCGATCCGATATCCCGGTGGGGGCCACCGTGACCCACTTCGCGGGCTGGCGGGAGTTCGCCGTCGTCGACGCCGCGACGGCCACCGTCATCGACACCGAGCTGGCGTCGCCCCAGCACTACCTGGGCGTGCTCGGTACCACCGGGCTCACCGCCTACGCGGCGCTCACCGAGGTCGCTCGGGTCAAGCCGGGTGACACCGTTTTCATCTCGGCGGCGGCGGGCGCGGTCGGCAGCGTCGCGGGGCAGATCGCCGAGGCGCTGGGCGCGAAGCGGGTGATCGGTTCGGCGGGCGGTGCGGCGAAAACCGCCCTGCTGCTGGAGGAATTCGGCTTCGACGCGGCCGTCGACTACCGGGCCGGGAATCTGAAGGAGCAGCTGGAGGCAGCCGCGCCGGAGGGCATCGACGTCTACCTCGACAGCGTCGGCGGCGACCACTTGAAGGCCGCAATCGAGGTCATGCGCCAGGCCGGCCGCATCGCCCTGGTCGGCGCGATCAGCGGCTACAACGGCGCGGCAGCCGAACAAACCCCAGACCTCTACCTGGCCGCCACCAAGGAGATCACCCTCCGCGGCATGCTGGTCACCAGCTTCTTCGACCGCTTCCCCGAATACATCGGCCGCGCCGCCGGCTGGCTGGCCGACGGCACCCTCCGCACCCGCGAAACCGTCTACGAGGGCCTCGAACAAGCCCCGGCCGCCTTCCTCGGCGTCCTCTCGGGCCTGAACACCGGCAAGATGCTCGTCCGCCTCGGATAAGCACGTCCTGGGAATCCAGGATTCCGAGGCTTCAAGGGGTCCCGGGCATTCCAACAATCCGGGGTCTGCGAGGGTCCAGGGCACTCCGGGGGTCCGGGGGCCTGGCCCCCGGAGTCCCTTGTTCACCCCACGGGGGTGCGGGAGCGCAGCCCCACTCCCAGGGTTCGCGACCAGCGAACGCGGTGCTCGGCAACAATGTGGGCATGACCGGTGTTGGAGAGAGCGTGACAGATCCGTACCTGTGGCTGGAGGAAGTGACGAGCGATCGCGCCCTGGACTGGGCACGAGCGCACAATGACGTGGTCGTCGAGAGGTTCGCCTCCTCGGACCGGTTCAGCGGCCTGGAGTCCCGCATCCTCGCCATGCTCGACACCGACACCCGCATCGCCTATCCGGGCCGGCGCGGCCGCTGGCTCTACAACTTCTGGCGCGACGGCGACCACCCGAAGGGCCTGTGGCGGCGCACCACCTTCGCCGAATACGCGAAAGCGGAGCCGGCGTGGGAGGTGCTGATCGACCTCGACGCCCTCGCTCGCGACGAGGAGGAGAACTGGGTGTGGGGCGGCGCGGCGGTGCTGCGCCCGGAACAGCGCCGGGCTTTGATCAGCCTGTCGCGCGGCGGCGCGGACGCCAAGGTGGTCCGCGAATTCGATATCGAGGCAAAGGCTTTCATCGATCCGGCCGACAATGGCTTCTACCTGCCCGAGGCGAAATCCGAGATCCGCTGGATCGACGACGACAATGTCTATGTCGGAACGGATTTCGGCGACGGCTCGCTGACCGATTCCGGTTATCCGCGCATTGCCAAGCGCTGGCGGCGCGGAACCCCTTTGGCGGCAGCCGAATCCGTATTCGAGGGGCGAATGTCCGATGTAGCGGTTTCGGCCGGCTACGACCGCACCCCCGGTTACGAACGCCATTTCATCGGCCGCGCCACCGACTTCTTCAACGAAGAGGTCTATCTGCTGGAAGCCGACGGTTCGCTGCGGCATATCGACGTCCCCACCGACGCCTCCGAATCCTGGTACAAGGATTGGTTCCTGGTGCGCCTGAAGTCACCGTGGGAGGTGAACGGCAGCAACTATCCGGCGGGCGCCCTGCTGGCGCTGAACTTCGAGGAATTCCTCGCCGGCGGACGCGATTTCGAGGTCCTGTTCACCCCCGACGCGCACACTTCGCTGCACGGCTACGGCTGGACCGAGAACCACCTGCTGCTCATCACCCTCGCCGACGTGCAGACCGAACTGCACGTGCTGACCCCCGGCCCGGACGGCTGGGTGCGCGAGCCGCTGGCCGACGCCCCGCCCATGGCCACCACCAGCGTCATGAACCTGGACCCGCTCGAGGGCGGTGACGAATTCATGCTCTCCACCAGTGGTTTCACCAGCCCGACCACGCTCATGTCGGCGTCGGTCGGCGGCGCCACCGAGGTGCTCAAGCGCGAACCCGAGTTCTTCGACGCCGACGGGGTGGAGACCGAGCAGTTCTTCGCCCGCTCCGACGACGGCACCATGGTCCCGTATTTCGTGATCCGCCACCGTGATCGCAAGGGCGTGCCCGGACCGACCATCATGTCCGGCTACGGCGGTTTCGAGGTGTCGCGCACGCCCGCCTACAGCGGCGCGTCGGGCATGGGCTGGCTGGAACGCGGCGGCACCTGGGTGATGACCAATATTCGCGGCGGCGGCGAGTACGGCCCCGAATGGCACACCGCCGTCCTGAAGGCCAACCGCCACAAGGCCTACGAGGACTTCGCGGCCATCGCCCGGGATCTGGTGGCGCGCGGCATCACCACCCACGATCAGCTGGGCGCGGTCGGCGGCAGCAACGGCGGTCTGCTGATGGGCGTCATGCTGACCCGCTACCCGGAATTGTTCGGGGCCATCGTGTGCCAGGTCCCCCTGCTCGACATGAAGCGCTATCACCTGCTGCTGGCGGGCGCGTCCTGGATGGCCGAGTACGGCGACCCGGACAAGCCGGAGGAGTGGGAGTACATCGCCAAGTACTCCCCGTACCAGAACACCGATCCGGAGGCGAAGTACCCGCCGATCCTGCTCACCACCTCCACCCGCGACGACCGCGTCCACCCCGGTCACGCCCGGAAGATGGCCGCGCTCTTGGAATCCCAGGGTCACCCGATCTGGTACCACGAGAACATCGAAGGCGGGCACGGCGGCGCGGCGGACAACAAGCAGTCCGCCTTCCAAGCGGCGCTCATCTACGAATTCTTCACCCAGACGCTGATCGACCGCACCACGCCCTGAGCGCCCACGGTAGTGGACAACTCTCGTAGCTCTCAGGGGCAAGCCCCTGAAACCCCGCGGGAGTGATCGCGGCTACGGGAGCACGGTCGCCGAATCAGCGGTCCCGGAGCCATTTTTCGACGTAGTCGAGGGTGGATTCGGGATCGCTGATCCAGCCGTTGTGGCCCAGCGACTCCGGGTTGTGCCAGCGGGTGACCTTGGCGTTGGGCAGTTTGTCGAGCAGGTGGCCGGCCGAATTCTGCGGCGTCAGCTCGTCTCCGGTCAGCGTGATCGACAGGACCGGCAGTTTGAGCCTCCGAATGCGCTCCTCGTAGTCGATATCGGCGTCGGCGGGCTGGAACCTGCCCGTGCGCGCCAAACGCGCCCAATCGGCGATCAGCTGCTTCGACTGCCGGCCGAATCCGCCTGCGGGCAGCGTGTTCCCGGGCCAGAATCCGGCCAGGTTGGCGGTCAGCGAGACGGCCGCGCTGCCGAGCCGCAGCCCGGTCCCGGTCAAGCCGTGGAATCCGCGGTGATACGGCGTCCCCGAGGCGACCAGGATCAGCCCGCCCAGGCGCCCGCGGATGCGAGAGGCGTACATGACCCCCAGCTGCCCGCCCATGCTGTGCCCCAGCAGGTATGGCGTGCTGTCCGGGAACCGTTCCCGCACCACCTCGAACATGGCCGGGAAGTCCACCGCCACCAGCTCCTGATACCCGTAGGCGGAGGCGGGATTCGGCCGGCTGTCCCCGTTGCCGCGCAGCTCCAGCAGCGCCACGTCGAACCCGCGTGCGGCCAAGGGCGATCCGAACAGCGAGTAGTACTCCCCGGGCACGCCCAGCCCCGGCACGATCACCACCACCGGTCGCGGCGCGTCGGGCGTGATCGGATGCCGGTGCGCCCCACGCGCCGGAATCAGCCGCACCTTCACGGCGGTTCCGTCCGGCATCTGGATCGGCACAGTCTCCATGCGCGGCACGCTACCCGCCGGAACTAGTTCGCACCCGTCCCCGGGCAGGGGAAACGGGTGCGAATTCGCTGTGGTGGATGCCGGATTCGGCGTGGGTTCAGGCGCTGACCGCGCCCATGATGATGCGGCGCAGGACGGCGATGACGTCGTCCAGCGGTGGTCTGGGTTCGGACCCGCTCCAGGCGTCGACCACGTAGTTGACCGCGCCGATGATGGCGAGGACGCGCATTTCGTAGTCGCCCGGCGGGATTTCGCCGTGCATGGCGGCGTCCTCGGCGGCGGAGGCGAGCAGCGCGCCCCAGGCTCGGCGGAGTTCCAGGCGGAACTTCTCGACCTTGGGGCCCGCGCCGACGACTTCGACGAGGGCGACTCTGGCTTTGCGTGGGTCGCGTCCGATCGACTCGATGTAGGCGCGGACCGCGGCGTCGATGACGTCCACGGCGCTGGCCTCGGATTGCTCGGCGATGGTGGCCGCCACCGCTTCCCGCGATTCCCGGTCGATCTGTTCGTAGAGTTCCAGCAGCAGCGATTCGCGACCGGTGAACTCCTCGTAGAACTGCCGTGAGGAGAGACCGGCGTCCTTGCAAATCGCGCCGACGGAGCTGTTGGCGTATCCGTCTCGCGCGAACACCGTCAGCCCGGACTCCAGAAAACGCGCACGACGCTGCCGCTGCCGGTCTTCTACGGGCTGCCCGGCGTACATTCTTCCCGCGTTCGTTTCCTGTGACATTGCGCCAGACAATACCGAAGGGCCCGATCCCCTCGTCATGGATCGGGCCCTTCGTTTGTTCCTTCGGCTTACCGCGCGTTAGCCGAAAGTTGGCTCAATGACTTCGGGTACTGCGACGCACCCGGGACAGCGGGTATAGGCAGGGGAACTGTCCCGGGTTCGGAACGCGGGTCCGGGGGGAGACACGCGGTCCGATGTCGCAAAGACCCGAAAGTCACTGATCGTTTGCCGTTCCACACGATACAGAGCGGACGAACTGGACGGAATACTTTTCTAGGATATTTTTAGAACTTATTCCGCGAGTCGGCGCGACGCGCGTGGCGACCAGCCCCGGAGCGCCGGCGCACCCCGGAGACGACGACGGGCCCGATCCCCTCGTCATGGATCGGGCCCGCGACCACCCGCTCGGCTTCCGCGCAGTAGCCGAAAGGTGGCATCGCCGTGGCTACTTCGCCGACAGGCTCGCCGAACCGCTGGCGATCAGCTTCAGGATGGTCTGGGAAAGGATGCCCGAGATGAGGTCTGTCATTGTGGTGCTCCGATTCGAACTATGCGGTCAGTGCTGTCACTGACTGTTTGCTATCGGGACCATACCGACCGCCATGACTCGCGCGGAGGTTTTCCAGGAAAAATCTAGGTTTATTTCGCGATCTTGCGGAAACCGCTTCCACCTGCGGTTATCCAAGTCCCCGGAAATGCCGAACGCTCCGGCACCGCCGAAGCGATACCGGAGCGCCGGGAAATGGCTGGAACCGTTTGTCACGGCTCCGAAGGTTGCGGGACCTCCGGTTCACCGAGGGTGAGCATGAGCCGATTCGCCCACGAGAACGACGCGGTGGACAGCACCAGATCGTGAATCTCGGTATCGCCGAAACCGACCGCGCGCAGCCGGTCCAGGTGCGCCTGTTCCGCACGCGGCGGATTGGCGGCCAGCGCGTCCACGAAATCGATTACGGCATCCCATTTTTCATCGATCCGGACGGTATTGCCTTCGTCCAGCAAACGCTGCACATCGTCGCCGCGCTTGGACAGCGCGGTGGTGAATCGGGAATGCACGGAGGCGCAATATTCACACCCGTTGTGCCGGGAGGTGACGGTGGCGGCGAGTTCTCGTTCGGCACGCCCCAAACCGGTACGGCCGTAAAAGATCTCTTTGTCGTTCGCGCTGCGGTGCCGCAGCACGCCGGCATTGCGCGCCAGCAGCCGGAAGTACGGCCCGATACCGCGGTCACCTTCCAGCAACGGACGCTGCGCGTCGTCGGCGTCGGCCAGCACGATGGGCTCCACCCACGGCACCCAGTCCAGCTGCTCCTGGGTGAATCCGGTTGGCCGCCGGTCGATCTCGACGCTGCGGACCTCACTCATGCGACGCTCCGATCAGGCTGAGGCCGGCCAGCAGCCGGACCTGGTAGTGCACATATCCGATGAGCTGGGCGACCGTCACGATGTCGCGCTCGGACAGTCCGGCGGCGGCGAGCGCGTCGATATCGGCGCGGGTGATGGCCGCCGGGGCGCTGGTGACCCGCGCGGCGTGGCGCAGGATGGCCGCCAGCACCGGATCGCCCTCGGCCGGGGTGGTGCCGAGACCGGCGTAGTGCGCGGCCAATTCGGGCGCGCCCGCCAGTTCGGCGACCGCCACAGCGGCCGCGACCAAGCGTTCCCGGCCGACCGACTCGGCGGCGGGACCGTCGAACAAGGCGTCGTAGACGCCCTGGGTGTGCTCGACCACGGCGGGTCGCGCCTGCCGCAGTTCCCGCACCGCGGCCGCGTGGTCGCCCAGCACCGCGTCGATCACATCGCCGGACCGGTCGCCGGCCACCGGGGTGGCCTCGGCCGGCGCGACGGCAGTCGCCTCGCTCACTGCTGATTCCTTTCGTCGGCTCGCCAACCCAGTTGCGGGGCAACCTCGGTGGCGATGAGTTCGATGGAGCGCAGGGTCGCCGCGTGGCCGGGATCGACCGGGTGGACCTGCACGATGAAGTCGGTGGAGCGCAGCAGCGCGGTGTCGGCGGACAGCTGCTCGACCACCTCGCCGGGGGTGCCGAAGTAGGAGTCGCGCAGCACGTCCGAGACCGTGGTGGCGAGGTCCGGAACATGGTTGCGGCGCAACTGCTCCAGGAAACGTTCCGCGCCGCGTTCGGCCAGGGCGACGGCGGCGTCGTGATCGTCGGCCACGAAAACGCCTCGGGAGGCCCCGATCCGGGGTTCGACGCCGTCCGGCAGCGCCTTCAGGTAGGCGTCCACCAGCGGCTGCTGGATTTCCCACAGGGTGGCGTCCGCGTTCGCGGCATCGCGCGGCTGTGCCTTCGACAGCAGCAGCCCGTCACCGGCGCGGCCCGCCCGTTCCGCGCCGCCGGCCGAGAAAGTGGCCTGCCACAGACGATTACGCAGACCGCCGGCGGGCGGATTCAGACCGCGATCCTCGACCAGCGGCGCGCCATCCAGTGCGGCGACGACTTTCGCGAGCTTGTCCGCGTACACCCGCTGCCGGTCCGCGTCGCCGAGATCGAACAATTCGAAGGCGTGCTTGGAACCACCCGCCCCGAAACCCAATTCGAGCCGCCCGCCGCTGAGCACGTCCAGCACCGCCGCGTCCTCGGCCACCCGGATCGGATCCTCGAGGGCCAGCGTCACGATGGCCGTTCCCAGCCGCAGTCGCGGATTGCGCGCGGCGGCGTGCGCCAGGAACACGAACGGCGACGGCAATCCGCCCTCCGCCGGATCCAGATGATGCTGCGCCACCCACGCGGTGTCGTAGCCCAGCCGTTCCGCCAGCTCGAACTGTTCCAGCGCCTCCCGATACACCTGCGCCGCATCCTCACTCGCGTCGGCGCGCACCAGCCGGGTGAAGAACCCCAGCCGCCGGATCGCGGTGCCCTGCACACTCATACCGTCACCTTCCCCAGATACGCGTCCCGCACCGCCGGATCGCCCACCAATTCCGCTGCCGGACCGTGCAATACGATCTCCCCGGTCCGCAGCACGTTCGCCGTGTGCGCGATGCTCAGCGCCAGTTCGGCCTGCTGCTCCACGATCAGAATCGCCAGCCCGAGTTCCTTGTTCAGCCGCGCGATCTCATCGAGCACCCGGTCCACGAACAACGGCGACAACCCCATGGTCGGCTCGTCCATGCAGATCAACCGCGGCTTGCTCATCAACGCCCGCGCGAAAGCCAGCATCTGCTGCTCCCCACCGGACAATGTCCCCGCCCGCTGCTTCCGCCGCTCGGCCAAGCGCGGGAAATGATCGAACATCTCCCCCGCCCGCGCAGCCAGCACCGCCCGCCGCTCCTTCCGGATATACCCGCCGACGAAAAGGTTCTCCTCCACCGTCATGGCCGGAAACACCCGCCGCGCCTCGGGCACCGAAGCCAACCCCGCCGCGATCCGCGCCGACGGCGGAGTCTTGCTGACATCCACCCCGTCGATCCGCACCGCCCCCGAGGTCGGCTTCAACAACCCCAGCGCCGTCTTCATAGTCGTCGACTTCCCGGACGCGTTCCCGCCCAGCAGCGAAACGATCTCCCCCGGAAACACCTTCAGCGAGACTTCGTTCAACGCCCGCGACGGCCCGTAATGCACCACCACCCGATCGAACTCGAGCAGCGGCACGCCCTCGGTCTCAGGCATCCGCCGTCACCTTCCCTTCACCGCGCACCTCGTCGGACCGGCCCGCGCCGACGGCTTCGTCTCGGTCTTCCTCGCCGGATACGCTCACCGCGGTCTCCGGCCCGGCTTCGGGCTCGCCCGAACCATCCACTCCGGATTCAGCGGCCGGAGTCACCCGGCTGCGGCCGAGGTAGGCCTCGATGACGCGGGGGTCGGCGAGGACCTCGTCCGGTTTGCCTTCGGCGATGACGCGGCCTTCGTCCAGGACCAGCACGCGGTCGGAGAGGTCGTGGACGATGTCCATCTTGTGTTCGACCAGCAGGACGGTTTGGCCCTGGGCCTTCAGTTCGGCCAGCTGCCTGCCGATTTCGGCGGTTTCGGTCTGGTTCATGCCGGCGGCCGGCTCGTCGAGGAGCAGCAGGTCCGGCTCCAAAGCCAGGGCTCGGGCGATCTCGGTGCGGCGGCGGTTGGCGTAGGAGAGGGTGTAGGCGGGGTTTTCGGCGCGCGGGGTGAGGCGTTCGCCGAAGCGGGCCAGTTGCGCGTCGATACGGTCCGCGGTCGCCTTGCGTTCCGCCCGCGCGGCGGGCGTCGGCACCAGGGCCACGGCCAGTTCGGCGAGCAGCGAAACCCAGCGCAGCACCGGCAGATTCGCCAGCGACCGCAGTGGGCGAGACGCGGTGAGCGTCGTCTGCAAGCCGACGTCCACGTTCTCGCGAACCGTCATATTGCCGAAGACACGGCCGTTCTGAAAGGTCCGGGCCAGCCCGGCCGCCGCGGCGGCTTCGGGCTTGCCGGGGCGGATTCGCTTGCCGCGCACCAGGACTTCCCCGGCGTCGGGTTTCAGGACGCCGGAGATGAGGTTGATGGTGGTCGATTTGCCGGAGCCGTTGGGCCCGATGATCGCGACGAACTCGCCGGGCGCGACGGTCAGGTCGATGCCGTCCACGGCGTGCACGCCGCCGAACGAGCGGCGCAGGCCGGTCACCTGCAGCACGGGTTCAGGCGTTGACGGGGACACGTTCCCTCCTCACCAGGATGCCCTGCGGCCGGAAGCGGACCACGAGCAGCAAGACCAAGCCGTACAACACGATTCGCCATTCGGGTGCCAGCCGGAGTGCCTCGGGCGCGCCGATCAGCACCGCCGCGCCGAGCACCGCGCCGTACGGCGACGAGGTGCCGCCGAGCACCAGGATCGTCACCACCAGCAGCGACATGGGCAGGTTGAACACGGTCGGATCGATGTAGGAGTACTGGTGCGCCAACAGCGCCCCGCCGATCCCGGAGAAGAACGCCGCGATGGCGAAGGCCAGCGCCTTGTAGTCGCGCACCGGCACACCGGCCGAGCGCGCCGCCACTTCGTCCGCGCCGATCGACTTTATGACCGTGCCCAGCCGTGACCGCTGCACGCCCACGATCACCGCCAGCACGATGGCCAGCACCACCAGCTCCAGCTGGAAAATCTGTTTGTGCGTGGTGAATTCGAACCCGAACAGCGACGGCGCGGGAATCCCGAAGATGCCGTAGCTGCCACGCGTCACCGGCTCCCAATTGCGGATCAACGCCACCGTCACGATGCCGATGCCCAGGGTGGCGATCGCGACATAGTGCCCGCCCAGCCGCCACAGCGGCGCGGCCAGCACCGAAGACGCCACGGCCGCGACGATTCCCGCGATGACGATCGCGGGCAGAAACGACCGGCCGTGCGAAACCGTCAGCACCGCAGAGGTATACGCCCCGATGGCGATCGGACCCGCCTGCCCGATGGCCAGCTGTCCCGCCGACCCCGCGACCAGCGTCATGGACACCGCGATGATCGCGTACGCCACGATCTGCGTCCCCACCGAGATGCCGTAATCGTTCGAGATCGCCGGAATCACCAGTCCCGCAAGGGCGAACGCGATGAGCGCATGCCACCACCGCACCCGCAGCTGCCGCCCGGCCCCCAGGAACGTCCCGGTCAGCGGTTCGGATTCGATGGCCGGCGGCCGCGCCAGCAGCCCGCCCGGCCGCAGCACCAGGAACACCACCAGCAGCCCGAACGTGATCAGGTCCCGGTACCCGTCCCCGAAGGTGTAGATGCCGAACGCCTCCACCAGCCCGAGCACGAAACCGCCCACCACGGCCCCCGGAATCGATCCGAGCCCGCCGATGGTGGCCGCCACGAACCCGGTCATCCCGACCACCCCGCCGCTGGTCGGCGAGATATTCGAGTTGTAGAGCCCGACGAAGATCCCCGCCAGCCCGCCCAGCCCGGACGCGATGGCGAAGGCCAGCGACTGCACCCGCCCCACCCCGATGCCCATCTGCGCGGCGGCGTCCGGATCCTGCGCGGTGGCCCGAATGGCCAGCCCGTGCCGGCTGTAGCGCAGGAACGCCCACAGCCCCGCCATCACCGTGACGGTGATGGCGAACATGACCACGTCGGAGGTGCCGAACCGCACCCCGCCGAGCCGGAAGTTATTGGTGGACAACACCTGTGGGAACGGCCGGGTGTCCGGCCCGAACACGATGGCCACCACGTTCTCGATGATCAGCCCGACCGCCACCGTCGCCAGCAGCGCCGCGATGGCGGGCGCGCGCCGCAGCGGCCGCACCGCCAGCACGTCGATGGCGACGCCGACCAGCGCGGTCGCCCCCACCACCAGGATCAGCGCCGCCCACAGCGGCAGCCCGTGCTCGGCGATCAGCCACCAGCCGAACACCGACCCGAAGGCGAAGATCGCGCCGTGCGCGAAGTTGATGACATTGCTGACCCCGAAGATCAGCGTGATGCCCACGGCAATGAGCGCGTACGCATTGCCGTGGACCAGACCCGCGATGAGCGTGTCGAACATCTACTTGTTCCCGGTGGGCACGAACTGCCCGTTCTTCAGCACCAGCTCGATCGGCTTCACGCCGCTGGGACGACGCGTGCCCTGGTCGAAGGCGAACGTGCCCAGGCCGATGCCGTCGAAGTCCTTGATCTCGCGCAGGCCCTTCAGAATGCCCTCGCGGGTCGCCCCGCCCTGCTTGGCGGCCTTGACCAGCACATTGAGCGCGTCATAGGCGTACACGTTGAAATCGCCCGGGTCGGTGCCGAACTTGGCCTTGAACTTGCCGACGAACGCCTGGATCTTCGGGTTCGGGTCCGAGGCCGAGAACACGCCGTTGACGATGTCGCCCTCGGCCGCGGTGCCCGCCAGCGAGATGAACTGCGGGGTGTTCTGCCCGCCGAAGAACTGCCCGCCGAAGCCGACATCGCGCAGCTGCTTCACCACGAGCGCGCCGTCCGGGCCATAGCCCAAGTGCACGAACGCATCCGGGTTGGCGTCGCGGCCCTTGATCAGCACCGGACGGAAGTCCTGCGAGTCGGGCAGGATCGGCGACGAGTACACGATCTCGACGCCCTTCTCCTTCGCGAACTGCTCGAAGAACTTGAAAGCCTGCTTACCCCAGTCGGTTTCGAGGTAGACCACGGAAACCTTCTTGGCCTTGGCCGACACCCACTGGGCGTTGCGCTCCTGGAACACGTCCAGGGTGATCGACGGGCTCCACGAGTAGTCCCCGCCCTTGGTGAAATCGGTGGAGGAGTTGGTGAACCCGTACTGCACCAGCTTGCCCCGGTTGTACACCGGCGACGCCGCGATGGAGGCCGGCGAGGAGAAGTCGCCCAGCTCCGCGATGATGGAGTTGTCGCCCACGAACTTGGTGGCGATCGGCACCGTCTGCTTCGGGTCGGATTGCGAGTCCTCCCACTTCAATTCGACCTTCTTGCCGTCGATTCCGCCGGCCGCGTTGATCTCGTCCAAGGCCAGGTCGAAGCCCTGCTGCCAGAGCCGCCCGTACTCCGCCGAGGCGCCCGTCTTGGGCCCCGACACCCCGAAGTAGACCGTCCCCTTGTCCGCGGAAGAACTGTCGGAGCACGCCCCCGTCAGACCCGCCACCAACGCCGCCGACGCGACACCCACCACCAGCCGGAGCCGACGCGACCCGGACCACTGCTTGCTCATCTTGTTCCTCTGTGACTCACCCACGCGACGCCCGGGCCTGAAAGCGCTTGCGATGCCCGGTCGGACACCGCCTGGTCGTCACCCGGGGCACCCCACCGCCGCGCGAGGGTTGCCGATCAGCGAGCCGGGGCTCGAACATGCTGATACTCGTGACCGTGCGCCAGAGAGTAATTAGGCGCCACGGGCCTCGACAGTGTTCGAATCACCGTGAAGTCAAAGACCATCCGCGCCCGCCCGGGAACAGGGGGCGAGCGCGGGCCGTCGAATGCGCCGCCGGGGGCGGAGATTCGGTTTCGCGCGTCAGGCGTCGAGGTGACCGGCGAGCCAGGCCGGGAACTCGGTGAGGTCGGTCAGCACCACGTCCGCGCCTTCGGCCGAGAGTTCCTCCGCCGCATACGGTCCCGTGGTCACCGCCACCGCGATCGCGCCCGCGGCCTTCGCGCCGCGCACATCTCCGAGGTGATCGCCGACGTAGATGCGGGCGCCGTGCGCGCGCAGCACCTCGCCCTTCTCCTCCGCCCACACCCCGCCCACGAGATCATCCACATCCATCCCCAGGTGATCCACATGCAGTTGCGCCTGCGGCTGGTTCTTGGCGGTGATCACCAGGACCTTGCCGCCCGCCTTGTGCACGGCCGCCAGCGCATCGTCCACGCCCGGCAGTTCCCGGCTCGGTGTGATGGCCAGCCCGGGGTACAGCTCGCGATAGCGCGCGACCACGCCCGGCACCTGATCTTCCGGGAACCAGTGCGCGGCCTCGATCTGCAAGGGCGGCCCGAGCCGTGACACGGCGAGCGCGGAATCGATCGGCACGCCGGTTTCGGCGGCCACCGCATCCCAGACGGCGGCGATGCCCGGCCGGGAATCGATCAAGGTCATATCCAGGTCGAATCCGACGACGAGCCCATCGCCCCGACCGGTCGCATGATCAACAGCCACGGCTCGACCCTACGGACCGGCGGGAAAACCGGAGGCGGCAGGGTTCGGCCGCGAACTAGGCTCGGGCCATGACTGATCAGGGCACGCTGTTCTGCGGGATGGAGCTGGGCGCACGCATCGAGGGCGTGGAAACGGATCTGATCACCAAGGGCGCGGCCGCCGCCCACGCCCGCCGGTCCGACGGCCAGGGCTTCGCCATCCCCCTCGCGGGCGGCGTGGCCGCCTACGCCGAACCCGGTTCACCGCTCAACAAGGTGGCGGGCCTCGGCTTCGACGGGGTGCCCACCACGCGCGAACTGGTCGAGATCGAAGCCCTGTACGCCAAGCGCGACACCCCCGTCCAGGTGGAGCTCTCCCACCTCGCCGACCCCGAGATCGGCGCCCTGCTGACCGCCCGCGGCTATCGGCTGCTCGGATTCGAGAACGTCCTCGGCCTGGCACTCACCGGCGTAGACCTGCCCACCCCCGCACCCGGCGTCGTCGTCTCCCCCAGCGACGACACCGAATTCGACCTCTGGCTCACCCTGGTCGCCGACGGCTTCGCCCACCCCGACGCCCAGGGCATCGCCTCCCACGAGGAATTCCCCCGCGAAATCATCGCCGCCGCCATGCGCGACCTGACCGCCGCCGCCGGCGTGACCCGCTACCTCGCGCGCCGCAACGACGCCCCCGCCGGCGGCGCGAGCATGCGCCTCGCCGCAGGCATCGCCCAATTGACCGGCGCGGCAACAGTTCCCGCACATCGCCGCCACGGCGTCCAAACCGCCCTGCTCGCCGCCCGCCTGTCCGACGCCCGCGCCGCCGGCTCCGACATCGCCACCATCACCACCCAGCCCGCCTCAAAATCCCAGCAGAACGCCCAGGCCCGCGGCTTCTCCCTGCTCTACCCACGCGCGATCCTCGTCAAATCCTGACCCCCACAGCCGGAACCCCCGGCCCGGCAGACGATCTCCACGACGAGCGGTCATATCGGCGATCTGCTGCCGGGTCGGCAGTTCCCCTGCCGTCCCAGCCGTCCGGCCGAGGCGAGCAGATTGAACTGGGTGGGGGGTGAGCCCGAGCGGCAGCAGATTCCGTATTCGGGCGCAGGAATCGGGGCGGAAGTCGGTGGCGGCGTAGCAGGTACGCCGCCACCGACTGGTCCCGTGGTTACTGCGCCGGGGCGTAGCCGAGCGGGCGGGTGGTGAAGGTGCCTCGGCCTTGGGTTCGGCTGCGCAAACGGGTTGCGTAGCCGAATAGTTCGGCCAGGGGGACGGCTGCCGTGATCACCACGACGCCGGTTCGGGTCACCGAACCGGAGACGCGGGCGCGGCGGGCGGCCAGGTCGCCCAGGACGGCGCCGACGTAGTCCTCCGGCACCATGACGGTCATTTCCACCACCGGTTCCAACGTTGCCATCGCACTGGCGCGGAGGGCGTCCCGGAGGCCGAGGCGGGCCGCGGTGCGGAAGGCCAGCTCGGAGGAGTCCTTGCTGTGCGTCGCGCCGTCGACCAGCGTGACGTGCAGCCCGGTCACCGGGTGGCCCGCCAGGGGACCCGTCGCGAGTGCGTCGCGGCAGCCCTGCTCGACTGCACGGACGAACTCGGCGGGCACCCGGCCGCCCACCACGGTGGAGGCAAACTCGAAACCGGTGGCGGCCGTGCGGAAACCGCTTGTCTCGTGCTCGACGAGGCCGGGAGCGGCATCGCTGTCACGAGATGCACCCAGCGGCCGGACGTCGAGGACGATGTGCGCCCACTGTCCGGAACCGCCGTCCTGCTTGACGTGG
Organism: Nocardia yamanashiensis; assembly: GCF_021183565.1. Lineage (NCBI taxonomy): Bacteria > Bacillati > Actinomycetota > Actinomycetes > Mycobacteriales > Nocardiaceae > Nocardia > Nocardia yamanashiensis. The sequence goes on from NZ_CP089226.1 coordinate 5,369,578, forward strand.
CGGTAGGTGAAGCCGGTGACTCCGCGGACCACGGTTTCGCGGTAGGCGACCTGCGGTTGGCCGACGGTCACCACCAGGCCGCGGTCGCGGCGCAGCTTCTCCACCACGACCTCGAGGTGCAGTTCGCCCATACCGGCCAGCAGCGTCTGACCCGTTTCGGGATCCGTGCGGACCACCAGCGACGGGTCTTCCTCCGCTATCCGGGACAGCGCCACGGCCAGCTTCTCGGCCTCGGCATTGTTCTTGGCCTCGACCGCCACCGAGATCACCGGATCCGTCGGGTTCGGCGGTTCCAGCAGGACCGGAGCCTCGGGTGCGCACAGGGTCGCGCCGACCCGGGCCTGCTTCGGGCCGACCAGCGCGACGATATCGCCGGCGGTCGCGACCTCCACCTCCTCGTGCCGATCCGCCTGCACGCGCAGGATGCGGGCGATGCGTTCGCGGCGGCCCGGACCCGCGTCCAGCACCGTGTCGCCCTTGCGCAGCTCGCCCGAGTACAGGCGCACGAAGGTGAGCCGGCCGGTGGGCGTGGCGTGCACCTTGAACACCAGTGCCGCAAGCGATTCCGCCGGATCGGCTGTCCGGTCCAGCGGCGAGGGCAGGTAGGCCACGGCGGCGTCGAGCAACGGCTCGATGCCACGGTTGCGGTAGGCCGCGCCGCACAGCACCACGACGGCCGCACCCGAAAGGGTCAGCGCGCGCAGGGCCGCGGACAGGGTGTCGTCGGCCAGTGCCGAGTGTTCGACATATTCCTCCAAAGCGTTCGAATCATGTTCTACTACTGCTTCTTCCAGCGCGCGACGACGGTCGCGCGCCTGCTCGGCGAGGTGATCGGGAATCGGTTCCACGACGGGCACCGCGGCCCCGTCCGCCCACACCATGGCGCGCATGCGAACCAGGTCCACCACTCCGGTGAACTCGTCTTCGCTGCCGATCGGCAACTGCACCAGCAGCGGATTCGGGTGCAGCCGTGCGCGAATCGACGCGACGGCCGCGTCCAGGTCCGCCCCGGCGCGATCCATCTTGTTGACGAACGCGAGGCGCGGCACGGCATAGCGATCCGCCCGCCGCCACACCGATTCGCTCTGCGGCTCCACACCGGCGACCGCATCGAAAACCGCTATGGCACCGTCCAATACGCGCAGCGAGCGCTCCACCTCATCGGAGAAGTCGACGTGCCCGGGAGTATCGATGACGGTCAGCCGGTGACCGTTCCACTCACAGCTCACGGCGGCCGCGAAAATGGTGATGCCGCGATCGCGTTCCTGCGGATCGAAATCGGTGACGGTGGTGCCGTCGTGCACCTCACCGCGCTTGTGCGTCATACCGGTGCGGAACAGCATCCGCTCGGTGACGGTGGTCTTCCCCGCATCGACGTGCGCGAGAATGCCGAGGTTGCGAACGGTGGCGAGGGATTGTCGGGAAACATTGGTACGCACGGTCTTACGTCCTTCGTGCTGATCCTGGACAGGACAGCGCGATTCCCGGACCGGGAATTACGGGATGAATGAGGTCCGGGTACTCAGTACCGGCCGCGCAGCCGGCACCGAGCCGGCGAAGACACCAGGATCACCTCGTAGCGAGGGCGAGCCACGACAGCAGCGTGTGGACGCATGACCGGCTCCCTTCCTGGTACGAGTCGAGCGGTCCGGCGGACCGCAGGCGGCGAGGAGAGCGGAGGTGCTGGAGTGTTTTCTACCCAAAGAAAGATTAGAAGGAAGCTCCCCCATGGCCTCGCCGCTTCCCACGGTAACAGTCAGGCCGGGATCAAGTCACCAAGATTTTCCGGAGTGAAGATCTCGCAACCCGCGGGCAGGTCGTCCGGGCGGGCCATCCCGATGAAAGTGACCGGCTCGGTGAGGGTTTCGCCGCTCCACACCACCACCTCGGCGCTCATCAAACCCGCGAGATAACGCACGGTCAGGTAGTCCCGGTCCACCACGGCCCGGGCCAGATCGGCCGTCGTCACCGAATTCTCCTCCACCCGGTTGTAATCCGGCTCGCCCGCCAGATTCAGATGCAGCCACTTCACCCGCCACTCGTCGCCCCGGCGAAAGAACACCAGCGGGAAGGAGATCCGGCCCGCGCCCCGCAGTTCGGATTTCATGCGCACGGTGCGCGGCTCGTACGGCAGTCCGGCCTGATCCGCCTCGCGCAGCATGAAACCGAAGAAGGACTCCCGCACCTGCTCGAAACCCTCCCCCGAGTAGATGTTCACCTGCGGTAGCACCGCGTGCGCCGCCACCTTGCCCAATTCGATCTCGATGAATTCCGAAGCGCCGTCGGGAGCCTCGGTGATATCGCCGGAATGCATGCCGCCCAGCTCGGTCAGATTCGTGTACGACAGCCAGCCGCATTCCTCGAAGCCGGTGTCCAGCAGTAGCGCCGACAGATCGAAATCAGTGCGCTCGGCACGCTCGTGCCAATACACGAAGAACCGCAGCAGCTCACCCCGCACCTGGCCGATCGACCCGCGCGGCAGTACCCCCAGCCCGCCGCTGATCGCCTTGCCGCTCAACGGCAAGGCCACTTCCAGCATGTCCGGGTCGATCACCACGCGGGGCCGCACCGGCAGCCGCCGGCGCAACTCGGCATCCAGCAACGCGCACAACCGGTCCAGGAGACCGGCGTCGATCGGCTCCCGGGTATCGGGAACCACCTTCCCGCGCCCCACCCGATTCGTGAACACCCGCCGCCCGGCCGCACCGTGCGATACCGGGGTATCCGGCGTCGCAGCCCGGTTCTCCAGGTGTTCTCGGACCGACAGCAGCACCCGGCCCGACACCTCACCACACGTGGCCTCGACCGCGCTCACCACGGCCGCGCGCTCGGAATCGTCAGCCGCCGAGCGCAAGAGCCGGTCCAGCGAGCGGAACAGCTGACCCGGCGCCGCCCGCAGCAGAGTGACCGCACCGATCACATCGCCGGTGGACAACAGCCGCTCGAGGCGCGACGCGAAGGACGGGGCGTGCCGGTCGCCGCGCGCGACCTCGAAAACCGCCGCGGCATCGGGCCACTGGGGAAACTCGTGCGGATGCAGGCGCTCGCCGAGCCGTTTCCAGGCTTCCCGGTGGGCCGCGATATCGCCCAGTTTCGCGGGCTGCGCCGCGATCACCGCATCCAGGGCTGCGAGTAGAGCGCGACGATTGCGGCGGGACAGCGAACGAAAGCGGGTAGGCGACAACAGGGAGGCGTCGCCCTCGGACAGCCGGCAGGCCAGGCGCAGTACATCGGTCACGGTATCGACGAGCAGTTCCGCGCACGCGGCGAGCCGGACCTCGTTCACCAGCGTCCGATGCTCACGGACGGGAATAACGGCGGGCTGTGGACCGGTGGCGCAGTACAGCGCCAGCTCTCGGAGCGCGGCCAGCTCCTCGGCGCCCAGCGGCGTCGTTGCACCGGCCATGGCGAGATACAGCGCCGAGATCTCCTCGGCCAGTGGCGCTCCGGCGTGCAGCACGGTTACCCGATCGCTCGCGGAGGCCAGCAGTTCGTCGTGCGCCGCCGCCAGTTCCGCATAGGTGTGCTGGTAGCGGCCGTACTTCGGCAGCGCCAGCAGGTTCAGCACACCCAGGTCGGCGTCAGCGGCGATCCGCGCGGCGGCGAGCTCGTCGGTCAGGGCGTCGAGCAGGCAGTCCATCCAGAACTCGACGGTGTCCGGCACATTCGCGGGGAAGTCCTTGAAGTACGCGTTGTGCTCGACGTGTGCGCCGGCCATGCGCTCGACAATCGGCAGCACGCGCACCGCGGTATCGATGACGGTCGCCTCCGACAGGCCCGACAGGCGGGTCAGCAACGCACCGGAAAGCTTGAACCCCACCGACATGAGCACGGCGTCGAACTGGCGGGTGGCGGTGGCGCCGGGTCCGGCCGGGCCGTCGACCTCCGGGAGGCGCAAGGTGCGACGGATGACGAACGTTTCCGGATCCCAACTCACCCCGGCATCTTCGCATCAACCGATGAGCAGCGCCGCTGATAAAAGTACGGCCAAGGCGAGCAGTGCGCCTTCGATCCAGGTCAGGCGGCGGCGTGGAGTGTCGGCGGCTTTGAGCATGCGGTAGCCGAGGGCCAAGCCGATGGCGAGGGCCAGGAGGTGACCGACATTGGTGAAGGTGCGGCCGGCCAGGACGGCGTCGATGGCCAGGGCGGACCAGCCTGCGGCCCAGAGGAATCGGAAGTCACTGGGGATGGAGGCGATCAGCGCGCCGACCAAAGCCATGGCGCCGTAACTGATTCCCACGTCCTCGGCCGACGCGATGCTGTCGGGGAGCCAGTCCTGGTGGACCCCGATCCAGAGACCGATGGCTACCAGCAAAGTCGCGCCGATATGACCGGCGAGGAAGACCGCCAAGAGCCGGCGACCGCCGAACCTCAACTCCGACAGGGCGAGCAGCGCGCCGAACATGATCAGCACGCCCCAGGCGACGGTGTCATCGCCGATGATCAGCGCGCTGGAGAAGAGGGTGCCGACGTGGCCGTGGAGCAGATTGTGCAGGTTGGTGCTGGCGTGCAGGACGACTTTCGTTGCGGCGGCATCGTTCAGGATGGTGAGCACGATCGTCGACAAGGCGAGCAGCAGCAGGTAACTCAGCGTCACCCGCAGCCTCGGCCGGCTGGTAGCCGGTTCTCGCACAGCCGAATCCATGCTTTGCACAACGGAACCCGCGGCACGCGTTGTTCCCCGCCACGCCGGTTGTGCCATAAGACGCAGCAAACTCACCCCGAAAACGCAGAAACCCCCTGACCGTGAGGTCAGGGGGTTTCGCGAATGATGTTCCGGCGGTGTCCTACTCTCCCACACCCTGTCGAGTGCAGTACCATCGGCGCAGGTGGCCTTAGCTTCCGGGTTCGGAATGGGACCGGGCGTTTCCCCACCGCTATAGCCGCCGTAACTCTATGAAACTGTCACTCCCGTGACGATCAGGAATATTCGAGGGCAAACCCTCGAGCACCCAGATCGGGGAAGACTCCACACCCCGAAAGGGAGTGTGGACCACCCTCTTCCGAGGGGGTTCGGGGGCGAAGCCCCCGGAATCTTCTCCAACACACGGGACGTGTGTTGTTTCAGATACCGCACAGTGGACGCGTAGCAGCTTTGTTGGTAAGTCCTCGGCCTATTAGTACCGGTCACCTACACCCGTTACCGGGCTTCCAGTTCCGGCCTATCAACCCAATGGTCTGTTGGGGGCCTTAACCCATCAAGTGGGTGAGAAACCTCATCTTGGAACAGGCTTCCCGCTTAGATGCTTTCAGCGGTTATCCCTTCCGAACGTAGCAAACCAGCCGTGCCCTTGGCAGGACAACTGGCACACCAGAGGTTCGTCCGTCCCGGTCCTCTCGTACTAGGGACAGCCTTCCTCAAGTTTCTGACGCGCGCGGCGGATAGAGACCGAACTGTCTCACGACGTTCTAAACCCAGCTCGCGTGCCGCTTTAATGGGCGAACAGCCCAACCCTTGGGACCTACTCCAGCCCCAGGATGCGACGAGCCGACATCGAGGTGCCAAACCATCCCGTCGATATGGACTCTTGGGGAAGATCAGCCTGTTATCCCCGGGGTACCTTTTATCCGTTGAGCGACACCGCTTCCACTTGCCGGTGCCGGATCACTAGTCCCGACTTTCGTCCCTGCTCGACCTGTCGGTCTCACAGTCAAGCTCCCTTGTGCACTTGCACTCGACACCTGATTGCCAACCAGGCTGAGGGAACCTTTGGGCGCCTCCGTTACATTTTGGGAGGCAACCGCCCCAGTTAAACTACCCACCAGGCACTGTCCCTGAACCCGATCAGGGTCCGAGGTTAGAGGTCCAATACGATCAGAGTGGTATTTCAACGACGACTCCACGAATACTGGCGTGCATGTTTCACAGTCTCCCACCTATCCTACACAAACCGTACCGAACACCAATACCAAGCTATAGTGAAGGTCCCGGGGTCTTTTCGTCCTGCCGCGCGTAACGAGCATCTTTACTCGTACTGCAATTTCGCCGAGTCTGTGGTTGAGACAGCTGAGAAGTCGTTACGCCATTCGTGCAGGTCGGAACTTACCCGACAAGGAATTTCGCTACCTTAGGATGGTTATAGTTACCACCGCCGTTTACCGGGGCTTAAATTCTCAGCTTCGCACCGAAGTGCTAACCGGTCCTCTTAACCTTCCGGCACCGGGCAGGCGTCAGTCCGTATACATCGTCTTACGACTTCGCACGGACCTGTGTTTTTAGTAAACAGTCGCTTCTCACTGGTCTCTGCGACCCCTCCTAGCTCCCACCGTAAAGGTGTTCACCGGGCTGGGTCCCCCTTCTCCCGAAGTTACGGGGGCATTTTGCCGAGTTCCTTAACCACAGTTATCTCGATCGCCTTAGTATTCTCTACCTGACCACCTGTGTCGGTTTGGGGTACGGGCCGTGTACCAACTCACTAGAGGCTTTTCTCGGCAGCATAGGATCACTGAATTCGCCTCAATCGGCTACGCATCACGTCTCAGGCTATATGCGGTGCGGATTTGCCTACACCACGCCCTACACGCTTACACCAGGTATTCCATCACCTGGCCCAGCTACCTTCCTGCGTCACCCCATCGCTTACCTACTACACCCAGGGTCTCGTGCAGCCACTTCCGGCTCCCCGAAGGGAGTCCATCCGCTTTTGGACGATTAGCACAGATGATTCGATATTTGGCGCGGATACACGGGTACGGGAATATCAACCCGTTGTCCATCGACTACGCCTGTCGGCCTCGCCTTAGGTCCCGACTCACCCTGGGCGGATTAACCTGGCCCAGGAACCCTTGGTCATTCGGCGGACGAGTTTCTCACTCGTCTTTCGCTACTCATGCCTGCATTCTCACTCGCGCAGCCTCCACGGCTGGATCACTCCGCCGCTTCCCTGGCTACACGACGCTCCCCTACCCATCCACGCTCCTGGCCCGAAGGCGGGATAATGCGTGAATGCCGCGGCTTCGGCGGTGTACTTGAGCCCCGCTACATTGTCGGCGCAGGATCACTTGACCAGTGAGCTATTACGCACTCTTTCAAGGGTGGCTGCTTCTAAGCCAACCTCCTGGTTGTCTTCGCGACCCCACATCCTTTTCCACTTAGTACACGCTTAGGGGCCTTAGCCGGCGATCTGGGCTGTTTCCCTCTCGACTATGAAGCTTATCCCCCACAGTCTCACTGCCGCGCTCTCACTCACCGGCATTCGGAGTTTGGCTGACTTCGGTAAGCTTGTGGGCCCCCTAGGCCATCCAGTAGCTCTACCTCCGGTGAGAAACACGCGACGCTGCACCTAAATGCATTTCGGGGAGAACCAGCTATCACGGAGTTTGATTGGCCTTTCACCCCTACCCACAGCTCATCCCCTCAGTTTTCAACCTAAGTGGGTTCGGGCCTCCACGACGTCTTACCGTCGCTTCACCCTGGCCATGGGTAGATCACTCCGCTTCGGGTCCATAGTGTGCGACTCGTTCGCCCTATTCGGACTCGCTTTCGCTACGGCTCCCCCACACGGGTTAACCTCGCCACACACCGATGACTCGCAGGCTCATTCTTCAAAAGGCACGCCATCACCCCACAAGAGGGCTCTGACGGTTTGTAAGCGCACGGTTTCAGGTACTATTTCACTCCCCTCCCGGGGTACTTTTCACCTTTCCCTCACGGTACTAGTCCGCTATCGGTCACCAGGTAGTATTCAGGCTTATCGGGTGGTCCCGACAGATTCACAGCAGATTTCACGGGCCCGCTGCTACTCGGGTGCTCATTACAAGAGCCAAAATGTTTTCGTCTACCGGACTCTCACCGTCTACGGTTGGCCGTCCCAGACCAATTCGACTAACACTTTGGTTTCTTACTCTTGCTCCTCACGGCAGTGAGAAGAAAATGAGTCCCACAACCCCAGAAACGCAACGCCTGCCGGCTATCACACGCTCCTGGTTTAGCCTCTTCTGGGTACTGAGATGTTTCACTTCCCCACGTTCCCTCCACACACCCTATATATTCAGGTGCGGGTGACACGACATCACTCGTGCCGGGTTTCCCCATTCGGAAATCCTCGGATCTCAGCTCGTTTGACAGCTCCCCGAGGCTTATCGCAGCCTACTACGTCCTTCATCGGCTCCTGGTGCCAAGGCATCCACCGTACGCTCTTTATCACTTACTAACAAAGATGCTCGCGTCCACTGTGCAGTTCTCAAACAACACACCCACTCAAACCTGTATCTCGGGGCCAGCCGCAGCATGCTGCGCGGTACTCACGAAGATCCGAGCGGATCGTTTGTTGATTTCCTAGAAAGTCCAAACTCGCGTCTGTTCTTTCAGGACCCAATAGTGTGTCGGTATATTCACCGCGATGTCGGACATGGCCGGCATCGTAGTGCGGTGAAGATTGTCAGTGTTCCACCCATGAGCTCCAGCCGGACTACGTGTGAGTCCGAAACTGTCTCTGCCAGAGCGACATTCACCTGTGTGAAGTGCTTCTGGAGAAGTGCTCCTTAGAAAGGAGGTGATCCAGCCGCACCTTCCGGTACGGCTACCTTGTTACGACTTCGTCCCAATCGCCAATCCCACCTTCGACGGCTCCCTCCACAAGGGTTAGGCCACCGGCTTCGGGTGTTACCGACTTTCATGACGTGACGGGCGGTGTGTACAAGGCCCGGGAACGTATTCACCGCAGCGTTGCTGATCTGCGATTACTAGCGACTCCAACTTCACGGGGTCGAGTTGCAGACCCCGATCCGAACTGAGACCGGCTTTAAGGGATTCGCTCCACCTCACGGTATCGCAGCCCTCTGTACCGGCCATTGTAGCATGTGTGAAGCCCTGGACATAAGGGGCATGATGACTTGACGTCGTCCCCACCTTCCTCCGAGTTGACCCCGGCAGTCTCTCACGAGTCCCCGCCATTACGCGCTGGCAACATAAGATAAGGGTTGCGCTCGTTGCGGGACTTAACCCAACATCTCACGACACGAGCTGACGACAGCCATGCACCACCTGTACACCGACCACAAGGGGGGCCATATCTCTATGGCTTTCCGGTGTATGTCAAACCCAGGTAAGGTTCTTCGCGTTGCATCGAATTAATCCACATGCTCCGCCGCTTGTGCGGGCCCCCGTCAATTCCTTTGAGTTTTAGCCTTGCGGCCGTACTCCCCAGGCGGGGCGCTTAATGCGTTAGCTACGGCACGGATCCCGTGGAAGGAAACCCACACCTAGCGCCCACCGTTTACGGCGTGGACTACCAGGGTATCTAATCCTGTTCGCTACCCACGCTTTCGCTTCTCAGCGTCAGTTACTGCCCAGAGACCCGCCTTCGCCACCGGTGTTCCTCCTGATATCTGCGCATTTCACCGCTACACCAGGAATTCCAGTCTCCCCTGCAGTACTCTAGTCTGCCCGTATCGACTGCAAGCTTGCAGTTGAGCTGCAAGTTTTCACAATCGACGCGACAAACCGCCTACAAGCTCTTTACGCCCAGTAATTCCGGACAACGCTCGCACCCTACGTATTACCGCGGCTGCTGGCACGTAGTTGGCCGGTGCTTCTTCTACAGGTACCGTCACTTGCGCTTCGTCCCTGTCAAAAGAGGTTTACAACCCGAAGGCCGTCATCCCTCACGCGGCGTCGCTGCATCAGGCTTTCGCCCATTGTGCAATATTCCCCACTGCTGCCTCCCGTAGGAGTCTGGGCCGTGTCTCAGTCCCAGTGTGGCCGGTCGCCCTCTCAGGCCGGCTACCCGTCGTCGCCTTGGTGAGCCGTTACCTCACCAACAAGCTGATAGGCCGCGGGCCCATCTCGCACCAGTAAACCTTTCCAACAACCCCCATGCAGAGGCTGCTCATATCCGGTATTAGACCCAGTTTCCCAGGCTTATCCCAGAGTGCGAGGCAGATCACCCACGTGTTACTCACCCGTTCGCCGCTCGTGTACCCCGAAGGGCCTTACCGCTCGACTTGCATGTGTTAAGCACGCCGCTAGCGTTCGTCCTGAGCCAGGATCAAACTCTCCGTTGAAGACTCTCGAATCCATCCTTGCGGATGTAATCGGAAGAATTAACCAGAGTCCGAAAACCTTGGCAAAATCAAACGCCAACAAAAAGTATTTGCTGACTAAATGTCCAGCCCCATCACACGGGGGGTGTGAGGCCGGAACCAAATTAAATATTTGGCACTGACATTCATCGACACACTATTGAGTTCTCAAAGAACACACGCACACACCAACATCCCCGGCTTGAACCGGCTAGTCGGTGAGGCTGCTTGTTTCTTGCTGGTGAAGCTTAGCTCAACCCTTTCAGCAGAACCAAATCCGCTGTTCGGGTGAAGCTGATGTGATCATCAGGCGCTCGCCGTCCAACCTCGTGTCCCTGGCCTCTCGGCTCCGGGTCGGTGTCCGTGTCGCTCTGACCTGGAATAAGTTACGTGTTGGTAGTTCGCATGTCAAATCGCCTGTTCAGGAGGGGTTTTCGCGAACACGTCCCGACACCTGTTGTTCAGTCGGCGGTTCCGACCCGTTCGATCTCGGCCCCGAGCGAGCGCAGGTTCTCCACGAAATCCGGGTAGCCCCGGTCGATATGGAAGACATCGTGGACTTCGGTGACCCCGTCGGCGACCAGACCGGCGAGCACGAGTCCGGCGCCGGCGCGAATGTCGGAGGACCAGACCGGCGCGCTGGACAGCCGCGGAATCCCGCGCACCACAGCGTGATGCCCGTCGGTGCGGGCGTCGGCGCCCAGCCGGATCATCTCTTCCACGAAGCGGAAGCGCGCTTCGAAAATGTTCTCGGTGATCATCGAGGTGCCGTCCGCGATCGCCGCCAGGCCGATGGCCATCGGCTGCAGATCGGTGGGGAAACCCGGGAACGGCAGGGTCGAGAAGTTCACCGCGCGAGGGCGATCCGACTGCACCACCCGGAAACCGTCCGGCTCGAACGAGATTCGCGCGCCCGCGGAACGCAGCTTGTCCAGCACCAGGGACAGGTGCTTGGGGTTGATACCGGTGACCCGCACATCGCCCTGCGTCATGGCGGCGGCGATACCCCAGGTGGCGGCGACGATGCGGTCGCCGATCACCCGGTGGGTGGTGGGCGAGAGCTTGTCCACGCCCTGCACGGTCAGTACCGAGGTGCCCGCGCCGGCGATCTGCGCGCCCATCTGGACGAGCATGTTGCAGAGGTCGACGATCTCCGGCTCGCGCGCGGCATTGTCGATGACCGTCTCACCGTCGGCGAGCACCGCGGCCATCAGGATGTTCTCGGTCGCGCCCACCGACGGGAAGTCGAGGCGGATGCGCGCGCCCTGCAGCTCCTCGGCACGCGCCACCAGGCAGCCGTGCTCGATTTCGCTGGTCGCGCCGAGCAGCCGCAGTCCCTGCTGATGCATATCGAGGGGACGCGAACCGATGGCGTCGCCGCCGGGCAGCGCGACGACCGCGCGCTTGCACCGCGCCATGAGCGGACCGAGCACGCACACCGAGGCGCGGAACTGGGTGACCGCCGGGAAGTCCGCGTGGTACTTGGGTTCCGGCGGCGTCACGATGGTGACCGTGGCGCCCTCCACCGTCACATCGCAGCCGAGACCGCGCAGCACGTCCGCCATCAACGGCACATCGAGGATGTCCGGGCAGTTGGTGATGGTGGTCGTACCCTCGGCCAGCAGCGCGGCGGCCATCAGCTTGAGGACGCTGTTCTTCGCGCCGCCCACCGCGACCTCACCGACGAGCCTGCTGCCCCCGGTCACCAGAAACCGTTCACTCACGGCAGTCAGCCTAATGGCCCTCACCCTCCCCCGTGGCTTCTCCGCCCGGGCGCCAGAGGATGTCGCCGTCGGGATTGGCGACACGGCTGAGGATGAACAGCAGATCCGACAGGCGATTGAGGTATTTGGCGGGCAGCGCGCTGGTGTCGTCCGGATGTTCGGCGACGGCGGCCCAGGCGGAGCGTTCGGCGCGTCGCGCGACGGTGCGCGCGGTGTGCAGCAGGGCGGCGAGCGGGGTGCCGCCGGGCAGGATGAACGAATTCAGCGGCGGCAGAGGCTCATTGAACTCGTCGCACCACTTCTCCAGGCGATCGATATACGGCTGGGTGATGCGCAGCGGCGGGTACTTGGGGTCCGCGACGACGGGCGTGGAGAGATCGGCGCCGGCGTCGAAGAGATCGTTCTGTATGGAACGCAGCACCCCGAGAATGCGATCGTCCGGCTGCCCGAGCGCGATGGCGACGCCCAGCGCCGCATTGGTTTCGTCACAGTCCGCGTAGGCGATCAACCGCGGATCGGTCTTGGCAACTCTGGAGAAATCACTCAACCCCGTCGTACCGTCGTCGCCGGTCCGGGTATAGATCCTCGTCAGATGCACGCTCACGGGGTTCACACTAACCGGGCTCGTGAACGCTCGTGCGTCAGCTCGCGCGGCGGCGGCGAATACGTTCCGAGGGGCGGGATTCCACCCAGGACAGCAGCGAGACCAGGGCACCGCGATCCAGCGCGACCTCGAAGCTGCCGTCACCGTCGGACAGTTCGATGATGAGCTCGTCGGTCATGATGTCGTACTCGTCGCCGTCCGGGGAGCGCCGCTTGCCGACCTCGACGGTCAGGCGGCGCAGGGTGGAGTCCGGGCCGAGTTTCAGGCTCGAGAGTTTGTAGAAGACCAGCTGATCCTCGTCGTAGCGGATCAGGCCGTGCCGCCAGCCGCCGCCGTGCCCGCGGGCCGGCATGACGCGCATCAAGGCGGCGGTGCCGCCGCGACGAAGCATGACGAGGCGATATGTCGAGGCCAAGGCCAAACCGACAAGCAGCACCACCAGAATGATCAGCACAACCATCCCGGTCCGCAATGCTGGTCCGTCCCTTCACTTCTACCGCGCTGTCGGGTCCGTATCGGCCGGTAGGCCGGGACCCGTTCGCTCGATCCTAGCGACCGCGCGAGCGGAGGTCCCGACCATCCACCGAATGTGACGTATGCCCTGTTCAGGGAACGGGGTCGATCACCCGATGCTGAACGGCTGGCCGTAGAGCACCAGGTTGCCGATGTAGTACGTGCTGTCGACCTCGGCGGCGACGAACGACCGCGCCTGCGCGTACCCGCCACAGCCGTCCACCGCGAAGGTCTCGTCCGCCCAGGTGACCCCGGCGTGCGGGCCGGGCACCTTGTTGTAGCGCTTGTGCGACTCCTGGCCGTAGTCGTCCGGCTTCTCCAGATCGAGCATGAGCAGCGCCTTGGCCTGGCCGGGTCCGAGGGTGATGCCCGCGCCCATGGTCTCGGTCGGCAGGCCCGGCGTGATCCCGCTCTGGCCGATGGTCGCCTGCTCGCTGGCGTTCTCGCTCGGCGAGAAGGAGCCGATGTCCACCTGGCAGCCGACGATATAGCCGGGGCTGATCTTGATGGTGGCCGATGACGCGGTCGGTCCGTCCAGATCGATGGTGGCGCGCGCCGAGGTCCACACATTGCGGTGCATCGGCGTACTGCCCATGGAACCGCTGATGTTCGCCGATTCCTCCGTGATCCGGACCGTCATGACGGTGCCGTCGCCGAGCGTGCGGCTGATGGCCGCGCCCGGCAGCGGAACGAAGGTGTCCGCCCGCGCCACATCCGCCGGACCCAGCCCGAACGCCAGCGCCGCGGCCAGCGCGACACCCAGGACCCGGCCGCCGCGGACGCGAATTCCCTTGCCGTACATACGATCCCTCCCTAGAAGTGGATCCGTCAGCCGATGCTGAACGGCTGACCGTAGAGGCTGACCTTGGCGTAATCGGTGCCGATGATCTCGACCACGGAGACCTGCCGGGCCTGCGCGTAACCGCCGCAGCCCTGGATCTCCATCGGGACGTCCTGGTAGTTGATGGTGTAAGTGCCGCTCTTGACCAGCTCGATGTTGTTGATCGCTACCCAGACCACCTGTCCCGGCGAGATCGGGAAGCTGAACCCGCCCGCGATGGTGGGCGTCAGGCTCAGGGCGAACGACGAGTTCGCGCTCAGCACGCCCAGGTTCACCTGACAGCCGACGATGTATCCGGTGGTGAGGTTGGACGACCCGTGGGTGCCCGAATTATTGGTGCCCGGGAAATTCTTCGGGCCGTTGTTGGGGCCGACCGTGCCGTCCGGGGTGTCCACCTCGGCGATCACATTGCCGGTCACCCAGGAGGTGCGGCCCGCGCCGTTGGCCGCGAGCGACGGCGAAATGATCGCGCGCTCACCGACACTCGTGAGCTTGACGCCCGCGCGCTCGATGTGACCGTCCGGCAGCGGGACCCACGTATCCGCGTTCGCCGCGCCCGGTGAGAAGAAACCGAGGGCCACAGCGGCTACGACCGCCACGCCCCACTTGCCAATTCGAAGCCCGCTCATCAACCCCTCGCTCGTCGTGCAGATGTGCAACGCATGAGGCAAAGCTGAAAACGCTGGAATTGCCATGGCTTTGCCGGATGCTTCAGATCACATCCGGATACCGGCGAAAGCATTTAACCACACGTCTAGTCCCCGGCCCACTCAGTGGGATAGGGCATGTCCCACAACTGGAACATGTTCTTATGCTCCGGACAATTCGGATGTGTTGGAGGAGATTCCGTGGAAATTACCGCAGCGGTCGCCCGTGGCGCGGCAGCGCCGTTCTCGCTGGAGAACGTGACGATGGAAGAACCGCGAGCCGGTGAAGTGCTGGTTCGCCTGGTCGCGACCGGGGTGTGTCACACCGATCTGGTGACCAAGAGCGTGTTCCCCGCCGAATTGCCGATCGTGGTCGGACATGAAGGCGCGGGCATCGTCGAGGCGATTGGCTCGGAGGTAACCGGCATCGCGGTCGGCGATCACGTACTGATGACGTACGCCAGTTGCGGTACGTGTTCACGCTGCACGAACGGGCTTCCGCCGTACTGCGAGAATTTCGTCATTCTGAACACTTCGGGCGGGCGATCGGATTTCACTTCCGCGCTGAGCGTCAATGGGGAACGGGTGATGGGCTCGTTCTTCGGGCAGTCGAGTTTCGCCACCCACGCCTTGGTCCCCGCGCGTTGCATCGTCGTCGTGGACGAGAGCGTGGATCTGGTGGCGACCGCGCCGTTCGGGTGCGGCGTGCAGACCGGTGCGGGTGCGGTCGCGAACGTCATGAAGCCGGGGCCTGAAGACTCCATCGCCATTTTCGGCGTGGGTGGCGTGGGTATGGCGGCGCTCATGGCTGCCCGCGCGATCGGCGTCGGAACGATTGTCGCGGTGGATCTTTCGGCTGACCGCCTGGCGGTGGCGAAGGAGCTGGGCGCGGACGTCACCATCGATGGCGCGGCCGAGGATGTGGTGGCCCAGGTGATCGCCACGACGAACGGCGGGGCGAATTTCGCGCTCGACACCACCGCCCTCAACGCGGTCATCGCCAAGGGCCTGGAAGCCCTCGCCCCCATGGGCACGCTCGTGCTCGTCGGCCTCGGTGAAGCCACCATGAATGTCGAGATCGGACATCTCACGGGTAATGGCAAGGCAATTCGCGGCTGCATCGAAGGCTCCACCGATCCGCAGAAGTTCATCCCCCAGCTGCTGCAGTGGCATCGCGAGGGCAAATTCCCGATCGAGAAGATCAGCAAGCAGTACAAGTTCGAAGACGTCAACCAGGCTTGTGACGACGCCCACCACGGGACCACGATCAAGCCGATCCTGACCTTCTGATCGACCCGCAGCACGAAAAGAGCGGCGGCCCTAGGGAAATTCCCTAGGGCCGCCGCTTTCGCTTCGTGAGAAGGCTAGGCCGAAGCCGCCTTCTCGAGGGCACGGATCTGCCCCTGCGCCTTCGCCAGCGCCGCCGGCGAGGCATCGGCATCGGCGAGCACGGCCTTGGCCGCGGCCTCGTCGATGTCGTCGGAGAAATCAGCGGACTCCGCGAGCACGCGCACCGAAGTGCCGGTGACCGAGAAGAACCCGCCGTGCACGGCCGCGACGATGCGCTCGTCGTTGTCCGACACGATGGTCACGGTCCCGGCCTCGACCAGCTGGCCGAGCAGCGGCTCGTGACCCGCGAGAATGCCGATCTCACCTTCCGTGGTCTGCGCCGAGACGAACTTCGCCCGGCCCGACCACAGCAGTCGCTCGACGGCGACCAGATCAACGGACATATCTGCCATGGGTGACTACTTCCCGAGGATCTTCTTCGCAGCAGCCTCGACGTCATCCAGGCCACCGCAGGAGTTGAACGCCTGCTCCGGCAGGTGGTCGAACTCGCCCTTGCAGACGCGATCGAAGTCGTCGATGGTCTGCTCCAGCGGCACGACCGAACCCGGCTGACCGGTGAACTTCTCGGCCACGATGAAGTTCTGGCCGAGGAACTTCTCCAGACGACGGGCGCGGCCGACGAGGACCTTGTCCTCTTCGGAGAGCTCGTCCATGCCGAGGATGGCGATGATGTCCTGAAGTTCCTTGTACTTCTGCAGGATTCGCTTGACCTCGTTGGCCACCCGGAAGTGACGCTCGCCGACGATCGACGCCTCGAGGATACGAGAGGTCGAGGACAGCGGGTCCACGGCCGGGTAGATGCCCTTCTGCGAAATCGGACGCGAAAGCTCGGTGGTGGCGTCCAAGTGCGCGAAGGTGGTGGCCGGCGCGGGGTCGGTGTAGTCGTCGGCGGGGACGTAGATCGCCTGCATGGAGGTGATCGAACGGCCACGGGTCGAGGTGATGCGCTCCTGGAGCTGACCCATCTCGTCCGCCAGGGTGGGCTGGTAACCCACGGCCGAGGGCATACGACCCAGCAGGGTCGAGACCTCGGAGCCGGCCTGGGTGAACCGGAAGATGTTGTCGATGAAGAGCAACACGTCCTGGTTCTGCACATCGCGGAAGTACTCCGCCATGGTCAGGGCCGACAGGGCGACGCGCATACGGGTGCCCGGCGGCTCGTCCATCTGGCCGAAGACGAGGGCGGTGTCCTGGAGGACGCCCATCTCTTCCATTTCCAGGTGGAGGTCGGTGCCCTCACGGGTACGCTCACCGACGCCCGCGAACACCGAGGTGCCGGAGAACTCGCGAGCGATACGGGTGATCATCTCCTGGATCAGCACGGTCTTGCCGACGCCGGCGCCACCGAACAGACCGATCTTGCCGCCCTTGACGTACGGGGTCAGCAGGTCGATGACCTTGATGCCGGTCTCGAGGATCTCGGTCTTGCCCTCGAGCTGGTCGAAGGCGGGCGGCTGGCGGTGGATGCCCCACTGCTCGCCGTCGCGGCCGAGGCCCGGGGTGTCCAGGCAGTCGCCGAGGGCGTTGAACACGTGGCCCTTGACGATGTCACCGACGGGCACCGAGATCGGCTTGCCGGTGTCGCGCACCTCCACGCCACGCACCAGACCGTCGGTCGGCTGCATGGAGATGGTGCGGACGATGTTGTCGCCCAGGTGCTGCGCGACCTCGAGGGTCAGGGTCTTGGCCACCGACGGGAGCGCGATGTCCACGTTGAGGGCGTTGTACAGATCAGGGATCGACCCGCGCGGGAACTCGACGTCCACGACGGGGCCGATGACACGGGAGACGCGGCCGGTGCCGGCGCCAACCCGGGTTTCGTTGCTGACAGCTGCGGTCATTGGTTCTCTTCCTGGGCCTAGTCGCGGTCCGAGCTCGACGCCAGCGCGTTGGCGCCACCGACGATTTCCGTGATTTCCTGCGTAATCTGTGCCTGGCGCAAGGAGTTCGCGGTACGGGTCAGGCTGTTCACCAGTTCCGTAGCGTTATCCGTTGCGGCCTTCATGGCGGTGCGGCGCGCAGCCGACTCCGATGCCGCCGCGTCGAGCAGCGACGAGTAGATCCGGGTGTTGACGTACTTCGGCAGCAGCGCGCCCAGCAGGCGATCCGCATCCGGCTCGAACTCGTACTGCGCGGTCAGCACAACCTCGTTCGAATCGGTGAAGCTGTCCGGACCGAGCTCGTAGTTCTCGTCCACGTAGCTGACCTGGATCGGGGCCAGCCGGCGAACCTCCGGCTGCTGCGACAGCATCGACACGAAACGCGTGTAGACGATGTGCAATTCGTCGACGCCGGCCATGGTGCCCTCGCCGTCCGGCGCGGGAACCTCGCCGTCGGCGCCGGCCATGAAGGCCTCCACCAGGTGGTTGCACGCCGCGGACGCGTCCGCGTAGTTGGGCGTCTGGGAGAACCCGGTCCAAGATCCGTTCACGGCACGCTTACGGAAGTTGTAGTAGGTCAGACCCTTCGAGCCCATCACGTAGATCACCGGCTCTTTGCCCTCGGAACGCAGGGTGGTGACGAGCTCCTCGGCGCGCTTGAGCACGTTGGAGTTGTAACCACCGCACATGCCGCGGTCGGAGGTGATGACCAGAATCGCTGCGCGACGCGGGTTCTCACGCTCGGTCAGCAGCGGGTGCGAGAGATTGCCGCTGGCGCTGGCCAATTCGGCCAGCACCTTGGTGATCTCCTCGGCGTAGGGCTTGGCCGCGGCAACGCGGGCCTGCGCCTTGCTGATTCGCGAAGTCGCGATCAGCTCCTGCGCCTTGGTGATCTTCTTGATCGAGCTCACGGAGCGAATTCGGGAGCGAAGTTCACGCACGCTTGGCATTAGCGGTCCAGCCTCCCTTCATTCGTCGATTCGGTCAGTCGCATAGCAGTCTCGATTACTTCTCGACGTGCTTGCGGGTGACGGAAAGGGACTCGACCTCTTCGTGGTCCAGCTGGCCCGCTTCGGCCTCGTTGACGACACGGCTGCCGTCGGAAGCCAGGAAGCCCTGCTTGAACTTGTCGGTCGCGGCCTTGATGGCGTCGGCGGCCTCGCCCTCGAGCACCTTCGCGCCGCCCTGCAGGGCGTCGAAGGAGGACTGCACGGTGGCGTGCAGGTTCTCCAGCAGCTCCGAGTTGAAGCGACGCACGTCGGCGACCGGCACCGAGTCGTAGTAGCCGCCGTCGACCAGGAACAGCGAAACAACCTGGTCCTCAACGGAAACCGGGGCGTACTGGTCCTGCTTGAGCAGCTCGACCCAGCGCGCGCCACGCTCCAGCTGCGCCAGCGACGCGGCGTCGAGGTCGGAAGCGAACGCGGAGAACGCCTCCAGCTCACGGTAGGAGGCCAGCTCCAGACGCAGCGAGCCCGAGACCTTCTTCATGGCCTTGGTCTGCGCGGCGCCACCGACTCGGGACACCGAGATACCGACGTTGATGGCCGGGCGGACACCCTTGTTGAAGAGGTCCGACTCCAGGAACACCTGGCCGTCGGTGATGGAGATGACGTTGGTCGGGATGAACGCCGAGACGTCGTTGGCCTTGGTCTCGATGATCGGCAGACCGGTCATCGAGCCCGCGCCCAGCGCGTCGGACAGCTTGGCGCAACGCTCCAGCAGACGCGAGTGCAGGTAGAAGACGTCACCCGGGTACGCCTCGCGGCCCGGCGGGCGACGCAGCAGCAGCGAGATGGCGCGGTAGGCCTCGGCCTGCTTCGACAGGTCGTCGAACACGATCAGGACGTGCTTGCCGTCGTACATCCAGTGCTGGCCCAGGGCCGAACCGGTGTACGGCGCCAGCCACTTGAAGCCGGCGGAGTCGGACGCGGGGGCCGCGACGATGGTGGTGTACTCCATCGCACCGTGGGCCTCCAGCGCGGCCTTCACGCCCGCGATGGTGGAGCCCTTCTGGCCGATCGCGACGTAGATGCAGCGCACCTGCTTCGACGGATCGCCGGTGGCCCAGTTGGCCTTCTGGTTGATGATCGCGTCGATGCAGACCGCGGTCTTGCCGGTCTTGCGGTCACCGATGACCAGCTGACGCTGGCCGCGGCCGATCGCGGTCAGGGCGTCGATGGCGGTGATGCCGGTGGCCATCGGCTCGCCGACGGGCTGGCGCTCCAGCACGGTGGCGGCCTGCAGCTCGAGCACGCGACGCTCGTCGGCCTCGATCTCGCCGAGGCCGTCGATGGGGGCGCCCAGCGGGTTGATCACGCGACCGAGGAACTTGTCGCCGACCGGGACCGAGAGCACGTCGCCGGTACGACGGACCTGCTGGCCCTCTTCGATGGTGTCGAACTCACCCAGGATGACGGCACCGATCTCGGTGTCCTCCAGGTTCAGCGCCACGCCGAGGACGCCGCCCGGGAACTCCAGGAGCTCGTTGGCCATCGCGGACGGCAGGCCACTGATGTGGGCGATACCGTCGCCGGTGTCGGTGACGACACCGATCTCTTCGATGGAGGTCTCGGGGGTGTAGCTCTGGGTGTAGCTCTCGATCGCGCTACGGATCTCATCGGGGGAGATCGTCAGCTCCGCCATGTTCTTCCTGCTCTCGCTGTGGTCTCGAATGTCGGTGTGTTTATGCGCTTTTGGCGTGTCTCTAAGCGAGAGACTGACGCAAGCGCTGCAGCCGGCCGACGGCGCTGCCGTCGATCAGGTCGTCGCCCACGCGCACGACGACGCCGGCCAGCAGGCTCGGGTCTTCCTGCACGTGCACCGTGATCGGCTTGTCGTAGATGCGCTGCAACGAGGCAGCCAGCTGCTCCCGCTGCTGCGGCGTCAGGGCCACCGCGGCGCGCACGTGCGCCACGATCTGCTCCCGGAGCGACGCGGCCAGGTCGGACAGGGCGTCGAAGGCGTCGCCGATATCACCCTTCTTGCTGCGGGCCACGGCCTGCTGCACGAGTTCCAGGGTGATGTCCTCGACCTTGCCCGCGAGCAGACGCTGCACCAGTTCACGCTTGGCCGAGACCGGCTTGCCGTGATCGGTCAGCGCCTGCTCCAGCGCGGGGTTGTCCTCGACGATCCGGCCCAGCCGGAACAGCTCGTCCTCGACGGCGCCCAGGCGACCGCGGTCCTCCGCGGCGCGCAGCAGGGCTTCGCGGCCGAGCAGCACCAGCGTGTCGACCAGGTCGCGAGCCCGCGACCAGTCCTGGGCCACCGCGGTGGTCAGCACCGCCTGGGTGGTCCCGCTGATCTTGCCGCCGAACACGCGTTCGGCGAGCTCGGCACGGGCCGAGCTCGACACCGACTTATCCGCGAGCGCCACACGCAGCGAGCGCTGGTCGTCGAGTACGGCGACAACGGCGAACAGTTCGGAGCCCGTCGTGGCCGCGACGGTGTCGCTTCCGGTCAGAGCGGCCCGAAGAGCTTCCCGCGCACGGGAGCTCGCCTCGCGGCTCGCTGCGTACATGCTTCCCACTTTCGGTTCGTTACCTTCCGACCCCGATGCCGGCGTTCGAATCCAGTTCCGCCAGGAACCGGTCGATCGACGCCGCCTGCTTGGCCTCGTCGGCCACCGACTGACCGATGATCTTCTCGGCCAGGTCGACCGCGGTACGGCCCAGTTCGGACCGCAGCTCGGTCACGATCTGCTGGCGCTGAGCCTCCAGCTGGGAGTGACCCGCGGCGACGATGCGGTCGGCCTCGGCCTGAGCCTCGGTGCGCATCTGAGCGAGGATCTGCTGGCCCTGCGTACGGGCCTCTTCGCGGATCCGGGCAGCCTCGAGGCGAGCCTCGGCCAGCTGCTCCTGGTACTGCTGCAGGGTCGCCTGCGCCTCGGCCTGCACGGCCTCGGCCTTCTTGATGCCGCCCTCGATCTTCTCCGAGCGCTCGTCCAGCACCTTGGTCAGGCGCGGGACGACGTACTTGGCGAAAGCGAAAGCGATAACGATGAAGACGACGGCAGACCAGAAAATGTCATACACCTCGGGGATGAGGGGGTTGACTTCTTCAGCCCCCTCAGCCGCGAGCAAGTAAGTGCTGTTCATCGTCGATTCCTAGTCTTAGGGGCCGGAATCAGAAAATGAAGCCGGCGACGAGACCGATCAGCGCCAGGGCTTCGGTGAACGCGATACCCAGGAACATGGTGGTCCGGATCTGGCCCTGCAGCTCGGGCTGACGGGCGATGCCCTCGATGGCCTTGCCGACGACGATGCCGACGCCGATGCCGGGGCCAATCGCAGCGAGGCCGTAACCGATGGCGCCGTAGCCCTTGGCCTTGGTCTCAACGGCTTCCTGGGCCAGGTACGCGAGGGTGCTCATTTGTGTTTATTCCCTTTCTGTCGCCCACCCGCCGATGGCGCGTGTAGCAGATTTGGTGTTGGTACCGGTCGGTCAGTGAGAGTCAGCGTGCTGCGCGAGACCGATGTACACAGCGGTCAGCAGCGCGAACACGTACGCCTGCAGGAAGACCACCAGCAGCTCGAAGAGGGTGAAGCCGAAGCCCGCGAGCAGCGAGAACGGCGAGAACACCTTCATCCAGTTGGCGGCATCGAACAGGAAGAACTGGGTGGCACTGAAGAACAGCACCAACATGATGTGGCCGGCCAGCATGTTCGCCATGAGACGGACGGTCAGCGTGAACGGACGCAGCAGGAAGGTCGAGATGAACTCGATCGGGATCAGCAGCACGTGCAGGGCAGGCGGCACATTCGGCACCACGATGCTCGAGCGCATGTACTTCAGGAAGCCGTACTTCTTGATACCCACGTAGTTGAAGGTGACGTAGGCGACGACGGCCAGGACCAACGGCATACCGATTCGCGCGTTGGACGAGATATTCAGGCCCGGAATGACACCCGAGATGTTCAGGAACAGGACCGTGAAGAAGATCGACGCGATGAGCGGGAAGAACTTCTTTCCGGATTCCTTGCCCAGGACTTCATCGCAAATCTGTTCCCGCACGAACACCAGACCGGTTTCCGCGACGTTCTGCAGACCCCGGGGAACCAGTTTCGGACTCCGGAATGCAAGGAACATGAAAGCCAGCAGCACGGCCGACATCAGGATGCGAATGAGCATCAGACGGTCGAGCTCGAACGGCGTCCCCTCGAACAGCACAGCTGGAGGGAAGAAGTCGTTAAGCGACGGCGCGTGGAACTCGCCCGCCAAAATGGTGACGCTCAGCGTTCTCTCCCGTGTTCGGGCCGCAGAAGATAGTTTTCTCCTGCGGTTCGATCGGACATTGACGATCTGGTGGGTCGACTCAGGTCGGCTCGAAGTTCGTCAGCAGCTGATGGGCTTTGCGGCCCGGGCGTCTGTACGCGCGTCGGCGACATCGTCGACGGTGCAGAACCGTGACCCGATGGGTCCGGTACGGCTGTAAGCATAACCTGCTCTCAGGCGGGTCTCAGGTGACCCCCCCTGTTGATTCGGTTGGCTACAGGTAAAGAGTTTATCAAGTTATCTACGACAACGTGTAGGGGGTCGCGGAAACTCGCGGTGAACTGTGTCGCAGGGCCTCGGTTTGCCGGCCGATGGCTACAGGTCGCGGTCGACCTGAACGTACGGAACCTTGTGGCGCAGAAGGCCATACGTCTCCGCGCCGAGCACCACCAGCAGTGCGCCGACGACGGTCAGGAACAGGGCCGGGCGGCTGTAGAAGTCGTAGTTCTGCAGCACCGCGACCACGATCACGGCGACCAGCAGCTTGCCGACCCAGCTACCCAGCAGCACGACGCCCTGCAAACCCGATTCGATCTTGGCGCTGAACAGCACCGAAGCCGCGGTCGTCAGGATGAAACCGCCGCCGATGGCGGAACCGATCAGGGCGCCCCAGAGACCGGGGAGACCGGCGAAGATCGACGACAGAATCGCCGAAATCACCACCAGCACAGCCAAACCGGCAATGCCATAGCGCAGCGCCGCGCGGAGCGGGGCATCGGGATGGGAATCGGAAGGCGTGCTCACGTTCGGCCACTTTACCCGGCGGCGGATTCCGGGCCGGGCGGCGGTTTACGCCCGGCGCGCGCGCTCAGTTCCCGCCAGGACGGGACGGCGGTGACGATCAGCGCGAAAACCAGTCCGGCCGCGAACAACAGCACCACCAGCGTGCGATCCATCAGCGAGGTGCCGACCGCGCCGAATGCCAGCACGCTCACCCACAAGTAGATCAACAAGACCACCCGGCGATGGGAATGGCCGATCTGCAGCAGGCGGTGATGCAGATGCATTTTGTCCGGAGTGGAAAAACTCACACCGGCGCGGACGCGGCGCACGATGGCCATTACAAGATCGAGAACGGGAATGAACATCACCGCTCCCACCAGCAACAAAGGCGACAGCAGACCCACGATGTCGCG
Organism: Nocardia yamanashiensis; assembly: GCF_021183565.1. Lineage (NCBI taxonomy): Bacteria > Bacillati > Actinomycetota > Actinomycetes > Mycobacteriales > Nocardiaceae > Nocardia > Nocardia yamanashiensis. The sequence continues at coordinate 5,393,570 of NZ_CP089226.1, forward strand.
CGGGCCGTAACCCTGCAGCGGAATTCGCCCCGAAGCGCCGGTGGAGACCGCGGCGAGCATCAAACCGATGAGCATCGAGCCGGAATCGCCCATGAATATTTTTGCGGGCTGAAAATTGTGCGGCAGAAATCCGAGACAGCCACCGGCCAGCGCGGCGGCCAGCAACGCCGGCGGATAGGTGTCGGTGGCGCCGCCGACTTCGTAGAGCAGGCCGACCGTGAACACGAACACGGCCACCGAGGCGATGAATCCCAGGCCCGCGGCCAAGCCGTCCAGGCCGTCCACGAAATTCATGGCATTGATCATGGTGACCGTGATCCCGACGGTAACCAGGCCGCCCTGCAGGGGGTCGAGCACCACGGTTTCGTTGGTAAAGGGGTTGTAGATCGCCACCCAACTCAGGCCCATCACGGCCATCACGCCCGCGGCGGTGACCTGTCCGACGAACTTGGTGAGCGCGTCCAGGCCCCAGCGGTCGTCGATGATGCCGACCAGCACGATCAAAGTGCTGGCCGCCAGCACGGCCGGAATGTCCTTCGGATATTCGAATCCGCGCCGCAGGGCGGGCAGTTGGTGCGCGAAGGCGACCGCGGCCAGCACACCCAGGTAGATGCCCACACCGCCCATCCGCGGAATCGGCTTCACGTGCACGTCGCGCTCACGCGGGACGGCGACCGCGCCGAACCCGATGGCCAGCGAGCGCACGCCGCCGCCCACCAGATAGGTGATCACCGAGGCGACCAGCAGCACCAGCAGCAGCTCCCGCAGCGGGACGACCGCACCCTGGCTGAAAACGCCCTGACTCAGCAGCATCTATCGGGCCGTCACCGCGTGCCCGGCTCCCGGAGCTCCTCCGGCGACATGCCGAGGACCTCCGCGACCTTCTCCGCCGGGATCGCGCCCTCGCGCAGAATGCGCGGCGAATCCGAAGTCAGGTCCACGATGGTCGAGGCGACCGCGTGATCGGCGGGCCCGCCGTCCAGGTAGACGCTCACCAGATCGCCCAGCTGTGCCTTGGCCTCGTCCGCGGTGGTCGCGGGCGGCTGACCCGAGACGTTCGCGCTCGACACCGCCAGCGGGCCGACCTCCTTGAGCAGTTCCAGCGCCACCGGATGCAACGGCATCCGCAGCATGACCGTGCCGCGCGCGTCGCCCAGATCCCACGCCAGCGAAGGCGCCTGCTGCACAACGAGACTCAGGCCGCCCGGCCAGAACGCGCGGATCAGCTCGCGGGCCTGCGGGCGCACCGAGAACACCAGTCCGTCGATGGTGTTCCACGAACCGACCAGCACCGGCACCGGCATGTCCCGGCCGCGCCGCTTGGCCGCCAGCAGCGCGCTGACAGCCTGGCTGTCGAAGGCGTCGGCGGCGAGGCCGTAGAGCGTGTCGGTCGGAATGACAGCCAGCCGCCCGGACTTCAGCGCACTCCGCGCCGCATTCAGCCCGGCGGCACGCGAATCGGGATCGGCACAGTCGTAGACGGTACTCACGGCAGACATCTTGGCACGGATGAACTCTCCATAGCTCTCAGGGGCTTCGCCCCCGAACCCCCTCGGGTGGAGGAGAGGACAACTCTCGTAGCTCTCAGGGGCTTCGCCCCCGAACCCCCTTGTGAGGTTGGGACGACAACTCCCGGTGCTCTCAGGGCTGCGCCCACGAACTCCGTCGCGCGGTGGCACGACAACTCTCGAAGGCCCGACGCGGCAACTCACGTGGCTGTCGGTGCTTGGACTTCGACGGCGTTCACAACGTCCAGGGGCTTCGGGCTTGGAGCTGTTCGGCGATCGACGGCGGGTCGAAGGCTGGGACGAGGGATGGGTCGTTGAAGGAGGTTATGCGGGAGATGTGGGGGCCGATGAGGGTGAGGACTTGGACGCAGTAGGGGGTGTAGTCGGAGGTGGGGGTGCGGCGGTAGACGGTGAGGGCGGGCTGGCCGTTGGCTCGGGTGGGGTGCATGCGCCAGGTGTGGGGGCGGAGGACTCGGGCGGTGAAGAAGCCGATCACGGCGGGGCGGCCGGTGAACCAGGTTGGGATGGGGGGCATTTCGAGTTCCACGTCGGCGCGGAGGAGGTTGACGAGGGCGTCGGGGTCGGAGGTCTCGAAGGCGGCTACGTAGTCGTCGAGGAGGGCGCGTACCGCTTGCTCGTCGGGTTCTCCGAGATCGTCCTGCACCGGTCCGGCCTCGGCCATGCGGGTGCGGGCGCGCCGGAGGGCGCTGTCGACGGCCGCGGCGGTCATATCGAGGATCTCGGCCACCTCGGCGGTCCGGAAGGCGAGTACGTCGCGCAGCGTGAGGACGGCCCGCTGGCGGGCGGGCAGGAGTTGGAGGGCGGCCACGAAGGCCAGGCGGACGCCGGCGCGGGCGGTCACGACGGCGGCCGGGTCGGCCGCCGTCGACGCCTCCGGGATGCCCAGGCGGGCATCGGGGGCGGGTTGCAGCCAGGGGACGGTCGTGTCCCAGGCGCCGACCCGGATTCGATGGTCGTCCGACGGCGCGCCGAGACCGGAGGGAAGCGGGCGGCGGGCCCGGGATTCCAGGGCGGTCAGGCAGGCCCGCGTGGCGATCGCGTAGAGCCAGCGGCGCACCGAGGAGCGGCCTTCGAAGTTCTCGAAACCGCGCCAGGCGCGCAGATAGGTCTCCTGGACGAGATCCTCGGCGTCGTGGATCGAGCCGAGCAGCCGATAACAGTGGGCCAGCAGGTCGGGACGGAAACCTGCTGCCAGCGTGTCGAATTCGGCGAGCGATGCCATCGCGGGGCTCCCTTGGTCAGGAATTCACGGTAGTCCGGGCACCGGGCTCAGCCGAGCGGTTCCGCGCCCGCGCCGGTGACGCGGTACTCGGCGGCGGCGCCAGGATCGGCCGCGATCTCGAGCACGGTCTTGGCGATGTGGTCGGGAGTGAGGATCGGGGTCAGGCCTTCGACGAAGGTGGCGGTGTCCACACCTGTGCGGGCGGCATAGGCGGCCACCGCCATTTCGCCCATATCGGTGGCGGGCGTCAATTGCGGCAGCAGGGTGACGAAGCGAATACCGAGACCGGCACGCTCCGATTCCTCGGCCGCGTACCCGCGCATATAACGAATGGCCTGCTTGGCGCTGGCGTACCCGCCGCTCAACGGCGAGCCGAGCAGCGCGGCGGCGCTGGAGAGCGAGACGACCACGCTGCCCGGTGCGAGGGGCGCCAGCAGGGCGGCTCGGGTCCAGGTGAAGACGTGCCGGGTATCGGTGTTCCAGTTGCGGCTGAAGCTGTCCCAGGTTTGCTCCTGGATGGGCCGCATGAGCGCACCCACCCCGGCATTGAGAACCAGCAGGGTCGGGCGGTGCTCGCGAATCGTGCTGTCGGCGAGCGATTCCGCGGTGGCGTCGGCGGCGACGGGGGTGAAGTTCGCGCCGAGCTCGGCTTGTACGGCGCGCAGCCGGTTCTCGTCGCGGGCGATGCCGACGACCTGGGCGCCGGCGGTGACGAGGGCGGCGGCGATGGCGCGGCCGAAGCCACGCCCGGCGCCGGTGACGACTGCGGACTGGATGGGATCGGACATCGGAAGCTCCCTGGGCTCGAGGGTCGGTCCATATCTAGACCGCCCGCACGCCCGGAATCCGTCGCCGGGATCGGAGAAAGTTTCAGTCGGCGCGGCGGCGCGCGACCACGAAGCGGGGTTTACCCGCCAGATCGGGATGCTCCACCACTTCGGTGAAGCCGCCGTGCATGGTGAAGAGCGCCGCGACGCCGGAACCATTGCTGTCGTCGTGTTCCACCGCGACCGTCCCGCCCGGGCGCAACAGCCGGGCGATGGTGCCGATCATCGGCCGGATGACGTCGAGCCCGTCGGGTCCGCCGAACAGCGCCCGGTGCGGATCGTGGTCCGCCACTTCGGGATCCAGTACGGCGTCTTCGGGAATGTAGGGCGGATTGGACACCACCACGTCCACCCGGCCGTTCAGATGCTCGAGGATGGCCGGGTCGGTGACGTCCCCCGCGTGCAGATCGATGGGTGTGTCGCCCTCGTCCGCGAGTTGCAGCGCATTGCGTTTGGCCCAGGCGTGCGCTTCCGGATCCAGCTCGACCGCGTGCACCTGGACGTCGGGCCGGGCATGGGCGATGGCGAGCGCCAGCGCCCCCGACCCGGTGCACAGATCCACCGCGATCGGCTGGTGCTCGTGTCCGAGCGCTTCGAGTTGCCCGAGCGCCCAGGCGAAGATCAGTTCGGTTTCCGGCCGCGGGACGAACACCCCCGGGCCGACCGCGAGATCGATCTCGCCCATCGCCGCGGTCCCCGTAAGGTGTTGCAACGGAACACGTTCCGCCCGCCGCGCGACGAGTTTGCGGAATTCCTCGAGCTGGTCGGCGGTGAGCATGGGCATGAGCGCCAGCCGCATCCGATCCACCCCGAGCACATGAGCGGCCAGGTATTCCGCGTCGGCGGCCGGGCTGTGCACCCCGGCGGCGGCCAGGATGTCGATGGCTTCGCGGATGGCCGGACGCAAGGGCACTCTGGTCATGACAGGCCTCCGCTTCTGCGCGCTGGGCTGATGGTCTCGATTCTCCCCCGCACGCCGCTACCCGGTCGCGGTTCGGTGCGGACCGGGTAGCGGTGCGGGCGTGGCTTATTCGGCGGCGAGCCGCGAGGCACGGTCGGCGGTGCCGAGCGCGTCCAGCAAATCGTCGAGGTTGCCGTCGAGGACGGAGTCGAGGTTGTGCGCCTTGAACCCGATGCGGTGATCGGCGATCCGGTTCTCCGGGAAGTTGTAGGTGCGAATGCGTTCGGACCGGTCGACGGTGCGGATCTGCGAGGCGCGCCCCGCGGCCGCGTCGGCGTCGGCCTGCTCTTCGGCCAATGCCTGGAGCCGGGCCGCCAGCACCTGCATGGCGCGGATCTTGTTCTGCAGCTGCGAGCGCTCGTTCTGGCAGGTCACCACGAGCCCGGTGGGCAGGTGGGTGAGGCGCACCGCCGAGTCGGTGGTGTTGACGCCCTGACCGCCCTTGCCGGAGGACCGGTACACGTCGACGCGCAGGTCCTTCTCGTCGATCTGCACTTCCTCGACCTCGTCGGGCTCGGGGTAGACGAGCACGCCGGCGGCCGAAGTGTGAATGCGCCCTTGGGATTCGGTGACCGGCACGCGCTGCACGCGGTGCACGCCGCCTTCGAACTTGAGCCGCGACCACACGCCGTCGCGCGTGGGTTCCTTGCTCTTGATGGAGAAGGTGGCTTCCTTGTACCCGTCGAGATCGGAGTAGGTGACGCCGAGCACCTCGACCTTCCACCCGTGCCGTTCCGCGTACCGGATGTACATGCGCGCCAGATCCGCCGCGAACAGCGCCGATTCCTCGCCGCCTTCGCCGGACTTCACTTCCAGCACCACATCGTCGGCATCGTGCGGGTCGCGCGGCGCGAGCAGATCGGTGAGCTGCTTGTCCAGCTCCTCCACCTGTTCCTTCAACGCCGGCACCTCGGCCGCGAACGACGAGTCGTCGGCCGCCAGCTCCTCGGCCGCGGCCAGATCGTCACGCGCACTGGTGAGCTTGTTGTAGGTAGCCATGATCGGCCCGAGTTCGGCGAACCGCTTCCCGACCTTGCGGGCCGCGCCCGGGTCGTTGTGCAGCGCCGGATCCGAGAGCTGGAGTTCCAGCCCCGCGTACTCGGCCAGAATGTCGTCGATGGCGGACGGTGCCGTGGACTTCTCGGCCATGGCGGAAATTCCTCCTGTGGGAGTCGTACCCGGGTGGGCCGCCCCGGAGTCTGTGTATCGAGGCCCTACAAACGCCGCGACGCCCGGCCTGCTCGAGAGCAGGACGGGCGTCGGCAGGGTCGCTAGTTGGCAGCCTTGGTGCGCTTGCCGTAGCGGGCCTCGAAGCGGGCCACGCGGCCGCCGGTGTCCAGAATCTTCTGCTTGCCCGTGTAGAACGGGTGGCACTGGGAGCAGACCTCGACCGTGATCTGGCCCGACTCCTTGGTGCTCTTGGTCTGGAAGGTGTTGCCACAGCCGCAAACGACCGTGGTGTCCACATACGTGGGGTGAATTCCCGCCTTCATGGGTGTCCTTTCGAAAGGCTCCGGGTCGCCTGGCCTACGCGAGACGTGAACCGGAACCGACTTGAGGCATGGTTGCCGACGGACCAGTATAAGCGGTTCTCGCACGCGCTTATTCCAGCCCCCCGCCACCGCGCCCGATCACCGCCCACCCGGCGCCGGTCAGCCCTGGCGACTCGGCGCGACGCCGCACGGACCGGGGCAGGCCGCGTGGCGGCTGCGGGCTGTTGACCTTGCTACGCGGGAGCAGGTAGCCGTTTTGCGCGGCGATCCCCAAGAAAATACGGGCACGCATATTTCCGGGGCTCGAGCGAGGCTGAAAGTCGAGTAGTTCGCTACTCAAGAATGCGAACACTCGTGTTCATAGAGTTTGTCCAGGTGAGAGTCCCACGACGATCGGAAGGGCGATACGTGACCGGGAAGGACGCGACGGGCGGGGGACTTTTCCCCGCTGCCGTGCACGCCGTGACCGGGGGAGGACACCGGCGGCGCGCGGAAATCGTCGCGGGGGCGGTCCTGGGCACGTTGAGCCTGATGGTGGTCGTGGGGTGGCGGTCCGCTCCCGGGGAGTCCGGCGAAGCGGTGGGGAACCAGACCCTGGCCCCTACCCCACCGCACGGGGACGGCGCCCTCACCTACACGGCGGTCACGGCGTCGGGCTCGTCCGACGCCGTGACCGCTTCCATCCTGGCGTTCATGATCGCCGGGGCGGCCCTGATCGGACTGTTCTTCTACAGCCCGCGGCCGGATGCGGATGCGCCCGCATTCGTCCGGGCCGCCCTGGCGCAAACGCAAAGGCGGCTCCGCCGAAGCGGAGCCGCCTTTGCTACGACCTGCCTGCGCGGGGCCGAAGCCCTTGCGCACGAGGCCTATTCGTCGATGGCGCCCGGGGCGGTCTTGGAGACCGTCATCAGGAACTCGACATTGCTCTTGGTCTTCTTCAACCGGTCGACCAGCAGGTCGATCGCCTGATGTGAATCCAGACCGGACAGCACGCGCCGCAGCTTGTGCAGCACCGCCGCCTCGTCGGCCGACATCAGCAGATCGTCGCGGCGGGTGCCGGACGGGTTGACGTCGACGGCCGGGAACACGCGCCGCTCGGCGATCTTGCGATCGAGCTTGAGCTCGGCATTACCCGTGCCCTTGAACTCCTCGAAGATGACCGTGTCACCGGTGGAACCGGTCTCCACCATCGCCGTGGCGATTATGGTCAGCGAGCCGCCGTTCTCGATATTGCGGGCCGCGCCGAGGAACCGCTTGGGCGGGTACAGCGCGGTGGAATCCACACCACCGGAAAGGATTCGGCCCGAGGCCGGGGACGAGTTGTTGTACGCACGGCCCAATCGGGTGATCGAGTCGAGCAGCACGACGACGTCCTGACCCGCTTCCACCAGTCGCTTGGCCCGCTCGATGGCGAGTTCGGCGACCGAGGTGTGATCGCTCGGCGGCCGGTCGAACGTGGAGGCGATGACCTCGCCGCGCACCGAGCGCTGCATATCGGTCACTTCCTCGGGACGCTCGTCCACCAGGACGACCATGAGGTAGCACTCGGGGTTGTTCACGGAGATCGCATTGGCGATGTCCTGCATGATCGTGGTCTTACCGGCCTTGGGCGGCGACACGATCAGCGCGCGCTGACCCTTGCCGATCGGCATGATCAGATCGATGATGCGGGTGGTCAGCTTGTTGGGCTGAGTCTCCAGGCGCAGGCGCTGGTTCGGGTACAGCGGCGTGAGCTTGCTGAATTCCGGTCGGCGCTTGGCACTTTCGACATCCGCGCCATTGACGGTGTCCAGGCGCACCAGCGGATCGAACTTCTGGCGCTGGTTGCTCTGGTCGCCGTCGCGCGGAGCGCGCACCGCACCGGTGATGGCGTCACCGCGGCGCAGGCCGTTCTTGCGCACCAGGTTCATCGACACGTACACGTCGTTCGGGCCCGCCAGGTAACCGGAGGTGCGCACGAAGGCGTAGTTGTCGAGCACGTCGAGAATGCCCGCCACGGGCTGCAGGACGTCGTCCTCGCGGAGTTCGGGCTCGCGCTCACGGCTCTCGCCGCCACCTGCCACGCCGCCGTCACGGTCCCGGCCACGACGACGCTCCCGGAAACGCCGGCCGCGGCGTCCACCGCGCTCGTCGTCATCGCCGCCACGGTCACGATCGCGGTCCCGGTCGCCCCGCGGGGCGCCGTTCTGCTGGCCACCGTTCTGGTTGCGCTCACCCTGCTGGCGATCGCCCTGCTGGTCGCGGCCGCCCTGATTGCGCTCGCCCTGCTGGTTGCGGTCGCGGTCGCGGCGACGCTCGCCGCCCTCGGACTCGGTCTTCTCGCCGGCGTCCGCACTGCCCTCGGCATTGGCGGTCGCGGCGGCGGCACGCTGCTCGCGGCCTCGGCGCTGCCGGCCCCGGCCACGCTGACCGCCCTCGCGGTTGTCGTCACCGCCCTCGGCGCGCGCGTTGTCCCCGGCCTCGTCACGCTTGGATTCGCGCGCCTCACTGGCGTTTTCGCGAACCTCGGCCGGAGCCTCGGTCTTCACCTCGGCCTTGGACTTGGCCTCGGTCTTCGGCGCTTCGCTGCGCGCCGGAGCGGACTCGGCCTTGGCCGGAGTCAGCCCCGATCGTGCGACGTCAGTTTGTTCGCTCATCTTCGAAATCTGTCCGGATTCACTTTCGCGGCTTCCCGAGGAATTTTGACTTTCCACCCCGGGTGTCGCGAGCAGGTCCGTATCTGTCACGGAAATCCTTTCCTTCCCTCGACTGCCGTGTGCCTGTTCGAGGGTTCCTCCTGCAGTCCGGTCTCGTGCCGGACTCGGATGCCGTATCGCCTGTCTCGCCGGGTTGGTGGATTACTTACCACCGCGTGGGCTATCGCATCGATTCCTGTGCTCATCGACAGACAAGGTGGGAGAGATCATTCCAGTTGACTGGCTACCCCCAAGTTTCGAGCCTCAAGCCTCGAGCCCGAGTAAGGAGCCTCTGGAGCGATTTGCCCTGATGAAGCACCGGCGTCTGACGCGCACGATGTACGGACTCGCTCAGGATAGCCGTCGCCCGTATCGTCGGCAAGGCAGGCACGCTGTCAATCCACCATTACGGCTTTTACTCAATTCACCAGGACGCCGTCGGCAATACCCGGTTCCAGCACGCGCAACCCTTCGGAGATCGCGAGTTCACGCAGTTCCGCGGGAAATTCGCTGGTCACGAAGGCGAGCACGGTCGGACCGGCGCCGGAAACGGTGGCCGGGATGCCCGCGGCGCGCAGCCGTTCGATCCATTTCGTGGTGAGCGGCAGCGCCGAGGCGCGGTAGCCCTGGTGTAGCCGATCCGCGGTGGCGGCCATCAGTAGCTCGGGTCGTTGCGTCAAGGCGACTACCGCCAGTGCCGCGCGCGACACATTGAAGGCCGCGTCGACGTGCGGAACCGTGTCCGGGAGCAGGCCGCGGGTGTGCGCCGTGGAGGAATGCTCCTCGGGAATCAGCACCACGGGGCGCAGGCCGGCCTCGGGTTCCAAACGCACCGCACGGTATACGCGGGGATTGTGGTCGCCGGCGCCGTTTCCGTCTGCGGGACGGTCGGTTTCGGTCCAGGACACCACCACGCCGCCCAGGATGCTGGCCGAGGCATTGTCGGGATGACCCTCGAATTCCGAGGCCAGCTGCACCATCACGTCGTCGCCGTAGGCCAGCGCGGCGTCGAACTTGGCGGCCAGACCGCGGCCGGCGGCCAATCCGCCGACCACCGCCGAGGCGGAAGAACCCATCCCCCGCGAATGCGGAATCACGTTGTGGCACACCACGTCCAGGCCGTCGGCCCAGACGCCCGCGGCCTGCAGGCCGCGCTCGATGGCGCGCACCACGAGATGCGAAGGGCCCCAGGGCACATCGGCGGCCCCTTCACCCTCGACGCGGATGGTGAGACCGGAGTCCGTGGTGGACACCGTGATCTCGTCGTACAGCCCCAAAGCGATTCCGAGGGAATCGAAACCCGGCCCCAGATTGGCACTGGACGCCGGAACCCGCACGGTGACGGAGATTCCGGCGGGCAGGGTCCTGGTCATCAGCTGACCTTCGCGCGAATTCAATGTCAGGCCAGCTCGAGTGCGTGTGCGACGGCGATCGGATCGACCGCGATGGGCTGAACTTCGGGCATGCCCTTGAGGGCGTTGTCCGGGTCCTTGAGGCCGTTGCCGGTGACGGTGCAGACCACCCTCAGGCCGGAATCGAGCCAGCCTTCCTTGCGGGCGGCCAGCAGACCGGCGACCGAAGCGGCCGAAGCGGGTTCGACGAACACGCCTTCCTTGGACGCCACCAGGCGGTACGCGGCCAGGATCTCCTCGTCGGTGGCCGCGCGGAACGCGCCGCCGGACTCTTCCTTGGCGGCCATGGCCTGGTTCCAGGAGGCGGGCGCGCCGATCCGGATGGCGGTGGCGATGGTCTCGGGATCCTTGACCGGAGCCCCGTTGACCAGCGGCGCGGCACCGGCGGCCTGCACGCCGAGCATGCGCGGGCGCGAGGTGGTGACGCCGTCGGCGTAGTACTCGCTGTAGCCCTTCCAGTACGCGGTGATATTGCCCGCGTTGCCGACCGGGAGCACGTGCACGTCGGGGGCCTTGCCCAGGGCGTCCGCGATTTCGAAGGCCGCGGTCTTCTGGCCCTCGATGCGGGCCGGGTTGACCGAGTTGACCAGGCCGACCGACGGGAATTCCGCGGTCACCTTGCGGGCCAGCTCCAGGCAGTCGTCGAAGTTGCCGTCCACCTGAATGATCTTCGCGCCCAGCATGACCGCCTGGGCCAGCTTGCCCATGGCGATCTTGCCCTGCGGGATCAGCACCGCGCAGTGCAGGCCCGCGCGGGTGGCGTAGGCGGCGGCCGAGGCCGAGGTGTTGCCGGTGGAGGCGCACAGCACCGCGGTCTTGCCGTTGTACTTGGCGTCGGTCATGGCCATGGTCATGCCACGGTCCTTGAACGAACCGGTCGGGTTCGCACCCTCGACCTTGAGGTACACCTCACAGCCGGTCAGCTCGGACAGATGATGTGCGGGCACCAGTGGAGTACCGCCCTCGAAGAGGGTGACGGCTTCCCAGTCGGCCGGAATCGGGAGACGATCCCGATAGGCGTTGATCAGGCCGGGCCACGGGGTGTGCACGGCTGCTGCTCGTGCGGTTGCACTCATTCCTCGGTGCCTTCCAATCTCAGAACACTGGTCACGGACGTGACGGAGTCCAGTTCGGCCAACGCCGCAACGGTATCGGCCAGTGCCGATTCCTGCGCGTGGTGGGTCACCACGACCAGGCGAGCGCCTTCGTCGTGGCCTTCCTGGCGGACCGTCGAGATGCTCACACCGTGCTTGGCGAACTCACCGGCGACCGCTTCCAGCACACCGGTGCGGTCGGCTACCTGCAGGTTCACGTGGTAGCGGGTCGGGGTGTCGCCGATCGACGCGATCGGCAGCTCAGCATAAACCGATTCGCCCGGCGCGCGGCCACCGTAGAACTTGTTGCGCGCCGCCATCACCACGTCGCCCATCACGGCCGACGCGGTGGGCGCGCCGCCGGCGCCCTGACCGTAGAACATCAGGCGGCCGGCGTTCTCGGCCTCCACCACCACGGCGTTGAACGCGCCGCTGACCGAGGCCAGCGGGTGCTTGCGCGGGATGAGCGCCGGGTAGACGCGGGCCGAGATCTGCTCCTTGCCGCCCTCGTCCACCACGCGCTCGGCCATGGCCAGCAGCTTCACGGTGCAGCCGACGGCCGCGGCGGTCTCCAGATCCTCGGAGGTGATCTTGGAGATGCCCTCGCGATAGACATCGCCGGAGGTGACGCGGGTGTGGAAGGCCACCGAGGCCAGGATCGCGGCCTTGGCGGCGGCGTCGTAGCCCTCGACATCGGCGGTCGGATCGGCTTCCGCGTAGCCCAGGCGGGTGGCCTCGGCGAGCACGTCGTCGTAGTCCGCGCCGGTCTCGGCCATCGCCGAGAGGATGAAGTTGGTGGTGCCATTGACGATGCCGACCACCCGGTTCACCCGGTCGCCGGACAGCGACTGGATGAGCGGGCGCACGACCGGGATCGCGCCCGCGACCGCGGCCTCGAAATACAGGTCGGCGCGGTGGTTCTCGGCCGCGTTGGCCAGTTCGCCGGTGTAGTCGGCCAGCAGCGCCTTGTTGGCGGTGACGACGGACTTGCCCGCGTTCAGTGCGGCGGTGATCAGGGCGCGAGCCGGATCGATGCCGCCCATGAGCTCGACCACGATATCCACATCGTCACGGGTGACGAGGGTTTCGGCATCGGTGGTGAGCAGCTCGGCCGCGATGCCGCGATCCTTCTTCAGGTCCCGGACGGCCACCCCGCGCAGCACGACGGGCGCGCCGACACGGTTGCACAGATCGTCCGCGTGATCGCGAATGATGCGAACCACCTCGGTACCGACCGTGCCCATGCCGAGGACCGCCACGCCGATCGGATGATCCGATCCCCACACACCGGTCTTATTAGCTACCTCGGTCATGCGTTCACCTCCAAGCTCAGTAGGTCCTCCACCGTTTCACGGCGAAGAATCAAGCGCGCCTTGCCATCCCGCACAGCGACCACGGCGGGCCGGGTGAGCAGGTTGTAGCGGCTCGACATCGAGTAGCAGTACGCGCCGGTCGCGGCCACCGCCACCAGGTCGCCGGGGCCCACATCGGCGGGGAGCCAGGTATCGCGAATGACGATATCCCCGCTCTCGCAATGCTTTCCGACGACTCGTGCGACCACCGGACCGGAATCGCTACTCCGCGAAACCAATCGGCAGTCGTACTCCGCTTGATACAGGGCAGGGCGAATGTTGTCGCTCATGCCGCCGTCGACGCTGACATAGCGTCGGCGATTACCCCCGTCGAGCACAACATCTTTGATGGTGCCGACCTCGTACAAGGTCACGGTGCCCGGACCCGCGATGGCGCGGCCCGGCTCGACGGCGATGGTCGGGACCGGCAGTCCCGCGCGCTCGGCCTCCTCGGCGACGATGCGGCGCAGATTGGCGGCGAAGTCGTCCAGGGCCGGCGGATCCTCGTGCGGCAGGTACGAAATACCCAGGCCGCCACCGAGATCCAGAATGTGCACCTGCGCGGCGCGTTCGGCGCCGAACTTGTCGGCGACCTCGCGCAGCACCCCCAGCATGCGGCGGGTGGAGATCTCGAAGCCGTCGATCTCGAAGATCTGCGAGCCGATGTGCGAGTGCAGCCCGACCAGGCGCAGATTGTCGGACTCGAAGACCCGGGCGATGGCCTGCATGGCATCGCCGCTGGCGATCGAGAAGCCGAACTTCTGATCCTCGTGCGCGGTCGAGATGTATTCGTGGGTATGGGCTTCCACGCCGACGGTGACCCGGACCAGCACGTCCTGCACCCGGCCGGCGCGCTTGGCGACGGTGTCCAGGCGCTCGATCTCGATCATGGAGTCCAGCACCACGTGCCCGACGCCGCGCTCGACCGCCAGCTCCAGCTCCGGCACCGATTTGTTGTTGCCGTGCAGGGCGATCCGCTCGGCCGGGAACCCGGCGTGCAGCGCCACCGACAGCTCGCCGGCGGAGCACACGTCCAGGTGCAGGCCCTCGTCGCGGATCCAGCGGGCGATCTCGCCGCACAGGAAAGCCTTGGAGGCGTAGTGGACTCGCGAGCCCTCGCCGAAGGCGCGCACCATATCGCGGCAGCGGGAACGGAAGTCGTCCTCGTCGATGACGAACAGCGGGGTGCCGTATTCGGCGGCCAGCTCGTGCACCGGCACGCCCGCGAACAGCACGACGCCGTCCTGATCGCGGGATGCGTTGCGCGGCCACACATTCGCGGGCAGCTCGATCATCTGCTTCGGATCGGCGGGACGCTCCGGCAGACCCGGGGCGTGCGGGATGTCCGCGTGACGGGGACCGGCGGGGTGGGCACTCATCTACATACGCTCCGGTGCACTGACGCCTAGCAGGCCGAGGCCGTTGGCGAGAACCTGACGGGTGGCTTTGACCAGCTCGAGCCGAGCCGAGTTCAAGGGGGTGACGGGATCGTCGCCCTGCGGGATCACCCGCATGTCGTTGTCGGACTGGAAGGCGTGGTAGACGCCGGCCAGATCCTCCAGGTAGCGGGCGATGCGATGCGGCTCCCGCAATTCGGCGGCGGTGGCCACCACGCGCGGGAACTCGCCCAGGGTGCGGATCAGATCGCCTTCCCGGCTCGAGCTCGCGAGCGCGAAATCGGCGGGAACGGCCTCGAATCCGAAGGCGGCGGCATTGCCGATGATGGAATTGGTGCGGGCGTGCGCGTACTGCACGTAGTAGACCGGGTTCTCGTTGTCGGTCCGGGTCCACAGGTCCAGGTCGATATCGATGCTGGAGTTCACCGAGGACCGCACCAGCGCGTAGCGCGCGGCGTCGACGCCGATCATCTCGACCAGATCGTCCAGTGTGACAACGGTTCCCGCGCGCTTGCTCATCTTGACGGCCTTGCCGTCCTTGACCAGGTTCACCATCTGGCCGATGAGCACCTCGACGGTGTCGGGGTTGTCGCCGAACGCGGCCGCGGCGGCCTTCAGCCGGCCGATGTAGCCGTGGTGGTCCGCGCCCAGCATGTAGATGCACAGGTCGAACCCGCGCGAGCGCTTGTTCTGGAAGTAGGCGATGTCACCGCCGATGTAGGCGGACTTGCCGTCGCTCTTGATGACGACGCGGTCCTTGTCGTCGCCGTACTCGGTGGAGGCGATCCACCACGCGCCGTCCTTCTCGTACAGGTTCCCGGACGCCTTGAGGGTTTCCAGGGCCTGCTCCACCGCGCCGCTGGCGAACAGCGAGCTCTCGTTGAAGTACACGTCGAAGTCGGTGCCGAAATCGTGCAGGGTCTGCTTGATGTGGGCGAACATCAGCTCGACGCCCTCGCGGCGGAACAGCTCGTGCCGTTCGGTCTCCGGGAGTTCCAGCACGCCCGGATTGGCCTTGACGACGGTGTCGGCGATCTCGTTGATGTACGCGCCCGCGTAGCCGTCCTCGGGGGTCGGCTGCCCCAGCGCGGCGGCCACCAGCGAATTGGCGTAGCGGTCGATCTGCGCGCCGTGATCGTTGAAGTAGTACTCCCGGGTCACCTCGCCGCCCTGCGCGGCCAGGATGCGGCCCAGCGCGTCGCCGACCGAGGCCCAGCGGGTGCCGCCCAGGTGGATGGGTCCGGTGGGGTTGGCGGACACGAATTCCAGGTTGATCTTCGTACCGGCCAGCGCGTCCGCGGTGCCGTACTTCGCGCCGGCGGCCAGGATCTTCTCCACGATGGCGCCCTGCGCGGCCTTGGCCAGCCGGATGTTCAGGAAGCCCGGGCCCGCGACCTCGGCGACCTCGATGCCCTCGGCGTCCGACAGCGCCTCGGCCAGCAGGTTCGCGAATTCACGGGGGTTGATTCCCGCCTTCTTCCCTACCTGCAGCGCCACATTCGTGGCATAGTCACCGTGCTCGGGGTTGCGGGGACGCTCCACCTTGACCTCGTCGGGCAGGACCGCTGGGTCGGATCCGCGTTCGACAAGTACCTTCGCCGCTGTGGCACGAAGGAGATCTGCAAGGTCAGCTGGAGTCACGAGTCACTATCCTATGGTCTGAGCAGGTAACCGCCGCGCGCGGGCACCTACCGGGCAGGCGCCCAGCAAACGATGCGGCCGCACCGTTTGATTGTCCGATACGTCGAAAAGAGCACCAAAACCATGCCGAGCAGGACCAGCGCCAAGTCGGCCAAGGCCATCAAGGCGGCGGGCAAGTCCGCCCCGTCCAAGAAACGCGGTGGGGGTGGCAAAGTCGGTGGCAAGCGTCAGATTCCCTGGCTGACCATCGCGGCCGTGGTGTCGATTCTCGCCCTGATCGGCGGAATCGCGGCCTATCTGGTGCCGAAGTACAACGCCAAGGAAGAGCTCAAGAACCCTTCCGCGTACATCGACGGCATCGTCAAGAAGGACTACCCGGCCGGGCTGCACGTGGCCTCCGCCCAGCGCGTGGCCTACGACCAGGCCCCGCCCTTCGGCGGCCCGCACGACGGTTCCTGGGCCGATTGCATGGGCACGGTCTACGAGAAGGCCATCCGCACCGAGAACGCGGTGCATTCGCTGGAGCACGGCGCGGTCTGGATCGCCTACAACCCGGACAAGGTGGACGCGGCCGGCATCGACACCCTGAAGCAGAAGGTGGCCGGCAAGCCCTACTCGCTGATGTCGCCGTACCCGGGCCTGGACGCCCCGGTCGCGCTGATGTCGTGGGGCCATCAGCTGAAGGTGCAGAGCGTGAGCGATTCGCGCGTGGACCGCTTCATCAAGGATCTGCGCCTGAACGAGAAGTTCTACCCCGAGGTGGGCGCGAGCTGCTCCAACCCGACCTTCGACACCAAGAACCCGCCCGCCTTCGACGCGTCGGCCCCGGGCCCGGACGCGGTGCCGATGGACGGTAAGGGCGCGACCAAGGTGCAGAACGAGGGCAGCGGCGGCCTGGGCAGCATTCCGGGCATGCCCGGCGGCCTGACCGGTCTGCCCGGCGGTCTCACCGGCATCGACCCGACCGGCGGCCTCGGCGGCGCCGGCCTGACGCCCGAGGGCGTGCCGAGCATTCCGAACCCGGCCGAGGCCCCGCAGACCGAGCCGCAGGCCGGTCAGCAGCAGCCGGGCCAGTGATGCCGCCCCTCGTGTCCGGCGACGACGTCTTCGATCACGACCAGGCCCCGGACGCCGATCCGGCCGCCCCGCAGCGGAGTCAGCGCACCGCGCTGCTGGTGCTGGGCGTCATCGGCGTCCTGCTGATCGGCGTGGCGCTCGGCCTGTTCGCCCACATTCCGCTGGAGAAAGCCGGCAAGGCCGATCCGAATCCGGTGGATATCGGCTTCAGCCAAGACATGTCGGTGCATCACGCCCAGGCGGTGGAGATGTCGGCGGTGGCGCTGAGCGGTTCCACCGATCCGGACGTGAAGCGGCTCGCCTACGACATCCTCACCACCCAGCAGAACCAGATCGGCCGCATGCAGGCCTGGTTGCAGGGCTGGGGCGAACCGTTCCTCGCCACCGACGGCTACATGTCCTGGATGACAGGCACTTCCGGGGCCTCGCATCACGGCGGCGGCACCGCGGCGCACACCGGACCGATGAACACCATGCCCGGCATGGCATCTCAGGACGAGCTGGCGGCGCTGAAGAAGGCCACCGGCACCGCGCTGGACATCCAGTTCCTGCAACTCATGCTGCGCCACCACCAGGGCGGCATGGGCATGATCGAGTACGCCGAGCAGCGCGCCGACACCGATGTGGTGCGCGCGCTGGCGCAGAGCATGGCCAAGACGCAGACCAGCGAGGCCGAACTGATGACCCAGATGCTCGCGGCCCGCGGCTCCGCGCCGCTGCCGATGAACTGAATCCGAGGGTGGACCGGGCCGCAAAACGCCCGGTCCACACCGGTTTTTGGCGCAGCGCACCCAATGCGATAGGCTTTCCCAGCCTGCTCGAGGAAACCCGAGCGGGACCATCCCCGCCCTCGTAGCTCAGGGGATAGAGCGTTTGCCTCCGGAGCAAAAGGCCGCAGGTTCGATTCCTGCCGAGGGCACCGATAAGGCCCCGACCGTGAACCACGGTCGGGGCCTTACTCGTTCGCGCGGGCGGCTCAGGCGGTGACCGATTCGCGCTGCGCGGCCAGCCATTCGGCGAAGGTGGGCCCGGCCAGGCGCGCGTGCGGATTGGGGAGCAGGCCGCCGTTCTCGTTCAGCGGGGTGTCGGGGTTGGCGGGATCGGAGACCTCGTCCACCGTCACCGGCAGTTCGAGGTGTTCGGCGAGCTGTGCGGCCGCCTCGGCCAGGCGCTCCTCACGCGGGCCCGCGATCTCCGGGAAGGGCACGGCGGCAGTGGCTTCGGGATCGAAGGCCAGCCGGACCAGTTCCTCGGCCACGGTGCGGGCCGCGACCAGCTGGGTGCGCATCTTCGGCAGGTTCGCGGTCTCCCACCGCGTGCCCCAGCGCAGCAGCAGTTCCACGAATTCGTGGAACTGGGCCGCGCGCAGGATCACCGCGGGCACCGGACCGGCGAGCACCTCCCGCTCGTGGATCTGCTTGGCCAGGTTGTATCCGGCTGCGGCGGCATTGATTCCGATAATGGAGACGACCACCAGCCGCCGCACCCCGGCGGCCTGCCCGGCGGCATGCAGATTGCGGGCCGAGGCGGTGAAGAATTCGGTGGCGACCGCCAGGTCGGGGGACGGCGTGCTGGAGGCGTCGATGATCGTGTCGACTCCGGTCAGCGCCTCCGCCAGGCCCGCGCCGGTGACCACGTCCACGCCCTGGGAACGGGACATCTCCACCACCTCGTGACCCTGCTCGCGCAGCACCGCCACCACGTGGCGGCCCAGCCGTCCGGTGGCGCCCGCGACGGCAATCCGGTTGTGCGCCTTGACGTTCTGGTTATCGATGGTCATCGTCCGCTCTTTTCTCCGCGCTCTGTTTCCGGGTTCACCGGGATGACGGGACAGCCGGCCCAGGTGTGACACGGGCGGGTTCATTGCCACCACGGAGATCAACGGACCGGTATGTTTTTGGACATGTCGGACATCGGAAACGCCTCCGCGCCACATCCGGCAGCTCGGCGCGCCCGGCGTTCCGGACGACTCACGCCCGCCCTCGCGGCCGCCCTGACCAGCATCGGAATGGTGACCGCGACGGGCACGGCCGCCGCCGCCGGGGAACCCGACCCCCTGGCCTTCTACACCCCGGCCGCGGAACTGGTGGCGGGACCGCACGGTTCGGTCATCCAATTGCGATCGATCACCGGCGATCCCGGCTTGGCGGGCGCGCGCAACTACCTGGTGCTGTACCGGTCGATGGATATGCAGGGCCGCACCGTCGCCGTCTCCGGCACCGTCGCGATCCCCGAGGGCACTCCCCCGCCCGGCGGCTGGCCGCTCATCTCCTGGGCGCACGGCACCACCGGCGTGGCCGATATGTGCGCGCCGTCGCTGGATTCCTCGCCCGAGTATCCGGCGCACGATTACACCGCCCTGGTGCGCCGGGTCCAGGAACAGTGGGTGGCCGCCGGTTACGCGGTGGCGCAGACGGATTACCAGGGCCTGGGCACGCCCGGACCGCACGGCTATCTGATCGGGACCGCCGAACAGCGGGCCGTCACCGATATGGCCCGGGCCGCACGGGAAATCGATGCCGAGATCGGCACCCGCTGGGTGGCGGTCGGGCATTCACAGGGCGGGCAGGCCGCCGTCTTCACCAATTCCCAAGCGCGGCAATGGGCTCCGGATCTGGAACTGCTCGGCTCGGTCGCGCTGGCGCCGGCCTCGCATCAGGGGCTGGGCGTACAGGCGTCGCAACTGGCCACCGCGGCCGGCGCCGCACCGGTTCTGGCTCCGATCACCGGCGGCGCGACTTCCTTTCTGCCCCTGATCATCCGGGGCGCGCAGACGGTCACCGTGGTCGATCCGGCCCGCTTCCTGACCCGGCGTTCCGACGACATGCTGGCGCTGGCCGACACGGGCTGCATCGGGCAACTGCGGCAGGCCGACGAATGGGGCGGGCTGAACGCCGCCGAGGTCTTCGCGCCGAACGGCGACATCGCCGCACTGACCCGGGTGCTCGATGAAAACGACCCCAGCGCACTGCCTTTCACGCAACCGCTGCTGGTGCTACAGGGGCGCGCCGATACCACAGTGCCCGCGGTCGCCACCGATGCCATGGTGATCCAGCAGCGCGCGTCCGGCCGTCCGGTGGAGTACCGCGGTTATCCGGGCATCGACCATCGCGGCGTGCTGGAGGCGTCCTATCGCGATGCGCTGGCCTGGGTCAACGCCAGATTCGGCCGCTGATCCGGGCGTAGCTTCGCGGCCGCCGGACGCCGCCGGATGCGATAGAGCAATGCCAAGGCCAGCGCGCATCCGGCCGTGACGCCCAGCGCCGCCCAGCCGGGGGCCGCCGAGGTCAGCCCCTGCGGGTCGCGATACCAGCGCGGTGAATACGCCACCCGGCCGAAACTGTTGCCGCGCATGGCGATCACCAGGCAGGGCACCAGCAGCACGGCCAATCCCACCGCCACGCCGGGCGCTCCGTTCGGCAAGGCGGCGGCGAAGCAGTAACCCGTCACCAGCCCGATCGCGGTGATGCCGAGGACCGGCAGCATCGCACCGGTGTGGGCTTGGTTCGCGGTGACCCCCGCGAAGACCGACAGGGCGGCGATCCCGGCCAGCCCGATCCACGGCGAGGGGAAGCGCCGACCGGCGAAATAGCCCGCCGCGACGGCGGCGATCGGGATGGGCGCACTCCAATCCGGCCGGGGCACCGCCACTATCGCACTGCCCGCATTGGTGACCGCGATCATGAGCAGCAGCACCGCCCCGTCCCGGCCCGGGAGCAGCAGCGCGGCCACCAGCCCGGCCAGCACGGTGCCCGCCGCCACCACCGCGACATTCGGCAGATTGTCGGTGTGCCGGACGAACCACTCGGTCGAGAACGCCACGGTGACGACCAGCAGCAGCGCGGCCAGGATGGGGCCGATGGGCAGATCCGAGGTCTCCTCCTCGGTGGGCCGCAGCCATTGCATCAGCAGGGCGCAGGCCAGCGCCGGCACGGTGAGCAGCAGCAGCCACATCGGCGGCGTGCCGCTGGACGCCCATTCGATGAGCGAACGGTCGGTCACGTGCCCGGCGGGCAGGGCGGTGAGATCGCCGATCAGGATGGCCGACAGCGCGCCGATCAGGAAGGCGGCGCGGGTGAGCGGTTTGCCGAAGGCGGCCACCGCGAGCGCGCCCAGCAGGATGCCGCCGAAGATGGAGTCGATGTAGTTGACGGTGGTGAGGGTGCCGGTGGTGGCCACGTCCCGGTCGGTCAGATGTCCGGCGAACAGCACCAGCAGGCTGCCGAAGGCGGCGACCCAGGCGGTGCGGCGGCCCAGGGCGACGGCGAGCGCGGCGGCCACCGCGGCGAAAATGGCGCCCGCGGCGGCGGCGCGGGGCATATTGAGCACCAGCATGTCGAGTTGCAGGATCGGGCCCTCGGCGGTCCACGCCAGATCGAGCGGGGCCATCAGCAACAGTCCGGCGACCACTGCGCCGAGGAAGGCCGCGATGCCCTCGAGCTGCCCCGCGAACCTGCGCAAATCGGGCATGGCGGCCACTTGGGCCGGTCGGGCCATCGCGAATTTCGCGCCCATCTCTCACCTACCTGTCGGTGATGCGACGCCTATCGCGCTGCAAGCAAAAGAATCAGCAAACTTACTCACAGGCTAACAACAAGCGACCACAAGGGCCGACGCGGTGACTTTCCTCATAGTCCGCGAGCGCGGCGGCGAGTCAGGCCGAAGCGCCGGCGTGCCAGTGCGGATCCCGGCCGAACCAGGCGGCCAGCCGGTCGTAGGCGGGCGCGTCCGCGGCGACCGGCACCTCCGGGCCGAAGGCCTTGCCCGGACCGCGATACTCCGGCCGCAGCAATCGCTTGGACCAGGCCAGCGCGCGTTCGGCGAGTTCCGGGTCCAGTTCCGGTTTCTGCCCGGTGGCGCGAGCGAGATCCCAAGTGTGCATGGCGAATTCGGCGATCTGCTGATCCGCGCGCCCGCGCAGCGGCCCGGTCCCGCCCATCGCCCGGACCGGGCGATCCAGGTCGCCCGAACGCCACGCCTCCAGCAGCGGGCCCGAGCGCACCTCGAATTCCGCGCTCCAGTCGGCGTCGATCTCCTCGTGCGGGACCGACGCCCAGTCCACGTCCTCGCCGCGCGCGGCGGTGGTGAAGGCGGGCAGATCCTGCCCGACGAGATGGTCCAGCAACCGGCCCACCCGCCACTCCTCGCACGGAGTGGGAAGTCCGGCCTGGTCCGGACGCACGGCGGCGATGACGTCACCCAGCTGGGCGACCGCCCGTTCCACCAGATCGACGGTCGGGTCCGAACGCGATGTGTCGCCCATGCCGCCAGAGTAGTCCTGCCGCAAAGCTGTTCGTGGAGCCTTCAGCGCACCCGGAAGGTCTGCGGCACGGGACCTCGGCGCAGCCAGACCTTCGGCGCGGTGTGGCCTCGGGCGCGGTGACGACCTAGGCGCAGCGGAATCGGAAGGTGGCGATGGGGGTGATGCCCGGCACCGCCGTGACCTGCTGGGTGGGGTCGCCGTCGAGCGAGCAGCCGGTGGGGGTGGCCACCTTCACCTGGTAGCAGCCCGCGCCGCCGTGGAAGGTCGCGGTGCCGTCGGCGCCGGTGGTCACGGTGGCCGGGGCCCCGCCGGTGCACGGCGCGACCTCGGCGGCGACCTCGCCGATCGGGAACTGTTCGGGCCCCCACACGGCCCGCACCTGGACCGCGGCGTCGGCGGGCTCGGCGGCGGCGAGCGGGGTCGCGGCGCAGGCGGCGGCGAGGACGGACAGGGCGAACAGCGAGCGGCGCAAAGGATCTCCTCGAATGAAGCCGGACGTTTGGTCCACCGGTCAATATAGGTGGTCGCCGCCGCGGGCCGGTCACATTACATCCGGGCGTCCGGTCACCGGAGCATGAGCAGGAAACTCCGGGGCGAGCCTCGCGTCCTCGGGTATCGGCTGACCACCATCATCAGGGCCGAATCCGCGTGCACCGGATCTGGACGGCAATCGCCTCACCCCAGGCGGGTTCTGGACCGCCGCCGCGATCGCGGAGTTCGTTCCGCTGACCGGCGGTGTCACGGATATCGCGTCAGGTTCGGCGATGAATCACCGGGTGTGGACGGCGTTCTTCGGCCTGTGCGTGCTGATCTCATGGGGTTACGTGCCCCCGCCCTCACGCCGCCGACGCGACAGCCGAATCGTTCCGCGCCACCGCGGCGGCACACTGCTCGGATGTGAAAGCCACTGCCGCACCGAGGACTTCGATATCCACCCGATCGCCGACCGTGGGTGCGCCGACGCTGACCCGGCGCACCTGGATCGGCTCGGCCCGGCCGTCCAGGTCCAGGCTCAGCATGACGTCCGCGCCCCGGAACTCGACGGCGCGGACCGTCGCGCGGCCGCGGCTGCCGTTCGAAACCACATGGGCGACAAGCTGTTCCGGTCGCATCATGACGGTGGCGGCGGAATTCGGGGCGCCGGACTGGACCGGGATGCGGCCCAGCGCGGTGTCGGCCGTGCCGGCCCCGACGGTGGCGTCGAGCAGCACGGTGTCGCCGAGGAAGCCCGCGGTGAACAGATCGGCCGGGGCGGCGTAGACCTCGGCGGGCGCGCCCACCTGGGTGAAGCGGCCGGTGCACATGACCGCGACCTGATCGGCGAAGGACAGCGCCTCCTCCTGGTCGTGGGTGACCAGAATGCTGGTCATGCCCGCCGCGCGCAGGGTTTCGGCGACGGCCTGGCGGGTGGCGGCGCGCAGTCCGGTGTCGAGCGCGCTGAAGGGCTCGTCGAGCAGCATCACCTCGGGCTTGCGAGCCAGCGCACGGGCCAGGGCGACGCGCTGCTGCTGACCGCCGGAGAGCTGATGCGGGCGGCGATCGGCGTAGGACGCGTCCAGCGACACCATGTCCAGGAGTTCGGCGATGCGCTGCTTGTGCTTTCGCCGTCCGGCCAGCCCGCCGTTCAGGCCGTAGGCGATGTTCTGTCCCACCGTCAGATGCGGGAACAGCGCCCCGTCCTGCGCCACGTAGCCGATATTGCGGCGATGCGCGGGCAGCGTGAACCCTTGGCGCGTCACGGTTTCCGCGCCGACGGACACCGATCCGGCGTCCGGGTGCTCGAATCCGGCGATCACCCGCAGCAGCGTGGTCTTACCGCAGCCGGAGGACCCGACCACGGCGGTGGCGCTGCCGTCGGGCACATCGAGGCAGATCTCATCGAGCACCAGGTTGCCCCCGAAGTGCTTCGAAACATTCTCTACGACAAGACGACTCATACCCCCGCCGCCTTTCTGGATTGAGTGAACAGCAGATACGTGACCGGCACCGCCGCGATGATCATGATCAGCGCGTAGGGCGCGGCCGCCGCGTAGTCCAGTTCGCCGGACAGCGACCAGAAGCGCATGGCCAAGGTGCGAGTTCCGTTGGGAGCCAACAGCAAAGTCGCGGTGAGCTCGGTGGCTACCGCCACGAAAACCATCGCCGCGGCGGCAGCAGCGGCGGGCGCGGTGAGCCGCAGAGTGACGCGGAAGAAGGTGACGGCGCCAGACTTTCCGAGCGCCTGCGACACCTCCTCCAGGCCGACCGGCACCTGCGCCAGGCCCGCGCGCACGCTCACCAGGGCGCGCGGCAGGAACATGAGCGTGTACGCGGCCAGCACCATGGCGGCGGTCTGGTACACGGCGGGCAGCCATTTCAGCGTCACCGTCACCATGGCCAGCGCGATCACGATGCCCGGCAGCGAACTGGTGATGTAGTTGCAGCCCTCGATGACGCGGGCGAATCGCGAGGTGGAGCGCACCGCGATCCAGGCGACCGGAAAGGCGCACAGCGTGGTGATCACCGCGGCGGTGGCCGCCAGCCCGACGGTCTGCCCGAGCGCCTCGCCGATATCGGCCCAATCCCACACCGCCGCACCGCCGATGCGCAGCCAGCGCAGGATGGTCCACAGCGGCACGCCGAGCGCCGCCACCAGGGCGGCGGCCAGCAGCAGGAACATCGGGGCCTTACCGGCGCCGAGCCGGACCCGCACCGCCGCGCGCGGCACGCCGCTGCCGATCCGGGCATAGCGCGCATGCCCGCGGGCGGCCGATTCCCCGGCCAGCAGCACCAGGCAGCACAGCACCAGCACGCCGGCCAGGGTGCTGCCCGCCGATCCGGCGAAGCTCGACTGGTACTGCTCGAAGATGGCGGTGGTGAAGGTGGAGAACCGCACCATGACGAACGCGCCGTATTCGGCGAGCAGGTGCAGCGAGATCAGCAGTCCGCCACCGAGAATCGCGAGCCGCAATTGCGGCAGCACCACGCGCACGAACACCTCGAACGGCCCCGAGCCCAGCGCCCGCGCCGATTCCTCCACCGCCGGATCCAGCCGCCGCAGGGTGGCCGCGGCGGGCAGATAGACCAGCGGGAAATACGACATGGTGGCGATGAGCACGCCCGCCCACAGGCCGTGCAGCGACGGGAACGCGCTCACCCACCCGTAGGAATTGACGAAAGCGGGAACGGCCAAGGGGGCGGCGAAGATCGGCCCCCACAGCGCGGTGCCCGGCACGTCGGTGCGTTCCACGATCCAGGCCAGGCCGACGCCCAGCACCACGCAGATCGGCACCGTGAGCACCACCAGACTCGCGGTGTTCTTCAGCAATTCGCCGACGCGCGCCCGGAACACCAGGTGTGCGGTCTCGCTCACGCCATTGGAGATCAGGGTGGACACGATGTAGCCCAAGGGCACGAAAGTCGCCGCCACCAAGAGCAGTGCGGCGATCGCGACGAGAAGCCCGGGCCTGGTGGCCCGGGTGGCTACAGCGGTCCGGACTGCCACGGTTAGAGCAGACCCGCCTCGGTCATCAGCTGGGTGACCTTCTTGGCGTCCAGCTTGGCGGGATCGATCTTGGGCGCGCCGAGCGTGTTCAGCGGCGGCAGTGCGGGATTGGCGCTCACATTGCTCGCCACCGGGTACTCCATCGAGTCACCGTCGCGCAGTACTTCCTGGCCCTGCTGCGAGGTGATGAAGGCGACGAACTTCTGCGCGTTCTCCTGCTTCTTGCTCGACTTCAGCACGCCGCCACCGGAAACGGAGACGAAGGCGCCGGGATCCTGGTTCTTGAAGTAGTACAGCGCGGTATTGCCGCTGTTCTCCTTGGTCTTGGCCTGATCGCGGTACCAGTAGTAGTGGTAGATCACGCCGCCGTCGAACTGCCCCGCGTTGACGCCCTTCATGGTCGTCACATTGTTCTGCGAGACGATGGCGTTCTCCTTCATGCCCTTCAGCCACGCCTTGGTCGCGTCCTCGCCCTTCAGCTCCAGCAGGGCGGCCACGATGGCCTGGAAGTCGGCGCCGGACGCGCCCGCGCTCCACTTGCCCTTCCACTGCGGCTGTTGCAGATCCAGCAGCGACTTGGGCAGCTGGTCGGCGGTCAGCTTGCCGGTGTTGTAGACGAAAACCGTGGAGCGCGCGGCGATTCCGGTCCATTTGCCGGTGGACGGCCGGTATTCGGCGGGCACATTGGCGACGGTGCTCTGGTCCAGATCGGCGAAGAGCCCGGCGTTCTCGACCAGCGCCATGGCGGGCGAGTTCTCGGTGAGGAAGACGTCGGCGGGCGAGTTCTTGCCCTCGGCCACGAGCTGGTTACCGAGATCGGTGTCGCCGCCCTGGCGCAGGGTGACCTTGATGCCGGTCTGCTTGGTGAAGGCCGCGGCCCACTCCTTGGTCAGCGACTCGTGCTGGGCGTTGTAGACGAGGATCTCGTTGTCGTCGCCGGACGAGTTGGAGCAGGCCGTGACTCCGAGCAGCGTGATAGCCGCGAGCGCTCCGGACACGAGTTTCCATCGAGCCGCCGTCATGACCGTCCTTTCGACACGCCAATCCTCATCGCTGAGGTTTGGCTAACCAACGTACAACCATTGAAACCGGACGGAGGCGGCACCCCACCGAATCGCAACGGTTTTGCCGTAGTCTGCGGACATTCAGTGGTGGCGCGAGCACAAGGAACCCGATGACCTTCCCGCCCGGCGGACAACGGTACAGCGCAGTTCAGGACGTTCAGCAATCTTCAAGCAAGCTTCACCTACTGATCGGGGCTCTCGCCCTGGGCGCCACCCTGCTGAGCGGCTGCACCGCCGCGGCCGGCTCCACCGGCACCGCCAAGACCGAGGAACAGCAGGTCGAATCGGCGGTCCGGGACTTCTACCAGGCCCTCAGCAAGGAGGGGCCGGGCGTCGCCTCCACCAAGGCCTGCGCCCCCGATCGCACCGAATACCAAGCACTTTCGGACGCCCAGAAGAAAGCCGCCGAGCAGGGCCGCTTCGAGATCCACATCGATTCGGTCGGCAAGGTCGCCATCACCGGCGACCGGGCCACCGCCGAAATGAAGGGCACCGTCGCACTGCCGGGCGCGGAAGGCAAACAGACCACCGGCAATGAGCACCTCCGCCGGGAGGACGGCAGCTGGAAGGTCTGCTCCTCGGACGGGAAATAGCGGCCGGCGAACGAAAAGGCCCCGGCGAGATTCTCACCGGGGCCGATCCGACAGAGCGAGCGGCGGGAATTGAACCCGCGTGAAGGGCTTTGCAGACCCTCTCCTAAACCACTCGGACACACCCGCATGCTTTGTCCGGTCCATTCTGGCCGTCCGGAGCGGCCGTGCCCATCGTTGAAATCAGGGTGATTCCAACGATGTCGGACGATGCGGGGCCGCCGTGCGATGATCGGGGCATGTCTCGGCCCCGTCCCCTGCCGCTCGATCCCATCGAGGAGGCGCATCGCCAGTGGTCCGAGCACGGCTGGGGCGATGTCGCCGACGGGATGGCGGCGGTCACCTCGCTGGTGCGAGCCCAGCAGATCGTGATGGCGCGGGTGGACGTGGCGTTGAAGCCCTCCGGGCTGACGTTTTCCCGCTACGAGCTACTGATGCTGCTGAACTTCAGCAAAACGGGTGCGTTGCCGATGGCGGTGGCCAGCGCCCGGCTGCAGGTGCATCCGACCAGCGTCACCAATACCGTGGACCGGCTCGAGGCTGCGAAGCTTGTGAAGCGGGTCCCGCATCCCAGCGACCGCCGGGCCACCTTGATCGAAATCACCGATGCCGGGCGGGAATTGGTCGACAAGGCCACCGGTCAATTGAATCGGCAGGTCTTCGCCGATGCCGGTCTGCCGCCGGAGCGTTTGCAGTTGTTGCTGCAATTGCTGGCGGAATTCCGGCAAGCCGCGGGCGACTTCGACACCGGTAGCGAGGCCAGCCGCTGGGCCGGACAGTAACCGTCCAGCATCCGACTAGCCAATTTCCTGCGTCATAGTCTTGGAATCGGACCGGAATAGGTTCACCATGGAGGCCATGGTGCTGGTCCTCGGGGTGTCGGCGGGCGCTGCTGGCGCACGCGCCATGCTCACCCATTCCGACCAGCCGCATCTGCCGCCCATCGACCGCTGCCTGGTGCCCAGGCGTAGCGGCGGCGGCGTCGAAGAGGGCGTTTTCGAGGCCATCCGCCTGATGCGCAAGTCCGCCGCCAAGCGCGACGAATTCATTACCGGCATCGCCGCCACCTGCCGTTGCACCTCGCACGCCGACGCGCTGCGCACCACGGCCGGCCGCAATCGACTCACCGTCATCGACGAGCCGGTGGCGCAGCTCAGATATCTCCGGTTCACCGGCCGGCTGCCGGCCGAAGGCTCGGTCGTGCTCTACGACCTGGGCGCTTCCGGTCTCACCCTGACCCAGATCGACTGCCGCACCGACGCCATCATCGCCACCAAGCGCAGCACCGTGCTCAGCGGCGACGGCCACGACGCCCTCCTACGCTGGTTACTCGTGCGGGGCGGCGTCACCGTGGACATGGGCGTCACCCGCCGGCACAAGGAAGCGCTCGCCTCGGACCGGGTACTGACGGTCTGCGATCCCATCTCCGGCCACCGCACCGTGGTCACCCGCAGTGATTTCGCCGAGCTCGTCGAAGCCGGCATCCACCATTCGGCTTCTTTCATCCGGCACATGGTCGAGGAGACCGGCGTGCACCCCTCGGCGGTGGCCCTGCTCGGCGGCTGCTCCCGCAACAAGAGCATCCGCGACGAGCTGAAACACCAGCTGGCCATGCCGCTGATCTACGACCCGGAACCCGAGTTCGTCTCCACCCGCGGCGCGGTCCTGCTGGCCGCCGAACGCCCCTCCGCGCGCCGGGTGCGCAGCGTCCGGTCCGCACCGGTGGTGCACGCCCACGCCAATCCCGATTCGCCGGTATCGCGCAAGAAGCTGGTGGCCGCGGTCGCGGTCACCGCCACCCTGGGCGGCACCATCGTGGGCGCGCTCGCGCTGGACCGGCAGACCGGCGACCACACCGACGGCAAACCCCCGACCGTCGAAGTGGTCGGTCCGCCCAAACACGGCTGAGCCGCCCGCCCGGGTGCGCGCCGGGCGTCAGCGTGCGAGACCCAGCCCGGTCAGCCGTACCGTGCCGCGCGCACCGCAGGACACCGTGGTGCGACGTAGCTCGGACGGGGACCACACGCCCCGCGCCTGGGCCTCCGCGACCAGCAGCGCCGCCGCCGCGGACGCGCTCTCCGGTTCGGAGAAGGGAAACCTGGTCGCCCACCCGTACCAGGTTTTGCGCTGCCAGCCGCGCGCCCGCATCGCGGTGGTGGCGGCCGTGGAGTAGCTGCCACCGGCATGCTGCAGCAGCACGCTCAGTCCGCCGGGTTCGACGGCCACTCCCAGGCGGGCTTCCTCGTACGGCAGCAGAATCTGGAAGTCGAGCGTGTCGGCTCCCACCTGCGGGGACAGTTGTTCGCGCAGCGCGGTGAACAAGCGGGTCAGCGCATCCTGCCATTGGCTCATGGTCCGCGCCGCGCTGCCCTCGGGGAACGATTCCGGATTGTCTCCGGCGCCGTTCCGGTCGAGCTGCCAGAGATACGGCAACTCGGTCGATTCGGCGGTCGCTGGCGCGTCTTGCCCACCGCTGCTGTCGAATTCGAGTTTCTCGTCGCGGTCCAGCGACTCGGTGTCGTACCCCTCGAAGCGGATGTCTCCGGCCCGGCCACGCAGTATCAGGGTGCGATTCGCATTGCGCCAGCGCACTTCCGGGCCGTCGGACCGGCCGCCGTAGAGCGTGGGCCCGCCGATGACCCCCATCACCGCGTCCAGTACCGCGCCGTAGATCGCCCGGCGTTCGCCCGCCGTGGCGTCGTTGCGGTGCTCCCATACGCTCACCGTCGAAACCGGTTGTCCGGCAGCGGTTCCCAGCTCCGCCGGGGACCAGGGCCCGGGTCCGAGGTCGTGCAACGTCCGGGCGAACCGCTCGATCCGGTCCAGGTCCGCCTCCGGCACCAGATCGGCGCCGGGCCGGGTCGGGCGCAGTTCCAGCCACGCGAGCCGGTTGCTGCGTTGCAGCAGCAGCGTGCGGTCGGGTAGCTGCCAGCGGAGTCCGGTGGCCACAGCCGTCGAGTGGTGCGGGACCGGGGCGCCCGCCTGCGCCAATTCCGTGACGAGCGTGCCGAATTCCTCGCTGTCGTGCAGGTGAGCCGGCAGCGAGAGTTGTGCGCCGCGGTACTCGCCCCGCTCCGGTCTGGCCTTCCCGCACTGGAAGTCGAGATAGCCGGCGGGCGTGGCGATCCGGGTGTAGGCATTGGTGGATTTCACCGTCCACCATCCGGGCATCGCGGTCGCCGCCTTCGTCACCGCCTGGACCGACCAGTCTCCCAACTCCAGGCCGCATACCCGCTCGATTGTGTAGACAAGTTCGGACCTCATCGGCAAACCCCCAGTTCGCTCGCCCCTACCCCCCAATTCTATTGGGCCCCACCGACACAAAACGCCCCGCCATTCGCGCGGAATGGCGGGACGTTGCGATGGAACGTGAGCGCAGCCTACTTGTTGCCGAAGTTCGGCGCGCGCTTCTCGACGAAGGCGGTCATGCCTTCCTTCTGATCGTCGGTGGCGAACAGCGAGTGGAAGACGCGGCGTTCGAAGCGCAGGCCCTCGGTGAGGGTGGTTTCGAAGGAGCGGTCGACGGCTTCCTTGGCGATCATGACCGAGGGCAGCGACATGGAGGCGATGGTGGTGGCCACCTCGAGCGCGGTCGAGACCAGGTCGGCGGCCGGGACGATGCGGGAGACCAGGCCGGCGCGCTCGGCTTCCTCGGCGTCCATATTGCGGCCGGTGAGAACGAGATCCATGGCCTTGGCCTTGCCGACGGCGCGGGTGAGGCGCTGCGAGCCGCCCATGCCGGGGATGACGCCGAGCTTGATCTCCGGCTGTCCGAACTTGGCGGTGTCGGCGGCGATCAGGATGTCGCACATCATGGCCAGTTCGCAGCCGCCGCCCAGCGCGTAGCCCGCGACCGCCGCGATGATGGGCTTGCGGAAGGCGACCAGACGGTCCCAGCCGGCGAAGTGGTCGGCGAGGAACATGTCCATGTAGGACTTGGTCTGCATCTCCTTGATGTCGGCGCCGGCCGCGAAGGCCCGGTCCGAACCGGTGAGCACCACCGCGCCGATCTCGTTGTCGTGCTCGAGTTCGTCGAGCGCCGCCGAGATGTCTTCGAGGACTTGCGAATTCAGCGCGTTCAGGGCCTTCGGCCGGTTGAGCGTGATGAGGGCGACGCGGCCCTTCCGCTCCAACAGAATGGTCTCGAACACACTCACGCGGGTTCCTCTCCAGATCGCTTACGGATATCGGTGACGATAGCCGAGAAGTCCTTGCCAGCTTCGTCCTGGTTGAAGCGCTGGTAGATCTCGGCCGCGAGCTGCCCGATCTGCCCGTCGACCCCGTTGGCCTGCAGCGCACTCGCGGCCAGACCCAGGTCCTTGGTCATGAGCGCGGTCGCGAAGCCCGGCTTGTAGTCGTTGTTCGCGGGGCTGGTCGGCACCGGTCCCGGCACCGGGCAGTAGGACGTCAGCGCCCACGACTGCCCCGACGCGGTGGACACCACATCGAAGAACTTGTCGTGCGTGAGCCCCAGCTTCTCCCCCAGCACGATGGCCTCGCCCAGCCCGATCATCGAAATGCCCAGCAGCATGTTGTTGCAGATCTTGGCGGCCTGGCCGACGCCCGCGCCGCCGCAGTGCACGACCTTGCCGCCCATGACCTCCAGCAGCGGCAGGGCGTCGGCGAAGTCGGCGTCCGCGCCGCCCACCATGAAGGTGAGGGTGCCCGCCGCCGCGCCCGCCACGCCGCCGGAGACCGGGGCGTCCAGGGCCCGGTGTCCCGCTGCCACAGCCAGTTCCGCGGCCCGCTTGGCATCGGCCACGTCGATGGTCGAGCAGTCCACGAACAGCGTCCCCGGCTTGGCGGCCGCGAGGATCTCGGAGTAGAGGTCGAGCACGATGCGCCCGTTGGGCAGCATGGTGACGACGAGGTCCGAGGCCGCCACGGCCTCGCCGGCGGTGCCGACCACGGTCGCGCCGTCGGCCTTCGCCTGTTCCCGCGCCGCGGGCACGGGATCGAAGGCCAGGACTTCGTAGCCCGCCTTGACCAGGTTGGCGGCCATCGGGCCGCCCATGTGCCCGAGGCCGAGGAAGGCGACCTTCTTGTTCACATCTGTGCTCACTGCTCGTCCTTCGGTGCGGCCAAACCCAATTCGTGCGCGCCGAGCGGGACGAAGTAGGCGTCCACGTCGGCGTCGGTGACGTCCGCCAGGGTCGCGGGCGACCATTGCGGATTGCGATCCTTGTCGATGACCTGGGCGCGAATGCCCTCCACCAGGTCGTGGGTGGCGAGCGAGGCGATCGACACCCGGTATTCGGAGTTCAGCGCGGTCTCCAGGTCCGCGGCGGTGCGCGCCGCCCGCAGCGAGCGCAACGTGACCTTCACCGCGACAGGCGATTTCGCCAGCAGATCGGCCGCGGCCTTGGCGGCCTCGGCGCGGCCGTCGTTGCGCAGCCGGTTCACGATCTCCTCGACGGTGTCCGCGCTGTAGCAGGCGTCGATCCAGTCGCGCTGGGCCACGAACTCCGAAACCGGCGCGGGCTGCGCGAATTTCGCGATCGCCACGTCGGCGGGGTTCTCCCGCAGCGCGTCCAGCAGCGCCGGAAGCTGTTCGGACGGAACGAAATAGTCCGCGAATCCGGCGGCGATGGCGTCCCCGGCGTTCATGCGCGCGGTGGTGAGCCCGACGTGGGTGCCGATCTCACCGGCCGCGTGCGACAGCAGGTAGGTGCCGCCCACGTCCGGAATGAAGCCGATGCCGACCTCGGGCATGCCGACCATGGAGCGTTCGGTGACCACGCGATGCGAGGCGTGCCCGGACAGCCCGACGCCGCCGCCCATCACGATGCCGTCCATGACCGCCACGTACGGCTTCGGGTACCGGCCGATGTAGGCGTTCAGGATGTACTCGTCGCGCCAGAACTTCCCGGTCGCCGATTCCGCGGCGGCAACGCCACTCGCCCCCTCAGCCCCTCCGACCCCCGCTGCCCCAGCAGCGGGGGTCGGGTTCTCCAGGTTCTGTCGCGCCGCGACGATGTTCTTCGCGTCGTTGTGGATGGCCACGATGTCGCCGCCCGCGCACAACCCGCGTTCGCCCGCGCCGGTGAGCACCACGGTGCGCACCTCGTCGTCGTGCTCCCACGCGCGCAGCGCGTCCAGGATGACCAGCGCCATGGCATGGGTCAGCGCGTTGATGGCCTTGGGCCGGTTCAGCGTGATGAGTCCGAGCCCGTCGCGCTTGTCGATCAAAACCTCAGGCTCGCTCATGCTGCTCCTACTACCGAGCGGGCGACAACCACCCGCATGATCTCGTTGGTCCCCTCGAGAATCTGATGCACCCGCAGGTCGCGAACGATCTTCTCGATACCGTATTCGGCCAGGTAACCGTAGCCACCGTGCAATTGCAGGGCCTTGTTGGCCACATCGAACCCGGCGTCGGTGGCGAACCGCTTGGCCATGGCGCACAGCTCCACCTTGTCGGGGGCGTCGGCGTCCAGGGCCGCGGCGGCGCGCCACAGCAGGGTGCGGGCGGCCTCCAAAGAGGTGCGCATATCGGCGAGTTCGAACTGCAGCGCGGTGTTGTCCAGCAGGCGCGAGCCGAAGGCCTTGCGCTCGGCCAGATAGGCCACGGTCTTGTCCAGGGCCGCCTGCGCGCCGCCCATGGAGCAGGCGGCGATATTCAGCCGCCCGCCGTTGAGCCCGTTCATGGCGATGCGGAAGCCGTTGCCCTCCGCGCCGAGCAGGTTGGCGGCGGGCACCCGGGCATTGTCGAGAATGACCTGGCGGGTGGGCTGCGCGTTCCAGCCCATCTTCTTCTCGTTGGCGCCGAAGGACAGTCCCGGCGTGTCGGCGGGCACGATGAAAGCGGAGATCCCCCGCGCCCCTTCGGTTCCGGTGCGCGCCATGATCACGTAGACGTCGGTGCTGCCCGCCCCGGAGATGAATTGCTTGACCCCGGTGAGCAGATAGTCGTCGCCGTCGCGAACGGCCTTGGTGCTCAGGGCCGCCGCGTCCGAGCCCACCGACGGTTCGGTGAGCGCGTAACTGGCCAGCAGGTCCATGGACGTGAGCCCCGGCAGCCACCGATTCCGTTGCGCCGCATCGCCGTACGTGTCGATCATCCACGTCGCCATATTGTGAATGGAGATGTAGGCGGCGATGGCCGGGCAGCCGGTGGCGAGCTGTTCGAAGATGCGCACCGCGTCCAGCCGCCGCAGCTCCGACCCGCCCACGTCCTCGCCCACGTAGATGCCGCCCAGCCCGAGCGATCCGGCCTTGCGCAGCACATCCACCGGGAAGTGTTTGCGCTCGTCCCATTCCAGCGCGTTCGGCGCCAGTAGCTCGTCGGCGAAGGAGCGGGCGGTCTCGACGATCGCCTGCTCTTCCTCGTCTAGTACGAACATCGGTCAGTCCATGGTCGGAATGACGAAGGCGTTGGACTCCTTGAGGCCGGAGGGCCAGCGCTGCGTCACCGTCTTGGTCTTGGTGTAGAAGCGGATCGAGTCCGGGCCGTGCTGGTTGAGATCGCCGAAGCCGGAACGCTTCCAGCCGCCGAAGGTGTGGTACGCGATCGGCACCGGGATGGGCACATTGATGCCGACCATGCCGACCTGCACGCGCGCCGCGAAGTCGCGGGCGGTGTCGCCGTCGCGGGTGAAGATGGCCACGCCATTGCCGTATTCGTGCTCATTGGGCAGCGCGAGGGCTTCCTCGTAGTCCTTGGCGCGCACGATGGCCAGCACCGGACCGAAGATCTCCTCCTTGTAGATCCGCATCTCGGGGGTGACGCGGTCGAAAAGCGTTGCGCCGGAGAAGAAGCCCTCTTCGCCGCCCTCGACCACCAGGCCGCGTCCGTCGATGACCAGCTCCGCGCCTTCGTCCACGCCGATCTGCACGTAGTTGTTCACCCGGTCCACGCCGTCGCGCCCGACCAGCGGCCCGAAGTCCGCGCCCGGATCGTCGGAGAGGCCGACATTGAGCTTGCCGACGCGCTCGATCAGCTTGTCGCGCAGGCGATCCGCGGTCTCCTCGCCCACCGGCACCGCCACCGAGATAGCCATGCAGCGCTCGCCCGCCGAGCCGTAGCCCGCGCCGATGAGCTGATCCGCCACATCGTCGAGGTCGGCGTCCGGCATGACGATGGCGTGGTTCTTGGCCCCGCCGAAGCACTGCGCGCGCTTGCCGTTGGCGGTCGCGGTCTCGTAGATGTACTGCGCGATCGGGGTGGAGCCGACGAAGCCGACGGCCTTGATCCGATCGTCGCCCAGCAGCGTGTCGACGGCTTCCTTGTCACCGTTGACCACGTTGAACACACCGGCCGGCAGCCCGGCCTCGAGGAACAGCTCGGCCAGCCGCAGCGGCACCGAGGGGTCGCGCTCGGAGGGCTTGAGCACGAAGGCGTTACCGCAGGCCAGCGCCGGTCCGGCCTTCCACAGCGGGATCATGGCCGGGAAGTTGAACGGGGTGATGCCCGCGACCACGCCGAGCGGCTGCCGCATGGAGTACACGTCGATGCCGGTGCCGGCGCTCTCGGTGTACTCGCCCTTGAGCAGATGCGGGATGCCGGTGGCGAATTCGATGACCTCGAGTCCGCGCTGGATATCGCCCTTGGCGTCGGGGATGGTCTTGCCGTGCTCGGCGGAGAGCAGCGCGGCCAGCGAATCCATCTCGTCCTGCACCAGGGTCAGGAACTTCATCAGCACGCGGGCGCGCTTCTGCGGGTTGAACGCGGCCCATTCGCGCTGCGCCTCGGCGGCATTCGCGATGACGGCTTCCACTTCGGACTTGGACGCCAGCGGCACCCGCGCCTGCACCTGTCCGGTGCTCGGGTTGTAGACGTCGCCGAATTTGCCGGACGTTCCCGGGACGTGCTGCCCGCCGATGAAGTGGGTGAGTTCGCGAACCATGCCAGTCCTGTCTCGAAGCTTGCGCGCGAATTGCGCGGTACGTTGGCGATCCTATAGTTGGACATCCAAGTATTGGTTGTGGGATAATTCACAGCAGCTACCGGTGCGCAATGACTCCCCGAAACTTGGAGAACCCATGGCCGACCTGCATGTCCCGGCCCATCCCGTGCGGTTCGTGACCGCCGCGGCACTGTTCGACGGCCACGACGCGGCTATCAACATCATGCGGAGAATCCTGCAATCGCAGGGGGCCGAGGTGATCCATCTCGGGCACAACCGGGCGGTGAGCGAGGTGGTGGACGCCGCGGTCACCGAGGACGTGCAGGGCGTGGCCGTCAGCTCGTATCAGGGCGGGCACATCGAGTATTTCGAGTACCTGACGAAGGCGTTGAAAGAGGCCGGGGCCGGGCACGTGCGGATCTTCGGCGGGGGCGGCGGGGTGATCATTCCGGAGGAGATCGCGCGGCTGGCCGAGTCGGGGGTGACGATCTTCTCGCCGGAGGACGGGCAGCGGCTCGGCCTGCCGGGCATGATCAATCAGCTGATCGCGGGCTGCGATGTGGATCTGTCGGTGTCGCCGCCGGATATCGACGCGGTGCTGACCGGCGACCGGGCCGCGCTGGCGCGCACGCTGACCTGTTTGCAGCAGGACAATCTGCCCGCGGAGGCGCTGGCGACCCTGACCTCCGCCGCGGCCGCGCGCCGGGTTCCCGTACTGGGCATCACCGGCACGGGCGGTTCCGGAAAGTCCTCTCTCACCGATGAATTGGTGCGCCGGCTGCGCACCGACCAGCAGGACAAGCTGCGGGTCGCGGTGCTCGCGGTGGATCCGACCCGGCGGCGCGGCGGCGGCGCGCTGCTCGGCGACCGCATCCGGATGAACGCCCTGGACGGCGACCGGGTCTTCTTCCGTTCCCTCGCCACCCGGGGCGAGCGCGAGGTGCCGCGCAATATCGACGAGATGGTGATCGCCTGCCAGGCAGCGGGTTACGACCTGGTGGTGCTGGAGACCCCCGGCATCGGGCAGGGCGATGCCGAGATCACCGGGCACGTGGACGTATCTGTGTATGTGATGACGCCGGAGTTCGGCGCGGCCTCCCAGCTCGAGAAGATCGACATGCTGGATTACGCGGATGTGGTGGCCATCAACAAGTTCGAGCGGCGCGGGGCCGAGGACGCGCTGCGGGACGTGTCGCG
Organism: Nocardia yamanashiensis; assembly: GCF_021183565.1. Lineage (NCBI taxonomy): Bacteria > Bacillati > Actinomycetota > Actinomycetes > Mycobacteriales > Nocardiaceae > Nocardia > Nocardia yamanashiensis. Next base: position 5,430,694 of record NZ_CP089226.1, read on the forward strand.
GCAGCTGGTCCGCAATCGCGAGGACTTCCACGCCCTGCCGGAGGACATGCCGGTATTCGGCACCAGCGCGGCCACTTTCAACGACGACGGGGTGACGGCGCTCTATCAGGAGTTGAGCGCCCGGCTCGCCGAGCACGGACTGCCGCTGGAACCCGGCGTGCTGCCGCGGGTGGACACCCGGGCCTCGACCCGGTTCGCGCAGATCATTCCGCCCGCGCGGGTGCGGTATCTGGCCGAGATCGCGGAGACGGTGCGCGGGTATCACGCGGAGACGGCGCGGCAGGTGCCGGCGGCGCAGCGGGTGCAGCGGTTCGAACAGGTGCTGGCCGAACTTCCCGGGGAGGCATCGGTCGCGGAGCTGCTCGAGCGCGCCCGGCGCGAATTGCCCTCGGAGAGCGCGGCTCTGATCGCGCGGTGGCCCGCCCTCACCGAGTCGTATCAGGGTGACGAGCAGATCGTGCGGGTCCGCGACAAGGAGCTGCGCCGGGAAACGTTGTCCGGCAGCTCGATTCCCCGGGTGGCGCTCCCCCGCTACACCGATCACGGTGAGCTGCTGCGTTTCCTGCGCGCCGAGCATCTGCCCGGCCATTTCCCGTACACGGCGGGAGTGTTCCCGTTCAAGCGCGACGGCGAGGATCCGGCCCGCATGTTCGCGGGCGAGGGCGATGCCTTCCGCACCAATCGCCGGTTCAAGGTGCTCTCCGAACACGCCGACGCCAAACGGCTTTCGACCGCCTTCGACTCGGTGACGCTCTACGGCCACGATCCCGCCGAACGCCCCGACATCTACGGCAAGGTCGGCACCTCCGGGGTCTCCATCGCCACCCTCGACGATATGAAGGCGCTCTACGACGGTTTCGACCTGGACGCGCCCGGCACCTCGGTGTCCATGACCATCAACGGCCCCGCGCCGACCATCCTGGCGTTCTATCTCAATGCCGCCATGGATCAAGCGCTGGAACAGTTCTCGGCCGCCGAGGGGCGCGAACCGACCGCCGCGGAAGCCGCCGAATTGCGGGCCCGCACCCTGGCCACCGTGCGCGGCACGGTGCAGGCCGACATTCTCAAGGAGGATCAGGGCCAGAACACCTGCATCTTCTCCACCGAATTCAGTCTGCGCATGATGGCCGATATCCAGGAATGGTTCGTGCGCAACAGCGTTCGCAATTTCTATTCGGTCTCCATCTCCGGATATCACATCGCCGAGGCGGGCGCGAACCCGATCAGCCAGCTGGCCTTCACCCTCGCCAACGGCTTCACCTATGTGGAGGCGTATCTGGCGCGCGGTATGCGCATCGACGATTTCGCGCCGAACCTGTCCTTCTTCTTCTCCAATGGCATGGACGCGGAATATTCGGTGATCGGCCGGGTGGCGCGGCGCATCTGGGCGATCGCCATGCGCGACAAGTACGGGGCCGACGACCGCTCGCAGAAACTCAAGTACCACATTCAGACCTCCGGCCGGTCGCTGCACGCACAGGAGATGAGCTTCAACGACATTCGCACCACGCTGCAGGCGCTGATCGCGGTCTACGACAATTGCAACAGCCTGCACACCAATGCCTACGACGAGGCGGTGACCACGCCCACCGAGGAATCGGTGCGCCGGGCGCTGGCCATTCAGCTCATCATCAACCGGGAATGGGGGCTCGCCATGAACGAGAACCCGCTGCAGGGCAGTTTCGTCATCGACGAGCTGACCGATCTGGTGGAAGAGGCGGTGCTGCGCGAATTCGAGCGGATCAGCGAGCGCGGCGGGGTGCTCGGGGCCATGGAGACCGGGTATCAGCGCGGGCGCATCCAGGACGAATCCATGCTGTACGAACGGCGCAAGCACGAGGGCAGCCTGCCGATCATCGGCGTCAACACCTTCCGCAATCCGCACGGCGAGGAGCAGCGGGTGCTGGAATTGGCGCGCGGCACCGAAAGCGAGAAGCAGTCGCAGCTGGAGCGGGTGCGCGAGTTCACCGCCCGCCATCGCGGGGAGGCCCCGGCGGCACTGGCGGAACTGGCTGCCGCGGCGGCCGGCGACGCCAATGTTTTCGAGGTGCTGATGAACGCCGCCCGGGTGTGCACGCTGCAGCAGATCACCGATGTGTTCTTCACGGTTGGAGGTCAGTACCGCCGGAATGTGTGACAATCCGAATCAGCCGATTCGGACGGAAGGGACGTCATGGACCTTGCGGGAATGACAGTCGTCGATGCGCACATTCACCAGTGGGATCCGCTGACCACCCCGCGCGAGTTCAGCCCGGTGGCCAGACTCTTCCGGTATCTGCCCGTTCCGATCGATGTCGCCAAACGGGTGGCGCCGCGCCGGGATCGTGAATTCGTCGGCGACCCAGCGCCTTTCGTCGCCCCCTATCTGCCCGCCGACTATCGCGCCGATGCGGGCGAGGTGCCGGTCGAGGCGATCGTGCACATCGAAGTGGAGTGGACCGGGAAGGGGCCGCTGCGCCAGGTCGACGAGACCCGGTGGGTGGCGAGCCTGCCGTTCGGGGTGGACACGCCGATGCTGGGCGCGATCGTCGGCGCGGCCGATCCGGTGCGACCCGGATTCGCCGAACTCCTCGACGCCCATCGCGCGGCCTCGCCGTTGTTCCGGGGTATTCGCACCCGGGTCGAATATCACCCGGATTCCGGTGTCCGCGCGCACAACAAGGAACCGGGCGCGCTCACCGCCCCGCGTTTCCTGGACGGTTTCGCCGCGCTGGCCGAACGCAAGCTGGGTTTCGAAGCCTGGGTCTACTCGAATCAGCTACCCGAGGTGACGGCGCTGGCCGGGCACTATCCGGACGCCACCATCGTGCTCAACCATCTCGGCACGCCCGCCGGTATTTTCGGGCCGGTCGGCAAGCACACCGGCCGCAATCCGGGTGAGCGCCGCGAGCTGTTCGTGCGCTGGCGCGACGATATCGCCGCGCTGGCAACGCATCCGAACGTGGTGGCCAAGGTGAGCGGGCTGATGATGCCGATCCTCGGCCATCCGGTGCCGCCGCGCGGCGAGCCCACCCCGGTACCCGTACTGCTCGACCGCATTTCACCCCTGCTGCACCACGCCCTGGACGTCTTCGGCCCCGACCGCCTCCTGTGGGGCTCGAATTTCCCGGTCGACAAACCGATTACGAGCATTCCCCATGCCGCCGCGGCGGTGGCGACGGCGCTCACCGACCACGGCGCGGACGCCTCCGCCCTGGATCAGGTCTTCCGCACCACCGCGCAGCGGGTCTACGGGGTCGGGGACTGACCTCCGGTACCCGGGGCTCGAACAGCGCTTCGGCCCCGCACGCCCACCCATTCCAGCGCCCCGAACACCGCGACGAAAACCGCGCCGATGAGCAGGAACGCGATACCCCACCCGGTCAGGTCGATCAGCCCGGACCAGGTCAGCGCGATCAGCCCGACCGCCGATGCCGCATTGACGGCGACCACCGAATAGCCCAGGCGCACAGGTATTTCCGGGTATCCGGCGATCAACAGCAGCGCGATGGCCCCGCCGAGCACGGCGACGCCGAACGGAATCGACCAGGCCGTCGGCAGGCCGAGCGGATCCCGCAGCGCCCGGGCGGCGGCCAGCATGAAGACGCCGAAGACGCCGGTGCCCGCGCCGTCCAGGCGCAGGGCCGTACGCAGCGGAACGACCGGCGCGGCGGATGTGGCGGGCGCGGTGATGACGGTCATGAGCGAGAACCTCCCGTAACTGGCTGAATTCCGCCTCCGACGCTCCCCCACCGCGAGCAGCGTCTCAATAACCTCGGAGGTTATGGGATGCCCGCACCTGCATGGCTACGCTGCGCATATGACGCAGACCGCACCGCGGCTCTCCAGAATCGGCGTGCTGCTCCGGGATTGGCGGCAGCGGCGCCGATTGAGCCAGCTGGACCTCTCGCTGGCCGCCGGCACCTCGGCGCGGCACCTGTCCTATGTGGAGACCGGGCGCGCCGAACCCAGCCGCGGCATGGTGCTGCGGCTGTGCGAAACCCTGGATATCCCACTGCGGGAACGCAATACGCTCCTGCTCGCCGCCGGATACGCCCCCGAGTACCGGGAGAGCAGTCTCGACGACGCCGGACTGGCCGCCGTGCGCAGCGCGCTCGACACCATGCTCACCACCCACGAGCCCTACCCGGCGGTGGTGGTGGATCGGCATTGGGATGTGGTGACCGGCAATCACGCCATGGGGGTCCTGATGCGGGGCATTCCCGATCACCTGCTCGGCCCGCGCCCCAACGTGTACCGCCTGGTCCTGCACCCCGAGGGCCTGTCCCGGCACCTGGTCAATGCGGCTCAGGTTCGCGAAGCGTTCCTGGAACGCCTTGCCGCCCAGGTCGATGCGACCGGCGATGCCCGGCTGCGGGCGCTGCGCGAGGAGATATCCGCCTATCCCGCGGCCGACTCCGGCGAGCGCACGGATGCTCCCGAGACCGGTCCGTTCCAGGTTCCGCTGCGCATCCGGACCCCGATGGGTGAGCTGTCCATGTTCAGCACCATGGCCACCTTCGGCGCGCCCGCCGACGTCACCCTGTCCGAGCTGGCCATCGAATTCTTCTATCCCCTGGACGAATTCACCGCGACCACGCTGCGCGGCCTGGCCGGGCAGCCCTGACCGCGCTCAACCGCGTCCCAGCCGGACCGCGCCCACGCCCAGCACCGCCGCACCGGCCACCAGGATGAGCACGGCGGCGCCCACCGAATGGTCGGTCCATTCCCAGACCGCTTGCACCACCGCGATGGTCACCAGTGCGCCGCCGCCGAGCACCAGCACCGGGTTGCGGTCGGTGAAGTAGAGAGCGAAACACGTTGCGGCGGTCGCCAGCAGGAAAGCGACGGCCCAGCCGGTGTGCAGGTCGCCGGTCAGTTCGGCGCCGACGACGGCGATCACCATGGCGATGACGTAGCCGGCCCAGGTCGGCGCCGCACGGCCGGAGCGGCCGGCCGCGAACCAGATTCCGGCCAGCACGAGCAGGCCGATACCCATGCCGAAATCGTCCAGATCCGCCCAGACCGTGAGCATCGCCGCCACCGCCGGGGCGGAGAACAGGCCACCGGCCACCAGCCCCATCAGCGATGGCAATGCCGTGTAACCGAGCACCGCCAGACCCGTGCCGACCAGCGCGGCCCAGACGAACGCGTTGTCGTCGCCGCGTTCGTCGATGGCCAGCCCCACCAGCAGCGCGGCGGACACCGGAGCCAGGGCGAACAGCGTCGCCGCCAGCCGGGCCGGACCGGTGCGGGCGAAACCATCGGGCTGGAACAGTCCGCGCCGGCCGCCCGCCAAGGCCACGCCGCCCGCGATCAATCCGGCCGAAACCAGTGCCAGCGCCAGCATTTTCCCGGCCGTGCCGAGGTCGTCCCAGGAGGAATCCAGCAGCACCACCAGCCCGGCCAGCACCAAGCCCGCCCCCGCATAGGCCGCGATCTCGGCCAGCAGCCGCCCGGGCGCGAGTCGTGCCGCGCGTTCCCGCGCCACCGCCGCCACCACGGCATCGCGCTGATCCCCGGTCAGCACTCCGTCGTCGACCAACCGCGCCAGTGCGGTCCCCACCTCACGATCAACCGTCATGCCTCATTATCGGCGGGCGCGAGCATTGCGCATCGCCGTGTGTTCGCGGCGTGGCGGATCAATCCGGCAGCGCCAGATACTGGGTGCCGAGCAGGTCGGCGGTGCGGCAGACGTGTTCGACGATGGCGGCGGTATCGGCCTCGATGGCGCCGGTGCGCCAGGCGGTGAGCAGCTCGCTGAATCCGCCGATGCCCATGAGAGTGCTCATCCGGAAGGCGGATTCGTCCACGCCGGGGCGCAGGTAGGGACGGCCGGTGGCGATGAGCAGATCGGTGGCCTCGGTGAGGGTGGCCTTGCGGCGCTCCTCCAGCACCCGGCTGCCGGCGTGATTGTCGAACAGGATGCGGGCGTGCCCGTTCGACTGCAGATCGATGGCGCGCGCCACCGCCAGGTGCAGGATATCCAGGGGCGCTTCCGAAAGATGTTCGGCGACAACGGCGGAGAGCTCGCCGAAGACCTCGAAGCAGACCTCGTCCCAGACCGCGCCCAGCAGTTCGTCCCGGTCGGCGAAATGCTCGTAGAAGTAGCGGTCGTTGAGCGCGGCGCGAGTGCACACGCCGCGCATGGTGACTGCGGCCCAGCCGTTTTCGAGCCAGATCTCCAGGGCCGCGTCGAGGAGCCGGCGGCGGCGTTCGGCGCGGCGTTCCTCGGGGGTGCGGCCGCCCCAGGTTCGAGCGGGTGCGCGGACGTCCATGCTTGACAAAATAGCGCACCGCGCGCCTAATTGGTGGCAGGTGCGGCCAATGGGGGGCAGACGCCACCAGTTGACCGCCCGGATGCCAACTCTCCGGGAGTTCCCATGCGGCTCAATCCATTCGGCGGCGCTCGCCGCACCCGGCACGCGGACGCGGTGGTCACCGGCTCCGGCAGCGGGATCGGGCGGGCCTTCGCGGTCGAGCTCGGCCGGCGCGGCGGGCGGGTGGTCTGCTCCGATATCGATCCGGCGCGAGCACGGGCCACCGTGGACCTGGTGTGCGATGCCGGCGGCAAGGCCTTCGACGTGGTGTGTGATGTGAGCAGCCTGAATCAGGTTGCGGCACTGGCGAACACCGCCGAGGAGTGGTTCGGCAAGCCCGCCGATGTGGTGATCAACAATGCCGGGATCGGCCGGGGCGGAGCCGTGATCGGCGATGCGCCGCTGAGCGAATGGCATCAGGTGCTGGATATCAATCTGTGGGGCGTCATCCACGGCTGCCACGTCTTCGCGCCCCGGCTGCGGGCCGCCGGACACGGGGCGATCGTGAACGTGGCCTCGGCCGCGGCCTTCGGATCCGCGCCGCGCATGGGCGCCTACAACGTGAGCAAGGCGGGCGTGCTGGCGCTCTCGGAGACCCTCGCGGCCGAGCTCTCCGGTTCCGGCGTGCACGTCACCGTACTGTGCCCCACCGCCGTGAAAACCAACATCCTGGAAGGCGTTTCGATCGGCGACGAATCGGTCGAACGCTGGGGTGATCGCCTGCTGCGCTGGACCGGGCGACCGCCCGCCGCCATCGCGCGCACCACCCTCGACGCCGTCGACAGCGGCCAGTTCTACGTGGTGCCGCAGCTCGAGGCCAAGTTGATCTGGCAGTCCAAACGGCTGCTGCCCGACCCGTACACCCGCGCCGCCGGATTACTGGAGCGGCTGGTGCGCTGATTCGCAGGGAGTCTGAACAATGGCGTTCGCATATTCCGACATGCTCGCAACGGTCCAGGACCGGCAGTGGGCGCTGGCCGATATCGATTGGGACGCACCGGGAGCCGAGCTCATCACCGACGAGCAGCGGCCGAACCTCGCCAAGTTCATGGCGGATCTGGTGTGGATCGAGCATGTAGGCGCGCGCGGATTCGCGGCCCTCACCAAACGCGCCCCCGAAGGCCCGCTCAAGGAGATCTACCGGCACTTCCACGCCGAGGAGCAGAAGCACGCCAATGCCGAACTGGCGCTCATGCGGCGCTGGGGCATGCTCGACGGCGACCGGATGCCGTTGCCCAACAAGAACATCCGCCTCATCATCCAATGGCTGGACCGGTACGGGGACGGTCTCACGCTGCCGGTACTCGGCACCGTCATCCCGTCGCTGGAATGCGCCCTGGACGGCGCGCTGGTCAAGTTCCTGCTCGACGAGGTGCGAGATCCGCTGTGCCACGAGGTTTTCCGCAATATCAACAGCGACGAATCCCGGCATCTGGCCGTGGGCTTCCAGGTGCTCGAACAGCTCGGCGCGGGGCCCGCGCGGCGCATCGCCATCGAAACGGCGGGCTACGCGCTGCGCCCCACCTTCCTGATGGGCGCGCTGCTGTACACGCCGCTGCTGTCGCGCATGTCGGCCAACATCATGGCCATGGGCCTCGACGAGGAGAAGCTCTGGAACGCGGTCCGGCGGTACGAGAAGGCGGGCGAGCGCAGCCCGGATATCAAGCGGCTGCCGCTGTTCCACGTGGTGCGCATGCACGGGATGGCCACCATCAACCGCTGGCAGCCGGTCCAGGCCGTGAACGACGGCTTGAACAAGGCCATCGACCACTTCCCGGTGCGCGTGCTGGGCCGCACGCCGTCCTGGTCCAAGGCGCTGACCCATGAGCCGGTGGCGAAATGAGCGCCCCGATCCGGCGCGGTGATCGGCGCGGGCGCGGCGCGGCGGCGTATCAGGGACCGGAGGTGCGCTGCGCGCATTGGCGCGACCAGCTCGACCTGCGTGGACGGCATGCGGCGGTGATCGGCGGCGGCGCGGCGGTCGCGCGGGTGCTGCCGCCGATCCTCGCGCGGGCGCGCAGAGTGACCGTCTTCCAGCGTGATCCGGTGTGGGTGCTGCCGACGCCGCCGCTGCCGGGCGCACGGGAGCTGGTGCGCCTGCTGCCCGAGGATCTGCTCGGATTGCTGCCGTCCGATTCGGCTCCGCCACTGCCCGGCGATCCCGCGCCGGGGACTCGCGCGCCGAGCGGACGGGTAGCGCACCGCCTGACTCGGTCGATCCTGCACGGCGCGGCATCGCTGAATCTGCGTGTGCAAGTTCGTGATTCGTGGCAGCGGCGGCAGCTCACCCCGGACACCACGGCGGGCGTGCGCGTGCACGGCCACTACTACCGAGCCCTGCAAGACCCCCGCTGCACGCTCGTCACCTGGCCCATCGCCCGGCTCGCTCCGCTGGGCATTCGCACCGTGGACGGCATCGAGCATCGGGTGGACTGCATCATCTACGCGGAGGATTGATATGAGCACCGCATCGCGCAGCGATTCCATGAGGGGTGGTGGTCGGGCGGCGGGTGGGCACAGCACCGTCGTCGACCACGAGATACTGATCGTCGGAGCCGGCTTCTCCGGCATCGGCATGGGAATCGCGCTGCGCAAGGCCGGATTCGAGGATTTCGTGATTCTCGACGAGGCCGACGGCGTGGGCGGGACCTGGCATTGGAACACCTATCCCGGTATCGCCGTGGATATTCCGTCGTTCAGCTACCAGTATTCGTTCGAGCAGCAGAACTCGTGGTCGAGGGTGTACGCGCCCGGTAAGGAGCTGAAGGCGTACGCCGAGAAGTGCGTCCGCAAGTACGGCCTGCGCCCGCGAATCCGGTTCGGCACCACCATCACTCGCGCCGATTTCGATGACGAGCTGCATCTGTGGCGGGTCGGCACGGCCGACGGGGACGAGATCACCGCACGCTATCTGATCGGTGCGACCGGCGTGCTCACGCGGCCCAAACTGCCCGAGATCCCGGGAGCCGAACGGTTCGAGGGCATCACCATGCACACGGCGCGCTGGGATCATGCACAGGACCTGCGCGGCAAGCGCATCGGCATCATCGGCACCGGAGCCTCGGCGGTACAGGTGATTCCGGAGATCGCACCCGAAGTCGCGCATCTCGTGGTCTTCCAGCGCACCCCGATCTGGTGCCTGCCCCGGCCCGACGCCCCGCTCTCCCCCGCGCTGCGCACCGTCATGCGGCTGCCGGGCGGGCAATCGCTCACCCGGCTGCTGAGCCAGGCCTTCGTGGAGCTCACGTTCCCGCTGTCCGCGCACTATTACAAAGTGCTGCCCGCCGTGAAACTGGGCGAGCGCACCGGGCTGGCGCATCTGCGGGATCAAGTCGAGGATCCGGTGGTGCGCGACAAGCTCACCCCGCGTTATGCGCTGGGCTGCAAGCGCCCGTCGTTCTCCAACGACTACCTGAAGACCTTCAACCGGGACAATGTGCTGCTGGAGACCGACCCGATCACCGAGATCACGCCGACCGGATTGCGCACCGCCGCCACCGATCACGAGGTGGACGTGCTCATCATGGCCACCGGCTTCAAGGTCATGGAATCGGGCAATATGCCGACCTTCGACCTGCACGGCAGTGCCGGCGTGCGCTTGGAGGACTGGTGGGACAAGAACCGGCTGCAAGCCTACGAGGGCGTGAGCGTGCCGGGTTTCCCGAACTTCTTCACCATCATCGGCCCGTACGGCTACAACGGTTCGTCCTACTTCACCCTCATCGAGATGCAGACCCGGCATATCCTGCGGCTGCTGCGCCGGGCTCGCAAGCAGCACTGCACCCGGGTCGAGGTGACCGGCGAAGCCAATGACCGGTACTTCCGGGAAATGCTGAATCGCCGTGGCACGCAGGTGTTCTGGCAGGACAGCTGCGCGGTGGCCAACAGCTACTACTTCGACAAGAACGGCGATGTGCCGCTGCGGCCCATGAGCACCGTCGAAGCCGCTTGGCGTGCAGGGCATTTCGACCTGGACGACTACCGATTCGACACGGTGCCCGCGGATTCCTACGCGTCCAGCGAGCGGTACACGGCGCGCAGCTGACGCAGCCCGGATTCGGCGCTGCGCTCGTCCTCGGCGGTCATGCGCAGCGCCTGCCGCAGCAGGATGGCGTCCAGATCCTCCGGGGCCGGGCGGAAATCCGGTTTCGGCAGGGCGGGCAGGGCGGTCTCGTCGCCGTAGATATCGGTGGATGTCGCCGTCGCGCCCGCCTGCTGCACGCTGCCGATGAGCGCGTCCAGTTCGACCCCGCGCAGGGTGAGCAGATCCAGCGGCCGCTCGTCGAAGCGCTCGGCAAGCACGTAGCAGACCGCCGCCACATGCTTGCAGGGCCAGCCCATATCGGGGCAGTTGCAGGAGAAATCCAATTCCGACGCGGTGGTGGGCAGCAGCAGCGGGCCCAGCGCCCTGGGCAGGGTGCCGGCGGCGATCTCGCCGAGCATGCCCGGCGTGGAACGCACCAGCTCCACCAATTCGTCGAGCCGTTCGTCCCGCAATTGCCGCAGGCTGAGCACGCAGACGAACGGGCGCGGCTGACTGCCCTGCACTTCCGCGCCCACCGCGCCGGGTTCCAGGTGATAGCTGATCACCTGGCCCGCGCGGGCGTAGGTGCGGCCGCGCGTCAATCGGCCTTGATCGGCGACCTGTTCGACGGCTTCCAGGAACGAACGGCCCCACCAGGTTTTGGCGAAGGCCGCCCCGCGCTGACTGCGCGCCGCGACGCCGCCCTTGACCGGGCGGCGCTTGCCGAACTCCGAGTAATCCACGAACGGGCTCATTCGCCGACCGCCTCCGCACCCAGCGCGAACAGTTCGCGCAGTTCGTCGTCGCCGAGTTCGGTGATCCACTTCTCGCCCGCGCTCACCGTCAGATCGGCGAGTTTGCTCTTGCCGCGCAGCATGTCGTCCACCCGCTCCTCGATGGTGTCCACGCACACCAGCTTGCGCACCTGCACGTCCTTGCGCTGGCCGATCCGGAAGGCGCGGTCGGTGGCCTGGTTCTCCACCGCCGGATTCCACCAGCGATCCAGGTGCACCACGTGATTGGCGGCGGTCAGGTTCAGGCCGGTGCCGCCGGCTTTGAGCGAGAGCAACATGAGCGGCGGGCCGTTCTCGGACTGGAAACCGGTGACCATGGCGTCGCGGCGCTGTTTGCTGACGCCGCCGTTCAGGAACGGGACCTCCGCGCCGAAACGTTCGGTCAGATACGGGGCCAGCAGGTTGCCGAACTCGGCGAACTGGGTGAACAGCAGCGCCCGTTCACCGTCGGCGATGACGGACTCCAGGATGTCCTCCACCAGCGCCAGCTTCCCCGACCGGTGATGCCCGCGCCGCAGCAGCGCGGACCCGTCGCTCAGATAGTGCGCCGGGTGATTGCACACCTGCTTGAGCCGGGTCAGCGCGGCCAGCACCGCGCCCTTGCGCTCCATGCCCTTGGCGGACTTGAGCTTTGCCGACATATCGTCCAGCACCGCCTGATACAGCGCGGCCTGCTCCACGGTGAGGTTGGCCCGCACCGTCATCTCGATCTTGTCCGGGAGGTCGGAGATGACCGCCGGATCGGTCTTCACCCGGCGCAGCACGAACGGGGACGTGATGGCCTTGAGCCGCGTCACGGCATTGGCGTCGTGCTCTCGTTCGATCGGCACCGCGAACCGGGCGTGAAAGTCCTTGGGCTTGCCCAGCAGCTGCGGATTGGCGAAATCCAGAATCGACCGCAGCTCTTCCAGGCGGTTCTCCACCGGAGTTCCGGTGAGCGCCAGGCGATGCCGCGCCGGCACCAGCCGCGCCGCCCGCGCCTGCCGCGTCCCCGCGTTCTTGACGTGCTGCGCCTCGTCGAGCGTCACCCGCTGCCACGGCTGCCGCTTCAACTCCTCCACATCCCGCGCCAGCAGCGCATAGGTGGTGATCACCAGATCCGAATCCGCCACCGCCGCATCCAATTCCGCGCCGGAGCGACGCGCCGCCCCATGATGCACCAGCACCCGCAGATCCGGCGCGAACCGCTCCGCCTCCCGCTGCCAGTTGCCGACCACGGACATCGGGCACACCAGCAAGGTCGGGCCGACCGCGAGACCGTCCGCATCCGGTCGCCCGGCCTCGGTGATCTGCACGCCGCCGACGGAAAGGGCAGCGCCGCTGGAAAGGGCAGCCCCGGGGAGGAGCACAGCAGCGTCCCCGGACAGCGCTGCCCCAACGGGCGGCGCAACTCCCTCCGGCAGTGCGATTCCAGGCGGCGGAGCGCCCCCGGGCAACCCGGTAACCGGCGTCGGAGCGGCTGCCGTTCGAGTCGAATCCTTAACGGCGGCAGCCGTTTCCCGCTCGTGGACGAGTAGCGCGAGGACCTGGACCGTCTTGCCCAGACCCATATCGTCGGCGAGGACCGCACCGCAGCCGAGGCGGCTCATGGTGGCCAGCCAAGTCAGGCCGCGCTGCTGGTAGGGGCGGAGCTGCGCCTTCAGGCCGATCGGTTCCGGGACCGGTTCGACGGCGTGGTCGGCGTCGAAAAGCTGTGCGGCCCAACCGGTCGCGCTGACCTCTTCGACGGGCACGCCGATCACCGGTTGCCGCGCGAGCTCGGCGAACAGGCCGCCCATGGTGGTCTCGGTGCCGTCGGTGCGGCCCGAGACGTAGTCGGCCGCCGCGGCCAGCATGCGGTGGTCGGCCTGCACCCATTCGCCGCGCAGCTGCACCAGATCCGATTTGGACTGCACCAGCCGCGCCATCTCGGCGGGGGTCAGCACGATGTCGCCGAGGGCCAGTTCCCAGCGGAATTTCACCAAACCCTGTAGCCCGACCGCGCTTTCGGTCGCGGGCGGGCTCTGCACCTGCAATTTCATGGTGGGCGCGGCCACCCGCCAGGCGCGCGGCAGCAGCAGCCGCACCCCGGCCGCCTGCAGTACGGGCGCGCCGTGCGCGACCAGGTCCATGACGACCTCGGTGGGCATGAACAGGTCCATGCTGCGCGAATCGCCCGGCAGGTCGCGCAATCGCGGATATGCCTGTTTGGCGGCGGCCAGCTTCTCCCCCGCCAGCCGCACCAGATGCGGATCACCGGGCAGCAGCACCGGTTGCGGCGCTTCGCCTTCCGTGCGCAGGCACACCTCCAGCCGCCACAAGCCGGAGGTGTCGTCCTCCTCGGGTTCCAGCAGCCGCAGCACCAGCACCGGCTCGTCCACGGTCAGGCTGGTCCGCCAGTCCTCCAGCACCGCCGACACCCGATGCGATCCGGTCTCCAGGGGTTCGGCGGTGAGCAGCGCGGTCAGCAGCGGATGCGATGGCGCGTCCGGCGTCCCGGCATGCCGGGTGGCCGCGTCGTCGCCCAGATGCGTCCGAACGATCGGATCGGTCAGCTCGCCGATCAGGTTCTCCAGCAGTTCGGTGGGGCGGCCCGCCACCTGAAGCGCGGGCGGCATGGCCACCGCGAGCTCGGCCAGCCAGGCCCGTTGCCGCTGGCCCCCGACCAGTCGCCAGCGCGCCCACCATTCGCCGTCGTCACGCCGGACCTCCGGCACGATGCGCCCGGCCCGGACCCAGCGGTCCACCCCCCTGGCAACATGGGCGAGGAAGCGCAGATCCCCCGCCACCGCCCCGCTGGGCAGTGCTTGCAGCAGCACCCGGGCGGCGAATTCAGGGGCCAGGGCGTGCGCGGGCACCTTGGCGCGCTCGGGCCCGTACATCGCGTTCACCAGCACTTCGGCCTTGTGCCGGAACTTGGCCGCACGCACGATCCCGCCCAGCGGATCGGGCAGATTCACGCCATCGGCCGAGGTCAGCGGCTCACCCGGGGTCGCCGCAGCACCGGCGCCGGCCGCCGGGTCGCGCCACAGCAGCAAGCCCGAGCCCGGTGACCACAGTCCGTGCAGCATCCGACCATCAAATCAGCCGGGTCCGACAGCCCGGAATCAACCCGTTATGCCGTGTTTCCGAGGTGTCATCCGGGGGCATTGCGGAAATCCGGCAAATCACCGCCCCCGGCAGGTCTTCTCTTTTCCGCCGCCACGGAACATACTGGTATATCCGCAGGTCACCGCATACGGCGAGGTCGCTTGTGCCCGTCCGCCGACGGGTCTCGGCGTCGACCGGCGGGGGCGCACCCTGATAATCCACCGCGACTCAATCCGGAGCCGTGGCACTTTCGATACCGAGGGAGGCCGTGAAGATGACGATTCTGCTCCAAGTGCTCGAGCAGAGCTTCACGCCGACAACGCCGTGGGAACGACGCAAGTTCACCTTCGTGGACACGACCAAGATCGTGGGGATGCGCCTGGACGGGCAGTCCGGCGTCTGGCTGGACTTGTCCAGGCCGGGAGAATCACAGCGCCTGGCGCGCACCGCCGACCCGCGTGACTCCATCACCTTCCTGCTCACCACCTTCGCCAAAATCGCCGAATGCGAGGACCGCGGCGGGTCCTGGCTGATCGGCCACGACGGCGCGCACAGCGAATCCATCCAGGCCATGCGGTACCCACCGCAGCTGTCCGAGACCGCGGCGGACGACCTGCTGGCGCACGCCTGGTTGTAGACACACCCGCGCGGGTCGCGCGAACCTGCCCGAAAGCGGCGTAGGACAGCCGCTTTCGGGTAGACCCGTGAGGTGTCCTCCGCACTTCCCGGGCCGTACGCGCATCGGATACCGGCCGCGCTCGCGGTGCTCACCGCGCTGATACTGCTCGCGACAGGGTGCACAGCTATCGGCGGGGAAACCGCGCCCGCGCCCGGCAGTCCGGCTCGCGCGGAGCTCGAAAAGCTCCTGACCACAGTGCGAATCGTGGATTCGCGCGGGCATCCGGGCGGATACGAACGCGGGTGCAAGGCCGGGCAGGGCTGTGTTTTCGGGCCGGCGTGGAGCGACGATCAGGACGCGCCGCGCGGGCACGACGGCTGCGACACCCGCAATAATGTACTGGGCGAACAGCTTTCGGGCGTGGTGCGTAAAGGCGACTGCGTGGTGGTGTCGGGGACGCTCGACGATCCGTACACCGGCAAGCGCATCGACTTCACCAAATCCGACGCCAAGGATATTCAGATCGATCACGTGTATCCGCTGGCGGCGGCCTGGGATATGGGCGCGTCCGGGTGGGGCGCGGCGCAACGCCTGCGGTTCGCCAATGACGTGGAGGTCAACCTGCTGGCCGTGGCCGCGAAAGCCAACCAGGACAAGGGTGATCGAACGCCCGGCGACTGGCTGCCGCCTTCCCGGGCCGGGCACTGCTTCTACGCCGGCAAGTACCTCACCGTCGCGGTCCGCTACGAGCTACCGGTCACCGCCGCCGACCGCGACGCGCTCGCCCGCATAGCCCGAACCTGCCCATAGCTCCCCGAACCTGCGGAACGCCTCCGCCGCGGTGAGCGGATCGCGTGGATCCACCACCGCTTCCTGCAATCCGAGCAGGCCCCAGGACAGGAAGGTCACGGTGGCGGCCAGTTCCCGCGGCGGCAGTCCCAGTCGCGGGCCCAGATGCTCGGTGAGCAGATCGGCGTACATCTGCCGGACCGCCCGCAGCACAGTGGCGTTCGCGCGCGGGCCGACCAGCGGGTTGTACACCTGCGGATGCTCACCGGCCAGCCGGAACAGGATCGCCACCGGAGCCAGCAGCGAGCGGTCCGCCGGACGCGCCGCCAGGCCGTCCGCGATCATCGCCCGCACATGCTCGGTGCAGCTGACCAGCAGCAGATCGTCCTTGTCGCGATAGTGCGCGTAGAAGGTGGAGCGGCCGACGTCCGCGCGATCGATGATGTCCTGCACCGTGATCCGCTCGTACGGTCCGGCGGTCATGAGTTCGATGAGCGCCTGATGCAGGGCCAGCCGGGTCCGCCGCACGCGCCGGTCCCCGGCCGGCAGCGGCGTTTCCGCACACTTTCCCCGGCCCTGTGCGGAAACGGACGGATCTGCCGAAACTGGTTCTGGCCTGGACTTTTCCATCCTCCGATGATGAACACATGGCCCGAAACGAACAAGGCTCCACAGCCGAATCCACCGCGGTCGGCGGTCTCATCACCTGGCCGCGCCGCTACAACCTGCTCACCGATGTGTTCTTCCTCGGCCGCACCGGCCGGCTGATCGCCGAACTCGCCGATGCCGGCGGCGTGCGCTCCGGTGACCACGCCGTCGATATCGGTTGCGGCCCCGGCCGGTTGGTGCGCGAGCTGAGCACCC
Source organism: Nocardia yamanashiensis (assembly GCF_021183565.1). NCBI lineage: Bacteria > Bacillati > Actinomycetota > Actinomycetes > Mycobacteriales > Nocardiaceae > Nocardia > Nocardia yamanashiensis. The sequence goes on from NZ_CP089226.1 coordinate 5,447,152, forward strand.
GCGTCGGCCCGCACGGCCGGGTGGTGGGCATCGACCCGTCCGCCCCGATGATCGACTACGCCACCGCGCACTCGCCCGCCAACTGCCGCTTCGAACTCGCCCCCGCCCAATCCCTCACCCAGCCCGACGCCGCCTTCGACGTCGCCACCTGCACCTTCGCGATGCATCACATCCCGGAAGCGGAACGCGAACGCGCCCTGCGGCAGATCTTCCGCATCCTGCGCCCCGGCGGCCGGCTGCTGCTCGCCGACGCCACCCCCACCAGCGGTTTCAGCAGCGCGGCAATACGATTCATGGCCCGGGTATCGGCCCGCCGCCACGGACGCGGCGGCGCTGCGCACAGCCACCACGCGCACGACGAAGTGCACGGGCACGACTACAGCGCCAACGCGAACGACCCGTTGGCGACGGTGAACGTACAGCGCTACCGGAAAGTGCTGTCGGACATCGGCTTCACCGACTTCGAATACCGCACCAGCCGCTTCCCAGTCGGCATCCTGACAGCCGTGAAGCCGGCGTGATCAGCTCACTGTCCATTGGGCGCAGCCCACTGAGCACACTTGGCGTGTACAGCCCGTGTGCACAGTCGGCGTGCACAGCCCGGTGTGCGCACTCGGCGTGAACAGTTCGGTGTTTACAGCCGACCGGCGACCCGGATTACGTTGGGGCGCAGCGGGATCAGACCGGTTCCGGACCGGTGGCGACGGGGCGCTTGGGGTCGTTGGACCATTGTGACCAGGAGCCGGGGTAGAGCGCGGCGTCGATGCCCGCTACTGCGAGGGCGGCGACCTGGTGGGCGGCCGTTACGCCGGAGCCGCAGTAGGCGGCGACCTGACCGGAGCCGAAACCCTGGAAGCGGGAACGCAATTCGTCGACCGGTTTGAAAAGGCCTTCTGTCGTCAGGTTTTCGGCGGTCGGGGCGCTGACCGCACCCGGAATGTGCCCCGCGCGCGGATCGATGGGCTCCACTTCGCCGCGATAGCGTTCGCCCGCCCGGGCATCCAGCAGCAGTCCGCTCCAGGAAGCGGCCGCGTCGGCGTCGATCACCGGCATGTTCCCCGAACTCAGCACCACGTCCCCGGTCTCCGGATCGGGCTCCTCCCCCGACATGATCTTGCCGCCCGCCCGCTCCCAGGCCGGCAGCCCGCCGTCGAGAATCCGCACCTCGGCCACGCCCGCCCAGCGCAGCAGCCACCACGCCCGCGCCGCCGCCATCCCGCCGGTGGCGTCGTAGACGACGACCGAATCCCCTTCGCGCACACCCCAACTCCGCGCGCACTTCTGCAAATGCGCCACCTCCGGCATCGGATGCCGCCCCTTGGCGGGCGACGGCGGCGCGGCCAGCTCGGTCTCCAGGTCCACGAACACCGCCCCGGGAATGTGCCCGTCCAGGTAATGCTGCGGCCCGTCCGGATCCCCCAGCGCCCACCGCACATCCAGCAACCGCGTCCGGGAAGCCCCGGCCGCCAGCCGCTCCTGAAGTTCCCCGGCCGAGATCAGCACCGCGCTCAAGCCCACTCCTCTTCGCAGAAATCCGCACCTGAAGACGACGCCCCCACCCTACGCAGCCACCGCCGCCGCCACACCGGAAGCCTATGGACGAGTGCGGCGCCTGCGTCCCGCCGTCTCGAGGCGGGTCTCACCCGCACCGTGAGATTCCGGCCGAACGCGGGCCGGAACAACCGAGCAAAGCGGAACGACGGCGGACGCGGCGCGACCTTCGGTCAGGCGGCGGCCGGGGGCAGGAGCCAGCGCACCAGCAGGCCCGCGACCAGGGCCCAGAAGGCGGCGCCGATGCCGAGCAGGGTGACGCCGGAGGCGGCCACCAGGAAGGTGAGGGCGGCGGCGGAGCGGTGGGCGGCGGGGGTGAGGGCGGCGGTCAGGGCGGCGGCCAGGGTGGCGATGAGGGCCAGGCCCGCAACGGTTTCCAGAACGCCCTCGGGTGCGGCGGCGACCAGGGTGACCAGGGCTCCGGAGGCGAGGGCCAGGACGAGGTAGGCCAGACCCGCGGTGAAGGCGGCGATCCAGCGGCGCTTCGGATCGGGGTGCGCGGAGGGGGCGGCGGAGAGGGCGGCGCTGATGGCCGCCAGATTGATGGCGTGACCGCCCGCGAACGCGCCGAGCGCGGTGCCGATGCCGGTGACGCTCATCGCGGCTCGCCAGGGGACCTGGTAGTCGAAGGTCTTCATGACGGCCGTGCCGGGGATGTTCTGCGCGGCCATGGTGACGATGTAGAGCGGGACCGCTACGCCGATGAGCGCCTGCCAGCTCCAGTGCGGGACAGTCAATTCCACGCGCGGGACCATGGCGGCGAAGTCCAGGCTGCGATGCGTGACGACGATGTCGATCGCCGCGCCGACGGCCGCCACCGCGAACGCCGCCAGCACGGCCCAGCGCGGGGCGAAGCGTTGCAGCAGCAGCCAGGTCACGATGACCGGGACGACCACCGCCGGGCTCACGGTGAGCGCCTTCATGGGCGCGAGACACAGCGGCAGCAGCACGCCCGCGAGCATGGCCTGCGCGATCTCCACCGGAATCGCGGCGATCAGCGCGCCCAGCCGCTGCCAGAAACCGGTCAGCACAATGAGAATGCCCGCCACCACGAACGCGCCCACCGCCGCCGGCCAGCCGCCCGCCACCATGCCGGTGCTCGCCAGCAGCGCCGCGCCGGGCGTGGACCAGGCCAGTGTGATCGGCATCCGGTAGTAGCGGCTCAGCAGCAGCATGCCCACGCCCTGCGTGACGCAGATGGCCAGCAGGCCCGAAGCCGCTTGCCCGGCAGTAGCTCCCATGGCGGTGAGACCGGCCAGCACCACCGCGAAGGAGCTGGTGAAGCCGACGAGCGCGGTGACGATACCGGCGCCGATGGGCTGCCCGAGCCCGGTTTCGGGAGGGCTTTCCACGGCCGGGGCGATATCGCTTGCGCTCGTGCTCATCGAGCTATCGTGGCGGTCCAGTCGGGGGCAGGTCAGCGGCCAATCACGTGAAACTGGACTGAAATTGGTGGCGAATGCCCGGAACCGTGAGATCCCGGCCGAAAGCACGCCGGGATGACGGGCGGGGTTCAGCGAAGGTCGAGGTCTTCGGTGGGGCGAGTGGGAATGGTGTTGGTGGTGGCGAGCCGTTCCAGGAGGGGTGTGGCGCGGGGGCCGACCAGGGAGCGCATGACCAAGGCCATATTGGTGCGTTCCACGCCGGGGATCTTCAGGATGTGGCCGGTGATGCGGTAGAGGTCGTCGGCGTCCTGGGCGACCACGCGGACCGTGAGGTCGGTGGGGCCGGTCATACCGCAGACCTCGGTGACCTCGGGGATTTCGGCCAGTTCGGCGACCACCGCGTCCAGTTGGTGCTGGTCGACGACCACCGCCACGAAGGCCGAGAGAGGGTAGCCGAGAGCTCGCGGTTCGACCCGGCGCTCGAAGCTGGCGAGCACCCCGTTGGCTTCCCAGCGCGCCAATCTGGCCTGCACCGTATTACGCGAAAGCCCCAGGCGGGCGGCTAGTTCCACCCCGGTCGCACGGGGATTGGCCACCAACTCCAGCAACAGCCGGGCATCGGTGGCGTCGATCGTTCCGGTAGCGGGCTCCCTACTGGACATGTCAGGCAGTATGACACCCCCGACCCGCGCCCAACCGCGCATTCTGCTCAGTTGCCGTGTCGCTGCTTGCGCAGTTCGCTCGAAAGAGGATGCTGTGTGGTACAGGACACACACCGGTTGCTCACAGGACACAATCCTCCGGCGATGACGGTGTACCCGGTGTTTCGAGGAGGCGATACCCATGCCCGAGAAGAACGCCTATCCGGTGCAGTTGATCCAGCCCGACGGCCGCCGCGTGCACGATCGCGTCCACGCCCCGCTCGTCGCCGATATCGATGCCGAACGTTTGCGGGCCATCTACACCGATATGGTGATCGCCCGCCGCATCGATACCGAGGCGACCGCCCTGCAACGGCAGGGCCAGCTCGGCTTGTGGCCGCCGCTGCTCGGTCAGGAAGCCGCCCAGATCGGCTCGGCCCATGCCTTGCGCACCGACGATTACGTGTTCTGCAGCTATCGCGAGGCGGGCGTGGCCTGGTGCCGCGGGGTCCCACCGGAGCAGATGACCACACTCTGGCGCGGGGTCGCGCATTCCTGCTGGGACGCCGACGCGGTCAAGATGACCAATCCGGCGATCGTGGTGGGCGCACAGGGTTTACACGCCACCGGCTACGCCTTCGCCGCCCATCTGGAAGGCGCGGAGATCGCGACCATCGCCTACTTCGGCGACGGGGCCACCAGTCAGGGCGATATCGCCGAAGCGCTCGGGTTCGCGGCGAGCTGGAGCGCCCCGGTGGTGTTCTTCTGCCAGAACAATCACTGGGCGATCAGCGCCCCGGTCCGGGTGCAGAGCGCCACGCCGATCGCACAGCGCGCCGTCGGCTACGGCATTCCGGGCATACAGGTGGACGGCAACGACGCCCTGGCCGTGCTGGCGGTGACCCGGCAGGCGCTGATCCGGGCCCGGTCCGGCGGCGGGCCGTCGTTCATCGAGGCCATCACCTACCGGATGGGCCCGCACACCACCGCCGACGATCCCACCCGCTACCGCACCGCCGCCGAACTCGAACTGTGGCAGCGCCGCGACCCGATAGACCGCATCCGCCGGCTGCTGGAGCGAGAAGAGCTGTGGGACAGCGATTTCGAACAGGAAGTGGCGGTCCGCTCCGACGAGGTGGCGGCGCGGCTGCGCAGCGCCACCCTGAACATGCCGGACCCGCAGGTGTCCGACCTCTTCGACCACGTCTACGCCACCCCGCACCGGCTGCTCGCGGAGGAACGCCGCGAGTACACCGCCTACCTGGAGGGAGCCCAGTCATGAAGACGACATTCGCGGGCGCGATCAACTTCGGGTTGCGGCGAGCCTTGGAGGACGATCCCAAGGTCGTGCTGATGGGCGAGGACATCGGGCGGCTCGGCGGCGTCTTCCGGGTCACCGACACGCTGCAGAAGGACTTCGGGAACAATCGGGTCATCGACACCCCGCTGGCCGAATCCGGGATCGTCGGAACGGCTTTCGGAATGGCATTGCGCGGGCTGCGACCGGTTTGCGAAATCCAGTTCGACGGATTCGTGTATCCGGCATTCGATCAGATCGTCAGTCAGGTCGCGAAAATCCACTATCGGACGCGCGGAAAAGTGGTCGCGCCCATCACCATTCGCATTCCGTTCGGCGGCGGGATCGGCTCCGTCGAGCATCATTCGGAATCGCCGGAGGCGTATTTCACGCACACCGCCGGGTTGCGGGTGGTGTCGCCGAGCAATCCCGCGGACGCGTATCTGATGATCCGGCAGGCCGTCGCGCTCGACGATCCGGTGATCTTCTTCGAACCGAAACGGCGTTATTGGGACAAAGCCGACGTGGATTTCGAGGGGCTGGACCGGGACGGCGGATTGGCCCTGGACCAGGCGCGGGTGTGCGTCAGCGGCACCGACGCCACCGTGGTGGCCTACGGCGGCACCGTCGCCACCGCGCTCACCGCCGCCGATATCGCGGCGGCGGAAGGACATTCGCTGGAAGTGATCGATCTGCGCAGCCTGTCGCCGATCGATTTCGACACCATCGAGACCTCGGTGCGCAAGACCGGACGCTTGGTGATCACGCACGAAGCGCCGGTATTCGGCGGGCTCGGCGCGGAAATCGCCGCCCGCATCACCGAACGCTGTTTCTACCAGTTGGAATCGCCGGTATTGCGGGTCGGCGGGCACGACATCCCCTATCCCCCCGCTAAACTCGAACGGCACCACCTGCCCGACCCCGACCGCATTCTCGCCGCGGTCGATCGCACGCTCGCCGCCTAATCGGTCACGCACGGAGGAAGCTCGGTGGACAATCAGCGTCAGGTCATGGAATTCCGGCTGCCCGATCTCGGCGAGGGTTTAGCGGACGCCGAATTGGTGTCCTGGTCGGTGGCGGTCGGCGACACGATCGAGCTGAACCAGATCATCGCCGAGGTCGAAACCGCCAAAGCCCAGGTGGCCCTGCCCAGCCCGTACGCGGGCACCGTGACCGAACTGCTCGCCGAACCCGGCGAGACGGTGCTCGTCGGCGCACCACTGATCCGGGTGGCGAGCACGGCCGACGCCGATCGGAGCCCGGAGGCGACGGCCGGAACCGCCTCCGGCACAACGAGCCTCGCCGAGGTGAGCAGCCCTGCCGAGGCGCCGAGTGGGCGGCAGTCGGTGCTGGTGGGCTACGGCCCGGAGAACGAGGGCGTATCGCGGCGGGCCCGCGCTGCCGCGGCCCGGGGCGTCACGGCGGCAGGGGATGTGGATATCGCACGCCCCTCGGCGGACACCGCCCGAACCGGTGCGGTCGGCCAGGGAAACGCCGTGGCGGCCGGCGAGACCGATGCGGCGCGACCCGCCGCGACGCCGGCAGCGCGCAAGCTCGCACGGGAGATGGGGGTGGATCTCGGCACCATTGCGGGGTCCGGGCCGGACGGGGCCGTACGGGTGGAGGATCTGGCCGGGGCACGGCCACAGCCTCGCGCCGATCACATTCCGATCCACACCGCGCCACCGGTCACGCCGATGAGCGCGACGGGTACGGAGCGGGCGAATTCCGGTGAGCGCGAGACGCGTACGCCGATCGCGGGCGTTCGTAAGCGGACGGCGGCGGCCATGGTGGCGAGTGCGCAGCACATTCCGCAGGCGAGTGCGTTCGTGACGACAGACTTCACGGGGTCGATGGAGCTGCTCGATCATCTGCGGGCGACGACGTCGTTCGCGGGGCTGACGCTCACGCCGCTGGCGCTGGTGGCGAAGGCGACGCTGGTGGCGCTGAGCGAGTTTCCGGAATTGAACGCGCATTGGGACGAGGCGAATCAGCAGATCGTCACCAAGCATTACGTGAATCTGGGGATCGCGGTGGCGACCGAGCGCGGGCTGCTGGTGCCGAATCTCAAAGAGGCGCAGGCATTGAGCCTGCGGGATCTGTGCCTGGCGATCGGGAAGGCGGCGGAGGTGGCGCGGGCGGGGACCGCGACGCCGGGCGATCTCACCGGCGGGACGTTCACCATCAGCAATGTGGGGGTGTTCGGCGTGGATGCCGGTGTGCCACTGGTGAATCCGGGCGAGGCGGCGATCCTGTGCCTGGGCTCGATCCGCAAGAAGCCGTGGGTGCATCGCGACGAATTGGCGGTGCGGTGGGTGACCACGCTCGGTGTGAGCTTCGATCACCGGCTGATCGACGGCGAACAGGGTGCGCGGTTCCTGGCGAATATCGCTGCGCTGCTGGAAGATCCGCTCACCCTGCTCGGCCGGGTCTAGCTGTCGGCGGCCGCCGTCACGACCAGCGGTTCGACGGCATCGCGGATCACGTCCGGGATCGGCACCGGCTTGCGCGTCGTCTCGTCCACGTAGACGTGCACGAAGGTGCCGGTCGCGGCCAGCTCCAGATCCACGCCGTCGAGGCGGAAGATGGCGAGCTCGTAGCTGATGCTGGAGTTGCCCAGCCGTGCCACCCGGATACCCACCCGTAGTTGATCCGGGAAGCTGACCGAGCCGACGAACTTGCAGGACGTCTGGGCGACCACGCCGATCGCGGGTAGGTCGCGGATATCGGTGCCGCTGGCGTGAATCAGGAACGCATTCACGGCGGTATCGAAGTACGAGTAATACGTCACGTTGTTGACGTGCCCGTAGTGGTCGTTGTCCGCCCAGCGCGTCGGCATGGGCCAGAGCACCGGGTATCCCGAATCCTGAGTCACCAGCCGACCGTATTTGATTTGCCTCCGCTACGCTCCGGCGGGGTTCGAGATCATCAAGCGGAGCGCTGATCTGCGCCGTTGCGGTGGTCACGCGGGCTCACGCCGTAGTGGCGTTTGAAGGCCGTGCTCAAGGCGAACGCGCTGCCGTACCCGACCCGGCGGGCAATGGATTCCAGGGTGGCGTCGGATTCGTGCAGCAGATCCGCGGCCAGTGCCAGCCGCCAATCGGTGAGGAACGCCATGGGCGGCTCGCCGACGAGTTCGGTGAAGCGCCGGGCCAGCGCGGCGCGCGAGACGCCCACCTCGGTGGCCAGCAGCGCGACCGTCCAGCCGTGCGCGGGATTGTGCTGCATGAGGCGCAGTGCCTTGCCGACCAGCGGATCACCGTAGGCGTGATACCAGGCGGGGGCGTCGTCGCGGGAGAACCAGGCGCGCAGCGAGGCGATCAGCAGCAGATCCAGCAGGCGGTCGAGCATGGCGCCCTGCGCGGGCAGATCCTTGGCGGCCTCGTCGACCAGCAGATCCAGCACCCGATTGTCGATATCGCCGCGATTCAGCACCGCGATGGGCGGCAGCGCGCGCAATAGTCGGCGGCTGGCCGCGCACTCCTGCTCGTAGGTGCCGGTGACCAGCACGGTCTGGGCGTCGGCGCTGGTGCCCCAGCTGCGCACGCCCAGGCTCAGGGTCTCGCACAGCACTTCGCCCTCGGGGGTGGTGGTGACCTGACCCGGGTGGATGATCACCTGCGGCAGCGTGCCCGGATCGTCGGACATGGTGTAGTGATCGGGCCCGCGGAAGATCGCGATATCGCCGGCGCGCAACTGGCGCGGCGCGACCGGCTTGCCGTTCTTGGGGTCCGGCACCACCCAGCCGCCGCCGCGCACCACCGCCACCAGGGTCAGCGGCGCTTCGTCCCGGATCCGCAGGGACCAGGGCGGATCGAACGATGAGCGCATGACGAATGCCGCCCGCGCGCGTGGACCTTCGAGCAGGCTGGCCAGCGCATCCATACCGAAGACGATGGCAAATGCGGGCGCGCTTCTCAACCATGTTTCGTCTCGAGTATTCGGGATGTACTTGTCACATGACGATCAAAGACATTGTGAGCAGCGAAAATACCGTGCTGGTGCTGGGCGCCACGGGCAAGACCGGTAGCCGGATCGTGAGCCGGTTGACGGCGCTGGGCGTGCCGGTGCGCCGCGGGTCGCGCTCGGCGGCAATCCCGTTCGACTGGCAGGACCGGGCCGGCTGGGCCGCCGCGCTGACGGGTGTCGACGCCGTCTACATCGCCTACCAACCCGATCTGGCGGTGCCGGGCGCGCCCGCCGATATCAAGGCGCTGTGCACCGCCGCGGTCGCCGCCGGGGTGCGCCGGCTGGTGCTGCTGTCCGGGCGCGGCGAGCCCGAGGCGCTGGAATGCGAAGGGATCGTGCGGGATTCGGGGCTGGAGTGGACCGTGGTGCGGTGCGCGTTCTTCGCCCAGAACTTCAGCGAGGGCGCGTTCACCGACTACATCCTGGCGGGCGAGGTGGCCATGCCGTCCGGTGACGTGCCGGAACCCTTCGTCGATGCCGACGATATCGCCGACGTGGCGGTGGCGGCGCTGACCGAGGCCGGGCACACCGGCGAGGTCTACGAGCTGACCGGCCCGCGCGCACTGACTTTCGCCGCGGCGACCGCCGAGATCGCGGCCGCCGCCGGACGTGAGATCGCCTTCGTTCCACTGTCCCGCACCGATTTCGTGGCCGCGCTGACCTCCTACGGCGTGCCCGGCGACGAGGTGAGCCTGCTCGACTATCTCTTCGGCACGGTGCTCGACGGCCGCAATTCACAGCTGTCCGACGGGGTGTTCCGGGCCCTCGGCCGCGCGCCCCGGGACTTCGCGGACTATGCCCGCGACGTGGCGTTTTCCGGTGTCTGGTCGGTCACAGCGCCGGCTTAATCTGTCGGTGCCCGGGCATACAATGAATACGAAAGAGCTTGGAAGTCACAGGATTCGGATCCCCGATCGGGCGCGTCGACGCAGCCGCACCGGCAGGGGGTGACGAGGAGCCACCGATCTTCGGTAGCGTCGTGCCGATGGCCGCCGCGACGCCCGCTCCTCCGATCCGAAAAGCGCGACTCGCCCTGTTCGCGGTGTTCGGCCTGAATGGAATGCTGGCGGCCATCTGGATCGTCCACATCCCGGCCGTCACCGAGCGCACCGGGGTCTCCCACACCACCCTGGGAATGCTCATCCTGCTGATGGCGGCGGCCGCCATCGCCGGGATGCAGACCGCCGGTCCCTTGGCGGACCGGCTGGGCAGTCGCGCTCTGACCGCCCTGGCCGCCACCGAGATGTCGCTGGCACTGCTCGGCCCCGGCTTCGCCGGCTCGCCGCTCACCCTGGCAATCGCCTTGGCCGCCTGGGGTTTCGGCAACGGGGCTTTGGACGTCTCGATGAACGCCCAGGCCGTCCACGTGGAACGCGCCTATCCCCGGCCCATCATGTCGGCCTTCCACGCCTTCTTCTCCTGCGGCGGCTTCGCCGGTTCCGTCGTGGGCGCGGCCGCCCAGCGCGCGGGGTGGAACATCCACCTGACCTTCGCGCTGGCGGGGGCCGCCGGCCTCGCGGTGGTGGCGCTCAGCGTGCCGCACCTGCTGCCGCACCGCGCCACCGCGCTCACGGATTCCCCGGAGACCCCGGCCGAGACTCCCGCCCCCGGCACGCCGCCGACCCCACCGCTCGACACGCATGTGGACGCCGCGCCGGTGCCCGGCTCCGGCTCGGGGCTCACGCGAAAAGTGCTGCTGCTGGGCCTTATCGCGTTCATCCTGCTGATGGCCGAGGGCGTGGCAGCGGACTGGAGCGCGCTGCAACTGCGCGACCGGCTCGGTGCGGACGCCGGCACCGCCGGACTGGGATTCGCGGCCTTCTCCCTGACCATGACCCTCGGCCGTTTCGCCGCGGACCGAGTGAGCGGGCGCTTCGGCCGCGTAGCGATCGTGCGATACGGAACCCTGCTGGCCGCAGCGGGTTTCGCGATCGTGCTGGTCTCGGCCTGGACGCCCCTGTCCATCCTCGGCTGGGCGCTGTGCGGCATCGGCCTCTCCGGTGGCGTACCCCAGGTCTTCACCGCCGCCGGAAATCTCGGTTCGGCCACCGCCGCCACCGACATGTCACGCGTCTTCGGCCTCGGCTACGTGGGTCTTCTCGCGGGCCCGGCCATCATCGGCTGGCTCAACAAACTCATCCCGCTCACCACCACCATGCTCGTGCCCTGCGCCGGCCTGCTGCTGTGCGCATGGCTGGCGCGCTCGGTCGAGCCCGCGAAAACGGTTTCGCGCCAGTAGTTCCCGGTCTCGCCCGGCCGCCCGATTTCAGCGGTCGGTACCGGCCGGGCGGCGGTCGCGGGCGCCCGGGACGAAGTCGCCGATGCTCTCGGCGTGGTCGAGGAAGGCGTCGACCATGCGGTGGTTGAGGATCGCGAGGGCTTGCAGGTCCTCGGTGGTCCAATCGGCGAGGGCGTCGGCCATCCAGCCGCGCAAGACTTCTCGCACCGCGTCCACGGCCGCGCGGCCCCGTTCGGTCGGCTTCACGCGCTGGGCGCGGCGGTCGTCGGGGTCGGGCACGCGTTCGACGTAGCCCGCCTTCTCGAGGCGCTGGATCTGCCGGCTCACGTGCGGGGCCTCCACATCGAGGCGGGTGGCGAGTTCGCCGAGGCGCATGGGTTCCTCGGCGTCGGCGAGCAGGCGCAGCAGCGGCACGCTGGCCCGGTCCATGGTGATTCCGCACTGCGTCATGGCGCGGTCGTGACGGCGGACGCGGGTCAGCAGGTAGGCGACTCGCGCCAGCGCGCGTTCCAATTCCACGATGTGACCTGCGTCAACTTCGGGCACGGAGATGGCTTCCGGGGGCGGCATGTGGTTATCTTACGAAACCCATTTACTTAATTTTGGTAAGTAATCCAAAGGGAAAGTAAACCGTAAGGATCAGCGCTCCCATGACAACGACCTCAGTCGGTCAGGCCGTCGACACGAAACCCGACGACCGCTCGCAGGCCAACCTCGGCCTGACTCTGCTCGCTCTCTGCGCGGCCGGCCTGGTCGTCTCGCTGCAACAGACCGTCGTCATCCCGCTGCTGCCGCGGATGATCGTCCAGCTGCACACCGACGTCTCCGGCGTCACCTGGCTGTTCACCGCCTCGCTGCTCACCGGCGCGGTGTGTACTCCCCTGCTGTCCCGCTTCGGCGATATGTACGGCAAGAAGCCGATGGTCATGACCGCCATGGGCGTGCTCATTCTCGGCTCGGTGATCTGCGCCTTCGCCACCACGCTCGGCGTCTACATCGTGGGCCGCGCACTGCAGGGCATCTCGGCGGCCATGATTCCGCTGGCCATCGGCATCATTCGCGATACCTTCCCGCCCGAGCGCCTGGTCGGGGCCATCGGTGTGGTGTCGGGCACCATGGGCGTCGGGGGCACCGTCGGCCTGCTCGCCACCGGCATCATCGCCGATCACACCCAGAATCCGCACCCCGTCTTCTGGCTGACCGCGGGCCTCGGCGTCGTCGCCACCGTGCTGATCCAGGTGAGCGCCAAGAACAATGGCGTGCGGCACGGCGGCAAGCCCGACTTCATCGGCGCGGCGCTGCTGGCCGGATTGCTGGTGTGCCTGCTGCTCGGCATCAGCGAGGGTCCGCGCTGGGGCTGGGGTTCCAGCTCGGTGATCGGGCTGTTCGTGGCCGCGGCCGTGCTCACCGTGGTGTGGGTGCTGATGGAGCTCAAGGTTTCCCAGCCGCTGGTGCGGTTGCCGCTGCTGGTCGGGCCGCAGTCGCTGTCGGCGAACGTGGCGTCGGCGCTGCTCGGTTTCGCCATGTTCGGGTCGTTCACGCTGATCTCGAACTTCATCCAGACCCCGGCCGACAAGGTCGGGTACGGGTTGTCGGGATCAGTGCTGGCCGTGGGTCTCTACGGCATTCCGAGCGCGGCGCTGATGACGTTCTTCTCCTTCCGGACCGGGCGCATCGCGGCCAAGATCGGTCCGGCGTACACGCTGGCCATCGGCGCGGCGTTCGCGGGCGCTTCCATGGCGTGGCTGGCGATCTCGCACGATCACGGGTACGACATGGTGATCTCGCAGATCCTGCAGGGCACCGGATTCGGCATCGGCTACGCGGCTTTGGGCACCCTGGCGGTGCAGCACGTGCCGATGAGCGAGAGCGGTATCGCCTCGGGCATCAATTCGCTGGTGCGTACCGCGGGTGGTTCCATCGCCGGTGCGGTGACCGCGTCGATCCTGTCCGCGCACCTGATCGCGGGCACCAAGGTGCCTTCGGTCAACGCCTACGTGGCGAGCTTCGCGATCCTGTCGGTCGGCGCGTTCCTGACCGCGGCCGTCGCCGTCGGCCACGGCCTGCGCCACAAGGGCGAATGAGCTGACGCTCCTTCGGAGCAAAGCGGATTCCGGCCCCACCGCGTACCGCGGTGGGGCCGGTTTCGTTCAGGTGAGGACGTCCAGGCGCTCGCCGTCCACGACCACCACGTGATCGTCGGTCAGCGCCCAGTGCGGGGTGCCCGCGGCGATGTAGGCGCGCACCAGTTTCCGGGACAGGCCGTCCGGGTCGGTGGGCGAGTCCAGGTGCGGGACGATGGGGCGGTCCACCAGACCCAGTCCGTCCCAGCGCGGTTCGATGCCGCAGGCGGTGCGGACTTCCGCGGGATCATCCATGGTCTCGATGCCGTGCAGGTCCGGGGTGAGCACGCAGGCGCCGGCGCTGTAGCCCGCGTAGACCAGGGCGTCCTCGGCGAGCAGGCGGGTCAGGGCGAGATCGGCGCCGCTGCGGGCCAGCTGGGCGCGCAGCACGAAGGTATTGCCGCCGCGCACCCAGACCATGGGGAAACCGGCGAGCGCCGCGGCGACCTCGTCCGGGCGATCCACGTATTCGCGCAGGTCGAGCACCTCGGGCTGAAATCCCAAGCGGCGCAGCGGCACCAGATCGCTGGTGACCGCGCTCTGCCAGGCCGAGGGCCAGGCGTCACAGGCGTTGGCGATGACCGCGACCCGGCCGGGCGTGCCGACCAGGGACAGCAGCCGCTGCTGGTGCGCGCCGAAACGGTAGCTGGACAGGAAGAGTCGCACCGGAGCTCAGAGGGTGAAGGCCAGCGCGCGCACCAGGCGCTCGCCGAGGTCGGTGTCGCCGGTGACGGTGTACTCGCCGGGATGGGCGTCGGCGGTGGTGCGGCCGCCGCGCAGGCGGGCGAACAGGTCCGAGCCGAGGGTGAGCACGAGAGTGGCCGGAGCGTCCAGGGTTTCGACCAGGTCGGCCCGGCCGCCTGCCACCGCGATGTGCACGGCGCGCGCTACCGGACCGGTCACTTCGAGGGTGATGCGCGAGCCGTCGGCCGCCTTCGCGCCCTTGACCACGGCGCGGCCCAGGGCCGGCAGCAGTTCCTCGAACGCGAGCTCGCCGCGCTGCCCGCCTTCGTCGACGGAGACGCGCAGGCCATCGGCGATATCGTGCTCGTGCATCCAGCAGTCGAACAGCCGGACGCGCATGAACCGCCCGTACGGAGCCATCCCCACCGGGGTCGGCACCAGCCCGGCCCAGTCCGCCGGGGCGATCTCGCGGAGCGCCTTCAACCGCCGCCCGGTGACCTCGAGAAACCGGTCCAGCAATTGCGTCCCGGCGAGCGGCCGCAGCGCCTGGATCCACTTCTCGTTCAGCGCGCCGATGTCATTGCGCACATGCCCGAATCCGCTCACGTCCAGATCCGGCGCGGGCTCGCCGAGCAGCAGCGATTCGGTGCCGACGATATGCGCGAGCACATCGAACACGGTCCAGCCCGGCAGCGCCGAGGGTGTGCGCCAGCCCTTTTCATCCAGGCCGTCCACTAGCCGGGTGAGCGCGTCCCACTGGTCGGATAAGGCGGCGGTAATGACGGCGTGGTCGGGCACCGTGTCGGTCATGCGCTCGCTTCTTTCATCTAGACAGCCTTTTCTTCGGCGGCGAGCCGGTCCAAACCGGTTCGGATAGCGGCCGCGGTCGCTTCGCGGTCGTGCGGGCGGCGCAGGACGAAACCCTTGGCGAAGGTCAGGGTGTCGCCCTTCTGCCTGGGTACCACGTGCAGATGCACGTGATGCACGGTCTGGAAGGCCGCCTTGCCGTCGTTGATCAACAGATTGGCGCCGTCGGCGGCCAGATCGCTGCGCCGCATGGCCTTGGCGAGCCGGTGCCCGAAAGCGAACAGCTGTGCACCGAGCGCGGGATTCAGCTCGTCCAGATCGGTGGCGTGCCACTTGGGGATAACCAGGGTGTGCCCGCGCGTGATGGGACGGATGTCGAGGAACGCCATCAGGATGTCGTCCTCGTGGATCTTGGTGGCCGGCGCGGTGCCCGCCACGATCCGGCAGAAGATGCAGCCGCTCACGCTGCAGACATTACGGCGTAAGAGTGATACGCGACACCCCGGAGGCAATCCCCTAGGGCCCCAGCTGCATACACACCTTCCGGTTGGTATCGCACATTTTCGTTGGTACTTGTGGCCGGTACGGGCGGTGTCCGAGCATTGAGATGTGGAGAAATTTCGTTCCACTATGTGATGTCCATCTCCGCTATCCTCACCGCGGACCAGGTACAGTAGCGAGAATTCTCACGAACTTACTCAAGAGTAAGTTCGGCCCATCGTTGGACCGGTGACGCGGCCCATCAAGCAGAACCAGGGTGGCCTGGGCTCACCACGAGAAGGAAGTTTGACAAGTGGACACAACGCAGAGCGCACAGACGGCTGCTGCGCCCCGCGGTGCGCGCGTCGGCGTGGTTCGTGAGACGAACCCGGACGAACGACGCGTCGCATTGGTGCCGAAGATCATTCCGGCCCTGCTGAAGCAGGGTGTGGAAGTGGTCGTCGAAGCCGGTGCCGGTCTGGGCGCACTGATTCCGGACGAGGCGTACACCGAAGCCGGTGCGACGCTGGGCGATCCGTGGAGCGCCGAGGTCGTCGTCAAGGTCGCCCCGCCGAACGATGCCGAGATCGCCAAGCTGCACTCCGGGCAGACGCTGATCGGCTTCCTCGCGCCCCGCAATGCCGACAACAAGATCGGCGCGCTGAAGGACGCGGGCGTGCAGGCCTTCGCCGTGGAGGCGATTCCGCGCATCTCGCGCGCCCAGGTCATGGACGCGCTGTCCTCGCAGGCGAACGTGGCGGGCTACAAGGCCGTGCTGCTGGCCGCCAGCGAATCCACTCGCTTCTTCCCCATGCTGACCACCGCCGCGGGCACCGTGAAGCCGGCCACCGTGCTGGTTTTGGGCGTGGGCGTCGCGGGCCTGCAGGCCCTGGCCACCGCCAAGCGCCTCGGCGGCCGCACCACCGGCTACGACGTGCGGCCCGAGGTCGCCGACCAGGTGCGTTCCGTGGGCGCGCAGTGGCTGGATCTGGGCATCGACGCCGCCGGTGAGGGCGGGTACGCCCGCGAGCTCACCGACGAGGAGAAGGCCGCCCAGCAGGTCGCGCTGGAGAACGCCATCAAGGGCTTCGACGTGGTGGTCACCACCGCGCTCGTCCCCGGCCGCCCGGCCCCGCGCCTGGTCACCGCCGCCGCCGTCGAGGGCATGAAGCCCGGCAGCGTGATCGTGGACCTCGCCGGTGAGACCGGCGGCAACTGCGAGCTGACCGAACCCGGCAAAACCGTTGTGCGCCATGGCGTCACCATCGCCTCGCCGCTGAACCTCCCGGCCACCATGCCGGAGCACGCCAGCGAGCTGTACTCCAAGAACATCGCCGCCCTGCTCGAACTGATGCTGAAAGACGGTGCGCTGGCGCCCGATTTCTCCGATCAGGTGCTGGCGGACTCCTGCGTCACGCGTGAGGTGAAAGCCTGATGTACACCGAACTGCTGGCGAATATCGCGATCCTGGTGCTGTCCGGGTTCGTCGGCTTCGCCGTCATCTCGAAGGTCCCCAATACCCTGCACACCCCGCTGATGTCGGGCACCAACGCCATTCACGGCATCGTGGTGCTGGGCGCGCTGGTGGTGTTCGGCAAGGTCGAGCACCCGTCGGTGCTCATGCAGATCATCCTGTTCGTCGCGGTCGTGTTCGGCACGCTGAACGTCATCGGCGGCTTCGTGGTGACCGACCGCATGCTGGGCATGTTCAAGGCGAAGAAGCCTGCCGCGCAAGAGAAGGCGAGCAAGTAAGCCATGGACAACCTGGTCAATATTCTCTACATCGTCGCCTTCTCGCTGTTCATCTACGGCCTGATGGGACTGACCGGTCCCAAGACGGCGGTGCGCGGCAACTGGATCGCCGCGGCAGGCATGGTGATCGCGGTCATCGCGACCTTCATCTCCATTCGTGACACCAGCAACTGGATCATCATCGCGGCCGGTCTGATCGTCGGTATCGCGCTCGGCGTGCCGCCGGCCCGGTTCACCAAGATGACCGCCATGCCGCAGCTGGTCGCCGCGTTCAACGGCGTCGGCGGTGGCACCGTGGCGCTCATCGCGTGGGCCGAATTCCTCGACAGCGACGGCTTTTCCGCGCTGCACGAGCAGCCGTCCGTGCACATCGTGATCGGCTCGCTGTTCGCGGCCATCATCGGCTCGGTGTCGTTCTGGGGCTCGATCATCGCGTTCCTGAAGCTGCAGGAGACCCTGCCGGGCCGCCCGATCGGCATCGGCAAGCTGCAGCAGCCGCTGAACCTGCTGCTGTTCGCGGGCGCCATCGCGGCGGCCGTGGTGATCGGCATCGGCGCCACCAACGATGGTGTGCCGCAGTACTGGATGATCCTGGTACTGGTCCTGGCCGGCATTCTCGGCCTGATGGTCGTGCTGCCCATCGGCGGCGCGGACATGCCCGTGGTCATCTCGCTGCTGAACGCGCTCACCGGTCTGTCCGCCGCCGCGGCGGGCCTGGCGCTCAACAACACCGCCATGATCGTGGCCGGCATGATCGTCGGCGCGTCCGGCACCATCCTGACCAACCTGATGGCCAAGGCCATGAACCGCTCCATCCCCGCCATCGTGGCCGGTGGATTCGGCGGCGGCGGCACGGCTCCCGGCGCTTCCGGCGGCGAGCAGAAGCAGGCCAAGGCCACCTCCGCGGCCGACGCGGCCATCCAGATGGCCTACGCCAACCAGGTCATCGTGGTCCCCGGCTACGGCATGGCCGTCGCCCAGGCCCAGCACGCGGTCAAGGAAATGGCGGCCCTGCTCGAAGCCAAGGGCGTCGAGGTCAAGTACGCCATCCACCCGGTCGCCGGCCGTATGCCCGGCCACATGAACGTGCTGCTGGCCGAGGCCGAGGTCTCCTACGACGCCATGAAGGAAATGGACGACATCAACGGTGAGTTCGACCGCACCGATGTCGCCCTGGTCATCGGCGCCAACGACGTCACCAACCCGGCCGCCCGCGAGGACTCCTCGTCGCCGATCTACGGCATGCCGGTGCTGAACGTCGACAAGGCCAAGTCGGTCATCGTGCTCAAGCGCTCGATGAACTCCGGCTTCGCCGGCATCGACAACCCGCTCTTCTACGCCGACACCACCTCCATGCTGTTCGGCGACGCCAAGAAGTCCGTCGGCGCGGTCACCGAGGAACTGAAGGCGCTGTAAGCGCGGCTCACGCAAGATGATTCGGCCCGCGCCCCGCTCCGGAGCGCGGGCCGCTTCTTTCCCATGATTCTTGACCTCAAGGTCTAGAACGGGGTAGGTTCGTTCCCATGGGCAGGCCGCGCAACTTCGAGACCGACTCCGTGGTGGAGGCGGCGATGGAGGCGTTCTGGACCCATGGGTACGCGAATTGCTCACCGGCGCAGCTCGCCGAAGCCACCGGCATCGGGAAAGGCAGTCTGTACAACGCTTTCGGGAGCAAGCGGGAGTTGTTCGATCTCGCGATGGCGAAGTACGACCGGGCCGGAGTGGAGCTCGTGCAAGAGATCCTGTTCCAGCCGGGCACCGCGAAGGAGCGGCTGCGCGCCTGGATGCGGTTCCTGGTGGACCGCGACCTGGAGGCTCCCGCCCGGCGCGGGTGCCTGGTGGTGAATACCGCCATGGAAATGGCGGGGCAGGACCCGGCCGCCGCCAAGGCCGTGCGGGAGGCCTACGACCACATGACCGAGGCGTTCGTGGCGCGCATCGCGCAGGGGCAGCAGGACGGCGACGTCCGGGGCGATCTCGATGCGCGCGAGTACGCGGAGTATCTGATCAATGCCATTGGCGGACTTCGCATCAGCGCCAAGGTGTCGGAGGCCGAGAGCCTGTACCGGATCATCGACACCACACTGTCCACCCTCTGACATAAAGGCCGCGCCCGGCGGCCTTTTCTTCTGCCCTAGTTTTTGACCTGTAGTTCAAGAAAGGTACGTATCATGGATCTCGGATTGAACGGGAAGACGGCGCTGGTCACCGGAGCGAGCCGCGGCATCGGACTGGCCGTGGCCGAAGCGCTGGCGGCGGAGGGCGTACGCGTGGCGGGCGTCGCGCGCACGATCACCCCGGAGCTCGAAAAAGTCGCGGCGGCAACCGTTTCCGCCGATCTCAGCACGACCGCGGGCGCCGTGTCCGCGGTGGAGCGGGCGCTCGAGGAACTCGGCGGGCTCGACATTCTCGTCAACAATGTCGGCGGCGGCGACGCGGACAAGCTGACACTCGGCGGGTTCCTCGACATCTCCGACGACCAGTGGCGAAACATGTTCGATCTCAACCTGTTCGGAGTCGTCTCGACCACGCGGGCGGCGCTGCCGAGCCTCATCGAGCGCAAGGGCGCGGTGGTGAACGTGGCGTCCATCAACTCGCGGATTCCGGCGGTCGGACCCGTCGGCTACAGCGAGGCCAAGTCGGCGCTCAGCTCGTTCAGCAAGCGGCTCAGCGAGGAGTTCGGACCGGCCGGGGTACGGGTGAACACGGTCTCGCCGGGCGTGGTCGCCACCTCGATCTGGCACGGGCCCGACGGCATCGGCGCGAAGCTGGCGGCCGCGAACGGCATTGCGCAGGAAGACTTCCTGAGCGCCGTGCCCGCCCAGTTCGGGATCGCCTCCGGGCGCATCTCCGAGGCCGACGAGGTGGCCGCGCTGGTCACCTTCCTGACCTCGGCGCGCGCGGGCAATATCGTCGGCGCGGACTTCGTCATCGACGGCGGGACCGTCAAGACCATCTAGAGGTAGAGCCCGGTGCCGTGTTCGGGGTGGGAGTTGGCGACGGCGTGCAGATCACGTTCGCGCAGTACGTAATACGCCTGCGCGCCCACTTCCACCTCGAACTGGTCATCGGCGCTGAAGAGCACCTGATCGCCGACGCTGACGGCGCGGACGTGCGCGCCGACGCCGCAAACCTCGCCCCAGGACAGACGTTTGGCCACCTGCGCGGTGGCCGGGATGAGAATGCCGCCGCTGCTGCGCCGCTCGCCCACTTCCGGGCTGAGCTTGACCATGACCCGGTCGTGCAGCATCTGGATCTCTAGCTTGGCATCGGACACCGCGGCAGTGTACTGCGCGGATCAGGGGGCGGGCGGGGGCGGGGCGACCAGGCGGCGGATGGCGTCCTTGGTCCAGGCGCGCAGCGTTTCCGGATCGATGGTCGCGGCCTGGTCCAGGGTGAACAGGGCGACCTGCGGCAGCGCCATGGGGTAGTTGATGATGCTCATGAGCTGGAGCAGGATGACGCCGGCGGGCAGGTCGTCGCGGATCAGCCCCTTGGCCTGGGCGGCCTCGACCTTGGTGCGCTTCTCCAGATAGCGGCCGCACCGAAGTTCGTCGGCGGTGGCCTTCTCCGCACCCAATTCGAGGGCCTCCCACATGAGCAAGCGCAGGAATTCCGGCTTCTGGATGTGGTAGTCGAGGTGCTCGTCGATCCAGGTGTCGAGGTCCTCGATCTCGGTGGTGACCGAGCCCGCGACATCGAGCATGGTCCGTTCCAGGACCTTGTGGAAGAGCTTCTCCTTATCGCCGAAGTAGGCGTAGATCAGCTGTTTGTTGGCCTGGGCATTGCGGGCGATGCGGTCCACCCGGGCGCCGGCGATGCCGAAGGCGGCGAATTCGGCGGTCGCCGCCTCGAAGATGCGCGCTTTGGTCGCTTCGGGATCGCGGGTGCCGGCCATGCCGTTCATCTTAACCAACCAACTGGTTGACAAGCCGGGCGAGCGGGTGGAATATCAACAACCAACCGGTTAGTTACAAATCCCGGTGCAACGCCGCACCGCTTCCTCCCTCGGCCCACTTTCGGGAGAACTTCGTGACAATCACCCAAACCCGGCCCGCCCCGGCGCTTTCCGCACCCGGCATCGACCCGAATCGCTGGCGCGCCCTGCCGGTCATCCTCACCGCCATGTTCATGGCCATGTTCGACTACTTCGTGGTCAATGTGGCGGCCTCGTCGTTACAGCACGATCTGCACGCCGGGGAAGCCGCGCTGGAACTCGTCGTCGGCGGGTACGGCTTCGCCTACGCCTCCGGGCTGATCACCGGCGGGCGGCTCGGCGACAAGTTCGGGCACCGGCGCATGTTCCTGATCGGCATGATCGCCTTCGCCATCGCCTCGCTGCTGTGCGGATTGGCCTGGGACGCTTGGTCCCTCGTCGGCTTCCGGGTATTGCAGGGCATGACCGCCGCCGCGCTGGTGCCGCAGATGCTGGCGCTGATCAACACTATGTTCCCGGTCCAGGAGCGCGCCAAGGCCATGGCCGGATTCGGCGCCACCGTCGGCCTCGGCGCGGTGTCGGGGCAGGTGCTCGGCGGCGTGCTGCTCGATCTCGATCTGTTCGGCTGGGGCTGGCGGACCATCTTCTTCATCAATCTGCCGATCGGCGTCATCGCGGCGGTACTGGCCGCGCGCTGGCTGCCGCGGCACGAACCGGCGCGCCGCCCCAAGATGGATCCCGTAGGCGCGCTGGGCATCTCGGCCGCACTGGCCCTGGTGCTGGTGCCCATCACCCTGGGCCGGCCCGAAGGCTGGCCGGTGTGGACCTGGGTGTCCATGGCCGCCGCGCTGCCGGTGCTGCTGCTCACCCTGCGCTACGAGAACCGGCTGCTGCGCGCGGGCGGGGAACCGGTGCTCGACACCACGCTGGTGCGGGACCGGGTGTTCGGGGCGGGCATGATCGTCTCCGGCGGCTACCTGGCCTTCTTCGCCGGGTTCATGCTGTGCCTGACGCTGCTGTTGCAGAACGGGCTGGGGATGTCGCCGCTGGCGGCCGGGCTGGCCTTCGCGCCGCTCGGGCTGACCTTCGCCACCACCTCGTTCTTCGCCCGCAAAGTGGCTGAGCGCGTGGGGAATCGGGTGATCCTGCTCGGCGCGTCGGTGAGCCTGGCCGGGATGCTGGTCACCATGGCGACGCTGGCCTGGTACGGGTCCGCGATCAGCGCGGCGGTGCTGATTCCGGGCATGATGCTGGTCGGCGCGGGCAACGGGCTCTCGATTCCGTCCACGCTCGGGGCGGTGCTGTCGAGCGGGACCATTCCGGTGCATCAGTCGGGGATGGCGGCGGGGGTGCTGACCACCGCACAGCAGTTCGGCAATGCCATCGGGGCGACCGTGCTGGGCACCGTGTTCTTCGGGGCCGTCGCGAACGCGCACGGGGTGGGCGATTTCGTCCACGGTATGGAGGTCGCCGGACTGGCGGCGCTCGGCATCATCGCCGTCGTGCTGGTCTCCGCCTTCGTGCTCACCCGGCCGGTTCCGGACAAAGTCGGCGCGACGAACTAACTTCGGAGTGTGGACCCGAACACACCCGACGTCGATTCCCTTCGTGAACTACTGCCCGCGGGAATGGTGGTGACCGACCCCGACATCCTCGGCGCCTACCGGCAGGACCGGGCGCTGGATCCGGCGGCCGGGATCGGGCTGGCGCTGGTCCGGCCGCTGACCACCGAGCAGGTTTCGATCACCGTCCGATGGGCACACGAGCATCGTGTGCCCATCGTGCCGCGCGGAGCGGGAACCGGACTGTCCGGCGGCGCGACCGCGCAGCACGGGGCCTTGGTATTGAGTACCGAGAAGATGCGCGAGATCAGCGTCGATACCGTCACCCGGACCGCCGTGGTCCAGCCGGGACTGTTGAATGCCGAGGTCAAGCGGGCCGTCGCCGAACAGGGACTGTGGTATCCGCCGGACCCGTCCTCGTTCGAGATCTGCTCGATCGGCGGGAACGCGGCCACCAACGCGGGCGGGCTGTGCTGCGTGAAGTACGGCGTCACAACCGATTACGTGCTGGGCATGGAGGTCGTGCTGGCGGACGGGACCGCGGTACGGCTCGGCGGGCCGCGATTGAAGGATTCGGCAGGGCTGTCGCTGACGAAGCTGTTCGTGGGCAGCGAAGGAACGCTGGGGATCATCACCGAATTGACGCTGCGCCTGCTGCCCGCCCAGCCGCCGCAGTCCACGGTGGTGGCGACCTTCCCCACCATGACCGCCGCGACCGAGGCGATTCTGGCCATCACCGGTCAATTACGGCCCTCCATGCTGGAATTCATGGATGCGGTGGCCATCAACGCCGTCGAGGACGAGTTGCGCATGGGGTTGGATCGCGAGGCGGCCGCGCTGCTGGTGGCACGGTCGGACGCGCCCGGTCAGTTCGCCGGGCACGAAGCCGACATCATGCTGGCCGCCTGCGAGAAGGCCGGGGCGACGGAGGCTTTCCGCACCGACGATCCGGAGGAGGGCGAAGCCTTCTGTGCCGCACGGCGATTCGCCATCCCGGCGGTGGAACGCAAAGGGCCGCTGCTACTGGAGGACGTCGGCGTGCCGCTCCCCCGGCTCGGCGACCTGGTCGAAGGCATCGCGGAGATCGCGCGGAATCGTGCGGTGCTGATCTCCGTCATCGCCCACGCGGGGGACGGCAACACCCATCCGCTGATCGTGCACGACCCCAACGACCCGGCCGAATCCGAACGCGCGCACCTGGCGTTCGGCGAGATCATGGACCTCGCCATCGGCCTCGGCGGCACCATTACCGGCGAACACGGCGTCGGCCGGCTCAAGAAAGCCTGGCTCCCCGACCAACTCGGACCCGACGTGATGGCGCTCACGCGGCGCATCAAGGACGCCCTGGACCCGCACGGCATCCTGAATCCCGGAGCCGTCCTTTGAAAAGGGGTTCGGGGGCTTCGCCCCTGCCTCCCCCATCGCCCCGGAGGGGCGGAACAATCCTCTAGCCAACGGAGTTGAAAACGATCATGAGCACGAAGCTGGCCCATAATGCCGACGCGACCCGCTACGAGATCTTTCTCGATGACACCCTCGCGGGCTACGCCGACTACGCGGAGCGCATCGACGGCGACGTCAAGATCCGCGACATCCAGCACACCATGACTTTTCCGGAGTTCCGGGGCCGCGGCGTCGCGGCCCAGGTCGTGGAGTTCGCACTGAACGACGCTCGCGCGGCGGGCTTTTCGATCATTCCCACCTGCTGGTACGTGGAGAAGTACATCGCGGCGCATCCCGAATACGCCGACCTGGTCGCCTAATTCGCGCGATGGCGGCTGTCGTAGCGCGAGCCCTGCGCCCGCCGCCACACCAGGAACTGCC
Organism: Nocardia yamanashiensis; assembly: GCF_021183565.1. Classification (NCBI taxonomy): domain Bacteria; kingdom Bacillati; phylum Actinomycetota; class Actinomycetes; order Mycobacteriales; family Nocardiaceae; genus Nocardia; species Nocardia yamanashiensis. The sequence goes on from NZ_CP089226.1 coordinate 5,471,403, forward strand.
GGTCGGCGACACTCACCATCGCCTCGACCACCTTCTCGTTGTCGAAGCCGGGTAGCGCCTGCAACCTGGCCAGGAACGCCCGGTCGGCCGCCGAATGCGGCACCACACAACCCTTACCCGTGGCCCCGATCAATACGAAGAACACGTCTTCGGCGAACGGCCCGTCGGCCGTCGTAATGATCCGCACCTCTGTCAGTTCCGTCCACGCGACCTCTTCCACCCGTCCGTCGGCCAATGTGCGCCGGACGAAGGTGTCGGTGATTTCGACTCCGGCCATGAGTCCATAGTGCTCCTCGCATGCACGGACAAACAGCCCCGAAACCACTGCTTTACCCGCGGCCGACGCAAAGAAAAGCTCCGGTGACCCCCGTGGCCGCCCCAACCGCGGCCCCCGGAGTCCCGGAGCAATCCCTTAGCTACCGAACAGTTTTCGGCGTGCGGCTCAGCGCAGGATCTGACGCGACATGACGACGCGCTGGATCTGGTTGGTGCCCTCGTAGATCTGGGTGATCTTGGCGTCGCGCATCATCCGCTCCACCGGGAAGTCGGTGGTGTAGCCGGCGCCACCGAAGAGCTGCACCGCGTTGGTGGTGACCTCCATGGCCACATCGGAGGCGAAGCACTTGGCGGCGGCGGAGATGAAACCGAGGTTCTTCTCGCCACGCTCGGCGCGCGCGGCCGAGGTGTAGACCATGAGGCGGGCGGCCTCGATCTTCATGGCCATATCGGCCAGCATGAACTCGGTGTTCTGGAAGCTGGCGATGGTCTTGCCGAACTGCTTGCGGTCCTTGGTGTAAGCGATCGCGGCGTCCAGCGCGCCCTGCGCGATACCCACGGCCTGCGCGCCGATGGTCGGGCGGGTGTGGTCCAGGGTCTGCAGCGCGGTCTTGAAACCGGTGCCCGGCTCACCCACGATGCGATCGCCCGGCACCTTGCAGTTCTCGAAGTACAGCTCGGCGGTCGGCGAACCCTTGATGCCCAGCTTGTGCTCCAGCGGGCCCACCACGAAGCCCTCGTCGTCCTTGTGCACCATGAACGAGGAGATGCCGTTGGCGCCCTTGTCGGGATCGGTCACGGCCATCACGGTGTACCAATCGGACTTGCCGCCGTTGGTGATCCAGCACTTGGAGCCGTTGATGATCCAGCCGTCGCCGTCCTGGCGGGCGCGGGTGCGCATGGAGGCGGCGTCGGAGCCGGCCTCGCGCTCGGACAGCGCGTAGGAGGCCATCTTGCCCGCGACGATATCGGCGAGCACCTTGGTCTTCAGCTCTTCCGAGCCGTTCAGGATCAGGCCCATGGTGCCCAGCTTGTTCACGGCCGGGATCAGCGAGGACGAACCGCAGACGCGCGCGACCTCTTCGATCACGATGCAGGTGGCGACCGAGTCGGCGCCCTGGCCGCCGTAGGCCTCCGGCACGTGCACGGCATTGAAACCGGCCGCGTTGAGGGCGGTCAGCGCCTCCTCGGGGAAGCGGGCGTTGCCGTCGACGTCCTTGGCGTACGGGGCGATCTCCTTCTCGGACAGGCCGCGAATGGCCTCGCGCAGCTCGTGATGGAAGTCCTCGAGCTGGAACAGATTGAAGTCGGGATTGCCCGCCATGAGGTGTCTCTCCTGGTCGTCGGTACGGCACTCAGTGCCAGTTGCAGCCAACTATACGCCGCGATAGTGCGGCCACGTGCGGGTACTTCGTCACAGGCCCCTGGCACCGAGTGTCACAACCGCTTCGCGGTTGCGGAGGGAGAGATCTCGGGGGCAAGCCCCCGAACCCCCGGGAAGCCGGGTGCCGGAACCGTAGAGATCGCGGGGGCAGAGCCCCCGAACCCCTGGGAAGCCGGGTGCCGGAACCGTAGAGATCGCGGGGGCAGAGCCCTCGAACCCCCGGAAGCCGGGCGATCGAGCCGTTTAGAGGGTATCCAGCCGACGGGCCAGAAGATCGGCGACCTGCCGAGCCGAGAGGTCGCGCGGGAACACCGCGACGACCATTTCGTCCGAATTCGGCCGGGGCGCGGCGGCCGTGCCGGCCCGGGGAATCGCGAACAGCGCGGAGCGCAGATCCGCCGGACTCGCATCCGATTCCCCGCGGACCAATCTGCGCAGCATGTAGTTGTGGGTCGCCGTCACTGCCGCCGTGAACTGCACCAACGCCAGATCCGAGGCGCCGTGCGACCGTCCGCGCAGGAAATCGGTGAAGAGGCGCTCGTAGCGGAACACCGTCACGATCTCGCGCTCGCGCAGGGTGGGCACCTGCCGGACCACCCGGTAGCGGCGGGCCGCCAGCTCACGCCACTGCGTGAATCGCTCGAACACCTCGACGACGGCCTCGCACACCGCATCCCACGGATCTCCGTGCGCCGCATCCAGAAACGCCCGCGCCTGCGTCAGCTGCGATTCGTGATCGGCGAAGACGACGTCCTCTTTCGACCGGAACTGGCGGAAGAAGGTGCGGCGGGAGATGCCCGCCGCTTCGGCGATCTCGTCGACCGTCGTTGCCTCGTAACCCTTTTCGGCGAACAACCGCAGCGCCTGATCCACGACGGTCAGGCGGCGGGCGGTCTCGTTCAGGTCGGAGGGCATCCGTCAACGGTAGTCGGTGGGCTGATCAGCCCATCAGCTTGTTGCGGAGGGCGGCGTCCTTCTCCAGGACCATGCTTTCCAAGCCGGCCTGGAAAGCCGCCATGCGGGAACGCAGTTCGGGGTCCGCGGAGGCCAGGATGCGGACGGCGAGCAGACCCGCGTTGCGCGCGCCGCCGATGGAGACCGTGGCGACCGGGACGCCCGCGGGCATCTGGACGATCGACAGCAGGGAGTCCATACCGTCCAGGTACTTGAGCGGAACCGGGACCCCGATCACCGGGAGCGGGGTGGCCGAGGCGACCATGCCGGGCAGATGGGCCGCGCCGCCCGCGCCCGCGATGATGACCTTGATCCCGCGCTCGGCCGCGGACTTGGCGTAGTCGAGCATGCGCTGCGGGGTGCGGTGGGCGGAGACCACGCCGACCTCGAAACGAATGCCGAACTCGGCCAGGGCTTCCGCCGCGGCCTCCATGGTGGGCCAGTCGGAGTCGGAGCCCATGATCAGGCCAACCTGTGCGGTATCAGTCATGGTGGGGATCCCATCCGTCGGTCCAGATGGCGTGCGACATCCAGTGCGCGGCACGCTCTGCTTTTTCGCGGGTCTCGGTGACGTCGTCGCCGAGGACATTGATGTGGCCGATCTTGCGGTCGGGGCGTTCGCCCTTGCCGTAGAGATGCACCTTCGCGTCGGGGATGCGGGCGGCCAGATGGTGCAGGCGCTCGTCCATGGACATCGCGGGGGCTTCGGGAGCGCCGAGGATATTGGCCATTACCGTGACCGGCGCGAGGGGTCGGGTACTGCCCAGGGGGTAGTCCAGGACTGCGCGCAGATGCTGCTCGAACTGGCCGGTGCAGGCGCCGTCCATGCCCCAGTGGCCGGAGTTGTGCGGGCGCATGGCGAGTTCGTTGACCAGGAGGTCGCCGGAATGGGTTTCGAAGAGTTCCACGGCCATCGCCCCGGTGGTGCCGAGTTCGGCCGCCAGGCGCAGCGCCAGGGCCTCGGCGGCCGTCGCCTTGGCCTCCTCCAGGTCGGGGGCGGGCGCGATCACCACGGCGCACTGGCCGTTGCGCTGCACGGTCTCCACCACGGGCCAGGCCGCGGCTTGGCCGAAGGGGGAACGGGCGACCATGGCGGAGAGTTCGCGCTTGAGGTCGACCTTGGCCTCGGCGAGCAGCTGGACGCCGTGGGCCAGTTGGTCTTCGACGATCTTCGTGGTCTCGGCGGCATCGGCCGGCATCCACACGCCGCGGCCGTCGTAACCGCCGCGCACGGCCTTGAGCACGAACGGCCAGCCGTGCTCGTCGCCGAAGGCGATGGCGTCCGTGGCGGAAGTCACCTCGGTGAAAGCGGGGATGGGAATGCCGAGTTCGGCCAGCTTGCGGCGCATGGCCAGCTTGTCCTGGGCGAAGATGAGCGCGCGCGGCGGCGGCTGCACGTTCACGCCCTCGGCGATCAGGGCTTCCAGGAGTTCGGTCGGCACGCCCTCGTGATCGAAGGTCACCGCGTGCGAGCCGACGGCGGCCTTGCGCAGCGCGGCCAGGTCGTTGTGGCTGCCCAGCACCACGTCCGGCGTCACCTGCGCGGCCGGGTCGCCGGGGTTTTCCGCCAGTACGCGCAGCCGCTGGCCCAGTGCGATGGCGGCCTGGTGGGTCATGCGCGCGAGCTGACCGCCGCCGATCATGGTGACGGTGGGCATCGCGGAGGAGTCGAAGGCACGGGCGCTCACGTTCGACAATGTTGTCATGACACCCACCGGGGGTTATCGTCGGTGCCCCAGTGCGGGTTGCTCACGGCGCCGAGAAGAGCCGTAGACTCGCCTTCGTGTCATTTGTCGACGACGTGATAAACGTCCTGCCCAAGCCGTTGCGGGACCTCGCAGACCGCCATTCCGAACTGCTCAAGTTCGCGATTGTCGGTGCGACCACGTTCGTCATCGACATCGGCATCTTCTATCTGCTGAAGTGGACCATTCTCGACACCAAGCCGACCATCGCGCGGATCATGTCGGGCGTGATCGCGGTGATCGCGTCCTACATCCTGAATCGCGAATGGACCTTCGACAAGCGGGGCGGGCGCGAGAAGCATCACGAGGCGCTGCTGTTCTTCGCCGTGAGCGGCGTGGGCGTGCTGCTGGCTTCGCTGCCGCTGTGGGTGTCGAGCTATGTGTTCGACCTGCGGCAGCCGAATGTGAGCTTCACGGTCGAGAACATCGCCGACTTCTTCAGCGCGTTCATCATCGGCAACTTGCTGCAGATGGTGTTCCGGTTCTGGGCCATGCGCAAATGGGTCTTTCCGGACGAAATGCAGGAGCTCCAGGAAGAATTCGAAGACCTCGTCAACGAAGAGCAGCTCGGACACAGCTGAGCGTCACGCTCAATCTCGCACCACCGAGCGGGGATTCGGTGATGCGCGCGGTACCGCCGTGCAGCCGCGCCTGCTGCGCGACCAAGGCCAGACCCAGGCCGTTGCCGGGTTCGGATCCGCCGCGATGGAAACGTTCGAAGACTTTCTCCCGCTGGGCTTCCGGGATGCCGGTGCCGTCGTCGTCGATGGTCAGGGTCACCAGATCGGCGGTCGTGTGCGCGGCGATCTCGATATGCCCGGCCCTGCCGTGCCGGATCGCATTGGTGATGGCGTTGTCGATGACCGACCGCAGACCTGCCGCGAGACCGTGCAATCGGACCGGTTCGACCGCTTCGGCGGAGATCGCGGTGTCCGGGTGGGAACGCCGGGCGTCCTCCACCACCTGATCGACCAGCTGCCCCAGATCCAGGTCTTCCCAATCGGATTCCGTGGTCAGATCGCCCATGGCGAGGCGCTCCAGCGCGTACAGCGTGGATTCGATGGACCGCTGGCTGCTCAGCACCTCGTCGAGGATCTCGTCGCGATCGGCGTCGGAGAGTTCCATGGACCGCAGCACCTGCAGATCGGTGCGCATGGCGGTCAGCGGGGTGCGCAGTTCGTGGGCCGCGGTGGCGGCGAAATCCCTTGCCGTGACCAGGGCTTCGTCGGTGTGGCGGCGCTCGGCGGCAATGCGGGTCAGCATGGTGTTCATGGCGTCGGCGAGTTCGCCGGTCTCGCTGGCCATCGGGCCGCGCGGGGTGCGCAGCGACAGCTCGTCCCCCAGATCGGCGGTGGCGGTGGTGAGCCGGCGCAGCGGCGCCACAGCGCGTGAGGCGAAGAACCAGCCCAGCACGGCGGCCAGCACGATGGCCGCGACCCCGACCAGCACGATCCGGATGCGTTGCTGGACAACCGAATCCGTCGCCACATCGTGCGGCACCGCGACCGTCACGGTGGTCCCGTCCAATGCCACGGTGCGCGAGAAGTCCATTTCCGGCTCATCCGGTGCGGTCCGGATGATGACGCCGGGCGATCCGGTCGGCAGCGCGGGCAGGCGTTCGGCGGGCCGCCCGTCCACCGTCGCGGGTTCCAGCGCGATGGCCTTCACCACCCGCCCCACCTGGTTGTTCGCATCGTTCGGCGCGACCGCGAACAGCACCGCGGCAATGGCGGCGACCACGATGGCAGCGGTCGCGGCACTGGCCAGCGCCACCCGGGTGCGCAGCGAGAACGGCCGCCCGGGCGCCCGCCTCACGGTTCGACCCGCAGGACGAATCCGACGCCGCGCACGGTGTGGATCAGCCGCGGTCCGCCCGATTCCTCCAGCTTGCGGCGCAGATAGGAGACGAACACATCGACCACCTTGGTCTGGGTCTCGAAGTCGTAGCCCCACACCCGATCCAGCAGTTGCGGCCGGGACAGCACCTGTCCGGGGGACGCGGCCAGGGCGGCGAGCAGATCGAATTCGCGTTTGGTGAGATCCACGGGGCTGCCGTCGAGCAGCGCGCGGCGCGCACCGGAATGGATGGTGAGCGGGCCGACCACGATGCGATCGTCGGCGGCGTGCGAGGGCGCGGGCGCGCGGCGCAGCATGGCGCGCAGCCGGGCGACCAGTTCGCCCAGGTCGAAGGGTTTGGTGAGGTAGTCGTCGGCCCCGGCTTCGAGCGCGTCGATGCGGTCGGTGACCTCGGAGCGGGCGCTGAGCACGCAGATCGGGATGTCGTTGCCGAGCGCGCGCAGCGCGGTCACCACGCCCACCCCGTCCAGATTCGGCATGTTCAGATCCAGCACCATGGCCTGCGGCGCACCGGCCGCGATATGCCGCAGCGCGGCGGCTCCGTCCGCCGCGGTCTCGACCTCGAAACCGGACATCCGCAGCCCCCGCGCCACCGACGTCAGCACCCTGACGTCATCGTCCACAACCAGAATCCGGGGACTCGTCACATCCACCGACGATACTGATCGCGGCGACCGGACAACTCTCAGCGAACCGGGCGCACGATCGTGACCTGCGGCGCGCCCGGTCCATCCGACACGCCAGGATCGCGCTGGATGATGACGCCGTCCGGCAGCGGGCGGCCCGGCTCCAGCGGAATCGCCGGCAGCGCCTGGACGCCGGGCGGCAGCTCACCGTCGCGGTACTCGGTGACCCGGCCGTCCCGATCCTGGATGACGATCCGGCCGTGTTCGGGTTCGGCGCGGCCGCCCGCGCTCCCGGTGTCCAGGCCGATCTCGGCCGCCGTGGCCGGGGCGGCCGGCTCGGCGGCATTGGCGGTGACCGGCAGCGCCAGCAGGGCCAGCCCGGTCGCTCCGATCAGGCCCGCTCCGACCACCCGGCGCACGGTGAACTTCGGCATAACCACTCCTGTCCTCGCGTCGAGGAGGCGCTCATCGCTCCCTCACAACGAAACCGACAGTAGGAAGCCACTTTTCAGCCAGAACTAGCCGATGGTTAAGGAATCGATAGAAGATCGCCGAGGTTTCAGCGCGGTTCGGCGGCCGGTCCGGCGGGCGGGCGCGACGGGCCGGCGGAGGAGCCCAGGAAGACCGCGAAGAGGGCGGGGCGGCGGCGTTGCAGTTCCAGGCGGCCGCCGTCGGCCTCGATGAGCGCGCGGGCCAGGGCCAGGCCGACGCCGGTGGAGCCGGCGGCCGAGAAACCGCGGTCGAAGATGTGCGGGGCGAGTTCGTCGCGGACGCCGTCGCCCTCGTCGGCCACCTCGACCACCACCAGCGGCTCGCGATCGTCGAGGCGGCCGCCGGTCACGGTGCGCACCGAGACCGTGCAGGTGCCGCCGCCGTGCATGAGGGCATTGTCGACCAGCACCGCGACCGCTTCGCGCAGCCGGGAACCCGTCACGGGCGCTTTCAAGGTCGGGTCGCCGAGCAGCACCAGTTTGCGGCCCGCCTCGGCGAAGGGGTGCCGCCATTCCGCCACCACGCCACGCAATTCCGCGACCACCGGCACCGGATCGCGTTCGGCCGCGCCCTCGTCCCGGGAGGCCCGCACCAGTTCGTCGATGGCGTCGGTGAGCCGATCCACCTGTGCCATGGCCTCTTCCGCCTCGTGCACCACTTCCGGATCGTTGTGCGTGGACAGTTCGTCCAGGCGTAGCCGCACCGCGGTGAGGCGGCTGCGCAGCTGATGCGAGACGTCGGCGACCAGGGCGTGCTCGCGTTGCAGGCGGCCCGCGATTTCGACTGTGGCGGAATCGAGTACGTCCGACACCCGGTCCAGTTCGGTAATGCCGTGCCGGCGCGAATCGGCGCGGAAATCGCCCATGGCCAGCCGGGCCGCGCGCGCCGCCACATCGCGCAGCGGATCGGCCACCCGCCGCGCGGTCACCACCGCCACCGCGATGCCCGCGCCGAGCGAGATGAGCACCAGTCCGACCACCGCGCCCAGCGCCTGCCGCTGCATCGAATGCATCGGCGCGGCAGGGGTTTCCAGGCGCAGCGACCCGGAGGTGCCCATCGCCAGCGATTCCACCAGCGGATCCGCCACCGCGTCCGGCCCGACGTCCAGGCGCGAGGCATTGTCCTGCGGCGTCGGATACACGATGGTCAAACGCCCGCCCGCCGGGATCAGCGGCCGCACCGACCGCAGATCCAGTTCGCCGTGCACCAGCCCGTCGTCCTTCTCCTGGGCCACCACCTCCACCGCGATCCGGTCCAGGCGATTGCGCAGTTCGTTGCGGGTGATGTCCTCCACCCACTGCCACGCCGTGAACGCCAGCGGCACGCCCAGCACCAGGGTGGTGAGGGTCAGCGCGGCCACCATGGACAGCAGGATCCTGCGTCTCATCGTCGAGATGCCTCGCTTCGCCGGGCTTTCGGGTGGGATACGCGCGCGGAACAGCACAGATCGATCGGTTCGAGAGCGGCCGAGCTAGTCGGTGTTGAAGCGGAAGCCTACGCCGCGCACGGTCACGATCCGGCGTTCGGCCACCGGGCCCTCGTCACCGATCTTCCGGCGCAGCCACGACATGTGCATGTCCAGGGTCTTGGAGCCGCGCAGATCGGCGTCACCCCACACCTCACGCAGGATGGTCTCGCGCGAGACCACCTGCCCGGCACGGTCGATGAGCACCTTCAGCAGCTCGTACTCCTTGTTGGCCAGGTTCACCTCGACGCCGTTCACCAGCACCCGGCGCGCCGCCGGCTCCAGCCGGATGCCGCCCACCTCGACCGCCTCGTCGCCGATTCCGCTGCGCCGCAACAGCGCCCGCACCCGGGCCAGTAATTCGGCGAGCCGGAAGGGCTTGCCCACGTAGTCGTCGGCGCCGGCGTCCAGGCCGACCACGAAATCGACCTCGTCGGTGCGCGCGGTGAGCATCAGCACGGCCAGATCGGCCCCGCGGGCGCGCACCTGACGACACACCTCCAGGCCGTCCATGCCGGGTAGGCCGAGGTCGAGGATCAGCAGGTCGTGACCGCCTTCCAGGGCCCGTTCCAGGACCGCGGGACCGTAGCTCTCCACGGTCACCGCATAGCCCTCGCGCCCCAGCGCCCGCGACAGCGGCGCGGCAATGGCCTCGTCGTCTTCGGCCAGCAATACGGCGGTCACGCAGTAAGCCTACGGGTAAGCGGCACCGGATCCGTAGTAGCCGCCGCCGTTGTTCGGATTGTTCTGCACCACATCGAAAACCTGGTGATAGAGCATGGCGTGCACCTGCTGCACGTACGGGATGTCGTCGTATTCGAGCGGATCCTCCGACGCCGATCCGATGATGAGCGTGCCGGTGCCCAGCATGCGGTCGAAGAGGCCATGGCGGAACTGCACATTCGAGATCCGGTTCATCGGAATGTCGATGCCCGTGTGGGTCAATACGCCTTGGCGAATCAATACCCGGCGGTCGGTGATGATGAAATGCGTCGACTTCCAACGGATCAGCGGTACCAGCGACCGCCACCACACGATCAGCAGCCACGCCACCAGAATCGCGAGCAGCAGCCCGGACCCCAGCCCACCTTCGGTATTGCGCGATGCGACCCCAGCGCCGAATCCGGCCAATGCGGTGATCAGGATGAAAGTCACGGCGGGCCAGAACAACATCTTCCAATGCGGATGACGGTGCAGGAGTAGTCGCTCCTCGGGCGCCAGCGCCTCCTCGGGATAACCCATGCGCATACGCTACCGCGCCGAGATGCCAGAATGCCTGACGCCGAGAAGCGGTGTGACGCACAATCGTGCGGCCCGCGCGTAACATCGGCGATCACGATCTGCCATCTTCGCCGAGCTGTCCCCGCGCAACACCATTCTTGCCCTGCATGACACAGGAGGCGTGTGTGACCCGAGAGTTGACCCAGCTGCAGATACTTCGAGAACTCGAGCCGGTGGCGGAGGCTAACCTCAACCGTCACCTGTCGATGGCCAAGGACTGGCATCCGCACGACTACGTGCCCTGGGATCAGGGCCGCAACTTCGCCGCCATGGGCGGGGAGAACTGGGACCCCTCGCAATCGCAGTTGAGCGAGGTCGCCAAGATCGCCATGGTCACCAACCTGCTGACCGAGGACAACCTCCCGTCCTACCACCGTGAGATCGCCGAGAACTTCTCCCAGGACGGCGCCTGGGGCACCTGGGTGGGCCGCTGGACCGCCGAGGAGAACCGGCACGGCATCGTCATGCGCGACTACCTGGTGGTCACCCGCGGCGTGGATCCGGTGGCCCTGGAAGAGGCGCGGATGATCCACATGACCAATGGCGCGCAATCGCCCGACGACTGGGGCGGGTTCCTGGAGAACGTCGCGTACGTGACCTTCCAGGAGCTGGCCACCCGCATCTCGCACCGCAATACCGGCAGGGTGTGCAACGACCCCATCGCCGACCGCATGCTGCAGCGCATCTCCGCGGACGAGAACCTGCACATGATCTTCTACCGGACGCTGTGCGGGGCGGGGCTGGATCTGGTGCCGGATCAGGCGCTGGAGGCCATCACCAAGGTGCTGACCAATTTCGTCATGCCCGGATCCGGGATGCCGAACTGGCGGCGCAACGGCGTGCTCATGGCCAAGCACGGCATCTACGACCTGCGCCAGCACATGGAAGAGGTCGTGAACCCGGTGCTGAAGAACTGGAACATCTTCGACCGCAACGACTTCGGGGCGCGCGGCGAGGCGGCGCGGGAGAAATTGGCCGCCTATGTCGCCAAGCTCGAACAGGACGTGCTCAAGTTCGAGGAGCAGCGCGACCGCCTGCTGGCCCGCGAAGCCGCCCGCGGCGAATTGCAAACCGTCTGACCGGTTCTATCTCTCGTGACGCTAGGGTGGGCCCCGGGTGAAACGAGAGGACTTCAGTGGTGGATGGCTACCTGGGCCGCTACCGCCTCGACGAACTACTCGGCAGCGGCGGTTCGGCACAGGTGTGGCGGGCGCACGACACCGCCACCGGCCACACCGTCGCGCTCAAGGTGCTCGCGCCGGTACTGGCCGGCGACCCGGAGTATCGGCGGCGCTTCGAACGCGAAGCCCGGGCCGCATCGCTGCTGCACGGTCCGCACGTGGTGGCGGTGCGCGCCTACGGTGAACTCGAAGGACGGCTCTACATCGAGTCCGAGTTCGTCGACGGGCTGGACGTCGAAGCACTGCTGGAATGGGAAGGGCCGCTCGCGCCCGCCGCCGCGGTCCGGCTCATCGGGCAGATCGCGGTAGCACTCGACGAGGCGCACGCGGCAGGGCTGGTGCACCGGGATGTGAAGCCGCAGAACATCATCGTCGCGCCCGACGAGACGGCGTACCTCATCGATTTCGGGGCGGCGCTCGAGGACGGGCAGGCGGCGGTCACGCGCACCGGGATGCTGGTGGGCACGCCCGCCTACATGGCGCCGGAACGGTATTCGGCGATCGCGACCGCGCGGTCGGACATCTACTCGCTGGCGTGCGTACTGTACGAGTGCCTCACGGGGCAGCGGCCTTTCCGGAGCGGGAACCCGGCGCAGCTGATGCGAGCGCAGCTGGAATCCGTTCCGGCCGCCGCATCCACGCTGGCTCCGGCGGTTTCCGCGGCGCTCGATCGAGTCATCGCGCGGGCCATGGCCAAGGATCCGGCGGAAAGGTATTCCAGCGCAGGTGAATTCGCCGCCGCCGCGGAGGCCGCGCTGCGAGCGGCGGAACCCGACAGCACGGCGGTGCTCACCACCGTCACGGGGCAGGTCATGTCCGCCGATCAGTGCAAACCCACCGTGGCGGCCATTGTCGCCACGGCCGTCGCGGTAGTGGCGCTGGCCGGCTCGGTCATCATGCTGATCATCGGGGTGGCGTGGTTCGCCGGGCATACCGCCTCGTCGACGCCGGAGCCGGTGCCGCAGGTCGTGCCGGCAGCGGAATCGCCTGTGCGCGAGAGCCTTTCTCCGGCCGCGTCGCTACCGGCCGTTACGCCGGAACCAGAGGCGCCAGGTGCTGGGCGTGGCGCGGAGCCGTCGGCCACGGAGCCGTCGAATCCCGTTGTCGTCCCCGCGCCGCCCGCGCCGATCCCCACCGACTCCGCACCCGGCCCGCGCGATTCGCCGGACGGCCCCGCGCCGAATCACCACGGTCACGGCAAAGCGCAGAAGCCGGAGAAGCCGGGCAAGCCGAAATAGCGCGGGGCCGTTCGCGGTACCGGTGTGCCGGCGGGAATCGGCCGGGCCCGGCCTGAGGACTTTCCGCGATCGGGGGTAGTACCTCAGGAGAAGCATCCGGGTACGAAAGGACTACTTCTCATGGGGGACGGGCAATTCGGTCCCTATCGGCTGGAGAAACTGCTGGGCAACGGCGGAACCGGGCAGGTGTGGCGCGCGCACGACACCCACACCGAACGGACCGTGGCGTTGAAGATCCTGGCGCCCGCACTGGGCGACGATCCGATCTACCGGCAGCGTTTCCAGCGCGAGGCGCGGGCCGCGGCACAGTTACGGGAACCGCACGTGGTGCCCATCCACACCTTCGGTGAATACGACGGTCGACTGTTCATCGATATGGCCTATCTGGACGGCACCGATCTCGGGCTGCTGCTGCGGGCCGGCGGCCCGCTCCCGCCGTCAAGGGCCGTGGACATCATTTCGCAGGCGGCGGCCGCGCTCGACGAGGCGCATCGGCGCGGCCTGGTGCACCGGGACGTCAAGCCCGCCAATATCGTGATCGCGCCCAACGGTTTCACCCATCTCATCGATTTCGGCACCGCGCAGCTGACCGGGCAAGCCACGCTCACCGGGACCGGGACCGTCATCGGGACACCGGCCTATATGGCGCCCGAACGGTTCAGCGGGGCGGCGGTTCCCGCGTCGGACACCTACTCGCTGGCCTGCGTGCTGTACGAATCGCTCACCGCGCGCAGACCTTTCCCCGCACCCGATCCGGCCGGGCAGATGCACGCCCATCTCACGGCCGAACCGCCGCGGCTGTCGGAATCGGATCCGGCGCTGCCCGCCGCTCTCGACGACGTGCTGGCGCGGGCGCTCGCCAAGGATCCGGGCGAACGCCATTCCAGCACCGGGGAATTCGCGATGGCGGCGCGTGATGCGCTGGACTCGGCGGGGACCGCGCCGACCACGCCGCTCGTCGCGGCCGGGGCCGCGCCCACCGCACCGCTGGTGGGGATTTCCCGAGGTCGCGCCGCCGGGACCGGAGTGCTCGCGCCGACCGTCGCGGATAGTGATGGCGCACAACGCAGGACACCGATCACGGCCGTGCCCGCGCCGGGCTTCCCGCGGCGATTCGCGGCGCTCGTCGCCGTCGCGGCCCTGCTCGCCGGGGCGGGAACGGGGTTCGCGGTGTGGCGCGCGGGGCAGGACTCGAATTCACCACCGAGCGACACGACTCCGGCTTCCGCGCCGCCGGGCGTGGCCGAACCGACTTCGGCCGCAACGGAAGCGCCCCGGGTCACGGGCAACGGGTCGACCCGTACCGTCAATCCCGCTCCGCCACCGGCCAGTTCGGAGACCGGTGGCCCGGAGACGACAGTGCCCACCACGACGCAGGTCACGATCCCGTTCCCCATTCCGAATCTGCCGACCGGGTCGGGGTATGCCGGGCCATCGACCGAGAACAGGCCCGGCAACAGCGGAAACGGCGGCAACGGGAACGGGGGCAACAACGGCAACGGGCAGGACAAGCACAATAAGCCGACCAAACCGAACAAGCCGAACAACTAGCCGGCGATCACCCACCGAAAGCCCTGCGCGAGATCAATATTCAGCGCGCAGATGCGTGACGTCACCCGCCGACACCGCGCGCTCGCCGATCAGCAGCCGGCCGAATTCATCCACCCCGGTGGCGATTCCGGTGAGCACCTCGCCGCCCGGAATCTCGGCCCGCACCTGCGCGCCGATCGTGGAACAACGCTCCTGATACGCGGCCGCCAGCTCGCCGATATCCCAGCCGCTCGCCTCCCACGCCGTGAAGCGCCGCGCGAACTCCCGCAGGATCGCCGTCACCAGCGCCGTCCGATCCGCGTCCGGCGCCCCGGCCAGCGTCAGCGAAGTCGCGTGCGGCACCGGCAGTTCCGCCTCGGTCAGGCTCACGTTCACACCGATCCCCACCACCACCGCCGGGTCCGCTCCCGCGGCCGCGATCTCGGCGAGGATCCCGGACAGCTTGCGCCCGTCCACCAGCACGTCATTGGGCCATTTCAGCACCGCGGGCACCCCGGTCTCGGCCCGTACCGCGTCCACCACCGCCACCCCGGTCAGCAGCGGCAGCCATCCCAGCACCGCCGGATCGATCCCGCGCGCCCGCACCAGCACCGACATGGCGATCTGCGCCCGCGCCGGGCTCACCCAGTGCCGTTCGTGCCGTCCCCGCCCCTTCTCCTGCGCCTCCGCGATCAATACGAGCCGATCCGCGTCCGAATCCATGGCCCGCGCCACCAGGTCGGCGTTCGTCGACCCCGTCGACTCCACCACGTCGATCCCGGAGAAGAACTTCTCCGGTCCCTCGACCACATTCCGCCGCAACAGTTCCGCATCCAGCGCAGCCCGCTCCATGCCCCGCACGCTACTCCCCCGCCCGCCCCGATCTCCGGCCGGCCGGATGGCCGAGAGCGTGTTCAGGAGGCGGCGTGCGGGGTCAGTCCGAGCGCGCCGGCGGTGAATCGGTGCACGGTGGGCAGGCTGTCCTCGAGCGCTTCGCGATAGCCGTCGCGGGCCCAGCCCGTCACCTCGGCGGTGCCGTCCGCGGCCGGCGTCACCACGATCTCGGCGACCAGTTCCGCCGTGGTGGGCACGCACACCGCCCACGAAAAAACCGTCTCCGCAGCCCATCCCGCGCTGCGCTTGCTCACGTAGTCCGGATCGGTGATGCCGCCGTCGGCGAGGGCCGGGCGATCGTCGATGCGCTCGTCGGCCCGCAGGGCGCGCAGATACCAGCTACCGGCATTGATCTCGATGGGTTCCACTACCGCTCCCGCCTGCGCTCGCGCCGATTGCCGCGCTGCCGCGCCTGATTCGCCCCGCCGAACAACACCGCGCCCGCCAGCGGAATCAACAGGAACACCCACCACTGATGGGTGACGAAGAACAGGATCACCGCCAGAATCGGCACCACCGGCATGATCCGCTCGGGCAGCCCGTTGAATCGCGACTCGCGCGGACGCTCCACCGCCTTGGCCATGGACACCGGCTCCGGCAGATCCACGAACACCTTGGCCAGATCCCCGCGCGTCAAGGCCGCCGCGACGACCCCACTGCGCTCGTCGAACTCCGCGACACTCAACCGGCCCGCCGCGAAATGATCGGACAGCCGCTGCATGGCGTCCTCACGCTCAGCGGTGCCGATACGAATCTCCGGTGGTTCAGCCATGATCCGACTTTATCGCGCCCGCTCGGGGCCCGCGTCCGCCGCGGTGCGTAGTGCCGCATACGCAACGGGCCGCTCACCGAAGTGAGCGGCCCGTTCGAAAGCGATTGCCGGAGAGCCGGTATCCCTTACTTGATCTCGGCGAGCACGGTGCCCTGGGTGATGGCCGCGCCGGCCTCCACCGCGAGACCGGTGATGACGCCGGCCTTGTGGGCGGTGACCGGGTTCTCCATCTTCATGGCCTCGAGCACCACGACCAGATCGCCGGCCTCGACGCTCTGGCCCTCTTCGACGGCCACCTTGACGACGGTGCCCTGCATGGGCGCGGTCACGGCGTCACCGGAGGCAGCGCCGCCCGCGCCGCCGCCACGCTTGCGCGGCTTCGGCTTCTTGCGGATGACGCCCGCGCCGTTACCCGCGGCAGCGCCCGCGCCGACCGAGAACTGGCCGGGCAGCGACACCTCGAGGCGACGGCCGCCGACCTCGACGACCACCTTCTGACGCGGCGCCTCTTCGTCCTCTTCGATGGCGACGCCACCGGTGTAGGGCTCGATCGGGTTCTCCCAGTCGTTCTCGATCCACTTGGTGTAGACGTCGAACTTGGTGCCGTCACCGATGAACGCGGGGTTCTCGACGATGTGGCGGTGGAACGGGATGACCGTGGCCAGGCCCTCGATCTGGTACTCGGCCAGGGCGCGGGCGGCACGCTGCAGCGCCTGCTCGCGCGTCTCGCCGGTGACGATCAGCTTGGACAGCATCGAGTCGAACTGGCCGCCGATGACCGAGCCCTCGACCACACCGGAATCGACGCGCACGCCGGGGCCCGCGGGCTCCTTGTAGACGACGACCGGGCCGGGCGCGGGCAGGAAGCCGCGGCCGGCGTCCTCACCGTTGATGCGGAACTCGAAGGAGTGGCCGCGCGGAGTCGGATCCTCCTTGATGGAGAGCTCGTGGCCCTCGGCGATGCGGAACTGCTGGCGCACCAGGTCGATACCGGCGGTCTCCTCGGTGACCGGGTGCTCGACCTGCAGGCGGGTGTTCACCTCGAGGAAGGACACGGTCTCGCCCTGCACCAGGTATTCGACGGTGCCGGCGCCGTAGTAACCGGCTTCCTTGCAGATGCGCTTGGCCGACTCGTGGATCTTGCCGCGCACCTCGTCCGACAGGAACGGGGCGGGGGCTTCCTCGACCAGCTTCTGGAACCGGCGCTGCAGCGAGCAGTCGCGGGTGCCGGCGACGACCACGTTGCCGTGCTTGTCGGCGATGACCTGCGCCTCGACGTGGCGGGCCTTGTCCAGGTACTGCTCCACGAAGCATTCGCCGCGACCGAAGGCGGCGATGGCCTCACGGGTGGCGGACTCGAACAGCTCCGGGATCTCCTCGATGGTGTGCGCGACCTTCATGCCGCGGCCGCCACCACCGAAGGCGGCCTTGATGGCCACCGGAACGCCGTACTCCTTGGCGAACGCGACGACCTCGTCGGCGTTCTTGACCGGGTCCTTGGTGCCCGCGGCCATGGGGGCCTGCGCACGCTCGGCGATGTGCCGCGCGGTGACCTTGTCGCCCAGGTCGCGAATGGACTGCGGCGACGGGCCGATCCAGATCAGGCCCGCGTCGATCACGGCCTGTGCGAAATCGGCGTTCTCCGAGAGGAAGCCGTAGCCCGGGTGGATCGCGTCGGCGCCGGCCTTGGCGGCGGCATCGAGGATCTTGTCGAACACCAGGTACGACTCGGCCGAGGTCTGGCCGCCCAGCGCGAACGCCTCGTCGGCGAGCTTCACGAACGGGGCATCCGCATCCGGCTCCGCGTACACGGCGACGCTGGCGATGCCGGCGTCCTTGGCGGCCCGGATCACGCGCACGGCGATCTCGCCTCGGTTGGCTACGAGGACCTTTGTGATCTGCGCGTTGGCATGGTTGGGCACTGAGCCTCCTGTGCTCTGAAAACTTCGTCTTGGGCAGTGTAGGCAGTCTGCCAACAACCACCGAACGGGGATAGGGCTACCGATCGGTAGCACCCAAGAGTGACCGAGGGCACTCTACAACTCTCGTAGCGTCGGCTGGAAGCCTAAAGGCACGCCCTCGAGTCCTGCTCCAGCGGAGGTCCCTAGGGGCGCACCAGGGATTCGGGGATGGCGCCCGGGCCCTCGCCGGTGACGATCGGAGCGCCGACCGCATTGGACCATTCGGTCCAGGAGCCGTCGTAGTTACGCACGCCGGTCACGCCGAGCAGATAGGTCAGCACGAACCAGGTCAGGGCGGACCGTTCGCCGATGCGGGAGTAGACCAGCGGGGCGATGCCCTCGCTCACGCCGCCGTAGATGACGTCGAGTTCGGCACGCGGGCGGAAGCGGGCGTCGGCGCCGACCGAGGAGGTCCACGGGATGTTCACGGCGGTCGGGATGTGCCCGGCCCGCAGCGCCTGCTCCTCGGGGCGGTCCAGCACCACGAGTTCGCCGGTGTACTCGTCGAATACGCGGGAGTCGATGAGCGGACGACCCAGGTGCGCCACCACGTCGCCCCGGAAGGCGCGGGCGGTCTTGTCGTCGCGATCGACCGTCGGGTATTCGCCGAGTCCGGCGGCGGGCACCTCGAAGGCGGTGTCGCGGGCCTCGGAGATCCACGCGTCCCGCCCGCCGTCGAGCAGGCGCACGTCCGGGTGGCCGAAGAGTTCGAAGACCCACAGCGTCGCAGCGGCCGTGCCATTGGATTTGTCGCCGTAGATGACCACCGTGTCGTCGCGTCCAACCCCCTTGACGCGCATGAGTTCGGCGAAGCGCGCCCCGTCCACCACATCGCGGGTGCGAGGATCGATCAACTCGGTTCGCCAATCGATCTTGATGGCGCCCGGGACATGGCCGATGTCGTATAGCAATATGTCTTCGTTGGACTCGATGATCTTGAGACCCGGCGCGCCGATGTTTGCCGACAGCCACTCTGTGGTTACTAGTCGTTCAGGATGTGCGTAGGAGCCGAACGAGTGATGTGGATCCGGAGCGACGGGCACGGTGTGGTCCTTAGCGCGTGGTTGGGTTGGCTGGATGGCATTCAGCGGTTCGAATCTCAACACCGATCGTAGGCAGATGGCGGTAACGAAACTCGTTTCAGATCACGAATCGGATGATTGGGCGAATTAAGCGCAGCTTCATCCGATAAAGTCTCCCGAGAGGAGGGGTGAGCTATGTCCGATTCTTGGCCGCGACGACGACTGCTCGCGATCCTACGCGGCGCCAGCGAGCCTCTCGACGCGCAAGAACTGGCGCGCGTCACCGGCCAACATGTGACTACCGTCCGTTTCCATTTGGATGTGCTCACCCGCGAATCCCTCGTCCGCCAATTCCAGCAGCCGCCGCGCGGCAGAGGCCGTCCGAGAATCGGCTATACCGCTGTTCAGCGATCCGTCGGTTATCAAGAATTGGCACAGGTCCTGGCCGATCAGCTCGGCAGTGATCCGCGCCGCCGCTCCGATGCCGCCGTCGCCGCGGGCCGGGTCTGGGGCGCGAAAATGGAATCCATCGATCAGCCGGTGGAAACCCTCGAAGACGCGAAAGACCTGACCGTCACGCTGATGTCGGAACTCGGATTCGCGCCCGAACGCGATCACGCCACCGAGACCGAGGAATCGGTCATGATCCGGATGACCGCCTGCCCGCTGCGCGAACTCGCCCGCACCCACTCCGAAGTGGTCTGCGGCGTCCATCTGGGGCTCATGCGAGAAGTCCTGGACCGCAACGGCGCTCGCGACGACGTCAGCGTCCGGCTGCACCCGTTCGTGGAACCCGAATTGTGCGTGGCGCGACTGGAATTGCTGAAAGCCCGTCCGGCGGAGGCACAGGCGAGCGCGGAACAGGCCGCGCCCACCGGCCCGGGCGAGGAGAACGGCGAACCGCGATTGGCGGCCTCCACCAATCGCATCGCGCCGCAGCTGCGCAGCGGCGATCCCCAATTACGGGGCGGGGACCCACAATTCCGCAATGCCGACGCCCACCTCGGCAAGCAGTCGACGAACCAGCGGTAGCCCGATCCCGATCACGCTGGACGGATCACCGTCGATGCGGTCCACGAACCAGCCGCCGCGGCCGTCCAGGGTGAACGCGCCGGCCACCTGCAGCGGCTCCTCCGACGCGATATAGGCGTCGAGTTCCGCGGGTTCGGGTTTGGCGAAATGCACGGTGGTGGCACTGCAATCGGCGGATTCGCCGACGATCGCGCCGTCGCGCAGGCGCAGCACCGAATGCCCGGTCAGCAGATCCGCACTGCGCCCGGCCATTTCGGCCCAGCGCGCGCGTGCCACCTCGGCGGTGTGCGGCTTGCCCTGCAGCACCCCGTCCACGAGCAGCATCGAATCGCAGCCCACCACAATGGAATCGGAGTAATCAGCGGCGGCGGGACCCGCGGCGGCGATGGTCGCCGCCACGTCCCGCGCCTTGGCCCGGGCCAGCTCGATCACGATCTGCTCGGGCGCGGTACCGGCGGGCAGTGCCGCGGCCACCGCGTCTTCGTCCACCTTCGACACCCGGACCACCGGCTCGATGCCCGCGTTGCGCAGCACACCGAGCCGTGCCGGGGACTGGGACCCCAGTACGAAGACCGTCACGCCCGTCAGTCGCGCAGGTGCGACAGCGCCGGGAAGGCGTACGGGGAGAACGGGGAGGAGCCGCGGTGCAGCAGCGTGGGGCGGCCCCACATATCGGCCGGGCCGTTGTCGGCGGGCGCACCGGTGCTCGCCGACGCGGCGGCGAACACGGCGACCAGCGCGGCGAGTTCGACATCGCTGGGATTGCCCTTGAGTACCTGGATGACCGGTCCGACGCTCGACGGTTCGGTGGTCTCGACGGCGACGGCGGCGTCCACCGCGTCCAATTCGTCGACCGCCAGATCCAATTCGGCGGCGCGCAGTACCTCTTCGTCAGCCATGGTCGTCACAGCGCCAGTCCTCCTGTCCAATCACCGCCGGGGCGGCTGGTCCGCGACCGGAAGATCTTCCCGGGTCCGCGAAACGGTATTCGTTACGGCCCTCGAAATCGAGGGCCATTCCTTTGACCATCTTTGCTCGGATGAGGCGTTCGTGCGCGGTACGAGACACATGTCCTATTGGACAGTGTGCGCCCCATGCCGCGCATATCGCTGAATCAGAGCGGAATGTTGCCGTGCTTCTTCGGCGGCAGCGAGACCATCTTGCGCTCCAGCAGCCGCAGCGCCGAGACGATCTGGCCGCGGGTGTGCGAGGGCGGGATGACCGCGTCGACGTAGCCGCGCTCGGCCGCCACGTACGGGTTCACGAGGGTGTCCTCGTACTCGTTCTGCAGCTCGAGGCGCAGGGCGTCGACATCGTTGCCCTCGGCGGCGGCGGTCTGCAGCTGCTTGCGGTAGACGAAACCGACCGCCCCGGACGCGCCCATGACGGCGATCTGAGCCGTCGGCCACGCCAGGTTCACATCGGCGCCCATGTGCTTGGAGCCCATGACGTCGTACGCGCCGCCGTAAGCCTTGCGGGTGATGATTGTGATCTTGCCCACAGTGGCCTCGCCGTAGGCATACAGCAGCTTCGCGCCGCGGCGAATGATGCCGTTGTACTCCTGGCCGGTGCCCGGCAGGAAGCCCGGCACGTCCACCAGGGTGATGATCGGGATATTGAAGGCGTCGCAGGTGCGCACGAAGCGCGCGGCCTTCTCCGAGGCGTCGATGTCCAGGCAGCCCGCGAACTGCGAGGGCTGGTTGGCCACGAAGCCGACGCTGCGGCCGTCGATGCGGGCGAAGCCGACGATGATGTTCATCGCGCGCTCGGCCTGCACCTCCAGGAACTCCTCGTCATCCACCAGGCGCTTGATCACCTCGTGCATGTCGTAGGGCTGGTTCGGCGAGTCCGGGACGATGGTGTCCAGCTCGATATCGGCCTCGGTGAGGTTCTCCTCGATGGCGCCCGCATTGGCGGTGGCAGGGAAGCGCGGGGCCTCGGCGCGGTTGTTGCTGGGCAGGTAGCTCAGCAGATCGCGCACGTAGTCCAGGGCGTCCTGCTCGCCGGAGGCGACATAGTGCGCCACACCGGACTTCACCATGTGGGTGTGGGCGCCGCCCAGCTCCTCCATGGTCACTTCTTCACCGGTGACGGTCTTGATCACGTCCGGGCCGGTGACGAACATCTGCGAGGTCTGGTCGACCATGACGACGAAGTCGGTCAGGGCGGGCGAGTAGACGTGGCCGCCCGCGGCCGGGCCCATGATCAGCGAGATCTGCGGGATCACGCCGGAGGCCTGGATATTGCGGTGGAAGATCTCACCGTAGAGGCCCAGGGAGACGACGCCCTCCTGGATGCGCGCGCCCGCGCCCTCGTTGATGCCGACCAGCGGACGGCCGGTCTTGAGCGCCAGGTCCATCACCTTGACGATCTTCTCGCCGTAGACCTCGCCGAGCGAGCCGCCGAAGACGGTCACGTCCTGGGAGAAGATGCAGACGTCGCGGCCGTCGATGGTGCCGTAACCGGTCACCACGCCGTCGCCGAGCGGACGCTGGTTCTCCAGACCGAAATTCACGCTGCGATGGCGAGCCAGCGCGTCGAGCTCGACGAAGGAACCCTCGTCCAGCAGGGCCAGAATGCGCTCGCGGGCGGTCATCTTGCCCTTGGCGTGCACCTTGTCGACAGCGGCCTCACCCATCGGGTGCTTGGCCTCTTCCAGCCGATTGCGCAGGTCAGCCAGCTTGCCGGCGGTGGTGTGGATATCAGGGGCGCCCGCCGACCCCGGCGTAGGCTGCTGCTGGACACTCGTCATGACGGGGAGTGTAACCAGTACCAGAGCCCCTTTGTAATCCCGCATCCGCTACTGGCGAGTACGGTTATTGGCTGCCCGCCAGTTAAAACGCCCTGGTAGAGCACCGAATCGGGGCCGGATTCACCCCGGTTCCAAAATGCCGCGTCCATCCTTGGAGCGTTCAGCGCATGACGCCGGTGTGGCCGGTGGAGTATCGGCCGGGCTGCGGCCAGACGGTCAGCCCGTGCGCGCCCTTGCCGACCTTGATGCGCGCCAAGAGCTTCCACTCCGCGATGTCGATGGCGTAGACCTCGCCGTGGTAGCGCCCCGACACCCAGAACACGCGGCCGTCGGCGGAGATATTGCCCATGTCCGGGCTGCCGCCGCCGGGGATCTGCCATTTGTGCACGAGCCGGTTCGCGGCGAAGTCCCAGACCGAGATGCTGCCCTCGTGCCGGTTGGTGATCAGCATCTGTTTGGAGTCACGGGTGACGTACAGCCCGTGGGTGCCGTGCCCGGTCTCCAGGAATCCGGTGTTGTCGAAGGTCTTGGCATCGAAGACATAGATGCCGTTGGCGACCATGTCCGCGACGTAGAAGGTGCGGCCGTCGGGCGAGAGCTTCACGTCCTGCGGCTTGCCGTTGCGCCCGCCGGGCAGATCGATCATGCGGACCAGCGCCAGGTTCGCGATGTCCACCACCGCCATCCGCCCGCTGAATTCGCAACTGGTGAGCGCGAACCGGCCGTCGGCGGTGAAGTCCATGTGATTGACCCCGCCGCAGTCCGGCACCGCGATGGCGTTCACCTTCTGCCAGCTGTGCGGGTCGTAGAGGTCGAGCGAACGATCGGCTTCGGCCACCACGAGTGCGTATCTGCCGTCGGGGGTGAAGTACATGTTGTACGGATCGCGGACCGGGATCGGCTCGCCCGCCTTGCCGGTGCGCGGGTCGATGGGCAGCAGGCTGCCGCTGCCGATGGGCAGGTCGTTATTGGCGTACAGCGTCTGCATGTCATAGGAGGGCACCACGTGCTGCGGCTCGTGCCCGCCGGCCGGATAGTTGTCGACGACCTCGAAGGTGGCCGGGTCGATGACGGTGATGGTGTTCGACTCGCTGTTGGGCACGTACACGCGCGGCAGATGATCGGCGACCGCCGGGCTGAGTTCGCGGGTGCCCGCGTAGACGTCGGTCGGCGAGAGCGGCGGCGGCATGCCGGGCAGCAGCGCGGGCTGTTCGGTCGTGGTGGCGGCCGCCGTGGAGGTGGTGGCCGGCGCGGCCGTCGTCGTCTTGTCCACGGTCCCCGCATTGCTTCCGGAGCAACCGGCCAGCAGCAGGAGCGAGAGGATCAGACCCAGCCGAGCACGATGCGCGATCACGCGGTGCACCGTGTCAGACCGTCATGGCGGTGAGCTGACATGCCGTCGAACTCTAAGCGGTGACATGGGATTCGGTGGCGGGTCGACGGAGTGTCGCCCGGCGGCACGCGGTTCCGGCGAATGCCGTATCCCGTGCAATCCGGGCGACTCCGTCACATACCGACTGCCTTGTGGCTCAGGGCAATACGCGCTCCAGCGCGTCCACCGCCTCGTCCAGTTCCGCCGTGGTTACCGTGAGCGGCGGCCGGAAGCGAATGCCCCGCTCCCCCGTGCCGAGCAACAGCACGTGCTCTTCCTCGCGCAGCGCCGTGACCACGCTGTCGCGCAGGCGCGCGGATTCGAGGGTGACCGCGCACATGAGACCGCGGCCGCGCGGATCGCTCACTTCCGGATGCTTCTCCGCCACCTCGGTCAGCCGCTGCAGCAGATGCGGGCCGAGAATGCGCGCCCGGTCCACCAGGTGCTCGTGCTCGATCACCTCGAACACGCGCCGGGCCCGGACCATATCGGCCAGATTGCCGCCCCAGGTGGAGTTGAGCCGGGAGCTGACCCGGAACACATTGTCGGGCACCTCGTCCACCCGGCCGCCGGCCATGATCCCGCAGACCTGGGTCTTCTTGCCGAAGGCCACCACATCGGGTTCCAGGCCGAGTTGCTGGTAGGCCCACATGGTGCCGGTCATGCCGACGCCGGTCTGCACCTCGTCGAGGATGAACAGCGCGTCATTGGCGTGGCACAGCCGCTGCACGGCCAGCAGGAACTCCGGCCGCAGATGCCGGTCACCGCCCTCGCCCTGAATCGGCTCGGCAATGAAACACGCTATGTCGTGGGGGTTTTCGGCGAAGGCGCGCTCGATCTGGTCCAGCGCGTGCCGTTCCGCGGCCTCGATATCCGGATGGTCCGGCCCGAGGTACGGCGTGTCGATGCGCGGCCAGTCGAACTTGGGGAAACGCGCGGTCTTCACCGGATCGGTGTTGGTGAGCGAGAGCGTGTACCCGGTCCGGCCATGGAAGGCGCCGGTCAGGTGCAGCACCTTGGTGCCGAGTTCGCCTGGGCGGCCGTGCATTTCATTGTGCCGGGACTTCCAGTCGAACGCGGCCTTGAGCGCGTTCTCCACGGCGAGCCCGCCGCCGTCGATGAAGAACAGGTGCGGTAGCCGCGGATCGCCGAGGACGCGCGCGAAAGTCTCGACGAAGCGCGCCATCTCGACGGTGTAGACGTCGGAGTTGCTGGGTTTGTTCAGCGCCGCGGCGGTGAGGCCGGACAGGAACCTGCGGTCCCCGGCCAGCGCCGGATGGTTCATGCCCAGCGCCGAGGAGGCGAAGAACCCGAACATGTCCAGGTAGGGGGTGCCGTCCCGCGCGTCCACGAGCCGTCGGCCGCGTGATTTGCGCAGGTCGAGCACCAGATCGAAACCGTCCGCGAGAATGCTCGCGGACAGGATGTCATGCACCCGGGCGGGGGTGATCAGTGGCGTTTCGGCAACCGCCCCGAGCCGATCGACTTCGAGCGTCACGCCGCCCAGCGTAAATGAATTTTTACGGGCACGCCCGGAAAGTCCGGAAAGATTACGAAGGTTGCCTACTTGTCATAGAATGTCTGCAGAATGATCGTGCTTCGAGTCCGGACATTTGCCGTCGCGCGGATCTCTTGCAACAGCTGTTCCAGGTGCCGGGGGGATGCCACCCGCACCAGCAGCATGTAGCTCTCGTCCCCCGCGACCGAGTGGCAGGCCTCGATGCCCGGAATGTGCTGCAGGAGCGCGGGCGCGTCATCGGGCTGCGACGGGTCGAGAGGAGTGATCGCCACGAATGCCGACAGCATCTGTCCGAGCGCTTCGGGATCTACATTGGCCGTGTAGCCACGAATCACGCCACGAGCTTCCAGCCGGCGCACCCGCGACTGCACCGCGGACACCGATAGGTTCGCTTTCTCGGCCAGATTCGACAGGGTGGCGCGACCATCGGCAATCAGCTCACGGATCAGCAGTCGATCGATGTCGTCGAGTACGGGTTTCGCCGGTGTATCCGCCATCAGCGAAGGCTAACGCAGCAAAGAGAACTCGTGGCCGGAACCCAGTCTGGAGCTGTCTATGACCAACACCCTGACCGCCCGTAACACCCGCGAATTGCACACGCGCACCGCCGCGCTGCTGCAGCGGCTGGGGGTGGAATCGCCCGAACCGGGCGCACTGTCGGTGCGCACGCCGATCACCGGCGGTGAGCTCGCGACCCTGCGCCCGGACACCGTCGCAGACGTGGACGCGGCCGTCGCCCGCGCGGCCGACGCCTTCCTCGCCTGGCGCACGGTGCCCGCGCCGCAGCGGGCCGCGGTGGTGCGCCGGCTGGCCGGACTACTGGTGGCGCACAAGGCGGATCTGGGCGAACTGGTCACCCTGGAAGCGGGCAAGATCGGGCCGGAAGCGCTCGGCGAAGTGCAGGAAATGATCGATATCTGCGAATTCGCCATCGGGCTGTCCCGGCAGTTATACGGCAAAACCATGCCTTCGGAACGACCCGGGCATCGGCTCATGGAGACCTGGCATCCGCTCGGCGTCGTCGGGGTCATCTCGGCGTTCAATTTCCCGGTCGCGGTATGGGCGTGGAATACCGCGCTGGCGCTGGTCTGCGGCGACACCGTGGTGTGGAAGCCGTCGGAGACGACACCGCTGACCGCCCTGGCCTGCCACTCGCTGCTGCGCCGCGCCGCCCAGGACGTGGGCGCGGATCCCGAAGTGCACCAGCTGATTCAAGGCGATGCGACGGTAGGCGAACGTCTGGTCGACGATCCGCGCGTGGCACTGGTCAGCGCCACCGGCTCGGTCCGGATGGGCGGGCTGGTCGCGCCCCGGGTGGCTGCGCGTTTCGGCCGCTGCCTGCTGGAGCTGGGCGGCAACAACGCGGCGGTGGTAACCCCCTCCGCCGACCTGGATCTCGCGGCGCGGGGCATCGTGTTCGCGGCGGCCGGTACGGCGGGCCAGCGGTGCACCACCCTGCGCCGGCTCATCGTGCACACCGACGTGGTGGGCCCACTGCTGGATCGGCTCGCTTCGGCGTATCGCCAACTGCGCGTGGGCAATCCGCTCGAGGACGGCACCCTGGTCGGGCCGCTGATCAACGAGCGGTCGTATCGCGCCATGCGCGACGCCCTGGATCGCGCCGTGGCCGACGGCGGTGAATTGATCTGCGGCGGCGAGCGGGTCGAGGGCTTCGGCGAGGACGCCTTCTACGTCCGCCCCGCCATCGTGCGTATGCCGGCGCAGACCGCGGTGGTCCGCGAGGAGACCTTCGCGCCCATCCTGTACGTGCTCACCTATCAGGAGCTCGACGCCGCCATCGCTATCCACAACGATGTCCCCCAGGGCCTTTCCTCCGCCATCTTCACCCAGAACCAGCGCGAAGCCGAACGCTTCCTCGCCGCCGACGGCTCCGACTGCGGCATCGCCAATGTCAACATCGGCACCTCGGGCGCGGAGATCGGCGGCGCGTTCGGCGGTGAGAAGCAAACCGGCGGCGGCCGCGAATCCGGCTCCGACTCCTGGAAGTCCTACATGCGCCGCGCCACCAACACCGTGAACTATTCGACGGAACTGCCGCTGGCGCAGGGCATCCGGTTCGAGTGAGGTGCGAGGCCCGAGATCGAAGCGGCGGCGGGCTCGTGAAACCTTGTCGCGTCTGCCAATTTCGCCACGCCGGTTCCGGGGAACCGGCGGCGGGACTCGAACCCGCAAGAACTCGCGTTCAATAAGGGTGAAGTAACCGCTGCCTGCGCACCGGGCGCTCGCGGGTTCGAACTCTAGCGGGAAAGCCGTACGGCCCCAACCCATTTTTCGGGTGGGGCCGGTACGGAGTCAGTCCTGCTTGTCGACGGCGATGGAGCGGATCTGCTCCTCGTACTTCGCGCGGGTGGACTCGTCGGCGGGGTGCAGGGCGCGGTCGCCGTTGAAGAGGCGGCGGACCAGGCGGACGGCCGGTTCGGGGGCGGCGGCGAGGGCCACGTCCAAGGGGGCGAGGTAGTTGGGGACGGCTACCTCGGCGCGGCGGGTGCGGACCGTCTGCACGATGGCGGCGGCCACGTCCTCGGGGTCGACGGTGGGCAGGCCATTGCCGAGTTTGAGACCAGAGGACAGCCGGGTGCGGACGGCGGAGGGCATGACGCAGCTGACGCTGACGCCGTGTTCGGCGAATTCGAGACGCGTTGCGGCGGAGAGCCCTACGGCGGCGAACTTACTGGCGTTGTAGACGGCCAGTCCGGCGATCGGGATCTTGCCGGCCAGCGAGGCCACATTGACGACATGTCCCTTGCCGCGGTCGATCATGCCGGGCACGACGGCGCGCATACCGTGGATCAGGCCCCAGACGTTGACGTCCATGGTGGTGTGGCCGGTGGCATCGGGTTCGTCGAGGAAGGCGCCGGCGGGCATGACTCCGGCATTGTTGACCAGGATGTCGATCCGGCCGAAGTCGGCGACGACCCGGTCCCACTGCTCACGATTGCGGACGTCCAATTCGAAAGCCTTGGCGCCCAACGCCGCCGCGGCGGTTTGCCCGGCGGCGACGTCCACATCGGCGATGGCGATCTCCGCGCCCTTGCTCGCGAACAGCTCCGCCGCCGACTGCCCGATGCCCCGGCCCGCGCCGGTGATGAGCACCCGCGCGCCGTTCAGATCGATTGCCGGGTAATTGTTTCCGAGGACGCTCATGCGAAGGCTCCCTGCTCCACTTGTTTGCGGACGCTGATCAGACTGTGTTCGAAGGTGGCGAGGCGGCGGCGGCCGTCCATGAAGTTCGGGCCCATGACGGCGAGATCGTCGGCGGTGGCGTCGATGCGCAGCACCTTGACGCCGGTGGCGCGGATCAGATCGATCTCGGCATCGAGCTTCTCGCTCATGCGGTTTCGCAGCTGCCGTTCGGCGAAATGCCCGGCGCTGGTGGCGGGCACGCGGCCGGTGGAGGCCATCGGGGCGATCACCACGACCTCGTCCAGATCGGCGGGAATGAGCAGGTCCACCGAGGCGGTGGAGGCGGCGCCGCCGTCGATGAATTCCCGGCCGTCGATGGACACCGCCGGGAGCCAGCCCGGTACCGCCCACGAAGCCCGCAGGGCCGCACCGATACTCGCGTCCGGCGCGGACGGTGAACCGAAGGCGACGCGTTCGCCGGTGGCGGCGTCCATGGCCACCAGCCAGGTGGCGGGATGTTCGACCCAGCGGCGGTTCGGGTTCAGGCGGTCGGCCAGCCGCTGCAGCCAGGCGGGGTCTCCGCTGCCCTGCGGGAGGAGGCCGCTGCCCGCGGTGAGCAGTGCGTGACCATTGCCCGGGCGGGCGAGCAGGGATCGCGCGGCCCGGCCCGGGGCGATCAGGCGCGGCCGGGGCAGCGGCGGGAAACGGCCCGGCTCCGAACGCATATGCGCCGCGAGCACCGGGTTGGTGGTGGTCCCGCGCTGCATGTCGACCAGTTCGTCCACACCGATGCCGCTGCCGAGCATGGTCAGCATCTCGGCGCCCGCGGAGGTGCCGATCATGACGTCGGCGGTGCGCGGGTCCCAGTCCAGTACGTCGCGGGCCGCGGCCAGCGCCGCGACGATCCACGCCGCGCCGACCGTACCCCCGCAGCCGATCGCCAGGCCACGTCGCTGTGACCCGTTCCTGTTACTCATGGTTTCGAACACTACCGGCTGAAACGGCCCGCGCATAGAGTTCGGATACCACCAGTATCTGGAAAAGATCTCGCTTCCTCAGGCCCGGAAGTGCAGGGTCCATTCGCCGCGATAGTGCAGGCGCGTCACGCTGACCGGGGGAATGTCGATGCGCCAGAACGATTTCGCCGGGGCATCGAGGGTGACGAGCAGGGCCGCGCGAATCACCGCCGGATGGGTGATGGCGATGGTGGGTTCGCCCTCGACGGCGATATCGGCCAGCCATTCCCCCGTGCGCTCGATGACATCGACCACGGCTTCACCACCGTGACCCCGATAGGCCGGGTCGGTGAGCCAGAGGTAGAGATCCTCCTTGGGCACCGACATGAGTTCCCCGCCGCGCCAGGCCCCGGCGTCGAGGTCGCGTAGTCGGTCGTCCTCCTCGCCCATCAACCCCATGAGCGCCGCGGTTTCCACGGTCCGGCGTTCGGGGGCGGTGAGCACGCGGGCGGCGTTCAAACGGCCGATAGCGGAGACGGCACGGCGGCCGGCCTCGGTCAGCGGTTCGTCGACCGGGAATCGTGCTTTGCGCATCGCCTCGGTCATTCCATGGCTGACCAAGTCGAGTCGGAGCACCTTCTGCACGGATGGAAGCGTACGCGCGGCGTGGGCGGGCGTATTCCGATTGCCCGTCCTTCGCCCGAGGGGCGCACGGGGCCCCCTCGTTTCGCCCCGGCGCTGCCGGCGATGCCCCGCACCGCCTCAGCATTGATGCCCCGAGGTCGGGCGGGCCAAACCTGGAATTCCCGATCGGGGTGCGGGCCGGGAGGTTCGCGGCACCGATGCGGCCCGCAATCCGGACAGTCGGTTCCCCCAATGACCTCGAAGACCACCCGGAATCGGACATGGGTGGGCGCTCCGGCGGCGGCATCCGGCGATCGTGTCGGTGCCCGGGTGCAGACTGGGGAACATGGATCGGTTCTCCCCCGCCACCCGGGCCTGGTTCGAGGGTGCGTTCCCCGCGCCGACGGCCGCGCAGCTGGGGGCCTGGGAATCGATCGCGGCGGAGCAGCACACCCTGGTCGTCGCGCCGACCGGATCGGGCAAGACGCTGTCGGCGTTCCTGTGGGCGATCGACCGGCTGGCGACGCGGGAGGCGGTCGAGGGGCCGCGCAAGACGTCGGTGCTCTACATCTCGCCGCTGAAGGCGCTCGCCGTGGACGTGGAGCGGAATCTGCGCGCGCCCCTGGTCGGCGTGACGCAGACCGCCAAGCGGCTGGGCGTGGACGCGCCCGAGATCCGGGTCGGGGTGCGGTCGGGGGACACCAGCGCGGCGGATCGGCGCGGGATGCAGCGGACGCCGCCGGACATTCTCATCACCACGCCGGAATCGCTGTTCCTGATGCTCACCTCGGCGGCGCGCGAGACCCTCGACGCGGTGCAGACCGTGATCGTGGACGAGGTGCATGCCATCGCGGGCTCGAAACGCGGTGCGCATCTGGCGCTTTCACTGGCCCGATTGGACGTGTTGCGGGCCGCGGCGGGGTTCGAGCGGCCCGCCCAGCGCATCGGGCTGTCGGCGACGGTGCGGCCGCCCGAGGAGGTGGGGCGGTTCCTGGTCGGGAGCGCGCCCATCACCATCGTGTCGCCGCCCGCGCCCAAGACGTTCGACTTGTCGGTGCGGGTGCCCGTCGCCGATATGACCGAACCCGATGCGGGCGCGGAGGATTCGGACCAGCCCGGGTCGATCTGGCCGCACGTGGACGAGGCCATCGTGGATCTGGTGCTCGAGCATCGGTCCTCGATCGTGTTCGCCAATTCGCGGCGGCTGGCCGAACGGTTGACGGCGCGGTTGAACGAGGCGTACTCGGCCCGTATCGGCGAGGCGGTGGACACCGAGCACGCGCCGCCGGCACAGCTGGGCGCGTCCACCGAGGTGATCCACGGGGCGACAACGCTGTTGGCGCGCGCCCACCACGGGTCGGTGAGCAAGGAGCAGCGCGCGCTCATCGAGGACGATCTCAAGAGCGGACGGCTGCGCTGCGTGGTCGCCACCTCCAGCCTCGAACTCGGCATCGATATGGGCGCAGTCGAACTGGTCGTGCAGGTCGAGGCCCCGCCCTCGGTGGCCAGCGGCCTGCAGCGGGTGGGCCGCGCCGGGCACCAGGTCGGCGAGATCTCGCGCGGCGTCATCTTCCCCAAGCACCGCACCGACGTCATCCACTGCGCGGTGGCCTCGCAGCGCATGACCACCGGCCAGATCGAGGAACTCCAGGTCCCCGCCCACCCCCTCGACATCCTCGCCCAGCAGACCGTGGCCGCCTGCGCCCTCGAACCCTTGGACGCCGACGCCTGGTTCGAAACCGTCCGCGCCACCGGCAGTTACGCCGCTCTCCCCCGCTCCGCCTACGAATCCGTTCTCGACCTGCTCGCCGGCCGCTACCCCTCCGACGAGTTCGCCGAACTGCGCCCACGCATCGTCTGGGACCGCGACGCCGGCACCCTCACCGGCCGCCCCGGCGCGCAACGCCTGGCCGTCACCTCCGGCGGCGCCATCCCCGACCGCGGCCTGTTCCCCGTCTTCATGGTCGGCGAAAAAGCCTCCCGGGTAGGCGAACTCGACGAGGAAATGGTCTACGAATCCCGCGTCGGCGATGTCTTCGCCCTCGGCGCGACCAGCTGGCGCATCGAAGAAATCACCTTCGACCGAGTCCT
This sequence comes from Nocardia yamanashiensis, assembly GCF_021183565.1. Classification (NCBI taxonomy): domain Bacteria; kingdom Bacillati; phylum Actinomycetota; class Actinomycetes; order Mycobacteriales; family Nocardiaceae; genus Nocardia; species Nocardia yamanashiensis. The sequence goes on from NZ_CP089226.1 coordinate 5,503,571, forward strand.
GGTCACCCCCGCCTTCGGCCTCCCCGGCCGCCTCCCCTTCTGGCACGGCGATTCCCTCGGCCGCCCCGCCGAACTGGGCGCGGCCCTGGGCGAATTCGTCCGCGTCGCCGGGCAAGCGGTGGAACAGCACCGCGACCTCCGCGAGCTCGGCACCCGTACCGCCGCTCGCACCGGAACGGACCGCGCCCCGGTCGAGTTGGCCACCGCGCTGGCCGAATTCGCGGATCAGGATCTCGACCCCATCGCTTCGGACGCGACCGGATCCGGTGGCACAGGCACCGGAAAAGGCAGCCCGGCCGGCCGAACGCGGGGCGGCGGCAAGTCCGCACCCGCGCCGGGCTCCCGCGACGCCGCCGTGCACGGCGCGCAAGCGGATGCCGGTACCGCCGACGGTGTGGAGGGCGTGCGCGATTCCGACGGCCTGGCGGAATCGATGTCGGCGCGGACTGCGAGGCCGGGTGGCGGGAACGGAGGAACCGCCGGCGGGAAGGGCAAGGAGCGCGGTAAGAAATCCGGTGCGGCGCAGCAGGTTCCGGAGACGGAGCTGGAGCGGGTGGTGCGGGCCGCGGGGCTGGATGCGAATGCCACCGGGAATCTGGTGTCCTTGCTGGCCGAGCAGCGGGAGGCCACGGGGCAGTTGCCGACGGATCGGACGCTCGTGGTGGAGCGGTTCCGGGATGAGCTCGGGGACTGGCGGGTGGTGCTGCATTCGCCGTACGGGCTGCCGGTGCATGCACCGTGGGCGTTGGCGGTGGGGGCGCGGCTGCGGGAGCGGTTCGGGGTGGATGCGGCGCCTACGCCTTCCGATGACGGGATCGTGGTGCGGTTGCCGGATACGACGGACGATCCGCCGGGGGCGGAGCTGTTCGTATTCGAGACCGAGGAGATCGACGATCTGGTGACCGAGCAGGTCGGTGGGTCGGCGCTGTTCGCTTCGCGGTTCCGGGAGTGCGCGGCGCGGGCGTTGCTGCTGCCGCGGCGGGATCCGGGGAAGCGAGCGCCGCTGTGGCAGCAGCGGCAGCGGGCGGCCCAATTGCTGGATGTGGCACGGAAGTTCCCGGATTTCCCGATCCTGCTGGAGACGGTGCGGGAATGCCTGCAGGACGTGTACGACCTGCCGTCGCTGCGGGATCTGCTGGGGCGGGTGGCGCGGCGGCAGGTGCGCCTGGTGGAGGTGGAGACCGCCACGCCGTCGCCGTTCGCGAACTCGCTGCTGTTCGACTACATCGGGCAGTTCATGTACGAAGGCGACAGCCCGCTGGCCGAACGGCGCGCTGCCGCACTGTCTCTGGATTCGAGCCTGCTGGCCGAGCTGCTGGGCAGGGTCGAGCTCCGGGAACTGCTCGATGCGGCGGTACTGGAGCAGACCGAGCGGGAATTGCAGCGGCTCACGCCGGAACGGCAGGCCCGCGATATGGAAGGACTGGCGGATCTGCTGCGGCTACTCGGGCCGGTGACGGCCGCCGAGGCCGCCGAGCGCAGTACCGAAGATCCCCGGGAGTGGTTCGCCGAGTTGGTGAAACGGCATCGCGCACTGGAGGTTTCGTTCGCCGGTTCCCGGTGGTGGGTGGCGATCGAGGACGCCTCACGCCTGCGCGACGCCCTCGGCGTCCCACTCCCCATCGGCGTCCCCGCGGCCTTCATCGAACCGGTCGCCGACCCGCTCGGTGATCTCGTCGCCCGCTACGCCCGCACCCACGGCCCCTTCACCCTGACCGCGGTCGCCCACCGCTTCGGCCTCGGCTCGGCGGTAGCCGCCACCGCCCTGCACCGTCTCGCCCTCGAAAAGCGCGTCGTGGAAGGCGAATTCACCCCCGGCTCCGCCGGCACCGAATGGTGCGACTCGGAAGTCCTGCGCCGCCTGCGCCGCCGTTCCCTGGCCGCCGCCCGCAAGGAAGTAGAACCGGTCGCCACCGCCGCATTGGGCCGCTTCCTCCCCGCCTGGCAGCACATCGGCACCAATGAGCTGCGCGGCGTGGACGGCGTCGCCGCCGTGGTGGAACAGCTCGCGGGCGTGCCCATTCCGGCCTCCGCCTGGGAATCGCTCATCCTCCCGCTCCGCGTCCGCGACTACACCCCCGCCATGCTCGACGAACTCCTGTCCACCGGCGAGGTCATCTGGTCCGGCCACGGCTCCATCACCGCCAAGGACGGCTGGATCGCCCTCCATCCCGCCGATCAGGCGGGGCTCACCCTCCCTCCGCCCGACCCCCTGGACCTCACCGAAACCCACATCAGCCTGTTGATGGCCTTGGGCGCCACCGTGATCGGAGGCCCGTCGGCGGTCTCGGCTCGAACGGCACGCGGCAGGTCCGAACCGGCGAACCCGTCCGACCGGGTGGGACAGCGCGGCACCGCGACCACGCCCGCCTCCGGCGACACCGACGGCCTGGCGACAACGACCTCGAGCAGCCACGACTCACCCGGCACCGGTCAGGATCAGCACAACTCACCCAGTACCGTTCGGGACCAGCACAACCCACCCGGCACCGGCCCTGATGGGCATAACCCACGCGGTAACCGGACGCCGGCGCCGTTCACCGAACCCGCTACCGACGGCACGGCGCGCCATGGACGGGGTGCGAGCGGTTCCGGGCAAGGCGCGATCAGTGGTGAGCCCGGCTCCGCTTCGGACGCGAGCACCACACACTACGAGGTGGTTTCACCCGTGGGCGGCGGTGCGTACTTTTTCCGGCAGCTCGCCGACGCCGTGGGCGTCGAGGACGAGGCGGCGGTGGTCACCTCGCTGTGGGAGCTGGTGTGGGCCGGATATGTCGCGGGTGACACCTTCGCGCCGGTGCGGGCTCTGCTCGCCGGAACCACGCGGACGACCACAGCGCATCGCACACCGCGCCGGGCGCCGCGCGGGCGAATGTATCTGCCACGCACCAGCACTCCGGTGCGTACGAGTCCGCCACAGGCCGCCGGACGCTGGTCCCTGCTGCCCGATCGGGTCGCGGATCCCACGATTCGCGCCCACGCGACGGCCGACGTGCTACTGGAGCGGTACGGGGTACTGACGCGGGGGTCGGTGCAGAGCGAGGGCGTGCCGGGCGGGTTCGCGCTCATGTATCGGGTGCTCACGGAGTTCGAGGACCGGGGCCGATGCCGGCGAGGCTATTTCGTGGATTCGCTGGGCGGCGCACAGTTCTCGACCACGGACGTGGTGGATCGGTTGCGCTCGTTCGACACCGACAAGGCGACCGGCCCGGTGGACGACCCGTTCGGCGGAGCCGCCGATGGGTGGCAACCGAGGGCGACCACCAGCCGCTCCGGGAGCCGGGACGGCGGGCGGGCGATCGCGCTGGCGGCCTGCGATCCGGCGAATCCGTATGGCGCGGCGCTACCTTGGCCGAAGGCGGCCGCGGAAGGCGCCGGACATCGCCCAGGACGCAAGGCCGGCGCGGTAGTCGTGCTGGTGGCCGGTGAACTCGTGCTGTACCTGGAACGCGGCGGCAAGACCCTACTCACCTTCACCGAAGATTCGAACACCCGGACGGACGCGGCGGCGGCTCTGGCCGGCTTGGTCCATGACCGCCGCGTCGATTCCTTGGTCATCGACCGCGTGAACGGCGAGTCCGTACACGGCAACACCTTCGCCGAATTCCTCACCGGAGCCGGCTTCGCCGCCACCCCCAAGGGTTTCCGCCTCCGGAGCAAACCGTGACGACACCGTCCAGTCATGCCTGAGGGCGACACCGTCTACCTGGCCGCGGCGCGGCTGCGACGCGCGCTGGCCGGGAAGACGCTGACGCGCAGTGACTTCCGGGTGCCGAAGTACGCGACGTTGGATCTGCGGGGGCAGGTTGTGGAGAGCGTGGGCAGCTATGGGAAGCACCTTTTCGTGCGGACGCCGGAGTTGAGCATTCACACCCATTTGAAGATGGAGGGGGTGTGGCGGGTGTACGAGCCGGGGCAGCGGTGGACCAAGCCCGGGTTCACGGCGCGGCTTGTCTTGGGCACGGATGACGCTGAGGCAGTGGGGTTTTCGCTGGGGCTGGTGGAGGTTTTGCGGCGCGAAGACGAGCATCTGGCGATCGATCATCTCGGGCCGGATCTGCTCGGGCCGGACTGGGATGCCGGGGAGGCGGTGCGGCGGTTGGCGACGCGACCGGAGCGGCCGATCGGGTTGGCGTTGCTCGATCAGCGGAATCTGGCGGGGATCGGCAATATCTATCGGAGCGAGGTTTGTTTTCTGCGGCGAGTGCATCCGGCTACGCCGGTCGGCGAGATCGAGGATCTGGCGGGACTGGTCGACGAGGCGCATCGGGTGCTCGGGGAGGCCGCGCGCAAACCGCCTCGGCGGGTGCTGGTTTACGGGCGGCAGCGCAGGCCGTGCCCGCGGTGCGGGACCAATCTGGTGGTGCGGCTGCTCGGGGACGACGGGGACGGGACGCGGGCCGATCGCGGGATCTATTTCTGCCCGAGGTGCCAGGTTCGGCCCACAGTGAACGGTGTCGCGGAACCGGGCGGACCGGCCTAGCCTCGCTGTTTATGAAAATCGGAATCCTCGGCACCGGCAATGTCGGCCGCACCATCGCGGCCCGGCTGGTCGAACTCGGCCACGACGTGGTCATCGGCACGCGGGACGTCGCGGCCACCGCGGCCAAGGCGGAGGAGCCGTTCCCTGCGACGCTGGTCACCGCCCCGGAAGCCGCCGCGCACGGCGAGCTGGTGATCAATGCGACCGCGGGGCAGGCGAGCGTGGCCGCGCTGCAGGGCGCCGGCGCGGAGAACCTGGCGGGCAAGGTCCTCGTCGACATCTCGAATCCGCTGGACTTCTCCCACGGTTTCCCGCCCAGGCTGTCGGTCTGCAATACCGATTCCATCGGTGAGCAGATCCAGCGCGAGTTCCCGGCGGCCCGCGTGGTCAAGACCCTGAACACGGTCACCGCCGACGTCATGGTGTACCCGGGCAAGCTGGCCGACGGCGATCACACCGTCTTCGTCTCCGGTGACGAGGCCGAGGCGAAGGCGATCGTCTCGGCGCTGCTGCGCGAATTCGGCTGGCGCGACATCGTCGACGTCGGCGACATCACCACCGCGCGCGGCACCGAAATGCTGCTGCCGCAATGGGTTCGGTTGATGGGCGCACTCGGCGGCACCGCACAGTTCAACTACAAGCTCGTCCGCTGACGAGAAGCGCCCCGCATCCGAGGACGCGGGGCGCTTTCCAGCCGAATCTCAGTCCGGATTGCTCGTCACCGGATCCAATACTTCGCGCCGCGCTTCCGGCGCTTCCAGCCGCAATGCCTCGGCCGAGGCGTCATCGGCCTGGGTCTGGGATTCGATCTCGGCCTTGACCCGCGCCGTGTACACCGACACCTCGCGCGCGATATCGGCATCGGACCAGCCGAGCACCGGCGCCACCAGCCGCGCCACCTCCTCCGCGGATTCCACACCGCGATGGGCGTATTCGATGGAGATGCGGGTGCGCCGGGCCAGAATGTCGTCCAGATGCAGCGCGCCTTCGGCCGCCACCGCGTACACGGCCTCCACGCGCAGATAGCCCGGCGATCCCGTGATCGGTTCCAGCAGTTCGGGTTTGCCCTCGGCGAGACCGATCACCTCGTCGATCAGCGAACCGTACCGATTCAGCAACTGCTGCACGCGGTACGGATGAATGCCGTACTTCTCGGCCAGGTGCGGCGTCTGGTTCATCAGCGCGTAGTACCCGTTCGCCCCCAGCAGCGGCACCTTTTCCGTGACGCTGGGCGAGACCCGGCGCGGAATGTCCTGCGCCGCTTCGTCCACCGCGTCGTAGGCCATCACCCGATAGGTCGTGTACTTGCCGCCCGCGATGGCCACCAGCCCGGGCGCGATACGCGCGACGGCATGCTCGCGCGACAGCTTGGAGGTCTGATCGCTCTCCCCCGCCAGCAACGGCCGCAGCCCCGCGTACACGCCGCTGATATCGGCATGCGTGATCGGCGTGACCAGCACCTTGTTCACATGCTCGAGCAGGTAGTCGATATCGGATTTGGTGGCCGCCGGATGCGCCAGGTCGAGGTTCCAGTCGGTGTCGGTGGTGCCGATGATCCAGTGATCGCTGCTCCACGCGATGACGAAGAGCACGCTCTTCTCGGTGCGCAGAATGATCGAGGTATCGCTGGCGATGCGATCGCGCGGCACCACGATATGCACGCCCTTGGACGCTCGCACATGGAATCGCCCGCGCTGATTCGCCAGACCCTGGAGCTCGTCGGTCCAGACGCCGGTGGCATTGATGACCACGCTGCCGCGCACCTCGGTGGTGCGGCCGTCCTCGCTGTCGCGCACCTTCACCCCGACCACCCGATCGGCCTCGCGCAGGAAGCCGACCACCTGGGTCGAAGTGCGAATCGCCGCACCGTACTTGGCGGCGGTACGCGCCACCGTCATGGTGTGGCGGGCGTCGTCGACCACGGTGTCGTAGTAGGTGACGCCGCCGGTGAGCGCGTCGCGTTTCAGCCCGGGCGCCAGCCGCAGCGCCCCGGAGCGGGTCAGATGATGCTGTCCCGGAACCGATTTCGCGCCGCCCATGCGGTCGTAGAGCACCAGCCCGGCCGAGACGTAGGGCCGCTCCCAGCCCATATGGGTGAGCGGGTACAGGAACCGCAATGGTTTGACCAGGTGCGGGGCCAGCGTGGACAGCGCCAGCTCGCGCTCCTTGAGGGCCTCGCGGACCAGCCCGAATTCCATCATCTCCAGGTAGCGCAGGCCGCCGTGGAACATTTTCGAGGAGCGGCTGGAGGTGCCGGACGCCAGGTCGCGGGCCTCCACCAGGGCGACCTCCAGCCCGCGGGTGGCGGCGTCCAGGGCGATGCCCGCGCCGACCACGCCGCCGCCGATCACCACGACGTCGAAGGTGTCCTTACCGAACCGTTCCCAGGCGGCTTCACGCTGCTCGGGGCCGAGGAATAGCGACTGCGGTTTGTTCGTCATGCTCGACTCCTCCAGAGAGTGCGCGCTGGCTATCCGCTAGCAACCGTAGCCCACCCTAGCGTCCCCCGGTGCGACCCGCGATGCCGCGGTGTCATGGCCCCGGACCGGGACCCCGGTGCGCTAGCCTGCCGGAATGCGTCGCTATGTTGCCGCCATCGATCAGGGCACGACCTCGAGCCGGTGCATCGTCTTCGACCAGAACGGGAGGGTGGTCGGTGTCGCGCAACGCGAGCACGAGCAGCTCTTCCCGCAGCCCGGCTGGGTCGAGCACGATGCCGAAACCATCTGGCGCAATACCGAATCCGTGATCGCGGAGGCGCTGACGAACTGCGGGATCGGCGCGGCGGATATCGCGGCGGCCGGCGTCACCAATCAGCGGGAAACCACCGTGGTGTGGGAGCGATCGACCGGCAAACCCATCTACAACGCGATCGTCTGGCAGGACACCCGCACCGCGCAGCTCACCGAGGAGCTGGGCGGCAGCGAGGGACCGACCCGGTACGCCGATCGCACCGGCCTGCCGCTGTCCACCTACTTCGCCGGGCCCAAACTGCGCTGGATCCTGGATCAGGTGCCGGGTGCGCACGCCCGCGCCGAGGCCGGGGAGCTATGCTTCGGCACCATCGACAGCTGGATTCTGTGGAATCTGACGGGGCAGCACATCACCGACGTGACCAATGCCTCGCGCACCATGCTGATGGATCTCCGCACGCTGCAATGGGATCCGCAGATCTGCGCCGATTTCGGGGTGCCGCCGGTCATGCTGCCGGAGATCCGCAGTTCCTCCGAGGTGTACGGCGAGATCACCACCACCGCGCTGGCCGGAGTGCCGGTCGCGGGCATTCTCGGCGATCAGCAGGCCGCCACCTTCGGCCAGGCCTGCCTGTCGCCCGGCGACACCAAGAACACCTACGGCACCGGCAACTTCATGCTCATGAACACCGGCGCCACACCGGTTTTCAGCGAGCACGGCCTGCTCACCACGGTCTGCTATCGCCTCGGCGACGAACCGGCCGTCTACGCCCTGGAAGGCTCCATCGCCGTCACCGGCTCCCTGGTCCAGTGGCTCCGCGACAACCTCGGCATGATCGCCACCGCCGACGAGATCGAACCCCTGGCCCGCACCGTCACCGACAACGGCGGCTGCTACATCGTCCCCGCCTTCTCCGGCCTCTTCGCGCCCCGCTGGCGGCCCGATGCCCGCGGCGTCTTCGCGGGCCTCACCCGTTTCGTCAACAAGGGCCATATCGCCCGAGCCGTCTTGGAAGCCACCGCATTCCAGACCCGCGAGGTGATCGACGCCATGCGCGCTGACGCCGCCGCCCAGCGCCTCGACGTCGAGCAGGTGACCCTGAAGGTCGACGGCGGCATGGTCGTCAACGAACTGCTGATGCAATTCCAATCCGACATCCTCGACGCCCCGGTGATCCGCCCCGTCGTCATCGAAACCACGGCCCTCGGCGCCGCCTACGCGGCCGGCCTCGCCGTCGGCTACTGGGCCTCCACCGACGACATCCGCGCCAACTGGGCCGAGGACAAACGCTGGACCCCCACCATGACCGCCACCGACCGCGACCATCTCATGCACGAGTGGAACAAGGCGGTCGAGCGCACCTACAACTGGGTCTGAGTGCCGCTGCCCCGCAACAGCACTCACCGAACTAAGTGAGATTCCGGCCGGAAGCATGCCGGAATGACAGGCGGGTGCTTCACCGCGGCCGCGTTCCCCGGTCAGGATTCGGCGTGGGCCTTCGCCAGGCGATCCACGGCGGTTTCCAGGGCGGTGGTGTCGGAGGTGGTGAAGCACAGGCGCATGGAGTGGGTGTAGTCGGTGGAGACGGCGAAGGCGTTGCCGGGGACGTAGGCGACGCCGGCTTCGAGAGCCCGGGGTAGCAGCGCCTGGGTGTCGGTGCCGTCGGTGAAGTCGACCCACACGAACATGCCGCCGGCGGCGTCGGTGCTGACGACACGATCGCCGAAGCGGGTGCGGACGGCGTCGACCAGAGCGCGAGCGCGGGCGCCGTAGACGGTCCGGATCGAATCCACGTGGGCCGTGAGCCAATCGGTGTCGGCGAGGAGGTCGGCGGCGATCTGCTGGGTGAAGGCGGAGCCGCACAGGTCGGCGCCTTGCTTGAGCAGCTCCACCGCCCGGCACACGCGGGTGGGAGCCACCATCCAGCCGGCGCGGAGGGTGGGGGCCAGGATCTTCGAGGTGCTGGAGAGGCGGATCACGTTGGGCGAGTAGGTGGCGACGGGAGCCGGGGACGGCTGGTCGAACCAGAGTTCGCCGTACGGGTCGTCCTCGATCACCCAGAAGCCGTAGGCGTCGGCGAGGGCGCCGAGTTCCGCGCGGCGCTGCGGGCTCATGGTGACGCCGCCGGGATTGTGGAAGTTGCTGACCGTGTGGACGACGGCGGGACGCTCACCGGCGGCGAGCAGCTCGCGCAACGCGTCCAGCCGCATGCCCTCGGAATCCAGTGGGACGGCGACGATTCGGGCGCCGGCGGCGTGGAACACCTGCAGCGCACCGACATACGCCGGATCCTCCACCACGACCAGCGCGCCCGGATCGAGCAGCACCTCCGCCAGCAGCGAGAGCGCCTGCTGCGAACCGTGCGTGACGAACACCTCGTCGACGGCGACGGTCCGGCCCATGCGGGTCGACTCTCGCGCCGCCAGTACCTCGCGCAACGGCCCCCACCCCGGCGACTCCGTGTACTGCAGCCGCGACCGGTCCGCCAGCGCGGCGTCGGCGGCCACCGCGATGCGGTCGCGCGGCATGAGTTCGGCGTCCGGCAGACCGCCGGCCAGGCTGATGATGTCGGCGCGCGCGGTCAGCTTGAGCAGATCGCGAATGGCCGAGCTGCGCATGCCGTCGAGCCGCTTGGCCAGCGGCGGAGTGGGCTGCGACATGGAACACCTCCGAGGTAAACCGGGGTACGCGAAATTCCACTGTGTCACAATGCGACCAGAATATGAAATCGCATTCCCATATCCTGAGACTCAGAGAAGTGGCGCCGAACCGCCGGTCCCGACCCGATGGCGGTCAGGACCGGCAGCTCCGGGTGCTCAGGACTGGCGTTCGTCGATGGTCGAGATCAGATGCTTGCCGTCCCGGTTGACGGTGACGATGCGCTGCCGGTAGACGGCGGTGGTGCCGTCGGGCGAATGAACCGTCAGATCGGCGTCGTAGGTCTCCGGACCGACCTCGACAATCCGCACGCAGTAGCTCGTACCGGGCGGCGTCTTGTCGATGCCCTCGCTCTGAATGACCGGGGCCTCGGACACGGCCTTCGTCTCGGGATCGACGAAGGAGCGCGCCTTCACCCCGCTCCGGTCGACATAGAAGCCGTGCTGGAAGCCGAGGATGGCCTGCGCGCCGGAATCGGTGCCGCCCGCGCCATTGCCGATGGTCAGCGCGCCGTCCCGCTTGGCCGGGCAGCTCAGCTGGGCCACCGTGGTGGACACGCCGGGCTTGCCGGCGGTGGTCGCGCCCGCGAGCGGCGATTCGTCGGAGTCGCCGCCGCTGGTGACGGCGACGATGACCACGGCGACCAGCGCCACCGCGGCGATCGCGGAACCGGCGATCAAGGCGATCCGTCCCCACGGCTTGCCCGGCGGTTTGACCGGCGCGGCAGCGGGTTTCGGCGCGAGGCGCTTGGCGATGGGGTCGTCTGCCCACGACAGCGATTCGCCCTCCGCGGCTTCCACCGGCGGCGCGGGCGGGAAACCGGAAGGCGTGGAGCGCCACCAGGATCCGGTGGTGGTGGCCGCCGACTCGTCCCAGCCGCCGGGCGAATTCGCTTCGCCCGCACCGGATTCGGCCGGGTTCTCCCCCGCCATCGGCGCGTATCCCCCCACCGCGTCCTGCGGAGTCCAGGAATCCGGCGCGCGATACTGCGCCGGCGGCGGCTGCACCTGCGGCGTATCCGCGGGCTGCCAGGCCAGGTTCGGGTTCGCCGCGCCGGAATCCGCGGGCTGCCAGCCGAATTCCGGATTCGCCCCGGCCGCGGATTCCGCGGGTTCCGCCGGCCGCCACGCCAGCCCGGAGCTGCCCGGCGTATTCCCGCCCGGATCCGCCGGCCGCCAAGCCAATTCGGGACTGGCCGCCCCCGGCGCGGGCGTCCACCCGGGCGCACCGGCGTCCGGCGCGGGCCCGAAGCCGCCGGTTCCGAGTTCGTTCATGGACGGCCCGAAGTCGTTGAGCGACGGACCGAATTCCGAAAGGGGCGGCCCGAACTCGGAGTCCGACTGCCCGTTCGCACCGGTCCCCTCGGCGGCGGTTCCCGGCTGCCCAGCGGGCTGTCCGGCATCGGCTCCGGGCGTGACCGCCGGGCCGGACCGATCCGCGGACTCGTCCTTGCCGGAATCCATCACCCGTCCTTTCGAGACACACGGGTGGGGCGGTCGCTCGACGACCGCCCCACCCGACGACTGTGTACTGCCAGCACGCTTAGTACTGGACGGTACCGCCTACCTGACCGGTCACACCGCCGACGTCGATCGAGTTGGAGGCCAGTTCACCTGCCGGGAGCTTACCAACCTGGGCCGCGGCCTCCAGGATGGTGGCGCCGCCGGGCATCAGGCGGATCCAGTTCTCCGCGTCCGCCTTGACCGCGTTGGCGACCGTGGTGTCGAGCAGGAACTCGATCTTCTGGTCCGCGCCCGCGCCGTTGCCGGAGTAGGCGGTCACCTTGATCTGGTTGCGCACCGTGTAGTCCAGCGCCACACCGGCTTCGCCGATACCGCCCGGCGTGGTGTAGCCGATGGTGCCGACGTAACCGTCGAGGTTGCTGAAGTGGTGGGTGTTGGCCGCGAACCCGGCCAGGATGGCGCCACCGTCGAGGTTGGCGCCGACCTCGGTGTGCGGGCCGCTCATCTCGACGACCGGCGCGGCGGGCGCGGCCTCGACGGCGGGCGCGGTCCAGCGCGGCTTCTCCACGGCCGGCTGCTCGCCGGTGAGGGTCTCGGTCGGCTTCTCCTCGGCCTGCGCGCCCTGATTCGCCTGCTGGCCACCCTGATTCGCCTGCGCGCCGCCCTGACCCTGGGTACCCGGCTGGGTCTGCGTGCCCGCCTGGCTGGCCTGGCCCTGCTCACCGTTGGTGCCCGGCTGCACCTGCACCGGCACCACCTGCGCGCCCTGCTGGCCCGGCACGGGCAGCGGCGCGACGCGCGGCGTGGACACGCCCGGCTGGGTCTTGCTCTTGGGGTCGTTGCCGGCCGGCTGGGTGTCGGTCTTGGGCTGCTGCGCGCCCTGTCCCGCACCGGTGTTCGGGTTGGTCACGCCCGGCTGGCTCGGCTGTACCTGAGTTCCGTTGCCCTGTGCGCCGTTCCCCTGCGTTCCACCACCCTGGGTGCCGCCCTGCGCGCCGTTCCCCTGGGTTCCGGGCTGCGCGCCGTTCCCCTGGGTTCCGCCGCCCTGGGTGCCGCCCTGGGCCCCGTTGCCGGGAATGACTTCGGTCTTGGTCTCCGGCGCCTGGCTCTCCTCGGTGGCCGCCGGCTGTTCGGCGGCGCCCGGCTGCTGCGGGGCCGACGGTGCCACGCTGGGCCCGCCGGGCGCGGCATTGGCCGGCGCACTCAGCAGGGTCACCACGGCGGCCGCGGCGGCCAAGGGTAGGGAGGTACTCGCCTTGATCCGATTCGGCTTGCGGTGCTTCACGTTTCGCTCTATTCCTTCGTCCTCATCGGCACGATCGAGCACGCGAGCTTCCGCGAGTGCGTAGCGGCTGTCGCCGGAAAGGGTTGACCCCCCGACACTCTCGCGACCGCCCTGCCGATCGCTGTCCCGCCGCGAAGTGAATCACACAAGGTGCATACCGGCAACCCGCCGGTATGCCCAGCACCGGAAATCAACTCTCAGTCCAGGTCGTCGTGCCGCATGAGCTGCCGCGCCGCCTCGGTCACCGAGCCGGTCAGCGACGGATACACCGAGAAGGTCTGCGCCAGATCGTTCACGGTCAGATTGTTCTGCACCGCAAGGGCGATCGGCAGGATGAGCTCGGATGCGATGGGCGCCACCACGACTCCGCCGATGACCACGCCGGTGGCGGGCCGGCAGAAGATCTTCACGAAACCGCGCCGCAGGCCCAGCATCTTGGCCCGCGGATTGGTGTTCAGCGGCAGCATCACCGTGCGCGCCGGCACCTCGCCGTCGTCGATGGCGGTCTGGCTCACGCCCACGGTCGCGATCTCCGGCCGCGTGAACACCGCGGAGGCAACGGTTTTCAGGCGGATGGGCTGCACGCCCTCGCCCAGCGCGTGGTACATGGCGATGCGGCCCTGCATGGCGGCCACCGAGGCCAGCGGCAGCAGGCCGGTGCAGTCACCGGCGGCGTACACGCCGGGCGCGGTGGTCCGCGAGACCCGGTCCACGCGCAGGTACCCGCCCTTGTCGAGTTCGATGCCGACGCGTTCCAGCCCGAGCTTGCCGGTGTTGGGGATCGAGCCGACGGTCATGAGCGCGTGGCTGCCGGTGATATTGCGCCCGTCCGACAGCTTCACCACGATGCCGTCCGCGGTGCGCTCCACGGCATCGGCGCGGGCGTGCTTGACCAGTTCCACGCCGCGCTCGGCGAGCGCGTCCTCGAGCACGAGCGCGGCGTCGGCGTCCTCGCCGGGCAGCACGCGGTCGCGGCTGGAGACCAGCTTCACCTTCACGCCCATCTCGGTGTAGGCGGAGACGAATTCGGCGCCGGTGACGCCGGAACCGACCACGACGAGGGTTTCCGGGAGCTCCCGGAGGTCGTAGAGCTGCCGCCAGTTCAGGATGCGCTCGCCGTCCGGTTCCGCGCCCGGCAGCACGCGCGGGCTGGCGCCGGTCGCGATCAGCACCACTTCGGCCTCGATGATCTGCTGGCCTTCGGGACAGGTGGCCTTCACCAGGTGGGTGGCCAGGCCCGGCGCTTGGTCGATGATCTCGCCGTAGCCGGCGATGACGTTCACGCCGGCGGTCTGCAGCTTGGCCTTGATGTCGGAGGACTGGGCCTGCGCGAGCGCCTTGACGCGGGAGTTGACCTCGGCGAGCCGCACCTGCGCCTGCGAGGGATGCACGGTGATGCCCAGGTCACGGGCTCGGCGCAGATCGGTGCGCACGCCCGTGGAGGCGATGAAGGTCTTCGACGGCACGCAATCCCACAGCACACACGCGCCGCCGATGCCGTCACTGTCGATCAGCGTGACCGGTGCGCCGTGCTGGGCCGCTACCAGGGCCGCCTCGTATCCGGCGGGCCCGCCACCGATGATCGCAATGCGGGTCATGTTCCCTCGCTTCTCCTCCGTGCTCCGGGGTCTCCGGCGCCACTCCTACAACGTTATCTTTCAGCGTCCGCACAGCTCCGACCGCATCGAGAGCGGACTTCGTCACAGCCCTGCACGGCGTGTCGAGATGTGACATGCGCGTGGATTGTGCGTTTTCGCTATAGCCGGACCCGCCCTGTGATCGGGATCGGGGATGGTTGCGGTGATTGTTCGATAGGCTTTTACGGTGCCGATTTACGCCGCCTACGGGTCCAACATGGATCCCGAGCAGATGCTCAAGCGCTGTCCGCACTCCCCCGTATACGGAACCGGCTGGCTGGAAGGGTGGCGCCTCACCTTCGCCGGGGACGATATCGGCTGGGAGGGACCGCTCGCGACGGTGGTCGAAGAGCCGGGCTCACGCGTGTTCGTCGTCCTTTACGACGTGCCCAGCGAAGATGAGCTGAGCCTCGACCGCTGGGAAGGTTCGGACTTCGGCATTCACAAGAAGATCCGCCTGCGCGTCACTCCGAACCAGGGCACGGGCACCGACCCGGTACTGGCCTGGCTGTACGTGCTGGACGCCTACGAGGGTGGTCTGCCGTCGGCCCGCTACATCGGAGTCATCTCCGATGCCGCCGAAAAGGCCGGTGCGCCGAACGAATACGTGCACGCGCTACGCACCCGTAACTCCAAGAACGTCGGCCCGGGCACCTTCGGGCTCTGACCGCCCCGGCGTTCCGCTCTTCACACCGGGCCGTACCCCGCCGCGGGTACGGTCCGGCGTTTTCCCGGCCGTGATCAGCGCGGAAGATCCGGGCCGCGCATACGTTGGTTATCGACGAAACATCTCCCGTCGAGAGGATCGCGATGTCCAACCCGCCCCTGCCCGCCGCCGTCGCCGAATTCCTGGCTCAGCCGAACCCCGCCGTGATCGCCTCCAACAAGCCGGACGGCCAGCCGGTGTCGGTGGCCACCTGGTACCTGTACGAGGACGGCCGAATCCTGGTGAACCTGGCCGATTTCCGCAAGCGACTGGATTGGCTGCGCGAGGATCCGCGGGTCTCGCTGACCGTGCTCGGTTCCGGGAACTGGTACAGCCACGTGAGCGTGCAGGGCCGCATCGTGTCCCTCGAAGCCGATCCCGACTCCTCGGTCATCGACCGCATCTCCCAGCACTACATGGGCGCCCCGTACGCCGTCCGCGACCAGAAGCGCGTCAGCGCCTGGATCGAGATCGACCACTGGCACGGCTGGGGCGAATACGCGCCCA
Source organism: Nocardia yamanashiensis (assembly GCF_021183565.1). Taxonomy (NCBI): domain Bacteria; kingdom Bacillati; phylum Actinomycetota; class Actinomycetes; order Mycobacteriales; family Nocardiaceae; genus Nocardia; species Nocardia yamanashiensis. Next base: position 5,519,004 of record NZ_CP089226.1, read on the forward strand.
AGAAGTAGTCCAGGCCCCCCGCATACGAATCCGGCCGCACCCGTCAGGGTGCGGCCGGACTTTTCATCGCTTTCACGCCTCAGCGCGCGTTCAGCACCAGGTTGGTGAAGACCCGCACGCCGGCGGCCAGCGCCCGCTCGTCGATGTCGAAGGTGGGCTGGTGCAGGTCGAGCTGTTCGCCCTGTCCCGACCAGACGCCGAGCCGCGCCATCGCGCCGGGGACTTCCTCCAGGTACCAGGAGAAGTCCTCGCCGCCGCCGGACTGCTGGGTGTCGGCGAGCGCATCGGGCCCGAGGCCGCGAATGGCCTCCTCGAACATGCGCACGGCCAACTCGTCGTTGACGACCGGCGGCACGCCGCGCTTGTAGTTGAGCTGGTAGCGGACGCCGGTCGGGGCGAGCAGCCCCTCGACGATCTCGCGCACCATCGGCTCGAGCAGCGACCAGGTGGCGTGATCGCCGGTGCGGACGGTGCCGGTGAGCATGCCCGTCTGCGGAATCGCGTTGGGCGCCTTGCCCGCCGAGACCGCGCCCCACACCATGACGGTGCTGGTCCGCGGATCGATGCGGCGGGAGAGCAGCCCGGGCAGCCCGGTGATGACCGTGCCGATGGCGTAGACCAGGTCGCTGGTCAGATGCGGCCGCGAGGTGTGCCCGCCGGGCGAATCCAGGACCAGTTCCACGGTGTCGGCGGCCGAGGTGATGGCGCCCACGCGAATCCCCACGCGGCCCACCTCCAGGCGCGGGTCGCAGTGCACGGCGAACATGCGCGACACGTCTTCCATCGCGCCCGCGGCGACCATGTCGATGGCCCCGCCCGGCATGACCTCTTCGGCGTGCTGGAAGACCAGCCGCACGCCGACCGGCAGCTGATCGGCGATCTCGGCCAGCGCGAGCGCGGTGCCGAGCAGAATGGTGGTGTGCGCGTCGTGCCCGCAGGCGTGCGACACGCCGGGCACGGTGGAGGCGAACGGTAACCCGGTGTACTCCTGCAGCGGCAGCGCGTCCATGTCGGCACGCAGTCCGATGCGAGGTCCGTCCGGGCCGATATCACAGATCAGGCCGGTGCCGCTCGGTAGTTTGCGGGGCTCGAGCCCGGCTTTGACCAGCCAGGACTCGATGAATTCGGTGGTGCCGAACTCGGTGCGGGACAGCTCCGGGTTGGCGTGGATGTGACGGCGCCACGAAATCAGGTCCTCCATGTGCTCCTCGAGCCATGCCTCGACCATCTCGTGTCCCGTCGCCGGTTCCATTGCGACGCTCGCGGGGCTCTGCGTGGAAACGCAGGACGCCGCCATTGGTCCGGTACTTCGCGCCGCGGACCGGCCGGTTGTGCTCACCGAATGTCCTCCTGTCGCTGAAACTGCCGTTGGGTAACGCGTTCCGACAACCTGTCCCTATGAAATTGATCGCCTGCGATGGTTATCGCGGTGCGAGCCAAAGCCGTTGCCCCGTCCAGGACGGCGCGATCGGCGGAGGCGTTCACGGCCGCCGCCGCGAACGCGGGCTGGTGCGTCACCGCGCCCCCGGCATCGATGCCGATGACCGGGTGGATGCCCGCGATGACATTGGTGACATTGCCCATGTCCGTGCTGCCCAGTGGCCTCGCGGCCTCGAGTTCCGGTGCGATGGGCTCGCGTCCGAGACGGCGGATCTGCTCGCGATAGGCACACAGTAGTGCGCTGTCCGGAGTCAGCTCCGTATATGTCGGCGCGAGCTTCCGGATTTCGTGTGTACATCCGGTCGCCAGGGCACCTGCCTCGAAACACGCCGATGCGCGTTGCATCAGATCTTCGAGAGCCGCGGAGTCGACTGCCCGTAGGTAATACAGCAGTTCCGCGTGGCCGGGCACGATATTGGGGGCCACACCGCCCGACCCGACTATACCGTGGAGTTGCTGTCCGGGCAGTAGATGTTGCCGTAGCAAACCGAGAGCGACTTGCGCGACGGTAATGGCGTCGAGTGCGTTTCGCCCGTATTCCGGGGCGGCGGAAGCGTGCGATTCCCGACCGTGGAAAACAACGGACAAATCGGCGAGGGCGAGGGAGCGCGCGCCCACGATGTCCTCGGGACCGGGGTGCACCATCAGCGCCATGGCGAGATCGTCGAAAACGCCGCGGTCCAGCATGAGGACCTTGCCGCCACCAGATTCCTCGGCGGGCGTGCCCAGCACCTTCACGGTGATGCCGCAGGCGTCGGCCACGGCGGCCAGGCCCAGCGCGGCGCCGACGGCGGACGCGGCGATGATGTTGTGCCCGCAGGCGTGGCCTATTTCCGGTAGTGCGTCGTATTCGGCAAAAATACCGACCGTTAGGTCTCCGCTGCCGTATTCGGCGGTGAAAGCGGTGGGTAGATCGGCGACCCCGGAATTGATCTTGAAACCGAACTCGCGCAGGGGTTCGATCGTCTTTGCGACGCTGCGGAATTCCTCGAAGGCGAGTTCCGGCTCGCCGTGAATCGAATGCGAAAGTGCGATCAGCTGATCGCGATTCGCTTCGATCGCCTTGTCCGAGGCCGCGAGCAAGGCCGGATCGGGCGTCGTCGGGGCAGCACCCAGCGCCGACACGTTTGAATCGTGCCGACTGATCGGTTTCAAAGGCTCCGAATCATCGCCGCCGCGCGATGGAGGCATGGAACACAGTCTTGCACTCGCCGGGCAAGCGCGCGCACCCGGCGACGCGAAAACCCCCGGATGTTGCGGGGGAAGGGGATTCGGGGGTGCGTCCCCGAACCCCCACACGGGGAATCACCGCCCCGCCCCCGCCCCTTCCGGGGGCGCCGGGCCGCAGCCCAGGGGGTGGAATCGTCAGATGCTGAAAGCCAGGTTCTCCGGGGTGGTCTCCACCGCGAGGCCGGCCAGCGCGCGCTGATGCAGGGCGCGCTTGATCACGGGCAGGTTGGGCTTGCGATTGCCCTTCAGCTCGTCGGCGCGGGCCACGGCGGTGGCGAGCAACGACTCGGCATCCGTCTTGCCGTCCACGATGCCCGCGGCGATGGCGTCATCGGCGGCGTAGCGGCGACCGGTCGTCATGGCCTCCACCGCAACCTGATTGGTGAGGCGCTCGGTGACCAGAGCGTTCATGGCGACGGTGAACGGCATGCCCAGGTGCACCTCGGGCAGGCACCAGAAACCGCGGTCCGCGCGCATGATGCGGAAATCGCAGGAGGTGGCCAGCATGGCGCCGGCGCCGAAGGCGTGCCCGTTGACGGCCGCGATCGTCGGCATCTGGAAGCCCAGCAGGCGGGTGTAGAGAGAGTGGACGCGGTCCAGGTACCAGCAGTTCTTGTCGAAATTGCCGAACAGCCATTCGGTGTCCAGGCCATTGGAGAAGAACTTGCCGTTGGCGGTCACGACCAGCGCGGCCGGGCCCTCGGACGCCTCGACCTCGTCGAGCAGCGCGTGCACCGACTCGATCCAGTCCGGATGGAATCGGTTGTCGCTGTCGATGTCCTGGCCCTCGGTTCCGAGGTACAGCACGAACACGTCCCCATCACGCTTCAAGTACGGCATGGGGGAAGCGTAGCGGGGGCCGGTCGCGCTACCTACCGACGGGTAGCTCTTGCGTAGCGGTGGCGCGGGCCCAGCGAAAAAAGGGCGAAACCGGCAGGTCGGCGGCGTGCCCGAGCACGCTAGATCGCCTGCGACTAGGGTGGCGGACATGCTAGCCGAACAGGCCGCCGCGCAGGCGATCGCCGAACGTACGGGAGTGCAGAAACACCGGGTCGCGGTGATCCTCGGATCCGGCTGGCAGGAAGCCGCCGCTCAGATCGGGGAACCCGACCATACGATTCCCATGGCCGAAGTGCCGGGATTCGGGTCGCCCACCGCCCAGGGGCATCAGGGCACGATCGTTTCCGTCCACGTGGACGAGTCGCCGGTGCTGCTGCTCATGGGGCGCCAGCACCTCTACGAAGGGCACGAGCCGGCGCAGGTCGTGCACAACGTCCGCACCGCCGTGGCCGCGGGCGCGGACACCGTTCTGCTCACCAATGCGGCGGGCGGGATTCGCGAGGGGCTGCGGGTCGGCGAGGCGGTACTGATCAGCGACCATCTCAATCTGACCGGGCGCACGCCGCTGACCGGCGCGAACTTCGTCGATCTGGTCGATGCCTGGGATCCCGAATTGCGGGCGCTGGCAAAGGAAATCGACCCCACCCTCACCGAGGGCGTGTACGCGGGGCTCACCGGCCCGCAGTACGAGACCCCGGCCGAAATCCGCATGCTCCGGACGATGGGCGCCGATCTGGTGGGTATGTCCACCGTGTTGGAGGCCATCGCCTGCCGGGCCGCGGGCGCCCGCGTGCTCGGCATCTCGCTGGTCACCAACCTCGCCGCCGGCATGACCGGCGCGCACCTGTCCCACGCGGAGGTGCTCGCCGAAGGTCACGCCGCCGCAACCCGATTGGGCAAACTCCTGCGCGGCGTGCTGGAACGACTCTAGGAGACGCGCATGCTGCGCTTCGGCACCGCCGGACTGCGCGGTCCGCTGCAAGACGGACCGGACGGAATGAACGTCGAGACGGTGTCGCGCGCGAGCGCGGGCATCGCCGCCTGGTTGCGGGACCGCTGCCTGGGCGGCGGGCTGGTGATCGTCGGCTACGACGCCCGCCACGGCTCCGTCGAATTCGCCGTGGCGACAGCGGAGGTCTTCGCCGCGGCGGGCTTCTCCGTACTGCCCCTCCCCCGCCCCCTCCCCACCCCGGTGGTGGCCTACGCGGTCCGCGCGCTGGGCGCGGTCGCGGGCGTACAGATCACCGCCTCGCACAACCCGGCCACCGACAACGGCTACAAGCTCTACCTCGACGGCGGCTCCCAGCTGGTCCCGCCCGCCGACGCCGAGATCGAACGCCACATCGACGCCGTGCACGGCCGCATCCCCCGCAGCGATCCCACGCCGGGCGCCCCGAAACCGAGCCTGCTCGACCTCCCGGACGAGACCTCGGCCGAGGCGATGGGTGAGGAGATCGTCCGCCGCTACCTGGCGCGGGTCGCGGTGCTGCCCGAGACTATCGGCGGCGAGGCGAACCGGGAGCCGGGCGAAGAACTCGGCGGGCCGTTGGGCCGGATTCCCGCGGAGCGCGGCGATATTCGGATCGCGTTGACGGCCATGCACGGTGTGGGCGGCGAACTCGCGACCGCGGCGCTGCGGAAGGCCGGGTTCTCCGACATCGTCGTGGTGACCGAGCAATTCGCGCCGGATCCGGATTTTCCGACGGTGGCGTTCCCGAATCCGGAGGAGCCGGGGGCGTCGGATCTCTTGCTGGAGTTGGCGGAACGGCTCGACGCCGATATCGCCATCGCGCTGGATCCGGACGCCGACCGGTGCGCGGTGGGGGTGCCCGGGCCGGACGGATGGCGAATGCTGCGCGGGGACGAAACCGGGGTGCTGCTCGGGGATTTCGTATTGCGCACGGCCACACCGGATTCACTCGTCGCCACCACGATCGTGTCGTCGCGGCTGCTGAGCAAGCTGGCTCCGGCGCGCGGGGCGCGGTACGCGGAGACGTTGACGGGGTTCAAGTGGCTGGCGCGGGCGGGCGAGGGGCTCGTGTACGCGTACGAGGAGGCGATCGGGCACTGCGTGGATCCGTCGGCGGTGCGGGACAAGGACGGGATCTCGGCGGCGGTGCTGGCGGCGGACCTGGTCGCGCAGTTGAAGGCGGCCGGGCGGACCGTGGACGACGTGCTCGATGCGTACGCGGTCGAGTTCGGGGTGCACGCCGGGGATCAGGTGTCGTTGCGCCTGGCCGATGCCGAGGAGGCCGCGGCGGTGGTCGCGCGGTTGCGGGAGACGCCGCCCACCGAGATCGCGGGAGAGGCCGTCACGCTCACGGATCTGGCGGCGGTGCGCGGGCCCATGCGGACCGATGCGCTGATCTTCGAAGGCGAATCGCTGCGGGTGGTGGTGCGGCCCTCGGGGACCGAACCGAAGCTCAAGTGCTACCTGGAGGTGTTCGAGCCGGTGATCTCGGATGCGGCAATCGCGCCCGCGAAGGCCGCTGCCGCACTTAGGCTTTCCTATATCCGGGAGTTCTGCGAAAAGCTGTGAGGTGGCCCGTGAGCGATCAGACCTGTACGCACTGCGGAAGCTCGGATCTGGAAACGGGATTTCTCGACGACTCCGGTGACTCCTCGGCCGGGTACACCAGGTGGATTCCGGGACCGCTCGAAGTCGGCGTGTTCGGCGGCGCCAAGCGCATGGGCAAACCGCGCTTCCAGGTGCATGCCTTCCGCTGCAAATCCTGCACCCACCTGGAACTGTTCGCGCCGCAGGCCTGGCGGCCGCGCCGGTAACCCGCTCAGCGCGGCCCGAATTGGCGGTCGCCCGCGTCGCCGAGCCCGGGCACGATGTAGGCGTCCGAGTTCAGCCCGCGGTCGATCGACGCGGTGAAGAACCGGTTGGCGAGCCCGGACTTCTCCAGTGCCGCAATGCCGTCCGGGGCGGCCACCACGCTCAGCACCGTGATGTCCCGCGCGCGCCGGGTGGCCAGCAATTCGAGGGTGTAGACCATGGACCCGCCGGTGGCCAGCATCGGATCGAGCACGAACACGGGCGTGTGCGACAGATCCTCGGGCAGCGATTCCATGTAGGGCGTCGGCTGATGCGTCTTCTCGTCGCGCGCCACCCCCACGAACCCGATCCGGGCGTCCGGAATCAGATTCTCGGCGGTCTCCACCATCCCCAGCCCCGCGCGCAGCACCGGCACCAGCAGCGGCGGCGCGGCCAGCCGGATGCCCTCGGCCGCCGCGACCGGCGTGGCGATCGGGAAGGTGGCGATCGGCGCGTCCCGCATGGCCTCGTACACCAGCATCCCGGTCAGCTCCCGCAGCGCCGCCCGGAATGTCGGATTCGGGGTGCGCTCATCCCGCATGGTGGTCAGCAAAGCGGCAGCGAGCGGATGGTCCACGACGTGAGTGCGCATAAGAAAACGATAGGTCAGAGAACCGGACCAAGATCCCCACCGGTCAGATTTCCCGGAATCGGTGGAACCGCTCCCCCGCCCCGCGCGTCCAACCCCACACAGGACCCGACCACCCAGCGACCGGCCACCACGGGGGCACCCATGCACCGAATCACGCTCGACCCCAACGCCATTGCCGCCTACGCCGCCACCGCCCACACCATGGCCGCCACCCTCGCCGCGACCGCCGCCCGCACCGCGGCCGCCGACCCCCTCCTACTCACCCCCGCCTTCGGCCTCATCGGCGCCGACTTCCGCACCGCCTTCACCGCGGCCCTGACCACCCACACCACCACCCTCACCGACCTAGCCGCCGTCCTGACCAGCCTCGGACTGGCCACCACCGGCGGCGCCACGGCCTGCACCACCATCGACGACACCTACGCCGCCGCCCTGCGAATCAGCACCGCCGAGGCCACATCCAACCCGGAGCAGAGCGCATGACCACCCGAAAAACCGCCGCGAAATCGGGAAACCCGGCTGTCAGCAGTTCAGCTCGCATCAGCCGGGCAGGTGACGCCCACGCGTCGCGCGGGCGCAGCGGCAGCACGGCGTCACGCAACGCCGCCCCTGCCCTGTCCGGCTGTCGTCACGCGAACAACCGCCGGCTCGCCACCCTCCGGACGGGGGTCGACGCATGAGCGGGTTATTGGATGTGGGGGCGCTGGCGCGGCCGATCGAGGCGCTGGGGGCGAGTTTCGGGGCCGGTGGGGCATCCGGATCGGCGGCGCTGCTGCGGGAAGGCTCGGCGACGATCGACGAGGTGCACGCGGCGGGGCGCGGCGGGATCAACGGGTTGTACGCGGGGTGGCAGAGCCGGGGCGGGGATGCCGCGATGGACAAGGCGCTGCGGGTGCAGACGAGCGCGGTCACCTTGTCCGACCGGGGGACGGCCATGGCGGCCGGGGTGGAGCGGGTCGAGGCGGCCATCGCGCAAGGGCGGAAGGAGCTGGAGAAGATCCTGCGGTCGTTCCTCGACTCGGTGGAGCTGCTCGGGGCGACGGCGGTTTCGCCGGCGGGGATCACGGCGATCGTCGGTTCGGCCGTCGACCATCTCGGGCGAGCGGTGCGGGTGGTCGAGCGGGTGCGGGGTGAATTGGCGGGTGAGACGGCGGCGATGCGCGAGTTGATCACGCCGATTCCGGCGCCCGCACCGGCGGGGATTCCGGTGGCGGAGGCGGGCGGCGCGGTGATGCCCGCCTCGGTGACCACGGCGGCGAACAGTGATGTGGCGCAATCCGGTTCGACGGTGTTGTCGAGCGGCGGGAAGGTGGTGGAATCCGGGGCATCGATGGTGAGTGGGCTGATGACCACGCCTGCCTCGTCGACCGGTGCGCGCGGGCGGGACGGCCAGTCCGCCGGCCGGGGCGGAACGGCGGGAGCGGAGCCACGGACGAGCCCGGCGGGAACCGGGGTGCAGGTGACGCTTCCGGATGGCAGTACCGTGGTAGCGCCCAACCAGCAGGCCGCGGACGCGGTGCGGAATGCGCTGAGTGCGGTGGGGACGCCGTACGTGTGGGGCGGCACGACGCCCGGTGCGGGGCTGGATTGCAGCGGGTTGACGCAGTGGGCTTACGGCGAGGCCGGGGTGCGATTGCCGCGGTTGGCGCAGGAACAGGGCGACGGGCATCTGCGCGTGGGTCCAGGGGACTTGATGCCCGGGGATCTGGCGGTGTGGGACGGGCACGTGGCAATGGTGATCGGGAACGGGCAATTGGTCGAAGCAGGTGATCCGGTGCAGGTCGGCGCGATCAGGACGGAGAACAGCGGTATGCGATTCCTCGGGTTCTACAGGCCGACCGCATGAGTGGGCCGGATGCTGTTCCGAAGGTGACGGTGGCCGCGAGCGCTAATCGCGCCGGGACCGTCACGGTGCACGCGACCGATCAGGGCATGCCGGTGGAGATCCGGTTCGAGCGCGGCGAATACCGCTACGGCGCACAGGCTCTCGCCGACGAGGTGCTGCGGCTGACCCGGCGGTCGGCGATCGTGGCGAAGTCGCGGCGGCGCGAGATCCTGGCCGAGGCGGGCATGCCGGACGAAGCGCTCGACCGGCTCGGGCTGCCCACCCGCCGGGCCGCGGCCGACGAACTCGATCGCCTCGACGATCAGGACACCGGCCCCACCAGCTGGACGCGCAACGCATGAGCGGGGAGATGGACGCCCTGGTGAACGGGGCCGCGAACCAGCTGGAAGCCCTGGAATCCACGCTGGCGGGGCTGCGGAATCTCCGTGCCCGCTACACCTCGGAAGACGGTTCCTGCACCGCCGAGGTGGATGGGGAAGGCGCGCTGACCGGCTTGTGGCTGGCCGAATCGGTGACTTCCCGGCCGCCCGCGGAGGTTGCCCAGTTGATGCTGTGGACCGCCCAGCAGGCCGCCGCCGCGGCCACCGCCGAACGCGCCAAGATCCTTGCCGAACTGAACAAGTCGTTCCCGGCCGGAAATGTGAGGGGCGGCCCGGATAGTGCCTGAGGCGGGCACTAGATAGGCTTCCGGTCATGGCTTCTGGAGACATCGTCCCGATCGCGCTCGGCCTGACCAAAGGCGATCTCGTCACCCTGTGGGCACCGCGCTGGCGAGACGGTGACGATGAGTGGCAGGCATTCCTCGGTCACGAGGAAGACCTGTACGGTTTCGAGTCCGTCGCGGAGCTGGCCGCGTTCATTCGCACCAACTCCGACAACGATCTCGTGGACCATCCGGCCTGGAAGATCATCGCTGGTCTGTCCGCCGCCGAACTGGAGCCCGAGGAGCAGTTCGTCTTCGATCTGGTCGGCGTGCCCGAGCTGGCCGCCGAGGACCCGGACCCCGAGGTGGTGTCCGAGCTCGAGGAGACCCTCGATATCGTCCGCAATCTCGGTGACGTGTGCGAGCTCGACACCGTCATCAAGTTCTTCGGCTCGCACCCGGTGCTGGGCGCGCTGCCCGCGGGCGTGAGCGCCTTCGCCGGCCAGGAGGGCGAGGAACTCTGGAACCAGATCGGCGCGGCCATCGCCAAGGACTGGGACGCGGTGCTGGACGCCGTCGACTCGGTGGTCTCGCTCCCGGAGGTGGACGCCGACGCGGTCGCCGTCGCGGAGGCGGAACTGCTTGCGGCGGAAGAGAATGTCGTGGATGCCGAGGACGCGGCGGACAGCGACGAGGAGTCCGAGTTCGAGCCCGTCGATCTCGATGAGGACGACGAGGACGAGGACGACGAGGACCTGTCGTTCTGGCACGAGATCGGCATCGACCCGGTCAAGATCGTGACCTCGGACGGCACCTTCTTCACCCTGCGCTGCTACGTCGACGACGAGCCCATCTTCCTGGGCACCGACGGCAAGATCACCGTCTTCGGTTCCGAGCGCGCCCTGGCCCGCTACCTGGCCGACGACCACGAGCACGACCTCGCCCGGGTGAGCACCTACGGCGACGTCCAGACCGCCGCCGTCGACGGCTCCCTCGAAGTCGAGGTCGACGACGAGAACGTCTACGTCCTCCCCGGCCTGGCCGACGATCTGGCCGAAGGCCCCCAGGCGGTCGACACCGACCAGCTCGACCTCGCCGTCGAATTGTTCACCGACGCCGCCGATTACGCCGACGACGACACCGTCGAAGCCGCCCTGGCCGTCTCCACCCCGCTCGGCTGGTACGTCTCCTACCTGCTCAACCCGGACCCCACCCGGATGGCCCCGAACCCGCCGTTCCAGGCCGAGGCCGAGGCGTGGAAGGTGCTCCAGGAAGCCTTCGAAACCCGGCTCAACAAGGCGTGATCCCCGCGCCGTGGCCGTAATCCGTTGCGGCCACGGCGAATACCTTCGGGCACGCGCGTCTAGCGACTGCTCCCCTGCGACGACATGGTCGATGAATCCACCGAGCCGAGATTCACCAGGAGCGCATCCAGAATCGGGACGATCACTCGCTGCGGATGCCAGCCGACATCGCCGGGCAGCGTCAGGGTCACCGATTTCGTCGAGGAGCCCTGGGTAGCGCTGATCGTGTGAGCACCGTTGGCCTGAGGCTGCCAGAAATGGACCACCACCGAACTGGTGGACGTGACGGCCGGGGCTACCCGATCCAAAACCACCACGCCGTCGATCGTGAGGGTCACCGGGTCCTTCCGGTCGAAGCCGAACGTCTCGACGGTGATGCGGCAGCTTTCCCCGACCTCGCAGTTCTGCGGGACGTCGTGGCCGACCGTCACCGAGATCGCCTCGACCCGAGCTGACGCGGGACCGGCCAGTAGCGCCGGCGCGGTGAGGGCAGCGAGCAGGGCGGCGGCCAAGCCGCCGATCAGTCGTTTCGTCATGCGGTGCGGTCATCCTTCCGGCGGCCCACTTGGCCGCCGGTTCGAATGTTATTGAAACACCATTATTTCACTAGCGGTATTTCCTTGGGCTGCACCACATCCGGCGACTGTGGAACGCTCAACCGAGCAGTACCGCGTACCCCGGCTTGATCACCTCGTCGATGATGCGCAGCCGGTCCGGGAAGGGGATGAAGGCGGACTTCATGGCATTGATGGTGAAGCGCTCGAGGTCGCTCCAGCCGTAGCCGAAAGTCTGTGAGAGCTTGAGCATTTCCTGGCTCATGGAGGTGTCGCTCATCAGCCGGTTGTCGGTGTTGACGGTGACGCGGAAGCGGAGCCGGGCAAGCAGGTCGAAGGGGTGCTTGTCGAGCGAGGGCACGGCGCCGGTCTGAACGTTGGAGCTGGGACACAGTTCGAGCGGAATTCGCATGTCCCGCACGTAGTTCGCGACCAGGCCGAGCTTCGGTCCGTCGGCGGAGTCGGTGATGTCGTCGGTGATGCGCACGCCGTGGCCGAGCCGGTCGCAGCCGCAGAAGGCCAGGGCCTCGTGGATGGAGGGCAGGCCGAAGGCCTCGCCGGCGTGAATGGTGAAGTGGGCGTGGTTGGCCCGCATGTAGTCGAACGCGTCGAGGTGGCGGGAGGGCGGGTAGCCCGCTTCCGCGCCGGCGATATCGAACCCGCCGACGCCGCGATCGCGCCAGCGCACGGTGAGTTCGGCGATCTCCCGCGAGCGTGCGGCATGGCGCATGGCGGTGAGCAGGCAGGTGACGCGAATGGGTGTGCCCGCGGCGGCGGCCAGGGCTTCGCCTTCGCGGAATCCGGCGATGGTGTGCTCGACCACCTCGTCGAGGGTGAGCCCGTTCTCCAGGTGCTGTTCGGGCGCGAACCGCACCTCGGCGTACACCACCCCGTCGGCGGCCAGGTCCTCGGCGCATTCGCGCGCCACCCGCCGCAGCCCTTCGGGGGTCTGCATGACGGCCACGGTGTGGGCGAAGGTCTCCAGGTACCGCTCGAGCGATCCGCTGTCGGCGGCGTCCCGGAACCAGTTGCCCAGGGTTTCGGCATCGCCTGCCGGTAACTGGTCGTACCCGCAGTCGCGGGCCAGTTCCAGTACCGTGGCGGGTCGCAGGCCGCCGTCCAGGTGGTCGTGCAGGACCGCCTTGGGCGCCTGGCGGATCGAAGCGAGGGTCAGCGGCGTCGGTCCAGTCATGTAGAAACGGTAGCCGCATTCTCGTTCTGCGGCATGACAGTTCGCCTGTGTCCACTCGCACGTTGGCGTGTCGTTGCCCACGCGTTGCTGGGATCAACGCGATCGTCACCTGCTAGCCGCAGGCCACACCGTTCCCGTCGGGGTCCAGATAGGCCGTGTAGCCGGGTTGACCGGCGTACAGCGGGGCCTTGCCCTTCGAGCGCACCTCGGCGCAGCTGGAGTAGTACGGATACGGCTGGGCCTTGGAAGTTTGGGGCGGGTTGATATCGATGCGCGGTTCGGCGGCGGCCTGGGTCATGGTCAGCGGCAGCGCGATGCCCAGCGCCAGCGCGCCCAGGCCCGCCGCGACCGTCCCGCGTAATCGGCGTTCGTTTCTGCGATTCACCTTCTCCAGGCTAACCGCGCCCGAGAAGTGAGATCCCGGCCGAAAGCACGCCGGGATGACGAGCGGGCAGCCGCCGAGGCCAGTCAGTCGCCGATGCGGTCGAGGATCACCTGTCCGGCCGCCACCTGGCCGAGCTCGCCGACGGCGTACGCGCCGTCCAGGGCAGCCAGCGCCGCGGGGAACGCCTCGGGCGTGTCGGTGTGCAGCGTCAGCAGCGGCTGCCCCGCCGCCACCGGATCGCCCGGCTTGAAATGCATTTCGATACCGGCCCCGAACTGCACCGGATCCCCCTGCCGCGCCCGCCCGGCCCCGAGCCGCCAGGCCGCCAGCCCGACGCCCATGGCATCGAGCCGGGTCAGCACCCCGGTGGCGGGCGCGCGCACGATCTCGGTGTGCGCGGCCTGCGGCAGCGGCGCGTCCGGATCGCCGCCCTGCGCCGCGATCATGGCCCGCCACTGGTCCATGGCCCGCCCGTCGGCCAGCGCGTCCGCGGGATCGATGCCGTCGATTCCGGCCTGCGCCAGCATTTCCCGGGCCAGCGCCAGGGTGAGGTCGACCACGTCGGCGGGCCCGCCGCCCGCCAGCACATCGAGGGATTCGGCGACTTCCAGGGAGTTTCCGGCGGTGCAGCCCAGCGGCGTGTCCATGGCCGTGAGCAGGGCCACGGTCTTCACCCCGGCGTCGAGCCCGAGTTCGACCATGGCGGTGGCCAATTCGCGCGCCTGGTCCAGCCGTTTCATGAAGGCCCCGGACCCGACCTTGACGTCGAGCACCAGCGCCCCGGTCCCCTCGGCGATCTTCTTGCTCATGATGGAGCTGGCGATCAGGGGGATGGATTCCACCGTCCCGGTCACGTCACGCAGCGCGTAGAGCCGTTTGTCGGCGGGCGCCAGGTCGGCCCCGGCCGCGCACACCACGGCCCCGATCCCCGGATCCGCCAGGATCTCCCGCATGCGCGCGGCCGAAAGGTCGGCCTGCCAGCCCGGAATCGCCTCCAGTTTGTCGAGAGTGCCGCCGGTGTGCCCCAATCCGCGCCCGGACAGCTGCGGCACCGCGGCCCCGCAGGCGGCGACCAGCGGGGCCAGCGGCAGCGTGATCTTGTCGCCGACCCCGCCGGTGGAGTGTTTGTCCACGGTCGGGCGGGGCAGGTCGGTGAAGTCCATCCGGCTGCCGGATTCGATCATGGCGGCGGTCCAGCGCGCGGTCTCCCGGCGCGTCATCCCGCGCAGCAATATCGCCATGGCCAGCGCCGACATCTGTTCGTCGGCTACCTCACCGCGCGTGAACGCGTCCACCACCCAATCGATTTGCGCGTCGCTCAGCTCGCCGCCGTCGCGCTTGGCCCGGATCACGTCCACCGCAGAGTGCACACTCACCCCTCCACCCTGGCACGCCGCGCGCTCCCCCGTCATGCGCGGCGCGGCGGAAAGGACTACAGCTGCCCGGCTTCCAGGTCCTCGGGCCCGAAGTAGTCGGGCAGCAGCATCTTCAGCGGGGTCGGCCCGCTGCGATGGTCGACGAGCAGGTCGGGTCCGCCGTGCTCGAGCAGGATCTGCCGGCACCGTCCGCAGGGCATGAGAATTTCGCCGCGCGAGTCGCACACCGAAACGGCGATCAAGCGCCCCGCTCCGGCGGAAATCAAGTTACCGACCAGTACACATTCGGCGCAGAGGCCCAGTCCGTATGAGATATTTTCCACATTGCAGCCGCTCACAACGGCGCCGGAGGAAGTGAGAGCGGCCGCCCCGACGGGGAATCGGGAGTACGGTGCATACGCTTTCGACATTACTTGTAAAGCGTTGTCGCGCAAGGTGTTCCAGTCAATTTCGGACATATCAGACCATCCTCCCGAGGACGCGGGGCAACCCTTGCGCATACCTTCGCACACTGTGTGAAAAATCAGGAAAGGCAAACCTAAGTCGGTCAATTTTCGGCCAACGAGCGGCACGCCGAATTAGTTCCCCCTACACGCGGGGATTAGAGTCCTCCTCAGATCGGTTCAGGTACCCGAATGCGGGCCTGCAGCACTGCCACTGGATTTTCGATTCCACGTGTGAGCAGGTGTTATCGACAGTCCAACGGCTCCGCGGCCGGATCTGACCGGGTCCATCAACGACGTTGGAGGCACCGCACTCTATGACCACGCTAGAAGCTCCGGCCAAGCCGAAGCGCAGCCTTTACCGTGGCGACCCCGGCATGTGGTCGTGGGCGCTGCACCGCATCACGGGCGTGACGATCTTCTTCTTCCTGTTCGTCCACGTACTGGATACCGCGTTGGTGCGAGTCAGCCCGGACACCTACGACCGCGCGATCGAGACCTACAAGAACCCGCTGGTCGCCCTGATGGAGATGGGTCTCGTCGTCTGCGTGCTGTTCCACGCGTTCAACGGCATTCGCGTCATCCTCGTCGACTTCTGGTCGCAGGGCCCGCGTTTCCAGCGTCAGATGCTGTGGGTCGTGCTGACCCTCTGGATCCTGATCGCGGGCGCCGGCATCGGCCGCCAGCTCTTCTACCTGCTGACGGAGCACTGACATGACCGCACCTGTTCTCGGTAAGTCCTACGACCGCCCGGCCAGCCTCGACGCCCCCCGCGCGCCCCGCCGCGCGAGCGGCAGCAACTTCGAGAAGTACGCGTGGCTGTTCATGCGCGCCTCCGGCCTGCTGCTGGTGTTCCTGGTCATCGGCCACATGTTCATCATGCTGATGATCGACGGCGGCGTGCAGCGCCTGAACTTCGCCTTCGTGGCGGGTCGCTGGGCCTCCCCGTTCTGGCAGATCTGGGATCTGAGCATGCTGTGGCTCGCCCAGCTGCACGGCGGCAACGGCCTGCGCACGGTCATCGACGACTACGCCCGCAAGGACTCCACCCGGTTCTGGCTGAAGACCCTGCTGGTCGTCTCCATGATCCTGGTCGTGGTCACCGGCACGTACGTCATCTTCACCTTCGATCCCAACATCAGCAGTTAGGAACAGGCCACCTCGCATGAGTGAATCCCGACCGATTCAGGAGCACCGCTACGACGTCGTCATCGTCGGTGCCGGTGGCGCTGGAATGCGTGCGGCGATCGAGGCCGGTCCTCGGGTGCGCACCGCCGTCCTGACCAAGCTCTACCCCACCCGTTCTCACACCGGTGCGGCGCAGGGCGGCATGTGCGCCGCGCTCGCGAACGTCGAAGAGGACAACTGGGAGTGGCACACCTTCGACACCGTCAAGGGTGGCGACTACCTGGTGGACCAGGACGCCGCGGAGATCATGGCCAAGGAGGCCATCGATGCCGTGCTCGATCTGGAGAAGATGGGCCTGCCGTTCAACCGCACGCCCGAAGGCAAGATCGACCAGCGGCGCTTCGGCGGCCACACCCGTGACCACGGCAAGGCGCCCGTGCGGCGCGCGTGCTACGCGGCCGACCGCACCGGCCACATGATCCTGCAGACGCTGTACCAGAACTGCGTCAAGCACGACGTGGAGTTCTTCAACGAGTTCTACGTGCTCGACCTGATCCTCACCGAGGGCTCCAACGGCCCGATCGCGACCGGTGTGGTGGCCTACGAGCTGGCGACCGGCGAGCTGCACGTCTTCCACGCGAAGTCGATCGTGTTCGCCACCGGCGGCTCGGGCCGCATGTACAAGACCACCTCCAATGCCCACACCCTCACCGGTGACGGCATGGCGATCGTGTTCCGCAAGGGCCTGCCCCTGGAGGACATGGAGTTCCACCAATTCCATCCGACAGGTCTGGCGGGCCTGGGCATCCTCATCTCCGAGGCGGTCCGCGGCGAGGGCGGCATTCTGCGCAATGCCTCCGGCGAGCGCTTCATGGAGCGCTACGCGCCGACCATCAAGGACCTGGCGCCGCGTGACATCGTCGCGCGCTCCATGGTGCTCGAGGTGCGCGAGGGCCGTGGCGCGGGTCCGAACAAGGACTACGTGCTCATCGACGTGACCCACCTCGGCGAGGATGTCCTGGAGGAGAAGCTCCCGGACATCACCGAGTTCTCCCGCACCTACCTGGGCGTGGACCCGGTCAAGGAGCCGGTGCCGGTCATGCCGACCTGTCACTACGTGATGGGTGGCATCCCGACCCGCATCCGCGGCGAGGTGCTGCGCAACAACACCGATATCGTCCCGGGCCTGTACGCCGCCGGTGAGTGCGCCTGTGTCTCCGTGCACGGCGCCAACCGTCTCGGCACCAACTCGCTGCTCGACATCAACGTGTTCGGCCGTCGCGCCGGCATCGCGGCCGCCGAGTACGCGCAGCGCGCCGAGTTCGTCGACATGCCGGAGAACCCGGCGCAGATGGTGCAGGACTGGCTGGCCGGTCTGCTCTCGGATCACGGCAACGAGCGCGTCGCCGACATCCGCACCGATCTGCAGAACTCCATGGACGACAAGGCCGGTGTGTACCGCACCGAGGAGTCGCTGAAGTCCATGCTCGAGGAGATCCAGGTGCTCAAGGAGCGCTACTCGCGGATCACCGTGCAGGACAAGGGCCGTCGCTACAACAGCGACCTGCTGGAGGCCGTCGAGCTCGGCTTCCTGCTGGAGCTGGCCGAGGTGACGGTGGCGGGCGCGGTGAACCGCAAGGAATCGCGCGGCGGCCACGCCCGCGAGGACTACCCGGATCGCGACGACGTCAACTTCATGCGCCACACCATGGCGTACAAGACGAGCCCGGAGCTCATCTCCGAAATCCGTCTCGACTACAAGCCGGTCGTGCAGACCCGTTACGAGCCGATGGAGCGTAAGTACTGATGACTGCCACACTCGACCAGGCGGCTCCGCAGAAGCCGGCTCCGGTGCCGGACGGCTCGACCATGATCACGGTCAAGGTCGCCCGCTTCAACCCGGACGACGACAAGGGCGCGCACTGGGACGAATTCAAGGTGCCGGTGCTGCCCACCGACCGGTTCCTGAACGTGCTGATCTACATCAAGTCCTACCTGGACGGCACGCTCACCTTCCGCCGCTCCTGCGCCCACGGCGTCTGCGGCTCGGATGCCATGCGCATCAACGGCGTCAACCGTCTGGCCTGCAAGATCCTCATGAAGGACATGCTGCCCAAGAACGGCAAGGACATCACCATCACCGTCGAACCGATCCGCGGCCTGCCGCAGGAGAAGGACCTCGTGGTGAACATGGAGCCGTTCTTCGACGCGTTCAAGGCGGTCAAGCCGTACCTCATCACCACCGGCAACGAGCCCACCTACGAGCGCATCCAGTCCCAGCACGACCGCGCCCGTTTCGATGACACCACCAAGTGCATCCTGTGCGCCTGCTGCACCACCTCCTGCCCCGTGTACTGGAGCGACGGCAGCTACTTCGGCCCGGCCGCGATCGTGAACGCGCACCGCTTCATCTTCGACAGCCGTGACGAGGGCGCCCGCGAGCGCCTGGACATCCTGAACGACGTCGAAGGCGTGTGGCGCTGCCGCACCACCTTCAACTGCACCGACGCGTGCCCCCGCGGCATCGAGGTCACCAAGGCGATCCAGGAAGTCAAGCGCGCCCTGCTCTTCGCGCGCTAGCCAACTCTCGGGACTCTCAGGGGCGCAGGCCCCTGAAACCCCTGGGTCGGCGGGCAGATTCGCCCGGACAACCGAAATACGCTGACCGCCCGCAGCTTCGGCTGCGGGCGGTCTTTCGTATGCCGGGCGCCTTTCGCGTGTCGGGCACACTGAATACAGAGATCGAGAACGAGGGGGAGTCGATGGTCGCCCAGGGTCGGCGAACGAAAGCTGGTTCATGGCTGCGTATCACGGTGGCCGGGGTGCTGCTGGCCGCCGCCGGATGCGAAAGCACCGATGGTAAGAGCGATTCGGGAATGAATCTGTATTACGAGCAGGAAGTGCATTGGGGGTCCTGTGCCGGATTCTCCGGTGAGAAGGAGCTTTCCGCGGCGGGGATGCAGTGCGCGAAGGTCACCGTACCGGTGGACTACGAGAAGCCCGGGGGCGCTACGGCGCAGATCGCCGTCTCGAAATTGCCCGCGAGTGGGGCGAAAGTCGGTTCGCTGCTGACCAATCCGGGTGGGCCGGGCGGGCTCGGGCTGGCGTCGATTCCGGTGTTGCTGTCGAAAACGGCGGTGGCGCAACGCTTCGACCTGATCGGGGTGGATGTGCGCGGGCTCGGGTCTTCCACACCGAAGGTGGTGTGCCATACGCCGGAGGAGACCGCGGCCGAGCGGGTGGATCTGGATATCGACTACTCCCCCGCCGGGATCGCGCAGACCGAGCGCGAGAACCAGGACCTGGTGAACCGGTGCGTGGAGCGGACCGGGCTGGATTTCCTCGCACATGTCGGAACCGCCGACGTGGCAAGGGATTTCGATGTCATCCGGGCGGCGCTCGGTGACGAGAAGCTGAATTTCTACGGCGGGTCCTACGGGACGCGGCTCGGCTCCACCATCGCCGAGCTGTTTCCGGCGCGAGTGCGGGCCATGGTGCTCGACGGCGGAGTGGACCCCAATGACTACATGGTCGATCCCGTGACCTATCTGGCGGGCTTCCAGCACGCGTTCGAGGCGTACGCGGCGGACTGCGCGAAGACCGCCGACTGCCCGGTCGGCACGGACCCCGCGCGGGCTACCGAAAGGTTCCGTGCGCTGGTGAATCCGCTGATAGAACACTCGGTTCCGGCCGGCGGCGAGCGCACCCTGGGCTATGCGGACGCGGTGATCGGCGCGAAGGGCGCGCTGTTCAGTTCCCAGAGCTGGCCGGCGCTCACCAAGGGATTGACCGAACTGAGCCGAGGCCGCGGCGACCTTCTGATCCGGCTGTCCGACGTGTTCTTCGATGGCGGGGCCGTCGAATTGGACCTGAACCAGGCGGTGCTGTGCCGCGAGGACAAACGGATCACCGATCGCGCGGCCGCCGCCGACCTCGACCACCGGATCCGCGCCGCCGCACCGATATTCGACGACGGACATGCGCCGGGCGATCAGGCTCCGCTGGACGTCTGCGGACTGTGGCCGCTGCCGGTGACCGGGCAGCCGCACGTCCCCGATGTCACTGGCCTGCCGAAGGTCGTGGTGGTCGGCGTGACCGGCGATCCGGCGACGCCGTACGCGGGCGGGGTGAAGCTGGCGCAAGCGCTCGGAGCGTCCATGGTGACCTACCAGGGCGTGCAGCACGGGATCTACGGTCAAGGTGTGGCGTGCGTCGACGATCCGGTGACACGCTATCTGGTGGATCTCACGCCGCCGCCCGCCGATCTACACTGCCCCGCACAGCAGTAGCGGATCCGCTCCCGCCCCGTCCTCCGGTTCCGGGCACCATGGACCGGACCAGGATTCGAGGGGGAGCCGATGATCGAAGAGCACGATGGGGCCGGACGACCCGGCCGGTCGCGTGCGACAGCCGCGAAACCGTGTGCGTTGGGGACGAGATGGCTGCGGCTGTGCCTGACGGCGCTCCTGTTCTCGGCCGGATGCGGAATCGTGGGCGGCGCTTCGGATTCGGGGTTGGAGCGGTTCTACAGCCAGCACGTCGAGTGGGGGTCGTGCGACGGGTTCGCGGGCGCGCAGGGGTTGGCGCAGTGGCGGATCACCTGTGCGCGGATCACCGTGCCGCTGGATTACGACGATCCCGGGGGCGCTACAGCGCAGATCGCGGTGTCGCGGGCGCCGGCCTGGGGGCAGCGCATCGGTTCGCTGCTGACCAATCCGGGCGGGCCGGGAGGGGCGGGGCTGACCCGGCCGCTGCTGCTCGCGCCGACCGCCCTGGCGGAACAATTCGATCTGATCGGCATCGATGTGCGCGGGGTGGGCGCGTCGACGCCGAAGGTCATGTGCCGCACCGCCGAGGAATTCGCGGCCGAGCGCAATGACGCCGACCTCGACTACTCCCCCGCCGGTATCGCCGCCACGGAGCAGCGGCGCAAGGACTTCGTCGCGAAGTGCGTGGAGCGCACCGGAACCGAAGTGCTGTCCCATATCGGCACGATCGAGACGGCGCGGGACATGGATGTCATTCGCGCCGCGCTCGGCGACAAGAAGCTGACCTATCTCGGTTCCTCGTACGGCACCCGCATCGGTTCCACCATTGCCGAACTCTTCCCGGATCGCGTGCGCGCCATGGTGCTCGACGGCGGCATCGACGCGACGGCCGACATCGACGACGCGGAACGCCGCCCCGCGGCCATGCAGCGCGCGTTCGACGCCTACGCCGCCTGGTGCGTGAAATCCCCGGACTGCCCGCTCGGGTCCGATCCCGCCCGCACCACGGAAACCTTTCGAGCCCTAGTGAATCCGCTGCGCGAGCATCCGGCCGCCGGCGTGGGCCGCACCCTCGGCTACCGCGATGCCGTGGATGCGGTGAAAGTGCTTCTCTACAGCCCGGTTTCGTGGCAGACCATCAACGCGGGACTGCGCGAGCTCGCAACGGGCCGCGGCGACACCCTGTTGTACTGGGCCGATTTCGCCGCCACCGGCACCGCCGACCGCGATATGCAGAAGGTGGTGCTGTGCCGCGAAGAGCACACGCCCACCGACCGCGCCGGGGCCGTCGAGCGCGATCGCAAGACCCGCGCCGCCGCCCCCGCCTTCGACGACGGCCGCGCCACCGGCGAGGTGCCCTTGGACGCCTGCGCTTTCTGGCCGCTCCCCGCAGACCGCCTCCCGCACACCCCGGAGATCTCCGGCCTGCCCAAGACGGTCGTGATCGCCGCGACCGGAGATCCGGTGGCCCCGTACAACGGTGGCATCGCCCTGTCCGAGCAGCTCGGCGCGGCGCTCATCACCTACGAGGATTACCGGCACGGCGTCGTCGGCGTCGGCTCCACCTGCATCGACGAGACCGTCACCCACTACCTGACCGTCCTCACCCCGCCCCCGGCCGACCTGCGCTGCCCCGCCGCCTGACGGGGTTCGACGACATCGCCCGTCGCGGCGTCAGGACGAGGAATCCCGATGCGGGGCAAGCGATTCCCACGACCAGGTGAGGGTTCCGGCGGCAAGGTCGGCGACCACGCCGTCCACCCAGCGCAGTTCGGCTTCGGCGATGGCGCGCAGGTATTCGTCCTCGAGTACGACGACCCGCGGGAGATTCATCTGCGCGGCCTGAGCGGCGTCGGCGTCCATCTCATCCAGTTGGGCGCGTAGGGATTTCGCGCGGCGTTCGAGTTCGATGCGGGCTCCGCCGGGGCCGAGGAGCATGACGAAGGACAGGGCGGCGGGGAACTCCGGGAATTCGTTGCGGGGCTTGGCGATCATGTCGGCCAGCCAGGTGCCGCAGGCGGCGCGGCCGGCGTCGGTGATCTCGTAGACGGTGCGTTCCGGGTACTGCTGGTCGCGGCCGGTTTCACGGACGGCGACCAGGCCGGCGTCCTGCAAGCGGGCGATGGTCTTGTACAGCTGGGCGCGCTGGCCGACGTTCACGACCTTGTCCTTGCCCCATTCCTTGATGCGCCGCTGGATGGCATAGGGGTGCATGGGCTCGAGGTGCAGGATGCCGAGCACCGCCATGGCGAGCGGTGAGCTCTTGATCTGCGTCTTGGCCTGCGCCGATGCCGTCATACCCCCATCCTACTAGGTTGCGGACAACTAGATTCCCATAAACTAGTTGCTTCGAAACTAGTTCATATGCCACTATTGATGAGCAGGCGAACTCGACCACACCGCATCCGAAAGGACCGAGGCCATGAGCACCACCACCCCCGTCAAGATCCACACCGATCACGAGACCACCAAGCACCTGGGCGACTGGACCGCCGCCGACCGCTTCGACGTGAAGGCCCGCTACGGCTCGGCCGTCATCGACCTCCGCTCGCCGCGCATCGCCGGCGAGGACGAGATCGTCATCCACGCGGACCTCGACCACGCCATGGTCAAGCTGCTGGTTCCCGACGACGCCGTCATCGACCAGTCCGAGCTGGAGTGGACCGGGCGCGGCCGGGTCAAGGACTTCGCCCGGCCGAAGGCTGCCGCGGGCCGCGTCATCCGGCTCACCGGCACCGCCAAGACCAGCGAGTTCCGGGTGCATCGCGCCGGAATCGCCGTACTGTCCGCGCTTTTCAGCCGCGAGTTCTTCGAGGACGCCAAGCGCGCCCGCAAGGAAGGCCGCACCCCGACGCTGGTCGACCCGGCCAACGCCCCGCGCTGATCCCGGCGGCGGAACGGATTCGGCTGCAACCGATTCCGGGTCGAAGACCGCAGCAGGCGCTCGGAAATGAAGAGCCACAATGAAAGCCGCTCGCGTCCGATGACGCGGGCGGCTTTCGTTCGCCGCCGGACCGCACCGCCACCTCCGGCGCATCCGCCGTCGACAGCGCTGGCGCTTCCAGGCACGCCCCATCCACCTCACAGCGCTTCAGCCGCCCGCCGATGGGTACACCCCCAACGGTGCTGGGGCGTAGCGTGAGGTAACCAGGGCCTACCTATCGAGAGGAGGCCCGGTATGGAACCCGCTGATCTGATCGTGGTCGGCGCCTCGGCCGGTGGTGTCGAAGCGCTGCGGGAGTTCGTGCGCGGCCTGCCCGAAGATCTGGCCGCCGCCGTCCTGGTGGTGCTGCACATGCCGCCACGCGGCGTGAGCGCGCTCGCCCCCATTCTCGGCCGGTCCGGCCCCTTGCCCGCGGTACCCGCCGGGGACGGCATGGTGCTGGAGCGGGCGCGCATCCACACCGCCGTGCCGGACCACCATCTGCTGGTACGCGACGGCCGTATCCGCTTGTCGCGCGGCCCTTCCGAGAACGGGCACCGGCCGGGCGTGGACGCGTTGTTCCGTTCGGCGGCGGTGGAATGGGGCCCGCGGGTGGCCGGCGTGGTGCTGTCGGGTTCGCTGGACGACGGCACGGCCGGGCTGATGCTGGTCAAGCGCCAGGGCGGGCTGGCCGCGGTGCAGGATCCGGAGGAATCGCTGTATCGCGGGATGCCGGCGAGCGCGCTGGCGCACGTGGCGGTGGATCTGGTGCTGCCGGCGGCCGAGCTCGGCGGAGCGCTGGCGGAGATCCTGAAGCAGCGCCGGTCGGTGCTGCCGCCGCCCCCACTGTCCGAACTGGACCGAATCGAGGCCTATATCGATGCCGGTTCCCACACCGGCCGGAACGGGGTGGAGGCAATGGCGACACCATCCGGATTGACCTGTCCCGACTGCAGCGGTTCGCTGTACTCGCTCGCCGACGGCCTGCGCTACCGCTGCCGCGTCGGCCACGCCTGGTCGGCCGAAGCCTTGCTGACCGAACAGGACCTGGAGGTGGAGAAGGCGCTGTGGACGGCGCTGCGGGCGCTGCAGGAGAAGCAGCAGCTGGCGGAGCGAATGCACGACGATGCCAGGCGTTTCGGCGATTCGGCCCTGGCCGCGCGCTTCGCCGATCAGGGGTCCGAACACGGCCATGCTGCGGAAGTCATCCGGAAGCTGCTGGTCGGGCGTGGAAACGAGCGGCCGGGCTAGTACGTTATGCCTGTGGACCAGGAAAACCCGCCCCGCCCAGCGCACGGCTTCGAGGAGATCCTGCAGTACCTCAAGGAAGCCCGTGGTTTCGATTTCACCGGCTACAAACGCAGCAGTCTCATGCGCCGGGTGGACCGGCGGCTGTCCCAGCTCGGCGTGGAGGACTACGTCGAGTATCTGGATGTGCTGCAAGCCAATTCGGACGAGTTCGTGGCGCTGTTCAACACCATCCTGATCAATGTCACCGGCTTCTTCCGCGATGCCGACGCCTGGGAGTACCTGCAGACCCAGGTGGTGCCGACCATGCTGGCCGAACGCGGTCCGGAGGAACCGGTGCGGGTGTGGTGCGCGGGCTGCGCGTCCGGCGAGGAGGCGTACGGGCTGGCCATCGTGCTGGCGGAAGTGCTCGGCATCGACGAGTTCCGGCAGCGGGTGAAGATCTACGCCACCGATGTGGACGAGGAGGCGCTCACCACCGCCCGGCACGCGGTCTACAGCGAGAAGGAAGTGCATCCGCTGGGGCCGGATCTGGTTCAGCGCTATTTCGAACCGATCGGCGGGCGCTACTCCTTCCGCAAGGATCTGCGCCGCTCGGTCATCTTCGGCCGCAACGATCTGGTGCAGGACGCCCCGATCTCCCGCATCGACATGCTGGCCTGCCGCAACACCCTGATGTACTTCAATGCCGAAACCCAGACCAAGATCCTGGACAAGTTCCATTTCGCCTTGGCCCCACGGGGAATGCTGTTCCTCGGCAAGGCGGAGATGCTGCTCTCGCACAGCCGCATCTTCGATCCGGTGGACCTCAAGCGCCGCGTCTTCCGCAAGGTGCCGACCTCGCGGGTGGATGTGGGATCGGTGTTCGGTCGCGCGCTGGTGCCCGACCGCCGCGAGATGGATCAGGTGGAGACATTGCGGAGCATGGCCTTTTCGACCGGCCCCGTCTCGCAGGTGGTGCTGAACGGCGACGACGTGGTGGCGCTGGCCAACCAGCAGGCGAAGCATCTGTTCGGGCTGACCGATCGCGATATCGGCCGTCCGCTACGGGATCTGGAGCTGTCCTACCGTCCGGTGGAACTGCGCGGCTACATCGATCAGGTGCGGACCGAGCGGCGGGCGCTGCGCATCAAGGACATCGAATGGCAGCGCGGGCCGGGCGAAGTGCTGGCCTTGGAGGTACATGTGAGTCCGCTGGTGGCCGACGATATCGCGCTCGGGGTGTCGCTGGTCTTCCACGATGTGACGGCGACCCGGCGGCTGCTCACCGAGCTGAATCGCGCCAATCAGCAACGCGAGTCGGCGTACGAGGAGTTGCAGTCCACCAATGAGGAGCTGGAGACCACCAATGAGGAACTCCAGTCCACGGTGGAGGAGCTGGAGACGACGAACGAGGAACTCCAGTCCACCAATGACGAGTTGCAGACCATCAATCAGGAATTGCGGGAGCGCAGCAGCGAACTCGACGAGGTGAACGAGTTCTTCGCCGCCGTGATGAGCTCGTGGCCGGCCGGTGTGGCGGTGATCGACAGCTCCATGCGGATCGTGGTGTGGAACAGCGGAGCCGAGAACCTGTGAGGCATGCGTTCGGACGAGGCGGAAGGCGAGCATCTGCTGAATCTGGATATCGGATTGCCGGTGGCCGAACTGCGTCCGGTGGTGCGGCCCGCGCTCAGCGATCCGAACTATCACTGCGAGATCAAGCTGGACGGGGTGAACCGGCGCGGGCGCAGCGTGACGGTGCGGGTGGTGTGCACCTCGCTGCGCGATCGGTCCGGCGCCGCCACCGGAGCGATCCTGGTCATGGAACCGCTCGGCAGCGGAGATGCGGAAACCGCTACGGCGGCAGGGAATTGAGACCGTGCAGGTACCGGCGGCGCGGGCCGGCGGCCAGCACCGCCCACACCACCTTGCCGGTCGGCCAGCGCGGCGTGCAGCCCCAGGCGCCGGCCAGCCGGGCCACCACGTGCAGGCCGTAGCACCGTGACGAGCCGGGTGCGGGCTCGCGCAGCACGGCTTCGCGCGGGTCGGAGTCGGCCACCGCGACGGTGAACAGGCCGGAGCGATATTCCAGCCGCACCTGTATATCGGCGGCGACCCGGCTGTGCAGGAAAGAGTTCTCGACCAGTTCGGTGACCACCAGCAGGGCGTCGGCGCGCACCTCGGCGAGCTCCCAATGCGCGCAGGTCTCCTCGACGAAACGGCGCGCGAGCTGGGCGCTTTCGGCGGTCGGCGGCAATTCGATACCGCTGCGCCGGCGCACCGGCGGATGACCGAGCGTCGCGAAGGCTTCGGTCAGCGAACTGTAGACCGGTACGAACCGATGCAGGGCGGTGTGGCGCAACCTGGCACACCGGTCTGGGTCCTTGGCGACCAGCACGATGGGCACGCCTGGCCAGTCACCGACTCGCATCCAGGCGCTGGAGAAGGCGGTCAGCAGCGGCTCGGCGCGTATGACCAGCTCGTCCAGTACGACGATCACCGCCCGCGGCTCGTCGACGGTGAATTTAACCAGGTCATCGGTGAAATTCCGATAGACAGCCGAGTTCAGCTCACCGCGTGGCGTGACGACCGCGCAGCCCCATAACTCCAATCGATCCCACCGGATCTCCGGCCCACCCAGCACTTGCCCCACCACATCACTCTCGCGTACCGCTTCGCGACTGCCCGCGAACGCCGTTGTCGCGCGGGCGATTCCGGTAAATCTCACCGTCGACTGCACCGAAAGGATCACTCCGGGTGCATGCGGTTCACAGTAAGGAGATACCCACCCGATCGGCCCACAACCGGAATTCGCCCGATAACGCCGGTCTCGGCCGCTCGTACGCGCAGTGCACAGTCGCCGGCCGGAGTACCGCCGTCACCGGCTCGCACCGAGCCGCCCAGCTAGACAAATTGTCCAGCTACACGGGGGTTTGTTGTCGCGATCACATTACGGTGCTTGCATCGAGGTATGTTCACCGAAGCTCAGCTGTATTCTCCGGTCACCACAGGGGCCGACGGCGATGTCACCGTGCATCTGAGCGACGAGCATCCCGGTGTGCACGACGCCGACTATCGCGCCCGCCGCAATGCGATTGCCGCTCTCGCCCTGGGCTACCGAGCCGGCGAACCGGTGCCGCGGGTCGAATACACCGGCGAGGAACAGGAAGTGTGGCGGATCGTGTCCGCCGAACTGGCGCGCAAACGCGCGAAATACGCGTGCGCCGAAGTGATCGAGGCGGCGAACCGGCTGGGGCTGCCCGCCGATCGCATTCCGCAATTGGACGAGGTGTCGGCGAAACTGGTGCCGCTCACCGGCTTCCGCTATGTGCCGGCCGCCGGGCTGGTGCCGCTGCGGGAGTTCTTCGGCTCCTTCGCCGACCGGGTGTTCCATTCCACCCAGTACATTCGCCATCATTCCGCGCCGCTGTACACGCCCGAACCGGATGCGGTGCACGAAATCCTCGGGCACGCCAATCAATTGGCGAGTCCGCGGTTCGCGGCGCTGTACGAGACCGTGGGCGCGGCGGTCGCCCGCCTCACCTCCGACACCGCGCTCAAGTTCCTGGCCGACGTGTTCTGGTTCTCGATGGAATTCGGCGTGCTGCGCGAACACGGTGAAATCCGTTGCTACGGTGCGGGCCTGCTGTCCTCGTACGGCGAGATCGAGGAATTCCGGGAGGCCGAACTGCGCCCGCTGAACATTCGCGAGATGGGCACCCGGGTCTACGACATCACGCACTATCAGCCGGTGCTGTACTGCGCGGAATCCATCGGCGAGATCGAGGACGTGGTGGGGGCGTTCTTCGAATCCATGACCGACGACACGGTGGCGGAGCTGACCGCGACCGCCTAGAGCGGCATGCCGGCGGCCAGGAAATCGATCACGCGCAGGATCTGGTCGCGGTCGAAGGTGAGCGTCTGCGCGGTCAGCGCGCCCAGCATCGCCCCCGTCATGGCCCCGGCCATCGCCCGGATCTCGAAATCGTCCGGGCTGCGGCCCAGGCGCTCCGCGGCGATGCCCGACATGAGCTCGATATTGCGCTCGAGTTCCCGGGCCATGGCGCCGCGCAGTTCCGGCACCGAGTAGACCAGCGCCATCCGTTCCCGCTCGAATTCCAGTTCCGCGGTGGTGATCTCGTCGAACGCCTCCACGATCGCGGCCCGCACGGCGGCGATGAGCGGCAGCTCCCGTGGCTGCGTGGCGATGGCCCGGACCATCAGCGGATCCAGGTCGTCGGCCAGCACCACCTGTTCCTTGGACGGGAAGTACCGGAAGAAGGTGCTGGGCGAGACCTCCGCGGCCTCGGCGATCTGCTCGACGGTGGTCTCGCCGTACCCCTGTTCCCGGAAGAGCCGGAACGCCTCGGTGCGGATGGTGCGCCGGGTGCGTTCCTTCTTCCGTTCCCGCAGGGTCGGCTTGTGCCGCCCCGCGGGTTCCACGGTGATCTGGGGATTGGACTCAGCCGGCATGCACTGATTCTGCAACATCGGTCTCGGACTCCGGTGCGACCGGCCGGCGGGTGAGCAGGGCGGCCAGCACGGTGGCCGCGAGGCAGATGGCCGCGCAGACCCAGAGCATGGCGCTCATACCGTCGAGAAACGCGCTCTGCACGTGGTGCAGCACGGCGGGATCGCCGAGCTTACGAGCCACTCCGACACCGGCATTGACGCCGTCGGCGATCGGATCGTGGTTCAGCTCGCCCAGGCTCGAGCGGTACTGCGTGGACAGCACGGTCCCCAGCACCGCGACGCCGATGGTGCCCGAGGCCTGCCGGAGCGCCTGCAGCAGTGCCGATCCCGAGCCGGCGCGGTCGGCGGCCAATTCACCCATGGCCAGGCCCATGGCGGCGGGCATGACGAATCCCATGCCGAATCCGAGCAGGGCGATGGCGAGCGCGGCGAACCAGTACGCGCTGTCCACGGTGATCAGCGCGCCCAGCCCCAGCCCGATGGCCAGCAGCGCGAAGCCGGTGGTGAGCACGACCCGCAGCCCGGCCTTGGGCAGCACCTTGTCGACCACCCGGGAGCCGATGGCCAGACCGCCGATGAGCGGCAGCAGCCGCAATCCGCTGCCCAGGGCGTCCGCGCCCAGCACCGCCTGGAAGTACTGCGGCATGGTGAAGAACAACCCGAACATGGCGAAGTTGACGATCACCGAATAGACGGTCCCCCAACGGAATCCGGGTGCGGCGAAGAGACCGACGTCGATCAGCGGATTGGCCGAGCGGCGCTGCCAGAGCAGGAACCCGCCGAGCACCAGCACCCCGGCCGCCACCGCCGCCCAGCCCGCGCCATCGCCCCAGCCCTGCTCGCCCAGCCGGATGAAACCGTAAGTGAGCCCGAGCATTCCGGCCGCGGACAGCACCACGCCCGGCAGGTCGATGCGGAAGTCGTTGTCGCTGCGGGATTCCGGCACCAGCAGCGCCACCGCGGTCGCGCCGATCACCACCATGGGCACATTGAGCAGGAACACCGAGCCCCACCAGAAGTGCTGCAGCAGCCATCCGCCGACGATCGGCCCCAGCGGCAGCCCGATGGCGGTGGAGGTGATCCAGATGGTCAGCGCGCGCTGCCGCTGCGCCGGTTCCGGGAACAGCCCCGGCAGCACCGCCATCGACAGCGGGATCATGGCCGCGGCCGCCACGCCGAGCACCACCCGGGCGGCGATGAGCTGTCCCGAGGAGGCGGCGAAGGCACAGGCGAGCGAGGCCGCGCCGAACACCAGCAGCGCCCCGAGCAGGAACTTCTTACGCCCGTAGCGGTCGCCGAGCGCGCCCGCGGGCAGCATGACGGCGGCCAGGGCCAGGGTGTACGCGCTGCTGAACCACTGCAGCGCGGCGGTGTCGGCGTGCAGGTCGACGGCGAGGGTGGGCAGGGCGACGGTGAGCACGGTGACGTCGAGGCCGATGGTCAGCATGGCCACGGCCAGCGCACCGAGGGCCAGCCAGCGGCGCACTCCGGGATCATTCATGACAGTTCCAATCAAGTGATGGTAACTAGATAATGAGAGAGTCTCTCATTTGCTACACGCTGTCAATTCTTGACGCGACATGAACCTTGCAGCCTGCTAACGTGCACCGGTCTGTTTTTGAATTACGGGACCCCGCAACGGGTCTGGGAACACGAGGCTCCAAATGACCGCTGAAGCAACCGAATCCGCCGCCACCCCCCTGCACCTGCAAGGACGCGACGCCGTCATCGCCGCCGCCGCCCCCGAGGACTGGCGGGAGGGCGCGCCCGATTACCACTTGAGCGCGCAGGTGATTCCGGTCGAGCGCAGCACCCAGCACGCACCCGATTCGCTCGAGCACATCGTCGAAGAACTCGTGAAGGTCTTCGAGATGGAGGTCTCGCACAAGAAGGACCCCGCCAAGTGGGTCTCCCTGGTGGCCGAGCACTACCGGGGCCGGGTCAACGGCGGACCGTGGCAGGACGCCGAGGAATTCGCCCGCATCGGCTCCTACAACATCCTGATCGGCGAGAACCCCTTCTACGACGTCGCGGGCGAGACCTTCGAGTCCTCGCACGACATCTTCCACACCGCCTTCCCCGGCGGTTTCTTCTGGGAGGTGCTGGAAGTGCTGGCCGGCCCGCCGACCGTCACCTTCAAATGGCGGCACTGGGGTCGCTACACCGGCGAGTACAAGGGTCACCAGCCGACCGGGGAAATGATCGAGATGACCGGCATCACCATCGCCAAGGTCTCCGACGACCTGCGCATTCTGGAACTGGAGCACTTCTACGACAACAACAAGCTGCTCGGCCCGCTGGCGCACGGCTGCCCGGTCCAGCACCAGAGCTGATCACACCCGCGAGGCGGGCCGCATTTAAGCTCATGATCGATGAGCATCCGCAGGAGTAACCGCGCCTCGCTTCGCATCGCCGCCGTGGTGGCGGTGGGCCTGTCCGCCCTCGCCGGCGGGTCGATCGCATCGCTACCCGGTGCGGCGCACGGCCAACCGTCCACCACGACAACGCCTTTCACCACGCCGAACACCGACGGCTGCCCGCAGAAGACCGCGCCGCCGCCGCCCATCGACGCCTCCGAGGTGCCCGCGCCCGGGCAGACCGCGCCCGCCGCGCTGCCGGTGCCGAGCACGCCGATCGGCGGCAAGGAACTGGGCGGCTGCGGACTGGTGCTGCCCAAGGGCGCGCCCGCGGTGCCGGAGGGCATCTCGGCCACCGCGTGGATGGTGTCGGACCTGGATACCGGCAAGGTCCTGGCGGCCAAGGATCCGCACGGACGCTACCGGCCCGCCTCCACCATCAAGGTGCTGCTCGCGGATGTGGCGCTGCGGGTGCTGGATCTGAACAAGACGGTGACCGGGACCCAGGAGGACGCGGACGCCGACGGCACCCGGGTCGGCATCGGGCCGGGCGGCAAATACACCAACCGGCAGCTGTTCCAGGCGCTGATCATGGCGTCCGGCAACGATGCCGCCCATGCCATCGCGGCCCAGCTGGGCGGGGACGAGGCCGCGGTGGCCAAGATGAACGAACGGGCGAAAGCCTTGCAGGCGTTGGACACTCGCGCCGCGACACCGTCCGGGCTGGACGGGCCGGGGATGAGCACCTCGGCCTACGATCTGTCCACGATCTTCCGCGACGCCATGACGCTGCCGCTGTTCGCCGAGCTGATCCACACCGAGGAAGTGCAGTTCCCGGGGTATCCGGCGGATCCGAAGAACCCCGAGGACAAGGATCATCCGGGCTATCCCATCGCCAACGACAATCACCTGCTGTTCGAGTACGACGGGGCGATCGGCGGCAAGACCGGGTTCACCGACGACGCCCGGCAGACGTTCGTCGCGGCCGCGCAGCGCAACGGCCACCGGCTGGTGGTCACGCTGCTGAAGGCCGATGTGCGGCCCTTCCGGCCGTACGAGCAGGCGGCGAAGCTGCTCGATTACGGCTTCGCGCTGCCGTCCGGGAGCAGCGTGGGCACGCTGACCGCAGCCGGGACCAAATCCAGCGCCGCGCCGGAAACCAATGTGGCGCTTGCCAGTCCGCCGCAGTCGACCGGCGGCGAGGCCAGCGGGCCGAGTTCGAGCCACGGCGATCTGCGGGTGACGCTGATGGTCGGCGGCGTTATTTTAGTGGTCGTTTTACTGGCCGGCGCGCGGCGGCTGAATCGGCGCCGCTGAGGTTGTCATACCGTCCGGCACGGTTCATTGGTTTGCCGTTGGTAGGTCATTGGTGGCCGCTCGCACAGTGATGACAAGCCCGAACAGGCCCGTCACCCACAGGAGCAGAGCAATGAAATCCACCACCCAGACCCGCCGACTGGTTACGTTGGCGGCCACCGCGATCGCCTTCGGCGCCATCGGAGTGTCCGCGTCGGTGGGCACCGCCGCCGCCGGCCTGGCGTCCGCGCCCATGCCGCGCACCGCCGGCTGGAATATCGACAATGTGTCCGGCGGCTTCACCGCGCCGGTCCAGGCGACCGAGCCCGACAATGCCACGCCCAGCCCGGTGGCCGCCGGCGCGGACGGGGTCGGCGCGACCTCGACCCCGAGCATGACCGGCCGCTGAGCCTCAGCGGCGGCGTCGTGCCGAAACCAGCGCTCCCGCAATCGCTCCCGCACCGAACAAGGCCGCACCCGCGCCGGCCGTGAGCCCCGGCCCCGCCACCCGGGGTTCGATCACGGCCGGAGCGGGCGGCGGAATATCCGCGGGCACTTCGTTTTCCGAGGCCGTGGCCGCCCAGGCGGTGGCGAACAGGATGATGCGGGCGGTGATGTAGCTGAACACCATGAGGCCGATGATCGGGCCGAACACCGCGCCCGCCGGGCCGGTGACCACCGATTTCAAGATGATCGAGGCCAGCTGCTTGAACGCCTCGAAGGCGATGGCCGCCATCAGCGCCGCCCGCGCGGCGCTGCGGAAGGTGACCGGATGGCGCGGCATGCGAGCGATGATCCACACCAGCACCGCCCAGTTGGCGCCGATGGCCAGCAGCAGCGACAGCAGCGTGAGCAGCAGTGTGATCCAACCGGATTCGGCGATATCGAACTTCTTCAGCAGGGTGCGGATGAGGCCGCTGGAGGCCAGCACCGACAGGCCGAGCGAGACGCCGATGGCGAAGAACAGGCCCACCAGCGCCAGCAGATCCGACAGCTTGCTGACCACGAAATTGCGTTCCTTGGCCGGCTGATCCCACTGCTCGGTGAGCGCGGCGCGCAGGTTGGCGATCCAGCCCAGCCCCGCGTACGCGCCGGTGAGCAGGCCGATCACACCCACCCCGGTGCGCGATTCCACCGCCTGGTTGATCAGATCGTTGACCGAATCGCCCGCCGCGCCCGGAATGTTCTCGACGATCTTGTTCTGAATGTCGGTGAGCCACTCCGGGTTTCGCGCGAGCACGAAGCCCGCCGCCGCGAAACCCACCATCAGCAGCGGGAACAGCGACAGCACCGTGAAATAGGTGATGCCCGCGGCGTAGTAGTCACCACGCTGCCGCTGATAGCGGCCCGCCGCGCGCACCATGTGATCGAGCCACGGCCGGCGCTGGATCTGATGCTCGATCCACGCCTTGACCGACCCGACGACCTTGCCGAACAACCCGCCCACCTTCCGCACTTCGGCGCGGCGGGCGACCGGATCAGCGGGCCAGGAACCCGACCCGGTCGTACACCTGCGCTAGCGTCTTCCCGGCAACCTCCCGTGCCCGCTCCGCGCCGGCGGCGATGATGCGGTCGAGTTCGCCCTGGTCGGACATGTATTCTTCCACCTTCGCGCGCAGTGGGGTGACGAACTCCACCAGAGCGTCGGCGGTATCCGACTTCAGGTCACCGTAGCCTTTACCGGCGTAATCCTGTTCGAGCGTGACGATCGGGGTGTCGGTGAGCGAGCTGAGGATCACCAGCAGGTTGCTCACGCCCGGCTTGGTCTCCGGGTCGTACTTGATCTCACGCTCGGTGTCGGTCACCGCGGAGCGGATCTTCTTGGCCGAGACCTTGGGATCGTCGAGCAGGTTGAGCAGGCCGGCATCGGTATTGGCCGACTTGCTCATCTTCGAGGTGGGATCCTGCAGGTCGTAGATCTTGGCGGTGCCGGTCGTCATGTACGGCTCGGGCACCACGAAGGTCTTCTTGAAACGAGTGTTGAAGCGCTGCGCCAGGTTCCGGGTCAGCTCCAGGTGCTGGCGCTGATCCTCGCCGACCGGCACCAGGTTGGCGCGGTAGAGCAGGATGTCGGCGGCCATCAGCACCGGGTAGGTGAACAGGCCCACGGTCGCGTTGTCCGCGCCCTGCTTGACCGACTTGTCCTTGAACTGGGTCATCCGGCTGGCCTCGCCGAAGCCGGTGATGCAGTTCAGCACCCAGGCCAGTTCGGCGTGCTCGGGCACCTGCGACTGCACGAACAGCGTCGACTTCTTGGGATCCACGCCGAGCGCGAACAGCTGCGCCGCCGAGATCTTGGTCCGCTTGCGCAGTTCCTTCGGGTCCTGCGCCACCGTGATGGCGTGCAGGTCCGGAATGAAGTAGAAGGCGTCGTAATCGTCCTGCAGGCGCACCCAGTTCTGCAGTGCGCCAAGGTAATTGCCGAGGTGGAACGAATCACTCGTCGGCTGGATCCCCGACAGGACCCGCTGCTTGCGTTCGGCGGCTGGTACAGGACTCGACATGCCCCGATCTTCGCATGTGGGCTAAGCGGAGTGTCGATCCACCCAGTTGCGCGGGTCCACTCCCGGCATGCTCGGCTTGCCGGAGCCGACGAGCCGCTGTTCGCGGCGGGTGGCGAGCTTGTAGAGCGGGTAGCTGGGGCCGGTCATCGGAGCGTGCAGCGGGTTGCCGACCAGGGGCGGGGACAGGTGGGCGGTGCGGACGGCGCGGGCCAGGGCACGGAAGGCGACCTCCTCCTTGATGCCCCAGGTCAGGTGGTACATCTCGCGGACGCGTTTGGGGAGGCTGCCCTGGACCAGCAGGGCGAAGCCGGACATGGCCTGCTGGACGGGGGCGGGTAGGGGGTGGGCGACCTGCTGGCCCATGAGGTAGCCACCGACCAGTCGGGCTTCTTCGGTGAGGAACGGTTCGTCGGAGGCCAGGTAGCCGTCGAAGTACTCACGGAATTCGCGATAGGTGGGCGGGGCGGCTTCGCGGGGCATGCCGAACAGCTCACCCCATCGGATGTAGTCCTGGTACAGCCCTTCACGTTCCGTGCCGGTCAGTTTGCGCACCAGCAGGTCGTGCATGACCTCGGCGGAATCGAAGGTGAAGGCCATGGTCATGAACATCAGCTGCGGGTCGTGCGCGGAGTAGTCCGTGCCCGCCGGATTCCGCTCGCCCGAGTCCTCGGGCAGCTTTCCTTGCACCGGCGCGTGCCGCTTGCGCGTGAACGCCCGCGCCCGATCGGCCTCCTCGCGCGTCCCCAGCGATACCGCCTCGAACATCCGCCCGGTCAGCGCGAGCCGGGTGTACGGCGTGGTCCGGTGCTGGGTGTTCTCGGCCGTCCCCACGTACAGCAGCGGATGCACCGCCCCGATGACCAGCGCCCGCTGCCCGTAGGTGAGCCCCACGGCCCGCCGGCGCATGACGCGCCTGATCATCGAATCCTCGCCGAAATAGCCGGCCTGTGCAGGCATCGTTGCCTCCCGAGAACACCGTGTGATGCAGCCCACCACATCTGAAAGACAGAGTCCCCCACGCTCCCCCAATCTGGCAACCCCTACTACCAGAATCGCTGCCGTGCCAGAATCGATCCGTGACCGGCCAACGGACCTACGGCGGCATCTCCGCCGAAGAACGCCGCACGCAACGCCGCGCGGCCCTGCTCGACGCCGCCCTCGACATCCTCGGCACCCAGCCCCTCGAGAAGCTCACCGTCGCCGCCCTCTGTTCCGGCGCGGGCCTCAACGAGCGCTACTACTACGAGAACTTCGACAGCCGCGAAGCCGTCCTGTCCACCCTCTTCGACACCATCGCCGAAGAACTCGCCGCCGCCCTGATCGTCGCCGTCCAATCCGCCCCCGCCGACACCCGCGGCAAAGCCCACGCCGCCATCACCGCCGGCATCCACGTCCTCACCGACGACCCCCGCAAAGCCCGGGTAGCCCTCCTGGTCACCTCCGCCACCCCCGAACTACGCACCCGCACCGCCCACACCATTCGCGCCTTCGCCAATCTCGTTGCCGCCGAAGGCATCGACTTCTACGGCCTCACCGACACCACCCCCTCCCCCACCATCACCTTCCGCGCCACCTACCTCGTCGGCGGGCTCGTCCAAACCCTCACCACCTGGCTCCAGGGGGACCTCCCCATGACCCGCGACGAGCTGATCGCCCACACCACAGACATTTTCGTACTCCTAGGCGAGGACTCAGCACGGCAATTGCAGACCCCGGATCAGCGTCACGCGCCGGGAGGTCCACACCCGGGCCACGGCGCGCGGGTGACGTAGATTCGTCAGTCATGACAGAGAACCGCGACTACGCGCCCGGCACGGTGCGGTACCGGTGAAGGTTTCCCCGAAGCTGCGCGCATGGTTGTTGCTGGGCGTCGCGGTGGCCATGCTGCTGGTCGCCGTCCTGGTTTCACGGGGCGGTGATCACAAGGACTCCGATGCCAAGAGCGGGCCGGTGGCCGCCTCCACCACCACCGCGCCGAAACCCGGTGGCGCCAGGCCCGATTCGACTACGACGGTCAAACCGGGCGGCAATGCCGTCGATACCAGCACCCTCGCCCGCGCGCCCGGCGTCCCCGATCGCGCCTACCAGACGCTGATCGAGATCGACGCGGGCCGCTGGCCGGATTCCGCCAACGCGCCCGGCACGCAGGGCGGCGAGACCTGGATGAATCGCGATCGCACCTTGCCCACGCAGGACGCGTCCGGCAAGAAGATCACCTATCAGGAATGGGACGTCAACCCGAAGCGCCGCGGCCAGACCCGCGATGCCGAACGCATTGTCACCGGCAGCGACGGCACCGCCTGGTACACCGGCGACCACTACAAGACCTTCACGAGGATGCGCTGATGCCCAAGCCCATGCCGCTGTCGCAGTTCCTCTCCGCCCCGGCCGTTTCCGCCGCGGCCGCCGTACCCGCGCCGACCCTGGGCGTGCTGCCCGTCGGCGCGGCCGAATTCTCCGGCGTGCGCAGCCGCATCCCCGCCGACTACCGCGCCCGCGAAGTCCGCGGCCGGCGCATGCGCACGGTCGCGGAGGTCTTCGACGAGTTCGCCGCCGCGTTCCAATTCCCCTACTACTTCGGCGAGAACAAGGACGCCTTCGACGAATGCCTGCGCGATCTCGATGAATTCATCGGTTCCGCGGCGGGATACGTGGTCGTCGTCCGCAATGCCGCGCTGCTGCTGGACGAGCAGCCCGAGGACCGCGACTGGTTCGCCGAGGCGATGGCGGATGCGGCGGCCGCCTGGGCCAAGCGGGGCATCGCCTTCCGGGTGGTCCTGCAGGATGCCGTCCCGCCCGGTCTCGAGGCGGTCCCGCTGACCCTCGACGCCCCGTCCGCCTGACCCGCCAAGATCAGGAAATTCACCGAAATCGGACTGCATTCGCGCGCGGTCCTCATATAGTCAGGCCGTGCTAGAACCTGTTGCAGTTTCGCTGCTCAGCCGTCGAAAACTCCTGATGAACAGCGCTTTTCTGCTGGCGGGCGGTCTCTCCGCGACCTCTTGCGGTCCCGCTCCGGCGCTCGGCGAGACAGCTGCTTCCGGCACCATCGTCTGGCGCTACGGCTTGGAGAACGAACAACTCCGGGCCCTGCGCTACAGCAAGGGAGTCGTACTCGCCGACACCGGCACGGGCATCACCGGCATAGACGCGAAGACCGGCAAGAAGCTCTGGCAGGCGACGATCGCCGGGCCTGGTATCGACCGCCACGCGTTCATCGCCGAAGGCACCCTCTACCTGTGCGGCGCCGAACCCGACGGTGAGCGCGCCATCGCCCTGGATGCGGTTTCCGGCCAACGCAAATGGACCTTCGACGCCCCCGCCGACACCGCCCTCATCGGCATCCACGGCGTACGCGACGGCATCGCCCACCTCTTCACCCTGAACCGCGCCACCGCCCACCACGAAATCCTGGCCGTCGACACCACCACCCGCGCCATTCGCTGGACCGCGCCCTGCCCCACCGACAACACCGCCCTCCACATCCCCGCCACCGGCGCACTGATCTACAGCTCGCGCGAAAACGGCGGCGACCTCATCGCCTTCGACACCGAAAACAACGGCGCCACAGTCTGGTCCAAACAAGACGACCCCACCGCCGCCGCGACCACCATCGCCACCGGCCTGGTCGCCGGCGCCATCCTCGCCACCGACGGCTCCCGCATCGTCTCCGCCCTGGACCCGAAAACCGGTGCCCCCCTCTGGAAAACCCACGAACTAGCCACCCCCGCTGACACCCTGTTCGCCGACGCCGACGCCTACTACCGCTGCGACGGCACCAAACTCCAGGCCCTCCGCCCCGGTCCCGAAGCCGCCGTCCTATGGACCCTCACCGTCTCCGACAGAGCCGAAGCCCGCAACGCCACCGCCTACCTCACCTCCGGAACCTGCTACTTCCTGGCCGCGAACACCCTGCGCGCCATAGACGCCCGCACCGGCAACCCGCGCTGGTCCCGCACCATTGACACCCCGGCCCCCGCCACTCCCTTCACAGTCGGCGAAACCCACTGCTACCTCGGATCCTCCTCCGACCCAGCTACTTCCGGCCTGATCGCCATCGCCCGCTGACCAGCCGTCCCGCCATGCCGGCGCGACATCGGATTCCCGTGCTCAGCGGGTGATCACGTGGATCTTGTGGTTGTCGATCGCGTACACGCGGTGGGTGATCGGGTCCAGGGCCAGGGTGGTTATGCCGCCGGCTTCGCTGCCTGTGGCGAAGACGATCGACGTGGTGCCGGTGCCGGTTCGGGAATCCAGTACTCGGACCAAACCTTTGGTGCCGGTCGGGTCGGTCTTCGCATAGGTCTGTTCGATCGTGTAGACGGTGTGGTCGGTGGTGTCGACGGTGATTGCCCAGGCGGATGGCGACAGTGGCAGGGTGGAGCGGAGGGCGCCGGTCTCGGTGTCGATGGTCTTCAGGTATCGGAATTCGTCGGCGAGCGAATTCTCGTCGCCGATCGCGTACAAGGTGCTGGTCGTCGGGTCGAGGGCGAGGCCGCGAACTCGGGCGCCGAATGGGATCGTGGACTTCACGGTCATGCTCACGGGGTCGATCACGTGAATCGGTGTGCGACGTTCGAATCCGACGTACAGCGCGTGGGTGGTGGGGTCGATGGCGAGGTCGCGGGCCTCCATGGGGACGGTCACGCCGCCGATGACGGTGTTCGACGTGGTATCGATGATCCTGATCGCATCTCGTGGGTCCGATATCAACCGGAAGCCGATCTCCACGGCGTAAAGGCGGTGGGCCGCGGTGTCGATCGCCAGCCGCCATATTTGCTCGGTGAACGGGATGGTGGTGGTGACGGCCTTCGTATCGATGTCGATCACGTTGATCCGGCTGTCGGAACCATCGCTGCGGCCACTGGCCACGTACAGCTTCCGCGCGGCCGGGTCGAGCGCGACGCCGGCCGCGTTCCCGACGACCGGAATAGCGGCGGTAGCCTGGCCCGTCCGTGCGTCGATGAACTGGACCACGCCATCCCACCTGGCCAAATATGCGATATCCGCGTAGACGACGGCGGTGTCGGTGCCGTCTTCGATCGGAAAGCTATTGCGCAGGACCGGTGTGGCCGCGACCGCGTTGCTGTCGTGAAAGTTCCGGAACAGCAGCCCGGACGTCGCCAGCAGCACCGCGACGACAGCCGCGGAACCGAGGACGATCGCTCGCCTGCACCCGGTTCCGTCGCCGTCGAATTGCCTGCCCATCAGCCGTAACGCCTGTTCCGGGAATAGTCTTCGCGGCAGCGTGATTCCGTGCGTGCCGCGTGCCCGCAGATACACCGTTCCGCCGATGGCGAAGAAGTCGCGGATCCGGTCGTAGGCGATCACTGTCGTTCCGGTCACCAATTCGACCTCGAGCGAATCCCGCAGATAGCGAACGGTCATCACGGCTCCGGGCGACGCGTATGCCATGACGCGGCGATTCCGCAGAAACATTTGCACGACGGTCAGCAGCAATCCGATCACCACCGTGACTGCCAGCAGACCGAAATACAGTTCGATCAGGTCCAAAACCCAAGCGTCGGAACGACTGGCGGCGGCCACCACATTGAAGATCCGCCGTCCCATCAGAATCAGCGGAACCGCCGCGACGAAACCCAGTCCGGCCGGTGAGCGCCACCGCGCCACCGCCGCAGTCCGGCTCAATCGCAATCCCGACTCCGAATCCGCCACCACCGCAGCGGAAAAGAGCACGTCGTCCATCGGCAATGAGGGCGCTTCCTGCGATGTCCGGCCCATGACCCCCCTATCGGTACTGCTCGACTACCAGGGACGAAGCCTATCGGTCCCCACTTCGGTTGGCCCGCACCACCATCCATCGATATTGCGGCATCGGCAAGCGGTCCCATAGGTTGTCGATGCCTGTCACTCGTGTGAGTGGCGGGACTCGATCCGGAGGTAATTCTCGATGTTCGTCAAATTCCTGGCAGCCGCGGTGATCGCCACCGGCGCAACGGCAGCCCTTACCGCGACCGCCGGCGCCGACGCGCTCACCGACGGCCCCTACGCCAACTACGGCGACTGTGCCGCCGCGGCGCAGCAGGCGGGTTACTCCGACTCGGGCTGCCATCTCGGCCAGGGCCCGCAGGCCGGCAACTGGTACTTCTACAAGACCGGGGGCACCGGAAGCAGCAGCGGCAGCTGATCACGGCGAGGATGCTGCGGACGCAGCCCGCAGCATCCTCGAAAGCGGTTCACCGGTACTGAACCGTCACCGGGGCGTGGTCCGACCAGCGCTCGGCGTAGGTGGCGGCGCGCTCCACCACGGCTTGTTTGGCGCGGGTGGCGATTTCACCGCGGGCAAGCTGGTAATCGATGCGCCATCCGGCGTCGTTGTCGAAGGCGCGGCCGCGGTAGGAGTGCCAGGAGTAGGGGCCGGGGACGCCGGAGTGGAGTTCGCGGACCACGTCCACGTAGCCGGCGGCGAGCATCGAGGAGACCCAGGCGCGTTCGCCGGGGAGGAAACCGGCGTTCTTGAGATTGCCTTTCCAGTTCTTGATGTCGAGTTCGGTGTGGCCGATGTTCCAGTCGCCGCTGATGACGAAATCGCGGGTGATGGCGGTCATGCGGGCGCCGACGGCGTCGAGGAAGCGGTATTTCTCGTCCTGCATGGGGGTGTCGGCTTCGCCGGTGTGGACGTAGACGCTGGCCACGGTGAGATCGCCGAAGTCGGCTTCGATATAGCGGCCGGTTTCGGCGAATTCCGCTACCGGGGTCCAGGTTCCGTCGACGTCCGTGCCGACGCCGATGCGGACGGCTTCGGGTTCGCGGCGCGAGAGGATGGCGACGCCGGCGCGGCCCTTCACGCCGGGTTCGGCATGGCTGAGAATCCAGCCGGCATCCAGGGCGGGAGCCAGCGCGCTACGCGTTTGCTCGTCGGTCGCGCGGGTCTCCTGGAGGCAGATGAAATCGGCTTCGGTGGCCGCTAGCCAGGGGAGCAGTCCTTTGCCTGCCGCCGCACGGACCCCGTTCACGTTGACTGTACTGAGGATGTTGGCCACCCTACGACCGTACAATGCGGTCATCCACACTTCTCCGCGGACATCGAGGTCCAGGAAGGGGTGACGACGATGACGTCAGGCACCGCTCAGCCCACACCCCCGCTCGCGCCCACGAAGGCGATTCACATCGGGTCCGGAGACCCGCTGCTCCTGTTGCACGGGTTCATGATGTCGCCGCACTGCTGGGAGCAGGTGGCGCAACGCATGGCCGGGCATTGCGAGGTGTTCGCTCCGGCGTTCACGGGGCATTGGGGCGGACCCGATTTCGAGGGCTGGTATCTCGATGTCAGTACCCTTGCCGACCGGGTCGAGGACCAGTTGGACGAATTGGGCTGGCGGACCTGCCATATCGCCGGCAATTCGCTCGGCGGCTGGGTGGGGTTCGAACTGGCCCGGCGCGGGCGCGCCCGCACGCTCACCGCTATCGCGCCGGCGGGCGGCTGGCAATCGCCGTCCGTCACCCAGTTCCGGATCGGGGCCAAGTTCCTGTCGCTGGTGCCGTTCGTGGAGATCGGCAAGCATCTGCCGCACGCCATCGCGTTCAGCGCGCCGGTGCGGCAGGCGGTGGCGATGATCTTGAGCAAGAACACCGGCAATGCGCCCCGGCGCGCCATCGAAGCGGCCATCACCTCGGCCATGAACTGCAAGGCCATGCTGCCGATGATCGCCGGTTCGGTGCGGTATCCGGCGTTGGAGGACCTGTCCACGCTGAAAACGCCGGTGCGGCTGCTCATGTGCGAGAACGACCGGGTGATCCCGAATCGGGTGTACGCGCGGCGGTTCCTGGAGGAGCTGCCGGAGTGGGCGGATCGCATCCTGGTACACGATGTCGGGCATGTGCCGATGCTGGAAGCGCCGGACCGGATCGCGACGCTGATCGCTGAGCACGTGTACGCGAGCCGGACTCGGCTGCGGGCGGTCTGACCTTCGCGGCATTCGGCATCCCGCCGGAATCAGCCCACCGCGTCCCGCGGCGGAATCACCTTGCGGTCGACGAAATCGGCGATCAGCGCGGCGATTCCGTCCGGGTCGTCGAGTTGCGGGCAGTGCCCGGCGTGCGGCAGTACCGTCAGTTCGCTGTCCGCGAGCCGGGCGTGCAGGTCGCGGCTCGCCTGTACGGGAATGATCCGGTCGCGCGCACCGTGTACGACGGCCACCGGGCAGCCGACGACGAGTTCGGGATAGCCGGCCACCGTCTCGTGGGCGAAACGGGTGGCGTACTCCGCCAGCCAGGACAGTTCGGACATGGTGCCGTACTTGGCGGCCCAGATCGCGAGCAGTTCGCGGTCCGCCGTGCGAGGGCGGCCCCACAGCAGATAGCGACCACCCGTGGTGATCACGCGGCGGACCAGTGGCGCGGGTACCGGCAGGCGTCGCAGCGCCCGGGCGGCGCGGGGTGCGATGCGGCCGCGCGCGAAACGGGCCAGCCAGTCGCGGGAGAGAATCGGCTCGTCCAGGGCGACTATGCCCGATACCGAAGCGGGGTGGCGTCGGGCGGCCCGCAGCGACATGGCGACGCCGAGGGAATTCCCCACCAGCACAGCGGGTCCCGTGGCGGCGAGCAGGCCGTCCACGAAATCGTCGAGCTGCGGCAGCAGCGGACCGGCGGCGAAGGGGTCGGCGCGGCCGAAGCCGGCGGCATCCACCGCCAATGCGGTGCGATCGCGCCGCGCCAATCCGGCGAGCACACCGCGCCAGGTATCGGCGTCGTCGGCGAAACCGTGCAGCAGCACGATCGGCAGGCCACGGCCGTCGACCCGCAGCGCGCGGGTGCGAGTGCGACCGTAGGTGACGAGTTCTTCGGTGACTCCGGCGGATTCGCCGTTCATAGGTGACGGCATTGTCACTCCCGTTGTGCGAGAAGATATTCGGCGAACGAGACGACTGCCCGGCCGATCAGGCGTACATCGCCTCGATGGCGTCGGCGTAGGTGGCGGCGATCGGCTTGCGGCGGAGCTTGCCGGTCGGGGTGAGGTGGGTGGTGCCGGGCTCCCAGCTCTCGCCGATCACCGTGTACTTCTTGATCTGCTCGACGCGGGAGAGGGTGGCGTTGGCGGCGTCGATTCCAGCTTGAATTTCGGTGCGCACCAGCGGATTCACCGCCAGTTCGGACAGCGATCGATCGGTGACCCCGTGTCGTTCGGCGAAGGCCGCTGCCGCGTCGGGATCGAGGCAGATCAGCGCGGTGTTGTAGGGACGGGCGTCGCCGATCACCGCCACCGGTCCGGCCAGCGGGGTGGCGACGGCGATGGCGTTCTCGATATTGGCGGGCGACATGTTCTTGCCCGCCGCGTTGATGATGAGTTCCTTCTTGCGGTCGACGATCGAGAGATAGCCG
Source organism: Nocardia yamanashiensis (assembly GCF_021183565.1). NCBI lineage: Bacteria > Bacillati > Actinomycetota > Actinomycetes > Mycobacteriales > Nocardiaceae > Nocardia > Nocardia yamanashiensis. Next base: position 5,563,191 of record NZ_CP089226.1, read on the forward strand.
TCCGCGTCGAGGGTTCCGATATCGCCGGTGTGCAGCCAGCCGTCGGCATCGACGGCGGCGGCGGTCTGTTCGGGATCGTTGCGGTAGCCACGCATTACATTCGCCCCGCGCACCAGCACCTCGCCGTCTTCGGCGAGCCGGATCTCGGTGCCCGGCAGGGCGGTGCCGACCGTGCCGATGCGGATCCGGCCCGGCCGGTTGACCGTGGCGCCCGCGGTGCATTCGGTCATGCCGTACGCCTCGCACACCGTAATGCCCAGGCCCAGTACGAATTCCAGCGCCTCCGGGGCGAGCGGGGCCGCGCCGGTCACCCCGAGCCGCACCTGATCGAGTCCCAGCCGGGTGCGAATGCGCGACAGCACCAGACGATCGGCGACGGCGTATCGCAATGCCGGCGCCGCTCCGGGTGTCCGGCCCGCCGAAGCCAGCCGCGCCCGCGCCCGCCCCACACCGATCGCCCATTCGGCCAGCGCTCGTTTGACGGGGCTGGGCTCCGCGGCGATCTGCGCTTCGATGGCCGCTTTGACCTTCACCCAGATACGCGGCACGGCAAGGAAAACCGTGGGCCGCACCTCGGTCAGGGTCGCGATCGCCTGCTTGGGGTCGGACAGCGTCGTCAACTGCACGCCTTTGAGCAGATTGCCGTAGTGCGCGAACCATCGGTTGGCGGCGTGCGCGTCCGGCAGGTACGAGATGACCCGGTCCCGCCCGTCGACCCCGCCGAACTCCTCGACGATGCGGGCATTGGCGAGGAAGTTGGCGTGGGTCAGCTCCACCCCCTTGGGCGGGCCGGTGGTTCCGGAGGTGTAGACGATGGTCAGCAGATCATCGGGACGCACTGCGCGCCAAGTGCTTTCGAAGTCGAACTCCGCAGCCGGAGCGGCTTCCACCGCGTCCAGTCCGATGGTCCCGTCGAGCGCGCCGTCGACGCACACGATGTGCTCGACCTTCCCGCCCAGCCCCTTGGCCGCCAGCACCACCGGCACGAACTGGCGCTCGCACACCACGATCCGATTGCCCGCGTTCCCGAACAGGTAGGCGAGCATTTCCGCCGGATTGGTGTTGTACACGGAGAACGGCGTCGCCCCCGCGTGCAGCACGGCGGTATCCACCAGATGGAACTCCGGACGATTGGTGAGCATGATCGCCACCGTGTCGCCCGGACCGACGCCGAGTCCGGCCAGCCCGGCGGCAATGGCGCGCACCCGCCGCGCGTACTCCCGCCAGGTCACCGTGACGCCGCCGCCCGCGTCACGCAGGGCGATGGCATCGGGATCACGGGCGGCGGTGATTTGGAAAGCGTGGCACAGCGTGGCCGGCTCCGAGGTCACGGGCGGTGACTCCGTTTCGTGAGAGATGTTGTGGTTCGGTGGTTCTCGTCCCCTACTGCGCCAGCAGCCCCTTGGCCACGTGCGTCACCTGGATCTCGTTGGAACCCGCGTAGATCATCAGCGACTTGGCGTCCCGGGCCAGCTGCTCGACGTGGTACTCGGACATGTACCCGTTGCCGCCGAAGAGCTGCACCGCGTCCATGGCGACCTCGGTGGCGATCTCCGAGCAGTACAGTTTCATCGCCGAGGCCTCGGCCAGCGTCGGCGGCTTGCCGGCGCGGGACCGCTCCAGGGCCATGAACACCATGTTCTGCACATTGATCCGCGCGACTTCCATCTTGGCGAGCTTGAGCTGCACCAGCTGGAAGCGCCCGATCTCCTGACCCCACAGCTTGCGGGTCTTCGCGTATTCCACACAGCGCCGGTGACATTCGTTCACGATGCCCAGCGCCATGAACGCGACGCCGATGCGCTCGGCGGTGAAACTCGAACGGGCGCTTTCCCGTCCGTCGCCGCCCTTGTGCTCCTCGGTCTCCCCCAGCAGCCGGTCCTTGCTCAATCGCACATTGTCGAAGAACAATTCGCCGGTGGGCGAGGCGTGCAGGCCCATCTTCTTGAACGGCCTGCCCTGGGTGAATCCCTCCATGCCCTTGTCGAGCACGAAGGTCAGCACCTTGCGATCGCGTTTGTCCGCGCCGTCGCCCTCGTCGAGCTTGGCGTAGACGATGACGGTGTCGGCGTAGGGACCATTGGTGATGAAGGTCTTCTGGCCGTTGAGGATGTAGTCCTCACCGTCGCGCCGCACATAGGTCTTCATGCCGCCGAAGGCGTCAGATCCGGAATCCGGTTCGGTGATGGCCCAGGCCGCGACCTTCTTCATGGTCACGATATCGGCCACCCAGCGTTCCTTCTGGGCGAGCGTGCCGCGCCCGAGAATGGTGGTGGCGCCGAGACCGATGCTCACGCCCATGGCGGTGACCAGGCCCATGCAGACCCCGGACAGTTCGCTGACCAGCACCGCCATCAGCGATTCCTGGCCGGAGAAGGCGCCGCCGTCGCCACCGCCGGACTTCTTCTCCGGCAACGGTTCTCCCGCGGCCAGCGCTTCCTCCCGTTTACGCTGCTTTGCGAGCAGTTTGGTGACCGACTCCTCCCCCAGGGCGTCGATCCCGAACTCGCCGAACAGTTTCCGGATGATCGGGTACGGCAGCATCTCGCCGCTGTCCAGGGCATCCAGGTGCGGCCGGATCTCCTTGTCGATGAACCCGCGCACCGCGTCGCGGATCAGTTCATCGGTCTCGGACCATTCGAACATCGTTGTTCTCCAACCTGATTCAGGGCAGGCGCGCGCCGATATCGTCGACCGACCACGGGCCTTCGGTTTCGATGGTCTTCACGTCGTGCCAGCCCGCCAGTTCCGAGATGGCGCCGCCCTGCACCGCGAACACCTTGCCGGTGATCGGGCACTTCTCGGTGGCCAGGTAGGCGACCAGCGGGGAGATATTGGCCGGGCTGAAGGCGTCGAACTCGCCTTCAGCCAGGCCCGCTTCCTGCGCTTTCATCATGTCACCCATGCCCGGCGTGGCCAGCGTGAGCCGGGTACGGGCGATCGGCGCGATGGCGTTCACGCGCACCCCGTAGCGGGCCAGTTCGTCGGCGGCGACCAGGGTGAGCGCGGCGATACCGGCCTTGGCGGCGCCGTAGTTGCCCTGCCCGGCATTCGGCACGGTGGTGCCGGACGCGGAGGCGGTATTGATGACCGCGGCACTGGGCTGATTGCCCGCCTTGGACTGTTCCTTCCAGTACCCGGCGGCATGGCGCAGCACGGCGGCGTGGCCCTTGAGGTGCACGGCCACGACCGCGTCCCACTGCGCCTCGTCCATGCCGGCGATGAAGGCATCGCGCAGGATGCCCGCGTTGTTCACCACCACGTCCAGCCGGCCGAACTCCGAAACCGCCTGGTCGACCAGGTTCTTCGCGCCCTGCCAGTCCGCCACGTTGTCGGAGTTGGCGATCGCCCGCCCCCCTGCGGCGGTGATCTCCGCGACGACCTCGTGCGCGGGCCCGCTGTCGGCGCCCACCCCTTCGTTGCTGCCGCCGAGATCGTTGACGACCACGGCCGCGCCTTCGCGGGCGAACAGCAGCGCGTGCTCACGCCCGATGCCGCGGCCCGCGCCGGTGATGATCGCGACCCGTCCCTCGAGTGCACCCATGAATATCTCCTCGATAAAGAATCAGTCGGCAATGACGGCCAGGCCGTCGCCGAGAACTACGTCGTCACCGCGCACGGTGCGGAAGGCGTAGGTGGTTTCCCCGCCCTTGCTGCCGGTCACCCAGATCTGGGTCTCCAGGTCGTCACCGGGGAAGACCATCTTGGAGAACCGGACGGCGAATCGCTTGAGCCGCTGTACATCCGAGCCACCGACCGTGGTGAGCACGCCCCACGAGGACATGGCCATGGTGCACAGGCCGTGCGCGATGATGCCCGGCAGACCGGCGTCCTTGGCTACCTGCTCGTCCAGGTGCAGCGGCACCGGATCGCCGGACGCCGGGGAGTACCGGTACGTCTGATCCAGATCGACGTGCGCCGGAACAGTATGCTGTGCAGGCGATTTCGTCAGCTCGGCGTCCAGCCGGTGCGCGGGGGCGCTGTCGCCGACCTGCTCACCGATATCGATATTGCGGAAGAACGCGGTCAGGTACTGCTCGTTGACCAGTTCCCCGTCCTCGGCCCGGCATTCGATGAGAATGGTGATGGTGGAGCCGTTCGGCTTGCCCTCGTACCCGATGGCCTTGGCCCGCGAGACCAGCTGATCACCGGGCCGGATCGGGCGGTGGAAGTGGAAGTCCTGCTCCCCGTGCACGACCCGGCCGAAGATCTCCATCGGCACCACTTCGAGCACCGGCATCATCATGGCCTCGAAGACCGGGACGATGCCGAAGATCGGCGGCGCCACTTCGCCTTTGAGATGCGCTTCGATGGGGTCGTTGGTGGCGGCGGCGTATTCGGCGATGCGCTCCGCGGTGACCTCGAACCGTTCCTCGTCGCTCCAGACGTTCAGCCCGGCGGGATCGAAGCGAATGACCTTGTCGGTCATGGGTTTTCCCTTCGCGATCAGGCCGCGGTGGCCAGGGCGTCGAGGGCGGTGAGGGTCTTGTCGAGCTGGGTCAGCCCGTCCTTCTCGACGGCCTTGCCGAGCGCGCCCTTGATCAGCGCGCCCTCGAAGTCACCGGAGACGGAGAACTTCGAGCCGCTGCCCTCGGGGGCGATGTCGAAACCGAACTGCACCTTGACGCCAGCCATGCCGGTGCCGCTGAGCACCAGGCGATTCGGGGTGTCGACGCTCTCCACCACCCACTCGATCTTGTTGGCCATGCCGAGCATGAGGATCTTGGCGGTCAGCTTGGCGCCCGGGGCGAGCACGGCCGGCGGCTCCTCCATCCAGCGCTCGTGGATGGAGAACCACTTGTCCCAGGTCTGCGGATCGGAGACGACGGCCCACAGGGCGTCGGGGGTGGCGGTCAGTTCACGGCTGGCTTCGATGTGGCCCATGATGTGCCTCTTTCTTCGGCGGCGGATAAGGATTGAGGGATTCGATCAGCGGTCGGCGCGCTGGTAAGCGGTGACGACGGCCGCGCCGCCGAGCCCGATATTGTGCTGGAGGGCGGCGGTGACGTCGTTCACCTGCCGCTTGTCGGCGGTGCCGCGCAGCTGCCAGGTGAGTTCACTGCACTGCGCCAAACCCGTTGCGCCCAAGGGATGTCCCTTGGAGATGAGCCCGCCGGACGGGTTCACCACCCATTTGCCGCCGTAGGTGGTCTGGCCCGCGTCGATGAGATGACCGGCCTCGCCCTCCTTGGCCAGGCCCAGGGCCTCGTAGAGCAGCAGTTCGTTGGCGGAGAAGCAGTCGTGCAGCTCGATGACCTGGAAGTCCTCGGGGCCCAATCCCGCCTGCGCGTACACCTTCTCGGCCGCTTGCACGTTCATGTCGTAGCCGATGAGGTTCTTGGCCGAACCATCGAAGGTGGACTGGAAGTCGGTGGTCATGGCCTGGCCGACGATCTCCACCGCCTGCGCGGACAGGTCGTGGCGGTTCACGAAGTCCTCGGAGGCCAGGATGACCGCGCCCGAACCGTCGGAGGTGGGCGAGCACTGCAGCTTGGTCAGCGGGTCGTAGATCATGCGCGAGCCCAGGATGTCGTCGAGCGAATACTCGTCCTGGAACTGCGAATACGGGTTGTTGACCGAGTGCTTGTGGTTCTTGTAGCCGATCTTGGCGAAGTGTTCGGCGGTGGTGCCGTACTTCTTCATGTGCTCACGGCCGGCCGCGCCGAACATCCACGGGGCCACCGGGAACAGCACCTCGGAGATCTCGGCGAGGGCCATGATGTGCTTGGCCATCGGCTGCTCGCGGTCGTCCCAGGTGGAGCCGAGCGAACCGGGCTGCATCTTCTCGAAGCCCAGCGCCAGGGTGCAGTCGGCGAGACCGCCCCGGATCGACTGTGCCGCAAGGTAGAGCGCGGTGGAGCCGGTGGAGCAGTTGTTGTTGACATTGACCACCGGGATGCCGGTCATGCCCAGTTCGTAGACCGCGCGCTGGCCGGAGGTGGATTCGCCGTAGACGTAGCCGACGTAGGCCTGCTCGACCTCGCGGTAGTCGATCCCCGCATCGGCGAGGGCCTTGGTCCCGGACTCGCGCGCCATATCGGGGTAGTCCCAGTCGCTGCCGTCTTCGTTCTTGCGCCGCCCCGGCTTTTCGAACTTCGTCATGCCGACGCCGACGACGTAGACCTTGTTCGTCATCGAACTCCCTCAGGTTCAGGGTCGGTCCCCCTGGACCGAACAGAAACAAACATACAAAGCTGTATGTAAGTACGCAAGAGGGCGGCCGGGACTCTCAGCTTTCCGGGCGTGGCGGCGGCCGGAGGTAGTTGTGTCGATACATACAGTCGGCGTTGTACGTTTCGCGCACACGAAAAAGCCGCCGGGACGACATCCCGGCGGCGCTCGGCGCGGCGACTATTCGGCGTTAGGCCCCAGGCCAGGCACGCTTCCGTCGGCAATCCGGCGCAGGTGCGCGGCGGCCCGCTTCCAGCGCCGCTGCGCGCGATCGGGATCGGGAGAGACGAAGTTGGACATCAGAATTCCGCGCATGACGTCCATGGCGGTGTAGACCAGATCGCGAGCTTCCTTGCGCTGCATGGCATCCGGCACCAATTGCGCCACCGCGACCAGCACCGCGTTGTTGACGAACGGCTCGACCTTCTCCATCTCGGCAGCCAGCAGCGGGTCGGTACGCCCCGCCACCCAGAGTTCGATCGCCGCGATGAACAGCGGCCCCTGATGCAGCTCCCACATGAAGTCCAATGCCGCGTCCAGCGGATTGTCGCCGGTGCGCACCCGCTCCAGCTCCTGCATCGCCGCCTGGGTGCGCCGCTGCGCGAGATGACTGATGGCCGCCACGACCAGGTCCGTCTTGGAGCCGAAATGATGCACCTGCGCACCCCGGGTCACCCCGGCGCGCTCGGCCACCCGCGGCGTGGTGGTGCCCGCGTACCCGTACTCCACCAGGCATTCGATGGTGGCGTCGAGCAGGCGCACCCGCATCTCGTTGCTGCGCTGCTCCTGCGTGCGGCGCTGCGGTTTCGAGACGGCGGACCTGGTCATGCGACGATCTTACACTTACATACAGTCGTGTATGTTCACGCCTCGTCAGTTCTCCGAGTTGTACTCACAGGCGTCGCAGGTCCACCCCGCATCGGTCCGGACACAGTCCTGCAACCGGATCATCGGATTCCCGACCGTCTGCTCGCACTGGGTGGCGCAACTGTTCAGATCGGACCCGCAACTTACCGGGTCCGCGGAGGCCAGAGCGGGAATCGTCAGGGAGAACAGTACGCCGGCAGCGGCCACGGCAATACGAATGATCTTCATTTTCGGGTCCTTTCGCAGCGAGGGCATCGCCTCGGACAGGCGAGCACACACGATCGGCCGATCGAAAGTCAGCCTAACAATGAGATAGCCGGGATTTTGCTAAGGTTCGCTATCGATTTCCGCGACCGGAACGTGAGGAAACGCCGCAGTGCGGGGCCCCTCCGTCGTCTACCATGATCGCGTCGCGGTCGGGGCAGGGCGCGGCGGATCGACCGGGGCCGGGTAGTCATGAGCGTATTGGCCGGAGTGCCATTGCATTCCACCGTGATCGCTGCGCTTCGCACTGCGAGCCAACGAATCTCGCACTCCATCGATACCCGCGACCTCCTGGTAGCGCTGATGCGCGTCGACGAATCGGCGAACTGGTCGCGAATTCGGCTGCACGCCGGTGATATCGACGCTATCGCGGGGAAAGTCGCGCTGGATCCGCTGAATCGCAGCACGGCTGACTGGAACGGCACCCCCGTCACCGGCAGCTGCGCCGCCGCCCTCGACGTCGCCGCCCGCCTGGCCGGGCATTACAACCTGTGGCCGCTACCACCCGGCATGCTGGCGCTCGGCTTGGTAGCCGACGAATCCAGCTCCGCCGCACAGGTTCTCGGCAACGACCTGGGACACGGCGAACTGCTGCGCCTCATCCAGGACGAGGTGCTCGGCGTCGCGCTCCACGGGCTCGACGCCGTCCTGCCCGCGATGGTGGCGGCCGCGCGTGAGACTGCTCGCCGACGGCCCGCGGCGATACGGCCACCACAGCAATATCCGGTCGCACAACCGGCTCCGCCACCACCGCCGATTCCGGCCCAGCCACAACGCCCGGTGCCGGTGGGGACGCCCGGTCGCCTGTACTGCCGGGTGTGCGGATCAACGCCGGCCGTGCAGGTCGGGTTCTCCGGCCATCAGGGCTTCCTCATCCGCATGGCGTTCCTGTCGGTGACGGGCCCGTTCTGCCGGGATTGCGGACTCGCCACCTATCGATCGATGACCGCGAAGACCCTCTGGCAAGGCTGGTGGGGGCCGCTCTCGGCATTCATCAATCCCATCGTGGTGCTGTCCAATGTGGTCAGCGAGCGGGCCGTGCTGCGACTGCCGCCGCCCATCCCGGGCGCCCCCGGCATCCCGCTGGATCCGGGCAAACCCGTGCGGCGGCGGCCGAGCGCCATCGCCGGCATGCTCGCCCCGTTCCTGGTCGTCGCCGCCGTCGTCACGAATATCGAATTGCACGAACGCGCCCCTGATCACGCTCCGGCCGCGGCCGTGACGAAAACACGCGAGACGAAAACATACGACGTGAACCGTGCACAGGTCGGCGACTGCCTCGATGTCACCGCCTCGGGCGTCGTGGCCGACGCCGAGAAGGTTTCCTGCGCGGATTCGCGTGCGCGTAGCCGGGTCATGGCGCGGCTACCCCAATCAGCCGACAGCACCGAGTGCTCGGCGCGCGGGGCGGCGGGCTACTACCGAACCGCCGACGCCCTCCTGTGCCTGCGGAAGTGGTGAGGCGGGCAGGCATCATCAGCCGGGATGCTCGTCGTCAGTCCGTCAGGCCGAGGGCGGCGAAGACCCGGCCACGCACCTCCTCGACCGATCCCACGCCGCAGACCCGGCGCAGCAGGCCGCGGGCTTCGTAGAAGGGCAGCAGGTCGGCGGTCATCGTGCGGTAGGTGGCGATGCGGTCGCGGACCACGTCCTCGCGGTCGTCGGCGCGGTGTTCGAGTTCGGCGCCGGCCGGTGGGGGGTTGTATTTCAGGTGGTAGATCCGGCCGGTGCGCTTGTCGATGCGGCGGAGGACGGCGCGTTCGATCAGCAGGTCTTCCGGAATGTCCAGGGCGACAACCGCATTCAGGGTGAGGTCGTGCTGGGCGAGGACGGTGTCCAGGCCGGCCGCCTGGGGTGTGGTGCGGGGGAAGCCGTCGAGCAGGAAGCCGGGTGCGCAGTCGGGTTCCTCCACGCGCTTCGCCACGAGTGCGAGCACGACCTCGTCCGGCAGCAGACCACCGGCGGCCATCAGATCGATGTGCTCCGGCGCCAGTTCCCCCGCGGCCTTCGCCGCGCGCAGCATGTCACCCGTGGAGATCTGCGGAATCCCCAGCCGTTCACAGAGGAATGCCGCCTGCGTGCCCTTGCCCGCGCCGGGCGGTCCCACCAAGACGAGTCGCATGATCACACGGTACGACGGGGCGGGGCTGGCAGGATGGTTGGATGACGAAGCTGACCAGGAAGCAGATCGCCGAGGCTGGGCTGGACGGGTGGGTTTATGTGCCGGGCGGGTTGCAAACCCGGATTCGGACAAAGGATTTCGCGGGCGGGCTGGCCGTGGTGAACGCGATCGGGGCGGTCGCGGAGGAGCTGGATCATCATCCGGATCTGAATTTGCGGTACGGGTTCATCGATGTGCGATCCAGCAGCCATGATGTGGGCGGGGTGACCGAGCGGGATGTGCGGCTGGCGCGCCGGATCTCCGTCATTGCCGCCGAGGCCGGGGCGGTGCTGGAACCGGAGCGGGTGTCGCGGTTGGAATTGGCCCTCGATACGCCGGATCGGGCTGCGGTGCAACCGTTCTGGGCCGCCGTGTTCGGGATGGAACTCCCGTCCGGGGCCGCGCTCGCGGACGAGATCTCCGATCCGGCCGACGCATTGCCGACCGTGTGGTTCCAGCAGTCCGGGTCCGAGGAACCCCGGCAGCGGTGGCATCCGGATATCTGGATCGAACCGGCTCAGGTACAGCCGCGCCTGGAAGCAGCGCTCGCCGCGGGCGGCGAGTTGGTCAGCGACGAGGCCGCGCCGAGCTTCTGGGTGCTGGCCGACCCGGAGGGAAACCGGGTTTGCCTGTGCACCTGGCAGGATCGTGAACCGCCGCAGAGCTAGGCGGATGCCGCGCGCCGGGCGAGGGTCACGGTGACCGTGAAGAGCAGGACGCCGAGGATCGCCAGGCCGGTGCCGACCAGTGCGGGCGCGGTGTAGCCGAGTCCGGCGGCGATGACCAGGCCGCCCAGCCAGGCGCCCGCGGCATTCGCGATATTGAGGGCCGCGTGGTTGAGGGCGGCGGCCAGGGTCTGGGCATCGTGCGCCACGTCCATCAGGCGGGTTTGCAGGGCCGGGCCCAGTGCCGCGCCGGACGCGCCGACGAAGAACGCCGCCACCGCTGCGGTGAACGGATTGTGCGCCGCCGCAATGAAAGCGGCCAGGATGACCACCATCGAGAGCAGGGCGGCGTACACCGAGCGGTCGACGCCGCGGTCGGTGAGGATGCCGCCCAAGATATTGCCCGCCACCATGCCGAGACCGAACAGCATGAGCACGATCGGGACCAGGCCGAGGGACATGCCGGCCACATCGGTGAGGGTGATGTAGGTGTAGACGGCGAACATGCCGCCGAAGCCGACCGCGCCGACCAGCAGGGTCAGCAGCACCTGCGGGCGGCGCAGCGCGCCGAGTTCGGTGCGGGGATCGGTGAGGACGATGCCGGTGAGCTCCGGCACGAAGCGCGCGATGGCGGCCACCGTGGCCAGACCGATGACGGCGACCACCACGTAAGCGTCCCGCCAGCCCAGATGCTGACCCAGCCAAGTGGCGGCGGGAACGCCGACAACGTTGGCGGCGCTCAGACCCAGCATAACTGCGGCAACCGCTTTGGCCCGTTGCCCCACCGGCGCCAGCGAGGCCGCGGCCAGCGACGCGACGCCGAAATACGCGCCGTGCGGGAGGCCCGAGACGAAGCGGGCGGCGGTGAAGGTCAGGAAGGTCGGTGCCACCACCGACGCGGCATTGCCCACGGTGAAGGCCAGCATCAGCACCATCAGCAGGCGTTTGCGCGGCACCCGGGCGCACAGCGCGGCGATCACCGGGGCGCCGATCACCACGCCGAGCGCGTACGCCGAGACGGCATGCCCGGCACTCGGTTCCGAGACGCCGAAGGTCTTCGCGATATCCGGCAGCAAACCCATGGTGACGAATTCGGTGGTGCCGATGCCGAAACCGCCCAGCGCCAGCGCCAGCATGGCGGGGATATGCCAGCCGCGCTGTCGCACGACCGGCGTGGCATCGGACGCGGTCATGGTGGGCGCGGCGGCCTCGGAAACTGATTTCGGCACAACCAATCGCAACACCGGAGCGAACCCGCCCGAAACCCCCGAACGCGGTGATCTCACTCACCACGCGCCGATCTTCGTCACGTCCGGGCGGGTTACCGGGCTCGCTCACTCTGCCGCGAGCCGCATCCGGCTGACCAAGCGATGACAAGCCGTGGCGGCCGCCACCTCCCCCGTCTATCCGGCGGCGGCGTTCGCGACCGGGTAGCTGGAGCGGAAGGTCGCGGCGGGGTCGTATTTGCTCTTGATCTGCTGTAGGCGGGTCAGGGTTTCCGGGTCGAAGGCGGCCGCGGCGGATTCGCCGGAATCCAAGTAGGTCAACGGTTTCCGGCCGGACAGGTGCGGGCGCAGGGCGGCGGTGACGGCGTCCTGGCGGGCGGAGACCACGGCGGTCAGTTCCGGGGTCGGGATCGGGCCGAGGAGGGAGAGCAGGTAGGGCTCGTGGATGCCGGCCGCGCAGCCCGCGTCGGGGGCGGGGCGGGCGATCGCGCCGCCGAGGTGGCGGAGCTGGGCCAGCGCGAGCGGAGCGGGGGTGCCGCCGGGGGCCACGGCATCGAGCAGGGTGGCGGCGGTTTCGGGGGCGAGGTCGGTGAGGAGTTCGCCGCGGATGCGGGCCGGGGTGGGAGCGGTGGGTTCCATGCAGATGGAACCGATCTCGGTGGGCAGCAGCGGGCGGCGGGTGTCCAGCACCAGGCCGGGCACCTCCTCGAACCAGCGCAGCGGCGAGGTGACCGCGCCCTGGGCCAGCACATCGATCGCGACCATGGCGCTTCCGCGCAGCAGTTCGGGAAGCTGTGGGAAGGGCGGGAATTGGATGACGGTGTACCAGATGCTCAGGCCCTCGGGCGCTTCCACGGTGGCGCGGCGGAAGGCCGCCAGCACCGCTTCCGCCTGCTCGCTCGGCCACAGCATGCGACCGCCGGACAGCGAAACCGCTTCGAACAGTTCGAGTTCCAGCTCCGTGACGAGCGCGAAATCACCGCCGCCGCCACGCAAGGCCCAGAACAGGTCTGGTTCGGAGTCGGCACTCACCCGGGTCCGGACGCCGTCCGCGGTGATCACCTCGAACGCGCGCACCGTGTTCGCGGCGTACCCGTGACTGCGCGCGAACCAGCCGAGGCCGCCGCCGAGCGTGTAGCCCGCCACGCCCACCACATCGGAACTGCCCACCGCACCGGTCAATCCGCGTTCGGCCGCCGCGCCCAGCACATCCAGCCAGGGCATGCCCGCGCCGATCCGGGCCGTCCGCTCCCGCGCGTCGATCTGCACGCCCTGCAAGGCGCGCGTCTTCACCAGAATCGTCCCGTCGGCCGCGGTGGACGCCCCGTGCCCGGTGGTCTGCGTGCTCACCGCCAGCCCCGCCCGGCCCGCACACCGCACCACGGCCGCCGCGTCATCGGCATCCGCGACCTCGACCACGGCCACCGGCTGCTGCGCCACCGCCACATTCCACGGCATCCGAGCCTGCTCGAACCCGTCCTCCCCCATCGCGACGACCCGCCCGCGCACCGCACTCCGCAGCTCGTTCCCGATTCCCGTCATCATTCCTCCTCCGATACACCGTTCCCCGCACCGGTTTCCCGGTGGACGATGCACATCCACGACCGCACATGCCGATCGGCATGCCGGGCAAGCACTTCCGGCCAGCCGTCCAGTAATCACCCGGCCACCCACCCCGCGTTAACCGCGCCCGCCAGCTACTCCCCCGCCATCTTCACCGCGCCCCGATGACCGTTTCATGATCACGCCCGCAACCGCCCCCGGAAACCAGTTCGGGCACCCGCCCACCCACCGGATTCGGTGGAGGCAGGTGCCCGTGCGGAGCGCGGCGGAAGGATGGTCATGGCCGGGACGGTAGTCCCGGCCCCCATCGTTCGCCGCTGCGGCGCTGTTCACGTTGCATCAGCGCAAGCTCCGGACCCAGTTCGGCCCGTCGCCTTCGGCTCCGGAACGCCTCCACGTCCCGTCGCCCCCGAGCAAGCCCTCGCAGCTCACTCAGGTCGTAGGTGAGACCTCACGGCCTCACCCCAGTTTCGGAGGCGAGACCTCATGCCTCCATCCCGGTTCGAGACCGACGGCGCTCCCTGGTTTCCGGGGCAGAACCTCACGGTTCGTCCACGGTTTCAGGAGCGCGACCTCACATCTCTCCCTGGGGTTTCAGGGGCTTGCCCCTGAGAATCACTTCTTTCCCGCTGAAAGCGGGGCTCAGCGCAGCTCGCGCGCCAGGTTGGCGTCCAGCACGCCGAGGAATTCCTCGGTGGTCAGGTAACCCTGGTCCCCGCCGACCAGCAGCGCGAGGTCCTTGGTCATCTGCCCGTCCTCGACGGTCTTGATGACGACGTCCTCGAGGGTCTGCGCGAAGCCGATCACCTCGGGGGTGTTGTCCAGCTTGCCGCGATGCGCCAGACCACGCGTCCACGCGAAGATCGAGGCGATCGGGTTGGTGGAGGTGGGCTTGCCCTGCTGGTGCTGACGGTAGTGCCGCGTCACGGTGCCGTGCGCCGCCTCCGCCTCACAGGTGCGGCCGTCCGGGGTCAGCAGCACGGAGGTCATCAGACCCAGCGAGCCGAAGCCCTGCGCCACGGTGTCGGACTGCACGTCGCCGTCGTAGTTCTTGCAGGCCCAGACGTAGCCGCCCTCCCACTTGAGCGCGGAGGCGACCATATCGTCGATCAGGCGGTGCTCGTAGGTCAGACCGGCCGCGTCGAACTCGTCCTTGAACTCGGTCTGGTACACCTCCTCGAAGGTGTCCTTGAACATGCCGTCGTAGGCCTTGAGGATGGTGTTCTTGGTCGACATGTACACCGGGTAGTTCTGCTGCAGGCCGTAGTTCAGCGAGGCCCGCGCGAAGTCCCGGATGGACTCCTGGAAGTTGTACATGCCCATGACCACGCCGCCGTCTTCCGGCATGCGCACGACCTCGTGCTGGATCGGCTCGGAGCCGTCCTCGGGCGTGAAGGTCAGGGTGACGGTGCCCGCCTGGTGCACCTTGAAATCGGTGGCACGGTACTGGTCACCGAAGGCGTGGCGGCCGATGATGATCGGCTTGGTCCAGCCGGGAACCAGACGCGGGACGTTCGAGATGATGATCGGCGCGCGGAAGATGGTGCCGCCGAGGATGTTGCGGATGGTGCCGTTGGGCGACCGCCACATCTTCTTCAAGCCGAATTCCTCGACTCGCGCCTCGTCCGGGGTGATCGTCGCGCACTTGACGCCCACGCCGTGCTTCTTGATGGCGTTCGCGGCGTCGATGGTGATCTGATCATCGGTCTTGTCGCGGGCTTCGATGCCGAGGTCGTAGTACTCGAGGTTCACATCGAGATACGGATTGATCAGCTTGTCCTTGATGAACTGCCAGATGATCCGGGTCATCTCGTCGCCGTCGAGTTCGACGACGGTGCCTTCAACCTTGATCTTGGACATGGATCTTCGTGTCCTCCTAGGAAGGTGGTGCTCCCATTGCACGGCCGGTGAGCACCGCTTGTAGCGGACCCCAGCTGTTCAACAGACAACGTATACGCCCGGCGCCCGGCCGGGGGCCTCTGGTACCAGGTCCACGTCCGATGTGGCGTCAAGCATGACAAGCGTACTGCTGGTCCCATCCTCACCGCGCGGCCAGCCCCCGCTGTGCGGGAACGTGCCCTCAGTTACTCGCAAGTAGGGTGCAAGTGACCCAGCCCACTGTTTCCAGTATGCCGACCGAAACCACCGGGCCCGACCTGCTGGGTATGCGCCTCGCCCACCGGGCCATGCTCGCCGACACCCAGCGCCTGTGCGAACTCACCCGCGACATCGCCGCCGGGCGCGCCGACTGCACACCCGCACGCGCGGCCGCCATCACCGATTACCTGCTGCTGCTCTGCGACAGCATCCACCATCATCACAGCATCGAGGACGAGGTGCTCTGGCCGCTGCTGCGCGGCACCGGGGCGGTCGACGTGCGCGAACTCGAGGACGATCACGCCCAGCTCGACCCGATCCTCGACGCCGTCCGCACCGGGGCCCGCGCATTCGCCCGCTCCGCCACCGGTTCCGCCGCCGTCCTCACCGGCCGCCTCTCCCAACTGCACGCCCTGCTCGCCGAGCACATCGCAGACGAGGAGAAAACCGTCTTCCCGGTGATCACCGGCTACCTGGACGCGAAGCAGTGGAGCACCGTCGAAGCCGCGGCCAGGAAGGGCGCGAAGATGGGTTTCGAGTTGCCCCGCATGTTCGCCATGTGCACGCCCGAGGAGTGGGAGCGCGCCACGGCCGAGGGCGGGCTGGTGCTCACCCTGATGCTCCGCTGGTTCGGGCGATCGCATCGCCGGCGCGAAGCCCTGATCGCCGGGGACTGATCGAGGGGTGAGCGGGAACCGGCTGCGGCGCACGCCCGCAATCGGTTTCCGCTTCGTTCAGGCCGGGAGGGCGGCGAGCTGGTCGGCGATGCGGGCGTTGAGCTGTGCCGCTTGGAGGCGGTGCGCGGCAGCGGCGACGGGATCGCCGAGCGCGTCGGCGAGTTCCGCCAGGATCGTGTCCATCGGGCCGTAGACCACCGAACCGGTATCCAGGCCCGCCATGGTGCCCGCGCGCGGCAGCATGTCCCGATAGCAATCGCGCATGCCGTCGAGGTCGTTCAGCCGGAGGGCCGCCCGAGCCCGGAATACCACCATGACCGACCAGTAGTGATCCCGCTTGATCGGCCCGGCCTGCTCGAAAACCGCTCGCGCGCGGTCGTTTTCACCGGCGTCCAGCAGCGCGACGACGTAGGGATGGACCAGGACGCCCGGGGCGGCCGCGTGGAAACGACCCATCGGTTCGACCAGTTCGGACAGGTCGCCGCGCGCCCAGCCCAGCACCATGGCGGCGGCGATCATGAGTTCGGCGCCGTTGGCCGTCCCCGACGCCACCATATCGGCGCTGCACTCGGCATAGATCCGCTCGGCGGCGGCCAGATCGCCGCGCAGGATGGCCAGCACCGCCGAGAACGTCGACAGCACGGTGAGCAATTGCCGCAGCTGTCCACCCGTCGCGCATTCCAGACCGCGCTCGGCCTCGTCCCGCGCTCGCGCCAGATCGTTCGCGCCGCACGCGATCAGGCAGCCCAGAAAGTGCGCGACCGCTTGGAATTCGACCAGCCCGGCCGCGCCGGCGAGCGACCGGAGTTCCGTGGTCAGCGCTTCCCGCTCGTCCCACAGATCCGGCCCGAGCGCCAGGAACGCCCTGGCATTCAAGGCCGCGCACAGCAATTCGGCATCGCCGAGCGCTCGCGCGGTGGCGAGCGCCTCGGCCGAGGCCGCGAACGCCAGCGGATCGTCGTCGCCCTCCACCTCGAACACCGTGGTGATCAGCAGGCGCACCCGGGTCGCGGGCGGCAGCGGACGGTCCAGCGCCGCCGCCAGCGCCCGGACCATCCGCTCGTCCGGGAGGCGTTTGTCCCGCGTACCCCAGATCAGCGGCGACCGCCAGGATCCCAGCGCCGCCGCCATCGGATCGCCGACACCCGGTCGCGCCGCGGCCAGCCGTTCGGCCACCGCCAGCGCCTGCTCGCGCAAGCCCCGGGCGGCGGAGTCGTCGCCCCGGTAGGCGAGTGCATTGACCAGGGCGCACATCGACTCCAAAATGCCCGCGACGGCTTCGCTTTCGAGCCCGGCGGGCAACCAGGACGGACCGGAATCGCCGCCGGAGCCGGGCACCGGTGCGGCGGTAGAAACTGTCTCGCCCGCGACCCGATGACGATCGACCAGCCCAGCGGTCAGAACCGTCTCGCCCGCGGTGCGGTGGTGATCGGCCGGCGTGAGCGCGGGCGGCAAGGCGGTCAGATATCCGGCGAGCACGTACAACTCGAGAACCGCGCGCCACAGTGGTTCGGCGTCCGGGAATTCGCGGCGCGCGCCGGCCTGTAAGGCGGCGGCGCGCGCATAACCCAACGCTTGCAGCGCATTCGCGGAGTTGGCTCCGACGAGGGCGTGATGGGCGAGCGCGTCGAGATCGGGCGCGCTCGCCCGCTCCGCGACTGCCAATGCCGTCCAATGCATGCGAGCCCGCCGCAACGCCGGAATCCCCGCATAGACGGCGTCCCGGGTCAGCGCGTGCCCGAATCGGATCCGCCCACTCCGCTCGATCCGCAACAGCCCCGACACGACGGCGGTATCGACCAGATCGACCAGCGTCTCCTCGTCCTCACCGCTCAGCTCCAGCAGCGAGTCGAAGTCCGCCCCTCCACCCCAGACCGCCAGCAGCCGCAGCAACCGAGCCGCCGCCGCGGGCAGCCGGGCGATCCGCCGCAGCAGTACATCGCGCGCCCCCGCCGGCACGGCGAGCAAATCCCCCTCCGCCGCGGCGAGTTTCGCCAGCTCCGCCACGAACAACGGATTCCCGCCGGTGCGATCCCGCACCAATTCCACGGTCCCGTCATCGATTCCGTGTAAACCCGCGGCCTCGGCCACCACCCGCACCGCCGCGGCGTCCAGCCCCGTCAGCTCCAGCCGCCCGGCCGTCGCCGCCGCCAGCGCCGCCGAAGTCCCCCGCACCTCCTCCCCCGCCTCCGAACCCCGCATGGTCACCACGAACAGCACCGGCAGCCGCGCGGACCACGCCACCACCTGCCGGAGAATCTGCAGTGTGGCGCTGTCCGCGCGATGCGCATCCTCGAGCACGACCACGACCGGGACGGCCTCCGCCGGATCGGCGGTGGTCAAGCAATCCGCCACGGCGCGAGCCAAACCGAACGGAGTGGGGTGCGCCGCGAGATCGGCGTTGCCGCCGCCCAATTCGTCCAGCAATTCCATCCAGGCCCAGGCGGCGGGTGCGCCGTCCACCTCGGGGCAGTGACCGATGACCACGCGCCAGGCAGTGGCGGCCAAATGCTCGGTGACGGTTCGGACCAGGGTGGTTTTGCCGGCTCCGGCTTCGCCTTCGAGCCACACCAGGCGGCCGTGCCCGATGGCCGCTTCGTTCGCGGCGGCGAGCAGCGCGGCGCGTTGTCCGGGGTAGCCGACCGGCGCGGAGGAGGTTGCCGATCCCGCTGTGCCGGTGCCGGATTCGGCAAGGTGTGCCGACGTGACGCGACCCGGATAGGAATTCGCAGTCGCATCGATCGCGGGAGGCGGGGGCGAGGGAAGTGGCAGGGTGAGGGACGGGTCGTGGGCGAGGATGGCGGCTTCGAGGTCGCGCAAAGGCGGGCTGGGGTCGACGCCGAACTCGGTGTTGAGAGTGGCGCGGAGGGCGCGGAGGGTGGCCAGGGCCTCGAGCTGGCGGCCGAGGCGGTACTGGGCGAGGGCCAGGAGACGAACGGCGGCTTCACGTTCGGGGTATTCGTCGACGAGGCGGCGGAGACTGGCGGCGGCCTCGTCGGGGCGGCCCAGGGACAGGGCGGCTTCTGCTCGTTGTTCGACGGCGGTCCGGCGCAGGTCGGTCAGGCGGGCGATCTCGGCCGCACTCCAGACGGTATCGGAGTAGGGGGCGTAGGCCGGCCCGCGCCACAGGGCCAGGGCCGCGTCCAGGGTGCGATGGCGGGCGGCGGGGTCTGCGGTCGCGGTGGCGGTCGCCATCAGCTGGTCGAAATGCCAGGCGTCGACGGACGAAACCGGCAGGCGCAGGGCATATCCCGGCGCCTGGGAGACCAGGATGCGAGCCGGAGCGCGGGGCGACCGCTCCGGTTCGAGGGATCGGCGCAGGTACGAGATGTGCGCCTGTAACGCACCGGATGCCTTCGGCGGCGGTTCGCCCTGCCAGAGGTCTTCGATGAGCCGATCGACCGAAACCACTTCGCCCCCGGCCGAAACCAACCGCGCCAGTACCGCGCCCTGCATCGGCCCGCGCAGTACGGCGGTCCGGCCGCCGACCGATACCCGCAGCGCGCCCAGCACTTCCACCAACACCACGGGTGGTACATCGGCGGGATCAGTGCATTCGCTAACAGTGCGAACGACCAGCGCGGGCCCGGTATCGCGACCGCCGGATCAGTTCCGCAGCGCGCGCACCCCGGAGGCGGCGAGGACGAGGCCGACCGCGATAGTCCCGGGGATGATCCAGAAGCCCTCCGCACCCGGCAGCGCTTCGGCCGCCGCCATGGCGAATACGGCCAGGATTATCACCGCGGCGGCGGGGCGGCCGAGCAGTGGGCGCGGGGCAGCGAGGGCGCAGGCGGCCAAGAGCAGGAAGCCGAGCAGGAAGGCCGCGGCGAGCGGGCCGTTCACCGGGAGGGCCGCGTCTTCGATGGCGGTCTGCTCGTGGTGGGACAGGCGCGGGGCGACGAAGGCCTCGTGGTACGCGCCGACCGGAATGGCCAGGGTCAGGCCGACATAGAGCAGGGCGCCCGCGAGCGTGGACACCCTTGCCACCCAGCCGGTTCCAGGACGATCCGAAGCCGGCCGCACGTCCGCCGGGGCCGGAAGCACTCCCGTGTGCGCACGCATACCGACGGGCGAGTCGGCGTGCGGTCCATGCTGCTCGACGCCGAACGTTTCGGAAGCCGTTGGGGACGAGTGTTTTCCGGCGAACCGCCAGGCGGCCGTCACGAGAGGCAGGCCGACGGCCATGAGGACGGCGCCGGCGCTGAAGGTCAGGTGGGCGGCGACCCAGGTCGGGGCGTGTTCGGCGGTTTCGGAGTGTTCCAGCGGGTGCAGGCCGTTGCCGATCGCGAACAGCACGCCGCCGGCGATCAGTGCGGCGGCGCGCGGCCGGAGGTCTCGGTCGGCCACGGTGGGGGCCGTCGTCATCGTCATGGGCACAGGATCGGTGTGCGGTATTCACCGCGACTTGCGGCCGACTTGCGGCGGGCGGCCGGATTGCCCGGCGGCGGTACGGAATCCGGCGCGCCGACCGAGCGGGAGTACGGGTCCGGGCCCGCCGCGAGGTGCGCGGCGGGCCCGGAGCGGTGGGTCAAACCGCCACGTGCACCTGGTGTTCGGGTCCTTCCAGGAGGTTCTCCGGCTTGTCCCGGATCATGAAGGCGATGATCGGGATGCAGGCCAGGAAGAAGCCCGCGCCGATGTAGAAGGCCACGTCGTAGCTGTGGATGGCGGCCCGGGCGACCACATTGTCGATGGTCGGGTGGTTGCGGGCGTAGCGTTCGGCCGCCTGCACCGAGAGAGTGGTCAGCAGTGCCGTGCCGATGGATCCGCCCACCTGCTGGGCCGCGTTGAGCAGGGCGCTGGCGACGCCGGAATCCTTCTCCTCCACCTGATGCAGTGCGGTAGCCTGCATGGCCACGAACAACCCGCCCATGCCGAGGGCGATGAGGATCATGGCGGGCAGCAGGCTGGCCGCGTAACCGTCCCCGAATTCGAGCTGCGCCAGGTAGATCAGGCCCGCGGTGCCGAGCACCGCACCGGCGAGCATGATCGGGCGCGGGCCGATGCGCGGCAGCAGGGTGCTGGCGATACCGGCCGACACCACGATGCCCGCGGGGAACGGCAGGAACGCCACGCCCGCCTTCAACGCCGAGTACCCGAGCGTCATCTGCAGGTAGAAGCTGAGATTCAGGAACATGGCGAACATGGCGATGGGCACCAGCAGCGCCACCAGGAACGAACCGCCGCGATTGATCTCACCCGGAATGCGCAGCGGCAGTAGCGGATCGGCGGTGCGCGCCTCGATCACCACGAACGCCACCAGCAGCGCGGAGCCGGCGATGAGCAGGGCCAGGGTGCTGGCCGCGCCCCAGCCGTCCGAGGCGGCGCGGCTGAAGCCGTAGACGATCGAGATGAGGCCGAGCGTGCCGGTGACCGCGCCGGGCAGGTCGTAGCCGCCGGTGCGCGGCGCGGGCACGTCCTTGATCACGAAGGCGAAGGCCCCGGCCAGGGCGAGCAGCGCGATGGGCGCGTTGACCAGCAGGCTCCAGCGCCAGTTGGCGTATTCGGTGAGCGCCCCGCCCGCGATCAGGCCGATGGCCGCGCCACCCGCCGACACACCCGCGAAAACGCCGAAGGCCCGGGCGCGTTCCTTGGCTTCGGTGAAGGTGATGGACACCAGCGACAGTGCGGCGGGCGCGAGCAGTGCGCCGAACGCGCCCTGTAGACCGCGGCCCGCGAACAATTGCCCGGCGTTCTGCGCCAGCCCGGCCAGCGCCGACGCCCCGGCGAAACCGATCAGGCCGATCATCAGGATGCGGCGGCGGCCGAGGTAGTCGGCGAGCCGGCCGCCGAGCAGCAGCAGACCGCCGAAAATGAGCGTGTAGGCGGTGAGCACCCACTGTTTGTCGCCGTCGCTGATGTGCAGGTCCTGCTGCGCGAACGGCAGTGCGATGGTGACGATGGTGGCGTCCAGCACCACCATGAGCTGCGCCATGGCGATCACCGCCAAGGCCCACCAGCGTCTGGAATCTGTTGTCCCGCCGACGTTTTCGCCGGTCTCGAGTGTTGCCGTCCCAGCGGACATGAGCCTCTCCTCAGGGTTTCGAACAGCTGCGACCATCGTGGCACCAGCCGACATTTGTCGTCAAGAGAAAAATGTCTGAGTGCGACACTTGTCGGAAGAAGACACCATCGCCCGGGATCGGTCTAAAATGGGCCCATGTTCGACTCGTCAACGCTGACCGCGCGCCCGGGCCTGCGCGAACGCAAGAAGCAGCAGACCCGAACCCGGATCATCGACGTGGCGCTGAACCTGTGCGACACACAGGGTTTCGACGCCACCACCGTCGAGCAGATCGCCGCCGAAGCCGACGTCTCGCCCCGCACCGTGAACCGGTACTTCGCGAGCAAGGAAGACATCGTCATCGCCCCGATCGAGGACTGGGGCCAGGCACTCGCGGAACAATTGCGCGCCCAGCCGGTCACCGGCAACGAGCTGCAAGCCCTGCTCGACGCCTTCCTGCTGGTGGTCGAGCAGATCCTGGGCGGCGACAATCCGGTGCCGTTCCGCTGGTTCCAGCAAATGCAGCGCGTCACCCGCGACAATGTGGCCGTGCGCGCCCAGAGCCTGGAAGCCGCCGACACCAAGACCCGGGCCATGGCCGAGGTGCTCGCCGAACGGCTGCGGACCACCCCCGACGCCGCACCGGTGCGAATGATCGCGGCGACCTGGCACAGCATCGTGCGCGTGGGCATGGAGTGCGAATTCGACGCCGATTCCGAGTTCCCGGACTGCACCACGGCCGGTTCCGCCCGTCAGCTGGCCGATAATGTGCAAGCCGCCTACGACGAATTCGTCCGGGTCTGCGCGACTCCGACTGTGGCCAGCCCCACTTCGGAGACCGCCGCCGCATCCCGTTAGAATCTCGCAACAGGTCAAGAGCATCAGCGCCAAGCCCCGGCTCGCTGATCGGCAACCCTCCAGCTGCGGTGGGGTGCTCCGGGTGAAGACCGGGCGCTCGACGGCCGAGCGCAAGCGCACTGTAGGAGGTCTACCGAAATGTGTTGTTGTCGAAGCCTATTCGCCTCCCGATAACGTCAGAATTCCGCCATTCGGCGACCTTGTTTTTTTGGAGCAGCACATGAGTGACTCGACCGCGCCCATCGACCCTGCCGCCTGGTCCTTCGAGACCAAGCAGATCCACGCCGGTCAGGCCCCCGATCCGGCCACCGGCGCGCGCGCCCTGCCCATCTACCAGACCACTTCGTACGCTTTCCGCGACACCGACCACGCCGCCGCGCTCTTCGGTCTCGCCGAGCCGGGCAATATCTACACCCGCATCATGAATCCCACCCAGGACGCGGTGGAACAGCGCATCGCGGCCCTCGAAGGCGGCGTAGCGGCGCTATTGCTGGCCTCCGGGCAGGCG
Source organism: Nocardia yamanashiensis (assembly GCF_021183565.1). Taxonomy (NCBI): domain Bacteria; kingdom Bacillati; phylum Actinomycetota; class Actinomycetes; order Mycobacteriales; family Nocardiaceae; genus Nocardia; species Nocardia yamanashiensis. Next base: position 5,586,252 of record NZ_CP089226.1, read on the forward strand.
GCGGAGACCTACGCGATCCTGAACCTGGCCCAGGCCGGCGATCACATCGTCGCCAGCCCGCACCTGTACGGCGGCACCTACAACCTGCTGCACTACTCGCTGCCCAAGCTCGGCATCGAGGTCAGCTTCGTCGAGGACCCCGACGATCTGGCCCAGTGGCAGGCGGCGATCCGGCCGAACACCAAGGCTTTCTACGGTGAGACGGTCGCCAACCCGTCCAGCTCCATCCTGGATATCCCGGGCATCGCGGGCGTCGCGCACGCCGCGGGCCTGCCGCTCATCGTGGACAACACCGTCGCCACCCCGTACCTGATCCAGCCGCTCGCCCAAGGCGCGGACATCGTCGTGCACTCGGCCACCAAGTACCTGGGCGGCCACGGCGCGGCGGTCGCGGGCGTGATCGTGGACGGCGGCAACTTCGACTGGACGGTCAAGGACGCCGACGGCGTGTCGCGGTACCCCGGCTTCACCGTCGCCGATCCGAGCTATCACGGCGTGGTGTTCGCCGATCTCGGCGCGCCCGCCTTCGCGCTCAAGGCCCGCGTGCAACTGCTGCGCGATCTCGGCGCGGCCGTGTCGCCGTTCAACGCCTTCCTGATCGCCCAGGGCATCGAGACCTTGAGCCTGCGTGTCGAGCGGCATGTCGCCAATGCCCGAGCGGTGGCGGAGTTTCTGACCCAGCAGGCCGGCGTCGAGAAGGTCTACTACGCGGGCCTGCCCAGCTCCCCGTGGTTCGAGCGCGGCAAACAACTGGCACCCAAGGGTGTCGGCGCCATCGTGTCGTTCGAACTGGCCGGCGGCGTGGACGCGGGCAAGAAGTTCGTGGACGCGCTGGTGCTGCACAGCCATGTCGCTAACATCGGTGATGTGCGTTCGCTCGTCATCCACCCGGCCTCCACCACCCATTCCCAGCTGACCCCCGAAGAGCAGCTCGCTTCCGGCGTCACCCCTGGTCTGGTGCGGTTGGCCGTGGGTATCGAGGGCATCGACGACATCCTGGCGGATCTGCGCGCCGGTCTGACGGCGGCAGCGTCTTGACCGTGAGCATCGAATCCAGCACCTCCCGTCCGGCGGCCGAGCTCCTGCTCCCGCCGCCGGACGGGACGCTCGGCAGCATTCACATCGGGGAGGTGGCGCTGGAGAACGGCGCCGTCATTCCCGAGGTGAGCCTGGCCGTGCAGCGGTGGGGCGAACTGTCGGCGAACGCGGACAATGTGGTGCTGGTCGAGCATGCGCTGACCGGCGACTCGCATGTGGTGGGCGGCGTGGACGTGCATCACGCCCAGCCCGGCTGGTGGGACGGCATCGTCGGACCGGGTGCGGCCATCGACACCCGGGAATGGTGTGTCATCGCCACCAATGTGCTGGGCGGCTGCAAGGGCAGCACCGGGCCGGCCTCGCTGGCCGCGGACGGCAAGCCCTGGGGCGCACGGTTTCCCGAGATCTCCATCCGGGACCAGGTGACCGCCGAGGTCCAGCTTTTCGACCTGCTCGGCATCGATCACCTGGCCGCCGTCGTCGGCGGGTCCATGGGCGGGATGCGGGTACTGGAGTGGATGGTCGGCCATCCCGACCGGGTCGGTTCCGCGCTGGTGCTCGCCGTCGGGGCGCGCGCCACCGCCGATCAGATCGGCACCCAGACCACCCAGATCGCCGCCATCCAGGCCGATCCGGACTGGCAGGGCGGGAACTATCACGGCACCGGGCGCACGCCCATGACCGGGATGGGGATCGCGCGGCGCATCGCGCACCTGACCTACCGCACCGAGTTCGAGCTGGACCATCGCTTCGAGAATCACGCTCAGGGGGACGAGAACCCTTGGGAGGGTGGGCGTTACGCGGTGCAGAGCTACCTGGAGTACCAGGCCGACAAGCTCAAGTCGCGTTTCGATCCGGCCACCTACGTGCTGCTCACCGAGGCCATGAACCGGCACGACGTGGGCCGCGGGCGCGGTGGCGTCGAGGCGGCGCTGGCGGCCACGCCGGTGCCGTGCGTGATCGGCGGCGTGGATTCGGACCGGTTGTATCCGCTGCGGACCCAGCAGGAGCTGGCCGATCTGCTGCCCGGTTGCAAGGGGCTGGAGATCGTCCGCTCGCGCGACGGGCACGACGGGTTCCTGACCGAGACCGAAGCGATCGGCAAGCTGATGACCGAGACCATGGATCTGGCGCGCGCGGCCCGGGCCGAGCGCGCCTGATCGCACCCTTTGAGCGGATTGACCGGCGCGTCCCAGGTGTCGTGCCTGTTTCATCCGAATTGTCCTGAGCCGCTGCCGGTTTCACCCAGATGACGCCTCCGTAACCAGCGGCCCGGAATTTGCGCGTACCGCGCCGCGCCGCCGTAATGTGTCAGACATGCCAGCAGCATTCGATGACATGGATCTCCGCGACCTCGTCGACCTGCTCTCCGACGACGAGCAACGTGAACTACGCCCGGCGATATTGCGGGTGCTGAACCGCCTACCCGCGCAGGAAGTGCTTCGCCGCGAGTTAGGACGCCGGATGGCGCGAGTCTGACGCACCCGATATCCGAGATCCGCTAGCCCCCCGAATCCGATAACCCCCGTGGTGGGTCGCCCGGTGCGCCGCCCACCACCACGTCCCGCCGTGCGCTAGGTGACGCCGAGGCTGCTGATCGTCGCGGCCAGCGCGATGATGGCACTGCCCAGCACGGTCAGCCAGATCACATCGAACGGCTTGCTGCGCACCGCCAGCAGCCCCACCCGCTCGGTCGGCAACACCATCCGCAGCGCCGCCGCCAGCAGGGTCGCGCCGCCGAAGAAGAACGTCCCGCGCCGCCAGCGATCCCAGGCCAGGAACACCACGGCCACCACCATCACCGCTGCGATCAACAGCATCGGCAGATTGTCGCGCACGAACTCACCGAATCGGCTGCTCCGGCTCGCGGGGGCGGCATGGGCTGGGCTCACGGGGCGAGTCTAGCCATCACCCGGCCACCGCACCGCCCGCCCCGGCCTTCTGAGATGCTGTAGCCCGTGTTCCATCTGGTGTTCTTCGAGCCGCGCATCCCACCGAATACCGGCAATGCCATTCGCCTGGCCGCCGGTACCGGTTGTCAGCTGCACCTGATCGAACCGCTCGGTTTCGACCTGTCCGAGCCGAAGCTTCGCCGCGCCGGGCTGGACTATCACGATCTGGCGGTGGTCACCGTGCACGAGAACCTGGCCGCCGCATGGGATTCCATCAAGCCGGAGCGGGTGTTCGCCTTCGCCGCGAGCGCCACCACCCGCAGCACCGACGTGGCATATCGCGAGAACGATGTGCTGTTGTTCGGACCCGAACCGACCGGCCTCCCCGAAGAGGTGCTTACCGACCCTCGCGTCACCGACCGCGTGCGCATCCCCATGCTCCCCGGCCGCCGCTCCATGAACCTGTCCAATGCCGCCGCCGTCGCCGTCTACGAAGCCTGGCGGCAGCAGGGGTTCCCGGGCGCGGTGTAGCCACTCAGTCGGCGATCTCGAAGCGTTTGAAGCGGGAAGTGGCTCCGGCGGTGAGGATTACGGTGGATTTGGGGACGCCGAGGTGGGCGGCCAGCAGGTCGATGGCGGCCTTGTTGGCCTTGCCTTCGGTGGCGGGGGCGCGGACGTAGAGCTGCAGGGTGCCGTCCTCGAGGGTTTCGACGAGGGGGCCCTTCTTGCTGTTGGGTTTGATGGTGGCCCGGATGACGGTGGGCACGGGGCTCCCTTCTGCGGTGGACGAGTCATTGTCGCGCGGGGTCAGCGGAAGTCGCGGGAGCGGGCCTCGATGCGCAGATCCATGCGCTGCAGGTGGTCGGCGACGATGGTGACCGCGCCTTCGGCTTTCTGCACGCGGCCGCGGACCAGCAGGGCGGGGGCGGATTGGGCGAGGCGGCGGTAGCGGGCCCAGAGTCCCACGGAGCACACCACATTGACCATGCCGGTCTCGTCCTCCAGGTTGAGGAAGGTGACGCCGCCGGCGGTGGCGGGACGCTGACGATGGGTGACCGCGCCGCCGACCAGCACGCGGGTGCCGTCGCGAATGTCGAGCAGGTGGGCGGCGGGGACCACGCCGAGGGCGGTCAGGCGGTCGCGGAGGAATTCGGTGGGATAGCTGCCCGGGGAGACGCCGGTGGCCCAGACGTCGGCGGCGGCCAGTTCCAGATCGCTCATGCCGGGCAGGGCGGGGGCGTCGGTGACCGCGCCGGTGCCGGGGAGCCGGTCGGGACGTTCGCCCGCGGCCGCGCCGGCCGCCCAGAGGGCTTGGCGGCGGGTGATGCCGAGGCTGCCGAGCGCGCCCGCGGTGGCCAGCGATTCCGCCTGCGGGACGGTCAATTCCACGCGGCCGGTGAGATCGGTGAACGAGGTGTAGGGGCCGTGCAGTTCGCGGGCGTCGACGATGCGGTCGGCCAGTTCGGTGCCGATCTGCCGGACCGCGGCCAAGCCGAGGCGGATCTGCAGGCCGCGCGCTTCCAAGGTCGCCTCGGCCAGACTGTGATTGATGTCCGGGCCGTGCACCACCACCCCGTGCCGGCGAGCATCGGCGACCAGCGATTGCGGGGAGTAGAAACCCATCGGCTGGGCGCGCAGCAGGCCCGCGCAGAACGCCGCCGGATGATGCAGCTTGAACCACGACGAGTAGAACACCAGCGAGGCGAAACTCTGCGAATGGCTTTCCGGGAAGCCGAAATTCGCGAAGGCGTACACCTTCTCGTAGATGCGGTCGGCGATCTCGCCGGTAATGCCGTGCAGGTCGCGCATGCCCCGGTAGAAGCGTTCCCGCAGGCGCTCCATCTTCTCCGGTGAACGCTTGGAGCCCATGGCCCGGCGCAGCTGATCGGCTTCGGCGGCGGTGAAGCCGGCGATATCCACCGCCATCTGCATGAGCTGTTCCTGGAACAGCGGGATGCCGAGGGTGCGTGCCAGTGAATTCTCCAGGGCCGGATGGTCGTACACCACCTTCTCCTGCCCGTTGCGGCGGCGGATATAGGGGTGCACGGAACCGCCTTGAATCGGTCCGGGGCGGATCAGCGCCACCTCCACCACCAGGTCGTAGAAGTTGCGGGGCCGCAGGCGCGGCAGCGTCGCCATCTGGGCGCGGGATTCGACCTGGAAGACGCCCACCGAGTCGGCGCGGCACAGCATGTCGTACACGGCCTGTTCGGTGAGGTCGAGCTGGAACAGTTCGACGGTCTCGCCCTTGTGCTCCTGCACCAGGTCGATCATGTAGTGCAGGGCCGACAGCATGCCGAGGCCGAGCAGGTCGAATTTCACCAAACCCGCTGCGGCGCAATCATCCTTGTCCCATTGCAGGACGCTGCGCCCGGCCATGCGCGCCCATTCGGTCGGGCAGACATCGGCGATGGGCCGGTCGCAGATCACCATGCCGCCGGAGTGAATCCCCAAATGCCTCGGCAGGCCCTCCAATTCACCGGCCAGCGCCAGCACGTCACCGGGGATGCCGGTGTTCTCCTCCTTCGCGACGCCGCTCCACCGGCTCACCTGTTTGCTCCAGGCATCCTGCTGACCGGGCGAAAACCCCAGCGCGCGAGCGGCATCGCGGACCGAGGAGCGGCCGCGATAGGTGATCACATTGGCCACCTGCGCCGCGTACTCGCGCCCGTATTTGGCGTAGACGTGCTGGATCGCCTCCTCGCGCCGATCCGATTCGATATCCACATCGATATCGGGCGGCCCGTCCCGCTCCGGCGCCAGGAAGCGCTCGAACAGCAGTTTGTTGGCGACCGGGTCCACATTGGTGATGCCGATGGCGTAGCAGACCGCGGAATTGGCCGCCGAACCCCGGCCCTGGCAGAGGATGTCGTTGTCCCGGCAGAAGCTGACGATATCGTGCACCACCAGGAAGTAGCCGGGAAAACCCAGTCCGGCAATCACTTTCAGCTCGTGTTCCAGCTGCTGATACGCCTGCGGATTACCGGCGGGCGGGCCGTAGCGCCGGGCCGCGCCGGTCATGGTCAGCTCCCGCAGCCAGGAGTTCTCGTCGTGCCCTTCCGGCACGTCGAAGGGCGGCAGTTTCGGCGCGATCAGGCGCAGGTCGAACGCGCATTCCCGGCCCAGCGCAACGGCATTCGCCACCGCCTGCGGGCTGGCCGCGAACAGCCGCGCCATCTCCGCCCCGGACCGCAGGTGCGCGCCGCCGGTGGGCGCCAGCCAGCCCGCCATCTCGTCCAGGCTCTGCCGGGCGCGAATCGCCGCCAGCGCCATGGCCCGGCGGCGTTGCGGGGGCGCGGCGAAATGCGCGCCGGTGGTGGCGAGCACCGGCAGCCCGACCCGGTCGGCGACCGCGATCAGCCGGGCATTGCGCTCGTCGTCCTCCGGGATCCCGTGATGGGTGAGCTCCACGCTCACCCGCTCCCGCCCGAAACGCTCCACCAGCTCCAGCAATTCGGCCTCGGCGGCGGCTTCGCTCTGCTGCAGCGCCTGCCGCACGGTGCCTTTGCGGCAGCCGGTGAGAATCTGCCAGTGCCCGCCCGCCGCCTCGGTCAATCGATCCAGGTCGTAGCGCAGGATGCCCTTCTCCCCCGCCGCCATGTGCGCGGCGGCCATCTCCCGGGACAGCCGCCGATAGCCTTCCTGCCCGCGCGCCAGCACCAGCAGGTGCGGACCGGCCGGGTCGGGTGCGCCGGTGCGCGGGGCGGAATCGGTCCAGGCGGAGCCGCCCGGTTCGAGCAGGGCGGGCTGGGCGTTCCCCCGATCGGCGCCGGAGTTGCGTTGACCGGCTTCGGAATCCGCCTCGGGCAGATCGCGCCGGCCGCCGCGCGGCTGGGTGACGGCCGCACGCCGGCCGCGACCGCGGGGCGCCAAGTGCGCGCCCGGGCGGGCGGCGGTGCCGAGGGACAGTTCCGCGCCGAAGATGGTCGGCATACCCCATTCGCGGGCAGCTTCGGCGAAGCGGACGACGCCGTAGAAGCCGTCGTGATCGGTGAGGGCGAGAGCCTCCAGACCCAGGCGCACCGCTTCCTCCACGAGTTCCTCGGGCTGGCTCGCGCCGTCGAGGAAGCTGTAGGCGGAGTGGGTGTGCAGTTCGGCGTAGGGCACGACGGGTTGCGCGGGCCCGTGCAGTTCGCCCGCCTGATACTTCTCCCGCTTGCGCGACCACGCCGGGCTGTCGCCGCCGTCGCCGTCGATCTCGCGCCGGGCGGGGTCGGGCCGTCCGGACAGGACGCGCTCCATTTCCGCCCAGGACGGCGGGCCGTTGTGCCAGCCCATGACGCACCTCCTCACCCACGACAGCCGACCGATCAGTATCGAACATACATTCGAGACCGAGAGGTCTCTACAGCGAGGTGGGCCGGACTGCTCGGCGTGTCGCGGGAATTCATGCGTGCGCCGCCGTCGAGGTGACACCCGGCACAAAGCCGGATCTGGCCGGTGAACTTACTTTGGAGTAAGTTCTAGGCAACTCATCCTTCAAGGGAGCAGCGATGACAGATACGCCCGCCGCCAATGGCTCCGGTTACCTGGCCCGCCGGCGCGCCCGCCGCGACCTGACCGGCAAGCACGTGCTCATTACCGGAGCTTCCTCCGGCATCGGCAAGACCGCGGCGTACGCGGTGGCCGAGAAAGGCGCGACGGTCATCCTGCTGGCCCGGCGCGGCGACGAACTGGCCGCCGTGGTCGACAAGATCAACGCCAATGGCGGCAAAGCACACGGCTATCAATGCGATGTCACCGACGCCGAATCCGTGGACCGCGCCATCACCCTCATCCTCGACGAGCACGGTCACGTCGACATGCTCGTCAACAATGCGGGCCGCTCCATCCGCCGCGCCGTGCACCGCTCCACCGATCGCATGCACGACTTCGAAAGGACCATGGCCGTCAACTATTTCGGCGCGGTCCGCATGACCCTCGCCCTGCTGCCGCAGATGCGGGAGCGCAAAGACGGTCACATCGTGAACATTTCGAGCGCCGGCGTCCAGGTCGCCACCCCGCGCTTCGCCGCCTACCTCGCCTCCAAGGCGGCACTCGACAAGTTCGCCGAGGTCACCGCGGCCGAAATGCTCGCCGACAACGTCACTTTCACCACCATCCACATGCCGTTGGTGCGCACCCCGATGATCACGCCCAGCGGTGACCAAGGCGCGCCCACGCAGTCGGCGGAATGGGCGGCGGCGCTGATCGTGCGCGCGCTCACCGAACGCCCCCGCCGCATCGACGTCCCGCTCGGCACCCTCGCCGAGTACGGCAACTTGGTCGCGCCGGCCATCAAGGAGCGGGTGCTGCACCGGTACTACCGCGCGAACCCCGATTCGGCCGCCGCCAAGGGTGAAGCGGTCGAGCCGACCACGCCCGTGGAAGCCGTTGCACCGAAACGCCGCCGGCGTCAGGTGCCGCCGGCCGTCCGTGTCACCGGTACGGCGTTGCGCCGCGCGGCGCGATTGGTGCCGGGAACCCACTGGTAGCCCGCTGATTGGAGTTTCGCTCCACTTTCGGCCGGATGCTGTCGGGTTCCCGACGGAGGGGCGGTGAAAGTGGAGCAAAACTCTGATCCACCCATGGACACCGAATTGACCGATAGGTAAATTACCCACAACTCAATTCGATGGCAGGAGGCCGCAGTGGCGACTCGATCTTGGTGGGGCTGGGGCACCGACGCGGGCGCGATCACCGGGAATGAGCGGGCACGGCTGCTCTCGCGCGTGAAAACGCTACTGCCGCAGGCCGAACTGGCGGACCATCAGCCGCCGGAACTCGCCGACCTGGCCTTGCCCGCTCCGCGTATCGCCCCGCCCGCGACATTGGCGGCATTGTGCTCGACCGAACTCACCGATCGCGCGGCGCATGCGCACGGCAAGGCATTCCGTGATGTAGTGCGCAATCTACTCGGGCAGCTCGACGCCGTCCCCGACCTGGTGGCACGCCCGGAATCGGAGCAAGACGTCGTCGATCTGCTCGACTGGTGCGCCACCGCGGGCTTCGCCGTAATTCCTTACGGCGGCGGCAGTTCCGTCGTCGGCGGCGTCGAGCCGCGGCAATTGCACGACGCCTACCCAGGTGTGGTGACGCTCGACCTCGGGCGGCTGGATCGAGTACTCGAAGTCGATCGCACCAGCCGCGCCGCGCGCATTCAAGCGGGCGTGCTCGGCCCGGCGCTGGAAGACCAATTGCGCCCCGCCGGACTGACTTTGCGCCACTTCCCGCAGTCCTTCGAGTTCTCCTCACTCGGCGGCTGGCTGGCCACGCGGGCGGGCGGGCATTACGCCACCGTGCTCACCCACATCGACGATCTGACCGAATCATTGCGGGTGGTAACGCCTTCCGGGGTGAGCGAATCGCGACGGCTGCCCGCTTCCGGGGCCGGACCGTCGCCGGACCGGCTGTTCCTCGGCTCGGAAGGGACGCTCGGGATCATCACCGAGGCGTGGATGCGATTGCAGGACCGGCCGCGCTGGAAGGCCGGGGCGTCGGTGCTCTTCGACGATTACGCGCGCGCCGTGGACGCCACCCGGGCGATCGCGCAGTCCGGGCTGCGGCCCGCCAATTGCCGATTGCTGGATCCGGTCGAGGCGTTCATCAATGCCGGGGCCGACGCGGCGGGCGGCGTGCTGGTGCTGGGCTTCGAATCGGCTGCGGTGCCGGTGGATTCATCGCTCGAAGCGGCGCTGGAGCTGTGCCGGGAATTCGGCGGCAAAGCGCAGCTGTCCGCCGATACGGTCACCGAGGGTGAGCAGGCCGCCGACACCTGGCGGTCGTCGTTCCTGCGGATGCCGTATCAACGTGACGCCCTCGCCGCGCACGGCATGATCGTGGAAACCTTCGAAACCGCCTGCACCTGGGATCGATTCCCGGCGCTGCGCGAAGGCGTGCTGCAATCCGCCTACGCCGCAATGGCATCGGCGGGCGTGCAAGGCGTGGTGACCTGCCGGTTCACCCACGTCTATCCGGACGGTCCCGCGCCCTACTTCGGCATCTACGCGAGCGGCCGCTGGGGCGCCACCGTCCAGCAGTGGGACGAGATCAAGCAGGCGGTGTCGGAGGCGCTGCTCGCAGGCGGCGGCACCATCACCCACCATCACGCGGTGGGGCGCGATCATCGGCCCTGGTACGACCGGCAGCGGCCGGACGTGTTCGCGGCCGCGCTGGACGCGGTCAAGACCCGTCTGGACCCGGCCGGGATCCTCAACCCCGGCGTGCTCATCGACCGCCGATAGGGTTGACGCATGCCGGCCGCCACCGCCGCGGGAGCCAAAGGGACCGCGGGAACCAAGGGAGTCGCCCGCCCCGAACGGGAGGCGCAGATCCTCGATATCGCCACCGATCTGTTCGGGCGGCACGGGTACGCGGGGGTCTCCGTCGCCACGGTGGCGGCCGCCGCCGGCATCTCCAAACCGCTCATCCACACCTACTTCGCCAGTAAATCCGGACTCTTCATCGCCTGTGTGGAACGGGTCGGCAACGAACTCGCCGCCGCCATCGAAGCGGTCCTCGCGGGCAGCGACGCCGACCTGAGCATGGCGACCGCCACCCTGCGCGCCATTTTCACCACGCTCGAAAAGCGCCCGCACGGCTGGAATGTCGTCTTCGATCGCACCGTGCCGGAAGACAGCGAAGCGGCGGCGGCCGCCCGAGCCGTCATCGACCGCATACAGGGCCAGGGCGCCCGCGGCGTCTCCACCGTCCTCACCGCCGCGGGATTGCGCGACCCGCTGGACGCTTCGGCTCTCACCCGCGTCTGGATCAGTTCGGTTACCGCCCTGGTGAACTGGTGGCTGGAACATCCCGACCAGACCGCCGAGCAAATGACCCAGCGCAGCGCCCGCCTCGTCGCCGCGATCAGCGCGCCTGGCTGACAACGCCGTGCGCATCAGGAAGATGCCGAAGCACTCCTGAACGCTAGGGCCCGGGAGGCTGCCGCTTCCCTGCCCGCAGTTCCCCGCACACGACTCCCGACCGCGGCTTCTCAGCTGCCGCTCCCCACTGGATCAGGCCTGAACGCTAGGGCCCGGGGTGGCTGCCGCTTCCCTGCCCGCAGCTTCCTGCGCGTGACTTCTGACCGCGGCTTTGCCTGCCACCGCTCCCCCACGGGATCAGGACAGTGGACGGACCGTGTCGGCGACTATCGCGGTGGCGGGTTTGGGGGATGCGCCGCAACTGGCTTGGCGGGGAGCGTGCGCTTCGGTGCGGGCGGTGACCAGCCAGCGGCGGCCGTCACGGTGGGTGACCACGGCCGCCCCGGCGAAGTTGGCGGGATCGTGGTCCGGGACGGTGCCGGCCGCGGCGGCGGTGACCTGCAGGGCGTCGATGCGGGTGGTGTCCGCCGTAGGTGCGGTGGCATCGCCGGTGCCCGGCGCACCCGCTGCCGGCGAATCGGGCTCGCCCGCACTCGGATTCCTGGCGGTCGCCGAGCCGTAGTCATCGGATTCCGGGGTGTGGCTGGTGTAGTCGTCGTCGGCGAGCCGTTGGCGGACAGCGATTTCGGCGACCTGTTCGACGGGGGTGTGGTGGCTGCGGCCGCGGAAACCGGTGAGTTCGAGTTCGCCGCGGCGGGCGGATCGAACGACTCGGGTGGCCGAATCACCGTTCAATCGGCCGTAAGTCAGTCCGGTGGGCAGCACCACCAACGCGGGGGCGAAGCGGTGGCCGCCGGTGTGTGAGCACTCCCAGACCTGGTCGGGGAATTCCTCGGCCAGCCGGGCGGCGATGGGGCGGCCGAGCAGCGCGCAGCATTGGTCGCGTTTGCCGTGCGCGCAGACGAGGACGAGCGGATCTTTCACTGCCACACCGAGTCCCGGCGCGGGGCCGTTGATCAGGTGCAGGTCGATGTCGAGGAGTTCCTTCAGATCGGTGATGGCGATCCGCTCGCACCACGACCCCTCCGGCCGCGAACTGGCCAGCAATACCGTTCGGATGCCGGTGAATTCATTGCGCCCCGGCCGCCGGATGAGCGTGGGCCGCACCTTCGCGGCCTTGGTGCGCGCGGCCAGTTCGGCGGTGATCTCGGGCCCGAGCACTTCGTCGCCGATCACATCGCGCCCCCACGCACCGGGCTGTTCCACGCACAGCCATCCGGTGACCTGGGTCGCGCTGCCGGGTAGTGGAATGTCCTGCGCCGCCGCCGAACACGGCAGCCCCTCGAACTCCGTCACAGCGGCTTCCCGTCGATCAGATTCCGGATCATCCGCTCCAGCCGCCGCGCCCGCGTCTCCGGCCGGGCCGCACTGCTCAGCTCATAGCCGACGGTGTAGCGCGACAGCGGCGGCAAGGTCTCGAAGAAGGCCGCGGCCTCGGGATGTTTGGCCAGCTCGTCCAGGAAGTCCTGCGGCACATCGCGTTCCTCGGCATTGCTCCACCGCCCGTCCGCCTTGGCCTGATCGATCTCGGCCTGCCCGGCGGGATGCATGAGCCCCTGCGCGATGAGCTCCTCGGCGACCGCGGTGTTCCGGGTCGTCCACGGGCTGTTGCGCCGCCGCGGCGTGAACCCCTGCAGGGTGAATTCGTCATCGGCGCGGCGGGCTTGCCCGTCGATCCAGCCGAAGCACAGCGCCTGCCGCACCGCCCCGTCGTACCCCAGTGATTCGACGCCGGGATCCTTGGCGAACTTCACCCAGATGCCGTCCACGGCGGCGTGGTTGGCGGCCAGCCAATCCCGGAACGATCGTTCATCCGGGAAGAACAGGACCGGGCGCTCGAGTGCGGACACAGCATCACTGTAGAAGGGCGCAAATCGCCTGCGTGCGGCGGTCGTGGCATTTCACCGCGCGGCCGGTCCGCGCCGGAAAAGCGCGACCCGGCGGACCGCTGCGCCGGGCAGGTCAGTGGCCCAGGAAAGGCAGCACCGCGGCCTCGAATTCGGGGTAGCGATCACGGTGAATGCTGTGGCCGCAGGTGAAGGCCCGGACCGTGCAATCGGGCAGAGCGGCGCACAGCAGCTCCAGTTTCACCGGATCCACCATGCCGCCCGGCCCGCCCCGCAGGAACAGCGTCGGCGCGCTGATCTCGGCCAGCCCCTCCCACCATTCCGGATACGGTTTGCGGAACTGCTCGAGCGCGGTCCCGGTCATGGTGCGATCGAAGGCCAGCACGGCGCGCGGATGCCGCAGCAGGCTGGTGGTGGCGTGCCACAGTTCCGGCACCGACGGCAGCCGGCGGGTGAAGGTGACCTGTTCGTCCCCGGACCGCAGCGGCAGCGGCTGCTCCTCGATCACCAAGCGGCGCACCAGCTCCGGCCGTTGCATGGCCACCCAGGACACCGCGTAACCGCCGAGCGAATGCCCGACCAGATCCACCCGGCCGAGTTCGAGGCGCTCGCACAGGCGCAGCACATCGGAGCCGAACTCCGGGAAGAGATACGAATCGGCGTGCCCGCTGCGGCCGTGCCCGCGCAGATCCGGAATGATCACCCGCCGCCCCCGGCGCACCAGCCGCGCCGCGAACCGGTCCCAGGTGTGCCCGTCCCCGCCCATCCCGTGCACCAGCACCACCGGCGGTCCGGAGTGCCCGGTCCCCGCCCCCGAATCCCGGTAGGCGATCCGCGCGTCCCCGAACGCGACTTTGCTGACCGTCGACTCCACGAAGAACCAGCGTACGGACCGCCCCGCCGGCCCGCCGCAGGATGTGCGCACCGCCATAAACCCGCGACCTGCGCGAAACAAATCGGACCCGCGAAATTCCCGGCCATGCTCGGCATGCACTCGGACGCCGGGGGCGAAGGGCGGTGCGCTCGGAGTGCTTCGGGACGGCGGGTCCGCGTGGCAGTGCACTCGGAGCGCCTTCCGGACGACGGGTCCGCGTGACAGTGCACTCGGAGCGCCTTCCGGACGACGGCCTACTCGTAGAGACCTTCCACATGCCAGGTGTGTTGATAGCCGAGCAGCAACAGGACCCGGCGGCGGTGGTGTTCGTCGGCCTCGTCCAGTTGTACCTGGGCGCGGGCGGCGTAGCCGTGTGGGAGGTGCGGGCTCCACCAGCGGTCGTCCAGCGGCCACGGGCCCGCCCAGGCGGTCAGGTGCCAGGAGCTGCTGCCCCAGTGCAGCCGGGCCGGGTCAGCGGTGAACAGGCCGCGGTCGCTCACCCACACCGGGGAGCCGTCGGCGGCTTCGAGCCGGACCTCCGGGCGATTCGCCAGGATCATGGCCGGTGCGGGTTCGGGGAGGCGGCCGGGCCACGGCTGGGCGGGATCGGCGGCGGGCACCGGTTCGTCGCCCAGATTCACCATGGTGATGCGCTCGCCCGGCCCGCGGCCGCCGCTGAGCACGCCCATGCGCACGGCGTCGCCGCCCAGCAGGCCCTGCACCCGGATCAAAGCCCGGCGCGCCCGCTCCTCGTCCTCGCCGACCCCGCCCCACAACCCGAGCTGCAGCGCGCCCGCCGACACCACTTCGATCGGCTCCAGCCGCAGCAGCGTGATCGCGCCGCGCTCGTCCCATTCTTCGTGCGCCGCATCGAAATCCGCATTCGCTCGCGACTCCGCGCCGCGCCCGAAGACACTGCCCGCGCCGGGGCGCACGCCGATGGACTCGGCGCGGGAACCGCCGGGCGTCGTATCGGGAGCAGCGCCGGAGGTCGAATCGCGCGCTGCGGCGGGGGGCGGGGTGCGCCCGGTGGAACGTCGGGCGCGGCTGTCACGCAGGGCGCGGCGGGTGAGCCAGCCGTCGAGCTGCCAGCGGATGCGGTCGGCGGTGCTGTCCGGGGTGAGGGGTTCGGCGCAGCGCCAGATGCGGGAAAGCTGTTCTCCCGTCTCGGTTTCGGCGTAGATGGCCAGGCGGGTGCAGGCCACCGAGGCGGCGGAGAGGCGCTCGTGCAATCGGGTGGCGAGGCGGCGGCCGGCGAAGGCGGCCATGTCCACGCGTTCGATCGCCGGATCGCAGCGGTCCTGCACCGTCAGATCCGGTGACGGCGGGCGGGCCGAGGGCGGGCGTTCGGGTTCGGCGCGGGCACACCGGTGCGCGGCAATGGCATCCGCCCCGAATCGCGAGGACACCTCGGCGGGGGTGAGCCGCGCGAAGTCCCCGATCCGCCGCAGCCCCAGCCGCCACAGCAGATCCACCAGCTCCTGCCGCTCGGGCCCGGCCAGCGAAGACTCCCCCGCCAGCTCCGAAACCGGCAGCGGAGCAAGGAATTCCGCACCCGCACCGGCGGGCACGATCCTCGCGTGCCGGGCCGCGAACACCGCCGTCGACAGCTCATCGGCGATCCCGATCTGGCATTCCACCCCCACCGCCGCCACCGCGTCCACCAGCCGTTCGGCCGCCGCCTCCTCCGACCCGAAGAACCGCGCCGCGCCCCGCGCCGTCAAAGCCAGCACCCCCGGCCGCAATACCTCCACCCCCGGCACCGTGGCGTCCACCGCCGCCACCACCGGCTCGAACAATCGCGCGTCCCGATCCGGATCCGCCTGCGCCACCAGCAGATCCGGCACCCGCCCCTGCGCCTCCCGCCGCCGCAACCCCCGCGTGATTCCCTCGGCCCGCGCCACCGCCGAACAAGCCACCACCCGATTGGCCGAGAACACCGCCACCGCCCGCGTCACCGGCACCCCCGCCTCGGCCCCCGCCGCCACCGCGGGCCAATCCGGGCACCACACCACCAGCACCCGCGACCGCGCCTTCACACCTGCTCCATCCCCACGGCGCCACCGCCTGTCCGAACCGAAACCCGCTGCCCTACAACCCGATACCGCCCATCCGAACGCCTCCGGAACGGTCAGGAGACCGCATGACGGTTCAAGGTGAGGGACTGCGGGCCGGAATTCGTGGCCACCCATTCGACGCGGCCGTTGCCCGGGGCGAGGTTCAGTTCGCCGCGGCGGGGCTGGGTGGTGCGGCCGCGGATGGCGACGTCGAGGCGGACGGTGCGCAGGCGGCCGCAGCCGCGACCGAGGCCGGTGTAACCGGCGACGCGGGTATCGATGCGCAGCGAGGGTCCGGCCCAGGCGCCGCCGGTGACGACGAGGGTGGAGTTCTTGCCGCGGGCGCGGGCGGCGAGCACGCGGGTGCGGGCGGCGGGGACGGAACGCCCGTTCAGGTCGAGGACGACCAGGTCCAGGCCATCCAGCAAAACCGAGGCTACTTCCAAGGGGTCGGAGCCGGGGTCGGAGATGACGGCCAGACGGTCCAGGCGGGCACCCATTTCGACGGCGGCCAGCAAGCCCAGGCGCGGCAGACCGACCACCGCGGCATGCCCGCCGGCGCCGGTCACGGCGGCCAGCAAACCGGCGAGCAGGGAATTGGTGCCCGCGTACTCCACGACCGAGCCCTTCGCCAAACCACCGTCCGGCAACAGACTTTCGAGCGCGGCCGGAACCGGCAACGACTCCCGCCGCAACTCTTCCGCCGCCGGTACGCGGGCTGCCCGCTCCGCACCGCGCGCCGGTACGGCGGCCATGCGGCGGCGCAGCTCCGCCAGCTGTTCCTGCCTCGCCTCGCCTGCCGAACCCATCTATCGACCACCTCTCCCGATGAACGGACCCCATTTGGACGGAGAATCAGCACCGCTCCAGCTACTTGAATACTAGAACATACGTTCGACTCCTTGCCACAGTAGAACTCGAGCCCGGGCGCGCGTCAAGGGGCAGTGGCGCAAACGACGAGTTTCGAACCAGGCCAGTCAGGATGGTTTTCCGCTACCCTGCACCCTTGTGACCGAACGCGCCCGTCCCATCGTCGGCCCCGATTACCTGGTCGCCGGCCGCTATCGCCTCCAGTCGAAGCTCGGCGGCGGCGGTATGGGCGCCGTCTGGCTCGCCACCGACCGCCTGCTGCATCGCGATGTGGCCATCAAACAGGTGCTCACCACCGCCGGACTGAGCGAGGAAGAAGCTCACGAGGTCCGCAGCCGCATCATGCACGAGGGGCGGGTGGCGGCCAAGCTGTCGCACGAGCACGCCATCGCCGTGTACGACGTGGTGCTGGAGGCCGGTGAACCCTGGCTGGTGATGGAGTACCTGCCCTCGCGCAGTGTGGCCAAGGCGCTCTCACTGGCCGACGCCCTCTCCCCCATCGAGGTGGCGCAGATCGGCGCGCAGGTCGCCGACGCGCTGGCCGCCGCGCACGCCGCCGGCATCGTGCATCGCGATATCAAGCCCGGCAATATCCTGGTCGCCGATCGCGGTGACGAGGTGGGCATGGTGAAGCTCAGCGACTTCGGCATCTCCAGCGGGGCCAACGACACCTCCGAGGAGATCGGCGACGTCATCACCGGCACGCCCGCCTATCTGCCGCCGGAGGTGGCGCGCGGGGCCCGGCCGACCACCGCCAGCGACGTATTCTCGCTCGGCGCAACGCTGTACACCGCCATCGAGGGGCAGCCGCCGTTCGGTTTCGACGAGGACAGCAATGTGATCGTCGAGCGCGCCGCCATGGCGCAGATCATTCCGCCGCAGCGCAGCGGGCCGCTCACCGAAGTCCTGCTGCACATGATGGAGCCCGCGCCGCAGCGCCGACCCACCATGACCGAGGCGCGCAATGAAATCCTCACCGCCGCCTTCGGTCCCGGGACCGCGCCCTACATTCTCGGCGCGCCGGTGCGCACCGAGGACGGCACCATTCCGGCCTGGGCGGCGCGCAATTCCGCGGCCGGTCTGCGCAGTCCCAACTCCAGCCCGCTGCCGCGCCCGCAGCGCACACCGACCGCGGCTCCGGCTGCCCCGCAACGCAAATCGGGCGGGTTCGACCTGTCCAAGCTGGGGCCGAACGCGGGCCCGCTGGCGGTGGCGGTCGGCCTGCTCATCGGCCTGCTGATCATTATCGTGATCTTGGTTGCGCTGTAGAGCTTCTCAGTCGATGCGACGGCGGTGCGCCCAGCGGGTGAGCGCATTGCGGTTGGACTGCTGGGTCTTTCGCAGCACGTTGGAGGCGTGCGTCTCGACCGTCTTCACCGAGATGAACAGGGTCTCGGCGATCTCGCGGTAGGTGTAACCGCGGGCCAGCAGGCGCAGTACCTCCAGCTCACGCGGGGTCAGCGAATCCAGTTCGGGGTCCAGCGGCGGTTCCGGCACTTGCGATTTGCCGGTGAAGGAATCCAGCACGAACCCCGCCAGCCGCGGGCTGAACACCGCGTCGCCGCCGGACACCCGGCGAATCCCGTCCGCCAGTTCCGGACCCGAGATGGTCTTGGTGACATAGCCGCGCGCCCCCGCGCGAATCACCGCGATCACATCCTCGGCGGCATCGGACACGCTGAGCGCCAGGCACACCGGACCCGATTCGATGCCCTGCAGCACCGCGACCCCGCCGCCGTCGGGCATGTGCACGTCCAGCAGCACCACATCCGGTGTCATCGCCTTGATCCCGGCGATGGCCTCCGCGACCCCGCCCGCCTCGCCGACCACCTCGATATCGGATTCCCGGCCCAACTCCGCCCGCACTCCCGACCGGAACACGGCATGGTCGTCGACCAGAAAAACCCGGATGCTCAACTACCTCTCCTCACTGACGAACCGGACCCACCCCATAGGTATCACCGTTTCACAGCGGGGCGGCGTCTTCGGGGATGTCGTTCTGCGCGACCAGGCGGTCGTCCTTGCCATCCTTGCGCGGCATGATGATTCGCACCTCGGTGCCGCGGCCCGGGGCGGAGTCTATCTCCACGTGCCCGCCGCGCCGCTCGATCCGGGCGTGAATGGATTTGGCCAGGCCCTGCCGGTCGGCTTCCACCGTCTTCGGGTCGAACCCCTGGCCCCGATCGCGCACGAAAATGCTCACCTGATGCGGTTCCGCCTCGGCGAACAGGTCGATGGCCGGCACCCCGGCGTGCTTGGCCGCGTTCACCAGCGCCTCCCGGGTGGCGCCCAGCAGCGCGGTGAAATGCTCCTTGGGCAAACCGGTTCCGCTGTCGTCGACATCCATGGCCACATCGCCCACGGTCACCGGCGTCACCTTCACCCCGTGCTGATCCTCCACCTCGCCCGCGATGGTGCGCAGCGCCGCCGCCAGACTCGACTCCTGCGCGGGCCCGGCGTCGTCGAACAGCCACCGGCGTAGCTCGCGTTCCTGACTGCGCGCCAGCCGCACCACTTCCTGCGGATCGTCGGCCTGGCGCTGGATCAGGGCCAGCGTCTGCAGTACCGAATCGTGCAGGTGCGAGGCGATCTCCTCGCGTTCCTCGTTCCGGATGCGCGCCGCCCGTTCGGAATTGAGCGCCCGCACCATGCGCAGCCACAGCGGCACGGTGAGCAGCCCCGCCCCGACCAGGGTCACCGCGACCGCCAGCAGCGCCGACCCGAGCGAACTCAGATCGATGCGCGCCAGCACCACCACGCCCAGCCCGACCACGATCAGCGTGGCCCCGCCGACGATCCGCGCCCAGGTCACCACCGACGAATCCGCCGGCAGCCCGAACACCGAACGTGGTCCGTCCGCGTCGAATTCGCGCCACACCAGCGCCACGCCGACCGTCACCACGATGATCGGCCCCACCACCTGCGCGGCCGTCCCGTTGAACACCCACGCCATGGCGACGGCCAAACCCATACCGAGCAGCGCCAGCCCGATGGCCTGCCGCCGCTCCGCCGGACTCGGCTTGGCGCTGTCCATGCCGCCCGGCGTGAAGATCCACAGCAGCCCGTACGCCACCACTCCGGCCCCGGCCAGCGCGGCCAGCAGCACGAACGCGATCCGCACCTTGAAGACGTCGACCCCGAGATGATCGGCGAGCCCGCCCGCGACCCCGCCGACGATCCGCCCACCGCCCCGCCGCACCAGCCTCGGCGGCAGCGGCCCCGCTTCCACCGCACGCTGGGGCTCGAACGCCCCGCGGGCAGGGTCGTATAAGGGCGCGGCCGGGTACATGCCTTCGATATTGGCACGCCGGACCGACACCCGGGCATCCGGAAACACCCGGATTCCCACCCTGAGACCGGGCCGGATCGTCGTGATTCCTGTCCGGTCCGGACAGCCCGGCGGTCCCCGGGCGTTTCCCGTTCGACCGGACCGGAGAAGCCGGAGCAGCGTTTCTACCAGCGGTTTTCCACGCATCCACAATCTCGCGAGCTCGTCCGGCGCTGATCGCGTCCATAGATTTCTGCTCAGCGACCGCTACCGCAGCGGCGCACACCGGTTCGGGGAGGAACCAGCATGATGATCAAGACCGCTATCGCCGCCGCACTCACTTCGACGGGGCTGTTGTTCGGAGCTGCCGGAGGCATCGCCCCCGCCGCGGCGGGCGAACTCGCACCGCACGAGAAGACGGTCGCCGCCCCCAACGGCATGACCGCCGTCGTCGGCCACCGCGACAACTCCGCCTGGTCGGTGACGCCCATCAACTGGATGCCGACCAGTCGCGAGCTGTACCTGAACAACACCGCGTACGGCAGCGTCCAAGGCGGCACCGGAAAGATCAAGACCGGCTTCTTCGTCGGGTGCGCCATCGACCTGGACGTGAAGTTCACGATGAACGCCTCGATCGGCGGCAGCGCCGGCGCCACCCTCGGCGCCAGCCTCGGCAGCTCCGGCCTGATGCCGTCCGCGACCCTCAGCATCGGCCCGACCGTCACCGGCAGCATGGGCGTCTCGCTGACCCTCGACGAGGGCAAGTACATCGAAGTCAAGGGCGGAGAGAAGCCCCTCCCCGCCGCCGGCACCGGCTACATCGTCGACCGCGACATCCACGCCACCATCGACAACTGCGCCGGACCGGTCACCGTGAAGGCGTACACGATCATCGAGGCGACCTCCCCTGAGGCCGACGCCACCGAGTGGGTGATGGGTGATCCGGCGGTGCTGTGATCGGCGCCGGCTCGAAGTACCAGCTACAACTACGCCCTTCGATACGAGAATGCCTGCCGGCCATGCCAGTTACGCCGATGCCGCCTCCGATCCGACATCGGCTCCGCCCGGACATTAGATTCAGTTCATGCTCGCGGGGGATCGAACACACAGTGCCGACGGTGATGAGATCCGGATCCTCTCGCCCCGCGCGCTTTTCGCGCAACGGTTTGCCGAGTTGTATGCGGCGGCGGGGAATCCGACGCTGCGGCGGGTGGCCGCGGCGACCGAAGCGAGAATGCGGGCGGCGCAGGGGAATCGGGCGGGGGCTGCCTCGGCGCAACGGATCAGTGATTGGAAGGCCGGGCGGAATGTGCCGGCGCGGTTCGAATCGCTGTTGCCGGTGGTGCTCACGCTGGTCGAGGCGGCGCGGAAGGGCGGGGCGGCGCTGCCTCGGGAGTTGGCGGATCCGCAGGGGTGGCAGCGGCTTTGGCGGGCCGCTACGACGTGGGATCCGGAGGAGGAAGCCGAATCCGCGTGTCCGTATCTCGGATTGGCGGCGTACGAGCGTGCGGATCGCGCGTTGTTCTTCGGGCGTGACCGAGCCGTCGGTGAGCTGGTCGAACTGGTCGGCGGGGCGAGCGGGATCGTCGTGGTGGTGGGGGCTTCGGGGGCGGGGAAGTCGTCGCTGCTGGCGGCCGGGGTGGGCGTGGCGATGGCCGCGCGACGGGTCATCGGTATCACGCCCGGGGAACAGCCGCGGGCACGGCTCGCGCAAGCCTTGGCGGAGAGCGGCGAGGACGCGGACCGGCTGTTGATCGTCGACCAGTTCGAGGAGCTGTTCTCGGTCTGTGCCGATGATGCGGAGCGGCAGGGGTTTCTCGCCGAGTTGAACGAAATCGCGTGCCGGGCCGACGATCCGGTCGGCGTGCTGGTGGCGCTGCGTGCCGACTTCTACGCACAGTGCTTGAACTATCCGGTCCTGCGGGATGCCTTGGAGCAGCGCAGTTATCCGCTCGGCCCGTTGTCGCCCGATGAACTGGCGCTGGCGATCTCGGGCCCGGCGCGAGCCGTCGGAATGGAGCTGGAAGCCGGGCTCGAGGAGCTGATCGTCAGCGAATTGCGCGGCGCGGGAGACCATCACGATGATCGCGCCTATGATCCGGGCGCGCTGCCGCTGCTGTCACATGTCATGGCCGCGACCTGGCAGCATCGGGAAGGACGGCGGCTCACCATCGCCGGGTATCGCAAAGCCGGCGGCGTGGTCGGCGCGGTGGCCGAGACCGCCGAACGAACCTGGAGCGAGTTGTCGCCCGCACAGCAGGCGGCGGCGCAGGAGATCCTGCTCGGACTGGTTGCGGTGGGACAGGATTCGCGCGACACCCGTCGCCAGGCCGATCGGGCCGAGCTGTTGCGGCGGGCCGCCGATCCCGAAGACGTCACCGCCGCACTGGAAGTCCTCGCCCGCGCCCGCCTGATCACCCTCGACGCGGATCTCGTCACGCTCACCCACGAGATCGTGTTGTCGGCCTGGCCTCGCCTGCGGGGCTGGATCGACGAGGATCGAGTGGGATATCTGATGCGGCAGCGGCTGGAGACCGACGCCGCCGAATGGGCTGCCCAGGACCGCGATCCGTCGCTCTGCTATCGCGGGACCCGCTTGCGCAACGCCGGCGAGGTCCTGGATCGGCGATCCATCGGCCCGCTCGCCGCGGAATTCCTCGCGGCATCCGAAGCGGCCGCAGCGCGGACCGGGCGGCGCTCCGCCCGGGCGAAGGCCGCATCGGCTTTGCTCGGCGTGATCCTGCTGATCACCGGGTTCGCCGCATACTCACAGAATCGAATCGCCGATCAACGCCGGACCGACCAGGACTTCGCGGCCGTCCTGACAGCCGCCGATCAGGTGCAGGACAGCGATCCCTCGCTGGCCGCGCAATTGAACCTGATCGCTTGGCGAATGCGGCCGGACTCGACCGCAGTGCGCTCCAAACTGCTACTGACACAATCGAACCCACTGGTCAGCGTGACCGCCGCGCATTCCCGGCAGATCACGAAACTCATCGCGCAGCGGGGCGGTTCGCTGCTGGCGTCACTGGCCGAGGGCGGTGAACTCAGGGTGTGGGACCGCGGGGACGCACTCCGTCCCCGGGCACTGGGGCAACCGCTGCGCGGCGTCGGTGACATGGCGATCAGCGCGAACGGCCGGCTGCTCGCCACGGTCGAATCGGAAGCGGTGGCGAACCGCGCCATCACCCTGTGGGACCTGTCCACCCCGGCGACTCCCCGCTCCCTCGGCACACTGCCCGGGCTCGGGGAATTCGGTCGCGCCCGAGTCGAATTCGCCCCGGACGGCCGCACTCTGGCCGTGCTCACCTTCTCGAAACTCATGTTCTGGGACGTGAGTACGCCCGCCGCGCCGGTCGTCCGCGCGATCCGGCCGCTGCCCGATCAGGCCGCACTCGGCACCATCGGCGGAATCCGGTTCAGCCCCAACGGGAAACTGCTCGCGCTGAGCGACAACAGCGAACACGGGCGCGGCGTGAACCAGCTCTGGGAGGTCAGCGACCCGGCCGCGCCGACCATCGTGGCTCCGGAACTGGGCGCGCCGTTCGGCGTCGCCGAGGGTGCGCTCGCCTTCAGCCCGGACGGCTCGGTGCTGGCGATCGGCGGCGGCGACGACCGCATCCCGCCCACCGGCAAACAGGAACCCACGGTGCGGCTGTGGGCAATCGGCGATCCGGCGCACCCGCGGCTGCTGTCCGCATTGGAATCGCCGAGCTATGCGATCAGCGCGCTGGACTTCGCGCCGGACGGCGACACCCTGGTGACGACGGGCAACCGTGGCTCCACGCTCTGGAACGTGACCGATCCCAGCGCTCCAGCGCAACTGGACAGCAGGCTCTCCATGCGTCCCGCGACATGCCATTTCGACCGGCTGACCGCTCCGTGCACCGGCGGGCCGTCCGCCGTCGCCTTCGGTGCCGACGGCCACACCGTCACGGCCGGTGGCAACAGCGGTGATCTCCAGGTCTGGTCGCTGGCACCAGCTGTACTGTCCGCGAACTCGGGTTGGAATCCGGCCCCGGTCTTTTCCGGCGACGGCACCCGAATGGTCAGCCACGAGCGTGACGGCGCCTCCACGCTCTGGGACCTCGGAGACCCGCTGCATCCCACCAGAATCGGCAGCTTCCCCGGCCGACCTGCCTTCTCGTGGCTGAACACCGACGGTACGCGAATCATCCGCTCGGAGTTCGAGTCGCAGACCCTGCGCGTACTCGACAGCTCGGATCCTTCCCGCATCCGGTCCCTCGGCGAGTGGCGTCTGCCGGCCACCGAAACCCGCGGATTCATCGCCTTCAGCAATGACTATCGCAGCGCGGTTTCCGCCGACCGCGACACGCTGCAACTGTGGAATCTCGCCGATCCGACCACCCCGCGGCCGCTCGGCGTCCGCTTCGCCGGGGACATCGATCAGCAGCAGCCGGTCTTCGGCCCGGACGGCAAGACCCTCGTCATGCGGGGCACGACACTCGACGCTCAGCATCCGGAGTTCGTGGCCACGCTGTGGGACATCGCCGATGCCGGTCTCCCACGGCAGGTCGCGGAGCTTGTCAGACAACCCGCGGTACAGATCAATTTCGTGGCCATCTCACCCGATGGACGCACCATGGTCGTCACCGCCAACGAAGCCGTACAAGTCTGGGATATCGGTGATCCTGGCCGGCCCGTCCGGCTCGGCGCGGCGATCACCATGCACACCTTGCCGATCCAACCGGTCGGGTTCAGCGCGGATTCGCGCACCTTGGTCACCATCGGCGTCGACGGGACCGTACAACAACTCGACTTGGCCGATCGATCGGATCCCGAGCTGGTCGCCGTACTGCGATCGACCAAAAGCAATTCGTGGACAGCCATGCTGGCGCCCGATGGCCGCCATTTGGTTATGCCCGCGGCGGACGGCGCGCTGCGTTACTGGGACCTCGACGAACAACACGCCATCGACCGCATTTGCGCGACCACGGGGAATATGTGGACCGCGGAACTGTGGAAACACTATCTCCCCCAACTCCCCTACTCCCCACCCTGCCGCTGACCGGCCGAATGCAATTCAGGTGATTCTTCAGGGTCAACCCTGATGCGCCTGAGCTGGGCGAGCCGCCACGATGGGGAGCATGACGAAGACGAGCGACTGGTCCCCGAACACCGGCCGGGCCGGCTTCTCCGAGCAGCTGCACGAATTGTGGCGCACCAGGCCGGTGCGGTTGCCGCAGCAGGGGCCGATCGCGGGGGTGGCGACCGGGTTCGGGCGGCGGTTCGATGTGGATCCCGTGGTGGTGCGGGTGGCCTTCGTGGTTTCGGCGCTGTTCGGCGGGGCGGGGATCGCGCTGTATCTGATGGCGTGGTTGCTGCTGCCGCAGGCGGGGGACGAGACTTCGGCGGCGGAATCGCTGTTCGGGAAGGGACAGAGTTCGCAGAATTCGTCGCGGACCATTGTGCTGATGGTGGCGTTGGGGATCGTCGTCAGCACGATGGGGCCCGTCGGGGTGGGGCTCGGCGGGTCCGGGGCCATCAGTTTCGCGCTCATGCTGGCGGGCTGGTGGCTGTTGTATCAGCGGCAGCCGACGGCGCCGGCGGGGTATCTGGAGGCCCCCGCCGACAGCGCCGTCGGCGGGCCCGTGACCAATCCCTGGTGGACCGGATATCCCGGTACCACACCGTCTTTCGAAACCTATGGGCCGTACACGAAGCTGCCGGATCATTACGAGCCGGAGCCCGTCCAGGGCAATGCGGTCACGTTCGAGACGGAGCGGCCGACCGAGGTCATCGAGCCGGCGCGCACCGAACTCGACAGCACCACCGTGGTTTTGAAGAAGGAAGAGAGCGCGGCCGAGCCCGCCCCCGATCAGGAGCCTGATCCGGAACCCGAGAAACCGGAAACGCACGAAACCGTGCACCTGACGAAGGAAATCACGGTGGAGAGCACCGAAACCGCTGTCCTGCACAAGATTCCCAGCACGCTGGACCGGCCGTACAGCCCGTACGGCCCGGCCCCCATCTCCCCCGATTTCGGCCCCACCCCACCCGGCTGGGACCCGCTCGGCGTCGCACCGATGGCCTGGGATCTCCCGGAACCCGCCGCGCCCGTACAGAATCCGGTACAGACGGCCGCCCCGCGCAAGCCGCGGTCCCGGCTGACGCCGATCACCATCGGGCTGGCGCTGCTGGCCGCGGCCGCCGCGGGGTCGGTCGCTGCCGCCGGGGTGGACTGGATGACGCCGGGCCGGATCGGGGCGGCGGCGCTGGCGGTGGTGGCGCTCGGGCTGATCGTCGGCGCGTTCCTGCGGCGCGGTTACGGGCTCATGGTGATCCTGGCCCCGCTGGCCGGGTTCGTGATCCTGTCCTCGCTGGTCGGGCCGATCCAGTTCGATCAGGGTTCGATGGGCGACCGTACCTGGTCCGCCGTCACCGCCGCCGACCTGCAGCCGGAGTATCACCTCGGAATGGGTTCGGCCACCCTCGATCTCAGGCAACTGGCGCTGACCGAGGACCGCACGGTCAAGGTGTCGCTGGGTATGGGCGAGGTGCGGGTACTGCTGCCGGAGAACCTGCGGGTGCGCACCACCTGTGAGATCGGCATGGGCGACAACGCCAATTGCAAGGAGGGCATGTCGGGGCCCGCGACGGGTCCGGTCCTCAATCTCGATATCGACGTCCGGATGGGCAATGTGGAGGTGAATCGTGGCTGACAACAAGACTTCTCGGCGTCCGCCGTTCTCGCTGCTCCTGGCGGGACTGCTCGGACTGGGCGTGAGCGTCTGGGCTTTCATCGGCCCGCACTTCTGGCCGGTGTCCGGCGGACTGTCGCTGGGCTGGATCGTGGTGATCGCGGCCATCGTGGTAGGGATCGTGCTGGTGCTCTCGCCCCGCAAACCCCGCGAGTAGAGACTTCGCCGTCACCGACCTCCCCCCAACGGGACGGCGAAACGCCTTCCACCGGAAGGCAAGAAGGCCCCGCACACCGGGTGTGCGGGGCCTTCGCTATGTCCTCGGGAGGTTCACTCCCATTCGATGGTGCCCGGCGGCTTGCTCGTCACGTCGAGCACCACGCGGTTGACATCGGCCACCTCGTTGGTGATGCGGGTGGAGATGCGCTCCAGCACCTCGTAGGGCAGGCGGGTCCAGTCCGCGGTCATGGCGTCCTCGGACGAGACCGGGCGCAGCACGATCGGATGACCGTAGGTGCGGCCGTCGCCCTGCACGCCGACGCTGCGGACGTCGGCCAGCAGCACCACCGGGCACTGCCAGATCTGCTTGTCCAGCCCGGCGGCGGTGAGCTCCTCGCGGGCGATGGCATCGGCCTGGCGCAGCAGCTCCAGGCGTTCGAAGGTCACCTCGCCGACAATGCGGATGGCCAGACCCGGACCCGGGAACGGCTGGCGCGCAACGATTTCCTCGGGCAGGCCGAGCTCGCGGCCGACGGCCCGCACCTCGTCCTTGAACAGCAGACGCAACGGCTCGACCAGCGCGAACTCCAGGTCGTCCGGCAGCCCGCCGACATTGTGATGGCTCTTGATGTTCGCGGTGCCGGCGCCGCCGCCGGACTCCACCACGTCCGGGTACAGCGTGCCCTGCACCAGGAATTCGACCTTGGTCTCGCCCTGTTCGCCGACCACCTCGGCCACCGCGTCCTCGAAGGAGCGGATGAACTCGCGGCCGATGATCTTGCGCTTCTCCTCGGGATCGGAGACGCCCTTGAGCTCGCCCAGGAACTTGTCCACCGCGTCGACGGTGACCAGCTTGGCCCCGGTCGCGGCGACGAAATCGCGCTGCACCTGCTCGCGTTCACCGGCGCGCAGCAGCCCATGATCGACGAACACACAGGTCAGGCGATCGCCGATGGCCCGCTGCACCAGCGCCGCGGCGACAGCGGAATCGACGCCGCCGGACAGCCCGCAGATGGCGTGGCCGTCGCCGACCTGCTCGCGCACCTGCTGGATCAGCGCCTCGGCGATATTGGACGCGGTCCACGCGCCCGGAATGCCGGCGATCTCGTGCAGGAAGCGGCTCAGCACCTGCTGGCCGTGCGGCGAATGCAGCACCTCCGGGTGGTACTGCACACCCGCGAGCTTGCGCGCCCGATCCTCGAACGCCGCGACCGGCGCGCCCGCGGAGGTCGCGGTGACCTCGAAACCGGCGGGGGCGTCGGTGACCGCGTCACCGTGGCTCATCCACACCGGCTGCCGGGTGGGCAGGCCACCGTGCAGGATGCCGCCGTCCACGCTCAGCTCGGTGCGGCCGTACTCGCGAGTCCCGGTGTGCGCCACCGTGCCTCCGAGCGCCTGCGCCATGGCCTGGAAGCCGTAGCAGATACCGAACACCGGCAGCTCGAGATCGAACAGCCGGGCGTCCAGCTGCGGCGCGCCCTCGGCGTACACGCTGCTCGGGCCACCGGAGAGAATCACCGCGGCGGGATTCCTCTCCGCGATCTCCTCCACGGTGATGGTGTGCGGCACCACCTCCGAGTAGACGCTGGCCTCGCGCACCCGGCGCGCGATCAGTTGGGCGTATTGCGCGCCGAAGTCGACGACAAGGACTGGTCGCTGGGTTTCTGCCACCGAATCAGTCTAAAGAGCGACATAGAACACACGAGCCCCGGTACTGGATCCAGCGTTCCACTGGCGACAACTGATTTCGCTCCGATCGGGGTAACTCGCCGGGGACGCCCGAAATAGGTTCGCTCCGAACCGCCGGCACGCGTGCCCGACTGATAACGGCTCCGTGCCGCGCGCAGAAGTCGCGGAGAGGCGGGACAGTTTGGACCTCCACCGGGCCTGGCGCACACCGGCCTCGGAAGCGGTGGCGGTCGGCCCGAACGGTGGAGGCGAAGGGACGGTATCGGGCCGCGTCCGCACGGCAATAGGGCATTCCGACCCTAGGCGGCAAAACCCTCGGCCCGCGCCCGGGGTGGCCCGCAGCGGGGCGCACGATAGCGGGCGTGCCCGCCGGGCGATAGGGGATGCCGCCCCGCGCCGGGGGGAACTCCGGCCCCGGTACGGCGGGTCCACTGACACCGGGTGTGTCGTCAGGAGGAAAGCGGAGGTTTTCGTCAGAGGGTCTGGCTATTCTCTAACTCGTGCCATTCGCCCGTGCGATCGACGCCGAGATCCACTACGAGGACAGCGGGGGCGAGGGACCGGTAGTACTGCTGGGGCACGAATTCCTCATGGACCGAACGATGTTCGCGTCGCAGCAGGCGGCACTCACCCCCGAGTTCCGGCTCGTGACCCCCGATGCGCGCGGGCACGGCCGTACCCGGGACGAGGGGCTGCCGTTCACCTACTGGACCTGCGCCCGCGACGAGCTCACCGTGCTGGATCAGCTCGGTGTGGAAAGAGCCGTGCTGGGCGGTACCGCCCAGGGCGGCGCCATCGCGTTGCGCGCCGCCCTGCTCGCGCCGGATCGTGTTGCGGCACTGATACTTATCAGCACCGAGGCGCACGAGCCCACGCCCGTCGAACAGCTCAATGCCCGGCGTTTCCTGGACAAGTGGCACGAGGACTCCTCCCGGCCCGCGCTGGCCGCCTTCCTGGCCCACCGGCTGCTCGGCGCGGACGAGCGGCATCACGCGCAATGGGTGGCGCGCTGGCTCGACCGCGACCCGCATGCCACCGAGATCGCCGCGGGCGCCCTGCTCGGCCGCGACGCCATCCTGGACCGACTAGCCGAAATCACCTGCCCCGCACTGGTAATCCACCCCACGCTGGGCGGCGTCCCGCGAGCCCACGCCCGCGAACTCGCCGACCGGCTGCCGGGTGCCCGCTACCTGGAGATCGAGGGCGCACGCCAGACCGTCAACCTCACCCACCCCGCGCTGATCGACACCGCCCTCCGCGAATTCCTGCGCGAACCGGCGGTCACCCGCGCCCTGGCCTCCCCCTCCACCCGGCTCTGGTCCGGCGAAATCCCCATCCGCACCACCGATCCCGTCCCGCCGACCGTCGAAATCCCACGCAGCTCGGCACAATCGCCCGAGAACATCGAAATCCCGCGCTCCCCAGCCCGATCCCCACACGACAGCGGCCGCTGACGCCTGAACCGCGCGTCCGGTCCACACCGCGCCGGGCTGAACACGTCGTCCTCGCGACGACTACGGACTGCGGGACGTCAGGGCCCCGCACGCGGCTCGGGTTCGCGGGCTGTCGACTGCGCACCCGTGGCGGTCGGCCACGGCCCGGCAGCCGCCCCGGAAACGGCTCGACCCCGCCGCGGCACGCGGCGGGGTCGAGAAACAGTGCGGGCAGCCTCAGCCGCGCACGTTCAGGCCGACCTTCTGGAATTCCTTGAGATCGCTGTAGCCGGTCTTGGCCATCGAACGACGCAGGCCGCCAACCAGGTTCAGCGAACCGAACGGATCGTTGGAGGGCCCGTTGAGGACCTGCTCCAGCGGCACCCGCTCCTCCGAGATGGCGTAGGGCAGCAGCGAACCGCGCGGCACCGACGGATGCGCCGCGGCCGACGGCCAGTACCAGCCGCTGCCCGGCGCTTCCTGCGCCAGCGTCAGCGGCACGCCGAGCATGACCGCGTCCGCGCCGCACGCGATGGCCTTGGCGATATCGCCCGAGGTGAGGATCTGACCGTCGGCGATGACGTGCACGTAGCGCCCGCCGGTCTCGTCCAGGTAGTCCCGGCGCGCCGCGGCGGCATCGGCGATGGCGGTGGCCATCGGGACGCCGATGCCGAGCACCTCACCGGTGGTGGTGGCGCCCTGCATCGAGCCGTAGCCGACGATGACGCCGGCCGCGCCGGTGCGCATCAGGTGCAGCGCGGTGCGGTGATCGGACACGCCGCCCGCGACCACCGGCACATCCAGCTCGGCGATGAAGGTCTTGAGGTTCAACGGTTCTCCGTCGCCCACGTGCTCGGCGGAGATAATGGTGCCGTGCACGACCAGCAGGTCGATACCGGCCTGCACCAGGGCGGGCGTCAGGGCGCGCGCATTCTGCGGGCTCACCCGGACCGCGGTGGTGACGCCGGCGGCGCGCACCTCGGCGACCGCGGCGGCCAGCAGTTCGGGCTGCATCGGCGCGGCGTGCAGTTCCTGCAGCAGCGCGATGGCGGGCTCGGTGCCTTCCTTCTCCGCGGTCTCGACCAGCTGGATCAGCTTGGCCTCGACATCGGCGTGCCGGGCCCACAGCCCCTCACCGTTGATGACGCCGAGCGCGCCCGCCTTGCCCAGTTCGATGGCGAAGCGCGGCGAGACCAGCGCATCGGTCGGATGGGTCAGGAACGGGATCTCGAACCGGTAGGCGTCGAGCTGCCAGGCCACCGACACCTCTTTGGACGAACGCGTCCGCCGCGACGGAACGAGCTCGATATCGTCCAGTTCGTAGGTGCGCCGGGCAGTCCGGCCCATGCCGATCTCGACGAGGTCGCGCATTGTTCGTTCAGTCCTCTCGGTGTTTGATTGCCCGCGGCCGCGCCGCGAGTGAGCCGCAGTGCGGTGGAGGCGGTCGCGGCCCCGGTCAGAGGCTACTCTCTCCACTCCGCCGAACAGCGGAGCGCTCCGCTCCTCCGCAGCACGGAGTCCGGAGCCGTTCGCTCTCCGCGTCGAGGCGGAGGTCCATCGAGCCGCGGTCCGGATCGAGCGTCTCCATGGATCCGAACCGCCGCCCGCGAACCTCCGGGCCTCGGCTTGCCGGGAACCGTCCCGGCAAGCCGCCCATCCGCTAGCGGGTGGTGTAGTTGGGCGCCTCGACGGTCATGGTGATGTCGTGCGGGTGCGATTCCTTCAGGCCGGCCGCCGTGATCTGCACGAACTGCGCGGCCTGCAGGTCGGTGATGCCCTGCGCGCCGGTGTAGCCCATGGCCGCGCGCAGACCGCCCACCAGCTGGTGGATGACCTGGTCCAGCGGACCGCGGAACGGCACCCGGCCTTCGATGCCCTCGGGCACCAGCTTCTTCTCCGACAGCACGTCGTCCTGGAAGTAGCGGTCCTTCGAGTACGACTTGGCCTCGCCGCGGCCCTGCATGGCGCCCAGCGAACCCATACCGCGGTAGCTATTGAACTGCTTGCCGCCCACCAGGATCAGCTCGCCCGGCGATTCGGCGGTGCCGGCCAGCAGCGAGCCCAGCATGACGGTGGACGCGCCGGCCGCGATGGCCTTGGCGATATCACCGGAGTACTGCACGCCGCCGTCGGCGATGACCGGAACCCCGTGCGGCTTGCACGCGGCCGTGGCCTCGAGGATGGCGGTGATCTGCGGCGCGCCGACACCGGCGACCACGCGGGTGGTACAGATGGAGCCGGGGCCCACACCCACCTTCACCGCGTCCACGCCGGCTTCGACCAGCGCCAGGGCGCCGGCGCGGGTGGCGACATTGCCGCCCACGATCTGCACGCGCTCGCCGACCTCGGCCTTGATCTTGGTGACCATCTGCAGCACGCCGGACTGATGCCCGTGCGCGGTATCGACGATCAGCACGTCCACCCCGACATCGGCGAGGGTCATGGCGCGCGCCCAGGCGTCCTCACCGACACCGACGGCGGCGCCGATCAGCAGTCGCCCGTCGCGGTCCTTGGTGGCGTTCGGGTACTGCTCGGTCTTGACGAAGTCCTTGACCGTGATCAGGCCGCGCAGCTTGCCGCTGCCGTCCACGATCGGCAGCTTCTCCACCTTGTGGCGGCGCAGCAGGCCGAGCGCGGCCTCCGCGGTGACGCCCTCCTGGGCGGTGATCAGCGGCGCCTTGGTCATCACCTCGGCGACCTTGCGGTTCTCGTCGACCTCGAAACGCATATCGCGATTGGTGATGATGCCGACCAGATTGCCCTGCGCGTCCACCACCGGCAGACCGGAGATGCGGTACCGCGCGCACATGGCGTCGACCTCGGCGAGGGTGTTCTCGGGGCTGCAGGTGACCGGATCGGTCACCATGCCCGCCTCGGAACGCTTCACGGTCTCGGCCTGCGAGGACTGCGCCTCCACCGACAGATTGCGGTGCAGCACACCCATTCCGCCCGCGCGGGCCATGGCGATGGCCATGCGCGCCTCGGTCACGGTGTCCATGGCGGAGCTCACCAGCGGCGTGCGCAGGGTGATGTCGCGGGTCAGCTTGCTCGAGGTGTCCACCGAACTCGGAATGAGATCGGACGCCGCCGGCAGCAGCAGCACATCGTCGAAGGTGAGACCCAGCATCGCGATCTTGTTCGGATCGTCGCCGCCCGTATGAGGGCGGCCGTTGTTTCGTTCGCCCGTCACGGGACTGCTCATCGGATCGACCCCTCCTGGACCTAAGTCCTCGTTCTCCGGCCCGGTACCCCGGCGAACGAGTGGATGAATGACAATGCCGGAAATTCCTACCCGGCTCTTGGTCAACCATGGTATCGGTCGCATGATTCCGGATCGCACCCACGCCCGGGAGTCCGCGCCGGTAGCTTCCGCCGGTGTGCGCGCGGCCACCGCGCGCTGTAGCGTGCCTCCTCGGACACTGCGTAGTCCTACTCATACGGCGCTGTGTGCTTTCACACTGGGACACTGTGCGCTTCGCCACCAGCGAAGTGGGGGCAAATGGGCGTCAGCGCTGGCGCGGAGGGGTGTTGTCTGCGTACCGTGGACCTGTGCGTGACCATCTACCACCTGGCTTGCCGCCGGATCCATTCGCCGGAGACCCCTCCGACCCGTCGGCCGCGCTCGATGCCATCGAGCCGGGGGAACCGCTGGATCCTCACGAGCGTCTAGCGGTCGAAGAGGATCTCGCCGACCTCGCGGTCTACGAGGCGCTGCTGGCCCATCGCGGAATTCGCGGGCTGGTCGTCAGCTGCGAGGACTGTCGGCAGGATCACTACCACGACTGGGACATGTTGCGCGCCAACCTCCTCCAGCTACTGGTGGACGGCACGGTGCGCCCGCACGAACCCGCCTACGATCCGACTCCCGAGGCGTACGTCACCTGGGACTACTGCCGTGGATATGCCGATGCCTCGATGAACGAGGCGTTGCACGGCGACGGGTTCGACGGGTTCGATCTCTGATCGCGACCGTTACCCGCTGAAAACGATTACGGGCCTGCGTCCCTCACGGAACGCAGGCCCGGTTTTTCGTGTCCGGAGCAGACGAATGCGGCACACCGCCGCGAAGGCCGTAGTGCCGCAAATGAACCGATCGCCGGATCGGCGATCGGTTCACGCGTCGTTATCGCAGCCGCGCCCGGTACTCATCGAGTCGCGCCCGGAGCCGGGAAGTTCGGCATCGTGATGCCCGCGGTCGGCAGCGTGTTCGGCTGCGTCGCCGGCAGCGTCGGAATGCCGGCCGTCGGCTGCTCCACCGGCGGCTGGGTGGCGGGCTGGCCGCCACCTGTTCCGGTACCCGGATTCGCGGTCGGGACCGCGGCCGTCGTGGTGACGACCGGCCCGCCCGTCGGCACGGAAGGCTCCGACGGTTCGGTCGCCGGCTGCGACGGCTGGGTATTGGGCTGGGTCGGGACGGTGGTGTGGCCGCCGGTGCTCGGACCGCCGGTGCCCGGTTCCGGAGTGACACCCATGATCGTCGGATCGGGGGTCGCGTTGCCGCCCGTGGTGGGCGCCGTGGGCGCCACCGTGACGTTCGGCTGCGTGGTCACCGCGGGCTTGCCGGTGCTCGGTGTCGACGGCGTCGTGGTCGCGGACAGCGTCGCCTGCACCTCCGGCGGCAGCTTGACCAGCAGGGACTGCCAGCGCTCGAGCAGATCGTCCTTCTTGCCGCTGTCGTTGACCTGGCTGGCATTGGCCTGCGCCCGCTCCATGACGGCGGCGGCTTCCTGCGGCTTGCCCGCTTCGATCAGCTTCTGCGCCTCGATCAGGTCGCCGTCGGCCCGCGCCACCACGGTGGTCTGGGCCTGCTCGCTGAACACGACCTCCTTGATCCGCCACAGCGGATCGCCGGGTGCCGCATTGTAGGAGAACGCCGTCAGACCGCCTATGACCAGGGCGATGGCCGCCGCCGCACCCAGAATGGGCCGCACCAGTCGTAGTCGCCCACCGGCGTGAGCATTGATACGCGCGGTGCGCGCGCCGATCTCTTGATTGACCGCGGCGACGATGGTGTCCAGGTCGGGTCCGGCCGGCATCGGCTCGGCCACGATCTCCGCTCGCCAGTTGGCCAGCAATGCGGCCAGCTGATATTCCTCCGCGGTGCCCGTCTGCACGGGACCGTCGCCGGAGATGGCGTCGATCAGCGCATCGTCGCGGCGCACCGCGGCGATGTCCACCGGCCCGGTGTCACCGGACGCCTCGGCGTAGGGACCGCTGTTCTGCGATCCAGGTCGCGCCTTCCAGTCGCCCCGACCGCGCTCGCCATCCCTAGCCATACATTTCACCTGCCCTCGCCACTTGAGACTTGAGTTTCGCGAGTGCCCGGTGCTGGGCGACTCGTATAGCACCTGCCGTACTGCCCACGGCAACTGCGGTTTCTTCTGCCGACAGACCCATGACCAGGCGAAGGATCAGGATTTCTCGATGCTTTTCCGGAAGCGTCGCCAGCAGAGCGTTCATCTGCCGGCTGGTTTCGGATTCGAGAGCTCGCTGCTCCGGTCCCTGGTCGGTGGATATGACATCCGGTACTTCGGCCATGGCGTCCGCCTTGTTACGGGCGGAATTTCGATGAGCGTCGGCGACTTTGTGCGAGGCGATGCCGTACACGAAAGCCATGAACGGCCGGCCCTGGTCCTGATAACGCGGGAGGGCGGTCATCACGGCCAGACATACCTCCTGCGCCACGTCGTCCGCGGAGAGCGATCCACGTTCGGCGGAACCGATGCGCGCACGGCAATACCGCACCACCAAGGGGCGGATGCTCTCCAGTACCTGGGCGAGCGCAGACCGGTCGCCCTGCGCGGCGGCAGCGACGACTGCGGGATCCAACTCCTCACCCGTGTTGTTCATCGTCAGAGCTGTTCCTGGCGTTACGAGTGGCACTTCGCCGGAGGGGCGGTGCTTCCGCGGAGGGGCGGAACGCGTCAACAATAGCGGCTGACTCATTCGAGACAGGTGTTACGGGGTCACTCTCGGGGACGATTCAGGGACCTCCCGGAGAACACTCAGGGTCGCGCGAGATGATCGGCGGCCGAACGGAATCGCCCGCCCCTAGTAGCCAGCAACCGTTCGGTATCGGCTGCGACGGCCGCACCGTCACCGGCCGGATCGATGCCCGCGCGCAGCATGGCGCAGGCCCAGCGCAGCGGTCGCAGCTCGAATTCCGCGCATTGCGAATCGACTTCGGCGGCCAATGCGCGGGCCCGGTCGAGATCGCCCGCCACGGTGGTCGCGGCGGCCAGCAATAGCCGGGATTTCACCCGGTGACGCTGCGACGGCGCGCGTTCGGCCAGCGCCAGCGCCGCTTCGGCGTGTCCGACGGCGGGATCGGGATGTGCCCGTTCGCAATCGGCGAGCGCGCCGGGCGCGGGCGCGGCGATCAAACCGGATCCCGGTGCCGACAGCGCGGTTTCGGCACTCACCCAGTGCAGCCGGACCCGCTGCCGCCACGCCGTGCCCGGATCCGGGAGATGAACATCGAGCTGCTGGCGGCAACGTTCGAGCAGCCGGGCGGCAAGGGCCGGGCGCGCGGTGCCGAGCGCGTCCGCGGCCAGGCCCGTCAACGCATCGCAAACCGCCTCGGCACGAGCCGCTTCCAGCGCGGGGGTGACGGGGGTGCGGACCGGGCCGGGCAGCACCAGGGCGGCGGCCCGCCCATCCGAGACAGCGGCGTAGCTGTGCCAGCCGAGTTGGCGCAGCAGGGAGCCCTCGGTGCTGTGGGTCAGCGAGCGCAGGACCGGATCGGTGGTGGCGCGGCGGGCGCGGCGGAGTTCGGCGCGGGCCGCGGCATAGTCCCCGACACCGCCCAGGGCGACGGCGCGCAGCCAGGATTCGGCGGGATTCGCGGGAGCGGGCAATCCGGTGGCAGCTCGCTCGGGGGTGGCGCCGAAGGCGGTGGCGGCGAGCACGGAGTTCACTTCGGGCACAGGCACAGCCGCACTGTAACCAGTGCCGCTATCGGGCATTCACGCCGCCATAGCATAGATCGCCAGCTATCCCGCAGCATTCACAAGCGGCATTGTGTTTCCACTCGGTAAATCTGTGCTCGCTATCGGCTAGCACGCCCGTAAGAAATTCGTATGGCGTTTCGCGCTATTAACCTGCGCGCCTCGGAGTGGCCATCTCTACCCTACTCAGTGCGCAGGGCGCAATGCTCGAGATCACTCGGGCCCATGGTGGCGCATAGCCGACATTGATCGCATTCGAGTTCGAAAAGCAAGTTCTACCTGGCCTTTTCGCCAGTCCGATGGGCTATGACTGCGACCCTGGGCTCCTGGGCAACCGATCAGTATCACCACAGTGGGGGTACTTTGTAAATAGAGAGGATGTTAATTCTCTAATGCGCTGGTATTTGGATCGCCGCGGGACAAACTATTGACTCGATTTCGTTCCCCGACCTAACGTACGTCATCGTCATCGTCGGTGCCGTGCGAAATTGCGGCAGCGGCGAAGTGCGATCGCCGGGTGCCGGCGATGCGGCCCACTGTTAGCCACAAGCACCGCTCGACAATGCCGACGAGCTCGCACCATAAGGAGTTCACATGCCTATGCCGACCCACCTCCCTGGTCCGAACGCCGATGTCTGGGATTGGCAGATGCGTGGTAGCTGCCGGGGCCAGGACTCTTCGGTCTTCTTCCACCCGGACGGCGAACGCGGCCGCGCCCGTTCGCAGCGCGAGATGCGCGCCAAGGAAGTCTGCCGGGCCTGCCCCGTGCTGCTGCAGTGCCGTTCGCACGCGCTGAAGGTGAGTGAGCCCTACGGCATCTGGGGCGGAATGTCCGAGACCGAACGCGAGATGCACGCCCGCCGCAACCGGCGCCGGGTAGTGGCGTAGGGCGCGGGGAGCCCGATCAGAAGCGCAGACCGTCTTGTGACGGCTGTGCACCACCGAGGCGATCGGGGCGCACGGTGCTCGTTACCGCTGAACACAGCGGTGTGATTTGCAATTTCCTCCCATCCGTGCGCCCCGGCGCGCCGAATGTCTAGCAAACAACCGGCACTGCTCCGGCAGCGATCGGTTGTGACCGGCAAGGCCTGGCGTGCGTCGGCGTGTCTCTCGGATCACGATTCGGGCAAGTCGGGACAAAACGGAAAATCGCTGTGCGACAGTCGTTTTGCCGATACCCCCCATCGAGAGGAGGTCATAGCGGCACGCTACCCTCGTGGCCGATGACACAGAACGGAGCGTTGTGACAACGCGGCCGCCGGCCGCAGAGGGCGACTCGTTCCAGAGTTCGAGGAACGAGCGGGTGGCGACGCCCGACTCTGCGATCACGGCACGCGCAGCCGAAAGCCTCGAACTCGCCGCACTTCTCGAACGCTGCGGGCAGTCGGATCAGCAGGCGTTCGCCGAGCTGTACGACCGCACCAGCGCTCGGGTGTTCGGCCTGGTCCTACGCGTCCTACACGATCCCGGTTACGCGGAGGAGACGACCCAGGAGGTCTATCTCCAGATCTGGCGTACCGCAGCCAACTTCGATCCGGCCAAGGGCTCCGCGGTCACTTGGCTGATGACGCTCGCCCATCGCCGCGCGGTGGATCGCGTGCGCGCCGAGCAGGCCCATGCCCTGCGCGAAGTCGCCTACGGCACCAGCACTCTCGGTAACGAATTCGACGAAGTCACCGAAGAAGTGGGTCGACGGCTCGAGCAGCAGGCGGTCCTGGCCGGTCTGGCCACGCTGACCGAGACGCAGCGGGAAGCCATCTCGCTCGCTTACTTCGGCGGCCGGACGTATGCCGAGGTAGCGGCGTATTTGGGCGTAGGATTACCGACCGTTAAGTCCCGTATTCGGGATGGACTGACACGACTCAAGAAAAGTTTGGGAGTGACGTGAGATGAACGAAAGCCAGATCGATCTCGCGGCCGCTGTCGCGCTCGGATCGATCGGCGACGAAGATCAGCGCGCAGTGGCGGAGTTGCTCGACACCGATGACCCGGTACTGCGCGCCGACTTCAACCAGGAAGTGCAGCAGACCCGAGAAGTCCTCGCCCAGTTAGCTTCGACGGTGGCCACCGCGCCGCCGCCCGCCCTTCGCGACCGTCTCCTCGCCGCCATCTCCACCGACCCGGCGCCGTCCACCGCGATCCACCACTCGCCCACCGCTTTCCGGCAGGGAAACGGCCGCAGCACCCCTTCGCTACGAGACTGACCTCGCCGCATCGCCGAGGTTTCGGTCGACCGCCCGGTCCGTTCAACCGCTCCGGGCGGGAGCGGATTCATTAGCGAAAGTAACAAATTTCGATGGTCGATCGACAGCCTCCGCAGAGCACGGAATTCGTGCTCGCGTAGAGGAGATTGATCGAATTGCAGACCATCGGTACTCACGGATTCCTCGGCATCACGGCACGGGCCGTCATCGCCGGCACCCTCCTGCTCGCTCCCCTGGCCGTTTCCGCGCCCGCGCTCGCCACCCCCTGTCAGCCGTCCGATCTCAGCTGCAACGGCGGCTACGGCGCGGACGGATACGACTCCTCGGGCCGTGACCGGTCCGGCCGGGACCGCAGCGGCTACGACAGCGGCGGTTACGACTCGTTCGGCCGCGATCGCTCCGGGTACGACCGCAGCGGTTACGACACCTTCGGCCGGGACCGGTACGGCTACGACCGCAGCGGGTTCGACTCGTTCGGCCGGGACCGCTTCGGCTACGACCGCAGCGGCTACAACCGGCAGGGTTACAACCGATCCGGATACGACCGGGAGGGCTTCACCGCGAACGGCTGCGCCCAGGACGGCAACGACCGGCCGGAGGCGGATCACGCCGCGTGCGAGGAACTGCGCAACAAGCCGCGGGTGTCCACCGGCAGCTCGTAAGCCGGACGCCGAAATGACAAGGCCCCTGGACGGATTCGCTTCCGGGGGCCTGCCGCGTTCCCGACCGCACCGCGCCGCCGAAATCGCTTGTGGCCGACTGCTAGGTTGGGGACCGGACACATCGGGTGCGGGGGAAAGCTGTGATGGCATTGCGGGCATTGCGCGAGTTCGTCGCGGCCGAAACCGAACAGGCGGAGATCGATTCGTTCACCGGCGGGCACGGCATCCTGCTGCCGCCCGAGGTGCGGGCCGAGATCGCCGAGATCCAGTCCGGCAGCACCCGCGCGGAACTGACCGCCGGCGTCGTGTCGCTGCGCAATCTCATGCCCGGCGCGGACCTGTTCCACACCGCGCTGCTGGCCCTGCTGTGCGGCACCATGGTCGAGAACGGAGCCGATCCGGGGGCGGCCATCGACGCCACGCTGGAGCTGCTGGTGCGCCAGCTGGACGCCCTCGCCGAGGATCCGGACGAAACCACCCGCGCCGCGAGCCGATTGGCGATTCCGGCGGCCATGACCATGCTGTGCCGGTCCAAGGAGACCCGCAAGCGCTGGCGGGCGCACCCGGAGGTGATGGAACGGCTCGACGATCTCGAGCACAGCGAGCTGGTGCCGTTCTTCCTGCGCGAGGTGTTCACGCTGCACGACGATCTGGATGTGCTGGTGCTGGACCGGAACAATCGGCGCGCCTTCGAATTCCGGCTGATCGGGATGCGGGATCGGCTCTATCACGGGTATGCGCTCCTGCAGGACGCCTTGCTGCGCCATACCGGGCCGGGATATCTGAATGCCGAACCGGTCGATCCGGCGGCGGTGCGATATGCGCGCAATCACGGTCTGACGCCGGAGGATTACGCGGCGGCGCCGAAGTTGCTGGATTATCAGCGCTTCAATTTCGCTCCGCCGGGATTCATGTTCATGCCCGGGTCGGCATCGCCGGCGGAACTGCCGGTATTGGACGGCACACCGCTGCTCCTCGTGGAATCCAAGGGCATGCACCTGCAATGGCGGCCCTCGAACATGTATCCCGTGGTGCACGAAGCCCTCGAGGCCTCCTGCGAGCTGGTGCGCGAGCTCGATCGCGAGCAAACCGAGGGCCTGCTCGGCCGCCTCGGGCTCTGAACCCCCGCCGGAACGACAAGGCCCCCGGACATTTCCGGCGTCTGGCCCGGATGACGAAGCCCCCGGACGGTCACCCGTCCGGGGGCTCGTTCAGCTACCCCGCGTCACCGCGGCGGCCGCTCGCTCAGTGCGAGTGCCCGTGGTGGCTGTGCTCCGGCTCCTCGGCCGGCTTCTCCACGATGGCCGACTCGGTGGTCAGCACCATGCGCGCCACCGAGATGGCGTTCTCGACCGCGGAACGGGTCACCTTGACCGGATCGATGACGCCCTCGGCGACCAGATCGCCGTAGGTCAGGGTGGCGGCGTTGAAGCCGTCCTTGCCCTCGGTGACCTTGGCGACCACGACCGCGCCGTCGACGCCGGCATTGGTGGCGATCCAGTACAGCGGGGACAGCAGCGCCTGGCGCACAACCTCGACGCCGACCGCCTCGTCGCCGGACAGCGAGTCGCGCAGCGCGCCCAGCTGCGCTGCGGCCTGCACCAGCGCGGTGCCGCCGCCGGAGACGATGCCCTCGGCGACCGCGGCCTTGGCGGAGGACACGGCGTCCTCGACCCGGTACTTGCGCTCCTTGAGCTCGGTCTCGGTGGCCGCGCCGACCTTGATGACGGCGACGCCGCCGGCCAGCTTGGCCAGGCGCTCTTCCAGCTTCTCGCGGTCCCAGTCGGAGTCGGTGTTCTCGATCTCCTTGCGCAGCTGGGAAACCCGCGCGTCGATGGCGTCCTGGGTGCCCGCACCCTCGACGATGGTGGTCTCGTCCTTGGTGACGACCACGCGGCGCGCCTTGCCCAGCACGTCCACGCCCGCCTCGCGCAGGGTGATGCCCAGGTCCGGGTTGATCACGGTGCCGCCGGTGACGATGGCCAGGTCGTCCAGGAACGCCTTGCGGCGGTCACCGAAGAACGGGGCCTTGACCGCGACGACCTTGAGGGTCTTGCGGATCGCGTTGACCACCAGGGTGGACAGCGCCTCGCCCTCGATGTCCTCGGCGATGATGACGACCGGCTTGCCGGACTCGGCGATCTTCTCCAGCAGCGGGAGCAGATCGGGCAGCGAGCTGATCTTGTCGCGGTTCAGCAGGATCCAGGCGTCCTCCAGGACGGCCTGCATGGTCTCCGCGTCGGTCACGAAGTACGGGGACAGGTAGCCCTTGTCGAACTGCACGCCCTCGGTGATGGCGACCTCGGTCTGCAGACCCGAGGACTCCTCGATGGTGACGACGCCGTCCTTGCCGACCTTGGTCAGCGCCTCGGCGACCAGGTTGCCGATCTCCTCGTCCCGCGAGGACACGGTGGCGACCTGCGCGATGGACTTCTCACCGGAGACCGGGGTGGCGGCGGCGTGCAGGGCGGCGGCGACCGCGTCGGCGGCCTTGCTCATGCCCTTGCCCAGCACCATCGGGTTGGCGCCGGCGGCGATGTTCTTCAGGCCGCCCTTGATCAGCGCCTGCGCCAGCACGGTGGCGGTGGTGGTGCCGTCGCCGGCGACATCGTTGGTCTTGGTGGCGACGGACTTGACCAGCTGCGCGCCCAGGTTCTCGAACGGGTCCTCGAGATCGATGTCGCGGGCGATGGTCACGCCGTCGTTGGTGACGGTCGGGCCGCCGAAGGCCTTGGCCAGCACCACGTGCCGGCCGCGCGGGCCGAGGGTGACCTTGACGGCGTCGGCGAGCTTGTCGACGCCGCGCTCCATGGCCCGACGCGCCTTCTCGTCGAACTCGATCTGCTTTGCCATGTGTTACCTACTCCTGAAATGAGTTGGGGGAGAACGCACTCCGCCCCGGGCCGGAGCTGATGTACAGCGGCGACGCCGGGGCGAGAGTTGGTCGTTCCCTACTTGGTGACGACGGCCAGCAGGTCGCGCGCCGACAGGATCAGGTACTCGCTGCCGTTGTACTTGATCTCGGTGCCGCCGTACTTGCTGTAGATGACGACGTCGCCTTCCTTGACGTCCAGCGGGATGCGCTTCTCGCCGTCCTCGTCCCAGCGGCCGGGGCCGACGGCGATGACGGTGCCCTCCTGGGGCTTCTCCTTCGCCGTGTCGGGGATGACCAGGCCGGAGGCGGTCGTCGTCTCGGCCTCGTTGGCCTGGACGAGGATCTTGTCCTCGAGCGGCTTGATGTTCACGCTCGCCACAGTGAGCCCTCCACTTTCAGGGGATTCTTCTCGTCCGAAGCGGTTGCCTCGGACGCACGGTTTCGGTCTGACCGACTCTGTGCAATCAGCCCCGTCGTCGCGGGTGCCGGGACTCCTGCGCAGAAGTCGTAGCTGGCACCTGAGCACAACAACCAGTGCCGACTAGCACTCTATACATGTGAGTGCCAGCGCTCAAGGGCGGGCTCTGCTACCGCGACTGTACTTACAAATGCAATAGCGCAGGACAACCGGGTAATCCCGCTGGACAACGCGACTCGCCGGGCGACCGGGCAGGGATTCTGAGGGCTTCCAAAGAAATCCGAAAATCTGTAACGTTCGGATAACGGATTGTGACACTATTGACGACGGCCGCGCGGCAGACCCGATCGGACCCCGTCAGCGCACCGCCGAGAGTTACATAAACGCTTCACCCCGCTAACTGTGCGGCATCGTCCGTGCAGGCATGAGACGAGAGCAAGACCGCAGTTGATCACCGGCTGGTCCCGACGCCCCATCGGACAAGGGTCCGGCCTGATCCGTAGCTCGGAGTCGTCCGTTACCCGCAGGATGCCTCCGCAGTCCGTTCGAGATGGCCGGTTACACCGGGGCCATCCGCTCGAAGGGAGGTGAACATGCGAACATCCCTCGGCATATCCGCCGGGAGCGAGGTGGTGTGCTCGGCAACCGTCGCCACCGCGCCCAACGGCGCCCAGCACTTCGACTACCGGGTCGTCACCGCCGACACCGCCCACTCCGATCTCGGTGATCTGGTGGCGTCCTCGATCGAGTTGATGACCACCCAGATTCCGCGCGAGACCGTGCATCCGGTCGGCGCGCACCCGATCTCCCGCAACGGCGCGCATGGCGATCCCGAACCGAGTCCGCCCGGCGAGATCGCAGTCGCCTACCGGGACCGGGAACAGGCCCAGATCATCCGCTCCGCCATCGGCCGCCAGCGCCACAATGTGAAGCTCATCCCGGAGAGCACCGCGGCGCTCGCGTTCCTGCGCCACACGGGCCTGCTGGACCGGTACGAGACGGTCGCCATCATCGACCTCGGGGCCACCGGCGCCACCGTCACCGTGGCCGACCACGCCGACGACACCGTGCTGCGCTCCGAACGCACCGGCGTGGTCAGCGGCAACGCCATGGACGAGCTGATCCTGCAGCACCTGCTGGACTGTCACCTGGCCCGGCGCGGCACCCGCCCGAACCGGGGCATGCTGCTCAATCGCAGCCGCGCCGCCAAGGAGCACCTGTCCATCGCGCCGGCCGTGACCATCGACCACGTGGCCGGGCAGCCGCTCAAGCTCACCCGCGTCGACTTCGACGAACTCGTCGCCGACCTGCTACGCGAGCTGGCGGTATTCGCC
Source organism: Nocardia yamanashiensis (assembly GCF_021183565.1). Taxonomy (NCBI): domain Bacteria; kingdom Bacillati; phylum Actinomycetota; class Actinomycetes; order Mycobacteriales; family Nocardiaceae; genus Nocardia; species Nocardia yamanashiensis. The sequence continues at coordinate 5,630,403 of NZ_CP089226.1, forward strand.
CGCGGCGTGTTCGCCCGGGCCCCGAAGTTCCCGGAGGCCGTCGCCGTGCTCGGCGGGGGCGCGAACACCCCGGCCGTGCTGGACAGCCTCGAAAAGCAGCTCGACGTACCGGTTTTCACCGTTCCGGAACCGGAATCGGCGATCGCCAAGGGTGCGGCGCTGGTCGCCGACACCACCACCCCGGCCACCTTCCAGGTGATCAACAGCCTGGGTGCGGACGCGCCGGTCGGCACCTTCACCAAGCTCGCGGGCACGCTGGCCGGGGCCATCGTGGTGGTGGGGCTGATCGTGGGCTACGGGATCAAGGAGATGATCCCGGAACCGCAGGGCACCAACTACTCGCCCACCACCACCGGCGCCACGGTGCCGGTGAATCCCAGCGCGCCGACCACGCCGCCGCTCACGCCGACCACCGCCGGGCAGACCCGCGGGACGGTCAAGAACACCGTTCCGTCCACCGCGCCCTCGACCGGGCCGAGCGCCGCCCCCAGCGGTAGCCAGACCACCGCTACGACCGTCCAGCAGCCGCCGCTGCGGCCGGATCCCGATCTGCCGCAGATTCCCTTCCCGGCGGACCTCCCGCGCATTCTGGGGCCGCTGCTGGGCACCCCGCTGCCGACCACCACCGAGAGCAACACCGGCGGTTCCACCACCACCGGCACCACCGCGCCGAGCACCACCGCGCCGAGCACCACCAACCGGGCCAATACCGGATCCGGCGGGGGCGGCACCACCACCCTGGTCCGCCCGACCGACTGAATCACCGCATCTCACCGCGACCGAGGATCGATCCCCCGGTCGCGGTCGTATGTCCGGGGCCTGCCCGGCGTGTCGTTCATCCAGGCCCCTTCATCCCCGGCCCGGATCGCCCGCGCTGTGCCACAGTCGAAGGATGGACGATTTCTACGGCAGCAGGGTGGATGCGCTCGAGGAGATCTGGGAAGTATGGGCCGAGCTCGGGGCGGGGCTCGACGAGAAGCAGTGGCGGACCGAAAGCCGTTGCCCGGGATGGGATGTGGCGGCCTGCTACGCGCATCATTCGCTGATGCCGGTCGCCTTCGACAGTCAGGTGGAACTGCCGGAACCCGGCGCGGTCGGCCGGGTGTACACGGCGGCCGAGGCGCTGCGGGGTTTCAACGAACCGGACGGCCTGGCCCATACGCTGGCCGATACCGTCGCGGATCAGGCTGCCGCGCAATCGGTTTCGGTCGAGCCACAGGAGCTGATCGACCGATTCCGGATTCGCGGGGCGAACGCGGTGCGCAAACTGCGCTCGGCGCCGCCGACGGTGGTCGCGCCGTGGGGTTCGACCGGACGCATGATCACCCTGAACGAAGGGGTGCGAATCGTGTTGCTGGAAGCCACGATTCACCTGCTGGACGTGCTGCGCGCCCTCGAACTCCCACCCGAACTGATCCCCGCCCGCGCGCTCACCGAAACCACCGCACTGCTCGCCGAGATGGCGCCGGCCGTCGACTTCATCGAAGCAGCGTCAGGTAGGACAACGGCCTCGCCGTTCCCGATCCTGCGCTGACGGGGCGCTGGTTCAGATGCGGCTGACCGAGACCGGGAGGCCCGGGTCGGTGGCCACCGTGAGCTCCGAAGGCGGTGCGCCACCGGCGATCACGTGCGCGCCCAGGGTGGCGATCATGACGCCGTTGTCGGTGCACAGCCGCGGCTTGGGCACGCGCAGGGTGATACCCGCTGCGGCGCAACGCTCCTCGGCCATCGAGCGAATGCGGGAGTTGGCGGTCGCGCCGCCGCCCAGCACCAGCGTGTCCACGCCGACATCCTGCGCGGCGCGCACCGCCTTCATGGTGAGCACATCGGCCACCGACTCCTGGAACGACGCCGCGATATCCGGGATCGGCAGGTCCCGGCCCTCGCGCTGGGCGGCCTCGACATAACGCGCCACCGCGGTCTTCAACCCGGAGAAGGAGAAGTCGTAGCGCGGATCGCGCGGACCGGTCATCCCGCGCGGGAAGTTGATGGCGTGCGGATCACCGTCCGCCGCAATGGAATCCAGCACCGGACCGCCCGGATATCCGAGCCCGAGCAGCCGCGCCACCTTGTCGAACGCCTCACCGGCGGCATCATCGACGGTGCTGCCCAGTTCGGTGATGGGCTGCGCCAGATCGGTGACCTGCAGCAGATGCGTGTGCCCGCCCGACACCAGCAGCGCCACCGCCGGCGGCATCGGCCCGTGCTCGAGGGTGTCCACGGCGACGTGCCCGCCGAGATGGTTCAACGCGTAGAACGGGATATCCCACGCCGCCGCATACGCTTTCGCGGCGGCCACGCCGACCAGCAGCGCCCCGGCCAGTCCGGGGCCGATGGTCACGGCCAGCGCGTCCGGCTTGGCGATGCCCGCCGCGGCCAGCGCCCGGCGCATGGCCGGCACGATCGCCTCGAGGTGCGCGCGCGACGCGATCTCCGGCACCACGCCGCCGAAACGCGCGTGCTGATCCACGCTGGAGGCCACCTCGTCGGCGAGCAGTTCGCAGCTGCCGTCCGGCAGCCGCCGCACGATGCCGACTCCCGTTTCGTCGCAGGAGCTTTCGATACCCATGACGATCACGACAAGACCTCCGTCGTCCCCATCGAAGATCCGTTGACGTCCTGCGGGAACCCGGCCACCGCGGGCTTGCGCATGGTGTACGCGTCCGCGCCGCTGGGCTGGTAGTAGTTCTTGCGCAGCCCGATGATGTGGAAACCGTGCTTCTCGTACAGCGCGATGGCGGCCGCGTTGTCGGTGCGGACCTCCAGGAACACCGGCCCGCCGCGCTTCCCGGCCTCGGCCAGCAGCGCCTGCAGCAACAGGGTGCCGATACCGCCGCGATGCAGATCCGGATCCACCCCGATGGTATGGATCTCCGCCTCCGGATGCTCCGGATCGCCCAGCAGCGCGATACCCGCGTACCCGAGCATGCGATTGTCCGCATCCCGCGCGGTGATATAGCGATTGTGCGGTCCGGCCAGCTCCGACAGGAACGAAACCTCGTGCCAGGGATCGTCTTCCGGGAAGAGCACCTGTTCGAGCTGCGCGCAGCGGGTCACGTCGGACGGCCGCATCGGTTCGATGCGGAGGGTCATCGGCCCACCTGCGCGTAACTCTTCTCCACGGCGTCCGGGCGGCGCAGATACAGCGGCACCAGCGGCTCCGGCGCGGTGCCGGCCAGCAGCTCGCGGGCGGCGCACCGCACCAGCCCGGCCGGGGACGGCGTCTCGACCGGCAGCACCGGCAGATCGAAATAGTCGACGTGCGAAGCGGATCCGGCGATCAGGTTGGCGGTGCCCTGATCCAGATCGGCGGGCTTGCTCACCTCGGGGCCCTCGACCCGGCCCTCGGCGCGATAGCGCGCCCAGTACACCTCGCGGCGGCGGGCATCGGTGACGACCAGCAACTCGACCGGTTCGTCCTGCACACGGCCCGCGATATAGGTCTCGGTATCGGCGGCGATGGCGTCCAGGCTGCACACGCCGTACACCGGCACGCCGAGCGCGTCACCGAACGCGGCGGCGGTGGCCATGCCGACCCGCAGACCCGTGAACGGTCCCGGTCCGATCCCGGCGACCACGGCGTCGATGTCCGCGCGGGAACGCCCCGACTCGGCCAGGCAGGCCAGGATCTGCGGGGTCAGCACCTCGTTGTGCGCGCGAGCGTCCACGGTCACTTTCGTGATGACCGTGGTGATTCGAGGAGTCGTCCCGGGGTCCGCCGGTTCCAGTTCCACCAGTCCCGCCGTGACAGCGGGCGTCGCGGTGTCGACAGCCATAATCAACATGATTCCCTCAACAATACCGGGACCGTCTCTCCAGGATTTACGCGCACACCCGAGCGGTTTCTCCTGGAAACGCGACAGCAGATCTCGCGAGAATCGGGGTAACTCCCCGGGTACGCCCAAAATTGTTTCGGCACTCGGCCGTTGTCCGCATCCATTCGGGCGACGGCCGTCAGTTGGGCGCTGAATTCGCGGGGAGGCGGATCAGCCTGCGGCTGCTATCCATTCCCATTCGACGGTGCGGATATCTGATTCGGGTTCGCGGCGGAGCTGGACTCGTAGATGGCGGTCGGTCAGGTGTTCTGCGACACCCAAACCCCATTCGACCACCACTACGGCGTGATCCAGGTCGGTGTCCAAATCGAGGGCGTCGAGTTCGTCGAGGTCGCCGCCGAGGCGGTAGGCGTCCACGTGGACGAGGCCGACGGCGCCGGGATGCGGGCCGGGGCGGTGCTGGCGGGCGATGATGAAAGTCGGTGAGCTGACCCGGCCTTCGACGCCGAGGCCGGCGGCGATGCCGCGGGTGAGGGCGGTTTTGCCGGCGCCGAGGGGGCCGTCGAGGATGATCAGGTCGCCGGCTTGCAGGTGGGCGGCGAGTTCGCGGCCGAGGGCTTCGGTGTCCTCGACGGTGGCCAGCAGGCGGTGGCCGCGGGCGTCGATCATCGGGTGCCGCCGATGTGGGTGCGCAGGACGCGGCCGCGGGGAGCGCAGACCACTTCGTAGTTGATGGTGCCGAGGGCGGTGGCCCATTCGTCGGCGTGCGGCTGGTGGGGTTCGGCGCCGAACAGGACGGCGGTATCGCCGACGGTGATGCCGGCCGGGTTGTCGCCCAGGTCCACGACCAGCTGGTCCATGCAGATGCGGCCCACATTGGGATATCGCTCACCACCGATCTCGACGGTGATGCGGCCGCTGAGCGGACGTGGGACGCCGTCGGCGTAACCGGCGGGAATCAGGGCGACGGTGGTGTCGCGGTCGGCGTGCCAGCGGTGGCCGTAGGAGACGCCCTCACCGGCGGCGACCTGCTTCACCAGGGCGATGCGGGCGCGGAAGGTCATGGCGGGACGCAGGCCGAAATCGGAAATCTCCGGCATCGGCGACAGGCCGTAGATGGCGATGCCGGGGCGGATCATGTCGAAGGCCAGGTCCGGGCGGGTCAGTGCGGCAGCCGAATTCGACAGGTGCACCAGTTCCGGCGGCAGGCCGTGCGCTTCCGCGGCGGCGACGTATTCGAGGAACCGGTCGCGCTGCATATCGGTAGCCGGATGCTCGGGCTCGTCGGCGACCGCGAGATGCGAGAACAGCGCCCGGAATCGCACGGTCTGCTCGCCGACCAGCTGCTTGAGCAGTTCCAGCACGCGCGGGAACTCGGTCACCGAGGTGCCGTTCCGGTTCAGCCCCGTGTCCACCTTCAGCGAAACCGTGGCTTGCCGCCCGAGCCGCCGCGCCGCCTCGGCCACCGCCTCCAGATGCGCCACCGACGACACCGCGACCTCGATATCGTGCTCGATCGCCGCCCCGAAATCCGCGTCGGATGCATTGAGCCAGCACAGGATCGGCGCGGTGATCCCCGCCTCCCGCAGCGTCACCGCCTCCGCGATGGTGGTGACCCCCAGCTCCCGGGCCCCCGCCGCCAGCGCGGCCCGGCCGACCTCCACCGCCCCGTGGTTGTACCCGTCCGCCTTCACCACGACCATGACCGCCGCGCCCCCGGCGTGCTCCACCAGAATGCGCACATTGTGGGCGATGGCATCCAGATCGACGAGCGTCTCCAACTGCGGACCGGCGTTGTTCACAATCCCGATCCTGCCATCCGCGCCGACGCGATACGGATCACACCCGCTCCGAACCGAACCCTGTTTTCCATGTGACTCCCAGCCGCCGGCCCCGCATTCCCGGATCGAAAGCCGACCCCGAGAGCCTACTGAGCACCGGGCACACCCGAACCCGCAATGGTGAATACCAACGGTTCACACCCACGTCCCATCCGTCTGCCCCACTCGATCGAGCGGGGACACCACCTGCGAGAACACCGAGCGGACACCTCCTACGGACAGCAGCTCTTGGGGGCGGACGGCAGCGGGTGGCGCAGTTCTTGGGGTGGACGGCAGCGGGTAGCGCCAACTCTAGGGGCGGACGGCAGCGGGTAGCGCCAGCTCGCGCAATGTGGCAATAGCGGCGCGCACGTGAGCGAGCAATGGGGAGGCCGAGATCGGGGCGCCGGCCGTGGTGTCGGTGTGGGCGGCCAGGTTGGCGGCGAGCGCGTGCACGCGGGCTGCGGCGGCGGCGGACCAGGCGGGGTCGCGGCCGGCGGCGAGCAGCGCGCCGATGATTCCGGAGAGTACGTCCCCGGAACCGGCGGTGGCGGCCCACGAACCGCCCGCCTCATTGACCAGCACCGGCCGGCCGGGCGCGGCGACCAGCGTGGCACGCCCTTTCAAAAGCACTGTCACCTGCCAGGATTCGGCCAGCTCGCGCACCGCCGTCACCCGGTCGGGGCCGGGCTCGTGACCGGTCAGCCGGGCGAACTCGCCCGCGTGCGGCGTGAGCACCGTCGGCGCGGTGCGCGTCTTCAGCACGCTCGGGTCGGCGGCCAGCAATGTCAGGCCGTCGGCATCGACCACGACCGGCAGATCTGTGGCGAGGACTTCCATGAGCCGATCGCGCGCTCCGGCATCGGTACCCGCCCCGGGCCCGAACACCCAGGCCTGTACCCGGCCGGTCTCCGAAATACTCGGCGCGGCAATGATTTCCGGAAAGTGCGCGAGGACCTCCGCGGCCCCGGTCCCCGCATACCGCACCATGCCGGAGGTCGCGGCGACCGCCGCCCCGGTACACAGCACCGCCGCGCCCGGGTACGTCGCGCTTCCAGCGCACACCCCGGTGACCCCCTGCGTGTACTTGTCGTCACCCGCGCCGGGCACGGGCCATTCCGCACCGATCGATTCCGGATCCAGCGCGGCGAGCCCCGCCTCGCCCAGCCGTAATCCGATGGGCACCAACCCGATCCGCCCGCAATACGGCACGGCCAGGGCATGCACCGGCTTGTACGCCCCGAACGTCACCGTCACCGCGGCCCGCACCGCAGGCCCCACCACCGCCCCCGTGTCCGGATCCACCCCGCTCGGCAGATCCACGGCGATGATCGGCGCCCGCACCGCCGCAACGAGTTCCGCCGCCCCGGGCCGCAATGCGCCGTGACCGGAAATCCCGACGATCCCGTCGACGACCAGGTCCGCGGCACGGAGCGCCGCCGCCGCGTCACCGCCGGTCACATCGGTTCCCTGATCAGATATGCCACCAAGGTCCCCGGCGGCGCGAGATCGGGAGTCGCCGCGCCCATCCAGGATTCGGCCGCCGGTGCGGCGGAGTGCGGCCAGTCCGGCGGGATGGGCGCGATCCGGCGACAACAGAATGGCGGTGACGGCCACCCCGCGCCGGCGCAGGAACGAGCCCGCCCAGAGAGCATCACCACCGTTGTCGCCGGAGCCGACGAGCAGGGCGACGCTACGACCCGCTACTCCGCCGGTACGTTCGCGGAGTTCACGCGCGACCACCTCCGCCAGCCCGAAAGCGGCACGGCGCATGGGCATTCCGTCCGGGACGCGGGTGAAAAGTTCGGCCTCGGCCGCGCGCACTTCGCCGGCCGTGAAATATCCGCGCACTGTCGGCTCGCCTCCTATTTGCGGTCGGTCAGGCGGACCACGAAACGCAGCCCGGACCAGATGTCGTCGATGGCGATCCCCTTGTTGTCGACCAGCCCGGACGCCAAACCGTATTGCTGGACGATGCTTTCGCTGAGATCGGTGGGAACCCCGCTCGCCTTCTTGGGCCAGGCCAGCCAGAGCCCGCCCGCCTGGGTCATCCGATCGTGCCAACCGCCGAAGCCGCGCACCAGGGCCGCACGATCGGGACAGAAGCCGACGATCACTTCGTAGCTCCCGCTCCCCACGCGACGGTGCACCTCGACTCGCTCAGGCAGCTCGCCGAGCTCGAACCCGGGCGGTTGGTTCGCCAGCAGCACTCGATCCCCGGCTTTGATACCGAGCTTGCGAGGTAGCGGCGTGCCCGAGTAACCGGCCATCCCGCCACGATATCCGCCGGGCGTCCGGCATCGCGGGACCGTCCACGTCGAATCCGCGCGAACGAAGCAGATGCGAGCGCAGATACGGTGGCAATCCATTGCCGTGGTGGACTTCTCGGAGCCGTCGAGGCGGTCCGGCCGGGGAACACGGACCGCGCCCGTCCCGGGTTGCGGACCACGCCATCCAGCAGTTTGCGGATCACGCCCGTCCGGGGGTTTGCGGACCACGCCCGTCCGGCGGTTGCAGATCCCGCGGGCCGGTCCGGGCATGGTGCCCGTCCTGGTGACCCGGCGCCCCTTCGCGACCGCGGACGCCGACTTCCCCGCGGTGCCCGCGAATGGGCCGCTAACCACGGGGGTTACGCTGGCGGCCATGCCGATCCGACGCAATTCGCCCGCCCGTGCCCTGTTTTTGGTGACCTTGGTGGCGGGGGCGTTGGCGGTCGGCGGGTGCGGGTCGGATTCGTCGAAATCGGGGGCGAGTTCGTCCACGGCGGCGACCAGCGCCACGACCACGCCCGCCGGGCCGCGCCCGGCCGCGACCACCACGGTGAATGTCGACGATATGAAGTTCTCGCCCGCGAACCTGACCGTGAAGGTCGGGGACACGGTGCAGTGGAAGTTCTCCGACAAGGCTCCGCACGCGGTGCAGGGGATCGGGGATGCGGCGATGGGGATCAACAGCCCGATCATCCGCACCGGCGAGTGGAGCTACACCTTCACCACGGCGGGCACATTCCGGTACCTGTGCCCGCTGCATCCGGAGATGAAGGGTGCGGTCACCGTCGAGCAGTAGGCCGAAACAGGTTCGGCCACCGCACTATTCGACGGTGACGGACTTGGCGAGATTGCGCGGCTTGTCCACGTCGTACCCGCGCGCCTGCGCCACCTCGGCGGCGAAGATCTGCAGCGGCACCGTGGACAGCAGCGGCTGATACAGCGTTGGCGCGGACGGGATCTCGATCAGATGGTCGGCGAACGGCCGCACCGTGTCGTCGCCCTCCTCGGCGATCACGATGGTGCGCGCCCCGCGGGCCTGGATCTCACGGATATTGCTGAGCAGTTTGGAGTGCAGCACCGCGCGGCCCTTCGGCGAGGGCATGACGATGAACACCGGCAGCCCGTCCTCGATGAGCGCGATCGGCCCGTGCTTGAGTTCACCGGCCGCGAACCCCTCGGCGTGCATGTACGCCAATTCCTTGAGCTTCAAAGCCCCTTCGAGCGCGACCGGGTATCCGACATGGCGGCCCAGGAACAGCACGGTCGGTTCGTGCGCGAACTGCCGCGCGATCTCCCGGATATGCGGAGCCTGTTCCAGCACCTGCGACACCAGCCGCGGCATGTCCTCGAGCTCGGCGTACTCGCGCGCCACCTCGTCGGGGTATTTGGTGCCGCGCGCCTGAGCCAGCGCCAAACCGACGAGGTAGTTGGCGGTGATCTGCGCGAGGAACGCTTTGGTGGAGGCGACGCCGATCTCCGGACCGGTGCGGGTGTACAGCACGGCGTCCGATTCGCGGGGAATCTGCGCGCCATTGGTATTGCAGATGGCCAGCACGCGCGCCTTCTGCTCCTTGGCGTGCCGCACGGCTTCGAGCGTGTCGGCGGTCTCCCCGGACTGCGAGATGGCCACCACCAGCGTGGAACGGTCCAGTACCGGGTCGCGGTAACGGAATTCGCTGGCCAGCTCCACTTCCACGGGCAGCCGCGTCCAATGCTCGATGGCGTATTTGGCCAGCAGCCCCGCGTGATACGAACTGCCGCACGCGACTACGAAGACCTTGTCGACCTCGCGCAGTTCCTGATCGTGCAGGCGCTGCTCATCGAGAATGATCTTGCCGTCGGCGAAATGCCCGATCAGCGTGTCGGCCACCCCGGCCGGCTGCTCCTCGATCTCCTTGAGCATGAAGTAGTCGTGGCCGCCCTTCTCGGCGGCGGCCAGATCCCAGTCGATGGTGAACGGCCGGATCCGCACGCCCTCGGTCGCGCCGTGGAAATCGGTGACCGTGTAGCCGTCGGCGGTGATGACCACGGCCTGGTCCTGGCCGAGTTCGACTGCCTCGCGGGTGTGTTCGATGAAGGCGGTGACATCGGAGGCGATGAACATCTCGCCCTGGCCGACACCCACCACGAGCGGGGTGGAGCGGCGGGCGGCGACGATCGTGCCCGGATGGTCGGCGTGCGTGAAGACCAGGGTGAACGCACCCTCCAGCCGCCGCACCACCGACAGCGCCGAGGCCACGAAATCGCCCGCGGTGTCACCGGCGGCGTAGGCCCGGGCCACCAGGTGCACCGCCACCTCGGTATCGGTGTCGGAACCCAGTTCCACCCCGGCGGATTCGAGTTCGCGGCGCAAGGGCACGAAATTCTCGATGATGCCGTTGTGCACCACCGCCACCCGCCCGGTGCGGTCGCGGTGCGGATGGGCATTGCGGTCGGTCGGCGCGCCGTGCGTGGCCCACCGGGTGTGTCCCATGCCTGTCGAACCGGCGAAGCGGCCCGTCCCCGCTTCGGCGAGTTCGGCTTCCAGGTTCGCCAGGCGGCCCGCCTTGCGTTCCACGGCGAGTCCGCCGGCGCCGTCGAGCACGGCCACCCCCGCGGAGTCGTAGCCGCGATATTCCATGCGGCGCAACGCGTCCACCACTACGCCGAGGGCTTCCCTATACCCCACGTACCCCACGATTCCGCACATGGGTCACCAGCCTAACCGGGAGGTGCGGGCCGGCGAATTCGAAGGGCACCGGCACCCGGGCGAAACACCCGAACCTTGCTGCGATCGGATAAGTTCGTCTCCGTGTCGGCGTCTGTGAAATCGCTCCTGAGCACCCTGACAGCCCGCGGCCCCCATGAGGTGCTGCGCGGCAATCTCGGCATCGCCGGGCAGCCGGGGGTGGTCTTCACGCCCACGAAGGGGCTGAACCTGCCCGCCGTGGCCTTCGCGCACGGCTGGCTGGCCAGTGCCGCGAACTACCGGCGAACGCTGGAACATCTGGCCTCCTGGGGTTATGTGGCGGCCGCGCCGGACACCGAACGCGGACCCATTCCGTCGCACCTGAACCTGGCGACCGATCTGCTGACCACGCTCGACATCTGCACCGGGGTGCGGCTGGGCACCGGCGAGATCAGCGTGCACCCGGACAAATTGACGCTGGCCGGGCACGGCATGGGCGCCGGTGCGGCCGTCATCGCCGCCTCGCAGCGTGAGGTGGCCGCCGTGGCCGCGCTCTACCCCGCCCCGACCGCCCCCTCCGGCGAGGCGCTCGCACCCGGCATCGACACGCCCGCGCTCATCCTGGGCGGCGGCGAGGACATCGGCTCGGTCAGCTCGAACGCCGTCCCGCTCGGCGCCGCCTGGGGCGGTCCCGCCGTACTCCGCTCGGTCGACAAGGCCACCCACAACGGCATGGTCGAGGGCCGCCGCGCCCTGGCCGCGCTCGGCGCCGGCAAGCACGAAGCCAAAACCGAACGCCTCACCCGCGGCCTGCTGGTCGGCTTCCTCAACTACACCGTCCTCGGCGACAAGAAGTACAAGCCCTTCGCCGACCCGGAAGCCCTCATCCCGCACACCCAGATCGTCGATCCCGAAGCCGTGGAAGAGGAACCGGAGCAGCCCCAGAAGCTCCCCGTCCTGCAACTGATCCAGGCCCTCCGCAAGTAACCCACCCACCCGAACACCCCTCACGGCGGCACCGCCCCGGGAATCTCGACCCCCGCATCGGGAATCTCGATCACCTCACCGCCGTCCCCGGGCGATACCCCCTGCCCGCGCTCCGGAAGCGGCGGCTGCCACGACTCCGGGAGTGGCGGCTGAGCCTGCCCCGCATCAGGGAGCGACGGCGCACCCGGCCCAGTTCGCGGCGACGGACCGATCCCGTCGCCCGCAGCACCGTCTTCGCCGGGCGGCGAACACATTCCACCGCCGGGCTGCACTCCGGTCATCCCGGCGCCGGGCGCGGACTGGTCCGGCGGTACAGGCGGCGGTTCCGCTGTCCCCGCCGACTCGTCGATGTCCGGGGACACCGGTACGTCCCGTGGCTCAGCAGCAGGCGAAGGCACATCCCCCGGTGGGCAGGCGTCCCCGGATCCGCTGGAGTCGCCGAGGCCACCGAAACCACCTGGCTCGCGAGATTCCCCGGCTCCACCGGAACGGCCTGGCTCGCAAGCGTTCTCGGGACTCCCGGAGCGACCGGGCTCGCAAGCGTTCTCGGTACCACCGGAGCGACCGGGCTCGCAAGAACCCTCGGGGCCGGCGGAGTAACCGGGTTCATCGAAGTCACTGGGTTCGCAGGAAGCACCAGGTTCGCGGGACTCTCCACCGGCTGTCGGCGGTGGGCAATCCGAGCCTTCGGCTGAGTCCGGTCGGCCGTCGGTGTCGGGGGTGGGACCGGAACCCGTTGGGATCGGGGGCGAATCTGCTTGCTGGCCTGCCGAATCGGCTGCGCCGTCGGGCGGCTGTGTGCTCTCGGTGAGGACCGGGATGCCGTGTTCGTCGAAGCTGAGCGTGTAGGTGTGTGAGCCGCCGGTCTCGTCGGTGACGGTCAGTCGCAGTTCGCCGTCCGGGAGTTGTTCGAGGGTGAAATGTTTTCCGGCCAGGTCGAATTCGGACTTGTGTGCGGTGCTGCCAGGATCGGTCTCGGATTTCGGTGCTTCGGGTGCGGCCGACAGCGTGTCCGAGTCCTTGTCGTCGCTGCCGGGGACGAGCGATCGGAGTTTGGTGAGGGTGTCGGTAATGCCCTGCTGGACTGCGGATGTCAGCGATTCGAGGCCGCTGCTCAGGGAGCGTGCGGTGGTGGCGCTTGACGGCGATGCGTCTCCTGTTGTCGCGGGGGCGGTTTCGGGTGTTGTGCCGGTTGCCGATTGCGGTTGGGATCGCGGTTCCGGGTCGGCGGACGGAGTTGTTCCGGGCGCCGTCGCCGGAACGGATGAGTCACTACCTGTTCCGGAGTTCGGCACGGCTTCGCGGCCTTGCGCAGTCGTTCCCGAGTTCGGCGCCGGTTCGCCGCTGGGCCCGTGAACCGCTTGCCCCGGCGCGGCCGACGGGGCGTACGACTGCGGTGTGACAGGCCAACTCGGCTGTGCCGGTGCCGAACTCCCGCCCGAGGGGGCGGGACAGCCCGGCGGGATCGCGCTCGGTCCGGCCGTTTCGATCGGCGGTACGGCGATGTCGCGAGGGCAGGGGAAGGGCAGTTCGACCACTTCGTTCAGGGCTGCGATCACGCTCGCGTAGTGCGTTTCGAAGGCGGCGTCGGCGGTCGTGCACGCGGTGGTGAACAGGTCGAGTTTGCGTTCGACGTCGGGACGGAACGTGTCTGTCAGCCACGGATCGGACTGGTCCGCTATCAGCGTGTCGATGTCGTCGGGAGATTTGCCGCCGAGTGTGAGTTCGACTGCACCGTCACCTGTTCGCGGCAGCAGGGCGAGCGTGGCGTGCGCTTTGGCGAGTACCGCTTGGCGGAGGGGTTCGGCAACCGCACCGAGTGCGTCGGTGGCCGTGCGGGTGGCGTCGAGATCGGCCCGGGCACGGCGCAACTGGGCATCGACCATCATGAGGGCTTGGTCCCCGGTGCCACCGATCCATGCGGCCGTGAGGTCGCGCGCCACGGTTTGTTCCACCTGCCATTGGGTTTCGGCGTTCTCGAGCGCCTTCGCCAGCTCGGCGCGGGTGGCGTCCAGCTTCGCGAGATCGGTGCCGCGTTGTTCGTCGTACGCGGCCTGCAAACCGGGCAGGGTCGCATTACGGCAGGGCCCGAACGCCTCCTCGTACAGCGGCAGGAAGTGCTCCCAATACTGCAAACCCGGTGCGCCGTAATCGAGGATCTCGTCGATCGTCTTACCGGCTGGGTCGAAGGTCATGGGTGCACCCCCGAGACGGCGGCGGCCCGGGTGCTGTCGATCCGGTCGTATTCGGCTGCCGCACGGTCGAATACGTCGGCGGTCGCGGATACCGACGCGGCCCAGGCGTGCAGGCAGCCGGCGATGCGTTCCAGCCCGTGATGCACCGCCGAACCTTGCGGCGCATAGTTCCGCCCCGCCTCGTCATTGCCGATACCGAAGGCGTGCTCGCCGACCCGGTTCGACTGCCGCCCCAGCGTGGCGGCGGCCTCGCGCAACATCGTGGCCGCACCGCGCAGCGTCTCGGTACTGACTCCGAGCACGTCGGATCCGCCCATCCCTCCCCCTCATTCGAACTCCCCCGCCGGACTACTTGCCCAGGCGTCCTTCGTCGGTGCGCACCCATTCGGTGGTGCCGTCCGGATGATGGTGGAACTCCCAGGCCGCGTAGTCGCCGCCGGTGTCCACCACGGTCACGTGGTCGGCGTAACCGTCGTGATCCAGGTCCGTCCACACATGCATGGTGTGATCACTGTTGGTGGTCACCGTGTCGAGCCGGCCGTCGCCGTCGATGTCCTGGGTCGGATGCTCTAGCTCCACCGCGCCCAGCGCGCCGAGTTCCGAATGCGCGTCGAGATTCGGCAGGTCCAAGCCCGGCAGATCACCCGATGTGACCATGTGCGCTCCTCCGCAGTGACGTGGCTTTCATCCTGTCACCCGCATCGGCCGTCCGCAGCCGCTTGATACCGAATGTGGATAACTCCGGTCCCTGTGAACAGCACGCACGCCGGCCCGAAGCGTTGAACAATATGGCGTGTGCGGGAGTTCGCGCCGGGCCACGAGGTAGCCGGATACGTCATTCACCGGCGGATCGGCGGCGGTGGCATGGGCACGGTCTACCTCGCCGCCCACCCGCGCCTGCCCCGGCTCGTCGCGCTGAAACTTCTCAATCCCGCCCTCACTGACGATCCGGCCCTCTGTGCCCGGTTTCTGCGCGAGGCGGGCAATATCGCGCGTCTCGACCATCCGAACGTGGTCACCGCCTACGACCGCGGCCAGGACGGCGAACAGCTCTGGATCGCCATGCAGTACATCGAGGGTTCCGATGCCGGCACCCTGCTGCGGAAACAGCCGAATATCGACATGGACCGTGCGGTACGGATTCTTGCCGAAGCGGCCAGAGGATTGGACTACGCGCACGCCAATGGCATGCTGCACCGCGACGTGAAACCCGCGAATATCCTGCTGGGAGAACCGCGTCCGGGCCACGGGCCGCTGGAGCGCGTGCTGATCGCCGACTTCGGCATCGCCAAATCCCTGGAGGACACCGCCGGGCTGACCACCACCGGCACCATCCTGGCCAGCTTCCCCTATGCCGCCCCGGAACAGCTCGATCCCGCCGCCGAACTCGACGAGCGCACCGATGTGTACGCCCTCGGCTGCACCTTCTACCACCTGCTGGTGGGTGCGCCGCCGTACCCGGGCACCTCCCCCGCGCACATGATCAGCGGACACCTCTACGCGCCGATTCCCCAGCCCAGCAAGGAGACCCGGGGCCGGGTCCCCGCCGGATTCGATGCCGTCATCGCCAAGGCGCTCGCCAAGAACCGCGACGAGCGGTACGAGAGTTGCGGCGCGCTCGCCCGCGACGCGGAACGCGCCCTGGCGGAGGGTGACGACGCGGCAACCGTAGCGGTGCGGCAGTCCCCCGTACCGACCTGGCCGACCACGGCGGAAACCGAGCTGTACCCGCTCGCCGCACCCGCGGCGCTCGAATCCGAACGCGGCGGGGCGGAAGCCACACCGGCCATCCGCCGAGCAGCACCCGCGGCAGACTCCCCACCGGCCACCCGCCGACCCGAACCCGCCACGGGAACCGCATCGTCCATCTCTCGACCGGAACGGGCGGCGGCACGCACGCACTGGAATACCAAGCGCACCAAATGGATAGCGGCCACAGCGGTCCTGGCGGCCGTCGCGACCCTGATCACCGTCCTGGTGGTGCAATCCAGGCACCAGGGATCGGACGCGCCGACCGAGCACGGCGCGGCAACCGTCACGCAGTCCGAAATCACCACCCAGAGCGGTTGGCAGGGTTCGGCATTGGCCGTCGACTCCTCCGGGAACCTCTACATAGACGGCAAAACGGCCGGCGTCGTCCAATATCCGTACGGCGCGCCCCCACCGGTCGAGAAGCTGACTCCGCAGAGCACCTACCCCGACGGCATCGCGGTGGATGCGAACGGCGCCATCTACGTGTCGAACAGGTCCACCGCGAAAGTGGTCAAATACGAACCCGGTTCGACCACGCCGATCGACGTCCCCGTGGGTGCGGCCGCACCGACCGCGCTCACCTTCGATCAGGCGGGCACGCTCTACATCCTCGACGGCAAGCGCGTGCTGAAACTGGAGTCCGGCGCCACGACCGCATCCGAACTGCCGACGCCTGGAATGCCCGACAGCGCCAACGACATAGCGGTCGACCAGTCCGGTGCGCTCTACCTGACCTGGGGCGCGCCCGGCGGCATACTGAAATGGGCCGCCGGCGCGACCGAACCGACCGTGCTGTGGAGCATCGCGGGCCGCTCCGGCACCACCATCGATACCCCGGGCGCCGATCTGAACTTCCCGCACGGCATCGACGTCGACGTCAATGACGCCGTGTATGTCGCAGACGCCCTGCAACGCGCGGTATTCCGCCTCGACGCCGGCGGCACCCAATGGCAGCGGGTGCCCATCGAAGGCCTCGGTTATCCGCAGGCGCTCGCCGTCGACCACTCCGGCACGATCTACGTCGGCGACAACGATCGGATCGTGCGCTACAGCGGATGAGCGAATCAGCGCTTCGGAATCACCAGCCACAGGATCAGGTAGAGAATGAACTGCGGTCCGGGCAGCAGGCAGGACAGGACGAAGAGCAGGCGGACGAGGGTGGCGTTCCAGCCGAGGTATTCGGCGAGACCGCCGCAGACGCCCGCGATCCACTTGTTGCTGGTCGAGCGGGTGAGGCGGCGGGTGCTGGTCGGTGTTGTCATACCTCCACTCTCCGCGTTCCGGCCCGCCCGCACATCGGTCCCCTGACCCATTCCGACCCTGAACTTCGGGAGGGGCGGGGTCAGGGTGTCACCCTGAGCAGGGCAGAATCGCCCTGGTGAGCACCACTCTGCAGGCGCGCGGACTCGCGGCCGGACACGGCGAACGGACCCTGTTCAGTGACCTCGATCTCGTACTGGCGCCGGGCGATGTGATCGGGCTGGTCGGGGTGAACGGCGCGGGCAAGTCGACGCTGCTGCGCATCCTGGCCGATGGTGACGCCCCGGAAGGCGAGATCACCCTGAGCCCGCCGGACGCGACGGTCGGGTACCTGGCTCAGGAGCCGGAACGCCTCGAAGGCGAAACCGTGCTCGAATTCCTGCGGCGGCGAACCGGAGTCGCGACCGCGCAGCAGACCATGGACGCGGCGGCCGAACGGCTGGCCGAGGGCGGCGAGGACGAGTATTCGCCGGCGCTGGAACGCTGGCTGGCCCTCGGTGGCGCGGATCTGGAGCAGCGGGCCGAGGAGATCGCGGCCGAACTGGGGCTGGCCGACAGCCTGCCGCACGGCCTCGAAACACCGATGACCGTCCTGTCCGGCGGTCAGGCGGCCCGTGCCGGGCTGGCGTCGGTGCTGTTGTCGCGCTTCGACATTCTGCTGCTGGACGAGCCCACCAACGATCTCGACCTCGACGGCCTGGCCCGCCTGGAGCAGTTCGTGACCGGGGTGCGGGAGCCGCTCATGGTGATCAGCCATGATCGAGAGTTCCTGGCCCGCACCGTGAATCGGATCGTGGAACTGGACCTGGCGCAGCAGCAGGTGGGCGTCTACGACGGCAGTTACGAGTCGTATCTGGCCGAGCGGGAGATCGCGCGCCGGCACGCGCGCGAGGCGTATGACGAGTACGCCGACACCAAGGCCGGCCTGGAGGCGCGCGCGGTCATGCAGCGCAATTGGCTGGAGCACGGTGTGCGCAATGCCCGCCGCAAGGGAAAGGTGGACTCCGACAAGGCCGGTCGCAAAACACGCGCCGAGTCCACCGAAAAGCAGGCGTCGAAGATCAAGCAGACCATCAAGCGGATCGAGCGGCTGGACGCGGTCGAGGAACCGCGCAAGGAGTGGGAACTGCGGATGTCGATCGCCGCCGCACCGCGCAGCGGATCGGTGGTGGCCACGCTGTCCGGGGCGACCGTCTCGCGCGGCGACTTCCAGCTGGGACCCGTTACCGTACAGGTGGATTCGGGCGATCGAATCGTCCTGACCGGAGCCAACGGCGCGGGCAAATCGACTCTGCTGTCACTGCTGCTCGGAAAAACGAAGCCCGACAGTGGATCCGCGGGCCTCGGTTCCGGCGTCGCGGTCGGAGAGGTCGACCAAGCCCGCGGCCTGTTCCGCGGGACCGGCACTCTCGCAGACACTTTCAGCGCCCAGATCCCCGACTGGCCCGAATCCGAAGTCCGTACCCTGCTGGCCAAATTCGGCCTGCGCGGCCCACACGTCATGCGCCCCAACGACACTCTCTCCCCCGGCGAACGCACCCGTGCGGCCCTGGCGCTGCTACAAGCGCGTGGGGTGAACCTCCTGGTTCTCGACGAACCGACCAACCATCTGGACCTGCCCGCCATCGAGCAGCTGGAGGAAGCCGTCGAATCCTTCTCCGGCACAGTGCTTCTGGTCACCCACGACCGTCGCATGCTCGACAACGTCCGAGCCACCCGCCGCTGGCATATCGACGGCGGCAAGCTGACCGAAACGCTTTAGGCCGAGAAGAACGAGAAAGGGAACGAGGCGCACCGCCCCGTTCCCTTCGAAGGTGCGGAAGCCTCAGACCGCGGCGACGAGTTTGGCGAGATCGTCGGCCAGGCGCTGCGCGGCGTGCGGGTCGGTGGCTTCCACCATGACGCGCACGAGCTGTTCGGTTCCACTGGGGCGCAGCAGGACTCGGCCGGTTTCGCCGAGTTCGCGTTCGGCTTCGGCGACGGCGTCGAGCACCGAGGGAGCCTGGGCCACGGCGGACTTGTCCGAGACCGGGACGTTGACCAGTACCTGCGGGACCGTCTGGACCAGGGAGGCGAGATCGGCGAGGGTGCGGCCGGTTTCGGCCATGCGGGCCATGAGTTTGAGGCCGGTGAGGACGCCGTCGCCGGTGGTGCCGAACTTGGGGAAGACGACGTGGCCGGACTGTTCGCCGCCGAGGGTGTAGCCGTTGTTGCGCAGGTCCTCGAGGACGTAGCGGTCGCCGACGGCGGTGGTGCGCACCGTGATTCCGGCGGCGCGCAAGGCGATGTGCAGGCCCAGATTGCTCATGACGGTGGCCACCAGGGTGTCCTGGGCGAGCTCGCCGGCGTCGCGCATGCCGACCGCGAGCACCGCCATGATGGCGTCGCCGTCGACGATCGCGCCGGTGCCGTCCACGGCCAGGCAGCGGTCGGCGTCGCCGTCCACGGCCAGGCCGAGGTCGGCGCCGTGTTCGCGGACGGCGCGTTGGATGGGCTCGAGATGGGTGGAGCCGCAGCCGTCGTTGATGTTCAGGCCGTCGGGGCCGGCATTGATGGCGATGACGGTGGCGCCGGCCTCGCGAAGGGCTGCGGGACCGACCTCGGAAGCCGCGCCGTGCGCGCAGTCGATGACGACGGTGAGACCGCTCAGGTCGCGGGCGGTGGCCTCGACCAGGTGCTCGACGTAGCGCTCGTGGGTGCCTTCCAGGCTGTAGCGGTCGTCGGCGTCGAAGACGTGACCGCCCAGGCCGGGCTTGCCCAGCACGCGTCCGATGCCCGCGCCGGTCGGGCGCGTGAACGCGCCTTCGGCGATCAGGGCCTCGATCTTGTCCTCGATGACGTCGTCCAGCTTGTGGCCGCCCGCCGCGAAGATCTTGATGCCGTTGTCGGGCATGGGATTGTGCGAGGCGGAGATCATCACGCCGAGGCAGGCGTCGTAGACGCCGGTCAGGTAGGCGACGGCGGGGGTCGGCAGCACACCGACCGACAGCACGTTCACGCCGGCGGAGGTCAAGCCCGCGATGACCGCGGCCTCCAGCATCTCGCCGCTCGCGCGCGGATCACGTCCCACGACAGCCAGCGCGCGCTTCTTGCCGCGACTCAGAACCTGTGCCGCCGCAGCCGAAACGCGCAGCGCCAGTTCAGGACTCAACGAGTCGTTGGCGAGCCCGCGGACTCCGTCGGTGCCGAACAAACGTCCCATACCTCACCCCTGGTCTGTGTATACAGCACGAGAGCAGACGCCCGGCCGGTTCGAAAACCGTTGCCGGGTGCCTGCTCTCGTACAGGTCGCCGTGTAGACCGTACCGTGCCCGGTCCGCGAACGGGCCGGGCACGGTAGAGCCGGACGGCGCAATATCAGCGCTTCGAGTACTGAGGCGCCTTACGGGCCTTCTTGAGGCCGTACTTCTTACGCTCGGTGGCACGCGGGTCACGAGTCAGGAAGCCGGCACGCTTAAGGGCGGGACGGTCGTCCGGGGTGACCTCGATGAGGGCACGCGCGATGGCGAGGCGCAGGGCGCCGGCCTGACCCGACGGGCCGCCGCCGACCAGGCGGGCGTAGATGTCGAAGGTCTCGGTGCGCTCGACGGTGACGAGCGGGGACTTGACCAGCTGCTGGTGCACCTTGTTCGGGAAGTAATCCTCGATGGTGCGGCCGTTCAGCACGAAGTTGCCGGAACCCGGCACCAGGCGCACGCGAACGACGGCTTCCTTGCGGCGGCCGACGGTCTGCACCGGGCGGTCGATCAGGACCGGCGCGGCGAAGGACTCGGTGTACTCGGCCTCGGCCTCGTAGCCGTCACCCTCGTCGACGACCTCGACGGCGGTGTCCTCGACGACGTAGTCGTCGTTGAATTCCTCAGGAGCGGTCACTGGGCCACCTGCTTGATCTCGAAGGGGATGGGCTGCTGGGCCGCATGCGGGTGGTTCGGGCCCGCGTAGACCTTCAGCTTGCCGATGATCTGGTTGCCCAGCTTGTTCTTCGGGATCATGCCCTTGACGGCACGCTCGACCAGACGGTCGGGGCGGGTGTCCAGGATCTGGCCCACGGTACGGCCCTTCAGACCACCCGGGTGACCGGAGTGGGTGTAGAGGACCTTGTCCTGCCGCTTGTTGCCGGAGACGGCAACCTTCTCGGCGTTGATGATGATGACGAAATCGCCACCGTCGACGTTCGGAGCGTAGGTCGGCTTGTTCTTGCCGCGCAGCAGGTTGGCAGCCTGCACGGAAAGACGGCCGAGCACTACGTCAGTGGCGTCGATGACGTACCACTTGCGGGTAACGTCACCGCCCTTGGGGCTGTACGTAGGCACAGTGCATCCCTTGTCTGTCGTAGGTTTTGCCAGCCAAGCGTGTGGTCGAGCTGTATCCCTGGCGGCCGGTGGAGACCCAGGGGCTCGTGCGACAACCGGTTGCCCGGCCGTACCGCACGCCAACGAAGCACGATACCAGTGCGGGTGCGCCCGCCGGAAACCGGTGCGGATCAGCCCGCGTTCCGGGACGGAAAAGAAGAGCAGCCCGCGCACCGCGAAGGCAGCGCGCGGGCTGAGCCGATGGATCGTGGGTCGCGGGACCCCGCCGACCGGACCGTGAGTCGCGGGACCCGCCGGTCAGATGGCTAGCGGCGGGCCCGGGTCCACGCCCCGGACCGGGCCCGGGACCGAGTAGCGCAAGGTGCCCGTACCGCGGCCCAGGCAGTCCAGGGCACCCGGGTCGTTGATGCTGGCGATGCCCGGATGGGGAGTGCTGTTGATGGACGGGGTGAACGCGCAGGTGTCGCCGGCTTCGACAGCGCCGCGCTCCAGGGACGGCCAGGCGCCGAAGGCGGCGAACAGCGGACCGGCCTGGTCGATGGCGGACGCCAGGTCGAAGGTCTCGGCCGCGTTCGATGCGGGCTGGAAGGACACGGGCCGGACGCTCGCATCGGCAACCGCGGGCGCGAAGCCCGGTAGGCCGGACGCCTGCGCGCCGATGCCGCGAATGTCCGATCCGGTGAGCGAATCGGCGACGCCGATCTCTCCCGCGGCACTCGCCGACTGCAACGACTGGCCGTCGGCATGCATGCCGAGGCCCGCCAGTGCCGCCGCACCCACCACGATGGGCGCACCGAACAGGTTGTCCTTCATCTTGTTCCAGATCTTGCCCTTGCGGGGCTTGCGCCCACCCTCGGACTCCGACTTCGAATCCGATTGTCCGGCGGCGTCTTCCGGCGAATTCGCGGGAGGCGGCCCAGTGTGAGGCATCGCCCCACCGTACCCCGATCCGCTTTGACCAGCAGCGTTTCCACCAGGTCCAGCAAAACTCCCGCTTCCGGCCCCGGGCGCCCCGTAGCCACCGGCACCCGGACCGTAATTGCCGCCGGCCCCCGGATAGGTCCCGGAACTGCCCTGGCCACCGGCATTTCCATAGCCACCGGCCGAGCCGCCCTGGCCGCCACCGGAGCCGTATTCACTTCCCGGCGCCGCACCGTAGCCGCCTGCTGCGGGGTTGCCGCCCTGCCCGTACCCGGCCGCGGGCCCGCTACCGCCGGAACCGTAACCAGTAGATCCGTAACCGCCCGAACCTGTTCCGGGGCCGTAACCACCCACCACCGGATTCGCGCCGGTGCCGTAGCCGGCTTCGCCTCCAGCGGGACCGTAGCCACCGGCTGCCGCATCCCCAGCGGGACCGTAGCCACCGGCTGCCGCATCACCGGCAGGACCGTAGCCACCTGCTGCGGCATCCCCGGCGGGACCGTAGCCACCCTGAGCCGAACCACCGCCGGATCCATAGGGGGACGTCGAACCCGGAGCCTGGCCGTAGCCGCCCGAACCCGGTTGCGCGGCACCGTACGTGCCGGTGCCCGGACCCTGCGGGGCGCCGTAGCCGCCAGGGGCGGAACCGCCGCCCGGCTGCTGCGGTCCACCGGGAACCGAGCCGGTTCCGGGCTGTTGCTGCTGTTGTTGCTGCGGGCGACCCATCACGGCCGTCATCTGATCGTCCGCGGGCGAACCCGCTTTGGCGGGCGGCCGCGTGAACCGGCTGCCCACATTCGCCAGACCCGGCGGGAGCGACCGCGAACCACTCGGCTGGCCGGGATTCTCAGCGGCTCCGGACTGCCCCGAATCTACGACTCCGGACTGCCCCGAAACACCTTGCTGCGCACCGGCTCCCGCCTGCGCGAGATCCTCCGCGGTAACCCGGCGGGTCACATCCGCGGGCTGCCCGGCCGCCGCGGCCTGCCGCGTCGCCTCGGCGTACTGCGCCGCCGCCTTCGCGAGATCCTCCGGCGTCACCCGCTGGGTCGGATCGGCCGGGGCCGCCGCAGCCGCGTGCTGGGCGAAATCGCCGGGCGAAACACGCTGGGTCGCATCGGCCGGTTGACCGTGCCCCTGTGCGTCGAACGCCTGACCGGGGGCAGGAGCGTGGCCGGCCGGAGCTGCCTGCTGCGCCTGGGACGCCTGACCAGCCGCCTCGGGCTGCTGGCCACTTTCCGCGGCCGCGCGGCGCAGGGCATCGGTGTGATGGGCGACGACGGCTGTCATCTGTGCGATGTCGTCGGGGGTGATACGGCGGGTTTCCGAGTCGTCGTGGGCGGATGCGGGGATGACCGGCTGTGCGCCCGTTGCGGGACGAGCGGAAGTCGTTCGGCCGGGGGCGGATTCGCCGGACGACGGTGAATCCGCTTGAGCCTGAGGCTGTTCCGGCCACTGCCCCTGCGGCTCGGGACGTTGTTGCTGAGCCGGCTGCTGAGCCTGTGCGTCGGGCCGGTGCTGCTGGGCCGGCTGCTGCGCCTGCGGCTGGGCCGGATGCGGCGGCTGGGGGACGTGGCGGGGGCCTTGGTCGACGACGGCAGCCGGGTTCACTCCGCCCTGCGGCGCACCGCTCTGCTGCCCCGGACCGGTGGCGCGCGGATCCTGATGGCGGGCTTGAGGTTCGGGGTGTTCCGCCGCCACGTCGTAGTCCGCCACCAAGAGGTGGGCGGCCCCGAGCACGAGGGCGTGCATGGGGTGATCGGCGACCTGGAAGCGGTGGCCGAGATGGTTCTGGAAGGCCAGCCGGACGGCGTCGTTGAAGCAGACATTGCCGGTCAGCAGGATGGTGGAGGTGTCCGCGTCGATGGCGCGGGCCGCGGCCATGACCTCGATCACCACATTGTCCGCGGAGCGGGCGTCGTGCAGCGCCTCGGCGGTGATGGGCACCGACACCGATTCGGTGGGACGTTCGTCATCGCCGTGGACGGCGACCACCAGGCATTCGCGGCCGTCAGAGTAGACCCCGGTCGCGCCGACGGCGGGCCCACGCCCGGCCGGGCGCACCAGGCCCAGCGCGCGCACGTACCCGGAGAGCGCGACGGATTCCGGCAGCGGTTCGGCGGGGTAGCCGAGCAACTCGACCAGCCGGACGTATTCGTCGACCTTGGGATCGGGCCATTCGTCGGGGAACGGCACGGCGATCACGTCGGGCGCGCCGCCCAGGTGTTTGACGATGGCCTCGACCGGATTGTGCAGCCGGGCGCGGAACACCAGATCCGCCGGCCAGGTCGCGCCCGCCACCACGATCTGCGGATGGCCGAGGATGTCACGCACATCGGAGATGGCGATGCCGACGTCGGGACGCCGATCCACCCCGGCGGTGTGCAGCCGGCCGGAGGAGTCCGCCAGCAGGTATGCGGGCGGGGTATAGGTGCCTTCGACCTGGACCGGCCGGATCGGGGATCCGCCGCCACCGGCGGCTACCGAGACCACGTCCCAGCCGAGATGCACTGCGCCGACTCGAACTGTCACAGCCATCAGTGTGCCTGTTCCGCGCGCGGGGTGCGCGATCGAACCGACACTTCGCGCAGGGCGAACCCCGGCGCGTCGCCCGGCGCCGCTCCCCCGCACCGGTCCGGCAACGCCGTCCGTCCCGCTCCGGCCACTGTCCGCATCGGCGTCACGAAGCCGACTTCTTCAGGCGCAATCGCGACCAGGTGAGCAGCGCCAGCACGATGATCAAGACCCCGAGCACCGCCACGTCCAGCGTCCAGATGCCCGACTCGTGCTTCCACAGATTGTCCGGCTGCGCACTCGGGAACAGCTTGCGGACATCGACCGTGGACGCCCCTGCGGCGTACCCCCAGCGCGCCGGGAACAGCCAGGAAACCTGTTCCAGCACAACGCGGCCCGTGACCGGGATCAAACCGCCCGCCATGACCAGCTGCGCCATGATGGTGACCACCAGCAGCGGCATCACCTGCTCACTGGATTTGGCCAGGGTGGACAGCAGCAACCCGACCACCACGCAGGTGATGGCCGTCAGCGCGATGTCGACGTACAGCTCCAGGCTGCCCGCCGGAATCACCGACCCCGCCGAGGGCCGTTTCTTGCCGACCAGCACGATGCCCACCATGACCGCCGACTGCAGCAGCGCGGCCAGGCTGAACACCATGATCTTGGACATCAGGTACGCCCCGGAGCGCAGGCCGACCGCCCGCTCCCGGAAGTAGATGGCCCGCTCGCCCACCAGATCACGCACGGTCAGCGTCGATCCCATGAAGCACGCGCCCAGGATCAGCACCACCAGCAGCTGCTGGGATTCGCTGCCGCCGACGAGCTGGAACGACCCGTCCGGCATCTGTTTGAGCGCGCCCTTCTGGAAACCGTTGCTGCCCGGCACCACCAGCGACAGCCCGCCCAGCACGAACGGCAGTATCAACAGGAACGCCAGGTACCCGCGGTCCGCGAGCACCAGCCGGATCTGCCGCCGCGACAGCGTCGAGAACTGCTTCAGCGCACTGGATTTCGGCCCCTTCACCTTCTCCCCCGGCGGCGCGGCCGGCGGTGGCGGCGCGAAGGCCTGACGGGAGCGGAAATTGGCGAAGGCGTGATCGGGATCGTCGGCCACCCGGGCGAAGATCTCGGCCCAGTCGCTGGTGCCGAGGAAATCGCGGACCGTGCCCGGATGCCCGCAGAAGGCGGTCTTGCCGCCGGGCGCGAGCAGCAGCACCTGATCGCACATGTCCAGGCAGGCCACCGAGTGGGTGACCACGATGACGGTGCGCCCGGCGTCGGCCAGCTCCCGCAGCATGGTCATGACCTGGCGATCCAGCGCCGGATCCAGGCCCGAGGTGGGCTCGTCCAGGATGAGCAGCGAGGGACCGGTCAGCAATTCCATGGCCACCGAGGCGCGCTTGCGCTGACCGCCGGACAAGCGGTCCACCCGGGTATCCGCGTGCTGGGTGAGCGAAAGCTCGTCCAGCACACCGTCGATCACGCGCTGCCGGTCGGCCTTGCTGGTGTCGGGCGGCAGCCGCAGCTGGGCGGCGAAACCGAGCGCCTGCTTCACGGTGAGCTGGCGGTGCAGCACATCGTCCTGCGGCACCATGCCGATACGCGAACGGAGCGCGTCGTATTCGGCGTGCAGATTGCGGCCCTCGAAGGTGACCACGCCGGTGGACGGCGCGGTGGTGCCGGCGATGAGGCGCGACAGCGTGGACTTGCCCGCACCGGACGGTCCGATGAGCGCGGTCAGCGATCCGCGCCCGGCCTGCATGTTCACATCGACGAGCAGTTGCTTGTTGCCCTCGACGGTGAACCCGATGCCGTGCACGTGCAGACCCTGTTCGGCGATCGGCCGCTGGCGGTGCACCAGCGAGCCTTCCTCGACCGCGAAGTCGACATTGCCGATGGTGACGATGTCGCGCTCGCGCAGCAGGGTGCGCTGTTCGCGGCGGCCGTTGACGAAGGTGCCGTTGGCCGAACCCAGGTCCTCGATGGCGAGGCCCTGCGGGTCGGCGAGCAGGCGGGCGTGCTTGCGCGAGGCCATCGGATCATTGACGACGATCTCGTTGTCGCTGGTGCGGCCGATGCTCAAGCCGCCGGGCGGCAGCCGATCGGCCTTGGCGACAGCCGATTTATTGGAACGCGCGCGCATGGGCGGCAAAGCCGCGGTGCTCGCCCGCGCCGTCATATTGATGTTGTCCGGAACATCCGGATGCAAAGGCATGTCCTGCACCGGGTTCGGCCCCGACTGCTGCGGATTACCGCCCGATTGCACCGGATTCGGCCCGGACCGCTGCGGATTCGCCTGCGCCGCGCCATGGCCGCCGTATTGCAATGGATTCGGCGCGGACTGCAGCGGATTCGTGCCGGACTGCTGGGGCGTCGGCGGCTGCAACGGATTCGGAGCGGACTGCTGCGGACCGTGCCGCCCCTGCACCGGATTCGGCCGCTGCCCGAACTGCTGACCGGGCCCCTGGCCGTGCTGACCGGGCTGTCCACTGTGCTGACCAGGCTGCTGCCCGTGCTGACCGGGCTGCTGCCCGAACTGACCGGGCTGCCCCTGCGGCCCCCGCGGTCCGAACTGACCCGGTTGCCCGTGCTGTCCCGGCTGTTGTCCATGCTGTCCCGGCTGCTGCCCGTGCTGCCCCGGCTGCTGACCGAACTGCCCCGGCTGCTGACCGTGCTGCGGCCCACGCTGCCCGCCCGGCCCCGGTCCCTGCTGACCATGCTGCGGCCCGTACCCCGGCGGCGGACGCTGCCCCTGCGGCGGCACGTTCTGCTGCGGCCCCGAAGCCGGCCGCTGCCCCGGCGGTTGCCGCCGATCCTGTTGCCACGGTTGCCCCTCCGGCCGCTGCCCGCCGTCCGGGCGGAACTGCGGCGCGTCCTGCCGGAACTGCCCGCCGTCGGGCCGCTGCCCGCCGAATCCCCCTGCACCACCCTGGAACTGGGGATTCTCCGGCGCGGAGGTCCCCGCCGGAATCCGCGACCCGGACGGCAGCAGATGCAGCAGCGGCCCGTTGATGGCGTCCCCCAGCCGCACCTGCGTGGCCCGATTGATCACGATCGGCGTGGTGATCCGCCGCGCGTCCACGAAGACCCCGTTGGTGCTGCCGTTGTCGGTCAGCATCCAAGATCCGGCCTCGTAGGTGAGGGTCGCGTGCACCCTGGACACGAGCGGGCTGTCCACGAACAACGCCACTTCCGGGGCCCGCCCCATGGTGATCTGCTGGCTCGCGTCGAAGACCCGATCGGTTCCCTCATGACGCACGGTGATCTGCTGCGCCCCCGGTGAAGACATGGCCGCATAATATGCGAAGGCCCGGGCAATCGGCTTTGCGCTTACTTACCGTTCGCCTGCGACCCGGGCGGATGTCCGTTGGCCTGCGAGGGAGTGGAAGTGGCTAGACGCCCGGGGGTGGCCGTGCCGAGACGCCGGAGCGCGGTGGCGCTGGGCATCCTGATGCTGGTGGCGGCATTACTGACCGGATGTACCCGGATGGTCTCCGGCCACCCGGTTTCCATCTACGACGATCCGTTCAAGGTCGCCGGCCTGCCCACCACGGGCGGCCCGAACGGCCCGCGGGCCAATGTCCCGGACACCACGCTGACGGCGCAGAACACCGACGGCGGCGAGATCGACCGCTTGGTACTCAATGCCCTGGAGGACATCCAGACCTATTGGCAGGGCGAGTACCCCAAGGAGTTCGGCGGCGATTTCAAACCGGTCGACAAGTTCCTGTCCTGGAGCTCGAAGGCCAAACGCGCGCAGGCCGTGGAGTTCTGCGGCGAGAGCACCTACCGCTTGGTCAACGCCGCCTACTGCAAGACCGACGGCTCGATCGGCTGGGACCGCGCGGTGCTGCTGCCCGCCGTGCAGGAGACCTTCGGCAAGATGTCGGTGGTCATGGTGCTGGCCCACGAATACGGCCACGCCATCCAGTTGATGGCCGATATCGTCGGCCGCAAGACCGCCACCATCGTCAAGGAACAGCAGGCGGACTGCTTCGCCGGCGCCTTCATTCGCAATGTGGCCGAAGGCAAGTCGAAGCACTTCACCATCAATACCTCCGACGGCCTGAACCAGGTGCTGGCCGCCACCGTCGCCATTCGCGACGACGATCCGGACGATCCGGAGAGCGTGCACGGTTCGGCGTTCGAGCGGGTGACCGCGGTGCAGGTCGGGTTCACCGACGGCGCCAAGGGCTGCAAGGCCATCGACGCCGCCGAGATCGAGCGCCGCCGCGGCAATCTGCCGCAGACCTTCGGCAATGACGCCTCCAAGGGCGAATCCGAGGTCGATCAGGCGAATCTGGAGGACCTGGCCAAGTCCATGGCCACCATCATGCCGATCGATCCGGAACCGAAGTACGACTACGGCGGCGCGAAACTCGGCTGCCGCAATGCCTCCGACACCATCCCGGTGACGTACTGCCCGGCCACCAACACCATCGGCACCGATATCACCGCGCTGCACGAGCGCGGGGTCTCCAATACCGGGGAGAGCGACGGCCTGCCGGTCAAGGTGACCGGCGATTTCACCGCCTACGTGGTGTTCATCTCCCGCTACGCGCTGGCGGTGCAGCATGCCGCCGGGCAGACGCTGAAGGGCGCCAAGACCGGCCTGCGCGCGGCCTGCCTGGCCGGGGTGGTGACGGCCAAGCTGAACGATCCGTATCGCTCCAAAGCCGAAGGCAGCGTGAGCCTTTCGGCGGGCGATCTGGACGAGGCGGTCTCGGGGCTGCTCACCGACGGGCTGGCGGCCAGCGATACCAACGGCCAGACGGTGCCCAGCGGATTCTCCCGGGTGGATGCCTTCCGGGCCGGGGTGCTGGGCACCCAGGACACCTGTAAAGCCCGCTACTCCTAGCGATTACCGGGGCGATTACCCGAACGGCGGCGGCGCGACCGGCTCCAGCCGCAGCACCCGGTTGCCGAGCATCACCTCGGCGCCGGTGAGCAGCGTCATCGGCTGATTCGGTTGCAGCCGAACCCAATCGCGGTATCCGGGCAGCCGCACCCGGGTGCCGTTGGTGGAGCCGCGATCCACCACGGTGATATCCCAGTTCACCAAACGGATTTCGGCGTGCGCCCGGGACATGCCGCCGGAGGCGTCGTCGATCCGCAAGGGCACCAGCCCGGCTCGCGCGGACTCGGAGTTCTCCGGATCCCGCCCGATGACGGCATCGGTGGACACCACGTACGTCATGCCGTCGTCCAGGATCAGCATGCCCAGCGGCGGCCGGATCACCTCCGCCACCTGCTGCGTCTGATCCACCGGCATCCCGCACACCGTGCAGAACGCCGCCCGCGGATCGCTGGGATGGGCACGCGCGCACTTGAATCCGAGCACCTTGACGGTGAGCGCGGTGGCCTTGGCGGTGGCGTCCAGCCGCCGCTGCAGGTCCGGATCGGGTTTGGGCGCGGGATTGGTCCCGCCCATCTCGGTGGGCGCGCGATGCGGATCGAACAGGTTGAGCGGCAACGCCTCTTCCGCGGTCTCGGCATCGGCGAACTCGTCCACGTCCGGGTCGTAGCCGGCGGTCGCGGACTGCGCGCCGCGCTCGAAATCCAGTTCCGTGGGCAGCCGCGCCGAGGTCCGGGTGGGAATCAGATTGGGATCCAGCGGAATCCGCTCCGGCTCCGGATCGAAGGCGGCGGTCGGCGGCGGCGGTTCCACCAATCGCCGCTCCCCCGTGGACATCCGGGCCGGTCGCCGCGGCAGCACAGGTTCGCCCTCGAACCACACCACCGCACCGGTCGCGGTCAGGGTGCCCTCGATCAATGCCCCGATGCCGCGCTCGGGTAGCTCGGGCGCACGCCCCTTGCCGTCGTCGATGAACAATGCCGCCGCCCGTGCGGGCCGATCGGCCACCCGGTCCACGGTGAAGGCCGCGTCACTGCCCCGGTAGTACTCCGCGACGGGCCCGGCCAGCACCGCCGTCACCGATCCGTGCAGGAAGACCGCGACCCCGCCGGTATCGGACGCGGACAGGATCCCGAATTCGATGGGCACCCCGGGCGAGATCCGCTCGGCCTCCTTCATCAGCCAGCGGGTGGCCTGGCGGGCAACCAGGCGTCCGGGCCCGTCGGGCGCCTGATCGGTGACCTCGGCAACCAGATCGGCGAGCGCCCGCGCGGCCACCGCGGCCTTGGACTCCGCATGCACCCGGCCCGGTTCCCGGTGTGCGACCAGGATCACCGCGCCGGCCGTCCGGATGAGCACATGGGGGCCCGAAACAACCTCGACCTGCCGATCCATCAACGGAACCGGCCCCCGGAAGCTGCGCGGCGCGGGATGTTCAGCACATCGACCAGGTTACGTCGCCCCGCGATGTTGCGTTCGGGGCCTCGTCCCGCGATGTGTTTCCGGGTGCGTGCGACGATCTTCGACCGCGCCCGGCAGCGGCCGCAGTCCGCTACTTTTGATGCATCGCACGGGAGGAACGAGGACCTGCCATGGTTCGCACCGCACGCACTTCGCTGTTCGCCGCCGCCGCGGTCGCGACCGCACTGCTATTGGCCGCGTGCAATGTCTCCGGGACGCCGGTCGCGGGCGAACTGGACGTGCGCAAGCTGGAGGTCGGCAAGTACGCCGTGGACCGTTTCAGCTACGGCCAGTCCGCCAAGGGCAATGGCGCACTGCTGGAAGGCTTCCGGATGGCGGACGCGGTGGTGCCCTCGGTCAAGGTCGATCCCTCGTTGATCTACGGCCGTGGCGGCCGGGCCACCGTCGATGCCAAGGACGCCACCGATATGGGGCTGGCCGGGCCGTCGCAGGCGGTGCTGGAGCGCAACAATCTGATCGCCGGGTACATGCACGCCGGTTCCGATCAGACCAAACCGGGCAAGAAGACCGACGCCGGCACCACCTCGGTGACCAATATGGTGCTGCGGTTCGCCGACGAGAAGACGGCCAAGACGGCCGCGCGCGAACTCGAGGACGCCGACTTCAATGTGGCCGCGGACCTGAATCGCAAACTCTCGCTGAGCCAGTACCCCGACGCGCAGATCCACTGGCGGCCCGGCGTGGCCACCGTCGGCACCTTCCTGGCCTACAAGCAGTTCGTCATCTCGCTGTTCATCGAGCGCCCCAAGGCGGACGAGAAGGATCTGCTGGAGTGGGTGCGCAAGACCCTGGACGCCGAGGTGCCGGTGCTGGACAAGTTCCAGCCCACCCCGGAATCCAAACTGTCCAGCCTCCAGGTGGATCCGGACAATCTGCTGGCCCGGCTGGTCACCGAGGACCGGTCCGAGGGCGGCACCCCGGACGCGCAGCTGTTCGCGGTGTACGGCGGCACCAAACTGGTGCACGGGGCCCTGAATCAGCAGAAGATCCAGCAGGCCGTCACCGACAGCGGCGCGGACGCCCTCGCCACCAATCGAACCTCGGCACTGGTGCGGACCCGCGACGAGGCCGGGGCGCGGATCATGTTCGACGCGCTGATCGCCGACGAGGGCGACCACTATGACGCCATCGAAGCGCCCAAGGATCTGCCCAATGCCAAGTGCGTGCGCTTGAACAGCAAGGGCGATACCGAAACCGAATACAAGAACCGCTGCTACGTCTACTACAAGCGCTACCTCGGCGTGGTGTCCAGCGATAACGAATCCGACGTCCGCCAGCAGGTGGCCGCCGAATACGCCCTGCTGGCGAACAGCTTCTGAACAACGCCTCCAGTAAGCTCCGGGGGCACTGCACGACCGCGAGCGATCCAGGAGTCCTGACATGGTGATGAGTCCCGGCACCATCGTCGGCGGATATCGCATCGAGCGGGTCCTCGGCGCGGGCGGCATGGGCACCGTCTACCTGGCCAAGCATCCGAGCCTGCCGCGCATGGACGCCCTCAAGGTGCTGTCCACGGAGATGTCCCGCAACGACGAGTTCCGGGGCCGGTTCCAGCGCGAGGCCAATCTGGTTGCCGGACTGGATCATCCGAATATCGTCTCGGTGCACAATCGCGGCGAGGAGAACGGGCAGCTCTGGATCGCCATGCAATACGTGGAGGGCACCGACGCCTCCGCCGAGCAGAAGCGCGATCCGGCGGCCATGACTCCGTTGCGCGCGCTGCGCATCATCGCCGAGATCGGGCGCGGGCTGGACTACGCGCATCGCAAGGGCCTGCTGCATCGGGACGTGAAGCCCGCCAACTTCCTGCTCGCCACCGCCGACGCCGAGGACGAGCGCGCGCTGCTGGCCGACTTCGGCGTCGCCAAGTCCACCGAGGACGCCACCGAACTCACCCAGACCGGCAGTTTCGTGGCGACCATCGCCTACGCGCCGCCGGAGCAGTTGTCCGGGCTGCCGCTGGACCATCGCGCCGATATCTACAGCCTGGCGTGCTCGTTCTTCAAACTGCTCACCGGCCAGAACCCTTATCCGGCAACGCAACCCGCGCTGGTCATGATGGGGCACCTGCACGAGCCGCCGCCGCGCCCGACCGCCCTGAACCCGCAGCTGCCGGCGGCGCTGGATCAAGTGATCGCGGTCGCCATGGCAAAGGAGCCGGCGCAGCGCTACAACAGCTGCCGGGAATTCACCGACGCCCTGGCCAATGCGCTGACGCCGGGCTGGAATCCGCAGTCCACCAATACTTCTCCCACCTATCCGATCCACATCGCGCCGCCCGGCTTCTACGGGAATGCCGGCGATCCGACCCAGAACCACACCGCGCCCTCGGGTCCCGGGCAGATCCAGCCGCCGCGCAAGAGCCGCAAGGGGATCTACGCCGGAGTGGCCGCGCTGGCGGTGGTGGCGCTGGCCACCGGGATCGGGGTCGCCGTCTCGACCGGCAACGACAAACCGGGGGTGCAGGCCGACGTCACGGTGACGCGCGGGGAACCGACCACGAGCACGGGCGTGCCGACCTCCTCGCTCGCGCCACTGCCCAAGGCGCGCAGCGAGAATCCGGGGTTCGCGGGCAAGACCATCACGCTGGTCGATGTGGCGCAGTCGACGCTGAACAACAAGTACTCCATCTATCTGGACGGCACCGAACAGGCCAAATTCCTGGAGGACCTCGGCTTCGTCTACAACCTGGAGTACAAGCGCAACGGCGACGAGCCCTCGCCCCGGCCCGTCGAGGGCTACTCCGCGCTGAAGGTCGCCGACGACTCCTACATCGTGGCCGTCCGCAGTGACGAGAAGGCCGGCAACGGCGGGCTGCTCGGCCTGCCCAGCGCCATCACATCCGCGCGCGCCATCGTGATTCCGCTCGACGACGCGGCCGCCGTCGCCGCCATGCGCACCTGGTCGCCGGAATCGGAGCAGGTGCTGATCAGCAAACTGGTTCCAGCGCTGCGCAAGGTGATCAAGTAGGGTTACCCGCGTCTTTGCTTCGGGGAGGGTAAATGCGCAAACTCGGACGTGTCCTATTGTCCGCGGGTCTGGCCGCGGCGGTCGCCTGGACCACCGCCTGCGGGTCCGGATCGTCGGCGGAATCCGCGGAACCAGCGGAACCGGTGATCGATCTGGCCAAGCTCGATGTCGGCAATCTGCCGACCCAGCCCAAGGTCTACGACAAACCCACCGCCATCGAAATGGCGCAGCTGGTGGAAGCCTGGCGGCTGGCCGAATACGTACCGCTGCCTTCGGAAGTGATCCCCGAGGTGAAATATCGCGCGCAGGCGATGAGTACGGTGGTGCGCGCCTTCGAGGACTTCACGTCCGGGGCGGTCAAGAGCCGCACCAAGGCCGATGGCGCCGCCATGAACGCCGCCGCGCCGGGCTTCGTCTCCGGATTCGTCAGTACCGGTAAGTCCAACTCCGAGATCAGCCTGTCCTACGAGCTCGAGAATCTGGTCATGCTGTTCACCGACGAGCAGTCCGCGTCCGCCGCGGCGCAGGCGCTGGGCAAGCTGGATTTCGAGAGCACCACCAATGAGGCGCTGAAGATCGACAAGTATCCGGACGCGGTGGTGCATATCGAGAGCGGCATCAGCGGCGTCGGCGGACCGGTCCGATCCTGGTATGCCACCGGCAAATTCGTGGTCTTCACCTACGTGTACGACTCCGTCATGTCGGCCATCAAGCAGCGCGATCTGCCGAAATTGCTGAGCCGGGTGGAACGCAGCCTGGACGTGATCCCGCCCGCCATCGCCAAATTCCCGGCCACGCCGCAGGACAAACTGATGGAGCTGGCGGTGGATCCGGACAAGATGCTGGGCCGCGCGCTGCCCACCGTCACCGCCGACAGTTCCCAACCCGGTGTTCCCGGGGTGTACGGCCCGCACGCCGCGCTGCACATCAAGCAGGGCGAGGACGAGATCAAGCTGTTCACCGAGACGGGTGTGGATCGGCTCGGCTATCGGGGCGGCACCGTGTACCGCGCCCGTGACGCCGCCGGAGCCGCCCGGATCGTGGCCGAGCACGCCCAGACCAGCCGGCTGTTCAAGGCCGTCGAATCGCCGGCCAATCTCCCGAATGCCAAGTGCCGCCAGTACATCGCGTCGAAGTTGGCCATCAGCTACTACTGCTTCGTTCAGCACGGTCGTTATGCCGCGGAGGTGTCGGCGAACCAGCTGCTCGATGCCCAGCAGCGCATTTCGGCCCAGTACGCCACGCTGGTCAACGCCGGCTGATCGCAGAGTCGAGGAAATCCCATGCTTTCACGACGTTTTCGCGGCGCGGCGCTGATGCTGGCCGCAATCTCCCTGTCCGCCTGCGCTACTCAGGTCGACGGCTCGGCTCGCCCCGGCGAGATCGATGTCCGCACCCTGAATGTCGGCAAGTACGCCACCGGACCGCTGGAGGAGCGCTACACCTACCACTACGATATGACCGGCGGCTTCAATCTGGCGCTGGCCCGGCTGGCGGATCAGGTGGTGACCGGTCCGGAGATCGATCCGAAGTTCAAGTACGGCACCGGATCCATTCCTTTCCTGGATTCCGATAAGGCCACCAAAACGCTGGCCGATGTCGCCGCACCGGTACTGGACCGCAATGGCCTGATGTTCGGCATCGCGGTCGGCCACAGCGAGAAGGAAGCCGACAAGAAGACCGGCAAGTCGCCGGAGGGCAGCGCGTTCACCACGCTGACGGTCATGCAGTTCCCGGACGCGGCAGCCGCCAAGCAGGCGGCCGCGGAGCTGGACGAGGTCGACTTCAATGTCGCCGCTGACCGCAACGAGCGCGTCTCGCTGTCAAAATACCCTGAGGCACATGCGCATTGGCGACCGGGCGTGGCCAGCATCGGCGCTTCGATCGCGCGTGGCAACTATGTCGTGGAGCTTTACGCGGGCGCCGGAGAGGCGGAAATCGGCAAGCTGACCGCGCTGGCCGAGCAGATCTACAGCGCGCAGCTCCCCCTCCTGGACGCGCTCCCGCCGCTCGATCGAGAAGGGGTGCTGCGGCTGCCCGCCGATCCGGACGGCCTGCTGCGCCGCACCCTCAACGCCGACGGCATCGGCACCCCGGACATCACCTCGCAGATGACCGTCGGGGTGCGCGGATATCAGCACCGGATCTCCGATCAGGACTACACGAGCCGAGTGCTGCGTGAGCACGGCGTGGATCGGGTCGCCGTCTCCGGCGCGTCCTACAGCGGCGTCTCGCTGGTGTACCGCACCCGCGATGCCGAGACCGCCGGGAAGCTGCGCAAGCCGCTGCTGGAACGGGCCTTCCCGGGGGCGGCGGAGGCGCCGGCCGGGGTGCCGGGCGCGGAATGCGGGGAGAGTGCCGCGGGCAAGAGCGGGTCGGGCAAGCGGTTCCGGTGCGCGCTGAACTATCAGCGCTTCACCGCGACGGTGGAGGCCGATCAGCTCGCGGATGTTCACCAGAAAGCTGCCGCCCAGTACGCATTGCTGGCGAACAGCACCTGGTAGCCGCCGTCGAAGCGCGGTGTGAGATCGATCTCGCGTGCCTGACCTCACCGTATAGGCGTAAGCACTGGTCACGGACGGCGGTCCTCGGATAGGGTGCTGGCAAATTGCTACACCCGGGGTGGAACCGCAGGGCTATGACCCACGTCCAATCAGTACAGAAGAGGTCGTCCGCCCGCGTATTCGAAAGGAGGCACCGTGGCCGGTGCATTCGAAGCCAGTAATGAGCTCATCCAGGCCAAGGCCCAGGAGTTCAAGAAGACCCACGAGACGCTCATGATCATGATTCGCGACCTGAAGCGCGATGAGGACAATATGACCGTCGGTTCCAAGTGGGAAGGCGAGGCCCGTAAGGCGTTCAACGCCTTCATGGAGCGCTACTACTTCCAGGCCGACAAGCTCAACGACAAGCTCATGCAGACGTCGGAGAACCTGATCAAGGCCGGCTCCAGCTACGAGGATCACGACCGCGACTACAGCGCTCAGGTCAACGCGCAGATGTCCAGCCTCGACCTGCCCGCGGTCTGACGGCTCGTCTCCCTCTCCTCTCGAATACTTTGGCAAAGGAAGTCATCATGGCTGCAGGCGGTCAGATCATCTCGGCCCAGTTCGCCGGCGTCGAGGACGGCGCGAACTCGATCATCAAGCGCGCGGAGCACATTCGCGACCAGCTCGAAGCCTTCCACCGCAGCGTGGAAGAGTTCGTCACCACCAACTGGAAGGGTGACGCCAACGAAGCGTTCGCCGACCTCCAGCGCATGTGGAACGGGCACGTGGGTCAGCTCAACGCCACCCTGGGCGGCGCGGCGACGCTGGT
Source organism: Nocardia yamanashiensis (assembly GCF_021183565.1). Classification (NCBI taxonomy): domain Bacteria; kingdom Bacillati; phylum Actinomycetota; class Actinomycetes; order Mycobacteriales; family Nocardiaceae; genus Nocardia; species Nocardia yamanashiensis. Next base: position 5,667,507 of record NZ_CP089226.1, read on the forward strand.
GCGCACCGGCAACGCCGAACTCCAGATGAAGGACACCGCGCTCGCGGGACTCTTCTGAGCAAACAGACATGCGAACGCCCCGGCACCGAAAGCGCCGGGGCGTTCGCGTATCCGACTCCGTTCGCGTGCCGCGACCCTTTTCCGTCATTCCGGCGTGCTCTGGCCGGAATCTCACTTCGAGTAGGTGAGATCCCGGCCAGAGCATGCTGGGATGACGAGGGGGTGTGGCACTTTGCACGCGCCGGTCAGGCGCGGTGGGCGTGCCACTCAGGCCGGGGGCAGCCAGCCGAGTTGCACCAGGTCCTCACCGGCGCGGGTGACATAGGTGCCGCGGCCGGGAGGCATGAGGGAGGGGCGGGTGTTGCCGAAGAGGATGCCTTCATCGCGGCTGCAGCTCATGACGAGCGCGGCCGAGTTGAGTTCCTTGAGCTGGTTGAGGGTGGCCTCGTACATGGCGCGGCCCGCACCGCCGGAGCGGCGGGCGATGATCAGGTGGAAGCCGAGGTCGCGGGCGTGGGCGAGGTGGTCGACCATGGCGTGCAACGGATTTCCGCTCGCGGTCGCCACCAGGTCGTAGTCGTCCACGATCACGTACAGTTCCGGGCCGCTCCACCAGGACCGGTCCTTGAGCTGCTGCGGCGTCACGTCCGGTCCGGGCATGCGCTTGCCGACGTAGGCCGCGAGATCCGCCATGTTCCGGGTGAATTGCGGTGCGGTGGAACCGTATCCGGCCAGATAACCCTGCGGCACGGTGCCGAGCATGGTGCGCCGGTAGTCACCCATGATGATGCGCGCCTGGTCGGGCGTGTTCGCCGCGCAGACGGACTGCACGATGGACCGCAGCAGCGTCGTCTTCCCGCTCTCCGAATCGCCGATGATCACCAGGTGCGGGCTGGCATTGAAGTCCAGGAACACCGGCGCCAGTTCGGATTCGTTGATGCCGAACGGGATTCGCATGGTCTTGACCGCGGCGTCCTCGTGCGCGGGCCAATCCCCCGCCAGCGCGAGCAGATCCGCGCGCGGCAAGCGTTCGGGCAGCATGCGCACCCGGGGCGCAGGACGGCCCGGCGTCGCGGTGGCGATGGCCGAAACCGCCTGCGCCACTCCGGTTCCCAGCGTCTGCGGGTCCGGGTCGGAGTCCACGCGCGGCAGCGCCGTCAGCATGTGCAGCCCGTCGGGCGTCATACCGCGCCCGGGCCGCCCCATCGGCACCAGGGTCGCGAACTTGCGGCCCAGATCCGAATCCATGGGATCGCCGAGGCGAAGTTCGATACGGGTGCCGATCTGATCCTTGAGCGCCGGCCGCGCTTCCGGCCAGCGCGCCAGCGAGATCACCACGTGCACACCGTACGAAAGTCCCTGCACCGCAAGGTTCATGACGGTCTGTTCCAGTGCGTCGAACTCCTGCCGGAACACTCCGTACCCGTCGATCACCAGGAACACGTCGCCGAACGGATCCTCGTGCACGCCCGCCGCGGCCGCGCCGGACGCCGGGCTCATGGCCCGTATGCGCCGGAACTCCGCCATGGATTCGATGCCCAGCTGCCGGAACCGCGCCTCGCGCTGCCGCACCACGGTCACCATCTCGGCGATGGTGCGCCGCACCTTGTCCGCTTCCAGCCGGCCGGCGACCGCACCCACCTGCGGCAGCCCTTCCAGCCCGACCAGGGTGCCGCCGCCGAAGTCCAGCAGATAGAACTGCACCTGTTCGGCGGTGTGCGTCAACGCCATCGACATGACCAGCGACCGCAGCGCCGTGGACTTGCCGGACTGCGGACCGCCGACCACCGCCACATGACCGCGGGACCCGGACAGGTCCACCACCATCGGGTCCCGGCGCTGGTCGAAGGGCCGGTCCACGATGCCGATGGGCGCACGCAGGGTGGCGATCGGGTGCACGTCCCCGGTCAGCACCGAACGCGGCACCAGCTCGTCCAGCGTGGACGGCGCACCCAGCGGCGGCAGCCAGATCTCGTGCGCGGGCCGGCCGTGACCGCGCACCCGCGACACCAGCATCTGCAGATTCGAGACCTGTTCGGCCTCGGGCTGCGGCGCCGCCGCCTCGGGCGCGACCGGCAACGGCAGGTAGTCACCGGCCCGGAAGTCCACGTGGGTGGCGGTGAAAAGCCGCGCCGCCGTATCCATTTCAGCGTCCGGAGCACCTGACCGCGTCACATCGCGCGTGGAAGCCCCACCGAGGTAGGGCCCCGACACATACGCCGATTGGAATCGCACGATTTCACCGGAGTTGGACTTGAGGTAACCGCCACCGGGATTATTGGGCAGATTGTAGGCGTCGGGCACCCCGAGCACCTGCCGGGATTCATTGGCGGAGAATGTCTTCAAGCCGATCCGATACGACAGATGGCTTTCCAGCCCCTTGAGCCGCCCCTCCTCGAGCCGCTGCGAGGCGAGCAGCAGATGCACGTGCAGCGACCGCCCCAGCCGCCCGATCATGGTGAACAGATCCGCGAAATCCGGATGCTGCGCCAGCAGTTCGGAGAACTCGTCGAGCACCACGAACAGCGCCGGCAGCGGATCCAGATCGGCCCCCGCCGCGCGCGCCTTCTCGTACTCGCCCACATTGGCGAAATTGCCCGCCGCGCGCAGCAATTCCTGCCGCCGGTTCATTTCGCCCTCGAGCGCGTCGTGCATGCGCGAGACCAGGTCGGCCTCTTCCTCCAGGTTGGTGATGATGGCCGCGATGTGCTCGACCCCGTCCAGCCCCAGGAAGGTCGCGCCGCCCTTGAAGTCCACCAGCACGAAATTGAGCTGATCGGGCGAGTGCGTGGCGATCAGCGAAAGCACCAGGGTGCGCAGAAATTCCGACTTGCCGGAACCGGTCGCGCCGATGCACAGCCCGTGCGGGCCCATCCCGCCCTCGGCGGCTTCCTTGATATCCAGGTACACCGGCAGCCCGTCGGCTCCGACCCCGAACGGAACCCGCAGCCGATCCTTGCCGTAGCGCGGCTGCCACGCGGTTTCCGGCGTGAAGGAGCCGATATCGCCCAGTCCCAGCAGCTGCGACCAGGTCGAGATCACCTCGCCCTCTTCACCGCTCGCGTCCGGCCCGCGTTTGGCGGGCGCGCGATAGGGCGCGAGCCGCCGCGCCGCCTGCTCGGCCTCGCGCGCGGTGATGCGGTCGATGAGGGCGAACCGTTCCATCCCGCCGCTCGCGCCCTGTCCGGCGCATTCACCGTTCTCCACCATCAGCTGGATGCCCCGCGAGGCCGCCAGCCGCGGCGCGTACCCGCACAGGTCGACAATGGTGACGCCCTCGAACCCGCTCTCCCGCAAGGGATCTTCCTCGGCTTCGAGCAGGCCGCCGTCCACCACGATGATCAGCTGCGACAGGTTCGGGTCGGGCGGCTGATTGCGCGAGTAGCGCACCCGGTTGTGCAGCAGCGGCCGCAGCCCGGCATGCGCCTCGCGAATGGAGCCGTAGACCATGCGCTCACTGCCCACCCCGTCCTCGGAGTCCGGATGCTGGGTGTGCGGCAGCCATTTCGCCCATTCCCATTCGGGCGCGGTATCAGCGCCGCAGACCACCGCGATCAGCACCTGATCCGGTCCCTGGAACATAGCCAGCTGCAATAACATGGCCCGGGTCAACTCCCGGGCCTGCGCCCGGTCGCCGGTCAGCTGAATGCTGGCGAACCCCTTCACGGCAATGGCAGTCGGCAGGTCCGGCACCGTGGAATGGGTGCGCACGAACCGCCTCAGCGACACCGCAGCTATCGGCTCGAGCTCCTCGACCGGACCGGTTTCGGGTGCCACCAGACGAGTAGCCAAACGTTGGCTACCCAGTCCGATCCGCGCGTGACAGAAGTCCTTGTCCCCCGGCCGCCGCTCCCACATCCGGGTGGTGCCGGCCAGCATCCAGATCAGCCCCGGCTCCGGATGACTCCATTCCACCGCCGCCCGCTGTTGCTCGGCGGTATCGCGCACATCGCGGCGCACCTGGTCGAGATAGCGCAGATAGTCCTTGCGATCCTCGTCGGCCTCGGCCGCCTTCTGCCCCTTGCCGCTCTGCCCGGCATACATGCCGACCATGGAGAACACCATCATCATCGGGAACATCAGGCTCATCGGATTGGACGCGATACCACTGCCCGAGGTGAACATGAGCACGACCATGCCGAGCATGCCGACCACCATCACCAACGGCATGAGCTTGCCGAAGAGATTGGCGGGGACCGCGCGCGGAATCTCCGGCGGCGGCTGCAGGGTCACCTCGCCGCCGGGCGAGCGCGGCATCTCCCGGCGCGGGCGTCGTTGAAACCGTACGGTGCTCATTGGTTGCTCACTGCTTCACAGTCCCCCATTGCCGACCGAGTCGGGCCTCAGTGTACGGACCTGCACCGACATGCCGTAAAGTGCGGGCAACATTTCTGCACAGCCCAGCGCCGCGACCGCATTCCCCGCGGGCGCGGGCGCGGAAACGAGTTCACACCCGGAGTTGGGGGCAGCGTGACGGACGCGCGAACAGAGCAGCTCGACGAGACCCGCGGCACCGTCCGGGCGCCGGACCTCGCGCGGGTCACCATTCTGGCCAAGCACACCCAGGTCGATATGGCCATTCCCGGCGACGTCCCGGTGGCCCTGGTCATCCCCAGCGTGGTCGATATGGTCGCCCAGCACAGCCGGGTCAACGACTTCGACCACGACGGCGAGCAGTTCGAACCGCACGAATGGGTGCTGGCCCGCATCGGGCAGCCGCCGCTGACCGGGTCGCTCACCCTCACCGAGCAGGATGTGCGCGACGGCGAGCTGCTCATGCTGGAAAGCGCCGAACACACCGCTCCCACACCATTGTTCGACGACATCATGTACAACGTCGCGGTTGCCGACGCGGAGCATTTCCGCGGCTGGACGCCCCGCACCGCACGCCTCACCGGGTCGGTGCTGGCCGTGCTGACCATGCTGGGGGGGTGTCTCGGGCTGCTGGCCGCGCCGGACGCGCTCCCGGGCTGGGTGACCGGAACGGTCGCGCTGTTCGTCGCGGTGCTGCTGGTCATCGCGTCCATGCTGCTCAGCCGCATGTACGCCGATACCGCCAGCGCGCTGGTGGTCGGCGGCTGCGCGCTGCCCGCCGCCTTCAGCGCGGGCATGCTGTTCGTGCCCGATCACTATGGCTGGGCGAACCTGCTGCTCGGATCGGTGCTGCTGGGCGCGATCGCCGTGCTGACCTGGCGGGTCAGCGGGGTCGGGCTCGGGTTGTTCATCGGCGTGACCACGGTGTGCGTGTACGCCGTGCCCGCCGCCTTGATCGGACTACTGGCCGAGCTGCCGGTCAAGGCCATCGGCGCGGGTGCGGCGGGGCTCGGACTGGCCGGATTGTCGCTCGCCCCACGGATTTCCATGCTGCTGGCCAAACTGCCGTTGCCGCCGGTGCCCGCGCCGGGGACGCCCATCGATCCCACCGAGGACGATCCCGACGATCATCGCGCGCTGCCGAGCCTGGAGGCGCTGCGCGCCAAATCCGAACGGGCGCGCAAGTATCTGGCCGGGTTGGTCGCCGCCACCACCCTGGTCGTGGCGACCGGCGCGGTGGCCGCGGTGGAGCCGATCGCGGATCGCCCGTACTGGCCGGGCCTGGCACTGGCGGTGGTGTGCGCGGCGGTGCTCATGTTCCGCAGCCGCACCTACGCCGGAGCCGAGCAGGCGGTGGTGCTGCTGGCGGGCGGTGCGGCAATCCTGCTGGTGCTCATGGGGTTCGGCGCGTTCACGCTGCGACAGCCCCTGGCCATCTTCGGGATCGCCATCCTGCTGCTGGTGGCGGCGCTGGTGCTCGGCATTCTGGTGCCACGCCAGCAGGCCACCCCGCCCGTGCGCCGGGCTCTGGAATTGCTCGAATACGCCTTCGTGGCCGCCGTCGTGCCGCTGGTGTTCTGGGTGACCGAGCTCTATTCGCTCGTGCGCGGACTGTAGTTCCGATGCCGATCACCTTGGGCGCCAAGGCTTTCCGCACGGTCGCGGCCACCGCTGCACTGGCCGCGGGCGTGTCGCTGGGTGCGCACCCCGGCCTCGCCGCCGCCGATCGCCCGCCCGCCGTCGATCCCGGCCTGCTGCCACCGGGCGGACCCGCGGCACCTCCCGGCAAGACCGAGCATCCGGCCAATTCCCCGTGCATCAGTACGCAATCCGGGGGCGCGGGACCGACCATCCCGATCGCGCAGCGTTCCCTGGACCTGGAACACGCCTGGCAATTCTCCAAGGGCGCGGGCCAATTGGTGGCGGTCATCGATACCGGCGTCGCCCCGCACCCGCGGCTGCCCGGCCTGATCCCCGGCGGCGACTACGTCGCGAATTCCGGTGACGGCACCGAGGATTGCGATGCGCACGGCACCCTGGTGGCCGGCCTCATCGCCGCCACCCAGCAGGAGGGCCAGGGTTTCGCCGGCGTCGCGCCCGAGGCCCGCATCATGACCATTCGCCAGACCAGCGCGCTGTATCAGGCCGAGGGCGCGGGCCGCGACAAAGGCCCCGACGATATGCCCGACGGCTACGGCAAGATCTCCGCGCTGGCCTCCGCCGTTCGCCGGGCCGCCGATGCGGGCGCCCGGGTCATCAATATCTCGCTGGTCGCCTGCCCCACCCGGGAGCCGGACAGCCCGGAAATGGGCATGCTCGGTGCGGCGGTGCGTTACGCGGCGGTGGAGAAGGACGCGGTAATCGTCACCTCGGCCGGTAATACCGACACCTGCAAGGCGAGCAATCCGGGACTGAATCCGGTACGGCCCAATGAGGATCTGTGGAATCACATCACCTCGTATGTGGTGCCGTCCTGGTGGGACGAATACGTGCTCTCGGTCGGCGCCGTCGACGCCCTGGGCCAATCCTCGAAATTCACGGTGCCCGGGCCGTGGATGGGTGTGGCCGCGCCGGGCGAGAACATTGTTTCGCTCGATCCGCGGGGCCCCGGACTGACCACCGCCAAAGTCACCAATCAGGGTCAGATAATGCCGTACAGCGGAACGAGTTTCGCCGCACCGTACGTTTCCGGGGTGGCGGCGTTGATCCGTTCCCGATTCCCGGAAATGAACGCGCACGATGTCATCCAGCGCATCGAGGCCACCGCGCACGCACCGGGCGAAGGCTGGAATCCGTATATCGGTTATGGGGCGGTCGATCCCGTCGCCGCACTGACCGCACAGGTGCCGAAACAATTGCCGCCCAAGCAACCCCACGCGGCCGTCGACGAACAGCTCGCCATTCCCAGCCCGCCTCCGCCGCCGGATCACACCGCGCGCAATGTGGCCCTGATCGGCACCGGCATCGTGGGATTGCTGCTGTTACTGGGCTTTCTGGCCTCGTTCCCGCTGCGCCGCCGTTTCGGCGTGCACGACGATTGATCAGTTCTGGTTCTGGCCCTTGACCGGTTGCGGCGCGGGATTCGGGTCCGGGGCCACGCCGTCGTGGGCCACCATGGCGGCTTCCCGGCTCAAGGTCGGTCCGGGCGCGAGCAGGCCGATGATCGGCCACGGCGCGGGTTCGGGCGTCACCTCGGCCGGATCCATGCCGAGCGCCTTGGCCGCTTCGAGGTCCTTGATGCCGTAGCGCACCCCGAAATCGGAGACGAAGAACAGGCTGTCGCGGCGCTGGCTGTCGGGTTCGATGCCGGTGGCCTGAACGTATTCGCCCGCACCGGGTTTGGTGTAGAAGGCGTCGACGTTCGGGCCGTTGCCGTCGGCCTGGGCCAGGGGCACCAGCCGGGCGCGATCGGGGATCGGGACGGCGTGGCCGGTCAGCACGGTCAGGTCGGCGTGCTTGCTGCCGTCGGTCTGATCGGCCGCGCTCACGGGCTGCCAGGACAGGCAATCCACCGGCTGATCCTTACCGTCCACCAGCTCCGGAATCCGATCCGGATAGTTCGATACGTGCAGGGCATTGGACACCGGCGCGGCGGTCCGATCCGCCTGCGCTATCTGGTCATCGGCGGCCGCGGAGCGGTAGGTGTTGCGGATGATGTCGGCGGTCAGCTGCGAAACCGGTTGCAGCCCATCGGCCAGGACCGCGTAGTAGCGATTGTCGGTCCGCACCCGCACCACGTCCCCGACGCGATGGTCGCCGAGCGAATACCCCGGCGCCGCACCGGCATCCGCGATGGGCGGCGGCACCAGCGGCAGCACCTCGGGGATGGCGTTGAGCAGCCCCTCGCTGATCGGGCGGGGTGTCCGCCCGCGAATATCGAGCGCGTCCACCACGGCGCGATCGTTCATATCGATCCGGGCGCGCTGATTGTCGTAGATCAGATAGGCGGCGTCGCGTCCCTGCACCAGCAGCGCCTTGCCGTCCGCGAGCGGTGTGGCCTTGTCCCCCAGCACCGGCTTACCGACCAGCACCGACGTGGCCAGACTGCGGCTGCCGTCATTGGCCAGCACATCACAGACCGTCCAAGCGCGATCGGAGGTGTCGTAATTGAGCGAAGCCGGTGCACCCGGGATGCCGATGAGCTGTCCGCGCGGCTTCTTCGCCAATTCGGATTCCTTGACGGTGGCCGGTTTGGCCGCCTCCCCCGCCGCCAGCCGGGCCGAGGCCAGGTTCAGCGCCGGATGCACCACATTGTCGATGACCACGTAGACCGCGCCGCTGTCCTTGCCGATGAGGATCTTGCTCGACCCCATCTTGTCCTGCGGACGCAGCAGAGCTAACACACCGCAACCAGCGAGGGCGACCAGTGCCAGGATGAGCCCGACGGTGAAGGCGCGGGTCTGCGAGCGCATGGGGTCGTGCAGCATGCGCACATCCCGGCGGACCAGGGCGTGCTCCATCCGGCGGACCAGGAAGCGATAGCCGCTGACCTGCCAGCGCGTAGTTGGATTTGAAGGCATCGAAATCACCCCCGACCAGTCATGACGTTCGCCGAACACAGTACAGTTCGCTGCGATCGCCATTCACACTCGGCCACCGGAACCGGGCCGATCGAGCCGCGCGGGGAGGACGATGAGCGCATCGGGGAGGCTGCGCAGCCTGCTGGTGGCGCAGCTTGCGGGTGCGGTTTTCCTGCTCGTGGCGCTAGCGTGCGGACTGCCGTTCTGGGGTGCGCTGGCGGTCGGCATAGTGGTCGGTCTGCTTCTTCTCATGCCGTTAGGCAAACGACCAGTTTCCGAATGGATCGGCACCCGGCGGCGCTTCCGCGGCCATCGCGAGCACGCCGCCGCCGACCTGGTGGATTACCGCGCGAGCGACGGGCGCACCCTCGGGCTCTATCGCGATGGCAGCCGGGTGGTGGCGGCGGTCGAGGTGCTGCCGCCCAAGGGCGGGCTGACCCGGCTCGGGCGCTCCACCGTGGCCGCCTCGCATCTGCTGCCGCTCACCGAACTGGCCGCGAGCCTGCGCCAGCACGACATCGCGCTGGCGGGGATCGATATCGTGTCGCACGGGCATCGCAGCCGGTCGGGGACGCCGGCGGGGGCCATCTACGAATCGCTGCTCGGGCCGTTGCCCGCGACCGCGCACCGCACGGTATGGCTGGCGATCGCGTTCGATCCACTGTTGTCGCCCGAGGCGGCGGCACGGCGGGGCGGGGGCACGGACGGGGCCTGCCGGGCGGTCACCATCGCCACCCGGCGCATCGTGCGGATGCTGGAGGATTCCGGTTGTCCGGCACGCATTCTCACCGCGCACGAGATCAAGGCTGCCGCTTTGCAGGTCACGGCGGGTGTGGATCCCGGTCAGTTGCAACAGCATTGGCGCTACGTGGAGCTCGGGAACAGCGTGAACCTCGGGGCCGCACTCGATCCCGCGCGCTTGGACTCCGAAACCCTGGCGGGGCTGTGGGTGCCGCAGTCACGGGGCACCACCGTGGCGGTGCGGTTGCGGCCGGGCCGGGATGCCGGGACCGTGCGGGTGGGTGCGGCCTGGCGGCTCACCGCGCGGGAGCTGCCGGAAGAACCGTTGCAGCAGCACATGATCTCGATGAACGGGCGGCATCGCGAAGGGCTGCTGGCGCATCTGCCGCTGGCCGTGCCCGGGCTCGACGACACCGTGCCGACCGCCGAACGGGAGCTCGCCGATATCGCGGACGTGCAGTTGCCGTCGGCTGGGTGCGGGCAGTTGCTGGGCTCCGACGATCAGGGCAACGGTGTGGCGGTCCGGGTTGTCGGACAGGGTATTTCGAGCGTGTACCTGGCCGGGGAGCTGTATCTGGCGCAGCAGCTGGTGTTCCGGGCGCTGGCGGTCGGCGAACGGGTGCTGATCCGGACCGATCGGCCGCAGGCGTGGAATCAGCTGGTCACCACCATCGGCAATCCGGAGCGGCTGACCCTCGCCACCGAAACCCATCAGCCCGATGCCGAATTCACCGCGGTGGTGGTGGACGGGGTGCTGGCCGCCGCGCCGCACGCCGGGGTCACCACCGTGTATCTCGCGGGCGATCCGCTGGGCTGGCCGGTAGCGCGGCCCGATCTGTCGATTCAGCAGCCGGGGGCCACCGGGAATCGAATCATCCTGCGCACCGGGAAGACCCAGGTGGAATTGACGCTGGTGTCGATTCCCCGCGAGGCCACCTACATCGGGCAGCCGCGCGGGGCGGGGGCACTGGCGCAGTAGGCGGTTCAGCCCGGATACGGGTCGGCGGCGCGGGCGGCGCGCAAAGTGCGCCCCCACCAAGCCAATTGGCGCAGCATCCGGTCGGCGGCATCGATGGCCGCGCCGTCCGCGGTATTGCCGTCGGCGTCGAATTTCCGCTTGGCCTCGTGGAAGCTGACGGTCTCGCGGATCGACACCATGTGGATCTCGGCGACCACCTGCCGCAGCTGCTCCACCGCGCGCAGGCCGCCGGAGAGCCCGCCGTAGCTCACGAAACCGATGGGCTTGGCCCGCCATTCGCGCTTGGCGATATCCAGCGCGGTCTTCAGCGAGGCCGGGTAGCCGTGGTTGTATTCCGAGGTCACCGCCACGAAAGCATCGGCGGCGGCGACCCTTTCGCGATACGCCTCGGCCTCCGCGGTGTCGCCGAGGTCCACCGGCAGCGGGGTATCGAGGAGGTCGATGACGCCCACCTCGAACCGGTCGTCGGCGCGCGCCGTGCGCAGGAACCACTCCGCGACCACCGGCGCGAACCGTCCCGGGCGCGTACTGGCCACCATCACCTCGAGCCGCAGCGGAGAGTCCATGCCGCGAGCCTAGGCTAAGCCGCCAGGGCCTTCTTGATCAGCTCGAACGAGCGTGTGCGCGTGTCGATGTCGTAGACCAGGGTATTGAGCATGAGCTCGTCGGCCTGGGTCTCGGCGAGCAGTTCCTCGACCTGCGCGCGCACCGTGGCGGGCGATCCCAGCAATTGCCCGTACCGCCGCTGCGTGATGAATTGCCGCTGCTGGGGGTCGGGTTCGAAGCGCGCCGCCTCCTCCGGGGACGGCAGCGCCTGCGGCCGCCCGCTCACCAGATACAGGAACGCCAGATCCCGTGGCGTGGCCTGGAAGTCGGCCTCCTCGTCGGTATCCGCACAGATCGCCGATGCCGCCACCATGGCGTACGGCTCGGCCAGCGCCTCCGACGGCCGGAAGTTCTCCCGATACAACCGCAACGCCGCCACCGTATTGCCCGGGCTGATGTGATGCGCGAACGCGAACGGCAGCCCGAGCGCCGCCGCCACCTGCGCGCTGTACCCGCTGGACCCCAGCAGCCAGATATCCGGTTCCTGCCCCCGCCCCGGCGTGGCCTTGATCCCGCCCGGCCCCGCATCCCGGAAGTAGTCGATCAGCGCCCGCAGCTCCCGCGGAAAATGCTCCGCGTTCAACCCCTCGGTGGTCCGACGCAAGGCCGCCGCCGTCGCCTGATCGGTCCCCGGCGCCCGCCCGATCCCCAGATCCACCCGCCCCGGATGCAATGCCTCCAACGTCCCGAACTGCTCCGCCACCACCAGCGGCGCATGATTCGGCAACATCACCCCACCCGACCCCACCTTGATGGTCGAAGTATTCGCAGCCACATGCGCCAGCAAAACCGCCGGCGCCGAACTGGCGATCCCCGGCATATTGTGATGCTCCGCCACCCAGAACCGCCGATATCCCAGCGCCTCCGTCCGCCGCGCCAACTCCGTCGTAGCCCCCAGCGCCTCCCCCGGACTCCGCCCACTCTCCACAGGCGCGAGCTCCAGCACGGACAACGGCACGTCGATCATGAGACTCCTCCGGATTCGGCACAGACCTCCGGTCCAACACCCACCCGACCCGCCCTATTTCACCCTCGCTCCGACCGATCGCCACTGAGCCGAGTCAGCAGCGCCGGTAAACAGCTGCCAAAACGCAAGTGCCATCCCCGGCCGCCCGCACGACACCAGCCAGTCGCTCCCGGCCGGGCGGCAGTCAATGTCTGCCGGACTCCCCGATCAGTGGCGCTCGACGCTGCTCGCGGCGTAGTCGGCGAGGCCACGCGCCGGGGGGATGCGGGCGGTGTAGTCGAGGGCGTGGCGGGCGCGGTCGGGGCTGGCAACCAGGTGGCGGATGTCTGTGAGGCGGTATTGGCCGGAGACGACCGGGCCGGGGGCGTCGAGGGTTTTTGCCATGATCGAAGCCACTTCCCAGAGGGTGAGGGGACGGCCGGAGGCGATATTGAGCGGGACGAAACCGGTCAAAGGGCGGGCCACGGCGGCCACTACGGCAGCGGCGACGTCGCGGACGTGGACGAAATCCCTTACCTGGCCGCCGTCTTCGAATACTCGGGGAACGCGGCCGTCGCGGAGGTCGGAGCGAAAGCGGGCCGCCACACCGGATTCCGCGGAGCGTAGCGGCCGGCCGTCGCGGATCGGGTCGCCGTAGACGTGATGGAAGCGCAAGGCCGTCGCCGCCGATCCGGTGCTCGTGGCCCAGGCCAGGGCGTAGTGCTCCTGCGCGACTTTGCTTGCCGCGTAAGCGCTCCGGGGGCGCAGCGGGGCATCCTCGCCCAGTGGCTCCCAAGTCAGCACTTCTCCGCTGCGCGGCTCGCGGTGATCGAACAGGCCGCGGTCCAGGTCCGCCCGGCGGCGGATGCCGGGGAAGAACGGCCCGCTGCGCACCCCGCGATACCGGCCCTCGCCGTACACCGCCACCGAGGAACTCAGAACCAGCCGCCGCACGCCCGCCCGTTCCATGGCCGCCAGCAGGACCGCCGTCCCGGCGTCATTGTGAGAGGCGTACAGCGCCGCCCGCTGCATACCCGCCTGAACGGGCTTCTCGCCCCCGCCGCTGTCCCGGCTCTCGGCCGCGCCGCCGCGCACACACGGTCCCGTGCCATGACCTAGGTCCTCGCGCCGTCCAGGTCGGCCCCGAGCCGGTCCGGCGGGAGGTTCGGGGAGATCCGGGAGGGGTACGGCTGCCGCCAGGTGGCATACCACGTCGATGCCGCGCAGCAGCGGTTCGAGCGCGTCGGGATCCCGGATATCCAGTGCCAGTACGTCTTCCGGCGGCATCGGATGCGGACCGTGCACCATCGGCAGCATGGCGTCGACGGCGAGTACCTCGTGCCCGGCCGCGATCAGGGCGCGATGCACGTGTCCCCCGATGAAGCCGGCGGCGCCGGTCAGCAGCACCCGTACACCGTCGTGTCCGTCCGTGCTCATCTCTTCAGCGTAGGCGACCCGCGACGGGCGCCCGATTCCCCGGAGGCCGCTGTAATCGCCTGCGGCACAGGAGTACGGGTGGGACCTGGGGACGGCGGATAGCCGCCGAACGGAAACCGCCGCCGGTCGGGTGACCGGCGGCGGTTCGAGGCATCCGTGACCGGGTGAACCCGGCCTGGCCGACTACGGCAGTTCGAAGGGCAGCTGCACGCCGGTGCCGGTCAGCACGCGGCACTTGTCGCAGGTGTCGTCGCCTTCGACGGCGGCGACCGCGCCGCGCACGAGCGCCTTGAACGGCACCAGGTTTCGCTCGAACTCGGCGAAAACATCGGCGGCGGTGACGCCTTCACCGGACTCCAGGCCCGCGTCCAGGTCGGTGACCAGAGCGATTGCGGAGTAGCACATTTCGAGTTCGCGGGCGAGCACGGCCTCGGGATGACCGGTCATATTGATCAGCTCCCAGCCCAGCCCGGCGAACCAGCGGCTCTCGGCACGGGTGGAGAAGCGCGGCCCCTGCACCACGACCATGGTGCCCTGATCCTTCATGGGCAGCTCCGGCACGGCCGCGCCGATGGCGGCGGTGCGCAGCTCGGCGCAGTACGGATCGGCGAAGGAGACGTGCACGCCGCCCGCGTCGTAGAAGGTCTGATCACGCCCGGAAGTGCGATCCACCAGCTGATCGGGAACGGCGACGGTGCCCGGACCCCAGTCGGCGCGCAGCGAGCCCACCGCACACGGCCCGAAGATCCGCCGCACGCCCAGCGAGCGCAGCGCCCACATATTGGCGCGGTACGGCACGGTGTGCGGCGAGTACTCGTGCTTGCGCCCGTGCCGCGGCAGGAACGCCACCGCGCGCCCGTCCACCTGACCGATGGTGATGGGCGCGCTCGGCGCCCCGAACGGGGTCTCGACCTCGACCGTGGTCGCGTCGTCGCCGAAGAAGTCGTAGAACCCGCTACCGCCGATAATGGCCAGCGTGGCCCGAGAATCCGAACTCATGGCTCGATTCTTGCGCACTCGTGCATGGATGCCGGTGCCAGGTCCGCCCACCCGGGCCGACATCACATCCGGCCCCGCGCCGCGCGGCTGGCAGTCCCGGCACCGCGCGTGTACCCTCGGGGGGTATCAATGGCGAGGGCCCGACAAGGCCGGGAGCGAGGACACGGTCGATGACGAACGAGCAGACCACCACCACCACGGACGAGTCCTGCCACGATCACGGCGCGCACGGCTACATCACCGCCAAGGACGACTACCTCAAGCGCCTGCGCCGCATCGAGGGCCAGGCTCGCGGCCTGCAGCGGATGGTCGAGGGGGAGAAGTACTGCATCGACATCCTCACCCAGGTCTCGGCCATGACCAAGGCGCTGCAGGCGGTGGCCATGGGTCTGCTCGAGGATCACATCAGCCACTGCGTGGTCGACGCGGCCGTCGCCGGCGGCCCCGAGGCCGAAGCCAAGATCAAGGAAGCCACCGACGCCATCGCCCGCCTGGTGCGCTCCTGAATCGATCACACAGCGCTGCGGCCCGGCGGGATTCCCGCCGGGCCGCTTAGCTTTCCAGGGCCGTCCCCGGCGAACCTCAGCAGGCCGCCGCGAACAGCGGAGACAAACCCATCACCGCGGGCATGGCACGCGCCTCCTGGCCGGTCCGGGAGCGCGGACCCGCACCCCAGCCCCGCGCCTGCTGCGGCCCGCGCATCGACCCGCGCGGATCCAGCCGCGGCCCGCGATCGGGATCGGCGAGCTCGCCCGCGCCCAGTTCGAGTTCGGCGTACAGGATGCCTTCGGCCCCTTCGGCCAGCGCCGGCACCACCTCACCGCCATCGGCCGCGAAGATGTGCGCCTGCCCGGTCCGTACCCCGGCCGCCCCGCCCCAGCCGGTGTCGCCGACCACCGCGCACGGCGCCAGCACGAACGCGCTGCCCTCCAGCGCGTACATCCGGCTCACCGTCGGGCCGGACTGGGCGGGCGAGGTCTCGACCGCGGGTCCGCCCGGCCAGGCCGCCACATGAATGGATTCCGCGTCCGCGCGCAGCGCCCGGGTGAGCAGGGTGCGCTGGTTCTCCTGCCCGGACAGCGCGCCCAGGCTGCCGAACGGGCTGTGGTGCACGGCCGGCAATTGCGGCGCGCCCGAGGCGAACACCTTGCGTTCGACACTGTTCAACCCGGCCTTGCGGCGCACCGAGAGCACTTTGCCGCGATCGCTGATCACCGCCTGCGCCATGAAGATCCGGCGTTCCTGTCGTTCCCCGAATCCGAGCACCACGTGAATGTCATTGCGACGCGCCGCAATTGCGATCTTCCGCATTTCGGCGCCGTCTCTCGTCATCGAATTCTCGCGGCACCGAGTCGAGTATTCGACATTCCATTGATTGGATTCCACCCACCGCCACCACGGATACCCCGGTAGAAACGTCTCCGGAAACGCGACCAACCGGGCCCCCTCGGCCGCGGCCGCACCGATCAGTTCGACGACTTGCTCGACACCGTCCGACAACCGCAGCCATTTCGGCTCGGCCTGGACGGCGGCGACTCGCACCGTATTCCTCATCGCGCATTCCTCATGAAAGCTGATGCTTGCCAATCATTTACGGAATGTCAGTGCCAGTGTGTGCCGTCTTTCGGACCGATCATGCCAACGATGCTCAGACCAGCGCCCGGAATGCGCCGGGTGTGGTGCCCATTTCGAGCCGGAATGCCCGGTAGAAACTGCGTTCGGTGAGAAAACCCGCCGCTTTCGCGACCGCCGACAGCGGCAACTGTGGCGCATTACGCAGCAATTCGCAAGCACGTTCGATTCGCATCCGCCGCAAAGCGGTTCCCGGACCGCCTTCGAGTTCGTCGAAAACGCGATACAGGGTGCGCCGAGACATTCTGCACCCCTGTGCGATTCGATCGACACCCAGGTCCGGATCGGCGCAATGCGCGCGCATATAAGCCAGTACCCGCTGCCGATTCAGCGCATCGGCGGATTGATCGCGCACCGTCCCGCCGGCGGCCGCGATCACCGCCGCGGCCAGTAGATCCATCCCGGATTCGGCCAGCAGCGCGGCCCCATCCGGATCCTGGTCCTGCAGCCGCGCCAGGCCGCGGAAGAACTGCGCGACCACCCCGGGCGCGGTGGAGCGACCGAAGGCGGTCGCGGTCGGGACCTCCGGACCGGCTACGCCGTAGCGCTCGCGCAGGCGGGTCAGGGAGACCTGCAGCACCACCTGCTCCCATTCCCGTTCCATTTCCCAGTGGTACGGGCGGGTGGTGTCGTAGAAGACCATTTCGCCGGGACGCACCTCGGCGATGCGGCCGTCCTGATGCAGCCGGCCGCTGCCGGCCACCGGGATGCTGGCGATCAGGTACTGGTCGTCGGCGTCGGCGATGAGCCGTTCGGTGCGATGGATCTGCTGTGCGCTGGATCCGACCACGCTGAGGTCGATATCGCCGTATCGGGAGTGCTCGATGAAACCAGAAAACCGACCAGTCTGTACTGGTGATACCGCCAAGGGCACATACGCCGCGCTGACCTGCTCTTCCCAGCGCTGAAATGCCTCACTCGCCGATGTCTCGGGCCCGGATCGCACCTCTATCCGACTGACCGCGTCCGACCGATCCACTCCGCATCCCTCGACAAACCAGCCGACCGGGTACGGCCGAATAGCAGGAATTCTGTCAGATACGAAGCGACACAGCCAATACGGGCGTATGGCTAGGCCGCGGACTCGGCGGACAGTTCGAGCTCGAGGTCGCCGTAGACGATCCCCTCCTCGTGTCCGCCCAGCGGCGCGCCCAGCTCGTCACCACCCGGGGCGAAAATCCGGGCGTGCCCGCCGGGTCCGCGTACCAGCTGTTTGGCCGGGTCGTTCCCGTGCCGGCTCTCGCTACCCGCCACATCCATCACCGCGCAGGCCGCGACCACGTGCAATTGCCCGACCACCGCGTACCAGAGCGTGGCCGCATTGTTCACGCGCACACCCCATTCCACGTCCCGCGCCACGATGAAACCCGGCCACGACACGATGTGCACCTGCGCGCCGGTGCGTTCCAGCTCGTGCCGTGCGGGCAGGTGCAACTGCTCGGAGCCACCCTGCACGCCGATCCGGCCGATACCGGTCCGGAAGACATGGGGTTCGCCGGCCTCGCCGCTCCGGAAGATCCGGTGCTCCAACGGGGTCAGTTCGGGCTTGCGCCGGACTCCGAGCAGTACCCCGCGATCATCGATCAGGCACTGCGACATGTACAGCGAACTCCCGCAGCGTTCACTGAAACCCAGTAATACGTGGATGCGATGGCGGCGCGCCGCGTCGGCGATCCGCCGGAATTCGGTGCGGCCCACGGTCATCGAATTGGTGCGATAGCGCGCGAAGAAACCCTGCCCCCAGCTCACCGAATCCAGCCACAGCCACCACGGGTAACCGGGCAGGAAGGTCTCCGGGAAAGCGATCAGTTGCGCACCGCCCGCGGCGGCCGTCTCGATCAGCTCGATGACCTGCCCGACGCCCGCCCGCAGATCCAGCCAGCGCGGTTCCGCCTGGACAGCCGCCACTCGCACCTTCGTCGACACCTCGGGGCTCCTTCGACGCGAACGGGATTGCTGTGCAATCACCTTTCGCCGAAGCGACGCTCACGGCACCGACGTAGCGTGCCGGGCTACCGACCGCGAGTGCCTGCGTCCAGCCGCACCCGGAATTGTCCGGGCGTCAGGCCGGTTTCCTCGCGAAACGCCCGGTAGAAGTGGCGATCGCTGGCGAATCCGGACGCCGCGGCAACCGCCGCCAGCGGGCGCGCCGGGTCCACCCGCAGCAACCGGCGGGCGTGCTCGACGCGCATCCGGCGCATGAGCGCGCCCGGGCCGCCGAAGCCCTCGCACACCCGGTACAGCGTGCGCCGCGACACCAGGCAGGCGTGCGCCACCTCGTCGATGGTGAGGTCCGGATCGGTGAAGCGGCGGCGCAGGTAGGTCAGGATCTGCTGACGGGTGTAGAGCGAATCCGACGGGGCGGGCGAATCCCTGCCCGAAGCCAGCAGGAGCGCCGACGCCAGCATGCTCGCGCCCTCGGAACTCATTACCGCCGCGGCCTTTTCGGCTTCGCCCGGGGGTAGTTCGGCCAGCCCGCGGAAGAAGCCCGCCACCACGCCGAGCGCGCCGGTAATGGGAATCGCGGTGGCCGTGGGCAATTCCTCGCGGAGCAGGCCGGCGTGTTCCAGGACCAGGTTCATGGGGGCGCGCACGATGGCGGAGGTGGAGTTCTCGGTGGTGCGGCTTTCCAGGGGCCGGGCGCTGTCGAAGAAGGCGATGGAACCGTGCCGCGATTCGGCGGTACTGCGGCCCTGTTCGGTCCAATTCGTCCCGTCCAGCACGATATTCACCAGCAGGAACTCACCCTCGGACTGTTCGACCAGTTTCCGGGAGCGCACCACGCGTTGCGCGCTGGCCCGCATCAGCGAGACGCTGAAACGATCGAATTGGGTGCTGGTGACGCGGCCGCGCCAATGACCGTCGTGCAATGGCTCGATGGCCGAGGGCACGACGGCGTCGGCCACCAGCGCCTCCCAGCGCTCGAAGGCCTGGCGTGGCGAAACAGTCGACGAGGAGCACACCTCGACCGTGCCGACGGCGGCTTGATCCACACCGGTATCTTCCCACCGGGTACCGCCCGGCCAACGCATTTCAACCCGTTCGCGTGCTGCCCGGTCAGCGGCGGCGCGAATTCGGACTATTCACAATGAAACTCGCAATTCAGGCGTGGCGTAGGCGGAATTCGCCCGGCGTCATACCGGTTTCGCGTTTGAATGCCCGATAGAACTGGCGCTCGGAGACGAAGCCCGCGGCCCGCGCGATGGACAGCAGCGGGCGGGCCGGATCGGTCCGGATCAGCGCCACGGCGTGTTCGATGCGCAACCGCCGCAACATGGCGGCAACCCCGTCCTCACCGTCCTCGAACAGCCGGTACAGGGTGCGCCGCGACACCGAGCAGGCGGCGGCCACCTGCTCGACCGTCAAGGCCGGATCGGTGTAGTTGCGCTCCAGGAAGCCCAGCGCCCGCTGTTTGGCCAGCGCCTGCCCGGGCTCCTCGCGCGGCATCTCGCCCGCGGCCAATTGCACCACCGAGGCGAGCAGCCCGGTCCCGTGCCGAGCCAGGATGGCGGCCTCCATCGGATCCGAATGCTGCAGCCGGGCCAGCCCGCAGAAGAACCGCCCCACGATGCCCGCCGCTCCCACCGGGGGTAACCGCACCGCCGTCGGCAGCCGATCCGCCGGAATCCCCGCCGCAACCACCACCTGCGCCAGCGGCACCTGCACCACCGACACCGCCCACGAGTGCTCGAAATGCGCCGTGAACGGCCGGGAACTGACGTACAGCATCAACCCGCCGTCGGCCATCTCCCCGACCCGCCCGTCCTGCTCCAGCCACCCCCGCCCGTGCGTGGTCACGGTGGCGAACAGGTACGGCTCATCGGGCTCGTGAATCAGCCTCGGTATCCGGCTGATCCGCTGCCCGGTGGCCGCGACCGTCGACACCTCGATATCGGCGAAACTCGAATGCACGATCCGCGCCCGGAACTCCCCCGGCGCCACCGGCGTGACGACCAGCGGTACATACGCCTGCGCTACCGCAGCCTCCCACTGCTCGAATGCCTCCCTCTCGGAAACCTCCGGGGTGGACCGGACCTCGACTACTGCGGGCTCAGAGCCGCCGCTCATGCGCCGATTGTCGCACCACTCCTCCCCGCCGAACGCGAAATCCCCTGAGATATTTAAACTTTCGCCCCGGTGAACGATGTTCGCCGCATGCATGATGACGAACCGCAACTTGCGCAATGGATACCCACCACCGCGTCCCCTCCCCGCCACGCCGCACCGCCCGGAATCCGCACGCCACCGCCGGAACCCGCCCCACATCGAGGCATTGCACCCGGCCACCGCAACCACCGGATCGCCGCGACCGACGCTGGGACCCGCCCAGCCACACGAGCAACGGGCAACGGGCAACCGGCAACCGGGCAACGGCCAACGGCCAACGGGCAACAGCCAACGGCCAACGGCCAACGGGCAACGGGCAACGGGCAACGGGCAACAGCCAACGGCCAACAGGCAACGCACAACGGCCAACAGGCAACACACAACGCGCAACGCGCAACGGCCAACAGGCAACGAGCAGCGAGACGAGCACTCGGGACGCCGGACTCGTAGCGGGCATGCGCACGCGGCATACCCGGGCACGCCAGCTCGGTGACAGACGCCTACTCCAGTGCAATGCTGCGCAGGTGAGCGCGGAGCACACGGGCGGAGACACTGAACGGCGGAATGCCGTCGACCGGTTCGTCGAACGGGAGGACGCCGGCGTGGAGGTCGGCGAAGTCCAACTCGGCGCGGACCGCGAGTGCGACTTCGACCTGACGCCGGAATTCGGCTGCGGGCAGGGTCTCGGCGTCGCCGGTGAACCGATCGCGTGCGAGGCTCACGACGGTCTCGAATTCCCTGCCGACGAACGGGACGATCTGTCCGGCCGAGCCGTCGGCGAGAGTATCGACTTCGAGCAGGAATCCGTGCGCGCAGCCTGATCGCTCGAAAGTGCCCACCAGCGCCGCGCCGATGCCGTCCAGCGAGTTCACGCGTGCGAACTCGTCAGGTCGTACCGGCTCGGTGAGCCGAGATGCCCACGGCGGCAAAGCGATTCCGGCCAGCACGAGGCGGTCCACCGCCGCGGCTGCCGCAGCGGCCGGTGCACCGGTGGCGAGACGGGACAAACCGCACAACACCCCTAGCGCGGCCGGGCCGGGGCGGGTCTCCAGTAGCAGCACGCACCAGGCGGTGAAAGCTTGTGCGAAGGCGGGTCCGCCCTGTCCGCCGAACTCGGACACGGCGGCAGCCAGCAGCTCGCCTTCGAACGCGCCCTCATCGGCCGGTAATTCGGCCGCGCCCGCGAGTACGCCTTCCAGTAACTGCCACGGATCGAACTCGCCGCGCCGGCAGCGCGGGCAACCGCACGATCCCGGCCTGCGGAGTCGGGCTCCGCTCGCCTGCCCGCCGCGCTTACGCGCCTTACGCCCCCTGTTTCGGCTCATGCCCCCACGGTCCCCGGCCGCGAGATCCGCCATGCCGAATACCTCGGGGTGCGCGAAGCTTCGCGCGACCCGCGCGGCCGGCGTGTCGCCCTACCGAAAAGTCAGTCCCCGCAACAACCTTCGGCGTTCGCGACGGTCCGCACCTCACGGGTCTGCGCATTCCGGGCCGCAAGATCCGCGTCGGCAGGATAGTCGACGGCGATCAAGCTCAGGCCGTGCGCCGGCGCCACCGTGACCGAACTGGAGCGTTCGCGTTCGTTCAGCAAACCCGCGATCCAGTCGGGGGTGCGGCGGCCTTCGCCCACCGCGAGCACGCCGCCCACCAGGCTGCGCACCATCGACCAGCAGAAGGCGTCGGCGCTCACGTACGCGGTGAGCAGGTCACCATCCTGCTCCCAGTCGAAACGCTGCAATTCGCGAATGGTGGTGGCGCCTTCGCGCCGCTTGCAGAACGCGGCGAAATCGTGCAGCCCCAACAGCTTTCGCGAGGCTTCCCGCATGGCTTCGAGATCCACGCCGGACCGGCAGGGCACCACATGCCGCGCCTGCAAAGGCTCCGCACCATAGGCCGCGGTGGTCAGCCGATAGGCGTAATGCCGGCGAATCGCCGAGAACCGGGCATCGAATTCCGGCGGCACGATGCGAACGTCCTTGACCCGCACATCCTTCGGCAGAAACCGGGCCAGCCGATGCACCAGCTTGGGCCCGTCCACCTCGGCGCGGGTGTCGAAATGCGCGACCTGCCCCTCCCCGTGCACGCCCGCATCGGTCCGCCCCGCCACGGTCAACTGCACGCTCTCGCGCAGCACCTTGCTCAGCGACTCCTCGAGCACGCCCTGCACGGTGCGCAATCCGGGCTGCCGCGCCCACCCCGTGAAATCGGTGCCGTCATAGCTGATATCCAGTCGTACCCGAACCGCAACCGGCCCCGGCGGCAGATCCTCAACCGTCACAGCGATCTCCTGGTTAACATGGAGAAAGCCCGCCGACCCGGAGGGGACGGCGGGCTCACTCATGGGCTTTCCCGCTTGGAGCCGGTCCCACTCGACTGGGGTTTCAGGGTTTACCCCTGAGAACCCCAAGAGTGGGGAAGGAAGAACTAGTCTTCCTTCTTCTCCTCGGCGGCCGGAGCCTCGGCCTCGACCACGGCCTCTTCGGCGGCGGGGGCTTCGGCGGCCTTCTGCGAGGCGGCAACGCGACGGGCGCGATCGGCTTCGTTGGTCACGGTCTTCTCGCGAACCAGCTCGATGATCGCCATCGGCGCGTTGTCACCCTTGCGCGGGATGGTCTTGATGATCCGGGTGTAGCCACCGTCACGACCCTCGAACGAGGGACCGATCTCGGCGAAGAGGCTGTGCACGACATCCTTGCTACGGATCACCTTCATCACCTCGCGACGGTCGGCAAGGGTGCCGCCCTTCGCCTTGGTGACAAGCTTCTCGGCGTAGGGGCGCAGCGCCTTGGCCTTGGCCTCGGTGGTCGTGATGCGACCGTGCTCGAAGAGCGCCGTCGCCAGATTGGCGAAGATCGCCTTCTGGTGCGACGCCGTCCCGCCGAAGCGGGCACCCTTCTTGGGCTTGGGCATTGTTGGAATCTCCTGTGTCTAAGGCCGATTCGGGGCGCTACACCCCGAATTGCCTAAAGCTGTTCGGTCTCGGCGTAGTCCTGCTCGCCGCTGTCGGTGTCGCTGAACGAACCGCTGTCGCTCCAGGTGCCGCTCGCCGCGTCGTAGCCGACGACGGAGGACGGATCGAAGGAAGCCGGGGAGTCCTTGAGGGACAGGCCGAGCGAGTGCAGCTTGACCTTGACCTCGTCGATGGACTTCTGGCCGAAGTTCCGGATATCCAGCAGGTCGGATTCGGTGCGGGCAACCAGCTCGCCGACGGTGTGCACACCCTCGCGCTTGAGGCAGTTGTAGGACCGCACGGTCAGATCCAGATCCTCGATCGGCAGACCGAACGAAGCGATGTGGTCGGCCTCGGCCGGGCTGGGCCCGATCTCGATGCCTTCCGCCTCGACGTTCAGCTCGCGCGCCAGGCCGAACAGCTCGACCAGGGTCTTACCGGCCGACGCCAGCGCATCCCGAGCGGAGATCGAGTTCTTGGTCTCGACATCCAGGATGAGCCGGTCGAAGTCGGTGCGCTGCTCGACACGAGTCGCCTCGACCTTGTAGGTCACCTTCAGGACCGGGGAGTAGATCGAATCCACCGGAATCCGGCCGATTTCCGCACCCGAGGCCTTGTTCTGCACGGCAGGAACGTAGCCGCGACCGCGCTCGACAACGAGCTCGATCTCCAGCTTGCCCTTGTCGTTCAGGGTGGCGATGTGCATGTCCGGGTTGTGGACGGTCACACCGGCCGGCGGGACGATGTCACCGGCGGTGACGGTGCCCGGGCCCTGCTTGCGCACGTACATGGTGACCGGCTCGTCCTCTTCGGACGACACCACGAGGCCCATGAGGTTCAGGATGATGTCGGTGACATCTTCCTTCACGCCCGGAACCGTGGTGAACTCGTGCAGCACGCCGTCGATGCGGATGCTGGTGACCGCGGCACCCGGAATGCTCGAGAGCAGGGTGCGGCGCAGCGAGTTGCCGAGGGTGTAACCGAAGCCCGGCTCCAGCGGTTCGATGGTGAACCGCGACCGGTTCTCGGACACGACCTCTTCGGTCAGCGTCGGTCGCTGTGAAATCAGCATGGAATTTCCTCCTTCGAGCGCCCACTATTTGACGCTCACGATTGGGAACTGTTGCGGCTCTGTGGGTTACAGAGCCGCAACCAGCGGCACGCTTACGCGCACCTATTACTTCGAGTAGAACTCGACGATCAGCTGTTCCTGCAGCGGAACATCGATCTGCGCACGCTCGGGGAGCTGGTGCACCAGAATGCGAAGGCGGCCGGGAACGACCTGGAGCCAACCCGGAACCGGGCGGTCGCCTACGGTCTCACGCGCAACCTGGAAAGGCAGCGTGGGCAGCGACTTCTCCTTGACATCGATGATGTCGTACTGGGAGACCTGGTACGACGGCACATCGACCTTCACGCCGTTGACGATGAAGTGGCCGTGCGAGACGAGCTGACGAGCCTGGCGACGGGTACGAGCCAGACCGGCGCGGTACACGACGTTGTCCAGACGAGCCTCGAGCAGACGCAGCAGGTTGTCGCCGGTCTTGCCCTTCTGGCGGTTCGCCTCTTCGTAGTACTTGCGGAACTGCTTCTCCATGACGCCGTAGGAGAAACGAGCCTTCTGCTTCTCCTGGAGCTGCATCAGGTACTCGGATTCCTTGATCCGCGCGCGGCCGTGCTGGCCGGGCGGGTAAGGACGACGCTCGAACGCCTGGTCGCCTCCGACGAGGTCAACGCGCAGACGACGCGACTTGCGGGTGATGGGGCCTGTATAACGAGCCATTTTTCGTTAAATCCTTTCCCGCTAGACGCGACGGCGCTTGGGCGGACGGCAGCCGTTGTGCGGCTGCGGGGTGACGTCAGAGATCGAACCCACTTCGAGGCCGGCAGCCTGAAGCGAACGGATCGCGGTCTCACGACCGGAGCCCGGGCCCTTGACGAACACGTCGACCTTCTTGACGCCGTTCTCCTGCGCCTTGCGGGCAGCGTTCTCGGCAGCGAGCTGCGCGGCGAACGGGGTCGACTTACGCGAACCCTTGAAGCCGACGTGACCCGAGGACGCCCACGAGATGACGTTGCCTTCCGGGTCGGTGATGGACACGATCGTGTTGTTGAACGTGCTCTTGATGTGCGCGTGGCCGTGCGGGATGTTCTTCTTATCCCGGCGACGCGACTTCTGAGTCTTCTTCGGGCCAGCGGCCCGGCTCTTCGGAGGCATGCGCTATCCCTACTTCTTCTTACCGGCGACGGTCTTCTTCGGACCCTTACGCGTGCGGGCGTTGGTCTTCGTCCGCTGGCCGCGCACGGGGAGACCGCGGCGGTGCCGCAGGCCCTGGTAGCAGCCGATCTCGATCTTGCGACGAATGTCGGCCTGCACCTCGCGACGCAGGTCACCCTCGACCTTGAACTCGCTCGCCTCGATGTAATCGCGGAGCTTGGTCAGGTCGTCATCGCTGAGGTCCTTGGAACGCAGATCGGCGCTGACGCCGGTCTCGGCCAGGATCTCCTTGGCGCGGGTACGGCCGATGCCGTAGATGTAGGTCAGCGCGATCTCCATGCGCTTTTCGCGCGGGAGGTCGACGCCCATCAGACGTGCCATGTTTGGCGATTCCTTACTTTTGCGGAGGTCTGCTCCCAGTCCGTCCCCGCGTGTGGGGCCCCGGCCTCCGTGCCGGGGGAAGGCCGCCATCCGCCCCTGACGGGACTCGGCGACGGCGACTGGTGCTGGGAGTTCTTCTTCTAGCCAATCCGAACCGCGTTCGGTGCTTGGCTGGTGAGCGACCGGGAAAACAACCCCGGTGAGCCCGGCGCTAAGACCGGACTCAGCCCTGACGCTGCTTGTGGCGCAGGTTCTCGCAGATCACCATGACTCGCCCGTGACGGCGAATCACCTTGCACTTCTCGCAGATCGGCTTGACGGACGGCTGAACCTTCACGTCAGATCCAATCTGGGTTGGTGTCCACTGGCCGTGAACACAGTTGTTCCCCGGTCAGTTCGACCGGGGAAAACCGGGACTCGAGGCCCCGGAAACTCACTTGTAGCGGTAGACGATGCGACCGCGGGTCAAGTCGTAGGGCGAAAGCTCCACGACGACGCGGTCCTCGGGCAGGATACGAATGTAGTGCTGCCGCATCTTGCCGCTGATGTGCGCGAGAACCTTGTGACCGTTCTCCAGCTCGATCCGGAACATCGCATTGGGCAACGGCTCGATAACCCGGCCCTCGACCTCGATGGCCCCTTCCTTCTTCGCCATATCCTCCGCGATCCCGGTTAGGCTGAACCTGGTTGGTTCATGCTCTGTACGGCTGGTGGGTCGTCACAGTTCGTCGTGCATTTGCGTCGACCAGCTGCGATACTCAGCGGGCCCGCATGCGGACATGCCACAACCACTCTGAGAACGCACCAGCAGCCAAGCTTACCCGTATCCCCAGATGCGGCCAAATACGGCCGCCCGGACGTGCGCCAGAACACCTTCTCGTCCCGCCTCCCCCGGACAGCCCCGCCGACTCTCGCTAAACTGGCCTCGCAATCGAGCAAGATCGGGACTCAGGGGTACGAGGGGTAGATGTGAGTCGCACCAACGACGGCCTCCCCATGCTGCCGCCGTGGCTGTCCGAGAACGAGGTCACGCCGGCCGGTTACGAAGAGCCCGTACGCAACCTCCCCCAGGAGGACCCGATCCCGGAGGAGAAGTCCTCCCGCGGCTTCTTCGGCCGCCGCAAGTCCCGCAAGGACGCCCCGGCCCCCGAACCCGAGCACACCCCCGAACCGGTCCGCATCCCGCCGACCCCCTCGTGGAACCAGCCCGGCCAGCCCCCGTCCCCCACCGACGGCCGCGCCCCCGAATCTCAGCCCTACCGGCCCCCGGTAGCTCCGGCGCAACCTCCAGCCAGCCCGGCCGCCCCCACCCAGCGCTGGTCCTCCGCCGCCCAGCCACCCGCGCAACCGGCCACCCCGCCCCAACAGCGGACACCCGCCGATCCGCCGACCCCGCCTCAACAGCGCGGTCCGGCCGACCTGCCGACACCGTCCCAGCAGCGTGGTCCGGCTGACCCGCCGACCCCGTCACAGTTGCGCGGTCCCGCGAATCCCCCTGCACCACCGCACATCCCGGCCCCGCCCCCGTTCACGGGACCCGACCCGGTCCCGCCGCGCCCGCCCGTGGCCCCCTCGGACCCGACCGTTCACACCCGCATCCCCCCGATGCCGCCTCTCACCGACCCGGGTCTCCCGCCCGCGCCCGCAGCGAACCGCAATGGCGGCGGCCAGCTTCCGCCGCAGCACGACCGCGGACTCCCGCCGCGCCCCGACCTCGCGAGCGACGAGGGGCTGCCGGCCCACCCCGACTCGGCAGGCGATCGTGGCCTCCCATCGCGCCCCGGGCCCGGGCCCGGCCGGCAACTGCCGCCA
Organism: Nocardia yamanashiensis; assembly: GCF_021183565.1. NCBI lineage: Bacteria > Bacillati > Actinomycetota > Actinomycetes > Mycobacteriales > Nocardiaceae > Nocardia > Nocardia yamanashiensis. The sequence continues at coordinate 5,695,149 of NZ_CP089226.1, forward strand.
CAGCCCGACCTCGCCGGTGATCGACGGCTACCGCCGTCGTCGCCCCAGACAAGCAACGACCGGCCCAACCCGGAGCCGCAGGCGGCATCCGGCCCGGCCGCGATGACCACTCGCATGCCGCTGCCCCCGTCGCCTCCGGCTCCCCCGTCGCCGGCGCCACTTGAGCCGAACGCCGAAGCGCAGCAACCACAGTCGTCCACGCCGCACCAGGCCCGGGTTCCGTTGCCTCCGCCGCCGCCGACCGCGGCTGCCTCGACGCCGGGAACCGTCGGCCCGGCCGATCTCACGACACGGGTTCCGGTGACGCCACCCGGCCGCCCCGAGATCCCTGCGCCGCCGAATCCGGCAGGCGATCCCGGCACCGCCGCACCCGGCCCGGCAAACGCCGCGGCCACCACCCGTTTCCCGGACAGTGCTGCACCCGAGACGGTTTCGCCGACCGGCCGCGGTCACACGTCGGCAGACCGCCCCAGCGCGGCCCACCCCGCGACCGATTCCACGCGGGCACCCGGCGGGGCGGCCGACACCCGCTCCACAGCGGGTGCGCCGACCGGACCGAAACCCGAAACGACCACCGCACAAGGGAACTCGAACTCCCCCGATGGAAATGCGGCCTCGGATTCGGCGACCGCCGTGCCGCGTCCCGGGGTCGGTGCGGTCACACCGCCGGTGAACCGCCCGGCCGTCGGCCCCGATACCACGGGAACAACCGCAGATTCCGGCCCTTCCGACCTCGCGGCGCCTGCTGGCAGCCAGGGCTCGAGCGGTATCCCGCAATCGGACTCGGCTGCCTCCGATCCGATCGGTGCCGCACAAACCAGGAACAGCTCCGACCTCGACGCCGCGGCCGGTGATACCGATCCAGCCACTGCCGCAGCACAATCCGGTCCGAGCTCCGCAACGGCCGACTCCCGAACCGTGGGTGCCCCCAATGCCGCGGGGACCCCGTCGCCGATCGGTCTGCACCCGACCGACGCGGCGTGGGCGGCGGCGAGCGGACCCATTCGTGGAACCTCCGACTTCGATCCGGTTGCCGCCGCAGCGCAGGCGGCTGCCGCCTCCGGACTCATCGGCACGCCGTCCGGCGAGAATGCCGACGCAGATGCGCAGGCTCCGGATTCCTCCGACGTTTCGAATGCCGAAGGCGAACCCAGCACCGGACAGTTGCCCGTGACCGGTGGGAGGCATCGCGCGATCGATGCGCCGCTGACTCCGTCGCAGGGTTTCCCGGCAGCCGGTGGGCCGCAGCTGGATTCGTGGGCGAATCAGCAGGGCCCGTCGCCTTACGGTCCGCGTGACGTCGAGCACGGCCAGCCGAGTATGCCCGGCCCGGCCGCTCCGCAGCCTGATCCGAGCAACCAGTGGGCGGCTCCGGCTCCGCATACGCCGGCCGCTGCCAATATGGCCCCACCTGCTCAGCCCCTGGGCCCGGGCAATATGGCACCGCCCGCGCAGCCTCTCGGGCCGGGCGATATGGCGCCCGGCCCAGTCGGTATGGCCCCGCCTGCTTATCCGTCCGGCGCGCCCAGCTCGGTGCCGCCGGGCATGGGTGATCCGAATTCCCCGGTGGGACCGGGGCCGGGGCCCCGGACCGGGCAGAATCCGTTCGCGCCGCCGGTCGGCTCCGAGTCGAATCCGGTGCCGGGCAACGTCGGTGGTGCCCAACCGTACAGGCCTGCTTCGCAGCCGAATCCGTGGCAGACCAACGGTTCGCCGGGCGGTCCGGGAACGAATGGTGGCCGCTTCGCACCGGGGATGAATCCTCCAGGGACCGGCTCCCAGCCGCTTGCGCCGCACTCGAATGCGCCAATGCCGCAGGGATCTTCGACGCAGTCCGGGTCGAATCCGCTGGTGCCGCCGGTTGGATACGGGCCGAATGCGCCTACTGCTCCGGACGGCGTGCCGTCACCCGGTCCCGCATCCCAGCCGAATCCGTGGCAGCAGAACGGCCCGGTCGGTTCGCCTGCGCAGTGGAATGGCGGGGGGATCGCAACCGGTCCGGGGCAGCAGGCCGGTACGGCCGCGCCGGCGAATGCGCCCCAGGGCGGTGGCCCGCACGAGGCGGGGCAATCCGCTGAAGCGCGTCCCGATCACGAGGCGAGCGGACAGCGGCCCAGCAAACTGCCCGGGCAGTCGGGTGGGAACGCGCGTCTCGGGGCCGAGGGACAGCCGGGATCCGATCCCGCGACCGAGGGCCAGCCGGGCGCGACCCCACCTGCCGGCGCGGATGCCATTGGGCAGCAGGCCAACTGGGCGCAGGGCAGCCAACCCGCACAGCAAGGCGCGGACGCCGCTGGCCACCAGGGCAACTGGGCACAGGGCAGCCAACCCGCACAGCAAGGCGCGGACGCCGCTGGCCACCAGGCCAACTGGGCACAGGGCAGCCAACCCGCACAGCAAGGCGCGGACGCCGCTGGCCACCAGGGCAACTGGGCACAGGGCAGCCAACCCGCACAGCAAGGCGCGGACGCCGCTGGCCACCAGGCCAACTGGGCACAGGGCGGCCAGCCGGCACAGCACGGCGCTGTGGACCCGCAGTTGGCCGCGTGGGCCGCGCAGCAGCAGGCCGCCCGGCAAGGGGCGGACGGGCAGCAGTGGGGCCAGCCGCAGGGGCCTGGCGGACAGCAGTGGGGTGGGCAGCCGCAGTGGGGTGGGGGTGCACCGGGGAGTCCGGCGCCTTCGCTCGACGATGTGCCGATGCGGCGGGCCAAGAAGGCGCCCGGGACCGGATGGCGCAAGGCTGTGCATCACATGTCGGGCGGGAACATCAATCCCGGCATGTCGGCCGAGGAGCGGCGGCTGCAGGAATTGGTCGCGCGAATTCGGCAGCCGGTGCGCGGGGATTACCGGATCGCGGTGCTGTCGCTGAAGGGCGGCGTCGGTAAGACCACCACCACCATGGGCCTGGGGTCGACCTTCGCTTCCATTCGCGGGGACCGGGTCATCGCGGTGGACGCGAACCCGGACTTCGGAACCCTGTCGCAGCGCGTACCGCTGCAGACGCGGTCCACCGTACGAGATCTGCTGCTGGACCCGAACATTCAGCGGTACTCGGATGTGCGGCGGCATACCTCCCAGGGCGGCAGCCGGTTGGAAGTGCTTGCCAGCGAACGCGATCCGGCCGCGTCGGAAGCCTTCAGCGATGAGGAATACCGTGCCGTGGCGCGGATTCTGCAGCGCTTCTACAACATCATCCTCACCGATTGCGGTACCGGGCTGATGCATTCGGCCATGGCGGGCGTGCTCGACCTCGCGCATTCGCTGGTGCTGATCTCGTCCTCGGCCATCGACGGTGCGCGCAGTGCGGCGGCCACCCTGGACTGGCTGTCACTGCACGGCCACGACCATCTGGTGCGAAACGCGGTGGTCGTCATCAACCTGCCCCGCCCGGGCGCGCCGAACGTGGGCATCAACCAGCTGCGTGACTACTTCCTGTCCCGCTGCCGCGCGGTCCACATCATCCCCTACGACCCGCATCTGGGCGAGGGCGCGGAGATCGACCTGCATCGCCTGAGCAAGCCGGTGAAGCGCGCGTACGTGGAGCTCGCCGCCACGGTGGCCGACGATTTCGTCGTCGATCACCGCCGTCATCGCGGCTGATCAGCGGCACCGCCCGACCGGCACAAATCGGGTGCCCCGCCACCGGTTTCTCGGCTGGCTGGGCCCGGCGCGCCGGTGATAGGTTGACGCCGACCGAGACCGGACAGTCGCTCGGTTCAGTTGGCAGTCGAAAAGTCCGTGCGCGCTGCCGCCGGACCGAGGGGGGGTTATGCGGTTCCGGTTCCACCGGCTCGCTGCGGTGGCGCTGGCCGCGGTATCCATGAGCGGGTTTACCGCCGCCTGCGGCTCGGATTCCGCTTCGAGCCAGGCGGATTCACGCTACGGCACATACTCGATCCAACGCCCGGGCAGCGAATACGACGACGGGGCGGACCGCGGCCGGGGCCGCCTGGCGGAGAGCCTGCGCCTGGCCGACCGCATCGTGTACGGCAGCGACGTCGCGCCGGAGCTGACGGCGAGCCGCGGCGGCCGGGTGATCTACCAGTCGCACGGCCTTGAGAACGCCACCGCGGTACGCGCGGAAGCGCTGGTGCCGTTCGACCTGCTCGGCGCCTATATCGCGGATGCGGCGGACACCGCGTACCTCGGTGCGCACGAAGATCATTACGAACTGACGGTGGCGCTGCTCTCCTTCCCGGACGAGCAGGCCGCCACCGCGGCCGCCGCGGCCGTGGAAGCCGAGGACTTCCGGCTGAACGCCGAGAACGTCCCGTTCCCGATCCCGGATCAGCCGACGGCACTGAGCCATTGGCGTCCGGGCCGTCCGGACATGGGCACCTGGATGGCATACAAGTCCGTGGTGATCGGCATGTACGTGCAGATCCGCGAACCGAACCTGGACCGCATGGTCGCCATCGCGTCCAAGGCCTACCAGCTGCAGACCGCACTGCTGGCCGACTACACCGTGGCCTCCACCAAAGCCGACGAGCCGAATCTGAAGCTGGACCGCGACAAACTCCTCACCCGGCTGGTGCGGACCGGTAACGGTACCCCGGACCAACGGGATTTCGCCGTCTACGGTCCTCGAGCCTTCGCGGTCAGGAGTACAACCCCGGCAGCCGCTGCCAAGCGATACCGGGACGCCGGGGTGGATGCGATCGCGGTGTCGGACAACAAGTATCTGTATCGCCTCCCCGACGCCACCGCAGCGACCGGGTTCGCCGCTCAGCTGGCCGCCGACCCGGGCGTTTCGAAGTACGCGCCGATCAGCGGCGTCGCCGACGTCCCCGAAATCGGGTGTCTCCAGGCGGCCCAGGCCGATCCGACCGTGGCCACCGCACATCGCTTCCGCTGCCTGATCCCGCACGGGAAGTACGTCGCGGAGGTGTTCAGCAATCAAGAGTCGGATGTGCGCCAACTGGCTGCCGCCGAGTACGCGGTATTGAAGGACGGCGAATGAAGGGCTTGGGTTCCAAGGATCCGGAATGGCTGGGCCGCAATCGCATGGTGGCCGTGATCGGCCAGGGCGGCATGGGCCGGGTACTGCTGGGCCAGGCGCCGTCGGGAAGACTGGTGGCGGTCAAGCGGATTCACCCGCACCTGGCGGGCAATGCCGAATTCCGCGCCCGCTTCCATCGCGAGGTGCAGGCCAGCAGTAAGGTCACCGGCGCGTACACCGCCGGCGTCGTGGACAGCGACACCGAATCGCCGACCCCTTGGCTGGCAACCGAGTACATCCCCGGCCCGTCGCTGAAGACGGTGGTCGAGGAGACCGGACCGCTCTCGCTGGGCGGCTTGCGGCTCCTGGCCGCCGGCCTGGCAGCAGCCATGATGGAGATCCACCGGGCCGGGCTCATTCACCGAGATCTCAAGCCCGCCAACGTCTTGCTCTCCACCGACGGCCCGCGGGTGATCGATTTCGGTATCGCGCGAGCGCTGGAAGGCGATGCCCAGCTCACCGCCACCGGCTCGGTGATCGGCTCCCCCGCCTTCATGTCGCCCGAGCAGGCGCAGGGCCAGCCGCTGTCCCCGGCCGCCGACGTGTTCTCGGTGGGCGCGATCCTGACCATGGCCGCCACGGGGGCGAGCCCGTTCGCGGGTACCGCCACCCCGCAGGTGCTCTACAACGTCATGTACAACCCGCCGGATATCTCCCGGGTGCCGGAACCGTTGCGGGACATCGTCGGTCGCTGCCTGGCGAAGCATCCCGAGCAGCGCCCGACACCCGAGGAGCTGATGGCGGCGGCCGGGCAGGTCGAGGCCGAACCGGTATGGCCGGGTGCGGTGCGCGAGGTGATCGCCACCCATCGCACCGATTCCGAATGGTGGGCCGAGACCACCGCCAAACATGCGAAATATCAAGCGCAGCTGGCGGATCTGCAAGCCCGGCGCAAACGCGCCGTCCTCCGCTCCGCGGCCGCGGCGGGGGCGGTGGCGCTGCTCATCTGTACCGGCATGGGTGCGCGCCAACTGGCCCTGCAATCCGGGCATGCCGCCCCGATGACTAATCCGCCGGTAGCGCTGACCGGGGCGGAATGGCAGCTGCTGGACGCCTGTGCGGTGGTGGAGAAGGCGGGAATCGCCACGATCGGCCAGCGCACCGGCGAACTAAAAACCGACATCTCCGGCGGCTGCACCTCCTCCTTCACCCCCACATCCGGCGAGAAACGCAGCCTGAGCCTCACTTTCACCGGCCCCGCGTCGGACACGTTGGGCAAGTGGACGCCGACCGGCGGTTCCGCCGCGTGGATGCCGATCTACGGGCTTTTCCTGGACACCACCGGCTGCAAGCGCCGAGTGGTCACCCAGAACAGCCCGCGGGTGGTACTGGAGGTGGCGGCAGGCGGGAAGGGCGCCGAATCGTGCAAGGCAGCCGAAGCGGGCATCCTCTCGATCGCCAACCAACTGGCCGTGAACCCGCCCCAGCTGTCCGTGCCCGGCAATTCGATCCGTCGCCTGGAGCCGTGCGCCCTGCTGGATCAGCCAGCGGCCGCGAAGTCGCTCGGCGGCACCGCATCCCGGTATCTGCTCCAACCCGGAACCTGTTATCTGGAGAGCGACAAGTTCTTCATGAGCCTCGAACTCAGTGAGACGAGCCGGCCTGATATGCCCGATTTGTCAGGTAAGGCCCCACCGACCACGCAGGTCGACGGCAAGACCGTCTATCTCGATGACGGCGTGACCAAGTACGGCCAGGGGAACTGCACGCTGAAGTACATGGTTCGCCCCACCGCCGACAAGAAGGCGGACGTCGTGAACATCATGCTGGGCAGCTGGGGCGATGACAACGCGACCTCCTGCGATCGGGCCGAGCAGGCCATGGCCGCGGTACTACCCCAGCTGCCGAAATGACCGTCCAGCGACCGGGTCCGGACGATCCGCACCAGATCGGCCGCTACCGGATCCTCGGCGTGCTGGGCGCGGGCGGTATGGGCCGCGTGCTGCTCGGAGCCGGCGCGGACGGCCGCTTGGTGGCGATAAAACAGGTGCACGGCCATCTGCTCGGGGAAACCGAGTACCGGGCCCGCTTCCGCCGGGAAGTGACCGCGACGACCCGGGTTTCGGGCGCGTTCACCGCGCCGGTCATCGATTTCGACATCGATGCGCCGGACCCGTGGCTGGCGTCGGCCTTCGTGCTGGGCGTGCCCTTGGATCAGGTGATCTCCGAATGGGGTCCGCTGCCGGTGCCCGCGCTGCGCATGCTGGCCGCCGGGCTCGCGGCGGCGCTGGAGGCGGTGCATCGCGCCGGGCTGGTGCATCGAGATCTCAAGCCCGCCAATGTGCTGCTGGCCGCCGACGGTCCCCGGGTCATCGATTTCGGTATCGCGCAGCTGGCGGAGAATCCGGGCGGTCTCACCGAAACCGGTTCCGCACTGGGCTCTCCCGCCTTCATGTCACCGGAACAAGCGCTGTCGGAGCGTGTTTCGTCCGCTTCGGACGTGTTCTCGCTGGGTGTGCTGCTGATGAACGCCGCGACGGGCACGCATCCGTTCGCGGCGCAGACCATGGCCTACACGCTGTTCAATATCGTGCACGTGGACCCGGACCTGTCCCGGGTGCCGCCCGAGTTCCGGGAGCTGCTGACCGCCTGCCTGGACAAGGATCCGGCCGCGCGCCCCACGCCCGCGCAGATCCTGCGGTATCTCGGCCGGCCGGAGTCGTTCGGGCGGCCGTGGCCGGAACCCATTCACCAGGAAATCGACCGGCGGGCAAGCAAACTGACCGTGCTGACCGCCGACCCGGAAGGCACCTCGGTACTGCCGGGCGCGCGCCGGAACCCGGCTACCCGCACCGCCATGGCCGGCGCACCCTCCGCACACCGACGCGGCCGTTCACGGATTCTGGTCACCGCCCTGGTCGCATTACTCGTCGTGGCGATCACGGCGGGCGCGGCCTGGTGGCGCTGGGACGGCGAGAAAGCGACCGACCCGGCCCGGCACACGCTGGCCGAGCTGCGCGCCACCGACGCCTGCGGCTGGCTGCGCGCGGCGCTGGGCTCCACACTGCCGGAGAACCTCGTACCCGCCTGGTCGCCGGACGTCACGACGTGGCAGTTCCAGACCGAACCGGACTGGAGCTGCCGCGCGGTCGGCGGCCGGGATCGAACGCTGTCGTTCCAGCCCGGCGGATACTTCGACGCGCTCACCCGCACCGGAACCACACTGGCCGGTCGCCCGGTGCTCGGATCGAGCTACGAGTCCAGTTGCGAACGCGGTCTGCAAACAGCTGGCGCACAGGAACATTGGGGCCTGCGGGTATCCGTCGGCAAGGGCGATCAGTGCGCGCTGGCGGACTACACGCTCGCCAAGTCGATCGCCATCGGCTCGCCGCCGCGCGCCGCCGACCGCACCGGGTCACTGGCGCTCGTCGACCCGTGCACGCTGGTCGACCGCGAGACCCTCACCGCGATGCTCGGCCCGCAGCCCGACGACAACGCCAAGGGCGCCGCGCACGTCTGCCAGTGGACCGGCACCCAGGATCTGAAGGTGACCGCGAGCCGCGAGCGGACGACCTCGCGGCAGTATCCCGAGGTCGATCTGGGCGACGGCCGGGTGCTGCTGGCTCCGGCGAGCACTGTGGCTTCGATCTGCACCCGCGACTTCCGGTACCGGGAGCTCGGCGAGTTCACCGAGCAGCTGGAGATCCGGATACAGGGCGGATCGGACAATGAAGCCAATTGCCGCACAGCGGAATCCATCGCGCGCGTGGTGGTGGCGAAGCTGCCGAAATGAGTCCGGCGCGCTCCGGGTCACCCTCGGACCCGGAGCACACCGGAGGTCATCACCACGCGGGTAGGCGCCGCCGGCCCGCTAGGACGTCGCGTACGAGATCATCGTAGGCGTCGGACAATTCAGCCAAATGGTGCCAAGCACCGTGTAGCACTTCATCATTCGCGTCAAGGGTCATCAACGCGTGATGAGCGCGAATGGAAGCCTCCGCCAATCGATCGATGACCGATCCGACCGTTTCGGTATGCAAGGTCGCACCCAGGCGATGCTGGGGAACCGAACGCACGATCCAATCGTCTATGGCCATTACCAATTCGATTCGGCGGCGCTTGTTTTCGATGATCGACGTCGGATCGGTGTCGGGGCCGGTGCCGCCGCGGCCGACCAGCCTGCGCTCATGCAGTACGGCCAGGTCATGAGCGAACCACAGCAGAGGTCCGCCGATGACGCGATGACCGCGGCATGCGCGCAGGAGTAGGTCGGAGGTCGGTAATAGACCGGTGACCAATGACGGCGCCTCGATATCCCCATACGAAGGGGACATGTCGGGCAGTGCCACAACAACCGTATTCGATGTCTCCGAACCTGCCACGTTGCCTCGACTTCATCGACGTAAAACAACACCGCATTCAGGACGTTCATTACAATAAACCTCGGAAAGCGCTTGTCAAGCCTTACACGGCAGTAGGGGTCCGGGAGTAGACTTCTGAGCCTTGAAGCAACAACCGAGGAGCGAGATGGCGGACGGTCCGAGATATCAACGGATCGCAGACCTCCTCCGCGAGGAGATCCGCGCCGGCAAATGGAAACCGGGCGATCGACTACCCAGTCACAACGAGCTGGCCGATCAGATGCAGGTCTCGATCACCACGGCTCGCAACGCAATTCAGCTCCTGGTCGCCGAAAACCTGGTCTACACGGCAACTTCCAGAGGCACCATCGTGCGCAGCCGCGAGGTGCTGGAATCCGTTGTCACCAGCCCGATTCGGCCGGACCGGCCCAAGACCGCGCGCGATATCTTCGTCGAGATCGCGCTGGCCGCGGGCCGGGAACCGTCCAAGCAGTTCAGTGCCCGCATGGAACCGGCCAGTCCGGAGGTGGCGCACTGGCTCGGCGTGGAAAAGGACGATTGGGTGGTATCACGCACCATCATGCAGTACCTGGACAACGAGCCCTGGTCCTGGGAGGTCAGCTTCTATCCCAGAGACCTGGCCGAGGCGACCGGCATCGACTGCCCGCACGACATCCCGGAGGGCACCACCCGCCGGCTGGCCGAGCGGGGCTACGCCGAGACCGCCCATCGCGACACCGTGGTCGCCCGCCCCGCCACCGCCGAGGAGGCCGTCATCCTCGGCATCGGCCCGGGCACCGTCCTGCTGGACCACCTGCGCATCGGTGCGAACCACGAGCGGATCACCCGGGTCACCCGGCACCGCTCCACGGCCGCACGCAACCGCCTGGCCTACGAGCTCGGCGACGACCTGGGTACCGAGATCATTCGCAAGACCCTCGGCTCGCCGCCCCCACCGGCCAATGCCCACTCCTTCGAGAGTTCCCTGCTACCTAGTTCGCCATGACTCCGCACGTCCGCCCGGCCCGACTCGCCGACCTGGGAACCATCACCAGGCTCCGCCTCCAACGCACCCACTGGCTGGCAGCCCACGGCAGTGATCAATGGACCCGGGCCGGACGCGGACTCCCCATCGAGCTCTTCGCCCGCGCGGTCACCCGCTCGGTGCGCAATGGGGAGACCTGGATAGCGGAGGTCAACGGCGAACCCGCCGGCACCATCACGGTGAACGACCGCGCGGACCAAGGCCTTTGGTCACCCGGCGAGCTCGCCGACGCGGTCATCGTGCACTTCATGATCGTGGACCTGCGCTTCGCGGGCAATCGCATCGGCCAAGCACTGCTGTCCCACGCCGGTGCCCTCGCCCGCGAAAAGCACCGCGCCTGGGTGCGTTTGGACGCTTGGACCACGAATACCGGCCTGCACGACTACTATCGGCGGGCCGGATTCCGCCTGGCCCGGATCGCCGGACCGGAGGCCACGGGGCCCTCCGCGGCCCTGTTCGAACGCCGCGCCGACAGCTGGCCCGAGGCGGCGACCTGGGAGCCGGGTGAGCTGCAACCGCTCCACGTGCCGGGCACGGCGGCGGGCTACGCCGGAGTAGCGGCGTACGACCTGGGCCGCGCCCGAAACCGAGCGTTTGGTTAGACTCCCGGCAACAAGGATTGACATCCACCCGCGAATCGAGGTGGACCAAGGGGCCGGGGGGCGAAGTCGTTGCGCACATTTTCGCGAGCATGGCCGGCGCTTGCGCTGGCGACAGCGCTGGTCGCGGGCACGGCGGCGTGCGGTGGCGACTCCGGCGCGGGCAGCGATCCGGAGCCCGTGGTCGACCTCGCCGCGCTCGAGGTGGGCAACTATCGCACCCAGCCGAAAGCCTTCGAACCCAAGAATCGCCAATTCGTGGGCAGGTTCTTCGAGGCGGAAGCGCTCGCGTCCGTCATGCCGTTGACGGTGGAGATCGATCAGTCCATGAAGGTCAATCGGCCGGATGTCGTGCACGCCTTCCTCGCGCCCGGCGAGAGCCACGCCGGACCGATGTTCACCTACCTGGACCAGACCGGATTCGATACCGACGCACCCGGATTCGTGGGCGGATTCGCCAGCACCGGGCAGACCGATTCGGACCAGGGCATCGGCAATTCGATGTCGGCGTCGGTGCTGCTGTTCGAGACCGAAGCTCAGGCCACCGCCGCCGCGAGCGCCCTGGCCGCGCGGGGGTTCTACAACACCGGCGGGCAACCCGGGGAGGTCACCGCGGTCAAGTCGGCCAAGTACCCCGATACCGCTTTCAAGTTCCATTCCGAGAAGAAGGCGCTGGCCGGCTGGTACGTGACCGGCAAGTACGTGATCGTGCCGGTGGTCGACAGCGCGGAGGACAAGCAGCTGGGCGTCTCCGAGCCAGACAAGTTGCTGGGCCTGGCGGAGAACGCGATTCGTGTGGTCGCCGATCGTTTGCGGGCATTCCAGCCGACCCCGCCCGATCAGCTCGCGCAGCGGGTCTCCGATCCCGACCAGATGCTGTACCGGACCCTGCCCAAACCGGACGGTGATTCCTACGAACGGCCGCCGGGTGTCTACGGCGCGGCGGCCGACCTGCATTTCGCGGAGTATCCCGAACGCACCCGGGCGCTGTACGAACGCACCGGCGTCGATCTGGTCGGCTACGGTGCGACACAACTGGTGCGGACCCGGGACGCGGCCGCCGCCAAGCAGTATCTGGCCGACGTGACCGCCGACAAGTACATGGTCGATGCCGAGGCCCCGAAGGGGTTGCCCGGCGCACGCTGCCAGAAGTATCGGGGGCCCATCGCCAACGCGGTCCCCTACTACTGCTACGTGAGCTACGACCGCTATGTGGGGTTCGCTTTCGCGTCTCTGCTACCGGAAGCCCAGCAACGCATTTCGGCCCAGTACGCGATCCTCGCGAACAGCAAGTGAGACGGCGCATGGCATTCTTCCGCAACACTCCGGCCCGCCTGCTCTCCGGCGCGCTCGCCCTGGCCACGGTCACGCTGGCGACCGCGTGCGGGCCGACGGTGTCCGGCACTCCCGGCGCCGCCGAACCCGATGCGCGCACCTTCGATGTCGGCCGGTACTCGACCATCCCGCTGGACTACCGGGCGCAGTATTTCCACAAGGTGTACAAGGGGAACGAACTGGCCGCCATGCGGCTGGCCGGCTTCGTCGCCAACGGGACGGAAGTCGATCCCAGCCTGAAATTCGGGCGTGCGGCGGTCGGCATCACCTCCGCCCGGAATGCCGGGAATATCCTGGCCGCCGTCGATACGCCGATCCTCGAGAACAGCAATATGATGTTCGGCTTCAGCATGTCGGCGGCCGACACCGATCCCAGCACCGCGCGGGACCAGACGGTCCAACGTGAGGTGAACCGCTCGGACGGCGGCAATCCGGGGCAGACCACCAGCGTCAATATCGCCGTTATCCAGTTCCCCGACGCCGGATCGGCGGCCAAGACCGCGACCGAGATCGAAGCCGCGGACTTCGCCGTCGCGGCCGAGGCCAACCAGCCGGTCACGCTCGAGAAGTATCCGGAGGCGAAAGGCCATTGGCGGCCGGGCATTCCGACCATGGGCGTGACGCTGTCGCACGGCGACTACCTGATCAACGTGTTCGTGCAGAAGCCGTCGGCGGAAGAGGCGGGGCTGAAAAGCCTCGCACAGCAGGCTCTTTCCGTTCAGCTCCCGATGCTGGACCAGCTGCCGCCGTTGACGCCCCGCGACGTCGTGCGCCTGGACTACGACCCGCAGGGCATGTTCCGGCGCACGCTGCAACTCACCGGCAGCCCCGAACCCTCCGTCAAATCCGAATGGGTGATGAGCGCACGCGGCTTCCTGCACGGCGTGACCTCCCAGGACAAATGGCGGGCGATCATCGAACCCTCCGGGGTGGACCTGGTCTCGGAAACCAAGAACGGCGCGTTGCTGTTGCGCGCCCGAGACGCCGCTGCCGCCGCGACCTTGTCGGGCGCGATAACCGGCGGCTTTAAGAACAAAGCTAGTACACCCCAAGGTGTTCCGGATGTCATCTGCGAGGAGGCGGCCGATTCCCAAGCAGCCGAACGCTTCCGGTGCGTCATTCGCTACAGCCGCTACGTCGCGATGGTCGTCAGTAATCAGCTGACCGACGTGCACCAGCGTGCCGCGGCACAATACGCGCTGCTCGCCAATGCGGAATGGATGTAAGGGAACACATGAGTATCGGACCGGGTGCCGTGATCGGCGGGTACTACATCGAGCGGGTGCTCGGTGCGGGCGGCATGGGGACGGTCTATCTGGCCAAACATCCCGTGCTGCCCCGACGTGACGCCATCAAGGTGCTGAGCACGCAGTTCTCCGCCGACGCCGAGTTCCGCACCCGGTTCCAGCGGGAGGCCAATCTCGCTGCCGCCCTTGATCATCCGAACATCGTCTCGGTCTACAACCGCGGCGAGGAGAACGGGCAGCTGTGGATCGCCATGCAGTACGTGGACGGTGTCGACGCCGACGCCGCCATGAAAGCCGACCCGCAGTCGATGACCCCGCACCGGGCTCTGCGCATCATCGGTGAGGTCGGCCGCGGCCTCGATCACGCCCACCGCCGCGGCCTCCTGCACCGTGACATCAAACCCGCCAATTTCCTGCTCTCCCAAGGCGACGGCGACGAGGAACGCGTCCTGCTCACCGACTTCGGCGTCGCCAAATCCACCGCCGACACCACCGAGCTCACCCAGGCGGGCAGCTTCGTCGCCACCATCGCCTACGCCGCACCCGAACAGCTCACCGGCGGCCAGCTCGACCATCGCTCCGACATCTACGGCTTGGCCTGCTCCTTCTTCAAACTCGCCACCGGCCGCAACCCCTACCCCGGCACCCAACCGGCCATGATCATGATGGCCCACCTCACCGAACCCCCACCCCTCATCTCCGCCGCCCTCCCCGGTCTCCCGCCCGCCCTGGACGAAGTCCTCGCGGTAGCCATGGACAAGGACCCGAACCGCCGCTTCGACACCTGCCACGAATTCACCAAAGCGCTCGAATCCGCAATGCATTTCGGGGTTTCCGACCTCACCATGCACACCCTCCCGAGCCGCTATGCCGCCCCGGCGTCCTACCCTCGCACCCAGACCCACACCCCGCCGGCGCCTTCCGCCGCCCCACCCGCGAGCGACCGGACCGCCCCCGCCCGCAAGCGCCTCTGGTTCGCCGCGGCCGCCGCGGTCACCGTCCTCGCGCTGGCCGCCGGCATAGGCATCTGGTCCACCCGCGACACCTCCGCCCCGGAAGCGGCCGCCACCTCCACCGTGGCCCCCACCCCCACCGGCGCCCCCGCCACCACCGCCGACGCCCGCCGCCAAAACCCCGCCTTCGAAGGCAAAACCATAGCGGCGGTAGATGTCTCAGGCACCTCCGGCTACAACGCCACCGTGGCCCTGCACCTCAAACCCAGCCCCCAAGCCACCTTCTTCCAAAACCTCGGCTTCGTCTACCACGCCGCCTGCACCCGCAAAGACGAGGAAACCACCCCCCGCCCCATAATCCGCTACGAGTCCTCCCCCCTGGACCAAATCGACTCCGGCTACCTACTCGCGGTCCGCAGCGACACCAACGCCGGCGGCGGCGGCCTGGTAAACCTGCCCTCCAGCATCCAAAGCCGCCGAGCCACCGTAATGGTCCTCGACGACCCCGCCGCCGTAGAAGCCCTCCGCAACTGGACCGACCAATCCGAACGCATCCTCCTGGAAAAACTGATCCCAGTCCTCCGCAAGAGCGTCAAGTAGCTCAGGATCGAATATTCGGATAGACGGCATCGGAGATCCTCCCGGCCCGGACACACAGATCATCCAGAGTGACGGTCGGGGCGAAGTGGTTAGTCATCTCGATCTGCACGTGCCCACGCGCGGTCGGCCAAACGACCACGCAGGTCGCATAGTTTCGATTCGTGTCGGACGGAATGCGAATCCGCTGTGCGGTGACGGCATTTGAAACGCGAAGCGATTCCGATTCCGCCGACACCGGCGCGGGGGTCGTCGACAACGTAATGGCACCCGACGCCTTCCCCTGCTGGATATCCCGCCAATCGCAGCGCCGTTGATCCGCGGTGCTGCTCGGCACCTCGACACTCCCGAGCCCGAATTGGTACGGCGCGTCGCTGCCGTTGCCGCCGAGCAGATCGCACGGATCCTGTACCCCTACCGGCGCCGCCGAGGACACCGGACCGCCGGTAGCCGTCGACGTCAGGGTCGCCGGCGACGGACGCCACCCCGAACCGGACTGTGCATCGTCGGATACCGCACCGCTCGTCCAGTACAACGCCCCGAGAGTTACAGCCAGCAGCCCGGCACCGATTCCAATGGCAAGTCTCCGACGAGCGGGGCTCCGTTCCGTCTCATGATCCAAAACCGCCGGATCCCGCACCATTCGGGGGACCTGTTGCGAGTTGAGCAACGGCTTCTCGGCTGGCGGGCGCAACGGCTTCGGGCGCCCCTTGTCCGCGGCAGCCTGACCTGCCTCATCCGCAGCCGCCTTGTCCCCGGCAAGATGAGCGAATTGCGATACTGGCGAACGGTTTACAACAGTGGGCGCACTCCGCGGATAGTTGGTCGCCAACGCCGCCGCAGCTGCCTCGCTGAACTCTTGACAGCTCCGATAACGGTGTGCCGGATCCTTCGCCAAAGCCCGCGACAGCACAGCATCCATCGCCGCCGGCAAGTCAGGCCGGAGCGCAGTCAATCGCGGCGGCGGCTGATTGACGTGCCCCATCATCACTTCGAGCGGCTGCGTTCCCGGAAACGGAGTCTGTCCCGCGACGAGCCGGTAGAACGAGCAAGCCAGGCTGTAGATATCACTGCGGGCATCAAGCTGTCCGCCGGACAGTTGCTCCGGCGACGCATAGGCAATCGTGGCAAGAAAAGTGCCGGTCCGCGTCAGCTCGGTATTACCGTCCGACTGTTTGGCAATGCCGAAGTCGGCCAGCAGAACCCGTTCCTCACCGCCCTCCTGCGGCGCCAGCAGAAAATTGGCAGGCTTGATGTCGCGGTGCAGCAGCCCGCGGTCGTGGGCGTAATCCAGTCCCTTCCCGATCTCGCCGACGATCCTCAGCGCGCGCTGCGGCGTCATGCCGACCGGATCACGTTCGACCGCGCTGGCCGCATCCGTACCCGGCACATACTGCAACGCGATCCACAAGCATCCCTCGTCCTCGCCCTTGTTGTGAACGGTGACGATATTCGGATGATCCAGTGTCGCCGCGAGTTTCGCTTCGCGTTCGAACCGTGCACGAAACTCGGCATCGGTAGCGTGGTGCGGCCACAACACCTTCAGGGCGTCATAGCGCGGTAGAGCGGGATGCTGGGCGAGATACACCGTGCCCATGCCGCCGCTGCCGAGCACCCGCTCGATGCGATAGCCACCTAAGACGGTGCCGGGACCAATGTTCACTCGAGTGCCTCTGTCAGTTCTCTACGTACTTGCCGAGGGCCCGTTGGTATTCGGCGAAGTCGGGTTCGGTGTAGAGGACGGGGTCTTTGCCCTTGGTCATGGTGAAGTGGGGGCAGTTGGGGGTGGTGGCGCCGGTCAGGCGGGTTTCGGCGACTTTTTTGCCGGTGGTGGTTTCGTAGAGGGTGGCGTTGTAGATGCCTTGGTATTGGTCGAGGGTGTCGGTTTTGAATTCGCACTTGGTGACGTGGGCGCCTTTGGAGGCGCTGCCCAGGCAGGCTACGAGTTGGACGTTCTGGGGGTTCTTGTAGTCGCCGCTCCAGTAGGAGGGGGCGGTGGCGGCGCCCATGGAGGCGTGCTGGGTGGTTTCGGATTCGTCGGTGTAGAAGATGGCGATGGGGTGCGGGCCGGCGCCTTGGTGGGCGGCGCCGTCGGGGAAATATTTGCGATCGCTTCCGGTGCAGAGCTTTTCGAGGTCGCGGTATTCGGAGAGCGCGGTGCGGCTGGCCTTCGGCATCCAGAACATCCAGTAGACCGAGTAGCCGGTGAGCGGGACGATCAGGGCCACCGCGATCCAGCCGAGGGTGCGGGAGCGGGACGAGGCGGCGGGGACCACGCCGCCGTTGCGGCGGGTGCGGACCACGGTCGTGATGAACCAGGCCGGCGGACCGACCGCCAGCAGGGCGAAGACGACGCCGGGGAGATAGCCGCCCTGCTGGAAGGCCAGGGCCGAGAAGACCCCGGCCGCCAGGGTAAGGATGATGAACAGTCTTGCCACGTGCGTGAAACCCTATTCCGGTGGGAGATCGGCGATCTGGATCATCTGGTCGCCCGAGCGGGACCAGAGGATGCCGCGCCCGGGCGGCAGCTTCATCGGGCGGAGATCGCCGATGAGCTTGCCTTCGTCGCGGGGGCCGCTCATGAGCAGTGTGGACACCGAGAGGTTCTTCATCGTGCCGAGCACATTGTCGTAGAGGGCACGCGAGACGCCGCCCATCATGCGGGTCACGACCAGGTGCAGGCCGATGTCGCGGGCTTGCGGCAGCAGTTCGACGAGCGGTCCGAACGGATTGCCGCCGGTGGTGACCATGTCGTAGTCGTCCACCACGACGTAGATTTCGGGCCCGGTCCACCAATTGCGTTCGCGCAACTGCTGGGGCGTGATGTCGGCGCCGGGGATCCGGTTCGCGAGGTACCCGGCGACTTCCTTGATCATCGGCCCACAGGTCTGGGACGACGTCGAATAGCCGGCCAACTGTTCACCTTCGAGCGTGCCCAGCAGCGTGCGCCGATAGTCGATGAGGATGACGCGGGCTTCTTGCGAGTTCGAGTTCTCGGCGATGCCCCGGATCAGATTGCGCAGCAGCGTGGTCTTGCCGGATTCGATGTCGGCGAACGCCATGAAGTGCGGTTCCGCCGCGAAATCCAGTACCACCGGCTGCAATTCGGCCTCGCCGATACCGATGACCACCTTGGTCGGCCCCTGCTGGATGCCGTGCTTGGCGGCCAGATTGAGCACCTGCTCGCGCGGCACGCTGAGCGGCAGCATCCGGACCTCCGCGGCCCGCCGGTTGCCGTACATGGCTTCCATCTGGGTGCGCGCATCGGCCACACCGGCCGCCAGCGTATCGGGATCGGTATCGGAGTCCAAGCGCGGCAACGCGATCAGCATGTGCAGCGGATCGGCGGTGATACCGCGCCCGGGCTGGTTCACCGGCACATTGACCGCGACCTTGCGCCCCATCTCGGAGTCCGACGGGTCACCGAGGCGCAACTCGATACGGGTACCGGTCATGTCCTTGACACCCGGCCGGATCTCGGCCCAGCGGTTGGCCGCGATCACCAGGTGGATGCCGTAGGAAAGCCCCTGGGCGGCAAAGGCATTCATCTGCCCTTCGAGGAAATCGAATTCCTCGCGGATCACACCCCAACCGTCGACGACCAGGAACACGTCACCGAACTTGTCCTGCAGCACCGGATCATCGTGAATGCCCTGCGACAGCGCGGCATGCTTACGCCGCCGGAACTCCGCCATGGATTCGATGCCGAGCTCCGCGAACCGCTCCTCACGCTGCCGCAGCAGGGTCGCGATCTCGGCGACGGTGCGCCGAATGCGATCCACGTCGAGCTTGTTCGACACCGAGCCGACGTGCGGCAGCCCGGCCAGGCTGGCCATCGAACCACCACCGAAGTCGAGGCAGTAGAACTGCACCTGTTCGGGGGTGTGCGTGGCCGCCGCCGCCATGATGATGGTGCGCAACGCGGTGGATTTACCGGACAGCTTGCCGCCGACCACCGCCACATTGCCTTGCGCGCCCGCGAGATTGATGGTGAGCACGTCACGCCGCTGCTCGTACGGCTTGTCGATGATGCCGATGGCCATCCACAGCTGACCGTGCCGGTTGACCGGCGACCGCCAGTCCGGATCGGGCAGCAGCATGTCCACCGTCGGCGATTCCTCCAGCGGCGGCAGCCACACCTCGTGCGCCGGACGCCCGTGCCCGGTCAGGCGCTTCACCACGACCTGCAGCAGGCTGTCCGGAATGCCTTCGTCGGCGGTCGGTGGCGGCGGCAGCAGATCGAGCGGATCCACGCGATCGGGTGCGGGCAGCGCCAGCACTTCCACCGGCGCGGCGGTGAATTCCCGCGGCGGCGCTTCGACGAGCGCACTGCCGTCGGCCTGCCGGGTAGCGCGCGGCGCGACATAGGGCCCGGACACGTAGGTCGCGTTGAACCGCAACGGATCCGACGCGTCGCTCTTGAGGTAACCCGACCCCGGCACGCCGGGCAGGTGGTAGGCGTCGGTGATACCGAGCACCGCCCGGGATTCGTTGGCGGAGAAGGTCCGCAAACCGATCCGATACGACAGGTGCGCGTCCAGCCCGCGCAGCTTGTTCTCCTCGAGCCGCTGCGAAGCCAGCAGCAGATGCACGTGCAGCGACCGCCCGAGGCGGCCGATCATGACGAACAGGTCCGCGAAATCCGGCTTCTGCGAGAGCAATTCGGAGAACTCGTCGATGACCACGAACAACGCCGGTAGCGGATCCAGCGGCACGCCGGCCGCCCGCGCCTTCTCGTAATCGTTGACATTGGCGAAATTGCCGGCGGAGCGCAGCAATTCCTGCCGCCGGGTCATCTCACCGGCGAGCGCGTCACGCATACGGTCGACGAGCGCGAGCTCGTCCTCGAGGTTGGTGATGACCGCCGCGACATGCGGCAGCGGATCCAGGCCGAGGAAGGTCGCGCCACCCTTGAAGTCGACCAGCACCAGGTTGAGCTGATCGGGCGAGTGCGTGGCGACCATCGAAAGCACCAGGGTCCGAAGGAATTCCGACTTACCCGAACCGGTGGCGCCGATGCACAGCCCGTGCGGGCCCATACCGTTCTCGGCCGATTCCTTGATGTCGATCTCGACGGGGGTGCCGTCGGGGGTGACACCGATCGGCACCCGCAGCCGCTCACGCCCGGCGCGCGGACGCCACACCTTGGACGGGTCGATCTGCGCGGCGTCCGGAATCTTCAGCAACGCCATCAGACCGGGATCGGTGGTCGTGGTGTTGTCGCCGAGGCTCACGATCTGGGCGGCGGTGGCGATCCGGTAGCGGGCGAGACTGCGCGCGAAGGCTTCCGCCTCGGCGAGCGTCACCCGGTCGGCGGTCGCGAACTTCTCGGTACCCGCGGCGCTCTTGGCGAACACCTCACCCCCGGCGGCGACCAGCTGCAGCCCACGCCGCGCGGCCAGGGAGTTCTCACTGGCGCTCAGGTCGATCACCGTCACGGCGTCCAGACCGGATTCGCTGATCAGCCGCTCGTTACCGCTGACATACCCGTCGTCGATGACCACGACCAGATGCACCCGCCCCTGCGTGGGTTGCGGATTGCGCATGAACCGCCCGCGTTCGAGCAGATCGTCGGCCAGCGCCGTCTCCAGCTCACCGAGCGAGCCGTACATCATGCGCGCCGCGCCCATACCGTCACGCGCCGACGAATGCTGCAGGTGCGGCAGCCATTTCGCCCACGACCAGGCTTCGGCGTCCGGATCGGCGCACACGATGGCCACCGAAACATGGTCGGGCCCATGGAAAGCCGTCAACTCCATGAGCATGCTCTGCACCATCATGCGGGCGTCCTCGGCCGGACCCTCGACATTGATTGCCGGAAATGCCCGCAGCGACACCGCGGTCGGCAGTTCGTGCACCACGGAGTGGGTGCGCACGAACCGCCGCAACGCCACCGTGGATACCGGCTCCAGGTCTTCGAGGGGTCCGGTCTCCGGCCGCGCCAGCTTGGCCGCCAGCCGGTGGGTACCGATCCCGACCCGCACATGCCCGAAGTCGGGATCGTTGGGCCGCCGCTCCCACATCCGCCGCGATCCCACCACCGAGGGCAGGTCGGCGGGTTCGGGATGACTCCACACCAGCGTTTCCAGCTGTTTCTGCGCCGTGCGCCGCACTTCCCGGCGCGTCTGGTCCAGATACCGGAAGTAGTCCTTGCGATCCTCGTTGAGTTCGGCCGCGCTCTTGTTGCCGCTGCGCTGGCCCATGAGCATGCCCGCCATCGACATGATCATCATCATCGGGAACATCATCATCATGGGGTTGGTCAGGATCGACCGGCCCATCATGGCCATCATGGCCACCATGCCGATCATGGCCACCACCATGACCACCGGCATGAGCTTGGTGAGCAGCGAACCCGCCACCGCGCGCGGGATTTCCGGCGGCGGCGTGAGCGCCATCTCTCCGCCCGGCGCGCGCGGCGGGGCGATGCGGGGCCGGCGTACGAAACCTTCGGTAGCCATGAATATTGCTCCGGTTCTTACGAATCGAGGTCGGGCAGCTCGTCGTCGCGGCGGGCGCGGCGGAACGGGATCGACAGCGCGAGACCGATTCCGAGCGCGGACAGACAAACGATGGAGCCGACAATGGCCACCAGTCGCGGCAGGCGCGGCGGGCCAACGGGTTTGGGAGGTTCGGGGAAGGCGCGCGCCTGATCGGAGCCGACGGTCACGGGCTTGTCCGGCAGTTGCGCGGTGAGCGCGGCCAGCGGATCGATCAGGCCGTAGCCGATGCGATCGTCACGACCGGTGCCGGGCGCGTGCGCGGTGCGGGTGATCCGGTCCATGACCTGCTGCGCGGTCATCTCCGGGAAGCGCGCGCGAATCAACGCCGCCAGGCCGGACACATAGGGCGCGGCGAAACTGGTGCCGCCGATGGGCTGCCACCCGTTCGAGGTCAGGGCTCGGTCGACCAATCCGGTCGCACCGCCCTTGCTGTCCAGCCCGATGATATTGGTGCCGACCGCGGCGACCGAGACCCACGGACCGTAGAGGGTGAAGCTGGACGGGCTCCCGTTACGGTCGACCGAGCCGACGGCCAGCACGTACTTGCTGAACCAGGCCGGGCTGGCCACCGTCTTGACCTTCTTCCAGCTGTCCGCGGAGTTCTGCGGGTTCTCGTCGTTCTGCGTGGTGCACCCGCTGGAGGAGTCCACGTTCCCGGCCGCGACGACGACCACGACATTGCGGTCGTAGGCGTAGCGCACCGCGGCCCCGAGCGCGCCGTCGGCGGTTTCGGAACCCGCTGCGGTACAGGCCACTTCGGAGATATTGATGACCGTGGCGCCCATGTCCACCGCCCGCACCACCGAGGCGGCGAGGGTGGTCACATTGCCGTACCCCTGGGTACTCATATTGCCCGGCGCCTTGTCGCCGCCGGAGCCCTTGACCTTGTAATGGTCGCTGACCTGCCGGATGGACAGGATGGTGGCCTCGGGCGCGACGCCGACGAAGGCATCGTCCGGGCTGGGCTGGGCAGCGATGATGCCGGCCACGAAGGTGCCGTGCGCGTCGCAATCCTCGTCGGTGCCGTCACCACCGGAAACGAAATCGCCCCCGGCCTCCAGCCCCGGCAACCGCGGATGCCGGTTCACCCCGGTGTCGATGACCGCGACCTTCTGCCCGGCACCCCGGCTGAATTGCCATGCGGCGGAAAGGTTCAGCACCCCTTGCGAGTACGGCTCGTCCTTCGGCACCGACCCGGCCAGCGAGGGCTCGTTGCACAGCGCGTGCTTCTCGGTGGGCTGCTGCGGCGCGGGCTTGCCACTGAGCGCCTGCGCCTCCCCCAATGCCCCGAGATCGACCGTCGGCGGCGTGACGGCCTTGACCGGCAATGCCGAAGCCGGCACTACCGGTCCCAGCAGCGCCGATCCGAGAATGCTTGCCGCACAGACGATCCGACCCCAGTCGCGATGGATCCGTCTCATATGTTCCGCGCCATCGAGTAGACGTCCATGAGCCACAGCACCAGCGGGACGATCGATACGATCAGGCCGTATTCGAATATCTCGTTGAAGCGCCGGGTCACCGGGGTCACCTCGACGTGCGGACCGATGACACCGAAACCGATCGCGCCCACCGCGAAGGCGAGCAGCAGTCCGGCCGAGAGCAGCGGCATTTCGGGATCGGCGAGCGCCAGCAGCACCAGCAGCGACACGAAAGTGACGCAGCCGCCGGCGATCAGCGTGGTGGCCTGGGTGAGGTCGGCGAAGGAGCGACCGCGCAGGCACAGGATGACGGCGACGACCACCGCGAGCGCGATGCCCTGCCAGCGCGGGGAGCCCAGCGGATCGGCTGCGACGACCGCGCCGAAACTGGCCCCGACCGCACTGCCGATGACCATGCCGGTCTGGAACTGGTTGGCGGTGCGCGCCCGCTGCCCGAGGCCGTGCGCGGATGGCAGCACCGTCGCGCCGATCGCCCCGATGCCCTCGATGGTCGGCCGCGGTTCGTGATCGGCCGGATCGATGGCCGCGCCCGCGGTGGGCACCGGCGGCACGGGCAGCCGGGCCAGCATGGCGGCCAGCCGCGGCACCATGGACAGCAGCAGAATGGAGGTGATCAGCACCCCGGCAGCGATTTTCACGGTGCCCGCGTCCCAGATCACCCGCACCGCCGCCGCGCCACCGGCCAGCACCACCAGCGTGACGGCGGTGGCGACGATGGTCCCGCCCGCCCCGATCACCCGGTAGCCGACCACCGCCACCAGCAGCGTGGCCGTCGCGCCGAGCATCAGAT
This sequence comes from Nocardia yamanashiensis, assembly GCF_021183565.1. Taxonomy (NCBI): domain Bacteria; kingdom Bacillati; phylum Actinomycetota; class Actinomycetes; order Mycobacteriales; family Nocardiaceae; genus Nocardia; species Nocardia yamanashiensis. Next base: position 5,718,960 of record NZ_CP089226.1, read on the forward strand.
GCGGACTGCCGAGTTCGCCGGGCACGGCCAGCGCCGCCCCGCCGAAGGTGAGCAGCAGCAGGCACAGCGTGAGCACCGAGGCGGTCAGCTCGTCCGCGTACTTGCGCTTGGCGATCATGGCCGCCACCAAGGCCGCGACGGCCCCGCCGAGCAGCATGGCGGGCGCGACGAAATCATCGCCGTTGCCGCGCGATACCGCGCCCAGCACCAGCGCCATCAGCACCGCCACCGCGCCCGCGGCCAGTCCGGTCCAGCGCGCCGAGCTCGGCGACCAGCCCCGGAATTCCTCTGCGGTGAGCCGGGATACGGCATCGATCACATCGTCGAAGAGCGCGGGCGATTCCTTGGCCGCCACCGCGCGCAGGACGAGCAGTTCGCCGTCGTAGATCTCCGCGTCATTGAGCGTCTGGTTGGGCGCGATCATGTCGCGGCCCAGTTTGGCCAGCGTCCAATGCTGCGGCTGAAGTGGCGTTCCCCCCTCTTCGCTGCCCAGTGGCTCCGGGTCGCGAGATTCGATGAGCTTCACGAGATCGTCGATGAATGCGGCGATCGGCGTGTTTGCCGGCAGCCCGACGTCGAGCTGGGTGTTCCCCCCGATGACGGACACTCGGCACAATTCGGGTTCGGTGGCTCCAAGGCCGCCGAGCGACTGTGCGGTCACGTGCTGAACTGCTCCTGACTTCTCCAACAGTTGCCCGCCTAGGGCGGTTAACCATAATGTATCCGACTGACCGCACCTGTGCGATCGCACGGTGCGGGGTGGGATTGTGAACGAAAGCCTAACCAGGTTCTACGAATTCGGGGTTCGCCAAGGATGATCGACACTCGCCAGGCACAACGCGCCTTCGATGCGGGAGTGCTGTCACTGGGGTTGAGCATCGACGGCCAGGAGTCCAACAAGGATCTCGAGTACGCGAAGCTGGCCTTTCAGCGCGCCACCGAGTGGGACGCCACCATGTGCGACGCCTGGTTGGGCCGGGCGGTTGCCGGTGAGGTGACCAAGGATGTTCTGTACAACCTGTACAAGACCAGCACGGTCTCCCTGTATCGGGAACAGCGCCGGTTGGGGCTGCCGCAGCGGGTGCTTGCTGGACGTTTTCTGCCCGGGCTCTACATCGATTACCCGCTGGCCAGTTTCACCGAAATTCACCTCGCGTACGCCGCGCATCTGATTGCCGATAAACAGTACGACGAAGCCGAACTGGTGCTCGACGAACTGGAAAAGCACCGCCGCGAACGGTCTTCGGATCCGGACTTCGAAATCGACGGCCGGATCGCGGCTTACGTGCGCGGCATCCTGCACTACAACACCCAGCGCTGGCCCGATGTGATGACCGTGCTGGCGCGGTCGGATCAGTGGGAGGATCCCTATCTGGCCGCCGGCGCACATGTGATGGTCGGCACAGCCTGCGCGCAGCTCGGTCTGTTCGGCGAGGCGATCCGGCGCATGGAACAGGCCGAGGCGGGCCCGATTCCGGCCGCCCGCACCGCCGCCATGTTCTGCCGCGGCCTGTGCCTGCGCGAGACCGGCAATGCCGAAGAGGCACAGGCGCTGTTCGAGAAGGTCTATTCACAGGCGCCCGATTTCGATGCCAATACCGCCGCCATGCGCGACCGGACGTATCGGATCACCTTGACCAACAAGGAGGTGATCGAGGCCCGCACCGACAAGTGGGATCCGGCTTCGGCGCCTTCGCTGGAGGAGAAGCAGGCCGCCGAGCACGAGGATCGCGCCAAGGAGATCCTGGCCGCCGCGCGCGCCGAGCTGGACAAGCAGATCGGCCTGGCCGCGGTGAAAACCCAGGTGGCCAAGCTGCAGTCGAGCGCGCAGCTGGCGAAGATCCGTGCCGAGAAGGGGCTTTCGAGTTCGGCGCGCGGTCAGCACCTGGCCTTCACCGGTCCGCCCGGAACGGGTAAGACCACCATCGCGCGCGTGGTCGCCAAGATCTACTGTGGCCTGGGCATTCTCAAGACCGACAAGGTCGTGGAGACCAAGCGTTCGGACTTCGTGGGGCAGCATCTGGGCGCGACCGCGATCAAGACCGAGGCGCTCATCGATACCGCCATGGACGGCGTGCTGTTCATCGACGAGGCGTACACGCTGATCCAGACCGGTCTTTCGGGTGGGGACGCGTTCGGCCGCGAGGCGGTGGACACGCTGCTGGCGCGTATGGAGAACGATCGAGACCGACTGGTCGTGATCATCGCCGGGTACGACGGCGAGATCGATCGCTTCCTGGCCGCCAACGACGGTCTGGCCTCCCGTTTCGCCAAGCGCCTGCAGTTCCCGTCCTACAGCGCCGAAGAGCTCGGCCAGATCGGCCAGGTGATCTCGGCCAAGCGGGATTCCTCGCTGTCCGAGGGCGCGCTGGAGCAGCTGGTGCGCACCTGCACCAAGCTGTACGAGATGGAGAGCACCGATCAGAGCGGGCAGCCGCGCCGCGGCGTGGACCTGGCCGGCAACGGCCGTTTCATCCGCAATCTGATCGAGACGGCCGAAGAAGAGCGCGAATTCCGGCTCGCCAACGACGAATCGCTGGACCTGAGCGAAGTCGACGAATCCGTCCTGATGCGCATCGAGGCATCGGATATGAAAGCCGCGCTGACGACGCTGCTCACCTCGCTGGGCTTGGCGTCGGCAGCCGACTGAGGGGGAACCTTTGAACGACTCGCCCGCGCCGAGACCCGCACCGGCGGAACTGCGTTCGGACGAGCTGTGGCTGTTCCGGAATCTGCCGCTGCGGCTGGTGATTCCGGTGGGCCTGCTCGCGGTGGCGGCCTCGCTGGTCGCCGTCGCGTTCCACGCGCCCTGGTGGGCCACGCTGATCGCCGCCGCCGTCCCGGTCCTGATCGGCCTGTTCCCGGTGCGGGGCACGCCGTTCGGGCTGCGCTTCGGCTCCTGGGCGGCGTTCAAATGGCGGCAGGCGCGGCGCAGGGAGATGACCGAGTCGCGGTTGTTCGACGTGCCGCTGCCCGAGGGCGGTAGTTATGGATTGCGTTGGGACGGAACGCTGCTCACCACCATGCTGCGTATCGATCCGCCACCGGACACGCTGACGCTGCTGAAGCGCGGGTCGCTGAGCACCGACCAGGTGTTGCCGCTGACCGAAATCGCTTCCTGCCTCAGGCAATACGACCTGGAGCTGGATTCCGCCGATGTGATCAGCACCGGTACCCGCACCGCCAGCGCCGAGGCCGTGCTGTCGGGCTATGCCGCCAGCATCGCACCGCTGGGCCACCTGTACGACGAAATCCTCGGCCCGCTACCGGCTATCGCGCATCGCACGGTGTGGCTGGTGCTGCGCTTGAACCCGCTGAACAACAGCAAGGCGGTCGACAATCGCGGCGGCGGTCCCGAGGGCGCGCTGCGCTCGGCCATCATCGCCACCCGGCGCGTCGCCAATCGCCTTGCCGCGCGGGGCATCACGGCCTCCGTGCTGACTTCCGCCGAGATGACCAGCGCGGTGCGTGAACTCAGCCGCGGCATCCCCGTCGGCCAGTTCGTGGAGCACCCGAAGTCGCTGGAGCACAACGGCATCCACCTCAACACCTTCCAGATCGACCCGGACGCCTTCACCGCCGACGGCCTGGCCGCCATCTGGACCGTCCGCAGCCTGGCCACCACCGTGACCGTGCGCCTGCGCCCGATCGCCAAGAGCTCCACCCGCGGTGAGCCGTCCGCCGACACCATCGAGGTCGATGCCCGCGTCCGCTACGACGCCACCGAGGAACTCGACACTCCCCCGCTGCCCGGCCTCCGCGAACTCAACGGCCTGCAACTCTGGGCCCTCGCCGATACCCTCTCCTTCGGCGCACAGGAAACCCGCTCCAGCGGCTATCGCGGTCCCCTGGAAGCACTTTCGGATATCGCGGTGCCCACTGCCGGCTGCGGCCAGCTGATCGGCGCCGACGCCACCGGCCGCGGCATCGCCGTCCCCCTGGTCGGCGACGGCTCCCGCCGCATCGACGTCGTCTCCGGACTCCCCCTGGCCCAGCAGGTCATCCTGCGCGCCATCGCCCTCGGCGCGGGCGCGGTAGTCCACACCAACCGCCCCGGCGCCTGGCAATCCATGATCAACAACGTCGGCTCCACCCACGCCCTGTCCCTGGCCTCCTCGGTCACCCAGAGCTCCCGGCAGAACATCATGAACCCCCGCGCACCCCACCCGGCCGCCACCATCATCGTCTTCGACGGCGTCCCCGCCTCCGCTCCCCCGGGCTCTGCCACCGTCCTGTCGGTCTACGACCGCCTCCCCGACGACTACCAGCCCGACGACGCGGACGTGACGATCCTCCAGCACCCCAACGATCCGCACATGGTCACCGTGCACACCCCGGCGGCGAGAACCGTTGCGCAGCTGGTGACCACGCCGACCGAGCAGCGATTCATCGGATTGGCTCCGGCGCGGGCTATTTGACGGTTCGGCTCAGGATCGGGACCAGCTTCTCCAGCAGGATCCGCTCCGACCTGTCGGACCACTCACGGAAGGCGGTGACCGCCGCGGGATCATCGAGCACGATGACCGTCGCGGGGGTCGAGCCGACCGCTACGGGCAGATTGACGAGGCCGCCATTGCCGGCGTCCGTGTCGCTGCGCACCACGAGCACGTAGCCGGACGTAATCGGCGCCATTGCCGTGTATTTGGCCTGACTGTCCGGAGCCACGGGGCGGGGGCTGGGCTCGTTGCCCGTGCGGGTGAAGCGGGGACTGTAGGAGAAGCCGAGATCCTCGAAGAACTTCGACTGGCTACTCGGCTTCAACTGGAAGTCCAGGTCGGCGGACTGTCCACTCTGACCTGAGATATCGATCGCGACAATGTATTTGCCGCCGAAGGCCGGGTTCTCCGCCTTCGCCTCCGCGACCGATTTCGGTGCGGCGAGCGCAGCCGAAGAGGTCGCCCCGGTGCCTGCGGTCGCGGGCGAAGGGGCCTTCGTCAACTGGATGCCAACAGTGACAGCCACGGCCACCACCGTGGCGGCGGCCCCGCCCAGCAGCCACCAACGCACTGCGTGCCCCCGCGACGCATCGGCGGACTCGGCCACGGGCTGCGGCCGCGCCACCGGCGGCGAGATCGTCGGCCGGGGCACCGTACTCATCGAAAGGCCCGAAACACCGTATTCGAGCGCCGATTTCAACGCCGCGGTCAGCTCATGACACGATCCGAAACGCTCATCGGGATCCTTGGCCAGCGCGACCGCCAGCACCTCGTCCACGGCCGCGGGCAGCCCCGGATCGATATCGGTGATACGAGGCGGCGGTTCGCTCAGATGCCCCATCATCACGACGGCCGGCTGCGTGCCCGGATACGGATTCCGTCCCGTTGCCAGCTTGAAGAACGAGCAGGCGAGCCCATAGATATCCGCCCGATGATCCACCGCCCGGCCTGCCAACTGCTCCGGCGACGCATACGCGATCGTGGCGACGAAACTGCCCGCCTGCGTGAGCTCGTTGGTGTCATCGGTGGACTTGGCGACACCGAAATCGGTGAGCAGCACCCTCTCTTCGCCGCCATCGACCGCTGACAGCAGGAAATTCGCCGGCTTGATATCGCGATGCAGCATGCCGCGCCGATGCGCATGATCCAGCCCGCGGCCGATCTCGGAGACAATATGCAACGCCCGCCACACCGTCATGGAACCCGGTTCCCGCTCCATGACCTGCGCTGCGTCTACGCCCTCCACATACTGCATGGCGATCCAGAGTTGCCCGTGCTCTTCACCTCGGTTGTACACCGACACGACATTCGGATGGTCGAGTGTGGCAGCGAGATTCGCCTCACGCTCGAAGCGGCCGCGGAATTCCCTGTCGCTCGAGTACTCCGCGCTGAGCACCTTGATCGCATCCCAGCGGGGTAGTTGCGGGTGGCGTGCGAGATAGACAGAGCCCATACCGCCGGTTCCGAGTAGCCGCTCCACTCGGTAGCCCCCGACGACGGACCCTGGGCCGATTGCCATCGTAAATCCTTACAGGTACTGACTTTTGGCCAGCAGCGTGTACTGAGCCGCGGCACGCTGGTGCAGATCGGGTAGCTGCGAGCTGGCTACACGGGCGACATAGCGGCCGTAGCGAAGGGTGCAGTAGTAGCGGTTCTTGGAGTCCCAGGCCGCCCCGTAATTGTCCTTGCTCGGCGTCGGATTCTCACCGCAGAACACATCGGGCACACCGGGAGCCGCGTCTGCTCTGCCGGGTTGCAGGGGCTTGATCCCGGTCCACAGGGCGGTCGCCGATTGCTCATCACGGGCACGCATGAGCTGCGCGCCGGTAGACGCCGTTGAGATGCGATCGACACCGTGTTCTTCGAACAGCTTTTTCCATGGCGCACGGTCAGCGATGAACTGCAGATAGCCGCGGGCGCCGTGCACTATCTCCTGCTTCGCGCTGAGGCTGAGGTAGTCCTTGGGGTGCAAGGTGCGACGCAGCATTCCGTCGGGGTCGTAGTCCAGGCGAAGCATGTCACGGGCAGACAGCGGAGGAAGTTTGTCCAGCAGTGGAATTTGAGCTGCAAACGCCTTCTCTACCAGGCTCTTCAGCCCATCGATATCGGGGTTCGGAAGTTGTGCGAATACGTTCATCACATACTGGCCGCGAGCAAGGGTCGCAGCCATCGACGGCACTCCCGGCCGCCAGTGCGATTTGGCTTCCGGGTACCCGGTGAGTGACAGATGGGCATTCTGGTCCGGTGCGACATCGAAATCAGCAGCTTCCATCTGCTCGGCCGCAGCTTGTGCGCGCTGTTGATCGGGGAACTGCAGCACAGTGATGTTGAGCGCCGCCGAATCGGGGATCCCGTTCACATCCCCGAACGGCTTGAAGTTGTCCGAAAGGTCGTAGCTATGCGTAGTGGGCAGCGGCTTGCTACTGCTCGCCGTGGTAACTGCCAGCAACATGCCGTTGCGTGCCAGTACCGGCCTTACCACTTTGCTGAGTACTTCCATTCCACTGGCAGGACTGACCACGTCGCCGCCCATATCGCCGTACACCAGGATCGGATCTACATCGGTTCCCAGTGCCATTGCATCGGCCAAACGCGCTATCGCCAACACCGAGCCGGTGTACACGCTGTGGCTCTCGGTGCTCCGGACATCGAAAGGATCGGTGGGGTAGTTACCTACGTCCAAAGTCCGCACATCGATCTCGCCTGCAGCTGGGCTGCCCGGAACGTTGCTCCCACAGGCAGCAAGCGTGGCTACGGTCACGGCCGCGGCGACAGCCGTGGAAAGGCCCTTGCCCCCAGAAGGGCGGCCTCGTCTCTCGAACACGGTTCCCCTACTTGTCGTTCGCGAGTATTGCGTACTGAGCGGAGATCCGTTGATACGCATCCTGCTGCTGTTGAGACCAGATCTCGGCCGCGTACCGTCCATGTGTGACATAACAGTGGTAGGGAAACGCACGGCTCCTCGGGCCACGGTACTTCTCGCACAGGGCTACCGGCAGACCCGGCGGTGGCTCGATGCGGTGGAGAAACCTGCTGGCCGATATCTCCTTCATATAGACGCCAGCCGCTGCGGCATCACGCGTCCTTACCAATTCTCCAGCGCCGTAGCTGATGTAGTCGACACCTGTTCGCTCGTACAGCTCACGGATCCGTGCCAGATCGGTCGATCGTTGAAGGGCGGTCTTGGAGTCCAGTCTGCCTGTCACCGCGTACCCGGTTCGGTCTCCGGTCGGCCGACTCAGCGTGAGGCGGAGCATGCCTTCGGGATCGACCGGCAACTCCGAAAGCTTGTCCATGGGCGTCGGCTGGAAGTTCTTCAGGCGCTCGGCGATAACGCTGGTCGTGTGGTCGGCCAATGCCACGAGGCCGGCCTGATCGCTGACATTCAGTTGTACGTTCTCGCGATTTAGAGCTACCGCGACGATTACGAATCTTCCTGTGGCATACCAGGATGCGAGAGTTTGCATCTTAGGCGTCCAGATGACCGCCGCAGTCGGATACTGCAGCGACTGCGCAGGTTCGGTTCCCTCGCCATATTTGAAGTTACGAGTGAATCCAGTGCGGGCGAGCGCCGGGGCTGCGACGGACGCCGCTTCGTCAGTTTCGAAGAGCATCGCGGCAGCGCTGATGTTGTACGCGATCGACTTGTCATCGCTCGACTGGCCGCGGATGTGGAACCCGGACACGAACCCGGATGTATTCTCCGCGAAACGCTCTCCGTCGAGCAATTCGAGAACTGCACCTCCGTCGAAATCCTCCGCACGTGTGAACGGAGCTACGTCGCCGGCGTAGTAAGTCAGCGCCGGGTCGATCTCCTGGGGAAGTGGCATGACCCGAGCGAGCCGCAATGCCTCCAGGTTGCGCCCCATCGCCGCGCGGTCCTTCGGAACCACGTCCGTCGGCCCCGCTGAATAGGGGCCTACGTCGAGTTTGGAGAGATCGATCGAGTCCGAAGTCGAGTTAACCGCTTCGGATTCGGAACCGCAGCCGACGCTCGTCAGACCCGTGATCACGAGTACGAGAGCCAACGCGGCGCGTTGTCCGAAGCGGGCTGGCCAAAGACGATTCAGCCCGAGCACTAGCCTTCCCCCAACCCACTCCGCCAGGCGGAGAGTCATTTCCGATTCACCGATCGTAACGGAAAGATCGAATAGGGGCCGAGCCGCCGCCGGTTCAGGAGCCGGTGGGAAGGATGTCTCGTTGGGTCAGCGCATCCTGAGCAGACAATGTCGGGCCTGCGACAAGCTGACCGATGATCGACCAGGGTGCCAAGTGCGGCGTGGAGCCCAAGCCGAGAATCTGAGCCGTCTTGGCATCCGGAATACCGTAGCGAATACCGTTGTCGGCCACGTAGAACAAGCTGTCGCGCCGCAGACTGCCGGGCTCTGTGCCCGTGACGATCACATATTCGCCGGTCGAGGGCGGGATGTATACCGCGTCGATGCGATCACCGGTCTTATCGGCTGTCGCCAGCGCCACCGGGGTCGCGGACTCGGGCAGCGGCAGGCGAGTACCGGTCAGCAGAGTCACGATGGAACGATCCGACGGTCCTTCGGTCGCATCCGTTTCCGTGCGTCCGGCACCGCTTTGCTTCGCCCACGAGATACACGCGACCGGGTTGTCTTCAGCCTTGATCACCTTCGGTGCTTCCGCAGGGAAATCGTCCACGGGGAGTGAGTGCACCGTGGGAACGCCATCGAGCAAATCCGGCGGCACCGACTTGATCTCACTCATACCCTGCGAGTCAGCATTGCGAATCACCACCGAGGTGAAGGACGAAATACGCTGCACCCCACCGGATAACACAACGTAGAGTTCAGGGCTGCCCGAGCTGTCCGCGGCACCCACCCGAATCACGCCGCCAATCTTGATGTTGCTCAGCTTCCCGGGACCGGACTCTCCGGCATTCGGAATCGTCGGTGAAACCAGTGGTGGCACCTCCCGCGCCGCACCCAAGAGGTCGGTTGAGATCGGCCGCGGCTGCATTCCAGAGAGGTTCAGGGACCTCGCCATGACAGTGTTCTGAGGATCTACTTCGGCGCGTTTGCCGTCGTAGATCAGGTAGGTCTTGTCGCCCTTACGAACCAGCAGGGCGGCGCCGGATTCCGCCTTGCGCATACGGTCGCTGAGCTCGAGGCCACCGGCGATAGCAGTGGTGGTGGCACCTGCGGACGATGCCGCACCGCCGGTCGCCGAAAGCTGAACGATATCGCAGAGGGTCCACTGCGATCGATCACCCTGCCGTGTCCCCGGCAAGGCAGCCGGGGCACCTGGAATGCCGAGAATGGGCCCCCGAGGAACAGAACTGAGCTTGCTGTCTTTGACCGATGTCGGTGACTCACCGCTTCCAGCGATCAATCGCGCGGACGCGAGATTCAGCGTGGGGTGCAGGGTCATCTTTGTCTTGTCGGTCTTGTCGCGCACCACGACATACAGTGCGCCACTGTCCTTGCCCATCACGATGTTCGCGTTGCCGATCGAACCTTGGGGCTTGATGAACGCCATGATCGCCGCCCCGGCCACCACAAGCAGAGCCAGGATCGCGCCCGAGATCAATGAGCGGAACTGCGCGCGCATGGGGTCGTGCAGCATGCGCACATCACGGCGGATCAGCGCGTGATCGAGTCGGCGCAGCAGGAAGCGATACCCATTGACCTGGGCCTTTGTGGTCAATTGTGCTGGCACGAAACCTCCATCAGGCCAACGGCGTACACGCTAGCGGCCCGCCTGCTCACGCTTGTGCGAGCTGGCGGGCCGCATCACGACTGAGACTAGCTGAACAGGCTCTCGACCGACTTGTCCGCGCCCTGGGCACGGGAGCCGGCATCACGCACGGCCTGCGACATCGCGTCCAGGGTGCCGATGGTGGAACCGGCCTCGCCGGCAGAGGTGCCGAACTCCTGGTCCCACTTCGTCTTCTGAGCCTTGAACGCGTCGTAACCGGAGTTGCCTTCCCACGCGGTCATCAGGTTGTTGGCAGCGGTCTCCAGATTCGAGGCCTCCGTCAGCAGCTTTCCGCGCAGCTCGCTCAGCGTGCTCTCCAGTTCGCTGATGGTGCCGAAGTGGTACTTCAATCCGTCGGACATGACAGATCCTTTCGATTGGTATTCGGGTGATTAAACGAGGTTGGTGTGCTTGCCGGCGGTCGCGTTGTTCCGCAGGTTGTCGAAGTAATCCTTGTTATCGGAGTCCATGGTGGAGTACTTCGTGTTACCTTCGCCGACCATCTGAGTGATGGTGTCGAGGATGCCCTTCAAGCGGTCCGCCTCGTCTTCCCAAGCGATCGCGGCATTGGCGAAGGCGGTGTGCGCCTGACCCTGCCAGCCACCCTTGGCAGCCGCCGCAGCCTCGGTGACCGAGTTGATGGTGGTCTTGATCGCGTTGACCGCGTCGGCCATCGAATCCGCGACGCCCTTGGCGCCGAACGATTCGAAATTAACCTCTGTCGTCATTCTTCTGCCCTCTCCTGGTGATACTTATTTCGGCTCTGTGGCTCTCATACGGTGTGGTCGCTCGCGTGATAATCGGGCATCCACCTCCCTCCCGGCACGATCCCAACCAATGCCGAAATCGCCTGCGCGACCCGGTGATCGGTGCCAGGTGTGAACGTGGACCAGACTTGCTGGTCCGAGGCGACCCCCGGTGCCGCCACGATGCGGCCGCGCGCGGTGTCGTAGATGACGACAGCCGCCGGTGATCGGTCTGTGACGCCGTCGGCGTGGGCATAGGCCACCACTTCGGCGTAGCTGTGGCAGGACGCGAGGGCCAGGCCGTACGCGGTCGCGTCGGTCTCGGGCAGTCCGAGCGCGTAGATCACGTTCGTGTAGTCCGCTGAACTCGTTGCCGCATCCAGTTTTTCGCGGATCTCCTGCGCCGGAGCGCTGAAGTTCGCGACGGCTGCGGGCGGGCAGGGGCCGAGTGCTTCGAGGATCGGTCCGGCGAGCGATTCGCCCGTACCGTCGGCCCAGATCGAACGGATCTCGATGCTGTCCCCGCGCCGGACGGCCACCACGTGCTGGCCGTCGCGCTGGGCGACGCAGATTCGGATCTGACCGTTCGAGGTGTAGACACGCACTGCGAGTTCATGATCCGGCTGAGCGAGCACGAAAAGCTCTGCGGCGGTTTCCGGTTGCGCGTCTCCGTATGCGTCGATCACTCGCCCGCTGCGTAGTTCGGCGCGCGCCTGCTCCTGTGCCCGTGCCAGCTCACGGTACGAATCCTGTTGCGGTCCAATGGCGAGCACCAGGGGCAAGGTCTGCACCCCGAGCCGCGCGGCCAGCGCCATCACTCCGTCATTGCTCAACGTGATCACGAAGCCGCCTCCGCGGTGGCGGCGGGAGCTACGGGCGCGGCCGGTTCCGATCCGGTGCTCGCGGCATTGAACGCGATGTCCGGGATGCGCTGCGCGTTCGGATCGACGCCGCCGAGCACGGCGGGCGCCACCTGCATGCCCGAGGTGAGCCCGAGCGCTTCGTCCGAGCCGGGCACCCCGGCCAGGCCGGGCCGCACCGTGTGCTCTTCCTCGTCCTGTCCGTGACCACCGGCCGCCGCCGGCGCCATCGGCATGGACGACACGCCCTTCTGCACCGTAACCGGCTGCACCGTGGTCTTTTCCGAGGTGACATTGTTGACCGGGGTGACGCCGCGCGCGGATATCCGCGTCAGCACGCGCGGAATATTGATCGGCCCGATCGACATCTGCGGGACACCGCCCGAAACCTGCGGCGCTTCGGCTTCGGCCGGCGCTGCCGTGGGCGCTTCGGTGAGCGCCTCCATGCCCGCCGTCACCGCGGGCGCTGCCTGGTGTTCCCAGGGCGTGGCGAGGGGTTCGGTGGTCGCCTCGTAGGTCCGCATGACCCGCGCCGCAACGGCTTTCGCGGCATCGGCGTCCTCGTCCGCTTTCGCCACCTGAGCCAGCATGGGCGCCCCGATGGCCGCCCCGACCGTCTCCAGCAGCTTCTGCATATCCCGGATCTGCTCGACCTCACCGGCATCCGGCATCGCCAGTCGCGCGATTTCGTATGCGGCGGCGTGGGTTTCGGCTTTGATGGCGTTACCGGCCGCGGCCGCCGCGGACTCGGTGAACCAATCCCGCAGTGCCCGAATGCGTTCGATGAACGCCCGGCTGTTCTGCGATTCCCACGCGGTATCCAGGTTCGCCAGGATCCGCTCGTATTCGATGGCCGCCGCTCCGAACCCGGCGCTCAATCGCGCCCACGCGAGACCCGCTTCGGCAGCGGGCACCGCACCGGCCCCGCTCACCAGGTCACGCGCCAGCTGCTCCGGTTCCCTGGCTTCCCAGACAACGTCGGTGAAGCCGGGTTTCGTCGGTTCGACCATCGAATACGACCTGCTCAGGCGACCGTGAAGCCGAGGGCGTTCTCGTCCTCGGATCGGGTGAACTGGGTGGATTGCGCGCGCAGCACCGCCGCGAGCTTGCGCACCTCGTCCACGCCGGTGCCACCGGACTGCTGGAACGAGGCGGCCACCGCGTTGAGCGACTGCGCGGCCCGCACGGACACCTCGTCGGAGCCGGCCGGGGTGATGGCGAGCTTCGCCTGCTCGATGCTCATCCCCCCGGCGAGCCGGTCGGCGAGCGCGTCGAGCTGCGAGGCGACGGCGAGAGCGCTCGTCGCGTCGAAGCTGATGCCCTCGAATTCGTTGGTGCTCATGCCAATCCTCCTGTTACCCCTGATATGTCAGAGCGTGAGCGCTTTGTCCGGTGGTTCTTCGACGGTCTCGACCGCACCGACGACGGGGATCGAGACGCCTTCGATAACGCCGACCACTTCGTCGCCGTGGGCGCCGGTGACCAGGTTGGCCTTGGTCTCGGCTTCGGACTCGTCGGCGGCGCCGGCCCGTCCGGTGTTGGCCGCGCCGGGCGACATCATGCTGGGACTGCTTGCGGCCCTTGCGGTTTGCGCGCCCGAGGACGCACCACGACTACCCGAACCGCCGGTCGCCTCGCTGGCCGCGATCCGGCCGCTGGTCGCCCCGCTGGCCGGGCTGCCGGAACCGCTGCCCGCACTCGGCAGACCGCCGACGATGCCACTGCCGGAACCGCCGCCGCTCCCACCCGAGCCACCGGATCCGCCGCTGGCCGTCTTCTCTTCCTGCTTGGCGCTGCCGCCATTGCTGCCGGACCCGGATCCCGAACCGGAACCACCGCTGGTCCCGCTGGTGTCCTTGGTCAGCGCGCTCACCAGATCCTTGCCCGCCGAGCCCACGCTGCTGGCGAGCGTGGTACCGGTGGAGGCCACCGAAGCGCCCTTCTCGACCACCTTGGTGGCCGCGGTGCCCGCCGCGCTCAGGTACGGCGTAACCGCCTGCGAGGCAGCGCTGGCCAGCGTGCCGATATCGGCGATGGTGGGTGCGCCGGCGATGGCGATCTTCGTACCGGCCTGCACGGCCGAGACGGTGTGCACGGCCAGGTCGGCGCGGGTCTGCGCGACGATCACGCCGCCTTCGGTCAATGCGTCGGTGACGGTGGCGATCAGCCAGGGCACCCCGGCCGGGGTGGCGAGCAGCGCCATGCCGCCGCTGATCTGTGCGATGGTCCGGGTGATCAGTGCGCTGAGCAGCGCATAACCTTGCGCCACCGCACGTTCCGCGTCGGCCAGGATCACCCGCAGCGCATCACCCTGAGCACCGACGATCGGATTGTAGGCATCGACCTGCTGGCTCTGGATGTTCGCGGCGGTCGCTCCCTGGCCGACGAACCCGGTATCCACCGTCGCGGAGGCCGCCGAACTCGCCCCCGTCGCCGAGGTCAGCGCCGACGACACCGCGGTGAAGATCTTCGACAGATCGAACGCGCTCGCCAAACTGCTTCCCGCGGTGCCGAATGCGGACAGCAGCGAAGTCAACGGCGAGATCAGCGACGACAGGTCGATTGTCGGCAGGGTCGGCAGACTGATCCCGGACAGGTCCGGAAAGCTCACGGTCGGAAGCGAAGGCAGCTGAGGCAGATTCAATCCGCTCAGCACTTCCGACACCGGCTTGTCCAGGTACGGTCCGACCGGCGTGGTCCGGACCACGTCCAGGACGGTCTGATTGGCCGCTTCGGTCACAGCGAAGACAGAACGGATTTCAGGAGGTTGACGCCCGACGTGGTCTCAGCGCCCTCGTACACGCCCACCGCAGAGTAGGCCGCGACGGTCGTCTTGGCGTGCACCGCCGCGATCTCGGCCGCCGAGGACAGGTAATTCGCCTGCGCCAGCCCGAAAGCCACCAGGAAATCCTGCCCGATCAGCCCGAACACCGGCACCGCCTGCGCCATCGCACCCACCGAGTCGGCCGCCGCCGCCCCCGCGATGTTCGCCGCGATAACCCCGTGTTCGGTCCCGTAATTCGCGATTGTCAGGTAATCCGCCTTGAGCACGGTGTCCCCTCCCTCATGCCTCGATCTTGAACAACACTACAATCTTGAAAAAGGTTGTGCCAGACGATAAACCGTAAACGCAGTCTCAACCCTGCGTGAACAAAACGGCCCCTACCCGGCCATCTCCTCGTTGAACCGGTTCACCAGCGCCGCCCGCCGCTCGAACGCCACCCGAGCCGCAGCCGCCGCCGTGGTCACCACGGCCCGCTCGAACTCCTCCGGCGTCATCCGCGAAATCCCCGCGCTGAACTGCAAATCCGTAAGCGCCCCATTGCCATCCACCTCGGCAACAACGGCCCCGTCCTCCGAAGTCTCCCGCCCCCTGACCGCCTTCATCTGATCAGCCAAGTCCTGAAACCGATACAGCTGCCTACGAACCCGCTCCTCGAGCTCATCCATCGACTGAACCACAGAGCCCCTCCTCACACAGTCCGCAACCAGCTCTGTGGCTCGGTATCGTAGTCCTGCTCTTCGACAAGTTCTTGCTGAGCGACATCGGCTTCGGTGGGGAGACCGGTGCGGGCGAGCGCTTCGGGGCTCATGCCGGACTCCTCCAGCTGCTTGCGGAGGGCTAGTCCGGCGCGGGCGGCGGCGCGCTGGCACAACCGCAGCAACTCCCCAGCCAACTCGTCTGGATTTCGATGCAGCTCAGCCGGATCAACCTTCAAGGCCACGGGAATCCCCTGCGGGGTGGTTCGCACGCGAATCGCCCCGGATTGCGACGCCGAATCAACCGTCTGCCAGCCCCCTTCAGCAGGGCCGACCGCCCCGGTCACCTCTTCGGCCATCGACGAACTCCCTCCCAGATCGTTAGGCGTAGGAGTATCACATACTCACGAGTTCGCGCCAATGAGTTAGCTCGCGGAATGCCACCGAGCACTCGAGTGAACGCGCACGCGAGGACTGTTCTCCAGCTTCGTGATACGGTCCGATCATGTCCAGATCGGGGGATCAGCAACAACGTGGCGCGGCGTTCTGGCCGATCGTCGCGGTAGTACTCACCTCAGCCTTATGGGCGGCGATTCTGGTTGCACTCCGTGCCGGAAGCTCCTCGGATGACGCCGGGTATTCGAGCGCAAGCCCCGATCTACGCGGCTATCACATCGTCGACAGCCCCTGCCGGGTAGGGGATTTCACGGTCATGGGCGATCGATTCAGAGTGGCGTCCGGTGGTGTTTCTCGCATGCAGATCACCGTTTCCCGTCATGACGCGCTAGATACCGCCCGGTGTCTTGTGGACCTCGTTTCGGAAAAGACCAAAGGTCTCCTCACGACAGTTGCCGCGGTACACAAGCAATCCAATCCGATTTCGTCTTTCCGAGCCGGATTCGACACCGCAGAGTTGGACGGCTGGGACGGCGCAAGCGCCGAAGGGATCGAGAAAGTCCCCGACTTGGGGGATGAGGCATACATCGTATCTGGCGGTAGCAATGGAAGCAGAGCGACTCTCCGCATCCGAGACGGCTGGTTCACTTACGAGCTCACATGGCAGTCCGTCGGTGGGGATGGATTTTCGAAGGACAACCGGCGGCAATTCCTGACGTCCTACGCCGCCGACACACTCCCGAGGTACCGGCAATGACAGCGACCGAGTCTCGAAAACGACCACTGCTATGGATCTTCGGTGCGATTGTGGTCACCTCGGCGGTGTGGGCGACAGGCATAGTTGCGTTCGGACGACCCGCCCTGTCAGCGACTGCGACGGCGGCCGCGAGTGAATTCCGCACTGTCGATGACCTTTGCGCCGTCGCCGATCTTTCAGCAGTCACCGCAGCCGGCTTCTCCGAACGACCGGGAAAGAGCAGCCTGACGCCCCGATCCGCCACATCGAAACACGCTGCGGTAGCGGAGTTCCGGGCAGCCCATCAGGCCAAAGTCGACGAGAGCCTCGGAACACCTGTAGCGAAGTCGGAAATCACCACGATTCCCGGCCTGGGCGATGACGCCTACCAGATCATCACGCCGGGAGCCGAAGCGTCCCCCTATGCCCAGTTATGGGTTCGAGTCGGTTCGATGGTTTACAGCACGACCTGGTCGCAGTACGTCTCAAAAGACCAGAGCGAAGTGACACTGCTGCCCGGGAGCGAAGTCGTAGAGCTTCTCCGCAAGGTTGCGACGGTGACGCTGCCGGCCCTTCGCGCCCAACAGAATTGATCGACCGGGGAGGACCACAGTGGCCGAATCGATGAGCGACCTCTACACAAACGCAGGCAACGATACGCTGACCTTCGACCCTGCTGCAGCAGTCAAAGCAGTGGCCGCTTGCAATGAGCTGATCGGGAACTTGATCCATATCAGCAATTCCTTAGAGGTACTGCGAACCTACGGTAAGGATTTCGCCGGCCCTTACGAGCCGTTCAAATCGGGCCGGAACTGGGCAGACGGATTTCGCGGACTCGCAAGTGACGCTCAAAATATAATCAAGGCACAGATGAGCACCGCCGAGAACTTCATCAACCTGTTCAAGCAAGCCGCCAAGACTCACGATAATGCCGAGCAGGATTCGGTGACGGCATTGATGAATGTAAAGGTAAATAGAGAGGAAATAAAACTAACGACTCGTTTGAGCAATGCCGCTGTAAACGATCCGATCAAGAAACATGAGCGCCCGGCCGTCGATACCTCCGCATTCTCCAGCGACTACTTCGGGCAAAGAAGCAATTACCAGCCCATCGGCCCCGGCGTCAAGGTTCCGGACAAGGACAGAGCCGTTCACCCCGAGAACTCCACCAGCCTGACTTGGGATAACTTCTGTGCTTTGAAGCCGGAGCTCAACCTGGAACTCAACATGGTGGGCCGCGATTGGCTGGTGTTGCAGGACAAGTTGCATCTCGCTCTCGACAACTTCAATACGGCGACCGCGGTCGATTCCTTCGTCACGAACGGATGGCACGGAAACGGTTCCAGCGCAGCATCGAAGCTGACGGCAAATTTCGTCACAGAAGCCCGGAAAGTCGCCAACAAAATGGGCGATATCGCCGGCCAGGCGTACACCGCTGCCGGCTACCTGTCAGCTACGGAGAAAGAGATGCCTTCCGGAAGCCAGGCGCTGAAGAAGACAGACGGGAATGGCCTCTACTGGATCGAGGATGGAAATAAGGAGGGCCGCGGAACCAACGAAGCGGAGGCGATGGAGGATCTCGTCAAGTATTACAGATTCGCCTTTGACCAGACCTATGTCCGTGGCATCGACGAATACAATACCGGGCTAGTCGAATTCGAGCCGTACTCGGCTCCACAGCTCGTCGTACCGACAACACCGACTCCCACCGGGAACGGGCTCGGCAACGGCCTCGGGAACGGGACCGGCAACGGTGGCGGCACGCCAACCACTCCGACTCCGGCCTCCCCCACCTTGCCGACCTCACCGACATCCCCCACCTCACCCACTTCGCCGACATCACCAACCTCGCCGACGTCTCCCACCTCGCCGACCAGCGATACAACACTGTCGACCCTCGCCTCGTTGGCATCTACCGTTGCCACACAAGGAGCCTCGCTGATTTCCACTTTGGCCACGCAGGGCTCCACGGTGGCCCAGAAGGGGATCGAAGCATTGTCCTCCTCGCTGAAGCAGAACACCGGTGCCGGCGGAACAGGCAGCGGACAGCAAGAGCAGAAGGTCAATCTCGAGGGTGTGGCCGCCGGCGCCGGCATCGTCGGCGGCGGATCCGGCGGCGGCGGCGCGGGTGGCGGATCGGGAGCCGGTGTCACGGCGGCCGCTGCCAAAGAGCTCTCGAGCAAGTTGTTCCCACGCGCCAGTGCGCAAACGAATGCCACCACCGAAACCGAGGTCGCTGCAACCACATCCCGAGCCGGCTTGGCAACCACATCGACCGGTACCACGAGCACGCCCATGTCCGGCATGCCGATGAGTGGAGCAGGCGGTGCCGCAGCGGGTGCGGGCAAAGAAGCCAAACGAGCCGAGTATCTCAAATCGAACGAGAACCTCGAAGAGGTCTTCGAGGCCGCTCCCAATGCCGTCCTCCCCGTGGCGGATCGGCCATGAGCAGACACTGGCGATTCGGCGACCTCGAGTTCACCGTCCTCTGGGAGATGATCACCGGCGATGATCTGCCGGCCCCATTGATCTTCACCAGTCGTACTCCGCTCCGCGACGACTACTTCCGCGAGAAGCGTGAGATGGTCGAGCAGCTGCGTAGCAAATGGGATTACTCAGTGGACGCGCTCGCAGACGTCATCGAGCAGCCCGACCTGCGGGTGATCGTGTCCGGAGTCGACGGGCGCGACGAACGGCGAGCCGACGGACGAATCCGGATGATCGCCCTGCGACGGGGTGACCGTGGGCTATTGATCAAGCAGCTACCTGGTGAAACCTACTCGCACAGTGGTGGATTCACGGTCCGTGAGTGCGATCCGGTCCGCTTGGCGGACGAGGTGGCTGCTGCCTTGCCCGAGACGGATGCCGGTCGGCAAGGCAATACTCCTTTGGCCGACCCCAGCGCAGGTCCAATGGTCGAGCCGCAGTTCGACCGTCTGATCATCGATGACATCTTCGCGGACTCGGCAACCTTGCGTTCGAAGAAGTTCCTCGCCATCACCCCGATGTGCATGGGCACGATCGAGGTCCGGCAAGGACACTCCAAATTCGGCCCGAAGGGGATGGTCTCGCACAGCCTCCAGTGGCGTGATCTCGAGGATGACGGGCGCTACGTAATTCGTCGCGAGCCACCCTACGTCGCGGTTCCAGCCGATTCGAAACAGCTGATCGCCTCGATCAATGTCTGTGTCGCGGCGGTCATCCGGGCGATCAAGGATGAGCGTGGGACCTTACAGCCCTGACACCGGCACCGATTCGCCGGACATCGGATTCACACTCGGCTTCGGCGAGACGATCACGCCGAAGCCCGAGCCCCGTTCGGACAGCGACGCATTGACGGCGATCACCGCAGAGCTGACAGCACTCCTCGGGCCCGGCTGGGAGAGCCTGGACGCAGCGATCGCAATGACGGTGACGGACGAGGCCGCTCAGATCGTGTTGTCGAACGGAGAACAGGCCACGCTGGCTCGCCCATCGGCGGCTCTGCTCACCGCACTGCGGGAGCACCGGCAACTCTCGGCTCGTGCGGGCGGCGGTCCGTGGTGGCGATTCCTGGCCGCGGTGACCAGAAGCGGTGGGGTTCAAGTCGAGTACGACTTCGGGGCCGAGCCGTTCCCGGGCGATCACCTGTTTCCGCCTCCCGCCTATCGAGCCGATCTGGAGACATTTCCACGAGATCGACTGCCGGTCTGGCTGGCGGCGTACATCTTCGACGAACGATCGCAGGTTCGCACGCCGGCTGACGCGTTCGCTCGATCGCAGGTGGAAGCCGAGGCAGGAATCAATGCGGTTCGCGACAACGGTACGTTGCCGCCGCTGTCCGTGCTCTGGGCACGATGGGCGGTCATCTCGGCGGCATTCGTCGCTTTGAAATCGCCTTGGGGACCGCGGGTCACAACGGCCTTGGGCTGGTTCGAAGGGGCCGAGCACAGTGGGTGTTCGTTGCATCGATTGCCGGGCGGTCGCGCCGTGCTGTCAGGCGGGGTGTGGAACGCACCGGAACTGGATGCTCACTACAACGACAAGAAGCCGCTGCCGGAGCTCTATCGCGGCGCCCCGGATTGGGTAGCCGCGCCCGTACTGAATCCTCGTGCCGAAAGCGGTCTGCTCTCGTTCTGCTATTGGTGGGATACAGCGGGTTGGATGCGCGGGGAATCCTCCGCAGCCGAAGGGTTGCGGACGGCATTGCCTGGAATCTGGACCACAGCCGACACCGTCGATGTGATCGCACAGCTGATCGACGATATCGACCGAACAGCGGTCGAGATGCTGGTGCTCGC
Organism: Nocardia yamanashiensis; assembly: GCF_021183565.1. NCBI lineage: Bacteria > Bacillati > Actinomycetota > Actinomycetes > Mycobacteriales > Nocardiaceae > Nocardia > Nocardia yamanashiensis. The sequence goes on from NZ_CP089226.1 coordinate 5,739,618, forward strand.
CGCGGAAAATAGTGACGCCAGCCGGGTGCATCTGTCGAATGCGCTGGGACACACCGCGTCTGATATCGGCGGCGGCTACTACCAGCTGATGCTGGCTGGGGTTGCGAAATGACAGTGCGCTACGACCGCCGCCGCGGTAACACGGTCGCGTCCGAACCGTGTCCTGTATATGATCGGCCGGGAGTTGGGGTTCTTCCGATGATCGTGAGCTTTGGGGGTTGACGTGGCACCAGAGGTAAAAGTCGACATACCTGGGCTGCGGGGCGTCGCAACAAGTCTCGAAGGCATCTCCACCGATGTCGCAAACATCCTCTCGACACTCGAGGCCGCAGTGCAAGCCGGCAACGGCTGCTGGGGAGACGACGAGCACGGGCACAACTTCTCGAAAGGTCAGAACGGCTACGAAACGCGCGAACCCAAGCTTGTGGAATCCTTGCAGTCCAAGGTTTCTCACATCAAGGAGTGCGCCACCACCTTGAGCGGCGCCGCGACTTCCCTCGAAAAGACCGACATCGACAGCGGCACGCAATTCTGACCAGCTAGCGCCATCGATTTCGGGTCGCGCACGGGGAGAGCAGGACACAGTAATGGCGAACGAGCACGCGAAGGCACAGCTGGCCGATCTGATCGAGATGGTCAAAGACGGCATGACCGCTATGGCGCGAGCGCAGGAGGAACGCGCGCGGCTGACGGCCACCGCGCACGCTGCTGGACGGCGTGTCACGATCACCGTCAACGCCGACTGCATCGTGATCAAGACCGAATTCTCCGACGACGTGGACGATCTCACCTACGCGGAGATCGCGAACGCGGTCACCAGCGCCACCCAGGACGCCGCCGCACAGGTACAACAGAAGGCGGCGCAGATCATGACGAACCTGGAGCAGGAGCAAGCTCAGATCCCGACGCTGTCGGAGTTCTTCCCCGAGATGCCCGACGTGAAAGCAATGCTGCCGACGCCACCGAAGGTCTCCACAGCACCACCGGATGCCAGCAAGCGCCGGATGGACTACACCCCCGACGATGGTCCGAGATACACCAATGTCGAGGAGTACGAGCACGATCCGCAAGCTCGGCAGCGTTCGAGTATCTCCGCGCCCGAGTGGTGATCGGCGCGGTTCGGTAGTCGATGTCGGGGTTGACCGCCGCCGGGGACTTTCTCCCGGGCTGGCTCATGCAATGGCTCAACTGGGGTGCGGCCTACCCCAAGGGTGACCAGGATCAGCTTTTCGCGCTGGGTGATGCGTGGAAGCAGGCCGCCTCCGACCTGAAGAACCTCGAACCCGAGCTGCTGGCCGCCAATAACAAACTCTCGCAGTACTACGTCGGCGACGGCGGTGCGGCGGCGGTCAAGGAATTGGCGGCACTGCTCGGTGAGAGCGAGTACTCGATTCCGACGTTGGTCGCGAGCCTGGAATCGCTGGGAGCCGACGCCCGCTCCGCCGCAACCGAAATCGAGTACACGAAGATCCAGGAAGAGATCTTCGCCCTGATGACCCTGTGGGGTGTGCTTTCGCTGATGTACTCGGCCGCGGGGAGCGCCCTGGCTCCGGCCTATCTGGTCGCGGCCCGGCTGGCGTTGGAAAAGTTCGCATCCGCGGCGGCCGAACGCATCGGCTTGATCATGGCGCGCAACGCCGCGAAAAAGATGGCCGCGCCGCTTGTCAGGCGCATCGGGGTACCGCTGGCCAAGGGACTGGGCGCGGTCAACAAAGCACCGGCCATTATCAAATATCCGACGCTGGCAGCCATCGGCGCGGGGGGCGGCGCCACTATCGGCGCGGGTATGGATGCCGCCATTCAGGGCGTCCAAATGCTGGAAGGCAATCGGGACAACGGCTATGACCTGAAGCGGACCTTTCAGACTGCCCTGGAATGGGGTGCCGGCGGCGCGGTCGGCGCACCGGTGCACGGTCTGATGACCACCGGGCTGGGGAAGCTGATCCCGTCCATGCTCGAGCAGGGAATCACCGCCAAAGGCCCCGCAGCAGCCAAGTTGTTCGGTGAGACCCTCGCCGGCGGACTCGGCGGTCTGGCAGGTGGTGGCGGCATGTACGCCGCTGGCCTCGGTAACCAGTACCACGACAAAGGCAACTGGGGCGATGTCGACAAGACGTTCCATTACCAACTCGCACTCGGCGGGCTCGGTATGGGCGGTCTGGGCGGAGCGCGCCACGGCATGACTCCGCACGATGGCACCTCGCACACCGGCGGAACGGAATCCAATGGCGCGCCGAAGAGCAATGCGCTGGGCGAGAATTCGCACGCGGCAGCGGTAGCGCCTGAGATCAACGCCAGTCACGGCGATCAAAGCGGCCAGCACGGATCGCTCATGGAGGCCGCAGCCGGCAAGTCCGAAATCGGGCAGCACGTCGGCGCGGACCAAAACGGCGCACAACACAGCGGCGCAAGCGTTATCGGGGCCGGACAGGAGCCGAAGGTCACGAACGCGGCTCCGGCGCAGGGTGCGGCCGAGAGCGGGCGCGGCGGTGCTGCCGCAACGGCGGAGAACGCACGGGCCGGCGACAACACCGGTCGGTCCGCCGACAATACCGGGCGCGCAGCATCGTCGACCGAGAACGCGCAGAGCAGGGAAGCGGCACAGAATCGACCGCAAGCCGCGGACAGCGGAGCGCGGAATGCCGCGGCCGCAGCCAATTCGGAGCGCTCGCAGGTCGCAGCAGGCGCGAATGAAAAGCCCATCCCGGGCCGCGGGCCGGAGTCGAAGGTCACCGGACGCGAAAGCCTGGTGCAGGAAGTCGCGCCTGAGCGAACTCCCTCCGAAACGGCTCGCCCGGGCGAGGTTACGCAGAATCACGGTGAGCTGGGCAAGACGGAAGGTGCCCGGCACGGGGCGGAGATTCAGAGCAACGCACCGCAGGTCACTCGCACGCCCGTCGAACCGGGACATACCCCTGCGGCTCCAGCCCACGAGCCGGTGACGCCGGTGCGCGATCCCGCGGCACCGGTGCAGCACGCCACAGAGGAACCAGCCGCTCCCCCGGGCCGCCACCAAGCAGAACCCTCGGTACCCAATCGGAGCTCCGCCGATCCTGGCGCTCGAACACCCGCCGAAACGTCCGCCGCGGCCCATCGCCCCTCCGCGGAGGCTCCTGTGCCTCGTCCGGAGCGGATTCCCGAGGCCCAGCCGGCCCGTACCGGCGATGCTCCGCCCGCGCGTCCCGGGCCGAGCACACCTGCGGCGGAACGGAATCCGAACGGCCGCGCGGATCTTCCGGAAAATCGGCGGCAAGCCGAACCCGCAGATCCCACCGGAGGCGTGTTCCCGGTCCCCGAACCGATCGAAGCCGCGCGGCCGAGCGACACCCAGCCCGCTCGCTCGGATTCCAGCCGTGGCGGCAACGCATCGGATCTCGGCAGCTTCCGTGGCGATGCCCGGCCGGCGAACGAACCCAATCTCACGCACCCCGAGCTGGCGCGCGAGATCGAAGAGAATCTCGCCGCGGTCAAGCCCGAGGACGCGGTGTGGGATCCGGAAGGCTCCCGGTTCATCCTCGAGGACGGCACGGAGATCCACGTCCGAGTCGGCGAGTCCGATCCCGGCACGGTAGCGAAGTTCACCCGGCCCGAGGAAACCGAAGCGCGCGGCCCCGACGGCTCGAAACAGCAGCCCACCTACGAAGTAACCGTCTCCGAACGCGCTCGAACCGAAGACGTCGCACGCGCCGTGGCGCACGAGGTCGCCGAGATCCGGTTGGAACAGGATCCCGCGATCCTGCGCGACCCGATCTCCGAAACTCCGGGCGAGATGACCCCGCACCTGGGTGGACGATTCGCTGAATTGAAGGTGCTGGACGCCCAACTCGACAGGGCTCTGAAGGATCCCACCCGGACCGACGAGCACACGCGACTGCGCACCGAAATCGCCGAGGTTCTCGATGAACTCGGGATGCGGGATCCGGCGACGAAAGAGACGCCACAACGGCTGCTGCTCGAGCACGATCCGGAACTCTCAGCGCGTATCGAGGAGAAAACACCAAGTCTCCCGAAGGAAACCACGGAATCCGCGCCGCGCGAACAGCACGAGTCGGCCTCAGCCGACGAGAGTCCCTCGCGTCCAACCGAACACGAAGCGGAACCCGCATGGGTTAGTCCCGAGGATCCGAACCTCACACTCACACCCGAGCAGAACCGCGCCGCGGAAGAGTTCCTCGCGAACTCGAGAGAGAACGAGCCTGCGGTTACCGATGCCATGGAACGGATGGCACGGGAAACAAACGCGGAAATGAAAGGCCTGGAGTACCGCCTCAAGGACGAGGACTCGTTCAAGCGCAAGTTCGCCACCGAACTGAACGAGAACGGCGGTGACATCGCCGCGGCCCTGGCCGATATGAAGGACTCTGTCCGCTACACCGCCACCTGGGAAACCGAGCGCTACACCGAAAACGTCAGAGCGGCCGAACAAAATCTGCGTGACCAGGGTTATGAACCCGTCAAACGCAAGCCCACCTGGACGGGTGAAGGCTACCGGGGCTTCAACTCCTTCTGGAAGGACACCGAGACCGGCCAGGTCTTCGAGGTCCAGTTCCACACCCCCGAGAGCTTCCAGGCCAAGATGGAGACGCACGGTCTCTACGACGAAATACGGCTGCTCCCAGAAGGAAACCCGCGTCGCGCGGAACTCGAGGCCCGGCAAAACGAGATCTTCGATTCCGTACCGCACCCACCCGGCGCCGAAACCCTCGTCAACGACGGACGCCCCGCCAATCATGAAGCGGCTCGAGAGAGTCCGGTCACACGCGACGAAAAGCCGACCGAACAACACCCGGACGACACCCCGCCCCCTGCCGGGCATGACACGGAAGCCGCGTGGGTCAGCCCCGAGGATCCGAGTATCACCCTCACCGCCGAGCAGAACCGCGCGGCAGACGAATTCCTCGCCCGCTCCACCGAAAACGAGCCTGCGGTCACCGACGCCATGGAACGAATGGCGCGGGAAACGAACGCGGAGATGCAGGGCCTCGACTACCGGCTCAAGGAAGAGGACTCGTTCAAACGCAAGTTCTCCGGAGCGCTGGAAGAGAACGGCGGAGACATCGCGGCCGCATTGGCCGACATGAAGGACTCGGTCCGCTACACCGCCACCTGGGAAACCGAGCGCTACACCGAAAACGTCAGAGCGGCCGAACAACACCTCCTCGACGAGGGCTACGAACCGGTCAAGCGCAAACCCACCTGGGGCGACGAAGGCTACCGCGGCTACAACTCCTTCTGGAAGGACCCGAAGACCGGCCAAGTCTTCGAGGTCCAGTTCCATACGCCCGAGAGCTTCGACGCCAAGATGCGCACCCACGATCTCTACGACGAGATCAGGCTGCTGCCCGAGGGTGATCCGCGACGTATTGCACTCGAGGCCGAGCAGAACGCCATCTTCAACTCTGTACCGCACCCCCCGAGAGCCGAAACCCTCAGTACCCCACTGGCGCACATGCTGGAAGAGCCGGGCAAGCCGTCAGGTGTGGAGCCGCCCGCCAAGAGTGAACAGGAACCGGCCAAACCCGTCGACGAGCAGCCTCGCCACAACGAGGAACAGATCCCCCGCCCGGTGTCCTCCGACGAACTGCTCGAGGACTACGGCATGCCAAAGAGCAATCAGGCCAAGTTCCAAGAGGTCGTCAACGAGTACGGGTATGTCATGGACGTCCGTCCGACGAACCCGGCGACACCGGCATGGCTCGAAAACGGCGCGATGCCCAAGGGTTTGGACATCAAAGTCAAGACCATCAACGAGTTGGACCCCTACATCGGTGCGTCGCCCGAGAAAGTCGGTCTCGTCGGCTTCTTCGAACCCACGAGACCCGTCGAAGGGGAAGTTCCCCCACACCTGTGGGATGAGGTGAACAAGCGTTATGACAAGCGATTGGAGGAATGGAACGAATTCCAGGAATCCATGGAGAAGTACAAGGAAAAAGGGAAATACAGCGTCGAGGACGGTGTGGTTCACGGCTTCGACCGGGACGGCACCCAACGGCCACTGACCGGCGATCACGACGTCTTCGACATCCGGCATCCCAATGGCGAGCTACTGTCCGCGGAGGAGTACTGGGCAGTGGTCAACGACATGATCTCCCGCGACATGGGCGTCATGCACGGCGCGCACATGTACTGGAAGACCATGGATCCTCCTGTGCACGAGGGCATTTACCAAACGATCGTCGATTCACACAAGCCAGGCGGGGAGCCGCTCGTCAGATTCAGCCCTGATGCCGAGCCGATTCTGGTCGATTCCTCGACACCCGTTGGTCGCACGGTGGAGCCCGCGCCGGTCCGGGAACCCGCAGGGATCGAACCACCGGAGTCCCAATCGCGCCCCGGACGAGCCGAAGCGCCTCATACACAAGAGGAACTCGGCGGTCGGCCGAAGAGCGAGATCAAGACCGAATCCGAGGAGATCGGCCCACAGCGCACCGCGGAGGACACCGCGCCGACCGGTCGTGGAACCGAAGCCGAACCGCACGGCGCGCGCGAAACCGGGACTCCAGAGGAACAGAAAGCTCCTGCGCCCGAAGAAAACCTCCCCGAGCAATCGCCTCCAGGCGGTGAGCACGGTGTTCCTCCGAGCGAGGTGACGCCGGTGAATCCGGTTCACTCGATCATCGACGAAGCGCTTGCGGAGCATCCGGGAATCGCGAAGGTGATCAAGGATCTGGTCGATGACTCCCAGCATCCGCTCGACCTGACACGTGCGCTCCTGGATCCGACTCGCCGTGAGGCCACGCTGGAGTTCTTGAAGGAGCTGGCGGACGGACGCGAGCTCAACGGGCGCACACTGGCCGAGTACACCGCTGAGCATCCGGGAGAAGGCCCGCTGTTCGACCGGCTGCCGGACGAGGTCAACTTCCATCCGGACGGACAGTCGCGGCTCGACGCACTCGTCGCCGAGGCCAAGGCCATGGACCCGGTCCGACAGGTCGGCCCGCATCCGACAGCGCCCGAACGTGCCGCGGTCGGCGAGTACGCACGCCGGTTGCTGACCGAAGTCCAAGCGGCCGTGAAAGCCGAACTCGCCCGTCTCACCGAGGGCGTCGACGGTGCTCGCACGAGTCTGCGCACCAAATCCGGTGCCGGCATCCTCGACAAGGTCCAACGGATGTTCGAGGGCGGGGAGAACCGGCCGCCACGGCCGAACTATCAGGTCGGCGATGTAATCGATGCCGTCGGCGCCCGCATCACCGTCGAGAACACCCGCGAACTCGCAGTGCTGCTCGAGCGCATCCAGGAACATTTCGGGATCGGTGAGCACAGCCGCATCCTCGAGATCGAGAACATGTACGCCACCCCAAAGGGGCGAAACCCCGAGTACCGGGTTATCCCTTTGGTCGTTCGCATCGATATCGACGGCATTCCGCACACCTACGAACTGCAGTTGACCACCCAGCGGGCGTCGATCGCAGCCGACATCAACCACAACACGATCTACAAGCCGTACGTCGAGACCACGCCGGAACAGCTCGGCAAGATCAACAAGATGTTCGCCGAGGCGGCGGCACTCGATCAGCGTGAGACCCGGGTACCGCCAGAGCAGGCCGGTCGGCACGACGAACAAGCAGTACAGAAACCCAACGAGCAACGAGCGGGGCTGGAGTCTCCCGACAAGCTGTTCAATCTCGGTGAGAAGAACACTGAGCGGCCGGCACCGACACGACCGGACCCGACCGAGCGGGGCGGCACTCCACATACTCCCGACGAGGGGAACTATCCACCCCGTAGCCGACCGGAAAGTGAGCATCCGTCCGAGCGGCATCAGGAACGCCCGGACACGGTCGAACCGGATGCGGCCCCAGCGCACGCGGAGCTTCCCGAACGGCTTCAGCAGATCTACGACCAGGGGGAGGACCTGCCGGGCGGACGCGGGCGCTCCTACTACACTCCCGACGACGACCTACTACAGCATTCGAGAATCGCGAAGCACCACGACAAGGACGGATATTATATCCTCGATATGCATGGCACTAGTAAAGCGGTGATCTTCGATACCACCTCCCTGAGCGCTCGCGATGCTGCGATGCTTATTCGCGCGGACCCGAAATGGAATAATCAACCTGTTTGGCTGATGTCATGCGAAACCGGGCAGGGCAAGAACTCATTTGCGCGGCAACTGGCCGATGAGCTGAACGTGAAGGTCATGGCGCCGACCGAACTCGTCTGGGGCAAGGGCGACGGAACCTCGGTAGTCGCGTCCGCACTGGTACCCAACGATCATTCATTCGGAGAGAAATTCCCGCCAGACGGTAAATGGCAATCCTTCCCGAAACCAAAGAAGAAGAAGGGATGACGTCATGAGGCTAGCCAATTCCTTCGACGGAATGGACTCGCACGGAAAGCCGATTGTCTCTTCAAAGCGCACGGCCGTGTCCGATCCGAACGAGTTCGCCAAGATAGAGCAGTTCCTGAGCGGCGGCGGATTTGCCATGGGGACCGGAAGAAAATCAGTCGATCTGATCGATCCCGAACGAGGAAATGTAGTTCCGTCGACATTTCGAACCGATGGAGAGTGGCTATGGACTGCGGCTATCGGATACTACCTGACGGAATACAGGACTCCGATCGACACCGATTTTTTGACTCATATCAGAAATTCGGGATATGTAGCATCTGTTCCGAGCGAAGCTCAGATGCAGCAAGCGCTCATATTCTTGGACGAACGGTCCAAATGGCTGTCCGCGGCCGAGGTCTGCATTGTCAGCATCACATCCGCAGGCGACTCGGAAGCCGCGTTCGCAATCGACGGACGGAACTATTCCAATGCCGGAGATTTTAATAATACGGTTCGTGAAGCATTCGACGAGCTCAATGCCCGCTCCGTGAACGCAAGTTTCGAAACCAGTCCGATAGGAATCTCCGAACCACCGTTCGCATTGCCTACGTGGGATCGTTTCCGCGAGACACTGGACTAGAGAGGCTGCCATGGAGAACTTGCGATTTTATTTCAAGCTCAGCGACCACCGCCCGGAGCCCGCCGCCGTCATGCGGCGGTTCGACGAGGATGGCATCACTCGATCCGAGTCGTATCGGTTCAACAAAGAGGGGTGGGTCGCGACCGACTTCTTCGACAAGTACCGCCTGGGCGAGAACGAAAGCGATTTCGTCGAAGTATCCGAAGCCGAAGCCGACGCAGCCATCGCCACGATCAAGCGCCGCGCCGCCGAGGGCTGGCGCTGACGTACATGAGGTACGAGACGCCGAGTTCGCGTGCCGAGCTGATACAGCGCGGTGGAGACCTACTCGATGCGGCCCGGCGATTCCAGGCGGCAGGAGACTCCGCGAACGAGAAGCTTGCGCGCGATGAGCGGGCGTTGTTGCTACGCCGGTATGCGGAGATGCTGCCGGATATCGCTGTGGCACGTTGTCCCGATTCCGGTGTGGTGGTTCACCACAAGATAGACACAGGCGATCTCGACGGGTGGTTCTGGGATCACGGCAACCCACTCCGGACGCCCGGTGAGGTGCCCGCCACGTGGTTGACGATGTGCGGAGCGATGCGACTGGGTGAACCCATCGCATTCGCGAAATTCTGGTGCGAACCCGGACCCGGGACTCCCTACGTGATTCCCCGTATCCTCTCGAGCGAGGCGGTGCGGGCGGTGATCAGCCAAGTGCAGGTCGGGCCGCATATCGGCTGGGCCATAAGCTATTTCGGACCACGCCCACGCGGCGTGCAATTGGAAAACAGCTGGGGTGCAAACGTTTACGACGTCTACGACGACGCGGGCGAGTGGCTCGGCTGGGCCGAGCATGAATCCCCGGTCAGCGAATACGATTTCGATCTGGGCCCCTGGCTCGACTCAAGGAAACTCTTGTGGATCGAGCCCGGCGATTCGGAAACCCAGCTCCGCACCGGCACAGCGGATTGTCCTTACCTGAACATGCCGGGAGAACGCACGAAGGCGTTCATCTTCCGCGGCGAGGTCCGACGAGCCTGATGAGCGCGACGAAATTGAAACCCGTTGGCCCCTATCGGGCCATCGAGTTCACTGCGGTCAATGAGGCGATCGCTCGCTACTTCTGATTGGCCGATGCCGAGAACGGAGCCGAGGAGACTCGATGGCTTTGCTGGTGTACTTCAAGCGAATTCGTGAGGACGATGCCGAGGTGGAGTACCTCTACGGTGGCGACAAGGAGGCGCTCGAGGATGTGCTTGTCATCGAGAAGAGCAGCCGAAGGCTACGTTCCGATCAGGTGAGTAACCATCTCATGGTCGCGGCGGCGGCCAAGATCGTGAGCCAGGCCGCCCTGACAGGACGCTGGCCCGGGTTCGGGGTACGCGCTTCCTAGAGCAACCCGCACCGGCACCAGTTACGACTTGGTGAGATCGTCGGGTAGAACCTGGAAGGCGGCGTATCGGCGCAAGGGCCGGAGCACTCGAAAGTCCCTGCGGTCCAAGGTCAGTATCTGGTCGGTGTCGAAGTGGTCGGCCAACACCACGCAGGTGGCATCAACGATGTCGAGGTTGAGGTCGTGATATGCGGCACGGACCTCGAGGGCCGAACGTAGTTGTGCCGCACCGATTTCCCCGACGACGACACGGGTGGCGGCGATTCGGTCGGCCAATTTGCCCAGGATCGCGTCCGCGACCTTGCGGCCGGCACGGACGCTCGCCACATGGTGGACCTCCGTCAGGGCCAATGGGCTGACGACCAGTGCGCTCGCGGCGTCAGCTGCCCTGCGCACTGCGAAGTGCTCCGGTTCGGTTCGGTTGAAGAGCGCGAGCAAACCGGATGTATCCGCGATGACGATCATGCGGGTCGATTCATCGCATCGTGAATGTCTTCTTTGCCGATCGCACCGCCCATATCGAAGGTGTCCTCGTCCTCGACCAGCGGCTCATCCCACTTACGGTGCCGCATGAGGTACTCCCGGACCGCATCGCGAGTGAGTTCATGCTTGGAGCGCCCCTCAGCCTCAGCTTGCGCTTCTAGCGCAGCCTCTTCATCCGCAGGGAATCGCATCGTCCAAGCCACGTAGCGATGATACCACTGGCGATACCATCCTCGCCCGCGCATTCACCACGCAAGTCTCGAGCTCCGAGCAATGGGGGTCTCTGATTCAGAGGAACAGATCCTTCGCCCGCCCACGGCGCGACTCGCCGAGCGCAGCCCACCGGATGCTCACTTACCGCCGGCCTCGGCGATCAGCTTTTGCAACAGGTCGTTTCCGGCACTCAGCGCGGCCGCGTCGTTTGCTACCCAGGGGACGCTGTAGGAGACGGGGGCTTCGGGGCGGAGGCCCTGGAGCTTCGAGCCGCAGGAGGCGAAGCAGGGTTGGCGTTCGCTGTAGAGGCCGGTGATCTGGTCTGGTTTGAGGCCCTTAGCTGTCAGCTGTGCCAGGAGGTCTTCCTCCGAGCGGGCGGTGGGGTTGTCGGATTGGCCGTCGCCGGAACCGATTACGAGGTCGCCGGTTTTGGGGTCGTTCAGGCCGGGGACGATGGCGACCACGAAGTTGCGGGACGGGGAGATGCCGCCCGACTGGCGGGCGCGGTAGGCGGCTTGGCTCGAGCGGTCCTTGTTGTAAGGGGCCTGTTGGTAGGTGCAGTTGGTGCCGCAGGAGGAACGGGTGCGGGCGCCGTCTTGGGCGGTGCGGATGGTGTTTACTACGCGGTCGATTTCGGCTTGGACCATGGCGGTGGCTTGGATGTCTACCGAGCCGGCGTAGTTGATGGTGTATTCGACTGTGACGTCGCGGTTTTGGGCTCGGGCCTTGGCGTCGGCTTCGGCTTGTTTGCGGGAGCGGATGGCGGAGACGAGGGCGGCTACGCCGGTGTCTACGCAGGTCATTACGCCGCTGCCATTGATGGGGAGGGTTTGGGTGGTGGTGCAGCCGGTGCTGGGGGTGCCGTCGACGGTGATGGAGGCTTTCATTACGGCGGAGATGTTGCCGGAGAGGCGGGCGCCGGCGGTGGCGGTGGTTTTGGTGGTGACGGTGGAGGTGACGGTGCAGCTGGAGTTGTCGCATTTGAGGCTGCCCTTCGAGTCGAAGTCGAAGGAGATGCCCAGATTCACCGCGTTGGAGAGGGTTTGGGTTTGGGAGGCGAGGTCGTTGTAGGTCTGTTCGCGTTCAGCGGGGGTCACGATCGGGAACAGGATGGGGCCCAGCGCACCGTCCGAGCCGTAGGTGGCGATGCCGCCCCCGTTACCGCCACCTCCGGCGCTACCGCCGCCGCTGCCCGACTTGGCGCTGGTGGAGATGCGGGAGCCGCCGGCGTCGGGGATCCAGCGGAGCAGGCGATGGGGGGCGGTCGCGGAGACCGCGAGAGTGCCGGTGGGAGTTGTCACTTCGATGGCTTCGTCGGAGCCGACCCGGACCGTGGGCGCGCCGACTCGGGGGAACGCGGTGGCTTGGTCGAGGCCGCGAAGGAGGGTAAGGGCCAGTTCGCGTGGGGACCAGGCGCCGGTGGGAACGACGGCTGCCAGGTCGTCGGAGCCGGTGACCCATTTGCCCTCGAGGGAGGCGCTGGTCATGCCGCGCGGGAGGTTGGAGGCCAGCGCGTTCTTGGGGGGCTTCAGATAGGTTTTGCCGTCCACGGTGAGGACGTCGGTCTTCTGCTGGCCGGCCGCGGTGACCGTGCCGACGGTTTCGCCGCCGGAGGTGGCGCGCAGGTCCCAGGTTCCGCCTTGGGAACTCGAACCGGTGTAATGGGCGACCGGTTGGGTCAGCAGGTCGACAAGGGCGGCGTAGAACGGGGAGGTGTTCGGAGCGGCTACGGGATGGCCGGGAATGGTCGCGCATCCGGTGGCTATCAGAGCCGTGACCAGCGTCGATCCGATCAGCCCAATTCGTCTGCGGTGCACTGTCACCGCACCCCCCAACTCCGACCTGAATGCGTCGAAAAGGACGCTAATGCCAACCGGTCGGGGTAGCAAACGGACCCGCGCGGACTTATCCCCAGGTGGTGAGGGTCACGGCGTAGTGGTCGTGCAGGGCTTGCAGGCGCGCCTGGGTGAAGCGGCCGGGCTCGGATTCGTAGATGCCGCGGCCGCGGTCGGAGGTGAACGCGGAGGCCGGGATTCGGTCGGCGTCGGCGGGGACGAACTTCAGGGTTTCCGCGACGGCGGCGACGGCAGTTGCCAGGGCGTGGCGGCCGGCTCGGCGCGCTCGGTCGTCGAGCGCCGAGGGGTCGGCGGGAACCTGGCGGGCGGCGACATCCGAATACCAGAGCCAGACACCGGGATCCAGGAGTTCTGACGGGTTGTCGAGGCCGAATTGGACGGCGCGAGCGGGAGGCGGGAGTACCTCGTCGGGGAGGCGGAAGGTGTAGTCGCGCGGAGTCCCACAGCGGGCGCATTCGCCCGAATACCGGCTGCACAGCACGCCGTCGACGGTGACCACCGCACTGCGGAAGGCACAGTCCGTCCCACCGCAGGCCGGGCAGGGCTGCAGGCTCACGTACAGGCGAGCTTCCGCGTTGGTGCGGGCGAGCGGGAGGGTGTCGGGCATGTCGCCTACCTTGCCTCAGATCGGGCGCCGGAGCCATCCCGGGGGCGGCCGGAACCCGGCGTTGTTCATATTGAGTTCACCGATGTGCTGTGGCAGAGTCGATTTCGCTGTGCTGAGTGCAGGATCGTGATCGTCGGATTGGGGATCTCCATGTCGGGAACAGTGCGGGCCACCTCGAAACTCGTCGGTGACGCGGCGACCATCGCGGGCGAGATCCGGGCGCGGCTGAACGCCATTGCCGGGGATGGCCGGGCCGCGGTCGCGGCGGGGCAATCGGCCTGGGGTGACGACGAATTCGGAGCCAAGTTCGCCGACGGGGAGAAGGGTTTCGTCACCGGAACCGACAACATCACCACCGGGACGGACAGTCTGGGGACTTCGTTCGAGAACCTGGCCACCGGATTGGGGAAGGCCGCGACCACGCTGCGGAACATGGAGCACAAGAACAAAGAGAACTTCCGGTACCGGTAGTGCGGGAATCAGGAGACGCGGCATCGATTCTGGAGGGCTTCCAGGAGCAGATGCGGGCAATCGCGGAGGCTTCGCGCAAACGGGCGCAGTTGACGGCCAGTGCCAGCGCGGCGAACGGGCGGGTCACGGTGACCGTGAACGCGGACGGGATCGTGATCGCGACGCGGTTGAGCGCCGACGCCGACTCGCTGACGCTGGACGAGATCGCGGCCGCGGTGACTTCCGCGGCGCAGAAAGCCGCCGCCGACGTAGGACAGCAGGCGCAGGAGCTGTTGCGGCCGTTGCGGGACGAGCGGTCGCGCATGCCGAAACTGTCGGAACTCTTCGACGGGATGCCGGATCTGCAGACCCAGGCGCCGGTCATTCCGCCCGCGTCGCTCGCACCGCCCAAGTCGCGGCGGGTGACCGAGTCGGTTGAGCTCGGCCCGGAATTCCGCAATTCGGTGGATTACGACAAGTGGCGGCGGGACAACGAAGGCGGAGCCACCAACCCGGGGTGGTGAATCACTCGCCGGTTTCCGGCAATTCGGGGTAGTAGCCGCGCTGATACGGCGAGAGCTGCGAGATGGCCAGCTGACCCGCGCGCTGGCAGATCGGGCAGCTGCCGGTCGTGTGGCATTCGGGGCAGCGCTTGCGGCCGCCCGCGCCGTCGTCGAGCCAGCCGCGGCCGCCGCAGCTCGGGCACCAGCCCAAACCCTCGCACTCGTAGCAGAGCACATAACCGGGCGTGACGGTCTCCGGGGTGCGCACCGGGTCCGGCCATTCGAACTCGGCCATGCTCGCCTCCTTTCCGGCGGACCCTATCACCGGCGGGCGACATCTCCCGGTCCCGCACCGTTGGTTTTCCGTAAATGTTGAGTTCACCGGCAACGTTGTGGCACAGTCGGACTCGCCGAGATCAGATGCGACGGGCGTGAGGGGCTTTGTGGCGCTGGAGTTTCCGTCGTGGCTGGAATGGCTGGAGTGGCTGGTCGGATCCGACTGGCCGCACGGCAATGAGGACCGCATGTGGCGGATGGCCCAGGATCTCGAAGCCGTTGCGGGACAGGTCGATGATCTCGTCGGCGACCTCGACGCGCTGATCTCCAAGCTCGGCGACGCCTATCCGGAAGGCGATGGCGGGGAACAGATCCTGGCCTGGCTGAAGCCGCTGCGGAACGGGAACGAGCAGGGGCACGGGTCGATCACCGAGCTGGGCGACCACTATCGGGCGCTGGCCAAAGCCGCCGACGATATGGGCGATCAGCTGCAGTCGGCGAAGCTGAACTTCTATATCGCGGGAGCGTGGCTGGTCGCCGAGCTGGCGATCGCCGCGGCGTCGGGGCCGCTTGCGCCGTTCCTGGAAGGGACCGCGTTCGCGGCGGGGCGGACCGCGTTCCGGTTGCTCGGCGAGCAGTTCGCCAGCCGGGTCATGTCGCTGATCGGGCGACGGATCACCAGTCCCCTACTGCAGCGGATACTTCCGAAGCTGATCTACGAGGTCACCCAGGAAGCGCTGGTAGAGACCTTCCAGGGGCTCAGCCAGGAATTCCTGGTGCAGACCATCCAGCAGCAGACCGGTCATACCGATGGGTACGACTGGGGTGCGATGCGGGATAACGCGATCATCTCGGCCATCGCGGGCGCGGGCGGCGGCGCGGTCGGGTACGGCATGAATCACTTCCTGCCGCCGGATGTGGGTGGCTGGAAAGGGGCGCTCAAGGGCGGCATCACCGGGGCTACGGCGGGCGCGGGCGGTGCGGGCGCGGCCTGGCTGGCGGGCGGAATGCTCAACGGGAACTGGGATTTCGATCCGCGGTCGCTGACCGGCGGGGCGTTGTCGGGGGCCGGGCCGAGCGCGCTGCACGGGTTCGCCGGGCAATCCGATCATTCGGGTGCGCCGATCGGCTCGAATCTCGGTCGATCGGATGCCCCGGGCACGCAGAACGGCAGCGGAACGCGGGAAGCACCGGACAGCAGAACGGAAGCCCCGGGCGCGCAGAACGAACCCGGCGCACAGCAGGCACCCGAGTCCAGAACCGAAGCGCCGGCCGCCCAAAACGGCTCCGGCACACAGCAAGCACCCGAAAGCCGGACCGAGGCGCCGGGAGCGCACAACGGATCCGATTCGCACGCACCCGAAAGCCGGAGCGAGGCCCCGAGCGCACAGAACGGAGCCGGCGCGCAGCACGCGCCCGAAGCGGGCACGGATGCGCCGAGCGGGCAGAACGGATCGGGGGCGCAGCAGGAGCCCTCGGGCACCGGCGAATCCGAAGGGACGCGCACGCACGCGGCCAGTTCCAGTGCGGGCGATGCCGATACCAGCACCGGGGCGCGCCAGGAGGCGCCGGCTCAGGAGCACAAACCCGAACACACCGGCGACAACAGCGGGGCGGTGGCGGTGGACGGCCGCCGCGACCGGCCCGAGGCCGACCCGCAGGACAAGGGCGAGGGATCGGAGGTTACGCAGCGGACCTCGGGCGGGGCGCATTCCGGCGGCTACAGCGGCGGCTCGGACACGAACGACGGCTCACACCAAGCGAACAACGGCCAGGCAGGCCAGAACTCGGGTGTGGTCGCTGCCTCCGGGCCCCCGGCATCGACCGCGGTGAATGCGCCGGCGTCGAACGTCTCCGCGAGCGGAACGACACCCACATCAGCACCCTCCTCGACCGTGGGCGGCCCGTCGTCGACTTCCACCCACCCCGCTGCCGCGTCCGGCCCGGTCGACGCCCGAACCAACGCGCAGACAACCCCGGCCGCCAACTCGCCGGGTACAACGAATCCGGCCGGACCCGCACCCGCGTCGGGCCAGCCCGGCGGTCCCGGCCCGCATTACACCGGCGCTGCGCCCGCCAATGCCACGACGGACCGACAGCCGACCGGCGACCCGGCACGCGCGGGCGCGCCCGGCCGGGATGTCCGCGCGTCTGCCGAAATGGACGGCACCGCGGCAAAACCCATGACGACGCCCGTTCAAGCGGCACCCAACGCGACCGGACCGGTATCACCTGACCACGATTCGGGGCCGCCTCGCATGGATCACTCCGGCTCGGTGACGTCCGACCAGCTCACCAGATCCGGCGACGCATCCGATACACCCGGACTCGATCACTCGGCGGCCCCAGATTCCGGGGACGGACCACGGCCTGATTCCACTGTGTCGCGGATAGATTCGACGGGCGAGAGCACGCCCAGCCGCGTCGCGGGGCAATATCGGGACACCGGTTCGCCCCACACTCATGACGCCTCGGACCCGGCTGACGGAGCGCGCCCCGCGCGGGAATCGTCCCGCGACACCGAATCCCCGACCACGCCGGATGCCGACGGTCTCGTACCGGTCCCGGTACCCGTGGATGGCTCTGCGCCGCATCATGCCGGTGACGGGACCCGCTCCCCCACCACGCCGTCCGATTCCCGGGACAGCGGGACGGCCAAGGCTGTCGGGGATTTCCACGGCAATGCGCGGCCCACCGGCACACCGGATCTCTCGCCGGAGTTCGTGGCGGATCAGATCAGCAAGAATCTGGGACTGGTCACGCCCGAGGGCGTTTCGTGGAACCGGGATCAGCAGCACTTCCTGCTCGACAATGGCGATACCGTCACGATTTCCATCGCCGAGTCACCGGCCGGTGCGGCGGACGAGGCGCCGGTGGCGCAATTCCGGGCGCGGCCGGGCGGATACGACGTCGAGTTGTCGCCGCGGGCACGGGACGCGGATGTGGTGCGGGCCATCGCGCACGAGCTGGCGGAGATCCGGCTCTTGCAGGATCAGGATCCGGTGCTCCCGGTCGATTCGCAGGAGGACCGGCCGACCACCTTGACCCCGCACCTGGGCGGGCGGTTCGCCGAGCTGCGGGTGCTGACCGCCCAGATCGATCAGGCGGCGGTGGATCCGGCTCGGGCACAGGAGCTGCCGCGATTGCGGAAGGACTTCGACGATCTGGTGAATCGGCTCGGATTGCGCGATCCGGTGCACGGGCCGATCGTCGAACGACTGCTGGCCGAGCATGACGCGGCGGACCACACCGCACCGGAATCGGCGCTCGCGCAGCGGGTGGCGCTCGAGGAGCGCAACCTGCTCGAGTTCCGTCCCCGGTTCGGTCCGCAGTTGAGCGATGCCGACTACGACCAGGCCGTCGCGGAGCATCTGAATCGGTTGCGGCAGGAGGTTTCCGGCGATTTCGCGGAGGACCTGGTTCGTGCCGAGCAGCGGTCCCTCGACGGGCGGATGCGCGAGGAGCTGGCACGGCGCATTTTCGATCCGTTGTTCGAGCCGAGCACGAAGCCCGCGCGCGGCACCGTCAAGGTCGATTTCCTGCTGGAGTCGCTGGATCCCATCAATGCCGCGCTCAACGATCCGGCCTTGACGCCGCAGGAGCGTGCCGTGGCGCTGCGTGATGCCATCGACCAGTTCCGCAACGCTATGCCGGAGGCGTTCCACGCGGCCATCGATCCCGAGGTGTTCACCCGGATGGGTTCCGCTGCCGACGCTTTCGCCGCGGCGCCGAACCGGATCACCGCGGTGCTGGATCACGAGAGCGGGCGACTACACGTCGCGGGGACCACTTCGCCCGTGTCGCTGAGCGATTTCCTGCGCGAGGTGGATCGCGCCAATCGCGCCGCCACGGCACAGGGCTTGAACATCGAGTACACGGTGGTCGTGCATGACGGCGCGAACGGGAAATCGAGCGTCGAGATACTTCCTCGCCCGCGCCCGCAGCATCGGCTTCCGCTGGCGCAGAACGCATTCGGACCGGACAACACTCGCATACCGCACCAGCCGCGCCCGCCGGTGTCGCGCGTCACGGGCGGCCACACCATCGACGTCGGCGTCGGGCGCAGCGCCTTCGCGGTGGAGATGACCGCGGCCGCGGATCGCGAAGGCGGCGGCCTGGTCATCAAGACCGAACTCGCTTCCGATTTCGCGGTCGCCGGCCAGCGCCGCCGCGATCTCGGCATCCTGGATCCGGGACCGCTGACCCAGGCCGGCACCGTCATGGTGTTCGGCGATCTGCTGACCGGCGGGCACCTGCTCACCGACGCGCCCGCGGGTGAGGTGGCGCGGATCTTCATCAACAATGTCAGCGCCGACCTGCCCGACTTCGTCTACCGCGCCATCGCCGAAAGACTGGCGGAGACGCTCGCGCCCGGCGGCCGGGTCGAAGTGCAGTGGGATATGAAGCCCGAACGGGAGGGCGGCGAACCGGGCGACCGGAACCACATTCTGGGCACCAAGCTGTGGGACGCGATCGAAGCCGTGTACCGGGATCGCAACCAGCCCAACCCGTTCCGGATCGACGAGCACCGCGTCTTCCCGTATCCGGGCAACAGCGACTACGACTACACGATCGACGCGGGCGCGAGCAACAACCTGAACACCGCGCGCATGGCGGCCTTCAATCCGCCGCTGCCCGAGCATCGCATGGTGCTGGTCTACGAGCCGGGACCGGACGCGCAGGAGATCCAGTCCACCTACGGGATTCCCGAGCAGAACCAGGACAAGATCCAGACCTATGCCGACCAGCACGACCTGGTCATCGATGTCCGGCCGACGAATCCCGACGCGGTGGGGCATCTGCAGGACGGCGCCATGCCCAAACCCATGGCGGTCAAGGACAAGACCGTCAACGACGCCGATATCGCGCTGGGCGCACCGGCCGAGGCCAAGGGTCTGGTCGGGCGGTTCGCGCCGGGGCAGCTGCAATTGCCCGACCCCGAAACGCTGACCGCCGAGCAGCTGCAGGCACTGCAGAAGCGGCTCACCGATCGCGAGAACGACTATCGGGCCTACGAGAAGTACATGGCCGACCTGATCGCGCGGGGCGATTTCCGGGTGACCGAGGAGGGCGTGCTCGAAGGCCGGGTTGGCGACGAATACCGGCCCGTGACCGGCGATCACGATCTGTTCGACATGCGTCACGCGGACGGCACCCGGCTCACGCCGGAGGAACTGGCCGAGCACGAGACCAACCTGATGGGCATGAACGCGGGCATCCAGCACGGTCCGCACGTGTACTGGGAGCCCGCCGGCGAGTATCAGCGGGTCCGGAACTTCGAGAAGATCATCAACGAGCATCAGCCGCCCACCGAACCGGATTCGGGCAATGAGCCGCTCATTCGGTTCCGGCCCGGCGGTGATCCGGAGGTGGTGTGGGCCGATCTGGATCTCGAGGCCATCGACCGCGAGATGACGCCGTGGCATCTGGAATCGAATCTGAGCGGGATGACCCCGCGCCGGGAAGCCGACCTGGACGAATTGCGCAGGCGGGCCTACGAACTCGCCAATCACCCGGACTTCGATCATGCGGCGTACCGGGCCTGGTTGAGCAACCCGGAGGTCCCGCCCGCCGACGTCGGCTCACCCGCGCATCAGATCGCGATCATGAAGCTGGCGGCGCTGGCGGGCACGGACCCGTCCGACATCCTGGCCATGCTCGACGCCGATGCCACTGCACCCGAATCCGATTCGGACGCCTGAACTGGCAGCTGCGGTAAGCCGTGGCGGGACCGCCGGCACGGCCCGCTACGGAAACGGCTCAGAGCGAGTGCGAAACGGTTCAGAGCGAGACGAAGTCCACCACGGACGCGTCTTCGACCTGGCCGAAGTTATCGGCCTGGGCGCGAATCGCGGTGGCCAGCTTGCGCAGTTCGTCCACGCCGGGCGCGGACTGCTGCACGAAGGACGCGCCGACCGCGGTCAGCGTGCCGGCCGCGCGCACCGACACCTCGTCGGCGCCGGCCGCGGGAATGGACAGCGCCGCCGAGTCCGCACCCACGGCCGCTTCCAGGCGATCTGCCAGCGCGTCCAGGTCGGCGGCCGCCGCGAGCGCCGCCTTCTTGTCGAAACTTACGTTCCCCGTAGTCATTTCGGACCATCCCTCCCTTGTTCAGCGCATCCTATCGTGTCACGGCGCGACCCGTGGCGTGGTGGTCCCCACCGCGCCCACCACCGGCACCCCGGTATTGCCGAGTTCGCCGACCACCTCGTCGCCGTGCTCGCCCGTGACCAGGTTGGAGTGCACCTCGTCGTCACCGGCGTCGCCGCCGCGCGCGGCCAGACCCGCGCCGTGCGCCGCGGACATCGGCGGCACCATGCCCGGAGCCATGGCGGTATTGCCGCGCACCGGGGCAGCACCGGATTCCGACGCCGGCGCGGCCGGTGCGGCGGTGGCCGCCGAACGCGTGTTGTGCAGCTGGCTGAGCGGGGCGCTGCCGCCCGCACCCGCGAGCGCGCCGATCGCACCCGAAAGCGCTGCGCCACCGGCGGATCCGCCCGTGCCCACCGACGCCGCCTCACTCGCCACCGGTTCGACCGCTTCGGTCTTGGCGATGGACTGCAAACTCTGCTGCGCCGACTGCACCCCGCTGGACACCGTGCTCGCACCCGTCGAGAGCAGGCTCAGCAGCTGCGTCAGCTGCGACATCGAGCCCGCGGAAGACGACGGGGCCTTGGTCACCGCCACCTTCTGCCCCGCGGCCGTCATATTCGCGCTGTGGACACCGAGCTGCGCCTTGGTCGAGGCCACCACCGCCGTTGCCTCCGCGGCGGTTTCGCTCGCCAGCGACAGCACGAACACCTGCCCGGCCGGGGTGACCAGGAACGGGGCCGCGATGGTCAGGCCGGTCACGAACTTGGTGATGATCGCCGCCATGCTGGCATTGCCGACCGCCACCGTGCCCGCCGCGCCGGTGAGCACGGTCTTCTGCTGCACGTTCTGGGTTTCCAGCTCCGCGGTATTGGCGGCGGCCTCGGTGCCCTTCACTGCGGCCGAGGTGGCGCCGTCTCCGGACCAGTCGCTCGAGGCCATCGACGCCAGCGAGCTCACCAGGGACAGGACGGTCTGCAAGGCGCTGGAGACGTTCGACAGCGCCGTGGTGGCATCGGAGGTGTTCAATTGCCCGGTGCCGAAGGACGAGGCCAGATCGGTGAGCGGGCGGGTCAGCACCGACAGGTCCAGCGTCGGCAGCGGCGGCAGCTCCAGTGAGACCGACACGGCTGGGATCTCGGGCAGCGTCGGCAGGCCCATATCGCGCAGGATGCTGTTGACCGGGCGATCCAGCATGGGGCCGAGGGCGGTGCCGCGCAGCACTTCCGACAGTGTCGGATCGGAGGGCGTGGTCATGGTCGCGGCTACAGCGATAGGAAATCGTGGCCGGAGACGGCTTCGGTGGTGTCGTGGATCGCGGCGGCCTCGTGCGCGGCCAGCGCGGTGCCCGCGTAGACGTGCGCCAGCTCCGCGGTCGAGGCGAAGTGATTGGCTTGCGCGCCCGCGAAACTCACCAGGAATTCCTGGCCGATCAGGCCGAACACCGGGATCACGGCGGCGAGGGTGGCGCTTTGGTCCACCGCCGCCGCGGATGCGACCGTGGTCGCCAGCGCGGCATTGGCCTCACCGTAGGCGCGGATCGCGTCCGTCGAAGCGACGAGCTTGTCCATCGGAGCCCCTCCATCAAGAAGATCAACTCGTATCGAACTATACAGAGCGAGGCTTCGCCCGGCATAGCAGTCTTCACATACTTCACACAATGGCGATGAACGCCGGGTGATCCCGAAATGATCAGCTGGTGATGCGGATTATTCTGGCGCACCGGGGGTTTCGGGACAAACCCTCAGATCGGCCGCAACCAGCTGTCGGGTTCGGTGTCGTAGTCCTGCTCCTCGACGATCTCCTGCCGCGAAACCTGTTCCACGGTGGGCAAACCCGTCAGTGCCAGCAGTTCGGGCGCCAGCCCGGCGGCCTGCAACTGGGCGCGGCGCTGCATACCGGCGCGAGTCGCGGCTTGCCGGCACAGCCGCAGGATCTCCGCGGCCAATGGCTCAGGTGCGCCACGCAGCTGATCGGATTCCACCGAAAGACCCACCGGCAGACCTTCTTCCGTCGTGGTCACCACGATCGCGCCGGTGCGCGAGGAGACGGTGAACTCGGTGGGGAATCTGGGTTGTTCGACGGTCATCGACGCCCTTTCATTCGTCCGCCAGTGTCATCAGCACTTCGGTGATATAGCTGTCCAAGGTGGCGATCATGCGCCGGCGATCGGCCGCAGCCGCCACCGGCGGGAAATCGCCGGTCACGATGTAGCGGCCGTCCTCAGCCACATCGCGCCATTCCAGCTTCTGCCGGGTGATGCCGCGCGGGCCGAAACGCGAACGGCCCTGCACCACTTCGATCACGCCCAGCCGCAGCGCTTCCGCGGCCAGGAAGTCCGCGGCCTGGTCGACCACGGTGCCGTCCATGGTCTCGTGCGCCGGGGACAGGCCGTAGCCGTAGTCGAATTCGTCGGTGTGCTCCGGTTCGGCCAGCACGACGTCGCGTCCGCGCCCGGCTTCCGAATCCGGGAGGGCACGAATCAATTCCGTGGCTAGTTCCGGCCCATAGCACTCCGTGACGGTGAAACCCGCGCTGTGCCTGACGGTTTCACCGGGCTGCTGCACGATCAGGTAACCGAGGTCGTCGCGGCGCAGGCCGAGGATGCGGATACTGCCCGCCGGGTCCTCCCGATCGCGGCCGTCCCAGCCGTGCACCTCGACCTTCACATCGGGCGCACCCATCGGCGCGAGCACCTCGACCATGTTCTCCTCGCGCTCGCGCAGCGCGCCGCGGGCGTCCGCCAGCGCCATCAGGTGGTCGTCCCACCACTGCTCCCGGGCAATGAAATCCAATGGCCAGGGCAGGGTTTCGACGCCGAGCTGCTCCCACAGCACCAGTAGCTCCAGGTCGGAGAACGACCAGCTGCGATACACCGGGATCAGCCCTCCACCACCGGCTTGGCCACGACCGGCGGGGCGCCCATGGCCTCCTCCAGGTATTCGGTGGAATCCAGGAAGTCGGGACGCTTGTGCTCCTTGCCCTGCTGACCGCCCTGCGCGCCGTGGCCGCCCATGGGCATGCCGCCCATCGGCATACCGGCGCCCGATGCGGCGATCCCGGCGCGGGAAGCGCTGGCGGACACCGTCATCGCGCCCTCTGCGCTGACCGCGGCGCGCGGGAACAGGCGCTGGCTGAGCGCGGCCGGATTGGTGGCCGCGCCACCGCCGCCCGCGCCGCCACCGCCACCGCCGCCCTTGCCGGCGGCCTGTTTGGCCTGGCCGAGCAGGCTGGACAGGCCGGTGAGATCGGAGCCGTCGGTCGAAGCCTTCTTGGTGGAGGCCGCCGAGGAAGCCTGCTGCGCGGCCGATTGCAGACCGGACAGGGCGCTGGTCAGCCCCGAGCTGTCGCCCGAGTTCGAGGTGCCGCTGTTGCCGCCGTTATTGGTCCCATTGGGATTGGTGCCGTTGGGGTTGGTGCCGTTCGGATCTTTGCCGTTGGGGTCGGTGCCATTCGGTTTCGTCCCATTCGGGTCGGTGCCGTTCGGCTTCGTATTGTTGGGGTCGGTCCCGTTGGGCTTCGTATTGTTCGGGTTCGTGTTGTTCGGATTCGGCAGCGTGCCCAAACCGAACTGGTTCTTGGTGTTCGGGGTGGTGCCACCGCCGCCACGGGTCGTGGACGTGGTGGTCGTCGTTTTCGGCGCGGGCACGGTGGGATCCTGCAGGATCGGGATATTGGCGCTGGCCTTCGCGAGGCCGGGGGTGTACCAGCCGGCGAACCACTTCGCTTGGGTGGCGGCGATCTCCGTCTCGGTCTTGGTGCCGTTCCACTCGTCACGCCAGTCATCGGGCGAGACCCGCTTGATGAACTCCAGCACGCCCGAGAAGTAGTACAGGGTGCCCGCCATGACCCGCAGGTCACCGGTGAAATCGCCGGCCTGGGCCTTGAACTTCTTGGCGGCGGCGATGGCGGCGTCCGCGCCGTCGCCCTGCCACAGGCCCTTCGTCTCCAACTGCTCCAGGCCGTTCACCAGATTGGTGAAACCCTCGTCGACGCGATTGGCCACCCACTTCCAGATCGAACTCTTCTCGGCGACCTTGTCGTGGTGGATGCCCTGGCCGACCTCCCAGAACCATTTGCCGCGCTGGGCATACGGGTTCTCGGCGCCGATCGCGTCGGCGTAATGGTTGCCGCCGACCTTGGGCAGACCGGTCGCACCGGCCTTGGCATCGTGCGCCTCCAGGCTGTCCTCGGTCCACACCGGCGCCGTGCCCGTGCCGAGGCCGTCGGTGGGCATCGAGACATTGTTCGGGCCCATGGTCTTCTTGACCTTGTCGAACTGGGACCGGGAGTCCCCTTCGGCGTCCTGGTACTTGTTGTCGGCGTCGATCAGCGTCTCGCCCATGGCATTCACCAGATCGATGTAGTGATCGATGATGCCGTTCAGCCGCCCGCCCTCGTGATTGCAGCGCTCGGCCATGGTGAGCGCGGACTGCAGGACGCCGTTGTCGCTGAAACCGATATGGCTGGTGAGCGGCCCGGTCAGATCCTTGACGAAGCCGAGCCGGTACGCCACCTCGGCCGCATTGTTGATGGCGTTCTGGGCGGCGCCCGAGGCCACCACCAGACCGCCGTTGCGGGCCTGCTGCCGCAGTTCCAGCCAGGGGTTGTCTACCATTCCGGACTCCCTACCTTGTTCATTCGAGCGAGCGGATTCCTACGAATGTCGCTGCCGGAAGCGCTCTTCGAAGCCGGACGCGTAAATCGAGGGCGGGGTCGTCGAGGTCGCCGACTCCACCACGCCGTCATCCGCGACGTAATACAACGCGCGGGCGATGGCGATCTCTTCCGGGCCGGTCGGCACGAAGACCAGCCAGCCTACCGAAAGACGTTCCGCCACCAGGCGATCGAGCGGATAGGCGGTGGTGTCACTGCCTTCCAGGTGATAGCGCACCGCCGCGATGGCGTCCTCGGCGGACAGCGGTTCCGGTCCGGTGCGCGCTACGCCCGCGAGGGTGAGCTGGTAGTGCGCGGCGTCGAGATCGGCTGCGGGACCGAAGACTTCGGCCAGGGCGGACCGGGTGACATCGCGGCGTTCGGCGGCGGCGACGAAATCGGCCACGGTGGCGCGCAATTCGTCCGAGGGCGCTTCGGAGGCCAGGCCGGCGATCACGTCTGTGACGGTGCCGGTGGTCCAGATGCCGGGGACGGCGGCGGCCAGTTCGGCGGCGTCCGGGGAATCGCCGCGGAACCAGCGGCCGCGCTCCCACCAGTAGCAGAAGCTGAGCAGGCCGCCGGCGGCGCGCGTATTCAGCACCGGGTTGGCGATCCAGTCCGGGGCACCCGCATACAGTTGCGGCAGTTCGGCTTTCCCGTTGTAGGCGGCTTCGAGTTCCGGCGCGTTCCAGACGCCGCCGGAGAGCACGGCACGGCCGCCGGGCAGGACATAGAGCGAGGAGCCGGAGCGGCGGGACCCTTCGAACCAGCCGAAGGAGGGCAGCATGCGCGGGCCCCAATCGGAGCCGATCGCCACGAAAGCGGCGGAGATGGCGGCCCAGCGTGACCACAGCACCGGGAAATCCGGGAAGTCGCCTTCGGAAACCGTTGGCAGATAGCCGGATTCGGCGTCTGCGCGGGCGGCCGCAGCGGCCTGCTGCGGGGTGCGCGACTGGCGATTGCCGTGGTTGGCGTAGGCGGCCAGCCAGGTGGGCACGGTGGAGCGCGGGTAGCGCTCGAGGTCGGCGCGGTAGTCCTCCGGCGTCAGCAGTTGATCGTCGGGGAACGGTTCGTCGCCGTAGTCGTGATCGACGGTGAGTTCACCGATGGCGGTGAGCTCGAGTTCCAGTCGCCACCACGGGCCGTCGCCGAGTTCGGCGGAGAGTTCGCGATGGGCGGTGACCAGGCTCAACGCCTCCACCGGCGGGGTCAGGGCGAGCTGGCGGCCCTCCGCGTTGAAATAGATCAGGCGGGAGCGGTGCGAGGTGGTGGTGAGCGCGAAGGCGGCCGACAGGCGGTGCCAGCCCTCCGGGCCGAAGTCGCTCAGTTCGACGGCGAGCCGGTGGGCGAGTTTGCGCGCCTGGGCGGGTAGGTCCAGGACCGGGGCCGGGTCGATACTGAAACCGACATCGGGGTCGGGAGTTTCGTCGGCGTCCTCGGGACTTTCCGGTGTGCTGCCGGAGGTGGGATCGGCGGAGGTGGGGTCGGCGGATTCCGCCGATCCCCCTTCGGTTTCGGAATCCGCACCGATCACCGGTGCGAGCGCATCGAAGGGGTGTTCCAGCTCCCGATCGGGGGCAGCCTGCGCCGCACCGTCGAGTTTCTGCTCGGATTGCACTGTGGTGGAGCCGCTTTCACTGAATCGGTCGGACACGGTCACTCCAGGCCGGAGAACTTGCGCTCGAATTCCGCGCGGCGCCCGGCGGCATTGCTGCCGTCCAGCTGACCCGCGAACGCGGCCCGGGCGGCATCGGTCAATTCCTGGGGAATCTCCGGGTAGGCGCCGGCGATGGCGAAGAGCGCCTGCTGCGTCGGCCCGTCGAGTCCGGACTCCGAACGCACCCCGCGCCCGGCCAAGGCGGCGGCCAGCGCATTGTCGAAATTGCGGCGCAACTGCTCCTCGCCGGGGCGGCCACCCTGCACGTGCATCCTCCTCGTCTCACCGGAACCAACTGTCAGCATCACATATCCCGCGCGACCGTGCGGTGGCCGAAATCGTAAGAATCGGCGAATTCACATCGGGGCACTCACCCGAAAATGCTGCCCCGACGGACCGGATCGGACAACACATCGCGGATCAGCAGACCGAGATCGGCGTCCGCCGGAAGCGCGCGATAGCGCAGCTCGCACTGCGGAGTGCCGGCCACGCTCACCAGCAATCTGTGCAGGCCCTGACCATTGCGCTCCCAGTACGCGTCGGCGCCCAGCCGATCCACATGCAGGACCATGTCCTCGATCCGCAACACTAGACCCAGCTGACGATCGCGATAGAACAGCAC
The DNA here is from genome assembly GCF_021183565.1 of Nocardia yamanashiensis. NCBI lineage: Bacteria > Bacillati > Actinomycetota > Actinomycetes > Mycobacteriales > Nocardiaceae > Nocardia > Nocardia yamanashiensis. The sequence goes on from NZ_CP089226.1 coordinate 5,767,327, forward strand.
CCGCACACCGTCGATCTGGTCGTAAACGCCGGCCATGCTGCCCATGCCGTGCGGTGCGGAGGACAGGTCGCCGGTGGAAGGGTCCAGCGTCGCGAACTCGCCGTAGCCGGAGTGCGAACGCAGTAGCAGACGGCCGGTGTTCGAGGGTGCGGCGGCGCGCGGGAAGCGGGAACCGCCACGTGCGGCGTTGCCATTGCCGCTGCCGTTGGCTCCGGGGGCGCCGGGTGAACCCATCATCGGGGAACCGCCAGGGTAGCCGTTGTTCGCGCCAGTGCCTGCGGTGCCATTGCCGGAACCGTCGGTTAAGGGAACACCGGTAGGTGATTCGACCGGCGCGGACGGCTGAGTCCCGTTCGGCACGTGACCATTCGGTGCCCCGCCGGGCGGAGTGGCTGCTCCACCCCCGCCACCGGGGCGCTCCCACGGCGTATACGGCGCGGGCGTCTGTTCCCACGGCGTGTACGGCTGCGGCGACGCAGGCTGCCCCGCCCCATTGCCCGCACCTGCCCCGGCGTTTGTACTCGGTGCCGACGAACCACCATGCCCAGCACCGCCATTCGCCGGGTTATGGCCCTGCTGATAGCCGTCGGGCACCGTCGGCAAACTCGGCCAGCCCTGCTCAGACCCACCAGTTTGCGACGACCCGCCCAGCACTCCGGGGATATTCGACCAGTCGGGGAGCTGCGGAATGCTGGGCGGCCAATTCCCCTCGGGCAGAGAAGGAGTAGTCGGCAGCGGCGGGACGGTCGGGACCGAAGGAACAGACGGCACGGAAGGAACTGACGGCACCGACGGAACAGACGGAACCGAGGGCACCGACGGAACAGACGGCATCGAGGGCTGCGGCACGTGCGGCTGCGGCTGCGGCTGCGGCTGCGGCTGCGGCTGCGGCTGCGGCTGCGGCTGCGGCTGCGGCTGCGGCTGCGGCTGCGGAGGATGCTGCTGCTCCGGCGGCAACGTCCACGGCGCAGGCTGTTTCGACGGCTCCGGCACGTAATCCGGGAACTCCGGATCGAATTCGTGCGGCAGATGCGGCACATGCGACCGCCAATTCGGCCGCCACTGCGGCAGCTCGCGGCGCGGCGCGGACTCATCCCTGTCGTCGGGACCATCACCATCCGGCTCACCAGCGTCTGGTCGACCACCGTCGGGCTCACCCGCATCCGGGTCATCACCGTCGGGCTCACCCGCGTCCGGTCGGCCACCAGCGGGCTCACCCGCATCCGGTCGACCACTCTCAGGCTCACCCGCAACCGGTCGGTCGGTCCCAGGCTCACCCGCGCCCGGTCGATCGCTGTCAGGCTCACTTGTGTCCGGTCGATCGCCCTTGGATTCACTCGTACCCGGATCGCCGATACCTAGTTCATCGGGGTCCGAGTGATCGGTGTCGTTATCAACGGTGTTCGGTTCGCTGACATCGGGTTCGGCGACGATCGGCTCTGCGGTATCGGGGGCGGGAGGCAACTTTTCCGAAGCCGGGCCGTCGGTGGCAGGGGCGGCGTGATTCGAGTCGCCGGCGGGTTCGGCCGGGGTCGCCAACTCGGGCGCGGTGACATCGGGGAGATGGCGGACGGCGCGGGCATCGGTGAGGGTGCCCTGGATCAGGACCTGCGAGAACTCGTCGGGCAGGTCGTAGATGGGCTTGAAGCGCCAGGTGGCGTCAGTCGGGGGCCGGCCGGTGCGCCATTCCATGATGAGGCCGTCACCGTGCGCGAAATGTGCCGCGATGGCAGGGTTTCGGGTCCAGGAGGTGGAATCGCTTTCGGCGCCCAGGTGGGAGGTGTGGCCGTCGTAATCGAGGTCCAGATCACCGCGGGCCGCGACGACACCTTGGAGACCGTCGAGGTAGGCGGGGTTGATCGACCCGTCCGGGAGCAGTCGGGGCACTCCTCGGTACAGGGGTTCGTCACTATCGGGCAGGTTGCCCGCGTGCATGACCTGACCGTTGTGATCACCGTTCGGGTCGGCCGGATGACCGGCGGCCGGAGTCGGAGCGGCGGTCGGGCCCGCGTTCGGGCCGGACGGGTCATCCGGTCGAGCCGGTGCGGTGGGGCCGGGTTCCTCGGGGCCTTCCGGGCGTTCGCCGGTGCGTGGGATGTTCTGGTCCACCCAGTCGACGAAATCTTGTGCGTGGTGCAGGTTTTCGGCGGCGGTGCGCAGAATTTCGAAGGCTGCGCCCGGATCGCCCTGGCCCATGCGGATGGTGCGCGACTCCAGGTATTCCATGGTTTCGTCGAGCAGGTCCCGGGTTAGCGAGGATTCGTCGGTGCGCAGGCCGGTGACCTCGCGCAGGGTCCGGATGGCCGCGCGTAATTCCTCGCGGGCGGCGTCGCGGGCGCGTTCGGCATCGGCGTGCGGGTGATCGAATGTCGCCGCGGCGTTTTCGAGACGGGTGACTTCCGCACCCCAGCGTTCGGTGGCGGTCTCGGCGCGGTGCATGCGGTCGAGTGCGTCGGCGAGATCGATCACGCGGCGGGCGACGATCTCGCCCTGTTCCACCGGGCGGGTGCGGGCGGCGTAATCGTCGAGGACGCCGCGATAGTCGTCCCGGGTCAGCTGCGATTTCCGCAGCGGGAGGTCACTCAGTGCCGCGTCCACGGCGGCGTGAGCAGCGGCCAATTCCTCTTGCGCGGAAGCTGATTCGCGCCGGGCACGGTCGAGTGAGGATTCAGTCGCACGGGCAGCATCGGCCTGCGCGGCGTCATAACCGGCGATCGCCTCATCCACCAGATGGGTGCGCACAGCCGCCTCGCGCAGCCGCTCCACACGGTCCTGCCACGCCTGCTGCTGATCCAGCGGCAACGTGCGGGTGGCGAGGTCATCGGTGGTTTCACGGACCCGTTCCACAGTCAGCTCGGAACTATCCACAGGCATCCCAAGCAAGGCGGCATCGAGCTCAGCAGCAGCTTCCACCCGCGCCCGCTCCATAGCGTCCACCGGAGTCTTCCCCGGCCGCGCATCAGCCAGTATCGCCCCTTCGAGCCCCGATTCCGCTGCCCGAGCCCGCAATTCGGCCGCAGTCAAATCTTCCGCAGCCGCGCGCACGGCCTCCACCTGCGCATGCTGCGCGGGCACCAGCCCCTCGCTCATCGGCAGATTGCGCAAATAGTCGAGAGTGGCGGGCAAGCGCCGCGGACCGAGATCCGCAGCAGTGACAGCCCGGCTCGGCTCGGCATACGAGCCCGGCGCGGGCCGTTCCGGCGCGACCGGCAGATTCGACAGCGCGATCTCCACCCGCGTCCGCACCGCCGCGAGATCAGCACGCGCCGAATCGAGTTCACGCGCTGCCACACTCGGCGACACCGGCGTGGCAGCCTCGACCCCGGACCGGCCGCCGTGCTCCGTGCCCGGTGGCAGCGTCGTCGCCTCGCCTTGCCGTCGGTTGTATTCCTCGCCGACGAGGGAGAGCGCCTCGATGTCTGCGGCGCGGTTGAGGACTTCCTCGCGTAGGCGGGCGATTTCGGCGTCTATGAGGGCGGGGGTGAGGCGTTCGTGGGGGTCGAGTTTGCCGTCGCGGTATTTCTCGTAGACCTCGGCGTAGCGGTCGGGGCCGGCGTCGGCGAGGTCGACGCCGAGCAGGCGGGTCCAGACGCCGGCGGAGCGGGAGGGGTCGTCGGAGGTGTGGGGTTCGCCGATCAGCCGGTCGGCTTCGATGAAGCCGCGTAGGAAGGCGGGGGCGGACGGGTCATGGATGCGCAGTTCGCCGGTGAGTACGCGCGGGTCGGCGGCGGGGTTGTGTTGCAGGCCGTTGCTGAACGGGTCGAGATCGCCGAGGGTGGTGAGGTATTCGGTGAGGGCGGCGCGCAGGTGCTCGGCTTCACCGGGGCGGTAGACGATGTCGGCGAGGGCGGATCGCATGGCCAAACCCGAAATGCCCTTGTCCTGCGGTCCGAATTCGAGGTTCTTGTCGTACTGGCGCGGCCACAGGTCTTCGCTGGGCAGGCCCAGGCGTTGCGCCAGCACGTCCCGCGCGGCATCGGTCGCCTGCTCGTCGATTCCGCGGAGCAGCTTGGCGTAGTCGGCCAGCGCTTTCAGCTGATCCAGGCGGCGAACCTCGGCGACCTTCGGGTCGGCCAGCGCCGCGGCGACGTTCTCCGGGGTGAGCGCACCGGGTTCCAGGCCGAGCTGGGTGGCGAGCCGCCCGCGCATGCGGTTGAGGCCGTTGAAGTTGTCGAGGTCGTCGACCGTCTTCACATAGTCGGCCATCGCCTCGATCTGCGCGGCGCGCAAGGCGTTCTCGTGACGCAGCACCTCGATGGTGCCGGCGAACTGGGCGGGATCGAGATCCACCAGGTAGACCGACAACCGGTCGGCCAGCTCCTCGCGATCGGCCCGCAGGTCGTCGGTGCCCCGCTCCGCGAGCTCGGCGGCGAGCTCGTCGAGTGCGGACGGCGGCGGGCTCAGTTCCTGCCGGACCTCCCAGACGCCATCGGTGTGGAAGAGGGTGGCGGTGAGGCGGCGGCCGTCGACCAGCTCGTCGACGTGGCGAACCTGCGGGGTGTCCAGTTCGCGCACCACGGTGCCGCCGTGCTCGTCCATTCCGACCAGGCGGAAGTCCGGTTGCAGCGCACCGGAATTCAGCAGCGCGGCCAGTTCGGGGTGCTCGGCCAGCGCGCGCGTGAGCAGCTGGCGGTGATCGAGCTGACCGTCGATGACGAGCAGGCGCGGTGCGGCCCCGGGCTCGCCCGGCAGGAGCGCGATACCGCGGTCGATCATCGCGCCGCCGTGCTCGTGCACCCAGTCGCGTGCCAGCCCGGCCGCGAAATCGGCTGTCCGCGTGCGGGCTTCGCCGTCCGCGCGCCCGTACTCCTCGACCGCGCGGGTGAATTCGGCCGCGTGGTCGGCCGCATCGCGCATACCCATGCGCAGGTCGCCCAGCGTGTGCTCCAGGCGGTCGGCGCTCAGGTCCGCGAGGTCGATATCGAGGAACTGCGCCCAGCCCGCACGCTCGTCGCGAATCTGCTCGCGGCGCAACGCGCCTTCCAGGTACTCCTTGCGGCCCTGGTCCCGGCCGGGCTCGTCGCTGTCGCTCAGATCGCCGAACGCTCGGCCCGGCTCGCCGCCATTGTTGATGCCCTGCCATTCGAGCATGCGCCGGACATGGGTTGACTCGCCGGAACCGTCCGCCACTTCGCGCGCCAGCCGGCCCAGCGGGTCGTTGTCGAAGAAGCTGACCTCGGGGCTGTAAGGGAAGCGGGCGTCTTCCTCGTTGTAGCGGCGGGCGGCATCCGCCAGGGCTTCGATGACAGCCGCCCGGCGCATGGTCAGGTAGTTGTTCCGGTCGGCCTGCCGGGTCAGGGCGTCCGGGTCGGCGTCGGGAACTCGGATGCCCGCCTGGCGGGCGGCGTCCAGCACGTCGCCAAGCGCCCGGTCGCGATCGGCCAGGGCGGCGGCGACATCCTGCGGCAGATGCTCGTCCGAGCCGCCATCGAACATGGATTCCGGGGTCGGATCGGGCTCCGGTGCGCCGGCGGGCAGGTGCTTGGCCGGATCCGGCTGTCCCGCAGCCGATTCCGCACCTTCGGGCGGCACGCCGTTCATCTCGTCCAGCCCGGCGAACCGCAGCTCGGCATCCCATTGGGCCAGCGTGTGCGGATCGACTTCGGAACGCCACGGCGCGTATTCCTCACCGTCCGGGGTGAGCATGGCGATGTCGTCGCTCATGCCCTCGCGGACGCGGCGCGTGAATCTGTTGAAGCCCGGCAGGCGTTGCCGGTCCTTCCACAGGGTCGCCAGCTCCTTGAGGATGCGCGGCGGATTGAACTTGTCCCCGATGTGGGTCAGGTTGTCGAGGTGGAATACGAATCCGGCCTGCCACACCATCATCGACATGTTCTTGCTGTCGATGGTCGAACCGGACGGATACTTCGGGATGTACCCGGTGAACCCGTCGCGCAATGCCGTCCACAGGCGTTTCAGCAGCGGGCCGCGCGGCTCCTCGGCCTTGGGCGCGGGCGCGGGTTCGGCCGGCTCCGGGCGGCCGGTGAGCTCAGCGCGCCACACCCCGTCGGGGCCCTCGGTCAGGTTCACGTGCAGGCGATCGCCGTCCGCCTCGATGACGGCCCGGTGCGCCGGCAGGTTCGGATCGCGGCGATCCAAGGCCAGCAGATCCGCGACTTCCTCAGCGCCACGCGCGGTTTCGGCACGCAGTTCGGCAAGCGTCGCTTCGCGGTGCTCGGCGGTCAGCGAATCCGGATCCACGCCGAGCAGACGCGCCCATTCGTCGCGCACCGCCGCGTGCTGAGCGGCGAGGTCGGGTTCGGTGGCGGCATCGTGCCGGACGGCCGCCTCGGCCATCGCCTCGATCGCACCGGCGCGCAACAGGTGCTCCAACTGCCGCAGCCCGCCCTCCTCGGCGACGCGCCGCGGTGAGCGGTCCGATTCGGGCAGACCCAGACGGTCGGCGAGAGCCTTGCGCAGGTCATCGAGATTGCGGGCGCGCGGCGGACCGTCGGGCTCGGAGGTCGGCTCGGATTCGCTCCGACTGCGGTGCGCCGGATCCGGTCGGCCGCGCTCGTTGCCGGGGTGCGCGGGTCCGCCCATCTCCTGATGCGTTCGCCCGGAGGAACTTTCCGCCTCTTCGGTCCGAGTACCCGACCCGGTCTGATCCGGGGTCGAGCCGGCTTCGAGCGCGGTGCGAGCCGCTTCCTCGACGGCCGCGGCCTTGAGCCGGTCGGCGATCCCGAGCCGTTCCAGCTCGGCTGCCATGGCGCGAACCTGTTCGGGATCGGCCTCGGTCCGCCAGAATTCCTCGTCGCCATAACATTCCGCGACACTGAGCGGCTCGAAGTCCGCCGGATACCGCATGGGCCGGGCGCGCTCACCACGATCCGCATCCCCGAAATACCCACGAGCACGCGCGATTTCAGCGACCTCACGCAGTACCGAGATCGGATCGGCATGGCGCGCCATGGCATCGGTCAACCCGAGCGCCTCCACCAACCGCCGCGCATACGCCAGCTCCTCGGCACTGCGCGGAACCCCATTCTCCGGCAACAGATTCCGAACGAACTCACGGATCGACCGCAAGTGCTCCGGCAGCGGATCCCCGTCACCGATCGCAGCAGGAGTCTCCGCCACCGGCAACTGAACCGTAACCGTCTCCGCCTCATGCACATTCGCCGCCGAACCGGCGTCCGGCGTCTGCTCGACCAGCGTCGGGGTCTGCTCCACAAGCGTCGGCGTCCGCTCACCACTGGTGGCCAGACCGGATTCGGATCCCGGCTGAACCGGCGGATGCTGGCCGCCTGGCGGAGTGTGCGGGTCCGGATCGCCCGGATCGGACGACGGCGGAGCCTCGGGACCGCGCGGCGGACGACCCGCACCGGAACCACCTGTCGGCTCAGTGCCCGCTGGCGAACCATCCGCACCGCGGTCGGGCCCCTGCGGCGGACCGCTCGCGCCATCGCCAGGACCCTGGGGCGGACGACCTGCGCCATCGCCAGGCCCCTGCGGTGGACGACTTGCGCCATCGCCAGGACCCTGCGGTGGACGACTTGCGCCATCGCCGGGGCTCTGTGGCGGAAGACCCTCGCCGCTGTTGCCGACAGCGGGCTTGTCGCCGTTGTTCTCGGTCGGCGTGTGCCGGGCCGAACCGGAGTCGCCTGAATCTCCGTCCGGTCGGCGTGGCGATCCTGGGCCCGAGTTGGGGTTCTTCGGGTCGTTCGGGTCGTTCGGGGTTGAGCCGTCGGGGTCGGCAGGGCCTGGGTCTTCGGGATCGCGGTGCTGCGAGTCGCGGGGGATGTGGTGGTCGACCCAGTCGGCGAAGGCTTGGGTGCGGTGCAAGTTTTCGGCTGCGGCGCGCAAGGCTTCGAAGGCTGCGCCGGGGTCGCCCTGGCCCATGCGGATGGTGCGTGACTCCAGGTATTCCATGGTGTCGGCGAGCAGGTCCGGGGTGAGGGCCGACTCGTCGGTCAGTAGACCGGTGACCTCGCGCAGGTTCCGGATGGCCTGGTGCAGATCCGCGCCGGCGGCATCGCGTGCGGTTTCGGCTCCGGCGTGCGGGGATTCCGAGACCGCGGCGGCTTCCAGGCGCGCCACTTCGTCGGTCCAGCGTTGTGCGGCGGCTTCCGCCTGATGCACCAGTTCCGCTGCTTCGCCCAGCTCGGTGATCCGCTGAACATGAGCCTCGGCCTCATCGACGCGGATGGTGCGCGCGGCGAGCCGGTCGAGGGTCTCGTTCAACCGACCAGCGGTCAGCTCGGATTCTTCGACCGGCAGGCCGCGCATGGCTTCACGCAGGGTCGATCGTGCTGCGTCCAATTCGGTTTGCGCGGCAGCGGATTCGCGGCGGACGCGATCCAGTGGGGTCTCGGCGGCGCGGGCCGCAGCGGCCTGGTCGGACTCGTGGCGGGCGATGAGTTCATCCGTCAGGTGGACGCGGGTGACGGCTTCGCGCAGGTGCTCGACGCGGTCATGCCATGGCTGCTGCTGATCCAGTGGCAATGCACGCGAGGACAATTCGTCAATCGTCTCGCGCAGTCGCTGCGGAGTTGGATCGGAGTGATCGACCGGCAGGCCGCGCATGGCTTCATCCAGCGCCGCAAGCGCCTCCTCCCGTCCACGCCGCAGGGTGTCGAGTGGAGGTTCGCCCGCACCGGCCCTTGGGGTCTCACCCGACCTGTCGAGTGGCGACTCGCCTGCACCGACCACGGGGGTCTCACCCGACCTGTCGAGTGGGGACTCGCCTATACCGACCACGAGGGTCTCGCCCGCGCTGCCGTGTGGACGTTCGGCGGCACCGGCCGCAGGGGTGTCACCCGTGCTATCGAGTGGGGGTTCGCCGGCAGCGGATGCTGGGGTCTCGTCCGGGCTGCGGTGCGGGGCGGGCGTAGACCCGTCGGCGAGCAAGGCGGCCTCGAAGCCGGATTCGGCGGCCCGGAGGCGGTTCTCGGCCGCGTGCAGCTGTTCGGCGGCGGTGCGTACCGCATCCACCCGGGCCTGTTGTGCAGGCGACAAAGCGTCGGCCATCGGCAGATTCGTCAGGTGGTCGAGGGTGCCCGGCAGGCGGCGCGGGGTCAGATCGCTGTGCGTGATCGGGCGGCCGGGCTCGGCGCCGGCGCCGGGGGCCGGGCGGTCCGGTGCGACCGGCAGGTTGGCCAGGGCGACGTCGGCGCGGGTGCGGGCGGTCGCGAGATCTGTTCGTGCGGCGTCGAGTTCAGCGGCGGCGGTGCGGGGGTCGCCCGGCGGTACGGGCGGGGGCGCGAGTCGCTGGTTGTAGGCCTCGGCGATGCGCGCCAGAGTTTCGATATCGGCGGCTCGGTTCAGCACTTCCTCGCGCATCCGGGTGACCTCGGCGGCGAGTTGCTCGGGGGTGAGCGTTTCGTGCTTCTCGATCTTGCCGTCGCGGTACTTCTCGTAGATGTCGGCCCACTGCTCGGGCGTGGCATCGCTGAGGTCCAGGCCGAGCAGGCGCGACCACACGCTCGCCGAGTGCGCCGGATCGTCGATGCTGTGCGCCGCGCCGATCAGGTCGTCGGCGGCGGCGAAACCGCGCAGGAAGGCCGGACCGGACGGATCGTGCACGGCCAGTTCGCCGTCGGCGGCGCGCGGATCGGTGGCGGGGTCGTAGCGAAGGCCGTCGGTGAAGGGATCGAGGCCGCCGAGGGTGTCCAGGTATTCGGTGAGCGCGGTGCGCAGGTTCGCCGTCTCGCCCGGGCGGTAGACGATATCGGCGAGTGCGGACAGCATCGACGAGCCCGAGATGCCCTTGTCCTGCGGGCCGAAACCGGTGAGCTGTTTGTTGTAGCGGTTCGGCCACAGCTGCTCGGTATCGAGGTCCAGGCGTTGTGCGAGGAGGTCGCGGGCGGCGTCGGTCGCGTTCTTGTCCAGGCCCCCGAGCTGATTCGCGTAGTCGGCCAGGGCTTTCAGCTGATCCAGGCGACGCACCTTCGGCACCGAGGGATCGCTGAGCACCTCGGCCACCCGCTGCGGGGTCAGCTCGTCCGGGCTCAGGCCGAGCTGGTTGGCCAGGCGATTGCGCAGGCGATCCAGGTCGTGGAAATTGTCGATGGCGTCGCTGGTGCGGATGAAATCCGTCATGCCCTCGATCTGGGCGGCCCGCAAAGCGTTCTCGTGCCGCAACTGGGCGACGGTGTCGGTGAGCTGATCCGGGCCGAGATCCATCTGGTAGACGGTGAGGCGGGCGGCCAGCTCGTCGCGGGCGTTCAGCAGTTCGTCCGGGGTGCGATCAGCGAGTTCAGCGGTGAGAGCGTCGATTTCGGAGGGCGGAGGTGCGCCCGGGTCCTGGAGTACGCGCCAGCGTTCACCGTCATCGCTGAGCAGGGTGACGGTGAGGCGGCGGCCGTCCACCACCTCGTCGATCTGGCGGACGCGCGGGATCTCCAGCTCGTGCACCTGTGGGCGGCCGTGCTCGTCCACTTCGACCAGGCGTAGATCCAGTTGCAGGGCAGCGGAGTTCAGCAGTTCGCCCAGCGCCGGATGGGCGGCCAGGGTGCGGGCGAGCGTGGCGTAGTGATCGGGCTGGCCGTCGATGATCACCAGATGTGGTGCGTCGCCGGGATTTTCACCCGGGCGGATGCCGACCCCAGGTTCGATCATGGTGCCGCCGTGCGCCAGCACCCAATCCTTGCCCAGGCCCAGGGTGTAGTCGTGGGCACGGGTGTGCGCTTCGTCGTCGGCGCGCAGATAGTCGTCGACCGCGTTCCGGAATGCGGCCACATCGTCGGCGCCGTCGCGGACGCCCATGCGCAGCTCCGAGAGCGTGTGCGCGAGCCGTTCCGGACTGAGGTCGGCGAGATCGATACCGAGCATCTGCGCCCAGCCGGAGCGTTCGTCACGGATCTGATCGCGTCGTAGTGCGTTCTCCAGGAACGACTTCAGGCCATCGTCGCGGCCGGGCTGGTCGGTGTAGCTGAGATCGCCCCAGTCCCGGCCCGGCTCGCCGCCATTGTTGACGCCCTCCCAATCGAGGAGGGTGGTGTTGTCGCCCTGGGCGCGCGCGACTTCCTTGAGGAAGCGTCCGAGCGGGTCGTTGTCGAAGAAGCTGACTTCGTCGCTGTACGGGATGAGGGCGTGCTCTTCGTTGTAGCGCTGCGCCGCCAATTGCAGTGCTTCGATGACGCCTGCGCGGCGCAGGTTGAGGTAGCTCTGCTCGTCGACCAGGCGGCGCAGAGTCGCAGGATCGGCGTCGGAGATCGAAATGCCCTGGCGGCGTCCGACTTCCAGGAGATCCTGAAGAGCCTGGTCGCGATGGTTCAGCGCGTCCATCACATCCTGCGGCAAGACGGAGTCGGCGGCGTCGCCGTGCACGACCGGTTCCGGCGCGGGCGTGCGGCCCATCGCGTCCGAATCCGGTTGCGCGGGACCGGAGTCGGGATGGGTGGTGGACTCGTCGTGGTGGGCGAGCGGCGCTCCCCCGGCTGCCGGGTCCTGCGCGGCCGGGAGTTCCCGGGTCACCGGGTCCGGATGCGAGGACGGCAGGCCCCTGGCCGGATCCGCTTGCCCGGCAGGAAGTTCGGGGACATCGTTGCTCTCGGCCAGGCCGGCGCGGCGCAGCATCTCATCCATGGCTGCCAGCTGGGCGGGCGGGACCTCGCTGCGCCACGGCTGGTATTCGCCGCCGTCGCGGGTGTGCATCGGCACGGCGGGCGAGGACGAGTCGTCGATGCGGCGAGTGAGGAAGCGGACCAGCGGCAGGCGGTGGCGGGCCTTCCACAGGGTCGCGGTCTCCTTGAGGATGCGCGCCGGATTGATGCTGTCCACACCGGTCAGATCCGGGTCGTGCAGGAGTTCGCCGAGCCCGTGCACGAGTTCGGTCTGGCCCTTGCTGTCATTGCCGGAACCGGACGGATACTTCGGCGTGTGCCCGGTGAAACCGGACTTCAGCGCCTGCCACAGGCGTTTGGCGAGCGAGGCCCGCGGAGCCGCCGATTCGGCGGACGCGGCGGGCGGCGCGGGATCCGGCCGGTTCACCGGTTCGGCGCGCCAGGTGCCGTCCGCGCCTTCGACGAGGCGGACGTGCACGCGTTCGCCATCGGCCTCCAGCGCCATGCGCCGGTCCGGAGCGTTCGGGTCGCGGCGGTCCAGTGCCAGCAGATCCGCGACGTCCTCCGCACTACGGAGATTCTCCCCCCGCAGCTCCGCCAGCGTGGCCTCCCGGTTCGCGGCGGTCAGCCGTTCCGGATCCACACCCAGCAGCCGCGCCCAGTCATCACGCTGCGCCGCATGCTGCGCCCGATACTCGGGATCGGTGGCCGCATCGTGCCGCGCGGCGGCCTCGGCCATGGCTTCGATGGCCCCGGCGCGCAACAGGTTCTCGAAGTTCCGCCGCCCGGCCGCCTCCGCGACCCGCTCCGGCGACCGATCCCCTTCGGGCAGGCCGAGCCGGTCCGCCAGCCGCTCCCGCAACTCCTCGAGCGGAATCGCCCGCGGCTTCCGCTCCGCTGGATCGCTCTCCGGGCGCGGGGTATTCGTCTCGTGCGGCTGGGCTGCACCCTCCGGCCGAGTGGTGGTTCCAGCTTCATGCGGCTGGGGTGCGCCCTCCGGCCGAGTGGTACCAGCCTCGTGCAGCTGAGCCACCTCCGGCCGCGTGATACCGGCTTCGTGTGGCGAGGCCGCGCCCTCGGTCCGGGGCGTTCGCGCCTCATGAGGTTCTGAACCGAGTTCCGGTCGTTGCCGCGCGGCGTCCAGTTCGGCGCGACGCGCGGCCTCCAATTCCGCTGCCCGGTCCAAGCGTTCGGCGATACCGAGCCGCTCGAGCTCGGCCTCCATCGCCCGAACCTGCTCCGGATCGGCCTCGGTCCGCCAGTACTCCTCCTGCCCATAACGTTCCTCCGCGGTGAGCGGAGCGAAGTCCTCCGGCCGCGCCATCGGCCGAACCGGCTCCCCCGCCTCCGAATCTCCGAAATACCCACGCGCCCGCGCCATTTCGGCGATCTCCCGCACCACCGCGATCGGATCCGGATGCCGCGCGAACGCCTCCCCCAACCCCAACGCATCCAGCAACCGCCGCGCCCGAGCCTGCTCCTCCAGACTCCGCACCTCCCCCGCCTGCGGCTCGAGCCCCTGCACGAAATCCCGCACCGGCCGCAACGCCTCCGGCAGCGGATCCCCATCACCCAGATAGGGCGCCCGCTCCCCCGAATTGCTCTCCGCCCCACTGAGCTCCACCGTCTCCGCCTCCGAAGCCACCGGCAACAGCTGCGTGGCAACCTCATCCGGCGATATGGCAACCGGCTGAGTCACCACGTCATCCAGCGACGTCGGCAATGGTTGCGTAGCGACGTCATCCGGCGACACAGTCACCGGCTGCTTAACGACGCCGTCCGGCGATACCGGCACCGGATGCGTAACGACGCCGTCCGGGGATACCGGTACCGGCTGCACAACAACGCCGTCCGACGAAATCGGCTGCTGCGGAGTGGAGTTCGAGTCCAATTCGACGCCGGGTGGAGGCGGCGTTTCGGCACCGGGCGTACCCGAGGGCTGCTCGGGCTCGTTCGGATCGTGCGGCCCGGAGCCGGTCGGATCGTCCGGGTCCGAGGACGGCGGGGCGGGCGGACCGCCATCGCGCGGGGGCTTACCCGCGCCACCGGCCGTCGGCTCGGGAGCCGACTCACCCTCGGCAGGGAGCCGTTTACCGTCGGTTTCGCCGTTGCCGACCGGTTCTGGGCCACGGCGGAGCGCGCCGGGGTCGGGGTCGCCGGCGATCGGGTGGGGGGTGGATGTGCCGCCGGGGGTGTGCGGCGGGGTGGCGGGGGGCGTGGGGGCGCCCGGGTTTGCGGGTGGGAGGAGGGTGTGGACCAGGACGGTGCCGTCGGGGGTTACTTCTACCTGGTGGTAGGCGATCGGGATGCCCTGGGCGGTCAGGTTTGTGTGTTCGGCGGGGGTGAGGACGTTGGAGGGGTCGGCGAGGGGGGTGATGACGTGGACGGCTCGGGGGTCGGTGCTGACGCCGACGCCGGGGCGGATCACCTGGTCGGAGGCGGCGGTGAGGGCCGATTCGGTGGCTAGGCGATGGGCTTGGGACTCGGCGGATTCGGCGGCGTTGCGCTGTTCGTAGTAGCGCTGGTGTTCGGTTCCGGCTTCGATGTTCTGGCGCAGCAGTTCGACATTGCGGGCCTCGGCGGCCTTCTTCTCGTCGAAGTAGCGGACCATTTCCTCCGGGGGGATGTTGGTCCGGTTCACGATCTCGTTCACCCGTTGCAGTTCGGCGGAATACGCCTCGAGGTAGCGGGTGCGGAGGGTGCGGGTGTCGAGGCCGGTCGAGTCGATGCCTACATTGCGGGCGAGGTCGTCCATGCGCGCACGGGCCGCGCGCATCGAATCCCTGGCCTCGTGGCCCTGACGGGCCCGGTCGGTAATGCGCTGCGCGTCGGCTGGATTCGCCGGGACATGCACATCGGGCGGGGCCACCCGGGTCCAACCGCCGTTCGCGGGCGGCTCGTTGGACACATGCTGTTGCTGCGCAGCGGATTCGGTTGGTTCGCCGGTTGCGTTGGACTGCTGAGACTTTCCTGCCTCGTCACCACTCGAACCAGGCTGCTGCTGCGACTTCCCGGTCTCGTCACCACTCGAACCAGGCTCTTGCTGCGACTTCCCGATCTCGTCACTGCTCGAACCCGACTGCTGTTGGGGCTTTCCTCCTTCGTCGCCAGCGACACCGGATGGCTGTTGGTGCGCGCCCGTGTTCGATGTGTCGCCAGGCGGAACTGCAGCGCCGGCGGGTGAGCCGGGGGTTTTGGGTGTGGGTGGGGTGGCGGGGGTTCCTGCGGTGGGGTCGCCGGGGTCGGTGCGGTCGGGGTTCGAGCCCGGTCGGTTCGGGTCGGAGGGCAGGTGTTCGCCGATCCAGTCGGCGAAGTCCTGTGCGCGGTGCAGGTTTTCGGCGGCATCGCGGAGGTTGTGGAGGAGGCGGGCGTTGTCGAGTTCGACGGTCGGCGCTTGCGAGCCTTCGGGGACTCGGAGCGTCGGGGTCGCGATGACGGTGGGTTCGTGCGGGAGGGTCAGGTCCAGCGGGGTGCCGTCGGGGTTCAGGCGGACGGTGGGGGCCTCGGCGGGGTCGAGACGGGCCGTGGGGGCCTCGGCGGGGTCGATGGGGTCAAGGCGGACCGTGGGGGCTTCCGACGGATCGAGGGGCAGGGTCGGAGCTTCGGCCGGGTCGACCGGGTTCATCCGGACCGTCGGAGCTTCCGCAGGGTCCGGGACCAGGCGGTTCGACAGGTCGAGGAGGGTGTCCCCGTAGTTTTCTGGACCGAAATCAGCTGGTGTGAGCTGGATTCCGGTGTGATCCGCCAGGTCGGCGAGCGCCGCGTCGAGCGCGTCGCGGGCCGCGGCGACCACGCGGTCGGCGGCGGCGACCGGGGTGTCGGCGGCGGCTTCGGCGAGATCGGCGAGCTGGCGCTGATCGGCTTCCAGGCGGGCGAGGCGGTCCTGCGCGTCGAGGTGACGTGCGGCGGCGGTGGCCAGGTCGAGGCGGCCGCGGTCGGTGGGCGACAGCAGCGGGCGGTACGGGTCGCCGATCTCCGCGCGGGTGGCGGCGATCCAGTCCCGGGTCAGCTGATCGCGGGAGACCGGCAGGCCCGTTGCGGCGGCGTCCCGGGCGGCTTCGAGTACGGCGAGATCCTCGCGGGTGTAACGGATTTCGCGCTCCAGGCGGACACTCGCCGGTTCCGTGTCCCGGACAGCCGCCAGCTCCTCGCCCTGGAAACGGGCCAGGAATTCCTCGGCGAGATGCAGGCGGGCGACCGCGTCGCGCACCGGGACGAGTTCGGGCGTCCACACCTCCCCCTGATCCAGCGGCATGGCGGCCATCCGGTCCACGGCGGCGATGACCCGGTCCACATCGCTGGGCCAGCGGCCCGGTTCCGCGGCCAGCAGCGCTTCGAGATCGGTTCGCGCGCTGTCGACTTCGCGTCGCATGACATCCACCGGCGTCTCATCGGGCCCGGCCGCCGCGGCGAGGTCGGCGCGCAGCGCGGCATCCAGTTCCGCCACTCGCTCCTGGGCCCGCGTGTATTCGGCCGCCGCGTCCCGCAGGTCCTGAATGCGCTGCTCGTTACCGGGCAGGCTGCCCGCCTCGCGGGCGCTGCGGGTCTCCAGATAGTCGGCGGTGCCGGGCATCCGCTGCGGGGTGAGATCGCCGTCCTGGATGGGCCGGTTGTGCTCCAGATACATTCGCCCGATGGCGTGCTCGCGACCGTCGCGAGCCAGTTCCAGTTCGTGCCGGGCCGCCGCGAGATCGGTGAGCAATTGGTCGCGGGTGCGCGGCGGGATTTCCGGCTCCGCCGGCGCGGTGAGCCGATTGTGTTCGGCCGCCAGCCTTTCCAGCGCATCGATATCGCGCTCACGCTGCGCGATCTCCTCGCGCATGCCGTCGATCGCCGCCGCCAGGTCCTTGGCCTTGAGCCGCTCGTGCTTCTCGACCTTGCCGTCGCGGTAGACCTCGTAGACCTCGGAATACCGCCGCTCGCCCACCCGGTCGACGACCCGGCGCAGCTCGTCGGGGCTCAAGGAGGGCTGATCAGGTTCGCGCGCGGCCCGGTATTCGGCGTAGGCGGTGCTCGGGTCACCGTCCCGCAGTGTGCGCAGGACCTGCTCGAATTGCGCGGGCGTCATCCGGTCGTGCAGATCCTTCGCCTGCTCGCGATAGATCTTGACGTTCCGGTCGATGTCCTCGAGGTCCATGCCCAGCAGCCGGGTCCAGATACTGGAGGACTGCGGCGGAATATCGGAAATCGGTGGCTCACCGATGGATTCGCTCATCAGCGCCCGCAGCACATTCGGGCCGCTGCGATCATGGATGGGCAGTTCGCCGTCGGCGGCCCGCGGATCCCGGTCCATGTCCAGGCGCAGCCCCTCACGGAAGGGGTCGAGACCGGACAGCGCTGCGGCGTATTCAGCCAGTGCCGCAATGAGTTCGGGCCGCTCCATCGCGCGATACAGCAGATTGTTGATCGCATCCAGCACCGCCTTGGGGTCAGTGCTCTCCGAGTCCGGCCGGTAGTCGACGACCTCGGTCTTTTCCTTGTTCTGGACGTGCTTGTCCGCGTACAGGTCCTCCGGCCGCACCCCCAGCCGCTCGGCCAGCTGATCGCGTGCCCGCAGCACCGCCGCGCTGTCGACATTGTCGTTGCCGCGCAGCAACTTCGCGTACGCGAGCAGATCGTCGACGGCCTGCGCGCGACGTGCCAGCCGCACGTCCGGATCGGCCATGGCGGCGGCCAGCTTCTCCGGCGTCAAGCTGTGCGGGTCGAGTTCCAGCCGGTGCGCGAGGTTCTGCAGCACCCGGTCCAGATCGTGGAAATTGTCGATGGCGTCGCTGCTGCGAATGAAATCCGCCATGCCCTCGAGCTGTGCGGCCCGCAGGGCGTTGTCGTGGCGCAGGGCCGCGATGGTGGCGGGCAGCAGATCGGGACCGAGGTCCATCAGGTAGGTGGTGAGCCGGGCCGCGGCCTCGTTCCGCTCGGCGCGCACCACATCGGGATCGCGTGGGGTCGCCGGTTCCGGGCTCGACTCCGGTTCCACGTGCGGGACTTCGGTTTCCGGATGCGCCGCCACCACCCGCCACGGCTCCTCGCCATTGCGTGCCATGAGCAGCGGGGTTTCCCGCCCGTCGATCACCGGGCGCTCCAGGCGCGCGTGCGGGGAATCCACCGCGACCACGGTGACACCGTCGGGCTGCAGCAGCATGACGCGGTGATCGACCCGCAGCGCACCGTTGTTCACCAGTTCGGCGAGATCCGGACGTCGCGCCAAGGTGTCGGCGAGCACCTGATCGTGGTCGGTGTTGCCGCGAATCACCACCAGATGGTTGGGGTCGCCGGGGTTTTCGCCGGGCCGAACGCCGACACCGGGTTCGACCAGGACGCCGCCCTGCTCGGTGAGCCAATTGCGCGCGGCGATCTCGTCGAAGTCGGCGGTGCGGGCCTGCGCTTCGTCCTGGCGGCGCAGGAATTCGTCCACGGCGTCGGAGAACTCGGAGAGCCGGTCGGCGCCGTCGCGCACCTCCATGCGCAGATCGCCGATGGTGTGGCGGAGATCCTCCGGGCTCAGATCGGCGAGGTCCACGCCGAGCAGCTGCGCCCAGTTGGAGCGCTCCTCGAGAATCTGATCGCGGCGCAGGGCATCGTGGAAGAACTGGCCTTCCAGGCGTTCCTCGGCGGACAGGTCCGAATCGTCGAAGTGGCGCGCCGATTCGCCGCCATTGTTGACGCCCTCGAAATCCATGGTGGTGGGCCGGATTTCGCGGGGACGGAACTCCAGACCCGGGTCATCGGGTGCGGCGCCGGCCAATTCGCGGCGACGGTCGGCCTTGAGCTGCTCGATCCGGGCCTGTTCGACCTCGTAAGCCGCGCGGGCGTAGCGGCCCAGCGGGCTCTTGTCGTTGATGGCGACCGGGCGGTAAGGCACCCGGCCGTCTTCCACGTTGTAGCGCTGTGCGACATCGTTGAGCGCCTCGATCGCGCCCGCGCGGCGCATGAGCCGGTAGACGGCTTCGTCCACCGCGCGCCGCAGGGTCGCCGGGCTGTCGTCGCGCAGCTGGATGCCGTCGCGCAACGCCAGCCGGACCAGTTCGTCCATCGCCGCGTCGCGGGCGGTGAGCGCGTCCACCAGGGACTCCGGCACATCCGGGCCGAACCGGTGCGCGGGGGTCTCCGCGGGTGTACTCGGCTCCGGCTCGGGCGGCAGTTCGGCGGCGTAGTCGGCTTCGGTCTTGAAACCGCCGAGCCGCATCGATTCCTCGACCTCGGCGCGCAGGAACGGATCGGCTTCGGTGTACCAGGGCTGGTATTCGCCGCCGTCGCGGGTGCGCATGGGCAGCACGTCGGGCGAGATATCGGCGATGCGGCCGGTCATCCAGCGCAGCACCGGCATTCGTTCGCGGACCTGGAGGATGCCCGCGACTTCCTTGAGGATGCGAACCGGGTTGAAATCGTCGCCGATATTCGCCAGCAGGTCGATGTGGGAGACATCGCCGAACAGGCGAGTGAGCTCGACCTGGCCTTCACGGTCCTTACCCGAACCCGAGGGGTACTTGGGGGTGAACGGGTGGAAGCCGGGCACCGCGTTCAGCATTCGGTTCAAGGCGCGTTTCAGCAGGCCGGGGCGGTTGGTGGATTCGGGGACCGCGGGCAAGGGCAGATCCGGGCGGGTTGCTATCTGCGCGCGCGGGCGGTCCTCGGGATCTGTGGAGACGAGGACGTGCACGCGGCGGCCGTCGCCTTCCAGCACCACTCGGTGCCCCTTGTCCGCAGCCGGATCGTGGAAGGTGGCGGCGACCAGATCCGCGATATCCGATGCGCGGCGGACGGTTTCGGCTCGCAGCTCGCGCAACAGCGATTCATGGTCGGCGCCGGGCCGCACCAGGTCCGGGTCGATGCCGAGCAGGCGGGCCCAGTCGTCGCGATCGCGGGCCGCGCGCTGCTGAGCTTCGGGATCGCGGGCCAGGCGAGCGGGATCACCGGCCTGTTCGTGCCGGGCAAGAGCATCAGCGAGCGCTTCGATCGCACCGGCACGCAACGTATTCCGATACTGCAGGTCACCCGCGATCTCCGGCAGCCGCTCCCGCGTGAGTTCCTCAGGACGCAACCCGAGCCGATCGGCGATCTCCTGCCGCAGCTCGTCCACACCGAGCACGCGCCGCTCCTGCCGCGCCGCCTGCGGATCCGGGTCCGACCAAGGTTCCATGCCGCGCCGGGGCTCGGACGCTCCGGGCTCGCGCCGGGGTTCAGAACCGTCCGACTCGCGCTGGGGTTCAAAACCGTCCGACTCGCGCCGAGTTCCAGAACCATCCAACTCGCGCCGAGTTCCAGAACCATCCAACTCGCGCCGGGGTCCGGAGCCGTCCAGCTCGTGGCGCTGTTCAGTCGGCGCCGAATCGGGTTCGTGCCGTTGGGTTGTGGAGCCGGGTTCTTGCGGCGGGGCGGGCAGCTCCCGGGTGGCTTCCTCGCTCCGTGCGCGCTGTTCCTCCAGCTCCGCCCGTGCCAGCCGCTCGTCGATACCGGAAGCGCGATGCTCGGCGTCGATCGCGCGCAACTGCTCCGGACCGACCTCGGTTCGCCAGAACTCCTCGTTGCCGTAGCGCTCCTCCGCGGTCAACGGGCGCATCTCGTCCGCGCTCATAGCGCGCGGCGGCCGGTTCTGCTCGGGATCACCGAAAGCGCTACGCGCACGCGCGATCTCGGCGACCTCGCGCAACGCGACCAGCGGGTCCTGCTTGCGGCCCAGCACCGGATCGAGTCCGAGCGCGTCCGTCAGCGCCCGCGCGTGAGCGCGCAGTTCGGGCGCCAGCGGAGCCGCACCCGAGAAGTCTTGCACCCGAAGGAAGTTGGCGACCGCGAACAGCGCATCCGACGCCAGTGCGGGCTGCGCCGGACCGGGCTCGGGCGTATCCGCCCCCTCCGCGGGCACAGGCAGCGCATCCCCGTCCCCCTGCACCGGCAACGTGTCCCAGTCCGGCTGCGCGGGCAACGGCTGAGTTTCCGCGTTCGGATCATGCACCGGCCCAGCGCCACCGGCATTCAGGTCAACATTCAGCGGGACCGTCGTCGCGTCCGGATCGTGCACCGGCCCGCTACCGCCGACGCTCGAATCGGTGCTCATCGGAATCGTGGTGGCATTCGGATCATGCACCGGCCCAGCGCCACCGGCATTCGGGTCGACATTCAGCGGGACCGTCGTCGCATTCGGATCGTGCACCGACCCGGCCGATTCCGGTTGCCCATCACGATTCAGCGAGACCGTCGTAGCGTCCGGATCGTGCACCGGTCCGCCACCGCCGGCGCCCGAATCGGTACTCATCGGAATCGTGGCGGAATTCGGATCATGCACCGGCCCAGCGCTACCGGCATTCGGGTCGACGTTCAGCGGGGCCGTCGTCGCATTCGGATCACCGGTTTCGGCGCCGGCGTCGCGGTTCAACGGCACGGTGGTGGCGTTCGGATCGTGCGTGGGACCGCTGCCGCCGGGTTGCGGGTTGTGGTTGACGGGGGGCGTGGTGGCGTTCGGGTCGTGGAGGGGTGTGGGTTCCTCGGGGCGGCCGCCGAGGCCTTCCCAGCGGAAGTCGGCGAGCATCCATTCCATGCGGGCGATGGATTCGGCGGTTTCGGCGTCGAGGTCGGCGAGGCGGCGTTCGAGGCTTCCTTCCGGCAGGCGTTCGGCTATCTCGCGCAGGAATTGGGCGTGGTCGTCGCGCATGCGGGCGTTCCAGTCGGCCTGGATGGCGCGCTGGCGGCGGTACCATTCGCTGCCGCCGTCGGCGGGCTCGGAGTCGCCGGGGGTGCGTGGGGGTTCGTGTGGGGGTTGGCCGTCGCCGCCGGAACCCGGGCGGGGAGTGTGATCGCCGGGTTGCTGGTCGTGCTGCTGGGTTTGGGTTTCCGGGGGCAGTCGGGGGTCGCGGGGGGCGGGGTGATCGGCGGTGGCCGAGGGTTCGGCGGCATTCGTGACCAGGCGCTCGTAGAGCAGTTTGGCGGGGGCGCTGGCATTGTCGCGATTGAGGATGACGTCGGTGAACGCTTCGGCGAGCGCCTCGGGCGGGACCAGGCGGCCGGTGTCCTGGTCGTAGCTGTAACCCGCCAGGTAGTCCATCCAGTCGATGAACTGGTTGACGTCGTGCGTGCCGGTGGTTTCGGTGAAGCGATCGGCGAGGGCATCGAGCAGTCCCTCTCGGGCCTGCAACTGCCCGAAGTTGTCGAGCGCGTGGCCGAGTTCGTGGACGATGATCGAGTACACGGGGCGTTCGTCGGCGCGCGGCACATGGAAACCGCTGGACACGTCGCTGTACATGATCTCGCCGAGGGCCAGGTCATCGATCAGGTGCAGCGAATTCAGCACGATCCGATCGGTTTTCCAGTCCTCGCCGACGTACCTCACGCCCTGGGTCCTGCCCATGGCGGACGCTGGATCGATGATCGGCGCGATCGCCACCGTGTCGATGCTCGCGGCGAGATGCGGGAACCGGGCGAAGACGTCCTGCAAGGCCCGGGCGTATTCGCGCATCACATCCGGATGCACGATGTTGTCGAAGCCCTCGACCTTGATTCCCCAACGCTCCGTGATGGTTTCGGCGATCTGCCGGGCGCCCATCGTCGACCACTCGTCCACCGGCAGGTTGTCACCGTACGGCGACGGCAGCGGCTCGTAGGGTTCGACCGGGTCGGGCGGAGTCAACTGCATCGCACGTTCGTCGGACTGCTCCACGGGACGCTCACGCGGCATCGAGTAGTGCTCGTTCTCGTCCGCGATCGGGCGGCGACCGGGTTCCTCCGCGGGCGGCGGCGGTGCGCCGGTGTCCGTCTCGCGGCCGCCGAAACGATCGAGCAGCCGCCGGAATCGGCCGCGCTGCTCCGGCTCCACGGCGATCGGCCGGGTCAGGTCGGTCAGGTTCTCCGCGATGCGGCGCAGCAGGCGCTGCGGATCGGTGTCGGTGAAACCCCGGTAGCGCGCGGCGATCACATCCGATGGGCCGCCCGCACCGTTCGGCGGCGGTATCCGCCAGCCGCCCTGACCGTCGCGCTCCAGCCAGACGTTCATCCGCATCGGGCCCGCTTCGAGGAGGTGGCGGGCGTAGCGGTCGGGGTTGCCGACGCGGTGGGCGTCCGGGTGTTCGCCCTCCCAGGTGGGCATGGGGATGCGGCGATGCACCAGGTCGTGGGCGACCGCGGCCGGATGCGGAATCGTGTAATCGCCGCGGACCGCCAGGCGATTGCCGGCCTCCATGAAACGGTTGGCCAGCTGGACCGGGACCTGTTCGTGCATACCGTCCCGGCGCAAGGACAGGCGCGGGCGGGTGGCGTTGTTGAACGCGTCGGGGCCGAGCTGGCCCATCCAGTCCGCGAAACCGGTGGTGATCCAGCCGTTTTCGCGGAAGCGGAGGTAGTGGTCGAGCATTTCGCCCAGACCCTCGGCGAAGGACGGGCGGCGCATGCTGCCCTCGGCCTCGTGGGCGTGCAGCGGTGTGACCCGCAGGTCGTCCCCGTCCGGCATGACCATGCGGTACTGCAGCCGGCTCGGGCCCTCCCAGAGGGAAGCGGCCATGCGGGGATGCTCGTTGATCAATTCCTGCAGGGCCGCTGTGTGCTGTCCCTCGGCGGCGAACACCAGCAGATGCGAACTGACGCTGGAAGAATGCGGCACCCGGATCACGTGATCGGTGAGGCGGGTCGCGACGCCCTCGCGGTAGCGGCGCAACTCCGTCTCGGAGGCCCGCCGGGCCAGCTCGCGATTCTCGGCTTCCGAAATACGCGGCGGGGCAGGCGGTTCGACGACGGCAGGCGAGTGATCACCGCTGGTGAGTTCCGGCGACGGCTGACCCAGGCGGGCGTGGTCGGCGTCGCCGAAGCTGCGCACCACATCGAAGGCGATCTCGGCGTCGCGGAGGCCGGTCCGTTTCAGGTAGCGCTCGAGACGTTCGAGACCGGCGCGGTGCGCGGCGGTTTCCGGGTCGCCGTAGCGGTCGGGACGGCGCGTGGCCTTCTCGTGGGCCTCGTTGTACGCCTCGGTGTAGGCACGTTCGGCTGGACCGACCGGGAACGGGTTGCCGACCTCGCGCAGGGTGCGCAGCTGGGCTATCTCCTCCGCGTAGGCGCGGGCTCGGCTCGCTCGGGCCTGGTCGGTGTCCCGCGGTGGCTGGATGCGTTGGGGGGCCTCGGGCTTGCCGCGTTTCGGCTGGGCGGCATCATCGGGGCGGCCACGGTCCGCGGATTCGGGACGAGCGCGACCCGGACCATCGCTGTCCATCGGCCGGATGCCGTGCGCGCGATCCCAATCCACGCCATGCACTCGCGCGAGATCCGCGCCGCTCACCAGCGGGCCGTTGGTGGCGAGATGTGCGGCGACGTCACGCACCGCCGCCCGGTAGGCGGCGGCTTCCAGCATGCGGCGGCTGACCGACCTGTCGCCCTTGTACGCGCGCTCTGCGGTGTTCAGCGCCCGCTCGTGCGCATCGCGATACACGCGCTCCAGTGGATCGGTGAGGGCGCGTGTTTCCACCTCGCCCATGCGGCGGCTCTCGAATCCGATTGCGAGGCTTTGCGCGTCGCGATCGGTCATGGCGTGCACGTACTCGTCGCGGGTCATCGCGAAGCGCTGCAGCGGGCCGTCCGGGAGAGCACGTGCGGCATCGATCATGGATGCGGCGCGGATCAATTCGGGCGTGTGGTCCGTGTTGCCGCTCGAACTCCACGGCAGGGTCAACGAATTCGTGGCCGGGTCGTAGCCGAGAGCGGGGCCGCGGACCACGCGGCCGTCCGGGGCCCGGGTGAGCTCGGCGGCCGGATCGGAGGTGAAGCGGATGTCCACGCCGTGGCGGTCGAGGGTGTTGACGGCCCACTCGCTGATGCTGGTGCGCGTCGGCCATTGCAGGGCGTGGTAGCGGACGAGGTCGCGAGCCCGGTCCTGGTCGTAGCGTACGGGGCCGGGGTCGTCGAAGTCGCCGATGCGTTGCGGGGCGGATGATTCCGTGTCCTCTGCGACCGGGAGCGCGTCGAGATCCTCCCGCAGGGGTGAGTCGTACAGCGGATCAACCGCTTCCTCAGGTGCTTCGGGCCGGGGCAGCTCAGCATGCCGCTCCGCCAACGGATTCGGACGATTGTGCTCAGCGTCTCCCCCGGCGAACCGTGGATCGGCAAGCAGGGCCTCGACACCGGCCCGGTGCGCGAGCGCGCGCAAATCAGGTTCGGACAGTTCGGGCGTGCGCGTGTGCGCCTCGTCGCGAGCCGCTTCAGCCGCACGCAGATAGGTCTCGCGAACCGCATCCTCGAACCTGGATTCCACCGGGTCACGCAGCGCACTACGGGTGTCGTCATACCCGGCGTCACGCAGCTCGCGCGTGAATTCCGCTTCGCGGCCGAAGGATTCGGCCGCACGGCGTAGACGGTCGGCAGACTCGGCCGGTTCGCGTTCCGAACGCGCACCCGATTCCTCGTGCGGACGCGCCCCCTCCTCCTGCGGACCTGGCGGCAGTTCGTCCTGCGGACGTGAGGCGGATTCCGATTCCGGTCGCTGCGTGGGGCTTTCGCCAGCGTGCTGTGTTGGTGCGGATTCCGGCGGAACGTCGATATGCGCGGTTGCGGCGACGATCGCGGCGGCTTGTTCGAGCTGGCCGCGCTCGTACATGTCGATGACCAGCTCGCGGGTGACCGGGTCGTAGGAATCGCGGATGGGGGTTTCGCCGCCGGAATCGACCAGGCGCAGGGCGATCCCCGCGTCACGCAGGGAAGTGAGAACATCGCGTCCGGATTCGGTCTGCGACAACACTTCCAGCACGCGAACGGTGTCCGGATCGGGGACGCGCGGCACCCAACCGTCTGCGGTTTCGGTTGGGCCGTATACGTGTTCGCGAACCGGTCGTTGTTCCGGCGTCAGGCGTTCGTCCGGCGACGACCACGGCCGCTGGTTCGGGTCGTGGCCGGAAGGGCCATCCGGGACCGACGGCGGGACCATCGGCATCGACGGCGATGGGCGGAGTTCAGCATCGGGTTCATGCGGTTGCGGGGTCGGCTCTTCCTTGGGCGCAGCCGGATCCGGTGCCGATTCCTCCTTGGAAGCGGTGGAATCAGCCGGATCATCCACTTCAGGCGTCGACACGTCCGGGGGTACAGAAGGATCGGCGACATCACGCCGTCCTGGCGTCGAATCTTGCGGGTGCGCGTCGGAATCAGCCTGTTCGCGCGACTCGTGAGCCGAATCGTTCGGGGGCGCAGTCGAATCATTTGAATCGTGCGGGGCGACCGGTTCCGCGTCGGCGGTGCGGGCGGCTTGTGCGCGTTCGGTCATCAGGTCGTAGAGGACGCGTGACGGTTCGCTGGCATTGTCGCGGTTCAGCAGGACGTCGGTGAAAGCCTCGGCCAGGGCTTCGATTCGGTTGATGCTGCCGTCGCTGCGGAAGCTGTAGTTCGACATGCCGTCCGACACCCACATGAGGTAGTCGAGCAGGGTCGTGTTCTCGGTTTGGTGGGTGTCCGCGAAGTACCTGCTCAGGGCGGACTCGATATCGCCGTGGGCGTGCAGCTGACCGGCGAAATCCACCGCGTGGCCGAGTTCGTGCACCATGGTCGCGTAGATCGGGCGCAGGCTCGAGTTCGGGACGTGGAAGTGCGCGTGCTGGTCATGCTGGGTGCTGGCGTGGAAGCCCTCGGGATTCGCGGCCCAGTTCGCGCTCAGCACTATCCGGTGCGCGGTCAGGTTGCCGTTCTCGTCCCGCGCCGGCACGGCCTCGGCGTACGCGCCGGGGTTGACGGTCTCGCCGATCTCGAGAATGCCGCGGTCGATGTGACCGCCGTGCTCGGCGAGCACATCCTCCACCGCGCGGGCGAATTCACGCATGACCTCGGGGTCGATACGGGCGGGATCGAAACCGATCACGTCCTGGAAACCGAACTCGGTCTTCAGCCGGTCGACGATGCCGTCCGCGTCCAGCCGCGACCAGGAGTCGTCGGGGCGTGGGGACCAATCTGGTTGCAAGGGCGGAGTTTCCGGCGTCTCGGAATGCCACTCGTCGCCGTCGAAGAACTCGGGGCCGTCGCCGGGCTCGGTTTTCCAGTCGCCGCCGTCGAAGAACTCCGGGCCCTCATCGGGCTCGGGGCGGGTCTCGTCCTCGGGCCGCCTACCCTCACCTTCGGAAAGCTCCGGGCTCTCACCGGGTTCCGGGCGCGTCTCGCCCTCGGGCCGCCTGCCCTCACCATCGGGAAGCTCCTGCCCCTCACCGGGTTCCGGACGGATGACATCGTCGGGCCGCCGGTCCTGACCGTCGAGGGGCTCGGGGCCTTCCGTTTCCGGCTCGGCGGGATCGCGGCGCGCGTGCGGGTCCGGTTCCTGGGCCGTGCGTTCCGGGTGCGGAGCCGGACCCGACGGCGATGGGGGTGGTATCTCGCGGGCGCGCTGTTGCGGTTTGCGGCGGGGGCGCTGCTCTTCCTGCTGGTTCGGTTCGGTGCGGGTCTCGTCGGCGCGGGTGCGCTCCTGCACGGGGATGTCCCGGCGGGTTTCGGCGGCCGGCGGGGTGGCCTCGGCGGCGGCTTCGTCACCACGCGGCTGATCGGGGCGCGGAAGGTCCACGCGGGTGGCGTTCGGGTCGGCGGTGTCGGGCAGCCGGAGGTCCCGGCGCGTCTCGGACAATGGTGGCTGGGCTTCCGCGCCCGACCGGTCGGGGTCGTCGGCATCGCGACGTATGGGCAGGGGATCCTCGCGGGTGACGTTCGGATCCGATTCGGTCAGCGCGTCACGACCAGCCCGGTCACGCGGGCGTTCGGTCGGCGCCTCGCGACCGGCCTGATCACGCGGGCGTTCGGCCGCGGTGCCGCGCTCGGGTGAGCCCGGCGGCGCGTTGCGCGCGGTCGCGTCCTGTGCCCGCTGTTCGCCTGCGAGCCGATTGTGCTGATGGGCAAGTTCCGAGAACGCGTCGGCGCGCAACTGCTGACGAGCCGCCTCGGTCGCGAGCTGCTCCAGCGTGCGCGGCAGATTGGCAGCGTCCAGTTGGTCGAGCGGGATGCCGAGCCGGTCCGCGAGTTCCACCCGCTCGGTGCGGAGTTCACGCCGCCGCTCGCCCTGCTCCTGGATCTCCCGGGGCAGGGGCTCGGCCGGCAACTCCGCGCCGTTGTTGACCGCCGGAAAGTTGTGCAGCGGCAGGTCGCCCGCCCCGAAGATGTCGGTCAGGAACTCGTGACCCGGGTCTTCGGCGAGTTCGCCCTTCAGGTCGAGCGGCAGTTGGTCGCGGAAGGGGACCCGCTGATGCTCCTCGTTGTATGCCTCGGCGACTTCCGCCAGCCGTTCCACCGCCGCCATCCGCTGCGCGGCGCGGTCGTGCAGTTCGGATTCGGCGATGCTTAGCGATAGTGGGCTGTGGTCGGGCAGCGCGACGTCGGCTGCGGCTGCCAGGCGCGACAGTTCCGCGGCGGCGGCCGTGCGATCGGCGTCGGCGTCGTTCGGGGGCACCGCGATATCGGGGCGGGTCGCGGAATCCGCTGCGCGTGTGGCCGGATCCGGTGCCGGGAGCCGCGCATCCAATTGCGCGAAGTGGTCACGCAAGCGCTCCGGAATATCGACTTGCGACAGCAGATCCGGATCGGCTTCGGTATCCCAATACCGGTCTTCCGAACCGTCTGGGTTACGCGGAATCACGAAATCGTCGGCTCGATCGGCGCGGATGCCGAGGAAGAACTCCTTGATCCGCCCGCGCTTGCGATACAGCTCGACGATCTCCTTGATCAGTCGAACCGCATTGGGAGCCTTGTCATGTGCGGCATGACCGGTCGCCAGCTCGATGGCCGCATCCGCCGCCACCGATTGCCCGTGACCATCCAGCCCCGAACCGGACGGATGCTTCGGAATCGGATCATGCCTGCCCAGCAGCTCGCGAACCTCACCGCCCAACTGCCGCAACCGCTCCGCCATCCGACCGGCGCGAGTGTTCTGCTGGACCGGGTTATCGGGGCGTGTGGTCGCAGCTTCGGATGCTTGATGTGGTTGCGCCGCAACGAGGTCGGTACGGGTGTCGTCAGTGCGAGTGCGCTCGGCCGCCGGCAGGTCCGTGCGAGTGTCATCCGCCCGAGTGCGCTCGGCCGCTGGCACGTCCGCGCGAGTGTCGTCGGTACGGGTCCGCTCCGCAGTCGGCAGGTCCGTGCGGGTGTCGTCAGTGCGGGTGCGGTCCGACGTTGACAGGTCGGTTCGGGTATCCTCTGTCCGGGTGCGCTCTGCGGTGGGGAGATCGGTACGGGTTTCGCCGGTACGGGTGCGCTCGGGCGCGGGCGTGTCGGTGCGAGTGCGCTCGGCGGTGGGCAGGTCGGGGCGGGTGTCGTTGTCGGCCCGAGTTCGGTTGGGGTCCAGTGCATTCGGGTCGATGCCGTCGGGGTGTGTTTCGGATCCCGGGCGCTCGGGGGTGCGGCCGGTGGGGTTGTCCGGCTCGTGGGGGGTGTGGGATTCGTCGGGGCGGGGGCCGGGTTCGATGGGGCGGTCCAGGCCGTCCTGGACCATTCGGTCGATCTGTTCCAGGCTTTCGGCAATGCGGCGGTCCAGCTCGCGGAGACGGGTCTGGGACTCCTCGAGCACGTCGTTGGCGCGGGCGACCGCTTCGGGGACAATGGGTTCGGTGCGGTCGGCGGCGCTGTCCAAGCCCTGTTCGACCATGCGGTCGAGGGCGTCGAAACCGGCGTCGATGCGGCGCTGCATCTCGTCCAGACGGGCATTGGATTCGCGCAGGAGATCGTCTGCGCGGGCGAGCATCTCGGTCAGCGAGGGCGGGGACTCCGCACCGGTGACGGGCAGGTGATCTTCCACGGTGGGCGACGGGCGTTCGGCGCCGGGCTCGGACGGTTGCGATGCACGTGGTCGCGCAGATTCCGTATCTGGTTGTGCACCCGTATCTTTCAGAGGCGCATGCGAGTCCGGAGCGGAGTGATCCGGTGTCGCACCCGGACTCTGCTCTTCCAAGGCTGTCGCCGTCAGCAGCTCGTACAGGGCGCGAGCCGGTTCGCTCGCGTTCTCGCCATTGAGAATCACATCGGCGAACGCCTCGGCCAGCGCCTCCGGGGCGTCGACCCACGGGGTGCCTTCTTCGAAGCTGTAGTCCGACATCCGCTGGAGCCAGGCGTCGTACTCCGAAAGCACGGGGTTCTCGCCGTACAGCTCCTTGTAGCGCTTCAGCAGCGCGTCGTCGAGGTCGTCCCGCGCGCGCAACTGCCCCTGGTAGTCCACCGCGTGCCCGAACTCGTGCACGATGATCGAATAGATCGGGCGGGCACCGGAATTCGGGACGTGGAAACCCTCGTCCTCGTCCCGCAGCGTGGACAGGCGGAAGGTTTCGGGATCATTGGCCCAGGCCTCGCTGAGCACGATCCGCTCGGTGAAGCGGCGGCCATTCGCATCGACGCCCGAGACCGCCTCGGCATAGGCGTTGGGATGGACGGTCGGACCGACCTCCAGCCGCCGCACATCGACGAGATCGCCGTGCCGGGTCATCATGTCGTCGATGGCACGCGCGAACTCGCGCAACACCTCTACATCGGCGACCCGGTCGAAACCGATGATCTCCTCGAAGTTCCAGTGCGCCCACAACCGTTCCTCGATGCCCTCGCGGTCCAGCTGCGACCATTCGTCGTCCGGGCGGGGTGAGAAGTCGGTGGAATCCGGTGCGGCGCCGTCCGGGGTGTCGGCGGGGTCCTTGGGCTGCGGGACTTCGTCGCCAGCCGGCTCGGCCGGGCGAGGCACAGCGCCCGACCCCGGTTCGGAAGCGGCGAGCCGCAGTTCGTCCTCCGGCCGCTGCTCCGGCCTGGTCCGGCGGAAGTCTTCATCCGTACGCGGCGGGGCATCATCCACTGCCGGAATACGCGGGGTCTCGCCCTCGTATTCCCGTCGGCCGCCCGGGGGTTCGGGTTCGTCCGGCCGGTGATCACCAGGGACAGGTACAGCGTCTTCGTCGCCGGGTCCGGGCGTGCGGGCATCGTCATCCGGACGCACCGAGATATCGGAGTCGTCCTCGTCGGCGGGCCTACGCCCCTCCTCGTCCTCATCGACGGGCTTGCGCGCCTCCCCGTCATCCCCGGCGATTGGTTTGCGCGTTTCCTGCTCGTCCTCTTCCGCAGGCTTGCGAGTTTCCTCATCGTCCGCGTCCGCAGGTGTACGGATCTCCTCATCGTCCGCGTCGGCAGGCGTGCGAGTCTCCTCGTCATCCGCGTCGGCAGGCGTGCGAGTCTCCTCATCGTCCGCGTCGGCAGGCGTGCGGGCTTCCTCTTCCTCCGAAGCGGAAGGACGGCGGGTCGACTCGTCGGTGCCAGGTGTGCGTTCATCCAACTCGTCGTCGGAATCCGCTCGGCGAGTGGTCGATTCGTCGTCGAGGTCTGGGGTCGGCTCGTTGTCGTCTTCGTCGTCGGTCTGGTTCGGGGTGCGGTCACGGGCGTCCTCGACGCCGGCCATGCGGAGGAGGGTGTGGCGGGTCTCGGCTTTCAGGGGGGTGAGGGGTTGGCCGTCCGGTTTGAAGAGGATGGCGCGGGTGCCCTGGGTTTCGCGGGGGACGACCGGTGGATAGCCGTGGTCGGGGCCCGCCGCCAGGTCTTTGACGACGATGGAGCCGCCCTCGTTGACCATGAGGTAGGCGTGCGCGCCGACTCCGTGCTCGTCGACGGCTCCCGCGTACCGATCCACCACCAGCGCCGCCGAGCCCGGGCCCAGCCGCTCCAGCCGGCGCGCGATGGCGTCATGGTCGGCGAACCGGCTCAACCGGCCGCCGGCACTGCCCACCAGTTCCTCGGCCGACATGCCTTCCGGCCCGACCGGACCTTCGGGGATACGAATCGATTCATTGCCGGTGATGGCGCGCAGCAACCGCAGGGACAGTTCGCCGCAGCGGCCGCGCAACGGATCACCGCCCGAATCCGGCCGACGTGGAGCAGATCCCGGCTCGTCCAGGCTGCCGGGATGGGGTGTCGCGCCATCGCCGGTATCGGCGAGATCTGGTCGCCGAGGGCTATTCGTGTCAGGAGGCGTGTCGTCGCCTGGTGTCGGACGGGTGTCGTCGCCAGGTGCGGAGCGGGTGTCGTCATCCGTTCGCGACTCATCGGACCGGCGTGAACCATCCGCGCGCCGCTCCCCGCCGTCACCATGCGGATGCGGCCCGTCGCCCGTGAGCGGCGGGCCGACGAGCAGGCCGGCATCGGGAGCAGGATCGGACGGATCCTCGCGGCGGCGACCGGCCGAGTCGTCGTCTGCTCGCGGCGGGGTCGAATCGTCGGGGTCACCGGCCGGCCGGGTGCGTGCACCGTCCTCGGAATCTCCTCGTGGCCGCGAATCACCCTCCGGCGCATCATGATCAGGCCGACCCGACACATCGTCGTCCGATTGCCTGCGTCCATCGGAATCAGGCGATTCATCCGGCCGCACCGCGCCATCGGCCCGCGTGTCCTCGTCACCTTCACGCCGCGTCGGCGCATCATCCCGCGATCCGGATTCATCCGGCCGCCGCCCAGCCGAATCGGCCCGATCGGGCTGTGCGTCGTCCCGCAGCCGAGCGCCCTCGTGATCCGCATTCCGGTCCGGTGATTCGCCATCCCGGTCGCGCGCCGGGGAACTCTCCGCGCGATCACCTTCCGGCCGTACACCGGACCCGGCCGTGGGCGATTCGTCCCTGGGCCCCGCACCATCAGGCTCGCGATGCGACATTCCCCCTGTATCCGAGGGGCTTTCGCCGACCCGGCGCGCAGCATCCTCCCGGCGCGAGGAGACATCGTCGTGCGCACGCGAATTGTCGGGGCGCGAATCAGCGCCCTCAGGTGTTTCGCGCTCGGTCCGCCGAGCGCTTTCCGGCTGGTCACCAGAACGATCGTCGGACCTGGAATCGGCATCACGACGTGGTGATTCGTCCGCGCCGGGGCTACCGTCCCTTCCGGTTTCCGAACGATCCCCCACCCCATCCGAGCCGGATTCGTCACCACGCGAGGAGATTTCGTCCGGGTGAGTCGATGCACTGTCCGGCTGCGACGGAGTCTCCCCGTCACGACTGGGCGGTGCATCGGTGCGCTGGGTGTTCCGGTCGCCCGACTCGTCGGGATGCTGGGCGGCTCCGTCGTCGGGACGGTCGGCGGAAGCATCAGCGTCGGGTCGGTTCGCGGGGGCGGCAGCGTCACTGGCGTCGGCGGGGGTGGAATCAGCAGCATTCGAACGGTTTTCGGATGCGTCGCCGCCATCCGGGGAGGCCGGTTCGTGGGGGGTTCCCGAGTCCTGGGTGCGCGGGGTGGACCCAGGAGCCGTTGTGTCCGGGTGGACCTCTTTGCCCGGTTGCGGGCGGGAGCCTTCGGCCGAGTTCGGCTGGGGGCGAGGAGTGTCCGTGCGGGGTGCTGTTCCCTCACCGGCGCGCGGTGCGCCGACCTCACCGGCACGGGGGGCGTTCGCGCGCGGATCGGCGTTGGAAGGTGCTGCCGTGGCGCGTGTTTCGGCGGTGCGGGCGTCGTGAGTGCTTCGGTCGGCTGCGACTGCCGCCGACTGGCCGGGGGCCGGGGCGGAGTTCGGGGCCGCGTTGACGCCGTGTTGGGGGGAACCCGTTGCGGTGGAGCTCATTCCGGCGGGAC
This sequence comes from Nocardia yamanashiensis, assembly GCF_021183565.1. Classification (NCBI taxonomy): domain Bacteria; kingdom Bacillati; phylum Actinomycetota; class Actinomycetes; order Mycobacteriales; family Nocardiaceae; genus Nocardia; species Nocardia yamanashiensis. Next base: position 5,800,338 of record NZ_CP089226.1, read on the forward strand.
TCGCGGAGGAGGCGGCCGCACCGCTTGCGGCGGCAGAGCTGGGCGTTCCTGTCGCGGAGGCACCACTCGCCGCAGCGGAGGCGGGCGAGGTGGATGGACCGGACGAACCGGCGGCGGGACCCGCGCCGGTGGTGGGCGCGCTAGGTGATGCCGACGGGCCGGCGGCGGGGGCCGCGCTGGAGCCGGTTGCGGGGGTGGCGCTCGGCCCGCCGCTCGAACCGGCACCGGAGGCAGGCCCGGCACCGCCGCTCGAACCGGCACCGGAGGCAGGCCCGGCACCGCTGCTCGAACCGGCTGCGGAAGCCCCGCTGGAACCGGATGCGGACCCGCCACCGGATGCGGCCGGAGAACCGCTGTTCGATGCGGCCGCCGAACCCGCGCCACTGGAACTTCCGGCAGATCCGCTGCCCGAGCTGCCCGAGGAACCACCGCTCGATGCGGCCGAGGAACCACCGCTCGACGTGGTCGACGGACTGGCACCGGAGGAGCTGGGCGCTCCACTGCCTGTCGAAGCCGGGGACGAACCTCCAGTTGAGGCCGGGGACGAACCACCGGCGGCCAACGGGGAACTACCTGTCGAAGCCGACGAGGAACCACCAGTCGAAGCCGGGGACGAACCACCGCTGGAGGCGGGAACTCCGGTCGAACTCGCCGAGACGCCGCCGCCGGTGGCCGCTGGGCTTATCGACATGGGAGCCGCTGCGCCGGAGGGGCTTCCGTTCGATGTCATCGACGGTCCGGTTGCCGCCGCTGCGCTGCCATCGTGGGTTCCGGAGGAACCGGAGGTCGGTGCGGAGGGCGAGTGGCCGGAGCCGTTCATGCCGCTCGGGTCCTCGCCGCCGCGGGCTCCGGGGCGGTTGTCGCCGCCGGAATACGTTGCCGCACCGTTGGTTTGGCCGTTGGTTTCCGGGCGTGAGGTGCTGCCGTCGCCGATGGGGCGGGCGCCCGTGCCGGATTGATCGCCCGCACTGGTGGATCCCGCCGCGTTGGTGCGCGGGCTTTCGCCGGCGCCGTTGGTTCCGGTGGGGCTGCCTCCGGCGCCGTTGTTGCCGAGGCGGGTTCCGGGGTCGCCGATCATGCCGGGTGGGAGGGATCCGATATTCGGCATGGTCGGGATGCCTGCCCGCATCCGGGTTACGGTGGGTTCCCAGACCCGGTGTGCGGCATGGTGATTCAGTCCGGAACCGAGGCCGTTGAGTGCGCCCGCGGTGAACATGCGGTAGTCGAGGGGCGTGTTCTTCAGGTTCTCCCAGGCTTTGTCGAGCCCGTAGCGGTGGACGTCGAGGGCGAATTGTGCGCCCATGCTGCCGACGAGCCCCGCGCCCGCGCCGACGAGTCCGGCGCCGACGCTGGTGATGGCCGAATTCAGCGCGCCGTCTATGCCGCGATTGGCGAGGCCCTTGCTGATCTTGCCGCCCAGCGGGCCCGCGACCGCGCCGCCGATGGCGGAGCTGACGGCCGTGACCCCGACCTGACCCCAGTCGACAGCCTTACGGTGGCCCTTGTCGACCTGGTATTGCTGAATCCCGTAGTCCTGCAGGGTGCCCAGCGCCGTGTCCATGACGAAGTGCCGCAGTGCGAACTTGACGAACGCGGTCAGACCGGCCTTCGCCGCCGCACGCAGAATCGCCGCCAGCGCGCGCTCGCCGATGATCCGCACCGCGATGCGGGTGACCGCGATCGCCGCCGCCTCCAGCGCCGGACCTGCGGGCGGAAAGATCCACGCCGCAATCATTTCCGCCGCGAACAGCACCAGCGACGAGATGAACATGAGCTTCGAGTACTCGATCTCGGTGCCGGTCGAATACGCCGATTCCCCGAGCTGATCGAAGTATTTGGCCAGATCCAGGATCGAGGTGCTCTTCTGCTCCTTGCCGTCCGGCCCGACCACCGTCCCGCTGCCGCGCCCGGCCAGCGAATCGAAGATCGCCAGCATCGGGTCGCGGCCCTCGCCGTCCACATAGGCGGCGAGGGTCGCGTACTTGGCGTCGTCGATGGCCGAGATCTGCCCCCGCAGTCCTTCGGCAGCGGTCCGCCAGTCCTGGGCGAGATTCCACATCTCGTCCTCGTTGCCGTGGGGCCATTCCATGCCCGCGAGGATGCCCAGCCATTCGAGTTCGGAGGGGAATTCGATCATGCGCGGTTACCCCACCCGGAAGTGGCGTCTCACCATCCGGAATCGGTGGCCGTTCCTCGCGGCTTGGGGGCCTGCTCGTCCGGCTTGGGGTGCGCCGCAGCGCGTTCCAGCGATCCCGGCGGGGCGGTGGAGACCACCGGCAGGTCGGGAACGGCCAGTTCACGGCTCAGATCCGGCATGCCGGGGATCAGGTCCGTCAGCTTCGGCATGCGATTGCGGTTCTGCGAGACCGGGGCCATCAGCTCCTGGCTGCGCCGCGCCACCTCCGCCGACGCCTGCTGCGCGGCCTCGGTGACCGCCCGAGCGATCTCGTGATAGTCGAGATCCTCGATGCCCGAACCGAATCGGGTCTCGATGACGGTGCCGTCGGCGTTCACGGTCACCGTGACCCGTTTGCCGCGCACGGTCGCGGACGCGGTCAGCGCGGCGCGTTCCCGCTGCAATTCGGTAATGGTGGTCATCTGATTCCGGAAGTCGTCCAGAATCGCGGCCAGGTCGGATTTCGCGCGTTCGTTGGTCATAGCAGCCGCATCACTTGAAGCTGTCGCGGTTGCCGTCTTCCATCCGCTGCAGCTTCGCGGCGGAATCGGCCTGGCCCTTGGAGAAATTCCCGAAGGTGCCGGCCATATTGCCGCCGCCTTCGATCATGTTCGTCCGGCTGGCGATATAGCCCTGCGGGCCGTCGGCGAAACCCTTGCCGAGAGTGTCGTTGCCCCACGGCTCACCTCGGCCGCTGGTGCTGGCCTCGAGCGTGTCCATGATCTTCTCGATATTGTCCCGGACCTTCCCGGTCTTATGGGAAGCCGTGGTCAGCAGATCAATATAGGACTCGAGTCGACCGTCACCACCACTCATGTCGATGACCTTGGCAGGCTCCGGCAACCGCTTAGTTGCCGGAACCTTAACGGCTAGTGCCGATTCGCGCGGGCAACCACCCGCGCGACGACTCAGTACTCGTCCTCGCCCCGGGCTTCCATGTGCCTGCGCACCTTCTCGACCCGCGCCTCGATCCGGCGGACGAGCTGGTCGGAACCGATACCGACGGCACGCAACTCCGGCTCGCCCAGTTCGATGAGATAGCGTCCGTCATCGGCGACGTCGCGCCACAGCATGGTCGTTTCCATCACTCCACTGGGGCCGTACTTGGAACGGCTCTGCAGCACCCGGATGGTGCCGGTCCAGTCGGCGCGGCGACTCAGGAAGGCCAGGCCTCGCATCTCCATCGAATCGTCGAAGGAGTCGAAAGCCAAGGAACGCGAACCATATTGGGCTTCCCGCTGCGGTTCGAGCACGATCGGCACCACCGCTTCCCGGCCGGTGCCGGCCTCGGGCAATTGCGCCAGCATCAGACGCGGAAGCTCGGCGGGATCGCATTCGGTGATGGTGAAACCGCCACTGTGATAGATGGTTTCGGCCGGTTTCTGGGTGATCATGCAGGCTCGACGGTCCCGCAGCGCGCCGTGCACGCGAATCCGCTTCTCCGGGTTGGTCATATCGTCGTCGCACCAGGTGTGCGAGACGATGATCACCTCCGGGCGGTGGATGGTGTCGAAGAGCGCGCCGACGCTCGGACCGAGCCGATCCCGCAGCAGCTCATCGGTTTCGAACAGCTGACGGTCGTATTCGTCGCTGTCGTCGGTGCGGCAGGTGTACGTGAGCGGGGTGGGTATCCACCCCTCCAGGTAGCGGTTGGTCAGCGCCCGGAACTCGAGATCGGTGAACTCCCATTTCACGCCTCGATCACCGACTTCGAGTCACCGGTGTCGAATCCCATGCCGCGGAAGAAGTCCACGTCGAGGATGACCGAACCCGGGTCGGTGGCGGGCACGGGCGCGGCCTCCTGGGGAGCGGGCGCCGCCGGAGCGGGCGCTTCGCCACCGCCGGGACCGGCCGCCACGCCGGGGCCTTGGCCTTGCGACGGCTCCTCCGAGACACCCGCGCGCGGAACCAGATTGGTGTGGCCCTCACCGCCGCCGCCTGCTGCACCTGCGGCCGAGGCTCCGGCCGCGGTGCCCGCGCTCTCCACGGGCACGACGGTCGCACCCGTGGTGCCGGTGGTGCCGAGGCCCAGCACCTCGGCCAGGGCCGCGACCTTGTCCGGAGAGGACTGGATGGTCGCGATGGCCTTGGTGACCTGGTCCTCGGAGATACCGAGCAGAGACGCGATGCTGCCGGTGTCGTTGGTCTGGAAGAGCTTCTGGAACTCTTCGAGGATGGTCGGCAGCTGTTGCAGCGCGGTCGTACCGGCGGTGGTCAGGGTGCTCAGCACCGAGGCGAACTGGGATAGGTCGCTCGAACCCGTCGATCCGGTGGACCTGGTGCCGCTCGCGGACGGGGAGGTCGGCGTGGTCGGGGTCGGGGTGGTGGGGGTCGGCGTCGTGGGGGTGGTGGGCTTGGTGGGAGTGGGGGTCGTCGGAGTTGTCGGCGTGGTCGGGGTCGGAGTTGTCGGCGCCGTCGGAGTTGTCGGCGTCGGCGTGGTCGGGGTCGTCGGGGAGGTAGGGGACGTCGGGGACGTGGGCGAAGTCGGTGACGTCGGGGACGTAGGCGAAGTCGGGGACGTCGGTGACGTAGGCGAAGTCGGGGACGTGGGCGAAGTGGGCGACGTAGGTGACGTAGGCGAAGTCGGGGAGGTAGGCGAAGTGGGCGACGTAGGAGACGTAGGCGAAGTCGGAGACGTGGGCGAAGTCGGCGAGGTCGGAGACGTGGGCGAGGTCGGAGACGTAGGCGTCGCGCCCTTGACGGTCGTCGGGCACGGCACGATCGGCATCGCCGCTTCCGTGTCCTTCGCCGGCTTCAGGTACTTGGATTCGTAGAGATCGCGGTAGTGGCCGACTCCGTTTTCCATGCAACCCGGTTCACCCGGACTGTCCGGCATGAAGTCCTTGGTGACCTTCATCCAATGCGCGGTGTAATCGAGTAGTTCGCCCATCTCGTTCATGGTGTCGATCAGCGGCTTCAGATCATTGGCATAGGTGATGACGGCCTGCTGCGCCGCCGACGCTCCCGCGCCCCGCCAGGCATTGCTGAGGCCCTGAATCGTATTGGTGAAGTCGGTGACCTTGCCGTTCACTTTGCCGGACAGATCCGTCCACAGATCCGACGCGGCGACGAACGGGCCGGGATTGAGCGCCTGCCCGAGCTGGTACAGGTCGGGCATGTTCATCTGATCCTTGGGCCGGAAGATGATGCTGGTCGGCTCCTTGGACTTACCCTTGTCGTCCTTCCACTTCTTCAATGTGCCCGGCAAGGACACCCCCACGGCGGCTTTCGCATCTCGATGCTTCGGACCGGCCCCGATATCGGCTGCCCCGTCGGGGATCTTGTAGGTCCCCAGCCCTTCCTTGATCTTGTTCAGCGGCACGAACTCGTCCCGCGACAATTCCTCGCTGTGCTTGTACGCCTGACCCGCCGCCCGGAAGGTTTCGAGCATGTCGGTGACGATGTCGATGTGGGTGTCGAACGCGTTCACCAGTTCGAGCCCACGGCGATTCAGTTTGGCCGCCATCGCTTCGCCATCCGACAAACTGCCGATCTTGGGCAGATTGGTGAGCTCGGGGTCCGCAGCGTTCTTGTACCCGCGCATCAGCCTGATCAGGTCGGCACACGCCGACATCGCCTTCTGCGCCGTACTCGGGTCGAACTCCAGCGTCTGCGCTTCAGCCTGCTGCCTGAGTCCCACCCAAGCCGTTTGGTCTTTGTTCTGAGGTGCCATCGGTAACTACGTCGCTCCGCGTCGGGTTCAGTTGTGCATGCCAGCACAGCGTACTTTCATGAACTCCCGATGGCGCGCAGAGAAATTGGGGGTTGCGCCGACCCCCGGACAGTGCTTCGATCGGCCCGCTGCCAAGATCGATGGGTGCGAGTACTGGTCCAGCGTGTGAGTTCCGCCCAGGTCACCGTCGACGACGAAGTGGTCGGCCGCATCGATCCGGCCGCTCACGACGCGCCCCACGGCCTGGTCGCCCTCGTCGGCGTCACCCACACCGATACCGAGGCGACCGCTAAAGCCCTGGCCGACAAACTCTTCCGGCTGCGCATCCTGGACGGTGAACGCTCCGCCGCCGATCTCGGCGCGCCGATTCTGGTGATCAGTCAGTTCACCCTCTACGCCGATACCGCGAAGGGGCGGCGGCCGTCCTGGAACAATGCCGCACCGGGGGCTGTCGCCGAACCGCTGGTCGATGCGTTCGCCGCCGCGTTGCGCGAGCTGGGCGCGACGGTGGCCATCGGGCGGTTCGGGGCGCATATGCAGGTGGAGTTGATCAATGATGGGCCGGTGACCATCCTGCTGGAGGGCTGAGGATACCAATCGCTTTCAGGGATTCACCGGGGTCAGCGGGCGCAGGACTCGCTCGACCAGGGCCGTGTCGCAGTGCTCGATGACCTCGGTGATGCGGCCGTCGGCGAGGGTGAAGATGAAGCAGTAGGTCTGGTTGTAGGGGTCGCCTTCCACGGTGGTGCCGTTGCCTTGGGCCTGTACGACCACGCGGTCGTCCTCGGCGATGATCAGGTCGGCGTGGATGCGGTAGCCGCCGTCGAATTGGGCCATGAGCGGGCCCAGGAGTTGGTGCAGGACCGTGGGTTTCAGGGACCAGGTGCCCGACCAGGACCAGTTGCCGGCGAAGGTCCAGCGGACATCGTCGGACATGGCTTCGGGGAGGGCGGCGGTGCGGCCCGCGGAGAGGTCGTCGAAGACGGCGCGGATGAGGGCTTTGTTCTGTTGCGCGGTGGTCATGCTTCGAAAGCTACGGGGGTGCGAGGCATGCGACCAGCGAGAGTCTCGCATGGGTGGTATTACGTATTCGCATGGGAGAGTTCACCGTCGCCGGGCTGCGGGTGGTGCGGGAAGCGGCGCGAACCGGGTCGTTCTCGCGGGCGGCGGAGCGGTTGGATTACACGCAGTCGGCGGTGTCGCGGCAGATCACATTGATGGAGCAGGCGGCGGGGCGGGCGCTGTTCGAGCGGTTACCGCGTGGGGTGCGGCCCACCGAGGCCGGGTTGATCGTGCTGCGGCACGCGGATTCGGTACTCGACGCGCTCGACAATGCGCGAGATGAATTGCGGGACCTGAAGCGGGCGCCGGTGCGGTTGCGGGTCGGGGCGTTCTCCACCGCCACCGCCGCGCTGGTTCCGCGCGCCATCGCCACTGCGGCACAACACCATCCGGAGATCAGGGTGCGGCTGCGGGAAGGAACGAGCCAGGTACTGCTGAACGGGCTGGTACGCCGCCGGGTCGATCTCGCCGTGCTGTCACAACCCGAAGCGCTGCCGGAAGGCGTGGAAACCACTCCCCTACTGGATGATTCGCTGTACGTCGCCGTCGCCGCCACCCACCCGCTGGCCGGTCGCGGTAGCGTGCCCGTCGGGCTCCTGCGCAAGGAACGCTGGATCACCGGCAGCGAGGAAGACGGATCGGGCCTGCTCGGCGTATGGAGCGAAGTCGCCTGGCGACCGGCCATCGGTCACGTCGCGCGCGACTGGGTCGCCAAACTGGGTCTGGTCGCGGCCGGACTGGGCATCACGGTGGTGCCGGGACTGGCCGTAACCGCGCTTCCCGCAACGGTTTCCATCCTCAAGGTGCAGGGCTCCACCGCCTTCCGCCCCATCGTCCTCGCCTACCGCGCCGACAGCGATATCGACAGCCATCACCCGTTCGCGATGGCCCTGTGCGACACCGCCGCAGCGCTATCCACCGAAGTGCGGCTCCGCCTGCGGGATTGAGGGAACAGTCCCGCTGTCAGCGGGGGCTGAGTTCTCGCCCCATTGCGGCGAGCGCATCGGATGAGAAGAGTTCGCGCGGCAGGGCGATTCCCTTGAGCGTTCCGTAGCGGACGTACACCACGTCGCCGAGGTCGATCAGTTCGTCGATCTCGGTATAGGACAGGTGGGTGGTGCCGGTGGCGAGGACGAAATCCACCGAATCCTGTTGGTAGCGTGCCGATATGGTGCGCCCGGCTCCGGCGTAGGCGGTGATCTGCTTGGGCGGGCGCACCACGCGCAGCGCGGTGACCAACGCGAACATCACGACCGTCACCAGCAACAGGCCGAAGTAGATGCCGATGATCCCGGCCAGGCCGGAACCGTTCTTGCTGGTATTGCTGAAGACGTCGATGATGTGCTGGAACATCAGGATCAAAGGCACGATCAGTATGAATCCCCAGGTCAGCGGGGAGCGCAGCGTCATGGGTATGGTCGCGCGGGTCAGCCGCCGGCCCAGGTCGGGCGTGGCGACGACAGACTTCTCGATCGGCAAGGACAACAACGGATTCCCCCCCCAGAAGACAACTACCGTTCCGCCGGAACCCTAACCGATGCCGCCCCTCACGGCGACTCGAAAACCAGCCGGCCGTGGGCGATCAGAGCACCCAGCCGGAGGTCATCGACAGCACTGCCGAACCGTTCAGGTCCGTGAGGGACGACGCCACGAAATCTCTTGCGGCGGCGGAGGTTTGCCAGCGGAAGACGGGCGGGTCGGCGGCCAGCGCTTGCAGTATGACGTCGGCGACCTCGTCGGCGCTCTGGCTGCTGGAGTAGGCGCCGAGCGTACGATCGATGTAGTTGCGTAGCGCGGGTGCGTAAGGTCCGGCCGCACCGACCGCCGCACCTGGATCGATGCCCGCGTTCGCTACGAATTCCGTTGCCACCGCGCCGGGTTCGACGACGCTGACTCCCACGCCTACTGTCGCTGCCACCGGCGCCAGGCTCTGCATGAAGCCCTCCACCGCGAACTTCGCCGCGCAATAGGCCTCGTTGAACGGCTGGCCGATCGCACCGCCGACGCTGGTCACCGTCACCACGCGCCCCTGGCTCGCGCGCAGGTGCGGCATCGCGGCCTTGGTCACCTCGACCACGCCGAAGAAGTTCACCTCCAGCGCGCGGCGGAAGTCGTCCATCGACAGGTTCTCGACGGTGCCCAGGACCGACGCGCCCGCGTTGTTGACCACCGCGTCCAGCCGTCCGTAGTCGGCGATCACACCGGCCACGCACTCGCGGATCGACTCCCCGTCGGTGACATCCAGTCGCCGCACGTCCGCACCGGTCTCCCGCACCGGATCGGCGCGATCGAGATTCCGCAGCGTCGCCACCGTCCGGTAGTCGGCTTCCATCGCCGCCCAGGTTGCGGCCAGTCCGATGCCCGTCGACGTCCCGGTGATGAGAACAACCTTGTCGCCCATGCGGTTCATCAAACCAGGCCGGAAACGCCGAACACCGCACCCGCCGAAAAGGCGGGCGCGGCGTCGGAAGGAAAGCGGCTACTCCGGGCGGAGGGTCAGGATGCGGGGGCCGTCCTCGGTGACGGCGACCGTGTGCTCCCAGTGGGCGGCGCGGGAACCGTCGATGGTGACGACGGTCCAATCGTCTTCCAGGGTTTCGGTTTCCGTGGTGCCGAGGGTCAGCATCGGCTCGATGGCCAGCACCGAACCGACCACGAGCTGCGGGCCCTTGCCGGGCTTGCCCTCGTTGGGGAGGAACGGATCCATGTGCATCTCACGGCCGATGGCGTGCCCGCCGTAGCCGTCGACGATGCCGTAGGCGCGGCCGTGCTCGGCCTCGGCGGCGCGGGTGCCCAGCTCGATGGCGTGCGAGACGTCGGTGAGGCGATTGCCGGGGAGCATGGCGGCGATGCCGGCCTCCATCGACAAACGGGTGGCCTCCGACAGCAGGCGATCGGCTTCGATGATGGTGCCGACGCCGAAGGTCCAGGCGGAATCACCGTGCCAGCCTTCGAGAATCGCACCGCAGTCGATCGACACCAGGTCGCCCTCGGCGAGGATGTCGTCCTTGGACGGGATGCCGTGGACGACACGATCGTTCACCGACGAGCAGATGGAGCCGGGGAAACCGTGGTAGCCCAGGAAGGACGGGATGGCCCCGGCCTCGCGGATGACCGATTCGGCGACCTCGTCCAGCTCCAGGGTGGAAACGCCGGGCTTGGCGGCGGCACGAACCGCCACCAGCGCACGCCCGACCACGGCACCGGCCGCCGCCATGGCGTCCAGTTCACCGGAGGTGCGGAAAGGCACCACCTTTTTCTGCTTGCGGCCGAAGACCATTCAGCGACCCAGCGCCTTCAGCGCACGCGCGTTCACGTCGTCGATCTCGCCGACGCCCTCGACCGTGACGACCAGGCCGTCATAGTGCTCGAGCAGCGGTTCGGTCTCCTCGCGGTAGACGCGCATCCGGTTGCGGATGGTCTCCTCGGTGTCGTCGGCGCGACCGCGCGCCAGCATGCGGCCCACCACCACGTCCTCGTCCACCACGAAGCAGAGCACGGCGTCGAGATCGTGACCCGACTCCTTGAGCATCTTCTCCAGAGCCTCGGCCTGGTCGACGGTGCGCGGGTAACCGTCGAGCACGAAGCCGTTGGTGGCGTCGGGCTCGGCGATGCGGGACTCGACCATCCGGTTGGTCACATCGCTGGGGACCAGGTCACCGGCGTCGATGTACTTCTGGGCCTCGCGGCCGAGCGGAGTCTGCTGGCCGATGTTCGCCCGAAACAGGTCACCCGTCGAGATGTGCGGAACACCAAGCTTTTCCGACAGCAGCACGGCCTGCGTGCCCTTGCCGGCACCGGGCGGTCCGAGCAGAACAACTCTCACTTCAGGAACCCTTCGTAGTTTCGGTTCATCAACTGGCTCTCGATCTGCTTCACCGTATCGAGGCCGACGCTCACCATGATCAGCACCGCGGTACCGCCGAACGGCAGGTTCTGCACGCCACCCGCATTGCCCATATTGAGGAACAGGTTCGGGAGCACGGCCACCGCGCCGAGGTAGAGCGAACCCGGCAGGGTGATGCGGCTGAGCACGTAGTTCAGGTAGTCGGCGGTCGGCTTACCGGGGCGATAGCCCGGGATGAAGCCACCGAACTTCTTCATCTCGTCCGCGCGCTCTTCGGGATTGAAGGTGATCGCGACATAGAAGTAGGTGAAGAAGACGATCAAAGCGAAGTAGACCGAGACATAAACCCAGTTGGTCGGATTGACCAGGTACTTCGAGATGAACTCCTGCCACGCGGCGGGATCGCCGGTGCTCTTCTGGGTCAACTGCGCCAGCAGGTTCGGCAGATACAGCAGCGAGGACGCGAAGATCACCGGGATGACGCCGGCCTGGTTCACCTTCAGCGGCAGGTAGGTCGAGGAACCGCCGTACATCTTGCGGCCGACCACGCGCTTGGCGTACTGCACCGGGATCCGGCGCTGGCCCTGCTCGACGAAGATGACCGCCACGATCACCGCGAGCGCCGCGACCAGCACCAGGCTGAAGGTCAGGTGGCTCTTGGTATCCCAGATCATCTTGCCTTCGGACGGGATGCGCGCCGCGATGCCGGCGAAGATCAGCAGCGACATGCCGTTGCCGATGCCGCGCTCGGTGATCTGCTCACCGAACCACATGACCAGGGCCGCACCGGCCGTCATGACCAGCACGATGATGATCATTCCGAAAACCGAATTGTCGGACAGGATGTCCTTCTGGCACCCGCGCAGCAGCTGACCGCGCGCAGCGAGCGCCACCAGGCCCGTCGCCTGCAGGATCGCCAGCGCGACCGACAGATAACGGGTGTACTGGGTCATTTTGGCCTGACCCGCCTGGCCTTCCTTGCGCAGTTCCTCGAACCGCGGAATCACGACGGTCAGCAGCTGGATGATGATGCTCGCGGTGATGTACGGCATGATGCCGATCGCGAACACCGAAAGCTGCAGCAGCGCACCGCCGGAGAAAAGATTGATGAGCTGGTAGATACCGGCGGAATCACCGCCGTTGACCAGCTTGACGCAGTCCTGGACAGCCTTGTAATCCACGCCCGGGGACGGCAGGGAGGCACCGAGCCGGTACAGCGCGATGAGCCCCAGCGTGAAGAGAATCTTCCGCCGTAAGTCCGGGGTCCGGAAAGCCGACACGAAGGCGGAAAGCACAGATCCTCCTGGCGAACGACATGGGTCAGGCCATGGATTAAGCGGGGGAAAGCCCGATAACCATGACGGTGTTGGCAGACAACACTTGAACTTTAACAGCGACACCGGGCGAGCTCTCGACTCGCCCGGTGTCTCCGTGTATTCAGGTTACCGTCAGGCCAGTTCGGTGGCGGTGCCACCGGCCGCGGTGATCTTCTCCTTGGCGGAGCCGGAGAACTTGTCCGCCGAGACCTGAACGGCCACAGCGATTTCGCCCTCCGCGAGCACCTTCACGAGCTCGTTCTTGCGAACGAGACCCTTGGCGACCAGTTCGGCCTTGCCAACGGTGCCGCCCTCGGGGAACACCCGGGCGATATCGCCCACGTTCACGACCTGGTATTCGGTGCGGAACGGGTTGGTGAAGCCCTTGAGCTTGGGCAGACGCATGTGAATCGGCATCTGACCGCCCTCGAAGCGGACCGGGACGTTCTTGCGAGCCTTCGTACCCTTGGTACCGCGGCCCGCGGTCTTGCCCTTGGAGCCTTCACCGCGACCCACACGGGTCTTCTCGGTCTTGGCGCCCGGGGCAGGACGCAGGTGATGCAACTTGATGGTCATGCTTTAGACCTCCTCAACGACTACGAGGTGGCGCACGACGTTGATCAGGCCGCGGTTCTGCGCGTTGTCCGCACGCACCACGGTCTGGCGGATGCCGCGCAGCCCGAGGGTGCGCAGGGATTCCCGCTGGTTCGCCTTGGCGCCGATGCTGGACTTGACCTGGGTAACTTTCAGATCTGCCATGTCAGACTCCCTGTCCCGCGCGTGCACGCAGCATGCCGGCCGGGGCCACGTCCTCGATCGGCAGGCCACGACGGGCCGCGACCTCTTCGGGACGCTGCAGCTGCTTGAGGGCAGCCACGGTGGCGTGCACGACGTTGATGGCGTTGTCGCTACCGAGCGACTTGGCCAGAATGTCGTGGATGCCGGCGCACTCGAGAACGGCACGCGCCGCGCCACCGGCGATCACACCGGTACCGGGCGAAGCCGGACGCAGCATGACGACACCGGCAGCCGCCTCACCCTGAACCGGGTGGGTGATGGTGGAGCCGATCATCGGAACGCGGAAGAAGCCCTTGCGAGCCTCCTCGACACCCTTCTGGATGGCCGCGGGAACTTCCTTGGCCTTGCCGTAGCCGACGCCGACCAGACCGTTGCCGTCACCGACGATCACGAGGGCGGTGAAGCTGAAGCGACGACCACCCTTCACGACCTTGGAGACGCGGTTGATCGCGACTACGCGCTCGAGCTGGTTCTTCTCGGCGGCGTTGTCCCGGCGATTGTCGTCGCGACGGCCACGGCCGCCACCACGCTGATCGCGGTCATTGCCACCATTCTGTCCGGCGGGACCGTTGTTTCCGCCGTCGCGCCGCTGACGTCCCGGCATCAGACGTTCCCTTCGTTCGCAGTGTTGATCATCAGAACTTCAGCCCACCTTCACGGGCGGCATCGGCGAGCGCCGCGATGCGGCCGTGGTAGTCGTGACCACCACGGTCGAACACGACCGCCTCGATACCGGCAGCCTTGGCGCGGGCGGCGAGCAGCTCGCCGACCTTGGCGCCCTTGGCGGACTTGTCACCCTCGAAGGCACGCACATCGGCCTCGATGGACGACGCGGCGGCAATGGTCTTGCCGGCGGAGTCGTCGATCAGCTGAGCGTGCAGGTGACGCGACGAGCGGTTCACGACGAGGCGCGGACGCTCGGTGGTTCCGACGACCTTCTTCCGCAGACGGAAGTGGCGGCGCGTCTTGGACAGACGACGCTTGGTCGAAGCGTCCTTGCCGATCGGCAGGCGCTTGGCCTTCTGGTTTTCAGTCTGTGCCATGGCTTACTTACCCGTCTTTCCGACCTTGCGGCGAACGACCTCGCCGGCGTAGCGGATGCCCTTGCCCTTGTACGGGTCGGGCTTACGCAGGCCGTGGATCACCGCGGCGATCTGGCCGACCTTCTGCTTGTCGATACCCGACACCGAGAACTTGGTCGGGGACTCCACCGCGAAAGTGATGCCCTCGGGGGCGTCGACCGGGACCGGGTGGCTGTAGCCCAGGGCGAACTCGAGGTTCGAGCCCTTGGCCTGCACGCGGTAACCGACGCCGAAGATTTCCATCTTCTTCTCGTAGCCCTTGGTGACGCCCTCGATCATGTTGGCGATCAGAGTGCGGGTCAGGCCGTGCAGAGCGCGGTTCTGGCGCTCGTCGTTCGGACGAACGACCTCGAGCTCACCGGACTCCGCGCGGGCGACGGTGATCGGCTCGGCGACAACGTGGGACAGGGTGCCCTTGGAACCCTTGACCGTCACGTTCTGGCCGTCGATGGTCACCTCGACGCCGGCGGGAACCGGGATCGGCTTCTTACCGATACGCGACATTGTTCCTACCTCCCTTACCAGACGTAGGCGAGGACTTCCCCGCCTACACCCTGCTGCTTGGCCTGACGGTCAGTGAGCAGACCGGAGGACGTGGAGATGATCGCCACGCCGAGGCCGCCAAGCACCTTGGGCAGGTTGGTGGACTTCGCGTAGACCCGCAGGCCCGGCTTGGACACGCGGCGGACACCCTGCAGGGAGCGCTCACGGGACGGGCCGTACTTGAGGTCGACGATCAGGGTCTTGCCGACGGTCGCATCTTCGGTGCGGTAGTCGGAGATGTAGCCCTCACGCTTCAGGATCTCGGCGATGTTCACCTTGATCTTCGAGTGCGGAGCCTTCACCTGATCGTGGTACGCCGAGTTGGCGTTGCGCAGACGGGTCAAGAAGTCTGCGATCGGATCAGTCATGGTCATGTTTGACCGTTACCTTTCTCGCCGCGGTTCCCATACAGCACCGTCAAACATTCGGCGGCAGTGGGCCTACGACAATTCGGGGCGGTCCAGCCGGGGTTGCCCGACCGGATGATTCGCGCGTGCGTGGAGCACGTCACGCGGGCAGACGCCAGCGGACATAGGTGTGCCCAAGCAACCGGTCTAGTGTAGACAAGCCCTCTGAGCTCACCAAATCGGGGTGAGCGACTCCACAGTCCGTCAGCCGCGACTGTCCGTGAACTCGAATCTCGGATCCACCGAACTCGTGATCAGCACCTTCCCCCAGTCCCCCGCCACCGAATACACACCGTCGGAGTTCGTGAGCGAGTCGATATTGCCGAGATCCTCGGTGCCGGTGGCGTCCTTGTATCTCCGAGACGACCGGTGCAACCAATCGACGGCGGTGACCTCGGTGAAGATCAGCGCGCCATCGGCGTAGCAGTGCTGTTCACCGGCGACAGGGCTACGGTACGCGGGGTGCTCCCGCAGAAGCACCGCCTCAAGTACGAACTCGAACTCGCCAGGCTTCTTCTCGACTATGTCCACTACATAGCTGTCCTGGAGGTACAGCCCGGACAGCCCTGGGAAATCTGTGTAATCGCGTGTCACGGCAGACCCCGATTCATGCCGAGGCTGGTCACGATCGATTCATGAGGTGGCGGAGATCCTCCACACCGGTTCGCGCGTCGGGGTTCAACTGCGACTCATCGATCGACGATGCCTTCTCCAGCACCGGGTAAGCACCGAAATCTTCGAGCTCGTTCAGCATATAAGCGGTGTAGTCGATATCAGGGTCACCATGGCGCCGCCCCAGTTCCGTCAGCACCGCGAGCAATCCCTGCTCACCGCCGTACCGCACCAGCTGTTCGGCGGCATCGACTCGAACAGTCACAATCTTGTCCCTGGTCATGAGCTCCTGCAATCGCGCACGCGCCATCGGCTGATCGATGTGGTGGCCGAGCTCGGGCACCGCGGCCACACGAATTCCATCGTCGGCGCTCTCGGAGCGAGCGAGGATCGACGCCAAGGCGGTGCCAGGATCATCGGGATTCGTCACGGGATCTCCTCGGGCAGGGCGGGGCGGACATTGTTTCGATCCGTTCTCGCGAAGATCTCGCCGGTCGTGGGGTTTCGATACTGCTGGATCTCCACTACGTGCGGAGTCGACACAGTTTGGCCCGTCGTCTTGTTGAAGTGCGCGTCACCGGTCAGGTCGACTCGTTTTGTCGCGATGCCGTTCTCGTCATAGTAGGAGTAGTTCGTGATGTTCCCTTGGGGATCACGCTTGACCAGGTAGCCGTTCACCGGGCCACCCTTTGTCGGCAGATTGCCGTTCTTCCAGGCCTGGGCGTTGTCGAGTTCCGTGCGCAGCGAAACCTTGGGAGCGCTACGCATCCCTTCGGGATTCTTTCGAAGGCGCTCAAAAAGGTCTCGAACCTTTTGGCGGACCGCGGACATCGCTGTTTTCGCCTCATCGGCGATCCCCTTCAGCTGGGCGACCTTTCGGGCCTTCCACAGCTTGATGGCGTCCTTGACCTTTCCGGCCCACTTCTTCAGCGTGGCAAGGCTTTTCACGGCGGTGATCGCGCCGGCGCCGAAGCTGACGGCGGTGGCGACGATGGTGATCGCGGCGTCGATGGCGAGCTGTTCGGCCAGGTCGGCCAGGAAGTCCTTGATCTCGGCTCGGAGTTCTTTCAGGGCATCGCGGTAGTCGGTGCAGGACTTGGCTATGTCCTTGCAGGAGTTGAGGAGTTGGGCAATGGAGGATTCGAGGGACTTCAGGTCTTGGCCGGCTTGGATCGCGTCGGGGGCGGTCATGTTGTCGAAAAGGCCGGCGGCGATGGTGATTTTGTCTTTGGCGTTGGTGTTTTGGTAGATGGTGCCGAGGCGGTCCCAGGCGTCGGCGGCTTTCAGCAGTTTGTCGGTGTCGCCGTCGGGGACGGGGACGCCGATTTCGCTCAGCAGGCCGATGCTTTCGTCGATGATGCCCTTGCCGGTACCACCTGCCGAGGCGGGGACGGAGTAGGGGCCGAAGACGGGGGTGCCGCGGTCCGCGGGACGTTGGGGTTGCGGGGTGCCCTGCAAGGCGGAGTCGGCTTGGGCGTGGTTGAAGCCGAGGTCGTTGAGGGCGCTGCCGTAGGCGTTGAGGGTGGAGTGGACTTCGGCGAAGAAGGACACCATTTGGTAGGCGGCGGTGTCGTAGGAGGTGGCCCACGCCTTGCCGTCTTCGTCTACGCCTGCCATGGCTCCGCAACCCGAAAGCTCGCGGAAGATGTAGAGGAAGCTGTCGCGGAGGGCTTCGGCGGCATCGAAGCAGTTGGTGGCGGCTTGGTAGTAGCCCTTGGGGTCGACGTCCAACGCCATTGCTCAGACGCCCAGGATGCGGAGGTTGGCGGCGACGGCGCCGGTGTAGGCCTCGTGGGCCGTTTTCACCGCGGTGCGGACTTCGGCGAGGCCGTCTTGGACATCGGTGGCGCCGGCCAGCCATTTGGTGTGCGCTTCGGCGTAGGCGGCGGCCGCGCCGCCGGTCCAGGTCGCGCCGACCTCGGTGGCTTTTCGGTCGATGGCCGCGAGTTGATCGGAGATGAAGCCGGCGAGGCTGCCGATGCGGGCGGCGAGGTTATCCAGTTTTTCCAGATCGACCGAGAAGGCCGTGGCGTCCGCTGTCATCGGAGATCTCCGGTCGGCAGATCCAGCGAGTTCACGCCGTCGGCGAACGCCTGATCGGTATCGCGGACGGTTTCGGCCGTGACGCCGAGGCTTGCAGCCAGCTCGAACAGGGCGTCCCAGACCTGGACCGCGCCTTCGTGGAACTCACCCCAGCCTGCGGCGAAAACCTTCGCGTTATTGCCCACCCAGCGGCCGAGCATGGCCTGGACGTCGGAGTCGAGCGAGGCATAGCCGTCTCGGCACTGACAGGCGACGTCATAGGCCAACCGTCCCAATGCCCGCACCTCGTCGGGCTGTACGGACAGTGTCGACACATCCCCTGCCACCCCGGCCCCCTTCATCCCAGCGATCTTCGGGCACACCGTACCCGAACTGCGATGATTCGAAAATCCCCAGGGTGGTGAAGGGGGGAACTTCGCGCACGGCAAAGTCTGGGCGTCGCTGCTCGAGGTGCTACTGCTGGTGGCAGCCGGTGCCGATCAGGTCGTGCAGCCGGAAGAGGCGAAGGCCGGTGGCCGATTAGTTCGGGGTGTGGAGGGCGTCCTCATTGGTGCGGGCCGCAGTTGGGTGGCCAGGGACGAGAGGACAGGATGATGAGCATTCCGGAGACCACTTTCACTGCTGAGCCGGGTAGTCACGTGGCCACTACCGTTGCGGTTGTCGATGCGCCGAAGGCTGCTGTGTATCGGGCCTATACGGAAGCGGATTTGCTGGTGCGGTGGTGGGGGCCGCGGGAATTGACCAGCAAGGTGGAGCGGTTCGAGGCGGTTACGGGTGGGTCGTGGCGGGTCGTGCATGTCGATCCGGCGGGTGGGGAATATGGGTTCGGCGGGGTTTATCACGAGGTGAGTGCGGACCGGATCGTGAACACCTTCGAATTCGATGGGGCGCCGGGGCATGTGAGTCTCGAGAGCGTGACGTTCGAGGAGGTGGACGGCAAGACCCGGGTGAGTTCGCTGTCGGTGTTCCAGTCGGTCGAGGATCGGGATGCGATGGCGGCTTCGGGGATGGCGGAATTCGCGCCGATCGGGATGGCGCAATTGCAGGAGGTGGCCGCTAGCCTGGCCTAGCGCGTGAATTCGATTGATCAGCAAGGGAGTTGGGCCGTGCCCTACGTGAACAGTGACGGGACCAAGGTTCATTACCTGGATAGTGGGACCGAGGGGCCGGCTCTGCTGCTGGGGCACGGGTTCTTCATGGATGCCGAGATGTGGGGGCCGCAGTTGGAGGCGCTGGCGGATCGGTATCGGGTGATCGCGGTGGATGCGCGCGGGCACGGGGGGACCGAGGATGCCGGGAAGCCGTTCACCTATTGGGATCTCGCGTGGGATGCGTGGCGGGTGGCCGATGCGCTCGGGCTGGAGCGGGTGGTGCTGGGCGGGCTGTCGCAGGGCGGGTTCACGGCGTTGCGGATGGCGTTGCTGCAACCGGCGCGGACGCGGGGGCTGGTGCTGGTCGGCACTACCGGGGCGGCGTACACCGAGCAGGAGCGGGAGGGGTACGAGCGGGTCATCGTGAAGAGCTGGGTCGGCGGGGCAGTGCCGATCGACGACATCGCTTTGCCGATGGCGGCGGTCATGATCGGCGGGGACCGGGATCGGCATCAGCGGCCGTGGGTGGACAAATGGCGGGCGAGTGATCGCGGGCGGCTGGCGTTGGCGGCGCGGTGTCTCATCGATCGCGAGGATGTCACCGAACTGCTCGGCGAGATCTCGGCGCCCGCATTGCTCTTGCGCGGCATCGGCGATCAGGCGTTCAGTCAAGGGCAGATGCGGGAGCTCGCGGCCGCCTTGGGCGGTCCGGCGCGGTTCGAGACGATTTCGGCCGACACCGCCGCGCACATCTGCAACCTCACCCATCCCGAAGTGGTGACGCCGCTGATTCGCGAATTCCTGGACGGTCTTCCGGACTGATCAGCAGGCGCCGGGGAAGGCGAGGACCAGCCAGCCCGAGGCCGCGGGTATGAGCGATTCGCGCACCACGGTCATGGTTCCGGTGCGCGGTGACCAGATCCGGCGGTCGCCGTCGGGTTTACGAACGAACACGACGCCGGAATCCCAGATCCGGCGGAATTCGCTGGACTGCGCGGCCAATTCGCGCACGATCCCGGCACTGCCCTCGTGCCCGGGCGCGGCCCCGTGGTGATGCCGCAGCAGGCCCACGATGACGGTGGCCTCGAATTGCCAGCCGGGCAGAACCATTTTGGCGCGCGGATCCCCGAACATCCAGTGCGGCTGTGTCTTCGCTTCGGCCAGCCCCGGGAGCATTTCGCGATACCGCTCGTTCGAAGCCGCCACCCGCCAATTCATCAGCCACGCAGCCGGAATCGACGTGAGCCGGTCCAGCAGCGTGGTCATATCCTCCGCGGACGCCGCGTCACCGAGCACATCGGGCCGCCCCGCCAGCGCCCGCAGATGCGCCTGCTCGTGCTCGTCGTCGCACACCGCGTCGGCGAGCCCGGTCAGCGCCCGATCGCCGACATTGACCTTGTCCCCCTGCTCGAGCTTCTGCACCGTCCCGAGCCCCAGATAGGCCCGCTGCGCCAATTCCCGCTGCGTCCACCCCCGCCGCAACCGCAGCCGCTTCACATACGCGGCGAGCGTCGGCATTTCGACGTCGATCTCGGTGCCGACCTGCATCAACGAACCCTTTGCGCCAGTGGGAAATTCGACTACCCCGCGCCGGGGGCAGAGTGCCCGACGCTACCACCAGCTTGGGCCAGCCCGGCCTCTTGCCGCCACCGGCCCGCCATTGACAGGATCGGTGCGCGGCGATGCCCTGGCCGCGCTTTGGAGGGGACGGCCAGGTTTCGCCCGCGCTCGCCGGCAGCTCGGGATTACTTGTTCTGGAACAGGCAGAACAGTTCGGAAGAGGCCGCGGCCGAGCCGGTCCCGCCGGTCTGGCAGGGACGGTTCGCGTCCTTGGATTCGAGGTAGAGCGCGTAGTTGTAGTCGCCCGTGGCCGAATTCGGGGAGGTGGCGCTGCACCGGTAGCCGAGAATGCTGCCGCCCAGCCGGGCCTTCCCGGCGCTTTCACAGGCGGCGCGCGAGGAGTACGAACCGCCGTCCACGGTGGCGGCCATCGCGGTGCCCGCCGCGAAGCCGGAAATGGCGATACCGGCGGCGGCGACGGTGATGAGGCGCTTCAAATCGAATTCCTTTTCATTGCAACCAATTCGGCGGATCCCCGCCGATCCGCCGAACGGTAGCAATTCGAATGGGCGTGCGTATCGGGCAGCGTATCGGCCATCGGCGGCGAATCAGCTACGCAGCGGGCTGATTTCGACCGCGCCGGGCTGAGCGAAGGTGACGGCGCCGAGACGACGCCAATCCCAGACGGCGCGGAGCGAGACGGTGTTGTCCGGCGGGGTGACGATGATTTCGTCGACGATCCAGTCGGTGGCACCGAACATGTAGGTCAATGTCGCGGTGGCCGATTGGTGCGGCGCGAGCTGAATGGGTTTACCGACGGCTCCATTGCGCGGAATGTGCTGGACGCCGCCGGAGGAGGCGGACATGTCGACACCCGGATACCCCTGGGTCGCACACGTTTCCGACGATTCGTTCCGCAGCGTGATCAGCGCCGTGCGCAGGTTCGACGCCAGCTCCTCCCCCGAGGTCACATCGAGCCGCAGTTGCGAGGTACTGCACCAGGGCGTACGCGCCTGCGCCCCGCCCGCCACCGCGATCGTCGATGCCGCCAGCGCCACCGCCGCCATCCCCAGGATTCCCGCGCGATATCGCATTGCTCCGCCTTCCGTTCGAACTCCGAATCGGAATCGAGCATCGCGGGAGCCGCTAATCACGCACCAATGAGATTCCAATGGCGGCAACGACAAGGGCCCTCCCGAGAGACTCGGGAGGGCCCTTGTGGACTCAGTGGTCCGGTATTACCGGGGTGGTATTACCAGGACGACTTGTGGACGCCCGGGAGTTCGCCGCGGTGGGCCATCTCGCGCAGGCAGACGCGGCACAGGCCGAACTTGCGGTAGACGGCGTGCGGGCGACCGCAGCGCTGGCAGCGGGTGTAGGCGCGCACCGCGAACTTCGGCTTGGCGTTGGCCTTGTTGATCAGAGCCTTCTTAGCCATGGATCAGTTCTCCTTGAACGGGAAGCCGAGGTGCTTGAGCAGGGCACGGCCTTCTTCGTTGTTGGTGGCCGTGGTCACCACGGTGATGTCCATACCACGGGGACGGTCGATCTTGTCGACGTCGATCTCGTGGAACATGGACTGCTCGGAGAGACCGAAGGTGTAGTTGCCGTGGCCGTCGAACTGCTTCGGCGAGAGACCGCGGAAGTCGCGGATACGCGGAAGAGCGATGGAGATCAGACGATCCAGGAACTCCCACATGCGATCGCCGCGCAGGGTGACCTTCGCGCCGATCGGCATGCCCTCACGCAGCTTGAACTGCGCGATGGACTTGGTGGCCTTACGGATCTCGGGCTTCTGGCCGGTGATCAGGGTGAGGTCGGCGACCGCACCGTTGATCAGCTTCGCGTCACGGGCGGCGTCGCCGACACCCATGTTCACGACGACCTTCACGACACCGGGGATCTGCATGACGTTGGCGAAGTTGAACTCTTCGTTCAGCGCCGGGCGGATCTCTTCGCGGTAGCGGGTCTTCAGGCGCGGCTGCACCTTGTTCTCGGTCGAAGTCATCTCAGATGTCCTTCCCGTTGCGACGGGAGATGCGAACGCGCTTGCCGTTCTCATCGGTGCGGTAGCCCACGCGGGTCGGCTGGCCATCGGAGTCGACGACCATCACGTTGGAGGCCTGGATCGGCGCTTCCTGGGTGACGATGCCGCCCGAGCTGGCGCCACGCTGGTTCGCGGAATTCGCGACGTGCTTCTTGATGCGGTTCACGCCCTCGACGAGGACCTTGCCGGTCGCGGGGAAAGCCTGAATGACCTTGCCCTTCGCGCCCTTGTCCTTGCCCGAGATGACGATGACCGTGTCGCCCTTGTGCACCTTCATGGTTACAGCACCTCCGGGGCCAGCGAGACGATCTTCATGAAGCGCTTCTCACGCAGCTCACGGCCGACCGGGCCGAAGATGCGGGTGCCGCGCGGATCGTTGTCCGCCTTGATGATGACGGCCGCGTTCTCATCGAACTTGATGTACGAGCCGTCCGGGCGACGACGCTCCTTGACGGTGCGCACGACGACGGCCTTGACGACCTCGCCCTTCTTGACGTTGCCACCGGGGATGGCGTCCTTGACAGTGGCGACGATGATGTCACCGATGCCGGCATAGCGACGCGACGAACCACCGAGAACGCGAATGCAAAGGATTTCCTTGGCACCCGTGTTGTCGGCGACGCGCAGTCGCGACTCCTGCTGAATCACTTCAGCTCCTCCTAGACCTGGACGAAATGCACGCCGGATTGCCGACCCGACGGGCATGGTCAGTTGCCCTTCGCACGCGCGCCTGCCAGCGGTTATCATCGATCTGGAAAGACCGAACCGCTGTGGGTTCGCGGCCGAAGTGCGGGCATAGCTCCCGCAGGCAACCGGACCAGTGTAGCCAAGTCCCTGTTCGGGGAGAAATCGGGGGCAAGCTCCTGAACCCCCCGTAGAAGGAGATCCGGGGGTTTACACCCCCGTGCCCGCGTGGTGGCCGCCCGGCCCGCCGAGGCATTGGAGGGTTCAGGTCTTCCTCAGGGTGAGGGATTAGCGTCGGCCCGAAGCTACGTCCGAGCAATGTTCGATTATCCGGAAGAGGAGATCGCGTTGACGTCCGAGCGTCCGCTGGGTCTGAATCGCCGCAAGTTTCTGGTCGCGTTGGGTGTGGTGCCGGCGGTGGCCGTGTTGCCTGCCTGTTCGAAGAGTTCGGATGCTTCGAAGGGGTTGATCGGACCGGATATGTCGGGGTCGGATCCGAGTGTCCGGCCGCAGGACGATTTGTATCGGTTCGTCAACGGGAAATGGCTGAAGGAGTATCAGCTGCCCGGGGACAAGGTGAGTTTCGGGACGTTCGACGAGGTCAATGATCGGGTCGAGAAGCAGCTGAAGGAGATTGTGGAGGGGATTCACAATCCGAAGCCGGGGACCGACGAGCAGCGGATCCGGGATCTGTACGACGGGCGGATGGACAAGGAGGAGATCGAGAAGCTCGGCATGACGCCGTTGCGGGATCTCTTCGACAAGATCGATCAGGCCGGGAGCAAGGCGGACCTGGCGCATGTGATGGGGGCGCTGCCGGGGGTCGGGCTGATCGGGCTGGGCGTGGGCAGCGATCCCAAGGATTCGAATGCCTATCTGGCAGGGGTCGGGCAGGCCGGGCTGGGACTGGGCGAGCAGTACTACCGCAAGCCGGAGAACGCCGACAAGCTGGCCGCGTACCGGAAATACATGCAGCAGATCGCGGCCGGCGCGGGCTTCCCGGATCCGACGGCGATGGCGGACCGGGTGGTGGATCTGGAGACCCGGATCGCCGGATTCCATTGGGACAATGTGCGGACCCGCGACACCGACGCCACCTACAACCTGCGCACCTGGGCCGAATTGGTCGCGCTGGGACCGCAATTCGACTGGGATCCGTGGCTGAGCGGCAATACCGACCGGCCCAAGGAGCTGTTCGACAAGCTGAATGTCGGTGAGCCGTCGTTCATCACCGGCGCCGCGCAGCTGTGGGGCGAGGTGGATATCAATGCCTGGAAGGAATATCTGAAGCTCGGGCTGGTGCGCGAGTTCGCGAGCTATCTGCCCAAGGCGATCGCCGATCCGAACTTCGATTTCTTCGGCAAGGAGATGCAGGGACTGAAGGAGCGCCCGGAGCTGTGGAAGGCGGCCATCTCCACCGTCAACGGCACGGTCGGCGAGGCGCTCGGAAAACTTTACGTGGACAAGCACTTTCCGCCGTCGGCCAAGCAGCAGGCCCTCGATATGGTCGGCGATCTGCGCGCGGCGTACAAGCAGAACTTCACCGATTCCAGCTGGATGTCCCCGCCCACCCGGGAGGCCGCCATCGTCAAACTGGACAAGATCAATGCCAAGATCGGTTACCCGGACAAGTGGGAGGACTACTCCAAGCTCACCGTGACCCGCGGCAAACTCGTCCAATCCCTGCGCGCCTCCGGCGAATTCGACGCCAAGCGGATGTTCGACCGCCTCGGCACCAAGGTGGACAAGTCGGAATGGGGCATGCCGCCGCAGACCGTGAACGCCTACTACAACCCGGCCGCCAACGAGATCGTCTTCCCGGCCGCCTTCCTGCAGCCGCCGTTCTTCGATCCCGAGGCCGAGGCCGCGGTGAACTACGGCGCGGGCGGCGCGGTCATCGGCCACGAGATCGGGCACGGCTTCGACGATCAGGGCTCCAAGTACGACGGCGACGGCAATCTGAAGGATTGGTGGACCCCGGAGGACAAGGCCGCGTTCGAAGCCAAGACCGAACAGGTCATCGAGCAGTACAACGCGCTGGTGCCGCAGGGCCTACCCGCGGATCAGCACGTGAACGGTGAACTCACCGTGGGCGAGAACCTGGCCGACCTGCGCGGACTGGAGATCTCGCTGGCCGCCTACCGGATCGTGGAGAAGCGCAAGGGCGGCAGCGGCGATCCCGATTTCAAGCCCATGTTCGAATCCTGGGGCCGCACCTGGCGGACCAAGCAGACCGATCAGGCGCTGGAGCAGCAGATCGCCGAGGATCCCCACTCCCCCGCCGAATTCCGTTGCAACCAGGTGGTTCGCAACCTGAAGGAGTTCTACGACACCTACGGGGTCAAGGAGGGCGACAAGGAGTACCTGCCGCCGGATCAGCGGGTCACCCTGTAACGCTCTCCGCCCGGACCCGGCGTCGCACCGGTAGCCTCGCAGCGGAGCACGTCCGCCAACGAGAGGGTTACTGGTGACATCGTCGGGTCCGGTGCGCCTTGGCCGCCGCACGTTTCTGATCGCCCTGGGTGCGGTGCCCGCGGCCGCGGCGCTGGCCGCCTGCACCAAAGACGACACGAAATCGCTTGCCGGGCCGGATCTTTCCGGGTCCGACGAGTCGGTGCGGGTGCAGGACGATCTGTATCGCTACGTCAACGGCAAGTGGCTGAAGGAATATCAGCTGCCGCCGGACAAGGTGTCGGTGGGCGCGATCAGCGAGGCCATCGAGCGCACGCAGAATCAATTGCGCGAGATCATCGACGGTATCAAGGACCCCAAGCCGGGCACCGACGCGCAGAAGATCCGGGATCTCTACGACGCGCGAGTGGATTGGGACACCGTCGAGAAGCTCGGCATGACGCCGCTGCAGGGCCTGTTCGACCAGGTCGACAAGGCCGCGACCAAGGCCGAGCTGGCGAAGGTGATGGGCGCGCTGCCGATCAGCGGGATCCTCGGGATCGGCGTGGGCATCGATCGCAAGAACTCCACCGCCTACATTCCGACGGTCGGGCAGACCGGCATCGGCCTGGACGAGGACTACTACAGCAAGCCGCAGTACGCCGAGAAGCTGGCGGCCTACCGGGTCTTCCTGGAGGCGATCGCCAAGGGCGCGGGCTTCCCCGATCCGGGCGGGATGGCGCAGCGCGTCTTCGATCTGGAGAAGCGGATGGCGGCCGCGTTCTGGGACAAGGTGCGCCAGCGCGATACCGACGCCACCTACAACCGCATGAGCTGGGCCCAATTGACCGAGCTCGGCAAGGGTTTCGATTTCGAGCCGTGGCTGGCGGGCTGCACGGACCGGTCCAAGGACCTGTTCGCGGAGGTGATCGTGCGGCAGCCGTCGTATGTCACCGCGGCCGGGCAGCTGTGGGCCGAGACCGATATGGCGGTGCTGCGGGACTACATGAAACTGCAGCTGGTGGCCGCCTTCGCCCGGTACCTGCCGATCGCCATCAACGACGCCTACTTCGAATTCTGGGGCCGGACCATGCGCGGCCAGCAGGAGCGGGCCGAGCGCTGGAAGTACGGCGTCGACATCGTCAACGGCACCCTGCCCGAGGCGCTCGGAAAGCTGTACGTGGACAAGTACTTCCCGGCCGCGGCGAAGGACGAGGTCAAGCGGATGGTGGACGATCTGATGACCGCCTACCGGGAGAACTTCCGCAATTCGGATTGGATGACCCAGCCCACCCGGGACGCGGCGATCGCCAAACTGGACAAGATCACCGTCAAGATCGGTTACCCGGATAAGTGGGACGACTATTCGAAGCTCACCGTCACCCGCGGCAAGCTGGTCGAATCCCTGCTCGCCGCCAATGCTTTCAGCAACAAGAAGGATTGGGACCGGCTCGGCACCCCGGTCGACAAGACCGAATGGGGCATGAGCCCGCAGACCGTCAATGCCTACTACTCGGCGAGCAATAACGAAATCGTCTTCCCCGCCGCCTATCTGCAGCCGCCGTACTTCGACAAGGACGCGCAGCTGGCGGTGAACTTCGGCGCGGTCGGGGCCACCATCGGGCACGAGATCGGGCACGGCTTCGACGATCAGGGCCGCAAATACGACGGCGAGGGCAATCTGCGCGATTGGTGGACGCCGGAGGACAAGGCGGCGTTCGAGGCCAAGGCGGCCAAGGTGGTAGCGCAGTACGACGGGCTGGTGCCCACCGGGCTCTCGGCCGAGAACAAGGTGAACGGCAAGCTCACCCTCGGCGAGAACCTGGCCGACCTGCGCGGGCTGCAGATCGCGCTGGCCGCCTACCGGACCGCGGAAAAGCGCGCCGGCAACGACAATCCGGACTACAAGAGCATGTTCCTGGGCTATGCCCGCTCCTGGCGCTCCAAGCAGACCCCGGAGCTGACCGCCGACCAGCTCAACGACACCCACTCCCCCGACGAGTTCCGCTGCAACATCACGGTGCGCAATCTGCCCGAGTTCTACAGCGCGTTCGGGGTGAAAGAAGGCGACAAGCTGTTCCTGGCGCAGGACCAGCGCGTCACCTTCTGAGCGTCACTGCTCCTCGAGTAGCTGGCGCGGGGCCGCCTGCCGCCACGAATCGGCGATGATGGCCTCGAGTTCGTCCTGGTCGTCGATGGCGGCCAGGCGAACCCGGATCCAGGCGTTGTAGGCCTCGTGCGGGGCGATCCAGAACTTGTCCGGTTCGGCCTGCACCAGTTCGTCGCGGTCGGCCATGGGGCAGCGCACGGCCATCGAGGTCTCCTGCTCCGGCAGGGTCAGGAACAGCTTCCCGGACACCCGGAAGGTCGGCATCTGCCACTCGAAGAGTTCCTTGGTCTCGGGCAGTGAAAGTGCCGCAGCGCGAACGTCATCGCCGGTTGCCGTCATGTTCCCGATGTTCCCAGGCGGGTACGACAACCGGCGACGCGGCCGGGCTCAGTGCGTGACCAGCCGCCAGTCGTCGGGCAGGTTGGTGGCGGTGACGCGGTCGCCTTCCACGGCCAGGTCGACCACGGTGCCGCCCAGGCGCAGATCGGTGAGTTCCACCCGGCCCCAGCGCGCGGGCAGATGCGGCAGCACCGTGAGGGTGCGGTGCGGGACATCGGGATCCAGGCCGAGGAAGGACCGGACCAGCAGCAGCGGGGCGGCGCTGGCCCAGGCCTGCGGGGAGCAGGAGGTCGGATAGGGCACGGGGGCGGCGAATTTGGCGCGCGGGAAGCCGCAGAACAGCTCCGGGAGCCGCCCGCCGAACGCCCCGGCCGCGTCCAGCAGGCCCTCGGCCAGGCGGGTGGCGAGTTCGACGGCGCCGGGCAGGTGCCGGTAGCGCAGCAGGCCGGCGACGGTGATCGCGGTGTCGTGCGGCCAGACCGAGCCGTTGTGGTAGCTCATCGGGTTGTAGGCGCCCATATTGGAAGCCAGTGTGCGCAAACCGAATCCGGTGTCCATATCGGAACTCGCGAGTTTGCCGATGACCAGCGCGGCGTGCTCGTCGGTGATGATGCCCGACCACAGGCAGTGCCCGATATTGCTGGTCAGCGCGTCGAGCCGGCGTTTGTCCCGATCCAAACCGACCGCGAACCAGCCCTTTTCGGGCAGCCAGAAGGCTTCGGCGAATTTGGTGCGGAGTTCGGCGGCGCGATCGCGCAGGTGCCCGGCGGTGGTGCCATCGCCGAATTCCTCGGCCAGATCGGCGCGGGCGCACAGCGCGGCGTACACGTAGCCCTGCACCTCGCACAGGGCGATCGGCGGTTCCGGCAGATGGCCCGCCGCATCGTTGATGCCGTCGAAACTGTCCTTCCAGCCCTGATTGATCAGGCCGCGATCGGTGGCGCGGCGGTATTCGACGAAACCGTCGCCGTCGCGATCGCCGAAGTCGGCCATCCAGGCCAGCGCGGCATCGGCGGCGGGCAGCAGCGCCCGCACCGCCTCGACATCGGCGCCCCACGCCCGGGCCTGCGCCAGCAGCATGACGAAAAGCGGTGTGGCGTCGACGGTTCCGTAATAGGTCTCACCGCCCAGCACCGCGCCGCTGGCCGGGCCGCGCCGCATCTCGTGCATGATGCGGCCGGGTTCCTCCTCGGTCATGGGATCGACGCGCTGGCCCTGCATCTCGGCCAGCTGCTGCAGCGTGCCCACGGCCAGGCCGACATCCAGGGGCAGCGCCATCCAGGCGGTGAGCAGGGAATCGCGGCCGAACAGGGTCATGAACCAGGGCGCGCCCGCCGCCACGAACGGCCGGCCGCCGCGCGCGTCGTCGTGAATCTGCAAGGCGCCCAAATCACTTTCGGTGCGCCGCAGGATCCAGGCCAGTTGCGGGTCCGCGGCGGTGATGTTGGCGGCAGTATCGCGCCAGGCGGCGATCTTGCGGCTGGGTTCGCTGGTCTCGTAGTGCTCGCCGGGCCGCAGCGGCGAATGAATGGGCTGATTGCCCATGGTCGGCTGGGCCACGATCTCGGTCTGCCAGCGCCCGCCCGCCGGGACCACCGCCCGCCAGGACAGCGAACCCGGCAGCACCACCGGCGTTTCCGAGGACGACACCGCCAGCCCGCGCGAGCGGTCGGAACGGTCGTTGAGCAGTAATTCCACATCCGCGACCAGGACCTCGGCGCGGGCATTGCCGCCGCGGCCCTCCTTGACCGCGAACAGATCCACGAAATCGGCGTCGATGTGCAGGGTCAGGTCCAGGGCGGTGGTCTCGCGGCCCAGGTTCTCCACGGTGATGGTCTCGCGCAGGCCATCGGCCACGAGCCGTTCCCGGACTATCAATACTGTGCTGTCAGCGGCGCCGGCCCGGGGAGGCCGGCGCAATATGAACCGGGCGGTGAACGCCTCCGGACTCAATACCGACAGCGGCTCCGGCCGCTGCCCGTCCAATCGCAGTTCCCACCGGGACAGCACGCGGGCGTCCCGGTAGAACAGACCGTACGGGGTGCCCGGCTCGACATCGCCGAGCCGGTCCGACAGGCAGAACGTGCTGCCCTCCACCAATGTCACCGCACCGCCGGCCCCACCCAGGGTCGAGGGCTCACCGGTGTTCAGCGCGGCCGGAGCCTCTCCGTTCATACGGAACCTTCCTCCAAAGCACCCGGATCCGGCACTGCGCCGGGCTCGGCTCCGGACGCGGAACCTGTTGCATGGCTGATCGTTTCCGGAACCGTTCTACGGCCCGTGACGAAGCCGCCGCCGGTCAAGAGGGGTGGATCGGCGACCAGCTCGGCGACGACCTCGGGCGGGAGCGGCCCGAGGGGCGAATTGCCCGGTGTGGGAATCGGATTCGACGGCCGTGCCCCGAGCTCGCCCGGGACCGGCAGCGCCGAATCTACCGGCAATCCGGCCACCGCCCCCGTAGCCGGGCCCGGCGTGCCCGGTCCGCCCGGTGCGGGTCCCGGACCACGATCGAGCTTCCCGCGCGTGCCGCGACCGGTGAGGCCGGGACGACCCGTCGTGGCGCTTCTGCCGGAACCGGCCGAGCCGGGCGTGCGGCCGGACGGTACGGCGCCGCCGCGGCCCGGGCCGGTGCCGGCGGCCCGCCCGGATTGCGGAATGGATTGGTGCGAGGGCGCGGTCGACCAGGTGTGGATGGTGACGCGGCCGGGGCGGCGGGGTTTGTGGTCGCGGACGACCGCGCGGTAGATGTCCTCGTAGCCGCGGCCGAGGGTGTCGCTGCCGAACTTGGCGGTGACGTGGTCGCGCATGACCTGCGGGTCGTAGCCGGCGACTTCCTTGATGGCGGCGGGGATTTCGGCGGGATCGTCGCAGATGCGGCCGGTGACGCCGTCGACCACGACTTCGGCGACCGCGCCGCCGCGCAGGGCGACGACGGGGGTGCCGCAGACCATCGCCTCGATCATGACCATGCCGAAGGGTTCCTCCCAGCGGATGGGGAAGAGCAGGCAGCGGGCGTGCGCGAGGAGTTCGCGTTTGGCGCGCGCGTCGGCCATGCCGAACATGGTGTCCTGCGGGGTGAGCAGGTGTTCGACCTGGGCGTGGAAGTAGTCGAGTTCCGGTGGCTCGGCGCACTTTCCGGCCAGGATGAGCGGCAGGCCGGCGGCGTGCGCGGCCTCCAGGGCCAGGTGCGGGGCCTTGTCGGCGGTGAAGCGGCCCAGGAACAGCGCGTAGTCCCGCTTCTCGGTGACGAACGGCCAGTCCTGCACCCGGATCGCATTGTGCACGCGCCCGGCCCAATTCAGGTCGGGGGCCAGGGCGCGCTGCCGGTCGCTGATGGCCACCAGGTGCGCTTCCTCGCCGAGTTCGCGGTAGTAGGTGTACGGGTCGCCGTACACCGGGCCGTGCACGGTCACCACGGTGGGCAGCCCCAGATCGCGGTACGTCGGCATATTGAGCGGTCCGGCGAAGGTGTGATCGTGCACCAGGTCCAGGCCGCCGCCGACCGCGAGGCGTTCCAGCGCGCGCCGGACCTTCAAGGCGTGCACCACTTCCGGGAAGGGATCGCCGAGCCGTTCCGATTGCGCGCGATCCCACAGCGACAGGAAGCGGCCCTTGGTTCCGTTCTCGCCGGCGCCCAGCAGGGTGACCTCGTGGCCGCGCTCGACCAGCGCGTCCACCAGATCGGCCACCACCGATTCGACGCCGCCGTATGCCTTGGGCGGGATGTCGAAATACGGTGGCACCACCATCGCGATGCGTAGTTTGCCGCGATCGGCGGATGGGAACTCGTAGGGGGCAGACGCCGGGCCGGGCGCCGGGAATTGCGCGCTCATGGCCTCTCCTTTCCGGAACACGGTGCCGATGCCGGAATGGCATCGACGGGGCGGCCGTGATCGGCGGGAGAGATCGAAAACGAATGTGCCGCAGTGCACTGCCCCGGGTCGGCAGGCCGGGATGAGTACCCGGGCAGGCCGGAATCGCGCGGGGGGTTTCGATGGCGCTGCAGGGGATGAACGCCGGTGATCGTCGCGCCGGTCGGCGCAACGTCGCGCTCTACGGCCATTAGGTGAGTTCCACGATATCGCCGGAGATCTCATCCTCACCACGGATCGGTGGTGTTCGGTGGTTTATCCGTAGAAAGTTCGGCCGTCGCTAGCGCGGCATTCGGGAACCAGACAACAATCCGTTACCCCAGAACGACCGGTTTGTCAGGCGGCGTAATCGATTTCGTCATCGGCGATGACAGCGGGCACGGTATCGAACACCAGCCAGCCGTCCGCGGTCCAACCACCGCGCGCACCGGTACGAACCAACCGGCCGCCCGGCACGAACGGATCATCGAAGAAGCCGGGCACCTCGGCATCGGTCTCCAGCGCCAGCGCCGCACCGCCCAGATACACCTCGCCGCTGCCGCCCGGCGCGACCGGGCGCATCGCCTCGTCCAGCACCAGCAGCCGCGCGCCCGGGATGGGCCGCAGGCGGCCGGAGCCGTCGAGCGGACCGCGCGCCGCCACGCCCGCGTATTCGATCGCGGTGTAGGCGAATCCGGCGCAGGAGCCGGGTGCGATGGCGCGCAGCAGGCCGGACAGCATTGCCGGGCACTCGGTTCCGAGCACATCCCAGCGGCGCACCGTCGGCAGTTCCGGGGCCGGCACGTGCGCGAAACGGGCCAGGGTGGCGGCGTCGGCGACCACGTGGGTGGCGGCGCAGCCCGCGAGCAGGACGGCCAGCGCGGTGGCGTCGGCGCGCTGGGCGGCGGTGGTGAGCACCAGGGTGGCGCCGTCGGCGAGGGCGGCGAGGAGTTCGACGGCCGCGTCGGAGGTGTTCCAGTCGGTGGCCAGCACCCGCACGTCGGCGGAACCGAAGGCGCGGTCCAGGCGGCAGGCGCGCAGATCGGCGGCCACCGCGCGGCGGTCGTCGGCGGCGGCGGAGATGGCGACCGGTTTCAGGCCGGTGCCGTCGGGGCCGAGTTCGGCGAGCATCGCACCGGTGGCGGCGGCCGCGGCGACTTCGCAGAGCAATCGGGCCAGATCGTCGAGGGTGGGTCCGGCGGTGCCGGTGACGCCGCCGTCGAGGCGTTCGTAGAGTTCGGCGTAGGTGAGGATGTGCCCGCCGCAGCGCACCGCGGTCCGCAGCGCGGGGACACGGCGACCGCATTCGATCAGGCTGGAAACCGACGGCACGTCGTACAGTTCGACGCCATTGGCCCATTCGTCCACGAGCCGGTGACGTTCCACCGCGGACAAACTCTCGGGCACCGCACGCTCCATTGCTCTCACCTCGAACTACACAACTTATGCAAGCCTAACTTAAACCACGAAGAACACGATAGGCAGGCCCACCGGGGATCGAACCGGCAACGGCTTCCGGCAACCAGCTCGCATCTTAGGCTAGGCTCACCTACTGCTCGGGTGTTTTCGCCGGGCGACGGCAGAAATAAGGAGAAGTCGACGATGAAATCGGCGCGCCTGAAGTTCCCGAAGGCCCGCGGCGGCGCCGCGACGGCAGGCCGGCGATCGCACGTTCTGCGCGCGGGTGTGGCGGTGCTCGCGAGCGCGCTCGCGCTCGGCCTGACCGCGTGCGGCAGCGGCGGCGACGAGGAACCCGCCGACAACGGCGCACCGGTCACCATCACCCACGCGCAGGGCGAGACCACCGTCACCGGCACCCCGAAACGGATTGTCGCGCTGGGCAACCAGTGGCTCGACACCGTGCAGGCGCTGGGGGTGACCCCGGTCGGCTACGTGGACAATATCGCCGTGCTCAGCAAGGGCGCCCCGCCGTGGGAGCCGAAATCGCTGGAATCGGCGAAGGCGCTGCAGACCACCGGCTCGCTGCCCGAGCAGATCGCGGCGTTGAATCCCGATCTGATCCTGGCGGATTCGTTCATCGCCGACGCCAAGACCTACGGCGATCTGTCCAAGGTGGCGCCGACCGTGCCCGGACTGACCAAAGCGGCGGTGACGCCGTGGCCGGATCAGCTGCGGGCGCTCGGCAAGATCCTGCACAAGGACGCCGACGCCGAGAAGGTGATCAGCGACCTGAACTCGCGCATCGACGGTATCGCGCAACGTAATCCGGGTTTGAAGGGCAAGACGTTCGTCAGCAGCTGGCTGGCCGGGCCGTCACAGCTGATGGTGCTCACCGATCCCAAGGACGGGTCCAGCCAGCTGTTCACCCAGCTGGGCATGGTGATTCCGCCGAAGCTGGTCGAACAGGGCGGCAACGGCGGACGACTGGCGCTGTCGCCGGAGCGGCTGGACGAACTGAACTCGGATCTGCTGCTGGCGGGTTACTCGCCGGGCATGGACGAGAAGTACCGGGGGCTACCCGGTTACAACGATCTGCCCGCGGTGAAGAAGAACGCCATCGTGTTCCTGACCGTCCAGGAGATCAGCGCCATCAATCAGCCGACCCCGCTGGCGCTGCCCTATCTGCTGGACAAGCTGGAACCGGCGCTCGCCAACGCCGCGAAGTAAGCCTGCTCGCCACGTCGTTCGAAGGATCCGCGGTTGCCGACTCTCACCACCCGCTATGCCCTGCGCGCGGGCGTCACCTGCCTCACCGTGCCCGGCGGCGCGATTCTGCTGAATCCGCCGCACAAGCAGAAGCTCACCGGGTTGAGCAAGGCGCAGGGGCAGGCGTTGAAGTCGCTCAACCGCGGGCCCGGGACCGCCGCCGAACTGACCGGTGACGCGGGACCGACCGCCGAAACCGCCGCCCTGCTCGAACAATTGGCCGAGCAGGGGTGGCTGGCCTTGACGGTGCTCGACGGCGAGAACGAGCTGTATACGGTGCAGCCGTTCGCCGCGCCGCCCGCCGGCGCCGTGCGCGAGGCCGACGGCAGGGCGACCCTGTCGAAATTCGCGGTGATCCACCGGGATTCGGACGGAATCGTGCTGGAGCACCCGACTTCCTGGTGTGATATGCGCATCCACGATCCGCGCCTGCTGGCATTGGCCGCGGGCGCGAAGGCCACCGAACTCGGCCTGCCGGAAGCGGTCTCGGCGCGTTTCGCCGGCGATCTGCGCTGGGGCGGATTCACCGCCGATCCGGCCACCGAGGCCCAGACCTTCACCACCCGCAGCTGGAGCGCGCCCGATCTGTGGTTCCATCGGCGCAGCACGCTCGGGTCGCGGGTCGTCACCTGGGATCATTTCGGCCCGACCGCGTGGGCCGAGGCCGCCGCGTTCCCGGCGCTGCCTGCTCGCCGCCCCGAATTCGACGGCGCGCCCATCGCGCTGCCTACCCCCGATCTCGAGCGCCTGCGCATCGCCGATCCGAGTTTCACCACGGTGCTCCATGATCGAAAATCGGTCCGCGCCTTCGACGATGCCGCCCCGATCACCCTGGCCCAGCTGGCGGAACTGCTCTACCGCACCGCCCGCACCCGTTCGGTCGAGACCACCCCGGACGGTCAGGAGCGCCCTTCGCGCCCCTACCCGTCCGGCGGCAGCGTCCACGAACTCGAGCTCTACCCGGTGGTCCGGCATGTGGCCGGCCTGGAACCCGGTATGTACCACTACAACTCGTTCGATCACACCCTGTACCCGGTCGCTCCCGCGGACTCCCCCGCCGTGCAGCGCCTGCTGAAGACGACGTCGGCCACTCTCGCCGAGGCCGCCGAACCCCAACTGGCGCTGCTGGTCTCGGCCCGCGCCGGACGCGTGATGTGGGGCTACGAGCAGGTCGCCTACGCCAATATCCTCAAGCATGTCGGCGTCCTCATGCAGACCGTCTATCTCGCCGCCACCGCCATGGGCCTGGGCGCGGTAGCCCAGGGCTTCAGCGACACCGCTGCCTTCACCGAGGCCACCGGGGTGGACGAACTCGAGGAATGCAATGTGGGCAGCATGATCATCGGAACGCCGGCTCGCCGGTAAACGCCGCGGGGCGGGTGAAACAGATCAGGTCGGCGAGAACGTTCTCGCCGACCTGATCTGTTCGGTGGGGGTCGCTCCCCCGGCCGCTACAGAGCGGCGGCCAGGGTGGCGAGGGCCTGCTGCCAGAGTTCGGTGAGGCGAGTGGCCTCGGACTCGGTGAAAAGGGCGGTGCTCCAACGCCAATTGGTGGTGAGCTGGGGGCCGTCCGGGGTGGTGCCGATGCCCGCGATGACGTCGAGGGCGTAGCGCAGGGGCAGGTCCGGTTCGGGGTCCAGGGGCAGGGCGTCGTTGAGGGGGCCCGTCAGCAGGGACACCGAATCCGGGGTTTGGCCGCTGAGGTCCACTCGGCCCAGGTAGTTGAATTCGATCTGGGGTTCCGGGGCCGCGACCAGTTCGGGGGTGCGGGTGATGTAGCGGAGGAGGCCGTAGTCCAGGCCCTGGT
Source organism: Nocardia yamanashiensis (assembly GCF_021183565.1). Taxonomy (NCBI): domain Bacteria; kingdom Bacillati; phylum Actinomycetota; class Actinomycetes; order Mycobacteriales; family Nocardiaceae; genus Nocardia; species Nocardia yamanashiensis. The sequence goes on from NZ_CP089226.1 coordinate 5,836,444, forward strand.
TCGGAATGGTGGACACGTGGGTCGTGACCGATTCCAGCAGGGCGTGGGCGGCGGCGGGGTTCGCCTGCGCGGCTTCGATGTCCACGCACCGGTCGCCCGCGCCCAGTCGGACCGGGAAGACGCTGGTGAACCAGCCGAGGGTATTGGTGGTGTCGGTGTCCAGCAGGTCGTCGGCGCGGCCGTGACCCTCCAGGGCGATGAGCGCGCCGGCGGCCGGATCCTGGTCGCGTTCCTTGCGCAAGGCCGCGATGGTCATGGCGAGGGCGGTGAGCAGGAATTCGCGGACGCCCTCCTCGCGGGTGAGGGCCGCGAGCATACGGGCGGTGACATCGACCGGGGTGACAGCCGAGGCCACGCGAAGGGAGGACCAGGTATCGGTGCGCGGGTCCGGGACACGCTGTCCGACAGCGGGATCCGGGGCGGACAGCTGGGCGGTCCAGTAGTCGCGCTGGGCCAGCACCTCCGGTTCGGCGGCGCGGTCCCAGATACGGCGGGACCACTCGCGGTAGGAGGTCGCCTCGGGGAGAGCGGAAGGCTCCGCGCCGGAAGCGATTCGGGTCCACGCCTCGGTGAAAGCGGCCAGCAGCAGGTGCCAGGAGACGACGTCCACCGCCAAGTGATGGATCGTGAGGAGCAGGACCTCACCCTCGCCGCTGCCTTCGCGAGTACCGGTGCCTTCGCCGACCCCGACGCCAGTGCCAACGTTGGTGCTGGTGCCTTCGCCCACGCCAGTGCCGACGTTGGTGCTGGTGCCTTCGCCCACGCCAGTGCCGACGTTGGTGCTGGTGCCTTCGCCGACACCGGTACCGACGTTGGTGCTGGTGCCGGTGAACCAGATGGCGCGCACCATGTCGCCTGTGCGCGGGTCGATTTCATCGTTCGCGGCGCGGGCGGCTCGGTGCACGATCGTGTCGAGGTCGGTGCCGGAATCCGCGGCGATCGTGGTGATCAGGTCGGCGGCGCGGATCGAGCCTGCGGGCTCGGTTACCAGGCGGGGGCCGTCGGCGGTGTCGATGAGCCGCGAGCGCAGGGTGGCGTAGCCGTCCACGACGGATTGCAGTGCCGATTCCAGTTGCGAGAGTTGGATTCCCGCCGGGAGACGCAGGAGTGCGGTCTGGGTGAAGCGGCGGTAGCTGCCGTATTCGTACATCCACGACACCACCGGGAGCGGGAGGATTTCGCCGTAGGCGGCATCGTCGGACTGGGCGGCGACGGGGGCCGCGTCCAGGGCGGCAGCCAGTTCGCGGATGGTCGGAGCCGACAGCACCATGCGCGGGGTGAGCGCGAGACCGCGGCGGCGGGCCTTGTTGACCAGTGAGATCGCCACGATGCTGTCCACGCCCAGGGCGAAGAAGTCGTCGTCGAGGCCGGGGGTGCGGCCGTCGAAGAGTTCGGCCAGGACCGCGCCCAGCTCCTTCTCCGTCGCGGTGCTCGGGGCGGCGCCGGAACCGCTGCCCGCCAAGGCTTCCTCGGCCTGGCGGAGCAGTTCGTGGCCGTCGAGCTTGCCGTTTGAGTTCACCGGCAGTTGCGGGCGGACCAGCAGGCGGGCGGGAATCATGTAGGAGGGCAGGCGATCCGCGAGCGCGAGCCGCAGGCGAGCCGGGTCCAGGGTGCGACCGGCCTCCCCCACCAGGAAGCCGACCAGGCTCGCGCCGCCCGCGCGGCGCACCACGGTGACGGCGGCGGTGTCCACGCCGGGCAATTGCCTTAGCGCGGTTTCGATTTCGCCGATCTCGATGCGGTAGCCGCGCACCTTGACCTGTGCGTCGGCGCGGCCCAGGTAGCCGATGCCGCGATGCGGCAGGCGGCGCACCAGGTCGCCGGTGCGGTACATGCGGCGGCCGGGACGGAACGGGTCGGCGACGAAACGATCGGAAGTCGTTGCGGGACGGCCGATATAGCCGCGCGCCAGCTGCGGTCCGGACAGGTACAGCTCACCGACCACGCCGTGCGGCACCGGCCGCAGCATGGAATCCAGGATGTAGCCGGACATTCCGGCATTCGGGGTGCCGATGGTCGGGGTGTCGAACGCACCGACCGGCGCGACGACGGCCTCCACGGTGGTCTCGGTAGGGCCGTAGCAGTTGTACACAGCCGTTCCGGTCCCCTTTGTGGACAACGCGCGCAGCCGCGCCCACAGCGCGGCGTCGATGGCCTCGCCACCGAGCGCCAGCACCGGCAGCTCACCGTCCACCAGTCCGGCGGCATTGAGCTGCGCGAACATCGAAGGCGTGGTGTCGATCATGTCGATGCCGTGACCGGTCATCCCCGCCACCAGGCGGTGCGCGTCGCGCATCTCCTCGGCATCGAACAGGTGCAGCGTCTGCCCGGCCAGGAAACCGACCATGGGCTGCCAGGAAGCGTCGAAGCTCAGCGACCAGGCGTGCGCGATGCGCAGCGGACGACCCAGTCGCTCCATGGCGGGGCGGTAGACGCGGTCGCGGTGGTCGGCGAAGTAGGCGAGCACGGCGGCATTGGTGCCCGCGACGCCCTTCGGTTCACCGGTGGAACCGGAGGTGAAGATCAGATAAGCGCACTGGTCCGGATGCCGGACCACCTCGGGCGCGATGGCGGTCCGCCGCGAAATACGTTCCGCGACAGCAGGATCGTCGAGCACCAGGGCGGCAGTCGACTCACCGGCGACGAGCTCGTGGGATTCGGTGACCGTGAGGAGCAGCGCCGGCCGTGCCTGGCGCAGAATCGATTCGATGCGCGCCACCGGCAGGGTGATATCCACCGGGACGTAGGCGGCCCCTGCCGCGAACGCGGCCAGCAGGCCGATGATCGACTGCGTGGAGCGCGGCATCACCAGCGCCACCACGGTTTCCGGTCCGACGCCGTGTGAGGCCAGCTCGCCCGCGAGGCGGGCGGCGGCGTCGCGCAGTTCGGCGTAGGTGTACCGCTCGCCCGCACTGGTCTGGAGCGCCACCGCGTCCGGCGTGGCGGCCGCCTGCCGCTCGAATGACTCCCACACCGAACGTTCGGCCGTCTCGAACCGAGTGCCCGGCTCGACTCCGGTTCTCTCGGCACGGCCCCGAACGGCTGCCCCGGCGACGGGTGCCAGGGGCTCACGCACAGCGCCGGCATCCGCGCCGAATGCGACCAGGGGCGCCACAGTCCCCTCGTCTGTGTCACCGGCAGCTGCGGGACGTGAAAGTTCTTCGGCCACGGTCGTTCCGGCGGCAGACGTACCTGCGACAGCGGTCTCCGGCGTGACCGCCGAGGCGATGTCGAGTGCATCGGCGGCGGGGTGGTCCGCAGACGCATGATCGACGGCGGCGCCCAGCTCCGCCCGCTCCGCCTTGGTGAGCACATCCAACTGGTCCGGGCCGGCACCGCCGGCGTCGGGGAGCCGGCGCAGGACTTCTACCAGGCGTTCGGCCAGTGCGGAGGCCGAGATGTACGGCAGCGCTTCGCGAATCGCCTCGACGAGGACGATCAGGTCGCCGTCGCTGAGGTGGGAGACGACGGTGAGGGGGTAGTGGGCGAGCGATTCCATCTCGATGGGACGGAACCGGGCGCCGTCGGGGGCGGTCACCTCTTGAATCGCGTCGTCGATGGGGGCGTTCTCGAAGACGAAGAGGGTGTCGAAGAGGCTGCCGTGGCCGGTGGCGCGCTGGACTTCGGAGAGGCTGAGGTAGCCGATGTCACGCATGGCGGCGCAGTCGCGTTGCAGGCGAGTGCACTGGTCGACGACGCTCACGCCACGATCGAGGTGGTGGGTGACGGGGACGGTGTTGATGAAGAGGCCGACCATGCCTTCGACGCCCGGAAGTCCTTCGGGGCGGCCGGAGACGGTGGTGCCGTAGACGACGTCGCGGCGGTCGGTGAGGCGGCCGAGGACGACGGTCCAGGCGAATTGGACCGCGGTGTTGAGGGTCAGGCCGTTGGCGCGCGACCACTGCTGGAGGCGTTCGGTTTCGGCGGCGGGGAGGACCAGTTTCGTCTTCTCCGGGACCGCGCCGGGGCGAATGGCCGCGCCGTCGGCGAGCACCATGGGGCCGGTCAGGTCGCCGAGGTAGGCGGCCCACTTGGTCAGGGCCGCAGCGCGATCCTGGCCCGCCAGCCAGGCGATGTACTCGCGGTACTTGCGCACCGGCGGGAGGATCGCGGTGGCGCCGCCGGCCTGGTAGACGGCGAGCAGTTCGGTGAAGAACACCGCGACCGCCCAGCCGTCCATGAGGATGTGATGCGCGGTGAGGATGAGGCGGCGGGTGTCGGAGCCGGGGACGTGCAGGATGAGGATGCGCAGGGCCGGGCCGCGGCCGAGATCGAACGGACGCCGCCGTTCCGATTCGGCGATGGCGTCGAATTCGGCCGGGGTGGCGTCCTTTTCGGTCCACGGCAGTTCGGCCTGCTTGGGCACGATCTGCACGGGACGCGGCACGTCCTTGTCCCAGAACGCGGCCTTCAGGTTCGGGTGCCGGTCCAGCATGGCCTGGGCGCTGCGGCGCAGCAGCTCCAGGTTCACCGGGCCGTCGATGTCCACCACGAATTGCATGGTGTACAGGTCGATGCCGTCGCCGGTGAGCCGCGACAGCGAGAACAGCCCCTCCTGCAGCGGGCTGAGCGCGAGGACGTCCTCGATCTGGGGCGGGGCCGCGGTCACTGGGCTGCCCAGGATGCGGTGAGGGCGGCCAGGGCCGCGTCGTCCAGACCGGATGCGCTCATGGGGGCGGATTCCTCCTGCGGGGTCGAATCCGCCTGGGCGGCCACCGGTCCGGCGGCGTCCGCGGCGGCGGCGAGTTCGGTGATGGTCATGTGCTCGAACACCATCTGCGGGGTGACGTTCAGACCGAGCGCGGTGGCGCGGGCCGACCATTGGATGGAGATGACGCTGTCGCCGCCCAGGGCGAAGAAGTTGTCCTCGGCGTCCACGTCGTCGATTTCGAGGAGTTCCTCGAGGATCGCGATGAGCGTGGCAACCGTCTCCGGGTTCGCTTCGGCCGCACCGGTGTTCGCGGCCGCGTCGGCGACCGGGACGGCGAGCAGCCGTTCGAGTTCGGCGGCGGGCAGCACCGTCAGGTCGGCGACCGTGGTGTCGGGCGCGGTGGCGTAGGCGTCGAGGGTGGCGGCCAGCGCGTCGGCGATGCTGCGGACCGTATTCGCCTCGTACAGATCGGCATTGGCGACCACGCGCACATCCAGGCCGCCGTCGCCGGTGACGTTCAGGCTCAGGTTCAGATCCAGGAACGACACGTCGAATTCGACGGGCAGCACCGTGGCGGTGGCGTCGCCGCCCAGGCTCAGCGCGGCCGGGGCCCAGTCCGCGCCGCGGAAGTGCAGCATGGACTGGAACAGCGGATTGCGCGACCGCGAGCGGGCCGGATTGAGCGCCTCCACCAGGCGTTCGATGGGCAGCTCCTGATGGGCGTGCGCGTCGAGCACGACATCGCGGCCGCGCCGGACGGTTTCGCGCAGGGTCGGATTGCCGGAAAGGTCGTTGCGCAGCACCGCCATATTGGCGAACAGGCCGATGAGCGGGGTCACCGCGGCTTCGGTGCGGGCGGCCACCGGGGTGCCGAGCGCGATGTCGGCACCGCCGCCGAGCTTGTGCAGCAGGGTGGCGACGATGGCCTCGTACAGCATGAATTCCGTTGCGCCGCTTTGCTCGGCGAGCGCGGTCAGCCCGGCGCGGCGGACGGCGGGCAGCGAGAACGAGGCCACCTCACCGCGTTTGCCGAGCACGCCCGGGCGCGGCCGGTCGTGCGCGACATTGATCTCGTCGGGCAGCCCGGCCAGCTTGGCGCGCCAGAAGTCGAGTTCGGCCTGACCGTATTCGCTGGGCTTGCCGTTCGCGCCGGTGTCGAAGGCTTCGTGCTGCCAGAGCACATAGTCGGGGTACTGCACGGTCAGCGGCGTCCACTGCGCGGCCTGTCCGGAGACCCGGGCGCGGTAGGCGGTGACCAGGTCTTCCAGGAGGATGCCCAGCGAGGCGTGGTCGGCCACGATGTGATGCACCAGCAGCGACAGCACCCGTTCGTCGTCGCCGAGCACCAGCAGGCGGGCGCGCAGCAGCGGTTCGGATTCGACGGTGAAGTGGTAGCCGGCGATGTCGGCCAGGGCGGCGTCCAGCCCGTCCGCCGGAATCTCGGCGATCTCGAACGGGATGTCCACGGTGGCCTGAACCACCTGGTACGGCACGCCTTCGCGTTCGACGAAGGTGGTGCGCAGGGCTTCGTGCCGGTCCACCACGTCGCCCAGGGCGGCGGTCAGCGCGTCGGTGTCCACGGCACCGTCCAGGCGCACCGCGAACGGCAGGTTGCCGACGGCGCTCGCGCCTTCCATGCGGTACTGGAACCACATGGCCAGCTGCGAGTAGGACAGCGGAAGGTATTCGCGGCGCGCCTTTTCCGTCAGCTGCGGCCGGCCGGGAGCGGAGCTGGTGACGGAATCGACTGCTACCAGGTCGATTTCGGCGTCGTCGTCGAAATCGTCGTCCATGGCGTCCAGGTCGATCTCGAACTCGGTGCGGAAACGCTCCACCAGGATCTCGGCCAGTCCGGCCGCGGTCGGGGCGTCGAAGATGACGCGGACGTCGAGTTCCAGGCCGAATTCGGCGCGGATCTGCGCGACCAGGCGGGCCGCCAGCAGCGAATGCCCGCCGAGCTCGAAGAAGGAGTCCTCCGCGCCGACCTGCTCGATGCCGAACAGCGCGCCGAAGATGGCGCACAGGCGGCGTTCGGTGGCGGTGGCGGGCGCGCGATGGGTGCGCTCCACGGCCGGGGTGGCGGCGGGCAGAGCCCGCTTGTCCAGCTTGCCGTTGACGGTCAGCGGGATCTCGTCGATGACGGCGAAAGCGCTGGGCACCATGTATTCCGGCAGCGCGCCGCCGGCGTGCGCGCGGACCTGCTCCAGGTCGATCCGCTGACCGGCGGCCGGAACCAGGTAGGCGGCCAGCTGCGGGCCGACGGCCGGATCCTCGACCACCACGACCACGCAGTGCGCGACCGACGGATGCGAGGCCAGCGCGGCTTCGACCTCACCGAGCTCGATGCGGAAACCGCGCACCTTGACCTGCTCGTCGGCGCGGCCCACGAAGTCGAGTTCGCCGAATTCGTTGCGGCGGGCAAGATCTCCGGTGCGGTACAGGCGCGCGCCGGGCGTGAACGGGTCGGCGACGAAACGGCTCGCGGACAGGTCCGCGCGGCCCAGGTAGCCGCGCGCCAATTGCGCACCACCCAAATAGATTTCGCCGACCACACCGGCGGGCACCAGGTTCAGCGCCCGGTCCAGCACGTAGGCGTGCACGTTCTGGTTGGGGATGCCGATCGGCACGATGCCATTGCCCTGCGGGCCTTCCACCGGCATGTGGGTGGCGCAGACGACCGCCTCGGTGGGGCCGTAATGGTTGCGCAGTTCGGCGTCGAAGACCCCGGCGAACTTGTCGGCCACCTCGCCGGGCAGCGCTTCACCGCCGACCGGGACCTGGGTCAGGGCGCGCCATTCGCTCACCTCGGGCAGCAGCAGAAAGGTGCTCAGCATGGACGGCACCATGTGCAGCACCGTCACGCCCCGGCGGGTGATGAGGTCGGCGACGTAGCGTATGTCGCGGAACGCCTCCGGCTTGGGCACGATCAGGCGCGCGCCCAGGGCCAGGGTGACGAAGATGTCGAGCAGGGAGGCGTCGAAGCTCACCGAAGACGACTGCAGCAGGCGGTCTTCCGAGGTCATGCCCCATTCGGCGGTGAAGCTGACCACATGCTCGGCAATGGCGGCGTGCGCGACCGGGACGCCCTTGGGCTTGCCGGTGGAGCCCGAGGTGTAGATGACGTAGGCCAGATTGTCCGGGCGCAGCGGGCGGCGGCGATCGGTGTCGTCGGGCGCGGTGTCCGGCAGGTCGGCGGCGGCGGATTCGGCGGCATCGAATTCGACGCGGCCCAGCACCAGGCGGGGGCGAGCGTCCTCGATCAGGTAGTCGATGCGGTCGTCCGGGTAGGCCGGGTCGATCGGCAGGTAGGCCGCGCCCGCCTTCAGCACCGCATAGACGGCCACCAGGAATTCGATGGAGGTCGTCATGCGCAGGCCGACGATGTCCTCCGCGCCGATGCCCTCGCGAATCAGCCAGTGCGCCAAGCGGTTCACGCGGTCGTCGAACTGGGCGTAGGTGAGTTCCTCGGTGTCGGAGACCAGGGCGAGCGCGTCCGGATTCGCTTCCACCTGGCGTTCGAACAGCTCGACCATGGTGGTGGGGGCGATCTCGGCGTGTGCGCCGCGCGACTGGGCCAGGATCTCCTCGCGGTCGTCCGCGCCGAGCATGTCCAGATCGGCGATGCGGGCGGCCGGTGCGGTCAGGGCGCTGTCCAGCAGCCGGATGTAGTGCGCGAGCAGGCGATCCACCAGCGGGCCGGCCAGGGCGTCGACCTGGTATTCGGCTTCCAGCAGCGCGCCGTGCGCGGACTCGGTGACCACGGCCAGCGCGAGGGGGACCTGGGCGGTGGGCGCGCCGAGTTCGTCCAGCTGGGTGGAGGTGATGCCGTTCAGGGCGAAACCGTCGGCGCTCTTGCGCACGCTGAAGCCCAGGCGGACCAGCTGATCCATGCCGTCGCGGCCCGCCACGCGCTCCGGATTGGCTTCGCGCACCACGCGATCGATGCCGACGGCCTGGTGTGCGAAACCGTCGAGGCAGGTCCGCTTGGTGGATTCGACCAAGCCCGTGAAGGTTTCGCCGTCGCGGAGGGTTTCGCGCAACAGCAGGGTGTTGCCGAAGTAGCCGATGAGCTGTTCGGCGGCGGCCGAGCGGCGGTTGGTCACCGGGATGGAGACGAGGAAATCGCCCGCGGCGGTGTAGCGCTCGATCAGGGCGGCGAATCCGGCCAGCAGCACCATGAACGGGGAGGCGGCGTGCTCGCGAGCGAAGACGTCGACGCGGGCGAGCAGATCGGCCGGGAGGGCGACGGTGCGGCGGTCGGCCTGCTTGGAGGTGACGGTGGCGGCCGCGCCGGGTAGCTCCAGGGGTTCGGGCAGCGGGCGCAGGTTGGCGCGCCAGTAGTCGATGTCCGCCTGATCGTCGTCGGCGGGGGCGTCGAGGACCTCGACATCCACGAACTGCGCGGGCGGCAGCGGCTTCCCGGCGCCGTTGTAGGCGGCGTTGAGTTCGGTGAAGAACACGCCCCAGGCGTCGTCGTCCCAGCAGATGTGATGCACGGCCAGCAGCAGCACGTGCTCATCGGCGGCGGTGCGCGCCAAGGTGATCCGCAGCGGCAGGTCGGCGGCGAGATCGAAGGAGCGCCCGAACTCGCGGCGGGCCAGCACCTCCACACGCACGCCACGGCTCGCCTCGGGCAGGTCGGTCAGATCATGGAACTGCCACGGCACCGTGATGTCATCGGCGAACACCTGGAACGGTTCGCCCTGCTCGTCCACGCCGTAGGTGGTGCGCAGAATGTCGTGCCGGGAGAACACCGAGGCCACCGCATCACGCAGGCGCTGCTCGTCCAGCGCACCCGAAAGCCGGTACGCCACACAGATGTTCAGCGTGGTGTCTTCCGGATCGCGGGTCTGCAGGAACCACATCCGGCGCTGCCCGGCCGAGAGCGGGCGGCGCTCCCCCGCGCCGGTTCGACGCACCTGCGCGGCCGGAGCCGCTGCCTCCAGTCCGCTTTCGGCGAGCCGGCGGCGCAGCAGCTCACGACGCCGGTCGGCGAGGGAACCACCCGCCGCGGCGGCGGACGAAGCGCCCGCCACAGCGGTCGTTGTGCCGGACGTCGGCGCGTGCGCGGCCGAAGCCGTACCTGCGGCGTCCGAGGTCGCCTCGGCAACGGCGGAGGTGGAAGTGGTGTCGAGCACGGTGGCTTCGGTGTCTGACATGGAATCTGGCCCCTAGCCCTAGTTGGTGTTCTCAGCCATGAGCAGCACGACATCGTCGAAGGTCGCGCCGCCCAGAATCGCCGCCACCGGGAGATCCCGGTCCAGCGCGGACCGCACTCGCTTGCGGAAGTCCAGGGCCTGGAGGGAATCCAGGCCGAGGGCGACCAGCGGGGTGGAGCGGTCGAGTGCGTCGGTGCCGTCCACGCCCATGACGCGGCCCAGCTCGATCAGCAATTGATCGGGCAGGGAGACATCGGGAGCGGCCAGCGGTGCCGGGGCGGCGACCGGCTGCGGTGCGACGGCGGCCGGTTCGGGTTCCGGTGCGGGCGTGGGTGTTTCCACGACGGCGACCGGGAGGACCGGTTCCGGGACCTCGCGCAGGACGGCATCCAGGCCGAACGTGCCCAGGATGTCGCGCAGGAAAGGCCAATCGGCGGAGATGATCACCGCGTCGGTCGGCTGGCCGGTGAACCCGGCGGCGATGGCCGCTTCCGGGCGCATCGGGTAGACGCCCGCGCCCTCGACGCGCGCCATACCGGCGTCGTCCAGTGGTCCGGCCACGCTCCACAGCCCCCATTCGAGGGAGGTGCAGTCCAGGCCCTCGGCGCGCAGGCGGCGGGCGACGGTGTCGAGCATGCGGTTGGTGACCGCGTACAGGATCTGGCCGCGGCCGCCGAGCGTCGCCGCCATCGAAGAGCACAGCAGCACACGGGCATTCGCGGTGCGCGGGACCGCGGACAGGATGGTCTCCAAGCCGACCACCTTCGACGCGGCGGCGGTGCGCACCATGTCCTCGGTGATGTCGGCCAGTTCCGCGTCGACGTAATTGACCGCCGCGTGAATGATCATGCTGACCGGCCGTCCGACCTGCGCGGCCGCGAACTGCCCGACCGCTTCGGGATCGGTGGCATCGCAGGCGACGACGGCGATCTCGGTCGCGCCAAGCCCGCGCAGACGCGCCAGTTCCGCTGCCGTGGCTGCGGATTCGCCCGACCGGCTGAGCAGCGTGACCCGCCCCGCACCGGAGCGCGCGAAGTGATCGCAGAACAGCAAGCCCAGCTGCCCGGTCCCGCCGATGATCAGCACATGATCGAGATCGGCCGCCGCGCCCGGCTCCGACTCGTCCGCGTGCAACCGCTTCACGAACACCTTGCCGTCGCGCAACGCGACTTCCGGCTCCCCGGCGGTGTGCAGCGCGCCGATGATCCGCACGGCCTGCTCCGCACCCGCACCCGCGGGCAGATCCAGATGGCGCAGCGCCAGCCCGGGACGCTCGATGCCGATACTCCGGAACCCGGCGGCCACCGCACTGTGGAACAGCTGCGGCACAGCATCACCCGGCACCACGGACTCGCCGCCGACGGTCACCAGCCAGCACTCGCCACCCGGCCGCAGCCCGGTCAGCGCGGGCAGCCACTGCTTGGCCGCGAAGAACTCCACCAGTTCGTCGATGGTGCCCTCACCGTCGGCCTCGGGCAGCGCGGGCCACACGATGACGGCGGTGTCGAAGCCACTCCCCGCGGCGTCCAGGCCAGATGCGGCGGTCAATGCCACAGCACCGAGATCGCCCGGTGCGGAAGCTCCATTCGCTCCGGACACCGGAACTGCGAGAACGCCGCCCTGCACGACAGCGCCACTGTTCGCGACAGCGCCCGGCGCGTTGGCCCCGTGAGCGGAACCACCGGACGCGGAATCGCTCTGCGCGGCAGAAACAGTCGCGGAATCGCCGCCGGCCACCGCGTCGAGCAGCAGTGCGTTCGCGCCGTGGCGGTCGGCGGCCTTGATCAGTGCGGCGACGAGATCGGTGCTGCGGCCCGTGGGGTCGATGAAGGCGAGGGTGCGCGGGGGCGTCATGGCGCGGCGCTCCCAGGGGACCCAGGCTTCGATCAGACGCTGTGGAGCCGGGACCGGCGGTAGCGGGGCGGTGATGGCCGCGGGGGCGTAACCCGCTGGGGCCCAGAGTTTCTTGTTGTTCTGGATGGTGTGCGGGAAATCGCGCAACGGGAGCGAAGGCGCGGATCCGGTGCGCAGGGCCGACCAGTCGTAGCCGAGGTCGTGGACGGCGACCGTGGCCAGGTTGCGGGTGAAATCGCGGAGGGAGTCGGCGGTGCGGAGGGAGGTGCCGAGGACCTTGAAATCGCGATTGCCGCGGGCCGGATCACGCGGGACGAGGGTGAGGTTTTCCTGGATGGCCAGCTGCAGGACGGGGTGTTCGACGACCTCGATGAGGGTGTCGATGCCGTCGGTCGCGGCGGAGACGATGGCGCGGTCGAAGCGGACCCGGTTGCGCAGGTTCCAGTACCAGTACTGTTCCTGGGTCAGGTCGGGGGTGATGGCGGCGCCGAGAGTCGCACCGTAGCTGGGGATTTCGGTGTCGGTGAAGGTCTCGGTGTCCATTTCGCCGCCGAGGAAGCCTTCGAAGTCGGCGCGCACCTCGGCCACGATGGAGGTGTGGGCGGGGTAGGAGACGCCGATCTCGCGGGCGAACCGGCCACGCGCGGTGGCCATCTCGACCATGTCCTTGATGGTCTGGCGGTCACCGGAGATCGCCATGATGTGCGGGGCGTTCACCACCGACAGCTCGGCCCAGCCGGAGTGGCGGGCCAGCAGCATTTCGCAGTCCTCGCGGTTCATGGCCAGCACCGCCATGGAGTAGCCGCGCGGGGAGATGCGCTGCACCAGGTTGGCGCGATGGGTGACCACCAGGACGGCATCGTGAAGGGACATGACGCCCGAGACCGCACCGGCTGCCAATTCGCCCTGGCTGTGGCCGATGGTGGCGGCGGGGCGCACGCCGGCGGCCTGCCACATGGCGGCTAGGCCGGTCATGTGGAACATCAAGGCGGGCTGGACTTCCCAGACCGTGTCCTCGTATTGGTCTTCGTCGCCGCGCAGGTAGTGCAACGGCTGGGTGTGGCCGAACCGTTCGGCGTGAATGGCCGAGCAGGCGTCCACGGTGTCGCGGTAGGCGGTCGACAGTTCGTAGTACAGCTTGCCCATGCCGGGGCGCTGACTGCCCTGACCGGGGAAGACGAAACCGACGCGGCGCGCGGTGGCCGGGCCGTCGCCGACCACGACGGCCGGATGGGAGTCCCCGGCGGCGACGGCGCGCAGACCGCCCACCAGTTCGTCGCGGGTGGTGACGGTGGCCAGCGCGCGATGGCGGCGGGGGGTGCGGGTGCGGAACAGCATGTCCGACACCCGTTCCGGGGTGACCGCCGGATGCGCCTCCAGGTAGCCGAGAACGGCGGCCGCTTCGGCGCGCAGGCCGTCGGCGGTATCGGAGGACAGCGGGACGGGAATGCTGCCGTCGGGCAGGCGGTGGCTAGACATCGCTCTCCTGAAGGACCGGCATGGCGATGAGGGCGTGGGCATTGGTGCCCGCGACCCCGAACGAGGAGACGGCGGCGTAGCGCACCCCGTCGATCGGCTGCCAGGGTTCGAGTTCGGTGGCCAGGCGCATACTGGTTGCGGCCCAGTCGAATTCGGTGGTCGGTTCGCCGGCGTGCAGGCTCGGCGCGATCCGGCCGTGCGCACCGCACAGCAGGGTCTTGATCAGGCCCAGCATGCCGGCGGCGGCCTGGGCGTGCCCGGCATTGGACTTCACCGAGCCCAGGCGCGGGCCGTGCGTGCGGGCGGCGCCGTAAGTGGCTGCCAGCGCGGTCAATTCGAGCGGATCGCCGACGGCGGTGCCGGTGCCGTGACCTTCGATCAGGCCCACCAGTTCGGCGTCCAGATCGGCGGCGGCCAGGGTGGCGCGGATCAGGCGTTCCTGCGCGGCGGCGCTCGGCACGGCCAGCGGCGCGCCCTTGCCGTTGTGGTTCACCCGCGAGCCCAGCAGGCGGCCGTAGACGCGGTGCCCGAGTTCACGGGCGCGCGATTCCCGTTCCAGCACGACGACTCCCGCGCCTTCGCCCCAGAGGGTGCCGGTGGCGTCGGCGGCGTAGGAGCGGCAGTGCCCGTCGGTGGCGAGGGCGTTGTTCTTGGAGAACTCGTAGAACGCGCCGGGCGAACCCATCACGCAGACGCCGCCCGCCAGCGCCCAGTCGCACTCCCCCGCCCGGATGGCGGCGGCGGCCTGGTGCAGGGCGGTCAGCGAGGACGCGCACGCGGTATCGACGCTGACCGACGGGCCGGTGAGGCCGAGCCCGTGCGAGATGCGACCGGCGACCGCGCCCAGCGCGGAACCGGTAGCCCGGTAGCCGTTGAACTCGTTGACCTCGGCGGCGCGCGGACCGTACTCCATCAGCGAGACGCCCATCCACACGCCGGCGGTATCGCCGTCGAGGGCGCCGGGATTCAGGCCCGCGTGCTCGAGCGCCCGCCACGCCACCCGCATGCCCACCCGCTGCTGCGGATCCATGGCCACGGCTTCGCGCGGAGTGATGCCGAAGAACAGCGGATCGAATTCGGTGGCGCCGGAAAGGAATCCGCCGCGGTCGCGCACCGGGGCCCAGCCTTCCCGCTCACCGAGCGAGAACAATTCGGCCAGCGGCCATTCCCGGTCACGCGGGAAAGGCCCGATCAATTCCCGGGATTCGGCCAGTGCGGCCCAGAATTCCGGCAGGGAGTCGATACCGCCGGGGGCTTCGACGCCCATCCCGACGATCACGATGGGGTCGTCGATGCTCACGCTGCCACGCTCTTCTCCGCGACCAGCAGTTCGGCGATTCCGGCGACATGATCGTTGAGGTAGAAATGCCCGCCCGCGAACAAGGTGACGGTGCTGCCGCCGCTCGTGTGCGCGTCCCAGGCGTACAGATCCTTCGGCGCGACGAATTCGTCCTCGTCACCGCCGAGCACCAGAATCGGGGCGGCCACGGCGATTTCGGCGGCGCAGGAATAGGCGTCGAAGGCGCGGTAGTCGGCCTTCATGACCGGTAGCGCCATGCGCAGCACATCACGGCTGGCCAGGACGTCGGCGCCGGTGCCGTTGAGCGCGCTCATGTGATCGAGCAGCTGCTCGTCCTCGGTGGGATGGCCGGGCAGGTCGGCGATGCGGACCGGGGCGGCGGCCGAAGAGGCGGCCAGCAGGCGCACCGTCATCCCCGCGGCTTCGGCCAGGCGGGTGAATTCGAAGGCGACGATCGCGCCCATGCTGTGCCCGAAAATGGTGAGCGGGGCGCCGGTATCGTGCGCGGAGTTCCGGAAGGCTTCGAATGCTCCGGCCGCGATTTCCGGCAGGGTTTCGGCGGCGGGTTCCTTGGCGCGATCCTGACGGCCGGGGTATTGGAACACCACGGCGTCGAATTCAGCGGCGAGGGTTTTGGCGAAGACCCGGTAGGCGGAAGCGCCCGAACCGGCGTGCGGGAAGATCAGCAACGGCGGATTTTCCGCGGAAACCGGAGTTTGAAATTGCCTGATCCATCCGAGTTCCCGTGGCATTTCCCGTATCTCTCCTACACGCTGCCGACGGCACTTGGCGCCGGTTGATTCACCTTGTCCCCCTGAGCAGTCCAGGAGACCGTATTATCCCGAACTTAGTATAGGCTAGCCTTACCAAGCTGGCTGATCAAGCTGACAACCGAACGGAGCCCGCACCGATGAACCGGACGCCCTACGTCCTCGCGCGCGAACTGACCGACCTGCCCGAGGAGGTCCGGACCGCCCCCGGGCCGGTAGTGCCCGAGTTCACCGCGCCGTTCACCTTGCGCCTGGTAGACGCGGAATCCGCGGACCCCGAGACGATTACCGAGTGGATGCACCGGCCGCACCTGGTGGAAACCTGGGAGCAGACCTGGGATGCGGACCGGCGGCGGCTCGATTGCGCCACCCAGCTGGCCGGAACCTTCTCGCGGCCTTGTGTTCTCGGCTACGACTTCGAGGCCGTGGACCGGGCGGACCTGGGCCGGCGTGATGTCGCTTACATCGAGCTGTACCGGCCCGCCAAGGACGAGATCGCGCGGCTCTATCACGCCGATGCGCGGGATATGGGGTTCCATATCGCCACCGCCGAAACCGAATTGCTGGGTAAGGGCATCATCTCGGGCTGGATCCGGGAGCTGGGCGAGCGGGTGTTCGCGACCGAGGCGGAATGCCGCCGGATGATGTGCGAACCCGATCACCGCAACACTCCGATGCGTAAGGCGCTGGAGAAGAACGGCTGGTTCCATCTGGGCGACTTCGACATTCGGCCGGACCGCAGGATCTCGTTGTACACGCTGCCCCGCGATCCGTCCGATATGCCGGTGCTCCGCTAACGGGTCAGCGCGCGGCGGCCACTCGCTCCCGCGCACCTCCCCTCCGCTGCGACAGTTCGGACCGCAGCACGCGGTCCGAGAGTTCGCCCAGGCAGCTGAGATTCGGGAAACCCGGACCCTGCGCCAGGGCGGCCATGTTCGGGAGATACAGCTTGGCGTCCAGGCCCGAGACGGCCAGGTCGTAGCCGATGGCGTTCTCGATGCGGGACTGCGACAGCGGACCGCCGACCGCGAGCTCCAGCAGATCGGTTGCGGCGGAATCGAACAGATCCAGGAACCACAGCGGCTGGCCGCCGGTGGCGTCGACGACCAGGTCGAAGGTGTGGAGCTGATCGGGGCGCAGGTCGTTGCGCAGGGTGAGGGTGACGCGGTCGCCGCCGGTGTCGGCGACGTTCACGACACGGCCCTGCAGATGGTGAACCCGGTTGTCGCCCAGCAGGCTTTCCTGCACGCGGACCGAGAAGACGCCGCGGTCGGTGCGGCGGATGACGTCGCGGCGCTCGTCCATGCCGAGCGTGGACCACTTGGTGGGGTCGCTGTAGAGGGAGTTCTCGAAGAAGCTCTCGCCGCGGGTGTAGAGGGTGGCCTTCGGGGAGATCACCGAGATGGTGAGCATTTCGTGGCGGACCAGCTCGTCCAGGGCGGAACCGGCGGTCTCGCCGCCGCCGATGACCGCGGCGCGGGAGGCGGCCGGGAGTTTGCGGCGGCCCGCGAGATCCCAGAATTCGGCGATGCTGAGGACGGCGGGATGCGCGGTGAGGGCCCGGTCGCTGCGGCCGGGGCCGGTGATCATGACGGCGTCGCAGTCGATTTCGCTGGTCGCGCCGTCGGCGTCGGCCACCGTGACCAGCCAGCCGTCGGCGGCGGCGGAGATGCCGCGCACGGCGCCGGGGACCAGTTCCATATCGGTCTTGCGGGCGACCCACTGCAGGTATTTGGCCCAGACGTGATGCTGCGGGCTGGGGCGGCCGCGGTCGATCCATTCGGCGTAGGTGCCGTGCTCGACCAGGAAGGCGGTCCAGGAGAAGCCGCGCATGGCTTCGTCGATGGCGCGGTTGTGGCCGCGGGCCCAGGTGGAGTGGTACGGGAAGCCGACGTCCTTCTCCGGGCTGGTGCCCAGGCGGTGCTGGCCGTCGGTCCAGCCGCCGCTGGGGAGCCAGTTGCCGCCCACCGCATGGGGTTCCACCACGATCACCCGCGGGGCGGGGAGGCCGAGCTGGCGCAGCACATGCGATTTGGCCGCTACCGCCAGGGCTTTCGGCCCCGCACCGACCACCAGAAGTGTGTCCACCGGTTCTCCTGCTCTGTCGCGGTTGCCCGCAGTTGACTCGATCGCACAACCCACCTCCCCGGTTTAGGTTTGCATAGCCTTACCTTAGCTGGAATTGCCCGCTATGCGAAGTGCGGTGAGACAACTCTCGAAACTCTCAGGGGCTGACGCCCCCGAACCCCCTCGGGCGGAGAGGGTCTCGCGCGGGGCGACCCAGTCGTGGAGCTGGAGCCCGCGCCCCGCGATAGGGCGGCGACTCGGGTCAGGCGGGGGCGGGTTCGAGGCGCCAGCCGGAGGCTCGGGTGCGTTCGAACCAGAAGGCGGCGTAGCGGCCGTCGAGGGTGAGGAGTTGGTCGTGGGTGCCGCGTTCGATGATGCGGCCGTTTTCCATGAAGAGGATCTGGTCGGCGTGGGCGATGGTGGCGAGGCGGTGGGCTACGACGATTACGGTTTTGCCCCTGGTCAATTCGTGGATGCCGCGGACTACCACCGCTTCGTTGTGGGGGTCGAGGGCGCTGGTGGCCTCGTCGAGAAGGACTATCGGGGCGTTCTTGAGGAGGGCGCGGGCGATCGAGACTCGTTGGCGTTCACCGCCGGAGAGGGCGGTGCCGCCTTCACCGACGGGGGTGTCGAAACCTTCGGGGAGGCGGGCGGCGATCTCGTCCACGCGGGCGGCGCGGGCGGCGGCCAGGACTTCCTCGTCGGTGGCGTCGGGGCGGCCGGCTCGAATGTTCTCCAGAATGGACCGATTGAAGAGGTAGACGTTCTGGAAGACCAGGGACATCTGCCCGAGCAGGAGTTCGGTGGGCTGTTTGCGGGCCTCGTGTCCGCTGACCGTCACCTTGCCGGAATCGGCGTCGTGGAAGCGGGCGGCCAGGCGCAGCACCGTGGATTTGCCCGCGCCGCTGGGGCCGACGATCGCGGTGGTGGTGCCGGCGGGGACGGTGAAGGAGACGTCGGAGAGGACCTGGGTGCCGGTGCGGTAACCGAAGGCGACCTGGTCGAAGACGATTTCGGGCGCGCCGGGGACGACCTCCTCGTCCGATTCCCATTGCGGCAGCACGCGTTCGGCGAGCAGCGCGCTCACCCGGTCGGCGGCGGACGCGGCGGCGCGCAGGGCGCCGCCCAGCTGAGCGGCCTGGTTCAGGGGTTCGATGAAGCGGGAGCTGACCGCGATCAAGGCGATGGCGGCGGCCGCCGAGATGGCCCCGCCGGTGACGCGGCCGACCACCAGGTAGACCAGCACCAGGAAGACCGCCTGGACCAGCAGCGAGAAGACGATCAGGCCGGGGACGGCGGCGAACATCATGCCGAAGGCGGCCTTGCGCTGGCGTTCCAGGGCGGTGTCGAGGGCGCGATTGCCCGCGCCCACCGCGCCGAAAGAACGCAGGACCGGTTGCGCCTGAGCGAATTCCAGCACGCGGGCATTGGCTTCGGAGGCAGCCTCGTGCATCTGCTCGTCGGCGGCCACGTAGGAGCGGCCCGCCCAGCGGTTCACCAGGTACAGCACCGGAGCGGCCACCAGCATGGCGAGGGAGATACGCCAATCGATGAAGAGCATGCCGACGGCCACGCCGAGCGGAACCACGATGCCGGTGAGGATCTTGGCCAGCAGATAGGCGATCAAGCCCTGTACTTCGCGGACGTTCTCGACCACGACGCGGGACAGCGCGCCCGCGTTCTGGCCGTCGAACCAGCCCAGCGGCAAGGCATTCAGGTGATCGCCGATGCGGGTCTGCAGGCCGTGCTGCATGCCGACGCCGATGCGCAAGCCGAGCACCGCTTGCAGATAGCTGAAGACGATCACACCCGCGACGGCCAACGCCAGGCCGCCGGTCCAGGCCCAGGCGCTGGCGAGTTCGTCACGGAACAGCGCCTGCAGCACCGGAACCAGCAGCACATAGGCGGCGGCCTGGCTCAGCGCCTGCGCCAGGATCGCGGCGACGAGTTTCGGTGTGAGCGGCGCGAATTCGGCCGGCACCAGCGCGAACAGCTTGCGGATCACCGCGATTCCTCCAGGGTGACGGCGGTCAGCGCCGCTTCGTTGATTTCCCACAGGCGCTGATAGGTCCCGCCCGCCGTGCTCAAGGTGGCGTGATCACCCTGCTCGACCAGGGAACCGTGCTCCAGCACCAGGATTCGATCCACACCGGTGATGGTGTGCAGGCGATGCGCGATCACCAGCACGGTCCGGCCGGCGACCAGCACCGCGAGCGCGTCCTGCACCGCCGCCTCGGATTCCGGATCGGCGAACGCGGTGGCCTCGTCCAGCACCAGGACCGGGGTGTCGGCCAGCAGCGCGCGGGCGATCGAAAGACGTTGCGCCTCACCACCGGAGAGAATGGCGTCCACGCCGATCTCCGAGTCGTAGCCGCGCGGCAGCGCGGTGATGCGGTCGTGGATCTGGGCGGCCCGGGCAGCGCGCTCGAGCGCATCGGCGTCCGCGTCCGGCTTGGCCAGCAGCAGATTGTCACGGACCGTGCCGCGGATCAGGCGCACGTCCTGGAACACGAACCCGACCGTGCGATACAGCTCTTCGGTGCCGAAACCGCGAATATCGCGGCCGCCGATGGTGATCCGGCCGCCAGTCACGTCGTAGAACCGGGGCAGCAGCTTGGCGAGCGTGGATTTGCCGGAGCCACTGGGGCCGACGAGCGCGGTGATGGTGCCGGGCGCGAGCTCCAGATCGACGCCACGCAAGACCTGGTGATCGTCGCGGTAGCCGAAGGTCACGCCCTCGAAGCGCACGCCTGCACCGGTGAGATCCTCCTCAAAAGGACGCGGGGATGACGAGGAGGCCGAGGCACCGGAGAGGGTCTCCGTATCCGAGGAGACCGCATCGTTCGGGGAAGCCGTGGTGTCCGGGGAGCCGATGCCGGGAACGTGGGGCGCGGGAGTCGCAGCGCTCGAAGGCAGTTCGGGGGTTTGCATCAGGTCGTGCAGGCGGAGGGCGGCGTCGCCGGCGGTGCGGAGGGCCTGTGCGCCGTAGCCGAGGCCGAGAAGGGAGCTGCCCAAACCTAACCCGACCAGGAGGAATGGGAGCAGGTCGAGGGGTTCGAGCCAATGCAGGCCAACGCCGGCGAGGCCCGCCACGACCACGAGGAGCATGACGAAGACGGGGGCGACCACGGTGTCGGAGATCGACTGGATGGTCATGACCGGCAGCTTGAGTTTGCGCAGGCGGTCGGTCTGGTTCTCGACGGCGGCCTGGAATTCGCTGTACGCCTTGCCCGCTCGGCCGAAGGCGCGCACCACCTGGATGCCGTCGACGAATTCCACGGTGGCTTCGCGGGTGCGGAGTTCGGATGCGTTGTAGGCGACCAGGCGTTCGCGGCCGGGCTCGTCGAGCATCTGCTTCATGCAGAGGGCGTAGATCACCAAGGGCAGCAGGAGGACCAGGGTTAGCCGCCAGTCGACGGTGGCCAGGTAGACGAGGGTGACCAGGGGGACGGTCACCGAGCCGATGAAATCCAGGCGGGCGTGGGCGACCAGGTAGTGCAGCGCCTCGACGTCGTCCTGGAGGTACTTCTTGACTTCGGAGGAGGTGCGTTCGCCGAACCAGCCGAGCGGGACGCGGGTGAGTTTGTCGGCCAGCAGGCGGCGCAGGGTCAGCTGGTACTTGGCATCGACGGTGTGCGACCAGGTCAGGGCGGCCGCTTGCAGGACGGCGCGGACGATCAGGACGATCACCGCGATCAGCAGCAGACGCCAGACGCGGCCGGTGTCCACGGCATCGGAGAGCAGTTCACGGGCGGCCGAGACGATCAGCAGGAACGGCACCACCGCGCACACCGAGGCGATGGCCACGACCAGGCTCGCGAGCGACAGCGTGCCCGCGACCGGCGCGAGAATCTCCTTGCGCGCCTGGGCTTCCCGCTGTTTGCGCGCCTTGGCGGCGGCCTTCTCGGCGGCCTGGTCCGTGGTCCCGGCGGCCCCCGCCCCGGATTGCGTCGCCTCGGGCGGCGCTACCTCCACCGTCATCTGCCCTGCCTCTCGATCCGATCGGTTCGCCCGATCCTCACACAAGAATCGACAGGAAGATAGGTTAGGCTAACTTTCGAGGCCGTGCGCGCGGGACCCCCGGATGGCGGAAACCCGCCGGACCGGAATCCCGTCCCCGCCCCCGCTGTTGGTCAAGTCCATGACCCTTGTCGACACCGGCACAAAATTCGGCGCCCGCGTCGCCGAACGACTCGACCGCGACACGATCATCTGGCTCACCACCGTCGCCGCCTCCGGCACCCCGTCCCCCAATCCGGTCTGGTTCCTCTGGGACGGCGCCGAATTCCTGGTGTTCAGCGAACCGGGACAGGCCAAGCTCCGCAATATCGCCCGCAACCCCCGGGTCGCCCTGCACTTCAACACCGACGCCACCGGCGGCGACGTGGCCATCCTGACCGGCACCGCCCGCATCGACGAGCAACCGCCCACCGCCGCCGAGATCGCCCGCTACACCGAGAAATACGCCAAGGGCCTGGTCGATATCGAGATGACCGCCGAGAAGTTCTACGCCACCTATTCGACCCCGATCCGCATCGCCCCGGACCGCCTGCGCGGCTTCTGACCACGCTCGCGCCGGGCATACCGTGCCGTTCCGGCAAACCCGGCGCGACTAGGGTCGTGCGGGTGAGACGCAGGCAGCAGCCGCCGCTACCCAAGCGGCACGGATTGGATCCGGCGCGGCTGCGGCTGCCCGAGGACGGCGCATGGGCGACCATTCGCGATCATCTCGTGGAGCGGCTGCCCCGGGTGGATCCGGCCCGCATCGACGAGCTGCTGCACGAGGGCGGGATCGTGGATCTGGACGGTCCGATCGCGCCGGACGCGCCGTACGTGCCGGGCGGGGCGGTGTGGTTCCATCGCGATCTGCCCGAGGAGAAGACGGTGCCGTTCGAGATCGGCATCGTCTACCGCGACGACGACATCCTGATCGCCGACAAACCGCATTTCCTGTCGACCATTCCGCGCGGGCAGCACATTTTGCAGACCGCGCTGGTGCGACTTCGGCAGGAGCTGGAGCTACCGGATCTGATTCCTGCGCATCGGCTGGATCGGGTGACCGCCGGGCTGGTGCTGTTCGTGGTGAATCCGGCGCGGCGCGGGGCGTATCAGACCATGTTCCATAAACGCCTGGTGCACAAGGAGTACGAGGCGATCGCGCGCTTCGATCCGGAGCTGGAACTGCCGCGCACCGTGGTGAGCCGGATCGTGAAGGAACGGCAGGTGCTCAAGGCTTACGAGGAGCCGGGCGAGCCGAATGCCGAGACCTATATCGAACTGGCCGAACACCGCGACGGCCTGGGCCGGTACCGGCTGCGGCCCAGGACCGGGCGCACCCATCAGCTGCGGCTGCACATGAACAGGCTCGGGGTGCCGATCCTGGGCGACGACTTCTATCCCGATCTCACCGACAAACCGGTCGACGACTACACCCGGCCGCTGCAATTGCTGGCCGCGGTGCTGGAATTCACCGATCCGATCACGCGGCAGCCGCGCCGCTTCGAAACCCGCCGCACGCTGCAGGCTTGGGACGATCCGGCGGGCTGGGCGCACGGGGTGTGAACCTGAGAATCCGGGGTATCGACCACAAACGAAGCCCGTTCTAAGGATCCGTCCGTACACTGGCCCCGATGTCTCGAAACGATAACGGTGCGGTCGCCGTGCTCGCCGATCAGCCCGCTCCCCCCGGTCACCGGCTGCACGCCTATATCGATGTGGCGGTCGTTGTCGTCGTCTTGACCTGCACGAATCTCATCGCGCACTTCACCACGCCGTGGGCCAGCATCATCTCGGTGCCGATCGCCGCGGTGGTGCTGGTCGGTATGGTCCGGCGGCGCGGACTGGCCTGGCACGAACTCGGGCTCTCGCCACGGCACTGGCGCAAGGGTTCGCTGTGGGCGCTGGCCGCGGTCGGCGTGGTGCTGACGGCGGTGGCCATCGGGGCACTGCTGCCCATCACCCGGCCGTTCTTCCTGGCCGATCGCTACGCCACCATTTCCGGCGCGCTCATCGCCTCCATGATCGTGATCCCGTTGCAGACCGCCATTCCCGAGGAGCTGGCCTTCCGGGGCGTCCTGCACGGGACCCTGGATCGGGCGGTCGGCGCGCGCGGCGTATTCGCGGCCGGTTCCATGCTTTTCGGGCTCTGGCACATCGCCTCGTCGCTGGGATTGACCAGCGGCAACAAGGGATTGAGCAGTTTCCTCGGCGGCGGGGTGGCCGGGCAGATCGCCGGTATCGCGCTCGCCGTGCTGGCGACGGCGGGGGCGGGCGTGGTGTTCACCTGGTTGCGCCGCCGCAGCGGCAGCCTGCTCGCGCCCATCGCATTGCACTGGTCGGTGAACGGCGCGGGCGCGCTGGCCGCCGCCGTGGTCTGGCATACGACGCTGCGTTAGCGGAGGGGCGAGCCTGGCCGGCCAGGGAACAGAGGATGGTGGGCCGGCCAGGCCCGGGACGATCCGGCGTGATCGGGTCGCGCCGAATCGAATTCGTGGGTTCTCTCGAACCGGGTGCTACGAGCCCAGGAAGCCCAGCGGGCCCGCGCCGCAGGTGGCGCTGCCGGTCAGGGTCGGCTGCGCGACATTGACCCGCAGTTCCCAGGCCGAACCCTGGAGCACGGCCAGGGTGTGGGTGCCGGCGCCCTTGGGGGTCCACTGCACGGTGGCCTTGCCGTTGACCGGATCGACCGAGCCGCCGCCGGAGATGATGACGCCGTTGTCCCAGAACGAGACCGGGAACCAATGGTCGACGGTGGCGGTGATCTGGTAGGTGCAGGCGGCGTAGATATTGCGGGCGTTCACCGACAGTCCGGTGGGCGAGGCCGAGGCGTACGGCGCGCTCAGGGCCGCAGAACAGGCCAGCACGCCCAGGGCGGTGGCCCCGACGCCGATTCGGCGGGCGATGTGGTTGTTCACGGACATGGTCATCGAAGTAACTCCCTTGGTACCGGCCGCTTCGTGTGCGGTCCGGGCGAACTGTATCGGCTGTCCAGTTCAGCGCGGGGCACTTTCGGGAAAAAACTGAAACACGTTTCTGTCAGAAGGTTCGGGAAACGCGAAAACCCGCCTCCCCGAAGGGAAGCGGGCTCGCTGAACTGCGATTACCGGCGGGCCGGATCGTAGTCGTGGACGGTCCAGTCCGAGCCGACCTCCTCGATCGGCTGCCGGGCGTCCCCGCCGTGCCCGGGCCACCAGGCCTTGCGGCCGATCAGCGCGGTCACCGCCGGGGTGAAGAACATCGCCATGACGAAGGCCGCGATGGCGATGCCCACCGAGATGGCGAAGCCCATCTGCTCGAGCATGGAATTGCCCGCCAGCATCATCGAGGCGAAACTGCCCGCCAGGATCAAACCGGCCGCCGCGATGGTCGGACCCGTATGCCGCACGGCCAGCGCCGCCGCGGTGTGCGGATCGTTGCCCTCGCGGGCCTCCTCACGCAGTCGGGCCACCATCAGGATGTTGTAGTCCGTCCCGAGGGCCACCACGAACAGGTACATGATGATCGGCATCGTGAAGATCAGGCCCGAATCGCCCTGCGCGTGCTGGAAGATCAGCACCGCCGCGCCGAGCGTCGCGCCGAAGCCCAGGAACACCGAGGCCATCAGGTACCAGGGGGCCACCACCGAGCGCAGCAGCAGTCCGAGCACCAGCATGATCAGCACCGCCGCCACCGGGAAGACCACCTTGTAGTCCCGGTTCATGGCCGCCTTGAAGTCGACGAAGACCGAGGTCAGACCACCCACCTTGGCTTCGGTGCCGGTCGGCGCGGCACTGTGCGCGGTATCCCGCAGCGGGCCGCCGACGATCTCCAGCGCGGCATCGGACTCCGGCGCGGAATTCAGCGTGACCTGGTATTCGGCAATCGTCTTGTCCTGCGACAACTTCGGCTGCGATACCTGGCCCACGCCTTCGACCCCGGCGAGTGCGGTGCGGTAATCGTTCAGCTGGGCATCGTTCAACTGCCCGGCGCCCGCACTGCTCAGGTACACCTGCGACGGCTGGGTGGTGCCGGCGGGCAGGCCCTTGAGCATTTCCTTCTGATACACCACCGATTCCGCGGCGTTCGAAGTCGAGCCGGAACTCAGATCGAAGGTCGGATTGAAACCGGCCGCGAATACGCCCAGCGCCACCAGCACGCCGCCGGACGCCACCGCGAACACGGCGGGCCGCTTGCCCAGGGCCGAGCCGATCGCGGTGAACCGCGCCCCCTTCGGCTCCACCTGCCACGCCTTGGACGGCCAGAAGACCTTGGTGCCCAGCAGCGAGACGATGGCGGGCACCAGCGTCAGACCCGCGGCCAGGGTCACCGCGACGGCGATGGCCAGGGCGTAACCCATGGAGCGGAACATGCCCATGGAGGACAGGGTCAGCGCGCCGAAGGCGATGATGACCGCGGCCGCGGCGGAGGTGATGGCCTCGCCTACCCGCTCCACCGCATTGACCACGGCGGTCTTGGCATCGTCGCCGGCCCGCAGCCGTTCCCGGAAGCGGAACATCAGGAACAGGATGTAGTCGGTGCCGACGCCGAACATGACGATCGACAGCAGCGCCTGCACCGAATTGTCGATCTTCAGGTCGAAGGCCTCGGCCGCCATGCCGATCAGGCCGGTGGCCATCGGGGACAGCGCCATGATGACCAGGATGGGCAGCAGCGCGATCACCGGGCTGCGGAAGATGACCAGCAGCAGCACCACGATCAACAAGATGGTGGCGACCAGAATGATGGCCAGGCCCTTGTTGCCGGATTCGGTCTGATCCAGATTCGAAGCGGCCGTACCGGTGACGCCGGCCTTCAGGTCGGTTCCCGCGGTCTGCTCCTTCAATGCGTCCCGCAATGCCTTGACCGCGTCCCCCTGCCGGGTATCGGTCTGGCTGTCCATCTTGGTCATGCCGACCGCGACGATA
This sequence comes from Nocardia yamanashiensis, assembly GCF_021183565.1. Lineage (NCBI taxonomy): Bacteria > Bacillati > Actinomycetota > Actinomycetes > Mycobacteriales > Nocardiaceae > Nocardia > Nocardia yamanashiensis. Next base: position 5,862,627 of record NZ_CP089226.1, read on the forward strand.
TCCACCAGGCGGTTGTCCGACGGCGGCGTCGCCACGATGCCGGTGATGTTCTCGATCTTCTTCTCGGTCAGCCGCGCCGCGGCCGTCTGCACGGCCTGGGCGTCGATCTCGCTCAGCGGCGCGCCGTCGGCACGCTCGAAGACGATGAGCGCGGCCGGCGGTTCACTGTCCGGAAAGGCCTTCTTCTGCACCTCCGCGGCCTGAATGGACTCGTAATGCGAAGGGAGGAAGTCGGATTGATCGGTGGTGGCGGCGAGCTTGGGCGCTACGGCCACCACTCCGACGATGGCGATCAGCCACAGGCCGATCACCAGCCAGGGCTTGTCGACGACGAATCGTCCGAGGCGGGAGAACATGCGGGAGAAGTCCTTTCGGGGTTCGGCCGCTTGTAGGTCAGATGTCGAGGACGGTTTCGGACGGGTTCTCGGTCACATCGGCGACGATGCGGAAGACCTTGGCGGGCACTCGATCCCGCAGCTCGCCGAGGGTCTCGTAGATGTCGAGGGTGAAGTCGCCGTAGCCGTCGTCGCCGAGGCCGAGCAGTTCGCGCCAGTTCTTGAAGCCCTTGACCCAGTCGGTCAGCGCGGAGAAGTCGGACTGATCGGAAACCCGTCGCGCGGTGGCGAATTCGAGCTTCTTCTCCTGGTAGGCGTGCTTGGTGGCGTTCTGCAGGTCCTGCCATTCGATGTAGTGGCGGTGCACGACGAACTTGCCCTTGCGGCTCACGTAGACCCGGACCACCTCGGTGCCGGCCTTGGTGACCTCGTTGGCCTCGGCCAGCAGGCGGCCGGTGAACTTCTGGGTGCGGCCGCCGCCGGGGCCGACGCGCAGTTCGAATTCGCGCAGGCCGGACGGGAGGGCGGGCTGGGTGTCGTCGTCGGTCTTCTGGATGTCGATGGCCATGATCAGGCTCCATTTCATTCATGAATGCGCATATGAGCATTCAGATAGAACAGTGTGTCGCGACTCGGCGAAACACACTGTGTAGCAAGCGTTCTCGGTACAACCCCCGAGCTTCTCAGCTCGTGCAATCACTATAAGTAGACGTATACGTATAGCGCAACCCTGAGATGACCCTGAACTTTGCCCTGAGATGCGAAAAGGCCCGTCTCCCAGCGGAGACGGGCCTTCGACCTGGAGTTATCGGCCGCGACGGGACGACGGTTTGGCGGGTTTGCGAGCGGATCCGGACTTCGGCTTGCCCCCGGCGGGCGGCTTCTTCGCACTCGAGGATGACTTCTTGGCCGGCGGTTTCTTCGGCTGCTCCTGACCCGACGGCGAACGCGAGCTGTTGGCCGACCGGCCGCGCACGATGCCGACGAATTCCTCCACCAGTTCCCCGGTGTGCGCGGTCGGCCAGGCGAGCGCGACCTCGGTGTCGGGGGCGTCGGTGACGGTGCGGTAGACCAGATCCTTGCGATGGTGCAGGCGCGCGATCGAATGCGGGACGATGGCCGCGCCACTCACCGCGGCGACCAATTCCATGGTCATGGCGGCATCGTCGATATCCGACGCGTCCTGCATGCGCTCGTCCGCGAGATCGGCGGTGGTCACCGCGTCGAAGGCGGCGATCGGATGGTCCTTGGGGACGACCACCACGGGCAGTTCGTGATAGAGCGGGATAGCGCTCATGCCGTCACGATCGATGGGCAGCCGGACGAAGCACATGTCCACCGCGCCCTCGCGCAGCGCCGACTCCTGCTCCTTCATCGGCACCGGGAGCAATCGCAACGGAATGTCCGGGAACCGGTCCGCCCACACCCGCTCCCATTTGGTGACCGTGACCCCGGGCACGAAACCGACCCTCAGGTTCGGCACGCCGTCGGGCACCGGTTCGGGCGCGGCGGCCGCCGCCTCGGCGAGTATCCGCCGCGCCGCGTCGAGCAGTTCCTGCCCGTCGTCGCTGAGCGTGGTCGGACTCACCCCGGGCAGGAAAAGCTTGGTGCCGAGCTCCTGCTCCAGCTCGATCACGGTGCCGCTCAAGCGCTGCCGGGCGATGCCCAGCGCCTTGGCCGCACGCGCGAAGTGCAACTCCTCCGCGACCGCGACGAACCACCGCAGTCGTTCCACATCGATGGACTCGAACCGGCTCATTCCACCCAGGCTATTGCACGGCGGCCGCGTCACCGCACCGCGCGCCCGGTTGCCGCGGCCCGCCCGATACCCTTGATCGGTGAGCCCGGACAAGAACCCCCAGACCATGAAGCCGCTGACCGCGGCCAACAAGCTCGGTATCTACCTGCCGGCGACCCCTGAGGAGTTCCGCAACAACCCGGTCACCCGCGCGCAGCTCGAAGAGCTCCGCACCAACCCGCCGCAGTGGCTGACCGATCTGCGACAGACCGGTCCGTTCCCTCGCGATGTGGTGGCCCGCAAACTCGGGGTATCCAATTCCGGCCTGGTGCGCGCCGGTATCGAGGAAGCCCTCGACGCCGAACAGATCGCCGCCCTGCTCGCCGAACCCCCCGCCTGGCTGCTCCGCGAACGCGAGAACCTGGTCGAGGTCCGCAAGGAAGCCGACCGCGTGAAAACCAAGGAAGCCGACCGCCGCGCCGCCTCCAACCGCCCGCCGAAGCGCCTGTTCGGGTAGGCCCGGCTCTCGGGATTCTCAGGGGCTTACGCCCCCGAACCCCCTCGGTGGAAGACGCGAAAGCGAATTCTCAGCGGCCCACCCAGGCCCGAACCGCCTCGGTCCGAGGACGCACACAGTGCCGAACTCACGGCGGCGCCTCACATCCGAACCACTCGGCCGGGCGCCGGTGTGATCGTCGGGAACTGGTCGCGGTGTTCATCGGCGGATGCCGCAACCAGTTCCCGGTGATCGCTCCGCCGGGTTGAGGGTTACCCGGTCAGAGACGGCGGAGGACCCGATCCACGAGGTCGGGGGCGGCGCCGAGATAGTTTTCGGGGCGGAGCAGGTCTGCCAGTTCGGGTTTGGACAGGTGGAAGGCGATATCCGGGGATTCGGCCAGGATGTCGGCCAGGGGGCGGGCGGTGGACTGGGATTCGAAGGACGCCGATTGCAGGGTTTTCTTGGCGACCGGTTTGCCGAGCAGGGGGGCCAGGCGGATCGAGAGGCGCTCGGAGACTATTTGGCCTTCGCTGAGAGCCAGGTTCGCGGTCATGCGGTCGGCGTCGGCGGTCAGGCCGTTGGCGAGTTCGACGGCGGTGTGCGCCGCGCCGCCCACCAGGAGCAGGCAGTCCCGCAGCGGCCGCCATTCGGCGTGCCAGGCGCCGGCCGGGCGTTCGTCCTCGGCCAGCAGCGCGCCGAAGAGAGTGGAGGCCAGTGCGGGGACCTGGAGGGCGGCGGCGCGGATCATGGTGCTGAGCACCGGATTTCGCTTCTGTGGCATGGCCGAGGATTCGCCGCGTCCGGCGGCGGCGGGTTCGACGAGTTCGCCGATCTCGCTGCGGGACTGGGAGATCACGTCGACGGCGAGCTTGCCCAGCACCCCGGAGGTGAGCGCCAGCGCCGACGCCAGGTCGGCGATCGGGGTGCGGGCGGTGTGCCAGGGAATCGGGCTGATGGTGAGGGAGAGTTCGGCGGCGAACGCCTCGGTGAGGCGCTGCGCGATCTCGGCGGCGGGGGCCTGGGCGAGATCGGAATCGGTGCAGCGGGCGCATTCCACATAGGAGGCGAGAGTGCCTGCGGCCCCGCCCAATTGGACCGGCAGCGAGGCGCGGACGCGGGTGAGGCGGTCCCGGGCGTCCAGCAGTCCCTGCATCCAGATCGCCACCTTCGCACCGAAGGTGGTGGGGACCGCGTGCATGGCGAGGGTGCGTCCGGCGATCGGGGTGCTGCGATGGTCCCGCGCCAGATCCGCGAGCGACACCAGGACACAGTCGATATCGGCGATGATGACCGCGAGCACCCGCGATGCGATCAGCATGGTCGCGGTATCGAGAATGTCCTGACTGGTCGAGCCGTAATGCACATAGTTGGCGCTGGCCGGATCCACATCGGCGACCGCGCGGTGCAGCCGCTCCACGAAGCACACCACCGGATTCGCCGCGCCCCGTGCGGCTTCCGCGATCTCGCGCGGATCGAACTCGTGCTCGCGCACCGCGATGGCGAGATGTTCGGTGACGGTCGGCGGCACCATGCCCAGGCGCGCCTGGGCCCGGGCGAGCGCCAGCTCCACCTCCAGCATGGCCTCGATCCAGGCATCGTCGCCCAGCAGGGATTCCACCGGCGTACCCACGCCCACGGGGGCGAGCAGGCCGCACTCGACCGTCATATCGTCATGCCTTTCACAGTGATTCGCTGATTCCTGATATCGATGGGCGGTGAGGATCTCGCGGGCGATGGCATCGCCGTCGGCGAGGGTCACCGAATTCACGCCGGGGCGCGGACCGGCCGCCGTCACCCAGCGCACCGCCTCGGTCGGCACCCCGAAAGCGAAGCGGCGCGGGTGAATTCGCCCGCTCGCCTCCACCACGTGATGCGATCCGGGCGCGACGGCCAGCCCGCCGGTGCGGTAGGCGCTGCCGTCCGGCGAGCCGATCACGTAGTCGCGGGCCTGCTCCCGGTGCACCAGGTTGCGCAGCAGGGGATCGGCGGTGCGCCTCAGGTCCGGGGCGGGCAGCCAGGCGTCGATGAGCGTGCGCCCGGCCGCCACCGAACCCGCGACCTGCGGTGAGCGCGCGACGAATTCGTGCCCGTCGATGCCGACCCGCATACCGGGCCCGACCACCCGCACCACCCCGGCCCGGATGAGCGCCGCCAGTTCGGCGATGCGCGCGGCCGGCGGGCCGATGGACAGGAAGGCGTTCATCGGCGTGTACCAGCGGTCCAGGTCGTCCCGATACGACGACCCCGCGATCCCGCCGTAGTCGACGATCAACCGGACCTCGTTGCGCAGATCCCGCAGCACGTCCAGGGCGGCCTTCACCGGACCGCGCACATTCCCCAGCTTCGCCTGCCGCACATCGGCATCCAGGTACGCCAGCAGCCAGTCCTGGAATTCCCCCGGATCGGCGAAGCGGCGGCCGCCGGTGGGATCGACGAGACTGAACCAGTCCCAGCGCTCCCGGTCCCGGATGTCGAAGCGCGCCAGCAGTTCCGACGCGGCCTCGTCGTTCGCGGCGGCGAGATAGCGGGCGCGGAAGGACTCCAGGCGCGTCGGGCTGAGGCGGTCGGCCAGCAGGCCCGCGTAATAGACCGATTCCACTTCGCGGGCGATCAGCGGCCAGACGTCCCGGCGGAACGACACGTCACCGGATTGCCGGGCGCGCCTGCGCAATTCGGCGATGCGGCCGGAGTCGAGCAGGACGGGCAGGTAGCGCTCGTCCACGCCCTTCTGATTCTCCCCGCGGGCGTGATGCGGCACGCCGCGCCGGCAACCGGCGATGATCTGCGGCTCCCGGCCGGACGGGATGTACTCCAGTCCGGCGTCGGATTCCTTGAACCGGCCGCCGCGCCCGGCGGTGAGCAGCACCAGATAGTCGAAGAAGGTGAGCCCGAGGCCGCGCACCAGCAGCGGTTCGCGTTCCGGGATCCGGTCCAGGTCGATATCGGCGGCATTGGCGGGCGGGATGTGACCGAGGCCGAGGCGGCGGGCCGAATCCGGCAGGGCGCCCGGCTCGTTCGCGCCGAGTTCGGCCAGATGCCCCTGGGCCAGCACCACGGCGTGCAGGCCGCGCAGGCGTTCGCCGGTGCTCAGCTCCACCTCTTGCAAACCACCGGGTCCGTCACGCAGATCGACGGCGGTTGCCGTGATTTCGCGTACGTGCACCCATTCCGCGTAGTGGTCGCGGGTGCGTTCGAAAACCCAGCGCAGGTAATGGCCGTAGAAGTAGCGCGGCGGATAGCTTTCCGGGCGGATGCGCAGCGCTTCCCGATAGGCATCGGCGGGCAATCCCGCGAAATTGCCTATTTTGGCCAGAAAATTGGCCCATTCGTAGAGGCTGGGGCCGCGATCGACCGGGCCGGCCATATCGACGCTGTCGTCGGTGAAGGCCGTAACCTGTTCCGCCACCGTGTTCATCAGCAGGTGAGCGGACTGGGCGGTGCGCCACACGGCGCCGGTGCCGACGCGCGCCGAGTCGATCAAGACCAGTTCCACGCCCGCGGAATTGCCTAGCTGCCGGGCATTAGCACAAATTCGTTCGAAGACATTCAGACCACGCGGTCCCATTCCTACGATCGCTATACGCAATGCGTTGTCGAGCATTCACCCTCACCGATTCACGCTCGAAATCATGCCCGGTAGCGGGCACGTCGCCGAGGCTAGCAGTGCCCGAAATATCCCTCAAGAACGTGTGGTATGGAATGCCGGAATAATCCCGAAAAATGGCAATTCGCATACGCTCTCGGTCGTCGCGCGGCGGCACTACCATTGGTACATGACGGTGACCGGGAAGCTGCTCTGGTGTTTGATCGCGGCGGGCGCGCTCGCCGCGGGATGCTCACCCGACAAGAGCGCCGGGCCGCCCGGTACCACCAACGAGTTCCCCACCCCACCCGTCACCGGCTCGAGCACGCCCGAACCGCCGACCACCCCACCGGCCACCTCGACGACCACCGTTACCACCTCGCCGGTCACCACGTCACCGGTCACCACCACGCCCGGCGGCCTATCCGCCTGCCGGACACAGCAATTGACGGTGACGCTCGGCGGCGCCCAGGGTGCGGCCGGACATCAATACACCCCGATCGTGTTCACCAACACCGGGACCGAACCATGTTCCATCCAGGGCTACCCGGGCGTCTCCTACACCAATGGCGCCGACGGCGCTCCGGTCGGCGACCCGGCCACCCGCGAAGGCGGCGAGACCGCGTCAGTTCGGCTCGATCCGGGCGGCCATGCGACGGCGACCCTGCAGACCGTCACCAGCGTCGATGTGTACCCCGTCGACCAGTGCCTGCCGGTTCAGGTCGCGGGCCTGCGCGTCTACCCGCCGAACAACACCGAATCGGTGTTCATCGCCCAGGCGCGGACCTGGTGCAGCCGAGGCGGCGGCATGAGCGTGAAGCCGGTCGCGGCCGACAAATAGCGCGCGGCAGCGGCGGGGATCGCGCCGGCGGAGGCACCGGCCGGGAGTTCCGGAACTCGACCACGCCCTCGGCGTCGCTGCTGCTGACCATTGCCACCGCCTCCGGGTCCGCAGGCTCGTGTGCACGCGGACGAATATCGTTGCGGCCGTGGGTAACCGCCGTACCCGTCCGGTGAGCCGACCGAGAAGCGGCCCGCCCGCCCACGAAAGGGCGAGCGGGCCTGCACGATTCGCTGCGCGGCGACGGGGGTGTCAGCCGCGCGCGGCGGCGAGGCGCTCCACGGCCGGGGCGGCTCCGGCGAACTCCGGCTCGGCTGCCACGTCCCGGCGTTCGAGGGCGGCGGACAGCACGGCCAGCCCCAGCGCGGCGGCGGCCATGGCGGCGCCCACCCAGTTCGGTGCGGTGTAGGCGAACCCGGCCGAGAGCACCAGGCCGCCCAGCCACGCGGCCAGGGCATTGCCGAGATTGAAGGCGCCGATGTTCATGGCCGAGGCCAGCGTCGGCGCGGCATGCGCGTGGTCGAGGACCCGCTTCTGCAGCGACGGCACGCTCGCGAAACCCAGTGCGCCGACCAGGAACAACGTGAGCGCGGCCAGCACCTTGACGTGCGCGGTGACGGTGAACAGCATCAGCACCAGGCTGAGCGCGCCGAGCGAGGAGTACAGCATGGGCATCAGTGCGCGGTCGGCGAACTTTCCGCCCACCAGGTTTCCGACCACCATGCCCAGGCCCAGCAGCACCAGCAGCCAGCTCACCGAGCTGTCGGCGAAGCCCGCCACGGAGGTCATCATCGGAGTGACGTAGGTGATGGCGGCGAACACCCCGCCGAAGCCGAGCACGGTCATCCCCAGGGCGAGCAGGACCTGCACATTGCGGAAGGCGGCCACTTCCTGGCGCACCCGCACCCCGGCCGGCTTGGGCAGGTCCGGTACCAGCTTGGCGATACCGACCAGGCCGGCCACGCCCAGCAGCGCGACGATCGCGAAGGTGATGCGCCAGCCCGCATGCTGGCCGATCAGGGTGCCCAGCGGCACGCCGACCACGTTCGCGAGGGTCAGGCCGGTGAACATGGTGGCGATGGCGCCCGCCTTCTTGTCCGGCGCGACCAGTTCGGCGGCGACCACGGCCCCGATGCCGAAGAACGCGCCGTGCGTCAGCGAGGCGACGATGCGGCCCAGCAGCATGATGCCGAAGGCGGGCGCGACGGCCGACAGCAGATTGCCAGCGATGAACAAGCCCATGAGCAGCATGAGCATTCGCTTGCGCGGCACCTTGGTGCCCAGCACGGTCATGATCGGCGCGCCGAGCACGACGCCGAGCGCGTAACCGGTCACCAGCCAGCCGGCGGTGGGGATGGTCACCCCGAATTCCCCGGCGACCTCGGGCAGCAATCCCATGACGATGAACTCGGTGGTTCCGATTCCGAAGGCCCCGATGGCCAGGGCGATCAGTGCGAGCGGCATGAGCCGATCCTTCCGCGAACGATTGCAAGAGCGCTTTACGTGCACTCACAATAGTTGCAGGCGCGGGTTAATTGCAAGCGCTGGCTATTGCGAGCGAGTGGTATTCTGGTGTCAGCCGCCCTGACCAGAGGAAACGCCGATGACTGCCACCGATCCCGCCATGACCGCCCTGGCCCAGGGCTGGAGCGCTCTCGCCCTGCTGCACGGGCGGATCGAATCGCATATCGAACGCGCCCTGGAAGCCGGCCACGACCTCAGCGTCCGCGAATACTCCCTGCTCGACGTCTTGTCCCGCCAGCACGACGGCGACGGCGGCATGCTCAACATGAAGCAGGTGGCCGACGCCATCGTCCTCTCCCAGTCCGCCACCACCCGCCTGGTGACCCGCCTCGAAGACCGCGGCCTCTGCGAGCGCTACCTCTGCCCCCACGACCGCCGCGGCATCTACACCAAGGTCACCGACTCCGGCCACGCCCTCCTCGAAGCCGCCCGCCCCACCAACGACACCGCCCTCCGCGAAGCCCTCGACGCCGCCGCCCAAAACCCCGAACTCGCCCCCTTGGTCCGCGTAGTCGAATCCGCCACCGTCCCAGCCTGATTCACCGCCGGCGCTACCGACCGGAGTGCGGCGGGGTAAAACAACAGGCCCGCTTCCGGATGGGAAGCGGGCCTTGGACTTACGAGGGATTGCTGGTCAGCAGTAGTAGCAGACGCCGTTGGCGGGGAGTTCGGTGAAGCATTCGGCGCACATGGCCTTGCGGACCTGTTCCGGCTTGATCTCGGCCGGGGCGGGGGCCGCGGGGGTCGACTGGATGCGGATGTTGCCGCCGGACTTGGGGATGAGCGGGGGGATGCCGGGGGGAACGTCGGTGGCGTAGGCCGAGTAGCAGGCCCAGCGGGCGTAGGCCGCGTGGATCTCCAGGTCCTCGGGGACGGGCAGGACGTTCAATTCCAGGACGTACTTGTAGCTTTCGGTGACCTTGTGGTTCTGCTTGAGGCAGAGCGAGGTCAGCGGGGGTTCGCCGGCATTGTGGGCGCGGCGGGCCACCTTGCGCAGGATGGCGTCCATCCAGGTGCGGGTGGGGGCGTCGGTGCGGATGCCGGACATCTCCTGGATGCGGTCCGCAAGCTCGTTCACGGTGATGAAATGGCCATAGCCGGAAGCGGTTTCGACGAGCACCTCATGGGCGGCCAGAGCCCACGAGATCGATGCGTCGCGGAAAGTGACCGCGGTGTGGTCGTCGTTCCGCCAGGCCCCAGATGTCATTGTCGCAGCATCCCTCATAGCCCATCAAAGATAGCGACTCGAAGCCTAATACCAAAGTCAACGCGGTCTGTTTCGGATGTGATGAATCCTGGTGTGTCGCAGTAAAACTCTGGGATTTCGCGTCCCAGACGCCCAATTGCATGAGCAGGCACACAAAAGCAGAACGGCCCGCTGCCCTAGCGGGCAGCGGGCCGGGTCGCGTCGCAGCGTGCAAGCCACTGACGAAACGGGCCCGCTTCCTGTCAGGAAGCGGGCCCGTCATATCTTCCAAAAACACCGGCCCGCTTCCCGGAAGGGAAGCGGGCCGAACGTTTTACGACGATCAAGTCGTGGAGAGGCTTACTTGGCCTTCTCCAGGACCTCGACCAGACGCCACCGCTTGGTGGCGGACAGCGGACGGGTCTCCATCAGCTGCACGCGGTCGCCGATGCCGGCGATCTCGTTCTCGTCGTGGGCCTTCACCTTCGAGGTGGTGCGGATGATCTTGCCGTAAAGCTTGTGCTTCACGCGATCTTCCAGCTCGACCACGATGGTCTTGGTCATCTTGTCGGAGACGACGTAGCCGATGCGCACCTTGCGCTGGCCCCGCTCCTCCTGCTTGGCCGGCGTCTTGGCCGGGCCCTTGGCGTCACTCATGCCGCGTCTCCCTTGCCTTCAGGACCGGAGGCCAGGCCGAGCTCGCGCTCACGCATGACCGTGTAGATGCGCGCGATCTCGTGACGGACCACGCGGAGGCGCCGGTTGTTCTGCAACTGGCCGGTCGCCATCTGGAAGCGCAGGTTGAACAGCTCTTCCTTGCTTTCGCGCAGTTTGGCCACGAGCGCGTCGTTGTCGAGCTCGCGGAGCTCTGCGGCCGGATTAGCGGTAGCCATCAGAACTGCTCCTCCCTGGTCACGATGCGGCACTTCATCGGGAGCTTGTGCATCGCGCGGCGCAGGGCCTCACGAGCGGTCTCCTCGTTCGGGTAAGACATCTCGAACATGACCCGACCGGGCTTCACGTTCGCGATCCACCACTCCGGCGAACCCTTACCGGAACCCATGCGGGTTTCGGCCGGCTTCTTGGTGAGCGGGCGATCGGGGTAGATGTTGATCCAGATCTTGCCGCCACGCTTGATGTGGCGGGTCATCGCGATACGCGCCGACTCGATCTGACGGTTGGTCACGTAAGCCGGCTCCAGAGCCTGGATGCCGTACTCACCGAACGCCACCGAGGTGCCGCCCTTGGCCATACCGGAACGGCCCGGGTGATGCTGCTTACGGTGCTTGACCTTGCGAGGCATCAACATAGGTCAGCCCTCCTGGGTCGTTTCCGCCGGAGCGTCCGCGACGGCAGTCGCGGCGCGGCCGGCCTCAGTGCTGGTAGCCGTGGTGCCCTGGGCACCGGAACGACGCGGGCGGCTCGGCCGCTCACGACGCTCGCGACGATCGCCCGACGGAGCGGCGGTCGCGGTGACCTCACGCTTGCCACCGACGATGTCACCCTTGTAGATCCAAACCTTCACGCCGATACGGCCGAAGGTGGTCTTGGCCTCGTACAGGCCGTAGTCGATGTCCGCACGCAGGGTGTGCAGCGGCACGCGACCTTCGCGGTAGAACTCCGAGCGCGACATTTCCGCACCGCCGAGACGGCCGGAGCACTGCACCCGGATGCCCTTGACGTTCGGCGAACGCATGGCCGACTGGATGGCCTTGCGCATCGCGCGACGGAACGCCACACGGTTCGACAGCTGCTCGGCCACACCCTGAGCGACGAGCTGCGCATCCGACTCGGGGTTCTTGACCTCGAGGATGTTCAGCTGCACCTGCTTCTTGGTGAGCTTCTCCAGCTCGGCGCGGATGCGGTCGGCCTCGGCGCCACGACGGCCGATCACGATGCCCGGACGCGCGGTGTGGATGTCCACCCGCACGCGGTCACGGGTGCGCTCGATCTCGACCTTCGAGATGCCGGCCCGCTCCATGCCGGTGGCGAGGAGCTTGCGGATCGCGACGTCTTCCTTCACGTAGTCCGCGTACTGCTTGTCCGCGTACCAACGCGACTTCCAGTCGGTGGTGATACCGAGGCGGAAGCCATGGGGATTGATCTTCTGTCCCATTTACTTTGCCCCTCCCTTCCGGCGGCTACGAGTGGCGCCGGCGGTGGGCACGCTCTCGACCTCGATGGTGATGTGGCTGGTGCGCTTGCGGATCCGGAACGCACGGCCCTGGGCACGCGGCTGGAAACGCTTCATGGTGGCGCCCTCGTCGACGAAAGCCGTCGAGATCACCAGGGTGGCCGGGTTGAGGCCGAGGTTGTTCTCGGCGTTGGCGGCCGCCGAGGCGACGACCTTCGCAACCGGCTCGCTCGCGGCCTGCGGCGCGAACTTCAGGATGTTCAACGCGTCCTGGACGGAGCGGCCGCGGACCAGGTCCACGACACGGCGCGCCTTCATCGGCGTCACGCGAACGTGCTTGGCGGTCGCGCGCGCGGTCAGGTTCTGAGTTTCAGTGCTCATCGCCGCTTGCTCTTCCGATCTTCCTTGACGTGGCTCTTGAACGTACGAGTCGGCGCGAACTCACCGAGCTTGTGTCCAACCATGTTCTCGGACACGAACACCGGCACGTGCTTGCGGCCGTCGTGGACCGAGAACGTGTGGCCGATGAAATCCGGGATGATGGTCGAACGACGCGACCAGGTCTTGATGACCTGCTTCGTGTTCTTCTCGTTCTGGACGTCCACCTTCTTGAGGAGGTGTTCGTCGACGAACGGGCCCTTCTTCAGGCTGCGTGGCATGTCTAACCTCCTCCTTAACGCTTCTTGCCGCGGCGGCGGACGATGAGCTTGTCGCTCGGGCGGTTGGGCTTACGGGTGCGGCCTTCCGGCTTGCCCCACGGCGAGACCGGGTGGCGACCACCGGAGGTCTTGCCTTCACCACCACCGTGCGGGTGGTCGACCGGGTTCATGACGACACCACGGACGGTCGGGCGAACGCCCTTCCACCGCATACGGCCGGCCTTGCCCCAGTTGATGTTCGACTGCTCGGCATTGCCGACCTCGCCGATGGTGGCGCGGCAACGCACGTCGACGCGACGGATTTCGCCGGAGGGCATACGCAGGACGGCGTAGGCGCCTTCCTTACCCAGCAGCTGGATGGACATGCCCGCGGCACGAGCCAGCTTGGCGCCGCCACCCGGACGCAGCTCCACGGCGTGCACCGTGGTACCGGTCGGGATCGAGCGCAGCGGCAGGTTGTTGCCGGGCTTGATGTCGGCGCCGGGGCCGGACTCGATCTTCGTGCCCTGGGCGATGCCCTTGGGCGCGATGATGTAGCGCTTCTCGCCGTCCGCGAAGTGCAGCAGCGCGATGTTCGCGGTGCGGTTCGGGTCGTACTCGATGTGCGCGACCTTGGCCGGGATGCCGTCCTTGTCCAAACGACGGAAGTCGATCAGACGGTAGGCACGCTTGTGGCCGCCACCCTTGTGACGAGTGGTGATGCGGCCCTGAGCGTTACGGCCACCGGTCTTGGTGAGCGGACGCAGCAGCGACTTCTCGGGAGTCGAGCGGGTGATCTCGGCGAAGTCCGAGACCGAGGCACCGCGGCGACCCGGGGTAGTCGGCTTGTATTTACGGATTGCCATGAGTTCTTCTCTACTTTCTGAAGTCCCCGCCGCTTACGCGACCGGGCCTCCGAAGATCTCGATGGGCTTGCTGTCGGCCGAGATGGTCACGAGCGCGCGCTTGGTGCTCTTGCGCGTGCCGTAACCGAAGCGGGTCCGCTTGCGCTTGCCCTGACGGTTGGCGGTGTTGACGGAGGTCACCTTGACGCCGAAAACCTTCTCGACGGCAATCTTGATCTGCGTCTTGTTCGAGTCCGGGTGCACGATGAAGGTGTAGGTGCCTTCTTCGATCAGTCCGTAGGACTTCTCGGAGATCACCGGCGCGAGCAGGATGTCGCGGGGGTCGGCGATGGTGGTCACTTGCTCTCCTCCTGTGCAGCTTCGGCAGGGCCGTGCACGAAGGCGTTGAGCGCCTCGACGCTGAAGATGACCTCGTCGGCCTTCAGCACGTCGTAGGTGTTCAGCTGATCGGGAGCGATCGGGTGCACGTTCTGCAGGTTCGCCACGGACTTCCACGTGGTGACGTCCTCGCGGCCCACCACAACCAGGAGCTGCTTGCGGGTCGAAAGCTCAGCCAGGAAGCTCTTGGCGGCCTTGGTCGACGGGGTCTGACCCGAGACCAGTTCGGTGATGACGTGGATGCGCTCGTTGCGGGCGCGATCCGACAGGGCGCCACGCAGCGCGGCGACCTTCATCTTCTTGGGCAGGCGCTGGGTGTAGTCGCGCGGCTGCGGGCCGTGGACGGTGCCACCGCCGGCGAACTGCGGCGCACGGGTCGAACCCTGGCGCGCACGGCCGGTGCCCTTCTGGCGGTACGGCTTCTTGCCACCGCCGCGGACCATGCCGCGGGTCTTGGTGGCGTGCGTGCCCTGGCGAGCCGCGGCCTGCTGGGCCACGACGACCTGGTGCATCAGCGCGATGTTCGCGGTCACGTCGAAGATCTCCGCGGGGAGCTCGACGGTGCCCTCGGTCTTGCCGCCGGCGGCCTTGACCGTGAGGGTCAGGTTGGTCTTGGTCTCGGTGCTCATGCCCGGGCACCACCCTTCACTGCACTCTTGACGATCACGACGCCGCCGGTGCGGCCCGGGATCGCGCCCTTGATCAGCAGCAGGCCGTTCTCGGCATCCACCTTGTGGACCGAGAGGTTCTGCGTGGTGACGCGGTCGTTACCCATCCGGCCGGACATGCGCATGCCCTTGAACACGCGACCCGGGGTGGAGCAACCGCCGATGGAACCCGGACGACGGTGCACGGCCTGCGCACCGTGCGAGGCGCCCTGGCCACGGAAGCCGTGGCGCTTCATGGTGCCCGCGAAGCCCTTGCCCTTGGAGGTGCCGGTCACGTCGACGTAGCTGCCCTCTTCGAAGGCGTCGGCGTTGATTTCCTGGCCGACCTCGAAGGCCGAGGCGTCAGCGACGCGGAGCTCGGCGATGTGGCGGCGAGGAGTGACACCGGCCTTGGAGAACTGGCCGGAGACCGGCTTGTTCACCTTGCGCGGGTCGATGGCGCCGAAGGCGACCTGGACGGCGGAGTAGCCGTCGCGCTCAACGGTGCGGATCTGGGTAACGACGTTCGGGCCCGCCTTGACGACGGTCACGGGAACGACGCGGTTCTTCTCGTCGAAGACCTGGGTCATGCCGAGCTTGGTGCCCAGGATGCCCGCGGCCGGACGGCTCTTGTTGTCAGTCATATTCGAAGTCCCCGTCACTGAATGTTGACGTCGACGCTGGCCGGCAGGTCGATGCGCATGAGAGCGTCAACCGTCTTCGGCGTCGGGTCGAGGATGTCGATAAGCCGCTTGTGCGTGCGCATCTCGAAGTGCTCGCGCGAGTCCTTGTACTTGTGCGGCGAACGGATGACGCAGTAGATGTTCTTCTCGGTGGGCAACGGCACCGGGCCGACCACACGGGCGCCGGTACGGGTCACCGTCTCGACGATCTTGCGCGCAGACGCGTCGATCGCCTCATGGTCGTAGGCCTTGAGCCTGATGCGGATCTTCTGTCCCGCCACGCTGAGTGTCCTTTTCTCCGCTTACGTTGTGATCCAAGAGCTTTCACTCTCGAACCACCCTCATTTGCACAGCCCGAACACACGAAGACGCATCAGCCACAACACACACGACCGGCCCCTGGGGCCCGTCCATCGCCGCTGTTCATCTGTCATGGTTCATCCGGTCCACGCGGTCGGGCGTGTCGCTCCGCCGCACATTCCTCAGCCCTGAGCAAATCTCTTGAGCCTCGGAACAGTGTCCCGGACGCACCCACACCGCTTTCAGGCGGGGTGCAAAATTCGGTCTTGCTTGCCTGTCACCTGCGCTGATCCAACGGAAAAGACGCAACCCGGTGTGGGCAACCCGAATAGTATGCCTCGAGGTCCGGGGCGATCTCAAATCGCCCCCTCCCCCACTTCCATGGGCGATGGCGCTGGTCACACCGTGTCCGAAATGTGAAGGCCGGTGCGGAAAGTTCCGCACCGGCCTTGCCTTCCGAGAGATTCGGACTACACCACTTCGATGACCCGGAAGGGGTAGCCGGCGTTCCACGCGGGATCCACCCAGACGATCGCGAACAGGCCGCCACGCCCGGCGGCGTCGCGAATCACGTCACTGACCGGAAGGTACATCTCGTAGTCGGTGTAAGGCTGATGCGTCTCACTGCTGAACCGGAACAGGGCGCGATCGCCCACGATCCGGTCGAGCACGACCGGGATCGGCGAATTGTTCAACGCGACCGTCTCACTCTCGGTGAGCGAGACCCCGGCGTAGACGCCGTTGCCCGGATTGATGATCGGCTGAATCGCCGAAGCGGAACCGGCTCCGGCCACCGTCGCTCCGAGCGCGATGCCCAGCGCCGCGACCACGGTACGAATGCGCATGATTTCGAGAACTCCCATCCCCAACCGACCGGTGAGCTGGCGCCGGGACCAGCCGCGTCCCGCGACACGGCGGCTCAAGCTAGCAACGGCCCGGCGATTCCGGATCGGTCAGCGAATCGGTCATAGTTCACATTTCACCCGCGATTGGCGCGACCGCGACCTACCCAAGAACTTACTCCCAAGTAAGATACCGGACATGACCAAAGACACCGCCACCTACCGCGGCTGGAAGAAGCTCCCCGACAACCGCATCGGCCACACCCTTTTCTCGCTCGGCATGGTCGCGCGCGTCCCCTACTTCGGCACCGTGCTCCCCAGCGTTGTCCGCCTCGAACCCGGCCTCTGCGAGGTCACCGCCCCCAAATGGTTCGGCATCCACAACCACCTGGGCACCTTCCACGCCATCGCCGCCTGCAACCTGGCCGAGGTCGCCATGGGCATGCTCTCCGAAGCCACCGTCCCCGGCACCCACCGCTGGATCCCCAAGGCCATGAACGTCCAATACCTGGCCAAGGCCAACTCCGGCCTCCGCGCGGTAGCCAAACTCCCCGAACTCCCCGACTTCGACAAGATCACCGAAGGCCAGGACCTCATCGTCCCCGTCTCCATCTACGACAAGTCCGGCCTCGAGGTGGTCCACGCCGACATCACCACCTGGATCACCCCCAAGTAGCGCCCCCGGCAAGTCCGCTGCCGCCCAACGGACTTGCCGCCCTCGACTCCCCCGCACTTGTCGATTGCCCGGAATTCGCAGACATCGACCGGGGAGCGCGCCGCCTCGGATTGGCGGGATGCGGTCTGGTTCGGGGCGGGGTGGGCTGTTTGAATGCGGGTATGAGTGGCCGGGAGGTCGGCGGGGCGGCCGACGTTTGTGTGGTGGGGCTCGGGCCTACGGGGCGGGCGGTGGCGCATCGCGCGATGGTGGCGGGATTACGGGTGGTGGCCGTGGATCCGCGGCCCGAACGGCCGTGGGGGCCTACGTATTCGTGCTGGGTGGATGAACTGCCGGAGTGGTTGCCGGGCAGCGCGATCGGGAGCCGGATCGGCGAGCCCACGGTGTGGACCGACTCGGCGCACCGGATTCCCCGGGCCTATTGCGTGCTGTCCAAGCAGGGGTTGTTCGATGCCTTGCCGTTGGACGATGCGACGGTGATCGCGGGGCGGGCTCGGATCGTGCAACCGCATCGGGTGGAGTTGTCGGACGGCAGCGAGATCAGGGCGGCGACGGTGATCGATACGCGGGGGCAGCACACGCCGGGGAAGCGGCGGCTGGCCAGTGCGCACGGGATCTTCGTGGACGAAGAGGTGGCGGCGCCCATGGTCTCGGAAGGGGAAGGGCTGCTGCTGGATTGGCGGGACGAGAACGGGGCGGGGAAGGATGAGCCGCCGTCGTTCCTGTATTCGGTGCCGCTGGGGGACGGCACGGTGATCTTCGAGGAGACGAGTCTCGGGCTCCGGGGCGGGATGCCGCAGCACGAGTTGCGGCGGCGGACGCTGAATCGGTTGAAGGCGCACGGGATTCGGTTGCGCGGCGACGAGCCGACCGAGGCGGCGCACTATCCGCTGGATTGGGTGCCGCCGAAAGCCGGTCGGGGGCAGGTGATTCCGTTCGGGTCCCGGGGCGGCATGATGCACCCGATCACGGGGTACTGCGTGGCGGATTCGCTGGCGCTGGCCGATGTGGCGGTGGATGCCGTGCTGCGTGGCGAGGATCCGATCCAGGCGCTGTGGCCCTGGCAGGCACGGCTGGTCTATTGGATGCGGATGCGCGGCGTGTACGGGCTGGGACGGCTGACCACCCCGCAGTCCATCGCCATGTTCGACGCCTTCTTCACCCGGCCGCCGCGCCAGCAGCGGGCACTGCTGTCGGCGCACGACGACTACACCGCGCTCGGGGCCGCGCTGTTCATGACCGTGGCCACCACCTGGCCGTTCCGCTGGCGCTACGACCTGGTGGGCTGGACCAACCGGAACCGCTGGGTGGATTGGGATTTCGGCGATCCCCGCGACCTCGCCGAACGCCTGGCCGACGAGCTGCCGGAGCATTCCTAGACCCAGTTCTCGATCCAGTACTTCCAGATGACCGGTGCGTAGCCGGCCAGCGGCGGCACCTTGATATCGGTGCCCGCCAGCGCGGCCTCGGCGTGACCGCAATCGAAGGAACAGCTCAGCTCGCTGTGCTCGATGACCTCCGTCGGCACCCCGACCTGCCGCAGCGCCCAGCCCATGCCGGGCACCCGCAGGGTCATGTCCAGCGCCTGTTTGGGCATGACCTCGACCAGATGCGGGGCCCCGGCCTCGTCGGCGAAGAGGTTGAACACGTCGGCGACGCTCTGCCGGCGCGGATCGACCAGGTGATAGGTGGTGTCCTCGCCGTGCGGCTGATGTGCGATGTGATCCAGCGCCCGGGCCACGAAATCGACCGGCACCATATTGGTCTCACCGAGCCGGGGCGCGACGACGGGCAGGATGCGCGGCAATTGCGCGGCCATGCGCAGCAACCGGAAGAAGTAGTACGGCCCTTCGATCCGATCGATCTCCCCGGTCCGGGAATGCCCGATGACGATGCCCGGCCGGTAGATCCGCCACGGCACCGCCGCCTGCTCCCGCACCGCCTGCTCTGCCTTCAGCATGGCCCGCTGATAGGGCGTGGCCAGCACCTGCCCGACCTCGAACATGTTCTCGGTGAACAGCCCCTCCCACGACCCGGCGACCTGCACCGTCGAAACATGGTGCAATTGCCCGGCTTCCACCGCCGCCGCGAAATCGACCACCCGCCGGGTGCCGCCGCCGGGCGCGACCGAGTCGAATCCCCCGGCCAGATGGAACACGTGGTCGATGGAACCCCGCTGCGCCGCAACCCATCCCGGATCGATGCCGAGCCCCGGCGCGGTCAGATCACCCCGCACCGCTTTGATCCGATCGCGCGCGTCCCAGGCGTGCATGCACCGGTTGAATCGCAGCACCGAATCCTCGCCGGGGCGCACCAGCACATGGATGTCCCCGTCGCGTTTCAGCAGTTCGGGAAGCAGGAACCGACCGATGAACCCGGTTGCCCCGGTAACCAGGTAAGCCATGCCGCCACCATAACGTGATGCGCGCCACATCTTGCTTCAGGATCGGTCAGCGTCGACAAACCGGGCGATCCGTACAGCGTCCGAAGGGCAACCCGATGGCATGCTGTCGCAGTGAATCCTCGACTGCTCGCGACGTCCCTGCCGGTGCTCGCCTGTCTGCTGATCACAGGCTGTGGCGACGGCGCTTCCCCGGCTTCCACCGGCACCCCGGCCACTCCGCGCGAACAGCTACTACTCGCCGCCGGCGAATTCCCGGCGGGCACGAAACATCTGGATATCCCCGCCGACAAACTGCGCGCCGCCGCCTCGGATGTGGCGAGCCTGCAATCGGATGCCGTCATCACCCCGGAGTCCTGCCGCGGCACCCAGATCGACGCGGCCAAGCTGACCGAGCAGGCGCTGCAGGATTCGTCGGTGGCCGCCGCGTCCGCCGACGCGACCGTCTACGTCGAGTTCGTGGCGAGCCGCGTCGCGGATCTGAAGCAGCTCGCCGCGAACAACGACAGGTGCAAGCACCTGACGGGCAGCAATGTCATCGACGGCGACAAGATCGACACCAAGATCGAGCTGGCGGATCTGCCCGCCCCCGGCGACCTGAAGGGCGTCGACACCCTGGTCTACCTGTCGGACAGTTCCTCGACCGCGCCCGGGGTGACCGAGCCCATCACCAGCACCGCGTACATGGGCTGGGCCACCCTGCGCGACACCACGGTCGCGGTGCGGGTGGCGTCGATGTCCGGCCCCCTCGACCGCGAGCGGGCCGAACGGTTCTTCGTCGACGCCGTGCGAAAGATCCAGGACGCCAATTAGACCCACACGGTCGAGCCGGGGCTCAGGCCCCGGTCTCGGCCGCCCGCCGGTACCCGCGCACCGCCGGGTACGCGAACACCACGATGATGCCGAGCGTCCACGCCAGCGTCTTGACCAGCGGCGTCAGAATCGGCCCGTCGTAGGCCAGCCCGCGCATGGCGTCGATGGCCGTACTCATGGGCTGGTTCTCGACGGTCTTCTGCAGCCACGTCGGATACGCGTACACCGGCACGAATCCGGAGTTGAAGAACATCAGCAGGTTGGTGACCAGCCCGACCATCGACACCAGCAGGATGCCCTCGGAGAAGGTGGCCAGCGCCGTGATCATCACCGCGAACGCCATGCCGAACAGCACCGGAATCCCGAACATGGCGATGGAAGCCCAAGGCCCGTACCAGAACCGGAAGCCCAGCACGAGGCCGACGGCCACCACGCACAGCGAGGTGATCAGCACCCGGATGCCCTCGGCCAGCAGCCGCCCGGTGAGCCCGGCGGCACGATGGATCGGCATGGTGTGGAAGCGGCCGAGCAGTCCGGTCGCCTTCTCGGTCTTGAAACCGAGCGCGCTGATCACCGAACCGGACATGGCGGCGACCAGCATGATCATCGGCACGGTGCCGTAGACGCTGGGCACGCCGGTGACCGAAGTAATGGAGTCGCCGAGCACGATCCGGAACATGAGCAGGGTGAGGGCCGGGTAGACCAGCGACTGGATGGTGGTCGCGGGATCGCGGGCCCAGCCGAGCAGCAAACGCTTGCACTGGATTCCGGTCTGCTCGATCCACACCGTGAGCGCGCGTTCGGACCGCTGCTCGACCTCGGGCAGCGGCTCGTGCCCCGCCCACGCGTTCGCGGCCGTCTCCTTCGGCTCCGCGTCGATAACCGTCATGACCGCCTCACACTCGCCCACACGGCCACCGGGGTGAACACGACGACGAAGCCGACGATCCACAACAGCGGCACCCAGAACACCGCCCACGTCACCCCGTCCGCCGCCATATCGCGCATGGCATAGGACAACTGGGAGATGGGCTGATTACGCACGAACGGCCGGATCCACGCGGGGAAACCGGATTCCGGCACGAACCCGCAGGAGAGCATGCCGAAGATGAGCGTCGGCAGGGTGAGCGCCTGGCTCAGCGATTCCGGGCTCTTGGTGATCGACCCCAGAGCATCCGCGCCGATGGACAGCGCGGTACCGACGACCAGCGCGAACCCGCAGAACAGGATGGCCTGTCCCCAGCCGGCGTGGAAGCGGAATCCGATCAGGTGCCCCCAGCCGAGCGCGGCGATGAGCGAGACGACCGACCGCACCAGGCCCGCGCTGAGCCGCGACATGAGCGGCACCAGTTTCCCGATGGGCATGGTCTGCATGCGGGTGTTGAGCCCGGTCATCGCTTCGAATGCCGACAGCTGCGCGTTCGACATCATGGTGAAGGACATGGTCTGCAGCACGATGATGGGCATGACGAACTGCGCGTAGTTCACGCCCTTGAACGCCATGACGTACTTCAGCGGCAGATAGAAGCCGAGCGTGAACACCAGCGGGGTGATGACCGCGACGATGAGCTCGCCCTTGGTCGCCATCACCCAGACGATGCGCCCGGTCAGCGCCCGCCACTGCGCGAAGCTCGAGGGCTTGGCGGCGGGCAGGCCGGCGAAGAGATCGGTGCCGCCGGCGACGGCGGGGGCGCTCACGCTTCGCCTTCCTTGCTGCCGGAATGCCCGGTGAGGGAAAGGAATACGTCGTCGAGCGAGGGCCGCCGCAGCCCGATGTCGGCGAGCTTGACCCCGGCGCTGTCGAGCCGGCGCAGCGCCTCGGACAGGGTGACCGCGCCGTCGGGAGCCGGGATGGAGAGCCGGTCGCCGGTGCCGATCTCGGCGCGCACCGCGTCGGGGACGAGATCGCCGAGCGCGTCGGCGGCGGTGCGCACCTGGCTGGGATCGAGCGGCACCACCTCGCAGTAGCTGCCGCCGGTTTTCTCCTTGAGGGCGTCCGCGGTGCCTTCGGCGATGACGGTGCCCTTGTCGATGACGATGATGTTGTCGCTGAGCACGTCGGCCTCTTCGAGGTACTGCGTGGTCAGCAGGACCGTGATGCCCTGGGTCTTGAGCGCGTTGACCAGGTCCCACACGCCCTGGCGGCTGCGCGGGTCGAGGCCGGTGGTGGGTTCGTCGAGGAACACCACCTCGGGGCGCACCACCAGACCGCAGGCGATGTCGACGCGGCGGCGCATGCCGCCGGAGTAACCGCGCACCGGGCGGCGGCCCGCGCTGGTGAGGTCGAATTCCTCGAGCAGGGTGTCGGCGCGCTGGCGGGCGGCCTTGCGGGGCAGGCCCATCAGGCGGCCGAACAGTTCCAGGTTCTCGCGGCCCGAGAGGTTTTCGTCGAGGGCCGCGTACTGCCCGGTCATCATGATGGAGCGGCGCACGGCGGGGGCATCGGTGCGCACATCGTGCCCGGCGACGCGGGCGATGCCGGAGTCGGGGCGCAGCAGCGTGGAGAGGATCTTGACCGTGGTGGTCTTGCCCGCGCCATTGGGGCCGAGGATGCCGAGCACCTGGCCGCGGGCGGCGGTGAAGCTGACCCCTTGCAGGGCGTGCACGTCTCCGAACGACTTGCGGATGTCTTCGACGTACACCGCCGGATCGCCCTTCGAAGTCAGCGTTTCCGCTGGTTGCGTATCCGGTTGTTCCAAGGTCGGCATCAACTCTCCACTATCGGCTGTGCGGGCGATCTCAACGCCCCGGTCGGTGGATCCCCACATCCCCGCCGGGATGATCCACTCCACCGTCGGTGATGTTACCGGCGTGGCAGTTCCGGGGCGGCCCTTCTCTGAATAGGCTTCGTTTCAGATGTGTGCTTCGTCACAAACCGATAGGTAGGTGAATAGCCGCAGATCCAGGGCCAGACCGGGCGGTATGCCAGATTTTCGCTACCTTGTCGCATCTGTGACCCGGACCCTACTCTGGCGGGACGGGGAGACATTCGGATTGGCCCTGGAGAGGTGACCCATGGCCGAGTCAGCACAGCGACGAACGGCGGCGCACAGCGGCGCGCACCGGCCCAAGGTTTTGACGTCCTACGACCCGCGCACCGGCGAAACCGTCGGCGATTACGCGGTGATGGGAGCGGGCGAACTGACCCGCACCGTGCGCTCCGCGCGCACCGCCCAACAATGGTGGGCCACAATCGGTTTCGATGCCCGCAAACGCTGGCTGCTGGACTGGAAGCGCAGCATCGCGCGCGGCACCCGGGAACTGGTGGAGCTGATCAGCAGCGAGACCGGCAAACCCCGCATGGACGCCGCCATCGAGGTGACTCTGGCTGTGGAACAGCTGGATTGGGCGGCCCGGCGCGCCGAGCGCGTTCTGCAGCGGTCGCCGCGCACGCCGCGGTTCGCCCGGAATCCGCAGGGGGCCATCGGATATCTGCCGCTGGGCGTGGTCGGCGTGCTCGGCCCCTGGCACAATCCCGTTCTCACCCCGATGAATTCGATCGCCGGCGCCATGGCCGCGGGGAACGCGGTGGTGTTCAAACCGAGTGAGCTGACCCCCGGCGTCGGCGTCTGGCTGGCCGACGCCTGGACCCGGTTGTCGCCGAATCAGCCTGTGCTGCAGGTGGTCACCGGCGACAGCTCGACCGCGGCGGCGCTCTGCAAGACCCGGGTGGACCGGATCTCCTACAGCGGATCGGCCGCCGGGGCCCGGGAGGTGACGGCGCTGTGCGCGCAGGCCGGCACCCCGGTGACCCTGGAACAGAGCGTGCGCGGGGCCATGGTGGTGCAGGTGGACGCGCGGCTCGACACCGCCGCCGCGGCCGCCGTCTACGGTGCGATGGCCCATGCCGGGCAGCAGCCGGCCGGGGTGCATCGCGTCTATGTCGCCGATTCGGTCTACGAACCGTTCCTGGCGCTGGTCGCCGAGCAGGCCCGCCGCCTGCGCCCGGGCGCGGACCGGCGCGCCACCTACGGTCCGATGACCCTGGATACCAGCATCGACGTGGTCCGCCGCCAGGTTCGCGATGCGCTGAGCCGGGGCGGGCGGGCCGTGGTCGGCAGCCTGGAATCGATTCGCGAGCCGTATATCGAGCCGATCGTGCTGACCGATGTGCCCGATGTGAGCACCGCCGTGACCGGCGAACCGACCGGCCCGGTGCTGATCGTGAGCCGGGTGGCGGATATGGACGAGGCCGCCGAGCGCGTCAATGCCGTCGAACGAATCGGCGAGAAGCCCGCTCCGGTAGCGGTTTTCACCCGCGATGTGCGCAGCGTGCCCGAGTTCGCCCAGCAGTTGCGCACCGAACTGGTGACCGTCAATGCCACGCCCGTGTACGGCGTGTCCGGACCCGGCCGCATCCGCGATCCGCGCATGCTGCGGGAATTCGCTCGCGCCCAGGCCATTTCGGACGGCCGCTATCGCGATCCGGTGTTCAGCAGTTTCGACAACAACCCCCGCCGGCTCCGGATGGCGCGGGCGCTGTTCCGGATGCGGCACCGGGTCTGGCGGTGAGCTAGTCCCCCGCGCGCTCGGCGTGCGCGCCGAGCAGCACCGCGTTCATCAGCGCCGCCACCCGGGCCAGGTTCTCCCGGCGGCCGTCGAAGCGGATGCGGCGGCCGACATCGATGACCTGCGCGATGGCGGCGTGCACCCGGAACCGTGCCTCCACCTGGTCGCCGTCCAGCAGGTTCGCCCATTCCAGGACGTTCTGCCGCTGGATGGAGCGCAGCCGATGCTGTTCGGAGGCGGGCAGATTCGAGAATTCGGAGAAGTACACCGGCAGGATCTCGGGCATGGCGAAGGTCATGCGCGCGAACCGGGCGGCAATGTGCACGGCCGCGTCGGACCGGCTGGTGGATTCCGCGAGCGCCTCGGCATTGGCGATGGCCACCCGCTCCCCCGTGCGATGGAACGCCGCCGCCAGCAGATCGGCCTTGCTGCTGAAGTACCGGTACACGCTGGAGGCGTTGATGCCCGCCGCCGCGCCGATCTCCTCGATGCTGGCCTCGTGGTAGCCCTGCCGCCCGAAGATCCGGATCGCCTCGGTGAGCAGCTGTTCGCGTTTCGAAATGACCGGCAGCCCACGCAGATCGGGTTCGCCGGTGGCCGGCGGCGGGGCGGGCGGCAGCTCGGTGCGCAGCAGATCCCAGCAGATCTCGTCGATCAGATTCAGCAGCCGGGTGGTGGACAGCGCGGTCCGGTGCGCGGTGATGGAGCCGATGGCGCTGAGCACCGCGGCCGCGCGCAACATGACATCGGCCGGATCGGCGTCCGGGTACAGCGCGGCGATGGCCGCGGCGACGGTCTCGTGCAGTTCGGCGTAGATCACCCGGATGCGGGCCCGGTCCTCGCGTTCCAGGTATCGCCGCTCCCACCGGTACAGCCCGCCCTCGCGGCGCACGTCCACCGTGTACTCGGCAATGCCGCGGATCAGCGTGGTGAGTCGCGGTTCCGGTTCCAGGTTCGGATCGTCGGCGTTCTTGGCGGCGTCCAGCAGCTGCTGCGCGCCCCCTTCGGCGGCGGCCACCAGCAGCGCGTACTTATTGCGGAAGTGCCGGTACAGCGCGGGCCCGGAAATGCCGACCTCGGCGGCGATCTCGTCCACGCCGACCGGGTGATATCCCCGCTCGGCGAAGGCTCGAGCGGCTACCCTGACGATTTGCGCCTTGCGGTTCTTGGGCCGTCGGCGCGGGCCGGGTTCGCTGTCCGATCGCCCCGCCGGGCTGTCGGATCGCACCGAAGCGAGTGCGGCCTCGCTGCGATCGACGACCATGCGGTTTCTCCTTCTCCGAGCGGCACCGGCTGTTGACAGTGCCGGACGAATCCCCCTAAGTTAACCACAATTCGCACAGTTGAACACATTCGTGGCATTGTCGCCGCGCATTCACCGGGAGCAGCCATGAGCAATACCGCGACCACGCCGGGCTACACCGCGATTCAGGACGGCCGGGTGCTCCGGATCACCATCACCAACCCCCGGCGTAAGAATGCCATCGATTACGACACCATGTGGGCGCTCGGCGATACCGTGCTCGCGGCCGCGGCCAACCCGGATGTGCGGGTAATTGTGCTGACCGGCGCGGGCGGGGACTTCTGCACCGGCGCTGACCTGGCGGCGAGTCCGGGTGAGGCCGAGCGCGGCATCACGCCCGAGATGACCATGGCGTGCGCCAATCGCATGATCAAAGCGGTGGTGGAGGCGCCCATTCCGGTGATCGCCCGGGTGCGCGGCGCGGCGGCCGGGGTGGGCGTGGCGTTCGCGCTCGCCGCGGATCTCACCTACGCGTCCGACGAGGCGTATCTGCTGCTGGCCTTCATCAATATCGGCCTGATGCCCGATGGCGGCGCAGCGGCCCTGGTGGCCGCGGCGGCGGGTCGTCCACTGGCCGCCGAAATGGCGTTGCTGGGCGATCGCCTGCCCGTGACCAAGGCGGTCGAGCACGGCCTGATCGCCGGCGTGTACACGCCCGAGGAACTCGACGCGAAAGTCGAAGCGGCCGCGGCCAAGATCGCCGATGGCCCGCGGCGCGCGCTCGAACTCACCAAGCGCGCCCTCAACCTCGCCACCCTCACCGCCCTCGACGGCGTCCTCGCCGCCGAGGCCGACGGCCAGGCGGAACTCCTGCGCCACCCCGATTTCGCCGAGGGCGCCGCGGCCATGCTCCAAAAACGCAAGCCCGTCTTCACCGCATAACCCCCCGTCTTCACCTCGAGGCCCCCGGTCGGAAACGGAACGGGCCCGCCCCCATCGGAGCGGACCCGTTCGTCGTACGCGGAGAGCACCGGCCCCCTGCGCCGGTTCTCTCAGAGTCTGTGCGGCGCAATCACTTCCCGGTCACGGTCAGGTAGATCAGCGCGACATTGAGCACGCTGATGATGGCCGCGACCAGCCACGCCAGCCCGGTGGTGACGCGGTGGTTCACGTCATTGCCCATGAGCGCGCGGTCACTGGTGAAGCGCACCAGCGGAATCAGCGCGAACGGGATGCCGAAGGACAGCACCACCTGCGAAATGATCAGCGCCCGTGTGGGATCGATGCCTGCGGCCAGCACCACCAGCGCCGGGATCAGCGTGATGAGCCGCCGGAACAGCAGCGGAATGTGCCGGTGCAGCAGGCCCTGCATGATCATGGCCCCCGCGTACGCGCCGACCGAGGTGGAGGCCAGGCCGGAGGCGAGCAGGCCGACCGCGAGCAGCAGCCCGGCCGCCGGGCCGAGCACATCGGTCACCGCGGCGTGCGCGGATTCCAGCGAATCCACATCCTCGCGCCCGCGCAGCGTATTCGCCGCCATCAGCAGCATGGCCAGGTTCACCGTGCCGGCCAGCAGCATGGCCAGCCCGACGTCGTAGCGGGTGATCTTCAGCAGCCGGGCGCGCGCCGGTCCCGGTTCCGGGCTGCCGTGCCGGTCGCGAGCCAGCCCGGAGTGCAGGTAGACGGCGTGCGGCATGACGGTCGCGCCGATCATGGCGGCGGCCAGCAGCACGCTCTCGGTGCCGTCGAAGCGCGGCACCAGCCCGCCGATGGTGCCGGACACCGAGGGCGGCGAGATGAACACGGACGCCAGGAATCCGATGGCGATGATGCCGAGCAGTCCGACGATGACCCGTTCGAACGGCTTCTGCCCGCGATGGTTCTGGATCATCAGCAGGAACAGCGACACCACGCCGGTGATCACGCCGCCGAGCAGCAAAGGCAGCCCGAACAGCAGATTCAGCGCGATGGCCCCGCCCACCACTTCGGCGAGATCCGTTGCCATGGCGACGGTTTCGGCCTGCCCCCAGTACGCCAGCCGCATCGGCCGGCTCGCCTTGTCCCGCACCGCCTCGGGTAGCGACATGCCCGTCACCAGCCCCAGCTTGGCCGACAGGAACTGCACGAGCCCCGCCATCACATTGGCCATGACGATGACCCAGACCAGCAGATACCCGAACTGCGCCCCCGCGCTGATATTCGAGGCGACATTGCCCGGATCCACATACGCGATAGCGGCGACGAAGGCCGGCCCGAGCAGAACCGAAGCCGCTCTAGCGCGCTGAAACCTGCCGCGGGGTTCTGCCAAGGTAGTCACAACAATAGTTTAAGGCTAACCGAACTTTTTGTTCAGCCCCTCCCCCCGAAACGAAACCGCCGGACCCACACAACCTTCACAATCCGATCAGTCGGTATGAAGCTCACCGCGAACCGCCGACCCCTGATCCGCCCGCCGCTCCCGCGCACCAACCTGAAACCCCAGCAGCAACAAGCACCCCCGCACACTCGACGCTCCCGGCAACCGCCGCCTCACGCCCCGGGAGCCGCGCACTCTTCCCTCACAACGACCACGCCCCGGGAGCCGCGCACTCTTCCCTCACAACGACCACGCCCCGGGAGCCGCGCACTCTTTCCCACAACGACCACGCCCCGGGACGCCTCGCCTTCTTCCCCATCGACGACCACAACCACGCCCCGAGAATCGCCCCTTTCCTCCACCAACGACCACGCCCCCGACCGCTTTGCGGTCGGGGGCGTGTCT
Source organism: Nocardia yamanashiensis (assembly GCF_021183565.1). Lineage (NCBI taxonomy): Bacteria > Bacillati > Actinomycetota > Actinomycetes > Mycobacteriales > Nocardiaceae > Nocardia > Nocardia yamanashiensis. The sequence continues at coordinate 5,891,224 of NZ_CP089226.1, forward strand.
TGCTTCTACAGTGCGGGCGCTACAGCCCGAGCCCGCGGGCCAGCACCGGCCACGAGTTCATGAACTCGTCGTTCCAGTAACCCCACGAGTGGGTGCCGCCGGAGCGGAAGTTGTACGTCGCGGGAATGCCCAGCGAATCCAGCTTCGACTTCAGGTTGGCGGTGCAGTAGTTGGTGCCCGCCTCGATGGCCCCGCCGATGATCAGCTGGTTGGCCAGGCCGTAGGCGCCGGGCAGCGCGTACTGACCGTTGAGGGTGTCGTACTGGCCGGGCAGCCCGTTGCCGGTGGAGATGTAAAGCTCGGTGCCACGCAGCTTTTCGGCGTTCACGACCGGATCGTGCGCGGCCCACTCGGGCGAGTTCTCCTCGCCGTACATGTTCTCCAGCTTGCCGCCGCCCCAGGTCTCGACGGTGAGGCGCATGAACTCACGGCCGACCGGATCGGCGAACTGCGCGCAACCGGAGTAGGCGGCAGCGGCCTTGAACAGGCCCGGCTTGACCTCGGGCAGCTGCAGCACGGTGGTGCCGGAGGTGGAGATGCCGGCCACGGCGTTGACGCCGTTGGTGCCGAGCGCGCCCTCGATCAGCGGCGGCAGTTCCTCGGTGAAGAACGTCGTCCACTTGTTGCGGCCCAGCGTCGGGTCGTCGTTCTGCCAGTCGGTGTAGTAGCTCCACTTACCGCCGATGGGCTGAATGACGTTCACGTCTTTGTCGGCGAGGAAGCCGTTGACGATATTGGTCTTCTTCACCCAGGAGGCGTCGTCCTGACCGCCGCCCGCGCCGTTGAGCAGGTACAGCACCGGGCGCGGCACCGAGGCGTCGGCGGGGCGCTGCACGTCGACCGGGTAGGTGGCGTCCATGGCCGCGGAGTAGACGTAGAGCCGGATGTTCCGGCCGTCCTTCATCTCGGCCTTGGTGATCTTCGACCCGTCCGGGGCAACGGGATCGGCCAGCAGCTTCTTGCTGTCGATGATCGGGTCAGCGGACGCGGAGGTCACGCCGACGCCGGACACCAGACCGGCGAGCACCGCTGTGGCGGCTACGAAGGCCGCGGCGCGCGCACCGCGGCGGCGGTTCGCGACGCCACTCCGGACATGTCGACGAATCAATGTTTCGCACCTTCATCTCGTGTCGATTTACTGGCTGACGAGCACTAACCGGGTTCTCCGGACGGTAGCCGCACCCCGACAGACCATACGGCCTGACTCATCGCCGCGATAGCGCTGAATGTTACGGGTTGGTCGCGCGCCCGTGTTCGGCGAGTCCGCCCAGCGCCTGCACCCAGCCCTCGACGAGCTTCTTGACGTCATCCAGTTCCAGCACCGCGCCCGCGAAGTCGAAGCGGGCGATCAGGCCGTCCTGGCTGGTGTCCACGGTCAGGTCGAGGTAGAGGTCGTCGGCCACCGGCTCCGGGTACACCCGCGCGGGGCGCAGGTCCCGGTACCGGAATCCGATGCGGCCCACCGGGAGTGTCGCGATATCGGCGACGGTGGCCGGGTTCAGGTGCCGCAGCAGCCCGAATCCGACGCCGTGCGCCGGGACCGCACGCACCGCGTCCCGTACCTGCCCGATGGCCTTGCCCGCGTCCGGTCCGCCGCGCCGCACCTCGTCGAGGTCGACGCCGTCGAGCCGCAGCGGGAACGGGTAGGCGGTGCTGAACGCGCCGACCGTGCGCCGGCCCGCGGCATCGCCGGCCAGTCGCCCGTCGGCGATCAACCGCACCACCGAACCCGTTGCCTTGCGGGCGGATTCGCTGTCCCGGTCGAGCAGGGTGACCGCGAGGGCGGTCAGCAGCACATCGTCGATATCGGCGTGCAGGCGGCGCGCCACCGCGTCCACGGCCGCCGCGCCTTCCCCGGTGATGGACACCGACACCCGGCCGCGCCCGGTGGGGCGGCCGCCGGCGGTGATCTCGTCGGGTGAGATGCCGGCGGTGGCGGAGGCCAATGCGGTACGCCACCAACCCAATTCGCCGACGGTGTCGGGCGCGGCGGCCTGTTCGGCCAGTCCGCGCGCGATGCCGAGCGGATGCGCGTCCGCGCTGGGCGGCGTGGCGTGCCCGCCGGACCAGGAGGCGGTGAGGTCCTCGATGATGGTGCGCCACGAGGTGTCGTCCACGACGAGCCCGTTGGCGACCACCACCAGCACCGCGGCGGGCCGCAGTTCCGGTTCCACCGCCGCGTCCTCGGGCAGGTTCTCGAGCAGCACGAACCGGACGTGGTAGCCCTTCTCCGGATCCAGTTCCGCGGCGGCGGCCTGGATCACGGCCTCGATCGGATTGCCGACGGCTTCCACATTGGGATCGATCTGCCACACCGCGGCGGCCGCCGGAGCGGGCTGCCCCGGAATATCCAGCACCACCGCATCACCCGTACGCCGCAACCGCCCCCACAGCGCCGGATGCCGATCCAGCAGCGTGGCGACGGACCGCCGCACCCGCGAACCGGACACATCGGCGGCGATATCCAGGGTGATCGCCCGCACCCACAACCCGGAAGGCTCGATCTCCAGCAGCCCGACCGCCCCCGCCGGCAATGGCGAAACCTGCCCGACAGCGGTCAACCGCGGCCCCATATTCGGCACCGGCGGCGTGACCGGCCGCGCGGCGACCGGCTCGGGTTCCGGTTCGGCTTCCGGTTCCGGCGTCGAATCCGGCTCGTCCACAGCGGATTCCGCCGGTTCGCTAACCTTCAGATCACCCAGCGAGGAATCACCGAGACTGAAGTGATCCGGTGCCGCTTCCGAGGAGTCTTCGGTCGTTGCCGACTCCCCGGATTCGTGCGCATCGGCTTCGAGCTCATCGTCCTCGGTGTCGAGATCGTCGGACTCGTGCGGCTTCAGCCCGGCGGCGAGATCCTCCGGCTTGATGACCGGCAGCACCTGCGTGATCGCCCAGTCCGCGCCCGAATCGGAACCCGGCCCACTCCCGGCGCGCTCGCCTGCGGCGTCGGATTCGGCCGTGTCACGCTCACCGGCACGGGTTTCCGCGGCATCGCTCACCGCGACGGCACCGAAAGCTCCGGAGGTCGTACCCGCTGAGGGCAGCCGGCTCGCGCCCGCATCAGCTGTGGCCGCGTCAATGGTGCCCGCGCCACGACCGTCGAAACCGGAAGCAGCCGTTCCGCGTTCGGCGACGCCGCTCGCTGCCCGGGTCGCGTCGTCACTACCACCGCTCTGGAGCAGCTGCGCCAGGCGCGGCCCGATTTCGGCGAATGCCTCGGCGCTCGTCATCTGCGGATGGCGCAGGGGCAGAACGTAATCGGACACTCCGGTGGCGAACGGTTCCCATTCGGCGGGGGAGCCGACGCGTTCGCCCGGGTTGTGGATGGAGGCGCGGAATAGTTCGAGGCGGCCGTCGAAGCGGTCGGGCTGGTAGGCGGCGGCGAGTTCGACGGTGCGCATGGCGCCGCGGTAGACCCGGCGCACGCGCTCGAAGGTGAGGGAGGCGAGTTCCGGGGGCAGGGCGGCGGTCAGGGCGGCGAGGGCGTCGTCGCCCATCTCGCGCAGGTCCGCCGGGAAGGCGTCGGCGGGGACGCCGAGTTGCATGAATTCGTCGCGGACCGCCTTGCGGAAGTAGTCCACGTCGATTTCGGGGAAGGCGTCGAGGATGCCGAGCAGTTCCACCCGCTCCCCCGCCGCCCGCAGTTCGGTGGCGATGGAGTGGGCGATCATGCCGCCCAGCGAGTAGCCGATGACCCGGTACGGGCCGTGCGGCCGCACCGAGCGGATGGCCTCCAGGTATTGCGCGACCAGATCGCCGAAGGTGGCCGGGTCGTAGTCGTCGTCGGTCAGCGCCCGCGACTGCAAACCGTAGATCGGCTGATCCGCCGGCAGGTGCTCGGCGAGTCCGGCGAACGGCCAGGCCAGGCCGGACAGCGGCGGGGCACAGAACAGCGGCGGCTGCGTGCCGGTCGCCCGGATCGGCAGCACCGGCTGCAGGCTCGCGTCGGCATCGGAGTCGAGGCTGTCCCCGGCTTCGATGCGCGCGCTCAGCCCCGCCACGGTCGGATCGGTGAAGAACCACGCGACAACGACATTCGCTCCGGTCCGGCGGCGCAGCTCGCCGACCACCCGGGTGGCCAGCAGCGAGTTGCCGCCGAGCGCGAAGAAGCTGTCGTGGATGCCGACCTGGTCCAGGCCGAGCACCTCCGCCACGGCATCGGCGACGGTCTGCTCCAGTTCCGTTCGCGGCGCCTGGAATTCGCGCCGGGTGAGCACCGGTTCCGGCAGCGCCCGGCGGTCGAGCTTGCCGACCGGGGTGAGTGGGATGGCGTCGAGGACCGTAATGGCCGTCGGCACCATGTATTCCGGCAGCCGGCCCGCGACATGCGCGGTGAGCGCCGCGGTGTCGATCTCGTGCCCGGCGACCGGCAGCACGTAGGCGGCCAGGATGGTGGCCCCGGCCTCGGTCCGGTGCCCCACGGTGACCGCGAAGTCCACACTCTCGTGCGAGGCCAGGGCGGTGTCGATCTCGCCGAGTTCGATGCGGAAACCGCGCACCTTGACCTGGAAGTCGGAACGCCCGATGTATTCGATGGTCCGCTCCGGCGTCCACCGCACCACGTCACCGGTCCGGTACATGCGTTCCCCGGCGGCGTACGGATGCGCCACGAACCGTTCGGCATTCAGCGCCGGACGCTCGTGGTAGCCGCGCGCCAGCTGGATGCCCGCCAGGTACAGCTCGCCCGCGACGCCGACCGGCACGGGCCGCAAACGGTCGTCGAGCACCAGCGCCTGCACACCGCGAATCGGACCGCCGATGGTGAGCTGATCGCCCGGCGCCAGCGGTTCGCTCATGGTGGTGACGATGGTGGTCTCGGTCGGACCGTACACATTGTGGAAGGCGCGAATCCGGCCGTCCGCCAAGGGCAGCGCCCACTTGTCGATGAGTTCGGCGGGCACCGCTTCACCGCCGGCGGCCAGCATGCGCAGGCTGTCCAGGCCCTCCGGGTCGAGGGTGGACAGCGCGGCCGTGGTGATGAACGCGTGCGTGACCTGTTCGCGCTTGATCACCTCGGCGAGTTCGGCGCCGCCGTAGATCCCCGGCGGCACCACGACCAGGGTGCCGCCCGCGGCGATCGCGAACAGGTGTTCCATCATCGATCCGTCGAACGACGGCGTGGCGAAATGCAGTGCGCGCGTGGACGAGTCGAGGCCATAGCGCGCGATCTGGGCGGCATTGAAGTTGGCCAGGCCGGCGTGCGTGACGATCACGCCCTTGGGCACGCCGGTGGAGCCGGAGGTGTACACCACGTAGGCCCCGTGCTGCGGATGCAGCGGGCGCACCCGCTCGGCGTCGGTGATCGGGGTGTCGGGGTGCCGGTCGACGTCGAGCACGAAGCGCCGCTCGTCCAGCGCGATCCAGTCGGTGCCGCCGGCGGCCGCGCGCAGCGCCGGAATGTCCGGGCTCAGCGAAAGGCCCAGTCCCACACCCGAATCGGTGAGCATGTGGGCGATCCGGTCGGCCGGGTAGTCCGGGTCGATCGGCACGAAGATGGCGCCGGTCTTGATGACCGCCCAGGTGGTGAGCACCGATTCGATGGAGCGCCGGATGGCCACGGCCACCGGCACGTCCGGTCCCGCGCCGGCGGCGATGAGGGCGCGCGCCAGCTTGGAGGAGGCGGCGTCCAGATCCGAGTAGTCGAAGGACCGGCCCCGGTGCACGACCGCGGGCCCGGACGGATTGGCCAGCACCGCTTCGCGCATGAGATCGGGCAGGGTGCGCGGCGGCACGGCCGGTCCGCCGGTGCGATCGACGAGATCGGCGTGTTCGGCGGCCGAGAGCAGGCCCAGATCGCCGACCGGCAGCTCGGGCCGCGCCACGATGTCCTCGAGCAGTCGCACGAAGCGCTGCGCGAACACTTCCACGGTGGCCTCGTCGAACAGGTCACGCGCGTAGGTGAAGATGGCGGTCGCGCCCGCGTCGGCGCTGCTCGCGATGGTCAGCAGCAGATCGAATTTGGCGGTGGCATTGTCGAATTCGACCGCGCCGACCCGCAGCCCGGGCAGTTCGAAGCCCGCGTCGGGCAGGTTCTCGAACGACAGCGCCACCTGGAACAGCGGATTGCGCGAGGTGGAGCGTTCCGGGTTGAGCAGTTCGACGAGCCGCTCGAACGGCACGTCGGCGTGCGCGAAGGCGGCCAGATCGGTGTCCTTGACGGCCGCGAGGAGTTCCTCGAACGTCTGCTGTCCGTGCACCCCGGTGCGCAGCACCAGCGTGTTGACGAACATGCCGATCACATCGTCGAGTTCGGCTTCGCCACGACCCGCGATGGGCGTGCCGATGGCGATGTCCGCGGTGCCGGAGAGCCGGGCCAGGAACACCGCGAGCGCGGTGTGCATGACCATGAACTGGGTGGCGTTGCGTTCCCGGGCGATGCGCCGCAGCGCCTGCTGCAGTTCCGCGCCGATCTCGAAGGTGACGGTGCCGCCGCGCATGGAGGCCACCGGCGGGCGCGGGCGATCCGACGGCAGGTTCAGCTCGTCCGGAATGCCGGCGAGGGTGCTGCGCCAGAACTCGGTCTGCGCGGTGATGAGGCTGTCCGGATCGTCCTCGGAGCCGAGCACTTCGCGCTGCCACAGCGTGTAGTCCGCGTACTGGATCGGCAGCGGCGACCAGGCCGGGGCTTCCCCGTTGGTGCGCGCGGCGTAGGCGAGCATGACGTCGCGGGTGAGCGGGCCCATGGACCAGCCGTCGGCGCTGATGTGATGCGCCACGAACACCAGCACGTGCTCGTGTTCGGCGCCTTCGACCCGGAACAGCTTGGCGCGCAACGGCACTTCGCGGGTGACGTCGAAGCCGGCGGACAGAATCCCGGCGATGCGATGCGGCAGCGTGCCGGCGGTCACCAGCACCGGGGTCAGGTCCGGCACGGCCTGTACGGCGGGCCGCACGACCTGCCGGGCCGCCCCGTCGATCTGCGGGTAGACGGTGCGCAGCGATTCGTGCCGCCCGATGGTGTCGGCGACGGCCTGCTGCAGCGCGTCCACATCCAGATCGCCGGTGAGCCGCACGGCCACCGGAATGTTGTAGGCGGCCGAGTCCACATCGAACTGGTTGAGGAACCACATGCGCTGCTGTGCCAGCGACAGCGGCAGCACCTCGGGACGCGGTCCGGCGACGAGCGCCTTGCGCCCGGTCCCCGCCCGCTGCTCCACCTTGATGGCGAGCGCGGCGACGGTGGACGCCTCGAACAGCAGGCGCACCGGGACGCGGGCATCGAGGGCCGCGCCCAGCCGGGCCGCGACCTGGGTGGCGACCAGGGAGTTGCCGCCGAGGGCGAAGAAGTCGTCGTCCGCGCCGACCCTTTCGGTCCCGAGCACCTCGGCGAACACGTTCGCCACGATCTCTTCGATAGGAGTGGACGGCGCGCGGAACGCGGTGGTCTCGAATTCGGGTTCCGGCAGGGCCTTTCGATCCAGCTTGCCGTTGACGTTCAACGGCAGCGCGTCGAGGACCACGAAGGCCGACGGCACCATGTACGACGGCAGTGCGGCGGCGAGCGCCGATTTCACCTGCGCCACATCGATATCCGCGCCGGCGGGCACCAGGTACGCCACCAGGCGATCCCCGGTGCGCTGATCCGACTTGGCCAGCACCGCGACATTCGCGATCTCCGGCATGGCCAGCAGCGCCGCCTCGATCTCACCGAGTTCGATGCGGAAGCCACGGATCTTCACCTGGAAGTCGGTGCGGCCCCGGTAGTCCAGTTCGCCGTCCGCGTTCCAGGCCACCAGGTCACCGGTGCGGTACATGCGCTCGCCGTGCCCGAACGGGTTGGCCACGAAGCGATCCGCGGTCAGGTCCGGCCGGCCGAAGTATCCGCGCGCCAGCTGATCGCCCGCCAGGTACAGCTCACCGGAGACACCCACCGGCACCGGCCGCAGACGCGAATCCAGCACGTACACCCGGCTGTTCCACTCCGGCGCGCCGATGGACACGCCGATCTGGTCGGCATCGGTCACCGTATGCGTGGTGATGGACACCGCCGCCTCGGTGGGCCCGTACAGGTTGAACAGCGTCGCACCCGGATTCGCACCCCGGAACCGCTGCGCCACCGAAGCGGGCAGCGCCTCGCCGATGGCCAGCACCCGCCGCAGCGAATCCGTCAGCCGCCCACCGGATTCCGTCATCAACGCCGCCAGCATGGACGGCACCGCATGCAGCGTGGTGACGCCTTCGCGCACCATGAGCTCGTTCAGATACACCGGATCCCGATGCCCGTCGGCACCGGCGATCACCAGTCGCCCACCGCACACGGCAGCCGACCAGAACTCCCACACCGAAAGGTCGAAGGTAGCGGCCGTCTTCAACAGCACCGCGTCATCCGCACCCAGCCCGAATTCCGCGGTCTTCCACTGCAACTGGTTGGACACCGCCGCATGCGGCAACGCCACACCCTTCGGCCGCCCGGTCGAACCGGACGTGAAGATCACATACGCCGTGTTCTGCGGCCGCAGCGGCGAGACCCGCTCGGTGTCGGCAACAGCCGTGGCCGACAGGGCCGACAGCTCGACCTCGTCGATCCGGAGCACCGCTGTCCCGGCCGCCCCGTCAGACGCGGGGGCGGGCAGCTCGAAACCATCGCGCGACGTGGTCAGTACGCACACCGGCGCGGCCGTCTCGAGAATGTAGCCGGTGCGCTCGGCCGGCTGGTCCGGATCGACGGGTACGTACGCGCCACCCGCGACGGATACCGCGTACATGGCCACGACCAGATCCACCGAGCGCCGGATCGCCAGCGCCACCCGGGACTCGGGGCCGACGCCCAACGAGATCAGTTGTCGTGCCAGGGGATTCACGCGCTGCGCCAGGTCGGCGTAGGTCAGGATCTCACCGTCGGGGCCGACGAGTGCGACCGCTTCCGGCGATTTCGCCACGGTGGCGTCGAGCAGCGACGCCAGGGTCGCGGCCGAATCCACCTGGTGGGCGGTCGCATTGCGCGCTTCGAGGAGTTCGGCGCGTTCGCCTTCGGCCAGCAGGTCGATGTCGCCGGCGCGCACGGAGCTGTCCGCGACCACGGCGGCGAGCAGGCGCGAGAGGCGTTCCAGCATGCCCGCGACGGTCGAGGCGTCGAACAGGTCGGAGGCGTAGGTGATGAAGCCGCCGATGCCCGCCGGTGCGCCGGTTTCGTCGTAGGTGTCGGAGACGATCAGGTGCAGATCGAACTGCGAGACTTCGACTTCCGCGCTGAGCCCGGCGACGGTCAGGCCCGGCAGTTCCAGGCTCTGCTGCGCCATGTTCTGGAACGACAGGCCGACCTGGAAGAGCGGGTGGTGCGCGGTGGAGCGCGGCGGGCTGAGCACCTCGACGAGGCGCTCGAACGGAATGTCGGCGTGCGAGAACGCCTGCAGGTCGGTTTCGCGCTGGCGGGCGAGCAGTTCGGCGAAGGTGGCATTGCCGTCGACCCGGGTGTGGAAGACGACGGTATTGACGAACATGCCGATGAGGTCGTCGAGTTCGCGTTCACCACGCCCCGCGACCGGCGTGCCGATGGCGATATCGCCGGTCCCGGACAGGCGCGCGAGCAGCAGCGCGTACGCGGTGTGCACCACCATGAACAGGGTCGAGTTGTGTTCGCGCGCCAGCCGCACCAGTCCGGCGTGGGTGTCGGCGTCGATGACCACGTTCATGCGTGCGCCGGCCAGCGACGCCACGGCGGGCCGCGGCCGGTCGGTCGGCAGTTCGAGCAGGTCGGGCAGGCCGTCGAGTTCCTGCCGCCAGTAGCCGATCTGCTGGGCGGCAATGGATTCCGGATCGTTCTCGTCGCCGAGCACGGCCCGCTGCCACAGCGCGTAGTCGGCGTACTGCACGGCCAGCGGCGCCCAGCCGGGTTCGGATCCGGCGGCCCGCGCGGCGTACGCGGTCATGAGGTCGCGGGCCAGCGGGGCCATGGAGGAGCCGTCGGCGGCGATATGGTGCGCGACCACGGCGAGCACGTATTCCGGTGCGGAATCGGCTGCGCGGTCGGTGATTTCGAGCAGCCGCACCCGGATCGGCACCTCGCGGGTGACGTCGAACGGGGTCACCGCGAGCTCGTACACGGTGGCGGCGATCTCGGCCTCGGTGACCCGCAGGGTCTCCAGGCGCGCGGCCGCGGTGTCCGCGCCGGCGGGCAGTACGACCTGCACCGGGCCTTCGGGGGTTTCCGGGTACACGGTGCGCAGCACCTCGTGCCGCGCCACCACATCGTCGAGCGCCGCGGTCAGCGCCGCCACGTCGAGGCTGCCGGTGAGCCGCAGCCCGAACGGCAGGTTGTAGGCGGCCGATCCGGCGCCGATGGTGCCGTCGCCCTGGTCCTCGAACCGGTTGAGGAACCACATGCGCTGCTGTGCCAGCGAGAGCGGCAACCGCTCGGGCCGGGCGATCGAACCCAGCTCGTGCGTCCGTCCCCGCCGCGTCCGCGATTCGATGGCGGTGGCGAGCGCGGTCACGGTCGGCGTCTCGAACAGGGCGCGCACCGGCACCCGGTCCCCGACGGCCGCGCCCAGCCGCGCCACTACCTGCGTCGCGACCAGGGAGTTGCCGCCGAGTTCGAAGAAGTCGTCGTCCGCGCCGACCCGTTCGATGCCGAGCACCTCGGCGAAGACCCCCGCCACGATTTCCTCGACCGGCGTTGCCGGAGCCCGGAATTCGCGGCCGCTGAAGGTGGGCGCGGGCAGCGCCTTGCGATCCAGTTTGCCGCTGGGGTTCAGCGGGAATTCGTCCAGCGCGACGATGGTCGCCGGAATCATGTACGCGGGCAGGTGATCTGCGAGCGCGGCCAGCAGTTCGGCCTGTTCGATGGTCTGCCCCGGCTTCGGCACCGCGTACGCCACCAGCTGATCGCCGAGCTCGGAGCCCATCACCAGCGCGACGGCCGCCGACACGGAAGGCTGTGCCAGCAGCGCGGTCTCGATCTCGCCCAGTTCGATGCGCTGACCACGGAACTTGACCTGGAAGTCGGTGCGCCCGATGTAGTCCAGCCGCTGCGGCCGATCCGCCCCTTCGCTGCGCCAGACCACGAGGTCGCCGGTGCGGTACATGCGCTCGCCGTCCCCGAAGGGGTTGGCCACGAAGCGATCCGCGGTGAGGTCCGGTCGGCGCACGTAGCCGCGCGCCAGCTGATCACCGGCCAGGTACAGCTCACCGGCGACGCCCGGCGGCACCGGCCGCAAGCCCGCGTCCAGCACGTAGACGCGAGTGTTCCACTGCGGCAGGCCGATCGGCACGGTGGGCCGTTCATCGCCGCGCGCCTGCCAGTAGGTCACCGATACCGCGGCCTCGGTGGGCCCGTACAGGTTGTGCACCTTGGCATCCGAGACCGCCGCGAAGGCGGCCACGGTCTCCGGCGGCAGCGCCTCGCCGATCACGAACACGTCGCGCAGGCTGCCGAGCCCGCCCGGCGCGGTGTGCGCGGCGAACACGGTGAGCATGGACGGCACGAAGTCGGTGACGGTGACCCGGTGCCGCGCAATGGCTTCCGCCACGTACTGCGGATCGCGGTGCCCGTCGTGGGTGGCGACCACCAGTGTCGCGCCGGTGCGCAGCGGCATGAAGTAGCCCCACAGCGACACGTCGAAGGTGGTGGCGGTCTTCTGCAGGTAGACGTCGCCCGGTCCCATCGGGTACTCGGCCAGCATCCAGGTGGTCTGGTTGTGGATGGCCCCGTGCGAGACGGCGACGCCCTTGGGGCGGCCGGTGGAGCCGGAGGTGAAGATGACGTAGGCGGGATGGTCCGGCCGCACCTTGCCGAGGAGTTCGGACGGGGCCAGCGGCGCACCGTTGAACACGCTGTTGTCGAGCACGTCGAGGAACACCACGCCGGTGTCGTCGGGCACCGGGACGGCGTCGGCGATGGTGGTGAGTACGCAGACCGGTTGCGCGGTATCGAGAATGTGCGCGATGCGCTCGGCCGGATGGTCCGGGTCCAGCGGCACGTACGCACCGCCCGCGGCGATGACCGCGTACATGCCGATGACCAGTTCCGGCGACCGCCGCAGCGACAGCCCGACCAGCGATTCCGGTCCGACGCCGTAGGCGATGAGCAGCCGGGCCAGCTTGTTCACCCGCTGATCGAATTCGCGGTAGGTGAGTTCGGTGCCCTCGTAGTGCAGGGCGACGGCGTCCGGATGTTCCGCGACCGCCCGGCGATACCCGTCGAGCAGCAGTTCCGGCGCGACGGGATGCCGGGTGTCGTTCCAGCCCAGCAGGATTCGTTCCCGCTCCGCGCCGTCGAGGAGTTCGAAGTCGCCGAGCCGGGTGCCGGGCGCGTCGGCGATGCCGGTGAGCAACCGCACCAGGCGATCGGCGAACCCGGCCACGGTGGCTTCGTCGAAAAGCTCGGTGGCGTAGGTGAACATGGCGGTCATGCCGTCGGCGGCGCCGTCGCGTTCACGCGGCAGCACCGACAGCTGCAGATCGAATTTCGCTACCGCGCCGTCGAATTCGACGGCTTCGGCGGTCAAGCCCGGCAGGTCCATGCGCGGGGTCTCGATATTGTGGAAGAACAGCGCCACCTGGAACAGCGGGTGGTGGGCCTGCGAGCGGACCGGGTCGAGGATCTCCACCAGGCGTTCGAAGGGCAGTTCGGCGTGCGAGAACGCCCCCAGGTCGGTCTCTTTCGCGGTTTCCAGGAGGTTGGCGAAGGTGTCGGCGGGGTCGATGCGGGTGCGCAGCACCAGGGTGTTGACGAACATGCCGATCAGGTCGTCGAGTTCGCGTTCACCGCGGCCGGCGACGGGGGTGCCGATCACGATGTCGTCACCGCCGGACAGCCGCGCCAGCAGGATCGCGAGCGCGCTGTGCATGACCATGAACGGCGAGGCGCCGCTGCGCTGGGCGAGTTCGTCCAGGCGCGCGTGCAGGGCGGCGTCGATCTCGAACTTGTGCACCGCGCCCGCACCGCTGGCCACCGAGGGCCGGGGGCGATCGGCGGGCAGGTCGAGCCGGTCCGGAATGCCCGCCAAAGCGGTACGCCAGTAATCGATCTGGGTGGCCGCGAGCGATCCGGCCTCGTGTTCGTCGCCGAGCAGCGCCCGCTGCCACAGCGTGTAGTCGGCGTACTGCACCGCCAGCGGTTCCCAGCTGACGGGCGCGCCGGCGTGGTGCGCGAAGTAGGCGGTGAGCAGGTCCCGCATGAACGGTCCGACCGACGCGCCGTCGGCCGCGATGTGGTGCACGACCACGGCGATCACGTAGTCGCCCGGTCCGGCCTCGGCCAGCTCGATGCGCAACGGCACCTCGGCGGCGACGTCGAAGCCGCGCACCGCCAGCGCGGTCAGCCAGCCCGGAATCTCCTCGGGCGCGACCGGTTTCGGCGTCAGGTCTGGAATCGCCTGTGCGGCGGGCAGAATCACCTGGTAGCCGGTGCCGTCGACGGCCGGGTACACGGTGCGCAGGGTTTCGTGCCGTTCCACCAGATCGGCGATGGCCGCCCGCAGCGCCGCCACATCCAATGCGTCTGCGCCGGGTTCGGTGGCGCGCAGCCGGATGGCGAACGGGATGTTGTTGGCCGCCGAGGCGGTGTCGAACTGGTTGAGGAACCACATGCGCTGCTGGGCCAGGGACAGCGGAATGCGTTCGGGCCGAGACTGCGGGGTGAGCGCGGGCCGCCCGCCCGCGCCGACCAGGGGCTCCAGCTGTGCGGCCAGCGCGGCCACGGTGGAGGCGGTGAAGATGACGCGGGCGGGGACGCGGGCGGAGATCTCCTGACCCAGCCGGGCCGCGACCCGGGTGGCGATGAGCGAGTTGCCGCCCAGTTCGAAGAAGTCGTCGTCGGCGCCGATCGGGTCGGCCGGATCCAGCAGGTCGGCGAAGACGCCCGCGACCAGCTCTTCCAGTTTGCCCGCCGGGGCGCGGAATTCCTTGGTGCGCAATTGCGGTTCGGGCAGCGCGCGGCGATCCAGCTTGCCGACCGGGGTCAGCGGAATGACGTCCAGGACCATGATGGTGGTGGGCACCATGTGCGCGGGCAAGCTCTGCTCGGCGTAGGCGGTCAGCTCGTCCACGTCGACGGTGAAACCCGGGGCGGCGTGCACGTAGGCGGCCAGAATGGTTGCGCCGGTGTCGAGTTTGTGGCCGACGGTGACGGCGAAGTCGACGCTGTCGTGTGAGCCGAGCACGGCGTCGATCTCGCCGAGTTCGATGCGGAAGCCGCGGATCTTGACCTGGAAGTCGTTGCGGCCCAGATATTCCACATCGCCGGAGGGCGTGCGCCGCACCAGGTCGCCGGTGCGGTAGAGCCGGGCGCCGCTGGGGTCCAGGGGATTCGCCACGAAACGCGCGGCGGTGAGCGCGGCCCGTTCGTGGTAGCCGCGCGCCACTTGCGCACCGCTGATGTACAACTCGCCGACCACGCCGTCCACCACCGGCACCAGGCGCTCGTCGAGCACGTATTCGGTGATGCCGCGCACCGGCCCGCCGATGGTGACCAGTTCGCCCGGCACCAGCGGCGCGCTGATATTGGTCATGATGGTGGTCTCGGTGGGCCCGTACCCGTTGTAGAACTCGCGGGTGCCGCCGTCGGCGATCGGAAGTACCCAGCGCCGCACCAGATCCGGCGGGCAGGCTTCACCGCCGGCGACCACCACGCGCAGTTCGTCCAGCCCGGCCGGATCGACCGAGGCCAGCGCGGCCGGGGTGATGAAGGCGTGGGTGACCCGTTCCCGGCGCAGCAGCGCGGCCAGTTCGTCACCGCCGAGCACGTCCGGCGAGGCGACCACCAGCGCGCCCGCGCCGCCGAGGGCGAGCAGCAGTTCCAGCACCGAGGCGTCGAAGGACGGCGAGGCGAAATGCAGTGCCCGCGATTCGGTTCCGGTGCGGTAGCGCTCGCGCTGTTCGTCGCAGAAGCCGGAAAGCCCGGCCTGGGTGACCACCACGCCCTTGGGCTTGCCGGTGGAACCGGAGGTGTAGATGACATAGGCAGGGTGTTCGGCGCGCAGCGGCCGCACCCGGTCCCCGGAGGTGATGGCCTCGTCCGGGTACTCCCCCACCTCGGCCACGAATTCGGCCGAGTCGATGCTCAGCCATTCGACATCGTCGGCCAGGTCCGCGCGCACCGCGGCCACGGTGAGCCCGAGCACGGCCCGCGAATCGGTGACCATGTGGGTGACGCGGTCGGCCGGATAGTTCGGATCGACCGGCACATAGCCCGCGCCGGTCTTGGCGACGCCCCACACCGCGACCACCGAGTCGAGCGAGCGCGGAATGCCGATGGCGACCAGGTCCTCGGGCCCGATGCCGCGATCGATGAGCAGCCGCGCCAGCCGGGTGGAGCGCTCGTCGAGCTCGGCGTAGGTCAGCGTGCCCAGGGTGGCGGCCGCGTCGGCGTACACGACGGCGAGTCCGCTCGGATTGGCTTCCACGGCCGTGGCCATGAGCTGGGGCAGGGTGGTGACGCGGGGGCGGCGGGTACGGGTGGGCCGCTGGCGAACCGGGCGGGTCATGCCGGTGCTCCCGCGTACATCGTGTTCCACTGTTCCCCGGCCACCCGAACCATGAACCGCTGCCTCATCCCTTGCCGTCGTACCCTGCGCGCATGCTGAAGCACACATCCTGATCCATCGAATCAAGCTGCGCCAACCGTTACCCAACAACAAGGAACGGTCTCGCTGCATACGGTAGCTTCCCCGCGGCGGTCGAGCGTCAGCGCCAGTCGTCACCTCGGTAATCGACCTCGTCGCCCGGGTCGTGCCCGGCGAATCGCAAGCGGACGCGCAGTCCCGGGTGCCGGTGCATCAAATAACGGACCGCGGAATCGATGCGTTCGGCCGGGGTGCCGTCGGCGATATCGAGGCCGATGCTCCGGACGGAGATGCCGGCGAGGTCGAGGGCGTCCGTTGCCCAGGCCGCTTCGGCGCGCGGTGTCAGGACCGGGGTGCGGTCCGGTGTGCCCGCCCGGGCCTGGTCCAGGCGTTCGAGCGCTGCGGTGAGTACCGCGCCGATGCGGTCGAGGGCTTCGGGTTCGGTCATTCCTTCGTGGGTGGACGGGATGAGGTGGTTCACGATCTCGCCGGTGACGAAGGGCGCCCAGTCGGCGGCGCCGCGCCCGGCCTCGGCGTGGTCGGCTGCACCCGCGCCGAAGAACAGCAGTTCGCCGCGATGCAGGGTGGGCCGGAAGTCGCGGTCCAGGGCCACGGTGCGAATGACCGTGTCGGACATCCGGCGCACCAGGTCGTGGGATACGTCACCGAAGTCCCGTTCGAGGAACTCCTGCAGGCTGTCGACGGCCGCCGCGCTCAGTTCGAGCTGATCGTCCAGTTCGGCCATGGCATCGGGGAGTCCGAGACCGGCGAAGGTCTCGCGCAGGGCGTCCCGGAGCGGGGCTTCGGCCCGGACGGGATAGGGGTAGGCGTCGAGCAGGGCCAGCAGTTCGACCGATTCGCCGTGCTCCCGCAGGTTCGCCGCGATGGCGTGGGCCAGCTTGCCGCCGAGCGACCAGCCCAGCAGGCGGTACGGGCCCTCGGGCTGGACCGAGCGCAACTCGATGACATAGCGCGCGGCGATCTCGGCGAGGGACTCCGGCGCGAAACCCGATTCCGTCAGCGCCGGGGATTGCAGACCGTAGATCGGCTGGCCGGGCGGCAGCACCCGGGTCAAACCGGAGTAGCACCAGGACAGCCCGGCCATCGGATGAATACAGAACAGCGGCGTGGCATCGCCCTCGGCCCGGATGGGCAGCACGATGCCGAGCGCGGCCGCCGGATCGGGTGCGGCGGCGGGTTCGAGATCGCCGAGGCGGCGGGCCAGTCCGGTGACGGTGGCATCACCGAAGAAGTCGGCGACGGTCAGGCGTACCCCGGTCTGCTCCCGGAGCCGGCTCACCACCCGGGTCGCCAGCAGCGAGGTGCCGCCGACGGCGAAGAAGTCGTCCTCCGCGCCGACCCGTTCCAGTCCGAGGGCCGCCGCGAAGGCTGCGGCCACCAGCGACTCGGCCCGGGTCGACGGTGCGCGGTAGGCGCGCGGGCGCAGTTCGGGCGCGGGCAGCGCGGCGCGATCCAGCTTCCCGACCGGGGTCAGGGGCAGTTCGTCCAGCCAGACGATGGCCGCCGGGACCATATGGGCGGGCAGGCGGGTGGCGGCGTGCCCGGCCAGGCGCTCGGTGTCGACCGTATGTCCCGGTGCGGCAAGCACATAGGAGACGAGCACCGTTTCCCCGGCGGGGGTGGCCCGGCCGAGGGTGACGGCGTGATCGACGTCCTGGTGCGCGGCCAGCACCGCGTCGATCTCGCCGAGTTCGATGCGGAACCCGCGGATCTTCACCTGGAAGTCGGATCGGCCCACGTACTCGATGCCGCCGTTGCCGGTCCACCGGACGACGTCGCCGGTGCGGTACATGCGCTCGCCGTCGGCGTACGGATTCGCCACGAACCGTTCGGAACTCAGCCCCGGGCGCGCGTGGTAGCCGCGCGCCAGCTGGATACCCGACACGTACAGCTCACCCGCCACGCCGACCGGAACCGGCTGGAGGTGGTCGTCGAGGACGAGCGCCCGTACGCCCCGGATCGGGCCGCCGATGGTGACCGGCGCTCCTGCGGACAGGGCGTCGCTGAGGTTGGTCATGATCGTGGCCTCGGTCGGACCATAGGCATTGTGGAAGGCGCGAATCGTGCCGTCCGCCAACGGAACCGCCCACTTCCCCACCAGATCGGCGGACAGCGCCTCACCACCGGCGATCAGCACCCGCAGACTGTCGAGCCCGGACGGATCCAGCGTGGACAGCACGGCGGGGGTGATCAGCGCATGGGTGACCTGCTCACGATGGATCAGCTCGGCCAGCTCCTCGCCGCCGTAGACGTCCGGCGGGACGACGACCAGGGTGCCGCCTCCGCCGATCGCCAGCAGGAACTCGAGGATCGAGGCGTCGAAGGACGGCGACGCGAAATGCAGTGCGCGCGAACCGGAATCGAGTCGATACCGCTCCGACTGCTCGGCGGTGAAGTTGGCCAGACCGGCGTGGGTGACCACGACGCCCTTGGGCAGCCCGGTGGAGCCGGAGGTGTAGATGACGTACGCGGGATGCTCCGGGCGCAAGGGGCGCACCCGCTCGGCATCGGCGATCACGGTGTCCGCGAACGCGTTCGCGCCGCTCACCGCCTGGTCCAGGTCGTCGAGCACCAGCCAGGTCACCGAGTCCGGCAGGTCCGCCCGCACGGCCGCGACGGTCACGCCGATCAGCGCACCGGAATCGGTGACCATGTGCGCGATGCGGTCGGCCGGGTAGTTCGGGTCGACCGGCACGAACGCGGCGCCGGTCTTGGCTACCGCCCAGGCGGTGCGGTACGAATCGTCCGAGCGCGGGACGGCGACCGCCACCACGTCCTCGGCGCCGATGCCGCGTTCGATGAGCAAGCGCGCCAATCGGTTCGACTGGGCGTCCAGCGCCCGATAGGACGTGCTGCGCCCGCCGAACACCACCGCCGGGCCGGACGGATTCGCCTGGACCGCGGCGCTCAGCAGCTCCGGCAGCGTGCGCGCGGGCTCGGCCGTACCGCCGCGCCGATCGAGGAGATCCGCGCGCTCGGCGGGCGACAGCAGCACCAATTCACCGACCGGATGCGCGGGCCGGGCCACGATATCGGCGAGCAGGCGCAGGAATCGCTGCGCGAACATCTCGACCGTGGCCGCGTCGAACAGGTCCCGGGCGAAGGTGAACATGCCGGTCGCACCGGAATCGGACGCACCGGCGATGGTCAACTGGAGATCGAACTTCGCGACGGCGGCGTCGAAATCGACTGCGCCGAGCCGCAATCCGGGCAGTTCGAAGCCGGCGTCCGAGAGGTTCTCGAACGACAGCGCCACCTGGAAGAGCGGGTTCCGCGCGGTGGAACGCTCCGGGTTCAGCAACTCCACGAGCCGCTCGAACGGGATGTCCGCGTGCGCGAAGGCGGCCAGATCGGTGTCCTTGACCTCGGCCAGCAGGTCCGCGAAGGCCCGCCGGCCCGATACCCGGGTGCGCAGCACGAGCGTATTGACGAACATGCCGATCACGTCATCGAGCTCGGCCGCGCCGCGTCCGGCGACGGGCGTGCCGACGGCGATGTCACCGGTGCCCGACAAGCGGGACAGGAAGACGGCCAGCGCGGTGTGCATGACCATGAACGGGGTCGCATTGTGTTCCTGCGCAAGGGCATTCAGTCCGCCCTGCAATGCGGCGTCGATCTCGAAGGTCACCGTGCCGCCGCGCAGGGACGCCACCGGCGGACGCGGACGGTCCGACGGCAGGTTCAGCTCGTCCGGCAATCCGGCCAACCGGTTCCGCCAGTAATCGGATTGCGCCGCGAGCAGACTCGCCGGGTCGTCCGCAGCGCCGAGCACCTCGCGCTGCCAGAGGCTGAAGTCGGCGTATTGCACGGGCAGCGGCGGCCACGAGGGCGCGTTCCCCGCGACCCGGGCCGCGTAGGCGATCATCACATCGCGGGTGAGCGGGCCCATGGACCAGCCGTCGGCGCTGATGTGATGCGCGACGAACGCCAGGACGTACTCGTCGTCCTCGACGCGGAAGAGCCGGCCGCGCAACGGCAGTTCGGTGGTCACGTCGAAGCCGGCGCCGAGAAACTCGGCGATCCGCTCGTGCACCGACGCGGCGCCGACCGGAACCGGAGTCAGATCCGGAATCGCCTGTGCCGCAGGCAGGATCACCTGCACGGGTTCGCCGTCGAGCTCCGGGTAGATGGTGCGCAGCACCTCGTGGCGTTCGATCAGATCGGCGACGGCCTGTTGCAGCGCGGTCACTTCCAGATCGCCGGACAGCCGGACCGCGACGGGAATGTTGTAGGCGCCCGACGCGGTGTCGAACTGGTTGAGGAACCACATGCGCTGCTGTGCCAGCGACAAGGGGATCCGCTCCGGACGCTGCCGCGCGGTCAGGGCCGGACGGCCACCGGCCCCCGCGAGCGCTGCCACACCGGCCGCGAGCGCGCCGACGGTGGGCGCTTCGAACAGCGTGCGCACGGGCACCCGGGCATCCAGGGCCGCGCCCAGCCGCGCCACCACCTGGGTGGCGAGCAGCGAATTGCCGCCCAGGGCGAAGAAGTCGTCGTGCACGCCGACGCGTTCCTGCCCGAGGACCGCCGCCATCACGTCGGCGACGGTCTGTTCCAAAGCCGTTCTCGGGGCCTGGAATTCCCGCCGGGTCAGCACCGGTTCCGGCAGGGCGCGGCGATCCAGCTTGCCGACCGGGTTCAGCGGAATCGCGTCGAGGACCGTAATGGCCGTCGGCACCATGTCCTCCGGGAGACGGGCCGCGACATGCTCGGTGAGGGCCGCGATGTCGATGGCGTGGCCGGGCGCGGGCACCACATAGGCCGCGAGGATGGTGGAGCCGGCGTCGGTGCGGTGGCCGATGGTGGCCGCGTAGTCCACCGAGTCGTGCGCGGACAGCGCCGCGTCGATCTCGCCGAGTTCGATGCGGAAGCCGCGCACCTTGAGCTGGAAGTCGGAGCGGCCGACGTATTCGATGGTGCCGACGGCGGTCCAGCGCACCACGTCACCGGTGCGGTACATGCGTTCGCCGGGCGCGTACGGGTTGGCGACGAAACGATCGGCGGTCAGGCCCGCGCGCCGGTGGTAGCCGCGCGCCAGTTGAATGCCCGCCAGGTACAGTTCGCCCGGCACGCCGACCGGGGCCGGATGCAGGCGGTTGTCCAGGATCAGCGCCCGCGTGCCCCGGATCGGGCCGCCGATGGTGACCGGATCGCCCGCGCTCAGGGGATCGCTGATGGTGGTGACGATGGTGGTTTCGGTCGGACCGTAGACGTCGTGGAAGGCGCGCACGGTGCCGCTCGCACCGAGGCGAGTCGCCCACTTGGCGATCAGTTCGGCCGGGACGGCCTCGCCGCCGACCACCAGCTCCCGCAGCGTATCCAGGCCCTCCGGCCCGAAGGTGGCGAGCGCGGCGGTGGTGATGAACGCGTGTGTGACACCGCCGCCGCGAATGACCTCGGCCAGTTCCTCGCCGCCGTAGACGCCCGGGGGAACGACCACGAGAGCGCCGCCGCGGCCGAGGGCCATCAGGTATTCCATCATCGATCCGTCGAAGGACGGCGACGCGAATTGCAGTGCGCGCGTGTTGGAATCGAGGTGGTAACGCGCCACCTGCTCGGCGGTGAAGTTGGCCAGGCCGGCGTGGGAGACCACGACGCCCTTGGGTACGCCGGTGGAACCGGAGGTGTAGACGACATAGGCTGGGTGTTCGGGACGCAACGGGCGCACGCGCTCGGTATCGGCTATCGCATTGTCCGCGAAGGTATTCGCCGCTCCGGCGGTGTCCTCCAGGTCCTCCAGTACGAGCCATTCGACCGAGTCGGGCAGGCTCGCGCGCGCCGCCGCCACGGTGAGCCCGATCGGCGAACCGGAGTCGGTGATCATGTGGGCGATACGGTCGGCCGGGTAGTCGGGATCCACCGGCACGAAGGCCGCACCGGCCTTGGACACCGCCCAGGCGGTGCAATAGGCGTCGGCCGAGCGCGGGACGGCGACGGCCACCAGATCCTCGGTGCCGATACCGCGTGCGATCAGCAAGCGCGCCAGGCGATTCGAGCGGGTGTCGAGTTCGCGGTAGGACAGGCTCGTAGCCGGTTGGGTGGTATCGGCGTGCCGGCTGATCACCGCGGGCGCGTCCGGGTCGATCGCGACGGCATCGGCGATCAGGTCGGGCCAGGTGCGGGCCGGTTCGGTCGCGCCGCCCCGGCGATCGGTGAGGTCCTCGAACTCGCTGGGCGACAACAGCTCGAGGTCGCCGACCGGATGCCCGGGGCGCGCGACGATTTCGGCCAGCAGCCGCAGGAACCGCTGTGCGAACGCCGCCACGGTGTTCGCGTCGAACAGGTCCCGGGCGAAGGTGAAGGTGCCGGTCGCACCGGAATCGGCGGTTGCCGCGATGGACAGTTGCAGATCGAATTTCGCGGTGTCGATCGCGAAATCGACCGCGCCGACCCGCAATCCGGGCAGTTCGAATCCGGCTTCGGGGAGGTTCTCGAACGACAGGGCCACCTGGAACAGCGGGTTCCGCGCGGTGGAGCGCTCCGGGTTCAGCAGTTCGACGAGCCGTTCGAACGGGAGATCCGCGTGCGCGAAGGCCGCCAGATCGGTGTCCTTGACCTCGGTGAGCAGGTCTTCGAAGGTCTGCTGCCCGCTGACGCGGGTGCGCAGCACCAGGGTGTTGACGAACATGCCGATCACGTCGTCGAGTTCGGCCTCGCCGCGTCCGGCGATCGGGGTTCCGATGGCCAGGTCGGCACTGCCCGACAGGCGCGACAGGAATACCGCGAGGGCGGCGTGCACGACCATGAACAGCGTCGCATGGTGTTCCCGCGCCAGGCTTCGCAGCCCGTGATGCAGTTCGTCGCCGATCTCGAACGACACGGTGCCGCCGCGCAGGGACGCCACCGGCGGGCGGGGGCGATCCGATGGCAGGTTCAGCTCGTCCGGCAATCCAGCCAGGGCGTCGCGCCAGTAGCCGGCCTGCGCGGAGATCAGGCTGTCCGGATCGTCCTCGGAGCCCAGGACTTCGCGTTGCCACAGCGTGTAATCCGCGTACTGGACCGGCAGCGGGTGCCAGCCCGGAGCCGCACCGTTCGCGCGCGCCGCGTAGGCCAGCATGATGTCGCGGGTGAACGGGCCCATCGACCAGCCGTCGGCGCTGATGTGGTGGGCTACGAAAACCAGCACGTACTCTGCGGTCTCGTTCAGGGATTCCGGGGACGACTCGACACGGAACAGCCGGGCCCGCAGCGGAACCTCCTGTGCGACATCGAATCCCGTCGACAGCACCTCCGCGATACTGTCCCGCAGCGCGTCGGTGGTCACCGGGGCCGGGGTCAGATCGGGCACCGTCTCCTCGGCGGACCGGATCACCTGCCGGGCCGCGCCGTCGATCTGCGGATAGACCGTGCGCAGCGATTCGTGGCGGCCGATGGTGTCGGCTACCGCCTGCTGCAATGCGGCCACATCCAGTTCGCCGGTCAGGCGCACGGCCGCCGGAATGTTGTAGGCCGCCGAGCCGGTGTCGAACTGGTTGAGGAACCACATCCGCTGCTGTGCCAACGACAGGGGCACGAGCTGCGGGCGCGGTCCGGCGATCAGCGCCGTGCGGCCGCGCCCCGCCTGTGGTTCGACCGCGCGGGCGAGCGCCGCGACGCCTGGCGATTCGAACAGGGTGCGCACGGGCACGTGGGTGTCCAGGGCAGCGCCGAGGCGGCCCGCCACCTGGGTGGCGAGCAGCGAATTGCCGCCCAGGGCGAAGAAGTCGTCGTGCACGCCGACCCGCTCCAGGCCGAGCACGGCCGCCAGCACATCGGCGACCGCCTGTTCCGAAGCCGTTCGCGGGGCCAGGAATTCGCGCTGGACGAGCACGGGTTCCGGCAGTGCCCGCCGATCCAGCTTGCCGGCGGGCGTCAAGGGGACGGCATCGAGAATCGTGATGGCGGCCGGCACCATGTATTCCGGCAGCCGGGCGGCGAGGTGCGCGGTGAGCGCCGCGGGATCGATCTCCCGGCCGGCGGCGGGCAGGGCATAGGCGGCCAGCATCGTGGCGCCGGCGGCCGTGCGATGGCCGATCGTCACCGCGAAGCCGACCGCTTCGTGTGCGGCCAGGGCGGCGTCGATCTCGCCGAGTTCGATGCGGAAGCCGCGGATCTTGACCTGGAAGTCGGAGCGGCCGACGTACTCGACCTCGCCGTTCCCGGTCCACCGCACCACATCTCCGGTGCGGTACATGCGTTCGCCCGCGACGTACGGGTTGGCGACGAACCGTTCGGCGCTCAGGCCCGGGCGGGCGTGATAGCCGCGCGCCAGCTGCACGCCCGACAGGTACAGCTCACCCGCGACGCCGACGGGAACCGGCCGGAGCTGGGCGTCGAGGATCAGCGAGTGCACGCCCCGGATCGGGCCGCCGATGGTGACCGGATCGTGCGCCACCAGGGGGTCGCTGAGGTTGGTCATGATGGTGGCTTCGGTGGGGCCGTACGCGTTGTGGAAGGCGCGAATCGTGCCGTCCGCCAATGGAACCGCCCATTTGCCCACCAGATCCGCGGACAGCGCTTCGCCACCGGCGATGAGCACTCGCAGGCTGTCCAGCCCGGACGGGTCCAGGGTGGCGAGGACCGCCGGGGTGATCAGGGCATGGGTGACCTGCTCGTCGCGGATCAGCTCGGCCAGGTCCGCACCGCCGTAGGTTCCCGGCGGGACGACGACCAGGGTGCCGCCGGCTCCGACGGCCAGCAGGAATTCCAGGATCGACGCGTCGAATGAGGGTGACGCGAAATGCAGTGCCCGGGAAGCAGGATCGAGTCCGTAGCGCTCGACCTGCTCCACGGTGAAGTTGACCAGGCCCCGGTGCGTGACGACGACGCCCTTGGGCACGCCGGTGGAACCCGAGGTGTAGATGACATAGGCCGGGTGGTCCGGAAGCAGCGGTCGAACTCGATCAACGGACTCGATCCTGTTGTCCGCGAAGGCGTTCAGTTCGAGCTCGTCGAGTACGAGCCACGCCACCGAGTCCGGCAGATCGGCTCGCACCGATGCCACGGTGAGCCCGACCGGCGCACCGGAATCGGTGATCATGTGGGCGATGCGGTCGGCCGGGTAGTTCGGGTCCACCGGCACGAACGCCGCACCGGTCTTCGATACCGCCCACTCGGCGAGGTAGGAATCGTCGGAGCGCGGCACCGCGACCGCGACCAGGTCCTCCGCTCCGATGCCTCGCTCGATCAGCAAGCGCGCCAACCGATTCGACCGGCCGTCCAATTCGCCGTAGGACAGACTCCGCCCCTGGAACACCACCGCGGTCGCTTCGGGATCGATCGCCACCGCGTCGGCAATGAGGTCCGGCAAGGTGCGCGCCGGCAGGGCGGGCAGCCCGAATCGCGTTTCCAGATCGGCGCGTTCATCGCGGTCGAGGATGTCGATCGCACCGACACCGGTCTCCGGACGCGCCGCGATGGCCGCCAGCAGGCGCAGGAAGCGTTGCGCGAACACCGCCACGGTCGCTTCGTCGAACAGATCCCGGGCGAAGGTGAATACCCCTACCGCCCCGTTCTCGGAGGCGCCGACGACCCGCAGCTCCAGATCGAATTTCGCGGTGTCGATGGCGAAATCCACTGCGCCGACCCGCAATCCGGGCAGCTCGAACCCGGCGTCGGGCAGGTTCTCGAACGACAAGGCCACCTGGAACAGCGGATTCCGCGCCGTGGAACGCTCCGGTTCCAGCAGTTCGACCAGTCGCTCGAACGGCATGTCCGCATGCGCGAACGCCGCCAGGTCCACGTCCTTGACCTGGGCCAGCAGGTCCGCGAAAGACTGCCGGCCCGATACGCGGGTCCGCAGCACCAGCGTATTGACGAACATGCCGATCACATCGTCGAGTTCGGCCTCGCCACGGCCCGCGATCGGCGTGCCGATCGCAATGTCGCCGGTGCCCGACATCCGGGCGAGGAACACCGCCAGCGCGGTGTGCATCACCATGAACGGCGTCGCGTTGTGTTCCCGCGCAATGGCATTCAGCCCGCGCTGCACCTCGGCGCCGATGTCGAAACTCACCGTGCCGCCACGCAGCGAAGCCACCGGCGGGCGCGGCCGATCCACGGGCAGATTCAGTTCGTCCGGCAACCCGGCCAGCGCGGCACGCCAGTAGCCGGCCTGCGCGGAGAGGAGGCTGCCCGGATCATCCTCGGAGCCGAGCACTTCACGCTGCCACAGCGTGTAATCCGCGTACTGCACCGGCAGCGGGCTCCAGGCCGGAGCGGCACCGTTCACCCGCGCGGCATAGGCCAGCATGATGTCACGCGTGAACGGCCCCATCGACCAGCCGTCGGCGCTGATGTGGTGCACCACGAACACCAGCACGTATTCCGCGGCATCACCGATGGCGTCCGCTTCCGCCTCGACCCGGAACAACCCGGCTCGCCACGGAACTTCGCGAGTCACGTCGAACCCCGCCGACACCACTCCGGCAATCCGCTCCCGCACCGAATCCGCGGTCACGACCACCGGATCCAGCTCGTACGTCAGCTCCGCGACCGGCCGAACCACCTGCCGCGCCGCGCCATCCACCTCCGGATAAACCGTCCGCAACGACTCGTGCCGCCCGACGGTATCGCCCACCGCCGCCCGCAACGCCTCCACGTCCAGCTCGCCACTCAACCGCACCGCGACCGGAATGTTGTAAGCCGCCGACCCCGGATCGAACCGATTGAGAAACCACATCCGCTGCTGCGCCAACGACAACGGCACCACATCCGGCCGCGTCCCGGCGGTCAAGGCTCGCCGCCCCCGCCCCGCCTGCCGCTCCACCATGCCGGCAAGTCCCGCCACCGTCGGCGCCGCAAACAACACCCGCACCGGAACCCGAGTATCCAGCGCCGCCCCCAGCCGCGCCGCGACCCGCGTAGCCACCAGCGAGTTCCCACCCAGAGCGAAGAAGTCGTCATCCGCCCCCACCCGCTCGACCCCGAGCAGCTCGGCGAAGACGCCCGCCACGATCTCCTCGGTCGGAGTCGACGGCGCGCGGAAGACCGTGGCTTCAAACTCGGCCTCCGGCAGCGCCTTTCGATTCAATTTGCCGTTCGCATTGAGCGGCATGGCATCCAGCACCACGAGAGCGGCCGGGACCATGTACGACGGCAGGCGCGACGCCAGGTGCGCCCGCAGCGCGTCGATATCCAACGTCGCAGTCGTATCGGTCGATTCGGCTGCGGCTGCCACAGCTGCCGCAGCCGTGGGCACCACATAACCGACGAGGCGGTCACCGGTACGCGGGTCGGAATTCATGACCACGACCGCCTGGCCGACGGAATCGAAAGCCGTCAAGGCGGATTCGATCTCACCGAGTTCGATACGCAGACCGCGTAGCTTCACCTGGAAGTCGGTACGACCCATGTAGACGATGTCGCCAGTGGCGGTGCGGCGCACCAGGTCACCGGTGCGGTACATGCGCTCACCGTTACCCAGCGGGTTGGCAACAAAACGATCCGCAGTCAGATCTGCGCGGCCGACGTAACCCCGCGCGAGCTGATCACCGGCCAGGTACAGCTCACCCGCCACACCCGGAGCGACCGGGTGCAGACGCGAATCCAGCACGTACGCACGCGCATTCCACACCGGACGGCCGATCGGCACCGCGCCCTGCACATCCTCCGCGACAGGCGCGTAGGTGGCATGCACGGTGAACTCGGTCGGACCGTAGAGGTTGTGCAGCAGCGCGTCGCTGACCCGCCGGAACGCTTGCACCACATCGGAAGTGAACGCTTCACCCGCGATCAGCAGGGCGCGCAGCGACGTCAGCTGAGCCGCATCCACACTGCTCGCGAACACGCTGAGCATCGACGGCACGAACGAAGTCAGCGTGACACCCTCGGCAGCGATGACATCCGCCAAGTACTGCGGATCACGATGCCCGTCCGGAGTCGCGATGACCATCCGACCACCGGTCGCAATCGGCGCGAACAACTCCCACACCGACACATCGAACGTCTGCGGAGTCTTGAACAACACCACATCGTCGGTATCCAGACCGTACTCGTTGCTGATCCACGCGATCTGATTCACCGCCGCGCGATGCGAGACCGCCACACCCTTCGGGCGACCGGTCGAACCGGAAGTGAAGATCACGTACGCGGCATTCGACGCCCGCAGCGGCGCAACACGATCGACATCGGTCAGCGGCGCATCGGAGTAGCCGGACAGGTCCAGCTCATCGAGACGAAGCATCGCCGCGTCGGTAGAAATGGATGACGAAGAACCAGCGAAGTCGAAATCATCACGCCCGGTAGTCAGCACCACCACCGGGTTCGCGGTCTCCACCACGTAGGTGATTCGGTCGGCGGGCTGATCCAGGTCCAGCGGCACGTACGCGCCACCGGCGGCCAGGACCGCGTACATCGCGATGACCAGGTCGGTGGAGCGGCGAATGCCCAAGGTCACCAGGGTGTCCGGACCCACGCCCGCTTCGGCCAGCTTGCGGGCCAGGCGGTTGACGCGGGCGGCCAGTTCGGAGTAGGTCAGGGTTTCGCCGTCCGGACCGGTGAGCGCCAGTGCGGCAGGGCGGGTCCCGGCGGTTCGGTCCAGTAGCGATCCCAGGGTCGCCGCCAGGTCGATCGGCTGCGGGGGCGCGGACTCGGCTTCGAGCAGGCCGGTTCTTTCGGCCGGGGTGAGCAGGTCGATGTCACCCACGGGCACCGACGGATTGGCGACGGCGGCGGCGAGCAGGCGGTTCAGCCGGTCTGCGAGGCCGGCTGCTGTTTCGGCGTCGAACAGGTCGGTGACGTAGGTCAGGTAGCCGCCGATGCCCACCGGCGCGCCCGTTTCGTCGTATTCGTCGGAGACGATGAGGTGCAGGTCGAATTGGGATACCGCGAGGTCCGACTCGACGGGGGTGATGGTCAGGCCGGGCAGTTCGAGGGCTGAGCGGGCCATGTTCTGGAAGGACAGGCCGACCTGGAAGAGGGGGTGGTGGGCGGTGGTGCGGGGCGGGTTCAGAACTTCGACCAGCCGCTCGAAGGGGATATCGCCGTGCGAGAACGCCCGCAGGTCGGTTTCGCGTTGGGCGGTGAGCAGTGCGGCGAAGGAGTCGCCGGCGTGCACGCGGGTGCGGAAGACGACGGTGTTGACGAACATGCCGATGAGGTCGTCGAGTTCGCGTTCACCGCGGCCTGCCACCGGGGTGCCGATGGCGATGTCGCCGGAGCCGGAGAGGCGGGCGAGCAGTGCGGCGAAGGCGGCGTGGACGACCATGAAGACGGTCGCGTGGTGTTCGCGGGCGAGGCGCACCACACCGGCGTGGATTTCGGGGTCGATCATCACCGGCACCCGGGCGCCGAGCGCGGACGCCACCGCCGGGCGCGGCCGGTCGGTGGGCAACTCCAGCAGGTCGGGCAGGTCGGCGAGTTCGCGCTTCCAGTACGCGAGTTGCCGAGCCGCAATCGATTCCGGGTCGGATTCGGATCCGAGCAGCTCGCGCTGCCACAGCGCGTAGTCGGCGTACTGCACCCGCAAGGGCGTCCAACCGGGTGCGGTGCTCGCGCTGCGGGCGGTGTAGGCGGTCATGATGTCGCGCACCAGCGGCACCAGCGACGAGGCGTCGGCGGCGATGTGGTGGGCGACCACCGCGAGCACGTACTCCGGCTCGGTCGCGTCGGCGATCTCCAGCAGGCGCACCCGGATGGGCACCTCGCGGGTGACGTCGAAGGCCGTCATGGCGAGTTCGTGGACGGCCGTGGTCATTTCGGCCGCGGGCAGGCGCACGCTCGTCAAGCGCGGCAGCGAGGCGTCGCCGATGAACGACACGACCTGGATCGGCCCCCGGGGCGTCTCCGGGTAGACGGTGCGCAGCACTTCGTGCCGGGTCACGACGTCGTCCAGGGCGGCGCTCAGGACGGCCACGTCGAGGCTGCCGGTCAGCCGCAGCGCGAGCGGCAGGTTGTAGGCGGCCGAACCGGCGGAGACCATCCCGTCGCCGTGATCCTCGAAGCGGTTGAGGAACCACATGCGCTGCTGGGCGGGCGACAGCGGAAGCTGTTCGGGCCGTTCGATACTGCCCAGTTCCAGGACGCGATCCAGGCGGGCTCGTGACTGCACGACCGCGGCCAGTCCGGCGACCGTCGGGGCTTCGAACAGCGCCCGCACCGCCACCCGATCGCCGAGGGCCGCACCGAGCCGTGCCGCCGCGGCGGTCGCGATCAGCGAATTGCCGCCGAGTGCGAAGAAATCGTCTTCGGCGCCGACGCGTTCGACACCGAGCACCTCGCCGAAGACGCCCGCGATGATCTCCTCGAGCGGTGTCGCGGGAGCCCGGAAGTCACGCGCGCCGAAGGTGGGCGCGGGCAGTGCCTTGCGATCGAGCTTGCCGCTGGCGTTCAGCGGGAACTCGTCCATGACCTGGACGGCGGACGGGATCATGTAGCGAGGCAGTGAACCACCCAGTGCGGCAAGCAGTTCCACACTCTCGATGCTCCGGCCCGGTACCGCGACCACGTGCGCGACCAGCTGATCACCGGTCTCGGTGGCCATCACCGATGCCACGGCCGCACTCACCGAATCCTGCGCCAGCAGTACGGTTTCGATCTCCCCCAGCTCGATGCGCTGGCCCCGGAACTTCACCTGGAAATCGGTGCGGCCGAGGTAATCCAGGCGCGCCGGGCGATCATCGCCCGCGGCACGCCAGACGACCAGGTCACCGGTGCGGTACATCCGCTCCCCGGATCCGAACGGATTGGCCACGAAGCGATCCGCGGTCAGATCGGGGCGGCTGACAAAGCCGCGCGCCAGCTGATCACCGGCCAGATACAGCTCACCGGCGACACCCGCCGGCACCGGCCGCAGCCGCGAATCCAGCACGTACACCCGGACATTCCATTGCGGCGAACCGATCGGCACCGAACCCCGCTCATCACCGCGCGCCTGCCATCCGGTCACCGACACCGCGGCTTCGGTGGGCCCGTAGAGGTTGTGCACGCGCGCCGCGGAGATCTCCGCGAGCCCGGCCACCGTCTCCGGCGGCAGCGCCTCGCCGATCACGAAGACCTCGCGCAGCGTCTCCAGCCCGCCCGGCGCGGTGTGCGCGGCGAACACGGTCAGCATGGACGGTACGAAGTCGGTCATGGTGACGCGCTGCCGCGCAATGGTTTCGGCCACGTAGGCCGGATCGCGGTGCCCGTCGTGGGTGGCGACCACCAGCAGCGCCCCCACCCGCAGCGGCATGAAATAGCCCCACAGCGACACGTCGAACGTGGTCGCGGTCTTCTGCAGGTAGACGTCGGTGGGGGTCATGCCGTACTCGGCGACCATCCAGCTGATCTGGTTGTGAATGGCCGCGTGGGAGACCGCGACGCCCTTGGGACGGCCGGTGGATCCGGAGGTGAAGATGACGTAGGCCGGATGGTCCGGGCGGATCGGCCGCGCCAGTTCGGTGTCCAGCAGCGGAGCCGGAGAGTAGGCGTTCAGGTCCACGACGTCCAAGAGCAGGACATCGGTGCCCGCCGGAACCGGGACGCTGTCGGCCGTGGTGGTCAGTACGCAGGCCGGTCGAGCGGTACCGAGAATGTGCGCGATCCGCTCGGCCGGATGGTCCGGATCCAGCGGCACGTACGCACCGCCCGCCGTGACCACGGCGTACATGCCGATCACCAGGTCCAGCGAGCGGCGCACGGCCAGGCCCACCAGCGATTCCGTGCCGACGCCCTGCGCGATCAGCAGCCGGGCGAGCCGGTTGACCCGCCAGTCGAAGTCCCGGTAGGTCAGCTCCGCGCCTTCGTAGTGCACGGCGACCGCGTCGGGGTGGGCGGCCACCGCGCGCCGGTACCCGTCGAGCAATGAACCACCGCGCACTCGATGCCGGGTGTCGTTCCAGTCCAGCAGGATTCGCGTCCGCTCGGCGGTGTCGAGCAGGTCGAGATCGCCGATCGCCACCGAGGTGTCGGCGACCGCCGCGGACAGCAGCCGCACCAGCCGATCCGCGAACCCGGCCACCGTACGTTCGTCGAAAAGGTCGGTGGCGTAGGTGAATACGCCGCCTACGCCGTCGTGTTCCCGGGGCAGCAGGGACAGTTGCAGGTCGAATTTCGCTATCGCACCGTCGGGTTCGACGGCCTCCACCGTCAGCCCGGGCAGCTCGGCGCGCGGGGCGTCCAGGTTCTGGAAGAACAACGCCACCTGGAACAGCGGATGGTGTGCCTGGGTGCGGACCGGGTCCAGCACCTCCACGAGTCGTTCGAAGGGCAGCTCGGCGTGTGAGAACGCCGCCAGGTCCACCTCTTTCGCGGCGGTGAGCAGTTCGGCGAACGAGTCACCGGCAGCCACCCGCAGGCGCAGCGCCAGGGTGTTGACGAACATGCCGATCAGGTCATCCAGTTCGGCTTCGCCGCGCCCCGCCACCGGGGTGCCGATCACGATGTCGCCGGTGCCGGACAGCCGGGCCAGCAGTGCGGCGAAAGCGCTGTGCCACACCATGAACGGCGATGCCCCGGTGGCATGGGCCAGCTCGTCGATGCGTGCGACCAGTTCCGCGCCGATCTCGAACCCGTAGGTCGCGCCCCGTCCGGATGCCACGGTCGGCCGGACACCCACGGTGGGCAGCTCGAGCCGGTCCGGAATCCCCGCCAGCGCCGCACGCCAGTAGGCGATCTGGGTGGCCGCGACCGATCCGGGTTCCCGCTCGTCGCCGAGCAGGGCGCGCTGCCACAGCGTGTAGTCGGCGTATTGGATCGGCAGCGGAGCCCAGCTCGGCGCCGTGCCGTCACGGCGAGCCAGGAAGGCCGACAGCAGATCTCGCGCGAAAGGCCCGGTGGAGAAGCCGTCGGCGGCGATGTGGTGCACGACGATCGCGAGGACGTGATCGTCAGCGCCCAGCCGGGCCAGTTCCACGCGCAATGGCACAGCGGCCGACACGTCGAACCCGGCGAGCGCGTGTCCCGCCAGCCAGCCGGCGAGTTCCCCGGCTCCGATCGACCGCGGAGCGAGCTCCGGAATCACCTGCGCGGCAGGCAGAATCACCTGGTGCCCGGTACCGTCCACGACCGGATACACCGTGCGCAATGCCTCGTGCCGCTCGATCACATCACCGAACGCGGCCCGCAGCGCCGCGATATCGAGGGCACCGGTGAGCCGCAGCGCGAAGGGAATGTTCTCCGCCGCCGATGCCGGATCGAACTGGTTCAGGAACCACATGCGCTGCTGCGCGGGCGACAGCGGAATGCGTTCCGGGCGTGGCCGTGCCACGAGTTCGGCCCGCCCGCCCGCGCCTTCGAGTCCGGCCAGTTCGGCGGCCAGCGCGGCGACGGTCGGCGCGGTGAACAGCAACCGGCCGGGCACTCGCGCGGAGATGAGCGCCCCCAGCCGCGCCGCGACCCGGGCGGCGATCAGCGAGTTACCGCCGAGTTCGAAGAAGTTGTCGTCCGCGCCGATGGGATCCGCCGGCCCCAGCAGCTCGGTCAGCACCTCGGCGACCAGCACTTCCAAACGCCCTGCCGGAGCCCGGAACTCGGCGACCTGCAACTGCGGCACGGGCAGCGCCCGGCGGTCCAGCTTGCCGACCGGGGTGAGCGGGATCCGGTCGAGCACCGTGATCACGGCGGGCACCATATGGGCGGGCAGCCGGTGCGCGGCCAGGTCCGTCAGCTCGTCCACCTCGATCACCGCGCCGCCGGGCGCGTGCACGTACGACGCGAGAATGGTGGCCCCGCCCGCGAGTTCGTGACCGATGGTGACCGCGAAGTCCACGCTCGGATGCGCGGCCAGCACCTCGTCGATCTCGCCGAGCTCGATGCGGAACCCGCGAATCTTGACCTGGAAGTCATTGCGCCCCAGGTACTCCAGCTCCGCCGTCGCCGCCCGCCGCACCAGGTCACCGGTGCGGTAGGCGCGCGAACCGGGCGGCCCGAACGGATTCGCCACGAACCGTTCGGCGGTGAGCCCCGGCCGGTTGTGATACCCGCGAGCCAGTTGATCGCCCGACAGATACAGTTCACCCGCGACACCGGCGAGGGCCGGGACCAAGCGCTCGTCCAGCACGTATTCGGTGACGCTGCGCAGCGGTCCGCCGATGGTCACCGGCCCGTCCGGCGTCAGATCGGCGGTATTGGCCAGGATCGTCGCCTCGGTGGGCCCGTACCCGTTCACGAAGCGGCGCACGCCACCGCCGGCGAGCGGAGTCACCCAGCGCCGCACCAACTCCGGCGGGCAGGCCTCACCGGCGGCCACGATCACCCGCAGGTCGTCGAGCCCGCTCGGATCGACCGAGGTGAGCGCCGACGGCGTGATCATCATGTGGCTGACCCGTTCCCGGCGCAGCAGGGCCGCCAGTTCCGGACCGCCGTACACCTCCGGCGCGGCGATCACCAGGGTCGCGGACGCGCCGATCGCCAGCAGCAGTTCGCCCACCGACACGTCGAAGGACGGCGAGATCACGTGCAGCACCCGCGCGTCCGAGGTGGCGGCCAGGCGCTCGCGCTGCACCGCGCAGTACACCGAGACGGCGGCCTGGGAGATCACCACGCCCTTGGGCAGGCCGGTCGAGCCGGAGGTGTAGATGACGTACGCGGGATGATGGGCCCGCAACGGCCGCACCCGGTCGGCATTGGTGACCAGCTCGGTCGAACCGGATTCCAGCCGCGCCCGCGCCGCCTCGGTATCGATGACCAGCCATTCCACCGACCCGGGCAGTTCCGGTCGCGCGGCTTCGACGGTAAGCCCCAGCACCGCACCGGAATCGGTGACCATGTGCGCGATCCGGTCGGCCGGGTACTTCGGGTCCACCGGCACGAAGCCCGCGCCGGCCTTGGCCACCGCCCACACCGCCAGCAGCGATTCGATGGACCGCGGAATCCCGATGGCCACCAGATCGCCCGGCCCGGCGCCGCGTTCGATCAGCTGCCGCGCCAGGCGGGTGGATCGCTCGTCGAGCTCCGCGTAGGTCAGGGTGGCGAGGGTGGCCGATTCGTCGGCGAGGATCAGGGCCACCGCGTCGGGATCGGTTTCGACGGCCGCCGCCAGCAAACGCGGCAGGGTGGGGATCCGGGGTCCGCGGGTGCGCACCGGACGGGTTCGAACCGAGCGGATCGTTTTCGCTCCCCCGCCGGAAATCGAATCCACTTCACCCACTGGCCGAACCATGAACTCTCCCCAAGTCCCTTGCCGCGCACGGCATACTGCACCGCGCATCATTCTTCGGCAATCTTCCGGTTCACGCCAAACGACGATTCATGTCACGGCAGGGACTTATTGCGCCAAAACCGGCAAATGCGAAAACAATTCCAGCCGGTAACAAAGGCCGACCGCGCACCACCAGCCTCGATGCGATGACTTAACGGCCGATCGATGCGATGCCTATGATCAGGGAAAACTATCGCAGTGACCCACTGCACATCCGGCTCGGGAGAGTACTGAATCGGCCCCGATTCCTATGTAGGGGTAACTATTTCGGTCGTGTTTCAGGCCGGTGTATAGGTCTCTATATCGGTCACCGTATCCGTCACGGTATTGGCCGCCCGAGTAACTTACTCACCGGGATACTCGCCATTACTCGATAGACTGGCCCGAATTATGTTGTCCTAAACAAACTTGGTTCTGTGCGATCACCATCGGCGATCGCACAGAACCAAGTTCGATGGCGGATACCCCGCCGGTCGTTCAGCGCGGCGTCAGAGCGCCACCACGGTCGCCACCCACGGCACCCGGGCGGCGGCGGTCTCCGCCGGTCCCTCGTCCACGATGACGGCCTGCAGATCCTCCAGGGGATCCGCGCCCACCGCGCCGACTCCGGCCGCGTCCGTG
The DNA here is from genome assembly GCF_021183565.1 of Nocardia yamanashiensis. Classification (NCBI taxonomy): domain Bacteria; kingdom Bacillati; phylum Actinomycetota; class Actinomycetes; order Mycobacteriales; family Nocardiaceae; genus Nocardia; species Nocardia yamanashiensis. The sequence continues at coordinate 5,926,468 of NZ_CP089226.1, forward strand.
AACAGGTGGGTCACCCATTCCTCGGCGAGCACGTCGGTCAGTTCGGTCCCGGGCTCGATCTGGGTGACCACGACCGACGCCCCGCCCGCGCCCGCCGCGAGCACCTCGACCACGGCGGCCAGCGCATCGGGCCGACCGGACCGCAGCGTGCGCGATTCGAAGGTCAGCTCGGTCGCGCCGCCGATCCGGCTCACCGTTTCGGCGAGTTCGTCGTAGCCGAGGGTCCGCGCGCCGTGCACGAACGCGATGTCCGCGCCCTGCAGGGCCCGGGTGCGGTTGGCGTAGGTCACCGGACGCGGTGAGGCGGCGGCGATTTCGGCGACCAGCGCCGGATCCGCCAGCGACAGCCAGTCCACACCGTCGGCCGCGGCGCCGGCCGCGGCGGTCAGCCCGACCTTGATCAACAGCTCGGCCGGCAGTTCGGTCTCCAGGTTCGCGACCGGCACCAGCGCGGCGCCCGACTTCAGCACCGCCCAGGTGGCCACCACCAGATCGATCCCGCGATCCAGCCGCACCGCGACGCCGGTGCCCGGACCGCAGCCGCGGCCGATCAGCACCCGCGCCAAACGCGAAGAGCGCGCGTCGAGTTCGGCGTAGGACAGCGCGTCCTCGCCCCGCACCAGCGCCGGGCCGTCCGGATCGTCCTCGACCGCGGCGGTCAGCAGCTGCGGCAACTGGGTGCCGCGGGTGACGGCGGCGGTCTCGGCGACCGGCGCGGCGGTCTGCGGACGCGCCTGCGTGCCACCGAATTCGATGGCGCCGACGCTCTGGCGCGGATCGGCGGCCACCGCCGCCAGCAGGCGCTGCAACCGCTCCCCGAAGGTGGCGATGGTGGCCTCGTCGAAGATGTCGGACGCGTAGGTGATGGCGCCGGCGATCTCCCCGATCGGCCCGCCCTCCCACTGCCGCGGATCGATGGTCACCTGCAGATCGAACTTGGCCGCCACCGCGCCGGTATCGAGCGCGGTGATGTTCAGCCCCGGCAGTTCCAGGCTGGCCTGCTCGTTGTTCTGGAACGACAGCACCACCTGGAACAGCGAGTCCTGGCCCTGCGCACCGCGATCCGGGGCGACCGCCTCGACCACGCGCTCGAACGGGATATCGGCATTGCCGAAGGCGGCCAGATCGGTCTCGCGCGCCGTGGCCACCAGATCGCCGAAGGCGGCCGCCGAATCGACGGCGGTGCGCAGCGCGAGGGTGTTCACGAACATGCCGACCACATCGTCGAGGACGCGTTCGCCACGGCCCGCGATGGGCGTGCCGATGACCACGTCCCGGCTGCCCGACAACCGCGACAGCAGCGCGGCCAGCGCCGCGTGCACGACCATGAACAGCGAGGCATTGTGCTCGCGAGCGATGCGCTGCAGGCCCTCGTGCACCTCGGCGGGCACCGTGAAGGTGGTCGCGCCGCCCTGCATGGTGCGCACCGCGGGCCGCGGGCGATCCAGCGGCAGGTCGAGCGAGCCACCGGCCCCGGCGAGCCGGTCCCGCCAGAACGCCAGCTGCGCCGCGGCCACCGAGTTCTCGTCGTCGTCGGTGCCGATGACTTCGCGCTGCCACAGCGCGAAGTCCGCGTACTGCACCGCGAGCGGCGACCAGGCGGGCGAATTACCTTGGGTGCGCGCCACATACGCGGTGACCAGGTCGCGGGCCAGCGGCGCCAGCGAGGCGCCGTCGCCGGTGATGTGGTGCACCACCACGACCAGGTAGTGCTCGGTGCCGGCCGCGCCGTCACTGCACAGCAGCGCCCGCACCGGCACCTCGGCGGTGACGTCGAAACCGCCGGAGAGCACCGCGGTCATGCGATGCAGCGCATCGGCGCGCGGGCCGACCGCGAGACCGCCGGGCAGCGCCTGCTCGACCGGCAGGATCTCCTGGTAGGCAATGCCTTCCGCGTCCACCGGGTAGCGGGTGCGCAGTGATTCGTGCCGCTCCAGCACGTCCAGCACGGCCTGGCGCAGCGCCTCGATATCGAGGGTGCCCGAAAGCCGCAGCGCCAGTGGGATGTTGTAGGCGGGCGAATCGGGATCGAGCTGGTTCAGGATCCACATGCGCTGCTGGGCCAGCGACAGCGGCACCCGTTCCGGGCGCTCGCCGCGCACCAGCGCGGGCCGGTGCTCGGCCGCCCCGGCCACCACCTTGGCGGCCAGCCCGGCGACGGTGGACACCTCGAACAGGTCCCGCACCGCGAGATTCGCGTCCAGGGCCTCGTTGATGCGCGCCACCGCGCGGGTGGCGAGCAGCGAATTGCCGCCGAGGCTGAAGAAGTCGTCGTCCACGCCGACCTCGGCCGCGCCGAGCAGCGCGGCGAACTCGGCCGCCACCACCCGTTCGGTCTCGGTGCGCGGGGCGCGGAATTCCGCCGAGCCGCCGAATTCCGGTGCGGGCAGCGCCTTGCGGTCCAGCTTGCCGTTCGGGGTGAGCGGCAGCATCTCCAACGCCACGAGGGCATCGGGAACCATGTAACCGGTGAGGAATTCGCCGAGCGCGGCCTTCAGCGCGGCCTGATCGATGGCGAGTTCGCCCTCCGGCACCACATAGCCGACCAGCTGGTCGACGCCGTTGTCGGTGCGCACCAAGGCGACCGCCTGGCTGATGCCGGGCAGCCGCAGCAGCGCCGACTCGATCTCGCCGAGCTCGATGCGGAAACCGCGCAGCTGTACCTGCTGATCGCTGCGGCCCGCGTATTCGAGGTTGGCCTCGCCGCCGAAACCGCACCAGCGCCCGACGTCACCGGCGCGGTACATGCGCGAACCGGGCGGGCCGTACGGGTTGGCCACGAAACGCGACGCGGTCAGGCTCGGCCGGCCCAGGTAGCCACGGGACAGCTGCTTGCCGTCGACGTAGATCTCACCGGCCACGCCGACCGGGGCCGGGTGCAGGCGCTGATCCAGCACGCGCGCGCTCAGGCCCGGCAGCGCCCGGCCGATGATGCTGCTCGGCTGTTCGGCGAATTCCTCGTCCAGGGCCAGGAACGACACGTGCACCGTGGTCTCGGTGATGCCGTACATGTTCACCAGGCGCGGGGCGTCCGCCGGATGCCGGTCGTACCAGCGGCGCAACTGCCGCAGATCCAGTGCCTCACCACCGAATACGACATAGCGCAGCGCGTAGTCGCGGTCCTCCGCGGCGGCGGCCCGGTCGGCCTCGGCGAGCTGGTAGAAGGCGGACGGGGTCTGGTTGAGCACCGTGACCCGTTCGCGAATCAGCAACTCGCGGAACTGTTCCGGCGACCGCGAGGTGAGATGGTCGACCACCACCACCGCGCCGCCGTTCGCCAGCGCGCACCACAGTTCCCACACCGAGAAGTCGAAGGCGAAGGAGTGGAACAGGGTCCACACGTCGTGCTCGTCGAAATCGAAGTGCGCCTGGGTGTTCGCGAACAGTTCCACCACATTGCGGTGGGTGACGCCGACGCCCTTGGGCACGCCGGTGGAGCCGGAGGTGTAGATGACGTAGGCGAGCTGATCGGAGCGCAGCGGGGCGCGCCGGTCGGCATCGGTGACCGGGGCGTCGGAGAAACCCGCGAGTTCGTCGAGCAGCACCACCGGAATATCACCGGCGGGCACGGCATCCCGTTCGGCGCTGGTGGTCAGGATGCAGGCGGGCTTGGCATCGCCCAGCATGAATTCCAGCCGCTGCGCCGGGTAGGCGGTATCGATGGGCAGGTAGCCCGCGCCCGCGACCAGCACCGACAGCAACGCCACCGGCAGCTGCTCGGTACGCGGAACGGCCACCGCCACCAGCGATTCCGGGCCCGCGCCGTAGGCGATGAGCGCCCGCGCCACTCGATTCGACCGGCGCACCAGATCGTCGAAGCTCAGCGTCTCGTCGCCGAAGCGCACCGCCGGCGCGCCGGGACGCTGCCGGGCCTGCGCGGTGATGAGATCCACCAGGGTCACGTCCGGGACGGGCGCGCCCGGCGTATTCCACTCGTGCAGCACGAGATCGCGCTCGCCCGGCGCGTACAGGTCGATATCGCCGACCACCGCGCGCTCGTTCTCGGCCACCGCGGTGAGCAGCCGGGCCAGGCGATCGGCGAAGTCCTGCACGGTCGCCGGTTCGAACAGGTCGGTGGCGTAGGTGAAGGTCAGCGCCACACCCGTAGCGGCGGCCCGCTCGGTCACGTCCAGTTGCAGGTCGACCTGTGCGATGCCATTGCTGTAGCCCGCTTTTCCGGCGGTGATGAGCACCTGGAACGGCGGCTGACCGGCGGCCCCGCGCACGGAGTCGAGCACATCGGCCAGGCGTTCGGCGGCGCCGCCGGTGCGGCCCAGCGCCGCGGCGTCGGCGCGGCCGACCTCGTCGAGCAGGTCGGCGAACGGGGTGGCCGGGTCGATCTCGGTGCGCAGCACGACCGCGTCGGCGATCGAAACCCCCGGTGCGGCAGCGCTTTCCGAGGTGATCGCGCCCATCGGGATCTCGCGGACGCCGCCCGACAGCCGGGCGAGCAGGACCGCGAAGGCCGCGCGCACGACGGTGAACAGGGTCGAATCATGGCGGCGCGCCAGGCGATCCAGCGCCGAATGCACCTCGGGGTAGAGATCCAGGTGCAGTTCGTTGCCGCGCCGCGACGGCACGGCCGGGCGCAGGCGATCGGCGGGCAGTTCCAGCTGTCCGGCGGGCGCGGTGGCGACCCACCAGTTCGCCGGCGGGGCAATGGCATCCGACTGCAAGCCGACGAACCGGCCGACCAGCGAGCGCAGCAGGTCCGCGAGGGCCCGCGCCGCCGGTTCGGAGACGGTGTCGCGGCGGTGCCAGACCTTGAAGTGCAGGCGCGCACCGGATTCCACCACCACGGTGACCGGGTAATGGGTGAAGGTGACGCCCTTGACCCCGGCCACCTCCAGTCCGTCGATATTGCTGCCGGCCTGCTGCAGGCCCTCGGCGTCGACCGGGTAGGACTCGTAGGCGACCAGCGAATCGAAGGCGCCGCCGGTACCGGCCGCGCTCTGGGTCTCGGCCAGGCCGAGGTAGTGGTGTTCGAGCAGGCCCGCCTGCTCGGACTGCACGCGGTTCAGCAGTTCCCGCACGGTCCATTCGGCGTCGAAGCGCACCCGCACCGGGATGGTGTTGACGAACAGGCCGATCATCTCGTCCACGCCGTCCAGCTGCGGCGGGCGGCCCGAGACGACCGCGCCGAACACGACGTCCTCGCGGTCGGTGAGCGCGGCCAGCAGCAACGCCCATGCCGACTGCACCACCGTGTTCACGGTGACCTCGGCGTTCGCGGCGAAGGCGGTGACGGCCGCGGTCTCGGCCTCGGTGAGCTCGAATTCGATTTCGCCGTAACCGATCTCGGGTTCGGCGGGCCGCTCCAGCACGCTCGCCACCATGGTCGGCTGCGCGCCGGTCAGGGTGGTGCGCCACTTCTCCAGCGTCGCCTCCCGATCCTGGCGCGCGAGCCAGACCAGGTAGTCGCGGTACGGCCGGACCGGCGGCAGCAGCGACGCGTCACCGTGCGTCGCGTAGGAGATGAGCAGGTCCTTCATCAACAGCGGCAGCGACCAGCCGTCGAAGAGCAGGTGGTGCGTGGTGAGCACGAAGTGGATGCGCCCGGTCACGGTGCGGTACACCGTGAATCGCATGAGCGGGGCCACGGCCGGATCGAAACGGGTGCGCTGATCCTGTTCCAGCAGCGCCGGAATATCTTCGTCGGCAACGTTTTCCACGAGCTGCCACGGGGTTTCGATGGCATCGACCACGACCTGCACCGGGGTGCCGTCGGCGGCGGTGACGAAGGCGGCGCGCAGGGCGGCGTGCCGGTCCAGGATGGCGCCCGCCGCGCGGCGCATGCGCTCCAGATCGACGGTGCCCGCGAGCTCCAGCGCGAACTGGGTCACGTAATCGTCGGCGGCGCCGGCGGTCAGCTGGGAGTGGAAGTAGAAACCCTCGGCCAGCGGCGAGAGCGGCAGCACATCCGACAGCCCCGGGTAGGCCTGCCGCCAGGAGTCCAGCTCGAGCTGGGTGGCCCGGACCAGCGGTACGTCGGACGGCGTCAAACCGCCTGCGGCCGGGTCCTGCACGTGCCGGGCGACCGCGGTCAGCGCCGCCACCCAGTCCTGTGCCAGCTCGCGTACGGCGGCCTCGTCGAGGATCTCGGCGGCGTACTGGAACGACACCGACATGCGGGGTCCGGTCTCGCCGTCGGTGACGATGGCATTGATGTCGACCACGGTGCTCGCGGGCATGGCGAGGTCCTGATCGACCTCCAGCTCGCCGAGCGCGTCGGTGGGCAGCCAGGCGGCCCCGCCCGGCGCTTCGGTGATCTCGCTGGTGGAGATGCGGCCCAGGTAGTTGAAGCCGATCTGCGCCACCGGTCCGGCGAGTTCGCCGGCCGCGGCCGGATCGAGGTGCCGCAGCAGGCCGAAGCCGATGCCCTTGTCCGGCAGGGAAAGCAGCTGTTCCTTGATCGCGCGCAGCACGCCCGCGGTGGCCGCGCCGCCCTCCAGGGCGGCGGCGGTGTCCACCCCGGTCAGATCCAGCGCGACCGGATAGACGGTGGTGAACCAGCCGACGGTGCGGGTGATGTCCGCGCCGGGAACGACGCTCTCCTCACGACCGTGGCCCTCCATGCGCACCCGGGTGACGGGCGCGTCCACGCCGCGGCGCTCCCGCCACGAGCGCACCGCCAGCGCCAGCGCGGCCAGCAGGCCGTCGTTCACGCCGCCGCGGTAGAGCGCCGGGACCTCGGTGAGCACGGCTTCGGTGACCTCGGCGGGCACCTGAATGTTGAAGCGGCGCACCGTCGCATAGGTATCGACGGCCGCGTCGAGCGCCCGCGCGCCCAGCAGCGGATCAGGCGCGGTGAGCGCCTGCCGCCAGTAGTCGATTTCGGCGCGGCGCGTGTCGTCGGCCGCCACCTCGGTGAGCGCGTGCGCCCAGCGGCGGAACGAGGTGCCGACGCCCGGCAGCGACGGGCGCTGTCCGGCCGCGCGCTGCATCCAGGCCAGCACCAGATCCGAGATGAGAATGCGCCAGGAGACGCCGTCGATCACGTAGTGGTGGGCGACCAGCAGCAGCAGATCGGCCGCGTCGGGCCGCCGCACCCAGGTGGCGGTGACCATGCGACCGGCCACCGGATCCAGCGCGGCCATGGTGGAATCCATTGCGGCGCTGCCCAATCGGGCCAGCTCCGCGCCTTCCACCCCGGCCGGGAAATCGGTCTCGGCGATCAGCGCGTCGGCGTCGATCTCGGTGGCGGGCGGCACCTGCAGGGTCCAGCCGTCGGCGGTGCGCCGCAAGCGCGCACGCAGCACATCGTGGTGGGTCAGCACGGCGGTCAGCGTGTCCGCGATCCCGGCCCGGTCGATGCCGTCGGGCAGAGTCAGCACCATGCTCTGCGAGAACCGGTCCGACACACCGTCTTTCAGGTATTCGGCCAGCACCGGCGTCAGCGGGATCTCGCCCGTGCCGCCGCCCGGCAGCTCCTCGAGCGCCGCGATCACGTTCTCGTCGCCGACCACGGCCACCTTGGCCAGCCCGGCCACGGTGCGCTGCTCGAACACGTCCTGCGGCGTGAACACGATGCCCAGCGCCCGCGCCCGCGACACCAGCTGGATCGACATGATGGAGTCGCCGCCGATGGCGAAGAACGAGTCGTCCGCGCCGACCTCTTCGGTGCGCAGCAATTGCGCGAACAGTTCCGCCAGCTGGGTTTCCACCGGGCCGGACGGCGCGCGCGAAGTGGTGACCGGGAAGACCGGCTCGGGTAGCGCGGCGCGATCCAGCTTGCCGTTCGGGGTCAGCGGCAGCTCACTCAGCACCATGATCGCCGACGGCACCATGTGCGGCGGCAGGCTCTGCCCGACGAACTCGGCCAGCGCGGCGGTGTCGACGGCCCGGCCCGCGGCCGGCAGCACGTACGCCACCAGCGCGGTCGCGCCCGACGGCAGCGTCTTGCCCATGGTGGCCGCGAAATCGATGTCCGGGTGCGCGGTCAGGGCATTGTCGATCTCGCCCAGCTCGATGCGGAAGCCGCGGATCTTGACCTGGAAGTCCGAACGCCCCAGGTACTCGATGACCCCGTCCTCGCGGTTGTACCGCACCAGGTCACCGGTCCGGTACAGCCGCGCGCCCGGATTCTCCTCGCCGCCGAACGGGCTGGCCACGAAGCGCTCCGCGGTCAGGCCGGGCCGGCCCAGGTAGCCCTGCGCGAGCGCGGGACCGGACAGGTACAGCTCGCCGATCACGCCCGCGGGCACCGGCCGCAGCCGGGTGTCCAGCACGAAGGCCCCGACGCCGGGAATCGCGGACCCGATGGTGATGGGTTCGCCCGGCACCATGGCCGCGCTGCTGGTGGCGAGAATCGTGGCCTCGGTCGGACCGTAGCCGTTGTAGAACGCCCGCCCCGGCGCCGCCCAGCGGGCCACCAGCTCCGGACCGAACTTGTCACCGGCGACCACGACGACCTTCAGGTCGTCGAGATCCGCGGAGTCGACCGACTCCAGCGCGGCCGGGGTGATGAGCATGTGCGAAACACGTTCGCGCCGCAGCAGATCCGACAGGTCCGCGCCGCCGAACACGGTCGGCGGCGACACCACCAGGGTCGAACCGGAGGAGAAGGCGAGCAGCAGTTCCAGCACCGAGACGTCGAAGTTCGGCGAGCACACGTGCAGTACGCGGGAGCCGGGCTCGACCGCGTAGTGCTCGCGCTCGGCCGCGACCAGGCCGCCCAGGCCGGTGTGGGTGACCACGACGCCCTTGGGCTTGCCGGTGGAGCCGGAGGTGTAGATGAGATAGGCCGGATGCTGTTCGGTCAGCGGCCGCACCCGGTCCGCGTAGGAGACGGTGTGCGCGGGCCGCGCCTCGATCCGGGCCGCGGTGGCCGGATCGTCGAGCTGCAGCCATTCGACGCCGTCGCCCAGCACCGCGCGATGCTCGGCCACGGTGACGCCCAGCACCGCGCGCGAGTCCGACAGCAGGTATTCGATGCGATCGGCCGGATACTTCGGATCGACCGGCACATAGGCCGCACCGGCCTTGGCAATGGCCCAGACAGCCAGCACCGATTCGATGGAACGGCTGATCCCGATGCCGACCACGTCCCCGGGTCCGACACCGCGTTCGATGAGCTCGCGCGCCAGCTTCGAGGAGGCTTCGTCGAGTTCACGGTAGGTGAGTTCACGCTGGTCGGCGGGTTCCCCGGTCGGGTTGAACCGGATCGCCACCGAGTCGGCAGCCGACTCGACCGAAGCGGTCAGAAGCTGCCCGAAAAGCTGGCTGCCGGACCGCCGACGACGGTTACCACGAGCGGAACGGCGGGCAGTTTCCATTCGAGTGTATTCACCTCTCGCGTTCATCAGGTCCCGCCCAGCGCCGATGCGAATTCGGCCTCCGCCCAACGGTTCGTGCCATGCCGTCGGCAGTGGGAGCGGTCCGAGCAATCCTATACGGGCTCACCGGAGCGGCATGACCGCCCGAGTTCTACTCACCCATCGGAACGAGAGGGCCGCGATGTTGCAGCTTCACGAACACGAGTGAAATACACCACAGTTCACAGCCAGCCCCGCCGGGTGGCCTGCACCCCCGCCTGGAATCGGGTGCTCGCGCCCAGCCGTTCCAGCAGGCTGGCGGTGCGCCGCACCACGGTGCGCCGGGACAGTCCCAGACGGCGGGCGATGGTGTCGTCGGTGGCGCCCATGCTCATCAGCGTGAGAATTGCGCGGTCGCGTTCGTCCAGCGCCTCGGTGGGGTTCACCGAGATGGGGGTGGCCATGGACCACAGCGCGTCGAAGGTCTTGACCAGCAGATCCAGCGTGGGCGACGGGCCGACGCGGATGCCCATCGGATCGCCGCGGCGTTCGTCGGTGTGCAGCACCAGCACCGCGCGGCGATCGTCGGCGACGATCAGCTTCAGCGGCGGATCGGGCAGGGTGCGGGCCAGCGCGCCCACCGCATTGGTGGCGAGCACGTGCCGCAGCCGTTCCGGATCCTGATAGATGGTCTCCTGGTACAGCGTCTTGTAGTCGATGCCCGCGGTGATGCGCGAGGACTTGAGCTCGAACAGCCGCTCCTCGGTGTCCACATCGGACAGGAACGGGCCGCGCTCCACCACTTTCACGCACTGGTGCGCGGTGTGCTGCAGATCCTCGAAATCGGCGAGCAGCTGGCGGCGTTCGTAGACCGCCACCACCGCGCCGTCGGCATCGGTGGTGCGGCGCACCGAACGGAAGGTCTCACCCAGGCGCGCGGCGGCCGACTGCATGCGCAGCAGATCGTGATTGCGGCGGCGGGATTCGGCCTCCGACAGGGCTTCCGGCGCGTGCGCGTCCCAGCGCACGGTGCCGTTGGCTTCGGTGAGGCGCACGGCGGCCTCGAGATGACAGAGTGCTTCCAGCGCGGCCTCGGCCACGCGGGGAGGGCAGCTCAGGCGCTCGGCTACTTCGATCGCCGTCGACCGCGGATGCTGCACGAGAATCGCGTAGGCGCGCCCGTGCAGGGAACTCGGGTCGAAGAGATCGTCGAGAGTAGTCACCGCACCTACCGGAACTCGACGGTCCGCGGGGAACCGCCCGTTCACCGGTGCCGGTGACCTGTCTACTGGGCCGGGCCCCACTGCTGCTGCATGATGACGCCCTTGCTGGCCAACCATGGCAGCGGATCCATCTTGTTTCCGGCGGCGTCCCAGATCTCGAGGTGCAGGTGAGGTCCGGTGGAATTGCCGCGATTTCCGACAGTGGCGATCACGTCTCCGGTGTTGACCCGCTGTCCGGCCGAGACCAGCATGTCATTGACGTGACCGTAGACAGCGGTGGTGCCGTCGTCCTGTAGGACGCGCACCCAAAGGCCGAAACCGCTGGCGGGACCCGCCTCGACCACCGTGCCGCCCATGGCGGAGTGGATGGGGGCGCCGATGGTGTCGGCGAAGTCGAGTCCGTAGTGCATGGCGCCCCAGCGGGCGCCGTATCCGGAGCTGATCACGCCGGCCACCGGGCGGACCGCGGCCTGCGGAGAGAACTGCTGCTGCAGGCTCTTCAGCGTGGCCTCGGCCTGAGCCAGGGGGTTGGCGATCTCCGGGGGGAGGTTCTGGAGGCCGAAAGGCGCTGCGGCGCCGGCATCGGCGATGGCGGCGGCCTGCGCGACCGGGGCATTGTCCGCGACGGGCGCGGCGGCCTCGACGGTGGCGGAGCGGGCCTGGCGGAGTTCGGTGGCCGAATCCGCCTGTGCCACATCCTCACCGATCGACTTCTCGTCGTGACCGGGGAGCAGCGGGGCGGCGTGCGCGAGGGCGGGAACCAGCTGGGCGCCGGTGCCGATGATGGCGCCCGCGGCGACCGCGACTCCGGCGACGACCTTCACGCGATCGACGGTGGTGGGTTCGGCCCGGTGGCGACGGCGGCCCGCACGGCCGGCACCGGAATCACCAAGCAAGTCCATAACGGATACGGAATTCGCGGTCTCTCGGTGGTGCGGCAAAGCTCGTCCTAGCGTTCGGGGATCCGGTAACGATTCGGCATCGCTGTGACGGAAACTGTACTCGCTCGTGACCATTCCGCAACCTTTTCGGCGAAACGCCCAGGTCGAGCAATCGAACACTTGATCACAGAGGGTAACCCCGAGGGGCAAACTGGGAGCATGCTTCTCACCGAATTGGGTATCCCCGTCGTGCTCGCGCCCATGGCCGGCGGACCGTCCACCCCGGAACTCGCGGCGGCGGTTTCCGAAGCCGGCGGGCTGGGGTTCGTGGCGGCCGGTTATCTGAACTCCGGGGCGCTGGGCGAGCGGATCGCCGCGACCCGGGCCTTGACCGGCAAGGCGTTCGGGGTGAATCTCTTCTATCCATCAGCGCCGACGCCGACCGACCGGTTCGCCTCTTATATAGAGGACATCGCGCGCGAGTTCCCAGTGGGCGAACCGCGGCACGACACCGACGAGTGGGACGAGAAGCTCGCGCTGCTGCTCGCCGACCCGGTGCCGGTGGTGTCGTGCACCTTCGGCTGCCCCTCGGCCGAGGAGATCGCGCGGCTGCACGGGGTCGGTTCCGAGGTGTGGGTGACGGTCACGTCGGTGGCCGAGGCGCAGCTGGCCGTCGAGGCGGGGGCGGACGCGCTCATCGCCCAGGGCGCGGAAGCCGGTGGGCATCGCGGCAATTTCGCGGATCGGGTCGAGGACGATGTCACCGATCCGCTGGGGCTGCTCGCGCTCTTGCAGTTGCTGCGCGCGGCCGTCGACGTCCCGCTGATCGCGGCGGGCGGCATCGCCACCGGGCCCGGACTCGCGGCCGCCCTCGCCGCCGGCGCGGCCGCCGCGCAGATCGGCACCGCGTTCCTGCGCTGCCCCGAGGCCGGCACCGCGCCGCTGGTGCGCACCGCCGTCACCCTCGACACCCCCACTATGCTCACCCGCGCCTTCACCGGCCGCCGCGCTCGCGGGCTGGTGAACAAGTTCATGCTGGACCACCCCGGCGCGCCCGCCGCCTACCCCGAGATCCATTACGCCACCGGACCTTTGCGCGCCGCCGCCCGGGCCGAGGGCAATGCCGACGCGGTGAATCTCTGGGCAGGTCAGGCGCATTCGCTCGCACCCGAGTTACCGGCCGGCGAGCTGGTGCGCCAACTGTCCCAGGATGCGAAATCCGCTCTGAACCGCGCACTTTCATGGTGAATCCAGTGCTATTGACAACCGATTTCGTTTAGGATGGGCTGACATCATTCCGCCATCCCATGAGGAGAGCGATATGTCACTCGACGTCCCCACCGCCTTGCTCGAACGTGCTGAACGCGGTGAAGTCAGCGACGACGAATTCGTCGAATGTGTGAAGAACTCGCTGCCCTACGCCTACGAGGTAGTCAGCCGAGTGGCCGCCGACCTGCGTTCCGGCACAGAGGAATACGCCGACAATCTCGTCGCCCCGCCAGACGAAACGGCCCGCGGCCAGCTGCTGCGCGCCATGGCCTCCGACGCCATCCGCGGCGGCCTGGAACGCCATTTCGGCATCAAGCTCGCCTTCCAGAACTGCCACCGGGTAGCGGCCTTCCCGCTCTCCTCGGTCGGCGGTGACACCTACAGCACCTTCATCTCCACCCGCGCCCAGTTGCTCAACCAGAGCCCCGAGCTCCGCAACTGCTGACGCACGCTGAAACGGCGCGACCGAAACCCGGTCGCGCCGTTCGGTTTGCGGTGTCTAGCCGCGCTGAGCCGCCCTGAACTTCCGCACTTCCCTGATCGCCAGGTAGCCGAAGCCGACGAAGGGCAGGAAGAACAAGACGAACGCGGCGATCATGTCGGCCACCGTGTAGCCACCGCTGACCGCCACCGCCACACCCCCGATGGTCATGGCTCCGAACAAGAGGACCAAGAGCGCCAGCAGGGTCCACCAGATCGGCTGCCACCAGCGCACCTGCGCGGGCTGTGGTCCGATCGGCGCGTACCGCTGCTGCCCGTCCGGCATCGGCGTCGGGTACGCCGCGAACGGCGCGGGTCCGGCCACGACCAGCGGGGGCGGCGTCAAAGGCGAATACGACTGCGGCACGGGCGTATAGACCGCCGGCGTCGACGAGTAGCTCTGCCGCGGGGGATAACTGAGCGGCCCCGGCGCGCCGTGCGTCGGAACGGGCTGCGGATACGGCACGCCCCCATCCCATTTCACGGTCGGGGGCGCGGAGGACCCGACAGCCGATCCACTCTGCCCGTTCAGTGCCGCGCGGGCCGCGGTCGCCAGCTCACCCGCACTGGCGTACCTGTGCGGCGGATGCTTGGCCATGCCCCGCGCGATCACCCCGTCCAGTGCGACCGGCACTTGCGGATGCCCCACGCTCGCGCGCGGCGGCGGCGCGGTCAGGTGCGCGGCCATCTGCTGGGCAGGGCCGGTCTGCCCGAAAGGCAGTTCGCCGGTGAGACATTCGAAAAGCAGGCAGGCCAGTGAGTAGACGTCCGAGCGCAGATCCTCTTCGCCGGAGAACCGTTCCGGAGCCATGTACGCCCAGGTCCCCACCGCCACCCCGGTGGAGGTGATAGCGGCCTGCCCGCCGCCGCGCGCGATCCCGAAATCGATGAGGTACGCGAAACCACTGGGGAGCGTGAGCACATTGGAAGGTTTCACATCGCGATGCACCAGTCCCGCCGCATGCGCCACATCCAGCGCCTCCGCGACCTGGGCCACCAGATCGACGGCGCGCTCCGGGGTGAGCGCACCGTGCCGGTGCAGGATCTTCCCGAGATCCTCGCCGTCCACCCGCTCCATCTCGATATACAGCCGCCCGTCCAGCTCCCCGAAGGAGTGGATCGGCACCACGTGCGGCCCACGCAGTTTGACGGCCAGTCGCGCCTCGCGTTCGAACCGTCGCCGATACTCCTCGTCCACGGCCAGTTCCGGCGGAAGTACCTTCAACGCGACCTCGCGGCCCAGCCGAGTGTCCTCGGCCAGCCACACCTGTCCCATGCCGCCGCGGCCGAGCACGCTCACGAGTCGATAGTGGCCGAGTATGCCGTCGACCGGCACGCGCCCTCCCCAGAATTCACCGCATTTCGCGGTGCTCAGCATACGTCTCACCTCCGACACGGGCGGTGCCGCGCGAGAGTTCACCAAGAATTCGCGGCGACGCCGTGGTGGCGGGTTGATCGCGCCGCCTCGGTGCACCAGCATTCGAACGCATGCCGTCGAACCACCTGAGCAACGCCGGCGATATCCCCGATACCGGGGTCCCGGCCGAAATCGCCGCCCAGACGACCATGGACGAACAGTACGAATGGCATCGCGCGTTGCTGCGCCGTCATCCGGTGTCCAGGCGTAACTTCCTGCGCGGGTCGGCGGTGGCGGCCGCGGTGACGGCGGTCGGGTGTTCGCCCTTCGCCATCGGCGCGTATGCCGAGGAGGGGCAGCTGGCGATCGGCGGACGGCATGTGGGGTTCGGGCCGGACGCGTCCAGCCAGTTGCGTTTCGCGGCGCAGCTGTCGCGAAACCCGCGCGACGGCAAGGTTTTTCTGGACCACGGCCCGACGCCCGCACTGGGCGGGACCGTCGAGGCGGAGGTGCGGAATCTGGTCACGCAGATCCCGTCCAGCGACGGTGGGATCCTGGCGGCGGAGCAGTTCTATGTGCACGCGCCGGTCGACGGGCTGCCCGGCCGCCTGCCGCATTTCTATCGCTGGCGCACCTCCGACGGGTTCATGGGCGATATCCGCTCGGCCGCGCCCGCCATGCCCACCGCGCGAAATGCGGTGCTGCCCTTCCGTTTCACCATGATGGGCGATCAAGGCACCGACGAAACGCCCGCCCAGCCCGCCGGGGTGGTGCGCGGCGACTACGACGACCGCTACTACAAACCGGACAACGACCCGGACGTCCCGCATGCCGCGAACGTGATGCGCCAGATCGTGGCGAGCCGCCCCGACTTCCATATCCTGGCGGGCGATATCGCCTACGCCGATCCGTCCGGCGGCGGCAAGAATCCCCAATTCGTGCCCGCCGGAGGCACTCTCGCGGGAGGCTTCGACAAGTACAACCCGTACGTCTGGGACGTCTACTTCGGCGCGATCGAACCCAGCGCCTCCACCACGCCCTGGATGTTCGCCACCGGCAACCACGATATGGAAGCCGCCTACGACACCCGCGGCTACGGCGGCCACCTCGCCCGCCTGGACTTCCCCGGCAACGGCCCCGCCGCCTGCCCGTCCGCCTACTCCATCACCTACGGCAATCTGGCGGTGCTGTCCCTGGACGCCAACGACGTGTCGTACGAGATCCGCTCCAACTTCGGCTACTCCGGCGGCTCCCAGAACACTTGGGTGGAGCGCACTCTCGCGGCCTACCGCAACGACAAGAACATCGACTTCATCGTCTGCTTCTTCCACCATTGCGCCTACTCCACCACCGACTCGCACGCCAGCGACGGCGGCGTCCGCGAAGCCTGGTGCGACCTGTTCGACCGCTACCAGGTCGATCTCGTCCTACAGGGCCACAATCACGTCTTCGAACGCACCGACCCCATCCGCGCCGGCTCCCCCACCCGCGCCGCCACCGACAACGCCATCGTCTACCCCGAATCCGACGGCACCGTCTACTACACGGTCGGCGGCGGCGGCCGCCCCCGCTACGGCTTCCAGCCCGGCTCCCCGGAAACCTATCGCGGCCAAGAGGTCCCCGACCCCACCGTCCCCAACAGCTACGTCTGGCAATCCGGCGGCAAGAAACAAGACGAACCCGCCCCCTGGTCCCGAGTCCGCTTCCGCAACTACTCCTTCCTCCGCGTAGACGTCCGCCCCGCCTTCTTCTCCTCCGAAATGGACGTCGTCGCCATCGACGAATACGGCCGCGAATTCGACAAGCTCACCTACCGCCGCCAGGTACGCGTGTGACCGCCACCTCTTGACCGCCGAGCCGCCGGTGCTGTCGAATTCCCTGGACAGGTAGGGATTCCCAGCACCCAGGAGCACACCGTGGCGACCGACCACCCCGCCGACACCTTCGCCCTCTGGGACCGCGACGGCGACGGCCAGATCTCCGCCGAGGACATCCTCCTCGGCATCACCGCCCTAGGCCTGGAAATAGACGCCGAAGCGGTGGAACGCCTGGTAGCCGCCGCCGACACCGACGGCGACTTCCTCATCTCCCGCGCCGAATTCGAAGCCGCCCGCCTGGGCCGCGACCCCGAAATCACCGACCCCGACGCCGCCTTCGACACCTTCGACGTAAACCAGAACGAACTGATCGAACTCGAAGAACTCGAATCCCTCCTCCGCACCTGCCCGGACCTGACCGATCGATCCGCCGAAAGCTTGCTCGCGGCAGCCGATTCGGACGGCGACGGATTCCTGTCCCGCGCCGAGTTCGCCGCACTGCTCGCCGGGCTCGCCGGTGCGGACGAATCCGAGCAGTCCTGAGACGCCGCGGAAGCCGGCTAGACCTCCTGGAGTTTGCGCTTGAGGATCTTGCCGGTGGGGTTGCGGGGTAGCTCGTCGAGGAAGACGACTTCGCGGGGGACCTTGTAGCGGGCCAGGTTGGACTTCACGAAGTCCTTGAGTTCTTCGGCGGAGAAGGACTCGCCTTCGTGGACTACGACGAAGGCTTTGAGGCGGGCGCCGAATTGTTCGTCGGCTACGCCGATTACGGCTACCTCGCGGACTGCGGGGTGGGTGTGCAGGAGTTCTTCCACTTCTACGGGGAAGACGTTCTCGCCGCCGGAGACGATCATGTCGTCGTCGCGGCCGTCGATGAAAAGTCTGCCGGCGCGGTCGAAGTGGCCGACGTCGCCGGAGGACATGAGGCCGCGGATTACTTCCTTGTGGCCGCCGCCGGTGTAGCCCTCGAATTGGATCACGTTGCCCACGAAGATGCGGCCGGTGACGCCGGCGGGGACCTTGCGGCCTTCCTCGTCGAGGATTTCGACGCGGGCGCCGAGGACCGGGCGGCCTACGCAGCCTGGCTCTTTCGCCAGGTCTTCGGGGGTGGCGATGGTGGCGTAGGCGACTTCGGTGGAGCCGTAGAGGTTGTAGACGACGGGGCCGAAAGCGGCGGTGACGTCGCGGCAGAGTTGGGCGCCGAGTTGGGAACCCGCGACGAAGATGATGCGGAGGGCGGACAGGTCGCGGCCGGTGAGGGCCTTGCCGCCGAGGTCCATCATGCGGGCCAGCATGACCGGGACGACGATCATGGTGGTGGCTTTGTGCTCGGCCGCGCTGTCGATGGCCACCTGGGGGTCGAAGCGGCGGCGGACGACCAGGGTGGAGCCGAAGCCGAGAGTCAGGATGGCGCAGGCGAATCCGAGGGTGTGGAACATGGGGGCGCAGCATTCGGTCACCTCGTTCACGCGGAACGGGACCTTGGACAGCAGGCCGCCCAGGGCGGCGAGGGACTTCGGTTCGGGGCGGGGCGCGCCCTTGGGGGCGCCGGTGGTGCCGCTGGTCAACAGGATGATCTTGGGTTCGACACCGGGACCGGGCGGGGACTGCGGCGAGCCCGCGGCGATCAGCGCTTCCAGGCTGTCCGGGCGTTCCTCCGACGTCCAGGCGCGGTAGCTGCCGCGTTTGGGCGTGACCTCGTCGAGCATGTGGGCGTACTCGTCGTCGTAGACGAGCAGATCGGTGCCCTCGCGGGTGGCCACGTCACGAATCTGCGGACCGGCGAAATCGGTATTGAGCAGAATGATTCGAGCACCGCACTTGGCGGCCGCGAATACCGCGTCCAGCAGCCCGCGATGGTTGCGCGCCAGAATCGCCACGCCCTCACGCGGTTTCAGGCCGCGCTCGCGCCAGGCATTGGCGAGCCGGTTGGAACGCTCCTCCAGTTCGGCGAAGGTGAGCGACCCGAGTTCGTCGATCAGCGCGGTGCGGTCCGGATACCGTGCGGCCGACAAACCGAGGCCCGCGGCGATCGTCCCGTAGCGCAGCATGGAGGTGGCCGCGGAGAGCAGCGGCAGCGGCGATTCCATGCGCACCAGCCCGGTGTCCATGCACAACCGCGCCGACTCGACTTCGATATAGGCCCGCTCCCCCAGCGTGCGCAGCAGTCCGAGGGTCATGCGCCCACCCCCGACCCGCTCGAATCGGACATCGATTCCCCTTGCGCGCGTGACGATTCCACCCGGACCTCCTTGTCCACCCCTGCTGGGTCTCAGCCCTCAAACTAACGGTAAGACCCAGCCCACGCGAGCGGAAGCATCCGGCCCTCCTCGCGCGCGACACGCGGAGCAGGGCCGGACAAGCCTCCGAATCAGGACAGCATCAGGACAGCGTGGTGACGGTCAGCGCGCCATCCGCGTACTGCGCCCGCAGCCGCTTCTTGTCGAACTTGCCGACGCTGGTCTTGGGCACCTCGTCGATGAACGCCCAGTGCTCGGGCAGCTGCCACTTGGCGAACTTGTCGGCCAGGAAATCGCGCAGCTCTTCCGGCTTGGCCTCCGCGCCCGCCGCGAGCACCACGGCCACCAGCGGCCGCTCGTCCCACTTCTCGTCCGGCACGCCGATGACGGCGGCCTCGGCCACGGCCGGGTGACCCACCACCGCGTTCTCCAGATCCACCGAGGAGATCCACTCACCGCCGGACTTGATGACGTCCTTGGAGCGATCCACCAGGGTGAGGAACCCGTTCGGGCTGATCTTGCCGACATCGCCGGTGCGCAGCCAGCCGTCGTCGAACTTGTCGCCGTCGATGACCCCGCCCTGCGGCGAGTAGTAGGACCCGGTGATCCACGGCCCCTTCACTTCCAGCTCACCCAGCGCCACACCGTCGTTCGGCACCACCGAACCGTCGTCGCCGACCAGGCGCGCCTGCACGCCGGCCGGGAAACGACCCTGCGTGTAGCGGTAGGCCCACTGCTCGTCGCCTTCCGAACCGGCCGGGGCATGCGCCACCGAACCCAGCGGGGAGGTCTCGGTCATGCCCCACGCGTGCAGCAGCTTGACGCCGTGCCGTTCCTCGAAGGCGCGCATCATCGACGGCGGGACGGCCGCGCCGCCCACCACGCAGGTGCGCAGATGCGAGATGTCCTGCGGCGCGGCCTGCAGTCCGGCCAGCACGCCGCCCCAGATGGTCGGCACCGCGGCCGCGAAGGTCGGCTTGATCGCGGCCATCATCTCCAGCAGCGGCGCGGGCTGCAGGAACCGGTCCGGCATCAGCAGATTCGCGCCGGACATGAGCGCCGCGTACGGCAGACCCCAGGCATTGGCGTGGAACAGCGGCACGATGGCCAGCACGTTGTCCGCGCCGGTGAAGCCCATGCCGTTGGGCTGGCACACCTGCATGGCGTGCAGCCAGTTGGAGCGGTGCGAGTAGACGACGCCCTTGGGATCGCCGGTGGTGCCGGAGGTGTAGCACATGCCGGCGGCCGAACGCTCGTCGATGACCGGGTAGTCGTAGCTGTCCGGCTGCGCGGCAAGCAGTTCCGCGTAGGAGTGCACGGTGACGCCCTCCGGAGCCTGGAGCGCGGCCGCGTCGCCATTGGCGACGATCACGTGGCGGACGGTCTTCAGGTTCGGCAGGTACTGGGCGAACATGGGCAGCAGCGTGCCGTCGACGATGACGACCTGGTCCTCGGCGTGGTTGGCCACGTAGACCAGCTGCTCCGGGAACAACCGGATGTTCAGCGCGTGCAGCACGGCGCCCATGGCGGGCACGGCCACGTACGCGACCATGTGCTCGTTGTTGTTCCACATGAAGGTGCCGACCCGATCGCCGACGCCGATGCCCAGGTCACGCAGGGCATTGGCAAGGCGGGCGGCATCCTGGCCGATTTCCCGGAAGGTCTGGGTCCGGACCCCGTCCCCGGTCCAGGTGGAGACAGTGCTGTCGCCCTGGAAGGTGGACGCGTAGCGCAGCAGTGTCGCCAGTGACAGCTGCTCGTCCTGCATGGTGCTCAACATTTCCCAACCGCTCCCTTGCATGTAACTACGAGTAAGTGAACTGAGTCACTTGCGGGCAGAATAGCCGAAACCGGACATCCGCCGAGGAGGGGCGGTAATGCGGACGTAAAGAAAACTGCGGGCGGCGAACCCCACCTTCGCCGCCCGCAGCTTTGCGCCAACCGGCCACCGCCCAACACGATGACCCGCCGGCTTCGAAGTCCTGATCAGCGTCGGCTTGCGACGACACCCCCTGCGGTGCCGCAGAATAGCCAATCACTAACCAGGACAAGCAAATTGGAGCAATATCTTCCGTGAATATATGTAGTGGGACGTGAGGCTGTCCAGTCGAGGACAGCGGCGCAGGTCAGGCAGGGTTCACCGGTCCGGCCATCGGACGGTGAGGCAGATTTCCGGCGGTCGCGGCAAACCTTGCTATACCCGGCTTCGCCAAACTTGGCCGAAAATACCAATTCGGTGACCGGCGTTCTCTGCTTGACCAGCGCGAACGCCTTCTACGGTCGATACATGCAGCGAGAGCCGTCCATCCTGATCATCGGCGCCGGGTTCGCCGGACTCGGCATGGCGCTGGAATTGCGCCGGCACGGACTGACGAACTTCACCATCCTGGAAAAGGCCGCCGATCTGGGCGGCGTCTGGCGCGAGAACACCTACCCGGGCGCGGCCTGCGATGTGCCGTCGCCGCTCTACTCGTGGTCGTTCGAGCCGAAATCGGATTGGCCGCGGCGGTTCTCGCAGCAGCGCGACATCCACGCGTACATGCGGACGGTGGCCGACAAGTACGAGCTGCCCGCCGCCATCGAATTCGGGGTCGAGGTGACCGATGCGGAATTCGATGAACGCGAAGGAGTTTGGCGGGTGCACAGCGCCGACGGGCACGTCCGCACCGCCGATATCCTGATTCCGGCGGTGGGGCAGCTCTCGCGGCCGGCGCTGCCGAATCTGCCCGGGATCGACAGCTTCGAGGGCGCGGCCTTCCACTCCGCCGAATGGGATCACTCGGTGGAGCTGACCGGTAAGCGGGTGGCGTGCATCGGCACGGGAGCCAGTGCCATTCAATACATTCCGGCGATTCAGCCGCAGGTCGAGCAACTGACCCTGTTCCAGCGTTCGGCCGCCTGGGTGCTGCCCAAATTCGATACCGAATACACCGCGCTGCATCACGCGCTGTTCAAGCATGTGCCGGTGACGCGGCTGGCGGAGCGGTTCGCCATCTGGAGCTTCTTCGAGGTGATGGCGCTGGCGCTCACCGATATTCCCGCCATCAAGACGCCGGTGATCGCCATCGCGGACCGGCATCGCGAACAGCAGGTGCCGGATCCGGCGTTGCGCGCCAAGCTGACTCCCGATTACGCGGCGGGATGCAAGCGCGGGCTGTTCTCCAACGAGTACTTCCCGGCATTGGCCCAGCCCAATGTGCATGTGGAGACCACCGCCATCGAAGCGGTGACGCCCAAGGGGATTCGCACCGCCGACGGGGTGGAGCATCCGGTGGACGTCATCGTCTACGGCACCGGGTTCAAGGGCACCGAATTCCTGGCGCCCATGAACATCTACGGATCGAACGGGCGCAAGCTCGCCGACGAATGGTCCGCGGAGGGGGCGCGCGCGTTCCTGGGTATGTCGGTGCCGGGGTTCCCGAATCTGTTCATGATGTACGGCCCGAACACCAATGTGGGTTCGGGTTCCATCATCTACATGCTGGAGGCGCAGGCCCGCTACATCCGCCAGGTGGTCGAGTATCTGGGCGCGCATCCCGGCCGCGTGCTGGCCGCGCGGGCGGATGCCGAACAGTCCTGGGACGACTGGTTGCAGGCCCGCCTGAAGGACACCCCCTGGAACTTCTGTTCCAGCTGGTATCGCAATGCCTCGGGCCGCATCACCAACAACTGGCCCGGCGCGACGGTCCTGTTCCGCTGGAAGACAAGGCGATTCGATCCGGCGCACTACGACACCGGCAAGACCACCTAGACTGTCTCAGACAGGCGCGGTAGCCTCGTGGGAGATCCGAAAACCATCGGAGGGTCCCAATGACGCAGACCACCGCCGCCATCCCCGTCGAAACCCTGCCCGAACGCACCGGCCGCTGGGCGCGAGAATGCCTCGAATGGGCGAAAGTCCCGTTCCTCCCGCCCGGCCGCCGCGTCGGCCGCGTGTACGACATCGTCGGCCCGCAGAACCTCTTCGGCGAGGATTCCCTGTTCATCAACCTCGGCTACTGGCACGATCGCCCCGCCACCCTCGACGAAGCCAGCCGCGACCTGGCCCGCCTGGTGGCCCGCACCGCCGACCTCAACCCCTCCGATATCCAGGTCGACGTCGGATTCGGTTACGGCGACCAGGATTTCCTCTGGGCCCGCGAATTCGCCCCCAAGGAAATCATCGGCCTCAATATCGCCACCGAACAAATAGCGATAGCCACCCGGCGCGCCACCGAACTGGGCCTGTCCGACCGCATCCGCTTCCAATATGGTTCCGCGGTCGCCATCCCCCTGGACGACGCCTCCTGCACCAAAGTCACCGCCCTCGAATCCGCCTTCCACTTCCCCTCCTACCCAAAGTTTTTCGCCGAGGCCCACCGCATCCTCCAACCCGGCGGCAAACTCGTGACCGCCGACATCACCCCCCGCGCCTACCTCCCCTACTACCGAAACCTCTTGCGCAAAGCCGGTTTCCAAGACGTGGACGTCTACTCCATCCGCGACGACGTCTACCCCTCCCTCGCCCGCCACCTGGGCAAACGCCTCCGCGCCCCCGACATGCGCCGCGTCAACCCCCTCCTGCGCGCCACCTTCAGCCGCCCCGGCCTCACCCTCTGGGGCCCCTGGGCCGACTACATCATCGCCACCGCCACCAAACCCTGACCGCGCGGCGCTGCCCCGCCCCGTTCTCCACGGTCCGGGTGCGCCCGCCCCCGGGGTCGTCCGGCGGACCGACCGCTGCCGGACGACCCACCTCCCCGCCACCCTCTACCCCGTGCATGCTGTTCAATCGCCCCCGACCCGGTAGACTCCCCCGCGTCCCGGTTGGCCGCGCCCAGCGCACCACCAGTCCAGCCCTCGTAGCTCAGGGGATAGAGCACCGCTCTCCTAAAGCGGGTGTCGCAGGTTCGAATCCTGCCGAGGGCACTTCCGGGAACGTCATTCACCCAGTTCAGGTTTCCGATGGGTCTTTTCCACCGTGTAGCGCAGCTGCGCGAAGCCGCCACCGACGTCCGCCGCCGAGTCCAGGTGCAGCGAGACATCTTCGGGGAGGTCGCCGAAGAGGCGGAAGCCGGCTCCGATCAGCACCGGAGCGACGCTGATGATGAATTTATCGACGCGGCCGGCCCGCAGGAAGCTTTGGATCAGGCGGCCGCCGTCGGGGTAGACGTGTGCGAGTTCGCGTGCTTCGAGGTCGGCGATCATGCTGTCGAGGTCGCGGTAGACGGTGATGCGTGGATCGGCGTCGTCGGGCAGGGTGGTGCTGAGCACGCCGACGTGGCGGTTGCCGTAGTGCCAGTTCTCCGCACCGAATCCGATGACCTTGTCGTAGGTTTTGCGGCCCATGATCACGGCGTCGACCGAGTCGAGGAACTCGAGAAACCCGAGATCCCCGGCTTTCTCGCCGCGTGAGGTCAGCCATTCGATGTCGTCGTCGACGCGGGCTATATAGCCGTCGAGACTGGTGCCGATGAAAACGGTGGCCGAGAAGGTCATTCGGTTCTCCTATCCTGTTGCCTCGGAAATTCGTTGGGAAACAGTCTTTTCTGGTTCCCGGGACCCACAGGGTTTGGAACGCCAGGTCATTTGTTCACCTCCACAGCCGCGCCTTGGTTGGCCCGGGTCCTAGAATGAGCGGCCGGCAACCGCCGAACAACGACGAAGAAAGCAATGCCGCATTAACCGCGGAGTTAACGAGACAGGGACTTCGTGGAGTTACGCGACATCGAGATCTTCTTGACGCTGGCCGAAGAGCTGCATTTCGGGCGGACCGCCGAGCGGCTCAATGTCACCCCGGCGCGGATCACGCAGGCGATCAAGAAGCAGGAGCGTCAGATCGGAGCGCTGCTGTTCGAACGGACCAATCGGGTGGTGCGGCTGACCGCGGTGGGTGAACAGTTGCGCGCCGACCTGCGACCGCACTACCGAGGTCTGGAGCAGAGTGTACGGCGGGCCAAGCTGGCCGCCCGCGGGCAGACGACGGTGCTGCGGGTCGCCCTGCATCCCTTCAACTTCGAAGGGCTGCACCAGTATTGGGCCGAGTTCCGCCGTCGGCACCCGCAGTGCGAGCTCCGGCTGCACCGTCTCGCGTTCACCGATCCGTTCAATACGCTGCGCAACGGTCAGTACGACGCCCTGGTGACGTGGGGGCCGGTCGACGACGACCTCACCATGGGGCCCGTCCTGTTCCGGGATTCCCGGGTGCTGGCGGTCAGTCATGATCACCCGCTGGCTGACCGGCCCGAGGTATCGGTCGAGGACTTCGCCGACTACCTCCATGCCATGCCGCCGAAGGCACCGTCCGGCTGGGAGGGAACCTACCTCCCGTTCTTCACACCGAGCGGACGCCCGATCACCCGCGGTCGGCAGATCACCAACCCCGACGATCTGATCGACTGGGTCGGCAACGGCGATATCGTCCACGCCTTCCCCGCCCACGTACTGCACCACTGGGCGGTGACGCACGTCCGCTGGATTCCAGTGACCGATATGCCGCCGCTGCCCTACGCGCTGGTGTGGCGGACCGAGAGCGAGCCGATAGGCGCACTGGCGACAGTGATCAGCGATCTGAGCGACGCTCCATAGTCCGCGCCCCGTCATGACCGGGGACCGGCGCCCGGGATCACTCGGCCGTGGACGCGTGCGCGGCAATGATCCGCCAGCCGCGGGAATCGTCGTGTACCCAGGTGCGGGTGTAGCGCATCCGGGCCGCGAACGGTGCGCCGTGCACGGTTCCTTCGACCCGGCCGAGGAACCAGGTGACGCCGGTGGCGCCTTCCACCAGGACGGACAGGTGTTCTTCGGTGAGGCTGGTCATGACCTGGGTTTTGGTGCGATGCAGTTCGAGATCGTCCGTTTTGGTGAACGTGTCGGCGCCGAAGGTGAAGAGCAGGCGATCATCGAGCAGCTCGTCCAGCGCCTCGACGTCACCGGCCAATTGCGCGGCCTGCAAGCGTCGTTCGGCTTCTCGCAGTTCCTTTTCCATGTTCGCCAGTCTGCCGATCACGGCCTGAACATGTGACGATCTGTGGCCGCACCGCGATCGGCCGTCAGCTCGTGGCGCCCTTGATCACTGCGAAGGGAGCGCCGGCCGGGTCCAGGAACATGGCCATGCGGCCGACGCCCGGGAGGTCCATGGGCGGGATGATGGTGGTCGCACCGGCCGCTGCGGCTTTCGCGGTGGTGGCGTCGCAGTCGTTCACCTCGAAGTAGGGGTGCCATTCGGGTGTGGAGCCGGCGTCCAGGTTGTCCTGGAGCAATTGCATCAGGCCGCCGTGCCCGGCGTTCTGGTCCGCGCCGGCGGGGCGAACCACGGTGTACTTCACTGCGCCGAGCGGCATTTCTGTTGTCTCCCAGTCGAATACGGTGCGGTAGAAGTCGCGGGCGGCGGCCACGTCGGTGGTGTAGAGCTCGGTCCAGGACAGGGTGTTCGGGATGGCGACCACATCCATGCCCACGGTGTCCCCGGGCTGCCAGACCGCGAAGTCCGCGCCGGTGGGGTCGGTGAACTGGCCCATGCGGCCGAACGAGAACACATCGTCGGGGGCCACCCGGACGGTGCCGCCTGCCTGTTCGACCGCTTTGGCGGTGGCGTCGGCATCGGGGGTGGAGAAGTAGATGGTCCACGCGGACGCGGCGCCCGCCTCGGTGAGCGGGCCGATACCGGCGACCGTCTTACCGTCCTGCTGGAAGAACCCGTACCCGCCGCCGTCGGGCCCGGCGGATTGGAAGATCCAATCGAAGACTTCACCGTAGAAGGCGGCCGCGGCGTCCACATCGGGCGTGCCCAGATCGATCCAATTCGGGGCACCCGGAAGATAACTGGTGGTCAGCATGAGATTTCCTTCGGCGTCGACGGCTGATGGAGTAACGGGCGCTGCCCACATCGCAAAACCGGGCCGAGCCCATATCGTGCGGTTACCAGTATGCGCGGCGGGGGTGACAGCAATCGGCGCCCGCTCACCACTGGCCGGGCACGTACTCCCCGCCCGCCAGGCCCGCGATCACGTTCAGGCGGTTCCAGGCGTTGATGGTGGCGATCAGGGAGATGAGCGCGCCGATCTGGTCGTCGTCGTAGTTCTTGCGGACCGCGGCCCAGGTGTCCTCGGAGATGCCCCGGCCGTTGTCGGCCAGGCGGGTGCCCTCCTCGGTCAGCGCCAGCGCAGCGCGCTCGGCTTCGGTGAACACGGTGGACTCGCGCCAGGCGGCGACCATGGCCAGGCGCACCGCGGATTCGCCGGCGTGCGCCGCGTCCTTGGTGTGCATGTCCAGGCACATGCCGCAGCCGTTGATCTGCGAGGAGCGGATCTTCACCAGTTCCTGGGTGGCCTTGGGCAGGGTCGACTCGTCGACCACGCGGGCGGCGGTGACCAGGCGCTTGTTGAACTTGCCGGCGACGTCGTTGGCGTAGAGGTTGAAACGCGGTTCCATGGTCTGCTCTTCTCTGTTCGTTGCTGTGCGCTGCCGGTTCATCCGGCTTCGTCAAGGTGACGACGCAGCCCCGCGAGGTGTGACACGCCCTCACCGCTCATCCACGATTTCCCCCGTCATCGCGGTGGCATCGCTGGTCAGCGACATCGTGACCCCCACCAACGGCAGCCCCCGCGCATCCCCGAAAGCCGCCAGCATGTGCTCAGCCGACTCCCACCGCCAGATATCGGTATAGCTGCCGTCCTCCAACCGGATCAGCCGCGTCTCGGTCAACCCCGGGTTCGCACTCCGTATCCGATCGATGAGCGCGATCCGCTGCGTCAGCAACTCCGCCAGCGTGCCGGGCGCGATGCGGTAGTTGGTAATACGCACGACCGGCATGGTGGGTCCTTCGGCGTCGGGAGAAATGACGCCCACCAGCCTCACATCGCGGCGGACCCGGGAGTAGTGCGCACGCCATCGATCTCCCGTGCGAAATCACCGGCCGGCACCGTGCATTCTGCATACCCGTCCACGGGAACCGTTGCGGTGAGCAGGAATTCGGGCGGCCGTGCAGTCGCCTCGAACTGCCCGCCCGCCTCCGCCACCCGGGCGCGCATGTTCGCCAGACCCTGCCCGCCGCCGGATCCGGCAACCGCACCGTCATTGCGAATCGACAGGCGCAAGTCGGTGTCCTGCCGCCGGCAGACGATGGCGACCCGGGTGGCCGCACTGTGCCGCAGGATATTCGTGACGGCCTCGCGCACCACCGGCCCCAGCATGTCGCCGCCCGCGTCCGGCAGCTCGTCGTCGCAGCTCAGCTCCACTCGAATGTGGTTGTCGGCCAGCACCGTCGTGGCGGTCGCCAGTTCCCGGTGCAGCGAGGACCGGGTGGGATCGCCGGTGATGGCCTGTTTCTCGCGGCGCGCCTCGGCGGCGATGCGCAGCGCTTCGTCGATCTCGGCGGCCGCGCGGTCCCGGTCGATGGCGATGATCTCGGCGATCAGATCGCTCTTGATCGCCAGCACCGACAGCGTCAGACCGAGCAGATCGTGGATGTCGCGGGCCATGCGCAGCCGCTCCACCTGCACGGTCAGCCGAATATGCGCCGCGCGAGCCTGATTCAGCTGATTGGTCACCTGCCAGAAGGACGCCAGCCCGAGCACCGCGAACGCCACCTCCACGGCCGGGAGTAGCCAGCCCACCTGCATGCCCGGCGGATGATCCGGTTCCGGGAACAGGCCGTGCAGGGTGAGCAGTCCGGCGGAGAGGACGAGCGCGCGCAGGCCGGGCTGGGTCAGCAGCACCGTCGCCATGAGCAGGGTCAGCCAACCGGTCCAGAACGACCCGAGCCAGGGCAGCGGCATCAGAGTCACAGCGCTCTGGGCCAGCAGCAGCCCGGTGGTGTGCTGCGGCCGGAACAGTTGCGCCAGCAGCAATCCCGAGACGGTGAGGCCGCCGAGTGCGACGAGCACCCGGTACGGACCGCCCTCGATGACGTGGATGGCGGTCCACGCGGTCAGGCCGAAAACCAAGGCCGCCATGGTCAATCGGGGCGCCAGCCTGGCGACCGGTTCGGGATCGCTCGGCGCGCCGTGGTAGTCGCGATTCCCCGCGGCGGTATCCCGCACGGCCGCGATCAACCGCCTGGTCGCCGCGGCCGCCAGCAGAACCGATTCGCGCGCCCGATCGGGCTGCTCCCCCAGCTCCCGGCGGGCGGCCGCGAGCAGCTCCATGACGTCGGAAAGCCGCGCACTCATCGCCAGCCGCAGCGATTCGTCCGCCCGCAGCCGCTCCCGTGCGCGGGTGACGCGAGCCAGTTCGCCCTTGCTCGCGGTGAGCCGTGCGACCAGATCGGGCAGGAGCAGCAGGCTGTAGAGCACGATGCCCAGCGCCCCGGTATAGGCGGCGACCCCGATGATCTCGCCCGGCCCCGCGTGCCCCGTGCCGTGCACGAATCCCGAGCTCCACTGGATCGCAAGGAAAACCGGCCAGCGGGCGCGGCGCGGCAGGCAGCGCAGGGCCGCCGCGGCCAGCAGGCAGTCGGGATTGGTCGCGGTATCCCCGAGGACGAACGGCAGATAGTTCAGTGCCGGCTGCATCGGCAGCACCCAGCGCCGGCTGCCGGGCCGGCGCGTCGCCAGCACCAGCAGTCCGGCCTGAATCAGGCAGCAGGCCATCGCGACCGCACTCGCCCCGCCGACCAGGGTGGCGAGGACGAAGCAGGCCAGGAACCCGTATCCGGCCGATCTCGGTAGCGGTGACACGCCGATGATTGCATCCCGGGGAGGGCATCCGGGGCAAATGTCTAGGCGGGGCAGCTCGTCGTGGCCGGCATGGTCAGGTCGGTCAGATAGCGGTCGGCCGCGCTGGTGGTGCAGGCGTTGCGGTCGTAGATGCCGTGACCCCAGCCGTCGTAGGTGAGGAGGGTGGCGGGGGTTTGGGCGGCTACCTGGATCGCCCATTCGAGCGGAGTGGCCGGATCGTGCCGGGAGTTGAGGATGAGAGTCGGCGGGCTGTTCTGAACGGTGGGCCGGTGCGGTGGGTTGGCGGGAGGGGTGGGCCAGGCGGAGCAGAGGCTGCCCGCGGCCCAGGCGAAGTGGGCGCCGAGGGTGGGGGCGTTGGCGTGCTGGGCGGTCCAGAGAGATTGCCACCGGGCCTGGTCGGGGATATCGAATTGCCAGTCGGAGCAGAAGATGATGGCGGGAAAGGGCGCGGCGGTGCCGGTGGCACGTGGGGTCGTGACCGGTTCGGGGCTGCCCTTCGGTGTGGCCGTGAGGGTTTGGAGATCGCCGGCCAGTTTTGCCCAGTCGGGATGGTAGAGCCGTTGGGTGACTTGCTGGCTCAGGTCGAGGGGGCGCAGGGGGCGGTCGGGCTTGCCGGGGGTGCGGAGTTCGCCGCGGGTGGCCGCGTCCCAGAGGGCGCGGTAGGTGGCGCGGACGTCGGTGCCGTGCAGGACGCAGGTGGTGTCGCGCGCGCACCAGTTCGCGAATTCGTCGAAAGTGTCTTGTCCCGCACGGGCTTCCAAAGCCAGGAACCCGGCGCCGTCGAGACTGTGATCGTCGACGCTGTCGAGCAGGGAGGCGCGCAGGTTTTGCGGGAACAGTTCCGCGTAGGCCTGGGCGGACATGGTGCCGTAGGAGCGGCTGTAGAGACTTACCTTGTTCTCGCCCAAGGCATTACGGAGCGCGTCTACGTCCCGCGCCACGCTCTTCGCGTCGAGGTGATCCATCAGCGGACCGGTGTGCTCACGGCAGCCGGCCGCCAGTTCGGCGGCGTAGGAGCGAACGTCCGGCAGCAGCGCGCCGGCGTCGGGATCCAAGCCGGGGCGATCGGCGGCCAATCCGGCATCGCATCGCACCGGGTGGCTGCGGCCGACGCCGCGGGGGTCGATGCTGACGATGTCGAAGCGGGCGCGGAGTTCATCGGAAAACCCTGCGCCGCCGAGGATTTGATCCACACCCGAACTGCCGGGCCCACCGGGCAGCGAGACCAGGGTGCCGATCCGGCGCGACGGGTCGTCGACACGGTCGATCACCACGGCGATATCGATGCCCGCGCCGCCCGGATCCGCCCAGTCGATCGGCACCGGCAAAGTCGCGCAGTCGAATGCCGAATTCTCTTGGCAAGGCTGCCATTTCAGCGAAGCAGACGGTGCCGCTCCCGCCTGCCCGGCGCACAGCACCCCGGCGCTCACGACCACCGCCAGCAGTGCTCCGAACATCTTGTTGCCCATGTCGACGAGTCTCGATGGCGCGACGCGCGCCGCACATCACGCCACCGGGCGATCCCCGCCCCACCCTGCGGTACGGGTTACGGCGTCAGATCCGGGGTGGCCTTACCGCTCACCACGTCGAACGGCACGGACGCCTGATCGTGGGTGATCAGCCAGTCGCCGTCGATCTTGCGCAAGCAGATGGTGTACCGCACCCACATGCCGTCGGTGCTGACCCCGTTCTCGAAAGTGCCGCGCAGCCGCCCGAACCCGTGCGCGAACGCCACATCCGCACTCGCGGTGACGGCCCGGTCCCGGATCTCGTACTCGACGTCCCGGAAGAAGGTGAACACCTTGGCCCAATTCGCCAGCTTCGCTTCGATTCCCGCGTGCTGCAAGGGCGGCTCCACATCGAACGACACCACATCCGTGGCGTAGAGCCGCCGCAGCGCCTCCAGATCCTTGGCCTCGATCCCCTCGATCAGCCGGTCGATGTGCCGCCCCACGGCGGCTTCGTTCGCACTCATCATGTCCTCCAAGTGATCCGGTGTGTTCAGGCGACGGGGACGGTGGCCCGGAGCGGGGCCAGGGCGGCGCTCCACGCCAGCACCTGGTCCACGGTGGTGTGCAGGGCGGTGACGTGGTGGTCGCCGGGGGTGAACACGGTGTGGTTCTCGAAATCGGTGTGCAGCGAGACGGTGACCTGGCGGCTCACCACCGCCATACCCAGCACGCTGCAGATCGATCGCAACTGCTGCACCGCGCAGACGCCGCCGTGTACGCCGTAGGAGACGAATCCGACCGCTTTGTCGGCCCATTCGGCGAAAGCGTGGTCGAGGGCGTTCTTCAGAACGCCGGGCGCCCCGCTGTTGTATTCGGGGGTGACCACGAGGAATCCGTCACAGGCGGCGAGCTTCTCGGCCCAGGCCCGGGTGTGCGCGTTGACCGACGGCCCGAACATGGGCGGCACCGCTTCGTCCAGGTGCGGGAGCGGGTGTTCGCGCAGGTCGAGCAGTTCGTATTCGGCGTCGCCGCGCCGCGCCGCCGTCTCCAGCACCCAGTGCGCGACCTGCGGGCCGTTGCGATTGGGTCGGGTGCTGCCGAGAATGATGCCGATTCGGGTCATGGCCGTCTCCTGTTCGATCGGGGTACGACCTTCCGACGACGCAGCCGGGCGGAATGTCAGGCCGCCTCACGAATCGGGTCGCTGATTCGTCGTATCAGGTGAGGCGGCATCGAACGAAAGGGCCAACGCGATGACGGATCCGGATCTGGAAGCGGTGATGGGTGAGCGCCGGCAGTTGCTCAATCTCGCGTATCGGCTGCTGGGTTCGCTCGCCGAAGCCGAGGATGTGGTGCAGGAGACCTATACCCGCTGGTACGGCCTGACCGAGCGGCAGCGGCGGGAGGTGACGACGCCCGGCGCGTGGCTGACCACGGTGGCCGGGCGCATCTGCCTGGACCTGCTCGGCTCGGCCCGGGCCCGGCGGGAACGCTATGTGGGCGAATGGATTCCGGAGCCGGTGCCGGATCGCGACGAATGGCTCGGCGGCACCGTGCCCGCCGATCCCGCCGACCGCGTCACCCTGGACGAATCGATCAGCATGGCTTTCCTGGTGGTGCTCGATTCCCTCACGCCCGCCGAACGCGTGGCCTTCGTGCTGCACGACGTCTTCCGCTATTCCTTCGCCGAGATCGCGGATATCGTCGGGCGCTCCCCGGGGGCCTGCCGCCAGCTGGCCTCCTCCGCCCGCCGCCGCATCGGCACCGCCCGGGAACCGTCCGGCGACCGCCGCGCCGAGGTGGTCAAGGATTTCAAAACCGCTTGGGAGACAAGGAATATCGAAGCCTTGATCGGCCTGCTCGATCCGCACGCGACCGCCGTCGCCGACAGCGGCGGCCTGGCCCCGGCCTTCCGCGAACCGATCATCGGCGGCGCGGAGATCGCCCGCGCCTGGATGGAGATCGCCACCCGCGGCCCCGCCGTCACCCTGCTCGAACGCACCGTCAACGGCCAGCCCGGGCTGGTCGCACGGCTCGGCGACGCCATCGTGTCGGTGTACGCCTTCGATATCGCGGACGGGCGCATCACCCGGATCTGGGCCGTGCGCAATCCGGAGAAGCTGCGCCCGTGGACTACGCCGCATTCCGGATGACGATATTGCCGTAGGAGTTGCGGGCGAAGACCTCGACGGTCTCGCCCGCACCGGCCACCGGCGCCAGCTGATTGCTGACCTGGCCCAGCGCCACATTGGATTCCACCCGCACCGCGCTGCCCGGGCGGATGCCGACCTCCAGTTCGCCCATGGAGGTGTCCAGGCGCATGACGCCGCGGGTGGCCTCGCCGATGCGGATATCGCCCTTGGACACCTTGGCGGTGACCGAACCCTGCGGGCGCTCCACGAAGATGTCACCGGCGGCGATCTTCAGATCGCACTGGCCCAGTTCACCGAATCCCGACAGCCGCCCGACGCCCGCCTCGCCCTTGAGCGCCGACCCGCGCGGCACCTCGATGATGACCTCGATGGACGGGTTGCCGCCGAACGGGGTGTGGGTGCGCCAGTCCTTCGGCGTGCGCACGGTCAGCGCGGCGCCGTCGAAATCGACCTTGGTCTGGGCGGCGGCCCGCACATCGCCCTTCTTGGATTCGTCGGCGGGCCGGACGTCGACCACGGTGTCGGTGCGATCCGAGGCGACCACGGTGACGGTCGCGGACAGCACGTCGACGGTGACGGCGATGGATTCGGGGGTGTCGAAGTTGAACATCTCGGGCTCCTTCAGCAGGTGGATCGGTTGCTGAGAACTACTTTGGCGACGGCCGCTGATACGGGGCTGACGCCGGACTGACACGCCCTCTGACACGATTTGCCCCGCCCGGCAGAATGACCGGGTGCGTATCGGGATACTTGGGCCGCTGCAGATCCGGACAGAGGACGGGGGATCGATCGAGGTACCCGGTGCCCGGCTGCGCGGGCTGCTGATCGCGCTGGCGCTGGAACCCGGCCGCGCGGTGCCGAAACACAAACTGGTCGACTGGGTGTGGGGTGAGCAGCCGCCGGCCGACGCCGCCAACGCCCTGCAAGCCCTGGTCTCGCGGTTGCGGAAACTGCTGCCGGACGGCTCGATCGATGTGCAGGCGGGCGGCTACCGGCTGGCCGTCACCCCGGACGCGGTCGATGCGGTGCGCTTCGAACGGCTCGTCGATCAGGCCCGCGGCGGCACCGATATGCAGGCCGCCCCGCTGCTGCGCGAAGCCGTCGAACTGTGGCGCGGGACGCTCATGCAGGACATCGGGCTGCCCGACAGCGCGGACGCCGATGCGGTGACCGCCCGCTTCGAGGGCCTGCACCTGGCCGCGCTGGAGGATCTGTACGAGGCCGAGACCCGGCTCGGGCGGGGTGCGGACCTGGTCGCCGAACTGACCGAACTGGTCAGCCGGTACCCGGTGCGGGAACGCCTGGCCGCCGCGCTCATGCGAGCGCTCGCCGAAGCGGGACGCGGCTCCGAAGCGCTGAGCGTCTACCAGCAGACCCGCGAAGCGCTGGCCGACGAACTCGGCGTGGACCCCTCCCCCGCACTGTCGGCGCTGCACGTCTCGCTGCTGCGCGGCGAGGTGGGCGCGCAGGCCGCCGAGGAGCGCAAGACCAATCTGCGCGCCGAACTCACCAGCTTCGTCGGCAAACAGGGCGAGGTCGCGGCGGTGCGCGAACTCGTTGCGGCACACCGGCTCACCACCCTCACCGGCCCCGGCGGGTCGGGCAAGACCCGGCTGGCGCTGGAGAGCGCGCGCACCCTGCTCGAGGATCTGCCGGACGGCGCCTGGCTGGTGGAACTGGCCGGAGTCGGCGCCGGCGGGGATATCGCGCAGGCGGCGCTGGCCGCGTTCGGGCTCCGCGACGCCCTGCTGGGCACCGGCCCGCAGGCCGAACCGCTGGACCGGTTCATCGCGGCCGTTCGCGAACGCGAAACCCTGCTCATTCTGGACAACTGCGAGCACGTGATCGAGGCGGCGGCGGCCTTCGCGCACCGGGTGCTCGGCGAGTGTCAGCGGCTGCGCATCATCGCGACCAGCCGGGAACCGCTCGGCATCACCGGCGAGGCGCTGTGGCGGGTCGAACCGCTGGCCCTGCCCCTCGACGATTCGAATCCCGCCGAGATCGAATCCTCGCCCGCCGTACAGCTTTTGCGCGATCGGGCGAGCGCGGTGCGCAAGGATCTCGGTTCCGATACCGGATCGCTGACCACCATGGCGCGGGTCTGCCGGGCCCTGGACGGCATCCCGCTGGCCATCGAACTGGCCGCGGCCCGGCTGCGCACCATGTCCCTGGACCAACTGGCCGACCGCCTCGACGATCGCTTCCGCCTGCTCACCGGCGGCAGCCGGACCGCCATCCCGCAGCACCGCACCCTGCGCGCGGTGGTGGACTGGAGCTGGGAGCTGCTCACCGACGCCGAACGCACCGTGCTGCGCCGGCTCGCGGTGTTCTCCGGCGGCGCGAGTCTGGAAGCGGCGGAACGGATCTGCGCCGACGACACCGTCGAGCAGTGGGAGATCCTGGAGCTGCTGACCGCGCTCACCGAGAAATCGCTGCTGCGCGCCACCGCCGACAGCGAACCGCGCTACCGCATGCTCGCCACCATCGAGCAGTACGCCCGGGAACGCCTGGAGGCCGCCGGTGAAGCGGATTCGATTCGGCGCGCGCATCTTTCGTACTTCACCGAACTGGCCGCCACCGCGGAGCCGGAACTGCGCCGCGCCGACCAGTTGAAGTGGCTCGCCACGCTGGCGGCCGAACACGGCAATCTCACGGCGGCCCTGCGCGGCGCGATCGCCGCCGGTGACGCGCCCGGCGCCATGACGCTCGCCGCCGAGGCGGGCTGGTACTGGTGGCTGGGCGGGCACAAGGTGGAGGGCCTGGAGCTGATCACCGCCGCCGCGGCGCTGCCCGGCGAGGTGGAAGACGAGACCCGCGCCCTCGTGTACGGGCTGGTCGTGCATTTCATGTCGTCCGGCCCGAACGACGAGAACCAGCTGCAGGAGTGGATTCACAAGGCGTCCGCACTGCACGAACCGGGCACGTGCCGGCATCCGGCGATGCGGTTCATCAGCGCGCTGGAAAGCCTGCTGGCGGGACCGGACAACTTCCTGACCGCGTTCGAACCGCTGCTGTCCGACGCCGATCCGTGGGTGCGGGCGCTGGCCCGGCTGCAGCAGGGCAAGATGCGGGTCATGCTGGGGCGTCCCGGCCGGGAGGCGGACGAGTACCTGGAGGCAGCGGCCGCCGAATTCCGTGCCATCGGCGAACGCTGGGGGCTGTCGTTCGCGCTCACCGAACTGGCGGACCGGGTGGCCATGCGCGGCGATTTCACCGCCGCCTGCGGACTTCTGGACGAAGCGCTCACCGTGGTCACCGCCGTCGGCACCCTGGAGGACGCGGTCCGAGTAGGCGCGCGGCAGGCCCAATTGTATTGGCTGCTGGGCGATTCCGAGCTGAGCACGGCCGCCATGGCGGGGGCGCAGCGGGCCGCCGACCGCGCGGGATGGCCGAATGCCCTGGCCGACTTGGCTTTACAGCGGGCGGAGCTGGCGCGCTGGAACGGCGATGCCGCGGAGGTGCATCGCCAGATCGAGATCGCCCGGACCATGCTGGGCGCGGACGCCGCGCTGCCCAATATCAGTGCGACCTTCCACAACCTGCTCGGCTACACCGCCACCGATCTCGGCGTCGCCCGCGAACACCATGCGCAGGCGTATCGTTCGGCGCTGGCCGCCGGATACGCGCCGCTGATCGCCCGAATCCTGGTCGGCGCGGCGGATCTGGCGCTGCGCGACGGCCAGGACGCGCAGGCGGTGCGGCTGCTGGCGGCCGGCGACGCGGTGCGCGGCCTGCCGGATCGCTCACTGCCGGACGCCACCCGGATCGAGCGGGAAACGCGAAATCGCCTCGGCGAAGCGGACTTCACCGAGGCGATGGCGGAGGGGGCGGCGGGCGATTGGACCGAGCTGGTCGCGGTCACGCTCGCTTGTTGAAAGTGGAACGCGACCACAGGTATCCGACGATGGCGAACCCGGCGGCCCAGGCCAGCGCGGCGGCGGTGTAACCGGCCGACGGGTTGCCTTCCAGGAACCCGCGCAGCGATTCGATGATCGGCGTGAAGGGCTGGTACTGGGCGAACTGCCGGACGCCCTGGCCCATCTTGTCGGCAGGCACCACCGCGCTGCTCAGGAAGGGCAGCATGATCAGCGGCACCACCGACATGCCCGCGGCCTCAGGGGTTTTCGCGGCCATACCCAAGGCCACCGTGAGCCAGGACGCCGCGAACGCCGTCGCCGCCATGACGCCGATGGCGCCCAGCCAGTCGGCCGCGGAGGCGTCCGGGCGGAAGCCCAGCGCGAAGGCGACCGCCAGCACCGCCACGATGGCGATGGCATTGGTCAGCATGGTGGCGACCACGTGGCCGGTGAGCACCGCGCCGCGCGAGACGTCCATGACCTTGAAGCGATTGATGATGCCCTTGGCCATGTCCGAGCTCACCGAGACCGCGGTCCCGGACAGCCCGTAGCTGATGGCCAGCAGGATCATGCCCGGGGTGGCGTAGTCGATGTAGTGGCCGCCGACGTCGAACGCGCTGCCGAACACGTACACGAAGATGAGCAGCATGACGACCGGCATGAGCGCGGCGTTGAAGATGGTGACGGGGTTGCGCGCGGTGTGTTTGAAGTTGCGGCGCAACATGATCGAGGAATCTGCCAGGGTGGCGGTGATGGTGCTCATTACGCTTCGGCCTCCGTGGTGGCGTGCCCGGTCAGGGCGAGGAAAACATCATCGAGATCAGGGGTGTGGACGGTGACTTCGGCGGCTTCCACCGAGTACTCGGCGAGCCGGTTCAGCAGGCCGCGCAGGAATTTCGAGTCGCCGTCGCCGGGCACGCGCAGGGTCAGCGCCTCGGCGTCGACGGTGGCGTCGGGCAGGATGCGCGCCGCCGCTTCGACTTCGGACGGGTGGGCGAAGCGCAGGCCGATGTAGCTGCCGGGGATGCGGCGCTTGAGTTCCGACGCGGTGCCCTCGGCGACGATCCGGCCCTGGTCCAGCACCGCGATGTGGTCGGCCAGCTGGTCGGCTTCCTCGAGGTACTGGGTGGTGAGGAAGATGGTCGCGCCGTCGCCGACCAGTTCCCGCACGATCTCCCACATGGTGCGCCGGCTGCGCGGATCCAATCCGGTGGTCGGCTCGTCCAGGAAGATGATCTGCGGCTTGCTGACCAGCGTCATGGCCAGATCCAGCTTGCGGCGCATACCGCCGGAGTAGGTCGCGGCGCGCTTGCCGGCCGCCTCGGTGAGCTCGAAGCGTTCGAGCAGTCCGCCGACCACCGCCTTGCGCTCGGCGCCCCGCAGCCGATGGATGTCCGCCATCAGCTCCAGGTTCTCGGTGCCGGTCAGCAGATCGTCCACCGCGGCGAACTGCCCGGTGACCCCGATCGCCTTGCGCACCAGTTCGGGCTGGGTCGAAAGATCATGTCCCGCAACCTGAGCCGTGCCGCCGTCCGCCTGCAACAGGGTGGTGAGCACATTGACCGTGGTGGTCTTGCCCGCCCCGTTCGGGCCGAGCAGCGAGAAGATCGTGCCCGTGCCGATGTTCAGGTCGATGCCGTCCAGGACCGACTTGTCCTTGTAAGCCTTCCGCAACCCGGAGGCCGCGATTGCTGTGCTGTTCATGTGGACTACTTTGGGCAGCCCGCCTGATATCGACCTGACACCGGCCTGACATGCCCCCTGACGCGATATCCGCGCAGGTCAGCGCCTGGATCGGGCGGTCGTTCGGATCTGTTGCGGGGTGGCGCCGTACCAGCGGCGCACCACCCGGGTCAGCGCGGATTGCTCGCGCAGGCCGATCAGGGCGGTGATGCGGCTCATGGGCAGATCGGTTTCGCACAGCAGCCGATAGGTGACGTCGCGACGGGCCTCGTCCAGGACCGCGGTGAAAGTCGTTCCCTCCGTGGCCAATGCGCGCTGCAGGGAACGCTCGTGCATGCTCAGGGTGCGGGCGACGCCGTCCAGATCGGGTTTGGATTCGGCGAACGCGCGGTCGATGGCGAGGCGGACCCGGGCGGTCATGGTGCGGTCGACTTCGGGGAAGTTCCGGTCCAGATAGTCCATGGCGAGCTGGTGCAGGATCGGATTGCGGCCGGCCATGGGCTTGGCGAGTTGCTCGACCGGGAACCGGAACAGCGTGGTCGGCATGTCGAATCGCACATCCGCGCCGAAGAATTCGACGTACCGGTCCACCGGCGCCCGGGGCGGATGGGGCAGATGGACGGTGCGCAATCCGTAATCGCCGCCCGTACTGCGGCTCAGATGCCGGTGCACCGTGCCCGCGCCGTGATCGACGCCCTGGCAGAAACCGGTGGCCTCGGCGATATCCCGGTAGTTCAGCGCGATCACGCCGGCTTGCCCGTCCGGGTCCGGGATCAATCCGAGGGACAGCCCGGTGTGGTGGATGAACAGGAATCGCTGCGCGCACGCGATGGCGTCGCCGACGGTGGCGGCATTGGCCACCGCGATCGACAGCGGTCCGAAGACCGCGGCGGGCTGGCGGGCGGCCAGGCGGAGACCGAAATCGGGACAGGCCAATTCGGCCGCGGCCAGTTCGAGCGCCCATCCCGTGGCGTCCGCCGAGATCAGGGCGTCGTCGCTGTCGATGCTCTCGGTGGCGATATCGAAACGGCGGAGCAGCGCCGCGCCGTCCCCGCCCAGTTCCGCGACCAGTTCGCAGTAGCCCCGAAGGCCTGCGGCGCGCGCCATTATCACCATCCGCGCGCCCCTCCCCGCCAAGTTCGTGTCATTTCCAGCCGAGCTCGGATCGTAGCCAGCCATGATCGTCTGAGACAAGCAATCGACAGTTTCACAAGTTCGACCTGGGAAAAGTCGTGCAACAAGCTCGAATTCCCGCAACCCGGACGCCTTGCTTGTCGCCCAGGGGTAAAACGATGTCGCCCAGGAACGAGTCTTACCTACTCACCGGTAGCAACAATCTGGCGGTACCGATGATGAGAGGTGGGACACAGCGATGACATCGCAGTGGCGGACACGACAGTTCGCCGTGAAGGGTCTGGTGGCGGCGGCGGCCGTACTGGCGTGCGTGCCGTTCCTGACGCCGTCGGCGGCCGGTGAACCGGGCGGGGAGTTCACCGGAATCGACGGCGGCGCACTGGCTTCCGCCTGGACGGCCGCGGTGGACGGTCCGCAGCCCTACCACGGCATCGCCCCCGATCTGGCCGTGCCGATCACCATGAGCGACGGCGCGGTGCTGAAGGCCGACATCATCCATCCGGCGCAGGACGGCCGGATGGCCGATGGCCGGCGACCGGTCATCCTGCAGATGCAGGGTTACGGCAAGGTGGCGATACTGGCGGGGCAGGCGGTGCTCTACGCCGCCGACGACCTGGGAATCAAACAGCCGCTGGAGAATTGGATCGGCTCGCTGAACCTGCCGGGCGTCGGCCTGGACGGCCTGTTCGATCTCACCCGGCAGGCCGACGCCGGGGCCATCGAAGCGGCGGTACAGGATTGGGCGCTCGCCGACGCCGGATACACCCTGGTGCAGGTCGATCTGCGCGGCACCGGCACTTCGGAGGGCGCCTGGCAGGTCTTCGGCGACCGGGAGAAGCAGGACATCGCCGAGGTGATCGACTGGATCACCCGGCAGCCGTGGAGCGACGGCAATGTCGGCACCATGGGCATCTCCTTCACCGCCATCTCCGCGCTGGAGGCCACCGATCGCCGGCCGCCCGGATTGAAGGCGGTGTTCGCCTACGAGGGCAGCGCCGACATCTTCAACGACATCGCGGGCAGCGGCGGCGCGGTGGGCGTCGGCTTCCTGGTGCCGTGGCTGGTCGGCGTCAACGCGCTCAAGATGATTCCCGACATCACCTCGCTGCTGGTCGGAAAGTTCGATCCGGCACAGCAATCGCAGTGGCTGAAGGACCGGATCGCCAACCCGCTGACCCTGGTGGACATGGTGATCAACGGCTACACCGCACTGAGCCCGGACCAGCTGACCGCGAACACCCGCCAGCTGGTCGACCCGAATTCGTATTTCCGGCGCGGCCTGAAGACCGACGTGAGCCGCATCCAGGTGCCGACCTTCATGGTGGGCGCGTGGTTCGACATCTTCGGCAGCACGCCCACCGCCACTTTCGACGGCATCCCGCTGCCGCGCGAACAGAAGAAGCTGATCATGGGCGATGGCTATCACGCCGGTACCGGGGTGGCGGGCTTCGGGCACGCGGGCATGCCGCCGCGCCTGGACGTGCTGCAGCGCGCCTGGTTCGACCATTGGTTGCGCGGTATCGACAACGGCATCGAGAAGTACAGTCCGCTGGTCGTCAAGCAGCAGGGCGGCGGCTGGACCGACGCACCGGAGTTCCCGCGCACCGAGGCGACCTACCGGCGCATGTACCTCGACGACATTCCTTCCGGCACCGCGAATTCCAGGTATGACGGCGGCCTGTCCGCTTCGCCGCGCCAGGCGGCGCTGAACGACCTGACCGTGGCCCCCGGCCTGTTGAGCCTGTGCGGCCGCGACGTCGCGCGGATCTCGGCCGGCATCACCTCGATCATCGAAGCCTGCGGCAATGATTCGCGAGTGTGGGAGAACGACGGCCTGTCCTTCACCAGCAATCCGGTGGCCGCGGCGACCACCCTGACCGGTCCCGTCAACGCGCACCTGAACGTGGTCCACGACGCCGCCGACGGCTACTGGGTGGCCACGCTCAACGATGTTGCGCCGGACGGCAGTTCGCGGGAGATCTCCACCGGTCAGCTGGTGTCCTCGATGCGGCAGATCGACGAGGCGAACAGCAAGACCTCGGCGAACGGCGATTACACCGCACCCGCCTACTACCTCGATCTCGATCGGCGGGAGCGGACCGAGCCGGGCGTGCCGGTGACCCTCGATATCGCGCTGACGCCCATCGAAGCGGTACTGCAACCGGGGCACCGGCTGCGGATCGACGTGTACGCGAGCAACTTCCCGAAGGGGTTGCCGCCCATGCCCTTCCTCTACGACTCCGGTCTGAAGCCCCAGCGGCTGCGGCTCGATCCCGGCGCTCCGAGCTGGGTCAATGTGGCGCTGACCGAAGCGATCCCGGAGTAACGGCGAATGACGAAGGGGGCCGGCCGCTTTCCAGCGACCGGCCCCCTGCTCGGTTGCCGATCAGGGCAGGATCTGCGGAATCACATTCGGGTCCAGCAGGCCGACCAGCGCGCCGATGCCGCCGCCGATGAGAGCGCCCAGCGCCGAACCGCCCAGCATGCCCGGGATCGAGCCGACCACCGAGCCCAGCGCGCCGCCGCCGAAACTGCCGGTGAGCGCGCCCGCGGCCGCGCCGTTCAGGGCCGGATCGGGGAATCGCGCATTGGGATCGGTGGCGACCGGCTCCAGCGGCAGGCCCTCGGCCACCGGTGTGGCCACCGGGCCCGGCTGGGGCGCCTCGGCCGTTGCCACGCCCGAGCAGAAGAGCGCGATCGAGACCGGCAGCGCCGCGGCGGCAACCTTGGCGGTGGTGCGAATGGTGTTGCGCTTCATCATGGTTTTCCAGTCATCCGGGGCACCGATCCCCCGACCGATCAGGTGCCAGCTGTGATCGAATCCAGCGATTCCAGATATAGCTGGACAGTTGCTGGCAATCTGAAATTGGCGCGCATCCAATTTGGATAGGCCACCCGGATGGTTACCGGCTCACCCGCGCAGCGCGGCGGCCGCGATGGCGTACTCGCGCGCCCCGATCTCCGGTCGCCCGGTGGCCAGCAGCCGACGTTCCAGCGCGCGGCCCAGATCGGCGCGGCAGCTGAGGTGATTGCCCCGCGACACCTCGATGGTGCCGCGCTGAATCCGCGCCACCCGGCCGTCCGGCAGGTACACCACCAGCCCGCGATATCCGAGATTGCGCTGCAATCGGCCGTCGACCAGCGGCGGGGCGGCCGCGATGCAGGCCAGTACATCCTGGGCGGCAACGGGATCGAGCCGCCAGGCGGGATTCGGCCGCGCCGAATACAGATCCAGCTCCACCTCGACCATGTCACGACTCCGGGGCGGTAGTTCGGTGGTGACTCCAGAGTACGAGAATGACGCGGCGCGGTGAACGCCCGGCGGACCGTGGCGCCCCCAGGTGAACGGCGGGCAAACACAAGGGAATTCGGACATCTGCGCATCCGAAGTGTTATGGGGTGTTCGTCCGGGACGCGCCCGGCGTTCACTCCCGCACACGATCAGCATTCCTACCGTTGCGTATGGCCTTGTCACGGCGAGAGTTGTTGCGGCGTGGCGTTGCCGGATCGGCGGTGGTGCTCGCGGGCACCGCGGCGGTGGGCAGCGCGAGGTTCCGGGCCCCGCACTGGGTGAGCGGCGAT
The DNA here is from genome assembly GCF_021183565.1 of Nocardia yamanashiensis. Classification (NCBI taxonomy): domain Bacteria; kingdom Bacillati; phylum Actinomycetota; class Actinomycetes; order Mycobacteriales; family Nocardiaceae; genus Nocardia; species Nocardia yamanashiensis. Next base: position 5,969,507 of record NZ_CP089226.1, read on the forward strand.
CCGTTCACCCTCGGCGTGGCGTCGGGAGATCCGACCCCGGACGGGGTGGTGTTGTGGACCCGGCTGGCCCCGGATCCGCTCGATCCGGAAGGGCTGGGCGGAATGCCCATGGCCCCGGTGACGGTGGATTACGAGGTGGCGCGGGACGATCGGTTCCGGCAGGTGGTGACCCGCGGCAGCGCGGTGGCCACCCACGCGCTCGGGCACAGTGTGCATCCGGAGGTCGGCGGGCTGGAGCCGGATACCTGGTACTACTACCGTTTCAAGGCCGGTCAGGCCATCTCCCCGGTCGGACGGACACGGACCGCGCCGCGCGCCGGCAGCCCCGCGGCGCGCATGCGTTTCGCCTTCGCCTCCTGCCAGTCCTGGACATACGGGTACTTCACCGCCTACGACCACATGGCCGATGAGGACCTGGATCTGGTGGTGCACCTGGGCGATTACATCTACGAGAGCCCGTGGGTGCGCGGCCGGCAGGGCGAGACCACGCCGGATCTCACCGGCGAGGCGGTGGATCTGCGCGGGTACCGGCTGCGGTACGCGCAGGCCAAACACGAACGGCCGCTGCGGGCCGCGCACGCCGCGTTCCCGTGGCTGGTCACCATGGACGATCACGAGGTGCACGACAATTGGGCCGGTGACTTCAACGGGCCCAGCTTCGATATCAACAATCTGCGCCCGCTGTTCCGCAAGCGCCGGGCCGCCGCGTTCCAGGCCTGGTACGAGCATCAGCCGGTGCGGATCGCGCAGCTGCCGCACGGACCGGACATGCTGCTGCACCGGCGCTACGGCTTCGGGAATCTGGCCGAGATCACCATGCTCGACACCCGTCAGTACCGGACGCCGCAGGCCTGCGGGGACGGTAACCAGGTGTACGGCTGCGACGCTCGGTTCGATGCCGACCGCACCATTCTCGGGGCCGGGCAACGGGATTGGCTGCTGGGCGGGCTGACCACCTCGCCCGCGCGTTGGCAGATCCTGGGCAATCAGGTCGCGATGGCGCGTTCGGACTACGACACCGGCCCCGGCGAACTGCTGGGCACCGATGCCTGGGACGGCTATGTCGCCGACCGCAGCGCGCTGCTCGGCGCGGCCGCCGCGCGCGGGGCCGGGAACCTGGTGGTCATCACCGGCGATCGCCACCAGAATTACGCCGCCGATCTGCGCCGCGATTGCGCCGATCTCGAATCACCGGTGGTGGCGGCCGAATTCACCGGCACCTCGATCAGCAGCGGCGGCGACGGCGCGGACATGTCCGAGACCGGCCGCACCCTGCTGGCCGCCAATCCGGATATGAAGTTCTTCAACGAACAGCGCGGCTACGTGCGGGTGGAACTCGATCACGACCTGTGCCGCAGCGACTTCCGCGTCATGCCGTACGTGCACCGGCCGGGCGCGCCCATTCGCACCCGGGCCAGTTATGTGGTCGAGAACGGCCGTCCCGGCGTGGAAGCCGCGGTCCGTCCCGATGCTCCCGAGATCAGCACCGGTCCGGTGGCCGCCGTGGAACTCGCGTCCGGCCCGCACTGATCAGGTGACCACCCGGGGCCACGGGTAGAAGGCGAGATGGATCAGCAGGATCACCAAGAGGCCCAGCAGGATCGCCGCGATGAAATGCGCGCGGCGTTCCAGGAAGTAGATGGTGCGGAACAGGGTCGGGAACGGTACATCCTTGCCGAAGAACATGGCCAGGATGCTGGGCACCACCACCCACATCAGGGCGATGAGCCCGTACAGCACATACGGGCCGAGGTAGGAGTCCGGATCCAGCCCGCGGTCGGCCGCCGCGAAGCCGATGCCGAAGACGTAGGTGGCCGCCGCGGTCAGCAGATAGCCCGCGCCCAGCAGCGTGATCGGGCTGTCGGAACGGGTGACGCGCCCGCCCGCGGTGACCGGATGCCCCGCCACCACCTGCGGCTCGGGTTCGGGATGGAAGAGCAACTGCGGCACCGCGTAATAGCCGATGACCACGATCACGAACACCACCAGCAGCCGCACCCAGGCGTGCTCGGTCTGCAGATGCCCGATGGTATTGGAAATGGTGGGCCAGCTCGCCAGCCCGAACACCGAGGCCAGTTCCGGTGCGGCGATGGCGATTCCGGCCGCGCCCCACATGAGATATCCCCAGAACTCCACCGACCGCCCGGCCGCGACCGGCATGGTGCCGGGCGTCTCGATCGTCGCGTCGTCTCCCACCTGCGTCATACCGCCGGTATACACCCTGAGCTGGGAAAATGTCCGGTTTATACCAGGCTGGAATTGCGTTGAGACCGGTCGTTATCTCATGCCCGCGGGCTGCTGCCGAGCCAGTTCCGCGAGGGCGTGCGCGGACGCGGAACCGGGCGGCGCGGTGTACACGACCAGCAGTTGATCCGGATCGCCCGGCAGCGCCAGGGTCTCGTAACCGAGCTCCAGCGCCCCCGCGCTCGGATGGTTGATCCGCTTGCTCCCGTAGGTCTTCTCCTTGACCGGGTGCCCCTGCCAGATACGCCGGAAATCCGCGCTCCGCCGGGACAATTCGTCGATCATCGCCGCCAGCTTCGGATCGCCCGGATGCAATCCGGCATCGCGGCGCAGGAACGCGGCGGTCTCCTCGGCCACCGTCTCCCACTCCGGATAGAACTCGCTCGCCCGCGGATTCAAGAACAGATACCGAGCCTGATTGCGCTCCTCGTCGGGCACACTCGAGAACCCGGACACCAAGTCGCCCAGTTCATTCCAGGCCAGCACATCCATCCGCCGCCCGAGCACGAACGCGGGCGCGCTCAGCGCATCCAGCACCAGCCGCGCGCCCGGCCGCAACGCATCGGCGTAAACCCCGGCGGTGCGCGCCGGCGCCACGGCGCCCGGCCGAGCCAGCGCATACAGATGCGCACGCTCCGGATCGGTGAGCCGCAGCGCCCGCGCCACGGCATCCAGCACCGAATCCGACACGTGCGGCCCCCGCCCCTGCTCCAGCCTTATGTAGTAATCCACACTCACCCCGGCCAGCTGCGCCACTTCCTCCCGCCGCAACCCCGGCACCCGCCGCCGCCCGTACTCCCGCAGCCCAGCCTCTCCCGGCTGGATGAGAGCGCGCCGGGACCGCAGAAAATCACCTAGATCGGACTGCATGGTTTCCAGGGTAGAGATCCAGCCCGCCCCTGCCGGACCAGGCTTCAGCGTTAGAACAAAGGGTGCTCGCTGACGGTCTGCTCGGGCATGGCCTGCATGACGTCCCAATGCTCGACGATGCGATCCCCGTCGATGCGGAAGATCTCGGTGACCGCGGTGCCGCGATCCGCCGGGCCGGTCGTCATGCGCCAGTGCACGAAAACGAGATCGCCCTCGGCGGCCGAGCGCTGGAGCTCGTACCGGGTTTGCGGGTTTCGAGCCAGGGCCGAATTCACGAACGCGGCGAGGGCGTCCGGACCGTCGGCGGCGTAAGGGTTGTGCTGAATGTAGTTCGGGCTGAGGTACTTTCCCACGGCTGCCTCCGCTCCGCCGGGCACGAAGAGCGCATCGCAGAAATCGATGACGAGCTGCTTGTTGGCTGTGGGTGTGGACATGGTTGATCTCCTTGTACTGGTTGACGATCGAGGTGCGGCGGCTGAAACCGCCACATCCTTCGAACAACGAGTTCGAGACATCAGAATTCTGCGGGGAGGCCGGCCTGTGCAGCTATGGGCAACCGTTGAAAGATGAGGACCGCGGCATTGTTTGACCACATAAAACAGCAGCTCAGAGCCTGTTGAACGGTGACGGACGCCACAATGTAGATCACCAATACGGCAGTTTGGCAAATCTTCAGCAATAAGCCGGGTTGACGAGTGCGGTGAGTTGGCGCCCGGATCCATCCTGGTACTGCCGGACCCAGGAAACCCGGAACCCTCGCTGCCCGCTTGCCGCCGCCACAGGATGAGTACCGGCACCGAGAGCGCACAGCGAGGAGAATCCGATGAGCTACGAGAACCTGACCGGCCGCACCGCGGTCATCGCGGGAGCCGCGAGCGGGATGGGCGAGGCGACGGCGCGGCTGCTGGCCGCCAATGGGGCGCGGGTGGCGCTGCTGGCCCGACGCGCCGACCGGCTCGGCGCTCTGGCCGACAAGATCGAGGCCGATGGCGGTGTGGCGCTGGCGGTTCCGGTGGACGTCACCGACAGCGCGAGCGTGAGCGCCGCCGCCGAGCGGGTGCATGACGTTTTCGGCGCGGCCGATCTGGTGGTGAACTCGGCCGGTGTCATGCTGCCCAATCCCATTGTGGACGGGCGGGAGGACGAGTGGCTGCGCATGCTGGACACGAATGTCGCGGGCCGGTTGCGGGTGATCCGGGCCTTCGTGCCGGATCTGCTGGCCGCCGCCGATGCGGGCCGGACCGCCGACCTGGTGAACATCTCCTCGATCGGCGCGCACCTGCCGTTCCCGTCCTATTCGGTGTACGGCGCGACCCAGGCCGCCATCACCCAGCTGTCGGCGACGCTGCGCACCGAACTCGGCCCGCGCCGGGTGCGGGTCACCAATCTCGAACCGGGACTGACCGATACCGAACTCGGCTCGCACATCGACAATCCGGAACTCAGCGGGCAACTGGACGGCATGTTCGAGGCCCTGGATGCCTTGAGCGCGAGTGATATTGCCGACTTGATCGCCTACACCACCAGCCGTCCCGTGCACGTCAACCTGCGTCAGGTCATCGTGCTGCCGACCCGGCAGGCCTGAGGCACGCCGGAATCCGGTGCGGCCTGCCTAGTATCGAGGGATGCGGGTGGGTCGCGGGATTTCCGGATTGCTGGCTTTCGCTCTTCTGCTCGTCGTCGCGGTGGCGACGGCCTGGAATATGGAACCGCACGGTTATCGCGATGCCGCGGCGCCCGCCGAGGAGTTCAGCGCGGCACGGGCGCACACGGTGATCGAGGCGATCGCGCGCAAGGCGCATCCGGTCGGCACCGCCGAACACGACCGGGTGCGTGACCATCTCGCGGGCGAACTCCGGAAACTGGGGCTGAGCACCGAGATTCGCTCCGGGGTCGGACTGTGGCCCAGGGCGTTCGGCGAGGGTGTGCACGGCGGCGGCCGGATCGAGAATATCGTCGGCACCGTGCGCGGCACCGCGCCGACCGGCACCGTCTACCTTGTCGCACACTACGATTCGGTGCCGTCCGCGCCGGGCGCCAATGACGACGGCGCCGGAGTGGCCGCCATTCTGGAGGCGGTGCGGGCGCTGCGTTCCGGCGAGACCGCATTGCGCAACGACCTGGTGGTGTTGCTGACCGACGGCGAGGAGCCCGGCCTGTTCGGCGCCGAAGCCTTCGCCGCCGCCGGCGGTTACGACCGCAATGGCGTGATCATCAATCACGAGGCGCGGGGTGCGGGCGGGCCGCCGCTGCTGTGGCGACTCGCGAAACCCGATGGGGCGCTGGTGCGGGCCGTGTCGAACACGACGCCGCATCCGAACACCGATTCGCTGACCACCGCGCTGGCCGGCACCCAGACCTCCAGCAATACCGACTTCGCCGCCTTCGAACCGCACGGATTACGGGTGCTGGACTGGGCTTTCGCCGGTAAGAGCGCCTACTACCACAATCGCCTCGACGATCCCGACCACGTGAATCTGGCGACCTTGCAGCAGCTGGGCGACAACACCCTGGCGCAGGTCAAGGAATTCGGGGAACGCGACCTGGCCGCCGATGCCGCCGACGATTCCGATGCCGCCTATTTCGCACTGCCGTTCGGGCTGCTGGTGGTGGTGCCGCTGTGGGTGATGATCGCCTGCGCGGTACTCGGCGTGCTCGCGGCGGCGTGGGTGGTGTGGCAGGTGAAGCGCTCCGGCGAGACCGGGGTGTGGCGGGTGATCGGCGCGGCCGTGACGGCGGTGCTGGCGGTACCGGTCGCGGTCGGGCTGACCTGGGGCTGGTGGCTGCTGGTGCAGCAGATCCGGCCCGCTTACGCCGCCATGCCGGTGGATCCGTATCGGCCGGGCTGCTTCCAGGCGGCGGTGCTGATCCTGGCCGCCGCCGCCCTGCTCGGCTGGTATGCGCTGGCGCGCAGGATATTCGGAGCCACCGCAGCCGGCGTCGGCATGCTGTGCGCGGCGGTGAGCATCGGCGCGCTGGCGGCGGCGCTCGCCCCGGCGGCCTCCGAAATCGTGGTGGTGCCCGCCGCCGCGGCGGCCGTCGGCGTCGCGGTCACCTTCCTGACCCCGGAGCGCTGGCGGCTGGCCGTGCTCACGGCCTTCCTGCTGCCCGCGGCGGTATTCGTCGGCGGCAATGCGTGGACCACCACCCAGGCCGGGCTGACGGCCGCCCCGTTCCTGGCCGCGCCGCTGATCGTGCTGCTGGGCGGGCTGCTGCTGCTCACCCTCACGCACGCCTGGCCGCAGCGCCGGGGCTGGACGATTCCGGTCACCGCGCTGGTCGTCGTGCTGGCACTCACCGGGGCGGGCCTGGCGGTGGATCACACCGACGACAACCATCCGCGCACTTCGCAATTGGTGTACGTGCTGGACGCGGACCGGAAGGAGGCGCGCTGGCTCTCCACGCTCGCGCCCGACCCGTACACGCGCGAGTTCGTGAGCGACGCCCAGCCCGAGGGACCCTATGCCGAGCTGTGGAAGAAGGCCGTGGCAAGCGGACCCGCACCGGCGCAGGCGCTTTCCGCGCCGGTCGCCGAAATCCTGTCGGACAAAACCGATTCCGGGCTGCGCACGGTGAAACTGCGGCTGCGTTCCACCCGTGGCGCGACCCGCATCGACCTGTTCTGGAGCACGGTTCCGCAGCGCCTGCGGGTAGCCGATCGACGGATCGAAACGCCTCCGGCCCAGGGCTTCCGGTTCTTCGCCCCGGGCAGGGAAGGCGTCGAAATGGAGCTGGTGGTGCCCGCCGGACCGCTGTCGCTGCGGCTCGCCGACTACACCTGGCTGCCCGATTCCAATCTGAACGCGTACCGGAATCCGCCGCAGGACACCTTCTTCCGGCAGGACAGCGCCGCCCAGGTGTTCGTCACCGTGCCGGGACTGTGAGCGGCCGGAGGTAGCGGCCGGTGAGGCTGGCCGGTGCGGCGGCGATGTCGCGGGGCGTGCCGGTCGCCACGACGCGCCCGCCCTCCGGGCCGCCGCCCGGGCCCATATCGATGACATGGTCGGCATTGGCGATCATGTCCAGATCGTGGTCGATGGCGACGATGGTCGCGCCCGAACGCAGCAGCCGGTCGAACACCCCGAGCAGCGTGCGCACATCCTCGGGATGCAGGCCGGTGGTGGGCTCGTCGAAGACGTAGAGCGTGTGCCGCTGGCCGGAACGCAGACCCCCGGCCAACCGCATGCGCTGCGCCTCACCGCCGGACAGCGACGGGGTCGGCTCGCCCAGGCACAGATAGCCGAGCCCGACCTCGCGCAGGGCTTGCAGCGGCGCGCCGATCCGGGGCGTGCCCGCGAAGCGTTCGGCGGCGTCGGCGACCGTCAGGTCCAGCACCTCGGCGATGGTCAGTCCGTCCACCCGGATCTCCAGCGTCTCCGGGTTGTAGCGCTTGCCGTCGCAGGTCGGGCAGGTCAGCACCATATCCGGCAGGAACTGCACGTCCAGGGCGACCTCGCCGAGGCCCGCGCAGGTGGGGCACTGTCCACCCTTGACGTTGTAGGAGAACCGCCCGGCGCTCCAATGCCGTTGCCGCGCTTCGGGAGTGGCGGCGAACAGGGCGCGGATGCCGTCGAACGCGCCCGAATAGGTGGCCGGGGTGGAGCGGCTGTTATTGCCGATCGGGGTGGAATCCACGGTCACCACCCGCTCGATACCGCCGGTGGCCAGCGCGCGGACGTGCCGCGGCAGCCGCTCCCCCGCCAACTCCGCGGTCAGGGCCGGAACCAGGCTGTCCAGCACGAGACTGGTCTTCCCCGAACCCGAGACGCCGGTGATCAAGGTCAGCCGCGCCACCGGGATGCGCGCGGTCACCTCGTGCAGCGTGTACCACTCGCCGACGGTCAGCTCGATCCCCGGATCCGACTCGAGCACCGGCAGCGCGGTGCGGGCGCGCGGGTCGGCGCGGCCCGAAAGATACGGCCCCGTCACCGAATTCGGGTCGTCCTCCAGATCCGCCACATCGCCCTGCGCCACCACGGTGCCGCCGGCCCGGCCCGCGCCCGGACCCATTTCGATGAGCTGGTCGGCCCAGCGCAGCAATTCCACGTCGTGATCCACCATGACCACCGAATTGCCATTGTCGACCAGGGCGCGGATCACCCCGCGCAGCCCTTCCACATTGGCCGGATGCAGGCCGATGGACGGTTCGTCGAGCACGTAGAGCATGCCGGTGGAGCGCGCCTGCAAGGTGGCGGTGAGCTGAATACGCTGCCGCTCACCGGTGGACAGCGACTCGCCCGCCCGGTCCAGGGTGAGATAACCGAGCCCGAGCACCAGCAGCGGTTCCAGCGCCCGCACGAATTCGGCGCTCAAACGCGCGGCGAGATCGTGCAGTTCGGCGGGCAGGCGATCCGGCAGACCCGGTGCCCAGGAACGCAATTCGGTCAGGGTGAGCGCGCTGATGACCGCGATGTCGCGGCCGTCGAGCAGGCTGGTCAGCGCTTCGGGCCGCAGCCGGGTGCCGTGGCATTCCGGGCAGGTGTGCAGGGTGAAGAATTTGCTCAGCCGGTCCCGGGAGGTCTGGCTGGCGCTGTTCTCCAGCGAATGCCGCACGGCCGCACGGGCATTCTCGTAGGTGCCGTTGAGTTCGGCGGCGCGCCCGGATTTGGTGGTGACGACCACGAACCGCTTCTCGGGCGGGCCGTCGAGCACGATCTCGCGTTCCGATGCGGTCAGCTCCCGGTACGGCACATCGATGCGCACCCCGAGCTGGGCGGCGATCTGCGGCTGGAAATCGCGCAGCGGCAGCTTCCAGGACGCCACCGCGCCCTCGGCGATGCTCAGGTCCGGATCCGGGATCAACGCCGCGTCGTCGATCTCCTCCACCGTGCCCAGCCCGCCGCAGCGCGGGCACGCCCCGAAACTGTCGAAGGCGAAGGATTCCGCGCCCGGCAGTTCGAAGCGGCCGCCGCATTCGGGCAGGTCCACATAGCCCTTCATGGCCACGTCCAGCATGGGCGGGAGCCGGAAACCGTTGGGGCACACGTGCGATCCGAGCCGGGAGACCATCAGCCGGAGCACGTTGTAGACCTCGGTCATGGTGCCGACGGTGCTGCGGCGGCCCGGGCTCGGCGGGCGCTGTTTCAAGGCCAGGGTGGCGGGCAGATAGTCGATGCGGTCCACGTCCGGGCGTTCGGTCTGCGCGATCCGGCGGCGGGTATAGGTGGACAGGCCGTCGAGGAAACGCTGATAGCCCTCGGCGTACAGGACGTTCATGGCCAGCGAGGACTTGCCGGAACCCGACAGGCCGGTAATGGCGACCCAGGACCAGAGCGGCACGTCCACATCGATATCGCGCAGATTGTGGACGCGTGCGCCGACGACCCGGATCGCCTTGGGTAGGTGGGCGGTGCTCACCGCTGCCACCGGCTGGTCAGCTCCGCGCCGATCCGGGCGATCGGATCCGGTTGGGCCATCCCGATATGCGTGGCGTCGATCGGGATGTCGATGACCTTGCCGGTGATGTGGCCGGTCCAGCTGTCGGCCGGGCAGCGTTCCGGCGCGGTCTCGCGGATGGCGGTGAAATGCAGCAGATCGCCTTCGAAGACGCCGCCCGGGACGCCGGGCACCGGGCGGGTGAGCGCGGCGGTGGCGCGTTCGACCAGGTCGGGTGGGAAATCGGCGGGGTCGATGAGCGCGCGCAGTTCCTGCCAAGCCGCGGAATCGGTTTCGTCGTCCGGCTCGGCGGCCTCGGTGCCGTCGGCGGCGGCGGAGTCCATGAGGGCGAGCAGGGCGATCTCGTCGCCGGCGGCCTGCAGGCGCAGGGCGATCTCGTGGGCGATGCGGCCGCCGAGCGACCAGCCCAGCAGCCGGTACGGTCCGGCCGGTTGCAGCCGGCGGATCTCCGCCACGTAGCGGGCCGCGTATTCGCCCACGGTGGCGCAGGGCTTTTCGTTGCGGACCACCCACGGATCCTGGATGCCGTACAGCGCGACCTCGGGGGGCAGGTGGGTGAGCAGGCCCGCGTACGGCCAGGCCATCCCGCCGCCGGGGTGGATGCAGAACAGGGTGTCCGCTACGCCGGTGCGCAGCGGCAGGATCACGTCGAAGGATTCGCCGGGCATTGCGGGCGCGGCGTTCTCGATGCGCTCCGCCAGCCCCGCCACCGTCGGCGTCTCGAACAACTCGCGCAGGGCCACGCCGCCGAGCCGCGACATCACGCGGGCCGCGCTCAGGGAATTGCCGCCGAGGGCGAAGAAGTCGTCGTCGCGTCCCACCCGGCCGACCTGGAGGATCTCGGCGAACACCGCCGCGACCCGCTGTTCGGCGGCGGTCACGGGCGGGCGGTAGCGCCGCCGTACCGGTTGCGGGGCGGGCAGCGCGGCGCGATCGACCTTGCCGTTCACCAGCATCGGGAGGCGCTCCAGCACCACGATGGCGGGGATCAGATAGTCCGGAAGTCGTTGCGCCACGGCCGCGGTCACCGCATCGGGATCGATGTCCCGGCCGGGTTCCGGCACCACGTACGCGACCAGCGCGACTCCGCTCGCGGTCGCCGAACGCACGGCGACGGCGTGGGCGACGCCGGGCGCGGCGGCCACGGCGGCCTCGATCTCCCCCAGTTCGACGCGCACGCCGCGCACCTTGACCTGGAAGTCCGCGCGCCCCCGGTAGCTCAGTTCCCCGGTGTGCGTCCACGACACCAGATCGCCTGTGCGGTAGAGCCTTTCACCCGGGTCGCCGAACGGATCCGCGACGAACCGGCCGGCTGTCGTCGCGGGGCGGCCGAGGTAGCCGCGCGCCAAACCCGCACCGCCCAAATACAATTCGCCAACCACGCCGATCGGCACCGGTCGCAAGCACGCGTCCAGCACATATCCGCGCACACCCACCGCCGGTCCGCCGATGGTCACCGGCTGCGTGCCGTCGAGCGGCCCGCTCATATGCGTGATGATGGTCGCCTCGGTCGGCCCGTAGGCGTTCACCAGCTTCCGGTCCCGCCCCCAGCTCGCCGCCACCGCCGCCGGGCAGGACTCGCCGCCGGTGATCACCACCCGCAGCTCCGGCAGTTCCACGGCCTCGGTCCCGGCCAGTACGGCGGGCGTCACGAAGGCGTGCGTAATCCGTTCGCGGCGCAGCAGATCCGTCAAGGCCGGGCCCGCGTACGCCTCGGGCGGTGCGACCACGAGGGCCGCCGCCGAGCTCGCCGCCAGCGCCAGTTCCCACATCGACACGTCGAAAGTCGGCGCGGCCACGCACAATATGCGCGACTCGGACGTCGCGCCGATGTGCCGGGCCTGCGCGGCCACCATATTGGCCAGCCCAGCGTGGGTCACCACGACCGCCTTGGGCGTACCCGTCGAGCCGGACGTATGGATCACATAGGCCGCGTTGCCCGCCCGCGCTCCGCCGGAATGCGCCACCGATGGAAATTCGGGCGCATGCGTATTCACGCCGGGCTGCTCTCCGACCGGCCCCGCGCCCACGGTCGATTCCACCGCGACCGCCGGCAGCGCTCCCACACCCTCCGGTACCGGAGCGGCAACCGGCGGCAAACCCGTGCTCGCCGTGGCCGATACGGCGCCGGAACCCGGCGCGATGCGCGCGCTGGAAGGCTCCGGCGCGCGCCCGCCGCCGTGACCAGCCGGAGTGGACCGCGATGGGGCATCGGCCGCGGGGCGGGTCGGCAGGACGCTGGTACCGTCGTCGCCGAGCACCAGGACCTCGATATCGGACAGCGCGGCGAACGCCGGGTACTCGGCGGCCGTGGTGACCACTACTTGCGCACTGGTGCCCGCGATCAGTTCCGCGATGCGGGCGGGCGGGAATTCGGGGTCCACCGGTAGGCAGGCGGCACCCGAGCGTGCCACCCCCCAGCAGGCCACCACCCAGGGCAGGGAGCGCGACATGCCCAGCGCCACCACGTCTTCCGGTCCGATCCCGGACACGTTGAGCCAGCGGGCGACGCGGGCGGCCTGTTCGTCCAGTTCGGCATAGGTGAAGGCGTAGTCGCCGCAGCGCACGGCTTCGGCGGTGGGCGCGCGGCGGACGGCATCGGCCAGCAGGTCGGGCAGGCGGAGTTCGGTGTCCGCGCCGCCGGTGTCGTTCCAGTCCCGCACCATGCGGGCGGATTCCGCATCCGACAGCATGGACAGGCGGGCGATCGGGGCCTCGGGTGCGGCGGCGAGGCCGTCCAGTACCCGGACGTAGCGATCCAGCAGGCTTGCGATGGTGTCGCGGTCGAACAGTTCGGTGGCGTACTGCACCGTCACGGACAGCCCGGAATCGCCCGGGGTGATGATGAATTCGAGGTCGAAGCGCGAGGTGTCGGAGGGCAGCCGCACCGGTTCCACCCGCAGGCCCGGCAGTTCGACATCGATCGCGTCCAGATTCTGGAAGGCCAGCAGCACCTGGAACAGCGGATGCCGGGCGCGCGAGCGCGGCGGATCGATGGCCTCCACCACCTGCTCGAACGGCACTTCGGCGTGGGTGAAGGCGGCCAGATCGGCATCGCGCACCCGGGTGAGCAGGCCGGAGAAGCGTTCCGCCGCGCGGACTTCCACCCGCAGGGCGAGGGTGTTCACGAACATGCCGACCAGGTCGTCCAGTGCCGCCTCGCCCCGGCCCGCCACCGGGGTGCCCACGGTGACGTCGGTGTTCCCGCTCCAGGCGGCCAGCAGTACCGCCAGTCCCGCGTGCAGGGCCATGAACAGTGAAGCGTCTTCTTCCCGCGCCACCTCGCGCAAACGCCGCACGGTCAGCTCGGAAACCGCCGCCGAAACCGCCGCGCCCCGATGCGAAGCCACCGCCGGGCGCGGGCGATCCAAGGGCAGACCCAGTTCCGCCGGGGAATTGGCGAGCGCTCCGACCCAGTAGGCGACCTGCCGGCTCAACTCGGACGAGGGATCCGACGCCGAACCCAGCACCTCCCGCTGCCAGATCGCATAGTCCGCGTACTGCACCGGCAGCGCGGGCCGCCGCCAGGCTTCGCCGCTCCGTGCCGCGCCGTATGCCTCCGCGAAGTCCCGTGCCAGCGGGGCGAGCGAATACCCGTCCGCATTGGCATGGTGAATCACCAGCGCCAGCAGCCACTCCCGCGATTCATCCACAGTCGTCCCCAGCGCGAACAACCCTGCCCGCACCGGCGCACCCGCGGTCAGATCGAACGGCGCGCCACAGAACTCCGCGAGCCGCGCGGCCGCCCGTTCGGCATCCACCACCCGGACTTCGAGCGATATCGTGCCGGCGGAATCCGGGACCGCGGCGACGGTGACGTCGGGCTCCGCGGCACCCGGTTCCGCAGCGGCCGAATTGGCGGCGGTGCCCGCGTTGTTCGTTCGGGGGCCCGGCACGGCGGGCAGCACCACTTGGCGGCCGATCCCGCCCGACTCCGGGTAATAGGTACGGAGTGCCTCGTGCCTGGCGAGCAGTTGGTGCAGCGCGACGGTCATGGCCGCGATGTCGACCTCGCCGGTGAGGCGCAGGACCAGCGGGATGTTGTAGGCGGATGAATCCGGGTCGAGGCGGTTGAGCAGCCAGAGCCGTTGCTGAGCGAACGACAGCGGAATCTCGGCGGGGCGTGGGCGTGCGGTCAGCCGGGGCCGCGCACCGGCCGAGCGGGTGCCCGCCGCGAGGCGGAAGGCGAGTTCGGAAACCGTTGGGGCGTCGAAGACTTCGCGTACCGGGACCCGGCTGCCCGATGCCGCGCTCAAGCGGGCGGCCACCCGGGTCGCGCTCAGGGAATTGCCGCCGAGCTGGAAGAAGTCGTCGTCCGCGCCGACCCGCTCGACTTCGAGCACCTCGGCGAACACCCCCGCCACCAGGCGTTCCGATTCGGTGCCCGGTGCGCGGAACGGCTGGCCGGTCACCTGCGGTTCAGGGAGTGCGGCGCGGTCGACCTTGCCGTTTCCGGTGAGCGGCAGGCGTTCACAGACCATGAACGCGGCGGGGACCATATAGTCCGGGAGCTTGCGCGCGACCGCGGCCCGGATGCGGGCGATATCCGGTGCGGCGGAACGGGTTCCGGCGGCCGGTACCAGGTAGGCGATGATGCGGGCGTCACCGGCGGCATCCGCCCGCAGCACCGCGACCGCCTGGGCGATGCCGGGCAGCACCGACAGCGCCGCCTCGATCTCGCCGAGTTCGATGCGCAGGCCGCGCATCTTGACCTGGGAGTCGGTGCGGCCCAGGAACTCCAGGGCCCCGCCGGGACGATGCCGGACCAGGTCACCGGTGCGGTACATGCGGGCGGGGGCGGGCGCGTGCGGGTCCGGGAGGAAGCGGGTGGCGGTGAGCGCGGGGCGGCCGTGATAGCCGCGGGCTACGCCGGGGCCCGCGATATAGAGCTCGCCGGGAATGCCGGGCGGAACCGGGGACAGGCGATCGTCGAGGACATAGCAGCGGACGCCGGTCGCGGGAGTGCCGATGGTGAGGGGATGGCCCGGGCGGAACGGGAGGCTCAGATGGGAGATGACCGTGGTCTCGGTGGGGCCGTAGGCGATGAAGAGTTTGCGGTCGGGGGCGGACCAGCGCTCGGCGAGGGCGGGCGGCACCACTTCACCGCCGGTGACCAGGACGCGCAGGTCGGTGCGGTCGGCCGGGTCGAGGCTGGACAGCACGGCGGGGGTCAGGAAAGCGTGCGTAATGCGTTCGCGGCGTAGTAGATCCGATAGCTCGGGGCCGGCGTAGGCGTCCGGGCCCGCGATCACCGCGGTGGCCGAGGCGGCGGCCGCCATCAGCAATTCCCACAGGGAGGCGTCGAAGCTGGGTGAGGCCGAGAGCAGGATGCGTGAATCACGCTGCGGTACACAGTTTTCCAGCTGCGCGGCGACCAGGTTGGCCAGGCCCGCGTGGGTGACCGCGACGGCCTTGGGGGTGCCGGTGGAACCGGAGGTGTAGATGAGATAGGCGGTGCTCGATAGTCGTAGTCGGCCGGTGCGTTCGGCATCGGCGACGGGGGCGCACGGCGCATGCGCCAGCTCGGTGCGCAGGTCCAGCGCGTCAACGACCAGCCAATCCGACTGCGCCAGGCCGGATTCGGTGTTGGTCAGGCCGATGACGGCGTCCGCGTCCGCCCGCATGCCGGCGATGCGTTGCGCCGGCAGGCCCGGGTCGATAGGCAGGTAGGCCGCACCGGTCTTGGCCACCGCCCAGACGGCGACCGCCCAGTCGATGCCCCGGCGCATGGCCACCGCCACCACCTGTTCGGGACCGACGCCGCCGCGGATCAGCCAGTGCGCCAGCCGGTTCGAGCGCTCGTCGAGTTCGCCATAGGTCACCGTGCGGGTGCCGGACACCAGGGCGGGCGCGGCGGGCGCCCGTTCGGCGGCGCGCGCGAAGAGATCCGGCAGGCGCAGCGGCGGGGTGTTTCCGGTGCGATTCCAGGTCTCCAGTACGGTCCGGCGTTCCCCGGGCGCGAGCAGCTCCAGCGCCCCGACCGGGCGCGACGGGTCGGCGGCGACCTGCGTCAGCACGCGCGCCAGGCGTTCCAGCAGCGCCTGCGCGGTGCTCGCGTGGAACAGTTCGACGTCGTAGTGCAGGGCCAGCGCCAGGCCGGAATCGGTGTCGGCGATATCGAATTCGAGGTCGAAGCGCACCGTGGCGGCGGTGCGGCGGACCGGCTCGACGGTGACGCCGGGCAGGTCCAGTGCGGCCGGGCCGAAGTTCCGGTAGCCGAGCACCACCTGGAACACCGGATGCCGATTGGCCGAGCGCGGCGCGCCGAGCGCGTCGACGATCCGCTCGAACGGGACCTGCGCGTGCGCGAACGCTTCCACGTCGATCTCGCGGACCCGCTCCAGTAGTTCGGTGAACGAGCGCTCGGCGGCGACGGGGGTGCGCAGGGCGACCGTGTTCACGAACATACCCACCAGGTCCTCGAGCCCCGGTTCGTCCCGGCCCGCCGTCGGAGTGCCGATGACCACGTCACCGGTGCGCGCCAGGCGGGCCAGCAGGACCGCGAGGGCCGAGTGCAGCACCATGAACAGCGAGGACCGGTGCTGCCCGGCCAGATCGCGCAGCGCGGACGTAATGTCCTGCGGCAGCGCTGTTTCCACCGTCGCGCCGCGATGCCGGGCGACCGCCGGGCGCGGACGGTCGAAGCGGATCGGCAGCTCGGCGGGCAGGTTCGCGAGCACCCGGATCCAGTGCGCCAGTTCCCGATTCTGCGCGGAACCGGGATCTGTCATGGAACCCAGCCGTTCGTGCTGGCGTACAGCGTATTCGGTGTATCGCGTGGTCAGCTCCGGCCAAGCTGGAGCGGTGCCGGTGATCCGCGCGGTGTACGCCGCGGCCAGGTCCCGGGTGAGCACTCCCAGCGAGACCCCGTCCGCGTTCACGTGGTGCACCACCACCGCGAGCACCCACTCCGCCTCGCCGATCTCGCAGAGCCGCAGCCGAACCGGCGGCGCGGCCGACAGATCGAAGGGCGCGCTCTCGAACTCGGTGAGCGATTCCTCCAGCCGGCCCTCCGGCACCAGCCGCACATCCCAGTGCACGCTGTCCGCCGGAGCCACCGCCTGATACGGCACCCCGTCGTGCTCCGGAAAGTACGTGCGCAACGCTTCGTGCCGCTCCAGCACATCGATGACGGCCGCCGACAGCACTTCCGGTTCCAGCGCTCCGGTCAGCCGCACCGCCAGCAGAATGTGATACGCCGCAGCCGTTCCCGACCGATCCAGCACCCAAAGCCCCTGCTGCGCAAAGGACAACGGCGGCCGCTCCACCGTTTCCCCGCTCGCCACCCGCACCGGCCGCCGCCCCACCCGCGACTCCGCCGCGGCCAGATACTCCGCCAGCCCACTCACGGTCGGCTGCTCGAACACATCCCGCAGCCGCACCTCCACGGCGGGCAACCCCGCCCCCTCCGCCAACTCGGCCCGCAGCCGCGCGACCACCCGCGTCGCACTCAGCGAATGCCCGCCCAACGCGAAGAAGTCGTCATCCGCCCCCACCTGCTCGACCCCCAGAACCTGCCCGAACACCCGCGCAACCGCCGCCTCCAGCGCATTCCCCGGCGCCCGGTAACCCACTCGCACGCGTTCGGGCGCGGGCAACGCCCCCCGATCGATCTTGCCGGTCGCAGTGAGCGGAAACCGCTCCAGCACCGTGATCGAATCCGGCAGGTACTGCGCCGGCAGCCGCCGCGCAATAGCGGCCCGCAGGGCCCGCACATCCACCCGCCGCCCCGGCACAGGCACCACGTACGCGGCGAGCCCCGGCTCCACGCCGTCTCCAGCAGCCCGGGCCGCAACGGGTGTCGCCGTCCCGATAGAACTCGATTTCGCCGCCGCAGCAAGCGATTTCGCTGCTCCCTCGCGGGATGCCATAACGATCGCCTGCGACTCCTCGGCGCCTGAGCTCGAGTCTCCCTCACGTGGGAGCGATTCCGGCCCCTCCGCACTCGATTCCTGATCGCGCGCGATTGGTTCCGGTCCACCGGAGCCCGAGTCCGGTTTCTGCGTGCGCGATTTCGATGCGAGGGCGCTCGCGGCAGCGAACGCGTTACGCGCACTCTCCGGCTGCGCGGGGTGGTCGCGGAGGATGACGAGCGCGTCGGCTACCTCGGGGAGGGCCGTCATGGCCGCTTCGATCTCGGCGAGTTCTATGCGTACGCCACGAACCTTCACCTGGAAGTCGGTGCGGCCGTGGTATTCCAGTTCGCCGTCCGCGCGCCAGGTGCCGAGGTCGCCGGTGCGGTACATGCGGCGGCCGGGGGCGTCGAAGGGGTCGGGGAGGAAGCGAGTGCCGGTGAGGCCCGGGCGGCGGTGGTAGCCGCGCGCCAGGCCGGGTCCTGCCACGTAGACCTCGCCGAGGACGCCGGGCGGAACCGGGCGGAGGCGATCGTCGAGGACATAGCAGCGAGTCCCGACCACCGGACCGCCGATCGGGACGATGGCGTGCAAGGTCGCGGGCTGGGCGGGCAGGCTCGTGGTAGCGCAGACGGTGGCTTCGGTGGGGCCGTAGATATTGACGAAGCAGCGGTCAGGCGACCAGATTCCCGCCAGGTCCGGCGGGCAGGATTCACCACCGCTGGCGAGCAGCCGCAGATCCGGGAGCTGGTCCGGATCGGGCAGGGTGGCCAGCACACGCGGGGTGAGCATGGCGTGGGTGACGCGTTCGCGGATCAGCAGATCCTGGAGTTCCGGGCCCGCGTACGCGGTAGGCGGGGCGATGACCAGCGTCGCGCCTCCGCCGAGGGCGAGCAGGAGTTCCCAGATCGAGGCGTCGAACCCCGGGGCGGAGACAGCCAGCACCCGGGAGCCGGGCTCGGCGTCGCACCGCTGAGCCTGGGTAACCAGCAGATTCGCCAGACCGGCGTGAGTGATGGTGACGCCCTTGGGGATACCGGTGGAACCCGAGGTGTAGATGACGTAGGCGGGGTGCGTCAGCCGGAGGGGGCGGGTCCGCTCCGCATCGGCGATCGGCCGGGCGTCGTCAGCGTCGATCGGCCGGGCGTCGTCATCGTCGATCGGCTGGGCGTCGTGGTCGGCCGTCCGCCGGGCATCGCGCTCAGCAGTCCGGCGGGCGTCGCGCTCAGCGGCCCGCCGAGAATCGCGATCGACAGCAGTGCGGGCACTGTGATCGGTCGTGGGGTGGGTGGGGACTTGGAGCCAGCCGCCGGTGACGTCGGGTAGGTGTGACTGCCAGTGGGCGGTGGTGATGCCGAGCGCGGCACCGGAATCGGCGAGCATGTCGGTGATGCGGTCGGCGGGGGTGTTGGGGTCCACGGGGAGGAAGGCGGCGCCGGTGTGGGCTACGGCGCATACGGCGATCACCCATTCGACGGAGCGCGGGAGGCCTACGGCCACTACGTCTTCGGGGCCGATGCCCGCGCGAATCAGGTTGCGGGCCAGCCTGTTCGCTTGTGCGGCGAGGTCGCGGTAGGTCAGGGTGGTGTGCTCGCCGACTACGGCTGCCAGGTCGGGGTCGTAGGCGGCGGCGCGGGTCAGTAACTGCGGGAGGGTGACCGGGACGGCTTGGCTGGTTTCGTTCCACTGACGGAGCAGGCGGTGTTCGTCGAGCGTGAGCACATCGACCTCGCCGACCGGGGTTTCGGGCTGTCGGGCGACTCGGTCCAGGACCAGCAGGATGCGTTCGGTCAGGGCTTCGATCTGGGGTCGGTCGAAGAGGTCGGTGGCGTAGTCGAGGGTCGCTGTCAGGCCGGGTTCGGTTTCGGCGAAGGTGAATTCGAGGTCGAACTTGGCTACCGGGAGGGGTAGTTCCACGGGCTCCACGCGGAGACCGGGTAGTTCGAATTCGGCGCGGGCCAGGTTGCGTAGCGAGAGCATGACCTGGAAGAGCGGGTGGCGGGCGGGTGAGCGGGGCGGGTCCAGGTGTTCGACGACGCGGTCGAAGGGGGCTTCGTCGTGTGCGAACGCGGCCAGGTCGATATCGCGGACGCGGGCCAGGAGTTCGGTGAACGATTCCGCCGCATCGAGTTTCACGCGCAGCACCAGGGTGTTGACGAACATGCCGATCAGGTCGTCCAGCCGGGCGTCGCCGCGCCCGGCCACGGGGGTGCCGAGGGCGATATCGCGGCCCCCGGACAGCCGGGCCAGCACGGTGGCGAGGCCGGCGTGCAGGACCATGAACAGGGTCGCGCCCTGCCGCCGGGCGACTTCGCGCAGACGGCGGGCGGTCTGGTCGGGGACGGTCAGCGTCACCCGTTCGGCCGCACGCGTGCGCGTGGCGGGGCGTGGGCGGTGCGGCGGCAGCCCCGATTCGACCGGCAGCCCGGCCAAGCGCGCGGACCAGTACGAAAGTTCCTGCGACAGCAGTGAATCCGGGTCATCGGCCGCGCCGAGCAGTTCATGCTGCCACAGCGTGTAGTCGGCGTACTGCACCGGCAGCGGCTGCCAATCCGGCACCGCGCTGCGCACCCGCGCGGCGTAGGCGGTCGCCAGGTCCCGCGCGAACGGCGCGAGGGAGAAGCCGTCGGCGATGGCGTGATGCACCAGCACCGCCAGCAGCTGATGCGCCACGGCTCCTTCGGCATCGGTCACTTCGAACAGCCGCACCCGCAAGGGCGGCGCGGCCGCGAGATCGAAGCCGATCGACCCGAATTCCCGCAGCACCCGGTCGATTTCGCCCGCACCCACCGTTTCCGGCGCGAGGCCGGTGATCACCGCATCGGTCGGCGAAACCCGCTGGCACGCCGCACCGTCCACATCCGGGAAGGCCGTGCGCAACGATTCGTGCCGCCCCACCACATCGGTGAGCGCCGCGGTCATGGCGGTCCGGTCGAGCGCGCCGTGCAGCCGCAAGCCGAGCAGCATGTTGTAGGCCGCCGACTCCGGCTCCATCCGATTGAGCATCCAAAGCCGTTGCTGCGCACCGGACAACGGCATCCGCTCGGGCCGCCGGCGCGGTTCCGGCCGCAGCCGTTCCGCCAGCAGCCCGCACGCCCCCACCCGCGCCGCCAGCCCGGCGACCGTGCTGGCCTCGAACAGATCCCGGACTTCGGCGCGCACCTCGAGCTCGGCGGCCACCCGCGCCACCACCAGGGCCGCGCTCAGCGAATCCCCGCCCAGGGCGAAGAAGTCGTCGTCCAGGCCGAGCAGTTCCGGTTCCCGCCCGAGCACCTGCGCGAAGGCCGCGGCCACCGCCCGCTCCGCCGCGGTCTCGGGTGCACGGTGCACCGCGGCCGTCAGCACCGGCGCGGGCAGCGCCGCGCGATCCACCTTGCCGTTGACGGTGACCGGCAGCCGGTCCAGCAGCAGGATCACCGGGCGCATGTACACCGGAAGCCGTTGCGCGGCAGCCTCTTCCAGCTCACGCACCGACAGCAGCGTATTGGGTTCGGGCACGGCGTAGGCGACCAGGCGCTGCCCCGGCCCGTCGTCACGGACGATCACCACCACCTGGGCGATGCCGGGATACTCGGCCAGCACCGCCTCGATCTCACCCAGTTCGATGCGCAGGCCGCGAATCTTGACCTGGGAGTCGGCGCGCCCCCGGAATTCCAGCTCCCCGGCGGCATCGCGGACGGCGAGATCACCGGTGCGGTAGAGCCTTCGTCCCGGCGTCCCGAACGGGTCGGCGACGAAGCGGGCGGCGGTGAGCGCCGGGCGTCCCAGATACCCGCGCGCCAGCGCCGGTCCGCTCAGGTACAGCTCCCCGGTCACGCCGTCGGGCACCGGGCGCAGCCAGGGGTCGAGCAGGTGGCAGCGGACGCCCGGCACCTCG
Organism: Nocardia yamanashiensis; assembly: GCF_021183565.1. NCBI lineage: Bacteria > Bacillati > Actinomycetota > Actinomycetes > Mycobacteriales > Nocardiaceae > Nocardia > Nocardia yamanashiensis. Next base: position 5,990,747 of record NZ_CP089226.1, read on the forward strand.
GTACCGAGGGTGACCGGGGTGTCGGCGGCCAGGCGGCCGAGTTCGGCGAAGATGGTGGCTTCGGTGGGTCCGTAGATGTTCACCAGCGTGCGCCCGGGAGCCCAGGATTCGGCGACGGCGGGCGGGCAGGCTTCACCGCCGGTCGAAAGGTATTGCAGGCATTGCAATCCGGTCGGATCGGTGCCCGCCAGCACAGCCGGGGTGAGGAAGGCGTGGGTGACCTGTTCGCGGCGGATCAGATCGGACAGGCGCGGGCCCGCGTAGGCATCGCCGGGCACGATGACCAGGGTCGCGCCGCCGGCGGCGGCGAGCAGCAGTTCCCAGAGCGAGGCGTCGAAGCTGGGCGTGGTCGCGCACAGCACCCGGGCTCCGGGGCGGATCGGGAACCGCTCGGCCTGTGCGGCAAGCAGATTCGCCAGTCCCGTGTGCGTGATCAGCACGCCTTTAGGGGTTCCGGTGGAGCCGGAGGTGTAGATGACGTAGGCCGGATGCGCCAGGCGCAGCGGGCGGGTGCGGTCGGCGTCGGTCAGCGCGGTGCCGGGCTCACCGTCCAGCGCGGCGGCGGGGTCGTCGAGCACCAGCCATTCCCGCCCGGACCGCTCCTGTAGTTCGGAAACCGCTGCGGCGGTGACGATTCCGAACCGCACCCCGGCTTCATCGAGCACGGCAGCCGAGCGCGCCACCGGATATTCCGGGTCGATCGGCAGATACGCCGCCCCGGATTTGGCCACGCCCCACACCGCGATCAGCCATTCCACGCTCCGGCGCGACGCGACGGCCACCACGTCCTCCGGGCCGATACCGCGCCGGGACAGCCGGTGCGCCAGGCGATTCGACAGCGCGTCCAGCTCCCCGTAGGTCAGCCACCGGTCGCCGGAAACCACCGCGACGGCCGACGCGTCCCGGCGCACGGCGGCGGTGAGCAATTCGGGCAGCAGCGCGCCGGGCCGCTCCGCCGCCGCATGCGATCGCGCTCCGGCACCGGCCCGCGTATCCGAGCCGGCCAGCCCGATCCGCCCGACCGCCGTATCCGGTCCCGCCGCAATGAAGTTGCTGAGGAATTGCAGGAATCGTTTCAGCTGCAAATCGACGTCGCCCTGCCCGTACTTCTCCGGGTTCCCGAGCAGATCGACCGACAGTCCTTCCTCGGTGCCCGCGCGATACAGATTGAAATGCACGTCCGCGACCGAACCCGAAGACAGGATGCGATATTCGCCCACCGCCGAGCCGAACCGGCTGGTCCGATCGAAGAACATCAAATTCACGCTGGGCCCGAGCACCCGATCCGCGCCGACCCCCAGATCCCGCCGGATGTCCTCGAACCGGTAGCGCTGATGCCGCAGCCCGCCCGTGGTCTCCCGGGCCGCCGCCCCGATGAGTTCGCGCACCGTCACGCCACCCGCGCAGCGCAAGCGAATGGGCAGCACGTTCGCCAGCATGCCGCCGGACTTCTTCAGCGCCGCGGTGGTGCGCGCCGAAGCCGCCAGCAGCACGGTCGGATCCAGCTCCCCCGCCATGCCTGCCCGAAATGCCCCGATCGCCGCCACCAGCACCTGCGCCGGACTGGCCGCGCACTCGGCGGCCAAGGCCGCCAGCGCGTTCCACTGCCTGGCGGTCAGCGCGCCGGCCGCGCGCAGGGCCATCGGCTCGGACTCGCCTGCGCGCCGGATGCGATGCGCCACCGCGCCCGGCGCGGTCCAGCCCGCGAACCGTTCCCGCCAGTACTCCCGGTCCGCGGTGAAGCGCTCCGACTCCCGGTACTCGGCGTCCGCCGCCTGGATCGCCGCGGGCGACAGGCCCCGGAACGCCGCCGGTTCGGCGCCGCGCAGCAGCGCCTCGTACCACTCGCCGATCCGGACGATCAGGCTCAGCCCGCCGTATCCGTCGATGGCGACGTGATGCATCTGCGCGTACCAGATGTGATGCTCCGCCCCGACCCGCAGCAGCGCCGCCGCCCACAGCGGCGCGTCCACCAGATCGATGGCGACCCGGTGCCGCCGCTCCATCCATTCCAGCGCGGCCGCCCGCGGATCCGGCTCGCCGGTGCAGTCCACCCGCTCCAGACCGCCGCCGATATCGCCCGCCATCCACTGGCAGGGCCGCCCGTCGCGCAGGCCGATCCGCAACCGGCCCACCCCGAACTCCTCGAACGCCCGGTGCGAGGCGGCGTCGAACAGGTCCGCGTCCAGCTCGCCGCGTAACTCCAGATAATGCGCCTGCCCGGGTAGCGCGCGAGCCCGGAAACCATCCGCGAGCCACAATTCCATTTGTGCTCGGGACATTTCGAAGGAAGCGTCTTGCAGAGCGCCCTGGGTTTCGGCGAGCATTGTCACTCCCGGAGTCGAGACCGGCGGATTGCGCAGGGCGCAAACACCTTATCGACACCCCGCGCGTGGACAGTACCTCACCTTTGCCCAAAATTTGCCGCAATTCACGCGCGCCACAACCGCCGGTTCCGGGGGTGCGGGGACGGCCGGATTTTCCCTCCGACCAGGAATGAGACCGGAGGGTTTGGTACCGCTTTCGCGCGTCCGGACGGGCCGTCCTGGCCGCGGGGCCGAACGGTCAGCCGGCGACCACGGCGGCGGCGGTCCGGACCATCACCCGGCCCTGATTGCGGCGGGACCGGACGAGTTCCACGGCCGCGCCGATGTTTTCGAGCGGCAGCACGATGTGGCGGGGGCGAATCCGCCCGGCCGCCAGCAGTTCCCACAGCTCGGCGCGCCAGGCTTGCAGGAGTTCGGGGCGGGTGCGGCTGAGCAGGCCGGCGGAGAAGCCGGTGACGGTCTTCAGCTCACCCAGCAGTGACGAGGCGTCGATCGCGCCGCCGCCCGCGCTGAACGCCACCAGGCGGCCGTGTGGCGCAAGGGCATTCACGCCGCGCCGCACCAGGTCCCCGCCGACGCCGTCCAGCACCACATCGACGGATTCCGGCCACGGCTCGGCATAGGTCAGCACGGCATCGGCTCCGCATTCGCGCAGGAATTCAGCCTTGGCGAGGTCGCTCACGGCGGCGACGACGCGGGCTGCGCCGAGCGTGCGGGCCAGCTGCACCGCGAGGTGCCCGGCTCCACTGGCCGCACCGGTGATCAGCACCGATTCACCGGCGCGGAACCGCGAGGCTTTCAGCACGCCGAGTGCGATCAAACCGCCGCGCACCACCGCCAGCGCGTCGGCGGCATCGGCGGCGCCGGGCACCTCGGTGATCAATTGCGGTACCGCGAGGGCATATTCGGCGTGAATGGCGCCGAATACCAAGCCGCCCACGCGCTTTCCCAGCCACTCGGGCGACACGTCGGTCCCGAGGCCGGTCACGGTGCCGACGATCTCCCCGCCGGGCGCGTCCATCTCACCCGCCGCCAGCTGCCGGACCAGCCCCAGTCCCACCCCGGCCAGCTCGGTGCGCACCAGCAATTGCCCAGGCCCGGGCACCGGCTGCGCGGCGGTGACGACGACCGGTTCGGCACCGGTGGAGAACTGAATCTTGCGCATGAGCAGCCCTTCCTCGCACTAACTTGTAACGGACCTAAAATTAGTTCGAGCACTATTCATATGTCAAGCACAAAAAACGGCACCCGCCGAGGACGGGTGCCGTTGATCGAATCCGAGGCGCTAGTTCGACGCCTTCTCGTACTCCACCACCGCGTGATGCTTGGAACCCCAGCCCACGTGCGCCTCCGCCCGCATGCGATCCACCATGTGCGGGTAGTGCAGCTCGAAAGCCGGTCGCTCCGAACGGATCTGCGGCAGCTCGTAGAAGTTGTGCCGCGGCGGCGGGCAGGTGGTCGCCCACTCCAGGGAGTTGCCGTAGCCCCACGGATCGTCCACCGTCACCACTTCGCCGTAGCGGTAGGACTTGAAGACGTTCCACACGAACGGCAGCACCGACGCGCCCAGGATGAACGAGCCGATGGTGGAAATGGTGTTGAGCGTGGTGAATCCGTCGCCGGGCAGGTAGTCGGCGTAGCGGCGCGGCATGCCTTCCGCGCCCAGCCAGTGCTGCACCAGGAAGGTGGTGTGGAAGCCGACGAAGGTGGTCCAGAAGTGCCATTTGCCGAGGCGCTCGTCGAGCATGCGGCCGGTGATCTTCGGGAACCAGAAGTAGATGCCGGCGTAGGTGGCGAAGGCGATCGTCCCGAAGAGCACGTAGTGGAAGTGCGCGACCACGAAATACGAATCCGAGACCTGGAAGTCGAGCGGCGGGCTGGCCAGCAGCACGCCCGTCAGACCGCCGAAGAGGAAGGTGACGATGAAGCCGCAGGCCCACAGCATCGGCGTCTCGAAGGTCAATTGACCGCGCCACATGGTGCCGATCCAGTTGAAGAACTTCACGCCCGTCGGCACCGCGATCAGGAATGTCATGAACGAGAAGTACGGCAGCAGCACCGCTCCCGTGGCGTACATGTGGTGCGCCCACACCGCGATGGACAGCGCCGCGATGGCGAAGGTCGCGTAAACCAGTGTGGTGTAACCGAAGATCGGCTTCCGGGAGAAGACCGGGAAGATCTCCGACACGATGCCGAAGAACGGCAGCGCGATGATGTACACCTCGGGATGGCCGAAGTACCAGAACAGGTGCTGGTACAGGATTGCCCCGCCATTGGCCGGATCGTAGATGTGCCCGCCCAGATGCCGGTCGTAGGCCAGGCCGAAGAGCGCGGCGGTCAGGATCGGGAAGGCCACCAGGATCAGGAAGCTGGTCACCAGGATGGTCCAGGTGAACACCGGCATGCGGAACAGCGTCATGCCCGGGCAGCGCAGGCAGACCACGGTGGTGGTCATGTTCACCGCGCCCAGGATGGTGCCCAGACCCGAGACCGCCAGGCCCAGGATCCACAGATCCGCGCCGACGCCCGGCGCGTGCACGATGTCCGACAGCGGCGTGTACGCCGTCCAGCCGAAGTCGGCCGCGCCGCCCGGAGTGATGAACCCGGCCGTGGCCATGGTCCCGCCGAACAGGTACAGCCAGTAGCTGAAGGAGTTCAGGCGCGGGAACGCCACGTCGGGCGCGCCGATCTGCAGCGGCAGAATGTAATTCGCGAAACCGAACACGATGGCCGTGGCATAGAACAGCAGCATGATGGTGCCGTGCATGGTGAACAGCTGGTTGAACTGTTCCGGGGACAGGAACTGCATGCCCGGCCGCGCCAGCTCGGCGCGCATCAGCAGCGCCATGATCCCGCCGATCATGAAGAAGGTGATGGCGGTGGTCAGATACATGATGCCGAGCATCTTGGGGTCGGTCGTCGTGATCGCCTTGTAGAGGAATGACCCCTTGAGCCCCGTTCGTGGCGGGTACGGCCGCGTGGCCTCGAGGTTCTCTTGGGGCTTTGGAGCTACGGCAGTCACCACATCCTCCTCGGGAGGGTTCCGGTCCAGCTGTTCCGATAAATGGGGCCACGTAGAACGGCGCACAGCGTACACACAGCAAATCGATCTTCGCCGAAAACACTCCGGTCCGGGGGGATTGCGACCGAAATGAAAGTTGTCAGGTCACCGGTTCGAGCGCGGGCGGACTCCACCGCCCGTCGAGCATCTCCGATCTCGGAGCGTACAGCCGCAGGGTGAGCGAGAAGGGACCGGACACCGGTATCGGCAACCAATTGGCGCGCGGCACTGCCGGACCCGGGTCGGCGGCCTGCACCACTACCTCGGCGCCGCCGTCCGGACCGGGCGTCAGCGGGGTGTCGTGGCCGACCGAATAGATCCGCGCGGCATTGGAGACCAGGAAACTGTCGGCGTCGTAGGCGGTCAGCGACCAGAAGGCGTCGACCGGCGGGAGCTGCCCGGCCGGGAACCGGATGCGGAAACGGCGAGGCGTGCCGTTGTCGTCGGCCTGGGCCTGCGCGGTCGGATAGACCGCGTCCCGAGCCAGATTCGCGCCCAGCGCGTACATGGCGGTGCCGGCGCGGGTCTCGTAGTCTGTGCCGTAGGTGCCGACGTCCAGCGAGAACCGCCAGCCGTTGACGGTCTTGCCCCGGTGATCGACATAGCGGGTGACGGCCTTGCGACCGGCCGCCGCGGCGGCGTCCAGATCCACGCCCGTCAGCTCGCCGGCACTGCCGCCGGGCCGAATTCCGATGGTGGCGAAGCGTTTCAGCGCCGGGGCGTCGGCGGCGGCCGGGGCGTCATGGGCCATCAGCGTGCACAGGCGATCGAAGAAGGTGCGGCCGTCCAGGGCCGCCACCGCCTTGGCCGGGGACGCGCCCAGGCCCGAGAGCGCCAGCGGCTCACCGTGCGCCGGCGCGGCCGGGTCGGCGGTCCAGGCCGCCAGGGTGTCCAGGCGCAGACCGTCCTGGACGGCGTGCACCGCCGCGAGATCCGCCGGGCCGTTGACCTGGATCCGGCCCAGCAGCCACACCGTCGGGGTCGGCATGTCGAGCCGGGTCAGGCCCGCCGGGACCGAACCGGTCCAGCCGGGGCCGGCGATCAGATAGGCGAAGGGCGGGCCGGCGTGCCCGGCGCGCGGATTCACGCTGCTCGGATCGTGCACGGTATTGGTCCAGGCGTCGAGCAGCTGCATGATCCAGTAGCGGCCGGCCTCCACCGCGGGCACGGTGAGCACCAGTGGCTGCTCCGACAGGTCCAGCCAGGCAAGGGAATACAGCGTGTCGGTGTTCATCCGGACCACCAGGCGATCGTCGGCGTCGGGCAGATCGCGGGCGTGCTGCAGGCGGTTCACCGGGCCGAAGGCGTCCTTGGTGGCGTGCATGAGGACCAGCGGGTAGCCGAAGACGTATGCGTCCGCGGCAATCGATACCGGATCGTCTGTTTTCGACTCGGCCGAATCCGAATCATTGGCCCCGCGGGAACAGGCGGTTAGGGTGAGCCCGGCGGCCGCGGCCAGTCCGAGCACGGCACGGCGACTCAGGGCGCTGTCCATGATGTACAGAAGCTATCAAACCGACCGGGTGGAAACAGTTTTGGCGCGTTATTCACCCCCGATTCATCCCCAGACATCATCGAATCCTCATAGAAGCCGCTTCATTATCAGCACCATGAGTCGTTCACTACGCACCCGAATCACCACCGCGGTAGTGGTCGGCACCCTCGGCACCATGCTCGCCGCCGGTGCGGCCGCGGCCAATGGCGAGCCCAAGGCCGTCATTCAGGGCCGCACCGCCGTCACCGCGCACGTCACCGGTGAGAAGCCGGGCTACAAATGCCAGATCGCCGGGAAGGACGTGGCGGGGCCCTGGGGGATCGTCGGCTCCGACGGCACCGTCTCGCTCACCCTCGGCGGCGGGCGGCCCAAGGGCAAGCAGCTGCGGGTCATCTGCGAGGACCCCCGGCGCGGGGACGCCAGCCTGCACACGGTGCGCGCGGACCGCGTGACCTACGACGGGGCGCTCTCGCCGATCCGGCAGATCATCAACAGCAAGCTGTTCGGGGGGTAAGAGGTTTGTGGGGACTTCCCCCACACCCCCGATATTGAATGGGGCCGGGCAGTTTCGGGGGCGCCCCCGGGCGCGAGGACGGGCCGCCGCGGAGGGGGCCACCACCGGGCGTCACCCCGCGCGGGCGGCGGCCACGGCGGCGCGCACGGCGGGGGCGGTTTCGGTGGCGAAACGGGTTGCGGCCCATTCGTCGTCGGGGGCCAGGGGGAGCAGGAATTCGCTGACGCCGGTGGTGAGGGCGAGGTCGGTGAGTTGGGGTGGGGGCATGACGGGGTCGATGACGTAGGCGCGGCGGATCAGGGCGGGGACGCGGCCGGCGTCGCGGGCGCCGGCGTCGACGGCGGCCATCAGTTCCGGGAGTTTGGCGGGCGGGGCGTAGGTGACGCCGCCGAGCCAGCCGTCGGCGAGTTCCCCGGCCAGGCGCAGCGCGCGCGGGCCGTAGACGCCGAACCAGATGGGGATGCGCTGCGGGGGCAGCGGACCGGGTTTGGCGCCGTCGAGCTGATAGACCTCGCCGTAGATATCGGTGCGGTCGGATTCGCCCCAGAGGCCGCGCAGAATGGCCACGGCCTCGCGCAGGCCGGTGAGGGCCTGGCGGGGGTTGCGGCGCGGACCGCCCATGGCCTCGATGGCATCCCAGAACGCACCCGCGCCCAGACCGAGTTCCAAGCGCCCGCCGCTGAGCACCGACAGGGTGGCCGCGCCGCGGGCGAGCACGGCGGGCGGGCGCAGCGGCAGGTTCGCCACCGCGGGCAGCAGGGTGAGATTGCGGGTGCCGGCCGCGAGGTAGGACAGCAGCGTCCAGGTGTCGAAGAAGGCGGGCTGATACGGATGGTCCTGGATCGCGAGCAGATCCAAACCGGACTGGTCGGCCTGTTGCACCAAACGCAGCAGGGCGTGATGACGCGCCGCCTCGGGCGGAACGAAGATCCCGAACTTCAGTTCATGTCCGTAATCACCCATAGCAAACATCAAGTTACGCCTGCTGACCTGGCCTTCCGTCAATACCCCTGTCGCTACGGCGAGTCACCGTGATCCACACCCCGGCACACCCCGGGACACCGGCGTGGATCACGGACCGCCACCCGATCGTGATCAATCGGGAATTCGATTCCAGTGCCGTTGGCGGGCAACGGATTACAATCGAGCAGGTGCAGCTATCGAGCACACTGGAGACCGCCCGCAAACATCTCGACGGGGTCGACCCCGACGCCCTCTCCCATGCGCGAGACCGCTTGGCCGAGACCGGGATCGCCCGCCTGGGCTTCCTGCTCCCCTACCGGGTCAAACGCACCCTGGCCGCCGAGGCGCTCGCCCTGGTCGACCAGCACCGGCAGTGGACCTCGCCGGCGCCCGGAACCGAACCGGCGCACCGGCGCGCAATCGCGGTGGAGCACAACGAGGTCACCGCGCACGGCCACTGCATTCCCGCGCTCTACGACTGTGAACCCTTGCGGCACAAGCTCACCGTCATCGCCACCGAGCCGGTGCTGCCCTGCCCGCCCCCGCGCCGCTTCGCCGTCACCCGCCGCCATCACGACGACGCCCCCGGGCAATGGCATTGGGACGACTACGCTTTCACCCTGGTGCTGGTGGTGGAATGCCCGCCGCTGGAGGAGGGCGGATTCGTGCAGACCGTCCCGCACACCCGGCCGGACCGGCGGCACCGCGAGGTCTACCGCACCCTGACCCGCAATGCCATCCACTCCTGGGAGCTCAACCCCGGCGACCTCTACCTGCTGCGCGCCGACACCACCCTGCACCGGGTGCACCCCTTCGAGCACGGCCGCCGCACCACCGTCCGCATGTCGTTCGCCTCGACCGCCGACCTGGAGCGCGAGCAATCATCGGGCACTCCACCGCCGGGTTTACCGATCCGCGCACGGGTTATGACGAATCATGCATAGTGATAATGTGATTCACCGTTAACGCAGCGGGGGGCAGCGTCGCCGCACCGTTACCTCGCCCGGGCAGCTCTGCCCCACCGGTTAGGCGACCCGATGGACCTTCTCAACCCCCTCGACGCGATCTTCCTCGCGATCGAATCCCGCGAACACCCCATGCACGTCGGCGGCCTGCAGCTGTTCGAGCCGCCCGCCGAGGCGGGTCCGGAGTTCACCCGCGACCTCTACCGCACCATGGCCTCGGCCACCGAGGTGCGCACCCGGTTCCGGCGGCGGCCCAGCCGGCGCCTGGGCGGCTTCTCCACGCTGAGCTGGGACCACGCCGAACACGTCGACCTGCACTACCACCTGCGGCGCAGCGCGCTGCCGTCCCCCGGCGGCCTGCCCGACCTGCTGGATCTGACCGAGCGACTGCACGGCATCCTGCTGGACCGGCACCGGCCGCTGTGGGAGGCCCGGCTCATCGAAGGCCTCGACGACGGGCGCTTCGCGGTTTACATCAAGATGCACCACGCGCTCATCGACGGCGTCTCGGCCATGCGGCTGCTGCAGCGCACCATGACCGCCGATCCGCTCGACACCCGGGTGCGGGTGCCGTGGGGCGCGCCGGTGGTGGAGCGCGACGACAGCGTGCCGCCGGACAGTTCGCTGCAGCAGTTGCGAAAGTCGCTGCCGCGCATGGTCCGCAGCATCGGAGCGGTCGCCGCGCCGTTGCGGGGCGCGCTGGACGGACGGCTCACCATGCCGATGACCGCGCCGCGCACCATGTTCAACGTCTCCATCGGCGGGGCGCGGCGGATCGCGGTGCGGTCCTGGCCGCTGGAGCGGGTCAATGCCGTGCGCCAGGCCACCGGGGCCACCATCAATGACATCGTGCTGGCCATGAGTTCGGCGGCGCTGCGCTCCTACCTGATCGAACACGACGCGCTGCCGGACGAGCCGCTCATCGCCATGGTGCCGGTGAACATTCGCAGCGCCGCGGAATCCGATGTGTCCGAGGGCAATATGGTGGCGGCCTGCCTGGCCGACCTGGCCACCCATCTGGACGATCCGGCGGCGCGGCTGGAGGCCATCAGCACCTCCATGCGCCGGGCCAAGTCGGTGTTCACCCAGCTGCCCAAGACCGAGGCCATGGTGCTGTCGGCGCTGCTCATGACCCCGCTCGGGGTGTCGCTGGTGCCGGGCTTCGAATCGCTGCCGCGCATGCCGTTCAACCTGGTCATCTCGAATGTGCCGGGTCCGCGCAAGCCGGTGTACATGCAGGGCGCGCGGCTGGACGCCAACTATCCGCTGTCGATTCCGTTCGAATCGCAGGCCATGAACATCACCCTCACCACCAACGGCGACAATCTGGACTTCGGCATCGTGGGCTGCCGGCGCACCGTGCCGGACCTGGACCGCTTCCCGGATCATCTGGAGAACGGGCTGGCCGAACTGGAGAAGGCGGTCGCCCACTAGCCTGGCCGGGTGCATACGTCTTGGCCCGAACTGCGGAAACAGTGCCTCGTGCTGGAGGACGAGGCCGTGCTGGCGCTGAACAAGCCGGCCGGGATCTCGGTCACCGGCGAGCGCCACGACACCGACATGGTGGAAATGGCCGCCGCTCTGGGCGAGACGCTCTACCCCGTGCACCGCATCGACAAGGTGACCTCGGGGCTGGTGCTGCTGGCCAAGGAACTGCAGGCGCACGGTGAGCTGACCCGGCAGTTCAACAAGCGCACCGCGGACAAGGCGTACCTGGCCATCGTCGACGGCACGGGGCTGCCGGACCGCGGCGTCATCGACCTGCCCTTGAGCGTGGGCCGCAAGAACCGGGTGCGGATCGCCGCGCCGCGCGAGAGCATCCACCGCGACGGCGACGCCTGGCGGGTGGCCGCCGAGGATGTGCTGGCGGGCAAGAACTATCCCTCGATCACCGAGTTCGCGACCGTGGCGCGCACCGACTCCCACACCGTGCTGGCGCTGCGGCCGATCACCGGGCGGCGGCATCAGATCCGGGTGCACCTGGCCTGGATCGGGCACGCCATCGTCGGCGATCCGCTCTTCGACCGCACCGCCACTCACCCGCGCACCCACTTGCATTCCTGGCGGCTGGGATTGGCCGCCTCGTGGCGCCCGGACGCTCGCCTCGAACTGGAAGCCGAACCCGGCCCGGACTTCTGGCGGCTCGGCGCATCCGAGGTCACGGACGCCCCCGAGCTACTGCTGAGCAAGGCCGCCGAGCTCATGACCCAGGTCACCGGCGGCGGGAAGTGATGTGAAACCGCTATATTCGGTGGCGAGTCTCACCAAGACCGTATCGCGCCTGGTCATCTAGCCTCAGAAGCTGTGGCCGTTGGTGGCGGGTCACGTTCGGGCGCAATGGTGCGGCCCTTGACAGAAAGCGAACGTCGATGGTTCTGCTGGCACAGCTGAGTGACACCCACTTCAACATGAGCGCTCGCAACAATGAACGCGCCGAACGAGTCATGGCCTTCCTGGCCGAGCTGCCCAACCGACCCGACGTCATCATCGTCACCGGCGATATCGCCGACGAAGGCGATGCCGAGGAATACCAGCAGGCGCGCGCCGCCCTGGCCGCCGACATCCCCGTGGTGATCCTGCCCGGCAATCACGACGACCGCGGCAATATGCGCACCGTGCTCTTCGGCGAGGAGTCCTCCTACGCCCCGATCAACCAGTCGCACCGCACCGACGGCGTCACCCTGGCCCTGCTCGACTCCAGCATCCCCGGCAAGCCCGAGGGCCTGCTGGACGACGAGACCTACGCCTTCCTGACCGATCTGCTGGCCGCCACGCCCGCCGACGACGTGGTGCTGATCGCCATGCACCATCCGCCGGTCCCGGTGCAGTCCACCGTGGTCGATCCGATCCGCCTGACCAATCCGGAACGTCTCGCCGAGATCGTGGCCGGCGACGACCGCATCCTGGCCGTCCTCACCGGCCACGTGCACGCCGGCCTGATGACCTCCTTCGCCGGCAAGCCGCTCATCGTCGCCCCGAGCGTCTCCTCCACCATCGGCTGCGAATGGGAAACGGCCGCACCGGGACACGTGCCCATCGACTTCGCCCCCGACCCGTCGTTGATCTTCCACTCCATCACCGACGGCCGGCTGCTGTCCATGTTCCGGCCCATCGCCATGGGCGGCTGGCTCAGCGAACCATTGGAGTGACCGCCTCGCGCCGGAACGCGGACGGTGTGGTGCCGGTCCAGCGTTTGAAGGCGTGGATGAAGGTGGACGCTTCCGCGTAACCCAGCCGGATGGCCACATCGCTGACCGACAGCGGTGTGGCCGTGAGCATTTCCTCCGCCAGCGCCCGCCGCACCTCGTCGAGCAGGGCGCGGTAGCTGGTGCCGGCGGCATCGAGGTGGCGGCGCAGGGTCCGGGTGCTCATGGCGAGATCCCGTGCCACGGCGTCGATTCCGGCCGGGGTGGCGAAACCGTCCGCACCGCCGCGCGGCACCAGGCGTTCCCGCACCTCGGCGGCGATGCCGGTGCGGGCCCGCCGCCGCGACACCAGTTCCCGGCACTGGGTCAGGCACATGGTCCAGGTGTGCTCGTTGGCCTGCGGCAACGGGCTGTCCAGGACGACGGGATCGAAGGTGAACAGGTTCTGCGGCTGTTCGAAACGCGGTGTGAGGCCGTACATCTCGAGGTAGGGCGCGGGTCCGGGGGCGCCGGGAAGTCGAATTCGGCGCGCAGCAACTCCACCCGGTGCCCGAGTAAGTCCGACAGCACGCGATGCATGGCGGTCACATCCCGTTCCACCAGGAAGCGCCGCACATCCGCCGGCACCCGCTCGTCGTGGATGCGCGCCACGAACTCCCCGGGCTGCCAGCGCGCCACCGGGATACAGAAGGTGAAGCTCAGTTCCAGATAGCGCAGCGCGAAGCTGATGGCCTCCCCGAGCGTCGGGCTGCTGACACACGCGAACCCGAAGATCCCGAAGGTGCTGATCCGGTACCGCTCCCCCACCTCCAGCCCCAGATTCGGCCGTTCCCCCAGCTCCCGCACCAGATTCCGGATCACCGCCAGCTCGGTGCGCGCGTCGATCTGCGCGTCCGGATTCGCCAGGGTCTGCTCGCTCAGCCCGCTGCCCTTCAGCAGCGTTGCCGCCGGCACCCCGTGCTCACGGGCGTAACCGGTCATGAGTACGACGCTCGCCACGCCGCGCGGGAAGTCCCAATCCCGGATGCCGGCCTCCTGCACGGTGCTCATACCCAGATTATGGCCGAATTTCTCAATCAGGTCTCCCACGAAATCCGGGACGCGCTCCTACAGTGGAAAGGTCTTCGATGTGAGGAGGGCCACATGCCGTCGATCATCATCATCGGCGCCGGCTTCGGCGGAATCGGCATGGCTATCGAATTGCGGCGCAACGGCTTCCACGAGTTCACCATCCTGGAGCGGGCGGCGGACCTGGGCGGGGTGTGGCGGGAGAACACCTATCCGGGAGCGGCCTGCGATGTGCCGTCGCCGCTGTACTCCTTCGCCAAGGAGCCGAAACCTAAATGGCGGCAGCGATATTCGGAGCGGGAGGACATTCACGCGTACATGCGCGGGGTGGCGCAGCGGCACGGGCTGGGCGAGCGCATCGTGTTCGGGGCCGAGGTCACCGAGGCGGAGTTCGACGAGGGCGGCGGGCAGTGGACGGTGCGGACCGCCGACGGGGTCACCCGGACCGCCGACGTGCTGATTTCGGCGGTCGGGCAGTTGTCGCGGCCCGCCATGCCCGCCATTCCCGGCGTGGAAAGCTTTGCGGGGCAGTCGTTTCACTCGGCGCGGTGGGATCACGAGGTGAAACTGGCCGGTAAGCGGGTGGCGTGCATCGGGACGGGGGCCAGCGCGATTCAGTACGTGCCGGTCATTCAGCCCGAGGTGGAGCGGTTGACGCTGTTCCAGCGGACGGCGGCCTGGGTGCTGCCGAAATTCGACACCGATTACAAGCCGGTGCATCAGCGGGTGTTGATCCAGGTGCCGGGCATGCCTGTCGCGGAACGGTTCTCGTGGTGGGCCATCGGGGAGTTCGTGGCGCTGGGGCTGGTGGAATTCCCGGGGATCGTGCGGGCGGTGGCGCGGATCGCGGAACGGCATCTCGAGGAGCAGGTGCCGGACCCGGTGCTGCGAGCCAAGCTGACGCCGGATTATCCGATCGGGTGTAAACGGGGGTTGTTCTCCAACGACTACTACCCGGCGGTCGCCGAACCGAATGTGACGGTGGAGACCACGCCCATCAGCGAGATCGTGCCGGAGGGGGTGAAGACCGCGGACGGGGTGGTGCACGCGGCCGACGTGATCGTCTACGGGACCGGGTTCAAGGGCACGGAATTCCTGTGGCCCATGAAGATTCGCGGGCGCGGCGGGGTGCATCTGGGGGATGTGTGGGACGGGGGCGCGCACGCCTACCTGGGAATTACGGTGCCGGAGTTCCCGAATCTGTTCCTGGTGTACGGGCCCAACACCAATCTCGGGGTCGGGTCGATCATCTACATGATCGAATCCCAGGCCCGGTACATCCGGCAGGCGGTGCAGCTGCTGGCCGAGCGGCCGGGGCACTGCCTGGAGGTGCGGCCGGAGGTGGAGCGGGAATTCAACGACGCCTTGCAGCAAAGGCTGTCGCGGACGCCGTGGAACTTCTGTACCAGCTGGTATCGGACCGCGTCGGGACGGATCACCAACAACTGGCCCGGCACCACCCGGTCGTATCGGCGCCAGGCGCGCAAAGTGCGGCTGTCCGACTACCGACTCACCCGCGCGAGGTAAAACCGGAGCTCACGGGGTGGGCTGTGGCATATTCGCGGACATGCGCACCCGCCTCCGGCTCGTTGCACCGCTCGTGCTCCTGGCGTCGCTCCCGTTGATCGGCTGCTCGCCCGATCAGCACGCCAGCACCGCGACCAGCTCGACCGTTCTGCCCGCGCCCACCGTGCCGGGAACCGAGCGGTTCGAGATCTATGTCGCCGATCAGGAAGCGCCGTGCACCGGCGTGGGCCAGCAGTTCTGCCTCCAGGTGCGGCGCGATCCGAACGCGTCCTGGGAATTGCACTACGGCGGCATCGAAGGCTTCGAATTCCAGTCCGGCTACAAATACCACCTGCTCATCGAGCAGAAGCCTTGGGACAACCCGCCCGCGGACGCGCCCTCGGTGAAGTGGATTCTGGTGCGCCAGCTCGCCAAGGAACCCGTCGGCACTCCGTAAGCGGTCCGTTCCACCTGGCAATCGCGTGGGTCGACCTGGCAGTCGGCGATACACGGCAGACTGGTGGGCGTGACCGATTCGTCCCGAGCCCGTGGCGGCCTGCCCGACCGACCGCCCGAGCCGGCTCTCCCGCACGGCCCGTTGCGTCCCATCGAGTACGCCACGGGGGCCGTGATGGGCGGGGCCACGGTCGGACTGGTGACGGTGGGATCGCTGGTGCCGTTCGCGGCGGCCCTGCAATTGGTGGCCGCGGTCCCGATGGGACTGCTCGCGCACCGGCACCGGCTGCGCACGCTGATCGCCACCACCATCGCCGCGACCCTGGTGACCTTCGTGGCCGCGGGCATCGTCCCGGCGGTCAACCTGGTGAGCGTGGCGGTGCTGGGCGGGATCATCGGCATCGTCAAACGGCGGCGCGGCGGACTGGTGGGGGTGCTCGGACTCTCGGCGCTGGCCGGGCTCACCGGGGCGCTGTTCTCGGTCGGCATGCTGCTGTTGTTCGCCCGCTCGCGGCAATTGGTGTTCGACAGCATTCGCAATACCGCCAAGGGCGTGGAGAATCTGGCGGCCCGGACCTCCGCGCTGGAACCGCTCGGCAGGGGCGTCGCCGATTTCACCGAGATGGCGCTGCGCTGGTGGTGGCTGTGGATCGGCGGCGGGCTGGTACTCGCCATGATCGTCAGCGGGGTGGTGTCCTGGTACGTGCTGGGCGCGGTGCTGGACCGGCTGGCCTGGCTGCCCGGCCGGGACGATCTGCTCGACGCCCCCGCCGACGACCGGCCGGTGGCACCGCTGCCGATCAGCCTGCGGGACGTGTCCTTCCGCTATCCGGGGGCGCGGGCCGACGCGCTCAGCGGCATCGACCTGACCGTGCGGGCCGGGGAATTCGTGGCCGTGGTCGGGCACAACGGGTCCGGAAAGTCCACGCTCACGCGGATTCTCGCGGGCCGGCCGCCCACCGGTGGCAGCGTCGACCGCCCGGGCTCGGCCGGACTGGGCGTACTCGGCGGCACCGCAATGGTTTTGCAGCGACCCGAAAGCCAGACGCTGGGCGTACTGGTCGCCGACGACGTGGTCTGGGGTCTGCCCGACGGCGCGGCAGCCCAGGTCGATATCGAAGGGCTGCTCACCGAGGTCGGGCTGGGCGGTATGGGCGGGCGCGAGACCGCCACCCTGTCCGGCGGGCAGCAGCAGCGGCTCGCGGTGGCGGCGGCGCTGGCGCGGCGGCCCAGCTTCCTGATCGCCGACGAAGCCACCTCCATGATCGATCCGGAGGGCCGGCGGGAACTGGTGGCGCTCTTGGCCGATCTGCCCCGGCGGCACGGCATGGCGGTGCTGCTGGTGACCCATCACGAGGCCGATGCCGCCGCGGCCGACCGGGTGGTGCACCTGCGGCAGGGGCGGATGGTCGACCAGCTGCCCGCTTGGCCGCGCCCGGCGCACGACCCGCGCCGGCGGCCGATGGGCGCACCCATCCTGGAGTTGCGGAACATTCGCCACACCTACAACAAGGGCACGCCGTGGGAGGCTCCCGCGCTGCACGGCATCGATCTGACCGTTTTGCGCGGCGAAACCCTGTTGATCGTGGGCGGCAACGGATCCGGCAAATCCACGCTGGCCTGGATCATGGCCGGACTGACCGTACCGTCCGGCGGCACTTGCGAATTGGCCGACGATCGCGGCAATCGCGCGGTGCACCGGCATATCGGCGAGGTGCAGCTGGCCTTCCAGCACTCCCGGCTGCAATTGCAGCGGCAGACGGTCGGCGAGGAGATCGAGGACTGGGGCGGCACCGGCACCGCCGCCATCGGCAAGGCCCTGGACGCGGTCGGACTGGACCGGGCACTGGCGGCCCGCTCCATCGAGAATCTCAGTGGCGGACAGGCCAAACGGGTGGTGCTGGCGGCCATGGTCGCCGCCAAACCCCGGGTCGTGGTGCTGGACGAACCGCTCGCCGGACTCGATCCGGAGAGCCGCGCGAGCGTGGTGGAACTGCTTGCCCGGCTGCGGGATTCGGGGCACACGCTGATCGTCATCTCGCACGATGTGGGCGAGGTGGCGGCGGTGTCGGATCGCATCGTGCACCTACAGGGCGGCAGGATTCCCGAAACCGAGACCGCCACAACGGCATTCGCCACGCCGCCGCCGTTCGCCGTCGCCCCGCGCTTCGACCGGAACCCGGCGGCCGGGCCCGATATCACCGGAGGTGCCCGATGAGCGGCGTCGTCTTGCGCGAAGTGCCCGTGGACAGCCCGGTGCATCGGCTCTGGGCCGGTACCAAGATGATCGCGGCCTTCGCCATCAGCCTGGTGCTCATGGTCGCGCCGTCCTGGCCGGTGCTGGGCATCAGCATCGCCTTCCTGATCGCGGTGTGGTTGCTGGCGCGCCTGCCACTGGGTACGCTGCCGCGTTTTCCGTGGTGGCTGTGGGCGGGCATCGCGATCGGCGCGCTGATCAACCTGCCCATCGGCGCGACCGCGCTGCTGCGCTACGCCAATGTGCTGGTGTTCGGATTCATCCTGCTGGGCGCGTCCTTCCTGATCGCCTGGACCACCCCGATGGGGGATATCGCGCCCGCGCTGGCCCGGCTCGGCGCGCCGCTGCGGCGGATCGGCTGGACCCGCAACGGGGTTCGGCACGCGCTACCGATCGACGAATGGGCGGTGGTGGTGGCGCTGACGCTGCGCGGGCTGCCGCTGCTCATGGACGAGATGCGGGTGCTGCGCGCGGCCCGCAAGCTGCGGCCCAAAGGCGCCCTGCTACACCGCACCGCGGATCCGCTGGTGGACATCCTGACCGCGAGCATGGCGGTCTCCAGCCGCCGGGCCGGGGAATTGGGCGAGGCCATCACCACCCGCGGCGGCACCGGCGAACTCACCGCCCGGCCCAGCCGTCCGGGGCGCGCCGACGCGGTGGCGCTGGCCGTGGTGCTGGGCGTATGCGGGCTCGCGATCGGGGTCGACCTGCTGATTTGATCGAGTACCGATCAAATCGGGTCCTGGTTGTCGGTCGAGCAGGCTACGGTGAGCAGTTGTAGAACGCGTTGCGATCCTGGGGTGGCCGGCACGTATCGAAAAGGGGAGGGAATCTTTTCGGGCCGACTCGGTGTTGCCGCGAGAACCTGATGAAGATTGGAAGATCCATGCTGCGCAAGATCACTGCCGTTGCCGCACCCCTGGTCACCGCCGTAGCCCTCGCCGGATCCGGCGTGGCGCAGGCGGATTCGGCCGTTCCGGAGATCGGCTATCAGACCCAGCTGGCCGGGACCACGGTCGTCACCACCCTCACCAACGGTCAGTTCGAACTGGCCGGCGGCAGCGTGAACGTGAAGGACATCGCGGGCAACACCGTGGTGAGCCTGCCGCTCGCGTTCCAGAGCGAGGGCCTGGAGTACGCCATTCCGGCCGCGCTCGCCGATGACGCCCACACCCTGCGGCTTTCGCCGGCCAAGGACGTTGCCGCAGCGCGCCCTGCCCTGCAGCCGGTCGCCTCCAATGCCGAGAACCAGCGCGCGCTGACCAACTTCTCCAGCCAGTTCGGCATCGCCACCGCCATCGGCAGCTTCGTCGGCCTGGCGATCGGTGCGGCCGTCGGCGCGATCGGTTTCGCGGGCGGTGCGTTCGGTCTGGCCACCGTGCCGGTCGCGGCGGGCATCGGCGCGATCATCGGCACCCTGGTGGTCGGCGGCCCGACGCTGCTCATCGCCGGTATCGACCTGATCAACACGCTGAACTCGGCGCCGGGCAGCACCCGCTGGGCGCAGCCGGGCGACAACTGACCGGAATACGCCGGGGCGCATCCCTTCCGGATGCGCCCCGCGTGTTCAGCGGATGGTGCAGCCGGGCGATGAGGGAATCCCGGCGAAGCGATCCGTGAGGAAACCGACCGCTCCGAACGCCTCCACGGCGGCGGCCGGATTGTGGCCGGGTATGCCCGAGTGCACCGCGGTGAGGTTCGCGCCCAGCGCGCAGTAGCGGTTCACCAGCGCCGTGTACCCCGCCACGGGGATGACGTCGTCGTCATTGGAGTGGTACAGGTACAGCGGCACGTCCGGCGCGACGTCGCCGAGTTCCTGGCGCGCGGTGGTGGCCTCGAAAACCGGATGCCACAACAGATTCGACTCCAGGGCGAACTCGTCCACGTGCCGCGAGTAGTAGCGCACCACCAATTCGCTCCCGCAGGAATGCGATTCCTTGCTCAGCAGTTCGCGGCCGCTGTCGTTGAGCAGGTCCGGCAGGCCCGAGCCGGGATCGTTGCGGGCCAGGGCGATCAGCATGAGAATCGATAGGCCGGTGGACCAGCTGCCATCCGACTTGCGGGCGACGGCCGCGATATCGGCGGGGACGCCGCCCGAGACCACCCCGGAGAACAGCAGATCCGGGGCATAGGCGGCGCGCATCTGCATGGCCCACAGGGTCGCGAAGGCGCCGCCCGAATAACCCCACGCGCCCAAGGGCGTGGTGGCGGTGACGCCCAGCGGCGGGAAGTCGCGGGCCGCGCGGATCCCGTCCAGCACGCCGCGCCCGGAGGTCACACCGTCGAAGAAACGCGATTGCGGCCCTTCGTAATCCGGCACCACCACCGACCAGCCGCGCAGCAGGATGGCGGTCAGGAACGGGATGTCCAGCACGGTGTTCACGATCGAGAAGTCGAGGCCGCCGCGCAGCGCGTAGGACGGCGCGCACTGGGTGCCCAGACTGTCCTCGGCCACCTGGTAGGCCAGCAGCGGGCGTTCGCCCGCGCCCAGCCAGGGCGTCATGGGGGTCATGACGGTGGCCATATCGGCGATGGGCTCGCCGGCCGAATCGGTGCTGCGGTACTGGACCTGCCAGCCGAATACCGGTAGCGCCAGGCCGAATACCGAGATGGGGCGGGAGTTCAGGATCGCGCCGTTGGGCCGGTCCGCCAGATCCGCGGGGGCGGCGTAGAACGGATCATCGTCGGGATACGGGATGTCCGCGCGAGTCGGGACCACCACGATGGCGGCCACCGCCACGGCCAGCACGGTGAGGGCCGTACGCCACCACGGCCGAAGTTCCTGCCACCGCATCACGCCTCCAGCGTCGAACCAGCCGACGCTCCAGCAATACGGACTCGCACATCGCGCCGACCACAGCTCCGGCGCATCGGAGCCATCAAGTTACTGCCGGACATACCCGCTGGTCAACGCCTGCCCGCGCGTCGTTGCCACGGCGTTGCGCACGAAAAGCGCTGCGGCTCAGGCAAATCGGACAGACCGGTCGCTAGCCATCGTGACAACAGTCCAGCAAATGCCAACTGGCTCTGTTTTCGAAGTCCAGTCGTGGTCATGCTGGAGCGATGTTGCTGCGCCGCCTGCTCGCCCTCTACGCCGGACTCTGGCTCTACGGCTTCTCCATGGCCGTCATGCTCCGCGCCGCTCTCGGGCTGGATCCGTGGGACGTCTTCCACCAGGGCGTCACCGCACACGTCCCGCTCAGCTTCGGCACCGTGGTGGCGATCACCGGCGCGCTGGTGCTACTGGCCTGGATTCCCTTGCGGCAGTGGCCCGGACTGGGCACCGTCAGCAACGTCATAGTCATCGGAATCTCGGTGGACGTGGGCATCTGGATGCTTCCCGAACTCGAGAACCTGCCGCTCCGGGTGGGCGCCATGCTCGCGGCGGTGCTGCTGAACGCGATTGCCACGGTGCTCTACATCGGCGCCGGCATGGGCCCCGGCCCACGCGATGGCCTGATGACTGGACTGGTCCGCCGGACCGGACGACCGGTCTGGCTGATTCGTACCGGACTTGAAGCTACGGTCCTGGCAATCGGCTTTCTACTCGGCGGCAGCGTCGGAATCGGAACCCTGGTGTACGCCTTCGGCATCGGCCCGCTGATCCAGGTGCTGATCCCGTTCGTCAATCCCTATCTACCGGGTTTCCAGTCCGCGCCCCAACCGGCGCGAGAGCCTGCCCTCACCACCGCGTAATCCGGCACGCGCCCCCCGCGGAGCGGATATCACCGCCGTTCAATGCTTTGCGGAGCGTCCAGGAGTCCGGCGAACATGCGGGTAATGCGTTCGGTCAGCGCTGCGGACGTGGTGCCCATCTGCTCCGCGCGCAAGTCGAACTTGCCGTCCAGGGTGAGCGAAGCCAATCCGTGGGCCATGCTCCACCAGGCCAGCGCGAGGGTTTCGGCACCCTCGGCGGTGAGCGATCCGGCCCGGGTCGCGACGGCAATGGCATCCTCCAATTCCGCGAAGGCCGCGTCGCCGGCCTCCGCGGTGGCCGGATTCTTCTCCGGCTGCACCAGTTCCGGGCGGAACATCAGCCGGAAATGAGCCGGCTGCTCGCGGGCGAAACGCACGTAGGCCTCGGCCATGGCGATCAGGGCTTCGCGCGGGTCGGCGGCGGCCGCGCGGGCCGCGATCATCGCGGCGCGCAGCAGGTCGTAGCCCTGTGCGGCCAGCGCCGCGAACAGGGCGGCCCGGTCCGCGAAGTGGTGGTACGGCGCGCCGGGGCTGACCCCGGCCTCGCGGGCGACCCGGCGCAGGCTCACCGCGGCCAGGCCCTCCGATTCGATCAACTGCAGTGAGGCGCGCAGCAGTTCGGCCCGGAGGTCTCCGTGGTGGTAGCGATCCTTGGTCGGCGGCATGGAATGAGCGTAAGGGGTTGACGGTTCACGCCTCGGGAATCTATACATTGTTTAGATTCTAAACACCGCTCAGATTGGAGTCAGGGCCATGTC
Source organism: Nocardia yamanashiensis (assembly GCF_021183565.1). Taxonomy (NCBI): domain Bacteria; kingdom Bacillati; phylum Actinomycetota; class Actinomycetes; order Mycobacteriales; family Nocardiaceae; genus Nocardia; species Nocardia yamanashiensis. Next base: position 6,012,959 of record NZ_CP089226.1, read on the forward strand.
CGATCTCGTCCTCGTCACCGGCGCGTCCGGGTACCTCGCCGGTCACGTCATCACCGAACTGCTCGACCACGGCTACCGGGTGCGCGGCACCGTCCGCTCGGTCGCCCGGGCCCAGGCCGTCGCCGAGTCGCTGCCCGGCGTGGAATTGGTCGAAGCCGATCTGGGCTCGGACGCCGGCTGGGACGCGGCCGTCCAGGGCTGCCGCTATGTCCTGCACACCGCCTCGCCGTTCCCGGGCAGCGAGCCCGACCACGAGGACGAACTGATCCGCCCCGCCGTGGACGGCACGCTGCGGGTGCTGCGCGCGGCCGCCGCGCACGGCGTCGAACGCGTGGTGCTCACCTCCTCGATCGCGGCCATCCGGGTCGGGCACGAGGACAAGGTGGCCACCGAAGCCGACTGGACCGAACTGGCCGTCGCCAATGCCTACGAGAAGAGCAAGACCCTGGCCGAGCGCGCCGCCTGGGATTTCGTGGCCGAGCATCCGGAACTCGAACTGGCCGTGATGAATCCGGGCATGATCCTCGGACCGATCCTGCGCCCCGAGATCGGCACCTCGGTGGACGGCATCCGCATCCTGCTCTCCGGCGAGATGCCCGGCGTCCCCCGCCTCAATTTCTCCACCGTCGACGCCCGCGACCTGGCCGTCGCCCACCGCCTCGGCATGCAGCTCCCGCAGGCGGCCGGCAATCGCTATGTCCTGACCGGCGACCAAGTTTCGTTCACCGAGATGGCCAAGACCCTCGCCACCCGCTACCGCGTGCCCACCCGCACCCTCCCCGACTGGCTCATCCGCCTGGTCGCCCGCTTCGACGCCAACGCCCGCACCGCCGCCCAGTACCTCGGCCGCGAGGAGCGCCTGAGCGCCGCCAAGGCCCGCCGCGAACTCGGCTGGAGCCAGCGCCCGCTCGAGACCACCCTCCTCGATACCGCCGCGAGCCTCATCCGCTTCGGCATCGTCAAGGATCCCGGTGCGGCGCGCGGCAAGAGCGCCTCCCGCACCGTCCAGCCGGCCGCGGCCTGATCGGCCGCCGTCCGAAAAGCGCGAGCGCGGAGCGGGCCGCCGCCGGGGTTGCCGCGGGTAGGCTCGTGGATCGAAAAGCGTTGGCGGAGCGGAGGATTACGAATGCGGTACGGGAACGGGCTGGAGATTCCGGAGTCGCTCGAGGATGTGTGCGCGCCGGAGAAGCTGGCGGTTGTCGTGTACGACATGCAGGTGGGGGTGCTGTCGCAGCTGCCGGATGGGGCGGAGATCGTGGAACGGGTCGTCAAGGTGGTGAACGCGGCCCGGCGGGGCGGGTATCCGGTGATCTTCCTGCGGCACATGTTCCTGCCCAAGCGGTTGATGGGGCGGTTCGCGTTGCGGATGGCGATGGCGTGGCAGGGGGTGGAGACCGTCGAGGAGGTGACGCCGATCCTGCAGCGGGATACCGCCGGGTTCCAGCTGGTTCCGGAATTGCGGCCGCAGGAGGGGGAGATCGTGTTCGACAAGACCTCCATGTCGGCGTTCGAAGGGACGCCGCTCGCCTCCACGCTGCGGGACCTGGGGATCAGCACGTACGCCATCTGCGGGGTGGCGCTGGAGATCGGGATCGCGCCCACCGTCACGCATTCCACCGATCTGGGCTTCATTCCGGTGGTGGTGGAGGACGCCGTCGGCGGGCGGGACGAGGCCGGATTGGCGCGGGCCTGGGACGAATTCGAGTTCCAGGGGCATGCGCTGGTCGCCGATGTGGACACGCTGGTGCCGCTGCTGGAGAAGAGCGCCTGAGCGAAAAGCTCAGTCCGAGGCCGGGATCCAGGCCGGATGCCACAGGCGTCCGGCCTCGGTCCAGTTCATGAAACGGACCGTGCCGGTGAGACGGGGCGTCACCCAGACGGCGTCCTTGCGCTCCTCGGCGGTGAGCTCGTTGCCGAAGGGGCTGGTCCTGCGTTCCAGGCGGCGCAGCTGATCGGCCAGCTGGCTCATCTCCTGTTCGGTGAAGCCGGTGCCGACCCGGCCCAGGTAGTACAGCTCGCCCTCGTGCGGGACACCGATCAGCAGGGAGGCGAATTGCCTGACCTCCGAACGGCGATAGCCGCCGATCACCACCGACAGGGTGCGCCAATTGCGGGTTTTGAGCCAGGACTGGCCGCGTTTGCCGGGTAGATAGACCGAATCGCGGCGTTTGGCTACCACACCCTCCATGCCATGTTCCTGGCTGTAGCGCAGCGCCTCCGCGCCCGAACCGTCCAGGCGCGGCGGCACATGCAGCGACGGCGCCTGCGCGGCCAGCGCTTCCAGCACGCGGCGGCGGTCCTCGTAGCGCTTGCGGACCAGCGAGGTGCCGTCGAGGTACAGCACGTCGAATGCCACGAAGACCGCGCGTGCCGAATCCGCGCGCAGCAGGCCGAGATTCGCGCCGCCGTGATCGTCGAACACCACCGCTTCGCCGTCCAGCACCACCCGGTGCCCCGATAGCTCCTCCCCCAGTGCACCGAGACCCGGGTACTTGCCGGTCACCACGTGCCCGGCGCGACTGCGCAGCACCACCGCGTCGTCCTCGATCTCGGCGATCAAACGGAAGCCGTCCCATTTGGTTTCGAAGGCCCAGGTCTCCGGATCGAGGTTCGCCACTTCGCCCGGCGTGGCCAGCATGGGTTTGAGGCCGTGCGGGAACGGGGCATCGGACTTCGGAGCCCGTTGCGCGCCATCGCCTTCCGGCTGGTGGCCGTTCGGCCCGCGCTGGTCCTTCATCAGGTGCATGAGCCACTGGTTGCCATTGGTCTGGATGAGCGCGTACCGGCCGTCCAGGCGTTCGCCGTGGAAGCGCACGATGACCTCGTCGTCGCGCCACTTCTCGGTCTCGTAGGTGCCGGTATCCCAGATGGTCATCTCCCCGCCGCCGTACTCGCCCTTGGGGATGGAGCCGTGGAAGGTCAGGTACTCGAGGGGATGGTCCTCGGTGTGCACGGCGAGGCGGTTCTCGTGCGAGTCGATCGGCGGACCCTTGGGCACCGCCCACGACACCAGCACCCCGTCGCGCTCCAGCCGCACATCCCAATGCAGCCGCCGCGCATGGTGTTCCTGCACCACGAACCGGTCCCCCGGCCCGTCCTGCGGCGGGGCGAGGGGCACCGGTTCGGGCGTGCGCGCGGCATCCCGCATGGACCGGTAGGTGTTCAGCTTGTCCGGAACCGGTTCCGGCAGCGGATCATCCAGGCCGGCGAGCAGGTCACCGTCGGCGTTCCACCGCTTCAGCACCTCGTCGAATCGCAAGTGCCGCAGCTTTTTCCGCTGTTCTATCTCGGCCCAGCTGCGCGGCGCGGCCACCCACGGTTCGGTGCGCCCGCGCAGCGAATACGGCGCGATGGTGGTCTTGGCCGGATTGTTCTGGCTCCAGTCCAGGAAGACCTTGTTCTCCCGCGCCGATTTGGCCATGGTCGCGGTCACCAGGTCCGGGCGCAGCTTCTGCAGATTGGTGGCCACCTGCTTGGCGACGGCCGACGCGCCGTTGGGCCCGAGTTTGCGGTCCAGCGGCACGTAGACGTGAATCCCCTTGGAACCGCTGGTCACCGGGAAGGCGTCCAGCCCCACCTCGCGCACCACATCGCGCAGGATCAGCGCCACCTCCGCGCACTGCGCCAGGCCCGCGCCCGGTCCGGGATCCAGGTCGAACACCAGCCGGGTGATCGGCCCGACCTCCGCGCCGTCGAAACGCCATTGCGGCACATGCAGTTCCAGCGCGGCCTGCTGGCCCAGCCAGGCCATGCCGGCCACCGAATCGATGAGCGGGTACACGACGGTCCGGTCGGAATGCTGAACTTCCCGCCGCTCCAGCCATTTCGGCGCGTGATCGGGCAGATTCTTTTCGAAGAAGGAGGATTCGTCGACCCCGTTGGGCCAGCGTTTGCGGGTCACCGGGCGCTCGGCGATATGCGGCAGCAGGGCCGGTGCGATGGCGGTGAAATAGGCGATGACCTCGCCCTTGGTGGTCCCGGTGGCCGGATACAGCACCTTGTCGAGGTTGGTCAGCCCAACCTCGATACCCCCGAAATCCTTCCGGGAACCCATATCAGCAGTCTAGAGGCGGGCACCGACACTCGCGGGGACCTTGCGACACCCGCGAAAAGGCAACGGGCCGTTCGGCTCACCGATGACGTGACACCGGAAGCGAACGGCCCGTTCGACCGACGTCGCGTTAAGCGGGCGGCTGGTCGCCGGGAGCCGCCTCCGGGGCGGGCGCCGGGGCCGGTTCGGCCGCCGCCTCCGCCGGTGCGGGCGCGGCTTCCGGAGCCGGTTCCGCGGCCGGTGCGGCGGGCGCGGTATCGGCCGGAGCCGCCGCCGTATCCGCCGGAATGGCGTTCTTCACCGCTTCGGTACCCTTGCCGATCTGCGACGAGTACTTGCCACCGGTCTTCTCGTCGATCTTCGCGCCGGCCTTGTCCACGGCTTGTTCGATTTTCTCGGCGTTCTGGGCCGCCACTTCCTTGCCCTTGCCGACCAAGCCCTTGAGCGTGTCCAAAAGACTCACAGCCCCTGCTCCTTCACTCTCGGTCCATCGGTCATTCGCGGACATCTTCCCACCACGTATCCCGTGGTGGGAGGCCAATCGGGTCGATCCGCTGTCCCGGCTTGGGGACCGCCGTGTCGGTGCCCGCGGCCCGCGCCGCCTCGACGAGCCGGCGTACCGGCTCCGACCAGCCGTGGAAGGCCAGATTGAAGGTGGCCCAGTGGATGGGGACCAGGAGCCCGTGGCCGGGATCGCCGACACACAGATCGGCGTGTGCCTGTACCGCCTCCTCGGGATTCATGTGTACGTCGGGCCAATGCCGGTCGTACGCGCCGATCGGCAGCAGTGTCAGGTCGAACGGGCCCAGCCGGGCGCCCGCTTCCGCGAATGCCTTGGTGTACCCGGTATCGCCACCGAAATAAACCCGACGGGTCGGTCCGGCAATCGACCAGGACGCCCACAGCGTGGTGTTGCGCACCAGCCCGCGCCCGGAGAAATGCCGGGCCTCCGAGCAGGTGATGACCAGATCGGTGCCGTCGCCGTGCGCCCGGTCCAGTTCGGACAGCGAAACCGAAGCGCCCCAATCCAATTCGACGATGCGATGCTCCGGCACGTGCCAGTGCCGCAGATGCGCGCCGATCCCGATCGGCACGATGAACACCGCGTCCTGCCCGGCCACCAGGCCGTCCACCGTCTCGCGATCCAGATGGTCGTAATGGTCGTGCGAAATCAGCACCGCGTCCACCGGCGGCAATTGCTCCAGCGGCGACGGCACCGGATGCAGCCGCGCCGGGCCCACCAGCGCCGACGGCGAAACCCGCTCGCTCCAGACCGGATCGGTCAGCACCCGGTACCCGTCCACCTCCACCAGGCAGGTGGCATGCCCGTACCAGGTGACGGCGAGATCGGCGGCCTGCTCCGGCAGTTCCGGGGTGACCAGCGGGATATTCCCCGGCGGCCGCCCGATGTTGCGCTGCGTCACCAGCTGATACAGCAACTCCAGCCCCGACCCGGTGAGCTGACTGCTCGGCTCGGTGTTGTGGAACTGCCCCTTGCGATAGGTGGTCGAACCCTTGGCGCTCGGCGCGATGGCCGATATGGACGCGCCCATGGCGGACGGAATCCCCCACGCCGCTCGTACCACCCAGGAAAGACCGAATGCGCCCGCTGCCATACCCACCAGTTTCCGCGAAGTCGCGGCGACACGCTGCCCGTTCATCGGCCGACGAACTTCGCGGCGCGTTTCTCCTGCCGGGCCTGCCGCGCCTCGGCGGCATCGGCGCTGGTCCAGGCGGCGGCCAGGGCTTCGGCCTGCTCCGGGGTGCCGGCATCGCGAGTGCCGTCCTCGTTGAGCACGAGCTTCATATGCCGCAGCGACAGCGGCGCGAGCTCGGCGATCTGCTTGGCCCAAGCCTGCGCATCTTCCAGGGTCCCGATCTTGTTGGCGAACCCGAAGTTGTAGGCGTCCTGCGCCGACACCCGCTCCACCCCCATCAGGATGGTCCGCGCCGGACTCGACCCGATCATCGTGACCAGCCGCTTGATGGTCCAACGATCAACGGAGATACCGAGTTTCGCCGCCGGAATGGCAATGAACGAATCCGGCTCCATCACCCGCAGATCCGAAGCCATCGCCAACTGCACCCCACCCCCCACCGCCCCGCCATTGATCGCCGCGATCACCGGCACCGGCACCGTCTCGATCACGTGCAGCATGCCGAACAGCGAATCCAGGAACTCCTGCGAATACACCCCGTCCAAATCCGCCCCCGCACTGAACAGCGGCCCCTGTCCCGTCAGAACGATCACCCGGGCCGTCGCGGCCGCCTCCTCGATCGCCGCGCGCAACTGGGCGACCAGCTCACCATTGAGGGCGTTTCGACGCTCCGGGCGTTGTAGTTCGATGGTGACGACCTCACCATCGCGGCTCACTCCGAGCATGTGTCCCTTCCCCGCTGTGCTGCATACCCATGGTCATCGATAACTGTAAGCGGGCGTAACGTCGGGCCGGTGACAGCAACACCCGATGTCGACATCTTGGTCATCGGTGCGGGTCAGGCCGGTCTGTCGGTCGGATATCACCTGCGCCGGCTGGGCTTGCGGCCCGAGCGTGACTTTCTGATCGTGGATCATTCGCCGGCGCCGGGCGGGGCGTGGCAGTTCCGGTGGCCGTCTTTGACTTTGAGCACTGTCAATCGGGTGCACGATCTGCCGGGAATGTCGTTCGAGGAGACGTTGCCGGCGGGGTCGGAGAACGCGCAGGCGGCTACGGCGGTGCCGCATTACTTCGAGTTGTACGAGAAGCAGTTCGATCTGCGGGTGCAGCGGCCGATATCGGTGAGCGTGGTGTGCGATCGGGCCACCGCGGTGACGTGCCCGGATCGGGAGGTGGACGGGCTGTTGCACGCGGAGACGCGGGACGAGCGGACGTTCAAGGTGCGGGGGCTGGTGAACGCGACGGGGACTTGGGACAAGCCGTTCATTCCTTATTACCGGGGGGCCGCGGAGTTCGCGGGGCGGCAGTTGCACGCGCACGACTATCGGACCGCGGACGAGTTCGCGGGGCAGCATGTGATCGTGGTGGGCGGCGGGATCACGGCCGTGCAATTGCTGGACGAGATTTCACGGGTGGCCACCACCACCTGGGTGACGCGGCGCGAACCCGTGTTCCGCAGTGGGGATTTCGCGCCGGAGCAGGGGCGGGCTGCGGTGGCGATGGTGGAGGACCGGGTGCGGCGCGGATTGCCGCCCGGATCGGTGGTGTCGGTGACGGGGCTGGCGGATACGCCGGCGGTGCGGGCGGCCCGGGCGCGCGGGGTGATGGAGCGCAAGCCGATGTTCGATCACCTCGAGGCCGACGGGGTGCGCTGGGCGGACGGGACCTTCCAGCGGGCCGACGCGATTCTGTGGGCGACCGGATTCCGCAGTGCGCTGGACCATCTCGCGCCGCTGCGGCTGCGCGGCCCGGGCGGCGGAATCACCATGACCGGGCAGCTGGCCACCCAGGTCGCGGCCGATCCGCGCATTCATCTGATCGGGTACGGGCCCTCGTCCAGCACCATCGGCGCGAACCGGGCGGGGCGGGCCGCGGCCGTGGAGCTGACGAAGTACCTGGGGATCGCTACTGCGGCGCACCCGCTGTGAAGACGTCCGGATCCGGTCCGATGCGACCGCCGTTGTCCAGGGCAGCGATCCGGGCCATCTGATCGCCGTTCAGCTCGAAGTCGAAGATATTGAAGTTCTCGGCGATCCGGGCCGGGGTGACCGACTTGGGGATCACCACATTGCCGAGCTGGATATGCCAGCGCAGGATGACCTGGGCCGCGGTCCGGCCGGTCTCCTCGGCGATAGCCAGCAGCACCGGATCCTTCAGCGCGGCGCCCTGACCGAGCGGGCTCCACGCCTCGGTGGCGATGCCGTGCGCGGCGTGGAAGGCGCGTAGCCCGGGCTGCGACAGGTGCGGGTGCAGCTCGATCTGATTCACCACCGGGGTCTCACCGGTTTCGGCGATCACCCGCTCCAGATGCTCCTGCGTGAAATTCGAGACGCCGATGGAGACGACCCGGCCCGACGCCTTGATGGCCTGCAGCGCCCGGAAGGTGTCCACGAACAGTCCGGCCGAGGCGATCGGCCAATGGATCAGATACAGGTCCAGGTAGTCCAGGCCGAGCCGCTCCAGGCTGGCGTCGAAGGCGCGCAGGGTGGCGTCGTACCCCTGGTCGGCGTTCCACAGCTTGGTGGTCACATAGACCTCGTCGCGCGGGATCCCGTATTCGCGGATGGCCCGGCCGGTCTCGGCCTCGTTGCCGTAGACGGCGGCGGTGTCGATGCTCCGGTAGCCGACCTCGAGCGCGGTGCTGACCGCGGCGATCGAGTCGTCGGTGCTGACCTGGAAGACTCCGAAGCCGAGGCGCGGCATGACCGTGCCATCGTTGAGGATGGTGGAAGGCACTGGGCTGGTCTCGCTCCTGTAAGTCACGCAATCGACGGTAGGAGCGGTTCACTGGGCCGTCAACCACTCCGACCGGCGTGTTAGCCCTGGTAGAGACACTGTGAAATTGCTAACTTTCAGCAACTCCCAGGCGGCGGTAGCGCAGCCGCCGGGCCGCGCGCAGTTCCTCGACGGGTTTCGCCCGCAGTTCGGCGAGCTCACCGGCAATGGCGGTGATCATGCGCTGCGCGAAGTCGACCGGTTCGTCCGCGGCATCGGGGTACTCCGGCACGATGCGATCGACGATGCCGTTCGCGAGCAGGTCCTTGGCCCGAATGCCCTGCCGAGCCGCCATTTTCGGCGCGTGACGAATATCTCGGTAGACGATGGCGCTGGCCCCCTCCGGCGGCAGCGGCGCGAGCCAGCCATTGGCGGCGGCGAGCACCCGGTCCGACGGCAGCAGCGCCAGCGCGCCCCCGCCGCTCCCCTGCCCGAGCAGCACCGAGACGGTCGGCGTATCGAGCGTCACGAGATCGGCCAGGCAGCGGGCGATCTCGGGTGCGAGACCGCGTTCCTCGGCCTCCCGGGACAGTGACGCCCCCGCCGTATCGATCACCAGCACCAGCGGCACCCGCAGCTCCTGCGCGAGGGACATGCTGCGCCGCGCCTCGCGCAATGCCGCCGGGCCCATGGTCAGATCCGGCGACTGCCCCGCCCGATCGTGTCCGAACACCACGCACGGCTGCCCGCGGAACCGCGCCAGCGCGTGCAGCACGGTACGGTCCAATTCCCCTTGCCCGGTGCCCGACAAGGGAACCCGGTCGGTTACATGCCGCAACAACTCCCGGATACCAGGCCGGTCGGCACGACGCGAAATCAGCACGGACTGCCATGCCGGTGTGTCGTCGGTTTCTCGCAGCGCGGGCCCGTACAACTCGTGCCCGGCTTCGAATATCCCCACGCCACGATCGAAATCGCGTGGATCGCTTTCCTTTTCGGGCGGCGACAGGGGTGCGTCGCACAGAACGGTGAGGGAACGGTGCGCGATACGGCGGAAGATGGTCACCGGCACCACGCCGTCGATTACCCCACTGCGATACAGGTTTTCGGCGGTCTGCACGCCCTCGGGAAAGTCCCTGCCGTACAGGGCTTTGTAGACGCGCGGGCCCAGGAACCCGATCAGGGCCCCGGGCTCGGCGAATGTCATGTGCCCCAACGATCCCCAGGACGCGAAGACGCCGCCCATCGTCGGATTGCGCAGGTACACCAGATACGGATGCCCGGCCGCCTTGTGCACCGCGACCGCGCCCGCGATCTTCACCATCTGCACGAAAGCGACTGTGCCCTCCTGCATCCGGGTCCCGCCGGAGGTCGGCGAGGCGAGCAGAGGCAGGCCCAGTGCGGTGGCGCGCTCCACCGCCGACACGATGCGCTCGGCGGCCGCTACTCCCACACTCCCTGCGAGAAAAGCGAATTCGCACGCGATCACGGCGACTCGCCGTCCGCGCAGCAACCCCTCCCCGGTGAGCACCGACTCGTCGGTACCCGCCGTTGCCGCAGCGGCCAGCAGATCAGCCTCGTACTCGGGCGAACAGGCGACCTCCAACGGAGGACGATCCCAGCTCACGAAGGATCCGGGATCGAGCAATTCGCCGAGCAGCTCCCGCGCCGAGATCTTCACGGCGCGAGCTTAACCGGCCCCGACGTCGCTGCGGCCGACGCCGGTTCCGCGTGTGTCAGTAGCCCTGCACTACCTTGCGGAGGGCGTACTCGGTGACCGCGACCAGCGCCTGCTTGACCGGCTCCCGGCGACGGGCGTCGATCGACATGATCGGGGTATCCGCCGGGACCGCGAGGGCCTGGCGAATATCCTCCACCGGATACCGCGGCGCATCGTCGAACTCGTTGATGGCCACCAGGAAGGGTAGGTTGCGCGCCTCGAAGTAATCGACGGCCGCGAAACTGTCCTCCAACCGGCGGGTGTCGACGAGAACCACCGCGCCGATGGCGCCGCGGATCAGGTCGTCCCACATGAACCAGAAGCGGTACTGGCCCGGCGTGCCGAACAGGTACAGCACCAGGTCGTCGGCCAGGCTGATGCGGCCGAAGTCCATGGCCACCGTGGTGGTGGCCTTCGACGGGACTCCGGTCAAAGAGTCCACGCCGACACTGGCATTGGTCACCAAAGCCTCGGTGCGCAGCGGAACGATCTCCGACACAGCACCGACCAGGGTGGTCTTGCCGACACCGAAACCACCGGCGACCACGATCTTCGCCGACGTGGGCTTGCTGGTGCGCGTGTCGACCTGTGTCGTCGAATCAAATACGCCGGAGTCCACTGAGAACCCTTTCGATCAGCTCGCGACGTTCATCGTCGCTGGAATCGTCTTTCAATGTTGCCGATACCCGCACATGGCCGGCTTCGATGAGGTCGGCGACCAGCACCCTGGCTACCCCGATCGGGATACCCAGGCGTGCGGCTACTTCGGCAACCGACGGCGATTCTCTGCACAACTCCACGATTGACGTCTCGATATTGGTGAGTTCGAACTGCCGCTCTAGGGCGACCGGATGCGATGCGACGAGCGCCTCCAGGGCCAACTCCACCTTCGGCCGGGTGCGACCGGCCGTCAGGGAGTATGGGCGGACGAGGCTGGGCTCGGCGCTACCGACGCGTTCGTTGTCTATGTCCATCCCGCCATCAGGAACCCATCGTGACGCGAGGTGTGGCCTGAACTGTCTGGCCCACTCGCTCGACCAACAACGCCATTTCGTAGCCGACCTGGCCGATGTCGCACGAGGTATTCGTGAGCACCGCCAGGTACGAGCCGTCGCCGACCGCCATGAGCAGTAGGTAACCGTGCTCCATCTCGACCACGGACTGCAGCACGGTGCCGCCTTCGAACAGGTTCGAGACACCCACCGAGAGGCTGGCCAGGCCCGCGGTCACCGCGGACAGCTGTTCGGCACGATCCACAGGCAGCTGGGCGCTGGCGGCCATGAGTAGGCCGTCGGCGGACACGAGGACGGCATGCGCAACGCCGGGAACCTCATTGGCGAAGTTCGAAACCAGCCAATCCAGCTGACGCTTCGTACCACCTAGATCGGGGTTCATCGGTCTCCTTTATCTCCGGTTAGGTTCATAGCTTTCATCGCGCGGCCATCCCGGACGCCCTGCTGGTGACGGCTGAGACTTGACCTGATGGATTCTGGGTCGCGATGGGCGGCTTTGTCAGCGTTTCCGTTGACACCGCCCGGCACGAGCCGGTTGCCCGGATCGCGTTGCGGCAGACCGGCGGCCGTCCGCTTCTCCGCAGAGGATTCAACCGCGCGGCGGGCCGCCTGCCAACCCTCATCGCCCGGTGATTCGAAGGAAGCGGCCACCTGGGACCGGTCCGCGTTCGGATCGGACAGCCAGGCAGACATCATTTCCGCGAAAATCGGTGTGCCGAAGGACACATCGCTGTCACCGGCGGCCGGCTGCAACCGGGTCTGGAAGAACGAGGCCGCCTTCTGCGGATTGGAGCGGAAGGAATGCCGTCCGCGATCCTTGGGATCGCCGGAATCGTTCTGCGGCAGACCGACACCCGGGATCGGGGCCGGGCGCTGCGGCAGACCCGCACCCGGATCGCGCACCGGCAGGCCGTTCGCGCCACGCTGCGGCAGCGCGTCGGGCAGCGGATCGCGCAACGGATCCCGTTGCGCCGCTCCACCTCCCAGCGCTTGACCACCACCGAGCGCATCGCCCCGCTGCGGGAGACCACCGGGGGCATCGCCGCGCTGCGGCAGGCCGTTCGCGTCACCACGCTGCGGCAGACCACCCGGCCCACGCTGCGGCAGACCACCCGCGGCATCCCCACGCAGGGGCAGACCGTTCGCGTCACCGCGCTGCGGCAAGCCGCCCGGTCCACGCTGAGGCAGGCCACCGGAGGCATCCCCACGCTGCGGCAAGCCCGTCACTCCGTCACGTGGCGGAAGACCGGAGGCCCCGTCACGCGAAGCCAGCCCGTGCTTACCCGAATCCCGTTGCGGGAGACCGCCTGTGGCGTCACCGCGCTGCGGCAGACCACCCGGGGCATCCCCACGCTGCGGAAGACCGCTCACCTCGCCACGCTGCGGGCGACCACCCTTGGCATCACCGCGCTGCGGCAAGCCACCGGGGGCGTCCCCGCGCTGGGGCAGACCGCTCGCGTCACCACGCTGCGGCAGACCACCCACGGAATCACCGCGCTGCGGAAGACCATTCGCATCGCCACGCTGGGGCAGACCGCCCGCGGCATCGCCGCGCTGCGGCAGGCCACCGGGGGCGTCGCCACGCTGCGGCAGACCACCTGCGGCGTCCCCACGCTGGGGCAGACCGTTCGCGTCACCACGCTGCGGCAGACCACCCGCGGAATCACCGCGCTGCGGAAGACCATTCCCGTCACCGCGCTGGGGCAGACCGCCCGCGGCATCGCCGCGCTGCGGCAGGCCACCGGGAGTATCCCCACGCTGCGGCAGGCCGGAGCCCTTCGCATCGCGCGGCGGGAGACCACCGTTGAGGCCCGATTCCCGCTGCGGGGCGCCGTTGGTACCCGGCTCGCGCTGCGGCAGCCCGCCCGAGGCGGAACGCTGCGGCTGGCCGAGGCCCGGCTCGCGACCGGGTGCGCCATTGGCGCCGGGCTGACGCTGCGGCAGCCCGCCGGCGGCGTCACCACGCTGCGGGAGACCGGAATCCGCGCCGCCACGCTGCGGCGGCAGGCCGACCGACGGGGTCGCGCGCTTCGGAGCGGCCCCCGATTGACCGGGCTGCGGAACCCCGTTGGGTCCCTCGCCACGCTGCGGGAGACCGCCCGGTCCGCCCGGACCGCGCTGCGGCATTCCCGATTCCCCCGGTGCGCCCGGACGCGGCGGCAATCCGCCCGCGCCGCCCTGGCGCTTGAGCATATTGGCGGCGAGTCCGCCGCGCGGCGCGGCCGGGGCTTCACCCGGCTGCCGCGGCTGCAGGTTCGCACCCGGCTGCGACTGCGGGGCGGCCGGGCCGTGTGCACCCGGATCCCGCTGGGGTAGCCCGGGTCTCGCCCCGCCGGGAGCGGCCGGGGCGGCGACAGTGTGCTTGACGGTCGGGCCGTTCACGCCGGGCTGGCGCTGCGGCAGACCGCCGGGCACCGAGGTGCCGGGGGCCCGCTGCGGGAGACCGGTGGCCGCGGAAGCGGCGGCCGGAGCAGGAGCGGCGGGCGCCGGGGCGCCGGGGGCGGGCGAGACCGCGGGCTTGCCGCCCGCCGGAATCGGCCCGCTCACACCGGGATCCACGGTGACCATCACATTGCCGGTGGCGGTGCGGGTGACCGCCCGCATCTGCATGGAGGACGGCGCACCGGCCTGGTTGCCCGCGCCCTGGGCGGCGGGCGCCGGAGCCGGCTGCGGATTACCCTGCGGCGGCACCGAGATGGGGCCACCGCCGGAGACGATGAGCGGCTTGGGCACGTGCACGGTCACGGTCACGCCGGGATCGCGCGCGGTGTCGAAGGTCGGCCGCAGGCGCACGGTCAGACCGTGCCGTTCCGCGAGCCGGCCGACGACGAACAGACCCATGTGGCGGGCGGTGTCCGGGCCGACCTCGGCCACGGCTTCCAAACGCCGGTTGATCTCGGCCATTTCGGCCGGGGGCATACCGATGCCGCGGTCCGCGACCTCGATGAGCAGACCCTGGTCGTGCGCCTGCGCGAAGGTGAACTTCACGTCGGTCTCCGGCGGAGAGGCGCGCAGCGCGTTGTCCAGGAGCTCGGCGAACAGGTGCGCGAGGTCGGAGGCGGCGGGCTCGACCAGCGAACCACGCGGGGTGGCGCCCAGTTTGACGCGTTCGTAGTCCTCCACCTCGGAGATGGCGGCGCGCAGCACGTCGGCGATCTCGACCGGCGCGGACTTGGTCCGGCGCTGCTTGGTGCCCGCGAGAATCAGCAGGTTGTCACCGTTACGGCGCATACGCGCGGCGAGATGGTCCAGGCGGAAGAGGTTTTCGAGCAGGCGCGGGTCCTTCTCGTCGTACTCCATCGCCTCGATGAGCGAGAGCTGATGGTCGACGAGCGACTTGGAGCGGCGGGCCAGGGTCTCGAACATGTCGTTGACCTGGGTACGCATGGCGGCCTGGTCGGCGGCCAGGCGCAGCGCCTGGCCGTGGATGTCGTCGACGGCGCGGGCCAGCTGGCCGATTTCCTCGTCGGTGTGCACCGGCATCGGTTCCAGCGGCACCTCTTCGGGATCGGCGCCGTCACGGAGCTGGGTGACCTCCTGCGCGAGGTCGTATTCGGCGACGCGCAGCGCGGCGAGGCGCAGGCGGCGCAGCGGCACGATCATGGCGCGCGCGATCAGCACGGCCAGGGCCATGGCGCCGAGGATGGTGGCGACCACGATGATGGTGTAGCGAATCGCGTCGGTACGCGCGGTCGAGGCGATGGTGTCGACTCGGGACACGATGTCCTTGGTCGCATTGGTCGCGATGGTCTGATACCCGTTGATCGAGGCGACCAGCGAGTCCTTCAGTTCGGTGACCGGCAGCTGCCCCGCCATGGCGGTCGGGCTGTTCACCAACTGGACGCGAGTGTCGGCCTGGCGCTGCAGTTCCGCGATGATCGGGTCGCCGTCGGCGAAGCGGTGCGCGAGCACCGCGAGCATCTGCCGCTCGGTATTGACGCCGATCTGGATGTCGCGAACGCCGTCCTTCGGGTTGGTGCTGCGTAGCGCCTCGGCCATGCCGGCGACTTCGTTGAACAGCATCCAGCGGGAGTTCAGCGAGTCGACCAGGCGCAGCTTGGCCTGGTCCACATTCTTGTCGGACACGGTCGACACGATGGATTCCACCGTGCGGACGCTGTTGCCACGGATCCGCTCGACCTGGGCCACGGTGTCCGGGATGGACTTGGACGGCGCCAGGCCATTGGCCTTGACCTGCTTGGCGCCCACGATCATGTCGTCGAGCGCGGAACGCGCGCTCGGGATATCGCTCAATCGGGAGGCGGCCTTCTCGGCGAACTGGATGGCGGTATCCAACTGCACGAGTTCCGGGTCGGAGGTCAGCGACTGGTTCGGGCCCAGCATGACCATCTGACCGGAGGCGACCTGGGCCGCCTGCGCACTCAAACCGGTGATCGCCGGGATCACCCCGACGTGATCGACAGCCGTCGACAGACGGCTCGACTCGGCGAACTCGGCCGAGATCCTCGACGCTCCGAGCACAACCGCGACCAACAAAGGCACGGCGAGCACCGCCGTAACCTTCCATCGCAGGTCCCAGTTGCTCAGCGCCCAGCGCTTATTGCTGCCGGACCTTGCGGCGTCACGCATCTCCCACGCACTTTCCAAACTGGCCCCAGCCACGCGCCATCAGCGAGCCTCCGCGATCGCACGCTTGGCTCGTCAGACGGTGCTGACCGAGAACGGCGGCTGGCCGAGAAATTGCGTCCATGACGGCCGAAATATGTGACATGCGATTCTAACGGATCAATAACTTCTTGTGTGACCTCTTGGCAACCACCGGTCTCTGACCTGCCGTTTGCAGGCAAAATCAAAGGTCGCGGCGTCCGCCCGGACGTCGCGTGAAGTCTGCCACAATCAGGCTGATCTATCGAGGCGGGCATCATCAGCGCTCGTAAGGGACACATGGGCCGCTCGTAAGGGACACCAGGCGGAGCAGGGAGCAACGGGGTTGAACGCGAAGCAGGAGTACCGACCGGCGTATCAGCTGAGCCTGGTCGATCCCTCCGAGTTCTGGCTCGCCGCGGCCGAAACCATCAGCTGGGACGTACCTCCCACCCAGATTGTCGACAATCAGGCCAAGCCGACTGCCCGTTGGTTTCCGGACGCTCGCCTCAACACCTCCTACAACGCGCTGGATCGGCATGTGCGCGAGATCACAGACCCGGACGGTGAGAACAGCGGTCAGGAGGGGGGTCGCGCCAATCAGCCCGCCCTAATATACGACTCGGCTATGACCGGCGCCAGGCGTGTTTACACATATGCCGAGTTACTGGACGAAGTTGCCCGATTTGCCGGATCCATGCTGCGCCTTGGCGTTCGGACCGGTGATCGCGTCGTCATCTATATGCCGATGATTCCCGAAGCGGTCATCGCAATGCTGGCGTGCGCTCGCATCGGGGCTGTGCACTCGGTGGTTTTCGGCGGGTTCGCCGCGCACGAATTGGCCGCTCGCATAGACGATGCCGAGCCTGTGCTGATAATCACAGCCTCCGGCGGACTGGAACCCGGCCGCCGCATCGAATATCCACCGATCGTTTTACAAGCGCTGGATATCGCCGAAACCACCGCTGTCCGTAATGTTTTGGTGAAGCAGCGGGATGGTTTTCCGACCATTCGTTTTGCTGCCGAACAAGCGGCCACCGAATTCTTGCCCGCGTCAACGGAAACCGTGGCGGCGCACTGGCTGGACTGGGACGAGGCGATGGCCGGGGCCGAGCCCGCCGATCCGGTATCCCTCGCCGCGACCGATCCGCTCTACATCCTCTACACCTCCGGCACCACCGGGAAACCCAAGGGCGTGGTGCGCGACAACGGCGGGCACGCGGTCTCGCTGGCCTGGTCCATGCGCAATATCTACGACGTCGGCCCGGGCCAGGTCATGTGCACGACCTCGGATATCGGCTGGGTCGTGGGACATTCGTACATCGTCTACGCGCCGCTGCTGGTGGGCGCGACAACCGTCCTTTACGAAGGCAAGCCGATCGGCACCCCCGACGCGGGCACGTTCTGGCGGCTGGTGGACGAGTACAAGGTGCACGTGATGTTCACCGCACCGACCGCGCTGCGGGCCATCCGCCGCGCCGATCCGAATGCCGAAGCGGCGCACCGGCACGACCTGTCCTCGCTGCGGGCGCTGTTCTGCGCGGGCGAGCGCCTGGATCCGGCCACCTACGAGTGGGCGGTCGGCACCCTGCTCGCCGCGCGGCCCGACTGCCCGGTGGTCGATCACTGGTGGCAGACCGAGACCGGCTGGCCCATCTGCGCGAATCCGCTCGGCCTGCAACAACTGCCGATCAAGGTGGGTTCGGCCTCGGTGCCGGTGCCCGGTTACCGGCTGCGGGTGCTGGACTCCGAGGGCAATGCGGTGCCGCCGCACACCGAGGGCAATATCGTCATCGGGCTGCCGCTGCCGCCCGGGACGCTGACCACGCTGTGGCGGGACGACGCGCGCTTCGATCGCTCCTATCTGTCCGCCTATCCCGGCCACTACCTGACCGGCGACTCCGGATTCTTCGACGAGGACGGCTACCTCTATGTCCTCGGGCGCAGCGACGACGTGATCAATATGGCGGGCCACCGGCTTTCGGCCGGCGGGATCGAGGCCGCCATCGCCGGGCATCCGGCGGTCGCGGAGACCGCGGTGGTGGGCATCCCGGACGAGCTCAAGGGCCAGCGGCCGATCGGATACGTGGTGCTCAAGGCCGGTGTCGATCTCGATGCCGAGCAGCTGCGCCGCGAGGTGATCGACCGCGTGCGCGAGCGGGTGGGGGCCATCGCCACCCTGTACGACGTGGTCGCGGTGAGCGCGCTGCCCAAGACCCGGTCCGGAAAGATCCTGCGCCGCACCATGCGCCAGATCGCCGCCGGGGATCCGTGGGAGGTACCGCCGACCATCGAGGACGCGGCCATGCTGCCCACCCTGGAGAAGCAGATCCGGGACGCGGTGACGCTCATGGAGGACAAGGAACGGATCGCCGCCGCCGAAGCCGCCGCGGCGCTGACCATGCCCATCCGCCGCATCGACCCCAACGCGCCCGGCGGTGCGGAGCCGACGGCTTCGTCCTGACAGACGAAGGGGTGCGGGGGCCAGGCCCCCACACCCCCTTTTCGGGGTTCGGGGCGAAGCCCCGGGCGAGGTTCCCTCACAGGCTTCTCAGAAAGCGCTCATCCCGCTCCCATGCGGGTGAATTAGCGTCGGGCGGGCGCGAATCGAGGGATTCGCGTCCTGATGATGGAAGAGGTCGACGATGAGAATCGTTCGCAATCGCCGGACGGCCGCCGCGCTCGGCGCCGGTGCGCTCGCCACCGTCGCGCTGGCGCTGGCTCCCGCCACCGCCTCCGCGAGCCCCGCGGATATGGTTGCGCCCCTGTTGAATACGACCTGCACCTGGTCGCAGGTGGATGCCGCGCTGCACGCCAAGGCCCCCGCCCTGGCCTCCATCCTCGATCAGAACCCGGACACCAAGGCCGAGCTGAAGGCCAAGTTCGAGCAGTCCCCCGAGGCCCGCCAGGCCGAACTGGACGCCTACCTCGCCGCCAACCCGGACGCCGCCGGCCAGGCCGAGAACAACCCGAACGCGAGCGGAATCACCGCCGCCATCCAGCAGGTGGCCGACTCCTGCCACAACTACTGAGGTAGCGACGGCAGAATGGAGCCCGTGGTCGAACGCGGAGAGCTACCTACCGTCCTGGTCGTGGACGACGACGAGGATGTGCTCGCATCGGTCGAACGCGGGCTCCGGCTCTCCGGTTTCCGGGTGCTGATCGCCCGGGACGGGGGTGCGGCGCTGCGCAGCGTGTCGGAGGAATCGCCGGATGCGGTGGTGCTCGATATGAATATGCCGGTGCTGGACGGCGCGGGCGTGGTGACCGCGCTGCGGGCGATGGGCAACGAGGTCCCGATCTGCGTGCTGTCGGCGCGCAGTTCGGTCGACGATCGCATCGCCGGGCTGGAATCGGGGGCCGACGACTATCTGGTCAAGCCCTTCGTGCTGGCCGAGCTGGTGGCGCGGATCAAAGCGCTGCTGCGCCGCCGCTCCGACGTGCCCGCCTCCACGATTCCGGGCGCGATCACGGTGGGCCCCTTGGAAGTCGATGTCGCGGGCTATCGGGCTTTGCTGCACGGACGCGAAATCGAGCTCACCAAAAGGGAATTCGAGTTGCTGTCCACGCTGGCGCGCAGTGCCGGGGTGGTGCTGAGCCGGGAACGGCTGCTGGAATTGGTGTGGGGCTACGATTTCGCCGCCGACACCAATGTGGTGGACGTGTTCGTCGGATATCTGCGCCGCAAACTCGAGATCGACGACACCCCGCGGCTGTTGCACACCATTCGCGGCGTGGGATTCGTACTGCGCGCGCCGAAATGACCGCCGCACCGGATGTCGCCGCGGAAGTGCCGGTCAAACGCCGGCACTCCTATTCGCTGCGCACCCGCGTCGCGGCGGCGGCGGCGCTGGGCGCGACCATAATCGTGGCCATTCTGAGCTGGGTCACCATCTATGCCATCGAACGCAACAATCTCACCCAGACCGATCAGCAGCTGAGCATGGTCTCGCAGGTGATCCTGGTGCAGCCGGTGTTCGCGGTACAGGTCATCAAATTGCTCGGCGCCAATGCGGAATTCGCGGTGACCGTGCGCAATCAGAACGGCGTGATCGCCAGCACCTCGGTGCAATTGCCCCAGCTCACCCCCGGCAATCGCACCGTGACGGTGGGCAGCGACACGTATCGGGTGCTGACCACCAATACCGCCGATCGCAATTCCGAAATCACTGTGTCCCTGGGCATTCCGACCACCAAGACCGAGCAGGCCACCTCCGATCAGCGGCGCTGGGTGCTGCTGGCCGCGGTGCTGGCGGTGACCGCCTCGGCCGCGCTGGGCTGGCTGTTCGGCGGGCGGGCGGTGCGGCCCATCGCCGATCTCACCCGGGAGGTGGACCGGCGCGGGCTGGACGACGACGCGGAACCCGCACCGGCGGTGGACGGTTCGGGCGTCAAGGAATCGGAGAAGCTGGCCGAGGCGGTCAACACCATGCTGGAACGGGTGGACAGGGCGCAGGCCGAGACCGCCGCCGCGCTCGAGACCGCGCGCGATTTCGCCGCCGTGTCCGCGCACGAATTGCGCACCCCGCTCACCGCCATGCGCACCGATCTGGAAGTGCTGAGCACCCTGGACCTGGACGAGGCGCAGCGCCGGGAGATCCTCGCCGACCTGCAGCGCGGCCAGAACCGGGTGGAGGCCACGCTGGCCGCGCTGGAGCGGCTGGCGCGCGGCGATCTCACCGACGAACGCGATCATGTGATCACCGATGTCAGCGAGCTGTGCGATGCCGCCGCCCATGACGCGATGCGGCACTTCCCGACCCTGAAGGTGCACATGGACACCCCGCCGGAGCTGATCACCCGCGGGCTGCCCACCGGATTGCGCCTGGCCATCGATAACGCGCTCACCAATTCCGCCCGGCACGGCCGCGCCACCGAAGCGCTGATCACCGCCTATCGCGCGGTGAACGGGCATATCGTGATCGTGGTCGACGACAATGGCACCGGCATTCCGGTGGCGGAACGCGAAGCGGTGTTCGAGCGCTTCTTCCGCGGCAGCCGGGCCAGCAAGGGCGGTTCCGGGCTGGGCTTGGCACTGGTCGCGCAGCAGGCCCAATTGCACGGCGGCCGGGCGTATTTCGACGATTCGCCGCTGGGCGGCGCGCGATTGGTGCTGGATCTGCCCGGCTGACGGTCTTTACCGAACTCTCAGACATTCGCCAGAGCCGAACGCAATCAATACCTCTACGGTCTTTATGGTGTCCGGAAAACGCACCCGCCTGGTCCTGTTGGTACTCGTCGCGGCCGTCGCCGTCGCGGCCGGCGCGGTCGGCTATCTGCGCTGGTCCGTCAATGCGCCCACCGCGGTGGCGATCATCGACGCCGATACCGGCAAGACCGGCGCCACCATCGTGAAAGCCTTGCAGGACAGCGGAACCCGGGACTGGACCGAGGTGGAGGAGGCGTCCACCGACGATTACGCGGTGATCGTCACCCTGCCTACCGATCTCTCCGATTCCATCGCCTCGCTGGCCACCGACAAACCGCACAAGGCGCAGGTCACGGTGACCACCAATGACAATGCCGACCCGAACCTGGTGAACGAGGCCGTCAACGAGGTCACCAAGAAGATCGGCGCGAGCAGCTTGGACACGCTGTTCGCGAGCATGAACTCCGCGCGCGGGCAGGTCTCGCAGGTGGCGCTGACCGCGAACATCCTGGGCGCGGGCGTGCAGGCGGCGGCCGACGGGGCGAGCCAGTTCACCGGTAGCGCCGACGATATGCTCTCCTTCCTGGAGCAGGCGAAAACCGGTGCCGCGCAGCTGACTTCGGGCATCGAGTCACTGAACTCCACCTTGAACGCGGCCACCTCGCAGGCCAATCAGCTTGCCGCGACGCTGGATTCGACCGGCGTCACCTTCGGTCAGGTGACCTCGACCGCGAGCCAGCTGAGCAACGGCCTGAATATCGTGCTGCCGGTTCTGCGCGGGCTGCCCTTCGCCGCCGACCCGCAGCTGGCCTCGGTCATCACCCAGCTGGAGGGCCTGCAGAACATCGCGAACCAGGCGAGTGACCAGCTCAGCGGGTTCGCCGCGCTGACCGGAACCACCGTCACCCCGGATACCCAGATCGGGCAGTTGCTCCGCGATGCCGGCTCCCGGCTGGGCGACGCGGGTTCGCAATTGAATCAGGGGGCGGATCTGGCCAAGAGCATTCCGGAGATCGCCGACACCGCCCGCACCCAGGTGACCACCGCCATCCAGACGCTCACGGCCGGCGTCACCCAATTGCAGGCGATCACCAACACCCTGGGCAAGCAGGCCGATCAGGCACTGAACACCTTGCCGCAGCGCAGTGTGGGCCAGCAATCGCAGATCGCGACCATGCTGGCCGATCCGGTGGAAATCGTGCGGAAGTAAGCCAATTAGCAACCAATCAGCAACAATCGGCGGTTCGTCGAGCTAAAATCATGCCCGAATTGCTCTAATCGACCCGTTTGCTCCACTCCACGGCTCCACCCCCGCGCCACCCGGTACCGGAGAGGAAACGATCGTGAGCATGATGCTGGCCGCGCACGACCTGTACGGCTCGGTTCTCGCCCAGATGGGCAACCCCACCGCCGAAACGCCGCCCATGGCGGACAAACTCATGAAACTGTTCCGCTACTTCACCTGGTTCACCCAGATGTCGGGCATCGCCGCCATCACCTACGGCGGCGGACGCTTCGCCTGGGAGAAGTGGGGCGGCGGCGGACTGCAGTCGCCGAAGATGATCGCCAACGCCATGTTGGGCGGTGCGACCGCGACTAGTGCCGGAACCATCATGAACACGGTCGTCGGCTCTTAAATTCGAGCAGCTCGCCGACCAGTTGAGCGGGGTGGACGTGCCCTGCTACCGGACCACCGCCGAGGTGATGGCGGAGGTGGTCGGCTTCCACCTCAATCGCGGGGTGCTGGCGGCGGCCGCCCGTCCGGCCGAACTGAGCGCCGCGGAGGTGCTCGCGACGGCCCGCACGGTCGCGGTGCTGGAGGGCATCAACGATCACGAGAACCTAGGTTCGATCTTCCGCAATGCCGCGGGGCTGGGCGCGGACGCGGTGCTGTTCGGCGACCGCTGCTCCGATCCGCTGTACCGGCGCGCGGTGCGGGTGTCCATGGGCCATGTGCTGCGGGTGCCGTTCGCGCAATTGCCGCCGCTGCCGGGCAGTCTGGAACTGTTGCGCCGCAATGGTTTCCAGATCATCTCGCTCACCCCGAACCCGAAGGCGGAGTTGCTGTCCACGGCCATGACCGGCGCGAAGGTGGCGCTGCTGCTGGGCGCGGAGGGTCCCGGGCTCACCGAGGAGACCATGGCGGCCAGCGATATTCGCGCGCGTATCCCCATGACACCGGGGACCGATTCGCTTAATGTGGCCACCGCCGCCGCCATGGCGTTCTACGAGAGAGTGCGTGCCGAGTGAATCCAGGAGCAGCCCCGTGAGTTATCCGCCGGACGGCCCCTACGGGTACGGGTACTCCGAGCCGACCCCGTGGGCGGCCGGGATCACCGTGGCGATCTTCGTCGGCGTGCTGACCGCGGCCGGGGTGTACGCGTTCGGGGAGGCGCTCGCACAGGTGCATCCGTTGCTGGCGGTGGCGGTGAACCTGATCGCGGTCGGCGGGGCCACCCCGACCGCGTGGCGCTGGCGGTACGCGCCGGTGACCCGGTGGGTGATCGCCGGACTGGCCGGCGGCGTGCTGTTCGGCTGGCTGTCGCTGCTGCTGGCCTGAGCCGTCAGGACACCCGGTCGCGCCCGCGCAGCCAGCGCAACAGGCCGCGCTTGCCGTTCTCGGGTTCCAGACGCACCTCCGGCGGCGCTTCGGGCATCGGCGCCTGCCCCTTGGGGAACAGCGAGAACCCGCACACCTCGATCTGATCCGAGGTCAGCGCCTCCGCCGAAGACTTTCCGCGGTAATGGAATCCGAGCCATTCCTGATTGGCGGCATCGGCGAAATCGGGCGGATCGAAGGGCAGCAGCTGCGGGTCGGGCAGCTGGCCCGGTTCGAGTTCGATGGGATGCTCCCCCGCCCAGTGCTCACGCTCCCACACCAGCGGCAGGCCCTCGTCCTCCAGGATATTGACCCGCGTCGAGCTGAAGGCGCGCCGGAATTCCCCACGCTCCCAATGCGCGAACGCGCCCCAGCCGAGTGCGAGGTCGTAGGCGACCAGGTAGGTGTGCTCGGAGGCGAGCGGGCGCACCAGCAGTTCCGGCAGCAGGGTCGGGCGCGCCAGTGCGGCCTGGGTGGAGCAGACGACGGTGACGCCGGGATAGCAACCGATATAGACGGATTCGGGATCGGGTCCGGCCCAGACCTTCATGGTGCCGGAGGCGGCGGGCACCACATCGCGATCCGGATTGAGCTGCCGGGCCAGCGCCCACGCCGCCTCGGGATCGGGCCCGGGGTGCGCGCGCAGCACGGCCACCGGGTCGGGGGCATCGACGTACCAGAGGGACGAAACGGTGGATGGCACTTTCCGGCACCTCCCGAACTCTTCGCGCACCGGCCCGATACCGCTGGGCTGGCTACTTTTTAGCAACTTCGAGCGATCGGCGTCCGGCCACAGCGTTCGAGCCGGACTCGCAATCACTGCCACTACCAAAAATCTACCCCCGCCACGGCCGAAATGTCGCAGTTGCGCAACCTTGTTCCCGGCGCGCCGGACCGAAACCGGCCCGCTGTGATCACACAGCGGGTTCCGATGGCTGGCAACTAGTCAGCATCCAATGGGGTGGAACCGGGCGAAACGGCCAGTCGAAGGGTCAGTGACCCGAGCTGCGCACGCCTAGGAGGACGTCTTCCCACGACGGCATGGGGGCCTTGCCGCCGCGCTTGGCCCGATTCGGCTTCTGCGCAGCGGGTTTCGGGGCGGGCTGAGCCGGAGCCGCCTCGGCGGCGGGCTCGGCGGTAGTCGCGGCGGCCGGACGCTCCGCGGGAATGGCGGGGGCGGCAGGCGCGGCGGGACGCTCGGGCGCGGGGCGCTCGGCGGGAATCTCCGCCGGACGTTCCACGGCGGCCGGACGCTCGGCCACCGGACGTTCGGCGGCTTGACGCTCGGCGGGCTGACGCTCCACCACCGGACGCTCCACGACGGGACGTTCCACGACGGGACGTTCCAGCTGGCGATCGGCGACCCGGTCCGAACGATCCGGCGCGGAAGGCGGATTCGGCGCGACGGGGGCGGGAGCGGCGGCAGCGGCGGGCACCGGCACGGTGTCCGCGCCGACCGCGGCCCGCTGCTCGAAGTACCCGTCGAGCGTCTGGTGACCGGTGGCCCGGGCGGGCGCGGCCTCGTATTCGGCGGCGCGCTCGGTGCGCGGCGCGGGCGCCGGCGCCGGATCCATGGCGCCCTCGGTCTGATCCGGCAGAATGCTGGCCAGCCCGCGCAGGGCCCGGCCGAAGTCGGGATCGATGAGGTCGGAGGCCGGATCGTCCAGCGGCACCACGGAGCCGCCGTGCGCGTCGGGCTGGTAGCGCCAGTGTGCGGCGATCACGGAACGACCGGCCTGCCACTGCAATTGGGCCACCCAGTAGCCCTTCTCGTCCTTCCAGGCGTCCCATTCGGCGACCTCGATATTGTGCCCGCGCTCCGCGAAAGCGGCAGCCACGATGTCGATCAGGGTCTCCACGGCGGGGCCGTCGTTGCGGACCGGGTGCGCCTTCTGCGCCAGCTCGGCGGCCCGAGCGCGTTCCAGCAGAACGGGATACGCGAAACGCTCGACCCGAGACAGCGGCATACCGGACTCTTCGGTCACCTGCTCCACCGAAGCACCGGCACGAATACGGGCCTGGATATCGCGAGGACGCATCGTGGCTTCCATTTCGATCTCGATCTGGCCGAATCGGGCAAGGTCTCCACGGGCAGCCGCACGCAGCTTGTCATCCGCTGCCAGCCGGTACTTCTGGCCTGTCTCGGTATCGATGCACACGATGTGCGTGGAATCGGGCGTCAACCCGATTACTCGAAGTTCACGCACCGTTACCTCCTTATCGCGTCGGCTCGCGACACCGCCCACGTTCTGGAACAGTAGTGCACTTCTGTGAATCGTGGGGCAAGACACGCGGCGCGGAAATCTGTCGCCAGACTCCCGCGCCGCATACTGTGTCTCATTTGGCCCTGTGTGTCAGGGCATTTTCCGGTGTCAGCCGATCTTTTCGACGACCCAATCGATGCAGCGGGTCAGCTGCGACACGTCCTCGGGATCGATGGCCGGGAACATGCCCACGCGCAGCTGGTTACGACCCAGCTTACGGTAGGGCTCGGTGTCCACGATTCCGTTGGCGCGCAGCACCTTCGCCACCTGCGCCGCATCCACGGTGTCCGCGAAGTCGATGGTGCCGACGACCTGCGAGCGCAGCGCCGGGTTCTGCACGAACGGGGTGGCGAACTCGCTGGTCTCGGCCCACGAGTACAGGCGCGAGGAGGAATCCGCGGTGCGCTTCACGGCCCAATCGAGACCGCCGTTCCCATTGAGCCATTCGATCTGATTCGCGAACAGCAACAGCGTGGCGAGCGCGGGCGTGTTGTAGGTCTGGTCCTTGGTGGAGTTGTCGATGGCGATCGGCAGCGACAGGAATTCCGGCACCCAGCGACCGGAGTTCTTGATTTCCTCCACGCGCTCCAGGGCCTTCGGGCTCATCAGCGCGATCCACAGGCCGCCGTCGGCCGCGAAGCACTTCTGCGGCGCGAAGTAGTACACGTCCGAGTCGGCGACGTTCACCGGCAGACCGCCCGCGCCCGAGGTGGCGTCGATGGCGATCAGCGCGTGCTCCGAACCGGCCGGGCGCGAAACCGGAATGGCCACACCGGTGGAGGTCTCGTTGTGCGCCCAGCCGATGAGGTCGACCGACGGGTCCGAGGTCGGCTCGGGGGCGTCGCCCGGCTCCGACTTGACCACGATCGGGTCACCGATGAACGGGTTGCCCTTGGCCACCGAGGCGAACTTCGAGGAGAACTCGCCATTGCTCAGGTGCAGCGACTTCTCGCGGATCAGGCCGAACGCGGCGGCGTCCCAGAACGCGGTGGTGCCGCCGTTGCCCAGCACGACCTCGTAACCGTCGGGCAGGGAGAACAATTCGCGCAGACCGGAGCGCACCCGGGCCACCACTTCCTTGACCGGCTTCTGCCGGTGGGAGGTGCCGAACACCGAAGCGCCGGTATCCACCAGGGACTGCAGCTGCTCGGGGCGGACCTTGGAGGGGCCGCAGCCGAACCGTCCATCGGCGGGCTTGAGATCGTCGGGGATGGTCGGGAACGCAGAGGTCATGGCGACAAGGGTAGTGCGTGGCGGAGGTCTCAGCTGCGAGTGGGTAGGCCCTGCAACACCATCGGACCTCCGATTCGGCAAACACCGGGTATCGCTGTGGCACCCGACACAGACCCACTACCGTGCAGCAGCATGAACAAGGCCGCGCCCGACCGCTCGGACCCTGACGCCGACCAGCCGCCCGCCCCCGCGAATCCCGGGCGCGCGCAAGGGCTGCCGGCCGCGCCCCGCCCCGGCCTGTTCACCCGGCTGTCCTCGCAATTCGGTTCCCGGGGACTGCATCGGCACGGGCCGGTGCTGGAACCGGCGGCCCGGCGCGAGTTGCTGGTGCACGGCGTCGAGGGCATCGCGACGGTGCTGGATCAGGCCGAGCGGTCCGACGGCGGGCACGAGTTCTGGGTGCGGATCCGGGTGGAGGATCAGCATCCGTACGAGATCCGGGTGCGGCAGCGGGTGAGCAATGCCGATCTGGAATGGATGCAGCCCGGCGACATCATCGCCTGCCGGGTGGATCCGGGCGATCGGGAGCGGGTGGCGCTGTATCTGCCCGCGCCCGAGGAGGCCACCCGGACCAATATCGCCAAGATCCTGGCGCACGGCCGCCGCGCCCAGGCCACCGTGCTGGCAGCCACCCCGGTGGCCGCCGACTACCGCGGGCGTGAGAATCCGGTGCTGCGGCTGGACCTGGAATTGCACGCCTGGGACGAGCCGGCGCCGTGGCGGGTGCGGGTCGTCCAGCCGGTGCCGCTGGCCGCGCTGGAGCTGGTGGATCTGGGCTGCCGTTTGGCAGCCGCCTTCTTCACCGTCGATCGCGGCGAATCGGTGGCGATCGACTGGGCAGCTTCCCGCGAACAGTAGGGCTCGAAAGGTCAGGGCAGCCGGACGAATTGGAAGCCGTTGGCCTTGAGGGCGGGCAGCGCGGCGTACATGCCCGGGCCGGTGCCGGAATTCGGGCGGTGCATATGGGCCAGTGAAATGCCGCCGGGCTTGGCATTGCTCATGTTCGCCTGCACCTGGGCGGCGGTGGCGGTGGCGCCGAAATCGGCATTGACGGTGTAGCCGAGCGGGGTCTCGCCCAGTTCGCCGACGATCGAGACGGCCAGATCGTCGTAATGCGCGGTGCCCGGCCGGAAGAAGCGCGGCCCGTGACCGGTGAGCGCGACCAATCGTTCGTGATTGCCCCACACCTCGTCCACCGCCTCCTGCGCGGAGCCGGTGCCCTTGATCTCGTAGGCGGCCCGGCCGTTCACCGCCAGCGGCCGGTGCGCGGTGCCGTGATTGGCCAGCTCGAACAGCGGGTTGGCGGCCAGCTGGCCGGCGCGGGCCGGATTGGCGTCGATCCAGCGCTTGTTCAGGAACAGGGTGGCCGGAATCTGCTGGGCGATCAGCAGACTCAGCAGATTCTCGTCGATATCGTTGTTGCCGGGACCGCCGCACGCGTCGAAGGTGACGTGGAACTGTTTGCCCGCGGCATTGAAATTGCTGACCACACCGGAGATATCGGTGCCCCAGGATTGCGGCTTCCGGTTCGCGTACTTGGCCGCGATGGCGCTGGGATCGAGGGCCGCGGCCATGGGCGCGCGCACCGGCGTCACATTCAGATCGGTCCGGCTCAAAGGCGGTTCGAGCACCTTCTCGGACGAATTGCCGTTGGCCACACCGCATCCGGCGGTGACGAATCCCGCGGCGAACGCCGCACCCGCGGCCAGCAAGCGGCGGCGGGACAGTCCTGCGTCAAACACCGGAGCAGGTTATTGCAGGACAAACGCCGTGGCCAGAGCCAGATTCAGGATTATTTCAAACGTCGCGGCCTGGCAACCAGCTCGCCACCGCAGTTGGGGCAGACGTCGTTCATTGTTTCCGCGCAGGGCACGCAGAAGGAGCATTCGTAGGAGCAGATGCGGGCCGGGCCGTCGGCTGGGAGTTCGGCAACCTCGCAGCGTTCACAGCGGTTTCTCATCTCCAGCGCCATGTCGGACCTCCCGTGTAATTTTCGCCGCCGCACCGATTGTGCCGGGACCCCGGAAAATTCGGCGCGACCGATCTGCCCGAATACACCAGACTGTAGCCTGGCCCGGCCGCAATGACGGCGGAGCCGCTCACGCGTTCGCTTCGTCGCACGTGGACCCCGCCGGCTCGCCGGCTGCCTCGAATTCGCTCCAAGGAAACAAGAAACATATGACTTACCCGAACAATCCGTACCCGCCCCAGCAGCCCGGCTACGGCGGCCAGCCCGCCTACGGCGCGCCCCAGCCCGGATACGGTGCGCCGCAACCGGGTTACGACGCCCAGCAGCCCGCCTACGGTGCGCCCCAGCCGGGATACGGTGCGCCGCAGCCCGGTTACGGCGCCCCGCAGCCGGCATACGACGCCCAGCAGCCCTACGGTGCGCAGCCGGGTTACGGTGCGCCCCAGCCCGGTTACGACGCTCAGCAGCCCTACGGTGCGCAGCCGGCTTACGGTGCGCCGCAATACGGTTACTCGCCCTACGGCGGGGTGCCGCAGCTCGGCGAGTACGCGCACTGGGGCCTGCGGGTCGGCGCGCGGTTGCTGGACGGCCTGATCTTCATGCTGCCCGGCTATCTGCTGGTCGCCATCGCGGGCGCGGCCTTCACCGAAGAGGTCAGCTGCCCGAAGCCGTCCTCCTACAGCAGCAGCTACGACTACAGCTGCACCGGCGGCGGGCCCTCCGGCGTCGGCATCGCGATCATGCTGATCGGCTACCTGGCCATTCTCGGCGGCACGCTGTTCAACATCTACAAGGAGGGCACCACCGGGCAGACGGTCGGCAAGCGCATCGTCGGCATCCGGACCATCAAGGAGGCCACCGGGCAGCCGCTGGGCTTCGGCATGGCCTTCGTGCGCCAGCTCGCCCACATCCTCGACGGCCTGCCTTGCTACATCGGCTATTTCGCGCCGCTGTGGGATGACAAGAAGCGCACCTTCTCCGACATGGTCATCGGCAGCGTGGTCGTCAAGGCCTGATCCCACTCCCGGGACCCTCAGGGGCTGACGCCCCTGAAACCCCTCGGGTGGGTCGAGCGGCTGACCCCGAGCGGCATCCGCTCCGAAACCCCGGGGGAACAAGAAGATCGGCGGCTCTCCTCGCGGGGAGTGGGCCGCCGGATACTAGGGCGGCTCGCAGCGAAATGCTGCGAGCCGCTCTTCTGTTTCGTGGAATTACTTGCGCACGACCGTTTCCCAGCCGGTGACGGTCTCGGGCGAGCGGGGGGCCGGGCCGGTGTAGATGGCGGCCGGGCGGACCAGCTTGCCGAGCTTCTTCTGCTCGAGGATGTGGGCGCACCAGCCGGCGGTGCGGCCACAGGTGAACATGGCGGGCATCATGTGCGCGGGGACCTCGGCGAAGTCGAGGATGACGGCGGCCCAGAACTCGACGTTCGTCTCGATGGCGCGGTCGGGGCGGCGCTCGCGGAGTTCGGCCAGGGCGGCCTGCTCCAGGGCGGCGGCGACTTCGTAGCGCGGGGCGTCGAGGCGCTTGGCGGTCTCGCGCAGCACCTTGGCGCGCGGGTCCTGGGCGCGGTAGACGCGGTGCCCGAAGCCCATCAGCTTCTCTTTGCGGTCGAGGATGCCCTTGACCAGCGCCCGGGCATCGCCGGTCTTCTCGACGGCCTCGATCATCGGGAGCACGCGGGCGGGCGCGCCGCCGTGCAGCGGCCCCGACATGGCGCCGATCGCGCCGGACAGCGAAGCCGCCACGTCCGCGCCGGTGGAGGCGATCACCCGGGCGGTGAAGGTGGAGGCGTTCATGCCGTGCTCGGCCGCGGACACCCAGTAGGCGTCGATGGCCTCGGTGTGGCGCGGATCCGGGTCGCCCTTCCAGCGGGTCATGAACCGCTCGGTAATGGTGGCCGACTCGTCGATCTTCTGCTGCGGCACGGCGGGCTGGTAGATGCCGCGCGCGGACTGCGCGACATAGGACAGCGCCATCACCGAAGCGCGCGCCAGGTTCTCGCGGGCGGTGTCGTCGTCGATGTCCAGCAGCGGCTGGTAACCCCAGATCGGGGCGAGCATGGCGAGCCCGGCCTGCACGTCGACGCGGACGTCGCCGGTGTGGATGGGCAGCGGGAACGGCTCGGCGGGCGGCAGGCCGCGGCCGAACTCACCATCCACCAGCAGCGCCCACACATCGCCGAAGGTGACGCGGTTGCCGACCAGATCCTCGATGTCGACGCCGCGGTACCGCAGCGCGCCACCGTCCTTGTCCGGTTCGGCGATATCGGTGGTGAAAGCGACGACGCCTTCTAGACCGCTGACGAAGTCGGCTGGGACGACTGAGCTGGGAACCGCAGCGCTGGCAGTCATGTTGTGACTCTCCTTGCAAATCGGGCTGTCCGATCCTTGGGCAGCCACGCCGATCTCCTTGACCTTAACGCGAGCATTACCGCGGAGTAACGTCTGGTCCATGGTTGACCAGGAGAAATTCGCCACTGCGCCGGAGGCGCGCAATGTCACCGGGGACCTCGACATCGCGTCCCTGCGGGTGGAGTACGGGGTGGACCAGGGCGACAACCATCCGGGCCTGGAAACCGACCTTGACGAGAGCTGGCTGACCGACGGCTGGGAACCCTTGCTGCGCAATTGGATCGAACACGCCACCAGCGCCGGGCTCACCGACCCCAATGCCATGGTGCTGGCGACGGTCGAGATCACCGATTCCGGGCCGCGCCCCGCCACCCGCACCGTGCTGTGCAAGGGCCTCTCCCCCGAGGGTGTGACTTTTTACACGAATTACGAATCGTCCAAGGGCCGGGCGCTGACCGAAACCCCCTACGCCTCCGCCACCTTCGTCTGGCCCGCGCTGGGCCGCCAGGTCACCGCGCGCGGTCCGGTGCGCCGGGTCGCGCCCGAGCTCACCGAGGTCTACTGGCGATCCCGGCCGCGCGGTTCGCAATTGGGCGCCTGGGCCTCCCTGCAATCGCGCCCGATCGCCTCGCGCGAGCAGCTGGACAAGCAATTGACCGAGGTGACCGAGCGTTTCGCGGATATGGACTCGATCCCGGTGCCGCCGTTCTGGGGCGGTTTCCTGCTCCAGCCGGAGACGCTGGAGTTCTGGCAGGGCCGCCGCAGCCGCATGCACAATCGCCTCCGGGTCACCTTGGAACCGGGCAACACCGATGTGGCGGCGATGAAAATCGAGCGCCTCCAACCCTGATCCGGACTCCTGCCTGGGGGTTCGGCGGCGCGGGCGCCGAGCGTCCGGGAGTCGCCTTCCCCTTGATCGCAAGGGTTCCAGTCGTGGGATGAATCACCGGAAAAGGACTGCCGCCAGGTAATTCGTGGCGTTAGTCTCACGCCGGTGAAAGTGCTCGCCGACATAACCCCGCTCCGGAATCCCGACTATCGCCGCCTGTGGACCACCGGCGTAGTCACCGTCATCGGAGCGCAGCTGTCGGTCGTAGCGGTTCCCAAGCAGCTGTACGACATCACGCACAGTTCCGGCTATGTCGGCCTGGCCGGACTTTTCGGCCTGATCCCGCTGATCATCTTCGGTCTCTGGGGCGGCGCCCTCGCCGATGTGATGGACCGCCGCAAACTCCTGCTCATCACCAGCGCCGGCACCGGCCTCACCGCCCTGGCCTTCTGGGCGCAGGCCGCGGCCGGGCTGAACAATGTCTGGCTGGTGCTCGGCCTGTTCGCCGTCCAGCAGGCCTGTTTCGCGGTGAACCAGCCCGCCCGCAGCGCCATCTACCCGCGCCTGCTGCCCGAAGACCAACTGCCCGCGGCCAATTCGCTGTCCATGACGGTCATGCAGTTCGGCGCCATCGCCGGTCCGGTGGTGGCGGGCATGCTGATTCCGGTCACCGGCCTGTCCACGCTCTATCTGCTCGACGCCGTCGCCCTGCTCGCGACCCTGTGGGCCACTTGGAAACTCCCGCCCATCCCGCCCACCGGCACCGCCCGCCGCGCCGGGCTGCGCGAGGTCGCCGACGGCTTCGTCTACCTCGCCACCCAGCGAATCCTGCTCGCCTCCTTCGCCGTCGACGTGGTCGCCATGGTCTTCGGCATGCCCCGCGCCCTCTTCCCCGAGATCGCGCACGACACCTTCCCCGGCAGCAACGACGGCGGCACCGCCCTCGGCCTGCTCTTCGCCGCCATGTCGGTGGGCGCGGTACTCGGCGGCGTCTTCTCCGGCTGGCTCTCCCGCATCCGCCGCCAGGGCCTGGCCGTGGTGATCCTGATCGTGCTGTGGGGTCTGGGCATGGTCGGCTTCGGCCTGGCCGTCGGCGCGGCCGGGCACGGGCTCAGCACCACCGTCGCCCTCTGGATCGCCTTCTCCTGCTTGGCCTTCGGCGGCGCGGTCGACATGTTCTCGGCCGCCCTGCGCACCACCATGCTGCAATCGGTGGCCACCGACGAGATGCGCGGCCGCCTGCAGGGCGTCTTCATCGTCGTCGTGGCGGGTGGACCACGCATCGGTGATGTTGCCCACGGTTTCGCCGCGGCCGCGGTGGGTACCGCCGCAGCAGCTGCGGGCGGCGGCGTGCTGGTGGTGCTCGGCATGGTGATCTCGGCCCTCGTTTTCCCAGCGTTCATCCGGTATCGGGTGGCCCGGGCACACGCCGAAGTGCCCGCCTGACCGGTCGCGTGCGGCGCCCGGCGGTGCGGTCCATGCCGATAGCACATGACCGCACCGCACCTCACCTCGTGACGAGGTGACTGTGAGGTAGTTAAGGGTGACCCTCATTAGTCGGGCGTAACGCCCAGCGGCTAGCGTTGTGGCAAGCGCGTTGTGTGCCGACCGCGTGCAATGCCTACGGTTTCAAGCCTGAGAGGGATCCTTCCGTGCCCGCTGAGAACATCATCAACGTCGACGACGACGCCAAGCCGGTACTCACCTACCCCGGCGGCGAGTACCCGATGACCGTCGCCAAGGCTGTCGAGGGCAATGACGGGATCGACCTGGGCAAGCTGCTGGCCAGCACCGGGTACGTGACCTATGACCCCGGCTTCATGAACACCGCGTCGACCAAGTCGGCGATCACCTACATCGACGGTGAAGCGGGCATCCTGCGCTACCGGGGTTACCCGATCGAGCAGCTGGCCGGTAAGTCGACCTTCATCGAGGTCTCCTACCTGCTCATCTACGGCGAGCTGCCGACCCAGGCCCAGCTCGACGACTTCACCAACCGGATCCGCCGGCACACGCTGCTGCACGAGGATCTGAAGCGCTTCTTCGACGGCTTCCCGCGCAACGCGCACCCCATGCCGGTGCTGTCGTCCGCGGTGAACGCGCTGTCGGCGTACTACCAGGACTCGCTGGACCCGCGCGATCCCGAGCAGGTCGAGCTGTCCACCATCCGTCTGCTGGCCAAGCTGCCGACCATCGCGGCCTACGCCTACAAGAAGTCGGTCGGTCAGCCGTTCCTCTACCCGGACAACTCGCTGTCGCTGGTGGAGAACTTCCTGCGGATGACCTTCGGCTTCCCGGCCGAGCCGTACGAGGTCGACCCCGAGGTCGCCGCGGCCCTGGACATGCTGCTCATCCTGCACGCCGATCACGAGCAGAACTGCTCGACTTCGACCGTGCGCCTGGTCGGTTCGTCCGACGCCAACCTGTTCACCTCGGTGTCCGGCGGCATCAACGCGCTCTGGGGCCCGCTGCACGGCGGCGCCAACCAGGCCGTGCTGGAGATGCTGGACGAGATCAAGGCGAACGGCGGCGACGTCAAGGAGTTCGTCCGCAAGGTCAAGAACAAGGAAGACGGCGTGAAGCTCATGGGCTTCGGGCACCGCGTCTACCGCAACTACGACCCGCGCGCGACCCTGGTCAAGAAGGTCGCCGACCAGATCCTGGCCAAGATCGGCGGCGACGACCAGCTGCTCGATATCGCCAAGGCCCTGGAAGAGGCCGCGCTGACCGATGACTACTTCATCGAGCGTCGCCTGTACCCGAACGTGGACTTCTACACCGGCGTCATCTACCGGGCCATGGGCTTCCCGACCCGCATGTTCACCGTGCTGTTCGCCATGGGCCGGCTGCCGGGCTGGATCGCGCACTGGCGTGAGATGCACTCCGAGCCGCTGAAGATCGGCCGTCCGCGCCAGATCTACACCGGCTACGGCGAGCGCGACTACCACGACATCAGCGGCCGCTGATGCGCTGACGCGCAACAAGATTCATTTCGCCCGCACCGGTTTTCCGGTGCGGGCGAAGTCGTTCCGGCAGCCTGCTCCATCCGGGGGAGTTCGGCGGCGGGCAGCCCTCCCCCGCCCCTCGTGCCCCACCCCGCCGCCACATCGTGGCGGCGGGGTTTCGCGTTTACAAGAAACTTTTAAGCATCTTGCTGGGCCGGACCGGCATTGTTCTTCTTGCGGGGCCGGATACCGGTCCCGCAAGGGGGGAAGTTGGGGGGACGACCCCGGGGTCACCTGTCACGGCGGGGAGGACAGGTGGCTCCGGGTGTTCGTTTCGATCGGAAATATTCGGATGCGGACGAATCGCCGACCTGTCATCGTCGGGTCATGGCATCCGCGAATGGCTTCACGATCCGTTCGGCCACCGAGGACGACTGGCCGCAGATCATCGAACTTATCGAAACCTGCTTCGGTTTCCGGAACGTCCCCGAAGAGATCCCCATCAAAAAGGAAATCTTCCCGGTGGACCGTGCCCTGCTCGCCATCGACGACGGCCGCGTGGTCGGTCATACGGTGGACCGGCACATGACCCTCACCGTGCCCGGCGAACGCATCGCACAGGCCTGCGGCGTCTCCGCCGTGGTGGTCGCGCCGACCCATCGCCGGCGCGGCATCCTGCGTTCGCTCTACACCGAACTGCATCAGCGGGTGGAGGACGAGGGGCTGCCGCTGACCATCTTCACCGCCAGCGAGGGCACCATCTACGGCCGCTTCGGCTACGGCCCCAGCATGGTCATCCAGTCCGTCTCCATCGATCGCACCAAGGCCCAATTCCGTGCCACCACACCGGATCCCGGCGGCGTGCGGATGGAGTCCCCGGCCGCGGCCCGGCCGCACATCGAAGCCGTCTACGACCGCTGGCGGCGGCTGCTCCCGAGCGCGCAGCTCCGGCCGGAGGCCGACTGGAATCTGATGTTCGCCGACTCGGAACCGCATCGGGACGGCGCGACAAGCCTTTTCGCGCTCACCCATCCGGACGGTTACGTGCTCTACCGCCGGGACTGGCGCAAGGACGATACGGCGGTCGCGATCGTCACCGAGTTCCGCGCCATCACCCCCGAGGCGCATGCCGCGCTGTGGCGGGTGCTGCTGAGCCTGGACCTGGTCCGCACGGTGGAGGCCGAGATCGCCCCCGACGATCCGCTCCCCTACCTGCTGACCGATCCGCGTCTGGTGAAACCCGGCGGCCGCTGGGACGGCCTGTGGACCCGGCTGATGGACGTGCCCGCCGCGCTCACCGCCCGGACCTACGCGGCGGACCTGGATACGGTTGTGGCCGTGGACGATCCGTTCCGGAACGCGGGCGGCACCTTCGCCCTGCGCATCCGCGACGGCGTGGCGGAATGCGAACCGACCACCAGAACTCCCGATATCGAGATCGGAATCGATGTCCTGGGTAGTCTGTATTTCGGCGCGCACCGAGCGCGAGTCTTCGCTGCCGCCAACCGCATCCAAGCCAAGGAACCGACCGCCCTGCGCGCGTTCGACGCGGCGTTCATCGCCGAACGCGACGCCCAGCTCGGCTGGTTCTTCTAGGTTCCCCTGCAGGGAAACCAGCGCCGGGCGGCACCAGTCATGGTGCCGCCCGGCCTTTTTCGCGGTTCCTACTTGGCGATCTTGGCCCGGAACGGGCCGCCCACGCTGTTGAACAGCAGGTCGCCATTGGGGAACGCCTCGATCAGCGCATACGCGCCGTTACCCAGGTTGGACTGCCCGAAGATGGTGCGGTGCACCGTTTCCCCGGTCTTCCAGTCCAGGCCGGTGACCTCCCAGCCGTCGGCCTTGGAGTAGCCGTTCACGAACACCATGCCCGCACCGGAGGAAACGGCCGGCACCATCGAGGTCGAGACGACGTCGCCGCGCGTCCACGCCGAAGTCCACTTGTCCGCCTGGGGATCCCACTCGAAACGCTGCATACCGTGCGGCGGCTCGTCGACCGGACCGTTGGCCAGCACGTCCACCAGGCGGTCCGGTTCACCGCCCGTGCCGATGTTCTGCACTACGAACGCGCCGTAACCGTTCACCACCACCGACTGCTCGGACTGGATGAACTCGGGTTTCGGGTCGGGCAGCCCCGCCGTCACCTCCATCTGATCGGCGATCCGGTTCGACTTGGCGCCCGGCTTCTGCTGGAAGCCCGCCGGAACCTCGTTGCGCCAGAAGGCGACCAGCTTCATGTGGTCGGCGCCGTCGGTGATGACGACCAGTTCGTCATCGTTCTTGTCGAAGCCCATCAGCGTGGGCGTGGATCCGGTGCCGATGCCGAACTTCACCGCCGGGGGCTGGCGACCGAAGTCGTAGGGCGAGGACCAGGCGCCGTCCGCAGCGTCGGTGGAGAGCTTGCCGTCCTTCCAGACCACCTTGTGCATGATCTTGTCGGAGGCGAAGTAGAGGCCGTTGTTCTCGTCCACCGCCATGGAATTGGAGATGGTCTCGTCATCGCCCACGCGCAGCGTCACCGGATCGCCGGTCAGGTCCCGGTTCAGCACCGACAGCGACCGCGACGCCAGCGCCAGCAGATGACCGTCGTAGGTCATGCTCAGGCCGACTACGTTCTCCGGGATGCCGAGCGTGGTCATGCCGGTGCCCAGCAGCGGTTTCAGATCGCGCTGCGCGACGATCTCCAGGCCGTCGGCCGGCTTGTCCTTGTTGCGCAGGCCGAACACGAACAGCACGGCGTCCTGGTTGATGTAGTAGAGGCGATTGTCCTTGTCGACCAGCCCGTACACGCCGTTCTTCATACGTTGCCAGTCCAGGCCGGGCCATTCCTGAGTGATGGCCGTCTGGATCTGCGCGGCGTCGGTGAACTGCTGGTTCAGCACCGCGTCCAGGTTCTGGGTGGAGACGGGCGGGGTCCCGGGCACATCCATGGCCGCGACTTCCTCGAAGCCGCCGTCGGAGACGTCCACGTAGCGCGGGCCCGAGGTGGAGGAGACCCACCAGTAATTCTGATCCGGCGCGGCCATGGTCATGATGTTGACCGGGCCGCCGGGTACCCGCGGCATCTGCACCGGGTCGATGTGGAAGGTGCCGCGCGGCGGGGCGGCCGGAAAGCTGTCGCTCTGACCGGAGTCGATGTGGGTGATGCCGAATTTCTCGGCGGACAGGTACGGGTTGCGAGCCGGGCCGGATCCGGCCGCGCTCGCACCCGCGGAGCTGGTCGAGGCCGACTTGGCATCGCTGTCGTCACTGCTACAGGCGGCCAGGGTGGTCGCCGCGGCGAGGGCCAGCACGGTCGCTCCCGCCCACCATCGAATCTGTTTGCTCAAAGTGCGCTCCCAGCGTGATCGAAGATCATGAAAACGGATTGCAGCTGTGAATTGTCGCAATTGCCGGAGATTAGCAGAGCCCTGACGAGTACTAACACCGAAGAGTCAGGGTTTTCCCGGTGGTGGGGCGGGCGGTGCCGCTGGCATGCTGGAGGACATGAAGCCGATCCAGCTGATTCTGAACGTCCTGTGGTTCGTCCTGGTCGGGTTCTGGATGGCTTTGGG
Organism: Nocardia yamanashiensis; assembly: GCF_021183565.1. Taxonomy (NCBI): domain Bacteria; kingdom Bacillati; phylum Actinomycetota; class Actinomycetes; order Mycobacteriales; family Nocardiaceae; genus Nocardia; species Nocardia yamanashiensis. Next base: position 6,051,617 of record NZ_CP089226.1, read on the forward strand.
CTACGTGCTCGCGGGGATCATCTGCTGCATTCTGATCATCACGATCCCGTGGGGCATCGCCTCGTTCCGGATCGCCTCGTTCGTGCTGTGGCCGTTCGGGCGCGAGGCCGTCGAGAAGCCCGGGGCGGGTGTGGGTTCCATGCTCGGCAATATCGTGTGGATCATCGTGGCCGGCTGGTGGCTGGCGATCGGGCACCTGTTCACGAGCATCGCGCTCGCCATCACGATCATCGGAATCCCGTTCGCGTGGGCGAACCTGAAACTGATCCCGATCTCACTGTTCCCCCTGGGCCGCGAAATCGTCCCCAGCGACCGGGCTTTCGGGTCCTGAGCCCGGGTGGTTTTCCGGGGGTGAGGGTTTCAGGGGCTTGCCCCCGAGGCCCCCGGGAGTGGGTTACTCCGACTCGTCGACGATCTGCTTCATGATTCCCACGGCCTCTTCGAGGACCGCGATCTGCTCGGGGCTCAGGCCCGAGAGCTGATCGGTCATCCAGGCCTCGCGCGCCTGGTTCTCGTCGGCGATGAGGGCGCGACCGGCGTCGGACAGGCTCACGATGATCTGCCGTCCGTCGGTCGGGTGCGGATTGCGTTCGACCAAGCTCATTTCGGAGAGCGACGCGATCACCCGCGTCATGGAGGGCGGCTGCACCCGCTCCTTGGCCGCCAGCGCACCCGGCGTCATGGAACCTTCGCGATTGAGCGTCGCGAGCGCCGACAGCTGGGTCAGCGAAATCTGGGCATCGGCGCGCCTACCGCGCAAATGTCGCGTCAAGCGCACCACCGCCAGCGAGAGGTCACCGGCAAGCGCTCGAATATCGGAAGGCGTTGTCACAGAGGCAAACGATACGTGACGCCTCGCGCACGGGTCGGGTGTTCGCGTCGACCGGCCCGCACGGTCTCCACCTGCGACGTCCCAGCCGCCACCGGCGCGCGAACCTACCGGTACGCAAGCCGAACGTTTGCCACGAACCGGACACCGCGCCACGCATCGGGCACGACCCCGGAGCGCGCTCTAGGCTGGATCGCGTGACCCAGCCCGTACCCCAGATCCCGCCGCGCCTCACCGACCCGCGCCCGGTGCTGGCCGTCGGCTCGCTCGCCTGGCTCGTCGCCACCGTCGTCGTCTGGTTCAACGACGCCTGGGCCCCCGCCCGCCCGATCTGCCTGATGGGCCTGGCGGTCGGCCTGCTCGCCTACTCCATCTTCTGGCTCCAGCGCCGCAGCGCCCGACGCGGCGACAAGGGTGCGCAACTGGGCCTGGAGTAGTTCCGGGAGCCGTTCAGAGCACGTCGAACTCGTTGCTGAGGCCACTGAACGGAAGCAGTGCGCCGTCGGCGGTGAGCTGATCGGCGAAGTGCTGGAAGCGGTATCGGCCGGGCGCGGCATCGCCCGGGATGTCCCAGGTGAAGCGCGCCACCGAGACATCGCTCCCCCGTTTGCTCCAGAAGAACTTCACCGCCCACTCGCCCTCGTTGGCGACGCGCTGCCAGCCGGATCCGCTCTGCCGCTGCACTTCCAGGAACGTGCCGTTGCGGCGGGTGTTGTGTTTCGGGTGGGCCGAGACGAATTCGGCCTGCGCCTGCTCGCCGCGCGCATAGGACGCCGCGGGCTGGGTGAGGACGTCGCCGAAAGCGGTGCCGGGCAGGGTGGCGTCCGGGCCGGGCGCGGCGACGAAATTCGGCTGCAGGTTGGACACGTCGCGCGGCGCGGGGCCGCGCGGCACCGTCTGGCGGGCCGCGAAAGCCGTTGCCAGCCGGTGGAATTCCTGTTGATAGGCGGGCAGGGTGTAGCGCCCGTACAGCGTCGAACCACCCTCGTACTGCTGCGCGTCGTACTCCTCCGGCGTCGCCACGTACTCGTGATAGGCATTGGCGTAGCCCTGCATGAGCACCTGCTCCAGTGGCACGCCCAGCGCCGCCGCCACCACCCGGCGGATGCGCAGCCCCGACACGATGGTGAATTCCGCACCGCCACAGGCGAGATACAGCTCGCCGATGCGCACCAGCTGGATCGGCACCACGCTCGGCACCCACGGCACCGGCGGCATGATGCCCAGCGGCGCCACGATCGCCTTGGGCGCCTGCGCGTCGGCCAGCCAGTCCGGCACCGGCGCGTTCGCCCCACCGAGCGCGTCCACGAACGGGTTTCGCACGCCCTCGGGAATCGGCACGCCCGGCAGGCCCGGCCCGTCCTCGACGCTGCCCGCGATGAGTGAGACGCCGGCGCAGGCGGCGGCGGTGTGGCGGTTCTGCCCGCTGCCCGTCCACTTGCCGTCCACCTCGATATCGGCGATGTCGATGTAGCAGAGCAGGCTGTCCACCGGGCCGCTGACGGTGCGCGCCGCGGCCAGTGCGGATTTACCCGCGCGATATTGCCGTTCGCCGATGATGCGGGTGTTCTCGAACTCGTTCCGCGTCGGCCCGTCGGTGGGGTGAAGGTTCAAGTTCGGTGACATATCACCGGAATTCGTCTGCGGGAATGCCGCCACGAAATCCGCGCCGTCGAGGTATCGCACGCCGTGTTCCCCGTGTTCGTAGGCGAACGACGCATAGCCCTTGTTGTCGCCACTGATGAGCCGGTTGCTGTTGCTCATGGAGGTGTTGTGGGTGGCGAACCAGGTGATGGCCCCGACCTGTTTGCCGCCTTTGCGCAGCGACAAGACGGTGACCGCCGGATCGATGCCTTCCGGGAAAACCTGTTTATCCGCTTCGGGATTGCGTTCGAAGGCCACCCGGGAGCGATTCACGCTGGCATCGTGCAATTCCCCGCGCCCGAGTTCCAGGGTGCCGGGCGAGAGATCGGCGTCCGCGGCGGCGATGGCCTCCACGATGCCGTTCACCTCGGCGTCGTAGACCTGTTGCTGGAAGCCGAGAATGGAGAGGTTGTAGGCGTAGTCGTGGCTGGAGCCGCCGCAGGTGGCGTGCGAATGGGTGGAGGTGAGCAGCACGTTCTGCTCGGTGTAGCGGTCGCCGAAGCGCCGGGCCAGCTCCGCCATGACGCCGCGGTGCACGGACTGGAAGATCATGCCGTTGTCGGCGACCAGATAGACGACCCGCCGCTCGCCGCTGTCGATGATGTAGGCGCGGGCGCGCGGGCGCAGATGAATTCCGGCGGTGTCCTGCCCGAATTGCGAATAGCCCATCATGCCGCATTCGGCAGCGGGACCGGTGATGTCGGAAATGCCCACCCCGATCAGGTAGTCGCCGCCGGCCGCGCGCGCCTCACCGTCGGAGATCGCGAGGTGTGCGGAGACGGCGAAGGCGGCCGAGCCCGCCGCCGCCGTGGCCAGCACCGTCCGGCGCGAGACCGGGATTGCCCCGGTGGTTCCCTTGTCCGACATCGCCATTCGAGCCTCTCTTCTGTTGTGGAGCAGCGAACCACAGAACTGGACGTTCGTCCAGACCAGACTTGATGAGCGAACTTTCCGACCGTGCGAATTGACTGCACGCGCAATGGACGCTTAACTCTGCGGAGTGTCCTCCCGATTGAGCGTCGAAGAACGACGGGCCCACCTTATCGAGGCAGCCATCGGCCTTGCCGAAAAAAAGGGCGTGGCAGGAGTTACCACGCGCGATGTCGCGCAAGCTGCCGGTGTTTCCCTGGGTGTGGTTCATTACTGTTTCGAAAACAAGGACCAACTCATGACAGAGCTGGTCAAGGCCCTCTCGATGGAATTGCGAGATTCCGTCGATGCCAACGAAGCGGTATGGCAAGACGTCGGAACCGGAAAAGAAGCGCTTCAGAAATTGGTGCGCGCTGGACTGGAACTCATGTGGCTCAACATCGAAGCCACTCCCGAACGTCAACTACTCACCTATGAAACCACCACCTACGCACTCCGCGAAGGTGAACAAACTCCGGCAAAACTCGCAATCGCGCGTGAGCAGTACACGTTCAACGACTCCACGGTCGCGGACATCATCGAGCACGCACGCGAAGCCACCGGCACCCAGTGGACGGTTTCCGTCGCCACGCTCAGCCGGTTCATGCTGGCGGCCATCGACGGGATCGTGCTGCGGTGGCTGGTCGACAACGACAGCGCCGCGGTGCGCGAACAGCTGGACGTCCTAGCCGGGATGATCGTCTCGCATTCGGCCTGAAATCCCATCCACCCCAACGTGATCCGCGCCCGCCGCACGATTGTGCGGCGGGCGCGGTCAGATCCGGGGCCCGGTGACCGGGAACAGACGCAGCAGGCCGGTTCCCGGGGCGTAACGGCTACGGGCGCGACCCCGCCTGGACGTGCGTGGTCTCGCCGTCCTCCCACCAAGTGACAGCCACGGTTTCTTCGACGGCGCCGGAAAGGCGGACGCGGAGATCGTCGTGGATCACCAGTTCGCCCGCGGGAGCGGGCAAGTCGAACTGCAGGCGCAGCAGCACGCCGAGCGGATCGGCGGCCCAGGTGGTGGGCCGGCCTTCGCTCACCACCTCGGCGGTCACCGCTTCCGAGGCCAGCGGCAGGTTCAGCAGGTCGGAAAGCGCTGCGGCGGAGGCGATATCGCCGACCACCAGGCGATCGGCGGGCAGCGCCGGGCCGAACCAGGGGCGGTCCAGCACCAATGCGTCGGCAGCGTCGATGACCGCGCCGGACAGGGCGCGCACATGCTCGGGGACGGCCAGGTCCTCCAGGTCCAGGCGGTCCGCCTCGAAGGCCTCCGCGAGCAGCCGATAGGTCTGTGAAATCGATTCCGGGACCGGCATTCTCGCCGGATCGGCGAGTGCGTCGAGGAGTTCCTCGGCCAGCACCGGGGTCATCACCTCGGGGGCGGCCAGCACGCCGCGCAGGACGGTCAGGTCCAGTGCGGGAAAGCCCGGCAGTTGCGGCAGCAGGCCCGCGAACTGGGCGTCGTCCGGATGCCGCATGAGGCCCAGCGGAATGCCGTCGATCTGCGCGTGCTGGCGCAGCCACCAGGCGGTGTAGCCGTCGCGGTCGGCCAGCAGCGCGCGGGTGGTCTGGTCGTCGAGCAGCAGTCGCAGGGCTTCCGGCCATTCGGCCTCGTCCACCAGGTCCAGGTCACGTACCGCGACGAGTTCGCGCGGATCCTCGTCCAGGGTGTGCCACCAGGCTTCCTCGTCATCGAGGTGATGGTCCGGGCCGGTCGGGTCCTCCTCGGTGACCAGCGTGAAGCTCCAGCCGACGCCGATGGCGCGCAACGCTTCCGCGCCGTACCGCTCCACCGTCTCCGGGCCGAGCACGCTGAACGGGGAATCGTGCACCAGTACGCGGGCCAGTGGCGCGTCCGGTAGCAGCAGCTCGTCCGCCGGACCGAATTCGCCTGCCGCGTCCGGCAATTCGAGCAGGCCGAGCCAGGTCGGCAGCACACCCGGCACGGTATTGGCGTGCCGCGCCAGGCCGAGCACCGCCTCCACGGTATCCGGGTCGCCCGGATCGTCCTCCAGGATCGCCTGCAGCGCCGGATCGCTCAGCAGATCCTCCGGCGTGGCCGCTTTCGCCCCGAGCCGCCCCAGCAGTTCGTGCGCGGCCTCGGGATGCACCAGGCGCGCCCAATGCACCGGGATCGCCGTCTCCAGCTGATCGTCCAGCACGACGGTGCGCGGGCCGGTCACCATCCGCCCGTCCGTCAGCGGCACCGACAGCGCGCCCAGTTCCTCCACGGACAGCGGATCCCCCGCGAACACGTCCAAGGCGTCGTACAGCGAATAGAACCACTGCGGTTCCCGTTCGACGGCCCCCGACAGCTCCGCGATCCGCGCCAGCCCGATCCGATGCACATCCAGCACGGCCAGCGCATCCGCGTACGCCCGCGTCGACAGCTCCGGAATAACCACCGGCCCAACCATTTCCGCCAGCAACGGGGCCAATTCCACCGTAGCCCCGGTGAACACGCTCGCCCGCCGCGGCGAGGCCACCCCCTCCCGAATCACCACCGGCTCCTCCACCCCCACCGGCACCGCCGCACCCACCGTCACCTCGAACGGCGGCAACTCCACCCGCGCCCCCGCGGCTTCTGCTACCGGCCTGGCCGACGAAACGTCTTCGCGCCCCGCATCATCAGTCACAGAAGCCACCGGCACCGGATCGGCCGCGAAGAGTTCGAACTGATCCCCCGCCAGCGGAAATCCGAGTTGATCGGCGGCCACAGCGCGCGCAGCCCCAGCCCCACCGCCGCTGGCAGCGGCATCGGCCTCACCGCCCACAACGCCACCACCCGCAGCATCGGCCCCGCCGCCTACAACGTCGGCGCCAGCACTCGCAGCACCGGCCCCAGCAGAATCAGCGCCGCCCCCGGCGGGCGCGATATCGAGGTCCGCGGTCCCACCGTCGGCACCGGCAGTCCGCGGCGCGGCCACAGTGCGCTGGGCGCCGAAAGACTCCGGAATCTTTGCCGCAGGCGGTGTTTCGAGGTCAGTGCCGGGTGCGGGCGAGAGGTCGGTGGTGCCGCCGAGGACGGGCAGCCATTCGTGTTCGCGGAGTTCGGTGATGAGGGCTTCGCGGAGCAGGCTGTCGGCCTCGCTGCGGGCGAAGGCGGGTAGTGGGACGAGGACCAGGCGGTCGCGGGGCGGCAGGGCGCGGGCGAAATCGGCGTAGCCGGAGGCGAGTTCGGCCACGTGCGCGCCGGGGAGCAGGCGGCGGCGGTCCGGTTGCATGGCGATATCGGCGATGAGCAGCGCGGGGAGGGAGAGTTCCTCGTCGGAGCGGGTCGGGGCGCGCAGCACGTCCGGGCGGGCCGGTACGGGGCGGCCGTCGCGGATCGGGAGCAGCCAGCGGGCGCGGGGGGTGCGGTACTGCCACCACACCTGTTCGTCGTCGTCCGCGCCGCAGATCCGCACCTGCTGCAGACCGTCCGCGAGATCCTCGACCACACTGGAGATCTCGTCGTCGCCGACCAGGATCTCCTGCAGCGCGGGCAATTCCAGCAGCAGATCCACCGCTTCGGCCCGCATACCCGCGAGCAGCGCGACGGCATCCACGTCGGCGCGCAGTCGCAGCACGATCTCGCTGTCGAACCCGGCCGCCGGTTTCGCCTCGGCCGGCCACACCAGTCGCAGGGCGGGCGCCACGAATTCCTCCGGCCCGTCCGGGATCCCGATCCCCTGCGCGGCCAGCTCGGCAAGAGTATCGGCCCGCGAGAACCGCACCGATCCACCGCTGGAACGGAATTCGGCCTCATCCGCCACGCTCAGCACCGCGGTGAATCCCACACCGAACCGCCCCACCGAGGCGTCCCCGCTGCTCTTCGCCGAGGCCCGCAGCGCGGTCAGCGCATGCACACCCGAGACATCCAGCGGCACACCGGTATTGGCCACATGCAGCAGATCCCCCTCCAGCCATACCGCGACCCGCCCGGCCACGCCGGCTTTGGCAGCGGCATCGGCCGCATTCTGCGCCAGCTCGGTCAGCACCCGATCCCGGTACCCCGCCCGCACCAGATCGGCCTCGGTGGCCGCATCCTCCCGCAGCCGAGTCGGCGAGTCCCGCCAAGCCGCCAGCACTCCGGCCCGCAACCCCGCCGTCCCGAACGGATCCCCGACCTCGACCGTCACCGGCTCTCACACCCTTCCCGCCGCGCGGCGAATTGCCGCGGCTCCGCCAGAAAACACCTGACCGTACCGGGGATTGAGGGACGCGCTGCTACTGCCCCGAAATGCCGGAGTCGTCCGAAGGTTCGGCGCCGGTTTCCGGCTCCACCTTCACCGCGGTGACCGCCCAGGCGTCGTCGTACCTGGCGTCCGGATCGGCGGTATCGAACAAGGTCACCGCGCCGGTGTCGGTGTCGGCGACGACCTCGACGATCTCGGGTTCGGTGTCCGGCGCCGCGTCCGCGGCTTCCACTACGACGGCCGTCACCACCACATTCGTGTCGGCCGCGGCGGTTTCGGCCGCAGCGGTTTCGGTCGCTTCCGTCACCGCACCGGCATCGGCTGCCGTGTCCGCGACAGCGGCCGTCAGGACGGCCGCGTCTGCCGCGGCGATTTCGGCGACGGCGTCGGCGTAGACCGAGGCGGTTTCGGCGGCTGCCGCCGCGGCGGCGAGGGATTCGATGGTGAGGACCGAATCGGCTACCGAGAGAGCGGCATCGGCCGGTTCGGTGGGGAGGGGGTCCGGTTCGGGCTTGCGGAGTTCTTCGGCGGGAACGATTTCCACCGCGGCGTCGTCGTAGGCCTCGTACAGGGGGGAGCCCTGGCCGGAGGGGACCTCGACGTCGGAGTGGGCACCGCAGCCGTAGTTCATGTGCACCACGTGACCGTCGGCGCCCATGGCATTGGCGCAGACGCCGAAGGCGGAGCGGAAGGAACCGGCGAGCGGGACGAAGAAACCGCAGACGCCGCAGGTGCCGGGGGCGGCGCGGGCCATGTCGGTGTCGGGGCCGTATTCGGAGAACCAGCGGTCGGCGGCTTCCTCACGGCCTTCGCGGGAGAGCACGCGCGGACGGCCGAGGCCGAGTTCCAGGGCCACCTCGTCGACGACGGGATCGCCGGAGAGCAGATAACCGGGCAGCAGTCGCGGATCGTCCGCGGGCGTGGCGAGCAGATCGCCGGGCGACAGGTCGCCGGGGCGCACGCGCTGATCCCACGGAATGAAGTCGGGGGCGACGAGCGCGTCGGGGCCGGGCAGCAGCGCCGATTCGCTCACCGTGGCATGGCCCGCTTCCGGCGGGGCCGCCACCACGACCGCCCACTGCCAGCCGCGATAGCCGGGCAGCGTGGCTTCGAAGTGATGGGTGGCCGAGGACTCGTCCTCGGCGGTCACGCCCAGATGGGCGCCGACGCCGACGGGCTCCAACTCCAGGAGCGCACGGCGAGCCAGGTCGACCGCCTCCGCCAGGATCGGCCGTACAACGGACTCCGAAACTCCAACCGCGCTCACGCCCTACATTTTGCCGTATGGAGTGCAAACGGCGTGCACCGGTAGTAAGCGTCATGATCGTGCTGTCCACGGTCGTGGGGCTGGGCGGGGCGAGTTCCGCCTGTGGCCGGGAAACCGACGACACCCCGCGCCTGCGTGTCGAGGTGGTGGCGACACGCCCGCACGACACAGCGGCTTTCACCGAGGGGCTGGAGGTGGACGGGGACGTGCTCTACGAAAGCACCGGTCTGCCAGGGCAATCCTTCGTCCGCGCGACCACGCTGACCGGCGGGAACGAGCTGGCGCGGGCGGATCTGCCGAATCCGCTGTTCGGCGAGGGCATCACCAGGGCCGGAAATGTGCTCTGGCAGCTCACCTATCGCGAGGGGATCGCCATCGCGCGGGACCCCGGGACGCTGGCCGAACTGCGTCGCACCAGCTACGACGGAGAAGGCTGGGGACTGTGCACGCGGGCCGGGCGCGTCGTCATGAGCAATGGCACGAGCACGCTCACCTTTCGGGATCCGGAGACCTTCGCGATCACGGGGGAAGTGACTCTCACCACACGCAAGAACGCGAAGCTCAACGAACTCGATTGCGCCCCGGACGGTTCCGTCTACGCCAATGCCTGGCCGAGCGACACCATCCTGCAGATCGATCCGGACACCGGCGATGTCCGCGCGGCCATCGACACCTCCGGGCTACTCCCCAGCAAGGCCCGCACCCCCGATACCGACGTCCTCAACGGCATCGCCCACCTTCCGGGTACCGACCGGTTTCTCCTAACCGGCAAGAAGTGGCCGACGAGCTACGAAGTCCGCTTCGTAGCGGAGTGAGGAGGAATTTCCGGGGGTTGACACCCCCGGACCCCCACCCCAGTGGCCTGCGGCGGCGAATTGTGGCGGTCATAACCAGCCGTCGTGCAGCCCTCGCTGGGCGACACTGCAAGAATTGGGTACGTGACTGCTCCCCGTGAACCAGGTGCCGATTCCGGTCGGTGGGGTGACGAGGAGACTCCACTCATCGAACGGCATCCGGGTTTCGACCGTTATCCACCTGCGAATACCCCCGCGCAGCGCCCGCCGGCGCGCCGCCCGGGCGAACCCGAGGTGCCCGATTTCCTGGCACACAGGACGCCCGCCCGGCCGTACGGCAAGCAATCGGACCCGCAGCCCCCGCAGCAGCCACCGGCGCCCTCGCCGCAAACGCCGGGCGAACCGCAGCGTCCCGACCCCACCCGGCCGATGGAGCAGGCCCGGGTTCCCGAGGACGAAACGGCGGGCTTGCACAAGCCGCCGCGCAAGCTGACCGTCACGCGGGTCGCGGCGCGCCGCAGCATCGAGCTCACCGAGCGCGGTTTCGCCACCTTCAAACGCGCGGCCAAGGCCGACGGCGCGGAGGAATCCGGCCTCACCGCACTGGTTTACGCCACCATGGCCAACTTCGCGACGGACGCCGCGGTGGCGGTCGCCCTGGCGAACACGCTGTTCTTCGCCAGCGCCACGGCCGAATCCAAGACCAAGGTGGCGCTGTACCTGCTGATCACCATTGCCCCGTTCGCGGTGATCGCCCCGTTCATCGGCCCGATGCTGGATCGACTACAGCGCGGCCGCCGGATCGCGCTGGCCGGTTCCTTCGGCATACGCGTGTTCGTCGCGCTGCTGCTCATCTTCAATATCGACAACTGGGCGCTGTATCCGCTCGCGCTCTGCATGATGATCATGAGCAAGTCGTTCTCGGTGCTCAAGAGCGCGGTCACCCCGAGGGTGCTGCCCCCGGGAATCGATTTGGTGCGCACCAACTCCCGGCTCACCGTGTTCGGACTGGTCGGCGGCACCCTGGGCGCGGGCGGCGTGGCCGGGCTGATCGCCATGGTCATGGGCTCGATGGGCGCGCTGCTGTTCGCCGCCGCACTGGCCGGCGCGGGCGCCTATCTGAGCCTGCAGATCCCGGCCTGGGTGGAGGTCACCGAGGGCGAGGTCCCGGCCACCATCGGCTATCACGGCTCCGACTCCCGCACCGAGGTCCTGGACCCGAACCAGCCCACGCAGGTACTGCCGAACAAACGCCGCCAGCCGCTGGGCCGTTCGGTGGTCACCGGCCTGTGGGGCAATGGCACGGTCCGCATCCTGACCGGTTTCCTCACCTTCTACGTGGCGTTCGTGGCCAAGGCTACCGAGCATCGCCCGGTGCAGCAGGCGGCCATGCTGGGCGTGGTCGGCGCGGCCGCGGCCATCGGCAATTTCACCGGCAATGCCACCGGCGCGCGCATGAAACTGGGCCGCCCGCAATTGATCGTGCTGCTCTGCACCATCGCCTGCGTGGGCATCGCGGTGGTCGCCGCCCTGCTGGACAACCTGATCGGCGCGGCGGTCGCCACCCTGATCGCGGCCGGCGCCAGCGCGCTGGCCAAGGTGTCGCTGGACGCGTCCATCCAGGACGATCTGCCACCGGAGTCCATCGCCTCCGGTTTCGGCCGCTCCGAGACCGTGCTGCAGCTGTCCTGGGTGATCGGCGGCGCGATGGGCGTGCTGCTGCCCACCGAATGGTGGAAGGGCTTCGCCGCCGTGGCCGGAGTGATGGCGCTCGGATTGATCCAGACGGTGGTCAGCTACCGTGGTCATTCGCTGCTGCCCGGTTTGGGCGGTAATCGACCTCAGCACGCGAAGCAGGAAGTCCCCGGCGCACACGGCGCGGGGGAAGCGGCCTAGTCAGGGACAAGGAATCAACGGTGAGCCAAGTCAAAGCCCGCACGCTCGTTGCCGCACTCGTGGCGCTGCTCGTGGTGGCCGTGGCGTACTTCGGCGTGATCGCGATGATCGCCCGCAATGCGGACAAGCCGGAGCCGGAGCTCACCGCGTACTCGCACGGCAAGTCCGTGACGGTGCAGCCGTACCAGTACTGCGATGTGCAGATGCAGAACTGCAAGATCCTGCCCGCCGAGGACATGTCGGGTTTCCCGGTGCCGCTGGAATGCGCGGCGGGGCAGCCGGATTGCCACACCGGTAAGCCGGTGGACCTGCGGGTGCCGGGCGGGGATCCGCTGCAGTTGTCGCTGCCCAAGGACATCGCGGGCAAGCCGTGGCTGATCACCGCGATCTATCGCACGCCCTCCGGCGCAACCGCGCAGAACACGGTCAGCTTCCAGGATTACGACAAAGGCACGGTGGCGGTGACGATTCCGTCGCTGAAGGAATTGAAGCTGGTCGTGGTGGAGGTGCAGTTGCCGATTCTGGTGCGCGACACCACCACCGGCCAGGAGGGCTATCTGCCGCATCAGGCGTGGTCCATCCACACCGAGGTCTAGAAGTTCTCGCAAAAGACGAAAGAGCCCGGAAGCAACCGCTTCCGGGCTTTTCTTTTCCGGCTCTGGGCTCGGCCTAGTGGTCGAGCTCGCGCGCGACGCCGCGCACCACTTCGGCAATGCGCTGGGACGTCTTGCGGTCCGGGTACTTTCCGCGCCGCAGATCCGGCTGCACCTTGGTTTCGAGGATGGTGATCATGTCCTCGATCAGTCCGTGCAGCTCGTCGGTGGACTTGCGCACCAGGGGCGCGTCGGAGCTCTTGCCGCGCCGGTCGCCACCGCGCTCGCGCTCGTTGCGCAGCGACGGCGGGGTCTCCAGCAGCTTCAGCGAAAGCGCCTGCGGCCCACGGCGACCCGCGGCCATCCCGAATTCCACCCGCTGCCCCGGCTTGAGCGCCTCCACACCGTCAGGCAGCGCCGACGATCGAACGTAGACGTCCTCACCCTCATCCTGGGAAAGGAAGCCGAAGCCCTTTTCGACGTCGTACCACTTCACCTTGCCGGTCGGCACTGCGCTCACCCGTTCGTCATTCGATGCCCGGGAAGTTCCGGGCACAGTCGTGGTCGCCGGACGAGTTACGCCCGCAACCTTTCCGTTTGCGAAAAGAAGCGCGCCCCACACAGCTATGCAGGACGCGATTGCCTTCGAGTCTACCCCGGTGTGAATAGCGCGAGCACATGAGTTTTACGGTCTGAATGTGCCAGATTCCTCTTCCGAGCAGACTTCGCGCAGGTCCGCGAACTGGCTGCTCTATCTCGCCCTGACGCTGCTGTCCGTGGGATTGCTGGCGGTGATCGCGGCCTTCGGCATCGGATTGCTGACCGATTACGAGCCGGGCGCGTGGCTGTACCTGGTGGCGATGGCGGGCACCTCGTCCGGGTTCCTGCTGGCCCTGGTGTTCGCCCTGTGGTCGGGCCGCCGCGCGCGCTGACGGCACCTCACCGAGATCATTACGCAGCGGTGAGCGACACGTCCGGTTGCCCGGTTCGTTACCCCGCTACACCTGTGATCTTCATCACATAACAGAACGGTCACAGCGGGGTGACAGCCCCCTATCGGCGCGGACTCGCCGTGACCACCTGCACAGAAGCGAAACGGAACCGCTTGCGCCGGTTAGGGACCCACCCGGACACGACGGTTACCAAATGGTGATTTTTCCCGGGGACCGTCGTAATGTCTCTCACCAGCCGGGTCAGCCCGGCGCCACCGGCCCGCCGCACCGAACCTCACCCGCGGGCACGGACCCCAACTGGAACCAGGGTGAGGGCGAGGAACAGCGCGCACCAGCGCGCCGGAGCGGACGACCTCTCAGTTCGCCCCCGGTAGTCGGTCTCGCAGGAGCGTACGAGAGGAAACGACCAGAACATGAGTGGACGCCATCGCAAGCCGAGTAACACCGGCCGCACCGTCGCCAAGGTTGCCCTGACGGGTATCGCCCTCGGCGGGGCCGGAGTCGCACTGGCCGGAAACGCCAGCGCGGCACCCGACTCCGACTGGGATCGCCTCGCTCAGTGCGAAGCCGGCGGTAACTGGGCCATCAACACCGGCAACGGTTTCCAGGGCGGGTTGCAGTTCTCGCCCAGCACCTGGACCGCCCACGGCGGCGGCGAGTACGCCGCGACCGCCAACCAAGCCACCCGCGAACAGCAGATCGCGGTCGCCGAGAAGGTGCTCGCCTCGCAGGGCTGGGGCGCCTGGCCCTCCTGCTCCTCGAGCCTCGGCCTCTCCAGCGGCGCCACCCAGCGCTCCGTACCCTCCGCCGACACCGCGCCCAAGTGGAATCCGCAGGCCGCGCAGGAGCAGGTGGCGGACAGCAGCCAGCAGGTCTTCCAGGCCGTGGACCGCGCCATCGAGATCGTCCAGCAGCAGGGTGTCAACATCCCGCAGCAGGCGCTCGACTTCCTCAACGCCACCAAGGCCAACAACACCAAGCTGGACCCGGCGGTCGTGAACTTCTTCGAAGCGAACAAGGGTTTCCTGCCCCACTAGGACCCGCGCGTTCGCATTACGCAAATGCCCCGCATCAATGGCGATGCGGGGTATTTGTGTGCTCGGGGCCCGATTCCGGCCCGATCATCGTGCGGCGGGCAAACTTCCGGGTGCCGGACGGTGCCGTCCGCGAGGGCTCATGCCAGAATGAGCGCGTGGTGAACAAGACGAAGAAACCCTATGTGGACAACGGCTGGCCCGAGACGGCCAACGGCGATCACGCGGTCACCGAGCTCTCCTCGACCCGCTCCGGCAGCCTCTCGCCCTACGGCGAGGACACCGAGTTCCCGCTGCCGGCCGATCAGCTGCCCTACGTGCACCCGCACACCGTCATCAATCGCTGACGGCTCTCACCGGCATCTGATGCGGTCAACGGCGAGTTCCGCTTCCCAGCGGCCGCCGCGCACCCGACGTCTGTCGCCCGCGGCGGCCGTTGCACCGCGTCCCCGAACACCCGAGCGCCGTATCCCCGTCGCCTTCGCGACCGGATGCGCGTCGCTCCCAGCTGTCCCGGCGCCGGTCGGCCGCGCCGCGATCCCCGCAGCGTTCGCCGACCGCCCGACGACCCCGGGCACCAGGACTACTTCTACCTCGCAGCGGCCGGGGACCGGCCGCCCGGATCGGACGCAGTGACCGATACCGCAACTCCCACCGCAGGTTCCGGTGATGCCATGACCCAGGCCGTCCCGGACGGTCCGGCGCTGTCCGAGTGGCTGGCCAAGCGCAGTGACGAGGATCTGGTCACGCTGCTGCAATTGCGGCCGGATCTGGCCGTGCCGCTGCCCGCTTCGATGGCGGTGCTGGCCGCCCGCACCGAACAGCGGGCCTCGGTGCTGCGCGCCACCGACGAATTGGACACGCTCGACTTCGCGGTCATCGAAACCTTGGTGGTGGAAGGCGCGGCCGATGGGCGGCGCGCGCAACCGGTCCCGCGCACGCGGTTGAAGAAACTGCTCGGGGATCGGGTCACCGCGGTCGCGCTGGGGGCCGCCATCGAGCGATTGCGCAGCCGTGCGCTGGCCTGGGGGCCGGACAAGGCGCTGCGGCTCACCCCCGCCGCGCAGGAGGCGCTGCCGTGGCCGCTGGGCAGCACCACGGAACTGCCGGACGCGCTCACCGAACCCGAGATCGTCACGGCGCTGGCTGAATTGCCGCCGCCGGAACGCGGGCTGCTGGAGAAGCTGGCCGCCACCGGGCCGCGCGGGCGCACCCGGGACGCCGCGCCCGGCACGCCCGAGGATCGGCCGGTGCAGCGGCTGCTGGCGCGGCGGCTGCTCAATTGGATCGACGAGGAGACGGTGGAACTGCCGATCTCGGTCGGTCAGGTGCTGCGCAACGAACCCGTCACCGATCCGCACGCTTTGACGCCGCCGCAGGCGGAGCAGCAGAAGTACGCGCCCGCCGATGTGAACGCGGCGGCGGCCGGCGAGGTCGGCGAACTGCTGCGGCACGCGGGCGATGTGCTGGAGGTGCTGGGTCGCGGACCCGCGCCGGTGCTGCGCTCCGGCGGGCTCGGGGTGCGCGAATTGCGCCGTATCGCAAAGCAAACCGGTATCGACGAGAACCGCATCGGGCTGATCGCCGAGGTGCTCGCGGCGGCGCGGTTGATCGACAAGGGCAGTCCCGAACCGATGCCCGACGGCGATGGCGCCGACGACTTCTGGGCGCCCACCACCACGTCCGACGCCTGGTCGGCGGTGGTTCCGCCGCGCCGCTGGGTGGTGCTGGCGCAGGCCTGGCTGGACCTGGACCGCTGCCCGTGGATGATCGGCCTGCGGGACGCCAATGACAAGCCGCTGGCGGCGCTTTCGGCGGAGCTGCGCAATGTGCACGCGGTGCGCGATCGGCGCGCCATTCTGGGCCTGCTGGCCGAATATCCCTCCGGCACCGCGATTTCCGCCGCCGATCTGGGGCGGGTGCTGGCGTGGCGGCAGCCGCGCTGGCGGCGGCACTATCGGCTGGAGGCGGTCACCAATACCCTCGCCGAGGCGCAGGCGCTGGGCCTGGTGGCGCGCGGCGCGGTCACCTCGGCGGGGCGGGCGCTGCTGCACGGCAGTCCCGAGGACGCCGAATCGGAGATGGCGGCCGCGCTGCCGGAACCGGTGGATCACGTACTGGTGCAGGCGGATCTGACGGTGATCGCTCCCGGCCCGCTCACCCCCGAACTCCAGGACCGCGTCGCCCTGGTCGCCGATGTCGAATCAGCGGGCGCCGCAACGGTTTACCGCCTCAGCGAAACCTCGGTCCGGCGCGCGCTCGACGCCGGCGCGACGGCCGCCGAGCTACACAACCTCTTCACCACCCACTCCCGCACCCCGGTCCCGCAATCGCTGACCTATCTCATCGATGATGTGGCCCGCCGCCACGGCCGCCTGCGCGCGGGCATGGCGCAGTCCTTCCTCCGCAGCGAGGACCCGACCCTGCTGGCCGAAGTGCTCGCCGCCCCCGTGGCCGGCCAGCTGGCCCTGCGCGCCATCGCCCCCACGGTCGCCATCTCCCAGGCTCCGCTCGGCGAACTCCTCGAACAGCTACGCGCCGCCGGTTTCAGCCCCGCCGGCGAAGACTCCTCCGGCGCGGTGGTCGACCTCCGCCCCCGCGGCGCCCGCCTCCCCGCCCGCAACAACCAGCGCCCCGGCTGGCGCCCCAATCCCCCCAGCACCGAACAACTCCAATCCCTGGTGGCCGAACTCCGCGCCGGCGAACGCGCCGCCAGCGCCCGCCCCGGCCAGACCGTCCGCGCCGACGGCAGCCGCACCAGCACCGCCGCCACCCTCAACCTCCTGCAACTGGCCGTCCGCACCCGCCGCCCCGTCCACATCGGCTACGTGGACGCCTCCGGCGTAGCCACCCAGCGCATAGTCGAACCCCTCAAGGTCGGCGGCGGCCAACTCGACGCCCTCGACCCCGTAACCGGCTCCGTCCGCCACTTCACCCTCCACCGCATAGCTTCGGTCGCCCTCGTCGAATAACCCCGAAACGAAAACAGCCCCCGAACTCTGAACGAGTTCGGGGGCAAAGCTTTCGGAGTAAGAGGCCGAAGCCCAGCCTCCCCGCTGAACGGATTCGGGGCGAAGCCAGACCTCCCACCAACGAGCTCGAGGCGAAGCCCGGCCTCCCCGCCCGAAGCGATTCGGGCGAAGCCCGCCCGTTCCTTCCGAGCGGGTTCGAGACGAAGCCCGTTCGTCCCTCCCAAGGGGGTTCGGGGGCGGAGCCCCTGAGAGTCCCGAGAGTTGGGTTATCCCTTGGGGTTGCCCAGGCAGAAGGTCACCTTCGGGTCCGGGACGACGCGGAAGCCGATGGCGGTGGTGGCGTCGCAGAGGAATTCGTCGGCTTGGCCGTCGATGCGCTTGGTCACCTTGAAGGAGGCTTCCGGGGCGGTGCAGGCTACGTACTTGTACCCGGTGGTGGCGCTCTCGTTGTAGCAGGCGCCTTCCTTGAAGTTCGGGGTCAGGCACAGGAACGCGGTGGTGCCGCCGTTCAGGGTCTCCTCGTAGGAGGTCTGCTCCTCCTTGCAGTCGACCTTCTTGTCATTGACCTGCGCCACCTGGTAGACCGCCTTCTCCGAGGAGCAGGCGATGGGCTCGGTCTTGGAGTCGACGGCCGACCCCTCGATGACATTGATGCAGTCCCCGACCTTCGCCTTGGCGGTGTCGGATTTGCTGGCGTCCTTGATCATCGAACACCCGGTCACGGCCAGCGCGGCGACCGCTATCGCCACCAGGGCGAGCACGAGGCGCACGACGAACCTCGTTCCTGCGAACTTCACTAGCGAAAACCTTTCTCACCGAACGGGTTCACGGCTGCCGTGAACGCGGTGAGCGTACCCGGGCAGGCCCGGCTACCGCATCAGCCTGGCGGGGGTATGTCAGATGCCGGTCATCCGGAGCCCGCCCAGCGCCATGAACGAGAGGTTGAGAATGGTGGGCAGCAGGCGCTGAAGCATCTGCAGGGCAAGGATGTTGTTGTCCACGAGTGTTCCCTCTCGATTCGGTCATGCGTCCAGAAGTGGCGCCGTGCACTGTGTCGTCACGGGCCCGCCGGCCGTTACACGGCGAGCCCGATCGCTCCGCCTCAGCCGGCCGAACCCGAGCCTACCGACCCCGTCGCACCGGAACCGCTTCCCGCCGAACCACTTCCACCAGATCCGCTCGCCGAACCACTGCCGCCCGAGCCGCTCGCCGATCCGGTTCCGATCGGCCCGCTGGGTACCGTCGCCCCGGCCGAACCGGGTCGGTTGATGTACACGGTGACCGGACCCGGGCCGTTCGCCGTCACGGTCACCCAGCGCGCATCGGCCGCCGAGGTCACCGTGCCGCCGTCCACCCGCACCGCATACCCGCCCGGATAGTGCAGATCGGACACGTAGATCTCGGTCTGCCCGGTTCCCGCCCGCGGCGTGTACCGGTAGGCGAAGTCGCCATTGCTCGCATCGAAGATCATCCGCCCGGGCGTCCCGGCCGTGGCCTGCGGATAGGTGCGCACCAGTTGCCGCCCGAGGTCCCCGAGGAACGGATCACCCTTCGGCCCGCCCGCACCGAAGCGCGAGCTGTAGTGCCAGTACTGCCAGCCGATGAATCGCTCGTCGGCCCGGGTCAGCGTATTGCTGACCACGGTCGCGTCGCCGTCGCCGAATTCGGTGACCAGCGTGGGCAGATGGGTGCGCGCGGTGAAGGCGTCGATATTGCCCCAGGTCTTGTCCTGCTGCGGCCCGCACAGCGCGCGCAATGCCTCGGGCAGCCCCAGGTAGATGGCCAGCTGACTCGGAATGCAGTAGTCGTGCGGCGCGAAGGCGATATTCGGCGCGGTGATCGGCGGATTCTTGCCCAGATTGGTGGGCATGGTCTCGTTCCAGGTCACATTGGGTTCCCAGAAGACGTTCACCGCGCCGTCCCCGGCCCGCACCGCATCGGTCAATTTCTGCATGGCCGCTTGATATTTCACGTCGAAGCCCGGGCAGCCGTCGGGGAAGCAGGACAGGAACGCCGTGCCCGGCCACGGCTCGTTCAGCAACTCGATGCCCAGCACGCCGGGATGCCCCTGCACCCGCGCGGCCAAGGCTCCGAGCGCCTGCCCGAGGTAGTCGAGCACGCCATTGCTGTTGTTCCACACCTCGTCCCAGCCACGATTCATGCTGGGCATCAGGTAATAGAGCGGGAATCCGATATTGGGCTCCAGCGCGCCGGGCCGCGCCGTGAGCGACCATTCCGGGAAGCCGTTGCCGTTCCAGATCTTCGACAGCCCGTCCTGGTGATTGTCGAGCAAGGTGTGAATCCCGTACTGCGCCAAGGTATCCACGATCCCCGCGACCCGATCGAGGTAGGCGGTGTCGACCACGCCGCGGGTGGGCATGAGGCCGTCGAAGGAGATCCCGAGCCGCACGGTGTTGAACCCGTGCCCGGCGAGCAGTGCCGCGTCGTCCGCGGTCAGCGTGAGCCCGTCGCCGGCTTCCAGGTAGGGCGCTTCCTTGTCCACATTGTTGACGCCGTGCAGCAGCACCACCCGGCCGTTGGCGTCGACGAAACTCCCGCCCTCGACGTGGACGGCCCGGGCCGCCGCTCCCGCCGGGGCCGCCGTCGCGGCCGGGGTGCCGGTCAGCGCCAGCACGCAACCCAGTGCGGCCGCGGCCGCCATCCAACCTCTGCCGTCGATTCGCACCGGGCACCCCTGTTCAGTTTCTGGTCAATCGTTCATATGGACGCACGTCCAGTAATGCGGGTGATCGTAGCCACCTGAATTGGGGTCTTGATCGTTTTCGGCGAATCCGCTGGGTAATCCACCCGGCGCGGGAATCGATGAGGTGTCATGCGGCGTTGTCGGTAACCGACGCAAAGCACGCGGCCGGGCTGTCGGAGCCATCAGGAAGAATGGACCACGGCCCGTTCGAGGCCGCACTCACCAGGAGGTGCCGTGACCGACGGTCCGCTGATCGTTCAAAGTGACAAGACGCTGCTGCTCGAGGTCGACCACGAGTCGGCCAATGCCGCGCGTCAGGCCATCGCGCCGTTCGCCGAGCTGGAACGCGCGCCGGAGCATGTGCACACCTATCGCATCACCCCGCTGGCGCTGTGGAACGCGCGCGCCGCGGGGCACGACGCCGAGCAGGTCGTCGACGCCCTGGTGAACTTCAGCCGGTACGCGGTGCCGCAGCCGCTGCTGGTCGACATCGTCGACACCATGGCCCGCTACGGGCGGTTGCAGCTGGTCAAGCATCCCGCGCACGGTCTGGTGCTGGCGAGCCTGGACCGCGCGGTGCTGGAGGAGATCCTGCGGCACAAGAAGATTCAGCCCATGCTGGGCGCGCGCATCGACGACGACACGGTCATCGTGCATCCCTCCGAGCGCGGGCGGATCAAGCAGATGCTGCTGAAGGTGGGCTGGCCGGCCGAGGACCTGGCCGGTTACGTCGACGGCGAGGCGCATCAGATCGATCTGGACTACGCCAGCAGCGACTGGCATCTGCGCGACTACCAGGAACTGGCGGCCGACTCGTTCTGGGCCGGCGGGTCCGGCGTGGTGGTGCTGCCGTGTGGCGCGGGCAAGACCATGGTGGGCGCGGCGGCCATGGCCAAGGCCAAGGCAACCACGCTGATCCTGGTCACCAATACCGTGGCGGGGCGGCAGTGGCGGCGCGAACTGCTGGCCCGGACCTCGCTGACCGAGGACGAGATCGGCGAATACTCCGGTGAGCGCAAGGAGATCCGCCCGGTCACCATCGCCACGTATCAGGTGATCACCCGCAAGACCAAGGGCGAGTACCGGCATCTCGAGCTGTTCGACAGCCGGGACTGGGGACTGGTGATCTACGACGAGGTGCATCTGCTGCCCGCGCCGGTCTTCCGGATGACCGCGGATCTGCAATCGCGCCGCCGGCTCGGCCTGACCGCCACGCTGGTGCGCGAGGACGGGCGCGAGGGCGATGTGTTCTCGCTGATCGGGCCCAAGCGCTACGACGCGCCGTGGAAGGACATCGAGGCGCAGGGCTGGATCGCCCCGGCCGACTGCGTGGAGGTGCGGGTGACGCTCACCGACGCCGAGCGCATGGCCTACGCCGTCGCGGAGCCGGAGGAGCGCTACAAACTGTGCTCGACGGCGCGCACGAAACTCCCGGTGGTGGAATCGATTCTGGCCCAGCACAAAGGTTCGCCCGCACTGGTCATCGGCGCGTACCTGGATCAGCTGGACGAGCTGGGCGAACACCTGAACGCGCCGGTCATCCAGGGTTCCACCCGCACCAAGGAGCGCGAGGAACTCTTCGACGCGTTCCGGCGCGGGGAGATCCCGGTGCTGGTGGTGTCGAAGGTGGCGAATTTCTCCATCGATCTACCGGAAGCGTCTGTGGCCGTACAGGTTTCGGGCACCTTCGGGTCCCGTCAGGAGGAGGCGCAGCGGCTGGGCCGCCTGCTGCGGCCCAAACACGATGGCGGCCAAGCTCACTTCTATTCGGTGGTGGCACGTGACACGCTGGATGCCGAATACGCCGCGCACCGGCAGCGTTTCCTTGCGGAGCAGGGGTATGCCTATCGCATCACCGATGCGGACGACCTGCTGGGGCCGGCTATAGGATAACTGGAGGATTAGCCTCCGGAAGGCGAGGGGAACGCACGTGCGACGCTTCGAATTCGCGGTTGACCGTGAGCATGCCAGGGCGGTCAACGAAGTGGTCGCCTACCTGCGGCGGCTGCGGTTGCTCGCGATCGGGGCGGCGGTGGCGCTGGGCGTCGGCACGGCGTTCCTGGTCTGGCTGAACCACCCGTGGTCGTACCTGCTGGCGGTGGCGTTCCTGCTGGGCGCGGGGACGGCGCTGTTCATCGGACTGTGGACGCCGTACCGGGGGCGGGTGGAACGGCTCTACGCGACCGGGGAACTGGTGCCGGCCGTGGTGTCGGAGACCAACGGCAAGGGCGCGACCCTGCTGGCGCTCATCGACGTTTCCAAGCCGAGCACCGACGGCCCGCGCTACGCCCTGGTCACCCGCACCGTGCGCTCCCTGCCCGGCCATCGCGCCCGCGAAGGCGAACGCGTCCCCGCCGTCACCGTCCGCATCGACCGCGCCCCCGGCTCGGTCGGCGACCTGTGGCAGTCGGTGAGCGCCATGCCGATCGCCTGGGGCACCCGCGACCTCAACATCATCGACCGCGCCCGCACCGCCATCCGCGAAGTGGAATGGCAACTGCTGACCGACAATCTGGACCTGGCCGCCAAGGTCCGCCGCGTCGACGCCAAACGCCTCCTGCTCGACCCGCGACAGCTCCCCGAAGAGCTGCGCGGGTAAGCGCGCACCCGGCCGAGGCCGCGCTCCCGCAGTTCATAGAGGCAAGCCCGAAAGTCTCCACGGTTGGGGTTTCAGGGGGAACCCCTGAGAGTCCGAGAGTTGTCATACTCTCGAATTCACTTGCACCACTTCGTAGAATGATTCGATGATCCCAGCTTCGCACCTGCTGGCGTTCGTCGTCGCAGCCACCGTCATCATCGTGATTCCCGGACCCGGCGTGCTCTTCGTCATCGGGCGGGCCCTGACCGACGGGCGCAAGGCCGCCCTGCTCTCGGTGGCCGGGCACGCCATCGGCGTGCTGGTCGTGTTGTGCCTGGTCGCGGCGGGTTTGGGCACCGTCCTGGCCGCCTCGGCCGTCGCGCTCACGGTGGTGAAGCTCGCCGGTGCGCTCTATCTGATTCACCTGGGTATACAAGCCATTCGCGAGCGCCGGTCCCTGCGCGACGCCCTGCTGAGCAAGACCGAACCGGTGCGCGGCAAACGCCTGTTCCGCCAAGCCATCCTGGTCGGGCTCTCGAACCCCAAGGCGATCATCTTCTTCTCGGCGGTGCTGCCGCAGTTCGTGGACCCCGAGTCCGGCCCGCTGCCCTTGCAGCTCCTCATTCTCGGCGTCATCTTCCTGCTGATCGCCATGGTGTCCGACAGCGCCTGGGGCCTCGCCGCCGGCACCGCGCGCGCCTGGTTCGCGCGGTCCCCCAAGCGCCTGGAGGCGGTCGGCGGCGCGGGCGGCGTCATGATCATCGGGCTGGGCGCCAGCGTGGCCGTGTCGGGTACGAGTAACTGACAAAACGGGCGACTAGGCTCGCGGGGGTAGAAAACAGCAGGCGAGAAGGGGTGGCCCAGCACATGGCGCACGGGTGGCGGCGGTACACGGTGCTGGGCGCGGCATTGCTGACGATGGCGAGTGCGGTTCCCGCGCAAGCGGATACGGCCGACCCGTTCACCGGCGCGCCCGGCCTGAACGACCCCTACTATCCGATGGACGGCAATGGCGGCTACGACGCCAAGCACTACGACGTCACCATCGGCTACGCGCCCGACACCCATCGGCTGACCGGATCCACCCGGGTGGACGCGGTGGCCACCCAGGCCCTGCGCACCCTGAACCTGGACTACAGCGGCCCCGCGGTCACCAAGGTGTCGGTGAACAATCTCCCCGCCTGGTTCGACCGTGCCGACGAACACGAACTGGTGGTCACCCCGCTGCTGCCGCTGCTCCCGGGCCTGCCGTTCACCGTGCAGGTGGAGTACGCGGGCGAGGTGACCTCGACCGAGGGCGAGGGCTGGGTGCTCTCCCCCAGCGGCAGCGCTTTCGTTGCGGGCGAACCGCATTCGGCGACCAGCTGGTATCCGCTCAACGACACCCCCATGGACAAGGCCACTTTCAGCCTGCACGCCACGGTGCCGCAGGAGTGGGAGGTGGTGTCGATCGGAGTGCGCACCGATGACGCGGTGCGGGACGGCATGCGCACGGTGGACTGGGAGATGCGTTCGCCCGTCATTGGCTATCTGACCACCATCGCCATCGACCGCTTCGAGTTCCTGGAGCAGCGCGCCGCCGACGGCACCCCGCTGCTGAGCGCGTTCGCCCCCGACGCCACCAAGGCGCGCGAGGTCGAATCGCGGCTGCCCGAGATCCTGGCTTTCGAGACCGAGCTCTACGGCCCGTACCCGTTCGAGGCCGGCGGCGGCATCTACGTCGATTCCGAGCTGCCGTTCTCACTGGAGACCCAGTCCCGACCTATCTACGCGCCGTGGACCGACCTGAACACGGTCGTGCACGAGATCGCGCATCAGTGGTGGGGCGATTCCATGTCGGTCAAGCAGTGGTCCGACATCTGCCTGAACGAATGCTTCGCCAGCTACACCGCCGATTACCTGTGGGCGGAACGCAAAGAGGGCAAGGACGTCGATCAGGAGTACCGCGATACCGTCGCCAAGTACCACGACGACCCCAAGTTCTGGCAGTACGCCCTGGCGAATCCCGGTGTGGGCGACGAGTTCACCTCGGTCTACTACCGCGGCCCGCTGTTCCTGCACGCCTTGCGCCGCACCCTGGGCGACGAGGTGTTCTTCACCGCCGTCCGGGATTTCGTGACCGCGCACAAATACGGCAATGCCTCGATGCCCGAGTTCCGCCAGTTCCTGCAATCGCGGACCCCGCACGACCTGACCGGTTTCCTCGCCGCCTGGCTGGATCGCACCGAACCACCGGCCGCCGAATACCTCTACCCCGGCAGCCTGCACGTCTGACCCGGGCGCGGAACCGCTACGCGGGCAACGGCCGCGCCCGATCGGTGGCCACCAGCGCCGCCATCGCTCCGAGCACCGACCCGGTGACGTACCGCTGCGCCCGCAGCCACAACGGCCTCCCCGCAAGGAAACTCGCGATCCCGCCCGCCCCGACCACGATCAATCCGTTGACGCACAACGCGATAACGATCTGCACCGACCCCAGGCACAGGCTCTGCAACCACACCCGTCCCTGTTCGGGCGCCACGAACTGCGGAATCAACGCCATGTACATGATCGCGATCTTCGGATTCAGCAGGTTCGTCACCAGCCCCATGGTGAACAGCCGCCGCACCGGATCCGCGGGCAGCGCGTCCGGCGTGAACACCGAAACCCCGCCCGGCCGAATCGCTTTCCAGGCCAGCCAAGCCAGATATCCCGCCCCGGCCAGCTTCAACGCCATGTACAACCCGGGCACCACCGAGAACACGGCCGTGATCCCGGCGGTCGCGGCCGCCAGATAGACCCCGAACCCGACCGCGACCCCGCCCAGCGACACCAGTCCCGCCCGCCGCCCCTGGGACACGGTCCGCGACACCAGATACATCATGTTCGGCCCCGGCGTCAGCACCATCCCCAGCGCCGCCGCCGAAACCCCGAGCACCGCCGTCGTCACTGTTCCGCCTCCCCGAGACTCGAGCGGACGGCCGACAGCCGCCGCAAACCTCGCACCCGTGCCTGCGGTGAGACGGATACCCGAATTCTGGACGTACCCGGCGAGTTACCCGCATCGATCGAAATCAGTTGTCGCTGAATGCTACGAAGCGGTACAGGCATCATTCCTCGATCCTGGCTTGCCCTACCTATCCTTGTCGCGGTCCACTAGCAGACCAGTGGACTGCCATTTAACGGCAGTTCACACAGGCCAGTGCGCGCCATCACCATGCACAGCTCAGGCTGGCGCGTGGGCCGCGCGCAAGCGGCGGACGCCCTCGGCGAGGGTTTCCTCCTTCTTGCAGAAGGTGAAGCGGATGAGGTGGTTCCAGGACGCTTTGTCGTCGGCGAAGACGCTGACCGGGACCGCGGCCACGCCGAGGCGGGCGGGGAGTTCGCGGCAGAAGGCGTAGGCGTCGGTGGCGCCGAGCGGAGTGATGTCGGCGCAGACGAAATAGGTGCCGTCGCTGCGTTTTACGCCGAAGCCGGCTTCGCGGAGGGCGGCGGAGAGGCGGAGGCGTTTCTCGGAGATGGTGTCCCGCAGCGCGGCGACCCACTGCTGTTCGTTCTGCAGGGCATGCGCCACGGCGGGCTGGAACGGACCGCCGCCGACGAAGGTGAGGAATTGCTTGGCGGCCAGGACGGCGTCCAGCAGCGGGGCGGGCGCACAGGCCCAGCCGATCTTCCAGCCGGTGACGCTGAAGGTCTTGGCGGCGCTGGAGATGACGACGGTGCGCTCGGCCATACCGGGCAGGGTGGAGACGCTGATGTGCTGGTGGCCGTCGAAGTAGAGATGCTCGTACGCCTCGTCGGACATGACGATGAGGTCGTGTTCGATGGCGAGCTGGGAGATAGCCGTCAGATCGGCGCGGGAGAGCACCGCGCCGGTCGGATTGTGCGGCGAATTCACCATCAGCAGGCGGGTATTCGGGGTGATGGCGGCGCGCAGGCTGTCCAGGTCGAGGGCGAACCCGTCGCCGTCCGGCACCAGGCGGGCGGTGCGGCGCTGCGCTCCGGCCATGGCGATGGCGGCCGCGTAGGAGTCGTAGTACGGCTCGATCAGCACCACTTCCTGCCCCGGTTCGACCAGGCCGAGCACGGTCGCGGCAATGGCCTCGGTGGCGCCCACGGTAACCAGCACTTGGCTGTCCGGGTCGTAATGCGTGCCGTAGCGCCGGGCCCGATCGGCGGCGATGGCCTGGCGCAGCGCCGGCACCCCACGTCCGGGCGGGTACTGGTTGAACCCGTCCGCGATGGCCTGCCGCGCCACCTCGAGCATGCCGGCCGGACCATCGGAATCCGGGAACCCCTGACCGAGATTGACCGCGCCGTGCCGGACGGCGAGCTCGGTCATCTCGGCGAAGATGGTGGACGCGAAGGGGCGCAGGCGGGCGACGGTGGGAATCTGCGGCATGACCGGAGAATAGTCGACGCGGTGCGGTCACCCGGACGGCGCGCGACCCGGAAACCGGTGGCCGGGGCTGGTCCGCCGCCCGATCGGGATTTCGGCTCGGGCTGATCGCAGGGCCGGTGTTCGGGTGCGCACACATTGATGCGGCGCGGTCGCGAAATCGCGGCCGCGCCGTTCAGTCCGGATGCCGCCCCCACGCCAGTGGCCACCCCGCCAAGTCAGTGCGGCACCCGAATACCTGTCAGCTTAGCCGGATTGGCCAGATCGTAAGCGCCCCAAATTTTTCCGTCTTTCACGGTGAAACCGAAAACTCTGGTCGGCGTGCCGTGGTACCCGTCGCCCGATGCGCGCTCGTGTACCAGCAGCCCCAATTGCCCGTTCACCAGCACCAATTCGTTCGCCTTGGCCAGCCGCTCCGGGTCGCCGACGCCGTGCAGGCGCTGGATGCCCAGCCACAGCCGCGCCACCTTCTCCGGCCCGGACACCACATTGATGGTGGTGGAGGTGGTGCCGCCGGCATCGCCGATGGTGTGCACGTCCGGATGCAGCAGCGCCACAACGGCATCCATATCCGCCCGCGCCAGCGCCGCCAGCAATTGCCGCACCAGTGCCTCGTGTTCCGCGTCCGGGGCCGGTTCCGGCGTTCGCGCCGCCGCCTTGCGCGCCCGCGCCGCCAGCTGCCGCGCGGCATCGGCGGTGATCCCGAGGATCTCGCCGATCTCGTCGAACGGCACCGCGAAGCCTTCGTGCAGCACGAAGGCCACCCGCTGCGGCGGCGTGAGCCCGTCCAGCACCACCAGCGCCGCGAATCGATAGTCCTGTTTGCGCACCAGCGCGGCCAGCGGATCGGGTGTGCTGGAGGGTTGCCACGCGGTCACGATGGGTTCCGGGAGCCATTGCCCCACATACTGTTCCCGCCGCGCCGCGGCACTGCGCAGCCGGTCCAGGCAGATGCGGCCGACCACGGTGGTGAGCCAGGCCCGCAGGTCCTCGATCTCGTGCTGCCGGGCCACCGCGAGCCGTAACCAGCTCTCCTGCACCGCGTCCTCGGCATCGGCGACACTGCCGGTCAACCGGTAGGCCACCGAGAGCAGATGCGGCCGATGGGTTTCGAACAGATCGGCGAGAAGAGCGGCTACCACCGGCCAAATGCTACGGACCCGAACCGACACGACCGCCACCGGTCTCGGAAACCTTCCACCTCGCCCCCGCCTTCCGTGCCAGCATGACCCGGTGGACCCGCATGCCCTGACCGACGGTTCGGTATGGCTTTCGCCGCCGGCCGTGCCCGATATCGACGCCATCACCGCCTGCTGTCAGGAGCCGTCCATTCCGGAGTGGACGACCATGCCGTCCCCCTACCATCGCGCCGATGCGGAGAAATTCGTCTACGACTTCGTACTGCCCGGCTGGGCGGGCGGCTCCCCCACCTGGGCGCTGCGCCGCGGCGAAGGTCAGCCGGTGGTGGGCATGATCGGGCTGAGCCATATCGATTCGCGGCGCGAGTCCGGCGCCGCCGAGGTGGGGTTCTGGATGTCGGGGCAGGCGCGCGGGGCGGGCTTGATGACCCGCGCCCTGAACCTGGTCTGCGCGGCCGCGTTCGATCGGTCGTTCCTGGGTCTGGAGCGCATCGAATGGCGGGCCATCGTCGGCAATCACGCCTCGGCCGCGGTGGCCCGCCGGTGCGGTTTCACCTACGAGGGCCTGCTGCGCGGCGGCTGCGTGCAGCGCGGCGTGCGCCGGGACAGCTGGATCGCCGGCCGCCTGCACACCGATCCGCCCGGTCCCGCGCCGGACTGGCCCGCGGGGGTGTGAGCGGTGGCCAGAGAATCCAGATTCGAGTGGATCGCCGACACCATGGATCTGCGCCCCGGCGATCACGTGCTGGAGATCGGCGCGGGCTCCAGCCCCTCGGTCACCTACCTGTCGGCGCGGCTGCCCCGGGGCCGCATCACGGTGGTGGACCGCTCGCCCACCGCCATCGCCAGATCGGCGAAAAAGCATGCCGCGCTGCTGGATTCCGGGATGCTACGGGTGCTGGAAGCCGAATTCGGGCAGCTGCGCCCCGAGACCGTACTCGACCGCCCCGGCGATCGTTTCGACAAGATCCTGGCCGTCAATGTGAACCTCTTCTGGACCGGCCCCGCCACCGCCGAACTGGCCCTGATCCGCGACCTGCTCGCCGCCGACGGCACCCTGTATCTCGTATACGGCTACGGCACACCGGAATCGAGCGATCATCCGTCGCCGCGCCCCACCTCGGCCCGCCTCTCCGATTCGCTCTCGGCCGCGGGTTTCCGGGTGCACGTGATCACCTCCGGCGATCTGCTCTGCGCCATCGCCGCACCCCGCGGCGACTGAGCCCGGATACGCGTTCGGCGCACCCCCGCCGGACTGGGGGTGCGCCGAACGACTTCCGCGCGCCGGACCGCTCAGGGGTGAGCCGGACTCACCGAACAGCGGCGCGCGAGCCTATCTTTCAGGCCGGCAGCCCGCGGCGCGCGGCCACGGCGTCGGCGAGCCGCTCGAGCTGGGCCGCGGTGACGTCCCAGTCGATGCAGGCATCGGTGATGGACTGCCCGTAGGTGAGCTCCTCCGGGTGGCCCAGGGTCAGGTCCTGCCGGCCCGCGACCAGGAAGCTCTCCATCATCAGGCCGACCACGGTGCGCTCGCCGGCGGCGATCCGGTCGGCGATATCGGTGACGACATCGACCTGCCGGTTGTGATCCTTGTTGGAGTTGCCGTGCGAGGCGTCGACCACCAGGCGCTGCGGCAGCGACGACTTCTCCAGGCGCAGCAGGGCTTCCGCGCAGGAGTCGGCGTCGTAGTTGGTGCCGTTGCTGCCGCCGCGCAGGATGACGTGGCAGTCCGG
This sequence comes from Nocardia yamanashiensis, assembly GCF_021183565.1. Lineage (NCBI taxonomy): Bacteria > Bacillati > Actinomycetota > Actinomycetes > Mycobacteriales > Nocardiaceae > Nocardia > Nocardia yamanashiensis. Next base: position 6,081,221 of record NZ_CP089226.1, read on the forward strand.
GTTGCCCGCGGTGCGGATGAGCGCCGAACGCCCGTCGAGATCGGTGCCGGGGAACACGTGGCTGGCGGCCGCGGCGCGCACGCCGTCCACCGCGACCTGCACATCGCCGTCGGTGCCGTTCTTGATGCCGACCGGCATGGACAGCGCCGAGGACAGCTGGCGGTGCACCTGGCTGGCGGCGGTGCGGGCGCCGATCGCACCGTAGGACACCATGTCCGCGATGTACTGCGGGGTGATCGGGTCCAGGAACTCGCACGCCACCGGCAGCCCGAGCCCGGTGATGTCGACCAGCAGGCGGCGGCCCAGCACCAGACCGGTGTTGATGTCGAAGGATCCGTCCAGGTGCGGATCGTTGATCAGGCCCTTCCAGCCCAGCGTGGTGCGCGGCTTCTCGAAGTAGACACGCATGACGATGTGCAGCCGGTCGCCGAGTTCGGCGGCCTTCACCGCGAGGCGGCGGGCGTAGTCGATGGCGGCTTCGGGATCGTGCACCGAACACGGGCCGACGACCACCATGAGGCGGTCGTCGTCACCATTGAGCACATCGACGGTGGTCTTGCGACCGGCGCGCACGGTATCGGCGAGCACATCGTCGATGGGGTGGGCGGAGCGCACTTCGCGCGGCGACAGCAGCGGACTGACGCTCAGCGTGCGCTGATCGTCGAGGTCGGCATGTTTGTCGAGATCGGCGAGAGTCATGATCGTGGGTTCCTGTTCTCAGGCCGGCCCACGGAGATTTCGTGGTGAAAACCCTTGCAGCCGGTCTGTGTTCGTCCGGCTCGGGGTGGAAGAGGTCAGCGCGAGGTCACGCCGCTCGGCCCACCCGGGGCCGGCTGGCTAAACCAGAAATACACGCGCTGCATGGCGGCGACTGTACCAGAGATGACACAGCGTGCGTATGACGTGCGACACCCGGGGCAAACGTCGCCGGGAAACCCGTCCCACCTGCTGGGATTCGGGCTCGGGGCCTCAGGAGGCGATGTAGTGCAGGATCACGTCGTGCACATGGCGGGTCTTCTCGTCGCCACGGAACTGCACCTCGTAGGTGTGGTGGCCGGTGCTGATGGCGATCTGCCCGGAGGAGAACCACTGCCCGGCGAACGATTTGTTGGCCACCACGCTGATGCTGCTGATCCGCGAATACGGGATGGAGGTGATGGCGACCTTCTTACCCACGAACGAATTGTCCTGGATGATGACGCGGCGATCGGTCAGCCCGAGGAACCCGGTCCCCACCCCGATCGCGTCGTAGACGGCAATGATCTGTTCCCCCGGCAGCAGCCCGTTCTGGATCTTCTCCAGTTGTTCCCGCCGGTCGTACGGGATGTTCATGTCCCCCAGCGTATTCCGATCTAGCGGCGCGTGAAGGGGAAGCTGACTTTGGTGAGCTGTTCGGACAGTTCCCAGAGCCGGCGCGCGGTCACTTCGTCGCGCGCGGCGGAGGTGGAAGACGACCGGCCAGGATGCCCGCGTAGGCCGCGCAGACCGGTGGGACCGTAGAACTCGCCCGGCTCCACTTCCGATGTGGCGGCGAAAAGCGAAGGCAGCGCACCCATTTCGGCGCTCTGTGCGAAGAGCTTGTTGCCCAGCGACAGGAACCGGTCCTGGATGGACTCGGTGTGCCCCTGCAGATCGGTGGCGGCGTAGCCCGGATGCGCGGCCACCGAGAGCTTCGGCGAACCGGAGGCGGTGAGGCGGCGCTGCAGTTCGAAGGTGAACATGAGATTGGCCAGCTTGGACTGCCCGTAGGCGGCCCAGCGCTGATAGTTGCGCCGCTCCCAGTTCAGATCCTCGATATCGATGCGTCCGATGGCGTGCATGCCGCTCGACACCGTCACCACCCGATCGCGGATCTTGTCCAGCAGCAGCCCGGTCAGCGCGAAATGACCGAGATGGTTTGTGCCGACCTGCATTTCGAAGCCGTCGGCGGTGCGCTTGAGCGGCACCGCCATCACCCCGGCATTGTTGATCAGCACATCGGCCGATTCGATGCCGTCGGCGAATTCGCGAATGGAGGACAGGTCGGCCAGATCCAGGCGGCGCACCTGCACGCCCGCGCCGATCCGGTCCGCGACGCCGCGCGCCTTGATCTCGTTGCGGCAGGCCATGACGACCTGCGCGCCCGCCCCGGCCAGCGCCCGGGCGGTGACCGCGCCCAGACCGCTGTTGGCACCGGTCACGATGAAGGTGCGCCCGGTCTGATCCGGGATGTCGGTGATGTCCCAACCACTCACCCGGTCGAGTCTAGGGGCGGGCGGGCGTCACCGCCGGGTCTCCGTCCGCACGGTTCGGCGCCGATGGTTAGCCGATGCGTTGCGAACGGTCTCGCCGCAACGGCGTGTCCCTCAACGTGTTAACCGTCTCTACCAGCCCAAACAGGTACGGTCCGCGATATGGACACGCTCATAGTCGCGGGTTTGCTAGCCGTGGTCTATCTGATCTGGAAACAGGGATCCCGGCGTTCGTTCCTGACTCTCTGGTGGGTGGTCGCGCTGGTGACCGGCGCGCTGCTGAAGTACCACATCACCAGCAGCCTCGGATTGGGGCTGACCTGGTGACCGAGACCGATATCGAGATCGAGGTGAGCCACTCGCGCGGTGGCGTGCTGGGTCGGCTGCAGTATTGGCTGGCAGTGATTTTCGTGGTCGGCTGGACCGGCGTGGTGTGCGGCGGGCTGGCGGTGCAGTTCTTCAACTGGGAATACCCGTGCCCGCTGTGCATGATCCAGCGGTACTTCATGTTCCTGGCCGCGCTGGGCGGGGCCTACATCGTGCGCAAGGGCATGACCGGGCTGATCGAACCGCGCGATTACGCGGTCGGCTGGGGCCTGGCCATCGTGGCCTGCTTCGGCGGCGGGTTCACCTCGTGGCGGCAGACCATGCTGCACATCCTGCCCGGTGATCCCGGCTACGGCGGGGCGGTGCTGGGGCTGCATCTGTACGTGTGGGCGTGGATCCTTTTCGTCGCGGCCATCACGACCATCGGTGTGGTGCTGTCGTTTTCGTGGTCGACGGCGGCCACCGCCATTCCGGCGGCGCCGCATCGGCTCATCGGGAAGCTGGCTATCGGTTTCTGCGCGCTGATTCTGGTGGTGAATCTGGTGGCGGTGTTCCTCCTGGAGGGCTTCCACTGGGTACTCCCGGACGATCCCGCCTGCTACAAGTTCTTCTACGACCTCCACATCCTGAAAGACGGCTGCGAGCTGCCGGGCTAGGAGAGCGCGAGCACCTCGTCGTCGGACATGGCGGCGACCTCCAGGTAGAGCGCGGCGATCTGCTCCAGGCGGCCCGCGGCACCGGCGCGGCGCTCGCGCTCCAGCAGGCGTTCGGCGAGCCCGGCCACGGTGCGGGCGGCGAAGAAGTCCGAGACCACCGTGTCCGGCGATTCCAGCCAATCGCGCACCCGGGCCACCACGGCGGTGGCGAGCACCGAATCGCCGCCCAGGGCGAAGAAGTCGTCGGTGACGCCGACCCGGTCGCGCTCCAGGACGCCGGCGACGATATCGGCCAGGGCGCGTTCGGGATCGGTTCGGGGAGCGACGAATTCGCGTTCGGACTCGTCCTCCGCGAGCAGGCCTCCGATGGCCTTGCGGTCCGGCTTGCCGTTCGAGGTGAACGGCAGTTCGGGCAGCAGTTCCAGGCGGCCGGGGATCATGTAGGCGGGCAGCAGGTCGGCCAGGGCCTCCGTCAGAGCCGTTGTGTCCAACGTGATTCCGTCGTTGGCGACGACCACCGCGGCGAGCTTCGGCGCGGACTTGCCGACGATCGCGGCGATGGCGTGACGGACGCCGGGCAGGGCGCGCAGGGCGCTCTCCACCTCGCCGAGCTCCACCCGGTAACCGCGGATCTTCACCTGATGGTCGGCGCGGCCCAGGAATTCCAGGGTGCCGTCGGACAGGTAGCGCGCGAGATCGCCGGTGCGGTACCAGTTCACGCCCTCGTGGGTGACGAACCGGTCGGCGGTGCGCTCGGCATCGCCGCGATAGCCCGCGGCCACGCCGTCCCCACCGATCCACAGCTCACCGGTGACCCAGTCCGGGCAGTCGTGCCCCGACGGGCCGACCACCCGGCAGCGCACATTGCGCAGCGGGGTGCCGTAGGGCACGGCCGACCATTCGGCCGGGACCTGGGCGTTCACCACTTCGCAGATGGTCGAGTGGATGGCGGTCTCGGTGGCGCCGCCCAGGCCCGCGAAACGGCAGGCGGGCGCGACGGCGGCGAGCCGCGACGGCAGCGCCACATCCACCCAGTCGCCGCCCAGGATCACCATGCGCAAGCTGTCCAGGGGCTGCCCGGCGGCGGCCTCGAGGGTCATATCGAGCAGGCTCGGCACGCAGTTGAGCACCGAAACCCGGTGCCGCCGCAGGATTTCCACCCAGCGGGCCGGATCCGCGCGCTGGGTGTCGTCCACCGCGACCACCGCGCCGCCGGCGCTGAGCAGCCCGAAGATGTCGTACACCGAGAGGTCGAATTCCAAGGCGGACAGGGCGAGTGCGCGATCCGCAGTGCCGATCCCGAACCGCTCGTTCAGGTCGTCGATGGTATTCATGGCCGCCCGGTGAGGCACCTCCACACCCTTGGGCTTACCGGTGGATCCGGAGGTGAACAGCACGTAGGCGATCTGTTCCGGATCCGGCAGCACCGGTTCGGCCAGCGGTTCGGCGAACACCCGCGCCTCGGCCAGCGGAATCGCCCGAACCTCGGGCACCTCGCCCCCGGCGGTCAGTATCGCGACCGCCTCACCGGTCCGCAGGATCTCGGCGCGCCGGGCGGCGGGCTGGTCGAAACCAACCGGCACGTACACCGCACCGGCGGCCAGCACACCGCAGATAGCCAGGACCTGATCCGCCCCCTTCGGCAACTGCACGGCCACCGAATCGCCCTGCCGCACACCGGCCGCGCGCAGCGCACCGGCCACCGCCAGCGCCTCCGCCGCGAGCCCACCGTAAGTGAGGCTCCGAATCATATTGCCCGGAAGCGGATTCCACTCGCCATCCGCTCGATCCCGGCCGTCGACCGCACCCACCGCGGCTACCGCCGCAGAGTCGCGACCGGCCGGTTCAAAGTTTGCCGACGCGAACGCCTGAACCCCGGTTTCCCAGATCACAGCGGCCGCATCCGGGTGCTGCGCGGCATGCGCGAACAGCCCCGCGTGCAGGACACGCCCACTCACCGGCCCGTCGGTAGCGTTCACCCGTGCCCGAATGACGGCCTGTTCCACCGGAATCCGCACGGCCGCGTCGGCATCCCACCCCGCATCCCCGGCGACGCCCCGCCGCGGCACGGGGGCGGCAGCAGCCTGCTCCTCGCCACCAGCACCACCCGGCACGGCAGTAACTACATTCGCGGCAGTGGCCATACTCGCGGCATCGGTCAAGGTTGCGGCAGGAGCAGGGGCAGCGGTCGCCGATTTCCTTGTTCCGACAGCGTTCTCGGAGGTTGCCGAAGCGTCGAGATCAGCGGCCGGGGCGGCGGGGAACAGCGGACCGGTCTCCTGGGAGCTGGAGCCCGCCAGGCGCAGGACGGCTTCGATGTAGCGGGTGAACATGGTCTCGACCATGTGCGCGGGGAAGGCGTTTTCGCGGACGTCCCAGTTCAGCAGGAGGCCGCCGCGTACCTCGGTGACCTGGGCGTCGAGGAGCACCTGCGGGCCCTGGGAGATGATCCAGACGGGATCGCCGAAGGTTTCGGTGACCTGGTCGCCGAAGAGTTCGCCGAGGTTGATGGCGCTGGTGTAGACGATGGGGGCGAGGACCGGTTCGCCGCGGTGGCGGCCGAGGTCGCGCAGGACCTCGAGTCCCGAGTACGCGGAATGCGCTCCGGCGGTGTGCAATTCGCGTTGCAACGCCTGCGCCCGCTCGGTGACGGTGGCGGGCTCGGTGACGTCGACTTCCAGCAGCACCGAGGAGGTGAAGTCGCCGATCACGCCGTCGACCTGCGGATGCACCGGTTCACGGTGGAAGAGCGGCAGATTCAGCAGGAACCGCCGCTGCGCGGACCAGCCGCCGATGGTTTCGGCGAAGACGGAGGCGAGGGCCATGGCCGGGGTGATGCCGCGCGCGTGCGCATTGGCGAACATGCGCGCCTTCGCCTCGGGCGAGAGCCAGCGATGGAAACGCACGGTGCGCGCCTCGGCGTCCGGGGTCTCGAGCGCACGCGGAAGTTCCGGTGCGCCCGGCATTTCCGGCAGTCGCGCCTGCCACCATTCGCGGTCGGCCGCATGCTCGGGAGCGGGCGCGGAATGCTCGGCCAGGTACTGCCGGAACGTGTACTCCTGCGGCGGCAGCTGCTCACCGTGGTAGAGCCGCGCCAGGTCGGCGATGAGAATCCGGTAGCTCATGGCATCCGCCGCGAGCATGTCCACATCGAGGTGGAACCGCGTACGCCCCTCGGGCAGCAGCGTCAGCGCGATATCGACGACCTGCCCCTCCTCGACCGCCATCAACTGATGAGTCCGCTTGTCCCGCAACTCCCCCAGCACCCGCTCGGCCTCGGCCGCCGTCGCACCGCTCAGATCGGTGACACTCCACACCGGCCGCCCCGGCCGCTCCAGCGTCTGCTGAGTCCCGTCCGGCAGGAACCGCGTGCGCAACATCGGATGCCGCCGCACCAGCGCCTCCACCGCCCGCCCGAGCCGCTCGGCCTCGACCCCCGCACCGTCGAACTCGACATACAGATGCGCCGCGACCGCCCCGAGCTGCTGCCCATCGGAGCGCCCGATCCAATACGCGTGCTGCATGGGCGCCAGCGCGAACGGCGTGCCGTCATCCGGCACCACCGCGGCGTGACCGCGTTCCGCACCCGCCGTGGTCACCGAGTCACCCTGCACCGCGCCGAAAGCCGACACATCGGCGGCACCGACGATCCCGCCGTCGGCCGATCCCGCGAGGTTCGCACCGGATCCCGAACCCGCGACCGTCGCACCAGATCCCGAACCCGCGACCGTCACAGCAGATCCCGAACCCGCGACCGTCACAGCAGATCCCGAACCCGCGACCGTCACAGCAGATCCCGAACCCGCGACCGTCACAGCAGATCCCGAACCCGCGACCGTCACAGCAGATCCCGAACCCGCGGGCGTCGCACCGGATCCCGAACCCGCCGAGGCCGCGCCGGCAGCCGCCTTCGAAGCGTCCGCGCCGGAAACCGCCGCATCGGCGTTCGCAGCGGAGGCGAAACCTGCACCCGCCCTGCCCGAAGCCACGCCCCTGGCGGACGTACCGGATGTGACGGCGGAGGCTGAATCCACCTCCGGCGCAGCGGAGCCGGCGGGGGCGAGGAAGGCTGGGGAGTTCGCGGCCGCCGCACCGGGCGCGGGGGTGGAACCGGCCGCGCCTACGACGGTTCCTTCCCCGGCTTGCGCCGGTGCGGCGGCCGTGCCCGCGTCGCCGCCGTCGATTGCGGCGTCGTCCCCGCCGAGCATTCGATGCCAGGCGGCGACGGTGGGTTCGGCGGCGAGCTGGGCGAAGTTGACGGCCAGGCCGCGCTTGCGCCAGGAGCCCGCGAGTTTCATGGTGCGGATGGAGTCCAGGCCGAGCTGGATCAGGTCGTCGTGGTCGGCGATGCCCGCGGCGTCGAGGTCGAGGTGGCGGGCGATGGCCGCGCGGATCTCGTCCTTGGCGATGCCGCCCCCACTGGTCCGGCCTGCCGGTAGGCCCGGTGCTGACTCCATTTCCGCTGGTGCTCCTTGTCTGAGGCGGCGGCCGGCCCGGGTCGACGCGGCGGGCGGCGCCACTGGCGATCCGGCGCGAAACCGGACTTGTCGAGCAGCAGCGTAACCCATTGAGATAGGGTTGCCTAACCTTTGTAATCGCACCCTTACCCGCTAGAGGCCAGAGCTGTGACATCGATTTCCACCGCCGCCGGGCACCACCGCGACGGCTTCGTGCCCTTTCCGACCGAACTCGCCGAGCGCTACCGGACGGCCGGGTACTGGGCGGGACGCCCGCTCGGCGAGCTGCTGCGCGACGCGGCCCGGCGGTGGCCGGAGCGGCCGGCCCTGCTGTCCGATACCGGCGCGCCCGTCACCTACGCCGCCCTCGACGCGGCGGCCGACCGGATGGCGCACGGCTTCCGGAAACTCGGCCTGGCACAGGGCGATCGGGTGGTCGTGCAGCTGCCCAATGTGCCCGAATTCCTGCCGGTGCTGTTCGGCCTGCTGCGCGCGGGGATCATTCCGGTGCTCACCCTGCCCGCGCATCGCCGGGCCGAGATCGAGCATCTGAGCAGGCTTTCCGAAGCGGCCGCCTATATCGCCGCGGACAGCTTCGGCGATTTCGACTATCGCGTCCTCGCCGCCGAGGTGCAGGCCGCGGTCCCGGCCCTGCGGCACGTGCTGGTGCACGGCGATCCGGGCGCGTTCACCGCCCTGGATTCCATTCCGGCCGACGGTGATTCGCTCCCCGAGGTGGACGCGAGCGATATCGCCCTGATGCTGGTCTCCGGCGGCACCACCGGCCTGCCCAAGCTGATCGCCCGCACCCACGACGACTACACCTACAACGCGCAGGCCAGCGCCGAGGTGTGCGAACTCGGCCCCGAGGACGTCTACCTCGCGACCCTGCCCGTCGCCCACAACTTCCCGCTGGCCTGCCCGGGCGTGCTCGGCACCGTGGCCACCGGCGGCGCCATGGCCTTCGTCACCGATCCCAGCCCGGAGAACGCCTTCGCGGCCATCGAACGGCATCGGGTGACGGTGACCGCGGTGGTCCCGCCGCTGGCCCAATTGTGGTCCGCCGCGGTCGATTGGGAGGACGCGGACCTGTCCTCGCTGCGCCTGCTCCAAGTCGGCGGCGCGAAGCTGGCCGAGGTCAATGCCCGCGAGGTCACCCCGGCGCTGGGCTGCCGCTTGCAGCAGGTCTTCGGCATGGCCGAGGGACTGCTCAACTACACGCGGGTGGAGGATTCCGACGACATCGTCTGCACCACCCAGGGCCGCCCGCTGTCCCCCGGCGACGAGGTGCGGGTGGTGGACGAGGAGGGCAACGACGTCGCCGACGGCGAGGAGGGCGAGCTGCTGACCCGCGGCCCGTACACCCTGCGCGGCTACTACCGTGCGCCCGAACACAATGCGCGCGCCTTCACCCCGGACGGCTTCTACCGCAGCGGCGATCTGGTGCGGCGGCTGCCCAGCGGCCACCTGATCGTGTCGGGCCGGATCAAGGACGTGATCAATCGCGGCGGCGAGAACATCTCCTGCGACGAGCTGGAGGAGCACCTGCTCGCCTATCCGGGCGTCCGGCACGCCGCCGCCGTGGGCCTGCCCGATGCGGCGCTCGGCGAAAAGGCCTGCGCGGTACTGGTGGTGGAGGGCGAGATGCCGACTCTCGCGGCGATCAAATCCTTCCTGACCGAACGCGGCCTGGCCACCTACAAGCTGCCGGATGTGCTGCGGCAGGCGGACACGCTGCCCGTCACCGCGGTCGGCAAGATCGACAAGAAGGCGCTGCGCGGAGCCTAGCCGGGCGTTCCGCGCAACCCGGGCGCCACTGACCGGAGTCGTTGCGGCCGTGTGTATTCGATCACGGTCGTTCGGCACGACAGGCCCGCGCCCGCATCATAGAGTTTGTCTATGGGTGGGTGGACGACAGCTGATATCCAGGATCTGACCGGCAAGACCTACATCGTCACCGGAGCCACCAGCGGCCTCGGCGCGGCGACCGCGCGCGCCCTGGCGGCGGCCGGCGGACAGGTGATCATGGCCTGCCGCAACGAGATCAAGGGCCAGGCGGTCGCGAAGACCATGCACGGGCGCGGTCAGGTGCGGGCGCTCGATCTAGCCGATCTCGCGTCGGTCCGCGCCTTCGCCGAGACCGTCGAACACGCCGATGTGTTGATCAACAACGCGGGCGTGATGGCGGTGCCGTTGAGCCACACCGCCGACGGGTTCGAAATGCAGATCGGGACGAACTTCCTCGGTCATTTCGCGCTGACCGGCCTACTGCTGGACCGGATTTCGGAGCGGGTGGTGTCGCTGTCCAGCCTCACCCATCTGATCGGGCACATCGATCTGGACGACCTGAACTGGGAGCGCCGGCCGTATCAGCGTTTCGGGGCCTACGGGCAGTCCAAACTGGCCATGCTCATGTTCACCTACGAACTGCAGCGCCGGCTCACCGCCGCGGGCAGCGCCAAGCTGGCGGTGGCCGCGCATCCCGGCTACGCCGCCACCGAGATCAATTCCAAGACCCAGAACTTCCTGGAGCGCTTCATCTCCCTCGGCAATCGCCTGATCGCGCAGAGCGCCGAAATGGGCGCGCTGCCAACCCTGTACGGCGCGGTCGCCGACGCCCGCCCGGGCGCCTACTACGGCCCGGAATGGCTGGCCTGGCGCGGCCACCCCGTCCGCAATGCCTCCAGCAACGCCTCGCACGACGAGAAAACCGCCCGGCAGCTGTGGGAGCTGGCCGAGCGGCTGACCGGAGTCGAATTCCCGCTCTGACGGCGGATTTCGGACGAGCGTCAGGGTCAGGCACGCACCACGTACGGCGCGACGCTGCCCAGCTTCTCGCAGGTCTCCTCGAATTCGCGTTCGGGCTTGGACTGCCCGACCACGCCGGCGCCGGCGCGCAGCCACGCCCCCGCACCGGTCTGGTAGACCGCGCGCAGCACCAGCGTCGCCTCCAGCGCACCGTCCGGCGAAACCGTCACCACGGCACCGGAATACAGCCCGCGGTCATCGTGATCGAGGCGGAACACCGCGTCCACGCCGGCCGCCTTGGGGATGCCGGAGGCGGTCACCGACGGGAACAGCATTTCCAGGGCGTCCCACGGGCTGCGATCGGCGGCCAGCACACCCTTGACCGTCGAGGCCAGGTGCTGCACGCTGCCGCGCTCGCGCACCGCCATGAAATCGGACACCGCGGTGGTCTCCGGTTCGGCCACGGCCGCGATCTCGGCGAACGAGAGCTGCACCGACAGCGCGTGTTCCACGATCTCCTTGGGATCGCGGACCAGATCGGCGCGGGCCGCCTCGTCCACGTCCGCGCCGCGCCCGAACGCCCGGGTGCCCGCGAGGGGCTCGGTGGTCACCACGCGGTCGCCGTCCACGGCCGCCACCAGTTCCGGACTGAACCCGGCCGCTTCCAACCCGCCGAGGCGCAGCAGGAAGGAGCGCGCGGGCGTGTTGTTGACCCGGCCCAGGCGGTAGGTCTCCGGAACGTTCACCGCGAACGGCAGTTCCACCTTCCGCGACAGGATGACCTTCTGGTACTTGCCCGAATTGATCTCAGCGACACCGGCCGCCACCCGGTCCCGGTACCCGGTCGGGTCGACGGTCACATCCACCGGATGCGCCACCGGCAGCGCGCTGCCCTGGGCATTCGCGATCAGCTCGTGGATATCGGCGGTCTCGGCGGGCGTCGCCCCCGACACCCGCACCCCGGCGGCGTCGATGCGCACCTCGATGCGCGGAATCATCAAGTGCGCGAGGGTGGCCCGCGGATGCACGTGCGCGGTCGCGCCCAGCGACCAGGCGCAGAACTCGAAGCCGATCCAGCCGTAGGCATTGCGCCGCTGCGGAAGTCCGGCCAGCGCGCGATCCACGGCCTGCGCCGGGCTGCCGTCCCACGGCCCGGCAGCGGTCTCGCCGTCCCAGGTGACCCGCAGTTCACCGGCATCGAGTTCGATGCCGCCGAGCGGATCGGCCGCGAACACCCACGCACCGGGCTGTTCGTAGACCACGTACTCGCCGAAGCGATCCGCTGCCGCCAATGCGGTCACCGCGGCCACCGGATCGGTGACGTGCTCACCCCACCGCTGTTCGCCCCCGGCTCGTACCCGCTCGTCCGCGACCGTCACCAGTCCTCCAAGGTTAGCTTTACCTTACTCAACTCGAGTGAGGTTAGCATTACCTTTCCAATAGGCGCGAGGCCGGCCGAGCGAGCTCGATCACTCCGCTCGACGACACTCCGAATCCCGCGGGCCGCTGGGTGAATTGACCGACCCGACCCGCCGCGACCACCCGATCGGCTTGAATGGGATACGGCGGTCCACCTGCGGAGGGAACGAAGATGCTCGATCACGACAGCCGGCTCCCCCGGGCCGCCAGCACACCGGGTTCCGTGGTCGCCCTGGTGGACGCGGCCGGGCAGGTGGAACGCGAACTCGTCGGCAATTGGCTGGCCGAAGGCGGCATCGCGCAGGAATTCGGCACCAGCGCCCCCGTCACCCAGCTCGACCTCGACCCCGACGCGGTGACCGCGCGCCTGGTCGGGCGCAGCGACGATCCGCTCGTGGTGCCGGTGCGGGTGCTGTGGCTGCCGCCGGAACGAGACGGCGTGCGGCGCACCACCTTCAACGATCTGCTCACCCTGACCAATCCGCGCAAACCCAACCGGTTCGTGCAGCGGCGGCTGCTCGCCAAGGCGCCCGACCGGCACCTGGTGCTCACCGGCGCGCCTGCCCGGCTGAGCGAGCTGCGGGCCAATAATCCGGGATCGGCCGGAGCGCCGGAAGCCTTCGCGCGGGCCATCGTTCGCGCCGGGATCGTCGCCCTGGAACGCGCCGAACGCGCGGTCATCGGCGACCGGTACAAGGTGCCGCGGCTGGTGGCCGAGGAGATCCTGGACTCACCGGAATTCCTGCGGCGGCTCGACGTCATCGCCGAAGCCACCGGCACCCCCGCGCGCGAGGTGTACCGGCGCGCCGAGAAGGCGTTGAAGGAACTGGTGGCCGCGCAGAGCCGACTGGTATCGGACCTGTTCACCCAGGCCATGCGGCCCGTGCACGCCTCCACCTGGAAGGTGGACAGCGACGAGACCGGGCTGGACCGGCTCAAGCACCTGAACCGGCGGTACCCGCTGGTGTTCCTGCCCTCGCACCGGTCGTATGTGGACGCCTTCGTGCTCGGGGACATTCTGGCGCGCAACGACTTTCCGCCCAATCACGTGGTGGGCGGGGCCAATCTCAAGTTCTGGCCGATCGGGCCGATCGCCCGGCGCACCGGCACCGTGTTCATCCGCCGCAGCTTCGGCGACGACGAGGTGTACAAGGCGGTCGTCGAGGAGTACTTCGCCTATCTGCTGGCCAAGCGATTCAATCTGGAGTGGTACTTCGAGGGCGGGCGCACCCGCACCGGCAAGCTGCGGCCACCGCGCTACGGCTTGCTGAATTACCTCGCGGCGGCACTGCGGTACAAACGCATCGACGATGTGATGCTGGTGCCGGTGTCGATCACCTACGAGCGGCTCAACGAGATCGGGGCCATCGCCGACGAGCAGACCGGCGGCAGCAAACAGGCCGAGGGACTGGCCTGGCTGGCGCGCTACGTACGCAATCAACAGCATTCGGCCGGACACGTGTACGTCCGGTTCGGCACCCCGCTGTCGGCGCGGGAAAGGCTGACCGCGCACGGGGATCCGCTCACCGCGCACCCGCCCGTCAATGCCCCCGACGACGTGGTGGAGCTGGAACAGAAAGCGGTGCAACGGCTCGCGTTCGAAGTGGCCGTCGGCATCAACGACGTCACGCCGGTCACCGTGAACGCGCTCACCACGCTGGTGCTGCTGGGCGTGCACGAACGCGCGCTCACCCGAACCGAACTGCGGGCCGCCATCGCACCCGTGCTCGGGTATCTGGAGAGCCGGGACCTGCCGCGCGGCGAACTCGCCACCCTGCGCGACGATCACGGGCTGGCGGTGGTGCTGGAACAGCTGGCCGTGGCCAAGGTGGTGACCGTGTATCGCGGTGGGCTGGAACCGGTCTACTCGATCGGCGCGGGCGCGCACCTGGAGGCCGCGTTCTATCGCAACAGCGCCGTGCACTGGTTCGTCAACCGCGCCATTCTCGAACTGTCGGTGCTCACCGCCGTCGAAGCGCCCGAGGGCGATCAGCTGCGGGTCGGCTGGGAGACCGCCTACCGGCTGCGCGATCTGCTCAAGTTCGAGTTCTTCTTCCCCGAACGCGCCGAATTCACCAGCCAGCTCACCGCCGAGATGCTGCGCGTCGATCCGGAATGGCACCGGCGCACCGCGGCCGGGACCGTCGGCACCGAAATCCTGGCCAAGCTGGCCGAATCCGGGTTCATCATGGCGCACCGGGTGCTGCGCTCGTTCATCGACGCGCAACTGGTGGTGGCCGAACGGCTGGCCGCGAGCGATCCGGCGGCGCCGGTGGACAAGAAGGCGCTCGTCGCCGAAGCGCTCAGCGTGGGCAAACAGATGCTGCTGCAACAGCGTCTGCACAGTCCCGAATCGGTGTCCTCGGAATTGTTCGGCAGCGCACTCAAACTCGCCGACAATCACGGCCTGCTCGAACTCGGCGACGATCCGGCCGAGCTGGCCGAGCGGCGCGCCCGGTTCGCGGCCGAACTGCGGGCCATCGGGGCGCGGATCTCGCGGGCCGCCACCCTGGACCCGTCCAATCGGCTGGACACGCTATGACGCATCGGGCCGGCGATTCGACACTGTCCGGAGGCGATGCGCTGCAACCGACTCCGCTGGAACCGGGGCTCGGCATCACCCAGCAGCCGGTCGGAACGGTCAGCCTGGACGACACCCTGGCCGCGATTCGCTCCGGGCCGCAGGGGCCGCGCATCGCCGCCGTCTTCGATTTCGGCGGCACCGTGGTGGCGGGGTTCAATCCGCCCGCGCTGCCGAGCCGGGTGCTGCGGCGGCGCAGTAGCGAACGCACCCGCACCGCCGAACTGCTGGGCGGCATCCGAGGGGCGCGCAGCGAAGGCGAATACGAGCGGTTCCTGCAGCAGATCATGTACTCCTGGGCGGGCGTGCCGGAGGCCGAACTGGAAAAGCTGGGCGCACAAGTGTTCCAGCGCACCGTGTACGGGCACCTGTATCCGGAGGCGTGGCGGCTGGTGCGCGAGCACGAGGCGGCCGGGCACACCATCGTGCTGGTGAGTTCGCTCACCCGGTATCAGGTGCGGCCGGTGGCCGCGGAGCTCGGCATCCCGCACGTGCTGTGCACCACCATGGCGGTGCAGGACGGTGTGCTGACCGGGCACGTGGAAGGAAAACCGCTGTGGCGCAACGGTAAGGCCGATGCAGTGCGGCGGTTCGCCGGCGCGCACGATATCGACCTGGAACACAGCTGGGTGTACGGCGACAGCGCCGCCGACCTGCCGCTGTTGCAGCTGGGCGGACAGCACGTGGCGGTGAACCCGGATCCCCGGGTGCTGCTGGAGGCCGCCGAGAAGGATTGGCCGGTACTGCATTTCCGGCCGCGGCAGTCCCCGGGCGCGGCCGACTACGCGCGCACCCTGGCCGGATTCACCGGACTGCTCGGCGGGGCGCTGTTCGGGGTCGCGGCCCAGGCGCACACCAAACAGCGCCGCCGGATGGCGGATTCGATGATGACCTACGCGGCGGACTCGACACTGCGCGGTACCGGCGTGCGGGTCCGGGTGAGCGGGGCGGAATACACCCGGTCGCCGCGGCCGGCGGTGTTCATCTTCAATCACCAGAGCCAGTTCGACATCGTGGTGCTGGCCGAGGTGCTCGGGACCGGATTCACCGGCATCGCCAAGAAGGAGATCACCAAGAACCCGGTGTTCGGGCCGCTCATGCGGTTCGTCGAGGTGACGTTCATCGACCGGGCGAATTCGGTGGCGGCCAAGGCGGCGCTGGCGCCGGTGGTCGAAACCCTGCGCGGCGGACTGTCGGTGGTGATCGCGCCGGAGGGCACCCGGTCGCTGACGCCCAGTGTGGGACCGTTCAAGAAGGGCGCGTTCCACATCGCGATCCAGGCCGGGGTGCCGGTGATTCCGGTGGTGATCCGGAACGCCGGGGAAATCGCCTGGCGGAATTCGGCGATCGTGCGCAAAGGGGTGGTGGAGGTGGCGGTACTGCCGCCGATCGACGTCAGCGGCTGGAATCCGGCCGAGATGGACGCCGAGGTGGAGAAGGTGCGTCAGTTGTTCGTCGAGACCCTGCTGCACTGGCCGGATCTCACCCAGCCCGGCGCACCGGACTGAGTTCTGCTGGATCCGGTCCGCGTTCGCGACCCGTCAGGGCCGCGAGCGCGAACTCCCGGAGTAGGTCAAACCTGCTTGCCGAACAGTAGCTTCCACGGCATGAGAGCCGATTCCAGCTGCACCTTCAGGCTCATCTTGGAGGCGCCCAGGGTGCGCTCCTCGAAGCGGATCGGCACCTCGGCGATCTTGATGCCCTTCTTGACGGTGCGGTAGTTCATCTCGACCTGGAACGAGTAGCCGTTCGACTTGATCGAGGCGACGTCGATGGCGCGCAGCGTATCCGCCTTCCACGCCTTGAAACCGGCGGTCGCGTCCTTCACGCCGAGCCGCAGGATCATGTTCACGTAGAAGTTGGCCCAGGCGGACAGCGCCTTCCGGTACCACTTCCACTCCTCGGCGGTGGAACCGCCGGGCACATAACGCGATCCGAGCACCACGCCCGCGTCGGTGGTCTCCAGCTTCTCCAGCATGGCCGGGATGACCTCGGCCGGGTGCGACAGGTCGGCGTCCATCTGGATCACCACGTCCGCGCCCTCGTCCAGTGCCTTCGTGATACCGGCGATGTAGGCCCTCCCCAGGCCGTCCTTCTCCGTGCGGTGCAGCACGCTCACGGCGTTCGGCAGATCCGCGGCCAGCTTGTCGGCGACCTCGCCGGTGCCGTCCGGGGAATTGTCGTCCACAACCAGCACGTGCAGATCGGCCACCGGTAGTGCGGTCAGCCGCTCCACCGCCACCGGCAGGTTCTCGCGCTCGTTGTAGGTCGGCACCACCACGGTCACCTTCAAGGCAAAGCCCTCCCGCTCGTTTCTTGCCCGTTTCAGCTCAAGAAACGGTACTTGATAGGTCTGAGCACCACATGACCGCATCATCAGGGGGGCGCCGCGGCATCACCGCGTCATCAGTCTTCTTCCGCGTCGGCCGCCCTGTTCCGCGCCTTCGCGATCTCCAAAGCCCTTTCCGCCGTTGCCTTGTCAGGATAGGGCCCCATCCGGTCCCCCACCCACCCCTGCTTCCCCTGCACGGCCTGATGAGTGGACAAGTCGTAGTACCAAGCATTATCCGAGTCAGCCATGACTCCAGCATGGCACCAAGATCAGCTCCCCCACACCCGAACACGCAGACAAGCCTTGGGGGTGTGGGGGCTTGCCCCCACATAACAAAAAAGAAGGCCGCCCCCGGAGGGGGCGACCTTCTGAAGGTTGTGGCCAGAGCCGGGATTGAACCGGCGACCTTCCGCTTTTCAGGCGGACGCTCGTACCAACTGAGCTACCTGGCCGGAGGCACCCAACTGAATGCCATCGCTAGTCTTGCGACCCTGACGGGACTCGAACCCGCGACCTCCGCCGTGACAGGGCGGCGCGCTAACCAACTGCGCCACAGGGCCTTGCTTGCTCCGACAACCATGTCTCCATGGTTGTACCCCCTACGGGATTCGAACCCGCGCTACCGCCTTGAAAGGGCGGCGTCCTAGGCCGCTAGACGAAGGGGGCCCGGCCAGATTGCTCTGGACCGTTGCTCAACGGCATCCGTTGGGAGCGGAGATAGCTTATGACAGCATCCGCCGTAATCCCAAATCCACTGGTCAGAGACCCAAATTGAGATCTTCCAACCGAGCGGACACCTTCCAGCCCACGCGCCGGAACTCCTCGATCCACTCCGGCGTCGCGGTGGCGTCGATGACCACCTCGAGCGCTTCGGCGAAACGGGAGCGCAGATCCACCGGACCGCCCAGCACATCGGAGATATAGCGCTGGCCCGCGAGGGCCGCCGCCAGGGTGCGGGTGAACCGGTCCGGATCGGCGTCCGGGCGCAGCTGTTTGTGTTCGGTCGCGCGGACCGCGAGCAGCCGGATGGACCGCCCGAGGATGCGGCCGCCGCCGGCCTGGATGTCGCGATAGAACTCCGGTTCGATGATGAGCCGGAACTCCGCCTGGATGATGATGTCCGTTCTCCAAGCGCAGCGCGATCTCGTCGATCATGCCGTGCAAGGTGTCCAGTGGCCCGAGATCGCCTCGGGCGAGCCATCTTTCAGTCGAGGCGCGGTAGCGGTCCACTGCGGCTTCCAAGACCGCCCGCGCCAGATCCTCCTTCGAGTCGAAGTGGAAGTACATGGCGCCCTTGGTCGCCCGGGAACCTTCCAATATGCGGTTGAGCGAAGCAGCGGCATAGCCGCTCTTCCCGAACTCAACGGCGGCGGACCTGATGATCGCCGCGCGTGTCCGGCGGGCCCGCTCTTGCTGCCGTGCCATGCTCGAAACGCCTCCGAAGCTAGCTACCGCCGCAAACCTTTTCAAAGTTGCGACGCAAAGTTACGTGTCTTTCAAATACTTTTGAACGGGCTTTTGCCCGAATTACCAAACTTTTGGTACGAAAAAGCGCGAAAAACTTGAAACACACCAACTGGTATAGTTTTTCCCGCCCGGGTGCACCGCAGGGGGTGCGCACCCGGGCGTTCACGTCGTGTCGGTAGTCCTCCCGCAGCTTCATCTGTTGTGGAGCCGCGATCGGCACGACCGGTCGCGACACGTTCGGGCACATCAACGATAAGCCGAATCCCGTGCCGCCGGGGCAATCCCGGTTCTTCGGGAATTCACCAGTCGGTCAAGTTACCCGGAAAGCGCACCCTGCGTGAGGTGTACCGGAAAGTCAGTTAGCCAGACCGCCCCCTATCGTGCACCGCAATTTCGCAGCTACCGAATGGGCGATTGGTCCGAATAGCTGAATTCGCCCATATCCCAGTGATGTTCGGCCCCCGGCCCGGCAGACCCGATTCCGGGCGCACCGCACCGGCATCGCGCCCGGACCCGCGCCTTCCCCGCGGCGACGGGCCCGTACGATCCCCTCCCCCGACACCAAAAAGCTTGCCACACATCACCATTGGATGATATTCACACGTGGCCGCCACGAAACAAACTGAGTGGCAACACGATTGCCGAGCGCCGTCCGCCCGCAGGCATGCGCGCGCTCACCTCGGCCCCGCGACACGCCGTCGCGGCGCCCTGCCGGGCCGCGCGGGCGCGTCCCGTCATTGCAATCAGACCCCCCAGCCCGCTTGGCGTGTCCCCCCACCGACCGGTCCGAACCTTCACAACCTCTCATCGTGCCTCCGCCGGTTACCGTCACCGACAGATTCCGACCGGTTCGGCACGTGCCGTCATCGGTTCGGCACACCGTGTCATCGCGCGCTCCGGCGCCCGCCGGTCCGCCCGCACCGCGCACCGCGCCGCCGCGATACCCGGCCGGCCCCCGTGGCGCGCCGCCGCTCCCTCCGCGTCGACCGCCATGACCTGCGCAAACATCAATGGCCCGAGCACAATCGGATACTCGTTTAACACTTGTGCACACGGCGCACTACACTCACATCCCGCGCCCCTATAGCTCAGTTGGTAGAGCTACGGACTTTTAATCCGCAGGTCCCAGGTTCGAGCCCTGGTGGGGGCACTCGGTCGCGCGGGGCCCGGATGCTACATCCGGGCCCCGCGCCACATCCGCGAATCTGTAGCAATCTGTCCGGTTTTCGCCTACCGTGAGCCTGTTAGGGCTTATCCGGGTCCCCATCACCACAGGCGGAGTTCATGACTTCCTTCGATGACCTGCTCTCCCAAGTACCCGTCGCACAGATCGCCGACAAGCTCGGGGTCGATCAGGCGACCGCGAACACCGCGATCAGTGCGGCCATCCCCGTCTTGCTCGGCGGCTTCCAGGCACAGGCCGGCAACCCCGACGCGGCAGCGCATCTGGAAGGCGAAATCGCAAAGCAGCCAGAGGATCTGCTCGAAGGCGGCGTCAATATCGACCAGGTCGACACCACCGCCGGCAACCAGGTGGTGGAGCAGACCTTCGGCGCCGAGAAGAACACCGTGATGAGCGCCCTGGGCAATGTCGGCGGCAGCGCCATCACCCAGGACCTGATGTCCAAGCTGCTCCCCATGCTGGCCCCGATCGTGCTCGCCTACGTGGGCAAGAAGATGCTCGGCGGCGCGGGCGCCGGTGGCGGCGCGGCGACCGGAGCCCAGGCGGGCGGCGGCGGCATCGGCGACATCTTGGGTAGCCTGCTGGGGGGCGCCACCGGCGGCGGCCAGGGCGGCAGCGGCGGTCTGGGCGACATTCTCGGCAAGGCGGTCGGTCAGAACGCGGGCAGTGTGCTCGGGAACGTGCTGGGCGGATTGCTCGGCGGCAAGAAGTGACATTGCACCGAGTCCCGGTGTGCGGCTAACGAACTGCGGCCCATGGCGATAGACGTCGCTGTGGGCCGTTGTCGTATGACAACGGTCACCTCCTGCGCAATGGCAATCGTGTGAGTTTCACATCACCCTACGGTCACGTAAGGTATGGGCCGCGGCACTGCGGCCGGCGAGGGAACCAACTGCAACCACGCACAACATGAAGGGCATGTTTATGGCAAAGGATCTGACTCAACTCGAGCTGCTGACGGAGTTGGAGCCGGTTGCCGCGGAGAACGTCAACCGCCACCTCTCCTTGGCCAAGGAATGGCACCCGCACGACTACGTCCCGTGGGAAGAGGGCCGGAACTTCGCCGCCATGGGCGGCATCGACTGGGATCCGGAACAGTCCAAGCTGAGCGAGCTCGCCAAGGCGGCGATGATCACCAACCTGCTCACCGAGGACAACCTCCCCTCCTACCACCGTGAGATCGCCGAGAACTTCTCCCAGGACGGCGCCTGGGGCACCTGGGTCGGCCGCTGGACCGCCGAGGAGAACCGGCACGGCATCGTCATGCGCGACTACCTGGTGGTCACCCGCGGCGTCGACCCGGTCGCCCTGGAGCAGGCCCGCATGATCCACATGACCAATGGATTCGCCTCGCCCACAGAGGAACTGGAGAAGCTCCCGGGCAGCGCGGGCTTCCTGTTCTCGGTGGCGTACGTGACCTTCCAGGAACTCGCCACCCGCGTCTCGCACCGCAATACCGGCAAGGTCTGCGACGATCCCATCGCCGACCGCATGCTGCAGCGCATCGCCGCGGACGAGAACCTGCACATGATCTTCTACCGGAACATGTGCGGCGCGGCCCTGGACCTGAGCCCCGACCAGACCCTCGAAGCCATCACCCTCATCCTGGAGAACTTCCAGATGCCGGGCGCCGGTATGCCCAACTTCCGCCGCAACGGCGTGCTGATGGCCAAGCACGGCATCTACGACCTGCGCCAGCACCTCGAGGAAGTGGTGAACCCGGTGCTGAAGAAGTGGCGCATCTTCGAGCGCGACGACTTCAGCGCGCGCGGCGAGCAGACCCGCGACCGCCTCGGCAATTTCCTCGAGAAGCTCGGCAAGGACGTCGTGAAGTTCGAGGAGCAGCGCGACCGCATGCTGGCCCGCGAGGCCGCCAAGCGCGAGAAGGAACTCGCGTCCAACGCGAGCTGATCCGCGACCGCCTGCCACGGCCCCGCCCGACCGCCACGGTCGGGCGGGGCCGTCGCTTTCCCGCCCGGCGAATGTGATCGATGCCATCGGGCGGGACATGTGGGACCGGCCACAGGGGCGCGGATGAGACACTGGTCGGCGTGACGACGCTCGAGACCTCGCGAACCGCACTGCGGATCGGCCCCTATCCGGTCGATCCGCCGGTCGTGCTGGCTCCCATGGCGGGCATCACCAATGTCGCCTTCCGGACGCTGTGCCGGGAGTTCGGCAGCGCCACCTCGATCTACGTGTGCGAGATGATCACCGCGCGCGCCATTGTCGAGCGCAACGAGAAGACACTGCACATGATGGCGTTCGGGCCGGACGAGAGCCCGCGCTCCATGCAGCTGTACGGGGTGGATCCCAAGACGCTCGGCGAGGCCGTGCGCATCATCGTCGGCGAGGGCATGGCCGACCACATCGATCTGAATCTCGGCTGCCCGGTACCCAAGGTGACCCGCCTCGGCGGCGGCGCGGCGCTGCCCTACAAGCGCCAGCTGTTCCGGGACATCATGCGCGCCATGGTTTCCGCGGCCGAACCGGCCGGCGTGCCGATCACCGTGAAGTTCCGGATCGGCATCGACGACGAGCACCTGACCTATCTCGACACCGGCCGCATCGCCGAGGCCGAGGGCGCGAAAGCCGTTGCGCTGCACGCTCGCACGGCCGCGCAGCGGTACTCCGGCGAGGCCGACTGGACCGCCATCGCGCGGCTCAAGGAAGCCGTCACCTCGATTCCGGTGCTGGGCAACGGCGATATCTTCAGCGCCGGCGACGCGGTCCGCATGATGGCCGAGACCGGCTGCGACGGCGTCGTGGTCGGGCGCGGATGCCTGGGCCGCCCTTGGCTTTTCGGCGAGCTGGAGGCCGCGCTGCGCGGTGAGCCGATCCCGGCCGGGCCGAATCTGGGCCGGGTCGGCGAGATCCTGTTCCGGCACACCCAGTTGCTCGTCGAGCACGACGGCGAGGACAAGGCCATGCGGGACATCCGCAAGCACATGGCCTGGTATCTGATGGGCTTCCCGGTCGGCTCCGAACTGCGCCGCCGCTTCGCCACCGTCGGCAGCCTCGCCGAACTCGAGGACCTGATCGGGCAGCTCGATCCCACGGCCCCGTTCCCCAAGGACGCCGAGGGCCCGCGCGGCCGGCAGGGCTCGCCCGGCAAGGTCACCCTGCCCGAGGGCTGGCTCGACGACCCGGACGATCCGACCGTCCCCTGCGCTGCCGATGTGATGCACAGCGGAGGCTGAAAAGTCACCATCCGCTCCCGGCCGTATCGCCGTCGCACTGGCAGACTTTCCGCCAGGCGTCGATCCACCGCATCGAAGCGCACGCGGCGGACCAGCGGTGTTCGTGAGTTAGCCGGGACTAAATTCGGTTCAAGTGGTTCACCGTGGCGAAATCGTTATCATGGCGGTCGGCATCGAATAGCAAAGTGAGGTTCGTTGGTGGGTGACGATCGGTACGGGCGCACGCCTCGGCCCGGAGGTCGCGCCCCCTGGGAGCGCTCCGTCGCGGAAGACGCTGCCCAGAATCACACCGGCCGACGCTCCCGGCACAACGACAATGCCGCAGGCGGTTCCGCGCCCATCTCAGTACAGGATCTCGTCGAACGCGTGGACAGCGAACGCAAGACCCGGCGTCGTCGCCGTTCCGAACCCGACGAGAACCCCGGCGCCAACGGGCATTACGAAGAACCCGGCAATTCCGCGGGCTGGCCGGAGGTAGGCAGCGGGCCCACCCGCCGCCCCGCACCGGCGGATCCGGGCAGCACCGGGGCGCGCCGCACGGCCGCGCCGGAACCGGCTGCCCCCAACGGCTCTCGCCGCGGACCCGACGCGAACGGCAGCGGCACGCGCCGCACCGCGCCCGCCGACCCAGGGGCCACCGGGGCCCGGCGCGCGGTACCCGCCGATCCCGGCAGCACCGGCGCACGCCGGGCGGTTCCCGCCGATCCCGGCAGCACCGGCGCACGCCGCGCCGTACCCACCGATCCAGGTAGCACCGGCACACGCCGCGCCGTACCCACCGACCCGGGCAGCACCGGCGCACGCCGGGCCGTACCCGCGGACCCGGGCAGCACGGGCGCGCGCCATCAGGTGGCCGCTCCCGCTGCCGCCCAGCGCGGCGTGGAGGGCGAGATGCGCCGGGCCGCCGTGGCCGATCCGCCCACCGAGGAACTACCCGCGATCACCCCCGCGCCGTCCGCACCGAAGCCGAAGGGCAAGGCGCAGACCGGCATTCAGGTGGAGTCGCCCGCCGACTACCCCACCACCGCGCTCCCGGCCGCCGTCGGCGCGAAACCGCTGTCCCGGCTGTCCGCGAGTCGCAGGCGGCGCAATCGGAAGATCAAACTGGCGGGCCGGATCTCGGGTGCGCTCTTCGCGGTGCTCTGCCTGATCATCACCGGCACCGGATGGAGCTACCAGAAGGCCAAAGACGGCGATCTCAACCACGTGAACGCCATCGACACGAATTCCGAGGACATCGTCGATGTCGGCGCGCAGTACGGCGACGAGAACTACCTGATCATCGGAACCGATACCCGCGCGGGCGTGAACTCGCAGCTGGGCGCGGGCACCCTCGACGACGCCGAAGGCGCCCGCGCCGACACCGTCATGCTGGTCAATATCCCGGCCGACCGCTCCCGCGTGGTCGCCGTCTCGTTCCCGCGCGATCTGGACGTCACCCGCCCGGAATGCGAGGGCTGGGACAACGACAAGGGCCGGTACACCGGCGAGAAGTTCCCGTCGGCCATGGGCGACAAGCTGAACGCGGTCTACGCCCTCGGCGGGCCCAAATGCCTCACCAAGGTCATCCAGAAGATGTCCGGCCTGAAGATCAACCACTTCATCGGCATCGATTTCGCGGGCTTCGAGGCCATGGTCGACACCATCGGCGGCGTGGAGGTCTGCACCAACAAGCCGCTGGTCGACGAGATCCTCGGCACCGTGCTCACCACCCCCGGCAAGCAGAAGGTCGACGGCGCCACCGCCCTCGACTACGTGCGCGCCCGCCACGTGGTCGGCGAGGAACGCTCCGACTACGACCGCATCAACCGGCAGCAGCGCTTCCTGTCCTCACTGCTGCGCAGCGCGACCTCGAGCAAGGTGCTCTTCGACATGGGCAAGCTCAACGGCTTCATCAATGCCTTCGCCGAGCACTCCTTCATGGACAACGTCACCACCAAAGACCTGCTGACCTTGGGGCGTTCGCTCAAGAACATGGAGACGGGCGCGATCACCTTCCTGACCGTGCCGACCGCCGGCACCACCTCCTACGGCAACGAGATCCCGCGTACGTCGGATATCCAGGCCATCTTCCGCGCCATCATCGACGATCAGCCGCTGCCCGGCGAGAAGAAGGTGGAGGCCCCGGCCGGGACCACCAGCGCGGCGCCGACGGCCAAACCCAAACTGACGGCGGTGGATCCGAGCACCGTCTCGCTGCAGATGTCGAACGCCTCCGGGGTCGGCGGCGTGGCCGCCACGGCCGCCACCAAACTGGCCAACCAGGGCTTCAAGATCTACAGCACCGGCAATTACGCCGACGGCGTCTCGGCGAGCACCAAGGTCCGCTATTCCAGCGGGCAGGAGGCCGCCGCCGCGACCGTGGCCAGCGCCATCCCGGGCGCGACCCTGGAATCGACCACCGGTCTGGGCAGCATCGTCGAGGTGGTGCTGGGCACCGATTACGCGGGCACCGTGCGCACCGCGACCCCCTTCGGGCAGACGCTGCCCGACACGCCGACCGAGACCGCGGCTGGGGCGCCGGTCACACTGCCGTCCGATCTGGAGCACGTGAACGCCGCCGACGACACTTGTAAATAGCGGTTCACGAGCACCCGCTCCGAGCTGCGGGGAACCGGACACGACCGACCGGCACCGATGATTAACCCACCGTTGGTGACTTGGTTCCCGGCGACCACTAATGTCTTGAATCATGCGTGTCATCTACAACGAACAAATGGCCGAGCTAGCCGACCTGCTCGGTGGCATGGCCGGGCTCGCCGGATCGGCCATGGAGCGGGCGACCCAGTCGCTGCTCAGCGCCGACCTCGAGCTCGCGGAGCAGGTGATCACCGAATACGACCGCATCGCCGAGATGATCCAGCTGGCCGAGGAGAAGGCCTTCGCGCTGCTGGCGCTGCAGGCGCCCGTCGCCGGTGACCTGCGGCAGGTGGTCAGCGCCATCCAGATCGTCTCCGACGTGAACCGGATGGGCGTGCTCTCGCTGCACGTCGCCAAGATGACCC
The DNA here is from genome assembly GCF_021183565.1 of Nocardia yamanashiensis. Classification (NCBI taxonomy): domain Bacteria; kingdom Bacillati; phylum Actinomycetota; class Actinomycetes; order Mycobacteriales; family Nocardiaceae; genus Nocardia; species Nocardia yamanashiensis. The sequence goes on from NZ_CP089226.1 coordinate 6,106,827, forward strand.
GGCGCCGCTTCCCGGCGCACGCGGTGCCCGAGGCGGTCAACAGCTACTTCGCCGAGATGGGCCGGATCGCGGTCAAGATGGGCGCGGCGGCCAAGGAGGTGCTCGAGACCCGTGATCCCGAGCGCGCCCTCAAGCTGACCGACGACGACGAGGCGATGGACGATCTGCGCAAGCACCTGTTCACGCTGATCATGGATCGTGACTGGCAGTTCGGCGTGGCTTCGGCCGTGGACGTGGCGCTGCTGGGCCGCTACTACGAGCGCTTCGCCGACCACGCCGTGGAGATCGGCCGGCGGGTGGTGTTCCTGGTGACCGGCGTGCTGCCGCCGGACCCGGATTCGGAGAAAGAGTCCATCTGACTCTCGGAAGTTCTCAGGGGTGAACCCCTGAAACCCCGGAAGACCAAGGGGTTTCAGGGGCAGCCCCCACGACCGGCGCCCGCACAGACACGGTGCGGGCGTCGGTCATATCTTCAGTCCGCCGTGGAATCGGTTGGGGCAGGCTCTTTCTCGCGCCAGCCCATGAGGTACGACTCGCCGCGTTCCGGCTTCCAGGGCAGCGTGAGAGCGACGATCACGGCCGCGACGACCAAGGTGCCCACCGCGACGTAGGAAGCCGCCTGCGCGCCTTCCAGGGCCGCCACCTTCATGGAGTGGATCAGATCCGTTTTCGCCGGGGCCAGAATCGGATTCACCGGGGCCTTCACGATCTCCAGCACGCTGATCGGCGTATTGCTCGCCAGCTCCTTCTGCTGCGGGTTCATGATCTGGTTCGGGATTCCGGCGATCTTGTCGGCCACCCGCGAGGTGTAGATGGAGCCCATGATCGAGCCCAGCAGCGCCACGCCCAGCGCACCGCCGACCTCACGCGTGGTGTCGTTGACGGCCGAACCCGCGCCCGCCTCCTCCAAAGGCACGGAGCCCATGATGGATTCGGTCGCCGGTCCCTGCACCACCGCGAAGCCCAATCCCATCAGGATCATCGACAGCACAACCGGTCCGAGATAAGCGGTTTCGACCTTCGTCTGCCCGGCGATGTACATGGCCACCGCCAGGATGAGCAGGCCGGACACCACCATGGCGGTGGTGCCGACGCGCTGCGCCAGCAGGGTCGCGACGGGCGCGGCGAGACCCACGGCCACCGCGAAAGGCAGTGAGTGGATGCCGAATTGGAGCGGAGACAGTTCCTTCACGCCCTGGAAGTACTGGGTGATCAGGAACAGGAAGCCGAACGCGGAGAAGTACGAGACGGTGATCGCCAGCGACGGCAGCGCGAAACGGCGGTTCTTGAACAGCCGCATGTTCAGCACCGGCGTCGCCACCCGCAGTTCCCACAGCACGAACACCGTCAACGCGATCGCCGAGAAGAGATAGCCCAGCAGGCTCTGGGTGGACAGCCAGCCGTGCTTCGGGGCCTCGATGATGCTCCACACCAGTGCCGTGATGCCGATCAGCGAGAGCACGATGCCGATGCGGTCCAGGCGATCGACGTGATCGGCCTTGGACTCCGGGACGGTCAGATACACGGCCACGATGGCGACCAGTGCGACCGGGACATTGATCCAGAACACCGAATGCCAGGAGAAGTACTCCAGCAGCCAGCCGCCGACGGTCGGGCCGATCGCGATGGCGACGCCGGCCATGGCGGTCCAGAGCGCGATGGCGGCGGCGCGTTCGCGCTTGGCGGTGAAGATGTTCGTGATGAGGGCGAGCGTGGCCGGGAAGACGACCGCGGCGAAGACTCCCATGCCCGCGCGGGCCGCGATGACCTGGCCGAGGCCGGAGGAGAGCGCGCCCGCCGCGGACATGGCGGCGACGCCGACCAGGCCGATGACCATGAACAGCCGGCGGCCGTAGCGGTCACCGAGATGGCCCATGGCGAGCAGCAGGCCCGAGAACGCGAGCGTGAACGCGTCCACGATCCACTGCAGGCCGGCCATATCCGCCTGCAGTTGCACGGCCATCGAGGGCAGAGCCACGTTGACCAGCGTGTTATCCAGCACGACAAGCAGTTCCGCGAGACAGATCGCGATCAGAGCCGCAATCTTCGCCCTCGACGAGAGCCCCGCGGTCCCGGAACCCCGGGTCGCCATTGACACCGTCATCCGACACACCTCCTGACTAAACCGATTGGTTTACTTGCAGGAAGACTAACTGTGACCGACGGTTGCACACAACAGCACGCGCGTCCTATGACGCAGCACACATTCGTGGCTTCGCCTCGAAAAGAAGAGGGGGTATGGGGGCCAGGCCCCCATACCCCCAATACAAAAGGGGCTCCCGAGACGTTCAGGGTCGGAGTCATCGGGTCCCCCATACAAACGGCCCCCATCCGTTCAGGATCGGGGGCCGTCGAGTCCCCCCGATACAAAAACGGCCCCCGATCCGTTCAGGATCGGGGGCCGTCTAGTTCGGGTGCCGTTTAGCCGAAGCGGCCGGAGATGTAGTCCTCAGTGGCCTTCTGCGACGGGTTGGAGAAGATCTTCTCGGTCTCGTCGATCTCGATCAGGCGGCCGGGCTTGCCCTGAGCCTCGAGGTTGAAGAAGGCCGTCTGGTCACTCACACGCGCAGCCTGCTGCATGTTGTGCGTGACGATGACGATCGTGAACTCCTTCTTCAGCTCGGAGATCAGATCCTCGATGGCCAGCGTCGAGATCGGATCCAGCGCGGAGCACGGCTCGTCCATGAGCAGCACGTCCGGCGACACCGCGATGGCGCGCGCGATGCACAGTCGCTGCTGCTGACCGCCGGAGAGCCCGCCGCCCGGCTTGTCGAGCCGGTCCTTGACCTCGTTCCACAGGTTCGCGCCGCGCAGCGAGCGCTCGGCGACCTCGTCGAGTTCCTTCTTGTTGCGCACGCCCTGCAGCTTCAGCCCCGCCACCACATTGTCGCGAATGGACATGGTGGGGAACGGGTTCGGCCGCTGGAACACCATGCCGATGGTGCGCCGCACGCCCACCGGATCGATGTTCGCGCCGTAGATGTCCTCGCCGTCGAGCAGCACCGCGCCTTCGACGCGGGCGCTCGGGGTCACCTCGTGCATGCGGTTCAGCGCGCGCAGCACGGTGGACTTACCGCAGCCGGACGGGCCGATGTAGGCGGTCACGCTGCGCGGCAACACGGTCAGCGACACGTCCGAGACGGCGTGGAACTTGCCGTAGAAAATATTCAGGTCTTTGACGTCGATCCGCTTGGCCATCTGTCTTTCCTTCTATCGGTTCCGCGTCAGCAGCTTGTTGACCGCGGCAGCGGCGAGGTACAGCAGCGCGATGATCAGGATCAGGGTCAGCGCCGCACCCCACACGCGCGCCTGGCCGGCGGCCCGGGGGTTGCTCAACTCCTGGTACATCAACAGCGGCAGCGAGGCCATGTTGTTGTTGAAGACGTCGAAGTTGATCGACTTGGAGTAGCCGACGAGCACCAGCACCGGCGCGGTCTCGCCCATGACGCGGGCGACGGACAGCAGGATGCCGGAGATCATGCCGGGGGCCGCGGTCGGAACCACGATCCGCACAATGGTTTTCCACTTCGGCACGCCGAGCGCGTAGGAGGCCTCGCGCAGTTCGTCGGGCACCAGCTTCAGCATTTCCTCGGTGGAGCGCACCACCACGGGCAGCATGAGCAGCACCAGCGCCAGCGATACCGCGAAGGCGCTCTGCGGGAAGCCGAAGGTGGCGATCCACAGCGCGAAGATGAACAGCGCGGCCACGATGGACGGCACGCCGGCCAGGATGTCGACCATGAAGGTGGTGACCTTGGCCAGCCAGCCGCGACCGTATTCGACCAGATAGACCGCGGCCATGATGCCCAGCGGCACCGCGATCACCGCCGCGATGGCGGACTGCACGATGGTGCCGTAGATGGCGTGGTAGACGCCGCCCGCGTACTGATCGGGCAGCACGTTGTTCTGCGACTTGGTCCACCAGTCGATATCGGCGACCATGCTGAAGCCCTTTTGGATGACCGTGTAGAGCACCCAGAGCAGCGGCACCAGCGCGATGAAGAAGCAGGCCCACACGACGCCGGTGGCGACATTGTTCTTGATCCGCCGGGCGGTGGAGACGTGCCGGAAGGTGGGGGCCTTGACCGGCTTGTCGAGCGTGGTGGTCATCCGTTCACCTTCCCGCCCGCGACCAGCCGGGCCAGTGCGTTGACGACGAAGGTCAAAGCGAACAACACGAAACCGGCGGCGATGTAGGCGCCGGTCGGCAGCTTGGAGCTGAATTCCGAAGCGGCCGAAGCGATCTTGGAGGCGAAGGTGAAGCCGCCGTCGAACAGCGACCAGTTGCCCGGCTGGGCGGCGGTGCGCAGCACGATGAGGACGGCGATGGTCTCACCGAGCGCGCGGCCCAGGCCCAGCATGGAACCGGCGATCACACCCGAGCGGCCGTAGGGCAGCACGGTGAGCCGCACGACCTCCCACTTGGTGGCACCGAGCGCCTGCGCCGCCTCGATGTGCGAGAGCGGGGTGAGCCCGAAGACCTCGCGGCTCACCGAGGTGATGATCGGCAGGATCATCACCGCGAGCACCACGCCCGCGGTGAAGATGGTGCCCAGGTAGCTGGTCAGGTTCCCCTTGGAGAACAGGAAGAACCAGCCGAGCTTGTCGTTCAGGAAGCTCTGGAGCGGCTCCAGTTTCGGAGCCAGCACCAGCACGCCCCACAGACCGAACACGATCGAAGGGACCGCGGCCAGCAGATCCACCATGGTGGAGAACGGCCGCGCCAGGCGCTTGGGCGAGTACTGCGTCAGGAACAACGCGATCCCGACACCGATGGGCACCGCGATCACCAGCGCCAGCATCGAACTCAGCACCGTGACCATGAACAGGTCCTTGATGCCGAAGCGCAGATTGTTGGCGTCGGAGGTGTTGAACTCCGTGCTGGTGAAGAAGTTCGCCTTGTTCGCCAGCACCGACGGCACCGCCCGCACCAGCAGGAACAGCGCGATCAGGGCGATCGAGGCGACGATGATGCCGCCCGCGGCGGTGGCGGCCGAGCGGAAGAAGAACTCCGCACCGTACTTGGCGGGCTTCTGTCCGGCGGCCGGCTTGGTGCTGGGTTCGGTCGGCATGAGCGCAGTATCCCCCGGCGGCTGGGCACGGTCCCCCCGCGGGCCGGTCGAAACGGACTGACCCGCGGGTGTTATTTCGTCGTGCACGGTCATGGTTTTATCGATCGATCAGCTGATGGCGTTGATCGCGGTGGTCAGCTTGGTCTTGAAAGCGTCCGGGATCGGCACGTAGCCCGCCTCGGAAAGACCGGTCTGACCATTGCCCACGGCCGAGGTCAGGAACGCCTTGACCGCCTTGGCGGTATCGGCATCGCTGTACTTCGAGCACACGATCTCGTAGGTCGGCAGGATGATCGGGTACGCGCCGGCGGTGGTCGGCTTGTAGAAGGACGAGGTGTCCAGCACCAGATCGTTGCCCTCGCCGCTGATCTTCACGCCCGCGATGGCCTTGGCCGCGGAATCGGCGTTCAGCTCGACCGGCTTCGGGTCCTGCGAGGTCTCGACGGTCAGGATGCGCGCGATGGACAGGTTCTGCGCCTGCGCGAACGACCACTCGTTGTAGGTGATCGCGAACTTGGTGTTCTTGATCGCGGCCGAGGTGCCGTCGTTGCCCTTCAGGCCCTCGCCGACGCCGCCGTTGAAGACCTTGCCCGCGCCCTTGCTCCAGCCGCCGGCGGCGGTCAGGTACTTCTGGAAGTTGTCGGTGGTGCCCGACTCGTCCGAGCGGAAGATCACGGCGATCTTCTCGGCCGGCAGCTTGTCCGCCTTGTTGGCGTTCAGCGCCTTGATGGCCTGGTCGTCCCAGGTGGCGATCTCACCGGAGAAGATCTTCGCCATGGTCTTGGCATCCAGGACCAGGTCGGTCACGCCCGGGATGTTGTAGGTGACGGCGATCGGGCCGAACACGGCCGGCAGGTTCCACGCGGGCGCGCCACAGCGGGCGGCGGCCTTGGCGATCTCGTCCTTCTTGGCGTCCAGCGGCGAGTCGGAACCGGCGAAATCGGTCTGCGAGCCGAGGAATTCGTTCACGCCCGCGCCGGAGCCGGAAGCGGTGTAGTCCAGCTTCTGGCCGCTGCAGTTGGTCTGGTAGGCGGCGACGAAACGGTCCATCGCGTTCTTCTGGGCGGACGAGCCACTGGCCTTGAGCGGGCTCTTGCCGCCGCAGGCGACGTCGATCTTGGCGGTGCCACCGGAGGCGCCGGTGTCGTCCGAGCCACAAGCCGAAAGAGTCAGGGCACCGGCCGCGGCCAGCACACCGAGCAGGGCGCTGCTGCGCTTGAGATTCACTATTCCTCCGCGAATCACGGTCTGCACGCCCGACCCCTCAACGGTCGGACGGGCGCTGTGTGGATGGCCGTTCGCTGCGAACTAGCACACCGGGCAGCGGTGTGCCGCCCACAAGCAACGTAGGGGCGCACGGTTGACAGTTGGACCTGGGCAGGTGAACGGGAGATGAACACGTCACCCCGATTGCGCCGCATGTTGTGTGACATTAGCCGCAGTGTTGCGGATTCCCGCACCACGACATACGGGACTCCCGGGGCCTGCCCCTGGAACCCGCTGTCGTCCTACGAAACCGTCGCTGCGGAATACGCGGCGTCGATATGGAAGGGCGCGAAGCCCAGCCGCGTATAGGTGTGCACGGCGGCGGTGTTGTCGGCCTCGGTATAGAGGAGTACCGAATCCAGTCCGCGATCGCGCAGATAGTGCAGACCCGCGAGGGTCAGCAGCCGGCCGAGCCCGCGGCCCTGAGCCGAGGGGTCGATCCCGACCACGTAAACCTCACCGACCGGCGGGTTTTCGTCGTGATGGATCTTGGTCCAATGGAATCCGAGGATCTTGTCCGGATCCGCCGGATCGACCGCGATGAAAAGACCTTTCGGGTCGAACCACGATTCCTTGCGGCGCGCGTCGATATCGCGCTCGGTCCAGCCGCCCTGTTCCGGATGCCAGGAGAAGGCCGCGTTATTGACCCGCAGGATTTCGGCATCGTCGGAAGGCCCGGCGTACGTGCGCAATTCGAGCCCGGCCGGCACCGTCAATTCCGGTAGCCCGGTATTAGCGAGATCCCGCCGCATTTGCCACAACTCACGTGCGACCGACAATTCGAGCCGCGCCGCCAAACCCTGTGCGGCGGCCAGATTCCCATGCGCCCAGACGCGCGCGCCCGGTCCGCCCGCGCTCAGCGCGGCCGACACCAGCTCGGCCCCGATCCCCTGCCGCCGGAAAGCCGGATCCACCGCCACCTCGGCCATGGCCGGGTGTTCCCCGTGCGCCGGAACCAGATTCGCGTACCCCGCCACGGCATCGTCGCGCACGACCACCAAATGCCGCGCCTCGGACTCCGCGGTCAGCGAAAGCACGGCCTGCTCGGACACCGGGGCGACCCCGTCGGCCGCGGTGGCCCGCTCCAGCACGCCGCGCACCCGCGGGGCCAGCTGATCGGAGACGGTCGCGGTCCACTCCCCCGCAAGACTCACTACACAGGTCCGTTCGCCGAAGTCAGTTCGTCGTCCGCGCCCTCCGCCTCCGGGAAGGTGACGGTGTCGCCCTTGCTGGAGCGCGCCGGCCGCACGGCCTTGTAGCCGACATTGCGGACCGTGCCGATGAGCGATTCGTATTCGCTGCCGAGCTTGGCGCGCAACCGTCGCACGTGCACGTCCACGGTGCGGGTGCCGCCGAAGAAGTCGTAACCCCAGACCTCCTGCAGCAGCTGCGCGCGGGTGAAGACCCGGCCGGCGTGCTGCGCGAGGTACTTGAGGAGTTCGAACTCCTTGTAGGTGAGGTCGAGCGGGCGGCCGCGCAGACGCGCGGTGTAGGTGCCCTCGTCGATGACCAGCTCACCGAGCGTGATCTTGCCGGTGTTCTCGGGGCTCGCCACGCCGCCGTTGCGGGCGACCAGCAGTCGCAGCCGCGCGTCCAGCTCGGCGGGTCCGGTGCCCGGCAGCAGGATGTCGTCCAGGCCCCAGTCCGCGTTCACCGCGACCAGACCGCCCTCGGTGAGCACGGCCACCACCGGCACCGACGATCCGGTGCTGCCCAGCAAACGGCAAAGGCCGCGCGCGGCGGCCAGATCCGTACGGGCGTCGACCAGTGCCACATCGGCGGAACCGGCCTCGAGCAGCGACGCCACCTCGGTCGGAGCCGGTCGCACGTGGTGCGGCAGCAACGACAGCGACGGCAGTACCGCCTCTGGATTGGGGTCGGAGGTCAGCAGGAGCAGCTCCATGGGGGCCCTCCATCCCATCTGGCATGTGCGTGGCTACTGCACTGTCCGCCACGGCCCCATGCTGGTTATCACAGGTAAGTCGGTTGCTACATTAGCGCGTCCGAGCCCACAGCCTCGCATTCCGGGCGGCCATCGCAACCCCGGTTACCGCCAAAATCACAACTAATCGAGATCCACCTCACTCCGACGGCGGCATCGGACAGTTCCAGCGCTCCCCACTAGGGTGCTCGTATGTCTTTCCGGCGGGTGATCATTGCGCTGCTCTGTGTGGCAGGGCTCGCGGTCGTGCTCGATTTCGGGGTCGCCGCCTACTCCGAATATCGGGTGTCCCGGCTGCTGCGCGAGGGGTCGCATCTGAGTGCCGATCCCGAGGTCACCTTCCACGGCTTCCCGTTCGTGGCACAGGCCTTCGACGGCGATTACCGGAACATCGACATTCGCGCGCGCTCCGAGCGGCCCGATATTCCGGGCGAGATCATGGTCGAGGCCAATCTGCGCGGGGTGCATCTGCCCTTCGGGGACCTGGTGGACGATCGGGTGCGCAAGGTGCCGGTCGACAAGGCCGAGGCCCGCATGCGGATCGAGCCGACCGAGCTGGGCCGGCTGTTCAAGATTCCGGATCTGCAGGTCTTCGGGCCGCCCGCCGACAAGTCCGACGGCTCCGGCGGTTCCGGCGGCACCGGCGCGACCACCCAGGGCGCGATCATCCTGACCGGCACGCTGCCGATCGGTTCCCCCGCCGAGACCGTCGTCCCGACCGGCACCAAGGACAAGGGGCGGGTGGTGAGCGTGCTGGCCGATCTGCGCCTCGACGGCGATCAGGTCCGCATCACCGCCACCGATATCTATTACGGCAACGAGGCCAGTCCCGCTGCCCTCGGCCCCGACGCCGAGAAGCCGGTGCGCATCTCCGACGAGGACAAGGCCGGCGTGCTGGCGCGCTTCACCCGCACCATCGACACCAAGGACCTGCCGTTCGGCATCCGCCCGATGAAGGTGGAGGCCAGCGGCGGGCAGATCGTGGTCGAGGGGACGGGCAAGGACATAACCATCGACCTGGATCGGTTGAACCAACCGTGATCACCCTCGTCGTTCTCGCCGTCGCCGTCGTCGCCGCCATCGTGGCCGGAGTCCTGGTCCGCCGCAACGAAGGCCGGGTGCGCGATTCCGCGCCGGTGGCGAGCGCGGCCCGGGAATCGAATCGGGCCGAACTGCTGGCCGCGGCCGGCGTGATTCCGGGCCGGCCGACGGTGCTGCATTTCTCCGCGGAGTGGTGCGGTCCGTGCGCGGCGGTGCGGCGGGTGGTGGCGAACGTGGTCGCCGAGCTCGCCGATTCGCCCGCGCCGCCGCTGGATCTCGAGGTCGACATCGATGCCGAGCCGGCGCTGGCGCGCGAGCTGAACGTGCTCTCGCTGCCCACCACCTTCGTCCTCGATGTCCAAGGAGTGGAACGGTTCCGCATCTCCGGAGTTCCCAAGGCCGCGGATTTGCGCACGTCACTGGGGTCTTCAACGGTCTCCGGACCCACCGAGTGACCAGCATTACGGACCCCGGGTCCAATTTCCCCCGAAAATTGGGTAAACTTCCCAACGTGCAATCCAACCGCGAGCTGATGCTCACCCGACGCCGCACAGTAGACCTGTGCCGCCTCGGTGGTTGTTGCTGCCTGTGCCGCTAGCCGGTCGGCCTTTCGAATTCTTCTGTCGCCGACCGGGTTTGACCCCGCCGTACGAGTGATCGCGCGTAGATCCTCCGGCGAATTTGGCCAATACACCTCCAGCGCAGGAGCACTCTCATGTCGAACCAGAACAGCCCAGAGTTAGAAACGTCAACGGGCCGAATCCCTTCCGGCCAGGTCGATGTCCGCGGCCCCCGCTTCGCCGCCTGGATCACCACCGCCGTGCTGGCGCTCGTGCTGATCGTCTCCGTCTTCTCCGTTCCCGCCGCCACCGTGCTGCTGGCCGTCCAGGCCGTGGTTTTCGGGCTGGGCGCGCTGAACGGTCCCCGCCGCAGCCCCTACGGCACGCTCTACGCGAAGCTCGTCGCGCCCCGCATCGGCCCCGCCCCCGAGCTGGAACCCGTTGCGCCGCTGCGGTTCGCGCAGCTGGTCGGCCTGATCTTCGCCGTGCTCGGCGTGCTCGGCTTCGCGGCCGGGGCCACCGTGGCGGGCGCGATCTTCACCGGATTCGCGCTGTTCGCGGCCTTCCTGAACGCCGCCTTCGGAATCTGCCTGGGCTGCAAGATCTATCCCCTCGTCGCGCGCCTGCGGTCCGGCGCCGCCGCGACCAACTGACCCTTTTCCGCCTCTCAACCAACCTGCTTCCGGCAAAACACTGAAAGGAACAACATGGCTCGCTCCGATGCCCTGGTCTCCGCTGACTGGGTCGAAGAGAACCTGAACACCCCGGGCGTCGTGCTCGTCGAGGTCGACGAGGACACCAGCGCCTACGATCTGGGGCACATCGAGGGCGCCGTGCGTCTCGACTGGAAGAAGGACCTGCAGGACCAGGTCCGTCGCGACTTCGTGAACCGGGAGCAGTTCTCGGATCTGCTGTCGGCCCGCGGCATCGGCAACGATGACACCGTGGTGCTGTACGGCGGCAACAACAACTGGTTCGCGGCCTACGCGTACTGGTACTTCAAGCTCTACGGCCACCAGGACGTGAAGCTGCTCGACGGTGGCCGCAAGAAGTGGGAACTGGACGGCCGCCCGCTGGTCAAGGACGTCAAGGTGCGCCCGGCCACCTCCTACAAGGCTTCGGAGCAGGATCTGTCGATCCGCGCCTTCCGTGACGAGGCCATCAACGCCATCGGCACCAAGAACCTGGTCGACGTGCGCTCGCCCGACGAGTTCTCCGGCAAGATCCTGGCCCCGGCCCACCTGCCGCAGGAGCAGTCGCAGCGCCCGGGCCACATCCCGACCGCCATCAACGTGCCGTGGTCCAAGGCCGCGAACGAGGACGGCACCTTCAAGAGCGACGCCGAGCTGGCCGAGCTCTACAAGGAGGCCGGGCTGGACGGCGAGAAGGAGACCATCGCCTACTGCCGTATCGGCGAGCGTTCCTCGCACACCTGGTTCGTGCTGCAGGAGCTGCTCGGCCACAAGAACGTCAAGAACTACGACGGGAGCTGGACCGAGTACGGCTCCCTCGTCGGTGCACCGATCGAGTTGGGAGCCTAATCACATGTGCGCAGCACCTACCCAGGGCCAGGCCCTGCCCGCCAATGTCGACGTCGAGAAGGAAACGGTCATCACCGGCCGCGTCCTGAGCACTGACGGCCAGCCCGTGGGCGGCGCGTTCGTGCGCCTGCTCGACGGCAACGGCGACTTCACCGCCGAGGTCGTGGCCTCCGGCACCGGTGACTTCCGCTTCTTCGCCGCCCCCGGCGCCTGGACCATCCGCGCGCTGTCGGCGTCCGGCAACGGTTCCGCCGAGGCCAAGCCGGAAGGCGCCGGCATCCACAATGTGGATGTCACCGTCGCCAAGTAAGACACGGTGCGGCTCGCGCAATTCGCGCGAAACACTCGAAACGGCCCCGGGATTCATTTTCCCGGGGTCGTTTTCGTGTCACCGGGCACGGGTGACTAGACTCCGATCCGTGGTGCAATTCTTCGAGGTCTTGCTGGTTCTCGTTTCCGTACTGATCGCGTGGTTCGGTCTGTACGTCCTCTACCGGCTGTTCACCGAGTCGTGAGCGAGTCGGCGAGCGAGAACGTCGACAACACAACGGCCAACGGCACGTCCACCGAGACGGCCGGTAACCGTGCGGACGGCGCACGCCTGAGCGGTGACAAGGCGGTCGCCGACGCGGTCGAGCGCGCCAAGTCCACCGGGGTGCTGAACATTCCCTCGCTCCCCGATCTACCGCTGCCCGAGGACACCGCCAACCTCCGGCTCGGCCCCGACCTGAGCTCCTCCATGCTCGCGCTGCTGCCCCTGGTGGGCGTCTGGCGCGGCGAGGGCGAAGGCAACGAGCCCGAGAGCGGCGATTACCGCTTCGGCCAGCAGATCATCGTCTCGCACGACGGCGGCGACTATCTGGCGTGGGAATCGCGTTCCTGGAAGCTCGATTCCGAGGGCGCGTACGCCGGCCCCGATCTGCGTGAGAGCGGTTTCTGGCGGGTCGGCATCGACGGTGACGACGAGGTGCTCGAGCTGCTGCTCACGCATTCCTCCGGCATCGTGGAGCTCTTCTACGGCCAGGCCCTGACCCAGTCGTCCTGGGAGCTCGCCACCGACGTGGTGATCCGCAGCCAGTCCGGCGTGGTGGTCGGCGGCGCCAAGCGCCTCTACGGCATCGTCGAGGGCGGCGACCTGGGCTACGTCGAGGAGCGCATCGCCGCCGACGGCGCCCTGGAACCCCGGCTGTCGGCCCGCCTGCAGCGCTACATCGGCTGAGTACAACCGCAACAACTGATTTCGCGACCTTCGGGGTAACTCACCGGGTACGTCCGGAACTCGCAACGGCACTTCCGCAGGCACGCAATGCCAGCGGTTTCGGCACCCGGCCGTGCGCTGAAGGCTCGGGGAGGCGGAAAAGGAACGACCCCCGAGTCTGTATCGCGGATGCAACTCACGCGATTCCGGTCGGACAAGACCGGAGACTCGGGGGCCGGGTGACTGCCTGGGATTCGCGAGGCGTTCGCGCGAACGGGTCGCTCTAAGAGAAAACCCAGTGCAGCGGTGGGCACCTAGCGGACAGCCACCTCACGCGTCCTAGAAATAACCATTTCTTCGACCACCTCCTCTCTTGTGTACTGATGAAAGTAGTCAAAGCGGACAGCGGCGGCAACGTATTTTCTCGGACCGCGAAATCCCAGCTCAGAGCTGGTTTGCGGGAATAAGGCGGTCGATGGATGTGTCACCGTTTCCGGCCACGCGCACCACGGTGTCCGCGCGGTGATCCGCGGGCAGTTGATGGGTGACCACGACTACCGTCCGATCGCGTTCCACCAGGCCGCTGGTGTCGTCCAGCAGCCGCCGCAGCAGGTCCGCGCCGGCTTCGGCTTCGAGGTGCTCGGTCGGCTCGTCCAGCAACAGCACCCGGGCCGGGGAGAGCAGCGCGCGGGCCAGCAGGATGCGGCGGCGCTGACCGCCCGATACCGCGGCGGCGCCGCCCACCAAATCGGTGTCCACGCCGTCCGGCAGCGCATCCAGCCACTCCCCCGCGCCGACCATGCGCAGCGCGTTCTCGGCTTCGGCGGCGGTGATATCGCCCCGTGCCACCCGCAGATTCTCCAGCACGGTGGTGCCGAACAGGTGCGCGTCCTCGGCGAAGAAGGTGACGCCGGGGCGCGGGGTGTCGAACAGCCCCGCCCAGGCCATGAGCAAAGTGGTCTTGCCCGCGCCGCTGGGACCGACCACCGCGATCCGCCGTCCGTCCGGCAGCCCGGGGAATTCCCTTGTCACCGTCTCGGATTCGGCCTGTTCCAGTCGTTCCAGCCGCCGCAGCGCGGCCCGGCCGTTGGTCAGCGCCTGCGCGGCGGCGGGCAGCACCGCCACCGCCTCGAACGCCGACAAGGGCACCAGCACCAGGACCGTGAGCGCCATGGGCGTGATCCCACCCGGCGCGATGGTCTGGAACCCGGCCGTCGGCACCCCGGACCCGCTGCCGTACAGCACGATTCCGATGAGTAGCGCGCCCAGCACGCTCACCCCGATCGACAGCGGCGTGGCGGCCGCCGCCCACGCGCTCCGCGAAGCCGCCAGATCCTCCGCCGCCACTGCCCGCAGCCCCGCCGAATTCGCCTCGCCGAGCGCGGCATCCAACCGGCCCGCCACCCGCAACTCCGGCGCATGATCGAGCACGGTGAGCGCGGCCGCCTGGAACTCGGTCCGATCCGTCCGCACCGCCTCTTCGGCCTCCCGCGCCGCCCGAGCCGAAAGCCACGGCGCCGCAATCCCCGCCACCGCCAGTGCGGCCGCGAGAATCAGCGCCGCGGGCACGGAAACGGGAAGCAGCAGACCCACCGCGAACAACGCGAGGACCACCGCCACGGTGATCGGCACGAAGGCCCGCACGACGACAGTCCCGAGATCATCGATATCCCCCATGACCCGCCCCAGCAATTCACCCCGGCGCAGCTCCGTCGAGTCCCCCTGCCCCGCACCGTCTTCCGCGCGCCCCGGTACCGCGCCGTTCGCCCCGGCCTCCACCACACCGGTCCGGCGCGGCCGCCAGATATCGGCCCCCGCCAAGGTGCGGTAGGTGGTCGTACGCGCGGTGTTCATAGCCCGCAACGCCACATCGTGGGTAGCCAGCCGCTCCAGATACCGGCACAACCCGCGCGAAATCCCCAGCGCCCGAACGGTGACCACCGCAATGGTCAGATCCAGCACCGGCGGCATCTGCCACGCCCGTGCGATCAGCCAGGCCGCCAGGGCAGCCAGCCCCAGCCCGCTGCCGAGCGCCAGCACCCCCCACCCGATCGAGATGGCCATCCGCGCCCTGGACAACTCCAGCAGCCGCCGAATCCGCCCGAAGTCCGCCACCCAGCCGCTCATCGCCCGCTCTCCTCGTATCGCACGCCACTGTCCAGCCGGCCGCTTCGCCCATCACCGCGGCCGCCCGCCAGCGCGGTGCCACCGAGTTCGCCGATCGGGGCGGCCGACGCCGCGGGCGGAATGCCGACCGGCACCGTGCTGTTCCAGGCCCGTGCCTCCGGCCTGCGGGTCGCTGGGGCGGGGTTCTCTCGAGCCATTGCCGGTTCCAATGGGAGTGCCGGGTCTGAGTCCTCCTCGGCGACGCCCCCATGACATTCGGTGACCGCTGGTTCCCGGCGGGGAGCCGGGTCGGGCTCCTCGTCCGTAGCCTCGGCGGTGGTGCCGCGAACTTCGACGATGTGGTCGGCGACCGCCAGTACCGAGGGGCGGTGGCCGACCAGGACGACGGTGGCCCCGGCGCGA
The DNA here is from genome assembly GCF_021183565.1 of Nocardia yamanashiensis. Lineage (NCBI taxonomy): Bacteria > Bacillati > Actinomycetota > Actinomycetes > Mycobacteriales > Nocardiaceae > Nocardia > Nocardia yamanashiensis. Next base: position 6,121,976 of record NZ_CP089226.1, read on the forward strand.
GCGCGGGCCACCAGGGCCGCGAGGACCGTTGCCTCGCAGGCGTCGTCGAGGTGGGCGGTGGGCTCGTCGAGCAACAGCACCTGCCGCGGGGCCGCGAGGGTGCGGGTGAGCGCCAGGCGCTGACGCTGGCCCAGGGACAGGCCGAGGCCGCCGGCGCCGACGGTGGTGTTCCAGCCGTCGGGCAGTTCGGCGAGAACGTGGTCGAATCCCGTTGCGGCGCAAGCCGAGGCGATCTCGTCGGATCCGGCCGGTGCGCCGAGTAGTTCGAGATTGGCGCGGAGCGTGCCGGGTACCAGGACGGGGCGTTGCGGGAGCCAGGCGACATGGGACCACCAGGCGTCCAGGTCGAGGTCGGAGAGCGGCGTGCCGTCGATGGTGACGATGCCGCGATCGGATGGGAGCAGGCCCAGGATCACCTGGAGCGCAGTGGATTTCCCGCAGCCGTTGGGTCCGGTCAGGACGCTCACCGCGCCGGGGCGCAGTATCGCCGACAGGCCGGCGGGGGCCGCGCCGTCGCGACCGTCCACGGTGAGGTCGCGGATTTCTATGCGCCCGTTCATGCTCCGGTCGCCGACCGGGCCGCCCTCGGCGATTCCCGAGCCGTTCGGCTGCTGCTCGGCGGCTCCGGATACCGGCGCGGTCGAACGCGCACCGGCCGCCGTCGGCCGCGGCGTCGTCAGGTCACCCGTCGTCAGGTTACCCGGGCGCGGTCCGGGGGCGGTCCGGCGGGCGAGGTGGCCGGCCGCCGTCGCCGTGGGGTCGGCGGTGATCGGGCGCGCGCCGGCGTCGTCGGGGTCCAGCACAGCGAAAGCCTTTTCGGCGGCGGCCATTCCGTCCTGTGATGCGTGGAAGCGTTCGCCCACCGCGCGGAGCGGGAGGTAGACCTCGGGGGCGAGGATGAGGGCGAGCAGGCCGGCGTAGAGGCCCATATTGCCGAAGACCAGGCGCATGCCGATGGAGACGGCGACCAGGGCCACGCACAGGGTGGCGAGCATTTCCAGGACCATCGAGGACAGGAAGGCCATGCGCAGGGCGGACATGGTGCGGCGGTGCAGATCGTCGCCGAGGGCTCGGACTCGCCCCGCCATGCCGCGGTTCTCCGCACTGGCGGCCGAATCGTCCTCGGGTAAGGCGTTCGCGCGACCGGTTTCTCGCCCCAGGGCGCGCAGCGTCGGCATGCCGGTGAAGAGATCGAGGAGTTGATCGGAGAGTCGGGTGGTGGCGGTCAGCGTGTCCTTGGCGCGGCCCTGGGTGAGCAGGCCGATGAGGATCATGAAGATGGGGATGAGAGGGAGGGTGACCAGGATGATCGCACCGGAGACCCAATCGTGCAGGGCGATCACCGTCAGGACGATCGGCGGGACCAGTACCGAAAGCAGCAGGGCGGGCAGGTATCCGGCGAGATAGCCGCGCAGGCCGTTCAGCCCGCTGCCCGCCACCACCGCCAATTCGGTTCGACGGCGCTCCAATTCGCGTGGCGGGAGTTGCGCGCCCGCGGCGACCACGGCGGATTCGAGTTCGGCGACGACCTGCGCGCCCGCCCGATGCGCCAGCCGGGACTGCCACCAGGTGGCCGCGACCCGCACCGCCACCGCGATGGCCAGTGCCACGAGTTCGGTTGTCCAGGAACCGATATCACGCCGCCCCGGATCGGTGATCACCCCCGCCAGCACGCTCGCCAGCGCCAGCGCCGCCACCACGATGCACACCGTGGTCAGCAGCGACAGCGCCACGCTGAGTCCGAGATACCGGCGTGCCGAATGCGCGTACCGCCACAGCCGCGGATCGATCGGCCGTCCCATGTTCGACCTCCCTCAGGCACGCGACCCCCGGCGAATCCGCCGGGGGTCGCGCGTAAACCAGTTCAGTTCTTCGCGGTTTCCAGCGGCAGCCCGATGGACGGCGGGATCTGCTCCATGGTGAGCCGCTTGCGGAACACCCAGTAGGTCCAGGCCTGGTAGACCAGCACCACCGGAACCATGGCCACCGCCACCCAGCTCATCACCACCAGGGTGTAGTGCGTGGAGGACGCGTTGTCCACGGTCAGGCTGAACGCGTCGTCGATGGTCGAGGGCAGCACGTTCGGGTAGAGGCACCCGAACAGCAGCGCCGTGGCCGAGGCGATGGTGACGGCGGTACCCGCGAAGGCCCAGCCGTCCCGTCCTTGCGTAGCGGCGAATCCGGCCACCACGAGCCCGATCACCGCCAGGATCAACGGAATCCAGGTCCAGCCCTCGCCGTAGGCCAGCTGGGTCCAGATGCCGAAGACCGCCACCACGACCGCGGTCGGCACGAAGATCTTCCGGATGATCGCCTGCGCGTCGTCGCGGACCTCGTTGCCGGTCTTGAGCGCCACGAACACCGCCCCGTGCAGCAGGAACAGCAGCAGCGTGGTGAGCCCGCCGAGCAGCGCGTACGGGTTGAGCAGATCGAAGAGGTTGCCCTCGACCTGCTTGCGCTCGTTGAGCTTCACCCCGTGCACGATGTTCGCGAAGGCGAGACCCCAGGCCAGTGCGGGCACCCAGGAGCCGATGCCGATGGCGATATCGCACCCGAGCCGCCAGCGATCGTCATTGATCTTGCCGCGCCATTCGATGGCACAGGCGCGCACGATCAGCGCGACCAGGATCAGCAGCAGCGCCAGATAGAACCCGGAGAACAGGCTGGCGTACCACTCCGGGAACGCCGCGAACATGGCGCCGCCGCCGGTGAGCAGCCAGACCTCGTTGCCGTCCCACACCGGTCCGATGGTGTTGAGCACGACGCGCCGCTTCACCTCGGACTTGCGCCCGATGATGCCCATCAGCATGCCGACGCCGAAGTCGAAGCCCTCCAGCACGAAATAGCCGATGAACAGGACGGCGATGAGCAGGAACCAGAACGTTTGCAGTGTCATCGCCGTCTCCTAGTAGGCGAACGAAAGCTTGTCGACGGAGTCCCCGGTCATCTTCGGGGTATCCGAATCGTCCTGTGCCGGTTCGGGTCCGACGATCACGTAGCGCCGCATCAGGTAGAACCAGGCGACCGCGAGCAGCCCGTAGAGCACGGTGAACACGATGAGCGAGGTGAGCACGGTGCCCGGCGAGACTCCGGATACGCCCTGCTGCACCGTCATTCGGATGTGCTGGTCTCCGGTCGGGTTGGGCGCGACCACCCACGGCTGGCGGCCCATCTCGGTGAACACCCAGCCGGCGCTGTTGCCCAGGAACGGCGTGAAGATGGCCAGCACGCACAGCCACGAGTACCACTTCTGGTCCGGCAGCCGCCCGCGCCGGGTGACCCAGAATCCGGCCAGCAGCAACAGGATCGGGCCCGCCATGAAGCCGATCATGGCGCGGAAGGACCAGTAGGTGACGAACAGGTTGGGCCGGTAGTCGCCGATGCCGTACTTCTCGTTGTATTCGACCTGCAGGTTCTTGACGCCTTTGAGTTCGACGTCGCTGAACTTGCCCTCGGCCAGGAACGGCAGCACGTACGGCACTTCGATGAGGTGATCGACGCTGTCGCAGTTGTTGTGCGTGCCGATGGTGAGGACCGAGAAGTCGGGGTCCACCTGTGTGGTGCACAGCGATTCGGCCGACGCCATCTTCATGGGCTGCTGTTTGAACATCAGCTTGCCCTGGATGTCACCGGTGATGAAGAGCCCGATGGCGGCGAGGGCGATCACCCACATGCCGAGCTTGCCGGCGGGCCGCCACAGATCGCGGGCTTCGTCGAGCAGGGTGGCGTCGCCGGTGAGCTTGCTCTGCCGGACCTTCTTCACCATCCACCAACCGGCCACCGCGGCGACGAAGGTGCCGGAGGTCAGGAAGGCGCCGGCGACCACGTGCGGGAAGGCCGCGAGGGTGGTGTTGTTGGTGATGACCGCCCAGATGCTCTCCAGTTCGGCGCGGCCCCGCTCGGGGTTGTACCTGGCCCCGACCGGATGCTGCATGAACGAGTTGGCGGCGATGATGAAGTACGCCGAGGCGTTGACGCCGATGGCGACCAGCCAGATGCAGGCCAGGTGTACCTTTTTCGGCAATCGCGTCCAGCCGAAGATCCACAGTCCGAGGAAGGTGGATTCCAGGAAGAAGGCGACCAGCGCCTCCATGGCCAGGGGCGCGCCGAAGACGTCACCGACGAAGCGGGAGTATTCGCTCCAGTTCATGCCGAACTGGAATTCCTGCACAATGCCGGTGGCGACACCGAGCGCGAAGTTGATCAGGAACAGCTTCCCGAAGAATTTGGTGAGCCGGTACCAGCGTTCGTTTCCGGTGACCACCCACGCCGTCTGCATCACCGCGACGAGCGGGGCGAGGCCGATGGTGAGCGGCACGAAAATGAAGTGGTAAACGGTGGTGATACCGAACTGCCAGCGCGCGACGTCTACGGCGCTCATCCGACCTCCCTGCCGATCTACGACATGACGTAGTAACTCGACAGTACGCCCACCGAACCTGAGATCAACATGTGACGCGCCACAACAAGCCGAGAATTTGCTGAGGTGTGATACAGCCGCCATCCGGGTCCCGGACGGCTATGACCGATTCGGGACCCGAGCGCTACGGGACGACCGGATCCGCCTCACCAGTCGGCAATGCTGCCCGGCAGCGCGATGCCCTTGTCCACCATGGCGCTGATCTCGGCGGCCTTGTCGTTGGCCGACATTCGCAATCCGTCGAGCGATTTCACCCGGGCCGCGAGGGTCACGCTGGAGAGCATCCAGACACTGTCCGCGGTGATCAGATCGGCGGTGAACAGCGGCGCGTACGAGCACTCCCACCCGGCCTTCTCCGCCACCGCGTACAGCGCCCGCTGCGTGGTCCCGGGCAGCACGCCGTTCTTGGCGGGCGGCGTGATCAGCTGATTTCCCCGCTGCACCACCACGGTCGAGCGAGGCCCCTCCAGCACGCGATGCTCGGTGCTGGTGAAGATGACATCGTCGGCGCCCATCCGCTGCGCGAACCGCAGCGCGGACATATTCGTCGCGTACGACAGGGTTTTCGCGCCCAGCAGCTGCCAGGGCGCGGCCTGCGCCAGATCGATCGATATGCCCCGCGACAGCGTGATGACCGAAACGCCTTCGGCCCGCGCGGTTTTCACCCGATCGGCGACCGCCTGCACCAAAACGTATCCGGTAGTGGGGGCTTCGGCCCCGGACAGCTCCCCACTCTTGTTAGCTGATGGTTTGCCAACGACTTGCTCGCTCTCTCGCCCGCGGGTGAGTGTGATGCGCAGCATGCCCTCACGCTCGCTCCCCCACTCCTTCGCGGCGATCTGCGCGGCCTTGCGCCAGGCGTCCAGATCCGGCGCCGGCAAATCCAGGGCCTCCGCCGAACGCCGTAGTCGCGCCAGATGCAGTTCGAGCGAACACGCTGTTCCCTCCCGCACCAGCACCGTCTCGAATACCCCGTCGCCCCGTAGCGCGCCGATATCGTCCGCATACAACAACGGCGCGTCCGGATCCCGGATCGCGCCGTCGAGTGTCACCAGAACCCGTTCCACCATGCGACCGAGCCTAAGGGAACCAGCACAGCTAATCCGCCTCTCCGCGACTTTTGCGCGCGGCAAATTGCCGTCGACCGATGAGCACGCGTGCCGGCGGTCACGAGCCCACCCGATTTCGGACGTTCCCGGTGAGTTACCCCGACCTCACGAAATCAGCTGTTGCCTTCCGAAACCTGTTGTGGCCGGGGCTCCGACAATGGGGTGGCCACCTTCACACGGGGGGAAAGCCTCGCAGCAGGGGATCTGTATAGGGTAAGGGGGTGTCCTCCTCGGTTGCACCCAGTCCGATTCTGCAGGTTCCAGGGGCTGTCGCGGGGCCGCCGGAGTCACCGGATGCCGCGGTGGCGTGGCATTACGGCGATCCCTTCGGCGAGCAGCGTGCGGCGGTAGCGCGGGCGGCGGTGGTGGATCGCTCCCACCGGTTCGTGCTGACGATCACCGGCAAGGAACGGCTGAGCTGGCTGCACACTATCTCCAGCCAGCATGTCGCGAATCTCGGCGACGGCGAGTCGGCGGAGAACCTGGATCTCGATCTCAACGGCCGCGTGCAGCATCACTTCGTGCTGACCGATCTGGACGGCACCCTGTTCATCGACACCGAGGCCGAGCGCGGTGCGGACCTGCTGGGCTTCCTGCAGAAAATGGTGTTCTGGGCCGATGCCAAGCCGGAGGCCGCGCCGGATTACGCCGTGCTGAGCCTGCTCGGCCCGGAGGCGAACACGCTCACCGAAACCCTCGGCATCGCCGCACTGCCCGATACCTTGCGCGCGGTGGCGCTGCCCGGCGGCGGTTTCATCCGCCGGATGCCCTGGCCCACCGCCGACTCCTTCGATCTCATCGTCCCCCGCGCCGAACTGGCGGCCTGGTGGACCAAGCTGCGTGACGCGGGCGCGGCGGCCGCGGGCATGTGGACGTTCGAAGCGCTGCGGGTGCTCGCGCTGCGCCCGCGCATCGGCATCGATACCGACGACCGCACCATCCCGCACGAGGTGAACTGGATCGGCGGCCCCGCCGAACACGGTGCGGTGCACCTGAACAAGGGCTGCTATCGCGGCCAGGAGACGGTGGCCCGGGTGCACAATCTGGGCAAGCCGCCCCGGCACCTGGTGCTGCTGCACCTGGACGGTTCCGCCGACGGCCGCCCGGTCCCCGGCGATGCCGTCACCGCCGGCGGGCGCGCGGTGGGCGTGCTGGGCACCGTGGTCGACCACTTCGAATTCGGTCCCGTCGCACTGGCTTTGATCAAACGCAATATCCCCGCCGACACCGCGCTGGAGGCCGGCCCGTGCGCCGCCTCGATCGACGCGGATTCGGTGCCCGCGCATGACGAACCGCAGGCCGGCCGGCTCGCCGTCGAGAAGCTGCGCGGCCGGTGAGCGCCACCGGACTGATCTCGGCCGTCTGCGTGGTGCACGCCGAGATCGAGGTGAACACCCGCGTCGGGCGCACCGCCATCGACAAACGCCCGGTGCCGCACCGGGTTCCGGTGCGCGCACTCGGCCTGGACGGCGACCACGTGTGCGATACCAAGCATCACGGCGGCGTGCACCAGGCCGTCTACGCCTATGCCGAGGAAGACGCGCGGAACTGGGCCGCCGAACTCGACCGGGAACTGCCCGCGGGCTGGTTCGGCGAGAACCTGCGGGTGCGGGGCCTGCCCGTCAGCGATGCCGTGCTCGGCACGCACTGGGCCATCGGCGAAACGCTGCTGGAGGTGTCCGCGCCGCGCGTGCCGTGCGCGACCTTCCAGCAGTGGACCGGTGAGCAGCAGTGGGTGAAACGCTTCACGCTGCAGGCGAATACGGGCGCGTATCTGCGCGTCCTCACCGAGGGCACGATCGGTGCGGGCGACGAGGTGCGCGTGGTGCACGTCCCCGCGCACGGCATCACCGTGCGGGACCTGTTCATCGGTACCGATCCGGCCAAGCTGGAGCTGCTGCTGGAGGCGGAGCCCACCATCTCCGATGACGTCCGCATGCAGATCGAGCGGCACCGCCGCCGTCACCTCAATGCCGCCGCGGCGGCGGACAAGGCAGGAGCGATTTCATGAGCGTGGACCTGGTCGAGGTGGTCCGGTCGGGTTTCCGCGAATGCGTGCATCGCGGTTCGCTGGTGATCCTGGGCCCCGACGGCGATCCGCGGTTCGAGCTCGGCGCGGTGCACGGCCCGATCTTCCCGCGGTCCACCAACAAGCCGCTGCAGGCGCTGACCTTGCTGCGCAACGGTTTCGAACCGCGCGACCAGGCCGAGCTGGCCATCGCCACGGCCTCGCACTTCGGCGAGGCCGACCATGTGGAACTGGTGCAGCGGCTGCTGGATCGCTTCGGATTCACCGAGGACGATCTGGAATGCCCGCCCGACCTGCCCTTCGAGGAGCAGGCCCGGGCCCAGGCGCTGGCCGGGAGCACCCGGGCGAAGGCCGCCCGCCGGATCTTCATGAACTGCTCCGGCAAGCACGCGGCCATGCTCGCCACCTGCAAGATCAATGACTGGCCGACCCGCGGCTACCTCGATACCGGGCACCCGTTGCAGCAGGCGGTGCTGGCGACCATCGCCGACGTGACCGGCGAACCGGAGACCGATCTGGGCATCGACGGCTGCGGACTGCCCATCGTCCCGGTGTCGCTGGTGAACCTCGCTCGTGCCTACGCCACCCTGGCGACCGCGCCGGAAGGTAGCCCGGAACGCCGGATCGCGGATGCGATTCGCGCCCATCCGCGAGTGATTTCCGGCACGGACGGCCCGGATCTGCGCGTCATGTCGGCGACCCCCGGACTGGTGTGCAAGATCGGCGCGGACGGCGTGCACGCCGGCGCGCTCCCGGACGGCTCGGCCTTCGCGTACAAGATCGACGATGGCGCGGATCGCGCGCGACTACCCCTGACCTCGGCCATCCTGCAGCGCATGGGCATCGAATGGACTGATGAGCACGCCGAACTGGCGGCTCCTGCGGTGCTCGGCGGCGATGCCCGGGTGGGCATCATCCGGGCCATTCCGGGGGTGCTGTAACCCCCGGTCGACGCCGCGATCTTCCGGTCGCGGCGGGCTGCTCGCGGCACTTCCACGGTTTCTCCCCCACTCCTGGAAGCGCGACCGCCTGACACACGCTAAAGTGTCTGTCAGGAAGATTATTAATTCGAACGGGGCCGCCAACAATCCCCAGGCCGCCCCGCAGTGACGCGAGGGGGTCAGCCATGGGCCGCGGCCGGGCTAAGGCAAAGCAGACCAAGGTCGCACGCGAGCTCAAGTACAGCTCGCCGTCGACCGACTTCACGAGCCTTCAGCGTGAGCTGTCGGGAAGTCCCGCAGACTCGCAGCGGAGTGGCGGTGTCATCTCCGACGAGCACGACACGAAGGAATCGTCGTCGAGCTGGGACGAAGGCGACTACGACGACTGGCGTCGCTGACTCGGATTAATCGGCGTGCTAGGGGGGAGGCCGAAACCGGCCTCCCCCCTAGCACGCTGACACACGCCGAGGCTCCGGCAATGTCGAGGGCTTTTCGATGAACGCCGATGTCCCGCCCCTGAGACGGGACACTGGCGGTTTTTCTGCTGTCCACACCCAGGTGTGAACGCGCCGCAACGGTTTTCCCGATCGTTGCCGGCGCCGCGCCGGCAGCCGCCGACTCAGGGATCCGAATACGACTCGGCCCCGATCACTTTCGTGGTGATCGGGGCCGATTTCGTTGTGCCGCAGGGCTCAGAAGCGCGGGTGGTCGCCCACCAGGACGGCGCGCTCGGCGTCGGCGTCCTTGGCCTTCTTGACGGTGCCGAGGGTCCAGCAGTCGATGTGGCGGGCGGTGAGGACGGCCAGGGCGCGGTCGGCGTCCTCGGGGGCCACCACGGCCACCATGCCGACGCCCATATTGAAGGTCTTCTCCATCTCGACGCGCTCGACGCGGCCGCGCTGGGCGATCATCTTGAAGACCGGGGCCGGGTTCCAGGTGCCGCGGTCCAGTTCGGCGACCAGGCCCGCCGGGAGCACGCGGGCCAGGTTGGCCGCCAGGCCGCCGCCGGTGACGTGCGAGAAGGTGCGCACATCGGTTTCGGCGATGAGGGCCAGGCAGTCCTTGGCGTAGATCTTGGTGGGCTCGAGGAGTTCCTCGCCCAGGGTGCGGCCGAATTCCTCGACGTGCCCGGCGAGGGACATGCGGTCGATGTCCAGCAGCACCTTGCGGGCCAGCGAGTAGCCGTTGGAGTGCAGGCCGGAGGAGCCCATGCCGATGACGACGTCGCCGGGGCGGACGCGATCTGGGCCGAGCACGGCATCGGCTTCCACGACGCCGACGCCGGTGGCGGACAGGTCGTAGTCGTCGGCGCCCATCAGGCCGGGGTGTTCGGCGGTTTCGCCGCCGAGCAGCGCACAGCCGGCCTGGACGCAGCCTTCGGCGATACCGGCCACGATTTCGGCGACGCGTTCCGGGACCACCTTGCCGACGGCGATGTAGTCCTGCAGGAACAGCGGTTCGGCGCCGCACACCACGAGGTCGTCGACGACCATGGCGACCAGGTCGAGGCCGACGGTGTCGTGCTTGTCCATGGCCTGCGCGACGGCGATCTTGGTGCCGACGCCGTCGGTGGAGGCGGCCAGCAACGGCTCCTTGTAGCCGCCCTTCAGTGCGAACAGTCCGGCGAATCCGCCGAGGCCACCCTGCACCTCGGGCCGGCTGGCCTTCTTGGCCAGCGGCGCGAACAGTTCTACTGCGCGGTCGCCGGCTTCGATATCCACTCCGGCCGCCGCGTACGAGGCACCGGCGCTGCTGGGTGTCTGTTCAGTCATTGTCGGGGAGAGCTCCAAGCCGAATCGGTGGATAGATGCCTGCTCACGGTACCGGAGTCCAATAACGCCTTTGCACCCGGAATGGTGTATTACCAACTCTCGTAGCTCTCAGGGGCTTCGCCCCCGAACCCCCTCGGGTAGAGAGAGGGACAACTCTCGTGGCTCTCAGGGGCTTCGCCCCCGAACCCCCGACTACGAGTTCTCGAGGGCTCCGCCGAGCGACGTCACGAGGCTTCCCGCCGACACGGCTACCGAACTCACGAGGCTTCCCGCCGACACGGCTACCGAACTCACGAGGGACTTCACGCCGACGCGGCCGCCGAACCCACGAGGACTTCACGCCGACGCGGCCGCCGAACCCACGAGGACTTCACGCCGACGCGGCCGCCGAACTCACGGGAGGTTCGCGGCGGGGCTTCAGGTGATGTCGTGGGGGACTTCGCACCAGGGGGCTCCTGATTGGTCGGTGGCGAACATGTCTCCGGATCGGGTTCGGCGGCGGCGTTGTTCGGTGGGGTCGGGGACGGGGACGGCGGCTACGAGGCGGCGGGTGTAGTCCTGGGTGGGGTGGCGGAGGATGTCGTCTCGGGTGCCTTGTTCTACGACCGAGCCGTTGCAGAGGACGGCGATGCGGTCGGCGAGCTGGTCCACGACTGCCAGGTCGTGGCTGATGAAGAGGCAGGCCCAGCCGCATTCGGCTTGGAGTTGGGCGAAGAGTTCGAGGACTTTGGCTTGGACCGAGACGTCGAGGGCGCTGGTGGGTTCGTCGGCGATGAGCAGGTCGGGGTTCAGGACCAGGGCGCGGGCGAGGCTCACGCGCTGGCGTTGACCGCCCGAGAGTTCGTGGGGGTAGCGGCCTTCGGTGCCGGCGGGGAGCTGCACGTCGTCGAGGAGGTGGCGGACGCGGTCGCGGCGGCCCGCGCGGTCGGTGGTGCGGTGCACGACAAGGGGTTCGGCGATGCAGTCGCCCACGGTGAGGCGGGGGTTGAGCGAGGTGGCGGGGTCCTGGAAGACGAAGCCGAGACGCTGCCGGAACGGGCGGAGCCGCCGTTCCGACAGGGCGGTGAGTTCGGTGCCGAGCACCGACACCGAGCCCGAAGTGGCCCGCTGCAATACCGCCACACAGCGCCCGATGGTGGATTTGCCCGAGCCGGATTCGCCCACCAGGCCCAGGGTTTCGCCGCGGGCGATGGTGAAGCTGACATCCTGAACGGCCCGGAACGGCGGACGCCCGAGCCCGCCGGAGAACTCGACCACCAGATCCCGTACCTCCAGCACGGTTTCGGGCGGTGTGTCCGATTTGCTCAGGGGCGCGGCGGTTTCCACCGCCGCGCGGTCCTCGGAGCCCAGATGCGGCACCGCGGCCAGCAGCGCCCGGGTGTACTCGTGCGCGGGCTCGGCGAACAGCCGATCCACCGGTGCTTCCTCGACCACCCGGCCCGAGCGCATCACCACCACGCGATCGGCCAGATCGGCGACCACGCCCATATTGTGCGTGATCAGCACGATGGCGCTGCCGATCCGATCGCGCAGATCCCGCAGCAGCTCCAGGATCTCGGCCTGCACGGTGACGTCCAGCGCGGTGGTCGGCTCGTCGGCGATGATCACCTTCGGCTCGCAGGCGACGGCGATGGCGATCACCACGCGCTGCTTCTGCCCGCCGGACAGCTGGTGCGGGTAATAGTCCACCCGCCGTTCGGGTTCGGGCAGCCCGACCGTGCGCAGCAGTTCCACCGCGCGCGCCCGGGCCGCCTTCCGGCTCAGATCCCGGTGCGCGCGCAGCGCTTCGGCGATCTGATACCCGACGGTGAACAGCGGGTCGAGCGCACTGCCAGGTTCCTGGAACACCATCGACACCGCACCCCCTCGTAGGGCGGTGAGTTGGCGTTCGCTCATGGCGGTGATCTCGTCGGTGCCCAGCCGCACCGTGCCACGTACCCGTGCGGTGCCCGGCAGCAACCCCATGGCGGTACGTGAGCTCACTGATTTCCCGGACCCGGATTCGCCGACCACGGCCAGCACCTCGCCCGGAAACACCTGGTAGGAAACCTCGCTCACCGCGTGCACCGGTCCGGCGTCGGTGGCGAAGGTGACCGAGAGCGATTCCACCGAGAGCGCGGCCCGCTGCTCCCCGGCCGCCGGTTCGGTCTTGGTGAGGTCAGTCATCGTCGGCCTCCGTCGCCGCGGTCGCGTCGCCGCGCACCGCCCGGCGGGTGCGCAGCAGTGGATTGAACACCTCGTTGAGGCTCTCGCCCACCAGCGTCATGCCCAGCACCACGATGACGATGGCCGCGCCCGGGAAGATCCCGGGCCACCAGGTGCCGTTGGCGACGCCGGGCATGGACTTGTTGAGATCGAAACCCCACTCGGCCGCCTGCGTGGGTTCGATGCCGAAGCCCAGGAACCCCAGCCCCGCCAGCGTCAGGATGGCCTCCGCCCCGTTCAGGGTGATGATCACCGGCAGCGACTGGGTGACGTTGGCGAGGATGTGCCGGAACAGGATTCGCACCGTGGACGCCCCGCTGACCCGCGCCGCGTCCACGTACGGCTCGTGTTTGACCACCGCGGTGGCATTGCGCACCACCCGGAAGTACTGCGGCACGAAGATCACGGTGATGGCGATGGCCGTGGCCAGCACCCCGCCGATCCGGCTGGACTGCCCGCCCGCCACCCCGATGGACACCACGATGGCCAGCAGCAGCGACGGGAAGGCGTACATGGCGTCCATGACCAGCACCAGCACCCGGTCCACCCAGCCGCCGAGGTAGCCGGACACCAAACCCAGTGGCACGCCGACCAACAGCGACAGCAGCAGCGAGACCGCGATGACCGACAGCGCGGTGCGGGCCCCGTACACGACCCGCGAGAACACGTCCTCCCCGCGAATCGAGGTGCCGAACCAGTGCTGTGCCGACGGCGCCTGATCGGTCCCGAATTTCACTCCGTCCGAGGCGGTCTGGGCGAAATCGTAGGGCGCGATGAGCGGCGCGAAGACCGCGGTGATCAGGAACGCCGCGATCAGCGCGAGCCCGAATATCAGGGTGGCGCGCTGCAATCCGTGCGTCATGCCGAACAGCCGCAGCCCGGGGATGCCCCGTTTGCCGCGGAGCGCGATCGGGGCGACCGAGGGTTCGGTCACCACTTCCGGTGCTGTCATCAGAACCTCACCCTCGGGTCGACGAAGGCCACGATCACGTCCACCAGGAAGCTCATCACCGCCACCACCACGGCGAGGAACGCCACGATGCCCTGTACGGCGACGAAATCGCGCAGTGCCAGGTATTCGGTGAGCTGGTAGCCGAGGCCCTTCCATTCGAAGGTGCGCTCGGTGAGGACGGCGCCGCCGAGCATCATGGCGATGTACATGCCCATGACGGTCACGATGGGGATCAGGGCATTGCGGAAGGCGTGCCGCCCGGTGACCACGCGCTCGGACAGCCCGCGCGCCCGGGCGGCGTCGACGTAGTCGGCGCGCAGGGTCTGGATCAGGTTGATCCGGACCAGCCGCAGGAAGATGCCCGCGGTGAGCAGGCCGAGCGCGATCCCCGGCAGCACAGCGTGTTTCAGCACGTCGATCAGATGGTCGGTGTCGCCGTACAGGATGGCGTCGACGAGCAGGATATTGGTGCGCGGCGACACATTGTGCAGGTCCAGTTCCACCGTGGTCGAGGCGCGCCCCGACACCGGCAGCCAGCCCAGCTTCACCGAGAACACCAGTTTCAGCAGCAGGCCGACGAAGAACACCGGCGCGGCGTAGGCGAGGATGGCGAACAGCCGCAGGCCCACGTCGCTGGCCCGGTCCCGGTGCGTGGCGGCGTAGCGGCCCAGCGGGATGCCGACGATGAACGCCACCAGCAGCGACCAGAACACCAATTCCAGTGTGGCCGCGCCGTATTCGGTGATGACATCGCTGACGGCCCGATTGTCCTGGGAGCGCCCGAGATCGCCCTGGGCGAGATGGGAGATGTACTCCCAGTACTGGGTGAGGATGGGCCGATCCAGGCCCGCCGCGTGCTTGCGCGCGGCGAGCTGGTCGGCCGGCAGACGGCCCCCGAGCGCCGCCGTGATCGGATCGCCCACCACCCGCATCAGGAAGAACACGACGGTCACCAGGATCCAGGTGGTGGGCACGATCAGCAGCAGCCGTACCCCGAGGTACCGCAGCAGGCGGCCGGAGATCACTTGCTGATCACACCGAACCGGAACTTGAACGACGGATCGAGGGTGTTCTCGACCCCGTGCACGTTCTTGGCCGCGACCGCGATGGACTTACCGGACAGCAGCGGCACGATGGGCAGGAAATCGGCTGCGAGCGAACGCTGTACGGTGGCCAGCGCGGTGAGCCGCTTGGCATTGTCCGGCTCGGTCACCTCGGCCAGCAGTTCGGCGGTGATGCGCGGATCCTCGAAGTGCGACTGCAGCATATTGTTCGGCGCGAAGAACGGCGTCAGGTAGTCGTCGGCGTCCGGGTAGTCCGGGAACCAGCCGAACTGGAAGATCGGGTAGGCGTCGCGGGCGCGTTCCTTCTGGTACGAAACCCATTCGGTGGATTGCAGATTCACCTTGAACAGGCCGCTGGCCTCCAGCTGCGACTTGATGGCCGCGTACTCCTCCGAGCTGGAGGGCCCGTAGTGGTCGGAGTTGTACTGGATGTTCAGCGCCAGCGGGGTGGTCACCCCGGCGTCGGCCAGGAACTTGGCCGCCTGATCCTTGTTGGGCTTGGCCCCGTAGATCTCCTTGAACGGCTCGGTCGCGCCCACCACGCCTTGCGGCACGGACGAATACGCCGGCGCCCAGGTGCCCTTGTACACGTCGGCGGCGAGCGCGTCCCGGTCGACGGTGGAGGCGATGGCCTTGCGGATGGCAAGCTTCTGCGCCGGGGTGTTGCCCGGCATGGTGTTGAAGTTGAACACGATGTAGCGCAGCTGGCCGCCGGGTCCGGACAGCACGTTCACCTTGTCGCTGTTGCGCAGCGAGTCGATGTCGGTGGGCGTGAGGGTGTTGTACGCGACGTCGATGTCACCGCGCTGCACGTCGAGTTTCAGGTTCTCCGAGGCGGCGTAGTACTTCATCGAGACCTTGTCGGTCTTCGGCTTGCCGAACAGCCCGTTGTAATCCGGATTCGCCTGGTAGGCAACGAGTTTGTTCTTGTCGTAGCTGCTGATGGTGTACGGGCCCGAGAAGGGCTTGGCGTTCACCACGTCCTGATCCTCGAGCAGTTTGTCCTTGGGGAACACCTGCTCGTCGACGATGGCGCCGGCCTGGGTGGGCAGGATGGCCGGGAAGGTCTGGTCATTGGCGACCTTCAGCGTGAAATCGACGGTGAGATCGTCCTTGGCCTCGGTCTTGTCGAGGTTGCCGATCAGCGAGGCGGGCCCGTTCGGATCGTTGATCCCGAGCATGCGATCGAAGGAGAACTTCACGCTCTTGCTGGTCAGCGCATGCCCATTGGCGAATTTCAGGCCGGGCTTGAGCTTGCAGGTGTAGACCGTCGGGCTGGTGAACTCGCATTTCTCGGCGGCGTCGGGCTTCGGAACCGACTCGCCCGGAGCGAAATTCAGCAGGAACTGATAGACCTGCGTCTCCACCATGAGCGAACCGTTGTCATAGGCCGCGGCCGGATCGAGGGCGAAGATCTTGTCCGTCGTCCCGATCACCAGGCCCGCACCGCCGCTGTCATCGTTCGTCCGCCCGGATCCGCATCCCGCGACCGCGGCTACCACGAGGCTCGCGAGACCAACTGCCGCAACACTTCTAGCGCGCATACTGCACCACTTTCGACACGCAGCGCACAGGGCCGGGTTTCGGTCCCGCCGCGCCGCGGTGGACTTCCTTTGGCTGGGCACAGTATCGGCCGGTTATAACCGGCATGTTGCCTTTACGAACAAACAGATCAGATTTTCTACGGGTGCGCGAGCAGGCCGTTGTCACAACTGGGACAAGCGATTCGGCGCAAACATGCCGACAAATCGGGCCTGACGTGGGCGAATCCTGGACGCCCGCACAACAGTCCGGCCCGCCCGCGGAGAACGCGGACGGGCCGGACTGCTGAAGATGTTACGGATTACGGACGGCTGAGCGCGCTCGCGTTCGCATTGTCGGCGAGCAGCACCGACTCCGAAGTCCCGGTGAGCATGCCCTCCAGGACGTTCTTGCCGATGGCCGCCTCGGTCGGCAGCGCGATCGGGTAGTCACCGTCGAAGCACGCGCAGCACAGGCGCGAGCGCGGCTGCTCGGTGGCGGCGACCATGCCCTCCAGGGAGATGTAGCCGAGGCTGTCCGCGCCGATGGAGCGGCGGACGTTCTCGACCATCTCGTCGATATTGCCTTCGGCCCCATCGGGTCCCGTGCTGTTGGCGATCAGCTCCGCCCGCGAGGCGAAGTCGATGCCGTAGAAGCACGGCCACTTGACCGGCGGCGAGGCGATCCGCACGTGGATCTCCAGGGCGCCCGCCTCCCGCAGCATGCGAATCAAGGCGCGCTGGGTGTTGCCGCGCACGATGGAGTCGTCGACCACGATGAGCCGCTTGCCGCGAATGACCTCGCGCAGTGGGTTCAGCTTGAGCCGGATGCCGAGCTGGCGGATGGTCTGGCTGGGCTGGATGAAGGTGCGGCCGACATAGGCGTTCTTCATCAGGCCCTGGCCGTAGGGCACGCCGGAACCCTGCGCGTAACCGACGGCCGCGGGGGTGCCGGACTCCGGCACCGGAATGACCAGATCGCCGTCCACCGGATGTTCGGCGGCCAGGCGGCGGCCGATGTCCACGCGGGTGGCGTGCACGGAACGACCGGAAATGGTGGAGTCGGGCCGGGCTAGGTACACGTATTCGAATACGCAGCCCTTGGGCTCGGGATTGGCGAAACGCAGCGAGCGCACGCCTTCCGCGTCGATCGCCAGCAGTTCGCCCGGCTCGATCTCGCGCACGAAGGCCGCGCCGACGATATCGAGTGCCGCGGTTTCGCTGGCTACCACCCAGCCGCGATCCAGCCGGCCCAGGCACAGCGGGCGCACCCCGTGCGGATCCCGCGCGGCGTAGAGCGTGTGCTCGTCCATGAAGGTCAGGCAGAAGGCGCCGCGCAGCGTCGGCAGCAGCTCCATGGCGGCCTGCTCGATGCTCTTGTCGGCGGCGGCGTGCGCCAGCAGCGCGGTCACCACATCCGAGTCGGAGGTGGCGCCCAGGTTCCCGGCGAGCCGGCCGCTGATCAGTCCGGCTTCCCGTGCGCGCGCGCTCAATTCGGCGGTGTTCACCAGATTGCCGTTGTGGCCCAGCGCGATTCCGGTGCCCACCGCGGTGGTGCGGAAGATCGGCTGCGCGTTCTCCCAGGTGGTGGAACCGGTGGTGGAGTAACGACAGTGACCGACGGCGACGTGACCGGGCATGGCCGCGAGGGTCTGTTCGTCGAAGACCTGGGAGACCAGGCCGAGATCCTTGAAGACGAGCACCTGCGAGCCGTCGGCGACGGCGATACCGGCCGCCTCCTGCCCGCGATGCTGCAATGCGTAGAGTCCGTAGTACGTGAGCTTGGCCACATCCTCGCCCGGGGCCCAGACACCGAAAACACCGCATTCTTCGCGCGGTTCGTTCTCGTCCTGGTCGGAGGTGATGGCAGCGGGGGGCAGAGTCACCATTTGCTCCCTGTTCGGCGGGCGGGGGGCACGAGCCAGTCTACGGCTCGCCATAAAACGAACGCGCGCCGGTTACCCCTGATTCCTCTTCGTTTGCTGCTAGCGTCCCGGACGTGACGACGACCGAGAGCTCGGAGACCGCACCCCGCCGCCATTTGACCCCGCTCAAGTGGGCGTTTCCGATCGTGGTCGTCACGCTGCTGGCGTCCCTGCTGGGGGTGATGTATCTCGACTACGTCGTCGATCCGGAGCAGAACCTGCACGATTTCCCGATCGCACTGGTGAATCAGGATGTGGGCGACGATCTCTCCGGCGCCGGCGGGCAGACCAAGCACGTCAACTTCGGCGATCAGGTGACGCAGGGCCTGGAGCAGGCGGTGCCGGGCGACAAGATCGACCTGCGGGTGCTCGGCATCAACGAGGCGCAGCTGCAGATGCAGCAGGCGCAGGTCTACGCGACCATCATCATTCCGAGCGATTTCTCCAAGCGATTGGGGATTCTCGGCGTCGGATCCATCGTGCCGGGCGATATCGAGAAGCCGGTGATCACGCTCCAGACCAATCCGCGCACCGGGGCTTTCGCGACCGCGATCGTGCAGAAGTTCGGGGCCGAAGCGCTCACCCAGGTCGACAAGCAGGTCGGGCAGCAGCTCACCGAGACGGTGAAATCCCAGCTGAAGCCGCCGGACGGCGGTGCCGCACCGCAACTCTCGGGCGCCACCCAGATCGCACTCGCCTCGCCGCTGAAGATCGTGGTCGAGCAGTTCCGCCCGCTGCCCGGCGGTTCCGGCGAGGGCCTGACCGCGTTCTTCTACTCGCTGCTGCTGCTCCTGGTCGGCATGGTCGGCGCGATGATCATCCACCAGCTCATCGACTCCGCCCTCGGCTTCCTTCCGACCGAGTGGGGTCCCTGGTACGTGCACTTCCCGCGCGCGCCCATCTCCCGCCTCAATACCCTGCTGCTCAAATGGGCGGCGATCACGGTGCTGGCGGTCCTGGTCTCGGGCGTCCTGCTGCTGATCGGCAGGGCCCTCGGCATGCCCATCGACAAACCGCTGACCCTCTTCGTCTTCGGCGCGTTCGTCATCATGGCCGTCGGCTTCACCTGTTCGTCGGTGCTGGCGGCGGTCGGCACGGCCGGCCTGATCATCAACCTGATCATCTTCATCATCCTGGGCCTGCCCTCCTCCGGCGGCACGGTGCCGATCGAGGCCACCCCCAAGTACTTCGGCTGGCTGGCCACCTTCGAGCCCATGCACCAGGTCTTCCTGGGCACCCGCTCGATCCTCTACTTCAATGGCAGCGGCGTGGCCGGGCTCACCAGGGGCGCGTGGATGACCGCGCTGGGCCTGGGCATCGGCATCGTGTTCGGGCTGGCGATCACCATCTTCTACGACCGGAAGGGCCTGGAGCGCAAGCCCGCCGAGGCCGCCGCGGCTCAGAGCTGAACGATCGGCAGCCAGCGGGCCACTTCGCCCGCCCGGCTGCCCGACGCGGTCAGCGCCCCGGACTCGAACGCGGCATCGAACTCGAGCAGCCCGGTCGCGAGCAGCAGCCAGGTGCGCGCATCGGTCTCCACCACGTTCGGCGGCGTCCCGCGCGTATGCCGGGGGCCTTCGATGCACTGCACGGCCACGAACGGCGGCACCCGCACCTCCACCGAATGCCCGGGCGCATCGGCCTCCAGGGTTCGCGCGGTCCCGCGCACCGCCGCCGCCAGTACCTTCCGGTCCGGCGCGTCCGCGGTCTCGTCGCGCAGCCACTCCCCCACCGCCGCGAGCGCCGCCCGCAGTTCCGCCGGATCCACCTTCGACTGTCGTCCCACGTCAGCGAGGTTACCGGCGCAGGCGGCGGGCGGATACGGGGGTGAGCGCGCCGCCGGCATTGAGGGCCAGGTGGACGAGGGCGGGAGCGGTGGCGCTGCCGGTGCGCCGGTAGAGCTCGTCGAAGATCAGGCCCGCACCGCCGGTGATGGCGATGGTGGCGGGAACCGGGTCACCCGCGTTCCGGGCGGGCCGGATGTGGGCGATGCCGAAAAGCAGTGCGCCGAGCCATCTTCCGGGGCGCCCAAGGGATTGCTCCAGGAGTGGGGTGAGGGTGGCCCGGTAGACGAGTTCCTCGCTGTAGACGGTCCCGCCGGGAATATGCGCACCCGCCCATTCGGCGATATGCACCCCCGGATTGCGGTCGTCGAGTTCGGCGAGCCGATGGCGTAGCGGCGGAATCGTCAGGGCCGCAGCGTAACCGGCGGCCAGCACGCCGCCCGCGGCCGCTCCGGCGCGCAGCCCGCGCGACGACAGCCAGTTCGGATTGCCCTGGAAGGCAACGGCATAGCCGGTGGCGAAGGCGGCGCTGGTCAGCGATCGGCCGCGAATGCCGAGATCCAGGGCGGGCAGCGCCCAATTGCTCCACAGCGTCGGCAGCGCCGCCGCCGCGAGAACCTTCGGCAGGTTCACTTGACGGCTCGCTCGTAGTCCTCGGCCAGCTCGATCTGGATGCGGATCTTCTCGCGCAGTTCGGGAGTCCAATCCGGCGGCGCGGCAATGGCTTCCCACCCGTCGAGCACCAGCGAACCGTACCGATGCCCGTGCCCGTCGCTCACGCCCTGGGCATTGGCGAGGTCGGCGACCAGCTGCCAGAAGGTGACGAACGGCCACCAGCGCATCTGGGTGGAGACATCGGAGCCGCGTGGTTCCGACAGCCAATCCGGTTGGGAGAAAATGAGATCCGAGGACCACCAGACGATCGGGTCCGAAGGGTGCTGCAGGTAGGCGATGCGGGGCATACGCCAGTCCGGCGACGGTTTGCCGAGATCGGCCGCGGTGGCGGCGAATCGGACCACCAGCCCGTCGGCGTAGATCGGATCCACTTCGCGGGTGCCGGGATCGCGGCGGGAGACGAACTGCTCCCACAGCCGATTGGAATTGGGCGGGCCGACCCAGAGCGCCCCGTCCACTTTGGATCTCAGGTCCGCGAGACCGTCGAAGGCGGCCTCCGAACCCTGCGAGCCGAGGCTCTCGCCGTAGACCAGCAGTTTGGGCCGATGGTCGGCCGGGCGCTGCGACCAGTGCCGGTACACCGCGTCGAACATCTTGCGCCCGTTGTCGGCGACCTTCTGACGGTCCGCAAGGAACGACAGCACGCTGGGCAGATACGAGTACTGCGAGGCCACTATCGCGGTGTCGCCGCCGTACATGTATTCGATGGCCGAAGCGGTCATTCCGTTCACCCAGCCGGTGCCGGTGGTGGTGACCAGCACGAGGGCCTTGCGATCGAAGGCCCCCGTGCGTTCCAGCTCGGCGACGGCGAGATCCTCCTGGGTGGTGTCCTTGGGCGCGGATTCCAGCCCCACGTACACCCGGATCGGTTCGCGCGCGGGTTTTCCGGTGGTGGCGCTGATCAGCAGCGGGTCCGGTCCGTGCGAGACGAACCAGCGGCCCTCCGAGCCGAGCGTCTCCCATTTCGCCAGCGACGCCGGGCTTCCGGAACGTTCCGGTTTCTCCGGCTGCACCGCGAATTCGGTCATCCGGTCGTTGCGCACGCTGAACGCCGAGTTGGCGACCGCGAAGAAGGCGCGAGTGGCGACGCCGTTGAACAGGGTCACGATCAGCACGGTCAGCAGCAGCGCCCCGGTGGCCGGGGCAAGCGCGGGCGGCACCCTCACCCAGCGGCTGAGCTGACGGCCGATGAACCGGACGGCTTCGCGCAGCGTGCGATACACCGCGACCACCAGCGCGCCGACCGCGAAACTCAGTCCGCCGGTGCGCAAGTAGGCGGCGCGGCCGGTGGATTCCATGCCCATCAGGTCGAAGATCTCGCGCTGCCAGTCGGCGGACAGCACCAGCATGTAGGCGGCGACCAGGACGCAGGTGAGCACGATCGCGACCTTGACCACGTAGCGCACCCATTCGGGCGGGGTGCTGACCTTGATCTTGGGGCGAATCCACTTGCGGAACAGCCATTGCAGCACGCACCCGACGCCGTAACCTAGGGCGGCATTGATGCCGGAGATCAAACCTTGGAAGAGCCAGTCGCGGGGCACCAGCGACGGCGTGACCGACCAGGCGAAGAACAGGGTCGCGAAGACCAGCCCGGTGTGATTGAGGTCGATGACGTCCTCGACGCGCTTGGCCACGATCGCGATCCGCCTGCCCCAGCCGCGCCGGAACAGCGCGCGGGCGCGAATGCGCGACCGCGTCACGGTGTCGGCGAGGTCAAGCACCCGTCAAGTATGGACTTCGCGGGTTGGAATCCGGGGAGGCAAGGGTGTGAGAGATACAACGGGATCGGCGTGTCGGGCGCGGGTAATACCCATGGTGCTCGAGTAGTTGTACCCGGTCGGATACGGCGGCGGACCGGCAGAGTCTCTGGCATGAGCACTCCCGGCGCTAACACCAAGAGCACCAACGCTTTTCTGGCTCAGGCGGTCATCGCCTTCGTAATCAGCTTCTCCGCCATGGCGATCGGCATCATCCGGCTGCCATTGGATTTCTGGCAGCGCGGATTCCTCGTCATGAGCATGCTTTTCCTGGTTTCGAGCTGCTTCACGCTCGCCAAGGTCGTCCGTGACCAGCACGAACAGTCGAAGGTGCACAGCCGCATCGACGAAGCTCGCTTGGAAAAGCTCATGGCCGAACACGACCCTTTCAAGGTCGTCTCGTAACCAGCTCCCGGGGACTGTCAGGGGCTTCGCCCCCGAACCCCCGGATACGAAACAACCCCGCTGGATCCGGTCGAGGGGTCCGGATCCGCGGGGTTGTTTCGTTGTGCGGCTTAGTGGTCGCCGTTGCCGAACAGGGCGGGCAGCGTGCCTTCGAAGGCGGTGCGCAGCTCGTCCAGCTCGATCGTGAACTGCCCCTGCACCTCCAGCGAATCCGAACCCTGATCCACCACGCCGATGCGGGTCCACGGCATCTGGCGCGCGGTCAGCATCTGGGTGAAGCGGATCTCCTCGTTGCGCGGCACCGCCACCAGCACGCGGCCCGCGGACTCGGAGAACAGGGCGACGAACGGGTCGGCGTCCTCGGGAAGCAGGATGCGGCAACCGGTTTCACCGGCGAGCGCGGCTTCCACCACGGTCTGCGCCAGGCCGCCTTCGGACAGGTCGTGGGCGGCGGAGATCATGCCGTCCCGCGAACCGATGGCCAGGATCTCGGCAATGGCCTGCTCGCGCGCGAAGTCGACCTTGGGCGGCAGCCCGCCGAGGTGATCGTGCTCGACCTGGGCCCAGATGGAACCGTCCAGCTCGTCATGGGTCTCACCGAGCAGGATGAGCGATTCGCCCGGCTCGTCGCCCAGTCCGGTCGGAATGCGGCGGTGCACATCGTCGATGACGCCGAGCACGCCCACCACCGGGGTCGGCAGGATGGCGTCCCGGCCGGTCTGGTTGTAGAAGGACACATTGCCGCCGGTGACCGGAATGCCCAGCGCCACACAGCCGTCGGCGAGACCGCGCACGGCCTGCTGGAACTGCCACATGACACCCGGGTCCTCCGGCGAACCGAAGTTGAGGCAGTTGGTGACGGCCTTCGGGGTGGCGCCGGTGACGGCGACATTGCGGAAGGCCTCGGCCAGCGCCAGCTGCGCGCCGGTGTACGGGTCCAGCTTGGTGTAGCGGCCGGAGGCGTCGGTGGCCAGGGCGATGCCGCGGCCGGACTCCTCGTCGATGCGGATGACGCCGGCGTCGGCGTGCTCGGCCAGCACGGTGTTGCCGCGCACGTAGCGGTCGTACTGCTCGGTAATCCACTTGCGCGAGCACAGCTGCGGGCTGGACACCATCTTCAGCAGGGTGGCGCGCAGTTCGTCACCGGTCTTGGGCCGGTTCAGGGCGGCGGCCGAATCCGCGTTCAGCGCATCCTGATTCGCGGGGCGCTCGACGGGCCGCTCGTAGACCGGACCCTGGTGGGCGACGGTGCGCGGCGGCACGTCCACCACGGTCTCGCCGTGCCAGGTGATGACGAGGTGCTCGCCGTCGGTGACCTCGCCGATGACGGTGGCGGTGACGTCCCACTTCTTGCAGACGGCCATGAAGGCGTCCACGTTCTCGGGGGTGACGACCGCGCACATGCGCTCCTGCGACTCGCTCGAAAGGATCTCGGCGGGAGTCATATTGGCGGCGCGCAGCGGCACCTGGTCGAGCTCGATGTGCATGCCGCCGTCGCCGGCCGCCGCGAGTTCGGAAGTGGCGCAGGACAGTCCGGCGCCGCCGAGGTCCTGGATGCCCACCACCAGGTCGGCGTGATACAGGTCGAGACAGCACTCGATGAGCACCTTCTCGGCGAACGGGTCGCCGACCTGCACGGCGGGCAGCTTCTTGCGGCCGCCGGTCTCGTCGCCCGCGAAGGAGTCCGAGGCCAGCACGGACACGCCGCCGATGCCGTCGAGGCCGGTGCGCGCACCGAACAGAATGATCTTGTTGCCCTTACCGGACGCGAAGGCCAGATGCAGGTCCTCGACCCGCATGACACCGGCGCAGAGCGCGTTGACCAGCGGGTTGCCCTGGTAGGAGGCATCGAAAACGGTTTCGCCGCCGACATTCGGCAGGCCGAGGGAGTTGCCGTAACCGCCGACGCCCCGCACCACGCCGTCGACCACGCGCCGGGTGTCCGGGTGGTCGGCCGCGCCGAAGCGCAGCTGGTCCATGACGGCGATCGGGCGCGCGCCCATGGCCATGATGTCGCGGACGATGCCGCCGACGCCGGTGGCCGCGCCCTGGTAGGGCTCCACGTAGGAGGGGTGGTTGTGCGATTCGACCTTGAAGGTGACCGCCCAGCCGTCGCCGATGTCCACCACGCCCGCGTTCTCGCCGATGCCCGCGAGCATCGAGGAGCGCATCTCGTCGGTGGTGGTCTCGCCGAAGTAGCGCAGGTGCACCTTCGAGGACTTGTACGAGCAGTGCTCGGACCACATCACCGAGTACATGGCCAGTTCGGCGTCGGTGGGCCGGCGGCCGAGGATCTCCTTGATCCGGGCGTACTCGTCGTCCTTGAGGCCGAGTTCCTTGTAGGGCTGGGCGGTGTCCGGGGATGCCGCGGCGTTGCTGACGGTATCGACGTGGCTGGTCACGGGAATACCAGAGTCCTTTCGGCCGGGCAGGTGAGAACCGAGAGCCGGCATGCTGGATATCGGCGAGATACGCAGGTGAGTCTAGTTGCCGCGCATTCCGCGCCCGCGCGCCCCCGTCACTGTGCCCGGCACCACAAATCGTCCGCTACTCGACAAGTGATTCGGAACGACCGGGGTAACTCGCCGGGTACGCCCGAAACAGGCTCGGCACACGGCCGCCGGCACGCGTTCCGAACCCGCGACGGCACCCGGGCGCGCGCTGAAGTTCCGGGGAGGCGGGACAGTTACTCTGTGGCGGTGAGCGATCGATCCGGGCTCGCGGATCCGGCGGAGCCCGTGACCGCGCCAGAAGGCAGGCCGCGGCTGACGCGGCAGCAGGCGATCCTGTTGGTGATCGCGGCGGCCATGTTCGCGGTGTCCGCGAAGTTCTGCAGCGACAATGCCTGGAAGGGATACATCGATCTGCAGGTCTACCGCAATGGCGGCCGGGCGCTGCTGGACGGCAAGGATCTGTACGGGCCGATGCCCGAGGTGTTCGGGATCGGGCTGCCGTTCACCTATCCCCCGCCGGCCGCGTTCTTCTTCGCGCCGCTGGCGCTGATGTCGCTGCACGTCGCCGAATGGGTCGTACTGATCTCCTCGATCATCGCGCTGGCGCTGACGCTGTGGGTGGTGCTGAGCCAGCTGCGGCCGACCATGACCGCGGCCACCCGGCTGGCGGTCGTCGTCGGCGCGACCGCGCTGGCGCAGGGGCTGGAACCGGTCTGGCAGACCTACGGTTTCGGCCAGATCAACCTGATCCTGATGGCGGCCATCACGCTGGATTGCCTGGTGCGCAAGCCGTTCTGGCCGCGCGGCATGCTGATCGGCATCGCGGTGTCGGTGAAGCTGACCCCGGCCGCCTATCTCCTCTACTTCCTGGCGCAACAGGATTGGCGCCCGGCGCTGGCCAAGGCGCGGGCCTCGGGTCCGGTGCTGTCGGCGCGGGGCGCGCTCGCGCGGCTGCGGACCGTCCCGGCTCCGGCGTACACCATGGTGGCGTCCTGCCTCGGCGCGATCCTGGTGGGTTTCGCGGTGGTGCCGCACGATTCGGTCACCTACTGGTTCGGCACCCTCTTCGACACCTCGCGCATCGGGCAGCCGGAGTTCGCCGGCAATCAGTCGCTCAAGGGTTTCGCCTTCCGGCTGGGCGTCTCCGACACCCTCGCCAATGCCATCTGGCTCGGCCTGTCCATCCTGACGGTGGTGCTGGCGGTCATCTGGATGCGACGGCTCTTCAGCGTCGGCGCGCGGGCGGCCGCCCTCATGGTGAATGCCGGTATGGTGCTGCTGATTTCACCGGTGTCCTGGTCGCACCACTGGGTGTGGACGGCTCCGGCGCTGCTCATCGCCGCCGACGCCATCCTGCGCGGACGCCGTGATCCCCTGTTCCTGAGCGCCTTCGCGCTGGCGATCGTCGCCTTCACCATGCAACCGCAGTGGCTGCTGCCCTACGACCACGGCATCGAACTGACCTGGTCGTGGTGGGAGAAGATCATCGGCAGCGCCTATCCCCTCCTCACCCTGGCCATTTTCATCGGCGCGGTGCTGACCTACCGCCCCGTACCCACTTCCGGCGTCAAGAAGGCGGCCAGCGCGGCCGCGTAGGCGGGAACGTCTGCCGCGCCCATCATTTCGCGGGCGGAGTGCATGGCGAGCTGAGCCGCACCGACATCGACGGTGGGCATACCGGTGCGGGCCGCCGTCATCGGGCCGATGGTGGAGCCGCAGGGCAGATCCGCGCGATGGACGTAGCGCTGCAACGGCACATCCGCCTGCGCGCAGGCCAGGGCGAACGCGCCCGCGCCCGCCGCGTCGGTGGCGTAGCGCAGGTTCTGGTTGACCTTCAGCACCGGACCGCCGTTGACCTCGATGCGATGCGAGGGCTCGTGCCGGTCGGGGTAATTGGGATGGGTGGCATGGGCCATGTCCCCGGAGGCGCAGACCGAACCGGCCAGCGCCGCCAGGTATTCGGCGCGCCCGCCGCCGCGGGTGAGCACGATGCGCTCCAAAACCGTGGGCAGCAGCCCGGATTGGGCCCCGCGATCGGATTGGCTGCCGACCTCTTCGTGATCGAACATGGCCAGCACCGGCACCGCCGCGCCCGGTTCGGCGACGGCGGCCAGGAAGGCGCGCAAGCCCGCGTAGCAGGTGCCCTGATTGTCCAGCCGCGGCGCGGACACCAGATCCAGATCACGGCCGATCAGCTTGGACGGCACCAGATCATGGGTCATCAGCTCCCAGCCCAGCACCGCCGACGCCTCGATGCCGGAGCGTTCGGCGATGAACGCCATGAACGAGCGCGGCTCGCCGCCGATCCCCCACACCGCGTTCACGTGCCGCTGCGGATCGAGGGTGACCCCGCGCCGGTCCTCGGACAGGTGGATGGCCAGCTGCGGCACCCGCAGGATCGGTTCGTCGATGCGAATCAGCCGCTCCCGCACCACGTTTCCGTCGCGCACCGACAGCCGCCCGCTGATCCCGAGGTCACGGTCCAGCCAGGAGTTCAGCCAGGCGCCGCCGTAGGGTTCCAGCCCGACCATCTGCCAGCCGGCCACCGCCATATCGGGATGCTGCTTGACCCGCAGATTGGGGCTGTCGGTGTGCGCGCCGACCACGCGGAAGGGGGTGGCCTGCCCGGTGCGGAAACCGGTGGGCGCGCCCGGACCGCCGTCGGCCCACGCCACCACCGAGCCGCTGCGCACCACGTAATACCGTCCGGCGCTGTTGGACGGCCACGGGGCGGATTCCGAAAGCCGGGTGAAGCCGTGATCGTCGAGTTCCGCGGCCACGGTGCGGCACGCATGGAACGGGGACGGCGAGGCGTCGATGAATTCACACAGTCCGGCGGCAGTAGCGGTGGTCTCGGCAACTGGCATGCCCGCAATCCTAAGCGGGCCCAGTTCAGTTTCCCCTGATCGGTCCGTCGTTCGCGCGTGCCCACCACACGCGGTACTCGTAAGGGACTGGGGAATACATGATTTCGACAGCCGGTACTTTCGCAGGACCGGTACGCGAGCCGAACGGGCTCAGCGATCGACCGGCACCTCGGCCACCAGTTCCAGCAGGCGGAGTAATTCCAGATAATCATCACTGCCCAGCCGGCGGCGCAGTTCGGCTTCCGCGCGCATTTCCTCCGCGCGCACCTCGGCCACCAACTCGGCCCCGCGCCGGCTCAATCCGATGAGAATGCGGCGGCGGTCGTCGGCCGCGGCGACCCGGAAGATGAGGCCGCGCTCGGCCAGATGGTCGGCGTGCCGGGTGGCCGAGGACGGCGCCAGCTGCGCCCGGGTGGCCAGCTCGCTCATGGTGATGCCGGTGTCGGCGGATAGGTTGGCCAGCATGCACCACTGGTCGGCGGTGAGTCGCCGAACACACAGTGCGGCCTCGAGGTGACGCAGCCAACTGCGCTCGGCCGCACGGAGCCCTCCGTGCAGCGTCGAAACGCCACCTAGAATTGTCGCCATAATTCCATTCCCGCCCGTTAATTTCAGTCGAACAAGGGGGAGGGTAGCCGATGAGCCCGTTCGGCGGGAGCCCCGAGAACACCATCGAGATCATCAACATAGTGCCGCAGCAAGGCCCCGGCGGTATCTTCGCGCCCTCGTGCGAAGCGGCGATTTCTCTGGCCATGGAAGAAATCAACAGGGACACAGGAATTCTGGGCCGCGAAATACGAGCAACCCACATTGACGGCGGCCGGCAACCGCAAGAAGTGGCCCGAGAAGTAGGGGCTTTACTGGCGACCGGAATGGTGTCCGCGGTGACGGGCTGGCACACCTCGGCGGTGCGGCGGGCGGTGACGCGGGTGACGGCGGGGCGGGTGCCGTACCTGTTCGCCACCGATCACGAGGGGTTGCGGAGCGAACCGGCCGGGCTTTTCATGATCGGCGCGGATCCGGCGCACCAGATCCTGCCCGCCCTGGACTGGTTGCGGCGCGGCATGGACGCCCGCCGCTGGGCGATCATCGGCAACGACTACGTGTGGCCGCGGCGCACGGCCGCGGCGGTCAAGGCGGCGCTGCTGGATCCGGAGCTGATTCCGCTGGAAGTGTTCGTGCCCATGGGGACTCGCGATTTCCGCCGGTTCCTGCGCGATCCGCGGCTGGAGCAGGTGGACGGGATCATCGTGCTGCTGGTGGGGGCGGATGTGGCGCGGTTCAATGTGCAGTTCTCGCGCACCGGGCGCTCGGATCAGCTGCTGCGATTGAGCCCGGCGGTGGACGAGAACGTGCTGATGGCGGCCGGCGGCGGGGCCAACCACAATCTCTTCGTGCCGTCGAGTTTCTTCGTGAACGGACCGGGCGGGGCGGAGCGGCTGGAGCGGTATCACCAGCTGCACGGCTGGTTCGCGCCCACGCTCACCAATTTCAGCAATACCTCCTACGAGGCGCTGCACACCCTGCGCGGCATGGCGCAATTGGCGGGATCACTCGAAGTGGATCGGCTGCACGCCGCGGTCGCGCATCGACCGGTCATCGAAACCCCGTGGGGCGAGGTCGGTTTCGACGGAGCCCAGGCCGTCCGCCAGGCGTGGATAGCCAAGGCGGGCGGCGTGGACTTCCAGATCCTGGATCGGATCTGACGCAATCTCACCGCGAAAAGGCAACGGCCCCGCGCCCGGAAGGGCGCGGGGCCATGCTTATGTCAGGTGGGAGGAGCCGCACGCGGCTGAAGGTCCCAGGATCAGGCCGAGACCAGTGTGTCCAGCACCGAGAAGAACAGGCCCAGGCCGTCGTCGCTCGGGCCGGTGAGCGGCTCGGTGGCGTGCTCCGGATGCGGCATCAGGCCGACGATCCGGCGGTTGGCCGAGGTGATGCCGGCGATATCGCGCTGCGATCCGTTGGGGTTGCCGCCGGTGTAGCGGAACACCACGCGCCCTTCGCCTTCGAGCTCGTCCAGCACCGCTTCGGACGCCTGGTAGCGGCCCTCGGCGTTCTTGACCGGGATCAGGATCTGCGCGCCCGGCTCGTAGCGCGAGGTCCAGGCGGTATCGGTCTGCTCGACGGCCAGCCACTGATCACGGCACACGAAGTGCAGACCCTCGTTACGGGTCAGCGCGCCCGGCAGCAGCCCCGCCTCGCACAGGATCTGGAAGCCGTTGCAGATACCCAGCACCGGCATACCGCCGTGGGCCGCCTTGATGACCTCGCCCATGACGGGGGCCATGCTGGCGATCGCACCGGCGCGCAGGTAGTCGCCGTAGGAGAAGCCGCCGGGCACCACGATGGCGTCGACCTGCTTCAGGTCGGCATCGGCGTGCCACAGCGAAACCGCTTCACCGCCGGCCAGCTTCACCGCGCGGGCGGCATCGACATCGTCGAGGGTGCCCGGGAAGGTGATGACACCGATGCGAGCGCTCACAGCCGGACGACCTTCCAGTCCTCGATGACCGTGTTGGCCAGCAGCGATTCGGCGATCTGCTCGAGATCGGCGTCGCTGACGTCATCGGCGACATCGAGTTCGAATCGCTTGCCCTGCCGCACATCCGAGATGCCGGGATGGCCCAGACGCCCCAGCGCGCCGACGATGGCCTGTCCCTGCGGATCCAGGATTTCGGCCTTCGGCATCACCTCGACCACGACACGTGCCACGCGTTGCTCCTCAGCTGGTGGGGCGGCGCTCGGACATACGTCAGGCCGAGCGGGGGTTTCGCAGATCAGGGTAGTTGGACCGGGTCGGCGCGATGCCGCCGGGGCGGGTCGTACGTGGCCCGCGCCACACTCCGGCCTCGAACGGCGGCGCGACCGGGACTACCGTGGCAACCATGCGCATCGCCCATTTCGGACATTCCTGCATTCTCGTGGAACTCGACGGCGCCAAGATCCTGTTCGATCCCGGCAATTTCTCGCACGGTTTCGAGGGCATCACCGGATTGGACGCCATTTGCGTAACCCATCAGCATCCCGATCACATCGACCCGAATCGCATCAATGCGCTCATCGAAGCCAATCCCCAGGCCCGCCTGCTTTCCGACCCGCAAACCGCCCAGCTCCGCGAAGAGCCCTGGGAAGCCGTTCATGCCGGAAATGTTCTTAAAGTCGGAAATGTCCAGATAACCGGCGGCGGCGGCCGTCACGCCGTGATCCACCCCGAAATCCCCGTCATCGACAACACCGTATTCCAGCTCGGCACCCCCGAAGACCCCGCCCAGCTGGTACACCCCGGCGACTCCCTCTGGGTCCCGCCGACGCCGGTGGGCGTGCTGGCCCTGCCCGCCGCCGCACCGTGGATGCGGATCAGCGAGGCGGTGGATTACCTGCGCGCGGTGAATCCACGCACCGCCCTGCCGATCCACTACGGAATCATCGAACAGGCCGCGCAGGGCATCTATTTCGGGCGCTTGAACGATATGGCGCCGGCCGGAACCGAATTCCGGGTCATCGAACCCGAGGACCACACCGAATTCTGAGCGCGCGGCCGCCCGTGCTCAGGCCCGGGCGAGGACGACCCCGAGCCCTTCGATCCGGAATTCCCCGATGGTGACGGATACTCCGGTGTCGGTGAACCGGCGGCCACCCAGCACCGATGCGACGAATTCCCGCACCGCCGCGGGCCGTGCGCTCAGGCTGTCCAGCACCTCCGCCGGTACCTCCACGGTCCCGTCGTAGCGGCGGGCCTGTGCGGTGATCCCGGTCGCCTGCGGGGACTGCCGCAGGCCGTCCACCGTGTGCAAAACCAGGTCCAGCCGCGCCCCGTCGGCGAACTCGAGCCGCAATGGCACGGATTCGGTCGCGGCGTCGAAGGATTCGACGGTGGCCGTCCACTCCCCCGCGCCCCGGCCGGCGTACCGGACACCGGGCGCGGCCACCGATTCGTCCACGGACCGGTCGTCGGCGGTATTGCTCAGGCGATGCCCGGCGAGCGGCTGATCGGTCGCCACGAAGTTCCATGCGGCGGCCCTCAGCGTTTTCACCCAGTACCCGGTCCGCCCGTCGCGCACCCCTTCCACGCGCAATTCCCTTGCGTCCGAACCGATCCCGGTCTTGTGCACCGAGATCCGGTCGGTGATCTCCCCCGGCACCTTGGGCTGACGCACCCACGCCGGGGCGGGGAGCTGGATCGCAGCGGTGCCGGAATCGATGCGCTCGGACAGCATGTCGGCGGCTTCCGGCCGTCCCCGCTGATCCTCGTAGGAGTACCGGAAGAAGACCTTGTCCGCCCCGGAGATGTCGAAGTCGTAGAGCCGGGTGTGCAGATCGCCGAAGCGGTCCACCACCATGGTGGTCGAGCCGCTGGTGGACAGCGCGACCGCCCGGAAGCGCCCGTCGGCGGGCAGCGCGATCTCGTAGCTGTGATCGACGGGCAGCCACGGATCGACGTAGCGCAGCCGGGTTCCGTCGTCGGTCAGCGCGAACACGTGCGACACCTTGGCCCCGCCCACCGAATGATCGTTGCCCGCGGAATCCCGCCAGACGTGATCCTCGTTGGGCGACAACACCGACCAGGTCCAGTCCATCGTCCCGGCGGGCAGGGTATTGCCCGGCCCGGTCCACAGCGGCGTGCCGTAGCGGCTGCTCCAGTTCCAGTCCCGGGGCGCGCTCAATGCGCGATCCATGGTGAAGAACCGGCCGTCCACGTCGATGGCCATGACCTCGTCGTCATCGGCCGAGACCCCGGCGATGCGGCCCGCCAGGCAGTCCGGCAGCGTCATGCGCCGCCAACCGCCCTGTGCGGCCGCTTCTTTCACGTACAGCTGCCCGGCGCGCGCGGCGAAGGTCCAGCGCCGGTTGAACGATTCGGCGGAAGTGCGGAAGTACACCTGCGCGGGCAGCGCGATATCCGCAGGCGGCAGCGCTTCGAGCCCCGCCGTGGTGTCGTCCGCGCCCGGTTCGGGCAGGCCCACGGTGCCGACCAGCGCACACGCCGGAGCCTCCGCAATGGCCTCGGATTGGATGGCGGCACAACCGAATACGAGACCGGTCACCGCGGCCGGAATGCCCAGCACGCGAATCCGCATCACAGCCACCCCAATGCTCCGAAGACCGCGATCGCGACCGCGTCGACACCCAGAATCGCGCCGACCGCAATGGCTTTGGCGCGCACGGTGGGCAGGTCGTAGACGAAGAAGCAGGCGGTGAAGAACGGCACGTACCCGATCAGCCAGATGAGGAAGGGGAAGCCCGGCTGCCACCAGGACCAGTCCCAGGTCAGCACCCCGGCCTTGTTCAGCAGCACCTCGACCCCGACGGCCGCCGCCGAGTTCACCGCGATGAGAATCGGCCGATTGGGCAGCCCGAGGATCCGGGTCTCCTTGGGCGGCAACATCTTCGCCGCCGCCACGCCCATGATCGCGAACATGAAGCAGATCTCGATGTTCAGTCCGATCAGCAGCTGATACGCCGTCGGCCCGGTCGCGCCCCATACCGGTGCGCGACCGGTGGCATGGAAGACCAGCGAATTCCAGATCTCGTTGAACAGGTCCACGCCCCACAGCGCCAGCCCGGCGAAGAAGACGTTCCAGTTCCGCCGCTCGACCTCGGTCGCGTAGACGTAGATGACCACGAGCAGCAGCGGGATGAGATACCACTTGAACTGGCTGCTGTCGCGCAGCAATTCGAGCGCCTGACGGGCGTGATCGGTCATCGGCGTCCCTCTTCCCTGGTGACCGCGGACGCCGAGAGTATTTTACAAATTGATATGAAATGTCAACATGTCACAGTGTGCCGGGACACCCGGCACGGTGCGCCGGGTGTCCCGAATACCGGTGACTAGGGAACGTTGGCGGGTTCGGCCGTCGAGCGCGCCTCGCGTTCCTGAAGCTCCCGCAGCTTCGCGCCCTCCACGTCGATGTCGGGCACGATGCGGCTGAGCCAGTTCGGCATCCACCAGGCGGCGTTACCCATGAGGACCAGTAGCGACGGGATGAGCACCATGCGGACGAGGAAGGCGTCGAGGAGCACGCCGGCGGCCAGGGCGAAGCCCATGGACTTGGCGCTCACGTCGGGTTCCATCAGGAACGAGCCGAAGACGAAGATCATGATCACGGCGGCGGAGGTGACCACGCGGGCGCCGTGGTGGTAGCCCTTGACCATGGCCTGGGTGGGCGGCTCGCCCTTCACGTACTCCTCGCGCATACGGGTCACCAGGAACACCTGGTAGTCCATGGCTAGGCCGAAGACCAAGCCGATCAACATGATCGGCATGAAGCTGATGATCGGCCGGGGTTCGTCGATGAGGCCGAACTTGCCCTCCTGGAAGATCAGCACGGTCGCGCCGAAGGTGGCCGCCATGGACAGCAGGAAGCCGAGCGCGGCGGTGAGCGGCACCAGGATGGAGCGGAAGACGGCGATCAGCAGCAGGAAGGCCGCACCGGCGACGATGGCCAGATAGGGCACGATCTTGCCGAGCAGCACGTGGTCGATATCGGCGTAAATGGCCGTGGTGCCGGTGATTCCGTAGCGCATGCCGTAGTCCGACCGGAAGCTGCTCTCCGCGTCGCGGGTATCGCGCACCAGATCCTTGGTCTGCTGATCGTTCGGCCCGGTCTTCGGCACGCCTTCGAACCGCGCACCCGCCTTGTCCTCGCTCCAGATCGGTTCGGTCACATAGTTCATGTCCGAATACCCGGCGAGTTTGTCGCGCAACGCCGTCACGGCCTGTTCCCGCTTGTCCGGCGGCGTATCCGACAGGTCCACGGCGATCTGCAGGACGCCGTTGCTGCCGACGCCGAACCCTTCGGTGCGCAGATCGTAGGCCTTGCGGATGGTGGAGGTCTTGGGCATCGAATCCTCGCCCGGCAGACCGAGATTCATCTTGGCGGCGGGCGCGGCCAGCAGGCCCAGCACGATGACGCTCAGAGCCAGGGTGACCCACGGGACCTTGGCGATCACCCGCGCCACCCGCATGCCATTGGTGACCTGCGAGTCGTCCTCGGGATCGTGCTGCGCGATGAACGGGATCCGCGGCTTGAACAGGAACCGCCCGAACGCGCCGAGCAGCGCGGGCATCAGCGTGATGGCGGTGAGCACCGCGAACGCCGCCGCGACCGCGCCGCCCAGACCCATGAAGGTCAGGAACCGCACTCCCACGATGGCCAGCCCGACCAGCGCGATGATCACGGTGAGCCCGGCGAACACCACCGCCGATCCGGCCGTGCCCAGCGCCACGCCCGCCGCTTCCTCGGGCGAATCCTGCACCGCCAGTTCGTGTTTGTAGCGCGAGACGATGAACAGCGCGTAGTCGATGGACAGCGCGATGCCGATCATGGACGCCAGGAAGGTGGTGAAGCTCGGCACCTCGATGACCGAAGTGCCCAGGAAGATCAGCGAAGTCGCCGCGCCCAGCCCCACGATGGCGGTGATGATCGGCACGAACGCCGCCACGATCGCACCGAACGAGATGATCATGACCAGGAACGCGAAGCCCATACCGATCATCTCTGACTTGCCGCTGGGCTGCTCCTGCTCCATCGCGATGGTGCCGGACAGCTCCACCGTCAGCCCGTCGGCCCGCGCACCGTCGGCCACGTCATAGGCCGCCTTGCGGTCATCGGCGGTGATATCCGCGAAGTTCTCGATAGCGAACGGAACACTCAGAATCGCAACGGAATCCGGGTTGTTCGGGTTCAGCACGTTCAACGGCGCATTACTGCACTTGGAGATGAACGCGCTGTCGCCGCGGTCCCCCGTCAGGCACCCCATCTCCTCGGCCGCGGTGATCGGATCGGTGAGCGGCTTGCTGTGATCGACGATCCCCAGCCCGTCCAGCTGCTTGATCAGCCCCGCGATGTCCTGCCGATTGCGCTCGTCGGTGAGCTTGGTCCCCGCCGGTGCGCCGATCACATACACGCCGGTGACCGCGTCGAACTGATACGCCGCCGACATGCCCGGGAAGTGCTCGTCCAGAATCTCGGTGGCCCGCTCCGACGGCAGGTTCGGAATGTCGAAAGCATTGCTCATGGGTTCCTTCAACGCGGTCCCGAGCCCGCCCAGCACCAGCCACAGCGCCAGCCAGACCGGCAGCACGATCCACTTGCGCCGATACGCGAACTTGCCCCACCGATACAGATAGACGGACACGAGCTTCTCCTCGCGATCGACTGATTCGTGCTTCCGGTCTGACGAACTGCTTTCTGCCGTACTGGTTTTCGACTACTCGGCGTAGGACGCCAGGAACAACGCCACCGAGAGCGCCATATTCTCGATCTCGGACGGATCCACACTCTCATTGGGCGCGTGGATCAGGCATTTCGGTTCTTCCACACCCATCAACATGATCTCGGACTGCGGGTACGTGTCGGCGAAGACATTGCAGAGCGGAATGGACCCGCCCTGCCCTTCGGTGGTGGCCGGGCGGCCGTACGCGGCCTCCATCGCCTCCGACATGGCCTGCCGCGCCGGGCCGGAGGTGCTGCCGACGAACGGCGAACCGGTGGCCTCGGTCTCCACCGTCACCTTGGCATGCCACGGGGTGTTCGCCTCCAGGTGCGCGGTCAGCGCTTTCAACGCCTGATCGGGTTTGATGCCCGGCGGAATGCGCAGGTTGAGCCGCGCCCGCGTCTTGGGCTGGATGGCCGCCGCCGACCCGACCACGGGCGGCACGTCCATGCCCAGCACCGTGACAGCCGGTCGCGCCCAGAGCATATCGGCGACCTTGCCGCTGCCGAGCAGATCGACGCCGTCGAGAACGCCCGCGTCCGAACGGAATTGCTCCACCGGATAGTCGTGCCCCTCCCACACCTGACTGTTGGGCAGCCCGGAGACGGTGGTGTTGCCGTGGGCGTCGCGCAGCGTGGACAGCAGCTGGATCATGGCCGCCAGCGCGTCCGGCGCCGGTCCGCCGAACATGCCGGAATGCATTGACCCGGCGAGGGTTTCGACGGTGACGACCACGTTCACATTGCCGCGCAGGGTCTGGGTGAAGGTGGGCACCCCGACCTCGAAATTGCCGCAGTCGCAGATGAGCAGGGTGTCGGCGCGCAGCAGCTCCAGATTGCCGGGCACGAACTCCTCCAGCCCGCCGGTGCCCTGCTCCTCGGACCCCTCCGAGACCAGGGTCAAACCGACCGGGAAGGCGTCGCCGAGCACCTTGCGCAGGGCGCGCAGCGCGGTCAGGTGCATGACGATATTGCCCTTGCAGTCGGCCGCCCCGCGCCCGTACCAGCGCCCGTCACGCTCGGTCAGCGTCCACACCGGCGTCTTCCAGGCGGCGTCGTCCAGGGGCGGCTGCACGTCGTAGTGGCAGTACAGCATGACCGTCGGCGCACCGGCCGGCGCCTTGCTGCGCGCCACCACCGCCATACTGCCGTCCGGGGTTTCGTGCAGTCCGGCATCGGTGAGCCCCTCGGCGGCGAAGGCGTCGGCCACCCACTGCGCCGCCTGCCGGCATTCCTCGACGGGGAACTGGCGCGGGTCCGCGACGGATTTGAACGACACCAGTTGCGCGAGATCGCTTTTCGCGCGCGGCATGAGTTCCTTCACCGCGGCTCGCAGCGCCGCCGTGCGCGAATCCTCTTTGGTTGCGGTGGTACTGGTCATTGCGTCCTCCTCGTCACTTCGCGTCATCGGGTTTGACCGTATCGCCCGTGCGCAGGGTGCCGGTCTCCTTCAGATAGTCCGCGAGCTTGTCGGGGCAATAGGTTTCGATGGCCAGCGCCGTCGCGGTGAACATCTCGCTGTCGGCGATGACCGGCCGGTTCCCGGGCCCGGACGCGCCATTGCTGATGGCCGCCTGATAGCGCGCCTTGATCAGCGGCGAGGTCGGGTCCTGGCAGACGAGCCCGCCGTCCTCCCCCATGGTGTCGGCGATGACCTGCGGGTCCGGCGCACTGAAACCGGCGTCCACCAAACGGGTTCGGAGCACTTCGGCCCGGCGCAACGCCACATCGGTGTCGTGATCGCGATGGAAGGCGATGGCCCCGCCGACCGCCAGCGCCACCAGCACCAGCGCCACCGACAGGTAGATGAGCTTGCGATAGCGATCTCCCGCGCCCTCCACCTCGGGCAGTTCGGCTTCGGCCATCACAGCGCCTCCTCCGGGGTGACCGACTTCCAGCCGGGCCTGCGGAATCGCAGGAACAGGTACGGAATCAACAGGCCCACGATGCCCATGCCGAGCCCGATGAGCAGCACATAGCTGAACGCATTGCCGCTGCCGTACTGCGACGGCGGCACGAAGCCGATCAGGAACGCGGCCACCGAGGACGCGGTGCCGAGCCCGCACAGGGCCACCAGCGCGGGCGCGCGATATCCCCGCGGATGGTCGGGATCGTTGCGGCGCAAGCGAATCGCCGCGATGAACATGAGCACGTACATGATCAGATACACCTGGGTGGTGATCACCGAGAGGATCCAGTACGCGCTCGACACATCCGGGATGAACGCGTACAGCAGCGCCAGCAGCGTGGTCACCACGCCCTGCGCGACCATCATGTTCTGTTGTACGCCGTGCTTGTTGACCCGGGTCAGGATCGGCGGCAGATAGCCCTCGTTGCGGCCGATGATGAGCAGCCCCTTGGACGGCCCGGTCAGCCAGGTCAGCATGCCGCCCAGCGCCGCCGCCACCAGCATGACGCCCAGCACCGGGGTCAGGAAGCCGATGTGGAAGTGCTGGAAGAACCCGTCGAAGGCCTGCATGACGCCGGCGGTGAGGCTCAGGTTCTTGGACGGCACCACCCAGCTGATCACCACCGCGGGCACGATGAAGATGGTCAGCACCAGCGCCACCGCCAGCAGCATGGCCTTCGGGTATTCCTTGCCCGGGTTCTTCAGCGAGGACACGTGCACCGCGTTCATCTCCATGCCCGCGTAGGACAGGAAGTTGTTGACGATCAGCACCAGGCTGGCCAGCCCGGTCCAGGCGGGCAGCAGATGTGCGGCGTCCATCGGCGCGGCCGAGGTGTTGCCCTGCGCCAGGAACACGAAACCCAGCGCCACCAGCAGCGCGCCGGGAATCAGCGTGCCGATGATCAACCCCATACTCGACAGTCCCGCAACGGTTTTGGTGCCTTGCGCGGACACGAACACCGCCACCCAGTAGATGGTGATGATGACGATGGCCACGTACACGCCGTTGGACGCCAGATTCGGATTGATGATGTAGGCGAAAGTGCTTGCCACATAGGCCAGCAGGCTCGGGTAGTAGAAGATCGTCATGGCGAACTGGCACCAGACCGCCAGGAAGCCCATGGGTTTGGAGATGCCGTCGCTCACCCATTTGTAGACGCCGCCGTTCCAGCCCGACGCCAGCTCGGCGGCCACGAAGGCGGTGGGCAGCAGGAACAGCAGCGCCGGAATCAGATACAGGAACACGCAGGCCAGGCCGTACACCGCCATGGTCGGCGCGGCCCGCAGGCTGGCCACCGAACTGGTGGTCATGAGCGCCAGGGTGATCCAGGAGATGTACTTGGTGGCGGTGGCGGTCTTGCTCGCGGTGGTGGTCATCAGAACACCGCCGACTTGCTCACGCGGGCGAAGGTCTCCAGCGCCACCGCGCCCGCGACCGAATTGCCCTTGGCGTCCAGGCCCGGGCCCCAGGCGGCGATCGAATACTTGTCCGGCACCACGGCGAGCAGTCCGCCGCCCACCCCGCTCTTGACCGGCAGCCCGACCCGGTACGCGAATTCGCCTGCGCCGTCATAGGTTCCGCACATGGTCATCAGCGCGGTGATGTGCCGGGCGTCCTCGCGGCTCAGCAACCGGCTGCCGTCGGCGCGCAGCCCGTGCCGGGCGATGAGCCGCCCGGCCTTGGCCAGTTCGGCGCAGGTGATGCTGAACGAGCACTGCCGGAAGTAGTGGTCCAGCGCGAGCTCGACGGAATTGCGCATGTTCCCGAAACTCGCCATCAGGTAGGCGATGGCGCGATTGCGGTCGCCGGAGCGCAATTCGGATTCGGCGATCACGCTGTCCACCTCCAGTACCGGATTGCCGGACTCGGCGCGGAGCAGGTCGCGCATGGCGGCCACGGCATCGCCGGTATCGGATAGCAACTGATCCGCAACCACAATTGCGCCAGGGTTGATGTACGGATTGCGCGGTATCCCGTTCTCCAGCTGAATTTCGATCAGGTCATTGAAGGCCAGTCCCGAGGGTTCGCGGCGCACCCGCTTCCACACCTCGGAATCCTTGCGGCTGAGCACCAGCGCCAGCGCGAACGCCTTGGAAATGCTCTCTATCGCAAAGGGAACATCCACGTCACCGCAGGTGTAGCAGTCCCCGTCAGCGGTCGCGATGGCAAATCCGAACTGCTTGGGGTTCACCTTCGCCAAGCCTGGAATGTAATCGGCGACCGCACCCTCACCGATGTGTGGCGCCGTAGCGGACATCACCTGCTCCATGACACGCTGATAGTCCATGGTGCTGAATAGTAACCGTTCAGCAACTATCTTCTGATTACGAAACGGTAGCTTGCTCAACCAGTTTCGATGGTCATGGAGCTGGTGCCCGCTGCCTGGCATAACCCACGCCGCACTTCGCATCGGAGGCCATATGACCGGCGGACTCGACCCGGACGATCTCTACGCAATGCCGGGCATCAAACGGCCCGCGCCCCACCAAGGTTTTCCCGAACGCGAGATATTCCCCGACGTCGCCTATCAGATCGTGCACGACGAGCTCATGCTCGACGGCGTCTCGCGCATGAATCTGGCGACCTTCTGTACCACCTGGGTCGATGATCAGGCCCGCCGGCTCATGAACGAATCGCTCGACAAGAACATCGTCGACAAGGACGAGTACCCGCAGACCGCCGAACTCGAGAAGCGCGCCGTGCGCATGATCGCCGACCTGTGGCACTCCCCCGACCCGGCCGCCACCCTCGGCACCTCCACCACCGGTTCCAGCGAGGCCGCCATGCTCGGCGGCCTGGCCGCGAAATGGCGCTGGCGCAAGCGCGGCGGCACCGGGACCCCGAACTTCGTGTGCGGGCCGGTGCAGGTGTGCTGGGAGAAGTTCGCCCGCTACTTCGATGTGGAGACCCGCCAGATTCCGCTGCGCGGCGATCGGCTGACCATGCATCCGGACGATATCGCGGACTACTGCGACGAGAACACCATCATGGTGGTGCCCACCTTCGGGCAGACCTTCACCGGCGTCTACGAGGACGTGGCCGGCATCCACCAGGCGCTCGACGATCTGGAGGAGAAGACCGGGCTGAACATCCCGATCCACGTGGACGCGGCCAGCGGCGGCTTCCTCGCGCCGTTCTGCGCCCCGGACCTGGTGTGGGATTTCCGGCTGCCGCGGGTGAAGTCCATCAATGCCTCCGGGCACAAGACCGGGCTGGCCCCGCTGGGCGCGGGCTGGGCGATCTGGCGCACGGCGCAGGATCTGCCCAAGGAGCTCATCTTCAACGTGGACTATCTGGGCGGCTCCATGGCCACCTTCAACCTCAACTTCTCCCGGCCGGGCGGCCAGGTCATCACCCAGTACTACGACTTCATCCGGCTCGGGCGCACCGGCTACGGCCGGGTCCAGAACGCCATCTACGCCGCCGCCCAGCATCTCGCGGCGGGACTGGCGGGCCTGGGCCTGTTCGAGCTGATCCACGACGGCGATCCCAAGCGCGGCATCACCGCGGTGTCGTGGAAGTTGAAGGGGGAGCAGGTTTTCAACCTGTACGACTTCTCGGATCGGCTGCGCGCCCGGGGCTGGCTGATCGCCGCCTACCCGCTGCCCGCGGATCGCGACGACGAGACCATCATGCGCACCGTGCTGCGGCACGGCTTCACCCTCGACATGGCGGACATGCTGCTGGCCGATATGGTGCGCTGCCTCAAACAGCTCAAGGCGCATCCGCTCACCACCTCGCTGACCAGCGCGGAAGCGGGCGGCTTCACGCACAATGCGAAGGCCGCGGTACCGCTGTCCGGCGACGGTGACGCGGACACCAACGGCAAAGCGAAATCCGGTGCGGGCAAGGCGAAGTCGTGACCACCACGACAGCTCCGAGACATGCGGCCACCAAGTACCTGACCGTCTCCGCGCTCGGATTCACCACGGCCGCATCGATTGTCACCAGTCTGCGCG
The DNA here is from genome assembly GCF_021183565.1 of Nocardia yamanashiensis. Lineage (NCBI taxonomy): Bacteria > Bacillati > Actinomycetota > Actinomycetes > Mycobacteriales > Nocardiaceae > Nocardia > Nocardia yamanashiensis. The sequence continues at coordinate 6,163,945 of NZ_CP089226.1, forward strand.
GGCTGCCCATGATGGCCAAGGAAGAGATGACGATGTTCTTCTACATCGGCTTCTCGACCGTCCTGTTCCTGATTCCCGCCGGGCTGGTCGCCGCCGAGCTGGGCAGTATGTACGCCGACAAGGCCGGTGGGCTGTACGCCTGGATCAGCGGGGCGTTCGGTAAACCGGTGGGCTTCTGGATCATCTTCCTGTCCTGGATCCAGGTGATCGTGTTCTATCCGACCGGCATGAGCTTCGCCGCCGCCGGCGTGGCGTTCGCCTTCGATCGGCCCGATATCGCCCAGAACCATGTCTACGTGGGCGTTTTCGCGATCGTGGCGTTCTGGCTGTGCACCGCCGTGGCCTTCGTCAGCAATCAGTTCGCGCTGAAGGTGACCCGGGCCGGGTTCCTGCTCGGCACCGCGCTGCCGGGCATCATCCTGGTGGCGGTGTTCATCTGGTGGATCTCCAGCGGGCATTCCATCGGCTGGGAGCACACCACCGACGCGTCGGTCACCGTCGACCACGACGGGCACGACTCGCCCCGGTTCTTCCCGTATATAGCCGGGCTGTCGGGGCTGTCGTTCCTGGCGGGCATCCTGCTCAACTTCGCGGGCGTGGAATCGCAGGGCGTGCACTCCACCGAACTGAAGAACCCGGCCAAGGGGTACCCGGCCGCCATCATGATCGCGGCGGCGGTGGCGTTCGGCATCTTCACCCTCGGCGCGCTGGCGGTGGCGGGCATCGTGGCCTACGACAAGATCGACCTGAATACCGGTGTGTTCGACGCCTTCTCGATCGCCTTCACCGAAATGATCCACTCCACCTGGCCGGTGCGCATCCTGTCCGCGCTCATCGCCTACGGCGCGCTCGCGGGCGTGCTGGCCTGGATCATGGGTCCCAGCCGCGGCGTGCTGGCCACCGCCCACGACGGGATGCTGCCGCCGGTGCTGCAGAAGGTGAACGACCGGGGCGTGCAGGTCAATATCCTGATCATCCAGGGCGTCATCGTGACCGGGCTGTCCTCGATCTACCTGTTCATGGACGATGTCAGCTCGGCGTTCTTCCTGATCTCGGCCATGGCGGTGAGCCTGTACCTGATCATCTACATGTTCATGTACGCGGCCGCCATCCGGTTGCGCTACACCCAGCCGGAGCTGCCGCGCGCCTTCAAGATTCCGGGCGGCACGGTGGGCATGTGGCTCTTCGCCGGAATCGGGTTCCTGGCGGTGGCTTTCGCCTTCGTGCTGGCGTTCGTGCCGCCGTCGCAGCTGCCCATCGGCAGTCCGGCCACCTATATCGCCCTGGTGGCGGGCGGTGCGATCGTGTTCAGCGCGGTGCCGCTGATCATCGAGAGGATGAAGAAGCCGTCGTGGGTGCCGCCGGACGAGGTGAAGGCGAAAGCCTTGGGCCCCAGCGCCGATCGCTCGCATCTGACCAACGCCTGACCCGTGCAACGGCGTACGAGTTCGCCGATCGACGCCCCACCCGCTCCATAGGAACAGCCCCGCCGATCATACGATCGGCGGGGCTGTTTCTCTTGCGCGAGAACGGCTTACACGTCGGCGAGCCCGACGGTGTCCAGCAGCCAGGCGAACTCGAAGCCGACTTCCTTCCACTTCTCGTAGCGGCCGCTCACGCCGCCGTGCCCGGCGCTCATCTCGGTCTTCAGCAGCAGCTGGGAATCACCGGTCTTGGTGGCGCGCAGCTTCGCCACCCACTTGGCCGGTTCCACGTACAGCACGCGGGTGTCGTTCAGCGAGGTGATGGCCAGAATGGCCGGGTAGTCCTTGGCCTCGACGTTCTCGTACGGCGAGTACGAGCGCATGTACTCGTAGACTTCCTTGTCCTCCAGCGGATTTCCCCACTCCTCCCATTCGGTGACGGTGAGCGGCAGGGAGGGATCCAGGATGGAGGTCAGCGGATCCACGAACGGCACATTGGCGATGACGCCCGCGAACAGCTCCGGCGCCAGATTGGCCACCGCGCCCACCAGCAGCCCGCCCGCGCTGCCGCCGTCGGCGACCATGCGATCGGCGGCGGTGACGCCGGTATCCACCAGATGCCTTGCGCAGGAGACGAAGTCGGTGAAGGTGTTCTTCTTGACGAGCATCTTGCCCTCGTCGTACCAGAGCCGGCCCATCTCGCCGCCGCCGCGCACATGGGCGACCGCGAAGATCATGCCGCGATCCAGCAGCGACAGCCGCGGCACCGAGAAGTACGGGTCGATACTGGTCTCGTAGGAGCCGTAACCGTACAGCAGCAACGGTTTCGGATCGCCGGCCGCGTAGCGCGGGCCCGCGGTGGCGGCCCGGCCGCCGTCCTTGCGCCGCACGATGGAGATCGGGATCCGGGTGCCGTCCGCGGCGGTCGCCCAATCCCGGTGCTGCACATAGTCGTTCGGGTCGTACCCGCCCAGCACCACGGTTTCCTTGCGGAGCAGCAGTTCCCCGGTGGAGGGCACGTAGTCGAAGATCTGCAGCGGGGTCAGGAACGAGGTGAGTCCCATGCGCAGGGTCGGCTGCACCCATTCCGGATTCGACATCAGGCCCGCGTCGAACAGCTCCAGATCGAATTCGATCTCGCGCAGCTCGCCGTAGCCGGTATCGGTGAGCGGCCACACCGCCACCCGCGGCAGGGCGTCGCGCCGGTAGCTGAGCACCAGCTTGTCGGAGAAGGCGTCGATATCGAGGATGCGGGTGTCGGTGCGGTGCCCGATCAGCAGCGTCTGGTTCGACGGATCGGCGAGCGGGGCCTCGGCCAGCACGAAATTGACCGCCTTCACCCCGTCCACCACATCGTTGTGCAGGATGAGCAGCTTGTCCTCGCCCGCGATCACCGCGTGCTCGACGCCGTATTCGACGCCCTCGCGGCGCGGCATCACCACCCGGAATTCGCCGGTCGGATCATCGGATTCGAGAATCCAGATCTCGCTGGTGAGCTTGCCCGAGGTCTCGATGATCAGGAACTTCTCGGAGCGGGTCGCCGTCGCGCCGACATTGAAGCGCTCATCGGCCTCGTGGAAGATCTTCACGTCTTCCGACGCGGGCGTGCCCATGCGGTGCCGCCACACGGTGTCGGAGCGCCAGGCGTCGTTGAAGGTCTGATAGAAGACGTAGTCCCCGTCCAGCGACCAGGTCGCGCCGGGTGCGACGCCCGGGATCTCGTCGGGCAGCAGTTCGCCGGTCTCCAGGTTCTTGAACCGCAGCAGGTACCGCTCGTCGCCGACGGTGTCCACCGAGTACGCCAGCACATCGCCGGAATGGGTGAGCGAGAACGCGCCGACCCCGATGAAGTCGTGGCCTTCGGCCAGCACGTTCAGGTCCAGCAGCACCTGCTCGCCCGGCACCTCGGCATCGGCGTCCAGCTCCGGCGGGGTCCAGTCGTCCGGATTCGCGATCGGCGCGCGGCACGACACCCCGTACTGCTTGCCCTCGAAGCTGCGCGAGTAATACCAGTACTCGCCCATGCGGGTCGGCACCGTCAGGTCGGTCTCCTGGGTGCGCGCCTTGATCTCGTCGAAGATCTTCTCCCGCAGCCCCTTCAGATGCCCCGTCTGCACCTCGGTATAGGCATTCTCCGCCTCCAGATACGCGATGACCTCGGGATCCTCCTTCGCCCGCAGCCATTCGTACTCGTCGACGAACACATCGCCGTGGTGCACGCGTTCGGCCGCCACCCGCTTGGCAATGGGTGGCGCTGCCGTCGCGCCGGTCGGTGAGGTCGCGCTACCACTGTCGAGAGCCATGCGTCCACGTTAGTGGGGTACCCCCGCGCCACCACTCAACGCCCTCACCGGACACGGCACAACCCATCCGGCAGATCTGGATGACGAGCGCCATCGCCCCTGGCGCGCCTAGTCTGGCGGCCATGCTGTTGCGCAAGACGGCCCGGGCGATCACGGCGGCGGCGTTGCTGGTCGGGGCGGGGGGAATGGGTTTGGCTGCGCCGGCTTCGGCCTGCGCCTGCGGCGGGATCGCCGCACCGGCGGACGGTACGGCTTCCGTGGCCGGGGAGACGGCGGCGCTGAGTTGGGACGGGCAGCGCGAGACCATTCTGATGCGGCTGTCGTTGCAGAGTCGGGGCACCGAGGCGGCGTTGCTGGTGCCGACGCCGACGCCCGCCACGGTGACGGCGGGCAAGGCGGCCACCTTCACCGCACTGCGCGCCGCTACCGCGCCGGAGGTGATCACCGATCGGCGGTGGTTCGGGAATTCCGATGCGGACGGGGCGGTGGCGGGCGGCGCGCCGGGCGCGGCGGCACCGACCGTGCTGGGGCAGGTGCAGCTCGGTCCGCTGGAGGCCACCACGCTCAGCGGCGGCGATATCACCGGCGTGCAGACGTGGTTGCGGGACAACGGTTATGTCATGAAGCCGGAAGTGGTCGCGACCATGAGCCCGTATCTGGCGGCGGGCTGGTCGTTCGTGGCCATGCGGCTGACCGGTTCCGAACCGCTGTCAGGGGCGCTGGATCCGGTGCGGCTCAGCTTCGCCGCCGATCACCTCGTCTACCCGATGCGGATGTCGAGCGCCGCGACCACGCCGCAGACGGTCCGGCTGTACGTACTGGGCGCGCATCGCGTACAGCGCGCCGACGCCGATGCCGCGCGGCAGAGCGTATCGGTCCAATTCGCCGGACGGCTCGGGCACGTCGCCGATCCCGACCTCGCGCAATTGGCCTCGGACGGGCACGACTACCTGACCGAGCTGTACACGTACATCTCCCGTCCCGCCGACATCACCTCGGATTTCACCTTCGCCGACACCGCCGATACCGACTACCGCGCTACCACCCATCGCACCGAGTACATCGAATTCCTGGGCGTGCCCGCCGGTTTCGTGATCATCGGCGCGGCACTGGCAACGCTGTTCGCGGTGGTACTGGCGGTGGCGTCGGTCCTGCGCCGAACCGGCTAGCGCGCCCGCCGCGCGCGGCCGACGGCGGCCACGTGCTGCTGACGATGCTCGTAGAGATAGAAGACCGCCGCCTTGCGCCGCGCACACTGATCGGTCGGACAACTTCGGTGAATCCGCAGGATGCTGTGAGCCAGCTCCGGCGTGAACCGCTCCGGGACCATCTCACAGCTGTCGGAGATGGGGGCGGCTCGCTGTGGGGACCATGGCGTGCGCACCGTACCTCCTTCCGCTGACACAGAATGGAATATCCGATCCGGACCCCGCACAAACCCTGGCATCATGATTGCGATCCACATCACCGTCCAGTACTGGCAAGCGCACAGGAGTCCGGAGTGGAAGCGAAGAACCGCGAAATCGAAGCCGATGTCGTCTGGCGACGCGGCGACGACAGTGCCGAGGGCGTCGAAATCGCCTTCCTGGCCAGCGGAAATATCGGATTGCGGGATTCCCGCAACCCGGAGGGGCCGGTCTTGATCTTCACCCCCGGCGAATGGCAGGCCTTCGTCGCCGGGGCCAAGGACGGCGAATTCAACCGCCCGGGAAGCTGATTCGGAATGCGATCGGGGCCTAGGCTCCGATCGCACCGCCGATGGTGGGCCAGGAGTTGTGCAGCGCGTCCTGCCAGTACGACCAGGAATGCGTGCCCACCGGGTTGTATTCGACCCGCACCGGAATGCCGGCCGAACGCAGTTTGGCCTCGAACGCGACCACGCAGCCGTCCACCCCGGCCTCGATGGGCCCGCCCAGGAAAATGTTCTCCGCCAGCTGCGGTTTCAGCTCCAGTTCGTGCTGGCCGGGAATGCCGGTGCCAGTGGAGAGGTAGAGGGTCTTGCCGCGCAGGGCGTCGGTCATGAGCGCCGGATTGTGCTGCGCCCAGGCCGGATTCCCCGGGTCGCCCCACATGTTCAGTGGATTGCCACCGCGATTGGCGACGGAGAAGAAGATGGCGGCCTGCGCCACCGAGGTGTCCGGGCAGGCGCTGTAGCCCGCCACCGCGCGGTACAGGTCCGGATGCCGCGCGGCGAGGGTGTAGGCCGCGCCGCCGCCCATGCTGAGCCCGCCGATGGCGTTCACTCCGTTACCCGCGAAGTAGGAGTCGATGATGGGCGGAAGTTCTTCTGTCAGAAAGGTTTCCCACTTGTAGCGGCCGAAGCGCGGGTCGTCGCTGATCCAGTCGGTGTAGTAGCTGACCTGCCCGCCGACCGGGAGCACCACATTGACGTTCCGGCTGCGGAAGAAACTTTCCGCGTCGGTGGCATTGGTCCAGGTGCTCTGGGTGGTGCCGGGGTCCAGACCGTCCAGCAGGTAATAGCTGGGGCGGGCGCCGCCGCCGGCCGGATGCAGCACCTGGACCTGGATGGTGCGGCCCATTGCCGAGGAATCGATGAAGAGGGCGGAACGCGTGGCGCTGAGTTCGTCCACACGTAAGACCTGGGCCGCGCGCGCGATTGCCGGGGTCACCGCGACCGGACCCAGCAAACCTGCGGCGATCGCCAAAATCGCTGCGGTCACGACACTTCTACGCATGTCCCCACCTCCATCAGCCCACCACAATGGCAATCAAACGTAACTCGAGTGCGGGTGATCTCGCGGGGGATTCCGGTTTTGGCGTGTCGCTGGCAAACCAGGTGGTACGCATATGCTAATGCGGTTCGGCTATGAGTCTCCTGCCGCGCGGGCGAGCGCGCCCTTGATCGATCCCGCCAGGTAATCGAGGTCCTCGCGACGCGGACTGGTCGGTCGGCCTCGAAGCCCGAAGCCGTCGCCGGGGGTGCGGGGAATCACGTGCAGATGCACGTGGAAAACTTCCTGTCCCGCCGTGACGCCGTCGGCCAGGAAGAAGTTCACGCCGTCGCAGCGCACCTCGGATTCGCGCAGCGCCGCCGCCAGCCGCTGCCCGACCTGGAACAGTTTGCCGCCCACGGCCGGATCCAGCTCCGACAGGCTGCGCGCCGGCACCTTCGGAATCACCAGCAGGTGACCGGGCGTGAAGGGCCGGATGTCCATGAAGGCAACGACATCCGCGTCCTCGTAAACCTTGCTGGACGGGGCGCGACCGGCCACGATGTCGGCGAAGATGGTGTACGGGTTCATGAGCGGAAGCCTAAATGGGCCCCCCGCGAACACATTTCGCCCCGGCTCGGTAACGAGCCGGGGCGAAAATGCTACGGCGACGGATCCGTCAGAGGATCGGCGACGGGGTGTAGCGCGCGGCCTCCGGGTCGGCGTCGACCAGCTTCTGCACCTGGGCGATGACATCCCCGGCCTGCGCCTCGGCCGCGCCGATGAACGCGGAACGGTCGGCCAGCGCGATATCGAGGGCTTCGCGATCCAGCGGCATCCGGTCGTCGGCGGCCAGGCGATCCAGCAGATCGGGTTCGCGGCCCTGCTCGCGCATGGCCAGCGCCACCGCGACGGCGTGCTCCTTGATGACCTCGTGCGCGGTCTCGCGGCCCACGCCCGCGCGCACGGCCGCCATCAGGATGCGGGTGGTGGCCAGGAACGGCAGGTAGCGGTTGAGTTCGCGGTCGATGACGGCCGGGTACGCGCCGAATTCGGCGAGCACGGTCAGGAAGGTCTCCATCATGCCGTCGATGGCGAAGAAGGCGTCCGGCAGCGCGACCCGGCGCACCACCGAGCAGAACACGTCACCCTCGTTCCACTGCGCGCCCGCCAGTTCGGCCGCCATGGAGGCGTAGCCGCGCAGCACCACCTGCAGGCCGTTGACGCGCTCGCAGGAGCGGGTGTTCATCTTGTGCGGCATGGCCGAGGAGCCGACCTGGCCCGGCTGGAAGCCCTCGGTCACCAGTTCGTGGCCGGCCATCAGGCGAATGGTGTGGGCGAAGGACGACGGCCCGGCGCCGACCTGCACCAGCGCGGACAGCACATCGTGGTCCAGCGAGCGCGGGTAGATCTGCCCGACGCTGGTGAACACATTGGCAAAACCCAAGTGCCGCGCCACTTTCTGCTCCAGCTGCGCCAGCTTGGCCGCATCGCCGCCGAGCAGATCCAGCATGTCCTGCGCGGTCCCCATCGGACCCTTGATCCCGCGCAGCGGATACCGGTCGATCAGCTCCCGCAGCCGGGTGAGCGCGATCAGCAACTCATCGGCCGCGGAGGCGAACCGCTTGCCGAGCGTGGTGGCCTGGGCCGCGACATTGTGCGAACGCCCCGCCATGACCAGCGTCTGATATTCGGCGGCCCGCTCGGCCAGCCGCGCCGCGATGGCCACACCGTGCTTGTACACGTGCTCCAGCGACAGCCGGATCTGCAGTTGCTCGACATTCTCGGTGAGATCGCGAGAAGTCATGCCCTTGTGCACATGCTCGTGCCCGGCCAGCGCATTGAACTCCTCGATCCGCGCCTTCACGTCATGCCGGGTGACCCGCTCCCGCTCCGCGATCGACTTCAGATCCACCTGATCGATGACCCGCTCGTAATCCTCGACGACCCCCGCCGGCACATCGATCCCGAGCTCGGCCTGCGCCCGCAACACCTCCAACCACAACCGCCGCTCGAGCACGATCTTGTTCTCCGGCGACCACAGGTGGACAAGCTCGGGACTGGCATAGCGAGTGGCGAGGACGTTAGGCACAAAGGTCACGTTTCGCCAGTTTACCGGGGTGATGCTGACCGCCCGCAGGCGCGGTTGAACTAGCCCGCGACACACGCGTCGAGCGTTCCAGCGGCGCGCCCATCCTCCCCTCAGGGCTTCAGCGGCGAGCCCCGGCATCATTCCGTGATGGGGTTTCAGGGGCGGACCCCTGATTCACTCCACTCCGGTTGTTTCAGGGGCGATGCCCTGATTCACTTCCCGCCGTCGGGGTTTCAGGGGCTTGCCCCTGAGTCTCCTCATCCTTGGGGGTTTCAGGGGCTTGCCCCTGAGAGTCACGAGAGTTGTTTCACACCGGGGGCGCGACGATGTCGATGACCTCGAGCAGGGCTCCGCGGGCGACTCGCCTTGGCTGCGGGTCGAATTCGCAGAGGGCGGTCACCACGGCGCCGTCCACCACCGCTACCAGGCGGCGTATCTGCTCGACCCGAACCACCCGATCGGATCGGCGCAGCACGTCCGCGAGGAGTTCGTCGAGCTGGGCGCGTAGTCGGAGCTGGACCTCGCGTAGTTCGGGGTGACGCGCCGACGCCACGGACCGTTCGTAGCGGGCGATCAGCTGCCCGCGCGCGTCCTCGTCGGCAGAATCCGGACCGACCAGCAGGTCCAGAACCAGGTCGACCGTCGCGTCCGCCCCACGCCGCCGATGCGTCACCTCGCCGACGCGCCGGCGCATGGCATCGAGTTCCGCGTTCCCGGAGAACTCGACCGCCCGCGCGATCAGATCCTCGAGGGATTCGAAGTAGTACGTCGTGGACGCCAGCGGCAGATCCGCCCGCGTCGCCACCGAGCGGTGCCGGACGGCTTCGAAGCCGCCTTCGAGCAACAGCTCGGCGGCCGCTGAAACCAGCGCTTGGCGACGCCGTTCGCCTTTCGGAGTCGTCGCAGTGGTCACCGTGTCATCGTGCCAGTCATCATGGGTTTATCAGTGCCAAATCTGTGCGATCTGTGGTGATTCCACTTCGGATGGGCAAACGGGCGAGCCGTGCGGAAAGCGGTATCACTTTTGTACCCCATCCCGGCCCGCCCGTGGGCGACTCCGGAAAGTCTTGGCAGATCACGCCATATAGCGTTCCAACCGGTCGAGTGCCTCTTCGATATCGGCACTCGCGCCGGCGAACGAGAAGCGAACCGTGTGCTGCCCGTTGACCGTATCGAAATCGATGCCCGGGGCGAGCGCGACGCCGGTGCGGTCGAGCACCTCGGTGCACCACGCCATCGAATCGTCGGTCAGGTGCGCGATATCCGCGTAGGCGTAGAACGCGCCGTCGGCCGGGGCCAGATCGGTGATGCCCAGCTTCGGCAAGCCGCTCAGCAGCAACTGCCGATTGGCCGCATACCGCCGCACATGACCGTCCAGTTCTTCCTTGGCCTCGGCCCCGAACGCGTGCACCGCCGCAAACTGGGAAATAGCGGGCGGGCACACCGTCATATTCGATGCCAGCCGCTGCAGCGCGGGCCGCAGGTGCTCGGGCACCAGCATCCAGCCCAGCCGCCAGCCCGTCATGGAGAAGTATTTCGACACCGACCCGATAACCACCGAATTTCGTGACGTCTCCCAAGCCGAGGAAGTCGGCTCGGTGTCGTCGTAGACGATCCCGTGATAGATCTCGTCCGAAATCAGCAGCGTCCCATGGTCATCGCACCACCGCGCCAGCGCCGCCAGCTCGGCCGGCGCGATCATGGTCCCGGTCGGATTGGCCGGGCTCGCCACGATCAGCCCCGCCGGCGGCTCCGGCAGCGCCTCCAGCATGGCTACGGTCGGCTGGAACCGCGTCTCCGGCCCGCAATCCAACTCCACCACCTCGCACCCCAGCGCGGTCAGCGTATTGCGATAGGCGGGATACCCGGGCCGCGCCACCACCACGGTGTCCCCGGCGTCGAACGCGGCCAGGAACAGCAGGGTGAACGCGCCGGAGGACCCGGTCGTCACCACCGCGTCGTCCGCGCTCGCCCGCACCCCGTAGGTGTCCCGGTGATGCCCGGCGATGGCCTCCCGCAGCTCCAGAATCCCGAATGTCTCGGTGTAGCCGAGCAATTCGCTGTCCATTGCCTGCTTGGTTGCCCGCAATACCGCCCGCGGCGCGGGCGTGGAGGGTTGCCCCGCCGCCAGCACCAGCACATCTCCGTGTGTCCGGGCCCGTTCAGCTGCTGCTTTCCAGACGTCCATCACGTAGAAAGTAGGAATGGCCGACCGCCGAGATTCGATACGCACCCGACAGACGGTAGAGCACTCGCTCCCCCGGCTGTCCGACAATGGTCGGCGGAATGCCTGAGGAGGGGCCGATGGCGGGGGGACGAATCGACAGCGAGCCCGTGGCCGAGGCCGGGAGCGGCGAGGCCGGATCGGTGAGCGGCGAGGCGACCACCGAGGGCGGCGGGGCAACAAACCCCGACGGTGATCAGCGGCGGGAACGGCTGCGCCGGAAGACCGCCACCTATACGCCCGGCGTGCGATCGCATCTGCTGGCCCCGGCGGCGTCCTCGTCGGCGTGGGCGCGTGAGCGGTTCGAGCGCGCCGCGACGGGTTCGGCGAAGGTGCTGGCGGCGGCCCGGAAGCAGGCCCCGATCGTGCGGGACCGGGCGGCCGGGTTGTGGGATCGGCGGCCACGTTCACGCGCCGAGGCCGAAGCGCTCGCGGTGCGGGGCCGGGACGAGTTCAAGCGGCAGGCGCCGATCGCCAAGGCGTGGGCGATCAAGCACCGGGTGCTGATCGCCGGTATGACGGCGGTGGTCGTATTCGCCTCGGCGGACAGCGCGATCGGGCTGATCCCCCTCGATGCGGAAGCGACTCCCGGTGTGGCGGTGCGGGTTCCGGTCGCGCACCCGCTACAGGTGAACACCACGCCCGCGACGGCCAAGCGGTACCTGGACGCCATCAACAACGGTGAGAAGTTGCGCGAGGCGGCGGTGGTCGCGGCGGCGGCCCGCCAGACCCTGGAACGCGCCAAGGCCGAGGCCGCCGCGGCGGTGGCGGGCGAATACCAGCCGTGGATGTCGGCGACCACGCCCTATCCCGACGGCACCCTGCCGCCCGGTTACGCGCCCGGCGGTTTCGCGCTCCCCGCGAAGGGCGCCTTCACCTCCGGATTCGGTTCCCGCTGGGGCACTTTCCACCAGGGCATCGATATCGCGGGCCCGCTCGGCTCCCCCATCTACGCGGTCGCCGCGGGCACCGTCATCGACGCCGGCCCGGCCCAGGGATTCGGCCTGTGGGTGCGCATCCGCCACGACGACGGCACCATCTCCGTCTACGGCCACATGTACGACTTCTTCGTCTCGGTGGGCGAACGCGTCCCGGCGGGCATGCAGATCGCCCGCATCGGCAATCGCGGCGACTCCACCGGCCCGCACCTGCATTTCGAGATCGTCGTCGGCGGGCAGCACGTGGATCCCGCCGCCTGGCTGGCACAGCGCGGTCTCAGCCTCACCTGATCCGCCCACCGGCCGGCAGTCACACCGGCCCGCAATGGAGCGCGGCCCGCCCGAGCACCAGCTCGGGCGGGCCGTACTTCTGTGTCGTGAGCCCTCAGACCGCCGAAGGCACGGTAATCCGCCCCTCGGTGGCCGCCAGCGCGATATCGGTGCGGAAGTGCCCGCCCGGCAGCTTGATCCCCGCGAGCCGCTTGTAGGCATTCGCCCGCGCCTCGTTCAGATCCGCGCCCTGCCCGACGATCGCGAGCACCCGTCCACCGGCCGACACCAGCGCACCGTCCTCACGCGCGGCGGTCCCGGCGTGCAGCACCTCGGATTCGGTTCCGGTGCCGGAGGATTCGGCCCCGGTAATAACATCGCCCGACCGCGGCCGCGCCGGGTAGTTCTCGGCGGCGAGCACCACGGTGACGGCCGAGCCGTCCTTCCAGCGCGGCGGCTCGACCTGATCGAGGGTGCCGGTGGCGGTGGCGTACAGCAGCTCACCCAGCGGGCTGTCCAGCATGGCCAGCACCGCCTGGGTCTCGGGATCACCGAAGCGGCAATTGAATTCGACGACCGCGGGCCCGTTCTGCCCGACCGCGAGCCCGGCGTACAGCAGCCCGGAGAACGGCACACCCTGCCGGACCATTTCGGCCGCAACGGGTTTCACCACATCGTCGACAATGGCGCGCAGCGTCTCCTCCGGCAGCCACGGCAGCGGCGTGTACGCGCCCATGCCGCCGGTGTTCGGCCCGGTGTCCCCGTCGCCCACCCGCTTGTGGTCCTGCGCCGGCAGCAGCGGCACCACGGTCTCGCCGTCGACGAGGCAGAACAGCGACACCTCGGGACCGTCGAGGAAGGACTCCAGCAGCACCGGATGCCCGTTCTCCAGCAGTTCGGCGCCGTGGTCGCGCGCGACCGACCGGTCGGCGGTCACGACCACGCCCTTGCCCGCGGCCAGCCCGTCGTCCTTGACCACCCAGGTCGGCCCGAAGCGATCCAGCGCCGCGTCGAGTTCGCCCGGATGATCCACGATTTCGCTGTGCGCGGTCTTGACCCCGGCCGCGTTCATGATGTCCTTGGCGAACGCCTTGGACCCTTCGATCCGCGCCGCCGCGGCGGACGGCCCGAAGGCCGGAATCCCGGCGGCCCGCACCGCGTCGGCCACGCCGAGCACCAGCGGCACCTCGGGTCCGATCACCACCAGATCCGCGGCCAGCTCCTGCGCCAGCGCCGTCACCTCGTCACCGGAGGAGGCGTCCACCGGCCGCACCTCGGCGTGCTGGGCGATACCGGCATTGCCGGGGGCGGCGTAGACCGCGGTCACCGCCGGGTCCTTGCGCAGGGCAAGAACGAGGGCATGTTCACGGGCTCCGGAACCGATCACGAGTACGCGCACGGCTGACAGCTTAGAGGGATGATGGACGGTGACCGCCGTCACCCACCATCACCGTGAGGATGTAGCAGAGCATGGGTCTCATCGACGGAATCATGGGCAATGCGGGGCGCATCGATCCCGGCAGCGCCCAAGCCGAATACGGCAAGCTGCTCGGCCAGGGGGAACAGATCTACGCGGCGTACCTACTGGTCCGCGACGCCATCCTCTTCACCAACCGCCGACTGATCATGGTCGACAAGCAGGGCATGACCGGCCGCAAGGTCAGCTACCACTCCATCCCCTACCGGGCCATCACCCACTTCTCGGTGGAAACCGCCGGCACCTTCGACCTGGACGCCGAACTCTCCATCTGGATCTCCGGCTCCCACGAACCGATCCACAAACGCTTCAACCGCCAGGTCGACATCTACGAGGTGCAGGGCATCCTGTCCCACTTCGTCGCAGTCTGACCGGAGACCACCCGCCTCGTCCGCCCGTAGCCCGACGTGACAACTGATTTCGAGCGACCGGGGTAACTCCCCGGGTACGCCCGAAATCGTTTCGGCTCCGGACCGCAGGCACGCGTTGCCAACGGGTAACAGCTCCCGGCTGCGCGCAGAAGTCCCGGAGAGGCGGGACAGCGTACTGTCCGGAGTATGGCTTCCGTTTTCTCCGCAATCATCAACGGGCAGCTGCCCGGCCGGTTCGTCTGGGAGGACGACGAATTCGTCGCGTTCCTCACCATCGCCCCGGTGACGCAGGGCCACACGCTGGTGGTGCCGCGCCAGGAGATCGATCAGTGGCAGGACGTGGATCCGGCCGTCTTCGCCCGGATGACCGGCGTCGCGCAGAAGATCGGCCAGGCGGTGCGGGCGGCGTGGGACGCGCCGCGCGCGGGCCTGTTGATCGCCGGTCTGGAGGTGCCGCATCTGCACCTGCACGTGTTCCCGGCCTTCGAGCTCGGCGATTTCGATATCACCGGCGCGGACCCGGAACCGAGCAAGGAATCCCTCGACGAGGCCCAGGCCAAGATCAAACAGGCGCTGCGCGATCTGGGTTACGCCGGGAACGTTCCGGACTGAGCTCGACCGGCCCGGCCACGTCCCCGCGCGGCAGCCGGACGGTGAAGGTGGTGCCCACCCCGGGTTCGCTGGCCACCGACACCGTCCCGCCGTGCGCGGCTACCAGCGCCTGCACGATGGACAGTCCCAGCCCGGTGCCGCCGCGCTCGCGGCTGCGGGATTTGTCGGTGCGATAGAACCTTTCGAACACCCGCTCGGCCTGCTCCGGCTCCAGGCCGGGCCCGGTATCGGCCACCTGCAGCAGCACCTCGTTCGCGGCGGGCCGCAGCCGCACCGTCACCGCGGCTTCGGGCGGGGTGTGCACCAGCGCGTTGTTGAGCAGGTTGGCCAGGATCTGACGCAGCCGGACCTCGTCGCCGGACAGCTCCAGAGTGCCCGCGCCGGAATCGATTTCGAGCCCGATCGGCCGATGCGTCTCCGGATGCTGGGCCGCCGCCACCGCCCGCGCGCTGTGCACGGCATCGCTGGCCAGCGCCAGCAGATCCACCGGCCGCCGCTCCACCGGCCGCTGCGCGTCCAGCCGGGCCAGCATGAGCAGGTCCTCGACCAGCAGGCCCATCCGATGCGATTCGCGTTCGATGCGGTCCATCAGAATCGCCGGATCGGTAATGGCCCCTTGGCGATACAGCTCCGAGAAGCCCTTGATGGTGGTCAGCGGCGTGCGCAGTTCGTGGCTGGCGTCGGCGACGAAACGCCGCATCTTGGCCTCGGAGCGCCGCGCCGCCTCCTCCGACGCCTCGGTGGCCGCGAACGCCTGCTGGATCTGGGTGAGCATGGTGTTGAGCGATTGCGACAGGTGATCGACCTCGGTGTCGGTGCCGCGCACCGGAACTCGCCGATGCAGATCCCCGCCCGCGATGGCCGCCGCCGTCTCCTCCACCGAGCGCAGCGGCCGCAGACTGCGCCGGATCACCAGCCGCGCCACCACTGCCAGCACCGCCAGCACGATCGCCCCGATCACCACCTGCAGCGCGACCAGCCGATCGAGAATCGAATAGGTCTCGTCCATGCGCAGCGCGATGGTGGTGGTGCCGAATTGATTGCCCACCCGCACGATTCGCCACTGTTCCGCCGCATCGCCCGCCGATCCGACGGTCCGCGGCTTGTGCCCGAGATCGTCGGGCACCGCCGGTTTCAGCTTGGTCGGCGAGAGGTCGAGGGTGACCTGCCCGCTCGAATCCACCACGCGCACATAGAACAGATGCGGCGGCCGCTCCTGTCCCAGCGGCCGGGGCAGCGGTTCCGGCCGGGGCGCACCGGGTTTCGCCCAGCTCTCGACGGCCCCGTAGAGCTGGGCGTCGATCCGGCCGATGAGCACATTGCGCATCAGCGAGGTCACCACCAGCCCGGAGATCAGCATGCCGAGCGCGGTCAGCGACACCAGCGCCACCATGAGCGTGGTGCGCAGCGGCACGGTCGCGAGCCGCTCGGCCACCCGGCGGCGGACGGTGCGGGCGGCGATCACTTGGCGCCCGTGCCGCCGCGCGGTTCCCGCATCACGTAGCCGACCCCGCGCAGGGTGTGGATGAGCCGCTCGGGCCCGGTGTCGACCTTCTTGCGCAGATACGACACATAGGTCTCGACCACCCCGACCTCACCGCCGAAGTCGTAGCGCCACACGTGATCCAGAATGCGCGGTTTGCTCAGCACCGTGCCCGCATTGACCATGAAATACCGCAGCAGCGTGAACTCGGTGGGCGAGAGCGGCACCGGTTCCCCCGCCTTCCACACTTCGTGGGTGTCGTCGTCGAGTTCGATATCGGCGAACTTGATCCGCGAGGTCTTCTCCTCCGGCACCGCCCGCCCGGCCCGCCGCAGGATCACCCGCAGCCGCGCCACCACTTCTTCCAGACTGAACGGCTTGGTCACGTAGTCGTCGGCCCCGAGGGTCAGCCCCGTGATCTTGTCCTCGACATCGTCCCGCGCGGTCAGGAACAACACCGGCGCGTCGATCCCGTCGGCCCGCAGCCGCCGCAGCAGCCCGAACCCGTCCATCCCCGGCATCATCACGTCCACGATGAGCGCGTCCGGCCGGAATGCCCGCGCCTTGTCCAGCCCCTCGGTCCCGCTCCCCGCCGTCGCGATCTCGAACCCCTGATACCGCAGACTCACCGACAACAACTCCAGAATCATCGGCTCGTCATCGACGACCAGCACCTTCGCCTCGGGTTCACGCTGCACGGGCACACCTGTCATGACAACATCCTCCGGCCGGGCGCGCGGGTTTCCCTGAATGTTCCCTGCGAGTTCCCTGGGAACGCCGGAAACGAGAAACGCCTCCCCACGACCGGCAGCAGTCGTGGGGAGGCGGGAGAGCCCCCTGTCAGGATTGAACTGACGACCTTCGCTTTACAAGAGCGGTGCTCTACCACTGAGCTAAGGAGGCAGGGTGCGGAGCCATCTTAACCAGGTGGGCCGGCTGCGCGGAAAAGCCGGCGTCCCAGTTGGTTCCGATAGCAACCCGGGGCAGATCCTTATGCGGCCGAGGGTGACTCGGCCGCATCAGGAAAACCGTTCCCGTGCCGTATCGGGGCTAACCGCGGTCGATCAGGACTGAGCCGCCTGACGGGCCGCGTCATCGGCGGCCATGGCATCACGAAGGCTCTTGGGACGCATATCCGTCCAGTTCTTCTCGACGTATTCGACGCAAGCCGCGCGGCTGTCCTCGCCGAACACGACTCGCCACCCGGCCGGGACCTCGGCGAAGGCCGGCCACAGCGAATGCTGCTCCTCGTCGTTGACCAGGACGAAGAACCGGCCGTCTTCGTCGTCGAAAGGATTGGTGCTCATTTCACCTCACTGGATACTGGCGCTGTGTACGGGAACGCTGACGGATCGTAACTCTGCCCGGTTGTGATCACGAGCATCGAACGAACCCCCGACGTTGATTCGACCCTAGCAAGGAGGGTGTTACCGCTGGGCGGTTACCTTCATGCCCCGGCGAAGAATTCCAGCAGGACCTTGTTGACCGCCTCGGGGCGCTCCAGGTATCCGAAATGGCCCGCATCAGGGATTTCCTGGTAGCGAGCGCCCGGAATCACGTCCGCGACCTCGCGGGACAGGTAGGGCGGGATCATCCGGTCGTCGGCGAAGCCCATGGACAGGCACGGCACGCTGATCTGCCGGTATGCGGCCAAACGGTCGAAATCGTGGTCCATCCGCCGCTGCGCCCGCACGCCGGGCGAGACCGGGCCGCCGGTGAACTCGAACAGATCCAGCCAGTCCCGGGCGGCATTGGTGTCGGCCAGCGTCGCGGGCGAGAGGTTCATGATGGCGGTGAGCGCCGCGTCGTACTTGGCGGGCAGCCGGGTGCCGGCCGCGTCCAGTTCGTGCTCGCCCAGCGACAGCGTCTTCTGGAACTGGTCGAGGCGACCGTGCCCGGCCATGAAAACGGCCTTGCGCACCAGGTCGGGGCGGGCGAGGGCGAGTTCCTGCGCGACCCGCGAGCCCATGGACTGCCCGACCACCAGGGCCGGTCCCTCACCGAGGAATTCGATCAGCGCCGCGGTGTCGCGCACCAGATCGTCGATGGTCATGCCGCTCGCCGCCTCGTAGGACGGCGCGATCCCGCGATTGTCGAAGGTGCACACCCGATATCCGGCGGCGACCAGCGCGGGCACCTGGTGCAGTTCCCACACCCGGCCCGGGCTGCCGGTGCCCATGATCATGACGACCAGCGGACCCCCGCCCTTGACGTCGGTGCCCTTGGCCCGGTCCCCCTTGACCTGGTAGTTCAGTGAGATTCCGTTCACCGTGGCCAACGGCATGGCGTACAACCCCTTCATCGGTTGGTTCGACTTCAGCTTCGTCCACCGTATAGCCATTCGCCTCCGGAACGTTTCGCGGTGCATCACGCTTGGGGCTCGAGCCGCACCGACCGGACAGGGCGGCCATCCCGGACAGATACGATGGACGTCGATCCCGAGGCAATGAACCCGAGAGGACATGAAGATGGCCGCGAAGACCGGCGCGAACGATATCGCGGACGACGATCTGGAACCCCTGGCCGACGAAACCGCTCGTCAAGCCCAGCGGGTAGTGGCGGCTTACGCGACCGACGCCGATGAATGCCGCATGCTGCTGTCCATGCTGGGCATCGGTCCCAACGCGCGAGGCGAATGACCCGTGGCCCCGGATAGCTCCGGCTCCGGTTTCGTCGTCGTCGCCAACCGGCTGCCGGTGGACCTGGAACGCCTACCCGACGGTACGACCCGCTGGAAGCGCAGCCCCGGCGGCTTGGTGACCGCCCTGGAGCCGGTGCTGCGCAACAACAAAGGCGCATGGGTCGGCTGGGCGGGTGTCCCCGATGTCGATATCGACCCGATCGTCGAGGACGGCCTGGAGTTGCATCCGGTGCCGTTGTCGGCCGAAGAGGTCGCCGATTACTACGAAGGCTTCTCCAACGCCACCCTGTGGCCGCTCTATCACGATGTGATCGTGCGCCCGGTGTACGACCGCAACTGGTGGCAGGCGTACGTGCAGGTGAACCGCCGTTTCGCCGAACACACCGCCAAGGTCGCCGCCGAGGGCGCGACCGTGTGGGTGCAGGACTACCAGTTGCAGCTGGTGCCGAAGATGCTGCGCATGCTGCGCCCGGATCTGACCATCGGCTTTTTCCTGCACATTCCGTTCCCGCCGGTGGAACTGTTCATGCAGATGCCGTGGCGCACCGAGATCGTCGAGGGCCTGCTGGGCGCCGACCTGATCGGTTTCCATCTGCCCGGCGGCGCGCAGAACTTCCTCTACCTCGCCAGAAGGCTTGCGGGCCAGCCGACTTCGCGCGGCAATGTCGGCGTCCGCTCGAAACTCGGTGTGGTGCAGGTGGGTTTCCGCACCGTCCGCGTCGGCGCCTTCCCCATCTCCATCGCCTCCACCGAACTGGACGAGTACTCGCGCCGCCGCAATGTCCGCGAACGCGCCGCGAAAATCCGTGCGGAACTGGGCAATCCGAAGAACATCCTGCTCGGCGTCGACCGCCTGGACTACACCAAGGGCATCGACATCCGCCTGGCCGCCCTGGAGGAACTGCTCCACGAGGGCCGTGTGGACCCCGAGGAAACCGTCATGGTCCAGCTGGCCACCCCCAGCCGCGAACGCGTCGAGTCCTACAAACAGATGCGCGGCGATATCGAACGCCAGGTCGGCCGCATCAACGGCGAGTTCTCCCGCGTCGGCTACCCCGTGGTCCACTACCTGCACCGCCCCATCCCCCGCGAAGAACTCATCTCCTTCTTCGTGGCCGCCGACGTCATGATCGTCACCCCCCTGCGCGACGGCATGAACCTGGTGGCCAAGGAATACGTAGCCTGCCAAGGCGGCCTCACCGGCGCGCTTGTCTTGAGCGAATTCACCGGCGCCGCAGCCGAACTCCGCCAGTCCTACCTCTGCAACCCCCACGACCTCGAAAGCGTCAAGGAAGCCCTCGTCGGCGCCCTCGACGACGACAAGGACACCCGCCGCCGCCGCATGCGCTCCATGCGCCGCCAGGTCCTCACCCACGACGTGGACCGCTGGGCCCGAGCCTTCCTCGACGCCCTCGCCCAGGACCGGGTGGCCGGCAGCGCATTGCTCACCGACGACGACGTCGACCCGGGCGTGCGGCGCTGATCAATCCAGCAGGGCCGGGTACCGCACGCCGGTCAAGCGTTCGGACTCGCTCCACAATCGACGGCGGGCCACCTCGTCGTGAGCATTGGGAGCGGGTTCGACGCGAACCGGATGGCCTTTCGAACCCTCGTGCGGGCCGTAGAACTCGCCGCCGGACACCTGCGGGTCGGTGGCGGCGCGCACCGTGGTCAGCGCGCCCTGAACGGCGGTGTTGACCCCCAGCGCCAAAGGTCCGCGCCCCGGCAGGGTCGCCGCCGCCGCGAGCTTGCGGGCGAGCTTGCTGACCGCGCGCACCGGGAGGCTCATATTGTCGGCGAAATCGGTGATCGCGGTGCCGGGGTGCGCCGCCACGGCGATGGCGCCGGAGTCTTCGAGCCGATGGTTCAGCTCATCGGTGAACAGCAGCCCGGCGAGTTTGGATTGCGCGTAGGCCGCGGCCAATGTGTAAGGGCGGCGGGCGAAGTGGAGATCGTCGAATTCGAGGACGCCGCGGGCATGACTGCGGCTGCTGACGGTGACGATGCGGGCGCCTGACGCCGCCAGTACGCGGTCCAGCAGCAATCCGGTGAGGGCGAAGGGGCCGAGATGGTTGGTGGCCAAGGTCAGTTCGAAACCGTCCCGGCTCAGCTCGCGCCGCACATTGGCGGTACCGGCGTTGTTGACGAGCAGCTCTATCCGATCGCACTGCACGCGAATCGATTCCGCGGCCGCGCGCACCGAGTCCAGCGAGCTCAGCTCCACCTCGATCGCGGTCAGCCGGGCGGACGGAACCGAGGCGCGGATCCGTTCGGCAGCGGCTGTCGCTTTCGACGGATTCCGGCACGCCATGACGACGTGAGCGCCGTGCGCGGCGAGCAGGAGCGCGGTTTCGAATCCCAAGCCGGTATTGGCTCCAGTCACCACGGCCGTCCGGCCGGACAGGTCCGGGATCGCCTCCGCCGTCCATTCCGAATTCGCCGTGTTACCAATACTTTTCCCCACCGGCGTTCCCCCGAGTTTCGACTTGCGAGCTGTACACGCTTGCGCCGAAGTGTAACTGGTTCTACTGTCGAACTCGAAGGGAATCTCGACTGTGCCAAACGAATTATGTTGTCGCACAGCCGATTACAGAGCATTACTGGGGGCGCGCATGGACACCGACCGCAATTACAGGAAACCCACTGGGACACCGCTCACCGGTCGGCATGTGCTGATCACCGGCGCGTCTTCCGGCATCGGCCGCGCCGCCGCGATCGCGATCGCCGCGAAAGGCGCGGTAGTACTGCTGCTGGCCCGGCGCGCGGCCGAACTCGACGCGGTCGTGCGGGAGATACGCGACGCCGGCGGCGCGGCTTTCGGCTATCCCTGCGACATCACCGACGCCGAGTCGGTCGAGCACACGGCGAAAGCCGTACTTTCCCAACATGATCACGTCGATATGCTGGTCAACAATGCGGGCCGCTCCATTCGCCGGGCCCTGCATCTGTCCACCGACCGGGTGCATGACTTCGAGCGCACCATGGCGGTCAACTACATTGCCGCGGTCCGCCTGATCCTCGCGCTCACCCCGCGGATGCGCGAGCGCCGCACCGGCCACATCGTCAATGTCTCCAGTTCCGCGGTCCAGGTGGCGCCGCCGCGTTTCGCCGCGTACGCGGCCAGCAAGGCGGCACTGGACAAATTCACCGAGGTCGCCGCCGTGGAGATGCGGTCCGACGGGGTCACCTTCACCACCATCCACATGCCGCTGGTGGAAACCCCGATGAGCGCGCCCAGCAAGAACTCCGAGTTCTTTCCCAGCCGCTCCGCCGAGTGGGCGGCCGCGGTCGTGGTGCGCGCACTGGTCGAGCGCCCCAGACGCATCGATACCCCCGCCGGGACCGCGGGCGAACTCGGCGCGCTGTTCACCCCCGGCATCATGAGCCGGACCCTGCACGAGTTCTACCGCCGGCTTCCGGAGTCTTCGGCATCCAAAGCAGAAGCAAGACAATCGGATACGAACGAGCAACCCAGTCCTGCACAGCCACATCGCGCCCCTCGGCCCCAGCCGAAGGCGGTGCGGGTCATCGCACGCACCGCCCGCCGCGCCACCAAACTGATCCCCGGCGCCTACTGGTAGCGCATCCCCCGCTCCGGGTTCGCCGCGGCGTACCGCTTGGCCCACGGATAGTCGGCCTTGCCGCTGGCTCGGCGTTCGATCTCCTCGACGATCCAGAAGGTGCGCGGCACTTTGTAACCCGCGATCAGAGTGCGCAGATGGCCGCCCAGGGCCGCGAAATCGATTGTCGCACCGGTACGCGGCTGCACGACGGCAGCCACCGACCAGCCGTAACGATCGTCCGGAATGCCGATCACCAAGGCGTCGTGGACATCCGGGTGCGATTTCAGCGTGCCCTCGACCTCCTCCGGGAACACCTTCTCGCCGCCGGTATTGATGCATTCCGAGCCGCGCCCGAGCAGGGTGACCGTGCCGTCCGCCTCGTAGCGGGCGTAATCGCCGGGCACGACATAGCGTTCCCCGCCGATCTCGGCGAAGAGCGCCGCGGTCTTCTCCGGGTCTTTGTAGTAACCGAGCGGCACCGGTCCGCCCCGCGCCAGCCTGCCCACCGCACCGGGCTCCGGCGTGACGAGTTCACCGTCGTCACCGATGAGCACCGCCTGCTTGCTGACGTGCACTCGCGGCCCGTCCGAGTGATCGGAATCCTTGCTCAGCTGGCCGATTCCGGTCAATCCGCCCTCCGACGAGCCCACGTTGTCGGTGATGATCAGGTTCGGGAAGGTGTCGAGGTACCGCCGTTTGAGGGGTTGGGAGAACAGCGCCGCGCCGCTGCTCAGAGCGACCAGCGAGGTGGTGTCGTAGTTCCCCGCGAGATAGGCGTCCAGCAGCGGTCGAGCCATGGCGTCGCCCGCGATCTGCAGGAAATGCACGCCGTGGCCTTCGATCGCCCGCCAGATGGCGGCCGCGTCGAACTGCGGCACCAGAACGACCGTACCGCCGGAGTTCAACGCCATGAACGCGATCCACTGCGCGGCATGGATCAGCGGCGCGGCCGGCAACCAGCTCATGACGTAGCCGGTGGACCCCGCCTGCTTCGCGAAGTGGTACTCGTCGGTTATGTATTCGCCGGTGACATGGTGGATGCCGCCGCCGAGCGCCCGCCAGACGTCCTCGTGCCGCCACACCACGCCCTTCGGATATCCGGTGGTACCGCCCGTGTAGAGCATGTAGATGTCGTCGCCACTACGTTCGCCGAAGTCACGCACCGGCGACCCGGCAGCGAGTGCGGCCTCGTACTCGGCACCCGCGTAACGCGAAAAGTCCAGGTCCGACCCATCATCGATGACGATCGCGTGCTCGAGCCGCGCGAGCCGGGGGAAGAGGCCGGCGACGATATCGGAGTACCGGCGTTCGTGAATCAGCGCGACCAGATCGGCATTTTCGGCGAGGTACCGGACCTCGTCGGCCACATAGCGGTAGTTCACGCTCACCGGAACCGCACGCAGTTTGAACGCGGCGTACATCGCCTCGATCGCCTCGATCGAATTGCGCGAGTACACCCCGATGTGGTCACCCTTGCCGATGCCCCGCGCCGCCAGCTGATGCGCAAGACGGTTCGCCCGCTCGTCCAACTCGCGATACGTGGCCCGGCGCTCGCCGCAGATGACGGCCACCCGCTCCGGCACCGCGTCGACGGCGTGCTCGAACAGGTCGGCAATGTTGAAGGCCATGCCCCACAAAGTAGAACGAGTTCCCCCAGACGGCCACACATGAAATATCAAGCAGCTCAATAAAACTACGACAGATAGGTGTGACCCTCGGTGCACGCAAACGAATGTCGATATCCCCTTGTATCCTACTGAAACGTGTTCTACTGTCGAGCGGGGAGCAGATCGATGACCCGGCCGAATTGGCTTGTGGCGCAATCTCTTACACGTTGACACCTTGGGGAGTGTGGCAACAATGAGCACCGAATCCATCGCACCGGGCTGCCCGGTCCGCCGCATCACCACCGAAACCGGCGATGACGCCTGGCTGGTAACCGGTCACGCCAACGTCCGGAAAATGTTCTGCGACAGGCGATTAGGACGTTCCCATCCGACGCCCGAGACGGCGCCCCGCAAGACGGAGTCGACGCTTTTCGGCGGGCCGATCGGTAACTTCGACACCGAGTGGGAAGATCACGAGCGGCTGCGCACGCTGCTGAATCCGCTGTTCTCCCCCTCCGCCATGCGGGCGCTGCTGCCCCGCATCGAATCCGTCACCGCCGACGTGCTGGCCGAATTCGCGGCGGCCGGGTCACCCGCGGATTTTCACGAACACGTCGCGAGCCGCCTGCCCGTCTTCGTGATCTGCGAGCTGCTGGGTGTGCCCTACGCGGATCGGGAGAAGTTCCAGCACTGGAGTGCCGGGATCTTCGATAAACGGGACGCGCAGAAGTCCGCACAGGCCGGCGCCGAATGGTTCGTCTATTGCATGGCGTTGATCCAGCGCAAACGGGTGGAGCCGGGCGAGGACGTGTTGTCCCAGCTGTGCGCGAACCCCGAACTCACCGACGACGCCATCGCCACTTTGGCAATGGTGCTGCTGCTGGCGGGGCAGGAGACGACGGTCGTCGAACTCGGCCTGGGCCTGCTGAAGCTGCTCGAGGACCGCGGCCAGTGGCAGCATCTGGCGGGCAATCCACAACTCGTCCCCAATGCGGTGGAAGAGCTACTGCGAGTGCAGGATTCGACGGGATTCATTCGCTACGCCCGCACCGACATGGATGTCGAAGGGCAGCGCTTCACCGCCGGTGATCTAGTACTGCTCGATGTGGATTCGGCCAATCACGATCCCGAGGTCTTCACCGACCCGCGCGCGGTCGACGTGACCCGCAAGCAGGGCGGGCACCTGGCATTCGGCTACGGGCCGCGCTACTGCGTCGGCGCACCGCTCGCCCGCCTGGAACTCGCCGTCGCGTTCGAGCAACTGATCGCGAAGTTCCCGGGCCTGCGGCTCGCGGTCGACCCGTCGGAATTGACGATGCGCGACGACGTGGCCACCAAGGGCCTGGTCGCCCTGCCGCTGGAGTGGTGACCGCATGACACTCGAAACGCCCGCGACCGGCTGCCCGATCGACCACCGCGGCATCCGCCGGATCACCACCGCCATGGGGCACCAGGGCTGGCTGGTATCGGACTACCAACAGGTCCGAAAGCTCTTCTCCGATCCGAATCTCGGTCGCGCCCATCCGGCGCCGGAAACCGCGGCGCGGGTGGCGGAGTCGACGTTCTTCGGCGGCCCGATGGGTGATTTCGCCACCGAGCACGCCGAGCACGAACGCATGCGCGGCATACTGCAGCCGTTCTTCGCGCCGGCGAAGATGCGCGCGTTCCGCGGGCGCGTCGAGGAGATCGCCGCGGGACTCTTCGACACCATGGCCGCGAACGGTTCGCCGGCCGATCTCTACGCCGCGGTGGCCTTGCCGCTGCCGCTGCTGGTGATCTGCGAGTTGCTCGGCGTACCGGAACCGGAGCGCGGCGACCTGCACCGCTGGACCGATGCCATGGCCACCGCCACCGACGCGCTCAAAGCCGCGACCGCCGCGGGTGAAATGCTCGGCTATTGCACGACCCTGGTGGCTCGCAAACGCACCGACCCGGCCGATGACGTCATCTCCCGGCTGTGTGAGCGCGATGATCTCACCGACTCCGGGGCCGCCCTGCTCGCCATGCTCATGCTGTTCGCCGGGCACGAGACCTCGGTCGTCCAGATCGGCATGGGCGCCTTGCATCTGTTGCGGGACCGGGCGCAATGGCAGGCGCTGGTGGACCGTCCCGAGCTGGTCGCGGGCGCGGCGGAAGAACTGCTGCGGGTGCCGGACGCCGTGGGCCTGCCCCGGTACGCCCGTGCGGATTTCGAGGTCGACGGCGTCGGGATCGGCGCGGGCGAACTGGTGGTCCTGGATCTCACGGCGGCCAATCACGATGCGGCGGTGTTCACCGATCCGGACCGGATCGATATCGCCCGGAAAGAGGCGGCGCATCTGACCTTCGGGTACGGCGTGCGGTACTGCGTGGGCGCGCCGCTGGCCCGAATCGAACTGCAAGTCGTTTATACACAACTCGTTTCGCGATTCCCGACCATGCGGCTGGCGGTCGATCCGGCCACGGTGCGGATGCGCGAGGACGTGTTCACCGGCGGGGTCGCCGAGCTGCCCGTCGCCTGGTGAAGCCGATCGGCGACGCTGCCGAGTTTCTATCACCGCCCGCGTGCGAGACGCGGCGCGGTCATTCCGTCACGGATCAGGGGAGATCATGCGGGTTTCATTTCTGTTCGGGGGTCAGGTAACGCTCGAAGCCGCTGTGGTGGAGGAATTCCACCGCCGCAGCCCGGCCGTCCGGAAGGCGTACGCGGAGGCCGCCGCCGTCGCGGGGCTGCCGGAGCCGGAGTTCCGCGTCGCGGGCGCCGACGAGGCGCTGGAGGATCAGCACAGCCGTAATGCGTTGCGGCACACGGCATTGACACTCGGCCTGGTCGATGACCTGGCCGAGCAGGGGGTCGAGGCCGACGCGGTCGGCGGACTGAGCCTGGGGGCCCTGATCGGGGTCTGCGTCGCGGGCGCGATCGAGCGGCACGAGCTGTACGCCATGCTGCATCAGCGCCGGTTGGTGCCGCCGGCCGACCCCGGCGCACCGGAACAGGGCATGATGCTGATCGGCACGGCTGTCGCGGACCGTCCGGAAAACTATTACGGCCCAGCGCATCCCGGCGTGCATCTCGCCGTCGACACCGGTCCGGTCGACCTCGAAAGGCGCTCCTTCGTCGTTTCGGGCCGGCGCTCGGCACTGCTCGAGCTACAGGCCACCGCGCCAGAGGGCGTCCACATGTTCTTGTTCCCCGGCTATCACAGCGCGTTCCATTCGCCACTGCAGCAGCCCGCCGCCGATTTCATGAAGCCCTTCATCGATGCCATGACCTTCCGGGACCCGAAGGTGCCCATCTGCTCACCGGTGCGGCGGCAGGCCCTCACCACCGCCACCGAGGTGCACGAATTCATGCTGGGGCACAACCTGTTACCCGCGCGGTACGAGCCGCTGGTCGAAGAGCTGGCCGAGCTCGGCAGCCAGGCGGCGCTGCTGGTCGGCCCCGGCTTGCCGGCGCCCGTGGTGCAACCGTTCCCGGTCGAGCTCTTCACCCAGCCGTCCGACTTCGACCGGCGCGCCGAACTGCTCGAGCTGCTCGGCGACATCCGCCCCGAGACCGCGGAAAGGCGTTCCTGATCAATGGATTACGACAATCGGTTGCCGACGGCCCCGCTGGGCTATCCGATCGGCTGGTTCCGGGTCGCCGACCTCCGCGATCTGAAGCCGGGGACGGTCCGGCGGTCGCGGCTGATGGACGGCGAGGTCGTCGTCTACCGGACCCGTTCCGGCGAGGTGCGTGCGGTGCGACCGTACTGCCCGCATCTGGGCGCGCATCTGGGCGTGGGCGGCACGGTATCGGGCGAGAACCTGGTGTGCCCGTTCCATCGCTTCGAATTCGCCCCGGACGGCCGCTGCGTGGACAGTCCTGACGGGGCCACCATTCCGGCCGGATTGAGTCATTACCAGGTGCGCGAGCGGCACGGCATGGTGTTCGTGTGGCACGGCCCGGAAGGCGAGGCGCCGACCTGGGAGCTGCCCGAGGTGGCGGATCCCGCCGTGCTGCCGATGTTCCGGTGGTCGGGCGAAATCCCTACGCACGCACAGGAAATGGCCGAGAACGCCGCCGACTTCCGGCACCTGTCGGTCCTGCACGACGTGCACATGGCCGAGGCCGAGCCGTGCGAGACGGACGGGCCGGTGTTCCGGGTGCACGTCCGGTCGACCGGGCAGGGCCGCGCCGGATCGCTCGAGACCCACCAGACCATCGTGATGGCCGGGCTGGGCTACACCCATATCCGTTTCACCATCCCGCGATTGGGCGTGGTGGCGCGGATGTGGGGGCTGCAAACCCCGATCGGGCCCTGGCGGACGCACCTGCACTCGGTGGTCGCCTGCGAGGGCACGGACGGGATCGCGTCCCGGGCGCTGGCCCCGATCGTCGCCCGGGCCGCCTTGCGGGGCGTGGTCAAGGTGCTCGGCGAGGACATTCCGATCTGGGAGCACAAGCGCTACAACCCGCATCCGCGCCTGGTGGCCGGGGAGTCGACGCTGAGCCGGTTCCGGCTCTGGACCCGGCAGTTCTATCCGTCGGAACAATCGGAAACAAGGTGGGAATCTTCGAATGCGAGCACGTAACTTCATTGGCGGCCTGGCTGTCGTCTGTGCGGCGGCGGCCGGCCAGCCGGGCAGCGCGGCCGCCGCTCCGGACGGGTCGGCCTCGCTCGCGCTGTGTGTGTTCACCGCGCACGAGCAGATGACGCCGCCGGCGACGCTGACGCCCCAGGCGCTGAACGACGCGGGATCCGGGCCGATCACCTGCAACGGCCGGCTGGGCGGGAAGACCTTCGACGGGCGGCCCGGCACCGCGACCTGGGATGCGCAGACCGGGCTGGGCATCTTCGGGATCCGCGACATCAGTGACTGCATCGCCGATACGGGTACCGGCCGGATGGCCATGTCGCTCACCGCATCCGACGGCAGCATCGTCGAACTGTCCGGCTCGCTCTTCTACGGCGGGGTGGGCCCCGTCGGCTTGATGACCGGTACCGCGGGCGGATTCGAGCTCACCACCGTGTCGATGACAGGTCCGGATCCGGACTACCCCGAAGAGAACTGCGTCACGGTTCCCATGCAGCACGTGGTGACGACGGCGGCCGTACTGTTGCGCGGCTGACCATCGGAAAGGCAAAGGGCGCACCGCTTTTCCGCGGTGCGCCCTTTCGACTCCGGACCGATCAGATCGGGTTGACGTCCGAGACCAGCCAGCGGCTGCCCTGCTTCTCCAGCGAGACCTTCAGGCGGCTCTGGATGTAGGTGCCGGTGGCGGGGTCCTTGCCGACGCTCTTCTGGTTCAGGAAGACCATCACATCGGCCTTGTCCGAGCTCGCCGACAGCACGCCGG
This sequence comes from Nocardia yamanashiensis, assembly GCF_021183565.1. Lineage (NCBI taxonomy): Bacteria > Bacillati > Actinomycetota > Actinomycetes > Mycobacteriales > Nocardiaceae > Nocardia > Nocardia yamanashiensis. Next base: position 6,192,942 of record NZ_CP089226.1, read on the forward strand.
TGGCCTGGATATTGGCGGTGACGACCAGTTCCTTCTCCTTGGCGGACTTGGAGATGTTCTCCGAGACCACCTTGTCCCAGTCGGCCTTGAACTCCGGCGTCATATCGTCGGTGACCTTGGCCATCTGCAGGTCGACGGACTGGTAGCTGTAACCGAACATGCCGTCCACGGCGCGCCGGGCCACCACCACCGAATCGGTTCGGGCGGACTCGGATTGGCGTTCCTGCCAGGCCAGATAACCGGTCACGCCGGCGGCGGTGAGGCTGGCGATCAGGAAGATCGCGGCGCCGACGAGCAGATACAGATCGAGCTTGCGATGCTTCACAGCACCATCTCCATTCCCGTCACCGACAGCTTGTCGCCGTCCTTGGCGAGCGTCACCCGGAAGCGGTACTGGCGCTGCTGTTCCCCCTGCGCACCGGAATTGGTGAGCTGCTGCTTCACCCCGACCAGCACGATGGCGGAGTGGTCGTCCGAGCTCTCCAGCGCGGCGCCGACGACCTCGCCCTTGACCTTCACCTGGGCCTTCTGGATGAGTTCGGCGAAACCGTCCTTGCGCTTGGCCAGATCGGCGGCGAAGTCACCCGAGGTGACCTCCAGGGCCTTGGCGAAGTCCTCGCCGGCCGTATCGCCGTTGACGTTCACGATGGTCGTCATGGCCTTGGCGGCGAACTGCACGTACTCGGTGCGCTGGGCCTCGAGGTCCGCGGCCTGATTGCGTTCGTAGAGGAAGAATCCGGTGCCGGCGAGGCCGACCACGGCCAGCACCACGCAGGCCGCCGCGAGCACCTGCATCCACCGCGAGCCGGAAGCCGAAGCGACTGCGGGCGCTTCGGTTTCGCCGGACTCGGTGTCAGTGGACTCGGACGCGGCGGAATCGGTTTCGGATTCGATCGCCGTGGCGGGCTCCGGCGCGGCGGGCTTGTCGAGCTTCACCGTGTCCTCCGGCGCCGCCGGCACTTCGACTTCGGCAGCACGCTCGGGCGTTGCCACCTCCGCGGTGGCCGCCACATCGGCCGCCGCGGAATTCTGGTCGGCCGGGGCCTTGTCGGCCACCGGCAACACGGTGTCGAGCACCGGTGAGGCGACCCCCCGCTCCTCCGGCGGCGGTCCTTCCGAACGCACCGCGCGCCGCCGAGTACGGGTTGTCACCCCACTGGTTTCGCTCATTTCATCTGCTCCTGAACCATTGCCGTCAAACTTGCCGGGACTACGCCGGACCCGTCCGGGCCGATATTGCCCATCCGGTACGTGCGATTGTCCGGTCCGAGCACGGTCCCGGTCTTGGGATCGTACGACCGGGTTTCCAGCGATGCGGGTTGTGTCCCACTGGCCGCTCCGGAGGTCCCGCCGGAGTTAGCGCCCGGGTTGCTCGATGCGGCACCGGGGGCGTCCTTCTGGAAGGGTAGCGGCATATCGCCCTCGGGAACATAGCCGTTCGGGTCGCGGCACAGTTCCGGGGTCGGCGCCCGCCGGCCCGGGTACTCCATACACGGCGTATTGCGAATACCGCGCACCGCGTACGGCGCGTTCTGCGGCGCCTTGCAATACAGATTGTCCGGGGTCGCCGGGGCATCCCGCATGGACGCGTCGCGCCGGTCGTTCGGCGAGAGGAAGCCGACGGTACAACCGACCGGATCGTTCAGCGAGACCATGAAGTCCACCATGGCGCCGTATTCGATGGGCCCGCCCGTGGCCGCGGTCAGCAGACCGGCGATCAGCGGCGGGAACACCACCAGCAGCTGTTCGATGCTGGGGTTGTAGATGGAGCTGACCTGGCCGACGCTCACCAGGTTGCGGGCCAGCAGCGGCAGCGTGGGCTGCAGATCCTGGAGCAGCTGGGCGGCGGTGGCGGCGGTGCCTGGCGTCTTGCGCACGACATTGCGCAGCGCCGGATCATGTTCGCGCAGTTGATCGGTCAGCGTCGCCAGGTCCGCGGTCCAGCTGCGAATGTTCGCGTCGGACTGCACCTGGGTATCGAGCAACGGCCCGATCTTGTCGATCAGATCCTTGGTGGCCTGGGTGTTGTTCTTGGCCTCCTGCACCAGCAGGGTGGCCGAGTCCAGGAAGCGCTGCAGATCCGGTCCCGCGCCGTTGAACGCCTTGAAGGCATCGTCGATGACCTGGCGCAGTTTGGTGTCGGCGACGCTGTTGAGCAGCCGGTCGGTCTGATCGAGCAGGGTGCCTACGTCCTGCGGCAGCTTGGTGCGCTCGACCGCGATCACCGAACCGTCGGACAGATTGCCGCCCTGGGGATTCGAGACCGGGACCAGATCCACGTACTGCTCGCCCACCGCGGACACGCTGCGAACCCAGGCGTCGACATCCTTGGGGATCTTGTAGTCGCTGTCGATGGTGAGCTTGGCGTCGACGCCCTCGGGCGTCAGCCGGACTTCCTCGACCTTGCCGACATTGGTGCCGCGATAGGCCACATTGGCGTGCTCGTAGAGGCCACCGGTGGCGGCCAGTTTCACAGTCACGTCGTAGACGCCGAGGCCGAAGGCGGCGGGCGCCTTCACGTACACGGTGGTCATCACCGCCAGGCCGATCACGGTCAGGACGGAGAAGATGGCGAGCTGGATCTTGACGAATCGAGTGAGTTTCACTGTCCACTCCCTTGCGGCACGGTGACCCCCGGGATGGCGGGCAGGCCCGGCACCGCACCGAGGCCGGGCAGCGTCGGCGTGCCGGCCGAATTGGGCTGGAACGGAGCGGTTCTCGGATCGACGGGCGCGCCGTCGGTGCCGCCGATCTGTCCCACCACGCCCTCGACGCCGCTGCCGCGCGGGCCGAGCGCCGTACCGGTGAAGAGGTTCTTCTGCAGGCGGGCCACGGTGAGGTCGTAGACGATCTTGACGTTCAGGTAGTCGCCACGCACCGCGCCGTCCAGCGAGTGCATCGGGAACGGGAAGGTGAGCAGCATGCCCAGCGCCTTGGTCAGATTGCCGCCGGTATTGGCGATCTGCTCCAGCGCCGGCCACAGATTGGCCAGATCCTGTTTCAGCGCGCCGTTGTCCTCCGCGACGAACTTCGAGATCACGTCGCTCAGGTTGGCCAGCGAGGTCAGCGCGGTGGTGATGCTCTCGCGCCGATCGGCCAGCACGGTCAGCGCCGGATGGATGTTGTCGATGGCCGAGGCCAGCTTGTCCTGCTGCTGCGCGAGCACGCCGGAGAACCGATCCAGCCCGCCCATGGCGGCGATGATGTCCCGGGTCTGCCCGTCCAGGGTGGTGACCAGGGTGTTCAACTGCGGCAACAGATCCCGGATGGCATCGGTGCGCCCATTGAACGCCTTGTTCAGCTCGCCGGTGATGTTCTCCAGCTGGCTGATGCCGCCGCCGTTGAGCACCACCGACAGCGAGGACAGCGTCTGCTCGGTGGTCGGGTAGGCCCCGGCCCGCTCCAGCGGAATGGTGTCCCCGGCCTTCAGCTCACCGGTGGCCGGAACGTCCGCGGGCGCCGACAGTTCCAGGTGGTTGGAGCCCAGCAGCGAGGTCTGGCCGATCTTCGCGGTGGCATTGGCCGGCAGCTTGACGCCCTTGTCCAAGGTGACGGTGACCAGCGCGTGCCAGCCCTCGACGTCGATCCCGGACACCGAGCCGACGGTGACGTCATTGACGCGGACCGGCGAATTGCGGGTCAGCGTGGTGACATTCGGCATCTGGATCTTGACTTCCCAAGCGCCCTCGCCGGTTCCGGCGGCGCCGGGCAGCGGCAGCGAGTTGAGCCCGTCCCACTGACACCCGGTGGTGCCGAGGGCGATGGCTACGCCGATGGCCAGTCCGGCCACCCGCTTGCGTCCCCCTGGGGTTCTCATTTGTTGCCTCCCGGAACCGCCAGGTCCGCAAGGGATCCCGGCACGCTGACCTGTCCGGCCCGCTGCGCGAGCTCCGGGGTCGAGTAGGTGATCTGGTCGGGCGTCGCGCCCGCGGCGGTGGCGGGGCTCAACATGAACGGCAGATAGTTCATGGTCATGTTGGACAGCGCGGGCCCGAGGGTCTGGGCGCACAGATCGGCCGACTTGTCCGAGGTTTCCCGCGCCGCGGCCCGCACCGAGCCGCACAGGAAGCTGAGCGGATCGGCGAAGTTGGTGAGCACCGGGTAGCCGGTGAGGCTGCCGGTATTGGGCTTGTAGAGCTGGTAGAAGTTCACCAGCGCGGTGGGACCGGAGTGCAGCAGGCGCTCGAGCTGCGGCCGCTTCTCCACCAGGATGCCGGTGACGTCGGTGAGCTTCTGCAGGTCCTCGGTGAGCGCGCCGCCGCGACTGTCGATGAAGCGCTTGACGTCGTCGACCGCGATATCCAGATTATCCAGTCCCGCACCGAGATCGGCGGAGACATTGGCCAGCACATTGGATACCGAGGCCAGCTTGCCGCCGAAGCTCACGATCTGGTCGTTGCTCTTGGACAGCACGTCCACGAACTGCTGCAGATTGCGGATGGTGGCGAACAGGTCGGTGCGGCCGTCGGACAGCGTGCCGAGCGCGGCGGACAGTTCCTTCAGCGTGGAGCGGAAGGCATCGCCATTGCCGTCGAGGTTGTTGGCGGCGGTATCGACGAAGCGCCCGAAGGAACCCTGCTTGTCCTGGCCGACCGGGCCGAGAGTGGTTGCCAGTTTGGACAGTTCGGCCTTGATGTCGTCCCACTCCACGGGAATCGCGGTGCGCTCGATCGGAATCGTGCCGCCGTCGTTCAGCTTGGCCCCGCCGGTGTAGGCCGGAGCGAGCTGGACGAAGCGCGCCGACACCAGCGACGGCGAGATCAGCACGGCCTTGGCGTCGGCGGGGACGTCGATGCCGCGATCCACGGTCATCTTGACCTGCACCCGGTCCTTGCCCGGTTCCACCGAATCGATCTTGCCGACCTTGACGCCGAGGATCCGTACGTCGTCGCCGGCGTACAGGCCGCTCGTGGACGGGAAGTAGGCGGTCACCTGCTTGGTGCCGACCTTGCTCGCGGCCGAGTAGCCGACCGCGACCAGGACCGCGACGATCGCCACCGCGATGCCGATCTTGGCCGCGCGGGGCAGCTTTCCGAGATTGTTTCGCACAGCGTTCATTTCTGCGGCCCGGTCTTTCCCTGGGAGAGGCCGAGGGTGCTCAGCATGGCCTTCAGCGCGTCGGGCACGTTCTCCGGCCAGACCATGGCATCGACCAGCACCTCGAGTGACGAGGAGGAGAAGTTGGAGATGTAGGCCTGGAAGTAGGGACCGGAGCCGACCTGCTCACCCAGCGCACCCGCGTACGGGCCCACCGCGTCGAGCGCGTCCTTGAGGTCCTGCTGGTTCCGCTGCAGGATGCCCAGCACCGAATTCAGCTTGTCCAGGGTCGGTTTCAGCTCGGCCTCGTTGTCGTTGACGAAGCCGGTGAGCTGCTGCGCCAGTCCGTTCACGTAGACGATGAGCTGACTGAGCGCGGATTTGCGGGCGTCCAGCTCGGTGAACAGCGAATTGCCGTCCACCAGCAGCGAATTGATCTTCGCCGCGCGATCCGAGAGCACGTGGGTGACGCCCTGCGCCTTGCTCAGCAGATCGGTCAGCGCCTTGTCCCGGGTGTTGATGCTGCGCGAGAGCGCCGAAATGCCGTCGAGGGCATTGCGCAACGGCGCCGGGGTGTCGGCGAAGGTCGCCGACAGCGTGTCCAGCGTCTTGTTGACCTGGTCCATGTCCAGGTCCTTGACGGTATTGGACAGGTCGCCCAGCGCGTCGTTGAGCGAGTACGGAGAGGTGGTGCGCTCCACCGGAATCGGGTCGTTCTTGCTGAGTGTCCCGCCGCCGTCCGGAGTCACCTCCATCGACTTGCGGCCGAGCACGGTATTGGTCTTGATGGCCGCGGTGGTCTTGGTGCCCAGCGGAATCGACTCGTCGAGGGTGAAGCGCACCTTCACTTTCGCGCCGTCCAGCTTCACCTCGTCGACACGACCGGACTTCACCCCGGCCACCTGGACGTTGTCGCCGGGCACCAGGCCGCCGGCATCGGCGAAGTAGGCGATGTACTCGGCGCCCGAGCGCACGAAGGGCAGCCGGTCGAACTGCAGGGAGGCCAGGGAGACCGTCACGGCCAGCACGATGCCGAGGACGCCGATATTGGCCGTGGACAAACGGTTCGTCTTCATGACTACTTGGCGCACCTTCCGTAACCCATCTGACCACCGGGGGTGCTGACCAGCAGCGGCTTGCCGTCGGGACCGTCGATCATGATGTCGGTGCCGCAGACGTAGATGTTCAGGAACGAGCCGTAGGAGCCGATGCGAACCAGCTTCTTGTAGGACTCCGGCAGATTCTGGATCAGCCATTCCAGCTCGTCGCCCTGGTCGTCCAGAGCCGTTGCGGTGCGCCCCAATTGCTGCACGGTGCTCTTCAGGTCCGGCCGGGCCGCCTGCAGCAGCGCGGTGAGATCGCCGGTGGCGCCGGAGATCCGGGGAATCGCGTCGCCGATCGGATCCTTGTCGGCGGCCAGGCCGCTGACCAGGCGCTGCAGCTCGTCGAGCGTGGTGCCGAAGGCCTCGTCCCGCTCATCAATGGTGCTGAGCACGGTCTTCAGGTTCTCGATCACGCTGCCGATCAGGGCATCTCGTTCGGAGAGGGTCTTGCCGAAGGAGCCGCCGCTGTTGAGCAGCGACACCAGCGTGCCGCCCTGGCCCTGGAAGACCTGCATCAACGCCTCGGTGAGATCGTTGACCTGGGCCGGATCCAGGCCGCGCAGCAGCGGTTTGAACCCGCCCAGCAGCATGTCCAGATCCAGCGCCGGCTTGGTGTTCGAGGTGTCGAGGGTACCGCCCGACTTCAGCGTCTTGGCGTCGCCGCCACCCTCCATCAGCTCCAGATACCGGTCACCGACCAGGTTCTCGTAGCGAATGGTCGCCTTGGTGCTGGTGTAGAGCGTGTACTTGCGGTCCACGTCGAAGTCGACGTGCGCCAGCTTGTCCTTGCCCACGTAGACCTTGTTGACCGTGCCGACCGGCACACCCGCGATGCGCACCTTGGACCCGGGCAGCATGCCCGAGGAGTTGGTGAACACCGCGTGGTAGCCGTGCTCGCGGGAGAAGCGCATCTGGCTGAAGATCACCATCAGCATGGCCAGCACGAGCACCATGACCAGGGTGAACAGACCGAGCTTGACGGTGACCGCACGCGGTTTGAACTTCACTATTTCACCCCCGGGATGCCGCCGAACAACCACTGGAACACATTCGAATTGAAGTGCGGGACGGTCACCGGCTGGAAGACCGTGCCCTCGGAGGTGTCGGTGACGTAGTACTTGGCGTTCTGGCCCGGCACATTGTCCAGCACGCCGGTGCAGTTCGGGCCGCCGGTCGCGTTCACCTTGGGCAGATCCTGCGGGTACTTGTACGGTTCGCCGCCGGGCATGACGCCGGCGTTCATGGTGACCGCCGGGTACCGGCCGCCGAAGATGTCATCGACGATCGGAATATTGGAACCCAGGCCGACGACGGTGCAGAAGATGGCCGAACGGTATTCGTTCAGCGTGGCCACGGTCGGCTTCAGCAGATTGAGCGCCTGCGCCAGCGGCGCGCCGGTCTGGTCCAGCACCGGCGTAGCGGTGTTCGCCAGTCCGGTCAGCTCCAGCAGCATGCTGTCCAGCTGCCGCTGCTCGGCCACCAGCGTGGCGGCGGTGACCTGAGCATTGTCGGTGGTGCGCAACAGATCCGGCGCGGTGTCGGCGTAGACGCCGGTGACCGCGGTGGTCTTGCGCAGATCGTCCTGCAGGGTCGGCAGGCTCGGGTTGATCTCGCGCAGGAAGGCGTCGGCGTCGACCATGGTCTGGCCGAGCTGATCGCCGCGGCCCTGCAGCGCCGAACCCAGCGCGGTCAGGGTGGCGTTCAGCTTCTCCGGCTCCACCTTGGCGAGCACGTCGCCCAGGTGCTGGAAGATCGTGTTGAACTCGACGGTCACCGCGTCGGCCTTGACCGTGGCGCCGGCCCGCAGCGAATCCTTCGAAGCATTCTCCGGGGCAACGAAATTGATGTACTTGGCGCCGAACACCGTGGTGGACCGAATATCCACGACGGCATTGGCCGGGACCATCTTCAATTTGTCCGGGTCCAAGGCCAATTCGATATTCGCGCCCTGGGAAGTATTGGTAATTCCGGCAACCTTGCCGATTTCCACGCCGCGAATCTTCACCTTGGCGTCCGGGTCCAGGACCAGGCCGCTGCGCGGGGCCGCGACCGTCACCTTCACCGTGTTCTCGAAACCGCCGGCGAACATGACCAGGCAGATCACGACGGCGGCCACGAGGCCGAGCACCAGGCCGAGCCCGGCCAGCTTGATGGCCCATCCCTGTTCGAGAGTTCGCTTGGGCCTTGGTTTTTGCGCGAAGGCCGGGCCGATCTGGCCCGGGGTCGCGTCGCTGTGAGTCACCGTTCGCCGCCCTACCCGGAGAGATGGAAATTGCCGGAGGTGCCGTAGATGGCCAGGGAGATCAGCAGGGTCACCATGACGACCGCGATCAAGGAGGCGCGCACCGCGTTGCCGACGGCCTCGCCGACGCCGACGGGGCCGCCGGCGGCGTGGTAGCCGTAATAGGTGTGGATCGCCATGACCGCCAGCGCCATGAAGATGGCCTGGCCGAACGACCACAGAATGTCGCTGGGGATGAGGAAGGTGTCGAAGTAGTGGTCGTACACACCGGCGGACTGGCCGTAGATGCCCACCGTCGCAAAGCGGCTCGCCAGGAAGGAGGCGATGACCGCGAGCGAGTACAGCGGGATGACCGCGATCATGCCCGCCAGGATGCGGGTGCCGACCAGGAAGGGCACCGGCCGGATGGCCATGACCTCGAGGGCGTCGATCTCTTCGGAGACGCGCATGGCGCCCAATTGTGCCGTCGTACCGGCGCCGAGGGTGGCCGCCAGGCCGATGCCCGAGATAACCGGTGCGGCGATGCGGACATTGATGAAGGCCGCGAAGAAGCCGGTGAGCGCCTCGACACCGATATTGCCGAGCGAGCTGTAGCCCTGCACGGCGATGGTGCTGCCGGCCGCCAGCGTCAGGAAGCAGACGATCACGACGGTGCCGCCGATGACGGCGAGTGCGCCTGTGCCCATGGAGATCTCGGCGATGAGCCGGATGGTCTCGGTGCGGTAGTGCACCAGCGCCTTGGGCACCGAGGCGATCGACTGCGCATAGAAGACCGCGTGCTTGCCGATCGAGTCCAGGCGCTCGGAGAAACGCTGGAACCGCCGGGTGACCTTGGGGAAGCGGGATTGGATCACGAATGCCATGCGATCACCGCGCCGTGAACTTGATGCTGATGGCGGTGACCACCACATTGATGACGAACAGGGCCATGAAGGCGAAGACGACGGTCTGGTTCACCGCGTCGCCGACGCTCTTGGGGCCGCCCTTGACGTTCAGTCCCAGATAACAGGCGACGAGTCCGGCGACGAGTCCGAACAGCATGGCCTTGATCTCGGAGAAGACCACCTCGGGCAGATGGGTCAGCAGGGTGATGCCGTTGACGAAGGCGCCCGGGTTCACGTCCTGCAGGAAGACCGAGAAGAGGAAACCGCCCAGAATGCCGATGGTGGAGACCAGGCCGTTGAGCATGGCCGCCACGAACATGGAGGCGAGCACGCGCGGCACCACCAGGCGGTGGATCGGATCGATGCCGAGCACCTTCATGGCGTCGATCTCTTCGCGAATGGTGCGGGCGCCGAGGTCGGCGCAGATGGCGGTGGCGCCGGCGCCGGCGACGATGAGCACCGTGACCATCGGGCCGATCTGCGTGATCGAACCGAAGGCCGCGCCCGCGCCCGACAGGTCCGCCGCGCCGATCTCGCGGAGCAGGATATTGAGGGTGAAGCTCACCAGCACGGTGAACGGAATCGCGACCATGAGTGTCGGAAACATGGACACTCGCGCGATGAACCAAGCCTGATCGATGAATTCCCGTCGCTGAAACGGGGGCCGTACCGCGGCGCGAGCGACATCGCCGGCGAGTTCGAAGAACCCTCCGACCGCCCGCAGCGGTACGGCAAGGACTTCATTCATTCCCGCTATTCCTCCTGCCCCTGCCTAGCTATAGCACCCGAGATCAGAATGTGATCTCGGTCCCGCCCAGAGATTAGAACACGTTCTCGTGCCGTCTGGGAAGGTTTCAATGGTTTTGAACAGGGAATCTTTCTGAACTCTTGACCAGTTTCCAGAACGTGTTCACTCCAGAAGCTACGTCATGGTAGTGACACCTTTGTGAGCCGCCACACATAGTTGATCCCCATTCCTACCAACGATCGATCGCGTGATCAACCGCAGGGTGGGGGCGGGCCGCCCCCACCAACTGAAGTTAGGACTAACTAACCGAGATCCATCAGCGATGACGCGGAAAACGTGGCGGCCGAAGGGCGTTCGGCGAAATAGCCGCCCAGCGACGCGGCCAGACCCTCGCGGGTCCACTCGCCCTCGGTGTCGAAGCGCTGCTCCACCACCGGGGCGGCCATCAGGGCCACCATCGGACCATAGACGACGAAGAGCTGACCGTTGACCGACTCGGCCGCGGGGGACGCCAAATATCCCACCAGGTGGGCGACGTGGTCGGGCGAGAGCGGATCGATGCCGTCCTCGGGGGCCGCGGAGAAGACCTTCTCGGTCATGGCGGTCCGGGCGCGCGGGCAGATGGCATTGGCGCGCACGCCGAAACGCGACAGCGCACGGGAAGCGGACAGGGTGAGGGCGGTGATGCCCGCCTTGGCCGCGCCGTAGTTGGCCTGGCCCTCGGGACCGAGCAGACCGGCCTCGGAGGAGGTGTTGATGATGCGGCCGTAGACCGGGCCGTCGGCTTCCTTGGACTTGCCGCGCCAGTAGGCGCCCGCATTGCGGGTCAGCAGGAAGTGCCCGCGCAGGTGCACGGCGATCACCGCGTCGAAGTCCTCGTCGGACATATTGAACAGCATCTTGTCGCGGGTGATGCCGGCATTGTTGACCACGATGTCCAGGCGGCCGAAAGTGTTCTCGGCGGCGGCGATCAGGGCGTCGGCGGTGGACCGTTCGGCAATGCTGCCGGCCACGAATTCGGCCTTCACGCCCAGCGCGCGAATATCGGCGAGGGTTGCGCTCACGGCCTCGTTTTCGGCAAGGTCGTTGACGATGACCGAGGCGCCGGCCCGGGCCAGTTCGAGGGCTTCGGCCCGGCCCAGCCCGGCGCCCGCGCCGGTGACGATCGCAACCCGGCCGGCAAGACTTGTATCAGAATCGCTCACCGGCCGACTCTAGAACGTGTTACACCCGGCGAGCAAGGCTGACATCAGACGATCTTGAGAGCGGCCTTCGGGCACTGCAGCACGGCATCGCGGACATCGTCCTCGAGATGCGCGGGGACCTCCTGGCCGATGATGTGCAACTGGTCGTCATCATCGAGTTCGAACACGTCGGGGGCATATCCGACACAGATTCCGTTCGCCTCGCACTGGTCGAGATCGACGGTGACCTTCATAGCTGACTCCTTAACCACAGGTGTTGCCCGAGCCTAACAAGCAGAGGCGGGGCCGGATAGGAAGTCAACCCTCATTTGCTCGCCATACTGGAACATGTTTCACCTGCTGTGTCATGATCGGCCTAACCGAGAAACGAAGGCTTGAGGTACTGCTATGCGGATCGCATACACGCCGCAACAGGAACAGCTGCGTGCTGAGCTGCGTGACTATTTCGCCAAACTGATCACTCCCGAACGGCGGCAGGCGCTTTCGGCCCAGACCGGTGAGTACGGCGAAGGCAATGTCTACCGCGAGGTCGTGGCGGAAATGGGCCGCGACGGCTGGCTCGCGCTCGGCTGGCCCAATGAGTACGGCGGCCAGGATCGCTCCACCATGGATCAGCTGATCTTCACCGACGAGGCCGCCATCGCGGGCGCCCCGGTGCCGTTCCTGACCATCAACTCGGTGGCGCCGACCATCATGCATTACGGCACCGAGGAGCAGAAGAAGTTCTTCCTGCCCAAGATCGCCGCGGGTGAATTGCATTTCGCCATCGGCTATTCCGAGCCGGGCGCGGGCACCGACCTGGCCTCGCTGCGCACCTCCGCGGTGCGCGACGGCGACGAGTGGGTGATCAACGGGCAGAAGATGTGGACCTCGCTGATCGCCTACGCCGACTACGTGTGGCTGGCAGCGCGCACCGATCCGAATGCCAAGAAGCACAAGGGCATCTCGATGTTCATCCTGCCCACCACCGCCGAGGGCTTCTCCTGGACGCCGGTGCACACCATGGCCGGCCCGGACACCTCCGCCACCTACTACCAGGACGTGCGGGTCAAGCACTCGGACATGGTGGGCCCGGAGAACGGCGGCTGGTCGCTGGTCACCAACCAGCTCAATCACGAACGCGTCGCGCTGACCTCGTCCGCGCCGCTGGCCCTGGCGGTCGCGCAGACCACCGAGTGGGCGCGCAATACCAAGACCGCCGACGGCGCCCGGGTCATCGATCAGGAATGGGTGCAGATCGCGCTGGCCCGCATCCACTCCAAGGTCGAGTACCTCAAGCTGCTGAACTGGGAGGTCGCCTCGCGCGCCGATGCCGGCGGGGATGCCGCGCCGCGCCCGTGGGATGCCTCCACCTGCAAGGTGTTCGGCACCGAACTGGCCACCGAGGCCTACCGCACCCTGATGGAGATCCTCGGCCCGCAGGCCTACCTGCGCCAGGATTCCGCCGGCTCGCAGCTGCGGGGGCGTCTCGAGCGCATGCACCGCGCCTGCCTGATCCTGACCTTCGGCGGCGGCACCAACGAGGTGCAGCGCGACATCATCGCCATGACCGCCCTCAAGCAGCCCGCCGCGGCGCGTTAATCGAAAGCCGGTTATCCATCATGGATTTCACTCTCACCGAAGCTCAGCAGGACCTGGCGCGGCTCACCGCCGAGGTGACCGGCAAGCTCGTCACCGCCGATCGCCTGCGGGAACTGGACAAGAACACCGACGCCGACGGCAATCCCACCGTCCGCTTCGACGCCCCGCTGTGGGCCTCGCTCGCCGAGACCGGCGTGCTGGCCGCCGCGCTCCCGGAAACCGTGGGCGGCAGTGACTTCGGCGCGCTCGAGCAGTCCGCCATCCTGCGCGAGCTGGGCAAGTCCGTCGCCGCCGTGCCGTACCTGTGGTCGATCGTGCTGGGCGCGGGCGCGCTGGCGAAATTCGGTTCCGCGGACCAGGTGGCGCTGGCCGCGCAGGCCGCCACCGGCGAGGTGGTGCTGACCGCGGCGCTGGCCGAGGAGCGCAACTGGGATCCCGCCAAGCCGGTCACCACCGCCGCCGACGAGAACGGCTGGCGCGTCACCGGTCTCAAGACCACCGTGCCCTTCGCCCGCCAGGCGGCCCGGGTGCTGGTGCCCGCCACGGTGGACGGCGCGGTCGCGGTCTTCCTGGTCGATCCGGCCGATGCCACCGTGCACGTCGCGGATCAGATCGTCACCGACCGCTCCCCCGAGGCCGAGCTCGAATTCGCCGGTACCCCGGCCGAATTGGTGGGCACCGTGGAGCAGGGCGCGGAGATCCTGACCTGGCTGCTCGAGCACGCCTGGTTCGGGCTGGCCGCCACCCAGCTCGGCACCATCGAGAAGGGCCTGGAGCTGGTCGCCGACTACGCCCGCGAGCGCGAGCAGTTCAATCGCAAGATCGGCAGCTTCCAGGCCGTGGCGCAGCGCCTGGCCGACGCCTACATCGACGTGCAGGGCGTGCGGCTGGCGGTGCAGCAGGCCGCTTGGCGGCTCGCCGAGGGCCTGCCCGCCGCGAACGAGGTGCACACCGCCAAGTTCTGGGCCGCCGAGGCCGGTCACCGGGTCGCCCACACCGTGGTGCACGTGCACGGCGGCGTCGGCATCGACCGCGACCACATCGTGAACCAGTACTTCACCGCCGCCAAGCACAACGAGTTCGCGCTCGGCGGGGCCACCGAGCACCTGCGCGCGCTGGGCAGCGCCTTCGCCGCGGAGTAGTTTCGGACCCGGCCGCGGCGGTGACACCTGAGGTGTCACCGCCGCTTCGCTTTTCGAGCGGGGCGCGGCGCTACGGCACCAGCGGCCCGGCCAGGACCCGCTCCCCCGCGGCCCGGTCGCCTTCCCAGGACAGGGTCGGATCGGTGGCGGGTTTGCGCGCCCAGAGCGCGAGCAGCAGATCCGAGGCGGTCCCGGCGATCTCCGCGACCGGTTCGCCCGGGCCGTACGTCCACCCCGGCCCCGTGTCGGTGGCCCGGACCCGCAGCGCCACTTCGGGTTCGGTGGCCAGGCCACGCTGGATCATGCGCGGCGCGAAGAGCTCGAACACTTCGGTGATGCCATCCGCGGCCAGATCCACGTCGAAGGGATACGGGTAGCCGAGAGCATTCTGGCCGTCCCACAGATGCATGAGCGTCTCCTGGGCCCGGCGCCGCCGCCAGAAGCCCACGTTCCGCGGCATCAGCCGGGTGAAGGTCCACGCGGGCGTCTCCGGATCGGCGGACAGCGATTTCACGATGGCGTCGGCGCTGGCGTCGAACCAGGCGCGCAGCTCGGCCGGATCCTTGGGCGCGGGCTCGCCCTGATAGTCGCCGCGGCCCTCGGCAACCGCCGTCACCACCCACATATTGCCCTGGCCGACATGGTCGACCAGGTCGTAGAAGGTCCAGTCACCGCAGGAGGCCACCGGCGCGGACAAGGCGACGCCGGGGGTGATGAGTTCGCCGAAAGCGGTCAGCTTGTCGCGGAGTACGGCCAGGAAATCCATGTGGGTCACGGTAACCGCTCAGGAGTCGATCTCGCGTGCGGACAGCGCGCGATCATGGACCGGGTCGGGGTGATCGGGGGCGGGTTCGAGCTCCCGCAGCAGGCGATCGCCGAGCACGTCGCGGCGAATCTCGTGACCGAGGGCCGCGGCGGCGCGGTAGTGGGTGCGACTGCGCAGCACCCGGCGCACGGCGCGGGCGATGCGCTCCGGGGATGCGGTGCGGGGCAGCGTGATTCCGGCCTTGCGGGCGTGCACCCGGGCGGCATTGTCGGCGTGGTCGCGACCGTGCGGGAGGATGACGACCGGCAGATCGGCGGCGAAGGCCTTCATGAGGGTGCCGTGGCCGCCGTGGGTGACGACCAGGCTGGCGTGGCGCATGATGCGCTGGTGGGGAGCGGCTGCGAGGACAATGACGTTCGGGGCGGCGTGCAGCTCGGCGGGATCGACGGCGGGGCCGGTGGTCACCACGCCCTGCACGGGTAGCAGAGCGAGCGCGTCGATTATCCGCTGCAGGCAATCGGTTTGCCGCTGGCCGGTGGTGGACAGCGCGACCAGCACGAGCGGTTTGCCGCCGTCCGGCACCGTCCATTCCGTTTCCCGGGTCCAGTGCGGATCGTCGAGCACCGGCCCGGCCCAGCGCACCCCGTCCGGCTGCTCCCCCGGGAAATCGAAGGCGGCGCTGGACAATACGAGCTGCTTGTATGCGAGTTGCGCCTGATCCTGGTAGTGCGCCAGCCTTTCCAGCCCGAACCCGGCCCGTAGCGCATTGAGCTGGGGTAGCAGTTCCTGATCCCAGCGGCGCTGCACCATGGTCCCCACCACCCGGTCGCGTAGCCGGGCCAGCGGTCCCGAGGCCGGCCCGAACCCGGAGCCCGGCGGCGGCGCGCCCTCCAGCGGCAGCGGATAGATGCCGGGCATGAGCACCACGAACGGCACCCCGCAGGCCTGCGCGGCGACCATGGCGCCGAAGGCGAAGAACGAGGTCAGCACGAAATCCGGTCGATCGGAATCGATTTCGTCGGCGGTATCGCGGGCGTAGCCGATCCCGGCCCTGGGCCGCAGCCGGGCGCCGGTCGCGGCTACCTCGGCGGTCATGGATTCCTCGGCGAGCACGGTCACCCGATGGCCGCGTTCCACCAGCCGGCGAACCACCCCGAGTTCCGGCGGCACGGTGCCGCCGCTTCCGGTGAGGGCGACCAGGTAGCTGTACTTCATCGGGCACCTCCTGTCCGCCCACTCTGTCACGCCGGGACCGCCGCCGACTTCCCGATCACCAAATGAGGTGTCACCGGGCCCCGGCGGGCGCACCGATGAGTTTTCCCGGGCCGCCCCGTCCCCTCTAGGACAGCAATGCAGACGCGATGGGTTCGCGAATGGAAGGACGAGGCGCGATGGCCAGCAAAATGATCTTCATCAATCTCCCGGTCTCCGATCTGGAGCGCTCCAAGACCTTCTACGAGTCGCTGGGCTGGCAGGTGAACCAGGACTTCACCGACGGCAATGCCGCCTGCATCGTGGTGGACGACAATATCTGCCTCATGCTGCTGACCAAGGACTTCTTCACCACCTTCGGCTCCCGCCCGATCGGCGACACCACCGGCACCACCAACGGCTTCTACGCGCTGGCCATGGGCAGCGCGAACGAGGTGGACGAACTGGCCGGCGCGGCGGTCCGGGCCGGCGGTTCGGAGGAGGTGAACGCCGAGAAGCGGATCCAGGAGGAACAGGTCGGCATGCACGGCCGCACCTTCCTCGACCCCGACGGCCACCAGTGGGAGCCGTTCTACATGGCCTATCCCGCCTGACCGCCGCATCGCACCGCCCCGCGCCGGAAACTCGAACGGCCCGCGGGGTTTTCACCCGCGGGCCGTTCAGGCACGTCGACGCGCTGCGCCGGTACCACCCCGGCGCATCCACCTTGCGCGGCGACCTGGTCTAGTCGCGCAGCTCCGGCGCGAGGCCGAAGAGCGGGAACAGCTTCTCCGTGTCGAGGAAGAAGTTGAGACCGGAGATCCGGTCGCCGTCCAGCTCGAGCACGGTGATGGACCACGGGATGTACACGCCCGGCTCGTCCGCGCTGGGCTTGTAGTGGGCGAAGGCCGCCATCCCGTTGGCGCCGACAGGAACCATACGCGAATCCCGGCAGGCCGAACCCGTTCCCAGCATGAACGCGGCAACATTCTCCGGACCGGAGATCCAGAGGGCGAAGGGCGGCATGGACAGCGCCACATCGGCTTTCAGCAGTTCGGTGAGGGTGCCCATGTCGTAGGCCTCGAAGGCCTTGACGAAGCCGTCGACGAGTTTGCGCTGCTCGGCGTTGGTTTCGTCGTAGGTGTCCGAAACCGTGGACACCTCCTGGACTTTGGACATGGTGGCGCGGGCGCGCTGCAGGGCGCTGTTCACCGAGGCCGGGGAAACACTCAGCATCTCGGCGGTTTCGCTGGCCGAGAAGCGCAGCACCTCGCGCATGATGAGGATGGCGCGCTGGCTGGCGGGCAGATGCTGCACGGCGGCCACGAAGGCCAGCCGGAGCGTGTCCTTGGCGCTGGCGGCATCGGCCGGGTCGGCGCCGTAGGCCAGGGCGTTCGGAATCGGCTCCACCCAAACGTAATCCGGCTCCGGGGCCGGGAGCTGCGAGTCGGGCGTGGAGGGACCGTTCAGGTCCATGGGTCTGGCTCTGCGCTGCGGACCGTCCAGCATGTCCAGACAGACATTGGTGGCGATCTTGTACAGCCAGGACCGGAGGCTGGACCGGCCCTCGAAGGAGTCGTAGGACTTCCAGGCGCGGGTGAAGGTCTCCTGCACCGCGTCCTCGGCCTCGAAGGAGGAGCCGAGCATGCGGTAGGCGTAAGCGCACAGCTCACGCCGGTGTCCCTCGAAGGACCGCAGTACCTCGTCGGTAATGGTGGCGGAGCCGGTCTTGTCGCTCATGCCGAACACTCTTCCACACCCCACCGACAAGAATCAGTACTCCGAAAAGCCTTGTGCCCGCCTGTTTCGCAACAGGCGGGCACAAGATTCACACGAGCCCCGTGCGTTCGCGCGTACCTACCCGCGCGAACGTCCGGACCTACTTGGTGGTCGGCGCTTGCGCGTGGTTGTCGGCCTCCCGCGCCTCGGTCTGCGCCAGCGCCCACTTGTAGTCGGGCTTGCCGGCGGGCGAGCGCTTGATCTCGTCCACGTACCACAGGCTGCGGGGCAGCTTGTAGGACGAGATCTCCTGAACCAGGGTGGGGCGCAGGTCTTCCAGGGTCGGCCGGGCGCCGTCGCGGCAGTGCACGACCGCCACCACGCGCTGCCCCCAGCGCTCGTCCGGCACGCCGACGACCAGCGCGTCGAAGACCTCGGGATGCGCCTTGAGCGCGCCCTCGACCTCTTCGGGGTAGATCTTCTCGCCGCCGGAGTTGATGGACACCGAACCGCGGCCCAGCATGGTCACGGTGCCGTCCTCCTCCACGCGGGCGTAGTCGCCCGGGATGGAGTAGCGAACGCCGTTGAAGGTCTTGAAGGTTTCGGCGGTCTTGACCGGGTCGTTGTAGTAGCCGACCGGGATATTGCCGGTGCGGGCCAGCATGCCGACCTTGCCGGAACCGGCCTCGACCTCGACGCCGTTCTCGTCGATCACCTTGGTGGAGCCGTCGATCTTCACCCGCGGGCCGCCGGTGTGGGTGGTGCCCTTGGACGCCACCGACAGGCCGCCGAAACCGGTCTCCGAGGAGCCGATGGAGTCGGTGATGAGCGCGTTCGGGAAGCGCTCGATGAACTCGTCCTTGAGCGCGGGCGAGAACAGCGCGGCGCTGGAGGCCAGCACCCACAGCGACGAATGCTGGTACGGCGCGCCGGTTTCCGGGTTGCCGTCGTGCAGCGCGTCCAGCATCGGACGGGCCATGGCATCACCGGTAATAAAGATCATGTTCACGCCGTGGCGCTCGATGGCCTGCCACACGCCGTGCCCGGAGAACTCCGGCAGCATGACCGCCTTGCCGCCGTCGAACAGCGAGTGCAGGGTCGCGGTGAACGAGCCGCCGTGGATCAGCGGCGGGATCGGGTAGCGCACCATCGGCGTATTGCCGCTGGCGCCGCCCTTGGCCTGCTCCCACTCGTCCTCGATGAAGACGCCGGTGTAGAAGTTGATGCCGCCGCCGAGCACGCGCCACCAGTCCTCCTGCCGCCACATGACGCCCTTGGGCAGGCCGGTGGTGCCGCCGGTGTAGATCATCATGATGTCGTCGGAGGAGCGCTCCTCGAAGTCGCGCTCGCCGTGGGTGGAGGCGATGGCGTCCTCGTAGCGGACCGCGGCCGGCGGCAGGTCCAGTTCGGTGCCGTCCTCGACCGTGATCACGGTCTTGATGGCCGCCACGTTCGGCAGCACATTGGTGACCTTGTCGCTGTAGCGGCGCTCGTGAATCAGAGCCACCATGTCCGAGTTGGTGAAGATGTACTGCAACTCGTTCTCGACGTACCGGTAGTTGACGTTGATCATTACCGCGCGCGCCTTGAAGATGGCCACCATGGCCTCGACGGCCTCGATGGTGTTGCGCGAGTACACGCCGACCTTGTCACCCGGCTTCACACCCTGTTCTTGCAGGTAGTGCGCAAGACGGTTGGCCCGGTCCTCCAGTTCGGCGTAGGTCACCGAACGAGTGTCATCGGCCAGCGCGACACGTTCGGGCATGAGGTCGATGGTGTGCTCGACAAGATCCGCAATGTTGTAGCTCACAGGATCAAAATAGAACGTGTTCTTGTGTGTGACAAGCCACAAATTCTTCTTGGTCGATCGACCGGATGTGTCCCCCGCCACAGATTACGGCGACTTACGCGAAATTGGAATAGCCGCGAAAGAACGCGCCCCGCCAACCGGGACGCGCCCTTCCCACACCAGCCGCACAGGCGTATCGCGCGGGCGGAATTTTAGAACAAGTTCTACGACTCGATCAGCGGCCGGAACTGTTCGAACTGCGCCACGTTCCGGACGCCCACCAGCAGCTCGGTCACGCCCGCCTTCTCCCAGACTTTCAGCTGCTCACGCACGTGCGCCTCGTCGCCGATGATGGTGGTGTCGAGGATCAGCTCGTCCGGCACGGCGGCCGCGGCGGCTTCCTTCTGACCGGCCCGGAACTTGGCCGTGATCTCGTCGACCGCGTCGCCGTAGCCCATGCGCCGGTAGACCTGGGCATGGAAATTCAATTCCTCCGCGCCCATCCCGCCGATGTACAGGGCGCTGAACGGGCGCAGCCGGTCCAGCTCCGCCTTGGGGTCGTCGGTCAGGATGACCTGCGCGGTCGCCGCGATCTCGAAGTCCTCGCGGGTGCGCCGCGCGCCCGGCTTCGCGAAGCCCTCGTCCAGCCATTCGTTGTACATGTCGGCCAGGCGCGGGGTGTAGTAGATCGCCAGCCAGCCGTCGGCGATCTCGGCGGTCAGCGCCACGTTCTTCGGGCCTTCCGCGCCCAGCCAGATGGGCAGATCGGCGCGCAGCGGATGGGTGATCGGCTTGAGCGGCTTACCCAGGCCGGTCGCGCCGGAACCGTTGTAGGGCAGCGGGAAATGCGGTCCGGCGCTGGTCACCTTGCCCTCGCGGGCCAGCACCTGGCGCACGATCGAGACGTATTCGCGGGTGCGGGCCAGCGGCTTGGCGAACGGCTGCCCGTACCAGCCCTCCACCACCTGCGGACCGGAGACGCCGAGCCCGAGAATGTGCCGCCCGCCGCTGAGGTGATCGAGGGTCAGCGCGGCCATGGCGGTGCCGGTGGGCGTACGCGCCGACATCTGCACCACCGAGGTGCCGAGCCGCACCCGCGAGGTGTCCGAGCCGTACCAGGCCAGCGGGGTGAAGGCGTCCGAGCCCCACGATTCGGCGGTGAACACGGCGTCGAAGCCGACCTCTTCGGCGGCCAGTACCAGTTCGCGGGTATCGGCGGGCGGTTGCGCACCCCAATATCCGAGTTGCAAACCGAAACGCATGCGGTGTCCTTCCGTCCGTCGAGCGGGGCCGGGCGCCCACTCCCCCACCTCGGGAGTTGCGGGTTCCAGGCACTCGCGCAGTGGTGACTCTTGCCACCATCTTTAGAACCTGTTCTACTCGATCGCGTGACTCTGGGGAATACCGAAGTACTGTCCGCGCCGCTGCGGATGCAGTTCGATTACACCCGTTCCACCGGCCCGACGATCGGTCGCTTCCTCACCGGGCTGCGCTCCGGTCGGGTAATCGGCGTCAAGGGCTCGGATGGGCGGGTGATCGTGCCGCCGGCCGAATTCGATCCGAAAACCGCGGAACCACTGACGGAATTCGTCGACGTCTCCGACGTGGGCACCGTGCAGTCCTGGTCCTGGGTTGCCGAACCGCTGCCGAATCAGCCGTTCGACCGGCCCTTCGCCTACGCGCTGATCAAGCTCGACGGCGCGGACACCGCGCTGCTGCACGCCGTGGACGTGGCCTCGCCGGCCGATATCGCCACCGGCCTGCGGGTGCGGGCGCGCTGGGCGGGCGAGCGCACCGGCGACATCCACGACATCGTCGCGTTCGAGCCGGGCGAGACCTCGGCCGCGCCCGCGCCGTCCGACGAGGGCGAACCGGTGACCGGCATCATCACCCCGGTCGACCTGTCGTTCAAGCACACCGCCGCGCCGCAGGAAGGCGAATTCCTCAAG
Organism: Nocardia yamanashiensis; assembly: GCF_021183565.1. Taxonomy (NCBI): domain Bacteria; kingdom Bacillati; phylum Actinomycetota; class Actinomycetes; order Mycobacteriales; family Nocardiaceae; genus Nocardia; species Nocardia yamanashiensis. The sequence continues at coordinate 6,214,298 of NZ_CP089226.1, forward strand.
GCCATCATGGAGGGCCGCCTGCTGGGCGCGCGCGCCCGGATGGACGGCAAGGTGTACTTCCCGCCGCGCGGCGCCGATCCGCGCGACGGCTCGCCGACCGACGACTACGTCGAGGTGTCCGACAAGGGCATCGTGACCACCTTCTGCATCGTGAACGTGCCGTTCATGGGTCAGCGCCTCAAGCCCCCGTACGTGGCCGCGTACATCCTGCTCGACGGCGCGGACATCCCGTTCCTGCACCTGGTGCTGGGTCTGGACGCCAGCGAGGTGCGCATGGGCATGCGGGTCGAGGCCGTGTGGAAGCCGCGCGAGGAATGGGGTCTGTCGATGGCCAACATCGACCACTTCAAGCCGACCGGCGAGCCCGACGCCGACTACGACTCGTTCGCGCACCACCTGTAGAGAGGCGCTGAAACACCTTGAGCAACAACAACTCTAGCGATATCGCGGTGGTGGGCTTCGCCCACGCGCCGCACGTGCCGGAGACCTTCGGCACCACCAATGGCGTGGAGATGCTCGCGCCCTGCTTCCACGAGCTGTACGACAAGCTCGGCATCGGCGTGGCCGACATCGACTTCTGGTGCTCGGGATCGTCGGATTACCTTGCCGGACGGGCCTTCTCGTTCATCTCGGCGATCGACTCGATCGGCGCGGTGCCGCCGATCAACGAGTCGCACGTGGAGATGGACGCGGCCTGGGCGCTGTACGAGGCGTGGGTGAAACTGCGCTCCGGGCAGGCGGAGACGGCGCTGGTCTACGGCTTCGGCAAGGCGTCGGCCGGCACCCTGCGCCAGGTCCTGACCCTGCAGACCGACCCGTACCTGGTCGCGCCGCTGGGACCGGACTCGGTGTCGATGGCCGGGCTGCAGGCCCGCGCGGGCCTGGACGCGGGCAAGTGGACCGAGGCCGATATGGCCACGGTCGCGGCGCGCGGCAACGGCATCGATGTCGAAAAGCTCTTGGCCGCAGACTATGTCGCGAATCCGTTCCGGGCGCACGACATCGCCCCCATCACCGACGGCGCGGCCGCGATCGTGCTGGCCGTGGGCGACAAGGCCCGTGAGCTCGCCGAGCGTCCGGCCTGGCTGACCGGGATGGCGCACTACATCGACACCCCGATCCTGGGCGCTCGCGACCTGACGATCTCGGACTCGACCTCGCGCGCCGCCAAGGCCGTATTGAACGGCGCGGCAGCCGATTTCGATGTCGCCGAACTGCACGCGCAGTTCTCGCACGAGGAGCTCATCCTCAAGGACGCCATCGGGCTGAACGGGAACACCCGGATCAACCCGTCCGGCGGTCCGCTGGCCGGCAATCCGATGTTCGCCGCCGGGCTGGAGCGCATCGGCTTCGCCGCTCGTGAAATCTTCAATGGCAATGCGAATCGCGCACTGGCCCATGCCAGTTCCGGTCCCGCGCTGCAGCAGAACCTGGTCGCCACGCTGGAGGCAAAATGAGTACAGTATCGCGCAGCGATTCGGTGAGGGGCGGCGGTCGGGCGGCGGGTGGGCCATTCCCCGCCGCGGTGCTCGGCACCGGACAGACCCATCACGTGACCAAGCGGTCGGACGTGTCCATGGCGGGCATGTGCCGCGAGGCCATCGACCGCGCGCTGGCCGACTCCGGCCTGACCATGGCCGATATCGACGCCGTGGTGATCGGCAAGGCCCCCGACTTCTTCGAGGGCTCCATGATGCCGGAGCTCTTCCTCGCCGACGCCCTGGGCGCCACCGGGAAGCCGCTGCTGCGCGTGCACACCGCCGGTTCGGTGGGCGGCTCCACCGCCGTCGTCGCCGCCAATCAGGTGCAGGCGGGCGTGCACGGCAAGGTGCTCGCCATCGCGTGGGAGAAGCAGTCGGAATCCAATGCCATGTGGGCGCTGTCGAATCCGGTTCCGTTCACCATGCCGGTCGGCGCGGGCGCGGGCGGCTATTTCGCCCCGCACGTGCGCGCCTACATCCGCCGCGCCAACGCACCGCTGCACATCGGCGCCATGGTGGCGGTGAAGGACCGCAAGAACGGCGCGCGCAATCCGTACGCGCACCTCAAGCAGCCCGATATCACCATGGAATCGGTGATGTCGTCCCAGATGCTGTGGGACCCAATTCGTTTCGACGAGACCTGCCCGTCCTCGGACGGCGCCTGCGCCATCGTGATCGGTGACGAGGCCTCGGCCAAAGCCGTCGAGGCACAGGGCAAGAAGGTGGCGTGGGTGCACGGCACCGCCATGCGCACCGAACCGCTCGCGTACGCGGGCCGCGATCAGGTGAATCCGCAGGCCGGGCAGGCCGCCGCGAAGGCGCTGTGGAAGCAGGCCGGGATCACCAATCCCCTGGAGGAGATCGACGCGGCCGAGATCTACGTGCCGTTCTCCTGGTTCGAGCCGATGTGGCTGGAGAACCTGGGCTTCATGCCCGAGGGCGAGGGCTGGAAGCTGACTGATGCGGGCGAAACCGCCATCGGCGGAAAGCTTCCCGTGAATCCGTCGGGCGGCGTGCTGTCCTCCAACCCGATCGGCGCGTCCGGCATGATCCGGTTCGCCGAGGCCGCCAAGCAGGTCATGGGCCGCGCGGGCGACTACCAGGTGGAGAACGCCAAGAAGGCCTACGGTCACGCGTACGGCGGTGGCTCGCAGTACTTCTCGATGTGGGTCGTCGGAAGCGAGCAGCCGTGAGCGCGGAACATCCGGCCCGGGTAGCGGGCTACGCATCGCAGGCCGCGGTGCGCGCCAAGGACAAGACCGCGTGGGTGGCGCTGTTCGCCGCCGACGGCATCGTGGAGGATCCGGTCGGGCCGTCCTTCTTCGATCCCGAGGGCAAGGGGCATCGCGGTGCGGAGGCCATCGCGGCCTTCTGGGACAAAGCGATCGCCCAGACGGAGACCATCGAGTTTCTTTTCGAGGATTCCTTCGCCTGCGGCAGTGAGGTGGCCTTCACCGGTCGCATTCGCACCACCATGGGCGGGCATATCGTCGATGCGGAAGGCGTGTTCACTTACAAGGTGGACGAGGACGGGAAAATCCTTGCCCTGCGCGCCTTCTGGGAAACCGACCGGGCCATGAAGACCTTGAAGCCTGCCTGATTTTCCGACCCCGCCGAATATTCGGACATACGTCCAGAATCGTCACGTGGCGGGAAAAACGAAGCGGGTGAACGGTATACCGTTCACCCGCTTGTTTTCATTCTACGGTCAGTGCTGGACCGGGCAGCCGCCCTTGTAGTCCACCTGCAATTCCTTGACGCCGTTCAGCCAGCCCGAGCGCAGTCGCTTGGGATCGCCCAGCTTGGTGATGTCCGGCATGTAGTCGGCGATGGCATTGAAGATGATCTCGATCTCCAGCCGCGCCAGGTTCGCGCCGACGCAGTAGTGCGCACCGGTGCCACCGAAAGACAAGTGCGGGTTGGGATTCCGCGTGATGTCGAAGGTGTAGGGATTCTCGAAGACGTCCTCGTCGAAGTTGGCCGAGCGGTAGGCCAGCAGCACCCGCTGCCCCTTCTTGATCTCGACGCCGTTCAGCTCGGTGTCCTCGAGCGCGGTGCGCTGGAAGCTGCTCACCGGCGTGGCCCAGCGAATGATCTCGTCGGCCGCGGTCTTGGGGCGCTCCCGCTTGTAGAGCTCCCACTGCTCGGGGTTCTCCATGAACGCGATCATGCCGTGCGTGGTGGCATTGCGGGTGGTCTCGTTGCCGGCCACCGCCAGCACCATGACGAAGAACCCGAATTCCTCGGGGGACAACGCTTCTCCGTCGATATCGGCCTGGACCAGCGTGGTCACGATGTCCTCGGCCGGGCAGGCGCGCCGGGACTCGGCCATCTGGTAGGCGTAGCCCAGGATCTCCATGGACGCGGTCATCGGATCGACGTCGGAATCCGGATCGTCGTAGCTGGTCATCTCGTTGGACCACTTGAACAGCTTCATCCGATCCTCTTGCGGCACACCGATCAATTCGGCGATGGCCTGCAAGGGGAGCTCGCTGGCGACCTGCTCCACGAAGTCGCCGGTGCCGCCGTCGGCGGCCGCCTTCACGATCTTCTCGGCGCGCGCGGTGAGTTCGGCGCGCAGGCCGTTGATCACGCGCGGGGTGAAGCCCTTGGAGATCAGCTTGCGCAGCTTGGTGTGCTCCGGGGCATCCTTGTTGAGCAGCACGAAGCGCTGCATCTCGATCTGCTCGCGGGTGATGTCGTCGTTGAAACGCGGGATGGCCGTGTTCTCGAAGGTCGAGAAGACGTCGTCGCGCCGGGAGACTTCCTTCACATCCGCGTGCTTGCTGACCACCCAGAAGCCGTCGTCCGCGAAGCCGCCGACTTCCGGAGACTTGGGGTTCCACCAGATCGGGGCGGCCTTGCGGAGCTCGGCGAACTCCTCGGCGGGCACACGCTGCGCCCAGATATCCGGGTCCGTGACGTCGAAACCATCCGGCACGTTGGGCCGGGCGTGGGTATCCACCACCAGCAGTCTCCTTTGACCAACTGAAACACGTTCTACCGTTATTGAAGCACAGGGGGTACAACAAGAGAAGGGACTAGGTACGAAGGCCGCAACAGGCCTACGTTACCGCTAGAGAACTTGTTGCAGTTCAGCTCCGGAAGGAAAGAAATGGGTACACCCGTAATCGTCGAGGCCGCGCGCACTCCGATCGGCAAGCGCAACGGCTGGCTGGCCGGCATGCACGCCGCCGAGCTGCTCGGGGCGGCCCAGAAGGGCGTGCTCGAGCGCGCCGAACTCGACCCGATCCTGGTCGAGCAGGTCGTCGGCGGCTGCGTCATGCAGGTGGGCGAGCAGAGCAACAATGTCACCCGCACCGCATGGCTGCACGCGGGCCTGCCGTGGCAGTCCGGCGCGGTCACCATCGACAATCAGTGCGGTTCGGCGCAGCAGGCCGCGGGCCTGGTCGCGGGCCTGATCTCCACGGGCGCAATCGAAGTCGGCCTGGCGTGCGGCATCGAGTCGATGAGCCACGTGCCGCTGGGCGCGAACGTCGGCACCCACGCCGGCCCCCGCCGCCCCGCCTCCTGGGACATCGACATGCCCAACCAGTTCGAGGCCGCGGAGCGAATTGCCAAGCGGCGCGGCATCACTCGCGATGACGTCGAGAAATTGGGCGAGCGCTCGCAGCGGCTGGCCGCGCAGGCGTGGGCCGAGGGGCGCTTCGATCGCGAGGTGCTGACCATCGCGAACGCGCCGCAGGTCGACAAGGAGGGCAACCTCACCGGCGAGTTCGCCGACATCAGCAAGGACCAGGGCCTGCGCGCCACCACCCGCGAGGCGCTGGCCAAGCTGAAGCCGGTGCTGGAGGGCGGTATTCACACCGCGGGCACCTCCTCGCAGATCTCCGACGGCGCGGCCGCGGTGCTGCTGATGGACGAAAAGGCCGCGCAGCGACAGGGTTTGAAGCCGCGCGCCCGGATCGTGTCCCAGTGCCTGGTCGGCGGCGAGCCGGAATATCATCTGGACGGCCCGGTGCAGGCCTGCCAGCGACTGCTCGAGCGCAGCGGGATGAGCATGTCGGACATCGACTTGTTCGAGATCAACGAAGCTTTCGCGTCCGTGGTGCTGTCGTGGGCCTCGGTGCACAAGCCGGACTTCGATCGGGTGAACGTCAACGGCGGCGCCATCGCGCTCGGCCACCCGGTCGGCAGCACCGGATCCCGGCTCATCACAACGGCTTTGCACGAACTGGAACGTTCCGACAAGTCCACGGCGATGATCCTGATGTGCTGCGGTGGCGCCCTCGCGACCGGCACCATCATCGAGAGGATCTAGTCCACAATCGAATTCGGCCAAGGTTGAACGTTCATCCTGAGGTACCGCGAAACGTGGCGTACGCCACACAATCCCAGGTACAGACAAGAAGATGAGACGTCAGCTATCTTATGGCTACCCGTGGCCCGTCCGGGAAGACCCTCGCGACGGGCCAGAACCGGGGCTCTTAAGCGCTCGGCAAGAACCATGGGGGTGGCCCGCAAACGCCCAAGCCAACGCAGGTTCGCCGGATCACCGTCTAGAAGCTTCAAGGAAATCGCGAATCAGGCGTAGGTTTTCAGTTACTGAGCCGCTAATATCAATGATACGTATCCGAGATAACGACTGTTAGTACAGCGAAGGGAATTGGGCGGCTCACAATGGCTGATTTCGCGGCGCGGCTGAACAAGCTGTTCGAAACCGTGCATCGCCCGGGGCGTAAGCCGCACACGAACGCAGAGGTGGCGGCCGCCTTGACGGCATCCGGCCATCCGATCTCGAAACCGTATCTGTCGCAGTTGCGGTCGGGACAGCGCACGAATCCGTCCGATGAGACGGTGGCGGCGCTGGCGAAGTTCTTCAAGGTCAAACCGGACTACTTCTTCAACGACATCTACGCGGCGAAGATCGATCATGATCTCGAGCTGCTGTCCCAGCTGCAGGGCTATGGACTTCGTCGGCTGTCGAGTAGAGCGTTCGACCTCTCCGAAGAATCTCAGAATCTGCTTACCTCCATGGCGGAGAAGTTGCGGGCAAGTGAAGGCTTGCCCGAAATTCCTCCGGACGGCACGGAATAGGCCCTGTCACAGCGCAACACAGTGCGGCTAGCTCGGAGGCCGCACTGTGTTGGTTTGTAACAGGGAATGCTCCAGGTCGTACCACGGGCGATGACACGGGGGCGCTGGTTGCAGGCCAGCGCCGCTGTTTCGGAAGATCTAGTACGCCTCGCCGGACCATTCGGTTCGAGTGAAGAGTGTTGCACCGGTCTCAGGGCGCTGAGGCCATGTGGCGTAGACCCCTGCGCTGGTGCAATATGCACAAACCTGGCATAAGGGCGCTTGCGTTCCGCAAAGCATTCAAACCAGTCTTTTTGTGCACTATGTCGTTTTGTGCGTTGTGAGCGTTTCGCCCCCATTGCACCAACTGCGACAAGCAAAGTCCCTGGCGTGCACCTCGAGTGTGCCGAGACGAAAGATCGGATACGTTGTCTCGGCACGAATGCTCGCGAACGGGTCATCAGTACGGCGACCGATTCGATGACAGATTCGATGACGGATCCAACCGATACGAATTGACCCATGGAATGTCGCAATAGGGACTGCAGGCGTGAATGTGCCGCGGCGGTCGTCCGCCGCGGCACATTCTTGTATTGAGTCGAACCGTGTCCGAATTATCGCGCTGAAGAACTACTCGCCGCCGGCGTACTGCTCGTGGCCTTCGCGTCGAAGGCCCGGGCAATGGCTTGGACCCAGCCGCGCGGGCCCACGCCCGGCGGCGGCGAGATCCAGCGCGGGTCGATCACCACGTCCCCGAACGGATTTCGCGCCCATTCGGCAACCCGCTCGGCGCGCGGAACCACCGCGTCCGGCGGTTTGGTGGCATCGGTGAGCTCGATGCCGACCGAGGCCAGATCCACGCCGCCGCCGGATTGCAGGTAGAGCGCGTCCATGATCTGGGCGATCTGGTCGGAAGCCTTGAGCTGGGTGCCGGTTCCGGTCTGATCCTTGGCCACCACCTCGGGGAAGCGGGCGATCAGGACTCGGTGCAGGGTGCGAATCTGCCGCAGCAGCAGGCGCGCTCGCACCCAGAGTTCGATCACGATCCAGACCGCGCCGATGGCGATGAGCAGGCTCGCGAGCGACCACACCGGCCAGAACCAATCGCCCTTGCCCGGTTCGGCCATGGGTTCGTGCTGGAAGGCCCGGCGAATGGAGAGTGCCGAAAGTAGACCGACCAGAAGGGTTCCCGTGCTGTAGATGGCGATACCGCGGCCCAGCGTGGTCCAGTCCAGATTGCGGACACCGGTCACCACGATGAACACGCACTCCAGCAGCACCATCGACCAGCCGAAGGTGACCGACCAGAACAGGGTGAGCAGCATGGCGAGTGCGCCGCCGGCGTAGATGATCCACGCGATCTGCCGCAGGTTGCGGCGCGAGACCACCGGCCACGCGGCGGCCGCCACCACCGAGGTCGCGGTGCCGAAGAGGATCCAGGACGCGACGGTCAGCCGGTCCGACAACCACATGCCGCGCAGGCCGCCGGGCATCAGATGATCAACCGCGACACCGATTTCCGGCACCGCCAGCGTCGCCGCGGCCGCCACCGCCGCCACCGCGAACAGGATCGCGACCCGCGCGGTGGTCGCCGGTTTCACCAGCACCCGCCCGACTCTCGCCCCCGCGGCCATCCAGACCAGCAGCGCAGTCAACCAGAAGGTCATGCGGCGTCCTTTCGCGGATGATCGAGGGGCACTCCGTGGTTACGCAAGCCGCCTCCTCCGTGCCCTGACCCGCTCATCCGAGAGCCTCATCGAATCGAAGGACCGAGACGCCCGCGCCCCGGTTGTTGAACACGCGCAGGCGGGTCATGAGCATGCTGGCGAAAGTCTCCGCCTCCCATTCCGCCTGCTCGTCCTCGCCGAGATCCACCGCCGTCTGATGCGCGCGCTGACTGAGCATGTAGGCGATGAGATCGTCGCTGGCCTCCAGCACCACCTCGGCCGCCGCCTCGCCCGGATGGTCGAAGACGATGTGGCCCAGCTCGTGGGCCAGGGTGTGGTCGCGGGACGGCAGCGCCGACGCCAGCACGATCACGTCCTTCTCCGGATAGCTGCGGCGCTGACCGCAGACGCCGGGACCCAGTTGGGCACTGGCGATTTCGATCGGCCGCCGGCGTTCGGCGGAAATGGCGAGCACCACTTCGTCCAGGGTGGTGGCGTCGAAGTCGGCGGCCACCGCGCACACCGCGTCCACCGCCGCGGCCACCCGGCGATAGGACCCGATGCTATGGCTCTGCGCCCGGCTCTCGGTCATCGTGGTCCCCTCACACCCTCGGTCCGAAGAACGCGGCCCGGGCGGCATCGATCCGGCCCTGCGCCGCCGACGCGCTCTGGAAACTCACCGCGCCCGAACCCGCGCCCGCCAGGGTGAGCGCGATCAGGCCGCCGATCACCGACAGCGTCTTGATGGGCGGCAACGGGGAATTGGCCGAGGTGGGTCGCACCTGCGGATTCGGTTGCGCCTGTGCGGGAGCCGGGGCGGGCGGCGGCGGTGGGGCCGCGGCGGGCGCCGGCTCCGGTTCGGCCACGGCGGGCGCCACCACGGGGGCGGCGACGGCCGGGGCCGCCGGGGCGGGAGCTTGCGGGGCCTGCGGAATCTCGATGGGCACCGACGGGGCCTCGGGAGCCGGCGCCGGGAGCGGAATCAACAGCAGGAGCAGCGGTGAGGCGCACAGCGCGGCGGAACCCGTTGCGGCGGAACCGACTCCGGCCGAACCGACGGCGGCCGAACCCAGCGCGGCCGAACCCGTGGCCGCGGAACCGACCCCGGCCGAACCGACGGCGGCCGAACCCGCGCCGGTCGAGCCGGTGGCGGCGGAACCGACGGCCGCGGAACCGGCCGTCGAACCCGCATCCGCGGAACCGGCGGCGGAACCCACTGCCGCCGAACCGATTCCGGCGGAACCGACGGCGGCCGAACCGGTGCAGAAGGCCAGCAGACCGGCCGATCCGGTGGCCGCCGAGCCCACGGCGGCCGAACCGACCGCGGCCGAACCGGTACCGAGCAGCGTGGCCAGCAGGCCGAGTCCGGAGCCGGTGGCCGCCGAACCCACGGCGGCAGAACCGGTTCCGAGCAGCAAGGGGAGGCCGACTCCGGCGGAGCCCACGGCCGAACCGGTGCCCGCGCCGGCGGAGCCGAGGGCCGAGCCGGTACCGGCCGCGGCGGAACCCACTGCGGCCGAGCCCGTTCCGACGGCCGCCGAGCCGAGGCCGAGGGTGGCGGAACCGGTACCGAGAACGGCGGAGCCGGTGCCCGCACCCGCCGAACCGACAGCGGCGGAACCGGTGCCGAGCAAGGCGCCGAGACCGGCCAGGCCGCCTACTCCGGCGGAGCCGACACCGGCAGAACCCACTCCGGCCGAACCCACACCGGCAGAACCGACACCGGCGGAGCCCACTCCAGCCGAACCGACTCCAGCGGAACCGACGGCGGCCGAACCCGCTCCAGCGGAACCGACGGCGGCCGAACCCGCTCCGGCGGATCCGGCTCCGGCCGAGCCGACGCCGAACAATATGGCCAGCAGATCCTGGGGTCCGGCAACGGGATTCACGCCGGGGGCGCCCGCACCGGTGGGGTTCACGGCGGCCGAACCCGCGCCGCCCGGGTTCGTGCCCGAAACGGTCGCGTCGGCGGGGTTTCCGCCGAGTCGGCCTGTGGCATCAGCGCCGGGCGCTACGACGGGTTGTGGCTGTTGCGACTGCGGGGATCGGGGCACCACGGGCTCCTGCCCGGCGGGCACCGGTTCGAGGTCGATCCCGTTGGGCTGCGCGAGCGCGGCAACCGGCCCGAGCAGCGCTGTACCGGCGACAGCTGCTATCGCTGCCACCAGGCGCATTGCACGACCAACGATCATGCGCCAGCCATCCCCTCATCGATACTGCGCAGTCGGCTTGTCGCCCGCACGCGGTCGGTGCGGGTCAGAGCACGCGGCCACCCCGATAGCCGGGCCTTTGCGGAACGCGGTCATCGTACAAGGGTGTACGAGGTCCCGCACAAGTCCCGAATGCTTTAGGGGCCGAGACAAACCGTACGCCTGCGCATCTCCCCATGTATCGAATATCCGCAAGCGGCCCAGGCCAATTGGGTTCACCGGGCGCTACGCGCGGGCCTCACAACGCGGGATTCGCACTTGTGAGGCGCGAGTGAACATGTGCAACAAGGGCAATTCAGACCTATAGGACAGCAAATCCCCTGCTCACCTCGGGTGAGCATGCGCTTCGGCCGACCAAGTGGTATGCATCACTTCGGGATACAGAGGGCTATGGCTGCGGCACCCGCGGCGCGATGGCATCGAGGAACGCCTCGGCGGTCGGGGCGGGCCCCGGACCCATATTGATGTGAGAGCCGTCACTCCATTGGCCGAGGGTCGTATACGGTTCGCCGCCGAGCGGATCCACCGAATACTCGAGGGTGTAGTACCGGCACTCCCCCGCCTCCGGCGGCACCACGAACGCCGCGAAGTACGCCTCCGGCGAGGCGGTCGGCTCCGGCAGCGTCACCAGCACGATGCGCGACCCGTCGCGCTCGATCAGCCGGCCGCTCAAACCCGTGGGCGCCAGCCGATCCGCCGCGGGCAGCGTCGAACCGAGGCCGTTCCACCAATCGGTGAGCGCCGCGGTCCAATTCTCCGGCGCCACCCGTTTCACCAGCTCCGCACCGCGCGACCGCGCCATGTGCGCCAACAACCGGTGCGCGAATTGGTAGTGCTGCGCCCGCGCCATCCGAAACCTCGTTCCACTCAGCCGATCAACTTCACCGCCGAACCTACCCCGGGCGGGGTGCCCCGCGCCGCATCCGGCAGGGCCGCCGGCCGGGCTGGGTACCGGTGCGGAAACAGGTGGTGAACAGCGGATTACCCGGCGCTGAAACACGAATCGCCGACACCCGGACGGGTGTCGGCGAGAGGTGGAAGCGGAACTCAGGCGCCGTAGACGGGCTCCGGGGTGACGGCCTTGGCCAGCAGGTCACGCACCACCGGGCCCAGTTCGGCCGGCTCCCAGCGAGCGCCGCGGTCGACCGAGACGCCGTGCCGCCAGCCGTCGGCCACCGTCACCTTGCCGCCCTCGACCTCGAACATGCGACCGGTGACGCCGGCCGAATCGGCGCTGCCCAGCCAGACCACCAGCGGGGAGACGTTCTCGGGGGCCATGGCGTCGAAGCCGTCCTCGGGAGCGGCCATCATGTCGGCGAAGACGGTCTCGGTCATGCGGGTGCGCGCGGCCGGGGCGATGGCATTGACGGTGATGCCGTAGCGGGCGAACTCGGCCGCCGCGGTCAGGGTCAGGCCCGCGATGCCGGACTTGGCGGCGGCGTAGTTGCCCTGGCCGACCGAACCCAGCAGGCCCGCACCGGAACTGGTATTGATGATGCGCGCCTCGGGGGTGCGGCCCGCCTTGGCCTCGTTGCGCCAGTACTCGGCGGCGTGCCGCATGGGGGCGAAATGACCCTTGAGGTGCACCTTGATGACGGCGTCCCACTCGTCCTCGCCGAGGTTGACCAGCATGCGGTCGCGGACGATACCGGCATTGTTGACCAGGATGTCCAGGCGGCCGAAGGCTTCCACGGCGGAGGCGATGAGGCGGCGCGCGCCCTCCCAGTCGGAGATGTCGTCGCCGTTCACGACGGCTTCGCCGCCGAGGGCCTTGATCTCCTCGACCACCTGGGCGGCCGGGGAATCCGGGCTGGGGGCGCCGTCGAGTTCGGCGCCGAGGTCGTTCACGACGACCTTCGCGCCGGCGGCGGCGAAAGCGAGGGCGTGCGCACGACCGATGCCGCGACCGGCACCGGTCACGATGGCGACGCGGCCTTCACAGATCTTGTTGTCAGTCATATGGATTACCTCGCTGGTGAGTGAAAGGGATTGTGGGGGCTACGCCCCCACACCCCCAGAGGGAAGGAACAGGGAGCGGTAAGAGCTGCGGGCCGCCCCACGAGGTTCGGGGAGCAGCCACGATCGGAGCCGACCGCTCCACGAGAGCCGGACAAGCCGCCACCGCCGGAGCCGACCGCTCCACGAGAGCCGGACAAGCCGCCACCGCCGGAGCCGACTGCCCCTCCAGACCCGGGCAAGCCACCTCGGCCGGAGCGGACCGCTCCACGGAGGCCGGGGAGAAGGGCGCGATTGGAGGTGGGGTTGCTCATGGGGCGGGGTCAGTGGCCGGAGACGGCGGGGACATCGGCGGTGGAAGCTTCCAGGAAGGCGGGTTTTTCGCCGCCGCCGTGTACCAGCAGGGAACCGCCGGTGATGTATTCGGCCAGGGGGGAGGCCAGGAAGGCGGCGGTGCGGCCGATGTCTTCGGGGGCGGCCATGCGCTGCATGGGGACGGTGCGGCTGACGGCGGCGATGCCGTCCTCGTCGCCGTAGTGCAGGTGGGAGGACTCGGTGTTGACCAGGCCGACGATGACGGAGTTCATCCGGACCTTGGGGGCCCATTCGACGGCGAGCGACGAAACCAGGCTGTCCACACCGGCTTTGGCGGCGCCGTAGGCGGCGGTGCCGGGCGACGGGCGATGGCCGGAGACGCTGGAGATCATCACGATCGAACCGCCGCGCTCCTGCTTCTGCATCACCTCGTTGGCGATCTGCGAAACCAGCAGGGGCGCCAGCAGATTCAGCTGCACGATCTTGGAGTGGAAGTTGGCGCTGGCGTCGGCGGCCAGGGCGAACGGGGCGCCGCCGGCATTGTTCACCACGGTGTCCAGCCGCCCGTACTTCGCCACGATCGCGTCGATCAGGCCGCGCACGGATTCCGGGTCCCGCACATCGCACGGCAGGAAGTCGATGCCCCGCCCGTTCGACTCGACCGGCACATCCGCCGGCCGGCGCGCGCAGGCGACCACGGTCGCGCCCGCATCCAGGAAAACGCGGGAGATACCGGCCCCGACGCCCCGGACGCCACCGGTGACCAGGACGACCGAGCCGGAGAGGTTCACTTCGATTGCCACCGTGCTAACCTACCAAGCACTTGCTTGTTTTGCCAACGATGGGACTTGCGATGGGGATCATCCGTCACACCGAAACCGAGGGCGTAGAAGTCGTCACTGTCGACTACCCGCCGGTCAACGCTCTGCCTTCCGACGGCTGGTTCGCCCTGGCCGACGCCGTCCGGGAGGCCGGGCGCAACCCGGAGACCCGGGTCGTGGTGCTGCGCGCCGAGGGACGCGGGTTCAACGCGGGTGTGGACATCAAGGAGATGAACGCCGACGTCGGGCACACCAAGCTGATCCGCGCCAACCACGGCTGCTTCGAGGCCTTCGCGGCCGTCTACGACTGCCAGGTGCCGGTCGTCACCGCCGTCAACGGCTTCTGCCTCGGCGGCGGCATCGGCCTGGTCGGCAACTCGGACGTGATCGTGGCCTCCGACGACGCCACCTTCGGCTTGCCCGAGGTGGACCGGGGCGCGCTGGGCGCCGCCACCCACCTCGCGCGCCTGGTGCCGCAGCATCTGATGCGGACCATGTTCTACACCGCGGGCACGCTGACCGCACAGCAGCTGCACCACTACGGTTCGGTGTTCAAGGTGGTGCCGCGCGCCGAACTCGACGCCGCCGCAATGGAAGTCGCCAAGAACATCGCCAACAAGGACGGCCGCGTGATTCGCGCCGCCAAGAAGGCGCTCAACGGCATCGACGTGCAGGACGTGCACCGGTCCTACCGCTTCGAGCAGGGCTTCACCATGGAGCTCAACCTCGCGGGCGTGGCCGACGAGATTCGCGCGCGCTTCGACGACGACATCGCGGCGCAGAAGAAGGGGAAGTAAAAGCCATGCGCGACAAGCGGATGACGCTCGACGAGATCGTCGGCGAACTGCGGAGCGGAATGACCATCGGACTCGGCGGCTGGGGTTCCCGGCGTAAGCCGATGGCGCTGGTGCGGGCCATTCTGCGTTCGGATATCAAGGATTTGACGGTCGTCACCTACGGCGGACCGGATCTGGGTCTGCTGTGCTCGGCGGGCAAGGTGCGAAAGGCCTACTACGGCTTCGTATCTCTCGATTCCGCGCCGTTCTACGACCCGTGGTTCGCCAAGGCGCGCACCGAGGGCGCGATCACCGTGCGCGAAATGGACGAAGGCATGGTGAAGTGCGGTCTGCAGGCCGCCGCCGCGCGCCTGCCGTTCCTGCCGATCCGCGCCGGATTGGGTTCGGCCGTAATCGATTTCTGGGAGGGCGAACTGCAGACCGTGCAGTCGCCGTACCCGACCGAGGGCAAGAACGAGACCCTGGTCGCCATGCCGGCGCTGGAGCTGGACGCCGCCTTCGTGCACCTGGATCTGGGCGACAAGCACGGCAATGCCGCCTACACCGGCGTCGATCCGTACTTCGACGACCTGTACGCTCTCGCCGCCGAGAAGCGCTACCTGTCGGTGGACAAGCTGGTCGAGACCGAGGAACTGGTGAAAGCCGTTCCGCAGCAGGCCATCATCCTCAATCGCATGATGGTCGACGGTGTGGTCGAGGCCCCCGGCGGCGCGCACTTCACCTTCTCCGGCTCCTACGGGCGCGACGAGAAGTTCCAGCGCCACTATGTCGAGGCCGCCAAGACGCCCGAGTCGTGGGCCGAGTTCAAGGCGCGCTACCTGGATGTGTCCGAGGACGAGTACCAGGCCGCCGTTCGCGCGTTCGCCGAGGAGCAGAAGTAATGAGCGAGACCACCACGATTACTCGGGCCGAGATCTGCGTTGTCGCGGCCGCCGAGATCTTCCGGGGCGCGGGCGAGATCATGGCCAGCCCCATGTCGACCGTCACCACCATCGGTGCGCGGCTGGCGCGCTTGACCTTCGAGCCGGATCTGCTGCTGTCCGACGGTGAGGCGCTGTTCTTCGCCGAGGTCCCGGCCATCGGCGGCAAGGCGCCCATCGAGGGCTGGATTCCGTTCTCCAAGGTGTTCGACGTGGTCGCCTCCGGGCGCCGGCACGTGGTGATGGGCGCGAACCAGCTGGACCGGTTCGGCAACCAGAACCTCTCGGCCTTCGGTCCTTTGCAGCAGCCGACCCGGCAGATGTTCGGTGTGCGCGGCGCGCCGGGCAACACCATCAACCACGCCACCAGCTACTTCGTGCCCAAGCACAACAAGCGGGTATTCGTGGACCAGGTCGATATCGTGTCCGGAATCGGTTATGACAAGGTCGATCCCGAGAACCCGGCCTACCGGTTCCACCACCTGCATCGCGTGGTGTCGAATCTGGGCGTCTTCGACTTCAACGGCCCGGATCACACCCTGCGCGCGCTGTCGCTGCACCCGGGCGTGAGCGCCGACGAGGTCGCCGAGAACACCTCCTTCGAGGTCGCCGGGCTGGCCGAGGCGGGCGAAACCCGTTTGCCCACCGAGGAAGAGCTCACCATCATCCGTACGGTGCTGGACCCCAAGGGCTTCCGGGAGAAGGAAGTGACGGCATGACCGCGCAGCGGCTGCGGACTCCGCTGACCGAGCTGGTCGGCATCGAGCATCCGATCGTGCAGACCGGTATGGGCTGGGTCGCCGGTCCGGGTCTGGTCGCGGCCACCGCCAATGCGGGCGGCCTCGGCATTCTGGCCTCGGCCACCATGAACCTCGACGAGCTCGAGGTGGCCATCGCCAAGACGAAGGCCAAGACGGACAAGCCTTTCGGCGTGAACATTCGCGCCGACCTGTCCGACGCCGAGGATCGCTGCGACATGATGATCCGCGAGGGCGTCAAGGTGGCCTCCTTCGCGCTGGCTCCCAAGAAGGAGCTCATCGCGAAGCTGAAGGACAACGGCGTGGTCGTCATGCCGTCCATCGGCGCGGCCAAGCACGCGGTGAAGGTGGCCTCCTGGGGCGCGGACGCGGTGATCGTGCAGGGCGGTGAAGGCGGCGGCCACACCGGCTCCGTCGCGACCACCCTGCTGCTGCCGAGTGTGCTGGACGCCGTGGACATTCCGGTGGTCGCCGGCGGCGGCTTCTTCGACGGCCGCGGCCTCGCCGCCGCGCTGTCCTACGGTGCGGCCGGCGTCGCCATGGGCACCCGCTTCCTGCTCACCCAGGACAGCTCGGTGCCGGATTCGGTGAAGCAGGAGTACCTGACCCGCGGGCTGCAGGACACCACCGTGTCGGTCAAGGTCGACGGCATGCCGCATCGCGTGCTGAACACCGAACTGGTGAACAAGCTCGAGCACTCCGGCCCGATCCGCGGGCTGTACACCGCCCTGGTCAGCGCCGCCAAGTTCAAGCACATGACCGGCATGAAGTGGACGACCATGGCCCGCGAGGGCCTGAACACCCGCAAGCACAAGGACCTCACCTGGTCCCAGGTGGTCATGGGCGCGAACACCGCCATGCTGCTCAAAGCCGGTCTGGTGGACGGCAATACGCAGGCGGGCGTGCTGGCCTCCGGTCAGGTGGCGGGCATCATCGACGATCTGCCGACCGTGCAGGAACTCGTCGACCGCATCATCGTCGACGCCGTGGCCCGCATCGACAGCCTGGCCTCCTTCAAGGTGACGGACTCCGCCACCGCCTGACCGACCTCTCATCCAGCGCCGCGGACCGTACGCCCCGCGGCGCCCCGGACTGCGCGTCCCGACACAATCGGCCGCGCAACCCAGCGGATCCGGCCGAACACCCGGATCCGTCTGCGCGACCGCCGAACCCCCGGTCGCGCACGAGCCGCCCCCGGATCCTCTCGCCCGGGGGCGGTTTTCGTGCGTTGGGCGCCCCGGGATCCGGCACGGGCTAATTGTGCGTGACGGGACGGCGGCGGGCTGCGACCATGTGGCCATGGGGAATGTCTTGATTGTCGGGGATATTCATGGGAACACCGCGCACGCGCTGCAACTGATCCAGGTCGCGACGCGGCAGGACTGCGCGCGGGTGTTCGCCGTGGGGGATTTCGGGGCCTGGGAGCACATGCACTCGGGGCGGCGCTACTTCGATGTGGTGAACAAGGCGGCCAAGCGGGCCGGGGTGACCGTGTACTTCCTGGACGGGAACCACGACAAGAGTTCGTTGCTGCACGAGCTGTACGGCGAACGCCGGGACGAGGAAGGGTTCCTGGTGTGCCGCAAGTTCCTGCGGTACGCGCCGCGGGGACACCGATGGACCTGGGAGGGAACCACTTTCGCGGCCTTCGGCGGGGCGCGCTCCACCGACAAGGGGTGGCGGCTGGCCCGGGAGGCGCGCAAGGAGGAGCAGGCCGCGCGGCACCGGCGCTACGGATCGGGGCGGAAGCCGATGACGGCGGGCACGCTGTGGTTTCCCGAGGAGGAGATGACCGACGACGAGCTCGACGAGCTGCTGATCGCCGACGCCTCCCCGGTGGATGTGCTGCTGTCCCATGACAAGCCGCGCGCCACCGAACCCAAGTTCAATCGCAAGAACAAGCCCGAGTGCTTCCCGAACCAGGACCGGATCCAGAAGGTCGTGGAGACGCTGCGGCCGGGCCTGCACGTACACGGGCACCTGCACTACCGGTACACCGAGATGCTGCCGTGCGGGGACGGGCGGTGGACGCGGGTGGAGGGGCTCGCGGCCGATCCGGAAGCCTCACAGCATCCGGCGTACGCGAGCGACCATTCGTGGACGGTGCTGGCGCTGCCCTATATCGCCGAGGCCGGCGAGCTGATGAGCGAACCGGCGGCGGGCTGAGTCACCGGATCACGGCTTGCCGCCGGCCTCGTCGTAGGAGGAGGTCCCCTCGTCCAGCAGGGGCTCCTCCCCCTTGAAGTGGGCGGGGGCGAAGACCCGCAGCACGTGGTAGCCGGTGATGACGACCAGCGTGCCCAGGGCGATGCCGCTCAGGGTGAAGTTGTCGGTGAACTTCATGCTGACATTGCCGATGCCGATGATCAGGCCGGCGGCCGCGGGCACCAGGTTCAGCGGATTGCGTAGGTCCACCTTGGCGTTCGTCCAGATCTGCGCGCCGAGCAGGCCGATCATGCCGTACAGGATGACGGTGATGCCGCCGAGCACGCCGCCCGGAATGGCCGCGACGATGGCGCCGAACTTGGGGCACAGGCCGAACAGCAGGGCGAAACCCGCTGCGGCCCAATAGGCGGCGGTCGAGTACACCCGGGTGGCCGCCATGACGCCGATGTTCTCGGAGTAGGTGGTGTTGGGCGGGCCGCCGACCGCGGTCGAGAGCATCGAACCCACACCGTCGGCCGCGATGGCGGTGCCCAGCTTGTCGTCCAGATTGCGCCCGGTCATCTCGCCGACGGCCTTGACGTGCCCGGCGTTCTCGGCGACCAGGGCGATCACCACGGGCAGGGCGACCAGCACGGCCGACCATTCGAACGAGGGCGCGTGCAGCTGCGGCAGGCCGATCCAGTCGGCCTGGCCCACCGCCGAAAGATCCAGTCGCCAATGGTCGGTCACCGCGCCGCTGCCGTCGGCCGAATGGATCTTGCCGAACACCCGGTCCAGCACCCACGACAGCCCATAGCCGAAGATCAGGCCGAGGAAGATCGCGATGCGCGCGAAGAATCCGCGCAGCGCGACCACGGCCAAACCGGTGAAGAGCATGACCAGTAAGGCCGTCCACTGATCCTGCGGCCAGTAGGTGGAGGCCGTCACCGGGGCCAGATTGAAGCCGATCAGCATGACCACCGCACCGGTGACCACCGGCGGCATGGCGGCGTGAATGATCCGCGCCCCGAACTTCTGCACCGCCAAACCGATCAGGAACAGCGCCGCGCCGACCGCCAGGCACGCGCCGGTAACCGTAGCGCTACTGCCGCCCTGGGCGCGGATCACCGCGGCCACCCCGACGAACGAGAGCGAGCACCCGAGGTAGCTCGGCACCCGGCCCTTGGTCGCGAGCAGGAACACGATGGTCGCGACGCCCGACATCATGATGGCCAGATTGGGGTCCAGCCCCATCAGCACCGGTGCCACGAAACTCGCCCCGAACATGGCGACCACGTGCTGGGCGCCCAGGCCGATGGTGCGCGGCCAGGTCAGCCGCTCGTCCGGCGTGACGACCACGCCGGGCGCGGGCGTGCGCCCGTCCCCGCCGTGCAGCTTCCAGCGGACACCCAGATCCATACCAGCCCGCTTTCTCATGAGTTCGGGAAACGATCCCGGACATCGTAGTTCGGGCAAACCTCCGGCGTCAGTCGGACATGACCCGGATGCGCTGCATCATGTCGTGGTCGGCGTGGTCGAGGTTGTGGCAGTGCCAGACGTAGCCGCGGATCTCGTCGTGCGCGCCGGCATGGGCTGCGCCGTGGGCGGATTCGGACGGGGAGATGGCTTCCGCGTCATGCGGGACGGTCAGGACGGCGTCCGGATCGAAGCCGAGTTCGGCGACGGACGGCCAGTGCACGACGACGCGGGTGATGGTGTCGGTCGGGCATTCGACCGTGTCCTTCCAGCCGTACTCCCACGGCGGCGGGAGCTGCTGCGGGGTGAAGGCGTACGCGTCCGCCGAAGGGGCCCAACGGGTTCCGTACGCGGGCGGATAGTTATTGGCCCAATACAGCGAGGTGAGGATGGGCTGGCGGCCCAGTACACGCATGCGGGCCAGGTGGATGTGGATCGGGTGATCGAAGGGGGTGGTGTTGACGATGTCCCACTGTTCGACGGTGCCGGCCCGGGCCATGTCGATGTCGTCGCTCAGGAAGGCGAGATTGTTCAGCGACATCAGGGTCGGGAAGACGGCGGCGCTGCGCGAATCGTCGTTGAGGCCGATCAGGGTCATGGTGCGGACCGGGCCGGGCGGATAGACCGGGTCCAGCAGGTCCGGGAGTCCGGGAGCGCCCCGGAGGCGGACTGGAACGACGGCGGGCGGGCCGTCGCCGCGGACCGAGAAACGCATGATGCGGCGCAGTTCGGGAGCCATGAACACGGTATTGCCCAGGTCGTTCTTGGCGGTATTGATCAGCTCCACCTCGGCGCCGTCGCCCAGGAAGCTGAAATCGACCAGCAGGTCGACTCTTTCGCCGGGACTGACCCGGATCGACGGGGTGGGCACCGGGGCGTCGAGCAGGCCCAGATCGCCGCCGATGGCGTAGAACGGCATGCCATTGTCGAACTCGAAAATGTATGGGCGGGAATTGGATCCGTTGAGCACCCGGAAGCGGTAGACGGTCCGGCGGACGGGCAGGAACGGCCACACCACGCCGTTCACACAGCACACGTCACCGAATTGCCCGGATTGGTTGTAGCCCTCCGGGATGTAGGTCGCGGTCATCGGCTGCACGCTGCCGTCGGCGTTGAAGGTGCGATCCTGCACGATGAGCGGGATCTCGAACTCACCGGCGGGCAGGCCCAATGGATTGTCGGCCGCGCCCGTGTCGAAATCGTCTCGTACGTAATACATTCCGGCGAGCCCGGCTTGAATGTTCAGCCGGGTGATCCCCATGGCGTGATCGTGATACCAGAGCGTGGCGGCTTCCTGCCGATTGCCGAATTCGAAGTGCGCCCGGCCGCCGTTGCGGTAGCCGATGAGCGGATGACCGTCCGAGTCCGGGGCGTTCTCGCCGCCGTGCAGGTGCACGGTGAATCGCGGATCGGTGCGATCCAGCTCGGTGACGCCGTGCATGGTGAGATCGACGTGCGCGGCCAGCGGGTGCGCACCGAGCTCGTTGCGGAAGCTGAGGTGCGCCGACCGCCCCTGCCGCGCTTCGAGATTCGGGCCCAGCACCGACCGGCCGAAACCCCAGGCCCGGGTCTCCGGCAGGTCGCGGTGATATTTGTGCATCCCCGCCAGGGCCGCCAATTCCCCTGCCGCGGCCCGGGTTTCGATAATGGGCAGCTCGTCCACGAAGGGCGCCAGCACCGGCGAGTGATAGTTCAGCGGCGTGATCGGCGGCGGGTTGATCGGCGGCACCGGCAGCGGGAACGGCGGCAGCGGGGAGGGATCGGCGAAGGCTTTCGCGCCGACGCCGAGCCCGAGAGCGGCGAGGGCCCCCAGCAGGAACCCCCGTCTCGGCAGGTTCTCGCCCATGATCTTGCTGATTCTCCACGCGGAATCAGCGGCGGCCGGGGGCTCTCGCTTTTTCGTTATACAAATGGTCCATTGACCTGAAATAGCCTCAGGTCAGCGGGAACTCAGCCCAGGCGCTCGATAATGGTCACGTTCGCGGTGCCGCCGCCCTCACAGATGGTGAGCAGGCCGTAGCGGCCGTTGACCCGCTCCAGCTCGTTGAGCAGCGAGGCGAACAGCTTGGCGCCGGTCGCGCCCAGCGGGTGGCCGAGCGCGATGGCGCCGCCGTTGCGGTTGACCTTCTCCGGGTCCGCGCCGGTTTCCTTCAGCCAGGCCAGCACGACCGAGGCGAAGGCCTCGTTGATCTCGATGACGTCGATGTCGTCGATGGTCAGGCCGGTCTTCTCCAGCGCCCACTTGGTGGCCGGGATCGGCGCGGTGAGCATGTAGATCGGGTCCGCGCCGCGCGCGCTCACGTGGTGGATGCGAGCGCGCGGGGTCAGGCCGTATTCGGCGACCGCCCAGTCCGAGGCGAGCAGGGTGGCCGACGCGCCGTCGGAGATCTGCGAGGCCAGCGCCGCGGTGATGCTGCTGCCCGGGGCCAGCGGCTGCAGGCCGGCCATCTTCTCCAGGGTGGTCTCGCGCGGGCCCTCGTCGATCCAGAAATCGCCCACCGGGACGATCTCGTTGTCGAACTTGCCCTCCACGATGGCCTTGCGAGCGCGCTCGTGCGAACGCAGCGCCCACTCCTCCATATCGCGGCGCGAGATGCCCCACTTCTCGGCGATCATGTGGGCCGAATTGAACTGCGTCACTTCGCCGGTGCCGTAGCGGTGGTCCCAGCCGTGCGCGCCGACGAACGGCGAGTCGAAGCCGTACTGCTGGCCCGCCAGCATGGCCGCCGAGATCGGGATGGCGCTCATGTTCTGCACGCCGCCCGCCACCACGATCTCATTGGTGCCGGCCATGATGGCCTGCGCCGCGAAGCCGATCGCCTGCTGCGAGGAACCGCACTGCCGGTCCACGGTCACGCCGGGGACGTGCTCCGGGTAGCCGGCCGCCAGCCAGGCGGTGCGGGCGATATTGCCGGCCTGCGGGCCGATGGTGTCGCAGCAGCCGAACACCACGTCCTCGACGAACTGCGGGTCGAGCTTGTTGCGGCCCATCAGACCGTTCAATGCCGCCGCGCCCAGATCGGCCGGGTGCACGCTCGCGAGCGAACCGCCGCGCTTGCCGACGGCGGTGCGCACGGAGTCGATCACGTACGCCTCCCGCATGGGCGCGTACTGGCGGCGGGACGGTGCAGACATTCTGAACTCCTACTGCTGGGCTGGAACTATGCGCGCGCGGCCGGGGCGGTGAGCCCGTCGAGCACGATGGTGAGGTACTGCTTGGCGAGGGCGTCGACGGTGATCCGGCCGCCGGGCTGATACCAGCGCACCGACACCCAGACGGTGTCGCGCAGGAACCGGTAGGCCAGTTCGATATCCATCTCGGGGCGGAAGCTGCCGTCCTCGACGCCGTTGGCGAGCACCTGGTGCCAGAGTTCGCGGAACTCCTTGTTGTACTCGTCGATGTAGCCGAATCGCGGTGTGCCGCTGAGGCGTTTGGCCTCGGCCTGGTAGATGGCGACGGCGGCGTGGAATTGATCGAACGATTCGTAGGACGCGATCACCAGGGCTTCGAGGATGTCGCGGGCGGGCAGGCCCGAGCCGACGATCTCGCGGTAGCGGCCGAAGAGGTCGTCGAGGAAGCCGCGCAGAATCTCGTCCACCATGGCTTCTTTGGAATCGAAGTGGTGGTAGAGCGACCCGGATAGAATCCCGGCGGCGTCGGCAATGTCACGAACCGTGGTCGCGCGCAGTCCCCGCTCGGCGAAGAGGTTGGCGGCAAGACCGAGCAGCTCGTTACGACGTGCTGATTTCGTCGGGTCTGGTGAGGTCACTCCGCCAATATACAACCAAGCATTTGCTTGGTCCACCGAGGTTCCCGTTCAGCGCACGGAATATCGCAAGGGCGACGACACCGACAGGTCCGCTAGCAGGCGGTCGCAGATGATGATCGGGGAGACGCCGGCGCGGGCCATGCGGGCCACCAGGGCCAGTCTGCGTTCCGGGCTGTCCCATTCGACGGTGAGGGGGTCGCGGCCGGGACCGGCGTCGACGGTTGCCATGACGCGGGGCGGGCCGCCGTCGTCGTTGGGTTCCTCGATTATTTTCAGGACCATCCCGCGTTGCCAGGCCCGATATGTCTCCATATCGGCGCCGACGACCAATTTGTCGGTGGCATCGCACAATCCCTTGGCGATGTTGTCGGCGAAGGTGAGACGGTCGGCGTGCTGACGCTGGCTGGCGCGGACGACTTCCAGGAGATCCGCCCGTACTTCACACAACAGCGCCGTGCGTTTGCGACGGCGCCGTTGCGCATCGGAGTCGGAATACCCGACCGCCCGGGACAGGCCCAGGCGGCGCGCCCGGTCGCGATCGCGGATCATGTCCTCGCGCAAGGCCGCGCGCGGATCGCGGGCGACATCGCTCTCGTCGACCACGTGCTGTTCCAGGATCTGCGCGGCCCGCATGGCGGTGGCGCGTTCGGAGTCGTGCTCCAGTAGCTCCGCACCCAGGGTGAGCGCGGCCAGCACGGCATTGTCGAGTCTTCGGCGCGCGAGCACGACCTCGCGCACGAGCTCGAGTTCGAATTCCTCGTGGCCTTGTTCGGGGGTTGATTGTTGACGGCGATCCGGACCCATGGGTCGTGCCCTTCGACTATGCGGAACCGGCCTAACCCAGAATGGCACAACGCCCCGCACGCCGCGCCACCCAATTTTTATTCGGTCGGAAATAGGCACTGCCGCGCCCCCTGGGGAACGCGGCAGTGAGAAAACCTGCGACCGGACGACACAGCTTTTCGCTTTGCCCGAACGCACTAATTCAGTTGTGCGAGTGCAATTTCGATTCAGGCGCGCTGGCTCGAAATCGACACCACCTCACCGGTGAGGTAGGTGGTGTAGTCGCTCGCCAGCATGGCGATGGTCGCGGCGACCTCCCACGGCTCGGCGGCACGGCCGAACGCCTCGCCGGCGGCCAGGCGATCGAGGAGATCGGCGGAGGTGACCTTGTCCAGGAAGGCGTGACGGGCGATGGACGGGGCCACCGCGTTGATGCGCACGCCGTACTCGGCGGCCTCGACGGCGGAGCAGCGGGTGAGCGCCATGACGCCGGCCTTGGCGGCGGCGTAATGGGCCTGGCCGTGCTGGGCGCGCCAGCCGAGCACGGAGGCGTTGTTGACGATCACGCCGCCGTGACCCGCCTCGCGGAAGTACTTCAGCACCGCGCGGGTGGCGCGGAAGGTGCCGTTGAGGGTGATGTCAAGGACCTTGTCCCACTGCTCGTCGGTCATGTCGACCACGGGCACCTCGCCGCCGAGACCGGCATTGTTGACCATGATGTCGATGCGGCCCAGCGCGGCCACGGCCCCGGCGATCAGCGCGTCGACCTGCTCGGTGGAGCTGACGTCGCACGGCACGGAAGCGATTCGGCGGTCCGGGAATTCGGCCTTCAGCGCCTCTTCGGTCTCCTTGAGCCGGCGCTCGTGCCAGTCGGAGACCACGACGTCCGCGCCCTCGGAGAGCAGGCGGCGCGCGGTGGCCGAACCGATGCCGGTACCGGCGGCGGCGGTGACAACCGCGGCCTTGCCGGCCAGCAGGTTGTGGCCACCGACGATTTCGGGGGCGATGGACAGATCAGCTGCGTTCATTGGTCGTTCGCTCCGCTCACTCACGGTCGAGCCTCTCGGGGAAGTCCGAGCACGCGCTCGGAGATGATGTTGCGCTGCACTTCGTTGGAGCCGCCGTAGATGGTGTCGGCCCGGCTGAAGAGGAACAGCCGCTGCCAGGCATTGAGATCGTCGTCCTTGGCGTCGGCGATGAGCCCCGGCGCGCCCAGCACGTCCATGGCCAGCTCGCCCAGATCGCGATGCCAGTTGGCCCACAGCAGCTTGGTGACCGAGGCCTGCCCCGCGGCGGTGCGGGCATCGACCGATGCGCCGTCGTGGCCGGACTCCAGGGTGCGCAGCACGTGGGCGCGCAGCACGCGCAGACCCACCCAGGCCCGGTCCAGGCGGGCGGCGATGATCGGATCGTCGATGGAACCGTTCTCGCGGGCGACCACTTCCAGATCGGCCAATTCGCGCGCGTAGCGGATCTGCTGGCCGACGGTGGAGATGCCGCGCTCGAAGGTGAGCGTGCCCATGGCGACCTTCCAGCCGTCGCCGGGCTGCCCCACCACCAGATCGGCGGAGGTGCGGGCGTCGGAGAAGAACACCTCGTTGAATTCCGCGGTGCCGGTGAGCTGGATGATGGGCCGCACCTCGACACCCGGCTGCTTCATGGGAACCAGCAGGTAGGACAGGCCGTGGTGACGGCTGGAGCCCTTCTCGGTGCGAGCCACCACGAAGCACCAGTCGGACAGGTGCGCGAGCGAGGTCCAGACCTTCTGGCCGTTGATGACCCACTCGTCGCCCTCGAGCTGGGCGGAGGTGGTGACGGCGGCCAGGTCCGAGCCCGCGCCCGGTTCGGAGTAGCCCTGGCACCAGAGTTCGGTGACATTGCGGATGCCGGGCAGGAACCGCCGCTTCTGCTCTTCGGTGCCGAAGGCGATGACGGTCGGGCCGAGCAGTTCCTCACCCAGGTGCGAAACCCGGCTCGGCGCATCGGCCTTGGCGTATTCCTCGTGGAAGATGACCTGCTGGCGCAGGGTGGCGTCGCGGCCGCCCCACTCCTTGGGCCAGCCCAGGCAGGTCAGTCCGGCGGCGGCCAGGGCGCGGTCCCATTCGAGACGCTCCTCGAATGCCTCGTGTTCGCGCCCGGGACCACCCAGACCGCGCAGCTCGCGGAACTGGCCGTTCAGGTTCTCGGCCAGCCATTCCCGCACTTCCGTGCGGAACTCGGCGTCCTCGCGGGCCTCAGTCCCGGTGGCCGGTTCGGGGGTCTGGATCATGCTCACGTCGGTAGAGTAACCTACCAAGCACTTGCTTTGTTAGACCCATTCCCGGACGGCAGGAACTCCCGTGACATCTCCTCCGCAGACCACACCGCTCGCCCTGCACGCGGCCGCCGCCACCTACGGTGAGGCGCCCGCTGTCGGCGATGGTGCTGTCCGTCTGAGCTGGTCGCAACTGCTGGACTCGGTCCGTGAGACCGCGCGTGCGCTCATAGCGCGCGGTATTCAGCGGGGCGACCGCATCGGCATCTGGGCGCCCAACACCCACCACTGGGTGACCGCGGTGCTCGCCACGCATTACGTCGGTGCGGCCATCGTTCCGCTGAACACGCGCTATGTGGCGGACGAGGCGGCGGATGTGCTGTCGCGGGTGGACGCCAAGGCGCTGTTCATCGCGGGCACCTTCCTGGGACGCGACCGGCTGAGCGAACTGCGGGCCGCCGCACCGGAACTCGGCATCGAGACGGTCGTCGTGATCCCGTCCGAGACCGAGGAGCCGGTGGCCGACGCCATCGTGTGGTCGGAGCTGGCCAAGCTCGCTGAGGCGGTCAGCCTGGAAGACGTTGTGGCGCGGGCCGAATCGGTGCGGCCGGACGATCTGTCCGACATCCTCTTCACCTCCGGCACCACCGGGCGCAGCAAAGGCACCTTGATCGCGCACCGGCAGGCGCTGGCGGGCGCGCGGGCCTGGGCCGAGTGCGCGACGCTGAACCAGAGCGACCGGTACCTGGTGGTGCCGCCGTTCTTCCACAACTTCGGTTACAAGGCAGGCATTCTCGCGTGCCTGGTGACCGGTGCGAGCGTGATCCCGCAAGCCACCTTCGACGTGCCGGAGACCATGCGACTGGTGCACGACGAGGGCATCACCGTGCTGACCGGGCCGCCGACCATCTATCAGACGATCCTCGAGCATCCGGCGCGCCACGATGCCGATCTGTCGTCGCTGCGGGTCGCGGTCACCGGTGCGGCCACCGTGCCGGTCGTGCTCATCGAAAGAATGCGCAGCGAACTGCGATTCGATGTGGTGCTGACCGCGTACGGGCTGTCGGAGTCCGGTGGTTTCGGCACCATGTGCCGCCCGGAGGACGACGCGGAGACCATCGCCAATACCTGCGGGCGGGCCATCGGCGACTTCGAGATCAAACTGGCCGACAATGGCGAGCTGCTGATCCGCGGGTCGCAGGTGATGCTGGGCTACCTCGACGATCCGCAGGCCACCGCGGACACCATCGACAAGGACGGCTGGCTGCACACCGGCGATGTCGCGATCATCGACGAGCGCGGGTATCTGAAGATCACCGACCGGCTCAAGGACATGTACATCTCCGGCGGGTTCAATGTGTACCCCGCCGAGGTGGAGCAGGCCCTGGCCCGCCTGGAGGGCGTGGCCGAGACCGCCGTCATCGGTATCGAGGACGAGCGCATGGGCGAGGTCGGCAAGGCGTTCGTGGTGCGCAAGCCCGGCTCGGCGCTGACCACCGAAGACGTGGTGGCGCATGCCAAGACGCTGCTCGCCAACTTCAAGGTGCCGCGCTTCGTGGAGTTCCGCGACGCGCTGCCCTACAGCGCCGCCGGGAAGGTGCTCAAGCGGCAACTACGTGAGGAGAAGGCGTGAGCCAGGAACTGGGACCCGTTCCCGATGAGGGCGAGGTCGTCCTCTACGAGAAGCGGGGGCCGATAGCGGTCGTCACCCTGAACCGCCCGGACTACCGCAACGCGCAGAACTCGGTCATGACCTATGCGCTCGACGCCGCTTTCACGCGCGCCGTCGAAGACGCCGAGGTCAAGGTGATCGTGCTCGCCGGGGCCGGAAAGCATTTCAGCGCCGGGCACGATATCGGGACGCCGGGACGCGATCACCACATCTCCTACGAGAACAAGGCCGTCATGTGGTGGGACCACGTGGACCGGCCGGGCGGCGATCAGCGGTTCGCCCGCGAGTCCGAGGTGTACCTGGGCATGTGCCGGCGCTGGCGGGAGATCCCCAAGCCGACCATCGCCATGGTGCAGGGCGCGTGCATCGCGGGTGCGCTCATGCTGGCCTGGTCCTGCGACATGATCGTGGCGTCCGAGGATGCGTTCTTCTCCGATCCGGTTGTGCGCATGGGCATTCCGGGCGTCGAGTACTTCGCGCACCCGTGGGTACTGGGGCCGCGCCGCGCCAAGGAGATCCTTTTCACCGGTGAACGCTTCACCGCCGCACAGGCTTACGAGTGGGGCATGGTGAACCGCGTTGTGCCGCGCGAGGAACTGGAATCGCACACCATCGCGCTCGCCGAGAAGATCTCGGAGATGCCGCAATTCGGGCTGGCGCTCACCAAGAAGGCCGTCAACCAGTGCGAGGACCTGATGGGTATGCGCGCCGGCATGGATTCCGTGTTCGGGCTGCACCATTTCGCGCACGCCCACAATGCCGAAATCGGCTCCGGCTCGCTCGGCGGCATGGACGCCAAGTCGATGAAGGCGGCCGCGGTGAGCCGGGAATCAGATGCCGCTACCGAGAGGAACGGGGCCAAGTAAGTGGATCTCGAATTCGACGCCAAGACCGAGGAATTCCGCCGCGAGGTGCGGGAATTCCTGGCCGCCAACGTGCCCGCCGAACCGCTGCCGTCCATGGACACCGAGGAGGGGTTCGAGGCGCACCGGGCGTGGGAGGCCAAGCTGGCCGAGGCCCGGCTGTCCTGTGTGGCCTGGCCCGCCGAATACGGCGGCCGGGACGCCTCGCTGACCGAATGGGTCATCTTCGAGGAGGAGTACTACGCGGCGGGTGCGCCGGGTCGCGTCTCCCAGAACGGCATCTTCCTGCTCGCGCCGACCCTGTTCGAGCACGCCACCCCGGAGCAGCTGGCCCGGTTCCTGCCGAGAATGGCTCGCGCCGACGACATCTGGGCGCAGGCGTGGTCCGAGCCGGAGGCCGGGTCCGATCTGGCCGGTATCCGCTCCACCGCCAAGCGCACCGAGGGCGGCTGGCTGCTCAACGGGCAGAAGACCTGGAGCTCGCGGGCCTCGTTCGCGGACTGGGGTTTCGGGCTGTTCCGCAGTGATCCGGAGGCCGAACGGCATCGCGGGCTCACCTACGTGATGTTCCCGCTGACCGCGGAAGGCGTGACCGTGCGCCCGATTCCGCAGCTGGACGGCGAGCCGGGCTTCGCGGAGATCTTCCTCGACAATGTTTTCGTGCCGGACTCCGATGTGATCGGCGAGGCCAACAACGGCTGGAAGGTCGCCATGGCGACCTCCAGCAACGAGCGCGGGCTCTCGCTGCGCTCCCCCGGCCGGTTCAACGCCACCGTCGTGAAGCTGATCGAGCTGTGGAAGTCGGCGGCCGCCGACACCGATACCGCCATCGGCGATCGCGTGGTGGACGCCTGGGTCGGGGCGGAGGCGTACCGGCTGAACACCTGGGCCACCGTCACCCGGCTGGCCGAGGGCGGTCAGCTGGGCGCGGAATCCTCGGTCAACAAGGTGTTCTGGTCCGAACTGGACATCGCCATGCACGAAACCGCGCTGGACCTGCACGGGGCCGCCGCCGAACAGGAATCCGCCTGGACCGACGGCTTCCTGTTCTCGCTCGCGGGCCCGATCTACGCGGGCACCAACGAGATTCAGCGCAATATCATCGCCGAACGCCTGCTCGGCCTGCCGCGGTAAGGGAGACGACATGCGATTCGCATTGACCGCAGAACAGCACGACTTCGCCGCCAGCCTGCGCAAGATGGGCGAGGCCGCCAAGACCCCGGGCGTCGTCCGGGCTTGGGGCGCAGGCGATTCCGCCGCCGGGCGCGCGCTCATCGGCCAGCTGGCCGAGGCGGGCGCGCTGGGCCTGACCGTCACCGAGGAGAACGGCGGCTTCGGCGCCGGTCCGGTGGAGCTCATCGTGGCCTTCACCGAGATCGGCCGCGCCGCCGTGCCGGGCCCGCTGGTGGAGACCGCCGCCGCGATTCCCGCACTGCTGCAAGCCCTTCCGGACGGTGCGCTCGCGGCCGAATGGCTGCCCGCCTTCGCCGAGGGGGCCAAGCTCGGCACGCTCGCGCTGAGCACCGCCGCGGGCGTGATCGGTTCCGCCGCTTCGGCGTCCGGGGACCGCGTGGCGCTCGACGCCGACCTGGCCGATCTGGTCCTGGTCGCCGACGGTGACAAGCTCTCCGCCGCGACCGCCGGTGACCTGGTGAAGTCGGTGGACGCGGCCCGTCGCCTGTTCACCGTCACCCCCGGCGAGACCCTGGCCGAGGGCGCGGACGTCGCCGCGGCGATCGAAACCGCCTTCGACACCGCCGCGCTCGCCGCCGCCGCGCAGCTGCTCGGCGCGGGCCGCTCGCTGCTCGACATCAGCGTCGAATACGTGAAGCAGCGCCAGCAGTTCGGCACCCCGATCGGCCGCTACCAGTCGATCAAGCACCATCTGGCCAATGTCTCCATCGCCCTGGAGATGGCCCAGCCGCTGCTCTACCGCGCCGCCCTCACCCTCGAAGGCGACGCCGACGTGCAGACCCGCGCCCGCGACATCTCCGCCGCCAAGCTGGCCTGCGGCGAAGCGGCGTACCAGGCGGCCCGTATCGCCCTCCAGGTGCACGGCGCCATCGGCTACACCGCCGAGTGCGATCTGTCCCTGTGGCTGACCAAGGTCACCGCGCTGCGTTCGGCCTGGGGTACCCCGGCCGAACACCGCGCCCGCATCGCCGCCGCCCTGCGCGCGGGCAACGTGGCATGAGCATCTCGGCGGCCGGGGCGACCCGCAGGCTCGAACGCTCCTGCGCCGAGGGCGGATTCGCGTCACTAGCCGGATGGGCGGCGCGCACTCTCGTCCGCGCCGACGGTCCGACCGGCCGCCCGGAGGCACCCAGCGCGGCGCACGACCCGCGGCGCGCCGCAGAGGACTACACCGCGCCGGCTTCGGCCGCGCACCATTTCGATACGACGGGAGCGAATGCGTGAGCATCACGGCCGAACAGCAGGAACTCGCCACCACTGTGCGCGCGGTGCTGGCCAAGCACGGGGACAGCGCGGCTATGCGGCGTGGGCTGGAGGGCGAACGCGGGTACGACGAGCAGCTGTGGACGTTGCTGTGCGAGCAGGTCGGGGTTGCGGCGCTGGCCGTTCCGGAGGAATTCGGGGGCGTGGGCGTCGGGCTGACCGAGTCGCTGCTGGTGGTGGAGGAGCTCGGGCGGACGCTCGCGGCTCCGCCGATGCTGGGGTCGGCCGTGCTGGGCGTGCAGGCGCTGCTGCTGGCCGGGAATGCCGAGGCCAATGCGCGGCTGCTGCCGGAGGTGGCGGAGGGGGCTCGTACCCTGGCGCTGTGCTGGGCCGGGGTACGGGGATGGGAGTCGTTCGGCGTTGCCGTCGACGGCGAAACCCTCTCGGGCTCCGCCCATTACGTTGTCGACGGCGCGCACGCGGACACGCTGCTGGTGCTCACCGACTCCGGGCTGTTCGAGGTGGACGGCGAGGCCGCGGGCGTCACCCGCACCATCGTGGTCACCCAGGATCCGACCCGTCGCCTGGCGCGCATCGACTTCGAGAACGTCACCGGCCGGGCGCTCGGCGCGCTCGATGTCACCCGTTTGCGCGAGATCGCCTGGGCCGCAGTGGTGGCCGAGCAGCTCGGGGCGGCCGAGCAGTGCCTGGACATGACCGTCGAGTACTCGAAGTCGCGGGTGCAGTTCGGGCGGCCGATCGGCAGCTTCCAGGCGTTGAAGCACCGGATGGCCGATATGTACGTGCTGGTGGAGTCCACGCGTTCCATTGCCTACCTGGCTATTTCGGGTCTGGCCGCGGGGCATGTGGATCCGATCGATATCGCGTCGGCGCGGCTGCACGCCATCGACACCTTCAACGCCGTGGTGTCGGAGACGGTGCAGATGCACGGCGGCATCGCCATCACCTGGGAGCACGACGCGCACCTGTTCTTCAAGCGCGCACACGCCGACGCACAGCTGTTCGGCACCCCGGCGCGTCCGCTGGCCCGCCCGGCCTGACGCGACGATCCATCGGAACGGGAGCCCGGCACGACGCCGGGCTCCCGTTTCTCATTGCCGGGCAACGACCTTGCTCATACCCTGGGAAACATCGTGACCTGGGGAGGGCGGGCTATGAGCACTGCTGGCGAGGAGATACGCAAACTGGTCACGCGCGCCCAGAGCTTCACCTCCTCCGGCGAACACGACCGCGCCGCCGCCCAATGGCAGGAGGTCATGGCGATCGTGCTGAAAGCCAATGCGCTCGAACCGAATCGGGACTACGTGCGCGCGCAGTTCGCCTATACCCGGGCCCGCACCGAACGCGCCGGGGAGGCCGTCGGCGCGGAAACCTGGCGCGATCTGATGACCATGGCCGAACGGGTGCTGGGCCCGAACGATCGCGAAACGCTGTGGATCCGGCTGCGCGAGGCCGAATGGCGGCGCAAGCGAGCCACGTCCAAGGCCACCGCCCGCACCGCCAAATCGGCGATCACCACGCTGCTCGCGGACTGCCGCGCCGAACTCGGCCTGCACGACGCCGTGACCGTTCGCGCCGCCAAACTGGAGGCCGAGGTCGACCGGGATATCGCCCGGCTGCCCCGTTCCCCCGCGCTGCGCCCGGCCCTCATCGCCACCGGTGCCCTGGCCGGCGCCGGCGCGTTCGTGGTCCTCGGACTGATCTCGCCGGCGCTGCTGGCCGGCGTCATGACCATGATCGGCATTGTCGGCCTGATCGTGCTGCTGGCCGAGTACCACCGCTGATTCAGGCCGAATGCCTCGCGATGTGGTCGCGGTACACCTGGTACGCCGGTTTCGGGGTGTAGTCGTCGCGCATGAGCCCGAAGCGGTGGAAAAGGCCCGGCTTCGCCGTGTCGGCGTCGCGTAGCGAGAAGTGGTGGTACGCACCGAGATCGTGCTGGGCCACCACTTCGAGGATGCCCGCCAGCACCTCGGCCTGCCGGGCTTCGGAGCGTTCCGGGCCGGTGGGCCAGCCGTTCTCGGTCAGATGCAGTGGAATGTCCACGGACAGTCCGGCATTGGCGAGCAGATCGCGATGCATGCCGAGCAGCCAGGACAGCGCGGCGGCGGGGTCCTCGGCGGGCATGAACACGTCCGGGAAGGCGTCGAGCCCGACGTAGTCCAGTGCCGCCACGAACCCCGGCCCGCCCTCGGTGACCAGGTCCTGAACGAAGCTCGCGGCGGGGCCGAAGAGCGGCGTGGTGTTGAAGCCGATACGGAAACCCTGTCCCGAGAACGCCTGCACGCCTTCGATAATGGCGCGCCGGACATTCGGGTAGTCGCCGTCCAGGGTGGCATTGCCCACCACATTGGGCTCCTCGGTGATCTGCAGCGTGGCGATGCGATCCCCGTAGTCCCGCACCAGATGCGACAGGAAGCACAGATACCCCGGCACGTCACCGGACCGGGACTGGAACTGCGCGACCAGGTCGAGTTTGCGGCCCGCCGTGGCGTAACGCCCGAAATCGGCCGGGTTGCAGAAGGATTCCTCGCCCGCGTCCTTGAACGCGGTGTAGACCCGCACCACCGTCACGCCGAGATCGTCGAGCGCGGCCTCGACGGCGGCCGGATCGTCCGGTTTCCCGGTCGCCAAGCCGCCGGCGTCGTCACCGCTGACACCGCCTGGATAGATGCCGAAGTCGGTCATCCTTCCCAGATTAGTGGTGCAGCACCTCGACCTCGCGGACCGGGGGCTTGCGTCCGAACCGCTTGCGCAGCGGGTAGATCGCGGCCACGAACAGCAGGCTGACGGTGGAGGCGATGAGCTGATTGCGCTGGTCCGGATTGCGCGCCATGGCGATGAAGACCGCGCAGATGGCGATGATGACCGCCCAGCTCAGGTACGGGTAACCCCACATGCGATAGGTGAGCGCGGACGGGTCCTCGCGCCGCAGCCGGGCGCGCAGGCGCAGCTGGGAGGCCATGATCGCGACGTAGACGAAGGCCAGCACCACGCCGATGGAGTTCACCAGGAAGGTGAAGACCTGATCCGGGGAGACGTAGGAGGCGATGACCGCGCCCCAGGCCGCCACGGTGCCGAGCAGCACCGCCCGGGCGGGCACGCCGCGCTTGTTGACCTTGACCAGCCCGGCCGGGGCATCGCCGTCGCGGGTCAGCACGTAGAGCATGCGCGAGGACACGTAGATGGCCGAGTTCAGCACCGACAGCACCGCGGTGAGGATCACGACCTGCATGATGGTGCCCGCCGCCGGCACGCCCATCCGGTCCAGGGCGCTCACGAACGGGCTCTTCAGCACCTGGGCGTCGTTCCACGGCAGGATGGTCACCACCAGGAAGATCGAGGCCACGTAGAACAGGCCGACCCGCCACAGCACATTGTTGGTGGCGCGGGCCACGGCCTGGCCGGGCTCCTTGGATTCGGCGGCCGCGACCGTCACGATCTCGGTGCCGCCGAAGGCGAACATGACCACCACGATGGCCGAGAAGATGCCCGCGATGCCATTGGGCGCGAAGCCGCCGTGCCCGGTCAGATTGTGGAAGCCGCTCTCCGCGTCCGGCCACAGCCCGAACACCCAGGCCAGTCCGAGCGCCAGGAAGATGACGATGGCGACGACCTTGATCGAGGCGAACCAGAACTCGAACTCGCCGAAGGACCGCACCGACACCAGATTGACCGCGGTCATGACGATCAGCAGCGCCGCCGACAGCACCCACTGCGGCAGGTCGATCCAGCTGGACAGGATGGCCGCCCCGGCCACGGCTTCCGCGCCGACCAGGATGACGTAGAGGTACCAGTACAGCCAGCCGATGGTGAAGCCGGCGAACGGGCCGAGCGCCATGCGGGAGTATTCGGCGAGCGAGCCGGCGACCGGGCGGGCCACCACCATTTCGCCGAGGGCGCGCATGACGCAAAGCACCAGCAATCCGGCGGCGGCATAGGACAGAATGGCCGCCGGGCCCGCGGTGCCGATCACCGAACCGGAGCCGACGAACAGCCCCGCGCCGATCGCGCCGCCGATGGCCAGCATCGTCATATGACGCCGTCGCAGTCCGGTCCGCAGTCCCTGCTGCTCGACGGTGCCGGTTTCCGACATCTGACCACCTTCAGGTTTGTTGCTCGAGTGTTGCCAGACCACCCTATCCAGGC
This sequence comes from Nocardia yamanashiensis, assembly GCF_021183565.1. Lineage (NCBI taxonomy): Bacteria > Bacillati > Actinomycetota > Actinomycetes > Mycobacteriales > Nocardiaceae > Nocardia > Nocardia yamanashiensis. The sequence continues at coordinate 6,249,790 of NZ_CP089226.1, forward strand.
AGGTCAGCGGGCAGAAATCGCAGGTGCGCATGAGTGCCGCGCACAGCGGCGCGGCGATGCGAATTCCGTTCCCGGACTGCCCCTTTCCGGCCGGAGTACCGTCGGGAGGTATGACCGAATCGAATCCCGGTTTCCAGGCTCGGGTCGAACCGAGCGCCAAACGGGTACGCGTCTACCTGGGCGGTCACCTGGCCGCCGACTCGCTCGCGCCCCGGCTGGTGTGGGAGCACCCGTACTACCCGACCTACTACCTGCCCGCCGATGACGTGCGCGCCAAGCTCGAACCGACCGGTCGCCCGCACGACTCGGCGGTCTTCGGCCCGGGACTCGAATTCGACGTGGTGGTCGGCGACGTGGTCGCCCAGGGCGCGGCCGTGCGCTACCTCGACTCCGCGGTCGAGCCGGTGCGTGATCTGGTGCGCCTGAAGTTCGACGCCATGGACCAGTGGTTCGAGGAGGACGAGCCCATCTACGTGCATCCGCGCGATCCCTACAGCCGGGTCGACATCCTGGGTTCGTCCCGGCACATCCGGGTGGAGCTGAACGGGCAGACCCTGGCGGATTCGCACGCCCCGCGCATCCTGTTCGAGACCGGGCTGCCCGCGCGCTACTACCTGCCGCTCACCGATGTCCGGCTGGACCTGCTGACCGCCTCGGACACCGAGACGCAATGCCCGTACAAGGGCACCGCCGAATACTGGAACGTCCGCCTCGGCGAGGACGAGTTCCCGGATCTGGTGTGGATCTACCGCACCCCGCTGCCGGAGAGCCAGAAGGTCGCGGGCCTGGCCTGTTTCTACAACGAGAAGGTCGACATCTACATCGACGGCGAACTGCAGGACCGCCCGCAGTCCCCGTTCAGCTGAATCCGCTACTCGCCCAGCAGTTCCGACACCAGTCGCGGCAGCGCCTCGCCGATCGGATCCCGGACCACCTCGGCGGCGTACACGTCGTACGGGGTGGGCTCGGCATTGATCACGATCAGGTCCGCGCCGGCGTCCACCGCCACCGCGCACATCGAGGCCGCCGGTTCCACCTGCAGCGACGAGCCGACGGCAATGAAGATCTCGCTGGTTTCGGCGATATCCACCGCGGCCCGAATGGATTCGGGCACCAGCTGCTGGCCGAACATGATCACCCCGGCCTTCAGGATGCCGCCGCAGTCCGGGCAGTCCGGATCGGGCTCGCCGGCGGCCACCCGCGCCAGCGTGGTCTCCATCGAGGTGGTGAATTCGCAGTCGATGCAGACCACTTCGAACATATTGCCGTGGATCTCCACCACCCCGTCCGAGCCGGCCCGCTGATGCAGCCGGTCGATGTTCTGGGTGATGATGCCGACCTGCCGCCCCGCCGCGGCCAGCCGCACCAGCGCCTGATGCGCGGCGTTCGGCACCGCGCGCCAGGCCGGATTATCGCGGCGCGCCAGCCAGGCCCGCCGCCGGAGTTCCGGATCGGCCACGTAGTTCTGATAGGTGGAAAGCAGTTCCGCGATGGGATCTTCGGTCCACACCCCGCGCGGCCCGCGGAAATCCGGGATGCCGGAATCGGTGGAGATGCCCGCTCCGGTGAGCACTCCGATCGGACCTTTGCGCGCACGCCAATCCGTCATTCGCCCCAGCCTAGTGCGATTCACACCGCGATGACCGCAGGTTTTTCCTCCGCCCGCCGGTATTGCCCTGGGGCCAGCCCGTATTCGCGCTTGAACGCCTTGGCGAACGCGAATTCGGACTGGTAGCCGACCTTGCGGGCGATGCTCGCCAGTGGCGTATCGCTCTCCCGCAGCAGGCGGGCGGCCGTGAGCATGCGCCAGCGGGTCACGTACGACAGCGGCGGCTCCCCCACCGTGGCGGTGAACCGCCGGGCCAGGGTGGCGCGCGAAACCCCCGCCACGACACTGAGTTCCGGCACGGTCCAGGCCCGGTCCGGCGCATCGTGAATGGCCCGCAGGGTGACCGCGACGGCCGGATCGGTGAACACGCCCGCCCAGCCGGACTGGGTTTCGGCCTGCTCGTCGAACCAGGCGCGCAGCAGGAACAGCAGCATGGTGTCGAGCAGCGCGGGAATGGCGGCGTCGGCGCCCGGTCGCGGTTCGGCGATCTCCCCCGCCAGCAGGTCCACGGCGGCGCGCAGGGCCGGATGCCGCCCGGGCCGGGCCGGCAGATGAATGAACTCGGGTAGTTCGTCCAGCAATGGGTGACTGCGCTGCCGCCCGAGTTCATAAGCCCCGCACACCAGTACGGTCCGCGCGCCCGGTCCGACGATCTCGCGCGGCTCGCCCGGCCGCGCCACCTCGGTGATCGGCGTGCCGAGCTGATCGACGATGTCGTGGTGCGCGCCGCGCGGCATGAACAGCACGTCGCCGGCCCCGAGCGCGATGGGCTCACCGTCGGGCGGCAATACCCAGCACGAACCTTGCAGCACCACATGGAAACTCGCCCCCGGCACCCGCGGATAACTCCGCCCCCACGGTGCGTGACGCACGAACATCCCCGACGCGGGGTCGCCGGTGCGAATAGCCGCTATGGTCTCGCTCAAGATGTCCACATGCCGAACCTACCACTCTCTCAATGAGAGCATCAGGCATTGTTTCACCAGAAGAATCTACCGGAACACTCATCTTTCCCGAGAATCACGCACCGAGCGGCATCGGGCGGCGCGCCGGTCTACGTTCGGAGGAATGAGCGATGAGAGGCCCGCGCTGGCCGCCGCATTGGATCTGCGTCCGCATCCGGAGGGCGGGTGGTATCGGGAAACCTGGCGCAACGGAGTGGAATTCGAGCCGAAGGGCTATGACGGGCCGCGCGCGAGTGCGACGGCGATCTACTTCCTGCTGCTGCCGGGTGAGGCGTCCGCACCGCATACGGTGAAATCGGACGAGATCTGGTTGTGGCACGGGGGTGGTCCGCTGTTGCTGGACATCGGGGGTGAGGAGGTCGTCCTCGGGCCCGATGTCGAGCGCGGGCAGCGGCCCCAGGCGGTGGTTCCCGGTGGGGTGAGCCAGGCCGCCCGCCCGGCGGGCGACGAGCACGTGCTGGTGAGTTGTGTCGTCGCACCGGGATTCGACTTCGCCGACTTCCGATTCGGGTGAATCGGAGCCGCGGCTAATCGTCTATTTCGAGCAGACCCTCGGCCAGCGCGTGGTCGATGGTCTTCTCCAGATTCGGGCAGGAGTCGGGCTTGCCGAAGGTCGGCCCGGCTTCGGCCATCTTGGCGAACACCGGGCAGTGCTCGGCCGGATCGACCGTCCACTGCACGGTGCGCTGCTGATTGCTGTGCTTGCGCACCAGCACCTGGGTGCCGCAGGTCAGACAGGCCAGCGGCGTCAGGCCCGCCTCCAGGTAGTGGGCCTTGTCCAGGACCGTCTGGGCGCGCACCTGCTCCCGCTGTTCCGGACGGTCCGCGAAGTCCGGTGCTTTGGCCCAGTTGGTCATCAAGCGTTCGCCTCCTCCGATGCGCCGGCTTCCTCCGCCTCGCGCTTCTTCCGAAGATTCTCCTCGACCTCCGCGGTCCAGGATTCCACGGCCTTGGAGGTGTCGATCTCGAATTCGAAGCGCTGGGTGGAGCGCGGGTCGATATCGGCGACGTCCACGTAGAACTGCTCGTACCACCGGCGCAGCTGGTAGACCGGGCCGTCCTCTTCGGTCAGCAGCGGATTGTCGATCTTGGACTTGTGCTTCCAGATCTCGACGTCCTGCAGGAAGCCCTCGGACACGCCGACCGTCATCTTCTCCGCGAAGGACGCGGCCTGCTCCTCGGGAAGGCCCTTCGGCTTCTCCAGCGAGACGCCCCACTGCAGCACGAACGCGTCCTGCGAGACCGGGTAGTGGCAGTTGATGAGGACCGTCTTGACCTCGTAGCCGCTGTAGATATTGAGCAGCGGGTTGATCATGTACGACGGGCCGAAGTACGACGCCTCCGACTTGAGCAGTACATCGATGCCCATCTTGGCGGCATTGCCCATATCCGGGCGGGCCTTGGTCTCGAGGTACTGGGTGGCGACGTGGCCCTCGAGCACGTTCTTGAAGTACGTCGGGAAGGCGTAGTGGATGTAGAAGAAGTGCGCCATGTCCACGACGTTGTCGATGATCTCGCGGCAGTTGGAGCCTTCGATCAGCATCGAGTGCCAGGTCCAGTCGGTCCAGCCGTCGTTGAGCTCTTCCGAACCGCTGCCGTCGGCATTGGTGAACGGTCCCTCGATGTAGGGGATGGTCACCTCGTCCGGCGGCGGATTGCCCTCGTGGTCGTGCCAGACGAAGAGCTGGCCGTTGCGCTCCAAGGTGATCCAGGACCGGGTGCGCGCCAGCGGGGGCACGCGGCGCGCGTACGGAATGCCGGTGCACTTGCCGTCGCCGCCCCAGCGCCAGTCGTGGAACGGGCACGCGATGGAGTCGCCCTTGACCTCGCCCATGGACAGGTCGCCGCCCAGGTGGCGGCAGTAGGAGTCGAGCACCTTCAGCTCGTCTTTACTGTTCTTGAAAACGACCAGCTTGGTGCCGAAGATGTTGACCGAGTGCGGCTTTCCGTCGCGGAAGGTCTTCGCGAGTCCAAGGCAGTGCCAGCCCCGGGCAAATCGCGTGGGCATGGCGCCCACATCGATCTCACGGACCTTTCCGCGGGGCCCCTGCGGGGTTGTAGCCATCGTTCTCCTCCTCTGGAAGTACTAGAACACGTTACAAAATTGCTCGGCCTTACGCCAGCGATACGCCTAACTACCAGGATGGGGCCGCTCTGAGCTGCGAATGAACAGCGTTCTCGACAGGAATAAGAACGTGTTCTACTCTCAGGGGCAAACGTGAACCGCTTCCCGATCTATCGGGAAGACACGCACCAGGCAGGAGCATCTGGCGAGATGACGCAAGAAGTAGTCGACCGGGTCGAGGCGCTGCTGCCCACCCTCCGCGAACGTGCCCAAGAAGCCGAAGACCTGCGCCGCCTTCCCGAGGAGACGGTCAAGGATCTGCAGGAGACCGGGTTCTTCAAACTGCTGCAGCCGCGCCAGTGGGGCGGGTACGCCGCCGATCCGGTCGTCTTCTACGACACCGTCCGCAAGATCGCGAGCGCGTGCGGTTCCACCGGCTGGGTCTCCGGCATCATCGGCGTCCACAACTGGCACCTGGCGCTGTTCGATCAGCGTGCGCAGGAAGAGGTCTGGGGCGAGGACACCGACGTCCGCATCTCCTCGTCGTACGCGCCCATGGGCGCCGGCGTGGTGACCGAGGACGGCGACGGCTACACCGTCAACGGCAAGTGGGCCTGGTCCTCCGGTTCCGATCACGCCACCTGGGTGGTCGTGGGCGGCCCGGTCATCAAGAACGGCAAGCCGGTCGACTTCGGCTCGTTCCTCATCCCGCGCACCGAATACAAGATCGACGACGTGTGGAACGTGGTCGGCCTGCGCGGCACCGGCTCCAACACCATTGTCGTGGAGAACGTCTTCGTGCCCCGGCACCGCTTCCTCAGCTTCCGCGCCATGAGCGAGCTGAGCGCGCCCGGCCTGGAGCAGAACACCGACCCGGTGTACAAGATGCCGTGGGGCACCATCCATCCCACCACCATCTCCACCCCGATCGTGGGCATGGCCTACGGCGCGCTGGAGGCGCACGTGGAGCACCAGGGCAAGCGCGTGCGCGCCGCCTACGCCGGCGAGAACGCCAAGGACGATCCGTTCGGCAAGGTCCGGATCGCCGAGGCCGCCAGCGATATCGACGCCGCCTGGCGGCAGCTGTCGGGCAATGTCGCCGACGAATACGCCCTGCTGGTCGCGGGCAAGGACGTGCCGTTCGACGTGCGCGCCGCCGCCCGCCGCGACCAGGTGCGCGCCACCGGCCGCGCCATCGCCTCCATCGACCGGCTGTTCGAGGCCGCCGGCGCCACCGCGCTCGCCAACGGCACTCCGCTGCAGCGCTTCTGGCGGGACGCGCACGCCGGCCGCGTGCACGCCGCCAACGATGCCGAACGCGCCTACGTCATGTACGGCAGCCACGCGTTCGGTCTCCCGATCACCGACACGATGGTGTAAACCATGACCGCAGTGGAAGAAATCACCTACGAGTCCACCTCGCGGTTCGCCCAGGTGCGACCGGACCTGAAGCTGCACTACCACGAGGCGGGCGTCGGCAACGGCCCCACCATCGTGCTGCTGCACGGCGGCGGTCCGGGTGCGTCCTCCTGGTCGAACTTCGCCAAGAACATTCCGGTGCTGGCCGAGGAATTCCATGTGCTGGCCGTCGACCAGCCCGGGTTCGGGCAGTCCGACAAGCCGACCGAGCACCCGCAGTACTTCGTGCACAGCTCCTCGGCGCTGAAGGATCTGCTCGATCACCTCGGCATCACCGAACGCGTGCACCTGCTGGGCAATTCGCTCGGCGGCGGCGCGGCCACCCGCTTCGCGCTGGACTACCCGGATCGTGCGGGCAAGCTGGTGCTGATGGGTCCCGGCGGGTTGTCCACCAACCTGTTCGCGCCGGACCCCACCGAGGGCGTGAAGCTGTTGTCCAAGTTCAACTTCGAACCCACGAAGGAGAACCTGGAGGCGTTCCTGCGGATCATGGTGTTCGATCAGTCGCTGATCACGCCGGAACTGGTCGAGGAGCGCTTCGCCTCGGCGTCGCAGCCGGAGTCGCTGGCCGCCACCCGCGCCATGGGCAAATCGTTCGCGGGCGCGGACTTCGCCAAGGGCATGATCTGGCGGGACGCGTTCAAGCTGCGGCAGCCGGTGCTGATGATCTGGGGCCGCGAAGATCGGGTGAACCCGATCGACGGCGCGCTCGTAGCCTTGAAGATGGTCCCGCGCGTGCAGCTGCACGTGTTCGGCGGCTGCGGGCACTGGGCGCAGTTGGAGAAGTTCGACGAATTCAACCGCCTGGCAACCGACTTCCTGCTCGGCGTCAAGGAGAAGTGACGATGGGGATCAAGGCCCTCGGCTATATGCGCATCGAGGCCACCGATATGGCGGCCTGGCGCGAGTACGGCCTGAAGGTGCTCGGCATGATGGAGGGCTCGGGCAACAATCCCGACGCGCTCTACCTGCGGATGGACGATTTCGCTGCCCGCCTGGTGATCGTGCCCGGCGAGAAGGACCGGCTGCTGGTCTCCGGCTGGGAGGTCACCGACGCGCCTGCGCTGCAGGACCTTCGGGACACCCTGTCCAAGGCGGGCGTCTCCTTCGTCGAGGGCACCAAGGAGGAGAAGCTCGAGCGTCGCGTCGAGGGCCTGATCCGTTTCGAGGATCCCTCCGGCAATACGCTCGAGGCGTTCCACGGTGCGCAGTACCTGGGCCGGCGCTTCGTCAGCCCGTACGGCCACAAGTTCGTGACCGCCGAACAGGGGCTCGGGCACGTCGTGCTCACCTGCACCGATGATGCTGCGGCACAAGCCTTCTACCAGGACGTGCTCGGCTTCCGCCTGCGCGACTCCATGCGCCTGCCCCCGCAGATGGTGGGGCGTCCCGCCGACGGCGATCCGGCCTGGCTGCGCTTCTACGGCTGCAATCCGCGCCATCACGCGCTGGCGTTCCTGCCGCTGCCCAATCCGACCGGCATCGTGCATCTCATGGTCGAGGTGGAGAACTCCGACGACGTCGGCCTCTGCCTGGATCGCGCCAATCGCAAGAAGGTCAAGATGTCGGCCACCCTGGGTCGCCACATCAACGACAAGATGCTCTCCTTCTACATGAAGACGCCGGGCGGGTTCGATATCGAATTCGGTTGCGAGGGGCTCGAAGTCGAGGACGAGTCCTGGATCGCGCGCGAATCCACGGCCGTCAGCCTGTGGGGCCACGACTTCACCGTCGGATTCAAGTAATGAGCGACAGGGTGGACATGACCACTGACGAATACCCCGCCATCGACGGGCGGCAGTTCCGGAACGTGCTGGGCAGCTTCTGCACCGGCATCACCGTGATCACCACCTTCGACGACGACGCCGAGGGCGGCCCCGCCCCCATCGGCTTCGCCTGCCAGTCCTTCGCCGCCCTGTCCCTCGACCCGCCGCTGGTCCTCTTCTGCCCCACCAAGGCCTCCCGCTCCTGGGCGGCCATCGAGAAGTCCGGCATGTTCTGCGTCAATATCCTCGCCGAGGAACAGCAGCCCGTCTGCGCCCGCTTCGGCTCCCGCGAGCCCGACAAGTTCGCCGGAGTGCCTTGGCACGCATCCGATCTGCGACTCCCGGTCCTGGACGGCGCGCTGGCCACGATCCAGTGCAAAGTGGACAGCGTGCTGGACGGCGGCGATCACTACATCGTGATCGGCCGCGTCCTGGCCCTGTCGGAGTCCACCGGCTCCGACAGGCCACTCCTCTTCTACCGCGGTCAATACACCGCCATCGAACCCGAGAAGTCCACCCCCGCCCCCTGGCGAGCCGACCTCGAACACTTCCTCACCACGACCACCCTCGACACCTGGTTGTGAATCGGAACCTCTGACCCGAAGGGCGTCCGCGACATTCGCGGACGCCCTTCGCGGTTCTCAATGCCGGTACTTCCGCTTGTCGGCCAAGACATCGAGATCCACAGCTCCCGCGTCAACCGCCCTCCGCAGCTGCTCGAGAGCATTCGCACGGCGTCGCCGCGCGAGCAGGCGGCGAATCACATCGGCGATCGATCTCACCACAACCCCCATGAGTACCGAACTAGTTTCGAAGTCTTAGGTAGCAGAGGCTAATGGCGACTCGGACGTTCCCCTTTTCCACGCTGATCAATAAGCAGACCAGCGTGTTCCCCGCTTTGGACGACGCCGACGTCATTCTCGAACGACGGGATGCCGAGAACCTCGTCCTCATGCGCTCCGAGCGTTTCGATGCAATGGTGAAGGGGCTGAGCCTGGCAGCTCGCTCGCTCGCGATCATCGCCAAGGCCAATCGCGCGTTGGCCGAGGAGGTGTTCGCCGAGGAACTCCCCTGGTTGATCTGGCTGCCCGCGAACGCACGCCCCGAATGCGTACAGGAACTCCTTGATCATCTCCTCGCTGGCGCGGAAACCGGCTTGCTGCTGCCTTTTTCGCGCGCCCTGCGAGAATGGCAGTCCACTGCCGAGGTGTATTCCGACCCCGAGCTGACTCGCCGCCTACGCGGACCGTTCGACACGGCCGAGGCCGTCGATGTCGAACGTCAGGGTGGCGCAGATGGCTGACCGGCCTTCGCCTGGATCTTGCCGAAGTCGTGGTCGACGGCGTCGAAATGGAGCAGTGGCAGTTCGAAGTCACTGCAGGCGGCCGTATTTGGTACGCCATCGACGACGAGCGGCACACCGCATGGATAACTCTGGCCGGCACGGCACATCCCCGCCGGACCGACAGGCGGGGATGACGATCAAGCGGCAGCCCGGGCCTGGCGGCGGTATTGGCCGGGAGCTTGGCCGTATTCGCGTTTGAAGGCTTTGCCGAAGGCGAATTCGGAGCTGTAACCGGCTCGAGCGGCGACCTTTTCGATGGGGAGGTCGTCTTCACGGAGGAGGCGGGCGGCGGTGGTGAGGCGCCAGCGGGTGAGGTAGGCGAGTGGGGGTTCGCCGACCATGGTGGTGAATTTGCGGGCGAAGGCGGCTCGGGAGAGGCCGGCGTGATCGGCCAGGGATTGGACGGTCCAGGCGGCGCCCGGGTCGGTGTGCATGGCTTCGAGGGCGGGGGCTACCGCCGGATCACGCAGGGCCGCAGCCCATCCCACCGCTTCGGACTGGGGCCGGTCTTCTATCCAGGCGCGCAGGATGTAGAGCAGGAGGGCATCGATGAGGGCGGGGACGATGCCGTGGGAGCCGATGCGAGGGTTGTCGAGTTCGGCGGCCAGGAGCTGGATGGCGGCGTGCAGTTCGGGGTGGCGGCCGGGGCGGGCGGGGAGGTGGATGACCTCGGGGAGCTGCCGGAGCAGCGGGTGGGGGCGCTGGCCGTCGAGGTGGTAGTTGCCGCAGAGCAGGGCGGTCGTCGGCGCGCCGGGAGCGCCCAGCCGGACCGCTCCCACCGGTGGGCAGCGGTCGTATTGGTCGGGGCGCGGGACTTCGGCCGGGGTGTCGGGATGGTCGGCGAGCACATGACCGGCCCCGTGCCGCAGGAAGATCACATCGCCCTGATTGAGCGGGATCGGGTCGGATCCGGCGGCTGGAAAGAACCAGCAGTTGCCGTGCAGCACGACGTGGAAGCCCGCGCCGAGGACGTCCGGCAGGCGCATGGCCCAGGGGGCCCGGCCTTCGGTGCGCACCGAACTGGGTGCGGCGGTGCGCATCGAGGCCAGGGCCTCGCTGAGGACGTCCATGCCGATCTCCTTGTGGCAGTGGTCAGTTGACGGTGAGGACTACCTTGCCGATGGTCTGCCCCGAGGCGACCAGATCGTGCGCCTTGCCGGCCTCTTCCAAAGGCAGCGTGTTCGCGACGGTGGGCCGCAGCTTGCCCGCGTCGACGAGTTCGGAGATTGCTTCCAGCGCAGCGTAATCCGGCTCGACCGAGACACCGGCGAAGCGACGGCCCGCAGCGTTCACGGCGGCGGCCACCTCCGGCTTCATGTGCTCCAGAATGCTCACCAGCACCCCGCCCGGCTTCAGCACCTTCAGATTGTTCTCGGCGTCGGCCACCGAATCGAAGACGATATCGACGTCCCGCACCACCTCGGTGAAATCGACTGCCTGATAATCGATCACCTCGTCCGCGCCGAGACTCTTCACGTAATCGTGCTTGGCGGCACTCGCCAGCGCGATGACATAGGCGCCGCGCGCCTTGGCGATCTGCACGGCCAGATGCCCGACACCGCCCGCAGCACGATGGATCAGCACCCGGTCGCCTTCCTTCACCCCGGCCCGATCCACCAGCCCCTGCCAAGCGGTGAGCACCGCCAGCGGCAGCGCGGCAGCCTCGACATGACTGAGCGACTTCGGCTTTCGAGCGACCTGACGGGACGGCGTAGCGACGTACTCCGCGTAACCCGTTGCGGCACGCGGGAAGAACGGCATCCCGTACACCTCGTCCCCCACCTCATACCGCGCACCGGGCCCGACTTCCTCGACCACCCCCGAGATATCCCACCCCACCCCGAACGGCGGCTGCCCGAGCAACGGGAACGCCCCGGACCGAACCGCCACATCCACCGGATTGACCGCACTGGCACGCACCCGCACCAGCACCTCCCCGGACAGCAGCTGCGGCTTCTCGACCTCCGCCACCTCCAGCACCTCGGGCCCGCCGAACGACTTCTGAATCACCGCACGCATCGTCTTCTCCTCCTGAACGCTCCGTCGCCGGCCCCTCTGTCGAACCGAACAACGACAACATTAAGCAGCATCAGCAAGACGATGAATAGCCTACAGTCTCCCGTTTTTATCCATCCGTATACCTACGAAGACTGGAAGTATCACCCCAGCGGCAAGCACGCAGTACCGGTATTGACGCCGGCCCCGACGCTGACGGACAGCGTGCCCTCCGATACCGGGGTGTAGTTCCCCCCGACGTACTTGGCGCGCAGAACGTGAACCCCGGTGACGGACGGCGTCCAATCGACCTTCGAAGTCATCCAGGGCCCCTGCCCATTCGCGACCGGTGTCAGCCGCGGCCGTACCCGCGGTCGCAACGGTGATGCCGGTGGCCGCCGTGAGGCACGCGGGAAACGCCGCTGGGCCGCAACCGGAATCGGCTGCGGCCCAGCGAGTTTGCGAATCGGATCAGGCGTAGGTGAGGACCACGTCGGCCAGGACCGGGGCGTCGTCGCGTTCTACGGCGGTGACGGCGATGAGGAGTTCGCCGTTCTGCTGCCAGATGCGGGAGCGGAGGGTTTCGCCGGGGTAGAGGACGCCGGCGAAGCGGGTGCGGATGCCCTTGACGCGGGAGGTGTCGGAGGCGAGCACCGTGTCGGTGGCGGCCTTGCAGACCAGGCCGTAGGTGCCGAGGCCGTGCATGATCGGGTTGGGGAAGCCGGCGTTGCGAGCGAATTCGGGGTCGGAGTGCAGGGGGTTGCGGTCGCCGCACATGCGGTAGAGCAGGGCCTGCTGGGGGAGCGTGGGGGTCAGGACCTCGAAATCCGGTGCGCGGTCGGGGAGTTCGGCCTTGGAGCTGGGGCCGCGGTCGCCGCCGAAGCCGCCCTCGCCCTTGGCGAAGATGGAAGAGCGTGCGGTCCACAGGAGTTCGCCGTCGGAGCTGGTGGCGGTGTGCTCCTGCCAGATGACGGCGGCCGAGCCCTTGTCCCAGATCTCGGAGATGCGGCGCTCGAAGGTGGCCTTGCCGGAGGCGGGAATCGGGCGGTGCACCACGATCTCCTGGCTGCCGTGCACGACCTTGGCCAGGTCGATGTCGATGCCGGGGAACTGCACCTTGGGCGGTTCGGTCTCGTGGAAGAAGGGGGCGACGGTGGCGAAGGTGGGCAGCACCTGCGGTTCGCGGTCGTCGAGGTACCGCAGTTCGGCCGGGTCGGTCCAGCGCGCGCCCGCGCCCAGCGCCAGGTGGTAGTGCTGCACATCGGTTGGCGTCCAGCTGAATTCCACGGAGGGCAGCTGCGCGCCGAGCGCGATGTTCGGATCGATGGCCATGAAGTCTCCTCGTGATCGGTGGGCGCGAACCCACCGCGCTGAAATCCGGGTCCGATGGTGCGGCGCGCACTCGGTTCCGATGGTGCGGCGTGGCGCGCGGCCCGCGCAAGCAGCGCGTCCGCTCGGCGGGACACGGTCCGCGCCCCCGGGATAGCCACGCGGGCGGTGGGAACAGGGGATCCCACCGCCCCCGTGCAGTGTGATTATTCAGTTGTGCGGATCCGCGCCACCGGGTGAGAGCTCCGATGGCGCGGGGTGGGTTGGGCGCGGGTTCCGACGTGACCCGGACTCGCGCCCAACCCGATCCTGAACCGGGTTGGGACGGTTCAGGACGCCTTTTCCGAGGCCACCGGCGCACCGTTCTTCGCCTTGGCGGCGATATCGAGCGCGGACAGGTAGCCGAAGGTGATCGCGGGGCCGATGGTCGCGCCGGGCCCGGCATAGGTGTGGCCCATCACCGGCGCGGAATTGTTGCCCGCCGCGTACAGGCCCTCGATGACCGACCCGTCGGCGCGCAGCACGCGGCCGTCGTTGTCGGTGACCAGGCCGCCCTTGGTGCCGAGATCGCCGGGCACCATCTTGACCGCGTAGAACGGCCCCACCTCGAGCTTGTTCAGGCACGGATTCGGCTTGATGGTCGGGTCGCCGTAGTACCGGTCGTAGGCGCTGTCGCCGCGCTTGTAGTCGAGGTCCTTGCCGGTCTCGGCGAACCCGTTGAAGCGCTCGATGGTGGCGGCCAGGTTATCGGCCGGCACACCGATCTTCTCGGCCAGCTCGGCCACGGTGGGGGCGACGACGATCAGGTCGTTTTCCATCCAGCGGGACGGAATCCGCTGGCCAGGCTGCAAACCGGCGAAGATGTAGCGACTCCGGTAGCGATTATCGAAAACCAGCCAGCACGGCACGTTCTCGCCCGGACCTTCACCCTGCCCGTATTCGCCGCCGTACATGGTGTGCACAGCTTCGACGTAAGGAGCGGACTCATTACCGAATCGCGCACCTGCGTTGTTGATCATGATGCTGCCGGGCAGATTGCGCTCCGCCAGCGCGAACCACGGCTTGCCCTCGCCCTTGAAGGTGGTGGGCCCCCACCAGGCGTCCTCCATGAAGTCGATATCGGCGCCGACCGCGATACCGGCCTGGATGCCGTCGCCCTCATTGGCCTTGGCGCCGGTGGTCCACTCGGTGGTGATGGGCTCCCGCTGGTACTTGTGCCGCATCTCCGCGTTGTGCTCGAACCCGCCCGCGGCCAGCACCACGCCGTACTTGGCGTTGAACCGCACGGCCTCGCCGTCCTGGGTGGCCTCCACGCCGGTGACCACGCCGTTCTCCACGACCAGTCCGGTGAGCGGGGTGTTCAGCAGCACGGGCACGTTCGCGTCCATGAGCCCCTTGCGCAGGCCCGCGATGATGGCCTGGCCCATGCCGACCAGGGCCTTGCCGGTGACCTTGCCCCACGCCCAGCGCGTGCCGACCCGCAGCACGCGGGCCATGCCGACGGGGTGGCGGCGAATCAGGTTGAGCTTCTTGAAGTCCGCCTGCATGACGACCACGTTCAGCGGCGCCTTGGAGTAGGGCGGCTCCAGCTTGAAGCGCTCGTCGCCGAGGATCTTGGTGTTGAACGGCTTGGGCTCGCAGCTGCGGCCGTCCGCCTTGCCGCCCGGTGCCTCCGGGTAGTAGTCGGAGTAGCCCGGCACCCAGGTCATCTTCAGCGGCGAGTTCTCCAGGACGAAGTCGAACGCCTCGGCCCCGCGATCGAGGTAGGTGTCGATCTTCTCCTTGGGCACCACGTCGCCGATGATGCTGTACAGGTAGGTGCGCGCCTCGTCGAGGTCGTCGCCCTTGCCCGCGGCCTTGAGCACTTTGTTTCCGGGAATCCAGACGCCACCACCCGAGCGCGCGGTAGAACCGCCGTAATGAGCGGCCTTTTCGATGAGCACCGTGCGGAGACCGCGGTGCGCGGCGGTGAGGGCGGCGGTCATTCCGGCGGCACCGCTGCCGACCACCACCACGTCGTAATCCCGATCAGTCATGTAGAACACGTTATAGAATCAATCCTGGTTTGGTCTATGTTGGTCTGGCAGATGGGACTGCTGAAGCGATGTTCTTCACAAAAACTCGTTTCAGTTTCTAGTCTCGTAAGGTCTTGGCCACCGGCCGGTACCCCCGATGGAAGGAACACAGCGTGCTGACCGACGCGCTACGGAAGGAACTGGCGGAAGAGCTCGCCGTCGCAGAGCGGGATCGCGTGGCCCTCGACCCATTGGTCGCGCGGCATCCCGACATCGACGTGGTCGATGCCTACGAGATCCAGCTGATCAATATGCGCCGGCGGTTCGCGGGCGGAGCAAAAGTCGTAGGCCACAAGGTGGGGCTCTCGTCCAAGGCCATGCAGCAGATGATGGGCGTCGACGAACCGGACTACGGGCATCTGCTCGCGGAAATGGAAGTCTACGAAGACGTTCCGGTCGATACGTCCAAGTACCTGTACCCGCGCGTCGAGGTCGAGGTCGGCTTCATTCTGGGCGCGGATCTGCCGGGCGAGGACTGCACCGAAGAAGACGTGCTGAAAGCGACTGTGGCGTACGCGCCTTCGATCGAGTTGATCGATACCCGCATCAAGGACTGGAAGATCGGCCTGTGCGACACCATCGCCGATAACGCCTCCTCCGCCGGGTTCGTCCTCGGCAAGGAGCGCGTCGCGCCGGATCAGTTGGATATCAAGGCGATCGACGCCGTGCTGACTCGCAATGGCGAGCGCATCGCCGAGGGCCGCTCCGACGCCGTGCTCGGCGATCCCACGATTGCCGTGGCGTGGCTGGCCCGCAAGGTCGCTTCCTTCGGCGTGCGGCTCAAGGCGGGCGACATCATCCTGCCCGGATCCTGCACCCGCGCCATCGACGCCCGTCCGGGTGACGAGTTCATCGCCGAGTTCACCGGGCTCGGCTCCGTCCACCTGTCTTTCAGCTGAGCTCACCGAGTAGGAGAAAGCCGTGACCGCAAGCAAAGTCACCGCCGCGATCGTCGGGTCCGGCAATATCAGTACCGATCTGCTGTACAAGCTGCTGCGTTCGGACAAGATCGAACCGCGCTGGATGATCGGTATCGATCCGGACTCCGAGGGCCTCAAGCGCGCCCGCGGCCTGGGCCTGGAAACCTCCGCGGAGGGCGCCGATTGGCTGCTGGCGCTGGACGAGAAGCCGGATCTGCTGTTCGAGGCGACCTCGGCGTACGTGCACCGGGCGTATGCGCCCAAGTACGCGGAGGCGGGTATCCGCGCCGTCGACCTCACCCCCGCCGCTGTCGGCCCGGCCGTCATCCCGCCGGTGAACCTGGATTCGCTGTCCGACGCTCCGAACGTCAACATGATCACCTGTGGTGGTCAGGCGACGATCCCGATGGTAGCTGCCGTGTCGCGCGTCGTCCCGGTGGAGTACGCCGAGATCGTGGCTTCGGTGTCCTCGGAGTCGGCCGGGCCCGGAACCCGCGCCAATATCGACGAATTCACCAAGACCACCTCCAAAGGCGTCGAGACCATCGGTGGGGCGAAGCGCGGCAAGGCCATCATCATCCTGAACCCGGCCGAGCCGCCGATGATCATGCGCGACACCATCTTCTGCGCCATCCCCGAGGATGCCGATCACGATGCCATCGCCGACTCCATCTACCGCATGGAGAAGTCGATCCAGGAGTACGTGCCCGGCTACCGCCTGCTCAACGAGCCGCAGTTCGACGCGCCGTCGGTGATTTCCGGTGGCATGGCGAAGGTTTCGATCTTCGTCGAGGTCGAGGGCGCGGGCGACTTCCTGCCGCCGTACGCGGGCAACCTCGACATCATGACGGCCGCCGCCACCAAGGTCGGCGACGTGATGGCGTCCCAGATCCTCTCGACTCGGGTGTAAGGAGTTCCGACAGTGAGCAATCCGAACGTTCTCAAGAAGTTCTCGGCGGATCTCGACATCCGCGTCACCGACACCAGCCTGCGTGACGGTTCGCACCACAAGCGCCACCAGTTCACGGTGGACGAGGTGCGCAATGTGGTTGCGGCCCTGGACGCTTCCGGCGTGCCGGTTCTGGAGGTCACCCACGGTGACGGCCTGGGCGGTTCCTCGTTCAACTACGGGTTCTCGAAAACCCCGGAGCAGGAACTGATCAAGGTCGCGGCCGAGACCGCCAAGCAGGCCAAGATCGCCTTCCTGATGCTGCCCGGCGTGGGCGTCAAGGAAGACATCAAGATCTCGCAGGACAATGGCGCGAGCATCTGCCGCATCGCCACCCACTGCACCGAGGCCGACGTCTCCATCCAGCACTTCGGGCTCGCCCGGGACCTGGGCCTGGAGACCGTGGGCTTCCTGATGATGGCGCACTCCACCACCCCGGAGAAGCTGGCCAAGCAGGCCCGCATCATGGCCGACGCGGGCTGCCAGTGCGTATACGTCGTCGACTCCGCGGGCGCCCTTGTGCTGGAACAGGTCTCGGACCGCGTCTCGGCGCTGGTCGCCGAACTCGGCGATGACGCCCAGGTCGGCTTCCACGGCCACGAGAACCTCGGCCTGGCCGTGGCCAACTCGGTCTACGCCGTGCGCGCCGGCGCCACCCAGATCGACGGTTCGGCCCGCCGCTTCGGCGCGGGCGCGGGCAACCTGCCCGTCGAAGCCTTCATCGGCGTCTGCGACAAGCTCGACATCAAGACCGGCGTCGACTTCTTCGCCGTCACCGACGCCGCGGAAGACGTTGTCCGCCCGACCATGCCGTCGGAGTGCCTGCTGGACCGCCAGGCCCTCATGATGGGCTACGCGGGCGTCTACTCGTCCTTCCTGCGCCACGCCGAACGCCAGGCCGAGCGCTACGGCGTCTCCGCCGCCGAAATGCTCGTCCGCGCCGGCCAGCGCAAGCTTGTCGGCGGCCAGGAGGACCAGCTCATCGACATCGCCCTCGAACTCCAGCGGGAGCAGCAGACCGTCACCGCCTGAGCTCGGAGGGACAACCAACTCTGGGGGTGACAAAGGCTGGGCCGCGACCGATTTCGGTCGCGGCCCAGTCGCGTTTCCGGACACGCCCCTCACTCCGGCCGCAGCGCTGCCCTCACTGCGGCCGGACGAATGCACCCACGTGCGGGTCAGCTGTCATCCAACGGCTTCGGCCGACTGGTCGCGGATGTCGGAGTGGTGGCGGCGGGTGTGAAAGCCAGCCAGGTGCATGCCGGTGTGGTGGACGGGCGGGATCGCGCCGCGGCGGTGGTCGGTGGGCGGCAGGGCCGCGTATTCGAGGGCGGCGGCGATGTCCTCGGGTTCGAGGGTGGGATGGTCGGCGAGGATCTCGGCGGCGGAAATGCCCGCGGCCAGCAGGTCGAGGAGGAGGTCTACGGGGTAGGCGCGGCGGCGGAGGACCGGCAGGCCGTGGCAGATGTCGGGGTCGCGGGTGATGCGGTCCAGGTGGGGCATACCGGCAACGCTACGAGGTGAACGTGGTTGGGGAATGTGGGGTTTTTGGCGGGCGTCTGTGGATCGCGGGATCTGTCGGGCAAACCGGACACTCGGCGCCGTGATCAGCGGAAATCCGGGGTGTGGCAGAGTCGGGCGAATGGACGAGAACGTGCGGATGTACGGGGCGGACTGGTGTGGCGATTGCCGTCGTGCGAAGACCTGGCTGCGGGAGCAGGGCGTGGCGTTCACCGAGATCGACGTGGAGCACGACGAGGCGGCGCGGAACGAGGCGATCCGGCTGGCGGGCGGGCGGAAGAACATTCCGGTGATCGTGGTGCCGAGCGGTGCGGTGCTGGTGGAGCCGACGAATGCGGACCTGGCGGCGGCGCTCGGGCGCTGATGCCGCGGCTCTCCCCCGGTCATTCCGGCAAGGGTGTGGCCCGGTCGTCAGTTGCGGGCTGAGATGCGGCCGCGGTTCGCGCGGGCGAACTGGCCCGGGGACTGGCCTTTCCACGAGCGGAAGGCGGAGGTGAAGGCGGACACGCTGGCGTAGCCGAGACGGGTCGCGGCCTGTTCCACGGTCATTCCGGTGACGAGGAGTTCCTCGGCGAGCAAACCGACTGTCTCGGTTGCCAGTTCGCGGAAGGTGGTGCCCTCGTCGGCGAGGCGGCGGCGCAGCGTGCGGACGCTGACGTCGAGATCGGCCGCGACGCGGGATTGGTCGGCGACGCCGCCATTGCTGATCAAGAGCTGGCGCACGCGACCGGCCAGGCCCTGCCGGCGTTTCCGGCGCTGCACCAGGTCGGCACATTGCTGTTCGTAGAAGCGCGCGGTGGCCGAATTCGATTGCGGCAGCGGCATTTCCTGGAAGCTCAACGGGCCGGTCACCACCGAGCGGGGCGCGTTGAAGACCACCTCCTCGACGCCGAGCATGGCGCCGAACATCTCGTAGACCGGATGCGGCGGAAACGCCACCGCCACCCGGGACAGCGGCGTGCGCACCGGCAGCACGTCCTGCTGGATGGTCCAGATGGCCGCCACGTCGCGTTCCACGGCGAAGCGGCGCAGCTCGGGCGGGACGGCGCTGTCGTCGCGGACGATGGAGGCCTCCGCGCCGTCGATGACGAGGGTGTGGCGCGCCACGGTGAAGGTGAGATCGGCGTAGCGCAGCGCCAGATCGACCGCCTCGCGCACGGTGGGGCAGCTCATGAGCGCGAAGCCGAGCACGCCCAGACTGGGTGGGTGACAGAGCAATCCGGCCATCAGTCCCATGCCGGGTTCGTCGCCGACTCCGGTCACCACATTGCGCATCAGGGCCAGTTCCTGCCCCATGGTGATCTCGGCGGTGGAGTCCAGTAGGTCCGATTCGCGAATTCCGGTCCGGCGCAGCATGTCCGCCTGCTCCAGGCCGCGACCGAGGGCGAACTCGACCAGCAGTGCCGCACTGGTGATGGAGCGCAACTGGCCTTGCCCGTCGGTCACCGGGAAATCGTCGCAAACTTTCGGCGTGCTCGAGGCGAAACCAGCAGGTAAGTTGATGGAAGGGGCCGAAATTCACCTGTTTCTGACCGATTCGGTACTGGCACAAGTAACACCGAAAGCCGTACGGTGAATATCTAGCGAACCATTACCACCGATTGACGACGGAGAAGGTGAGCCAATGGCCGGTTGGCAAGTGTTCACGGCCACTCTCGCAATGCTGACGGTCACCGCTGCGGTGTTCCTCAGCTTGCATCACTACCCACATCGCATCCCGGACGACAGATTGTCGGTCGACCGCATCAGGGAGCGAATCAACAACGAGCACAACATTTCCCCCGATCCGGTGATCGTTTCCTCGGCGTGGTCCCATGTGGCGCCGGATCATCCGCTCGGCGTACAGGAGGCGCATCGGACCATGCAACAGCATCGCCGCTGCGTGGTGGCGGAGTGTGCGCGCAAGGCCGCGGCCTTCAAGGCGCTCATCGACGCCGGGCGAATCAAACCGACCAGAATGCCACCTGCCCTCCAATAGCGGATTCCCGCACCGGAAGCGGGTTTCGGGGGCTCGGGCCCCGAAACCGGGCGAATGCCCGGACCTTTGGTCCGGGCATTCCGGCCATTTCAGGCATTCGTTACCAGCCCTTCAGGTAGGCGGGCGGCACCGCGTCCACCAGCCACACCCCGTTCGTGCTCACCCGGAACTCGTGACCGTCGCGGTACATCCCCGCCGCGTCCACGGTCAGCACCACCGGCTTACCGCGCCGAGCGCCCACGCGCGTCGCGGTCTCGGTATCGGCCGAGAGGTGAACGGCGTGCCGGGCCATGGGTTTCAGGCCCTCGGCGAAGATCGCGGGCAGCACGGCGGCCACGGTGCCGTGATACAGCACGTCCGGCGGCACGGTGACCGCGTACTCCAGCTCGACCGCCACGGTGTGCCCCTGGCTGGCCCGGATCCGGGTGCGGCTGCCGTCGAACTCGAAGCGCCGCTTGTTGTTCCGCGCCACCACCTCGTCCAGTTCGGCGGGCGTGACGCGATGCCCGTGGCGGCGCAGCGCGGCCAGCAGCTCGCTCACCGGCACCCACCCGGCGGCGTCCAGGGCGATGCCGATCTCCTCCGGCGCGTGCCGCAGATGCCGCGACAACCGTTTCGAGGTGCGCACCAGCTGCTTCTCGTCCATGCGCACAGTGAACCAGCACCACTCCCCCGGCCGGAAGAGATTATTCGGCCAGCCCGCGAATCACCAACGCGTACAGCAGGATCACCACGATCGGCGCGGCGACCGGAATCCAGGCCAGCCCGGCGGGCAGCAGGGTGGCCGCTCCGGCGGCGACGGTGAAGACCAGCGCGCCCGCCACCGAGGGAATCGTGGTGGGCACCACGCCGACGGGCGCCGAAACGGTGGCCGTGTTCAGCAGGTAGGTGGTCGCGACCAGGCCGATGGATCCGGCCACCAGCGCGCCGGTGTCCACCACCGCCAGCACGCCCAGCGCGACCAGCACCGACCCCACCGCGGCCACCCGCCAGCGCCAGCCCAGCACGGCCAGCAGCAGCACCGGCAGCGCCGCCCAGGCTTGCACCAGACCGACGGCCAGGGCGAGCAGCAGACCGGCGAGCACGGCCAGGAATCTGGTCATCGGCGCACCCGCACCGTCCGCCGGTGCTCGGGCACCAGCCGCATGGCCTGATCCAGCCGGGTGTCCTCCGGCCAGGAGACGATATCCACGCCGACGGTCCCCATATCGCGATACATGGACGCCCGCTCCAGCTGCCACATGCGGGCGAGCGTCGGATCGAGCTCGTGGAACGGCGGCCCGCGCAGCACGTCCACCACCACGACCACGTGCCCGCGCTTGCGCAGATCGATGAGCGAGAGCGCGAACTGGGTGTCGAGCAGCGTCGAGAACGCGACCACCACCGCCCCGATCGGCACCGCGGCGTGCGGGGCGAGGGTGCCGGAGGTTTCGATGTGCTCGTCGCCGACGTCGAGCACGGTGTCCACGATGCGATAGAACTGCCGCCGGCCGATATCGGGGCGCAGCCAGCGCGGCGAACGGCCCAGGCACACCACGGCCGTGCGGTCGCCGGATTGCAGCGCGGACTGCGTCACCTGCGCCGCGCCGCGCACCGAGCGTTCCAGCGCCTCGGTGGCCGGGCCGGGCGCCTGCATCGAAGTGTCCACCAGCACAACCACATCCGCGGCGCGATTGGTGAACCGCTCGGTCACGAACAGCCGGCCGCGGCGGGCGCTGACCGCCCAGTTCACGGTGCGCAGCTGATCGCCCGGGGCGTAGGCGCGCACATCGGCGAACTCCACGCCGGGCCCGTGCCGCCGGGTCAGGTGCGCCCCGATGCGTTCGGGAAGTTCGGTGCGCGGCAGTCGAGTTCGCTGTGGGTCGGCGATCGGGTACACGTACACCTCACCGGCGGGCAGGCGTACCGAGGCCACCGCCAGCCCCGCCGGGCTCAATGCCGTCACCCGCAAGGGAATCGGGTAGCGGCCCCAGCGGTCCGCCGTCAGCGACAGCCGCAAGCCCGCGGGCGCCGATCCCGAATCCACCGCCTCCTCGACGCGTAAATCCATGCCGGGCACCGTTTCCCGATGCAATCGCAGCAGTGCGTGCCCGCTGTCCACGTACGCGGCGGCATTCAGTTCCACCTCTTCGGTCTCGAAGCAGCGCAGCACGCCCGCGCCGTCGACCTGAATCCTGGTGCGGGACATCTGCAACGGCGCGGTGGCCAGCACGCCCAGCATGGGCGCGCCGAACACCACCAGCTGCCATTGGCCCAGCGCCACGGCCAGCACCAGCGCCACGCCCGCGCATGCGGCCAGCATGAACACCAAAGGCGCGGGCCGCCAGCGCAGTTCGGTCTCGGCGGCGGTGGTGGTATCGCGATGCCTCATGCGCGCCTGCGACTCACGCGGTGGCGCGCGGCACCGGCAGGCGGCGCAGCAGTTCGGAGATCACATCCTCGCCGCGAATGCGGCGCACCCACATTTCCGGTCGCAGCGTGATGCGGTGCGCCATGGCCGGAACGGCCAGCGCCTTCACATCTTCCGGCACCACGTAGTCGCGGCCGTTGAGCAGCGCGCGGGCGCGGGCCATCTGCACCAGGTCGAGTTCGGCGCGCGGGCTGGCGCCCACCTCGACCTGGGGATGGCCGCGGGTGGCGGCGGCCAGCGAGACCACGTAGCCGACCACGTCCGGGTGCACGGTCACGAATTCCACGCTCTGGCGCATCTCCAGCAGGCCGTCGGCGTCGACCACCTGGCCGATCTGCGCCGGGACCGAACCGCGTTCCAGCCGGCGCCGGATCATGTTCATCTCATCGGATTCCGAGAGGTAGCCCAGGCGCAGCTGCATGGCGAAGCGGTCCAGCTGTGCTTCCGGCAGCGGATAGGTGCCCTCGTACTCGATGGGGTTGTCGGTGGCGAAGACGATGAAAGGGTCGGGCAGCGGGAAGGTTTCGCCGTCGATGGACACCTGGCCCTCGGCCATCGCTTCCAGCAGCGCGGCCTGCGTCTTGGGCGGGGTGCGGTTGACCTCGTCGGCCAGCAGCATATTCGTGAACACCGGGCCGCGGCGGAAACTGAAACGGCCGGAATGCATGTCGTAGATGGTGGAGCCGATCAGATCGGCGGGCAGCAGGTCCGGGGTGAACTGCACCCGGGTGAAGTTCAGGCCCAGCGCCGCGGCGAACGACCGCGCGATCAGCGTCTTGCCCAGACCGGGCAGGTCCTCGATCAGGATGTGCCCGCCGGACAGCACCGCGATCATGATGAGCTGCAGTTCGTCCCGCTTGCCCACCACCACGCGGCCTACCTCGCGGAGCACCGCGTCGGTGCGCTTGACGGTCACGTCCATCGGTGAAGTCATTTTTCAAGTCCCGGTGTCGAAGTCACATGGTCTGGAGGCGGCGCAGGATCTCGTCCAGCGCCGCTCGCCCGGGCGCGCGGTTGACGGTATCGCGCAGTGCCGAATTCGCCGGATCCACCCAGCGCCATAATTCCGGCCCGAACTGCAGTTGCCCGGCGATCTCGAGCGCCCGCCGGTTCTTGGCCATGCGATGGCCGCTGGTGAGCTCGAATTCCTTGGCCAGCAGGGGCCGTAGGTGCCGGTCCCAGTCGGCGCGGGTGCCCTCGGAGCGGTCGGCGAGCATGGTGGCGCGGGCCTGCCAGCGGGTCAGCATCTCGGCCGGGCCGTTGTCGATCTCGTTGTCGGCGGGCGGGATCTCCAGCCGCCGTGCGCGTTCCACCAGCGACCAGATCAGCAGCGCCAGCGCGCCCGCCACCGGAATGGCGGCCACCGCCAGCAGGCTGTCGCGCCGATTGCCGAAGGCCAGCAGTTCGAAGAACCCGGCCAGCACCAGCGCGCCCGCCACGATCGCGACCCGATTCATCGCCGGACCTCCGTCCGGTCGTTCGAAAGGCACTGTGCGCCAGTAGTGTTCATACCGCCTGCCGTTGCAGGTCGGCCAATACGATGCGGAGCAGCTGCTCGGCCCGCATGCGCTGCCATTCCAGCATGGCGTGCGGGCTGAACCGCGCCTCTTCGAACAGCGCCACCAGCTCGCGCGCCGAGGCGTCATGCAGGAAGCCGCGGTCGAAGGCGCGCGCCAGCACTTCCGACGGGGTGTCGGAGATCAGCGGGGCCACCTCCCGCGCCGTCGCCAGGCCGCTCTCCATGGCCACATAGCAGGCGATGATGGCGGTGCGCGGGTCCTGGCCGGGCGCGATCATGGCCGCCAGGCCCATGGCCGCCACCTTGGCCAGCGAGACCGCTTCCTTGGGGGACGGCGGCGCGTGCGGGGTCCGGGCCAGTGGCACCCGGCGGCTCGAGCCGAGCGCGACCACCACCAGTCCGGCCATGGCGACCAGCACCAGTACGCCCGCGCCGATCGCGACCAGCAGCAGGGCGGTGCCGCTGAGCGCGGGCGCGTTCAGCGGATCGGACGGCGGCGGAAGCGGTTCCGTCGTCTCGAGCACCGCTCCGCTCGGCGCGGTGGTGGGCGTGGTCGCCGACGGTTCGTCACGGCCCGGCCCCACCAGGTACACCGACAGGAACGCGGTGACCAGCAAAGCCACGGCCGCCAATCCGATGATCACCAGCAATCCGACCGCACCCATCCGGACCGATCGCTTGTCCGGATCGCGATCGGGTTCCGGCATGGACAACGGCAGCCGATGCTGACTGTTGATCACCCCCGCCGCCAGGATCACGATCGATACCAGCAGCAGCACCGGCATCAGCGCGATGGTCACCGCCGACGGCGGATGCGGCGTGGACGGCCCCCCGGTCCCCGGAATATGCCCGCGCAGAGCGACGACGGCCAGCACCAGCAGCGCGATCAACCCGATCGCGCGCGTAGCCACCGTCCCCACCCCAGTCACATTCACCCCCAACCGGAGTCCAGCAGAAAATCAGGCACATAGTTACATGCCAAGCGGTCCGTCGGGCCGGATTCAGAAACACCGAAGTCATACGGTTCCGGCATGACTCGCCGCCGCCCGCGACGGCAACCGTTCAGCCGACAAACGCAGGTGTGCGAGTGACCGCCGGGCGAACGCCTCGGGGATACGACGACGGACCCGGCGGCGCGCGCTGCTCGCGGGCCACCGGGTCCGGTCGGGAAAGCTCAGGCGCTGCGGCGCACGCGGGCGCGGAGGCGGGTGAAGGGCGACGCGACGAGCGCGGGGTCCGGTTCGGGGACCGGGCGGACCGGAGTGCGAGCCGGGTAAGCCGCCGGCGCCGTGGATTCGATTGCGGAAGTGCGGGGTTCGACCAGGCGGCCGAGCGCCCGGAAGTCCCAGCCGGCCGCCAGCCAGGCATGGGGATCGAGGGTGTTGCGGGCGTCGAGGATCACCCGGCCGCGGGCCACCGTGCGGAGGAAGACCGGGTCCAGGTCCCGGAATTCGCTCCATTCGGTGAGGTGCAGGACGATGTCCGCTTCGTGCAGGGCGGCGGCGGGGGTGGCGGCGTAGGTGAGTTGCGGGGCCACGGCCCGGGCGGTTTCGGTGGCGGCGGGGTCGAAGACCGCCACCTCGAGACCGGCGGTGTGCAGTCGGGTGGCGACGTCGAGGGCCGGGGAGTCGCGGACGTCGTCGGAGAGCGGCTTGAAGGCCGCGCCGAGGATGCCCACCCGCGCCACGGGACCTGATCCGTCGGACGCGATGCCGTTCGCGGGCAGAGATCCGTTGGCGCGCAGGATGTTCAAGGTCTGGCCGACCACGCGGTCGCGGCGGCGCAGGTTCACGGCGTCGATGTCGCGGAGGAAGGCCACGGAGTCGCCGGCGCCGAGTTCATCCGCGCGGGCGATCAGGGCGCGGATGTCCTTGGGCAGACAGCCGCCGCCGTAACCCAGTCCGGCGCCGAGGAATTTACGCCCGATGCGGTCGTCGTGGCCGAGCGCGTCGGCCAGCTGGGTGACATCGGCCCCGGTCAGTTCGCACAGTTCCGCCATCGCGTTGATGAACGAAATCTTCGTGGCGAGAAAGGCATTGGCCGAGACCTTGATGAGCTCGGCGGTGGGCAGGTTGGTCACCACCACCGGCGCCCCGGCCGCGATCGGCGTCGAATACACCTGGCGCAGCGCCCATTCCGCGTCCGGGCTGGTGACGCCGAAGACGAGCCGGTTCGGGTGCAGGGTGTCGAAGACGGCGTGCCCCTCGCGCAGGAATTCCGGATTCCACGCCAGCTCGACCGAAATGCCTTCCGGCGCCAGCTCGGCGATGCGGGCGGTGAGCGCCTCGGCGGTGCCCACCGGGACGGTGGACTTGCCGACGATGAGCGTATTGCGGGTCAGATGCGGCACCAAGCCGTCCAGCGCCGAATGCAGCTGCGACAGATCGGCCGCCCCGTTCACGCCGGGCGGCGTTCCCACGCACAGGAAGTGGATGTCGGCGAAGCGCGCGGCCTCGGTGAGCGAGGTGCCGAAGCGCAATCGGCCGCCGGCCACGTGCCCGGCGAGCAGTTCCGGCAGCCCGGGCTCGTGGAACGGCACCCGTCCCGCCGACAGCGCGGCCGCCTTGGCCGGATTGTTGTCCACGCCGAGCACTTCGAAACCCAGCTCGGCCATGCCCGCGGCATGGGTGGCGCCGAGGTATCCGGTGCCGATGACAGAGATGCGGAGCATCAGGAGGCCTCTTTCTTGCGCGGGAGCACACCCGAACCCGGGTGCAGCCGCTCCGCGATCACCTCGCGGTAGTGGCGGACGAGCAGATCGTTGACGGCCGCCCAGGAGCGGGATTGGACACTGCGCTGCGCGGTGGCGGCGGTCTGCTCACGCAGCTCGGCATCCTCGACCAGGCGGCGCACCAGCGTCACCATGGCCTCGGCATCGCCCGGGGGATAAAGGAATCCGGCGCCGGGCGCGACCACGTCGATCGGCCCGCCGGAGCGGGGCGCGACCACGGGCACCCCGGAGGCGAGGGCCTCCTGCGCCGCCTGGCAATAGGTTTCGTGCCGGCCGGTGTGCACGAACACGTCGAGCGAGGCGTAGGCCGCGCCCAGTTCCGCGCCGTGCAGCACGCCGAGGAACGCCGCATCGGGGAGCAGTTTGCGCAGTCGCTTCTCCTCCGGCCCGCCGCCGACGACGACCAGCCGGACGCCCGGCACCTCCCGCAGGTGGGCCAGCAGTTCGAGTTCCTTCTCGGGGGCGAGGCGGCCGATATAACCGACCAGCGCTTCACCGTTGGGCGCCAAGCGCTTTCGCAGTTCCTCCGACCGCTGGAAAGGCCCGAACTGCTGCAGGTCCACCCCGCGCGGCCAGCGCGCCAGCCCGGGCACGCCCATCAGCTCCAGCTGCCGCAGGCTCGCGGTGGAGGGCGCCAGGGTGCGATCGACCTGTAAATGAATGCGCCGGGTGAGCGCGGCCATGGTCCGCACCCCACCCGGCAGGTCGTAGCGCTCCGCGAAACCGACTAGGTCGGTCTGATAGATGGCCACGGTCGGAACATCCAGTTCCCCGGCCACTCTCGCGGCCTGATAGCCCAGGGTCGCGGGCGAGGCGATGTGCACGACATCCGGCCGGAACTCCCGCATGATCTTGCGGAGTCGCCGCCGGGTCTCCAGCCCGATCCGGAAGTCCCGGTAGAACGGCAGCCGTGCGCCGCGCACCACGTGCACCCGGAAGCCGGCGTACCGGGCGGGCCCGGTGGGGGCCATCAGCTCGGCTTCGTGCCCCTTGGCGGCGAGATGGTCCAGCACCCGCCGCACCGAATTGGTGACGCCATTGACCTGGGGGAGAAAGGATTCGGCGACGACGAGCACCCGCAATCGGGTGCCGGGGACGCTCGCATCACGCGGCCCGGAACCCCGTGCCCACTCGGGTTCGCTCGCCTGCTCGAGGTTTCGCATCGGTTCCCCTCCGGTTCGGTGCTACCTCCTCCCTGCACGGTAGAAAGCGGCCAGCAACACCCGACCGCGTCCGCGTGGACGGCAAATGAACCTCGAGAGTCGATCAAGTCGGCGCGTTCACGCCCCGGTCGCCCGCCGGACGCCCGGAGCTATCCGACCCGCTCGGCGCGCAGCGTCCGCAGTTCCCCGAGCCGGCTCAGCGTGCGGTACAGATCCGGCACCCGCCGCACCTGTTCGCCCAGCTCGTCCAGGCCGCGGTCGGCCCAGATCGACAGCGGCAGGTCCGCGTCGTAGAGCACGTCCACGAGGTTCACGAAACGCATGACCCAATCCGGGGGCACCGTGGTGAGGTCCGGGACGCCGCACACGGTCCACACCTTGTATTCCGCCGCGAGTTCCAGGAAGTCGGCCGCCGACACCGGGATGCCGCAGATCTCCGCGAAATCGACGGTGATCGCCCCGTTCCCGGCCGCGCGGGCGTGCATGAGCCGGTGCGCCACCGGCACTTCGGCGGTTCCGGTGACCGGGCACGCGCCGACCACGTACTCCCCCGCCGCGAATCCGGTGTGCCGGCCGTGGATCTTGCGGTAATCCTGCGGGCCGTCCACCGCCAGCACGTCCAGGTGCGCGACGATCTCGGCGATGGCGGGCTCGAACATGGGGTGGAACAAGGGGTTCGGCAGCAGCTGCTCCGGCGGATAGTTCGAGGTCACCACGAGCGTGATGTGCCGGGCGAAGAGCCGGTCCAGCAGCCGCTCCACCAGCCGCGCGTCCCCGGCGTCGTGCACGTGGAACTCGTCGAAGCAGAGCAGTTCGGCATCGCCGAGCAGGGCGTCGGCCGAGGCGTCGATGGAGCCGTATTCGTGCACGCCCGCGTTCAACCGGGCGAAGAAGCTGTGGAAGTGGAAGCGCCGCTTGTGCTTCGACGGCACCGACGCGAAGAACCGGTCCATCAGCATGGTCTTGCCGCGCCCCGGGCCGCCGTACAGGTACAGCCCGCGCGGCCGCCGCCACCGCTTGCCCACCCGGGCCGCGATCTCGGCCAGCCGGTCCGCGGCGGCCTGCTGGTCCGCGTCGAGCACCACGGTCTGCGTGTCCATGACTACCTCCCACATCCTCTACATCAGTAGAGCTTCCTCTATAGTTGTAGAGGATTCCGCAGCCGCAAAGGAACAAAGGTGACCACTCCCACAACGGACCGCCGCTCCCTGATCGTGGAGAGCGCCATCGATCTGATTGCCGCCCAGGGACTCCGGGCGCTCACCCATCGCGCCCTCGATACCGCCCTGGAGCTCCCCGCCGGCTCGACGTCCTACTACTTCCGCACCAAGCGCGCCCTGATCGAAGCCATCGTCGATCGCATCGCCACCCGCTCGCGCACCGATTTCGCCGCCGCCCAGGCCGACGGCAGCACCCCGCCGCCCACCGGACTCGAGCCGCGCGACATAGCGCACGGCATGGCGGTCTGGCTGGATCGGCTACTGGCGCAGCGCCGTAATCATCTGATCACCCGCCACGCCCTGATCGTCGACCTGCTGGCCGACCCCGGCCTGCACGAGAAGCTGGTCGGTTCCCTCTTCTCCCATCACCACGCCGCCGGGCTCTTCCACGCGCTGCACGCCGACGACCCCGACACCGCCGCGGCCGATCTCATCGCCGTCATCGAGGGAGCGATCTTCGACCGCTTCGCCGGCGCCCGGACCGAACTCGCCCCGGGCACCCCGGCCAGCGTGAATCAACTGGCCCGCATCCTGACCGCCCAGCTCAGCGCGTCTTCGTGATCCGCACGTCCGGCCACGGCGGCCGCCGCACCATCGCCGCGGTAGCGAGGGCCGCCGCCACCAGCCCGGTCAGCACCCCGAGGATCGCCACCCGCCCGGCATCCACCGCCGCCTCGAACTTCACCTGGCCCCCGTGCACCACGAACACCCCGATCGCCCGGTTCCCCAGCAGGCCATTGGAACTCACGGTGATCACCGTGGAGCCGTCCGGCGTCTCCACCGGCTCCCCGAACGCCATTTCCTGACTGGCCACCGAATACTTGTTCAACCGACTCGGCAACTTCATGCCCGGCCTCCCGATCTAGTCCTGCGGCCCAATCTACGCCGGACCCGGACCCGGAACTCGTGTTCCACGCCCGGCCCGCCCGATCAGCCGGCCTGCGGCAGCAGCACGACTTTGCCGGTGACGGTGCGGGATTCGGCCAGGGCGAGGGCGTCGCCGGCGGCGGTGAGCGGGAAGCGGGCGGCGATCTGGGGATCCAGTTCGCCGCGGGCGGCCAGGGCGAGCACCGCGGTCAGATCCTCGGCCAGGCGGGCGCGGAAGGCGGAGCGGCGGCGCAGACCGGCCCAGATGTTGTAGAAGTGCGCGGAGCGCTTGTTGGGCAGGGCATTCCAGAGCAGCAGGCGGGCGAAGAGAGCCAGGACGGGGAGGCGGGAGTTGCCGGTCTCGTTCTTGGTGGCGGCGCTGCCGTAGGCGACGAGGGTGCCGCCGGGGGCGAGCAGGCGGAAGGAGTCGAGGATGCCGGGGCCGCCGACATGGTCGAAGACCGCGTCCACGCCATCGGGCGCGAGGGCTCGCACCTGGGCGGTGACGTCGCCGCGGTAATCGACCGGGGTCGCGCCGAGCGCCGCCACGGCTTCGGCATTGCGGGCCGAGGCGGTGCCGATCACCCGGACGCCGGCCAGGCGGGCCAACTGCACCAGGGTCGAGCCCACTCCCCCGTTGGCGCCGTGCACCAGGATGGTCTGCCCGGCACGGACTTTCGCGTGGCGGTGCAGCATCTGCCAGGCGGTGATGCCGTTGACGACGAAGGTTTCGGCGGCGGCCGGATCCAGGTTCTCGGGGACGGGGACCAGGTCGGCGGCGTCCACCAGCACCCGGGTGGCCCAGCCGCCGATCTTGGTCAGCGCGGCGACGCGGCGGCCGAGGAGCGCGGGATCGGTTCCGGGACCGAGGGTTTCGACCGTGCCGACCAGGTCGTAGCCGGGGACGAAGGGGAAGGCGGGCTGGTCGTAGTACTTGCCGCGGCGCATCTGCTGTTCGGCGAAGGAGACGCCGGTGGCTTCGACGCGGACGAGGGCCTGGCCCCGGGCGGGCGGCGGGAGTTCGCGCTGGACGGTGCGCAGTTCGTGCGGTTCCACGAGGCCGGGGAGCAGGATTTCGGTGGTGGTGGACATGAGATTCCTCGATTCATGGTGAGTGACTACTCAGTCACCCGATAGGTGAAAGAAAGGCCCCGAGCATCGGGGCCGAAAAATCAGGCCGTGTGGGCGGTTTCCGCGGTCTTCCCGACGGCGGAAGCCCCGGGCGTTTCCGGGTAGTGGCGAATGCCGGCGGTGAGCACCGCGGCCCAGCCGCCTTCGCCGCCTTCCAATCCGAGCGTGGTGATGAGATGGCACAGCTGGCCGTAGGCCATGAAGCGCTGCACCGCTTCGTCGGACGCACCGGAGCGGGCCTTGGCGTAGTCGGTGACCCGCGCCAGTCCGCGCCGCACCGCGTCGGCGATATCGGCGATATCGGCCGCCGACTGGGCGTGCACCTGGAGCATGAGCAATCGCTTGTCGGCGATGAGTTCGGCGTAGGCCCCGCCCATTTCGTGCAGGACGGCTTCGGGATCCGCGCCCGGAACCCGCGCAGCACCGGTGGCCAGGGACTTCTCCACCAATTCGAAGCAGCGATCGAGCGCCGCCACGAACAACCCCACCTTCGACGGGAACAGCTTGAAGACATAGGCGGTGGAGATGCCCGCACTCGCCGCGACCGCCGTGGTGGGCGTGCCGTGGTACCCGGTCCGGGCGAATTCGGTGATCGCCGCGTCGACGACCGCCTCGCGCCGCACATCCGAGGTGGAGAGGGAAACTCCGCGCTTTGCCATGTGAGTGACTGTACACTCACTCTCGTCGGCGGCACAACCCTCGCAACGCGGAACACCCCCGAGCGCCGTCCGGAGCGCTCGGGGGTGCTTACGAATCACCCTGCGGGCGAGGCTAGTTCGAGGTCAGCACCAGACCGGAGGTGGGCACGCCGGTACCGGCCGT
The DNA here is from genome assembly GCF_021183565.1 of Nocardia yamanashiensis. NCBI lineage: Bacteria > Bacillati > Actinomycetota > Actinomycetes > Mycobacteriales > Nocardiaceae > Nocardia > Nocardia yamanashiensis. Next base: position 6,281,589 of record NZ_CP089226.1, read on the forward strand.
GACCACGATGTTCTCCAGGCCCTCGACCTGATTCACCGAGGTGCCGCGAATCTGGCGCACGCCCTCGGCGATGCCGTTCATGCCGTGGATGTACGCCTCGCCCAGCTGACCGCCGTGCGTGTTCAACGGCAGCTTGCCGCCGATCTCGATGGCCCCGTCCTTGATGAAGTCCTTGGCCTCGCCGCGACCGCAGAACCCGAGCTCCTCGAGCTGCATGAGCACGAAGGGCGTGAAGTGGTCGTACAGGATGGCGGCCTGCATATCGGCCGGGGTCAGCCCGCTCTGCGCCCACAGCTGATCACCGACCAGGCCCATTTCCGGCAGGCCGGTCATGGCATCGCGGTAATAGCTGGTCATGACGTACTGATCGGCTCCGGAACCCTGTGCGGCCCCGGCGATCAGCGCCGGCTTGTTGGGCAGATCCTTGGCCCGCTCGGCACTGGTGATGACGATGGCCACGCCGCCGTCGGTCTCCTGGCAGCAATCCAGCAGGTGCAGCGGCTCCGCGATCCAGCGCGAGGCCTGGTGCTCCTCCAGGGTGATCGGCTTGCCGTAGAAGTGCGCGGCCGGATTCACGGCGGCGTGCTTGCGATCGGCGACCGCGATGCGGCCGAAATCCTCACTGCGCGCGCCGTATACGTGCATGTAGCGCCGCGCCACCATCGCCACCTGCGCGGCCGGGGTGCCCAGGCCGTGCGTGTAGGAGAAGGCGTTGTCGACGCCCGAGGAGCTGGGGTTGCCGGTCGCGAGGTGAGTCGCGAACTGCCCGAACCTATTTCCGGAGCGCTCGTTGAAAGCCCGGTACGCGACAACGACATCCGCGACGCCCGTGGCCACCGCGAGCGCGGCGTGCTGCACGGTGGCGGCGGCCGCGCCGCCGCCGAACGGGATGTTGGAGAAGAACTTCAGGCTCGGGATACCGCTGGCCCGGGCCACGGCGGCCTGGGTGTTGGTGTCCATGGTGAAGGTCGTCAGGCCGTCCACGTCGGCGGGCGTCAGGCCCGCGTCGGCGAGCGCCGCGGTGACCGCCTCGGCGGCCAGGCGCAGTTCACTGCGACCGGAGTCCTTGGAGAAATCCGTCGCGCCGATGCCGACGATCGCGGTCCGGCGGCTGGTGCCCGTCACTGCTGGGCCTCCTGAAGAGAGATAACGGCTTTCGCCACGATGTGATCACCGAGGCTGTCGCTGCCGGTGACCTGGATGGTGACGTCGGATCCCTCGATCTCGGTCACGGTGCCGGAAAGCGTCAGCGTGTCACCGGCGTACAGCGGCACGCCCAGGCGCAGCGAGATGGACTTCACCCGCGCGGCCGGACCGGCCCAGTCGGTGACGAAGCGCTGCACCAGACCGGTGTCGGTGAGGATATTGACGAAGATGTCCTTGGACCCCCGCGCGACCGCCTTGTCCCGGTCGTGGTGCACGTCCTGGAAATCCCGCGTCGCCAGCGCGGTGGCGATGATGAAGGTGGGGTCGGCATGAATCGCCAACTCCGGCAAAACCGTTCCGACGGCGACGGTGGCCGGTTCGATGGTGGATGTCATCGGACAGCCTTCCAGTAGGGCACGGTGTTGTCGTCGTCGATCTTCAGGAACGCGGCCTCGACCGGCAGGCCGATCTCGACCTCGGACGCGTCGACGCCGGTCAGCTCACCGAGCATGCGCACGCCCTCTTCCAGCTCGACCAGGGCGATCACGTACGGCAGCTGCCGTCCCGGCACCTTGGGCGCGTGGTGCACCACGAAGCTGAACACGGTGCCGCGGCCCGAGGCCACGACGTAGTCGGTCTGCTCCGTGTGGTCCTTCCACAGCGCCGGCACCGGCGGATGCTGGAGCGAACCGTCGGGCCGCTGCTGGATGCGCAGCTCGCCGAGCTTGGTGCCCTCCCAGAAGAATTCGGTGTCCTTGGAGACCGTGGGCCGCACCCGCTTGGCCAGATCCTCCGCCGAAACCTCGCCGGATTCCTCGGGGGCAGCCGTCTTTCCGGTCCCGGGCGCGAACTTCAGCATCCGGAACTTCATCTCGGTGACGAGCTCGTCGCCGACGTACCAGTTGGTGAGGTAGGTGGTGAACCACCCGTCGCCGAGCCCGGTCTTCTTGGGCCCCACGATGTCTCCGATGCTGGTGCGCACCGTCACCTGCTCGCCCAGCTCCAGGTACCGGTGGTAGACCTGATCGCAGTTGGTGGCCACGACCGAGGTGAACCCGGCCGCGTCGAACAGCTCGTTGGTGCGGGTCATCGGGTCGTCGTCGGCGCGCACGCCGCCCAGTCCCAGCATGGTCCACACCTGCGCCATGGCGGGCGGGGCCACGATCCCGGGATGCCCGGCCGCCTTCGCGGCGGCCTCGTCCACGTAGATCGGGTTGGCGTCGCCGAGCGCCTCGACCCAGTTGTTGATCATGGGCTGATTGATCGGATCCCGCCCCGCGCGCGGCGCGGACTCACCGTCGGCCTTGATCTTCTCCAGGCCCGCGCGGATCTCGTCGGCCGTGAAACTCGTTGTCACGCTGAAACTCCTATCGCGGCACGCGGGGCAGCCGCAGGCCCATCTGGGCAATCGGACCCAGCCGCATGATCTCGTCCTTCATCGGGGCACCCGCGGCAGCCGCAGGCCCATCTGGGCGATCAGCTCGCGCATGATCTCGTTGACGCCGCCGCCGAAGGTGACCACCAGGTTCTGCTTGGTGCGGCGGTCCAGCCACACCAGCAGGTCCGCGGTGGCGGGTTCGGCGGGATCGCCGTAGCGGCCCACGATCTCCTCGGCCAGGCGGCCGGCCTCCTGCAGCGCCTCGGTGGAGAACACCTTGGTGGCGGAGGCATCGGAGATGACATCGGCCGGATTCGCGTCGGGGCGTTCCATATTGGACGCCACCTGCCAGTTCAGCAGTTCGTTCAGCCGGACCATGGCGTGCAGGCGGCCCAGCGAGCGGCGCACTTCCTGCTCACCCAGCACGCCCTGCTTCTGCGCCCATTCGCGCACCCGCTCGTAGAGCTGCTCGATCTTGCCCGACGGGCCGAGGCTGACGCGCTCGTGATTGAGCTGGGTGGTGATGAGCTTCCAGCCGCCGTTCTCCTCCCCGACGATCATGTTCGCGGGCACGCGCACATTGTCGAAGTAGGTGGCATTGGTGTGATGCGCGCCGTCGGCGGTGATGATCGGCGTCCAGGAGTAGCCCGGATCCTTGGTATCGACGATCAGGATCGTGATGCCCTTGTGCCGGGATTCCACCGTCCCGGTGCGCACCGCCAGCCAGATGTAATCGGCCTCGTGCGCACCGGTGGTGAAGATCTTCTGCCCGTTGACGATCCAGTCGCCGTTCGCGTCCTTCACGGCGCTGGTGCGCAGCGCCGCCAGGTCGGTCCCCGCGTCCGGCTCCGAGTATCCGATGGCGAAATGCACGTCACCAGTGAGGATCCCGGGCAGGAACTTCTGCTTCTGCTCCGGCGTGCCGAAACTCTGCAGCGCCGGGCCGACGGTCAGCAGGGTGACCAGCGGCACCGGCACGTCCGCGCGCACGGCCTCGTTGTAGAAGATCTGCTGTTCCAGCGGGCCGAAACCCTGCCCGCCGTATTCGACGGGCCAGCCGAGGCCGAGCTTGCCGTCCGCGCCCATCCGCTTCACCACCGCGCGATAGGCATCGCCGTGGCGGTTCACCAGCATCTCGGCCTCCTCTTCGGGAGTCACGAGACCGGTGAAGTACGAACGCAATTCGTCGCGCAGCTGCCGCTGTTCCGCGGTCAGTTCGATGAACATCTGGCTCCCAAGCGATCCAGCCGGAACGATTCGCCGCCGAGCCAGCGCGCGATGTCCTTGGCCTGTGAGTAGTAGCGGTGCAACGGGTGGGTCATATCGACGCCGAGACCACCGTGCAGGTGATGGCACTTCTGCATGGCCGCAGGCAGCTCGGAGGCCACCGTATAGGCCAGCACGTCCAGATCGTCGTCGATGCGGTCCAGGTGTTCGGCGGAGTCGTCGTCCTGCGCGAGCGCCCAGTTGGCCGAGGTGTTCGCGGCGTGCAGCGTCCGCGAGACCACGTAGACATCGGCGATCTGCTGTGCGACAGCCTGGAATTCGGCCAGCGCGCGGCCGAACTGCTGCCGGGTGCGGACATGTTCGGCGGTCAGCGCGATGACGCCCTTGAGCAGGCCGTCGGCCACCGAGCCGATGCTCGCCAGCGCGAAGCGGTGCAGTTCGGTCAGCCCGCCGGGCAGCAATTGCTCGGCCGGGATCTGCACCTCGTCGAAGGCCACCGAGAACTCCGGCACGCCATCGGAAGTGGGGCTCGCGGTCTTGGTGATGCCGGGGGCGTCACCGTCCACCACGGCGATACCGCTGTCGGTGGGCACCAGCAGCCAGCGCGTGGTGTCCGCGTACGGCACCGCCACCTTGCGGCCGGTGATGCGCACGGTGACGCCGTCCGGCGTGGCCGTGGTCTCGGGCTTCACGGTGAACGGCGAGCCGGTCTCGTGCAGGGCGGCGGTCAGCACCGCACCCTGCGCGACGGCCGGAAACACCTTCTCCGCCAGCGCATCCGGCGCCCCGATGGCCAGCAGGGGCAGCACGCCGAAGCCCAGGGTGCTCAGCGCCGGGGTCTGCACGGCATCGGTGGCCAGCTCGGTGAGCAGCGTCGACACCTCCAGCAGCCCCATCTCGTCGCCGCCGAAGCGTTCGGGCAGCGGCAGGGCCAGCAGTCCGGACTCGGCAATGACCGGCCAGAGCTTGATATCGCGCGCGCTATCGTGCTCCAGCAAACTTACGACAACCTCGGCGACAGCATCCTGGCTCTCGTCCCGCGTGAAGTCCAATTCCATACTCCCGGTTGAAGGGTGGGCTAGCCGTGCGACTCGCGCGGCAGTCCGAGGATCCGTTCACCGGCGACGGTCAACAGAATCTGCTCGGTACCGCCAGCAATCGACAAACAGCGTGTGAGCAGGAATTCTTTCACCACATCGGTCTCGAGAGCACCCGCCGCACCGGACAATTCGACCGCAAATTCGGCGACCGCCTGGCGGTGTCTGACACCGACCAGCTTGCGCACGCTGGACTGCGGTCCAGGATCTCCACCGGACAGCAGCTTCTGCGCGGCACGAGCTTCCAGCAAAGTTCCAGCGACCGATTCGGAGATGAGTCCTCCGAGTCGGTCCGCCACCCGTTCGGCGCCGGGGCCCGACTTCGGAGCGGCGGCGATCATGGCCTCCAGCTCGTCGCCGATTCCCTTGCCGCCCATGGCGACCCGCTCCGCCGACAGCGTGGAACGGGCGATCTTCCACCCATTGCCGAGCTGACCGACCAAGCAATCGTCCGGGACGAAGACATCGTCCAGGAAGACCTCGTTGAAACGCGCCTCGCCGGTGATCTCGACCAGCGGGCGGATATCGATCCCGGCGGACTTCATATCCACCAGGAAGTAGGAGATGCCCTTGTGCTTGGGGGCGTCACCGTCGGTGCGCGCCAGGCAGATGCCCCAGGTCGCCTTGTCGGCGAGCGAGGTCCAGACCTTCTGGCCCTGGAGCTTCCAGCCGCCCTCGACCCGGGTCGCCGTGGTGCGCAGCGCCGCGAGATCGGAACCCGCGCCCGGCTCGGAGAACAGCTGGCACCAGAGCACATCGCCGGTCAGCGTCGGCAGCGCGTAGCGCTCGATCTGCTCGGGCGAACCCCATTGCAGCAGGGTCGGAATCGCCCAGTTGGCAATGGCCAGCTCGGGCAGTTCGATCCCGGCCTTGCGGACCTGATCGTCGAGGAAGGTGCGCAGGATCGGGCCCGCGCCCCGGCCGTACGGCTTGGGCCAGTGCGAGGCCAGCAGGCCGGATTCGGCCAGCGCGACGCGCTGCTGCTCCGGCGGCAGGGCGGCGATCTTGGCGAGATCGGCGGCCAGCACGGCCGCTTCACCGGCATCCAAACCGACGGTGTCCCAATCGGCTTCGCCCTCGCCGTCACCCAGGTCCAGGCCCACGGTGCGGCGCTGGCCCGCCAGGGTCAGTTCCGCGACCCGGGCCCGCCAGCGGGCGCTGCCGCCCAGCAACTGGCGGATGGCGGTGGCCTTGCGCAGGTACAGGTGGGCGTCGTGCTCCCAGGTGAAACCGATTCCACCGAGCACCTGAATGCAGTCCTTGGCGGTCTCGACGGCGGCATCGAGCGCGACCACCAGGGAAATGGCGGCGGCCAGCGGCAGTTCGGGGCTACCGGTGTCGACGGCGTGCGCGGCATCGGCGGCGACCGCGCGAATCTGCTCGGCCCGGCACAGCATCCAGGCGCAAATGTGTTTCACCGCTTGGAATTCGCCGATTTTCTTGCCGAATTGCTCACGCACCTTGGCGTATTCGACGGCGGTCTCCAGGCACCAGCCCGCGAGGCCGGCGGCCTCGGCGGCAACCAGCACGGCGGCCAGGTCCAGCACGCGCTGCCGCGGCTGGAAGATCTTTTCCGGCGCGACAGCAACATCCGAGCAGCTGACCTTGGCCAGCGGGGTGCTGCGGTCGATGGCGTCGAGGGGCTCGATGCGCAGACCGGCGGCGTCGGCGTCGACCAGGCACCAGAGTGACCGGTCGCCATCGACGATCGGGAGCAGGACGGCGGTGCCCGGGGCAGCGCCCAGGACCGAGTCCCACTCACCGGACAAGATCACACCGGATTCCCCGGCGGATATTGCGATTTCGCCCCCGAGAGCCACGCCGCACGGCGTATCCTCGTCGAGCATCTCGCCGGCAACGAGACCAGCCAATGCCGTCGAGAGCACGGGACCGCCGACCAGATCATGCGCCGCCTGCTCCACCAGGACAGCCAGATCCCCGACGGAACCACCAGCTCCGCCGTTCTCCTCCGGGACCGCGACCCGGAAAATTCCGAGTTCGGCCAGGCGCGACCAATATTCGCGCCAATATTCCGGTGCTCCGGTTCGCATTGTTGCAATTGGACGCACCGCCGCGGCCCATCCGCGCATCGACTCCTGAACGGCTTTATGCTCGTCAGTGGTGGCTATGGTCACACTCCATACCGCCTTTCCGGAGTGACTTCCGCTCCTAGAACATGTTCTAATGTTCAGGCCGGGCGGAAGTCAAGCGCCGTCAGGTCGCGGTACGAACTCGTAGCCCACCGCCACCGGACGACTGGGTGAGATGACCGAACGATTCGTGCAGGAAAGGACTTTCAACCGATGGCCAGTCCCTCCCGATCGCAAGCAGCAGCCGATCAGGTGGCCGCCGCGCGCACCGCGCCCGTGACCACGCTCAGCGAGGAGGACCTCAGCTCGGCCGCGCAGCGCGACCGGCGCAAACGCATTCTCGACGCCACCCTCGCGCTCGCCTCCAAGGGCGGCTACGACGCGGTGCAGATGCGGGCCGTCGCCGAACGCGCCGATGTCGCCGTCGGCACGCTCTACCGGTACTTCCCGTCCAAGGTGCACCTGCTGGTGTCGGCCCTGGCCCGGGAATTCGAGACCTTCGAGGGCCGCCGCAAGCCGCTGGTCGGCGCCACCGCGCAGGAGCGCATGCACCTGCTGCTCACCCAGGTCACCCGCGCCATGCAGCGCGACCCCCTGCTCACCGAGGCCATGACCCGCGCGTTCATGTTCGCCGACGCCTCGGCCGCGGCCGAAGTCGACCGGGTGGGCAAGGTCATGGACCGGTTCTTCGCCCGCGCCCTCGCCGACGAGAACCCCACCGAGCGCCAGCTCGCCATCGCCCGCGTCATCTCCGACGTCTGGCTCTCCAACCTGGTCGCCTGGCTCACCCGCCGCGCCTCCGCCACCGACGTCACCGAGCGCCTCGAGTTGACCGTCGACCTCCTCATCGGAGACAGCAAGAAGTAGCACCGCGCGAACGCCCGGCGGGCGTTCGCCGGGTGTGACGAAGGTCCGTCCACTGCCGGAGAGTGGGCGGGCCTTTTCGTTGTTGCTACAACGTGACTGGTCAAGGGGGGTTCGCACAGCGGAACCGGACAATCGGTGAACGAGACGCAAGTGTCTTGTAAACGCTATGTATCACCACACATACGAAGGGGAAACCAGTACCCAGTAGCATCACTCGCGCCCTGAAAAATCTCCTCCGATCATTAGGTTGGATGCGTGAGCGCACAGGATTTGCCACTCGAACTTCGCCGTGCGTTGGCGGCCATCGCCCGCGTGCCACGGCTGCTGGTCGCTTCGGACTACGACGGGACCATCGCGCCCATCGTCTCCGACCCCGCGAAGGCCTATCCCCATAGGGAATCCGTCAGCGCCCTGCGCGCCCTGGCTTCCCTCACCGGCACCACCGCCGCCGTCATCTCCGGGCGTGCCCTGCGAGATCTCGCGGCCCTGTCCCGGCTGCCCGTCGAGGTCCAACTCATCGGCAGCCACGGTTCCGAATTCGATGTCGGCTTCGTGCACGCCATCGACAACGACGCCAAACAACTACTGCAAGAGGTCACCTCGACCCTCACCCAGATCGCGCAGGACAATCCCGGCGCGACGGTCGAGATCAAACCCGCCTCCGTGGCACTGCACGTCCGCAATGCCAGCCCCGAAATCGGCCGCCGCGCACTGGTTCAGGTCCGGCAGGGCCCCGCCAGCTGGGTGGGCGTGCAGATCACCGAGGGCAAGGAAGTCATCGAACTCGCGGTCGTCGAGACCGACAAGGGCGCGGCCCTCGACATCGTCCGGCATCAGCAGGGCGCTTCGGCGGCGGTGTTCATCGGTGACGACGTCACGGACGAGAAGGCCTTCAAACGGCTCTCCGGGCCCGATGTCGGCATCAAGGTGGGCGACGGGGAAAGCCTCGCCAAGTACCGAGTCGCCAGCACCGAGGAGGTGTCGAAGGCGCTGGCGTTCCTGCTCGAGGAACGCCGCACATGGTTGGCAGGTGCCAGCGCCCCTCGAATCGAGCGGCTGACCATGCTGGCCAGCCCGCGCTCCAAAGCCCTTGTCACCCCGGACGGCACCATCACCTGGCTGTGCCATCCCGAACCCGATTCGGCGGCGGTGTTCGCGCACCTGCTCGGCGGGCCGGGCGCGGGCCACTTCACCATCCAGCCGGAGCGCGCGGGCCTGCCGCTGTCGCAGCGGTACGTGGACGGCACCATGACCGTCGAAACCCGTTGGTCCAGTTTGCAGGTGGTGGACTACCTGCCGCACGATGTCGTCCCCGAGCGCACCGACCTGACCCGCGTCATCACCGGTGACGCCAAGGCGGTCATCACCTTCGCGCCGCGACCGGAATTCGGTCAGGTGCCGGTGCGCATCGTGCACGCGGCCGGCGGTTTGAAGGTGCAGGGCACCAACGATCCGATCGTGCTGCGCTCCCCCGGCGTGGAGTGGGAGATCCTCGACGAGGGCAACCATCACACCGCGCGGGCCGTGGTCGATCCCGCACAGGGCCCGATCGTGCTCGAAATGCGCTGCGGCACCTCCGATCTCGCCCCCGCCATGACCCCCGAGGCGGACCGGCGGCGGGAAGCCGAACGGTACTGGTCGGAATGGGTCGGCACGCTGGAACTGCCGCCGCTCAAGCCCGACCTCATGAAGCGGTCCGCGCTCACCCTGCGCGGGCTGGTGCACGCACCGTCCGGTTCCATCCTGGCGGCGGCCACCACCTCGCTGCCCGAGGACATCGGCGGCGTGCGCAACTGGGACTACCGCTACTGCTGGCTGCGCGATGCCTCGCTGACGGCGTCCGCGCTGGTCTCGCTGGGCTCGGTCGGCGAGGCCGAGGAGCTGCTGGCCTGGGTGCACCGGGTGCTGGAGACCCTGCCGGGACCCGAACGGCTGCACCCGCTCTACACGCTCTACGGCGAGACCCTGCCGCCCGAGGCCGTCATCGACCAGCTGCCCGGCTATGCCGGATCGCGGCCGGTGCGCGTCGGCAACGCGGCGAACATGCAGGTGCAGCTGGACGTTTTCGGTCCCATCGTGGACCTGATCTCGCAGCTGGCCCACGCGCGCGAGCGCAAGGGCATCACCGATCCGGCCAAGGCGCTGCCCGACGCCGATTGGGAATTGGTGCACGCCATGGTTTCCGCGGTGCAGCGCCGCTGGCGCGAACCCGACCACGGCATCTGGGAGATCCGCGGCAATCCGCGGCATCACGTGTACTCCAAGGTGATGGGCTGGCTCACCGTAGACCGTGCCCTCACCCTCGCCCGGCAGTTCGGCCGTCCCGCCGATCTGGACTGGGAAGCCCTGCGCGACACCATCGCCGACGAGGTGAAGTCCGAGGGCTGGAACGAGGAAGTGCAGTCCTACACCGCCGCCTACGAGGGCACCGACCTCGACGCGGCCACCCTGCACATCGGCCTGAGCGGTCTGATCGACCCCTCCGACCCCCGCTTCGCGGCCACCGTCGTCGCGACCGAAGCCGAACTCCGCAGCGGTTCCACCGTCTACCGCTACCACCACGACGACGGCCTGCCCGGCGGTGAAGGTGGCTTCCACCTGTGCGCCGCGTGGCTGGTCGAGGCGTATCTGCTCATCGGCAAGCGCGAGGACGCGGAAGCGCTCTTCGCCCAGCTGGTCGATGTGGCGGGTCCGACCGGTCTCCTCTCCGAGGAGTACGACCCCGTCGCCGAACGGTCCCTGGGTAACCACCCGCAGGCGTACAGCCACCTCGGCCTGCTGCGCTGCGCGCAGCTGCTGAGCCAGCCGGTCGCCGCGCTGACCACGTAGGTCCTACCGGACCTGAGAGAGATGGCCCCCGCGAACTGACGTTCGCGGGGGCCGTCCGCGTTTCGGGGGGGTAGCGCAGCGCCGCTTGCTTCGAGCGGCCGGTTGCGCTGTGGCCGCCATGGGTCGGCGGGAGTTCCCGCACCGCGCGCCCTGCCCCACATACCGTCGCCCGCGCCGTGCGCGCCGCCGCCAGGATCCTCCTCTACCGGGGGTGTGGGGGTGCAACCCCCACGTGTCCCCCACCACAACCGGGCGGTCGGATTACTGCCCTGCTGGACACTTGCGCTACATTTTAATGGCAATCGTTTTCGTTTTAGTTAAGCGTCAGGTTCCAGGAGTTACCGCGTGAACAAGAGATTTGCCCGAGGATTCGCGTTCTTCGCCGCAGGGCTCGCCGCAGTGGCAACCCTGACCGCTTGCGGGAGCTCGAAGCACGATTCCGATCAGCTCACCGTGCTGGCCTCCACCAATGTGTGGGGCGATATCGCCAAGACCGTCGCCGGCTCCGATGCCAAGGTCGAGTCCCTGATCTCCGATCCCAGCGCCGACCCGCACTCGCACGAGGTCAGCCCGCTGGAAGCCACCAAGATCCAGGATGCCGCGCTGGTCGTCTACAACGGCGGCGGCTACGACGAGTTCATCGACAAGGCCATCAGCGGCAAGAACAAGAAGACCGTCAACGCCTTCGAGATCGCCTCCGGCCACGACGAGCACGCCGAGGCCGCGAAGTCGCAGCCGACCGAGACCGCGGGCCACAACCACGGCGATACCAACGAGCACGTCTGGTACGACCCGCACACCGTCGGCCACGTCGCCGAGCAGATCGCCGACGCTCTCGGCGAACTCGACCCGGACCACAAGCAGGGCTACGCCGATCGCGCCGCCGGCTTCGTCACCCAGCTGACCGGTATCGAGACCATCATCGCCAAGATCGCGGCCGAGCATCCGAACCAGCCGGTCCTGCAGACCGAACCGCTGGCCTACTACCTGCTCGTGGACGCCAAGGCCGACGACCGCACCCCGCATTCCTTCCAGGAAGCCGTCGAACAGGGCACCGACCCGTCCCCCGCCGATGTCGCCGCCGTGCGAGACCTGTTGAACGGCAAGCAGGTTCGCGCCCTCGTCTACAACATCCAGACCGAGGACAAGGCCACCAAGGACCTGCGCGCCACCGCCGACAAGGCCGGCGTCGCCGTCGTCGAGGTCACCGAAACCCTGCCCGAGGGCCAGAACTACGTGCAGTGGATGACCACCAACGCCCAGTCCCTGGCCAAGGCGCTCGGCTAGGCCCGCGCCATGCCCACCGTTCCGCTCAGCGAGGACATCGCCGCGACCGCATCCCGGTCCCGGCGGAATTCCCCGGACGCCCACTCGGCGTCCGGGGAATTCCCCGCTCCCGGAACCGGTTCGACAGCCACGACCCCCACCCGGACCGCAACCCCCACCGGGAGCACCGCCATGAACGCGCACCACGCTGTATCACCGCCGCTCGCCCGCCCCGACGTCGCCGTAGACGAAGACGCAACGCCCGCAACCGAATCCGCGATCACCTCCGGCACGACTCCGCCCGCAACCGAATCCGCGAGCCCCTCCGACACGACTCCGCCCGCCGCCGAAATCCGCACGCCCGCCGCGGGAGCCGCGATTCCCGCGGTTCGGCTGACCGGGGCGCGGCTGGCGTTCGGGGAGCGCACGCTGTGGCAGGACCTGGATCTCGAGGTGCGGCCGGGCGAGTTCATCGCGGTGCTGGGGCCGAACGGGTCCGGCAAGACGTCGATGCTGAAAATGCTGCTCGGGCAGGTGAAGTTGTCGGCGGGGACCGTGGAGATCGCGGGCTCCGGGGCGCGCACCGGGAATCCGGATATCGGGTACGTGCCACAGCAGAAGACCATCGACGGCGGGGCGCAATTGCGCGGCGTCGATCTGGTCGGGCTCGGTGTGGACGGACATCGGTGGGGATTCGGTCTGCGCGGCCGCAAAGAACGCAAAGCCAAAGTGGCGCAGGCCATCTCGGACGTCGGGGCGGAGCGGTTCGCGTACGCGCCGCTGGACGTGCTCTCCGGTGGCGAACAACAGCGGCTACGGGTGGCGCAGGCGCTGGTCGGGGATCCGCGGGTGCTGCTGTGCGACGAGCCGCTGCTGTCGCTCGACATGGCCAATCAGCGGCTGGTGTCGGAGCTGATCGACAAGCGCCGGCGCACCCACGACACGGCCGTGCTGTTCGTCACCCACGAGCTCAATCCCATTCTGCCGCTGGTGGATCGGGTGCTGTACCTGGTCGACGGCAAATTCCGGATCGGCACACCGGACGAGGTGATGACCTCCGAGGTGCTCTCCGAGCTCTACCGCACCCAGGTCGACGTACTGCGCGTGCGCGGGCGGCTGGTCGTGGTCGGCACCGGCGACAGCATGGACGCGCTCGGCTCGGCCGGGCACTGCCACGGCGAGGATCCGAACTGCCACGAGGACAAGGCATGATCGACAAACTCTCCGACGTCTTCTCGAAGATGTTCGACTTCTCCACCACCGGGCACCTGCTGTCCTACGACTTCGTACAGCAGGCGGTGCTGGCGGCGGCGCTGCTCGGCCTGCTGGCCGGGGCGATCGGCCCGCTGATCATCAGCCGGCAGATGTCGTTCGCGGTACACGGCACCAGCGAGCTCTCGCTCACCGGCGCGGCGGCGGCGCTGCTCGCCGGTATCGGCGTCGGCCTGGGCGCGATCATCGGCTCGGTGGTGGCGGCCGTCCTGTTCGGCGTGCTGGGTTCCCGTGCCCGCGAACGTGATTCGGTGATCGCGGTGGTGCTCTCGTTCGGCCTCGGCCTGTCGGTGCTGTTCCTGTGGCTCGGCCCGGAACGCGCGGGCTCCAAGTTCTCGCTGCTCACCGGCCAGGTGGTGAGCGTCGGCAACAGCGGGCTCACCCTGCTCGCGACCTGCACCGCCGGAGTGCTGATCGTGCTGGCGGCCATCTACCGGCCGCTGCTGTTCGCCAGCACCGACCCGGAAGTGGCGGTGGCGCGGGGTGTTCCGGTGCGCGCGCTGTCCATCGTGTTCGCGGTGCTGCTCGGCATCACGGCGGCGTTCGGCGTGCAGATCGTCGGCGCGCTGCTGGTGCTCTCCCTGCTGATCACCCCGGCGGCCGCGGCGGCACAGCTCACCGCCAGCCCGGCGCGCGCGGCGATCCTGGCCATCGTGTTCGCCGAAACCGCGGCGGTGGGCGGCATTCTGCTCTCGCTCGCGCCCGGCGTGCCGGTATCCACCTTCGTCACCGGCATCTCGTTCACCATCTATCTCGTCTGCCGTGTCGTCGGCTCCCGGACGCGAGCCCGCCGCCGCGCGCTCGTTCCCGCCTGACCTCACGCTCTTCCACCCATCCGGCGCAGCTGAGCCGCCCAGCCGGATGCGGCACGACCCCCGAAGAGCGTGGGGCTGCCATCTGCCGCATGAGGGGCGGCAGATGGTGCCCCGCCGCACCCCTTCCCGCGTGACGCCCCCTCGTCCCGTGCGGGGAGGGGTGCGCGCATTTCAGGCTTCGCCCGCCAGGGCGAACAGGCCGTCGGCGGTCTGCTCGATCAGGCCGTCGACCAACAGCGAGTCGAGGGCGCGGTCACGCTGGCCCGGATCGCGAGTCCAGGCCAGGTCCAAGCGGACTCGTTCGACGGGGCCGGTGGCAGCGCGCAGCACATCCAGGAGGCGGCCGCGGGCCTGGCGATCGGTGCCCTCGTACTTCTGGACGCGGCGGACCACGTCGGACGCCGGTCGGCCCGCGGAAACCCAAGCGCACGAAGGCAATGGGCAGCGGGCGCAGTCGGGGGTGCGGGCGGTGCAGACGGTCGCGCCCAATTCCATGAGAGCGGCGGAGAAGACGGCCGCGCGATCCACCTTGGCGGGCAACAGCGCTTCGGTTTCGGCGAGGTCGCGCGCGGCCGGATTGCCCGCTTCGGCGCGGCCGTGCACGGCGCGGGCGACGACGCGGCGAACATTGGTGTCCACCACGGGGACTCGCTGGCCGTAGGCGAAACAGGCCACCGCGCGAGCGGTGTACGCGCCGATGCCGGGCAGGCTCAGCAGGACATCGACATCGGTCGGCACCTCATCACCGTGATCACGCGCGAGCACCTGGGCGCATTCGTGCAGCCGCAGCGCGCGGCGTGGATACCCGAGTTTGCCCCAGGCCCGCAGCACTTCGCCTTGGGATTCAGCGGCCATGGCCGAGGGCACCGGCCAGCGCGCGACCCATTCCCGCCAAATCGGTTCCACCCGAACCACCGGGGTCTGCTGGAGCATGATCTCGCTCATCAAGATCTGCCACGCGGTCACCTCCGGCCGCCGCCACGGCAGATCACGGGCGGTTTCGCCGTACCAGTCGATGAGCACGTCGCTGTCCACGAAGACCTCCTGCCGGCAACCGGAGCCGGGATTTCCCCCACGAGCTCACGCCAGCGATGGTAGCTATCCCGCCTCCCCGCGCCTTCAGCGCCAGGCTCGAGTGCCCCCGAACGTCGGGCCGGCGACCGGCGGTCCGGCAAGAACTCCACTTCGCCCGTCCCCGACGAGTTACCCTCGCCGCACGACATCAGCTGTCACCTTCTCACCGGGTGCGGTGTGAGGTGGTCGGTCCCTCTTTGCCCGACCGTAACTTCGCAGACTCGCCGGTAACCGACGACGTATGGAAAATGGGACACATGCCGCATTCCAACCCGATCAGCGCCTGGAAATCCCTGCGTGAAGGGAATGAGCGCTTCGTCAACGGCGCGTTGCAGCACCCTAGCCAGGGGGCCGCCGATCGCGCCAAGCTCGTTTCCGGACAGCAACCGCAGGCCATTCTGTTCGGCTGCGGCGACTCGCGCGTGGCCGCCGAGATCATCTTCGATCAGGGCCTCGGCGATATGTTCGTGGTCCGCACCGCCGGTCACGTGGTGGACAGTTCGGTGCTCGGCTCCATCGAATACGGCGTGCAGGTGCTGAACGTGCCGCTCATCGTGGTGCTCGGTCACGACAGCTGCGGGGCCGTGCGCGCCACCATCGACGCCCTCGACCACGGCAATGTGCCGGGCGGGTTCATTCGCAGCGTGGTGGAGCGGGTGACGCCGTCCATCCTGATCGGGCGGCGCGAGGGCCTGAGCGAGGTCGACGAGCTGGAAGCGCGCCACGTGGAGGAGACCGCGCGCCTGCTCATGCAGCGTTCGATGATCATCTCGCAGCGGGTGGCCACCGGCGAGTGCGCCATCGCCTGCGTCACCTACAACCTGGGCGAGGGCCAGATCAAGCTGCACCGCGTGATCGGCAATATCGGCGAGGTCGTGTAGTACCGGACCAAACGGACACCTTGCGGAGCTCGCGGACGATACCGACCGCGCCGCAAGGTGTTTCGTCTTTCCGGGGCCCGCCACGCCGCCGCCGGGCGCGGAAATGTACCTGTCGCGTAGGCCGTTTCACCTCCGACACGCCGAGACCCTGCCGGGGATGCGTCCGACGGTGCCCTTACCGTTGTCAGCGTGCTGGAACCGAATGGACCGCTGCCGCCGGAAATCTACTGGCGTCGTCGCGCACTCGCGATCGGCGCACTGGTGGTCGCCCTCGCGATAGTGATCTGGGTGGCTTTCGCACTGCTGCGCGGCGGCGGTGGCGACGACGCCAAGGCCGACGGCAAGACCACCACTTCCGCGGGCGCGACCAACAAGCCCGCCGGAAGCTCCTCCGGCGCACCGGAGTCGAGCGCGCCCAAGCCCAGCGGCAGCGGCGCCAGTGCCGCGCCGGCGGCCTCCGGGCAGTGCCCGGACCAGTCCCTGGCAGTGAAGGTGAATGTCGGGCAGCCGACCTACAAGACCGGTGAGCAGCCGGTGTTCGGCATCGTCATCACCAATATCTCCAGCAGCGCCTGCGAACGGGACATGGGTTCGGGGCTGCAGCTGGTGTCGGTGCAGTCGCTGGACGGGCAGCGCAAGCTGTGGGCCTCCACCGACTGCTACCCGGACGGCACCCCCGACGTGCGCACCCTCAATCCGGGCCAGCAGGCCGCCTTCACCGTCACCTGGTCCGGGGCCACCTCCGCGCCGGGCTGCGCGGGCGAGCGCGTCGCCGTGTCGCCGGGGCCGTACACCGTTGTGGCGCAATTGGGTTCGGTGCGCAGCTCCCCGGAACCGTTCAATATCGCCTGAACTGTTCCGCCTCTCCGCGACTTCGGCGCACGGCTGAGAGCCGTCGCCAGTTGGCATGCGGGGCGGCGGTTCGGAGCCGAACCGCTTCTGGCGTACCCGATGAGTTACCCCGGTCGTCCCGAAATCAGCTGTCGCGTTCGCGGACGGAACGGGCCGCCTTCGTCGTTCCGGCGCGGCTCACGGGTGGCGGTGGTCGCCGAGCCGGGCCACACCCTCACGAATGCGGCGCGCCAGTACGGGATTCATGCCCTCCACCGCTTCCAGATCGGCCGGAGTGGCCTCCAGAAGCGCGCGTAGCGTGCCGAACGCGGCGACCAAGGGTTCGACCCGCCGGAAGGGGACGCGCGGGATCTGGGCGAGCAGGCGGTAACCGCGCGGGCCGACCGCGGTCTCCACGGCTTCCGGGGTGGCCGGATAGCCAAGGGGCGGAGCCAGATTCGCCAGCTCCACCAGATCGGCGTCGGCGAGCCGGTCCAGGCGGGCCAGCGCCCGGTCCACCTGCGTCTCCCCCGCCGCCTCGGCGACCAGGTAGTCGCGCACCAGCAGGCGGCGCAGGTTCTCGGTGTCGGCGACCAATTCGGTGAGCTGCAGCGCCAGCTGGCGGCCGTCCACGCCGAGCTCCAGGACATCCTGTTCGATCTCGCCCGCGGTGCGGCGCATGAGCTCCAGGCAGTGCAGCACGGTCAGCACGTCGCGCAGCGTCGCGAAGTCCTCCAGCTCCAGCGCGGACAGCCGGCGGGTCAGCTCGTCGAGCCGGAAACGGTAGCGCTGCAACGTGGCCATGGCCTGATTGGCCCGCGACAGGATGGTCGCCGAATCCTGCACCAGATGCCGGCCGCCCTGCATGTACACGGTCACCAATCCGGTGGAACCGCTCACCGACACCACCGGATATCCGGTCTGCAGCGCGGTGCGTTCGGCGGCTTTGTGCCGGGTCCCGGATTCCACCGTCGGCAATCCCGGATCGGGCACCAAATGCACATTCGCGCGTACGATCCGCATACCGTCGGTGGAAAGCACAACCGCACCATCCATTTTCGATAATTCGCGCAAGCGGGTGGGCGCGAATTCGGCATCCAATTCGAATCCGCCGTCGCAGATTCGCTCCACTCGATCGTCGTATCCGAGCACCACCAAACCACCGGTGCCGGCCCGCAGAATTCGATCGATTCCATCGCGCAATTGCGTCCCCGGCACCAGGCGCGCGATCACGTCCCGGACCACTTCCGCCGAATTCTCCTGACCAGCCGCGGAATCGCCGGCACTGGCGAGCACCGGCATCGAACGACCGAGCAGCCCGTTCATCCAGCGTCCCGCCATCACCCGCGCCCTCTCCGGCTCGCCCCCGCCACGATCGTCATTCGGCCAATTCCTCGCGCGGCCGTTCCCGCCGCCGCCCGCGCAGCCCGGTGATGGCCAGCGCCGCACCGAGATCCGCGACCTCGCGCAGCGTCATGCTGCGGCCGGCGCGGTCCACGCCGGGCGGCACCAGCGCCTCGGTGAACCCCAGCCGCTCGGCCTCGGCCAGCCGCCGCGACAGCCCGGTCACCTGCCGGACCTCGCCCGCCAGCCCGACCTCGCCGAGCACCACCATGCCGCTGGGCAGCGCCCGGTCCATACCCGCGCTCGCGATGGCAAGCGCGACAGCCAGATCCGCCGCCGGTTCCACCAGCCGCATGCCGCCGACGGTGGCCGCGTACACGTCCTGCTTGCCCACGTAGACCCCGCCGCGGCTCTGCAGCACGGCCAGCACCATCGAAACCCGGTTGTAGTCCAGGCCGCTCACCGCGCGGCGCGGCGCGGGCGCCTGGGTGTCCACGGTCAGGCCCTGCACCTCGCCGAGCATGGGCCGCTTGCCGTCCATGGCGACGGTGACCGCGGTGCCCGGCACGGCCGCGCCCCGGTGATGCAGGAACAGGCCCGACGGATCGTCCACGCAGTGGATGCCGGCCTCGCGCATCTCGAAACAGCCGACCTCGTCGGTGCTGCCGAAACGGTTCTTGATGCCGCGCACCATGCGCAGCGAGGAATGCTTGTCGCCCTCGAACTGCAGCACCACGTCCACCAGATGCTCCAGGGTGCGCGGACCGGCCACCGCGCCGTCCTTGGTGACGTGCCCGACCAGCAGCACCGCGATACCGCTCGCCTTGGCCAGCGAGGTGAGCGCCGCCGTCACCGATCGCACCTGGGTGACGCCGCCGATCACGCCGTCCGCGTCGGCGGCCAGCATGGTCTGCACCGAGTCCACCACCAGCAGTGTGGGTTTCACCTGCTCCACATGCCCCAGAATGGTCCCCAGATCGGATTCCGCGGCCAGGTACACCTTTTCGTGCACCGCACCGGTCCGGTCCGCCCGCAGCCGCACCTGCCCCGCCGATTCCTCGGCCGTCACGTACAGCGCGATCTCGTCCCGCACCCGCGCCCACCGATGCGCCACCTCGAGCAGCAGCGTCGACTTGCCCACCCCCGGCTCGCCCGAGAGCAGCACCACGGACCCGGGAATGATCCCGCCGCCGAGCACTCGATCGAGCTCCGAAACCCCCGTCGACCGGGCGAACGTCTTGTTCGCGTCGATCCCCGTGATCGGCACCGCCGCGGTGCTCGGCAACATGGCCCGCCGCCCCACCGCCACCGCGGCCGAGGACGACGCCACCTCCTCGATGGTCCCCCAGCCCCCGCACTCCGGGCACCGGCCCACCCATTTGGCGACCTCGTGCTGGCAGTCGGCACAGCGATACAGCGATTTCACCTTGGCCACGCGGGCAGCCTAACCAGCCGCCCCGACAGGTCCGGGCAGCCCGCCCCCGGCAAAAGATCGCGCCCCGCTTCGGTTTCCGAAGCGGGGCGCGATCGAGGCTGTGGAGCGGGGCTCAGTGGCCGCCCTTCCTCTCACCCTCCGCGGAGACGGGCTCCGGGCGCGGGTGGTCCGGGCCGGCGTCGACCGGGACGTTGACGACGACGGTGCCGGCGTCCTTGAAGTTGAAGGTGACCGGGTAGGTCAGGCCGGGGGTGACGTCCTTGGTCAGCCCGGTGACCTCGATCAGGACCGGCTTGGCGTCCGGGTCGGCGACCTTCTCCGACGCGGGGGCGGCCGCGGAGGTGGTGGCGCCGTGCGAGTCGTGCCCGGCCTCGGCCGCGCCGTGCTCGTCCTTCTTGGCGGCGGCGCCCTCGGCCTTGTCGGCGACCACGGTGGCCTGCGGCTTGATCTCGACCTTGGAGGCGATCTTGACCGGGCCCAGGTCGGTGGTGATGCTGACCAGCTCGTCGGTCTTGTACTCGCTCATATTGACGGCGCTGAAGGCGAGCACCGCCTTGCCGCCCTTGGCGTTGTTGTACTCCTCGGTCTTCGGCAGCAGGAAGCGCACGTCGCGCAGCGCGATATTGCTGACGTTGGCCGCGTTGCCGTTGACCGCCGCGACCTGGCTCGCGGTCTGCGAGATCTGACCGGCACCGCAACCCGACAGCGCGAGCACCGCACCCGCGGCGAGTGCGGCAACGGTCACGGCACGCCGCCGCTTCTTCGACGCAGTGGTGGCTTTCAGGGCAGTCACGGGGTCCTCCATGTCGACCGGGCTCACTCCACTATGGAGAGTAGTAGTCAAAGAGAGTAATCCGTGTCTCGCCGCGCCACACAGGCGGGCGGTGTTGTGGGTGGGACGCACGGGGCGCGCCCGGGCGTGATGATCGAGTGCGCACATCCACATGATCGATTCCGAGTTTGCGTCGTTGCGTTCGCAGCGGATGCAATGTCGTTTATGGGAGGTGCGCACTCGCGTATGCGTGAAGCGCTCCCGCATATGCGTCCGTTTGTAACTCCTTATGGCACAACGGGATGCATACGAATCGCGTTCTGTCAACCCCCGCCGCCGCCTCGTTGTGGCCCTGACCTGCGCCGTTGATCGCGCCGTTACCGAGTCGCATGTTAAACTGTGAACATCGAAAGGGGCACGGGACACATGATTTTTAAGGTCGGAGACACCGTCGTTTACCCCCACCACGGAGCGGCGCTGATCGAAGCTATCGAAACCCGCACCATCAAGGGTGTACAAAAGGAGTATCTGGTCCTGAAGGTCGCACAAGGCGACCTGACCGTTCGGGTTCCCGCTGAGAACGCGGAATACGTCGGCGTCCGCGACGTCGTCGGCCAGGAGGGCTTGGATCGAGTCTTCCAGGTACTGCGCGCTCCGCACACCGAAGAGCCCACCAACTGGTCTCGCCGCTACAAGGCCAACCTCGAGAAGCTCGCCTCCGGCGATGTGAACAAGGTGGCCGAGGTCGTTCGTGACCTGTGGCGCCGGGAGCAGGACCGCGGCCTGTCCGCCGGTGAGAAGCGCATGCTGGCCAAGGCTCGGCAGATCCTCGTCGGTGAGCTCGCGCTCGCGGAAGGTACCGACGACGTGAAGGCCGAGACCCTGCTGGACGAGGTTCTCGCCGCGGCGTCCTGACCGTGAACAGATCAGCCGGCGACTCTCGTGTCGTCGCACTGGTTCCTGCCGCCGGCATGGGTGTTCGCCTCGGTGAAAACAAACCGAAGGCGTTCGTCCACGTCGGCGGCAGTCCCATGCTCGCATTGGCGGTGCAGGGCCTGATCGATTCCGGGTCCGTCGACGAGGTTGTGGTTATGGTGCCCGCCGAACTCGTCGCCGAGACCCGCGCCCTGCTGCCCGACACCCCGACCCCCGTGCACGTCGTGCCCGGGGGCGCCGAGCGCACCGATTCCGTGCGCGCCGGGCTGGCCGCCGCACCGGACGCCACCTACGTGCTGGTCCACGACGCCGCCCGCGCCCTCACCCCGCCCGCGCTCATCACGCGCGTGGTGGACGAATTGCGTGCCGGGGCGCAGGCCGTGGTGCCGGGGCTGCCCGTTTCGGACACCATCAAATCCGTGGACGCCGCGGGTGCGGTGACCGGCACGCCCGACCGTTCCGCACTCCGCGCGATCCAGACTCCGCAAGGCTTCGATGCCGCACTCCTGCGCTCGGCCTATGCCACCGATACCCAGGCGACCGATGACGCGGGCCTGGTCGAACTGCTGGGCGCTATCGTGCGCACCGTGCCCGGAGACACCCTCGCCTTCAAGATCACGACACCGCTCGATCTGATCTTGGCCAATACGCTTGCCGCCCAGCGTGATACCGCCGACACCGTCAGCACCCTTGACCGGACACGCGAGGCGGTGACTGCGCCGTGATCGATCCCGCCTCGATGCGCGTGGGCATCGGCTCCGACGTGCATCCGATCCAGCCCGGCCGCCCCTGCTGGATGGCGGGCCTGCTGTTCGACGGCGACAGCGGCTGCGAAGGCCACTCCGACGGCGATGTCGCCGCCCACGCGCTGTGCGACGCGCTGCTCTCCGCCGCAGGTCTGGGCGATGTGGGCGCGGTCTTCGGCACCGGGAAACCGGAGTGGGAAGGCGTGTCCGGGGCGGCCATGCTGAAGGAAGTCCGGCGGCTGCTGGACGAGGCCGGCTTCACGATTGTCAATGCGGCTGTACAAGTAATCGGGAATCGTCCCAAGATCGGTCCGCGCCGGGCCGAGGCACAGCAGGTGCTGGGCGAGATCCTGGGCGCACCCGTGTCGGTCTCCGGCACCACCACCGACGGCCTGGGACTCACCGGCCGCGGCGAGGGCATCGCCTCGGTGGCGACCGCCCTGCTCTGTTGTCGGTCCTGATACGCCCTCGGTCCAGAAACCGATTCGAGTAAAAACCTGTTCGCGGCCGACCTCGAAGCCGTATCCGCCCGTAATCCGCTATATCTCAACAGCTAGGATGCTCTGTCGTGACTCTGCGCCTTTTCGACACCGAGACAAGGACCTTGCGTGACTTCACGCCGCTGGTCCCCGGTCATGCCTCGGTGTACCTGTGCGGCGCGACCGTCCAGGGGGAACCGCATATCGGCCATGTGCGCAGCGGCGTCGCGTTCGACGTCCTGCGACGCTGGCTGGCCGCCAATGGATTCGACGTCGCCTTCATTCGCAATGTCACCGATATCGACGACAAGATTCTGAACAAGGCCGCCGAACACGGCCGCCCGTGGTGGGAATGGGCCGCCACCCATGAACGCGCCTTCGACCGCGCGTACGAGGCCCTGGGCGTGCTGCCGCCGTCCGCCGGACCGCGGGCCACCGGGCATATCACCCAGATGGTGCAGATGATGGAACGGCTCATCGAGCGCGGCCACGCCTACCCGTCCGACGGGAACGTGTATTTCGATGTGCTGAGTTTCCCGGATTACGGGAAATTGTCGGGGCACAAACTCGACGACGTGCACCAGGGGGAGAGCGCCGGGACCGGTAAGAAGGATCCGCGCGATTTCACGCTGTGGAAGGCCGCCAAGCCGGGTGAGCCGAGCTGGCCGTCGCCGTGGGGTCCGGGCCGCCCGGGCTGGCATCTGGAATGCTCCGCCATGGCCGAGTTCTATCTCGGCGCGGAATTCGACATCCATTGCGGCGGTATGGATTTGATCTTCCCGCATCACGAGAACGAGATCGCCCAGTCACAGGCGGCCGGGGACGGGTTCGCCCGGTACTGGCTGCACAACGGCTGGGTGACCATGAGCGGCGAGAAGATGTCCAAGTCGCTGGGCAATGTGCTCTCCATTCCCAATGTGCTGCAACGGGTCCGGGCCGTGGAGCTGCGCTACTACCTGGGCAGCGCGCACTACCGGTCCATGCTGGAGTACTCGGACAAGGCGCTGGCCGAGGCCGCGACCTCGTACCAGCGGATCGAGGCGTTCGTCGAGCGGGTGCGCGAGCGGGCCGGGGAGATCCCGATCGGCACTTGGACCGACGCCTTCGCCGAAGCCCTGAACGAGGACCTCGGGGTGCCCAAGGCGCTGGCCGAGATCCATCACGTGGTGCACGAGGGCAACAAGGCCGTCGAAGCCGGCGACCTCGAGGCCGCGCGCACGCTGGCCGGTCAGGTGCGGGCCATGCTCGGCATTCTCGGGGTCGATCCGCTGGACGCGCACTGGGTGACCCCGGCCGACGACACCTCGGCCATCGCGGCCCTGGACGTGCTCATCGGGGCCGAACTCGAACGGCGTCAGCAGGCCCGCAAGGACAAGGACTGGGCCACCGCCGACGCGGTCCGCGACCGGCTCAAGGCCGCGGGCGTCGAGGTCACGGACACCGCGCAGGGTGCGGAGTGGACGTTGACGAAGGACAAGTGAACTTTCCGCCCCCGGGCGGAACGGGTGAGGTTCGGTCGCCGCGTGCGGCCGGACAGTGGAGGTGCTGCCCCCGGGCAGCGCGGATTGACAGGGGCGCAGCCGTTTCGCTGCGCCGACCGGATGCAGGTTTCCCGCAGTGATCGACGGAGCGCGGGTTCTCCCGTGACCGGCGAGTGCGGGTTTCCCGCGTGATACGGAAGGCGAAGTGATGGCAGGGAATTCGGCACGGCGCGGCGCGGTGCGTAAGTCGGGCACCAAGAAGGGGCAGGTCGTCGGGTCCGGCGGCAAGCGCCGCCGCGGGCTCGAGGGCAAGGGCGCGACCCCGGCGGCGGTGGACCGGCCGTACCACGCGGCCGCCAAGAAGGCCAAGGCCAAGGCGAAGGCGGAGAACGCCGCCGCGACCACCCGGTCCCGCAATGCGAGCCGGCCGCTGGCGGGCCGTAAGGACAGCGACGGGCCGGAGCTGGTGCTCGGGCGCAATCCGGTCGTGGAATGCCTGCGCGCCGGAGTGCCGGCGACCGCGCTGTACGTGGCGGTGGGCACCGAGAACGACGACCGGCTCAGCGAGGCCGTGAAGATCGCGGCCGAGACCGGGATCTCGATTCTCGAGGTGCCGCGCACCGACCTGGACAAGATGAGCCACAACGGGCTGCACCAGGGACTCGGGCTGCAGGTGCCGCCGTACAAGTACGCGCATCCGGACGATCTGGTGGACCGGGTCAAGCAGAGCGCGGAACCGGCGCTGCTGGTCGCCATGGACAACATCACCGATCCGCGCAATCTGGGCGCGGTGATCCGTTCGGTGGCGGCGTTCGGCGGGCAGGGCGTGGTGATCCCGCAGCGGCGCAGCGCCAGCGTGACCGCGGTGGCGTGGCGGACCAGTGCGGGCGCGGCGGCGCGGCTGCCCGTGGCGCGGGCCACGAATCTGACTCGCACGCTGAAGGATTGGGCGAGCCAGGGGTACCAGATCGTGGGCCTGGACGCGGGCGGGGACACCACCCTCGACGAATTCGACGGCAGCGCACCGACGGTCATCGTGGTCGGATCCGAGGGCAAGGGGCTCTCGCGGCTGGTGCGCGAGAACTGCGATTCGATCCTGAGCATTCCGATGGCGGGGCCGGTGGAATCGCTGAACGCCTCCGTCGCGGCGGGCGTGGTGCTCGCGGAAGTGGCGCGGCAGCGGCGCAAGTAGGACCGAACTCGCCGATCCCGGCGGGCCGCGAATTCGTCATCCCGGCGGGCTTTGGCCGGGAATCAGGTAGTCGATCGTCCAGAAACGGTGTCGCGCAAGCGAACACCGCGCGTCAGCCTGCCGAGTCGGGGCTTGCGAACGTAAAATCGCACGGTGGTCATCCCTGAGCAGCCGATCGGCGCACCTGTTGAGCACGAGCATGCGACGACGGTGTTGCTGCTCGGCGTGCTCAGTCTGTTCTGTTGCGGGGTGCTCGGGCCGGTGGCCTGGGTGCTCGGGCGGCGGGCCCTGAACGATATCGAGGCATCCGGCGGCGCCTACGGCGGCCGCGTGCAGGTGATGGTGGGCTACGTGCTCGGCATCATCGGCACACTGTGGATGATCGCCCTCGCCATCCTGTTCATCCTGATGATCATCGGCGGGAATGCCTGAGGGTCAGTCCAAACCGGGACGTTTGCCGTCGGTGACGGCGTCCCAGGCGGGCCATTCGGTGCTGACGGTGCCGGTCCATTTGGGCTGGCGGCGGTCCTTGAGGGCGGCTACGCCTTCGCCGCCGTCGGTGGATTTGGCCACGTAGTCGTTGAGTTCGGTTTCCAGGCGGCCGACGGTTTCCGGGGTCATGGTCGGGGCTTCCCAGAGCAGGCGCTTGGAGAGTGCGACCGGGAGCGGGGCCGAGCCGTGGGCGATGTCGTGCGCGACTTCCAGCGCGGTGGGCAGCACTTCGGTGGCGGGCAGGCAGGCATTGGCGATGCCGAGCGCGCGGGCTTCGTCACCGTCGAAGGTGCGGCCGGTCAGCAACAGGTCGGCGGCATTGGCGCTGCCGATCAGGCGGGGCAGGGTCCAGTGCGCGTAGCCGTCGGCCAGCGCGCCGCGGCGCACCTGGTTCAGCGCGTAAACGGCATCGCGAGCGATATACCGCAGATCGCACTGCAAGGCGATGGTCAGCCCGATGCCGACCGCATGCCCGTTCACGGCCGCGATGACCGGCTTGCGAATCCGGAAGGGCGGCGGATCGATCAACCCGTTGACCTCGCCGACCTTCAACGACAGATCGGCCCCCGCGCAGAAGGCCGGCGGCGTCCCGGTGATCACCACCGCGCCGATGGCGTCGTCATTGTCGCAGCGACGTAGCGCCGCACCGAGTTCCGACGCCATGGCGGGTGTGAGCGCGTTCTGCTGGGCAGGCCGGTTGAGCGTGAGCACCGCGACCCCACCGGACACATCAACATGCAGTTCCGAACTCATGCTCGCGAATCCTAGTCGGTGACTATGACTTGTCCCGCCCCTTCGGGCAGGTAGACGTGGGCTCGCGGCTCCCAGGGGTTCGGGGGCGAAGCCCCTGAGAGTTACGAGAGTTGTGCTATCCGCGGAGCAGTTTGCGGCCGATGGCGTATTTGTGGACCTCGGTGGGGCCGTCGTAGAGGCGGAACGCGCGCATGTCGCGGAAGATCATTTCGACCACGGTCTCGTCGGAGATGCCGATGCCGCCGAGCACCTGAACGCAGCGGTCGGTGACCTTGAACAGTTCCTCGGAGACGTAGGACTTGGCGATCGAGGATTCGTGCCGCGCCTTCTCGCCCTGATCCATCAGCCAGCAGGCATGCCAGATGGTCAGCCGGCACTGGTGCAGCGCGATCTCGTTGTCCGCCAACATGAACGACACGCCCTGATGCTCACCGATGGTCTTGCCGAAGGCAGTCCGGGTCTTGGCGTAGTCGACGGCGATGGCCTGCGCCCGCTCGGCCGCGCCCAGCCAGCGCATGCAGTGCGTCAAACGCGCCGGAGCCAGCCGCAACTGGGCGTACCGCAGCGCCTGCCCGGTCTCGCCGAGCACGGATTCGCGCGGCAGCACCAGGTTCTCGAAGTTCACGACCGCATGCCCGCCGACATAGTTGCGGTCCATGGTGTTCATGATCCGCTCGATGACGATGCCCTCGGCGTCGCCGTCGCACAGGAACAGCGTCGGCCCCTCGGGCAGGTGCGGGTTGGCGGCCAGGCGGGCCATGATGATCCAGGTCTTGGCCCCGTCGGCGCCGGTGATCAGCCATTTGCGCCCGTTGATGGTGAAGTTCTCGCCGTCGAACACGGCTTCGGTCGCGAGCTGGTTGGGGTCCGAGCCCGCGCCGCCGGGTTCGGTCATGGCGAAGACCGAGCGCTGGTGGCCGTCGATGACCGGCTGCAGGTACTGCTTGGTCTGCTCCGGGTTCGCGATCTTGGAGAGCAGGAACATATTGCCCTCGTCGGGCGCGGCGCAGTTCATGGCGACCGGGCCCAGGGTCGACCAGCCGGACGCCTCGTACAGCACGGCCTGTTCGACGTGGGTCAGCCCGCGACCGCCCAGTTCCTTGGGCGCCTGCACGGTCAGCAGGTTCTCGGCGCGCGCCAATTCGACCAGTTCCTGGCGCAATTCGTCATTGGGCCCGTGCGCGGTCAGGCGCGGGTCGCGCTCGAAGGGGACGATCTTGTCGATGACGAACTGGCGAACCCGATCGCGTTCGGCGGCGAGTTCGGCAGGAATCGTGAAGTCGATCATCGGTGGTCACCATTCACTCTGGGATGCGTCGAGCCGAGCATACGACGGGCGCGCGCGGAGACTGAAGGCACCCGCCTTCAATCGAGGACGCGCCGCAGGAAAGCCTCGACTTCGGCCCGGTAGGCGGCGGGTTGGTCGTCGTGGACCAGGTGCCCGGCATCGGCGATGACCACGTGCCGGGCGCCGGGATGCACGGCCGCCATCTCCGCCATCTGCCCCGGCGGGGTGATGGTGTGCTCGCCCTCGAGCAGCAGCGCGGGCACGGTGATGGATTTCCACTGCGCCCAGAAGTCCCGGCTCCCCCATTCCTCGGAAATGTCCCGGAAGGTCGGTATGTCACCGTGCAGCCGGAACCCGTCCGGCCCCTTGATGAAAGAGGCCAGGAAATACCGCCCCGCCACCGGACCGAAGAACTCCAGCACCGCCTCCTCGGACGGAAACGGTTGCGGCCAAGCCGAAATCACGGCCGCCCAATCCGCCGCGGTCCGGCCCCGGAAATCCGGTGCGATGTCCTCGACCACCAGCGCCCGCACCCGCTCCGGATGCGCCGCGGTGAACATCCACCCGTGCAGGCCGCCCATCGAATGCCCGATCACCACCATGGGTTCGGCGATAGCCGCCGTGGCCGCGGCCAGATCCGCCACGAAGGCCTCGGTGGTCAGCTCGGCCGGTGCGGGCCGCCCGTGCCCCGCCGCGTCGAAGGTGTACACGTGCCCGAACTCGCGGATCCAATCCAATTGGGAATCCCAGGTCCGAGCACTGCCCATCAACCCGTGCAGGAGCAGGATCGGCACGCCGGCGCCGCCTTCGTCATACAACACATGATCAATCTATGGGCAAACGGCAGGTCGGGGCTGAGACAGGGCGGGGTAGCCTCGCTCCCATGGCAGTAGTCAAGATCAACGCAATCGAGGTTCCCGAGGGCGCCGGCCCCGAATTGGAGAAGCGCTTCGCGGCCCGCGCGCACGCCGTGGAGAACTCCCCCGGCTTCCTGGGCTTCCAGCTGCTCCGCCCGGTCTCCGGCGACAATCGCTATTTCGTTGTCACGCAGTGGGATTCCAACGAATCCTTCGAAGCCTGGCGCGACGGCCCGGCCCGCGAAGCGCACGCCGGCGAGGCCCGCAAGCCGGTGTCCACCGGTGCGTCGCTGCTGGAGTTCGAGGTCGTCCTCGACGTCACCGGCAAGAACGCCTGATAGACCCCGTATTGACGCCGGGCCAGCGGGGATGTCACTCTTCGGAGTGAAGTAAGCGATGGTGACGTGTAACCCGGTGTGATTCCGGGGCGGTCGCGCCACTGTTATCCACGCACAAGTCCCGAGTTCGGGGTGGGTGCCGGAAAAGCCAGACACCGGCACCGTCGCAACCCAACTCGAGGGGGACGCGAAATCCCCAAGGAGGACTCGCATGGCCATCGTCCACAATCCCAGCCGGAGTGGTGACGCGCTGAACGCGCTGCTCATCTCCGCGGCTGTCGTTCTGCTCGCACTGCTCACCGTGTACCTGGTCGGTTTCGATCAGGGCGTCATCTCCCGTACGGGGATGTACATGCACGAGCTGATGCACGACGGACGGCACCTGCTGGGCGTCCCGTGTCACTGAGCGAAACCAAACCCCTCGCGGGTTCGCTCAAGACGCTTTTGCTGCGCGGCCTGCTGGCCGGCCTCATCGCGGGCCTGCTGGCGGGCACCGTGGGTTTCCTGATCGGGGAATCCAAGGTGGACGCGGCGATCGCCATCGAAGAAGCGCAATCCCGAACGCATTCCGATGCCCATGGCGCGGCCGAGTCGGCCGGTGGGCATTCGCACGGTGACGAGGAAGAACCCCTCGTGAGCCGTACCGGTCAGAAGTTCGGCCAGTTCCTGGCATTGGGCCTGTTCGGCATCGCCATGGGCGCACTGCTGGCCACGGCCGCCAATGTGGCTCGGCGATATACCCGATGGTCCGGGCCGCAGCTGGCGCTCGGGCTGGCGGCGGGTGGCTGGCTCGCCGTTGTCGCGGTGCCGTTCTTCAAGTACCCGGCCAATCCGCCCGCGGTGGGCGATCCGGACACCATCAATCAGCGCACCTGGTTGTGGCTGGCGGTCGTGATCCTCGGCTTCGCGGCCGTGGGCGCGGGCGTGTACGTGTTCAAACTGCTTCGCACGCAGCTGAATACGGTGCGGATCATCGGCGGCGTGGTGGCGTTCCTGGCGGTCACCGCCGTCGGATACGTGGCGCTGCCGGGTATCAACGAGGTCAAGGACGATTTCCCGGCGACGCTGCTGTGGCAGTTCCGGGTGGCGTCGCTGGCCGAGACCGCCACGCTGTGGGCGGCGCTCGGGCTGGCCTTCGCGGCCTTGACCGAATTCGCTAGCCGCGATCGGGTACCAGCCGGTCTGTGACGCCCATGGTCACCCTGTGCAGCAGCCACTCCGCCGGACCGCGGCGGAATACGCTGCGCCACAGGGTCGCCAGGAGCAGTGAACCGAGGGCCAGGATGGCCAGCAGGCCCCAGCCCGGGGCGTGAATTCCGGTCGGCATCGCATCGGATTCCGCATCCGGCAGCGGGACCAGGATGCCCACGGCCAGCACCTGCAGGATGTACAGGCTCAGCGCGCAGGACCCCGCGGCGATCAGGGGCCGCAGCAGCAGTTCCAAGCGCGGGGTGAGCAGCAATAGCGCTCCGATCACCAGCAGTGCCACGCCCGTCGCGCCGAAGACCTCGAACGGGGTGCCGCTGTGCGGATTCGCCACGGTCAGCCACCACCAGCTGGTGGTCGGGGTGACGCCGAGGCCGGACGCGTCGAGGAACTGCCCCGGCTCGAAATCCGTGCCCGATTCGGCGAAAACCGGGGCCAGCAGATCGATCAGGTGCTGCCGGCCGCCCAGCGCGTGCTGCACGAACCACGAACCGCCGTAGCCGAGCACGGCCAGTGCCAGACCACTGCCGAGCACCGCGGCGGGCCGGATATGGCGAATCCCGAAGCGCCCCAGGGCCAGACCGGCCAGCACGAACGGCATCCAGGTCAGCGCCGGGTAGCCGCCGGTGAGAATCAGCATCTCGGCGAACTCGCGCAACCCCGCCCACGTGGTGAGCATGTCGAAGGTCGGGCTGCCGCCGAAGGTGTTCTGGTCCATATGGCTTCGGAGCACGAACGACAGGATCGGTCCCGCCACCGCCCACGCCGCCGCGAGCAGCGCCAGCGTCCGTGCGGAGAGCCGCAGCAGTGGTAGCGCGAGCAGGAAATACAGGCCGTAGTAGGTCAGGATGATCATGATGCCGATGCCGGACGGCACCAGCGCGAGCGCCATGCCCAGCACCGCGATGAGCAGTGCCCGCGCGGCGATGCGAACCCTGGTGCGGCGCGCCGCGATTCCGGAGTAGGGGCGATCCCCGCCGGACATCAGCGCCAGCGACACCCCTGCGAGCACCGCGAACAGCGCGGCGGACCGGCCCTGGAAGACCGTCAGCCATGATGCCCCGGCCATGCCGTCCTGCGGTCCGACGTGCACCGCGAACATCCCCAGCACCGCGATCCCGCGCGCCGCGTCGAGCGCGAGCACCCGCGGCAGCGAACCCTTGGCATCCGCTGTAACGGCGGTTTCGACGGCTGTCTGCCCACTCATGAAAAACACCCACCTTCGCGATCTCGACTGGCAGCGACTGCCAGGCTAGATCCGAAAGTGGGTGCGATTCGAGGCGAAAGCCCGGTTCCGGGCGAGAAATAGCCGAAAGGACTAGCCCCCGGCCATCCCTCGCAAACTATCGGCGTACCGGCTTCGCGACTCAGGACTCGAAGGTCGCGTCCAGTTCGATGTTGTCCACACCGGAGAGCGCCTTGGAGACCGGGCAGCCCGCCTTGGCGGCCTGCGCGGCGGCCAGGAAACCGTCGGCGTCGATGCCGGAAGCACGGCCGACCACGGTCAGCTTGATGTTCGAGATACGGAAACCGCCGGCCGGATCCGGGCCGAGCGTCACATCAGCGGTGACGTCCAGGGCTTCCGGAGTGCCGCCCGCCCGGCCGATCTCGGCCGAGAGCGCCATCGAGTAGCAGGAGGAATGCGCGGCGGCGATCAGCTCTTCGGGGCTGGTGGTGCCGTCGGCATTGTCGGCCGAACGCTTCGGGAACGAGACGTCGTACTTGCCGACGCCGGAGCTGACCAGCTCGACCTGACCCGAGCCGTCCTGCAGACCACCGGTCCACGCGGTGCGTGCGGAACGTGTAGGCATCACTGTCCTTTCTGTGTTGGATTTGCCCCTCCGCTTCGCTTCGGGGCGGGTTCGCGGCCTTTATGTCTCGTTCTTCCCTCCCTCCGCTCCTCCGCTTCGCTCCCCCGCTCCACTCAGTCCAGAACGAGACGGCCGCGAACCTTTGCTGACGCTACTAGGAAGTTGCGACAGCCGTGCGGCGGTCCAATTGTTCGAGGACCTGGGGCCAGGACTTTTCGTGGCGGTCGCGGGAGGCGGCGTTGGGGAAGCCGGCGTGGGTGAGGAGGAGGACGGTGCCGGCGCCGTGGTCGGTGAATTCAACGGTGAGAACGGTTTCCACGCCCTCGGTGCCGCCGGGGCCGGTCACCCAGGTCAATTCGACCAATTGGTCCGGGATAAGGCGCAAGAAGCGGCCGTAGTGGGGGTGGCCGCCGCCGGCGGTGAAGAAGAACGGCTCGTTGACGGCGGGGCGCATGAGCACCGATCCGGGATCGGCGAACCACAGCGACAGCTGCTGGGTGCACATGCGGTAGAGCTCGGCGGGCGAGGCCGCCATGATGCGCTCGGTGGCCAGGAAGAACGGCCGCGCGGAGAGGTCGGGAGGCCGGATCGGCGCAACGTCCATGGGGCGGCACGATACCGCCCCGCGCGCACGTCACTCGGGATTGGTCACCCTTGCCAGCACTATGCCGCCGACGATCATGGCCAGCGCGAGCACCCGGCCCGCACTGAGCGGGTCCTTCTGCACGATCACGCCGAGGCCGATGGCGCCCACCGCGCCGATGCCGGTGAAGACCGCGTAGGCGGTGCCGACCGGGAGCGATTGCATGGCGTAGGAGAGCAGGTAGACGGCGACCGCGGCCAGCACGAAGCAGATCAGGGTGGCCAGCGGCTTGGTGAAATTCTGGGTCGGCTTGATGGACTGCGACCACGCGATCTCCACCAGGCCGGCCAAACCGAGGATGAGCCAGTTCATTTCAGTACTCCTTGCCGAGGCGGCGGGCCGCTTCCAGGGCCGCCGCATAGGACGCGTCGTGCTTGTCGCGCAGGTGGGCCAGGCCGGGATCCTGGCGGGAGTTGGCCAGTTCCGCGTGCACGAAGACGGTGTCCTCGACGGCGAAATGGCCGGCGAAGAAGTCGCGGAGGTAGCGCTCCTGGTAGTCGTAGATCGCCTTGGGCGCGCCGGGCGAGTACGCGCCGCCGCGGGCGCTGGTCACCACGAAACGGCTGGGGGCCAGCGACATTCGCGGGAAGGTGATCTGGTCCAGCCAGGCCTTGAGCGCCGCCGGGATCGAGTAGTTGTACATCGGGGTGCCGACCAACACCACGTCGGCGGCGCGCACCTCGCGCAACAGCGGTTCGACAATGGCCCAAGCCGCTTGCTGCGCAGGGGAATTCACCAGCTCCGGGAGCCGATCGAGGTCGATGCTGCCCGGACCGGCGGGGAGCAGCCGGGCCAGCACCAGATCGCAGAGTTCGGCCCACGCCTCGCCGATGAACGGGACGGGCTCGGCCGCCAGGTCGCGATAGACGTAGCCGCCGTCCGGATGCTCGGCCCGCCAGGCGTCGGCGAACACGCCGCTGAGCTCGCGGCTGATCGAGGTGCGGCGGGCGCTGGCGTCGAGGTGCAGCAGGTTCGGCATGACGTTCTCCATTCAAGTGGACATTGTGTCCGGTTGATGAATCGAACGATAGCGATAACCGGACAGCTTGTCCACTTATTCCGTGACGGCTACAGTGAGCTGCATGAAACCCGTCGGGCTACCGCTGCTGAACGATCTCTCGACGCCCGCCGCGCCGGTCGAACGCGCCGACGCCGCCCGCAATCGGGCCAAGATCCTGGCGGCCGCCACCGAACTGTTCGGGTCACGCGATCCGCGCACGGTGACCATGGACGACATCGCCAAGGCGGCCGGTGTGGGGCGGGGGACGCTGTATCGGCGGTATCCGGATGTGGGGTCGATCGCCGTCGCACTGCTGGACGAGCACGAAAGGGCTTTGCAGGAAAAGCTTTTGCGCGGCGAGCCACCGCTGGGTCCCGGAGCGCCGCCCGCGCAGCGATTGGCCGCCTTCTACGCCGCCATGGTCGAACTCCTGGATACCCACGCCAACCTGGTACTCGGCGCGGAGGCCGGCAGTGCCCGGTTCCGGACCGGGGCCTATCAGTTCTGGGTCGTGCACGTGCGGTCGCTGCTGACCGAAGGCGCTGTGCCGCAGCCCGATTCACTGGCCGACGCACTGCTGGCTCCGCTCGCCGCGGAGGTCTACCGACAGCAGCGCGAGCGCGGCCTGACCTCGGAGGAGATCAAGACCGCGCTCGGCAGACTGGCCGTCGGCGTCTTCGGTTAGGCCATATCGCGGCGGCGGATCAGGAATACCGTGCCGGCCACGAACAGCGCCACGTAGACGGCGAGGGTGAGCAGGGACTCGTTGCGGCTCAACACATCCAGCACACCGGGGGTGGCGGGGCCGCCCGTGGTGCGCATGGCTCCGGCCAATGAGCCCGCGGCCGTACCGGGCAGATGATCGGTGATCGCCTCGATGGGTGAGAAGATGCCCGCTACCCCTCGAAGCAGGTTCTCCACCACCAATACCCAGACCAGGCCCAGGCCCACGGCCAGCGCCGGTCCTCGGGCGATCACGCCGATCACCGCCCCCGCGAGGGTCCACATACCGAGAATCGCGGTGCCGGTGGCGATTCCGAGCACCATACGGCTCACCGGCGGCAGGGCGAGGGACTGCCCCTGGGTCGAGGCGATCAGCGCCGCCACCCCGGTATCGACGACGAAGGCGACCAGCACCAGCGCCACCACCGTCGCGGCCAGGCTCACCACCACGCCGCCCACCGCCGCGGCCCGCGAAGGCCCTTGGGTGAGAACGGTTTTCCAGGTGCCCCAGCCATACCCGCTACCGGTGGCCAGCGCGCCGAGCACCAGCATGAGCGCCCCGCCGAACATGGCCATACCCTGCGTGAACACCTCGGGCACGGCGGCCGGAAGCATCAACTGCAACAGCACTTCTCGCGGCTGGCCATTGGACATCCGGCCGCTGTCGCCGGTGGTGTAGGCCAGATAGTTGAACAGGTAGGCGAACGTGAGATTCAACAGGATCCACGTCCCCAGTACGATCCAGAAGGCGGGCCATTTGCGCAGGCGCAGCAGTTCGGCCCGGGTGGCGGCTAGCAGGTCTCTCATTTCACCGACTCCGTCATCTCGAAGAACACTTCTTCCAGCGATTTCTCGTCGCTGCGCAGTTCCAGCAGGTCCGCGCCCGCCGCGATGACCGCACGCGCTACCGCGGGCGCCTTTGCCGCACCGGCGTCGACTCTGATGCCGGTGGCGGTCAGCAGTGCGGATCGATCGCCGACCACCCGGCGCACCGCCGGGAAAGCCAGCTCGAGCGGGTCGGCGCGCACGAAAAGCGATGCCGCGCCGCGCAGTTCACGCACGGTGGACTCGGTGAGCAGCCGCCCGCCGGAGATGACGCCGACGCGGTCACAGATCTCCTGCACTTCGCTGAGCAGGTGACTGGACAGCACGACGGTGTGCCCGTCGGCGGCCAAACCGGTGATGAGCTCCCGCATCTCGGCCATGCCGGCCGGATCGAGACCATTGGTGGGTTCGTCGAGAATCAGCAGGTCGGGACGGCCGAGCAGGGTCGCGGCCACGCCCAGGCGCTGCTTCATGCCCAGCGAGTAGGTGCGGAACTTGTCGTCGCCGCGCTCGGTGAGCTTGACCCGGCCGAGCACCTGCTCCACCTCCGCGCGGCCGGCCCCGCGGTATTCGGCCAGCACCCGGAGGTTGTCGCGACCGGAGAGATACGGGTAGAAACCGGGGCCTTCGATCAGAACGCCTATGCGGCGCAAGGTATCCGGATCGCCCGGCCGCTGCCCGAGCACCGTCGCGGCGCCCTCGGACGGCCGGATCAGGCCGACCAGCATGCGCAGGGTGGTGGTCTTGCCCGCCCCGTTCGGGCCGAGGAAACCGTAGATCTCACCGCGCTGGACGCTCATGCTCACGGCGTCCACTGCGGTGTGGGAGCCGTAGCGTTTCGTCAACCGGTCGGTGCTGACTACCGCGTCGGTCGCGTCGAGCCCGGAGGCGGCAGCCCGCGTAACCCCGGAGGGCTCACGATCGACGCTGTCGGATGCTGCTTCGTTCATGGCTTCCAGAATCCGCTCCTACCTGCGGCGGAACATCCGGCGCGGGGCGCGATCGGGCGTACGTATCCAGACGTATTTCGGGCGTAGCGGCTGCCGCCCGGGGGTGTACGGCATTACCGTGCAGCTATGGAGTCGAGTGGGGGACGAGTCGGACGGTGGGATATCGCGCTCGCCGCGATCGTCGCCGTCGTGCAAGCGGGGGCGGGCACGCTGGCCAATCGGCATCAGACCGGGATCCGGGAACTGGACGTGCTCGGGTACCTGCTGCTGGTGGCGGGGCCGCTGCTACTACTGGCGCGCGATCGGTATCCGCTGGCGGTGTTCTACGGCGTGCTGGCGGCGACGTGCGCGTTCATGCTCGCCGGGTACGGGTACGGACCGGTGTTCATCTCGCTGGTGATCGCGTTCCTCACCGCCGGGGTGCGTGGATCACGTTGGCACACCTACGGTTTGGTGCCGGTCGGCTATCTGCTGATGGTCTGGCCGGTGCCCGGATGGCGCGGCTACGACACCGATGCGTGGCAGGAATTCGGGCTGCTGGCATGGCTGGTCGTGCTGGTGGCCATCGCCGAGGGGCTGCGACAGCGGCGGGCGGCGGTGCGGGCGCGGCGCGAACGCGAGGACGAGGCGCGGCGCAACGAACAGGCCGAACGGGAACGCGAACACGCCGAGCAGGCGCGGGAACTCGCCGAACGGGAACAGCGCGCCAGCGAGGAACGCCTGGCCATCGCGCGGGAACTGCACGATGTGCTGGCGCACAGCCTGTCGCTGATCAATGTGCAGTCCTCGGTGGCGCTGGAGCTCATCGACCGCAAACCGGAGCAGGCGGCCACCGCGCTGGCGGCCATCAAGACGGCGAGCAAGGACGCGCTCGGCGAGGTGCACGCGCTGCTGCGGTCCATCCGGGCGGGGGCGGGGACCAGCAATGCGGGGACCATCACCGCGCCGACCGCGCCCACCGTGGGCATTACCGATCTCGACAGTCTCACCGCGCCCGCGCGGGCCGCCGGGCTGGTGGTGCACACGGCGGTGACGGGGGCGCGGCAGCGGCTGCCCGCCGTGGTGGATGTGGCGGCGGCGCGGATCGTGCAGGAGTCGCTGACCAATGTGGTGCGGCACGCACCCGGCGCGAGTGTGCTTGTCACGCTGAACTGTTCGGCCGATCGGCTGCAATTGACCATCGACAACACCAAGCCCACGCGGGCGCCGGCGCCGGCTTCCAGCGGCGGGCACGGGATCACCGGGATGACCGAACGGGTGCGGGCGCTGGGCGGGCAGCTCTCGGCGGAACCGAAGGTGGACGGTGGATTCCGGGTGACGGCCCGGCTGCCCACCCATCTGGCCCGGCCGGAACCGGCTGCGTAGCTTCGATATTCGACAGGAAGGACGGGCCTTGAGCATTCGAGTGGTGATCGCCGACGATCAGGCGCTGGTGCGGGCGGGATTCGTGGCGCTGCTCGATGCCCAGGACGATATCGAGGTGGTCGGCGAGGCCGACAACGGTGAGCAGGCGCTGCGGCTGGCGCGCGAACACGCACCCGACGTGGTGCTGATGGACATCCGTATGCCGGTGCTCGACGGGCTGGCCGCCACCCGTGCCATTGCCGCCGATACCGCGCTCACCGGCGTGAAGGTGGTCGTGCTGACCACCTTCGAGCTCGACGAATACGTCTTCGAGGCGATGCGCGCCGGGGCCACCGGGTTCCTGGTGAAGCACACCGAACCCGCCGATCTGATCAAAGCCATTCGGGTGGTGGCGGGCGGTGACGCGCTGCTCTCCCCCAGCGTCACCCGCCGCCTGGTCGCCGAATTCGCCACGCACGCCAAACCCGCACCGGCGGCGGAACTCTCCGAACTCACCGACCGGGAACGCGAGGTCATGGCGCTGGTCGCCGAAGGACTCACCAATGCCGAGATCGCCGAGCGGCTGTTCATGAGTCCCGCCACCGCACGCACCCACGTCAGCCGGATCCTGTTGAAGCTCAATGCCCGGGACCGCACCCAGCTGGTCGTCATGGCCTACGAATCGGGGCTGGTGCGGCCGGGCTGGCAGTGAATCAGCTGCCGGGATTGGATTCGTGGCGTTCCTGATCGGTGAAGCCGCGGCGCGCCCGGGCACGCATGTGCCGCTGGGATTTCAGATCCGAGGTATTGCGTGAGGCGGCCCGGAAGACGTTCGAAACACCCTGTGCGCCCGCGGCATAGGTGATGGACTGCTGCGGGGCGAAACCCATGGCGGTGCCGATCGAGACGGCGTCCATGTTCGCGCCCAGGAACAGGAAGTTCCAGTTGTAGACGTCCTGCTGCTGGGTGATCAGGGCGCGGACGGCCGGATGCGTCCATTCCTTGCTGGAGTTCTCGTGGCCGTCGGTGAGGACCACCACCACGACGGTGCCGGGGCGGGCGGACTCCGGGCGGGCGGCGAGTTCCGCGCCCACATCGGTGATCAGGCGGCCGACGGCGTCGTACAGGGCGGTCATGCCGCGCGGTTGCAGTTGCAGCGGCGGGACCGCGGGCAGTGGGCGATTGGCGTAGACCAGGTCGTATTCGGTGTCGAACTGGGCCAGGGTCACCTCGACGATCTCGTCGCGGCCCGCGGAATCGCGCTGTTCCTGCATGTAGGCCGCGAAGCCGCCCTCGGTATCGGACTTGATGGACTGCATCGACCCGGAACGGTCCAGCAGTACCGCGATCAGCGTGAGATTCGGATTCGTCATCGGTTTCAACCCTTGCGATTCGGCCATGTGAACGACCCCGACGGTACGACCGGGCGCTTACGGCCCACCGTGTCTTTTCCTTGCAGGACCGGCGGATTCGGTCTATCCCCGTTGACGCCCGTACGTACCCGGACGTAGTCGAGATACCGTCCGCAAACAGATTCCCCGACAATCCGCCCCGCGCATGCTCGAAGCATGAGCATGAACTTCGGCCTAGTCACCGCCCCTCGATCCGGTTCCGAATGGGTGCGCACCGCCCAGGACGCGGAAGCGCAGGGCTATTCGGTCCTGCTGCTCCCCGACACCCTCTACACCCCCTCGCCCCTGCCCGCCCTGGCCGCCGCGGCCGCCGTCACCGAGCGGATCCGATTGCGCCCCAACGTCCTGGCCGCCCCCATGCGCACTCCCGCCGCCACCGCCCGCGAAGTGTCCGCGCTGCAATTGCTCTCGGACGGCCGGTTCGAACTCGGACTCGGCTCCGGCCGTCCGGACGCCGCCGGCGAGGCCGAAAAGCTCGGGGTGCCTTGGGGTTCCGCCGGGCAGCGGCGACAGCAGCTGGTGGACGTCATCGCGGCCGTGCGCGCGACGGTGCGACCCGCGCCGCCGATCGTGCTCGCCGCCTCCGGGCCGCGCATGCTGGCCACCGCCGCCGAACTCGCCGACCGCATCCACCTGGCCGTCCAGCCCGCGGCCACCGAACAGGAGCTGGCCGGCATCGTGGCCACCGTGCGCGATCACACCGACCGGCCGATCGCCTTCAGTCTGCAATTGGTGGGGATCGGCGAGCAGCTGCCCTATTTCATGTCCAAGCACCTGGGCGTGACCATCGAACAGTTGCGGGCGGCCGACTCCGCCGCGCTGCTGCCCGCCGATCCGGGGGCGGCCGCCGAACTGCTGGAATACCGCCGCGAGAAATACGGCATCGACGAACTGCTGGTCCCCGCCGAACTCGCCCGGCCCATGGCTCCCGTGCTGGCCCGTTTCCGCTGACCTGCGCTACCCGGGAGCTCAGGCCGGGACTGCGGAAGCCCCGCACACCGGAGTGGTGTGCGGGGCTTCCGTTGTCTCGCTGGACCTTTCGGACTACTCGCCCGAGGCGGCCGCGGCATCACCCGCGAGGGCGACGACCGGCTTGTCCTCGGCGGCCTCGTCCTTCTTGGTCAGCTTGGCCTTGGCCGTGAACGTGAACTTGGCGTTCTCGCCCTGGCCTTCGCCGTCCCAGCCTTCCACGTCGACCACCACGACCTGACCGGCGCCCAGTTCGCCGAAGAGGATCTTCTCCGACAGCTGGTCCTCGATCTCGCGCTGGATGGTGCGACGCAGCGGGCGGGCGCCGAGCACCGGATCGAAACCGCGCTTGGCCAGCAGGCTCTTGGCCTGCGGGGTCAGCTCGATCTCCATGTCCTTGTTCCGCAGCTGCGTGGCGACGCGGCCGATCATCAGGTCCACCATCTGCACGATCTGCTCGCTGGTCAGCTGGTGGAAGACGATCACGTCGTCGATACGGTTCAGGAACTCCGGGCGGAAGTGCTTCTTCAGCTCGTCGTTGACCTTCTGCTTCATGCGCTCGTAGTTCGAGCCCTCGACATTGCTCTGGGTGAAGCCCAAGCCCACGGCCTTCGAGATGTCCTGGGTGCCGAGGTTCGAGGTGAAGATCAGCACGGTGTTCTTGAAGTCGACCGTGCGACCCTGGCCGTCGGTGAGACGACCGTCCTCCAGGACCTGCAACAGGGTGTTGTAGATCTCCTGGTGGGCCTTCTCGATCTCGTCGAAGAGCACGACCGAGAACGGCTTGCGGCGCACCTTCTCGGTGAGCTGGCCGCCCTCTTCGTAGCCGACGTAGCCCGGAGGGGCGCCGAAGAGCCGCGAAGCGGTGAAGCGGTCGTGGAACTCGCCCATGTCGATCTGGATGAGCGCGTCGTCGTCGCCGAACAGGAAGTTCGCCAGCGCCTTGGACAGCTCGGTCTTACCGACACCGGACGGACCGGCGAAGATGAACGAGCCCGAGGGACGCTTCGGATCCTTCAGACCGGCGCGCGTACGGCGGATGGCCTTGGACACGGCCTTGACCGCGTCCTCCTGGCCGATGATCCGGCGGTGCAGCTCGTCCTCCATGCGGAGCAGACGGGTGGTCTCCTCCTCGGTGAGCTTGAACACCGGGATACCGGTCCAGTTGGCCAGCACCTCCGCGATCTGCTCGTCGTCGACCTCGGCCACGACGTCCAGATCACCGGAGCGCCACTGCTTTTCGCGCTCGGCCCGCTTGGCGACGAGCTGCTTCTCCTTGTCGCGCAGGCGCGCGGCCTTCTCGAAGTCCTGCGCGTCGATGGCGCTTTCCTTCTCGCGGCGGGCGTCGGCGATCTTGTCGTCGAATTCGCGCAGGTCCGGCGGCGCGGTCATCCGGCGGATGCGCATGCGCGCGCCCGCCTCGTCGATGAGGTCGATGGCCTTGTCCGGCAGGAACCGGTCGTTGATGTACCGGTCGGCCAGCGTCGCCGCCGCCACCAGCGCGGAGTCGGTGATGGAGACGCGGTGGTGCGCCTCGTACCGGTCGCGCAGGCCCTTGAGGATATTGATGGTGTGCTCGACCGTCGGCTCGCCGACCTGCACCGGCTGGAACCGGCGCTCCAGCGCGGCGTCCTTCTCGATGTACTTGCGGTACTCGTCGAGGGTGGTCGCACCGATGGTCTGCAGCTCACCGCGAGCCAGCTTCGGCTTCAGGATCGAGGCCGCGTCGATGGCGCCC
The DNA here is from genome assembly GCF_021183565.1 of Nocardia yamanashiensis. Lineage (NCBI taxonomy): Bacteria > Bacillati > Actinomycetota > Actinomycetes > Mycobacteriales > Nocardiaceae > Nocardia > Nocardia yamanashiensis. The sequence goes on from NZ_CP089226.1 coordinate 6,323,096, forward strand.
TCGGCGGCACCCGCACCCACGAGCGTGTGCAGCTCGTCGATGAACAGGATGATGTCGCCGCGGGTGTTGATCTCCTTGAGCACCTTCTTCAGGCGCTCTTCGAAATCACCGCGGTAGCGGCTGCCCGCGACCAGGGAACCCAGGTCGAGGGTGTAGAGCTGCTTGTCCTTCAGCGTCTCCGGCACCTCGCCGTTGACGATGGCCTGCGCCAGGCCCTCGACCACGGCGGTCTTACCGACACCGGGCTCGCCGATCAGGACGGGGTTGTTCTTGGTACGGCGCGAGAGCACCTGCATCACGCGCTCGATTTCCTTCGAGCGGCCGATGACCGGGTCCAGCTTGCCTTCGAGGGCGGCCTGCGTCAGGTTGCGGCCGAACTGATCCAGCACCAGCGAGGTGGACGGCGTCCCGGCCTCGCCACGGGTGCCCGACTCCACGGCTTCCTTACCGCCCTGGTACCCGGACAGCAGCTGAATCACCTGCTGGCGCACGCGGTTCAGGTCCGCGCCCAGCTTGACCAGCACCTGCGCCGCGACGCCCTCACCCTCGCGGATCAGGCCGAGCAGGATGTGCTCGGTGCCGATGTAGTTGTGGCCCAGCTGCAGCGCTTCGCGCAGCGACAGCTCGAGCACCTTCTTGGCGCGCGGGGTGAAGGGAATGTGACCCGACGGGGCCTGCTGGCCCTGCCCGATGATCTCCTCGACCTGCGACCGCACGCCTTCGAGCGAAATGCCCAGCGACTCCAGCGACTTGGCGGCGACGCCTTCACCCTCATGAATCAGACCCAGCAGGATGTGCTCGGTGCCGATGTAGTTGTGGTTGAGCATCCTGGCCTCTTCTTGTGCCAGAACGACGACCCGCCTAGCGCGGTCGGTGAACCTCTCGAACATCGCTCCCTCACTTCCTGCTCCGCTGTCAACGGCATCCGGCGCTTCAGTACCCGACTGTGCGTCAGCCTGCCATGAAGCCCTGGGGTTGCTTCCCCCGACTCCACTCTAGTTGTCGGGGGTCACGCACGTCGCCCGTCCACCCTATTGCGAACCAGCGACAACACGAGTCATTAGGTCATAACGGGGCTGTAGCCGGGATCGTTTCCGACCCGGCTACGCCCACAGCGAACAAACCCGTCTGCTCGAATGATTACCCGGTGAAGGGGGCCACGAACCCGCACGGCACATCACGCTGATGTTCCGGATCGAGACCGTTCAGGGCAAAGGCGGCCGAGCGCCAGCTGCCGGCGATGGCCAGGTGATCGGAGTAATCGATGGGGCAACCGTCCTGCACCACGTGGTTGACCGCGTTCGGCGCTTCGACGACCCCGATCGAGTAGGGCACCACCAGTTCGTCGTAGATGCCGATGATGTTGGTGTAGGAGACGGTCGGGTCGTAGATGCCGTCCGCGTTGAGCGCGGTCATGAAGTCCGCGCCGCCGGTCATCTGGGTGCAGGGGGTGCAGACGCCGCCGCCGAGCAGGGCGTCGACGTTCGAGACGCCGAGCGCCGTGGAGAAGGCGCGCACGGCCTTCATCTGATCGCCGTAGGTGCCGAGCCAGGGTGCGGCGATGGCGATGAAGTTCCCGACGTGCCCGGAGCCGCCGAGCCGCTTGATGAAGTACTGGGCGACGATATTGCCCTGCGAATGGGCGACGAAGTCGACCTTGTCCGCGCCGGTCGCGGCCCGGACCCGGGCCACGAAGGACGCCAGCTGCAGGCCGCTGGTCTCGATCGGTTGCATGCCGCCCATGGCGTTCAGCGGCCAGGGGACGTCGAGAGCGCCGTAGGTCAGCGAGTAGACGCAGTAGCCCTCGTTGGCCAGCAGCGGGGCGTACGCGCCCCAATTGGTCTGTGCCCCACCGGCGGTGCCGTGCACCAGCACGACGGGATCGGGGTGGGCGGCGGTGGGTTTGCAGTTCCAGTCGTTCGAACCGGGCAGGGAGCCACCGGGATTCGCGAGCTCGTAGGGGATGCCGGCGAAGAAGTTGTAGACCACCGGGTATTCGGCCCGCGCGGTACCGGCCGCGGCCGTCCATAACCCCGCCAGTATCACCAAGATCAGCATCGATCCCGGCGTACGCCGCAGCATACGTCGCATGAACCCCTCCAAAACTAGAACGCGTTCCGGACAAGGTAGCCGGAGCATCGGGCAGTTCGGGGGCGTACCGGCGAGTAACTATTACAACGTGTTACGCACACAGGAAAAATGCGCCCCGCCCGGAAGGGCGGAGCGCATGTTTCCTGCTCGAATTCAGCGGTTCCAGTTCTGCCCCGGCTGCAGCGGCGCCTGACCCGGCTGCTGCACCGGCGCCTGGCCGTACGGCGCGGCCGCCTGGCCGAACTGCGGGCCACCGGCCACCGCACCCACCGGCGCGGCGGCGGCCGAGTTCTGCGACTTGCCGTGCTGCACACCGGCCACGAACAGGGCGCCCATCAGCACCAGGAAGGCCAGCGTGTGCAGGATGGCCCGCAGCACGTTCCAGCGCACCCAGGAATCCTCGAACTGCGCCCGCACCGCGGCGATATCGCCGATCTGCCCGACATCGCCGGCCGCGGCCAGCTGGTCGTTCAGCGGCACGTTCAGCCCCGAGGTGATCCCGAAGGCGATGATATTGATGACCAGCGCCGCCACCGTCCAGATCAGCACGGTGCGAACGTCTTTGCCCAGATGCAGGGCGGCCGCCAGGATGCTGAACCCGACGGTTCCCATGAAGCCGATCATGAACCACGGGTTGATGATGACCACGTTGATCTTCTGCATCACGTCGACGAAAGTGCGGTCGTCCGACTGATGCAGGGCACCCATCACCGAGGTCGCGTAGGCGTAGAACACTCCGGCGATCAGACCGGTCGTAAGCGTCGCGGCGACCAGAGCGGCCATGCGAAGTGCGAACATTTGACTATCTCCTGACTGGGTCTGTTCCCCGCCGAAATCTTCGGGGGATCAATGACTTCCAGTCAACCGCTGCGGCTCCGCACTCTCCATCGCTCAGAAGCTCACGCGCATGAGCTTCCGTCTCACAGGTCGCGTTCGGAGATCACGCCGGAGCGCAGCGCCAGATTCGCCAGCTGTACCCGCTTGGCGTTCTGCGGCAGATCCTCCACGCCGAACTTGGCGAACAGCGCGCGCAGATGCGTCTTGATGGCGTCCACGCTCAGGAACAGCTCGGCCGCGATCTGCTGATTGGAGGCCGGCGAGGCGAACCCGTCGTTGCCGCGCAGCGGTCGGCACAGCGCCACCAGCACCGAGCGCTGGGTTTCGGTGAGCGAGCGCAGGGTGGGCAGGCCGCCGGTGGAGGTCTGCGTGATATCGCCTGCGGCGCCGCTGAAGTCGTGATAGGTGATGCGCGAGGTGCCCATCCGGATGACATCGCCGGGCTGCAGCCGATGGCGGCCGACCAGGCGATCGCCGTTGACGAAGGTGCCGTTGCGGGACAGCCCGTCGTCGACGATGGTCCAGTGCGGGCCCAGGTATTCGGCGGTGGCGTGCAGCCGGGACACCTCGACGTCCCAGAACAGCGAAAGATCGGCCTGCGGGGAGCGGCCGATGGTGATGCGAGGCTGATCAGGGGTCAGCATCAACTCGTGCTGACGGCCCTCGTGATCCTTCACTCGCAGGAGTGAACCGTGAAATGCGGTCACTGTGCCGATACCTTCTCTCTACACCCAGCCAGTGACATCATGCACACAGTTTCAATGGTGCCTGCCCGCTTCGGCCCGAGCAAGATCGGGGCTCGTAGATGGGCGACGACCACCCATCGGAGTTATACGCAAAGCGTATGAATAAACCACTGCCGCCCGGGTTCGCACGAAACACCCGAGCGGCAGTCGAATCGGCGACTAGTTCTTGACAGCAGCCTTGTTGTAAGCCTCGGTGATGTCCGCGGAGATACGACCGCGCGCCGAAACCTTGTGTCCATTACGACGCGCCCATTCACGAATGGCGGCGCTCTGTTCACGATCGATGGAGATCCGGCCCTTGGGCGCAGCGCCCGCGGCGCCGGCGGCGACCTTGGTGCGGCGGCGTCCACTCACCCGACGCGCACTGGAAACCCAGACCTCGAGCCCGTCCCGCAGCTTGGCCGCATTCTCCGTCGACAGGTCGATCTCGTACGAGACGCCATCGATAGCGAACTCGATGGTCTCGTCCGCGATGGACTCACCGTCGACATCGTCGATCAAGCTAACGGTGACCTTCTTTGCCATGAGATGAACGTCCTCTCGAAATCGTGCGACCCGCATAGTTAGGCCGATTACCCGAACCCAGAATAGCGCTAATTGCAATACTCCCAGAACGGGCCTCGACAATGCAATCCAGCGAACTCAGCGAGACGATGGACGCACAATTGGAAAGAGTATCGTTTCCCGGATTCCCAAGCCAGTCAGGGCCATCAGCAAACGATCGATACCCATACCGGTTCCGGTCGTCGGCGGCATACCGTGCTCCATCGCGGCAAGGAAGTCCTCGTCCAGGCGCATAGCTTCATCGTCACCGGCGGCGGCCAAACGCGCCTGATCAACGAATCTTTCGCGCTGGATGACCGGATCCACGAGTTCGGAATATCCGGTGGCGAGTTCGAACCCGCGCACATAGAGGTCCCACTTCTCGGTAACCCCGGGTTTGCTGCGATGCTGACGCGTCAACGGAGAGGTCTCCACCGGGAAGTCCCGCACGAAAGTCGGGGCGTACAGCTTGTCGCCGTAGACGTGCTCCCAGAGTTCCTCGACGAGTTTGCCGTGACCGTAGCCCTTGTCCGCCGGAATTTCCAGACCCACGCGATCGGCGAGCGCCAGCAATTCCTCGACCGAAGTTTCCGGAGTGACCTCCACACCGATCTGCTCGGACAGCGACGGGTACATCTCGACCGTCGTCCACTCGCCGGACAGATCGTATTCGGTGCCATCGGCAAGGGTGACGACCTGCGTGCCGTACACCTCCTGCGCGACTTCCTGGATCAATTCCCGCATCATCTTCGCGGAATCGTCGTAGGTGCCGTACGCCTCGTAGGTTTCCAGCATTGCGAACTCCGGCGAATGCGTGGAGTCGGCGCCTTCGTTGCGGAAGTTCCGGTTGACCTCGAACACCTTCTCCAGGCCGCCGACCACACAGCGCTTCAGGAACAGCTCCGGCGCGATACGCAGGAACAGCTCCATATCGAGCGCATTGGAGTGGGTGGCGAACGGACGGGCCGCGGCGCCGCCGTGAATGGTCTGCAGCATCGGGGTCTCGACCTCGAGGAAACCCCTGCGCTCCAAGGCATTACGCAGCGCGCGCACCGCCTTGACGCGGGTGCGGGCCATTTCCCGGGCCTCCGGGCGCACGATCAGATCGACATAGCGCTGGCGGACGCGGGCCTCTTCCGACATCTCCTTGTGCGCCACCGGCATCGGGCGCAGCGCCTTGGCGGCCATCTGCCACTCGTCGGCCATCACGCTCAATTCGCCGGTGCGGGAGGCGATCACCTCACCGTGCACGTAGACGAAGTCGCCCAGGTCGACATCGGACTTCCAGGCCGCGAGAGCATCGGCGCCGACGCCGTTCAGGCTGATCATGGCCTGCAGCTTGGTGCCGTCGCCCTCCTGGAGGGTGGCGAAACACAGCTTGCCGGTATTCCGGACGAAAATGACCCGGCCCGCGATTCCGACCACCTGACCGGTCTGCGTATCCGCTTCGAGATCGGGGTACGCCGCGCGAATTTCGGCCAGGGTGTGGGTGCGGGACACCACCACCGGATAGGCCTCGCGGCCTTGCTCCAGCAACCGCTCCCGCTTCTCCCGGCGAATCCGCATCTGCTCGGGAACATCGTGCTCGACAGCATCCTTCGCACGGGTTTGCCCAGCAGGAGCCGTGTTGCTACCGGTGGAAGTGGGGTTGGGGGTGCTCACGGGTTTCAAGGGTATATGGCGTGGGAAAGCGAATTTCCCGCGCCCGGGTCAGAGGCGGCGGTCCCGTGCACCCCGGGGTCTACAACCAGGCGAGCGCCGCGACCTCGCGCTGGAAGTGCGGGGCGGCCGCAGCCACATTCAGCAGTCCGGCGGCTTTGGCGGCCTGATATCCGCCCACCAGGTCGGTGGCGCGGCGCAGGCCCAGCTGCTGCAGCGAGGCGGCGGCCAGACTCGAGGTGTAACCCTCGGAGCACAGGATGATCCATTCCACATCGTGGTCCTCGGCCAGCGCGAGGCGCGCGGAACTGGTCGGATCCAGCCGCCATTCCAGGACATTGCGCTCGATGACCAGCGCGCCGGGGAAGGTCCCCTCCTTCAGGCGCTGGGCCTGCGGGCGGATATCCACCAGAATCGCACCGCGCGCGATGGCCTGCGGCAATTCGTAGGCGTAGATCCGTCGCAGCGTCTCGCGCGCCTGGGCGAGCATGCCGTCGATGGTCAAGTGCGTCATTCGAGTTCGCCTTCGGGCTGATCGGTCAGGACGGAACGGGTGCGCCGCAGGGTGCCGTGGCCGGTGACCTCGTAATAGGACATGGCCGTCAGCGGCGGCGAATAGGCGTGCACGCTCAAAGTGGGATTCAACGGGCCGGTGATTCCGGCTTCCTCGGCCGGCGCGCGAACCACGTCGTGCACCCAGCCGAGCGGAAAAGACGCCTGATCGCCCGCGGTGAGGGTGCGGCGGCGCAATTCCTGGCCATTCCAGCGATATTCGGAAAGTGCACCGGACAAAACGGTCAGCGCGCCCAGCGAGCCGGCGTGATCGTGCAGTTCGGTGTACTTGCCCTCGGCCCAGCTGATCAGCCAGAGATCGACCTCGTCGTCGGCGATCAGCCTTGCGGCCCAACGGTTTTCGGTCGGCCACAGGCCGCCCTGCGGAAGCAGGTGATCGTAGCGGCCCTCCAGGACGTCCTGCGCTCCCTCATCGGTGAGACGCAGCAGATCGGCCGGCCGGAGCCGGGTGGGGAGAGCCGAGGCGGTGGCCCGTTCGGTGACCTCGGGCAACAGCCGCGAGGCGCCGGTGTGGGCGGAATCGTTCTTCGACAGCGAAAGCAAAGAAGATCGCATGAGCGAAACTCCAGGAGGTGTGTAAATGGCCGGGGGCTATACGAAGCCTCGACGACCGTCGAGGCGAGTCAGCCTCGACAACACTCCTGGGTGCTCATGCGGGAATACACGTCGGCGAGTCTAACAGCGCATCTCCGGGAAGCAACAGACCCTCCCGGAGACGACTGGATCACTTTTACTCAGACCGGTCGGTATCAGGCCCGGGCGCGGCGTTGCTGGTTGCGCTCGTACACCAGGCGCAGGCCATCCAGGGTCAGGTTGGGTTCGTGATGCTCGATGGTCTCCGACTCCGGGACGATCAGCGGCGCGCTGGCACCCGTCGCCACGATGGAGACGTCATCGCCGGAGAAGGCGTCGAACTCGTCGCGAATACGGTCGATCAGACCGTCGACCAGCCCGGCGAAACCGAAGATCGCGCCCGACTGCATGCACTCCATGGAATTCTTGCCGACCACCGAACGCGGCCGCGCCAACTCCGCCCGGCGCAGCGCACTGCGCTCCACCAACGCCTCGGTGGAAATCTCCACACCGGGCGCGATGATGCCGCCGAGAAATTCGCCCTTGGCCGAAACCAGATCCACGCAGATGGCCGTGCCGAAATCCACCACGATGGCCGGCGACTGGAAACGGTGATATGCCGCAAGGCAATTCACGATTCGATCCGCGCCCACTTCTTTCGGATTGTCCACCAGCAACGGAATACCGGTGCGCACACCGGGTTCCACCACCACGTGCGCCACATGACCCCAATAACGGGTCAGCATCTCGCGCAGCTCGCGCAGTACCGGCGGCACCGTCGACAAGGCCGCGACACCGGTCACCTGCTCGGCGTCCGCGCCGATCAAACCGCGCACCTGCAAAGCGAATTCGTCCGCCGTCAGCAGCGGATTGGTGTGCATCCGCCAGTGCCGGGCCAGCTTCGCGTGATCGCCGCTACCGGTGAACAGCCCCAGCTCGATACTGGTGTTGCGGACATCGATGGTCAGCAGCATGCCCGCCCGCCGCTCAGACGGCCGAGAGCGTGCGCGGGGAGATCAGATCCGAGCCCTCCGGGGCGTGCGCCGGGTCGGTGCCCAGCTCGATCGGGCGATTGCGCTCATCCACGAAAACCACGTGCGGAGCGTAGTTCTCGAGCTCCTTCGCGTCCATCATGCCGTAGGCGATCAGAATGACCAGATCACCCGGGTGCACGAGATGCGCTGCGGCGCCGTTGATTCCGATCACGCCGGAACCGCGCTCGCCCGCGATCACATAGGTCTCCAGCCGGGCGCCGTTGGTGATGTCGACGATCGAGACCTTCTCGCCCTCGAGCAGATCGGCGGCGTCCAGCAGATCCTGGTCGACCGTGACCGAGCCGACGTAGTGCAGGTCGGCGTGAGTCACCGTGGCGCGGTGGATCTTCGAGGTCATCATGGTGCGCAACATCGTCGTCGCCTTCCTAGTGAGACGCCTGGGCAGGCTGGTCGGGGGTGGTCGGGTGGCCGTCGATCGGAGCGCCGATCTTGACGGGCATATTGTCGATGAGCCGGGTATTGCCGACCCGGGCCGCGACCAGCAGGCGGGCATTGCCGGTCGGCCATTCCTCGGAGAAGTCCGAACCGCGCAGCGCCAGGTAGTCGACGTCGATCTCGGGGGCCAGATCCAGCACCGACTGCGCGGCTTCCAGCACCGCTTCCGGGCCAAGGCCGCCGGAGTGGCGGCCGGCCAGCAGGGCGGCGGACAGGGTGGCGGCGAGCTCGCGCTGTTCCTCGCTGAGGTAGCGGTTGCGCGAGGACATGGCCAGGCCGTCGCGTTCGCGGACGGTGGCGGCGGGGACGATCTTCACGTCCATGTTCAGGTCCACCACCATCTGGCGGATCAAAGCCAGCTGCTGGTAATCCTTTTCGCCGAAGAACGCCTCGTGCGGCCGGCAGATGTTGAACAGCTTGGAGACCACGGTCAGCACGCCGGAGAAATGCCCCGGGCGGGTCGCGCCCTCGAGGATGTCGCCGAACGGGCCGGCCTGCACCGTGGTGCGCGGGCCGAACGGGTACATGTCGTTGGCGCTGGGCGCGAACACCAGCTCGACGCCCTCGCCGCGCAGCAGTTCCACGTCGGCGTCCAGGGTGCGCGGGTACTTGTCGAGGTCCTCGTTCGCGCCGAACTGCAAGGGGTTCACGAAGATCGAGACGATGACGGTGGTGTTGGACAGCTTCGCCAGCCGCACCAGCTCCAGGTGGCCCTCGTGCAGCGCGCCCATAGTGGGGACCAGCGCGACCCGGCGGCCGACCGACTTCAGGGCCTTGACGACCTTGGTCATGACGACCGGATCGTGGTGCACGGTCAGTTCGCCGCGCTTGTAACTGCCGATCAGTTTGGGGTCCATCAGTGTCCTTCCAGCAGTTCGATCAGGGCGGGATTGGTGCGGGCACGTTCGGCCGAACGCAACGAGAGCGCGCGATAGCCGGCTTCCAGGCGGGGATCCACGGCGGCGAGGGCGTTCAGATGCGCGGCCACCGCGGCCACGTCACCGCGCGCGACCGGGCCCGTCAGCGCGGATTGCCCACGGCGCAGGGCATTGTCGAGCGCGGCCGAGGCGAGCGGGGCCAGCATGCGTTCGGCCAGGCCGTTGGGCTGATCGTCGACGATCTGCTGACCCAGCAGGCCCGGGCCGGCGAGGGCGGCCCGAAGTGCTTCCACCGCATCGACGATGAGCGTGACCAGGTGATTACTGCCGTGCGCCAGGGCCGCGTGATACAGCGTGCGGTTCTCCTCGGCGACCCGCACCGGCTCCCCGCCCATCTCGATGACCAGCGACTGGGCGATGGCGAAGCCGATATCGTCCGCCGCGGTCACGCCGAAGCAGGCATTGGACAGGCGGGCCACATCCTCGTCGTGCCCGGTGAACGTCATCGCCGGATGAATGGCCAGCGGCAGTGCGCCCTGCTCGGTGAGCGGAGCCAGGATTCCCACCCCGTTCGCACCGGAGGTGTGCGCCACGATCGTGCCGGGCCGCACCACCATCGCGGCGGCCAATCCCGAGATCAGCCCGGCCAATTCACTGTCCGGCACCGCCAGGATCAGCAATTCGCTCCGCGCCGCCACCTCTTCGGCGGGCAGAATCCGCGAATCCGGCAGCCGGGTCTGCGCACGCCGCACCGACGCGTCCGAAATCGCGGAAACGCCGAAAACCACGTGACCGGCACGCTCGAGTGCCGCACCCAGAGCGGACCCGACGCGTCCCGCCGAGACGATTCCCACCGTCAACCGTGCAGGCGCAAGATCGGTTCCGCAGACATCCTTGTCCGAGGTCACCCTTGTCCTCTCGAAAGTCGTTCCAGTCCCGCCATGCGGGTACCGGACGTTACTTGCCGAGAATATCGGCCCCGATTCGGGACGACCACCGACTGTGGGAATGCCCACTCCCGGGGCCCTCAGGGGCAAGCCCCTGAAACCCCGATATACGAATCCGGAGGCCGCTCGGGCCAAGCCCCTGAAACCCCGATGTACGAATCCGGAGGCCACCCGGGCCAAGCCTCGGAAACCCCGATATGCGAATCCGGAGGCCACCCGGGCCAAGCCTCGGAAACCCCGATATGCGAATCCGGAGGCCACTCGGACCAAGCCTCGGAAACCCCGATATGCGAATCCGGAGGCCACTCGGGCCGAGCCTCGGAGACCCCGATGTGCGGATTTCGGCGGCCGGGGTGAGGTAGGTCAGCGTTCGCTTTCGGAGCGGAGATTGGCCATGATCTCGGCTACCGAGAGGCGGGGGCCGGAGTCGGTGGATTCCTCGGAGCGGCGACGGCGACGGGAGCTGGCGGTGCCCATCGGGGTGGAGGCGCGAGACGGCGACGGGTGGGTGGGGTTCGGACCCGAGGCCGGGTGGTCGTGGCCGTTCGCCGCCGAGGCGGCGGGCTCGGCGGCGGCCGGGGTGGGCACCGGGTCGGTGGGGGTGTTGCCGGCGGGGATTTCGGTTTCGAACCAGGCGACCTGGGTGAGCTGTTCGCGCTCCAGGCCGGTGAGGGGTTCGGTGCGAGTGGGTTCCGGGGCCTCGGCGGTGCGGGCGCGGAAGTCGGCGGATTTGGGTGCGCCGGGGCGGGATTGGGTGGCGTCGGTCGCGGCCAGGTCGGGGGCGAAGGCGCGGTCGGGGGTGACGGGCGGCGCGGCGGGGGTGGGGTCGGCGGGTTCGTCGTCGTCGAAACCGCTCAGGCGCACGGCGGAGAAGCTGCCGGTGTCGAAGGTGACGATGGAGGTTTCGGCGGTCACCGGGTCGTCGAAGGGGGTGGCGAAGGCCGGGGGTTCGGGATGGTCGGCGTCGAAGACGGGGGCCATGCGGGCGTGCAGGTCCTGCTCGTCCTCGTCGGGCGTGGACCACGGATCCCAGGGCTCGGTTTCCGTCCAGTTATTGTTCGCGGAATTGCCATTGGTGGCGGGGTCGCGGGCGGGCAGTTCCGCCACGCGCACCGCTTCGGCGCGCAATGCGGGCCGCTCTTCGAGCAGATCGCCGTCGAACAGGCGGTGCAGGTTCTCCCGGAGAATGGCGAGTTCGGCACGCAGCGCGGCCATTTCCTCGGCATTGGCGCCCACCTCGCGGCGCACCCGGGTCTCGACGCCGAGCTCGTATTCCCGGCGGGCAGCAACCTCGCGCTCCAGCTGCAGTTGGTAGACCTTTTGCAGGTCACCCACTTTCGCCTTGTCGACCGCCGCCTCCCTGCGATAACGGGTGGCCGCGAGGGCTCCGATGGCGGCCGCCCAGAGGGCCGCGACCAGGCCGACCCGAATCATGTGCGGGTTGTCGCTGAAGACCAGGAAAATACTGGCTACCAGTCCGAGGAGAAGCAGTACGCCGGTGAAAAACTTTCCCGCGTCTTCTCGCCGTCGACGGGAAGTGCTGCTACGGGAGGGTGAAACCATGTCCGCCAGCGTAGCTTGATCTACCGACCAAGTCCGCCACCTTGGGAATGATCACTGCCAACCTGTTAGCTAAGAAGTAGCTGCCTCATCGGGCGGATCTATCGGCGCCCGGCAGCAATATTCCAGCCACAACGCCGCCGCCACCAATGCCAGCCCGGCCACCAGCCCGACCACCGCGCCCGGCGTATCCGAGGCCGCCGCGCTCATATCCGATCGATTCGGCAGCAGCCAGATCAGGAACCCCAGCCAGATACCGCCGACCAGCGACCCCACCTGCAACGACGCCTTGGCCAGCGCCACCGCCCGGGCCGCCGTGATCGGATGCAGCTGGCGCGGCCCGTCCCCGATCCCGCGGTTCTCCACCCGCGCCCGCACCACGAACGCCAGCACCGCTTCCAGCACCGCCACCGGCAGCAGCGAGGCCCCCGAGAACACGGTGATGGGCGGGAAACTCGAATACGCGATATTGGTCGCCACCCAGGCGATCACCGCCGCCAGCGCGACATTCGCGCACAGATCCAGCACCCGTGTCGGTTTCACGGCATCACTACTTCCAGCCCAGCGCGTGCCCGGTGCGGCGGACGCCGTCGACCTCGGCGGCATCCAAGGCGGACAACCACTCCCGCAGCGAGCGCACCCTGCCGGCGGCTTCCAGCGTCGCGTCCGGCTCCACTTCCAGCCACGGCACCAGCACGAAGGCGCGATGGTGCGCCTGCGGGTGCGGCAGCGTCAGCGTCGGATCCAGGCTGCGGACCACCACCTGCGCGTCCCGGCGGCGCTGCGCGGCCCAGACCACGTCCACATCGAGAGTGCGCGCGCCCCACCGGACTTCGCGCACCCGGTCGGCGGCCTGCTCCAGCTCCTGGCCCAGCTGCAGCCAGTCCGAGGGCTCCAGCGCCGGATCCTCGGCCACCAGTACGGCATTCAGGTAGTCCTGCTGCGGCACGCCGCCCCACGGCGGGGTGGAGTACACCGACGACACGGCCAGCAGCCGCGGCCGCAGCGCGTCCACCACGCTGCGCAGATGGGCGAGCCGATCGCCGAGATTGGATCCGATCGACAGGACTACCCGGGTCACCCCTGCTCCTCCGGTTCGCGACGGCGGGACGTGACTACTCGAACGTCTTCGAAAGCGTGCGGGATCGGTGCGGAAGGCTTGTGCAGCACCACTTCCACGGCCGCGATCCGGGTATCGGACACGATGATGGCGTCGGCCACCTCGGACACCACCGTCTCGATCAGATCGCGCGGCGGCCCGGAGACGATGGCCACCACCTGATCGGCCAGCTCCCCGTAGTGGATGGTGTCGCCGATATCGTCGGATTTGGCCGCCGCCGTGAAATCCGTCCACAGCGTCACATCGACCACGAACTCCTGGCCGTCGCGCTTCTCGAAGTCGAAGACGCCGTGATGGCCGTACACCTTCAGGCCGCGCAGTTCGATCCGGTCCGTGCTCAATTCGGTTCTCCTCGTCCCCGCCGATACCGGCCGCGCAGCCGGGAGGCGGCGCGAGTGCAGGCATCGGCGACGGCAATGGCGTCCAGCGAGGCGCGCACATCGTGCACGCGTACGCCCCAGGCCCCGTGTTCGGCGGCCAGCGCGGAAATGGTGGCGGTGGCGATCTCGCGGCCGTCGGGCGGGCGCGGGCCCGCCTCGTCGGCCAGCAGCGCGCCGAGGAAACGCTTGCGCGAGGCCCCGATCAGGATCGGCAGCCCCGCGTCCATCATCTCGGTGAGCCCGAAGTACAAGGCGCCCAGCAGTTCCCAGTTGTGGTCGGCGTTCTTGGCGAACCCCAATCCCGGGTCGATGACCAGCTGGTCGAAGTCCACGCCGCCCGCGACCGCGAGATCGACCTGGGCGTGCAGTTCCTCCCACACCCGCGCGACCACGTCGTCGTACTGTTCGGCCGGCCCGGTGTGCCGGTAGTCGGCGTCGGCCCGCCAGTGCATGAGGATCCACGGAATCCGCGCCTCGGCAACGACTTTCACCATGTTGGCGTCGGCCCGGCCGCCGGAGACGTCATTGACCATGGCCACCCCGGCCTCGATGGCCGCCTCGGCCACGCTCGCCCGCATGGTGTCCACGCTGGTCGGCACCCCGGCCGCGGCCAGCCCGCGAATCACCGGCGCGACCCGCGCGGCCTCGGTCGCGGGATCGATCCGGATAGCGCCGGGCCGCGTCGACTCGCCGCCGACATCGATGATGTCCGCGCCCATCTCGTACAGCTCGATCCCGTGCGCCACCGCCAACTCCGGGTCCAGAAACCGACCACCATCGGAGAAAGAATCGCTGGTGACATTCACAACGCCCATCACCACGCAGGAGCGTCCCCCGCGCGGTTCCAACAGGCGTGATGTCACAGCCCCCTCCGGCTGAGGGACCGCCCCCGAGGTTCGCGGCCCGTCTCGTTCTGGACCGAGTAGAGCGGGGGAGCGAAGCGGAGGAGCTGAGGGAGGGAAGAACGAGACATCAAGGGCCGCGAACACGCCCGGAGCGAAGCGGAGGGCAAATTAGACACGGCTCACTTCCGGAGAATGAGGTCGAGGGCCTCGGCGCGCGAGGCGGCGTTGGTTTGCAGCAGGCCGCGCACCGCCGACGTGGTGGTCGACGCGCCGGGCTTGCGAATTCCGCGCATGGCCATGCACAGGTGCTCGGCCTCGATCACCACGATGGCGCCGCGCGGGTCCAGCTTCTCCATCACCGCGTCCACGATCTGGCTGGTGAGGCGTTCCTGCACCTGCGGGCGCTTGGCGTACAGATCCACCACGCGCGCCAGTTTGGACAGCCCGGTGACGCGGCCGTGCGGGCCGGGGATGTAGCCGACGTGCGCGACGCCGTGGAAGGCCACCAGGTGGTGTTCACAGGTGGAGTACATGGTGATGTCGCGGACCAGCACCAGTTCCTGATGCCCCTCGTCGAAGGTGGTGTTGAGCACCTCGGACGGTTCGGTGTAGAGCCCGGCGAACATTTCCCGGTAGGCCCGCGCCACGCGCGCGGGGGTGTCGGCGAGGCCCGGGCGGTCCGGATTCTCACCGACCGCGATCAGCAATTCGCGCACGGCAGCCTCCGCGCGCTCCTGATCGAACGGCCGACCGGTGTCGAGCGCCAGCGGGCCCGAAACGACACGGTTGTTGGTGGCCGACAATCGACACCTCCTGTGTTGAATTGCCGCGTAGTGAAGTGCGGCCTGTCCGCGGTCGCCGACGGCCCGGCCGATGCGCGTGGCAGGCGTTTCACCTGCCCCGCGAACCGGACCGAGCCGGGCCACGAACCTCTCGAGCGTATCGGGACCCGGTCAGCGACGACCGTTCGGTCCGTCCCAACCGTTGTCGCCGTCCTCGTCATTCCCGGCGGGGCGACCCGATTCCGGCTGCGCCGGTTGCGGATACCCGGACTGGCCGGGCTGGTACCGCTGATTGCCGGCCGGAGCCCAGCCGCCGTAGGCGGGGCGGGCGGGCGGTTGCTGCGGTTCGTCCTCCTGCGGCGGCCAGCCCGGAGCGGACCAACCGGCCGGTGCGCCGTAGTCGGGGCGCGAACCGTGCGTACCGCTCCCGTGCCGCGGATAGGCCGGAGCCGGCTGCGGCGCGGGATAACCGGCCGGAGCGGGATAGCCGTACTGCGGCGGGGCCGGAGCGTACGGATCCGGCGCGTAACCACCATTGACAGGCTGGCCGGCGGGCACCGGGGTGCGGGCCGACTCGTCCGGCCACGGCTCGCCGCGCTCGGTCGCCAGCTCGCGCGGGGTCTTCACCGGCGGCCGATCCGAGGGGGTGCGCCCGCCGAAATCGTTGAAAGCGGTGATGCGCGGCCGCTTTTCGACGGTGCCGAGCACGGTCTCGAGATCCTTGCGGTGCAGGGTCTCGCGCTCCAGCAGCGCGGTGGCCAGGGCGTCCAGCTCGTCGCGGTACTCGTTGAGCACCGCCCACGCCTCGGTGTGCGCGGCCTCGATGAGGTTGCGCACCTCCTCGTCGATCTCGCGGGCGACCTCGTGCGAGTAGTCCGAGCCGGTGCCCATGGACCGGCCCAGGAACGGGTCGCCCTGCTCCTGGCCATAGCGCACCGCGCCCAGGCGAGCGCTCATGCCGTATTCGGTGACCATCGCGCGGGCGATCTTGGTGGCCTGGTCGATATCGGAGGAAGCGCCGGTGGTGGGCTCGTGGAAGACCAGTTCCTCGGCCGCGCGACCGCCCATGGCGAACACCAGGCGGGCGATCATCTCCGAGCGGGTCATCAGGCCCTTGTCGTCCTCGGGCACCGTCATGGCATGGCCGCCGGTGCGGCCGCGGGCCAGGATGGTGACCTTGTAGACGGGCTCGATGTCCGGCATGGCCCACGCGGCCAGGGTGTGCCCGGCCTCGTGGTACGCGGTGATCTTCTTCTCTTCCTCGCTGATCACGCGGGACTTGCGGCGGGGGCCGCCGATCACGCGATCGACCGATTCCTCCAGGGCCGCACCGGTGATCACATTGCCGTGCTCGCGCGCGGTCAGCAGCGCGGCCTCGTTGATCACGTTGGCCAGGTCCGCGCCGGACATGCCGACGGTGCGCTTGGCCAGACCGTCGAGGTCGGCGTCGGGCGCGATCGGCTTGCCCTGCGAGTGCACGCGCAGAATCGCGCGGCGGCCCGCCAGGTCCGGATTGCCGACCGGGATCTGCCGGTCGAAACGACCCGGGCGCAGCAGCGCGGGATCGAGGATGTCGGGCCGGTTGGTGGCCGCGATGATGATGACGCCGGTGCGCTCACCGAAGCCGTCCATCTCGACCAGCAGCTGGTTCAGCGTCTGCTCGCGCTCGTCGTGACCACCGCCGAGGCCCGCGCCGCGCTGGCGGCCGACCGCGTCGATCTCGTCGACGAAGATGATGCAGGGGCTGTTCTGCTTGGCCTGATCGAACAGATCGCGCACCCGGGAGGCGCCCACGCCGACGAACATCTCGACGAAGTCGGAACCGGAGATGGTGAAGAACGGGACGCCCGCCTCACCCGCGACGGCCCGGGCGAGCAGCGTCTTACCGGTGCCGGGCGGGCCGTAGAGCAGCACGCCCTTGGGGATCTTCGCGCCGAGCGCCTGGTAGCGCGCCGGGGCCTGCAGGAAGTCCTTGATCTCGTACAGCTCTTCGATGGCCTCGTCCGCGCCCGCGACGTCCTGGAACGTCGTCTTGGGCATGTCCTTGGACAGCAGCTTGGCCTTCGACTTGCCGAAGCCCATCATGCCGCCGCGGCCGCCGCCCTGCATGCGGGCCATCACGAAGATGAAAAGGCCCAGCAGAATGATCATGGGCAGCATGAACAGCAGAATCTGACTCAGCCAGGAATCCTGCTTGACGCTGGTGTCGACCTTGGCGCCGGTGGCATTGGCCGCCTGGAAGATCTGCGCGGAAATCTCGCCGCCGCCAGGGTATTTGGCGAGGATCTTGGTCTTGCTGTCGGTAGCATCATTGCCGTTCTTCAGCGTGATGCGGATCTGCTGCTCTTTGTCGTCGATCTGAACGTTGTCGACATTGTCTTTGTTCTGCAGCTGAGAAAGCGCCACCGACGTGTCGACCTTCTGCCAGCCGCGCGTGTCATCACTGAAGAAACTGACCAGATAGATCACGAGCAGGAAGCCCGCGACTATCGCCAGGTTGCGGAACACATTCTTGCGGGTCATAGAGCGTCGGCCGGCGGCCAGTCCTTTCCGGGGGGTGTATCCGGTTTGCCTGCGATGCTTGGTGGCGCGCCCGTTCCGGCGAACGGATGCGGACAAGCCACGTTACCCCGTAGGGTCGAGTCGTAACATCGCGCAGTTCGGCAGCTAGTGCAGTTCAACAGGTAAACGGCTGGAGAACGCGGGTGGTTCCCCGACCATCTGCGGCAACACGTCGGGTCGATCACCCCCTGGTGTCGGACCGAGTGGTCACAATGATGGCATGGTCGTCCTATCGTGAGTGACGACACAACAGAGCGCAGGGGGTATGGACATAGTCGAGCTACGGACACCCACAGCGATAGTGCGTCACGGCAACGGGCGGTTGACGGTGCTGCGGCCGGGTACGGACGGCGAGCGTGTGCTGGATGTGCCCGTAAGCGAACTTCTCAAGGTGCGTTTGAATCGGCGCGCCGACGACGCGGTCGTCATCGAGATCTACCTGCGCTACCCCACCCCCGTGCTGACCGGCGTGCCCGCCGACCGCACTCCCCTACCCGTGCTCATCGCCGAACACGATGTGCCCGCGGCGACGGTGATCGTCGAACGCATCAACAATCAGATTCTGGCGACCCAGCGCCTGGATGTCGCCGCCCCCGATCTCACCCCGCCCACCCCGTCCTGGGGCCGCAGCGGACCTGCCCGCGCCGATGTGGACCGTGCGGTCCGGCGGATGGCGCCCAAGCGCGATGGCAAACCGGCCGTCGCCGCCCTGCACCGCTATGTGACGCCCGACGAGTACGTGCTGGAGACGGCCGTCGTCACCGCACAGCCGCCCGCCGCCAAGGGGACCGGTCTGCTCGCCGTCACCACCACGCGGTTGATCTTCGTATCCATCGGCGCCAGTAGGCGATTCGCGCACGAACTGCCGATCGCCGCTTTGCTCTGGGCGCGCACCACCGACGATTCCGAGACCGGCGGCGCCGCGCCCGGCGAGTACGGGGTCGAAGTCAATGACGGTAATCAGACTTGGCATTTCACGGGTACCGATCGTGCCGATACCGACCGGGTCACCGGGGCCTTGAATTTCGCGATTCAGCGCGAGGTGGCCGATGGCGCCGCCGGGCCCGCGGATCCGGGTGTCTCCAAGCTGTATTCGGAGTGGGAGTTGCTGGTCGAGCGGCATTCGCTCGGCATGGTGGACGACGCGCAGTTCCAGCGCTACGGACGCGGGATTCTGCGTTCGCTGCCGGACTGAACGGATCGCACCGGAATTCGCCGCGGCCCGTCTCGAAAGAGGCGGGCCGCGGGCGTTTTCAGTCCTGGGCCTGCTCTTCGGGCTGCAGGGTGATGCGCCGCCACGGGCTGGACGGCCGCATCCACAGCCGCAGCAGTTCCATCCGGCGATCCACGCCACCGGATTTCAGTTCCGCCAGGTCCTCGCAGGCCTGCCAGTAGGTCCAGCCGGCCAGGTAGGCGTCGCCGAACTGCCGCCAGTTGCGGTACTTGCGCTGGGCCAGCGGCAGCGCGCGCATGAGGTAGTCCCACGCCACGTCCGCGTCGAGGTAGCCGGCGGTGTAGGCCATCCGCGCCACGGCCACCACGCGGGCCAGATCCCAGGCCTGGATATCGGTCGGCAGCGGACGGACCAAATGGTCGGTGAGCCCGAGTTTGATGGCCTGCGACCAGATGTCGTAGTCCCGGACCAGCGCTTCCGGATTCTCCATGCCCCGGAACGAACCCACCTGCCGCAGGAAGGCGCGATGGCGGTCCGCGCGTTCGCCGAAACGGTCGCGCTCGGCGGAATTGATGGCGGCCATGACGAGCGGGTGCACCAGCGCGTACAGCGGCGCGTGCATGCCCTCCAGCAGTTGCTCCATGGATGCCATGGCCTCGGTGCCGTCGGTGATGCCCCACGCGCCGGTCAGCGTGTCGATGGCCAGCTCGCGCCGGTCACCGAGCGGATGCTGGCGTTCGGGTCCGAGCAGCAGGGCGTCGTGGAAGGCGTCCCAGCGCGCCGAATAGAAGCCGCCGAGCGCCAGGGCGCGCAGTTCGTCGTCGTTGACCTGCGCACCGGACCAGTGGTCGTCCTCGCGCTGGTCGAGCTCCGGGTACGGAAAAGTCGTCAGCGTTGGCACGTCGCGGGCGGGCATACCGTCGATTGTTCCCCATCGATCTTGGAGTGGCCCACTATTCGCCGATAGCGTGTGGCGGCACTCTCCGGACAGTGTCGAATTCTTGCCCTGTCACACAAGGTAATCGGGCGCTAACCTCTGGGGGCATGAGCGGGAACATCACCCTCCTGCGTGGGCTGTCACCGGCAGCCACGGAGCAGGAAATCTACGCCGCCGCACAGGAATACGTGCGCAAGGTCGGCGGGGTGTCTGGATTGACAACGACCACCAAACCGGCCGTGGACAAGGCGGTGGCGGCCATCGCGGCGGCGACCACCGCGCTGCTGGCCGAATTACCGAGCCGGCCGGCCCCGGCGGAAAGCGAACCCCCCTTGCGGCGACGCGCCGCGCGGGAGGCATTGAACAAGGACGCGAGCTAGCCCAGGGAACCGGGCGTGCGGGGTGACCGTCCGCCCGGTTCTCACACGCCGTACACCGCGACACAGTCCAGCGCGAGGTCCAGGCGCGTCCCGTGCTGGTCGATGGGGTGGCCGAGCAGTTCCTCTATGCGCTGAATCCGATAGCGGACGGTGTTCTTGTGCACCCCGAGCGCTTTGGCCGCCGCCTCGGGACTGCGCCAGGCGCGCAGATACGCGTGCAAGGTTTCCCGCAGCCGGGCCGATTGCGCGTCCGGCGCGGCCAGCGGACCCAGTTCCCGCACGATGAGCGCCCGCATGGCCGCCTCGTCCACCCCGGCCAGGTACGCGAGTTCGACCTCCGCGTAATGCAATACCCGCGGCAATCCGGGCCGGGCCCGCTCCGCCACCTGTCGCGCCGCCACCGCCTCCCGATGCCCCTCCCGGAACCCGGCGATATGACCGCCCGGATTTCCCACCGCCACCCGCACCGGAGCCTCCACCGGCCACGCCGCCGCGAGCCGGCGCGGCTCGGTGCGAGCAGACCGAGCGGCGATCGCCCCCGGGGTCCGGCTGTGACCGGGGCGGTTCTCGAGGCCGCGGGCTGGGCTACCGCGGCCCGGGGGGTCCTCCGCGCGGGGCAGCTGCGCGGGGAGCAGCGCTTCGATCGCGCGGGTGGGGGCGGCCATCGTTCCGAGGTGGGTTTCCGGAGCGCCGGGCACGGTGTCGTCGTCCAGGCCGATCCAGGCCCAGAGCGCGGAGGCGCCGGCGGGGAGGGTGAGGGCGCTGCCGTTGCCGAGGGCGGTGGCGCAGCGGGCGACCACGCGTTCGAGGAGGCCGGTGACGACGTCGGCGCTTTCGGGACGGACGGCGCTGGGGACCTCGTCGATCCAGAGCAGGAGGGCGAGGTGGCGTTGGGCGAGCCGGTAGCCGAGGCGGGCGGAGGCGATCTCGATATCGAGTTCGGTGCCGTCGAGCAGGGCGCGGACGGTGTCGGTGCGCTGGCTCAGGGCGGCGCGCAGGCCCTGTTCGCGTTCGCGCATGTAGGTGTCGGTGAGGGTTTCGATGGAGGCGCTGACCCAGCGCGTGGTGCGGTCGAAAAGGCGCAGCAGGACGGCTTTTTCGAGATCGCGCGGCAGTTGGCGTTCGTCGAGGACGTCGGTCATGTAGTCCAGGACGGCTTCCTGGCCGAGGTGGTAGACGCGCAGCAGCAGGCGGACGTCGTGGCCGCGGCGGGCGATGGTGCGGGCGAAGTCGTGCGCCTGTTCGGGGACCGGATAGTCGGAGCGATCCTGGGTGAGCCCGGACAGTACTTCCAGGGCGTGGGCCCGGGTGCTGGCGGCGAGATCGCGCCGCATATCGCGATCCCGCAGCTCGGGGACGCGCGCGATGATGGCGGTGTCGAGCCGGGTCACCACGTTCTCGAGGGTTTCGGTGCGCAGCGTCTCCGCGACGAAGTCGGCGATCCAGCCGCGAATCACCTCACTACTCGCATCCGCCTGCACGCGCGACCCCTCCTTTGGTTCCAGAGCACAAATCCGGTGCGAAGAGTTGAGCCGAGAGGCCAAGCAGGCACCACCGAAATTGTGTCACGATCATAGTTCAGTGAGCTGTCGCACAGCTCGAGGACGGCCGTTCGCAACGCAGCGCACGTGGGGAGCAGACAAACGTGACCAATTCCGAACCCGCCGCGGGCTCCGCCCGCAAAACTCCCGCGCGAAAACCGGCCGCGAGCAAAGCGAAGGCCGAGACCGCCGACGCTCCGCGGGCCGCCAGCGCCAACGCCCCGGCCGCCCGATCCGCCGAACCCACACCGGTCAAGGCCACCGGCGCGGCGTCCGCGAAGAACGGCACCGCGGCGTCGGCGAAGAACGGCACCGCCCCATCCGCGAAGCCCGCGGGGGCGGCGCCCGCGAAAGCCAAGGCAGCGACCACCAAGTCCGCCAAGGCAGCGCCGGCGAAGGCCGCCCCGGCCAAGGCCACGAAGACCGCGAAGGCCGCCCCGGCCAAGACCGCGAAAGCCGCGCCCGCAAAGGCCACGCCCGCGAAAGCCGCCTCGCCCACCACCGCGAACGCGCCCACGCAGGTAACACCGCCCGATTCGGCCCGGATCCCGGCGACCGCACCCGTGAAGGCCGCCGCAACCGGACACGCACGGACCCCTGCGGCCGAATCCGCAGAAGCAACCGCAGCCGAAACCGCCCCGACCGAAACAACCGAACTGGCCCAGACCGACGTGGCCGAATCCGCGAAGACCGCCACAACCGAACTCGCGCAAACCCCGGCCGCCGAAACCGCGAAAACCGCCGAAACCGGACGCGCACGGACCCCCGCAGCCGAAACCGGGGATGCCGCGGAAACCGAACTCGCACAAACCCCTACGGCCGCATCCGCGCCGACCGAACCGACCGAACTCGCGCAGACCGCTGCGACCGAATCTGTGAAGGCGAACGTGACTGAACTCGTGCAATCTCCCGAGGCCGAATCCGCTTCCGCGGCAACGCCTGCGGTTCCTGCGGAGATCGAGGTGCGTAATCCCGCGACGGGCGAGGTGGTCGGGACGGTGCCGATCGATTCGGCCGAGACCGTGGCCGCGAAGGTGCGTGAGCTGCGGGTGCATCAGCGGGAGTGGGAGGCCATCGGGCCGGACGGGCGCAAGGAGTGGCTGCTCAAGTTGCAGGACTGGTTCGTGGACAACACGGATCGGCTCGCCGATGTCTTGCAGTCGGAGACGGGGAAGGCGCGGATCGACGCGCTCATCGATCCGGCGTTCTCCATCGACCTCACCGGGTACTACGCCCGGCGCGCGGCGAAATTCCTTGCCGACGAACATCCTTCGCCGCACAGCCCGCTGGCCCGGGTGAAGACGCTGACCACGGTGTTCCGCCCGTACCCGGTGGTCGGGGTGATCACACCGTGGAACTTCCCGCTGGCGATGCCGGTCATCGATGTGATTCCGGCGCTGGCCGCCGGCGCGGCCGTCATCCTGAAACCCTCCGAGGTGACCCCGCTTTCGGCGCTGGAGCTGGCGCGCGGCTGGCGGGAGATCGGCGCGCCGCCGGTGCTGGAAGTGGTCACGGGTGCGGGCGCGACCGGTGCGGCCGTGGTCGCCAATGCCGACTACGTGCAGTTCACCGGTTCCACGCCGACCGGTCGCAAGATCGCCGCCGCCTGCGTGGAGCGGATGATCCCGTACAGCCTGGAGCTCGGCGGCAAGGATCCGGCCATCGTCCTGGCCGACGCCGACCTGGACCGCGCCGCGCACGGCATCGCCTTCGGCGGGCTGTTCAACTCCGGCCAGGTGTGCATCTCGGTGGAGCGCGTGTACGTGGAAGCGCCTGTCTACGAAGAGTTCCTGCGCAAGCTGACCGCCGCGGTCAAGGAGGTCCGCCAGGGCGTGGACGGCCGCGTCCCCGAGTACGACATGGGCGCGCTGGCCAACGAGAACCAGGCCGATATCGTCACCCGGCACGTGGACGATGCGGTGAAGGCGGGCGCGCGGGTGCTCACCGGCGGTAAGCGCACCGGTGTCGGAACGCTGTTCGAGCCGACCGTGCTGGCCGACGTGGATCACTCCATGACCTGTATGACCGAGGAGACCTTCGGCCCGACGCTGCCGGTCATGAAGGTGGCCGACGAGTCCGAAGCCGTTCGTCTGGCCAATGATTCGATCTACGGCCTGTCCGCCTCGGTGTGGAGCGGCGACAAGGATCGCGCGGAACGCCTTGCGCGGCAATTGAACGCGGGCGCGGTGAACATCAACGACGTGTTCTCCAATATGTTCAGCTTCGCGCTGCCCATGGGCGGCTGGGGCCTGTCCGGCGTCGGTGCGCGCTGGGGCGGCCCGAACGGGGTGCGCAAGTACTGCAAGCAGCAGGCCATCACCAAACCGCTGCTGCCCACGCAGACCAAGGAACTGCTCTGGTTCCCGTACAACACCACCAAGCTGGGCTTCGCCCTGGCCGCCATGCGCGCGGCGGGTACGCGGGGCATGCGGCGGCTGTCGATTCAGGATGTCTTCAACACGGTTCGGGGGAAGTGACATGACCGACTTCGGTTCGATCGCCGGCAAGGTGGTCGTCATCACGGGTGGCGCGCGCGGTATCGGCCTGGCCACCGCGACGACGCTGCAGGCGCTGGGCGCGCGCATCGCCATCGGCGACATCGACGAGACCACGGTCAAAGAGTCCGGTGTGGCAAAGGGTTTCGAGGTCTACGGCAAGCTGGACGTCACCGACCAGCAGTCCTTCACGGCCTTCCTGGACGAGGTCGAGCAGCGGCTCGGCCCGATCGACGTATTGATCAACAATGCCGGGATCATGCCCACCGGCCGCCTGGTGGACGAGCCCGATCAGGTCACCCGCCGCATTCTCGACATCAATGTGTACGGCGTCATCCTGGGTTCCAAGCTGGCGCTGGCGCGCATGCTGCCGCGTGGGCGCGGGCACGTCATCAATATCGCGTCGCTGGCGGGCGAGACCCACATTCCGGGTCTGGCCACCTACAACGCCTCCAAGCACGCGGTGCTCGGCTTCACCGACACGCTGCGCGAGGAGTACCGCGGCACCGGTCTGCGGTTCTCCTCGGTGCTGCCCACGCTCACCAACACCGAACTGGGATCGGGTGTCACGGCCCCGAAGCTGCTGCGCCCGGCCGAGCCGGAAGAGATCGCGGACGCCATCGCCAAGCTGATCGTCGAGCCCAAGTCGAAGGTGCGGGTGACCGCGGTCGCGGGCATCATCGCCCAGGTGGTCGGACTGCTACCCGAGGCCGTCGGCGATGCCATCGGCCGGGCGCTGGGCGCGCAGAACGCCTTCCTCGACGATGTGGATTCCGATGCCCGTAAGGCGTACGAGAACCGGGTGCGCCGCGACTAGTCCCCGATAGGCGACCGGTCGGACCGGTATCGTCGTCCGCCATGGATACCGGTGCGGTCTTCGTCGGCCTGTCCACGCTGGATCTGGCCTACGCGGTGGGCCGGTATCCCCTGGAGGACAGCAAGACCCAGGCCGATGAGCTGTTTCTGGGCGCGGGCGGTCCGGCCGCCAATGCCGCGGTGACCTACGCCTTCCTGTCGAACCGGCAGGCGGCGCTGGTCACCGCGCTGGGCGGGCACGCGCTGGCCGAATTGATCCGGGGCGATCTGGAGCAGCACGGGGTGCGGGTCGCGGACCTCACGCCCGGCAGCTCGGCGCAGCCGCCGGTGTCCTCGATCGTCGTCGCCACCGAGGCGGCTACCCGGACCATCGTGTCGCTGGACGGTTCCCGCATCGATCCGCCGTTCGATCCGGGGACGGCCGAACTGCTCGCCGGGGCTGCGGTCGTGCTGATCGACGGTCATTACGCGGAGCCCGCGCTGCGGTTGGCCGAGGCCGCTCAGACAGCGGGTGTACCCGTGGTGCTGGATGCCGGGCGCTGGCGGCCCGTGCACGCCGAACTGCTGCCGCTGATCGATATCGCCATCTGCTCGACCGCCTTCGTTCCGCCCGGGCTGCAACGGCATTCGGCCGATGCGGTGATCGAGTTCCTGCACTCGGCGGGACCCGGCCTGGTGGCGATCACGGACGGTCCGCAACCCATCGCGTATTCGCTGTACGGCGAACGCGGCCAGGTCCCGGTCCCGGTCGCGGCGGCCGTCGACACCCTGGGCGCGGGCGATATCCTGCACGGCGCGTTCTGCCATTTCCACGCCCAAGGCGAACCCTTCCCCACCGCTCTGGCGCACGCCGCCGAAGTGGCCACCGAGTCCTGCCGTTTCACCGGCACCCGGGAATGGATGCGGCACCGGGCATTTCACCCGAATCGATAACCCCGTCCGTACTTCCGCAACACCAGATCCGCCGTGAACCGCGTCGTCTCCACCAGTCGCGCATTGACCAGATCACTGTGCGCCACTTTGTCCTTCGCCGATTCCGGCGTCCGCCCGCCCCGAATATGCCTGCGCACCAACCGCCTTTCGATGATCGGCCGCGGCACATCCAGATACCAGGACTCGTCCAGCAGTCGCCGCACCGCCGACCATCCGGGCGTCCCCTGATCATCCAGCAGCAGATAGTTTCCCTCGGTCACCACGACCCGCTGCCAATCGAAAACCACTCCCCCGGGCACGGGTTCGTGCAATTCCCGCGAATAGGTCGGCCACGCCACCGGCTCCCCCAGCGGGCTGTTCCGCAGCGTCCGCAGCAGCGCCACATACCCCGCCACGTCGAAGGTGTCCGGCTCGCCTTTGCGCGCCAGCTTCCCCTCCGCCGTCAATCGCGCATTGGTGAAGTGGAATCCGTCCATCGGCGCGACTTCCGCGAACCCGCTGCCCGCCGCGATATTCAATTCGTCCCGGACCCCGCGCGCCAGCGTGGATTTCCCCGCCCCGGGCGGTCCCGCGATCCCCAGCACGAACCGTCCGGCCCGTCCGTCGGCACGCGCGCGAATCCGCGCCGCCAACTCCGCCAAGGAGGTCTCGACACTGCCCCGGGTCACCCGTCCACCCTACGGAACCGCCGCGAAAAACCCTGTGGGCGCGCCCCGCGTCCCGTCACGCCTGCCGGACCGGTCGCGGAATCGCCCGCACCAAGGCATTCAGATCGGCTTCCAGTCGCTGGAAGAGCAGGAAACTGATCACGAAGGCGAGAATGCCGCCGACGCTGAGCCAGCGCACCGTCACGATCACCAATTCCAGGTCGGCCCGGGATACGAAGGTCGCACTCGCCACCCCGAGCAGCGGCACCGACGCCGCCACCGCCAGATAGAAATTCGCGCGCCGCGCCAGCCCCCACAGCTGCCGCCGATCCTCGGGCCCCACCGCGCCCCGGGCCAGCAGTTGCGGATACAGCGACCGCACCGAGAACACCGCGATCAAGAAGAACGGGTACGCCAGCGCGATGGCCGCGCACACCGCCTGGGCCGCGAAGAAGTGCGCGTAGGCCTGCGCCGACAGGTGCGCTCCCATCCGCGAAAGCCCCAGCGGCCAAGCCACTCCCGCGAAGATCCACATGGCGAACGGCACCCACACCGCCCGCTCCCCCATCAGCAAGGTGTCCCGTCGCGCCCGCGCCAGTTCGGCGGGCGTGTACCGGTGCCCCCGGGCCAGCCGATAGGTGACGGCGAGCGGCCGCCGGGCCAGCCACAACAGCACCAGGGCGGCCAGCGGGAACGCGATCCCGTTGTTCACCAGCGCGACCGTCCCGAATCGCTCCTGATCGGCCGCCGGCAACCGGTCCACGATCAAACTCTGATTCAGCCGGATGTTGTACACGCTGGCCAGCAGATTCGGCAGCCCCACGCACAGCGCCGCGATCGGCACCGGCCACCGCCGCAACCGCGCCCACACGCTCCGCGGCGGCGGATCCACCAGATCCCGCGCCCGCGCATCCAGACACAGATCCAACTGCCCCGCCAGCTCGGCCCCGTTCTGCCACCGCCGATCCGGATCCGGCTCCAGACACGTGGTCAGCACCCGCCGCAAGGTCGCGGGCGTATCGGCGGGCAGCGCCGCGATCGCCGCCGCCGACACCCCGATCCGCCGCTGCCGCAACAACCTCCGAACCTCGGAGTCCCCCCGCGCCCCCAGCGATGAACCATTCTTCGGCGCGATCGCGTGCGAGCCTGCTCCGTCGGCAGTCGGATCCGACCCGGTCGTCGCCGCACCGTCGATGCCGTCCTCGTACGGATCTCCACGGCCTGGCAGCCGGGAGGAATCCGCCGTCGGCATGTGCTCGCGGTCCGGTGGACCAACCGGACCAGTTGTCGCATGCTCGGTGGGGGGCGTCGCCTCGACTTCGGCAGGAGGGTCGAAAGGCATTGCGCCGGTGAGCATTTCCCACAGCAGAAGGCCCAGGGAGTAGATGTCGCTGCGGGCGTCGGGGGCGGCTACGACCGGCGTGCCCGGGCCGACGCCGACTACGCCGTAGCCGTCGTCCAGGGCGGCGCGGGGGTCCAGCGCGGCCAGGGCTTCCGGGGAGCGGTAGCGCTGTTGTTCCAGTTCGGCGAGGTCTTCGGGGGGATACAGCGGGCCGACGGTGAAGTCGGCCAGCTTCGGGACTCCTTCGGCCGTGAAGATGACGTTTCCCGGGCGGATGTCGTGGTGCAGCACGCCGTGGCGCTGGGCGTACTCCAGGGCTTCGGCGAGCCGACGTCCCACCCACGCAACGGTTTCCGGCCAGGTCAGTTCCGCGATCTCGGCACGGATCCGGGAGGAGGCGGCGGAGCGGATCTCGCCGCGCGCTTCCATGGCCGCGTCGACCGCTGCGAGCAGCACCGATCCGGTCAGCCGGGGCCCGTTGTGATTACGCCCCATGCGGGCGGCGAGCACCGTGCGCTCGGCCCGGGCGACAACCTGACCGGTATGCCCGGCGGGGCCGGAAACCGTTTCCGCCGTGACCGATTCGGCGACGCGGGCGCCGCGGAGCTGGGCGAGAACACCGGCCACCGTGCCGCCCGGGTGGTACTGCATGTAGAGCAGGCGCAGGGGTTTGCCGGTGCTGCCGTCGGCGATCAGGCGCTGATCGTAGACGCGGACGATGTGCTGATGCTCGAGCTGCGCGACGGTGGGGGTGTCGGTGTCGGCGCCGGCCTCCACCCGGACCGCGACCAGGCGTTGCATGGAACGCTGGCGGGCCAGGAACATGCGGCTGTGGTCGGTGCCGCCGAGTTCGGTGAGCAGATCGAAATCGTCGAGGCGGCGGCCGGTTCCGATGTCCGCGGGCAGGGCCGGGCGGACCGGCGGCTCGGGCAGGCCGGCCGAGCGGGCCCGGATCTCGCCCGCCACCTCCGGGTATTCGACGACGAAGGTGTCGATGTCGAGGGGGCGGCGCCGATTGCGCGCGAGGTACTCGTCGAACACCAGGTCCGCGTATTCGGGGCTGCCGGTGACCTCCGGGAATTCGCTGCGGTAGTCGATGATCCGCTTCTCCATACCGGCACGGCGACGGCGCTGCCGCACGTCGATCCGCACCAGTTCGGTGAGCACGGCCAAGCGCGCCAGCTGCCCGTCGGGCAGGAAGCGCCGCAGCCCGGGCGGCTCGTCACGTTCTCCGCGCAGCGTGGATTCCCATTCGGCGGTGAACCGGGAAACCGCCTGTGCCGGATACTCGTTCACGTCCGGTGACCCGTCGCGGCCCCGCCGTCGTGTACCGACCGCCCCGGTTCCACCACCCGCTCCAGCGCCCGCAGATCCGCCTCCAGCGCCCGGAACATGACGTACACGGCCACGAAGGCGGCGATCCCGCCCACGCTGAGCACCCGCACCGCCACGATCACCCGCGGAATGTCCTCGGGCGGCAGGAAGGTCACGCCCGCCACCGCCAGCAACGGCACCGAGGCGGCGACGGCCAGATAGGTGGTGCAGCGCCGCCCGAGCCGCCGCAGCCATGCCGCGTCGTCGGCGCTGATATCGCCGTGCCGCAGGAACATCGGATAGATGCACCGCACCAGATAGAAGGTGACCAGGAAGAACGGATACGCCACCGCGATGGCGCCGCACACCACCAGCGACACCAGGAAGTGCACCACCCCGCGCATCGGCAGCTCCCCGGTGGCCAGGCGCAAGGCGATCGGGAAGGTGATCCCCGCGATCACCCATAGCGAGAACACCACGAACGAAATGCGTTCCCCCGTCAGCAGTACGTCGGCGCGGGTGCGGCGCAAGGTATCCGGGTCGTACGCCTTGCCTTTGCGCAGCCCGCGCGGCACCACGATCACCGACCGGCACAGGTACGCGATGGTCAGCGCGCCCAGCGGGAAGAACACGAGATTGACCAGTGCGGTGGTGAGGGTGAAGGTCCGCATGGCCGCTTCCGACAACCGGCTGATGATCAGGCTGTCATTGTGCGCGATGTTGTACAGCGAGGCCAGCCCGTTCGGGATCGCGACCGCCAGCGTGACGATCGGAAGCAGATAGGGCCGCAGGCGTTTCCGCCAGCTGCCGGGCGGCGGATCGACCAGATCGCGGGCGCGTTCGTCCAGGCACATCTCGAGCTGCTGGGCGAGCACCCCGCCGCTGCTCCAGCGCTGCTCGCGATCCGGGGCCAGGCAGGTGAGCAGCACCCGGCGCAGCGCGGCCGGGCAGTCGGCGGGAAGGCGTTCCAGCGCCGCGGTTTCGACGCCGCCGCGCCGCCGGTCCAGCATCGCCTCCAGCGTGGTGCGGTCACCGTGTTCGCCCGGCCCGGCCGTGCTGTCGTCGAACGGCTTTGCGCCGGTGAGCAATTCCCACAGCACCACGCCGAGCGAGAAGATGTCGGCGCGAGTGTCCAGATCTGCGGCGGTGACCGCGCGCCCCGGATGACAGGCTTCCAGCTGCTCCGGCGACATGTAGGACAGCGACCCGCCGAAGTAGGCGACCGGGCTGGCGTCCTCCAGATTGCGGCTGAAGCTGATGTTGAAGTCGGCGAGTTTGGGCACGGCTTCGGCGGTGAGCAGCACATTGGCGGGCTTCACATCGCGATGCAGCACCCCGTGCCCGTCGGCGTATTCGAGCGCCTCGGCGAGCCGCCGCCCCAGCCACGCAACGGTTTCCGGCCAGCTCAGCCCCGCGATCTCGGCGCGCACACTGGAATCGGTGGGCCGGATCTCGCCCTTCTCCTCCATGGCGGCGTCCACGGCATCGAGCAGCAATTGCCCGGTGCGTTCGGCCGGCGGGGTGGCGCGCACCCAGCGCAGCACCCCGAGCAACGTCCCGCCGGGCAGGAACTGCATGTACAGCAGCCGCAGCCGGCGACCGGTCGAGGTGCGCATCCCGGACATCAGGCGCTGATCGAAGACCCGCACGATGTAGTCGTGGTCGAGCTGGGCCAGGGTCTGGGGCTCGGTGCCGTGATCGGCGGAGATCTTCACCGCGACCAGGCGCTGCAGCGAGCGCTGCCGGGCCAGGAACACCCGGGCGAAAGCGCCGCTGCCCAAACCGGTCAGCAGGTCGAAATCATCGATCCGCTGGCCGATTTCGATGCGGTCGAGCAGATCGTCACTGCCCGGGATGGACATGCCGCCCGTGGCCCGGGTCGATCCCTCGTGCACCCCGGTGAGTTCGGAGACGTCCAGGCGGGTGAGCTCACCGGAGGTCGGCACCCGGGTGCTCTCCTCCCCTGGTACCGAGCGGACCGAGGTATCGAGCCCGAACGAACCGGGCGCCGCGAAGGTGGTGTCGCCGGGCGCTTCGTGGAGCGTGGTGCCGCCCCGCGTCGATTCGTCGAGCGCGGCCCGGCGGGTGCTCTGATCCTCGTCGTCCGCGTTCAGCAGCTCCCGCAGCTCGGTGGCCTGATACGGGTATTCCAGCAGGTAATCGCGCGGATCGACGCGTTCGCCGCTGTGCCGGCGGATCACGAACTCCTCGTACACCAGCCCGGCCGGCAGATCCCGAGAGGCGAGTTCGGGAAACTCCGCGCAGTAGTCGCTGAGCCGTTTCGGCACCCGCGGCCGCTCCCCCGCGGGCCGCAGCCAGCGATGCCGCATATCGACGCGGATCAACTCCAGCAGCGCGCTGCGCCGCAAGGTGCGCGCATCGGGCAGGAAGTCGGCGATCCGGGGCGGGGCCGCGCCCGTATCCCAGGCGGCGGCGAACTCGGCGACCACCGTGAACTCCGTCCCGGCCGGGTAGCGGCCGGAACGGTGCTCGGAACCAGATGTCATGTCCGCACCCCGCTGGCTCGGCGCGGAAACCGTTTCGAATCCGCACTTTCGATCCGCGGATGCGACAGAGAAATTCCGCCACACCCGACACCATCATCCCCGAGCAATAGCCTGGATGATAACTTGCGGCTCAACAGCGGATCACCCGATTTCGAACACGAAGCGACGGGGGAACACCAGCATGTACGACGAGGGCACCACGCTGGCAGGCGGAATCGCGGCGGGGGGCGGTCCCGGATCTCCCGGACGGACATCTTCTGATATCGGTGAGAACGGCTCCGGCGCTACCGCTGACGCGACGGCCGGGCCGCCGGAAACCGGGGCTGCCGCAACCACCGATCCGGAGCGGGGCGACGCGGCGATCGGCGATCCAACACGAGGCGACGCGACGATCAGCGATCCGGCACGGGGCGACGCGGCGAACAGCGATCCAGCACGGGGCGATGCGGCAGTCACCGATTCGGGGCAGGGTGACGCGGCGGTCAGCGATCCGGAACCGGAGCGCGCGGACACGGCGGCGGAGATCGCGGCGGCGGTGCAGAACGGGGTGGTCACGCCCGAGGAAGTGGTGGCCGCGACGCTGGAGCGGATCCGGGGGCGGGATCGGAAGCTGAACGCGTTCAGCGTGGTTCGGGTGGACGCGGCGCGGGCCGAGGCGCGGGCGGTGGCCGAACGGCCCGATCTGGATGTGCTGCCGCTGGCCGGGGTGCCGATCGCGGTGAAGAACAATGTTGACGTGGCCGGGGAGGTCACGCGGGGCGGATCGCTGGCGGTCGCGGATCGGCGGGCCGAGGGCGATCACGCGGTGGTGCGGCGGCTGCGGGCGGCGGGCGCGGTGGTGGTGGGGTTGACGACCATGCCCGAGTTCGGGCTGTGGGGCGTCACCGATGGCCCGGATCGGATCACCCGGGGGCCGTGGAATCAGCGCTTCAGCGCGGGCGGCTCGTCGGGCGGCGCGGGTGCGGCGGTGGCGGCGGGCATGGTGCCGGTCGCGCACGGCAATGACGGACTGGGATCGATCCGGATTCCGGCGGCCTGCTGCGGACTGGTCGGCATCAAGCCGGGTCGGGGGCTGGTACCCGCCGGGGTGGGGGTGGATTCGTGGCACGGCATGACCGAAAACGGTGTGCTGGCAACGACTGTCGCGGATGCGGCGCTGGTGTTGTCGGTACTGGCCGACCGGCCGGATCTGGCGGATGTGGGTACCCCGCCGGCATTGCGGATCGGGCTGGCCACCGCGCCCCCGCTGCCGCTGATCCGAGTCGATCGAGCGTGGCTGGCCGCCGCTGAAAAGGCCGCGGCCACCGCCTCGGCCGACGGCCATACCCTCGGCGTCGCCGAACTTCCCTATCAGGGTGCGGCTTTCGCGGCGACGCTGCGCTGGCTGGCGGGCGCGGCCGCGGAAGCCGAGGCGGTCGCGTATCCCGAACGCCTGCAACGCCGTACCCGCACCCACGCGCGACTGGGCCGGTTGGCGCTGAAGTCGGGCCTGCTGCGGGCGTCCCAGGTGGATCGAGTGGAGGCCCGGCTGCAGGATTACTTCGAACGCTACGACGTGGTCATCACGCCGACGCTCGCCACACCGCCGCCCCGCGCGGGCCGCTGGCATGCGCGGCCCTGGTTCGCGAATGTCGTTGCGAACGTGCGCTTCTCGCCGTTCACGCCGCTGTGGAATCTGGTCGGCTGGCCCGCGATCACCGTTCCGATGGGATTCCACCCGCGCACCAACACCCCGGTGGCCGCGCAGCTCGCGGGTCCGCCCGGCAGCGAATCCACCCTGCTGAGCCTGGCCGCCCGCCTCGAATCCGCCCATCCCTGGCCGCGAACCACCGCGTAGCGACCGCGACCACGCCGCCACAGGCGCGACGAGCCGCCACCGCTCCGACGAACAGAGCCGCCCGCGAGCATCAGCTCGCGGGCGGCTCTGTCGAATCCGGACCCGTTCGGCGCGAATCTCACCCGGGGACGGCGGCAACCTCCGACTCCTGCCGCCGCCCGGCACGGGCGCGTACCGGTCACGCGCTATTGCGCGGCAACCGCTTCCTTGGTCTCGGCGAAGCCGCCTTCGAGCACGCGGGCCGCGAACTCCAGGATGGTCGGGCGGTCGTCGTCGGCGCGCCAGGCCACCGCGAGCTCGCACGGGGCGAGGCCGGTGAGCGGGCGGGCGGTCAGGCCGGGCCAGCGGTACATCGGGACATTGTTCTCGGCCAGCAGGCAGACGCCCAGGCCCAGCGAGACGGCCTCGAGCCGCTCCTCGGCGGTGGCGGCCTCGGCGCCGATCTTGATCTGGCGTCCGGCGCGGGCGTCGGCGCCCAGCCAGAAGTCGCGGGCCGCACCGGCTTCGGCGGGCATGGCGATGAAGGGCTCATCGGCCAGATCCGCGAAATCGATGGTCTCCTGGCCGGCCAGCGCGTGATTCTCCGGCAGCAGCACCCAGCGCGGCTCGGTGCGCAGCACCTGCCAGCGGTAGCGGCTGGTGTCGGGTACGGGCAGCCACATCAGCGCCAGGTCGGCCTGTCGCCCGGCCAGGCCGGAGGACGGGTCGGTCCAGGAGGCGGAGTGCAGGGCCAGGCGGTGACCGCTGGCGCTCTCCAGATCGGTGATCAGCCCGCGCCCGATGGAGGACTGGATGCCGACGCGCAGCACCTCACCGGCCTCCTGCAAGGCGACATTGGTGACTTCCCAGAGCTCCAGGATCTTCCGCGCCCCCTCGAGCAGTTCCTTGCCCGCGACGGTCAGGGCCACGCTGCGCTGATTGCGGTCGAACAGGACCACGTCGAGCTGACGCTCCAGCTGACGAATCTGCCGTGAGAGGGTGGGTTGAGCGATGTGCAGCCGCTGGGCGGCGTTGGTGAAGTGCAGTTCCTCAGCGACGGCGACGAAATACCGCAGGTCGCGCAAATGCGGGTCCATAGCCCCTTGCTATCAGAATCGGTCTTGAATTTCCAGCCGAATCCGACCCGAAAGTTTGCAATCGAGTCAGAAAACAGCCGTCAGGTTTGTTACAGACAGCATAGGGCTGACTCGAAACATTCCGGTAACCGGGACGGCGAATTCCTGGCCATTCGCTGCGACGGGTCCCCACGCCCATCATGTGAACATGTGACCAGCAGTAACATACGCCACGGTTTATCCGCGCGCTCACCTGGGGACCGCTCGCGCGGACTTTCAGCAACGGCGTCCGGCAACCCGCCTCACCGTCCGGGCGTACCAGAAGTGAAATTAGTCACATAAGACCGAAAGCCGCCCACCGGAACGGCGGACGGCTTGGGTTCGGACGTCCCACGAGAGACCTCCTAGGGCAATTTCCGGCGATCCCCCGAGGGGGTTCGGGGGCGAAGCCCCTGAGAGTCGTGCGAGTTACTTGCCCCCGTAGACCTTCGGGTCCAGGGTGCCGATGTACGGCAGGTCGCGGTAACGCTCGGCGTAGTCCAGGCCGTAGCCGACCACGAACTCGTTCGGGATGTCGAAACCGACCGCCATCACGTCCACCTGGGTGCGCAGCGCATCGGGCTTGCGCAGCAGGGTGACCACCTCCAGCGAGGCCGGATTGCGGCTGGACAGGTTGCGCAGCAGCCACGACAGCGTCAGGCCCGAGTCGATGATGTCCTCGACGATCAGCACATTGCGGCCCGCGATGTCCTTGTCGAGGTCCTTCATGATCCGCACGACGCCCGACGACGAGGTCGAGGAGCCGTACGAGGAGACCGCCATGAACTCCATCTGGGTCGGCACGGTCAGCTTCTTCGCCAGATCGGTCATGAAGAAGATGGCGCCCTTGAGCACGCCCACCAGCAGCAGATCGCCCTCGGGCGCACCGGCCGGATAACGCTTGGCAACCAGTTCCGCGAGCTCGTCGACCTTGGCCGCGATCTGGTCTTCGCTGATCAGCACCGACGCGATGTCATCCCCGTACACGTGCGCTGGTTTCCCTTCAGTGATGATGTCGACCCAGATCGGGTCCGATGTGGTGCAAGCCCAGTATGAGCCTGCCATGTTCACGCCCGGCAACCAACCTGGTCCCGGTCACCGAGCCGCCCACGGCCACCCCGCCCTGCCCGCGCCAGTCCGTGACCAGCGCTTCGACCATTCGTAAGTTGGTGTCCGTCAATGATTTTGCGCCACCTGAAAGCAACCAGGCGCGCAGGACCCGGCGGCGCAAGGCGGGAGCCGCAGTGGCGAGCGTCTCGATCACCAGCGTCTCGCCATCACGCGCCTCTGCCAGCAACTTCTCGGCGAGCGCGTCCAGTACCTCGCTGTCCTCCCGCAGCTGGGCCGCCGTCCGCGCCAGCGCCCCGGCCACCCCGCCGCCGAGCACCTCCTCCAGCAGTGGCAGCACCTCGGTACGCAATCGCACCCGGGTGAACTTCGGCGAACTGTTGTGCGGGTCCTCCCAAGGCTCCAGCCCGAGATCCGCGCACACCTGCCGAGTCGTCTTCCGCCGCACCCCGAGCAACGGCCGCCCCCACGGTGCGTCGAACTCCGCCATGCCCTGGATGGACCGCGCGCCGGACCCTCTCGCCAGCCCCAGCAGCACGGTTTCCGCCTGATCATCGAGCGTGTGTCCGAGCAACACCGGCGGGCCGCCCGGGCGTTCCGCCCCGGCAGCCGACTCCTCGGACTCCGGGCGATCGCGTGCGTCCGCCGCACCCTGGAAGGCGCGGCGCCCCGAGCCGCCCGCGCCACCGCTCAGCGCCCGTTCCGCACGCCCCGGCGAGACATCGGCGGTACCGGCCAACTCGCTCCGAGCTGCCCGCAATGCCGTGTATCGGGCCCGCCGGGCCGCGGCCTCGATGCCGCCGTCACCGGCGACCTCGACCCGAAGCACCCGCGCCGATCGGCATCCCAGCCGCAGCGCGGCGGCCGCAGCTGCGGCCGCGACCGCATCGGACGCGTCCTGCAAGCCGTGGTCGACCACGAAGACGTCCACCATGTCCGCCTCGGCCACTGCCGCCGCCGTCAAGGCCAGCGAATCGGCCCCACCCGACAAGGCAACGGCCACTACGCCTTCCGGCGCATACCGCCCCAGCCACGCCCGCACCGCATGCCGCACCGTCAGCACGGCGCGCGTCTCGGGCAGTCGCGGACGATCGTTCACACCCCTGATCGTCGCATGGGCGGACTTGCCGACCGCGGGCCCGGCGACGCGACGCGGGAACTGCCGCGTCATCTTCCGGCGCACCCCTCGATCCGCCTGATCTCGACGGCAGCGTGACACTGGTGATCGGCACGCCCTTCCCTTACCGGCCCACCGACCGGCTACGCGGCGATCATCTCGAGTGCGGCTGCCGTCGCACTCGCGCGAGCGGCTGCCCGCTCAGCCGAGAACGCGCCGCACCCACCGCTGCGGTTCGCCGATCTCGTCGGGGCGCGGCAGGGTTTCGGCGTCGGTCCAGATGGTGTTGAAGCGCTCCATGCCGACGGTGTCCACGACCTCGTCGACGAAGGCCTTGCCGCGAACGTATTGCGCCACTTTGGCATCCATGCCGAGCAGCGCGCGGAGTAGTCGTTGCAGGGGGTTGGTGGGGCGTTTGCGGCGTTGGTCGAAGGCGGCGCGGATGCGGGCGACCGAGGGGACCACGGCGGGGCCCACGGCGTCCATGACGTGATCGGCGTGGCCTTCCAGCAGGGTGCCGAGCATGAGCAGGCGGTCCAGGGCATCGCGCTGCGGTTCGGCCTGGGTGGCGCGCAGCAGGCCGACCACGCCGCTCGCGGCCGGATCCTCGGCCCCGCGGCGGCGATCGCGCACGGCTTCGGCGAGGCGGGCGAGCATATCGGCGAGCGGCTCCTCACCGGCTTCGCCGAGGATCTCCACGTTCCGCTGCATGTACCCGGCCAGCCAGGGCGCGGAGGAGAACTGCACGCGATGGGTGACCTCGTGCAGGCACACCCACAGCCGGAAGTCGCTGGGCGGCACGCCCAGTGCCCGTTCCACGGACATGATGTTCGGCGCGACCAGCAGCAGCGTGCCGTCCGCGCCGGTGAACGGGTCGTACTGGCCGAGGATGGCGGTGGACAGGAACGCCAGCATGGCCCCGGCCTGCAGACCCGCCGGTTTCCCGGCCAGCATGCCCTTGGCCGCGCCGTCCTCGATGCCGGAGCCGGTGAGCTGGGACATGGAATCGGCCGCGGCCCGGATCCAGCCCGGCCGGTCCACGATGAGCGCGGCGGGCACCGGCGCGTCGTCGACCAGCCGGCTGACCTCGCGCACCGGCCCTTCGGCCCGCACCGAGGCGGCGGCCAGCTCGGTCACCGCCTGTTCCGCGGCGAATCGGGTGGTGCGCGGCCCGGCGGGCACCAGGGCGGACCCGGTCCGCGCGGCCAGCGCCCAGTCGACCGACCCGGTCAGGGCGGTCCGCACCTTGCGGACGTCATCGGTTTGCGTCACCAGAACCTGCTCCCTCGCACCGGAGTCCTGGCTCCCGCGCGCGTTCTCGGCGGTCCCGGGCGCGATATCGCCCGGCAGCCCGCCCGATCCTCGCGAATCCGGCGCATCACCGACGCCGTCCGCTCTCGGTCGCCCACTCCCTCCATCGTGCCCGCCGTGCGGCGGTTCACCGGGTCCCGGCTGCTCGGCGGGGGCCGAATTCGGTTCGGGTCCGGTCATGTTCATCCACCCGTCAGGAGCAGCCACAATTGCGCAGTGCGGTGGCGACGGCGTCCAGTGCCGGACGGCTCGCCTCCGGCGGCCGTTCGTTGGACATCAGCGCGAAGGTGAGTACCCGCCCATCGCGATCCAGCACATACCCGACCAACGTGCTTGCCACGGAAAGAGTTCCGGTCTTGGCCCGCACCCAGCCCGCGCCGGCCCGATCGCGCAGTACATAACGGCTGGCCAGCGAGCCGGTGCCGCCCGCGACGGGCAGATAGTCGAGCATGGTGGCGAGCGGATCGTCGGCGGCGCCGGCGGAGGTGGTGACGCCGCTCGAATTGCCTTGGCCGCCAGCGGTGTCGGGCAGCGCGGCCACGGTCAGCACCCGGTTGAGCAGGCGCGCCGGAATGCGATCGTCGGTGGAAAGCCCGCTGTTGTCGAGCATGGTCATGCCGGTCAGATCGAAGCCGGCGGCGCGCAGCACCGTGCTCATGGCGGTGACCGCGCCGGTGAAGGACGGTTCCTGCCCGGTGGCGACGGCCAATTCCCGGCCCACCGCCTCGGCCAGCACATTGTCGGAGTGAATCATCAGATCGCGCAGCCGGTCCCGCAGCGGCGCGGATTCCACCGACGCGAGCTGCTTGGCCCCGGCGGGCTTCGTGCCCAGCTTCACCCGGGCCGGATCCACGCCCAGCTCGGCGGCCAGCTTGCGCCCGGCGTCCAGAGCGGGCGCGTCGGTGCGCGGCGAGTACTCGACCAGCGGATCCAGCCGCCCGCCGTCGATCATGACCGATTCCATCGGCGCGATGGATCCGCCCGCGATATCGGGCGCCTCCCAGCCCGGCGCCATGGTCGGCCCGGCATAGGCGGAAGTGTCGACCACGATCGAATCCACCCGCTGCCCAGCGGCTTTCACCTGCGCCACCAGATCCGACAGCTTGGCCGAGCCGGGGTAGTAGCCCTTGCCGTCCGGCTGCGCGGTGATGGTCGGGTCGCCGCCGCCCACCAGCACGATCTCGCCCGGCGTCGCACCGGACACCACGGTGGTGGTGAGGCGATGGTCACCCGGCAACGCCAGCAGCGCCGCGGCCACCGTAATGATCTTGGCGGTGGAGGACGGGATCATCGGCTTGTCCGCGTCCTGCGTCCAGAGCACCTGCCCACTGTCCCCGTCGGACACCGAAGCGGCGAAGATCCCCAGGTCCGGATTGCCCACCACGGGCGCGAGCGCGGCCGCCAGCCCGCTCGCACTGGGCGCGGGCGCGGTCACCGGCGCGGGCGCGACCTGCGGCAGGGCTTTCACCGGGGAGGGCGGCGCGGCGATCGTCAAACCCCCGTGCCGGAACTCCTCCGTCCACGGTTTCACCGTCAGCACCACCGCCGCGATCGCCACCACCACGACGACCAGGGCGGATGTCACCACGATCCAGGTTCGCTTGCGGCGCTTGGCCTCCAGACCACCGATGTTCTGCTTGTTCTTGACCGACACCTGCCCGCTGTCTCCCTGATACCTGTGGTGGGGAATGCCCCGGGCGTCCCTGCCGAACCCACACGCCCGCGCTCCACACTATCCTCGTTGCGCAGTCGTTCCCCCGAACGAGCTGGCGAGTCGGCAGCCATACCGCCCATGAAGAAGGAGATGACGTGGAGTTCGACGTCACCATCGAGATCCCCCGGGGTCAGCGCAACAAGTACGAGGTCGATCACGAAACCGGACGCGTGCGGCTGGACCGCTACCTGTACACGCCGATGATGTACCCGGCCGACTACGGCTACATCGAGAACACCCTCGGCGGCGACGGCGATCCGCTGGACTGCATGGTGCTGCTGCCCGAGCCCGTGTTCCCGGGTGTGCTGGTCGAGGCCCGTCCGGTCGGCGTGCTCATCATGAGCGACGAGGCCGGCACCGACGAGAAGCTGGTCGCGGTCCCGAACAAGGACAAGCGCTGGGATCACATCCAGGATGTCGAGGACATTCCGGAGTTCCAGCGCAAGGAGATCGCGCACTTCTTCGAGCGCTACAAGGACCTGGAGCCCGGCAAGTGGGTCAAGGTCGAGGGCTGGGAGAACCGCGCCAAGGCGGAGACCCTGGTGACCGAGGCCTACGCCCGGCTGAAGGAGCAGGGCGGCCACTGACAACGGCCGTGAGTCGCGTCGAGAGGGGCGTGGGTTCGTTCGCGAACCCACGCCCCTTTCCGCTGTCTCAGCCCAGCCAGAGGTCCCAGTTGCCCTGGTCGTCGCGCTGGCAGGTCCAGCGGGTGTAGGCGGTGGCCGGGCTGTCCACATAGTTCTGACCGGCGGCCTCGCACCCGCCGCGGCTGTAGTAGGTGCCCTCGTACACGTCGGCGTGGGCGATCGCGGTCCCGCCCGCGACTACGCCGACGGCGAGCAGTCCGGCCGCCGCAATGGTCTTGATACGCATGGTGTCTCGTTCTCCTCGGCTGGGAGCGGGCCCGCCCGACACCGCTCGATCGACGAGTTCGACGGTAGGAGAGCGGAACTCGCCGGACAGCCCACCCGAGGGTGCGCATCCGCCCACCCTGCCGGTGAATTCACCCGTACGCGGTTATTCGCCCGACCCGAGACCGGCGGTGGTGCGCAAGGGGACTTCCTTCCAGAACAGGACCAGGACCAGCGCCACCAGGGTGACCGCGGAGGTGGTGAGGAACACCGTGGACAGCGATTCCGCGAAACCGTCCTGGAAGGCCCGCGCGATCTGCGGCGGCAAATGTTTGATGATGGAACTGTCGCTCAATACCTTTTCGGTGGGCGCGCTCGAATTCGGTACGGTCACACCTAGTTTCGCCTGAATATTGGGCACCAGCCGGGTGAAGAGAATGGACAGGAACACCGCCGCGCCGAGCGTGCCGCCGATCTGCCGGAAGAAAGTCGCCGCGGCGGTGGAGACGCCCATATCCTTGGGCGGCAACGCATTCTGCAATGCCACGATGAGCGGCTGCATGAGATTCCCGAGCCCGAATCCGACGCACAGCATGTACAGCACCACCTGCCAGAACGGCGTATCGGTGCGCAGATAATGCAGCAGGAACAGGCCGAGCGTGATCATGGCCGCGCCCAGGATGGTGTACGGCCGGTAGCGCCCGGTCCGCGAGATCAATTGCCCGGACAGCACCGATCCGAGCATCATGCCGAGCACCATGGGCAGCATCTGCAAACCGCCGAGCATCGGGCTCGCACCGCGCACCACCTGCAAATACTGTGGCAGCAGCAGGATTCCGCCGAACATGCCCGCGCCCACCACGAACGAGATGATCACGCCGAGCGCGAAGGTGCGATTGGCGAAGATGCGCAGCGGAATCAGCGCGGCGTCGCCCATACCGGCTTCCACCGCCACGAATCCGAGGACGCCGAGCCCGCCGATGACGTAACAGAGAATCGATCTCCCACTGCCCCAACCCCATTCGCGGCCCTGTTCCGCGACTATCAGCAATGGGGTGAGCCCGATGACGAGCACCAGCGCACCCCAATAATCCACGCGGTCACGGGATTTCTCGCGCACCGGCAGCTGCAATACCCGCGTCACCACCGCGAGGGTGAACAATC
Organism: Nocardia yamanashiensis; assembly: GCF_021183565.1. Lineage (NCBI taxonomy): Bacteria > Bacillati > Actinomycetota > Actinomycetes > Mycobacteriales > Nocardiaceae > Nocardia > Nocardia yamanashiensis. The sequence continues at coordinate 6,364,924 of NZ_CP089226.1, forward strand.
CGATCGGCACATTGACCAGGAAGACCCAGCGCCAGCCCGCGATACCTAGAATGCTCTCCTGCCCGGCGAACAACCCGCCCAGCACCGGCCCGATCACGCTCGAGGTGCCGAATACCGCCAGGAAATAGCCTTGGTACCGGGATCTTTCGCGCGGGCTCACGATATCGCCGACGATGGTGAGCGCCAGCGACATCAATCCGCCCGCGCCCAAACCCTGAATCGCCCGGAAAATGGCCAGTTCGTACATGTTCTGCGCGAAAGTGCAGAGCAGCGAACCGGCCAGGAATATGGAAATGGCGGCGAGATAGAAAGGCTTGCGCCCGTACATATCCGAGAGTTTGCCGTACAGCGGCGTCGCCAGCGTGGCGGTGATCAGATAGGCGGTGGTGGCCCAGGCCTGCAGCGCGTACCCGTCGAGATCGTCGGCGATGGTGCGGATCGCCGTGGAGACGATGGTCTGATCGAGCGCCGCCAGCAGGATGCCGAGCAGCAGCCCGCTGAGAATCACCAGAATCTGCCGGTGGGTGAAGTCGCCTTCGCCGGTCGACTCGCGCACTTCGGATGTAGCCATGAACAACCTCCAGCCCCCGACCAACGATAGGCCGGGGAACCGGAGGTGCACAGTCCTTTTCGCACATCCCCGGGGGGCCGGGGGCGAAGCCCCTGGGAGTTGTTACTTCCCCTGGAAGCGCGGCGGGCGCTTCTCGAAGACCGCGGTAATGGCCTCGGTGAGGTCTTCCGACGGCAGGAACGCGGCGTTCCAGGCCGACACGTAGCGCAGGCCGTCGGCGACCTTGCCGCGGTTCGGCTGATCCAGCACGTCCTTGATGCCCTGCACCACCAGCGGCGGGTTGGCGGCGATCTCGCGGGCCATCTCGTGCGCCGCGTTCAGCACCGCTTCCTGATCCTCGAACACCTCGTTGACCAGGCCGATCTTCTCGCCCCGCACCGCGTCGATGTCCTTGCCGGTGAGGGCGAGCTCGCGCACATGCCCTTCGCCGATGATCCCCGGCAGCCGGTGCAGCGACCCGATATCCGCCACGATCGCCACCTTGGCCTCGCGCAGGCTGAACTTGGCGTCCGCGCTGGCCAGCCGCACGTCCACGGCCGCGATCAGATCCAGCCCGCCGCCGATGCACCAGCCGGAAATGGCCGCGATGACCGGCTTGCGGCAGTCCGCGACCGCCGTCACCGAGTCCTGCATCTCGCGCACGTGCTTGAGGAAGTCGGTGCGCGGCCCGGCGAGCGCCTTGTCCGCCAGCAGCGGCCCGAACAGCGGGCTCATGGCCGGCAGGTCCAGCCCGTACGAGAAATGCTTGCCCGAGCCGGTCAGCACGATGGCCCGGACCTCCGGGTCGGCATCGAGTTCGCGGAAGATGAGCGGCAGCTCGCGCCAGAAGTCCGGGCCCATGGCATTGCCTTTGCCGGGGCCGGTCAAGGTCACCTGGGCGACGTGGTCCTTGCTTTCTACCTCGAAAGCCTTCCAATCGGTCATCGGTCCAGCGTATCGGGCCTGCCGGAGCCCTCCCATCCCCCCGCGCCGCCCGGTCCACGCGGACCGGGCGGCTAGAGACCGAGAGGTTTGCTGGGCGGTGTTAAAGCTGTGCTAATTCTGCTGGGACGCACTGTTTTACGCATGGTTGCGGACGCACGATTATGAGGTCCCACGAGCTACACCCGAGTGTGTGAGGTCTCGATGTTGATGCATCATGGAGTCGGCCTCGACCGCTTCAACAATCTCTCCCGCCAGAAGGCCATCCACGCCCTGTACGAATGCTGCTGCAATGTCACCTGGGCAGCGAAACTGGCAGACGGCCGCCCCTATCCGGGCTACGACGCACTCCACACCGCCGCCGAAGCCGAACTGCACGCCCTCTCCCCGACCGATCTGGAAAGAGTCTTCGATTCCTGTGTCCACGAACAGGTTTCGGACCGCTCGGTCGCGGAGATGATTCGCATCACCAGAGCGCGAATCCTGCAAATGCTGGGCCCCGAGGACGGCTACCCCGATTACTGATCCCCCGCACATTCACCGCAATCGCTCTACCCTGGTTGCCATGCGCAGGTCCCTGCCACCCGTCGCGACAAGGGTTTCCGACACCTTGATCCAGCGCGGCCATCACGGGGTGATCGTCACTCAGCCCACGCCCACCCACACCGCGGCCGAGGCGGCGGAGGCGCTGGGCGTGGACGTCGGAGCCATCACCAAATCCCTGGTGTTCATGCTGGACGAGGATCCGGTGCTGCTGCTGGTCTCCGGCGCGCACCAGGTGCATCTGGAGAACACCGGAAAACGCCTGGAGGGCACCCTGACTCGCGCGCCCGCCGCCATGGTGCGCGAGGTGACCGGGCAGCCGATCGGCGGGGTGGCCCCGCTCGGGCATCCCACCAATCTGCCCACCTTCATCGACAACGCGCTCGCCCGGCACCCGGAGCTGTGGGCGGCCGGCGGTCATCCCACCACGCTGTTCCGCACCACGTTCGGGGAGCTGGTGCGGATCACGGCGGGCCTGGCCATCGACGTGGATTGAGCGAGATTTCTTACAGCCGGGGAATAAGCGGCCGGGGTTGCGCGTAGGTTCGAGGCGTGAGCGATTCTCCGGCGCCCGGGTCCGAGCTACAGGTGCCCGATGATCTGAGCGGCATCACCGCGCAGCAGTATCGGGCGGCCATGCGGCACTATCCGGCGGGTGTCACCATCGTGACGCTGAAGTCCGAGAACGGTCCGGTCGGTTTCACTGCCACCTCGTTCGCCTCGCTCTCGGCCGAACCACCCCTGATCTCCTTCAATATCGCCCACACCTCGTCGAGCATCGCCGCCCTGCGTGCCAGCGACTCCGTGGTGGTGCATTTCCTGGGCGAGCACCAGAAGCATCTGGCGCAGCGGTTCAGCCGCGCCGCCGAGGATCGTTTCACCGACCGGTCGCTCTGGAACACCCTGGAATCGGGCGAGCCGATCCTGCACGGCACGCCGATCTGGGTCCGCGCCACCGTCTACCAGCGCATCGAACTCGGCGATCACGACCTCATCATCGGACTGGTGACCCGGGTCTACGACCACACCCAGGACACCCCCGCCGCGGGTCCCCTCGTGTACTACAACGGGGCCTACCACCGCGCCGAGATCGCCGACTGACTCACGCCGCCGACGCGGCCGTCCCGATACCCAGCGCCGCCAGTACGGCCGCACTAGCCTGTTCCAGCCGCTGCCGCACCCGGGGCCGCCGCAACAGCGCCACCGCCCGCGAGGCCGCGACGGCCAGCAGCACCATTTCGATTGCGGCGACAGTGGATTCGATGGCACCCAGGGTGAGCGTGTTCGCGAAAGTCACGTGGGTGAGGAACTGCGGCAGCACCGCCAGGTAGAACAACCCGACCTTCGGATTGAGCACACACGACAGCAATCCCGCAGCGAATGCGGAGCGAACCCGGGAATCCGTTTCCGGCGCGGACGTCTCGCCCTCCTCGCCCGGCCCGCGCCGCCGCGATAGCAGGGCCCGAACGCCCAGGTACACCAGGTAGATTCCGCCGATCACCTTGAGCGTGCGATAGGCCGTCGCGGACTGCTCCAGCAGCGCCGCCACCCCGGCTGCGACCACCACCGCCCAGACGATCCCGCCCAGTGCCGATCCGAGCGCCGCCGCCACCGCCTGACGTCGCCCCGCCATCGAAAACCGCAGGACCAGAAAGGTATCCGGCCCCGGCGTCAGGGCGAGCAGGACGCACAGGCCGACGAAACTGAGCAGCAGCGGAAGACTCACTCCTCCATGGCAACTCGCCACCGCCCATGAGCGCAAGCCCATTCCCGGCTTCGCGCGACCCGCCCCGGCGTTTCACCGGCCCGGACCATGCGAAAGGCCGCCGACCCCCTGATGAAAAGGGTCGACGGCCCTCGGACGTCAGAGATTCAGTTCCGCGTGCTGAATTCCGCGCCGAGCTCTTGGAACAGGTTGGTGTTCATGGTGAAGGCCAGTCGCGCCTCGTCCAGCACCCGTTCCACCTCGGCGCCCGCGATCGGCATGGCATCGAGGGCCTCGCGGTATTCCCGCTTGAACGCGGCCGGATTCGAGATGCCCTCGAACACGTAGAACCGCACCCCATCGCCCTTCTTGGGCAGGTCCCACAGCTTCTCGGCGGTACCGCGAATAACCTGGCCACCCGACAGATCCCCCAGGTAGCGGGTGTAGTGGTGCACCACGTACCCGGCCGGCCATTCGCCCGCGCATTCCTCGATGCGGGCCGCATAGGCGGCGGTGGACGGCAGCGGCGCCAGCTCCTCACGCCAGTTCGCGCCGCCCAGGTAGTCCAGATCGGCTTCCAGCGCGGCCAGGCGATTCAGTTCGGGACGCACGAACGGCCCCGCGACGGGGTCGGAAGCCAGTGCGGCGGAATGCTTTTCGAGCGCCTCGTAGACGAACCAGAGCTGCCCGGTGTAGCGGTAGAAGGCCTGCACCCCGAGCTGTCCGGTGAGCAGATCGCGCATGAAGGTGGAGTGCTCGGCCTCGTTGTGCTGCTGCTCGGTCGCGGTGCGGATGAGCGTCGAGAACGGCGTGGCGGCGTCTACCGTGCTGGTCATGGTCGAGCTCCCTCGTGATCAACTACCGGGCCGCACTCTTTAGGCCACCCTAACTTCGCCTCCGACTGTACGCCTCAGCAACGATCTCGCGATTCGAACTTCGGCACCCTCCCACTCCAACTTTCGGATGATTTTCGCGGCGGGGTTGACAACCACCCGAGCCATCTGCCAGCCTCTCCAATCAGGTCATGAGTACCAGCGTCAAGCCCTGGCTAGCTGGTCGGCAACCCTCCTCCGCGGTGGGGTGCTCCAGGTGACGACCGGGCCGTAGCCCGACCGGGCACGGCAAGCGCGGACTCTCGATCGCCTGTTTTCCGATCGCGCGTCCCATTACCCGACGGGATTTCGTGATGACTGCTTTCGCCGACCAGGCCTGTGCCCCGCTCGCCACCGTTTCCGGTCGCGACCTCCAGGTCCCCCTCGTCCAGGGCGGAACCACCACCTACGCCAACTTCGACTACGCCGCCAGCGCCCCCGCCCTGCAGCAGGTCACCGACCGGATCGCGGAACTGCTGCCGTACTACGCCAGCGTGCACCGCGGCGCCGGCTACGCCTCCCGCGTCTCCACCGACTGCTACGAAGCCGCCCGCGGCGCGGTCGCCCGTTTCGTGCACGCCGCCGACGACCAGGTCGTGGTCTTCACCCGCAACACCACCGATTCGCTCAACCTGCTGGCTGGCTGCGTGCCCGGCGACACCGTGGTGCTGGACGTGGAGCACCACGCCAACTTCCTGCCCTGGGAGCGGCACGGCCGCCGGGTGGTGCCGGTCGCGGACACCATCGAGGAGACGGTGCAGCGGCTGGTCGCCGAACTGTGTTCGAAGCCGGCTGCGCTGCTTGCCATTACCGGCGCTTCCAATGTGACCGGCGAACTGCTGCCCATCGAGCGGCTGGCCTGGATCGCGCACCAGTGCGGCACCCGCATCCTGGTCGATGCCGCCCAGCTGGCCCCGCACCGCCGCATCGACCTGCAGACCTCCGGCGTCGACTACCTGGTCTTCTCCGGCCACAAGGCGTACGCGCCGTTCGGGGCCGGCGTGCTGGTCGGCCGCCGTGACTGGCTCGACGCGGCCGAGCCCTACCTGGCCGGCGGCGGCGCGGTCCGCTCCGTCACCACCGACAGCGTCGAATGGGCGCCCGCCCCGCAGCGCCACGAAGCCGGTTCGCCCAATGTGCTCGGCGTGGCCGCCCTCGCCGCCGCGTGCGACGCGCTGGCCGCCATCGACGAGACGACCGCCGTCGAGCACGAGCAGTACCTCACCCACCGCCTGCGCTACGGCCTGAAAACCGTTCCGGGCGTGAACTTCCTGCGTATCTGGCGGGACAGCAGCGATGCGGTCGGCATCGTCGCCTTCACCGTCGACGGCTACGAACCCGCCCAGGTCGCGGCCTATCTGTCCGCCGAGCACGGCATCGGCGTGCGCGACGGCCGCTTCTGCGCCCATCCGCTGCTCGCCCGCCTCGGCGTCGATGCCGCCCTGCGCGCCAGCATCGGCCTAGGCACCACCGCCGCCGATGTGGACCGGCTCGTCGATGCCGTGGCCACGCTGGTCGAATCCGGTCCGAAGTGGAATTACGCGCGCACCGAAGGACATTGGAACCCGGTCCCGGAAACCCGCCCCTTCGGCGGCGGCACCGACGGCGCCGCGCCCTGCGCGATCTGAACCGCCACGCCTTGGGGTTTCAGGGTTTCACCCCTGAAACCCACCTCTACGGCACGAGGTAGCGGGCGGCGAGTTCCTCGATCAGGGGGTCGCCGTCCGCCACGCTGTCCAGAGTTTCGAGGTCGTCCTGTACGGAGATCTGGCGCGGATCATCCTGATCGGGATCCGGCGCACCGTCCTCGTTCAACTGGCGCAGCAGCTTGGCACGTACACGTTCCTTGAGGGAATCGGTCATATCCAGAGCATTACCGATTACACGGGAGCTAGCCAGCTGCCCCACGGGGTATTTCGGAAAACCGTATAGATAAGGAGAAAGCCCGCCGCCGCCCAGACGGCGTTGCGCGGCAGAATCCGCGGCAGCGCCGGAACGCCCCCGCCGCGCCAGCCCACGACCAGCCAATTCACCCAGTAGGCCAGGAATCCGAGCAGCAGCGGCAACACGAAGATATTGCTCTGGACGGCGTCGAGGATCCGTCCGTCGGTGAGATTGTGCAGGCCACGCAGCCCCCCGCACCCCGGGCACCAGAAACCGGTCAGCGTGTAGAACGGGCACACCCCGTAGGACCCTTCCGAATGCGGATCCCGGAAATGCAGCAGTGCCAGCACCCCCGCCGCCCCCGCCCCGGCGACAACGGGCAGGCCCATGCTCACCCAGCGCGGGCGGGGCCGGGAATCGAGCTCGGTCGAGGCGGTGTCCACGAACATCAACGGTAGCCGCGCGCCCGATCCACGGCCAGGCCGATGACCGGCGCGGTCAGCGAGCCCGCGAGCATATCGATGATTTCTCCCCAGGCATCCACATCCCCGGCGCGGACCTTGCCCGCCTCCACGGCGCGTTCGTGATCGGCGAGCAGTGCGAAAAGCATTGTGGTGAGGGCACGCAACCGGCGCACCCGCAATCGCATCGGCAATGCGGCCAGCTCGCGGTCCAGGCCCTGCATGATCACCCGGACCGAAGTGCGGTCCGCGCCTTCCAGATTCCCGGCGTCGGTGACGATCGGGTGGGTGTGTATCTGCTCCAGGAAACGCGCGTAGTGATGCGCCCCGTGCCGCTCCCCGAGCTCGAACATGGGAATGACCAGCGCTTCCAGCAGTCCGTGCACGCCCGGCGGCCGCCCCGAACCCGCCTGTTCGGCAAGCAGTTCCAGCCGGCGCACTTCCAGGGTGGCGAGCCGGCGTTCGACCACGGCTTCGATGAGCCCGTCCCGGGAGCCGAAGTGATATTGGATCGCCGAATTGTTCCGCTGTTCCGCGGCCGCGGCGATATCCCGCAGCGGCACCCCCTGCCCGCGCTCGGCGATCAAGCGTTCCGCGGCGGCGATGATCCGCTCCCGCGCGTCTGTCCCTGCCACAGTCTGCAGGGTAGCGGTTCACCAGCGCATAAAGAACTCATCCTTGACAGTTAAGAGCTTGCTCTTAAAGACTGCATGTGACCGCCATCACGAGCGGGCAGCTCTCCGAAGGACTTTCGCCATGATCCTGGACACCTTCCGACTCGACGGCCGGGCCGCCGTCGTCACCGGCGCGGGCCGCGGCATCGGCGCCGCCACCGCGCTCGCCCTCGCCGAAGCCGGCGCCGACGTCGCCATCGCGGCCCGCACCACCGATCAGCTCGAAGAAGTCGCGGGCAAGATCCGCGCGCTGGGCCGGCGCGCGGCCACCGTCACCGCCGACCTGTCCGACCTGTCCGCGGTGAAAGCCTTCGCCGATACCGCCGCAGCGGAGCTCGGCCGCCTCGACATCGTGGTCAACAATGTCGGCGGGACCATGCCCAACACCTTCATGACCAGCACCCCGGAGTTCCTCGAGGACGCCTTCCGGTTCAACGTCTCCACCGCCCACGCGCTCACCCAGGCCGCCGTCCCGCACCTGTTGCAGGCCGGCGGCGGGTCGGTGGTCAGCATCAGCTCGATGATGGGGCGCACGTCCGGGCGCGGGTTCCTCGCCTACGGCACCGCCAAGGCCGCGCTCGCGCATTGGACCCGGATGGCGGCCACCGATCTGTCGCCGAAGATCCGGGTCAATGCCATCGCGGTCGGGTCGGTGCTCACCTCGGCGCTGGATGTCGTTGCGCAGCAACCGGAAATCAAAGCCGCCATGGAATCGGTGACGCCGTTGAAGCGGCTCGGTGAGCCCTGGGAGATCGCGGCGGCCATCGTGTACCTGAGTTCCCGTGCGGGTGGTTACATCACCGGCAAGGTCCTCGAAGTGGACGGCGGCATCGAGCGGCCCAATCTCGAACTTCCCATTCCCGATCTGTGATCTGTTGCGACACTGAGGATTTGCCATGACATATCGTGTAATCCAATGGAGCACAGGCAATGTCGGTGCCCGAGCGCTGCGCTCCATCATCGCCCGGCCCGAGCTCGAACTCGTCGGCGTCTGGGTGTCCAGCGACGCCAAAGCCGGTAAGGACGCGGGCGAACTCGCGGGCCTGGACCTCGAAACCGGCGTCAAGGCCAGTACCGATGCCGACGCGTTGATCGCCCTGCGGCCCGACTGCATCCTGCACACCGCCATGGCCGACGACCGGCTCATGGAATCGGTCGAGGACCTGAAGCGATTCCTGCGCGCGGGCATCAATGTGGTGTCCAGCAGCCCGGTCTTCCTGCAATTCCCCTACGGCGTGCTGCCCGACGAAGCCATCGCGCCGATCGTGGCGGCGGCCGAGGAGGGCGGGGCGTCGCTGTGGGTCAACGGCATCGACCCCGGCTGGGCCAACGACTGGCTGCCGCTCCTGCTGAGCAGCGGCTCCGAGCGGATCGACCGCATCATCTGCTCGGAGATCATGGACTACTCCACCTACGACAACCCCAAGGTCGTCTTCGACATCATGGGCTTCGGCAGCGAACTCGACGCCCTGCCCATGCTGCTGCAACCCGGCGTCCTCACCCTGGCCTGGGGCAGCGTCATCCGTCAGCTCGCCGCGGCGCTGGATGTCGAACTCGACACCGTCACACAGCATTTCGAACGACTGCCCGCGACCGACAAGATCGTCATCGGCGATCGCACCATCGCCCCCGGCACCGCCGCTGCCCTGCGCTTCCAAGTGCACGGTGTGCGCGACGGCCGCGAGGTCCTCACCCTCGAACACGTCACCCGCCTGCACCCCGATCTCGCGCCGGAATGGCCGCAGCCGACCGGAAAGGGTTGCTACCGAGTGGAAATCCAGGGCGACCCGGACTATCAGCTCGACCTGCAGCTCTACAGCAACGGCGACCATGCCCTGGCCGGCGTGGTCGGCACCGCCGCCCGGCTGGTCAGCGCCATTCCCGCCGTGGTCGAGGCCCGCCCGGGCCTGTTGACCGCGGTCGATCTGCCCCTCACTACCGGCCGAGGTCTGTTCTCGAAGCCACCGGTGGCCTGAACCGGGCTCCGCTCCGCCGTTCCGAAAGCCGGCGGAGCGGAGCTTCAAGCCGAGGGCCGCCGTGCCCGAATCCCTTGCGGCGCAGGCTATCCGGTCGAGACTTCCACTGCCCGAGCTGACTCCGAGTCGCCGCGCACCGCGGCTCGCAGGGCGGCGGCATCGACGATCGCGATGGCCCGGCCCTCGTGCACGATTACGATCGGCCCGTGGTGCTCGACCAGCCGCGCAACCGCTCCGCGTGCCGATTCGGTGAGGCCCGCCAAGGGCAGCGGCTCGTCCGCGTAAGCCGTCACCGGCGCCGTGTCAGTCGCACCGGCGAGATCGGAGGCGGCCACGGAACCGATGATCTCGGAGACCACCGCCGGGCCGGATGTGTTGCGCTGCAACATGATCGGCAAGATGCCGTCGTCGCCGAGCAGCTGCCGCGCCTCGGCGACCGTGGCCGCGGAGCCCACCGCCGCGGCTTCGGCGGACCGGTCCAGGTAGCTGAACACCTCGCCGACGGTGCGATCGGTGGCCGGGGTGGCGAGCGGGAAGCCGAGCGTGCCCAGCCATTCGTCGTTGTAGTACTTGGACAGATAGGCGCGTCCCGAATCCGGCGCGATCACCACCACCACATCGTCCGGCCCCAGTTCCCGCGCCACCCGCAGCGCCGCCGCGATCGCCGTCCCCGACGACCCGCCGAGCAGCAGCCCTTCCTCCCGGGCGAGCCGATGCAGCAACCCGATCGCCTCCACGTCGGGAATGCGCTCGATACGGTCAACCACCTCGGGGTGGTACGCCTCCGGCCACAGATCCTCGGCGGTCTCCGGATGCCGGAAGTGCCCGACCGCCTCCACGTACCAGATCCGCCCGTCACCCCCGCCGTACACGGACGTCTCCGGATCGGCCCCGATCACCCGCACCGCGCCGCCGGAAGCCTCCTTCAGGAATTCCCCCGCCCCGGTGATCGTCCCGCCGGTGCCCACGCCCGCCACGAAATGCGTTACCCGCCCGCCGGTTTGCGCCCAGATCTCCGGCCCGGTGGTCGCCCGATGCGCCGCGGTATTGGCCGGATTGTCGTACTGCCCCGCGAACCAGGCCCCCGGGATCTCCTCCACCAATCGCAAAGCGACACTGCGCAAATGCTCCGGATGCCCCACCGGCCGCAGCCCCGGCGTCTCCCGCACCTCCGCCCCGTACGCCCGCAGCACCGCCTTCTTCTCCTGGCTCACCCGATCCGGCACCACCACGATCGTGCGATATCCCCGAGCCGCCGCCAGCGCCGCCAACCCCAGCCCCGTATTCCCCGACGTGGCCTCGACCACCGTCCCACCCGGCCGCAATTCTCCCGCCGCCTCGGCCGCCCGCAACATCCCCAATGCGGCCCGATCCTTCACGCTCCCACCGGGATTCAGATACTCCAACTTCACGTACACGGCCGCCGACACCCCCGCGGTCACCCGATTCAACCGCACCACCGGCGTATGCCCGACCGCCTCGGCGAACGACTCGTACGCCCTCGCCCCGAATTCCACACCGACAGTCACGCCACACCCCTGTCCTCCACTGCACCCCGGCGAACCCCGGACCAGCTCAGATTCCCAGAAACCCACCCCACCCGAACATCTTTCGCCTCACCCCGAACACAACTCGCCGCCGACCGCTACCCGTGGACCGCGAAAACAGAACACCCCACCTGTCTGCGAATGCGCAGGCAGATGGGGTGTTCAGTGGAGCCGCCTGGGGGAATCGAACCCCCGACCTTTTCATTACGAGTGAAGCGCTCTACCGACTGAGCTAAGGCGGCGTGCCTTCCGGCGCTGCGAGTCTATCGTCTCGCGGCCGGATCACGAAAACGGGTGGTCGGGCTCACGCAGCCCCCGGTCGGTCGCGGGGCAGGCGATGAAGCACGACGTCAGGAAGAGCGGGCCGCGATGAGGGTGGCGGCCATGGCGGCGACGGCGAAGCGGGGCTTGACGTTCGTTTCCAGGGCGTCGCGGCAGTCGAGGACCGCTTGGATGGAGCGGAGCAGGCCTTCGGGGCGGACGTCGGTGGCGAGTTCGCGGATCTGGTCGGCCATATCGGGGTGGGTGAGGGTGACCCCGGATTTGGCGTCGGCGGTGGCGGCGCCGAAGCGGACGGCCAGGGCGTCGCGGTAGAGGCCCGCGACGTCGATGAGAGCGCGGTCGAGGGCGTCGCGTCCGGTGCGGGTGGCGCGTGACTTCTGGCGTTTCTCCAGGTCTTTGAGGGCTCCGGCCGAACCGCGGGTGGCCCCGGCGGTGCCTTTGCCGGTGCCGCCGGCGCCGAGGGCGGTCGCGAGTTCGTCGCGTTCCTTCTCATCGCGTTCGGCGCTCATCTGCTTGGCCTCGTCGTCGGCCGATTTCACCAGTGCGTCGGCCGCGGCGTAGGCGGCCGCGGGGCGGGCGGTGGCCGTGACCAGGGCCAGTGCACGTTTGCGCCGGGAGCGGGCCTCCTCGTCGGTGGCCAGGCGGCGCGCCCGACCGACGTGCCCGCCGCTGACCGCGGCCGCCCAGTTCGCGACCTGCTCGGAGAGGCCGTCGCGTTCCCGCAGCACCTGCGCGATGGACGCAACCGACGGCGTGGCCAGATGCACGTGGCGGCAGCGCGAGCGCAGGGTGATCGAAATGTCCTCGGGGTCGACCGAGGGCGCGCAGAGCAGGAAGACCGTGCGCTCGGGCGGTTCTTCGACCACCTTGAGCAGTACGTTTCCGGCGGCTTCGGTCAAGCGGTCGGCGTCCTCGACGACGACCACCTGCCAGCGCCCGGTGCTCGGCCGCCGCGAAGCGACCTGCACGATCTCGCGCATCTCCTTGGTGCCGATGCTCAAACCCTCCGGCACCACCCGGCGCACGTCACCGTGGGTGCCGGCCATGGTGGTGGTGCAGGCGTGGCATTTTCCGCACCCGGGCGTACCCGGGTCCGTGCACTGCAGAGCCGCCGCGAAGCACAGCGCCGCCACCGATCGCCCCGATCCGGGCGGCCCGGTGAACAACCACGAATGCGTCATTGCCGACGAGGACCCCGCGCCATCGCGCGCGGCCACCGCGGCAGCGGTCAGTTCGGACTCGACCGCACCTTGGCCGACCAGCCGATCGAAGACACCCGCCACGTCGTACACCCTAGCCGCCCGCACCGACAGCCCGGCTCAGCCCATCCGCATACCGCGTGGGCCGGACGACCGGTTCAGGCGCGCTGGTAGGTGGTGTTCGCGCCGTCGAGGGATTCGCGAATGATGTCGGCGTGCCCGGAGTGGTGCGAGATCTCACGCAGGATGTGCAGCAGGATGAAACGCGCTGTCCACCACATCCGTTCGGGCGACCAGGGCGCGGTCGGGATGGGAATGGATTCGTCGAGGCTGTCCAGCCCGCGGATGAGTTCGGTGGTCCGCGCGATCACCGTGTCCCATTCGGCCAGCAGCCCTTCCAGGGTCTCGTCCGGTCCCATCCGGTATTCGGTGTCCATTCCGGACACATCGAATTGGGCGTTCTCGTCTCGATCGACGATGACCTGCGTCCAATGCCGTTCGGTATTGATGACGTGGTGCAGCAGTCCGCCCAGGGTCAGCTCGCTGACGGTGCTGCGCTGCCGGGCCTGATCGTCATCCAGCCCACGCAGGGTGATGCGGAAGATCTCGCGCTGTTCGGCGAGCAGGTCGATCAGATCCTCACGGCTCCGGTCCACTGTCATCGAATTTCCTTCCGCTGATGCGTGTTCCGGAGTACACGCTACGGCAGCGGACCGACGGAGAAAAGCCACTTCAGACCGATTGGTACGGTCCGAAGTGACCCCAATTCTCCGGGCATCGCCCCAGTTCAGGACTTGGCGGCCGCCGTCTTGGCCGCGGTCTTCTTGGCGGCCACCTTCTTCGCGGCGGCCTTCTTGGTCGTGACCCCATCGGCGGTCTTGGCGGCGGCCTTCTTCGCGGCCGCCTTCTTGACCACCGTCTTGGCCACGGCCTTCTTGGCCGGCGCCTTCTTCGCGGTCTTCTTGGCCGCCTTCTTCACCGGCCCGCGCGCCCGCCGATCCGCCAGCAGCTCCGAGGCCCGCGCATCGGTGATCGACTCCACCTCGTCGCCCTTGCGCAGGCTGGCATTGGTCTCGCCGTCGGTGACGTACGGCCCGAACCGGCCATCCTTGATCACCATCGGCTTCTCCGACACCGGATCCACACCCAGCTCACGCAGCGGCGCGGCACTGGCCGCCTGCCCGCCGCGACGCTTGGGCTCGGCGTAGATCTTCAGCGCCTCCTCGAGGGTCACCGAGAAGATCTGATCCTCGCCGGCCAGCGACCGGGAATCCGTGCCCTTCTTCAGATACGGCCCGTACCGGCCGTTCTGCGCGGTGATTTCGTCACCCGAAGTCGGATCCACGCCCACCACACGCGGCAGCGACAGCAGCTTCAGCGCATCGTCGAGCGTGATCGAGGCCAGGTCCATCGACTTGAACAGCGAGCCGGTGCGCGGCTTGGGCGCGGTCGCCTTCTTGGCCGACTTCTTCGCCTCCGGCTCCTCGGCCGGCTCGGGCAGGATCTCGGTCACGTACGGACCGAAACGCCCTTCCTTGGCGACGATTTCGTGCCCCGACACCGGATCCACGCCCAGCGAGCGACCTTCCTGCGGCGTCGAGAACAGCTTCTCGGCCACCTCCGGGGTCAGCTCGTCCGGCGGCAGATCGTCGGGCAGGTTCGCCCGCTGCGAGACCGGATCCCCTTGCGGGTCATCGGGATTGGCGATCATGCGCTCCAGGTACGGCCCGAACTTGCCGACCCGGACCACCACATCGCGGCCCTCTTCATCGCTGAACAGCTTGATGGAGTTGACTTCTCGCGCATCGATCCCGTCGAGATTGTCACCCACCATGCGCTTCAGGCCGCCCGAGCGCGCCACCGAACCCTCGGCGCCGTGCTCGCCGCCGAAGTAGAAGCTGGACAACCAGTTTCCGCGCTGCTCGCGGCCACCGGCGATGGCGTCGAGATCGTCTTCCATGGCCGCGGTGAAGTCGAAGTCCACCAGCCGCCCGAAGTGCGCCTCCAGCAGCCCGACCACCGCGAACGCCACCCACGACGGCACCAGCGCGCTACCGCGCTTGTACACGTATCCGCGATCGAGAATGGTCTTGATGATCGAGGCGTAGGTGGACGGACGGCCGATGCCGAGCTCTTCCAGCGCTTTGATCAGCGAGGCTTCCGTGAACCGCGCGGGCGGATTGGTGGTGTGCCCGTCGGGCAGCAGCTCGATGGCCGTCACGCCCTGGCCCTCGCTCAGCGCGGGCAGGCGCGATTCGGCGTCGTCGGACTGGCCGCCCGCCTCCTCGTCCACGCTCTCCACATAGGCCTTCAGGAAGCCCGCGAAGGTGATGGTCCGGCCGGAGGTCGAAAAGACGCATTCCTCACCGGTATTCGCGACGCCGGTGACCCGCACGGTCATGGTGGTGCCGCGCGCATCGGCCATCTGCGAGGCCACGGTGCGCTGCCAGATCAGTTCGTACAGGCGGAATTCGTCATTGTCGACCCGCGAGTGCACCTGGCCGGGCGTCATGAAGGTGTCGCCCGAGGGACGAATCGCCTCGTGCGCTTCCTGCGCGTTCTTGACCTTGCGGGTGTACTGCCGCGGCGTCGGGCTCACGTACTCCGCGCCGTACAGCTGCGTTGCCTGCGCCCGCGCCGCCTGAATCGCGGTGTCCGACAAGGTGGTCGAGTCGGTACGCATATAGGTGATGTAGCCGTTTTCGTACAGCCGCTGCGCCACCCGCATGGTGCGCTCGGAGGTGAAGCGCAGTTTCCGCGCCGCCTCCTGCTGCAGGGTCGAGGTCATGAACGGCGCGTACGGTTTCCGGGTGTACGGCTTGGACTCGACCGAGGTGACCGCGAGGTCCACCCCGTGCAGCGATTCCGACAGCCGCTGCGCGTAGCCGGCGTCCAGCACCACGACACCCGAGGACTTCAGCTGACCATCGGCCCCGAAATCCCGGCCGCTCGCCACCCGCGCGCCGTCGACCGCCACCAGGCGCGCCCCGAAAACGCTCGGATTCCCGCCCTCCTGGGCGCCGGCGTCCAGCTTGGCCGCGATATCCCAGTACTCGGCGGACCGGAACGCCATGCGCTCGCGCTCGCGCTGCACGATGACGCGCGTCGCCACCGACTGCACGCGGCCCGCCGACAGCCGCGGCATGACCTTCTTCCACAGCACCGGCGAGACTTCGTAACCGTAGAGCCGGTCCAGGATGCGCCGCGTCTCCTGCGCGTCGACCAAATCCTTGTCGAGTTCGCGCGTGTCGGCCGCCGCGGCCTGGATGGCCGACTCGGTGATCTCGTGGAACACCATGCGCCGGACCGGCACCTTGGGCTTCAGCGTCTCCAGCAGATGCCACGCGATGGCCTCGCCCTCGCGGTCGGGGTCGGTGGCGAGGTAGAGCTCGTCGGCGTCGGCGAGCAAGCTCTTGAGCTCACTGACCTTGGCCTTCTTATCCGGGCTCACCACATAGATGGCTTCGAAATCGTTATCGACATCGACGCCCAGGCGCGCCCACTGCTGTCCTTTGTATTTGGCCGGCACGTCCGCCGCACCACGCGGCAGGTCCCGGATATGCCCCACCGAGGCCTCCACGGTGTACCCGCGGCCCAGGTAGGGCGCGATCTTGCGGGCCTTCGTCGGCGACTCGACGATGACGAGACGACGCAGGGGACGGCCCTGGTCGGGCGCTGCCTGGGAGTTCGGCGCTGCACCGCGGTCTCGTGTTGCCACCGGCGAACACACCTTTCGTCTCGATCCGCGGGGCGCGGCGGGCGCGCGATACGCGGCTTGGGGCAAGCGGCTGCGACTACATATATCGCTGCCAGCAACGTTTATACCGTGTTGAAGAGCTGCACTCGCTGTGCAGCGACGATGTCGCCCCGGGTCGTGATCGAGTGTAATGGGTCCGGATATGGGTCGTCCCCCACCGCCTGGGAGGCGATGGGGGACGGATACCTGTGGGTAGGCCCGCTATCAGAGCGCGCGAACACCAGTGGCCTGCGGGCCCTTGGTGCCCTGGCCGACCTCGAACTCGACCTTCTGGTTCTCCTCGAGAGTGCGGAAGCCCGAACCCTGGATCTCGGAGTAGTGGACGAAGACGTCAGCGGACCCGTCCTCGGGCGCGATGAAGCCGAACCCCTTCTCCGCGTTGAACCACTTCACAGTTCCCTGTGCCATTCTGTTCCTTCTCTTTCCATACCGGAACGGCGGACAAGTAGGTTCATCCACCGGGTCCGTTCCGACCGCTGTACTCTGTTCCCCCTGCAGGAAAGCACCCAGTACACCGTTCGCAACATCGATCCTGCTGATGGTTTGGACTTTGGATCCGTCCCTCGAACACAGAAGCTTGCGACCAGGACCCACTTAACCATGTCTCCGCTCAATTCAACAGCCGAGTTACCCACAATTTGCAAAAAAGTTGATCTTGCGAATGCGCAGGTGAGGGGCACAATGCCCAAATCCGTACTTGAAGTAGGTTTGCTTCCCGATAACAGAGCGAGCATCCGGCAAACTGGGTGTGAGGCGGGTCGCTACTCGGTAGTGAAATGGCAGGTAGAGCGTCGGACGTACACACCGTTCGCAGCGCGCGGGCGTGTCGCGGCAACGGTTCGATGAAAGGAACCGAGCCGACAAGCCCGGACGGCCACGGAAGCGAAACGAGCTACGGTCAATCGTTGCTGAATCGTGTCCTAAATGGCTTCGGAAACGGTGACCCCCGCCTCACCCATATAGCTGAGCTACCGGCGCGCGCCGCCCAGGTCACGAATTGGCCCGAATGGATATCGCCCGAGGTCATCAGCGCAGTTCAGAGCGTCGGCGTCGAGCGGCCGTGGAGCCATCAGAGCGCGGCGGCGGACCTGGCTTACCGCGGGCGACACGTCGTGGTGTCCACCGGAACGGCATCCGGCAAGTCGCTGGCCTATCAATTACCGGTACTCACCACACTGCAACAAGATCCCCGGGCAACCGCGCTGTACCTCTCGCCGACCAAGGCGCTGGGGGCCGATCAATTGCGCATGGCCTGCGAGCTGACCGGGGCGGATGCGCTGCGCGGTATTCAACCGGCGTCCTACGACGGCGATACCCCGGCCGAGATCCGGCAATGGGTACGCGCCAATGCCCGCTGGGTTTTCACCAATCCCGACATGCTGCATCTGGGCGTCCTGCAATCGCATCAGCGGTGGGCGCGGCTGTTCCGGCAATTGAAGTACGTGGTGGTCGACGAATGTCATACCTACCGGGGCGTATTCGGTTCGCACGTGGCGCTGGTGCTGCGCCGGTTGCGGCGGATCGCGCAGCGGTACGGGGCCGATCCGGTCTTCGTGCTGTGCTCGGCGACCACGGCGGAACCGGCCGACACCGCCTCGCGGCTGATCGGCGCGCCGTGTGCGGCGGTCACCGAGGACGGGTCGCCGCAGGGGTCACGGACGGTCGGACTATGGGAGCCACCACTCATCGGGGCGGGCGTGACCGGGGAAAACGGTGCGGCGCTCCGGCGTTCGGCCGGGGCCGAAGCCGCGCAGGTGATGGCGGAACTGGTGGCCGAAGGAGCGCGGACGCTGACCTTCGTACGGTCCCGGCGCGGGGCCGAACTCATCGCGATGGACACCCGGCGCCTGCTCGCCGATGTGGACGCCACGCTGCCGAAACGGGTCGCGGCGTATCGGGCCGGATATCTCGCGGAGGACCGGCGGGCGCTGGAAACGGCCCTGTCGGAAGGGTCTTTGTTGGGCGCGGCCACCACGAACGCACTGGAACTGGGCGTGGACATCGCCGGGCTGGATGCCGTGGTGGTGGCCGGATATCCGGGGACGGTGGCCTCGTTCTGGCAACAGGCCGGGCGGGCCGGGCGGCGCACGCAAGGGTCGTTGGTGCTGCTCATCGCCCGTGACGACCCGCTGGACACGTATTTGGTGCACCACCCCGAAGCGCTGCTCGGGCGGCCGCTGGAAGCCAGCATCACCGACCCGCACAACCCGTACGTGCTGGCGCCGCATCTGCTCTGCGCGGCCATGGAACAGCCGCTCACCGATGCCGAAGTGCACGGGTTCGAAGCCTGGGAACTGCTCACCGACCTGGCCGAACAGGGGTTGATCCGGCGGCGGGACGGGGTGGCGCGGGACGGCGGGGCACGCTGGTTCGTGACCGCCGAATCACATCCGCACGATGCCGTGGACGTGCGCGGCGGGATCGGCTCGGCGGTCGCCGTGGTGGACGGCGAGACCGGGCGGATGCTCGGCACTACCGATGCCGGGCGCGCGCCCGCCACCCTGCACGTGGGGGCCGTGCACCTGCATCAGGGCGAGAGTTTCGTGGTCGACGCACTGGACCTGGAGGAAGGCGTGGCGCTCGTGCACGCCGAGACGCCGGGCTGGACCACCAGCGCGCGGGCGGTCACCACCATCGAGCTCGGCGAAGTCACCGACCATCGCGTATACGGGCCGGTCACAACCGCATTCGCGCACGTGCTGGTGACCCGGCAGGTGATCGGCTACCTGCGCCGGCTGCCCAGCGGCGAGGTGCTGGACATGGTGTCGCTCGACCTGCCGCCGCAGACGCTGCCGACCCGGGCCGTGCTCTATACGGTCACGCCCGACCTGCTGGAACGCGCCGGGATCGACGCCAAGCGGGCGGCCGGGGCGCTGCATGCCGCCGAACACGCCGCCATCGGCATGTTGCCGCTGGTCGCGACCTGCGATCGGTGGGATATCGGCGGCGTGTCGACTGCGGCACATCCCGATACCGGGCTGCCCACGGTGTTCGTCTATGACGGGCATCCGGGCGGGGCCGGGTTCGCCGAGCGGGGCTTCGGGCGGCTGCGGCACTGGCTGGGGGCGACCCTGGCGGCCATCGAATCGTGCGTCTGCGCGGGTGGGTGCCCGTCCTGCGTACAGTCGCCGAAGTGCGGAAACGGCAATAATCCGCTGGACAAGGCGGGGGCGGTGCGGCTGCTGGCCGCGGTGCTGGCCGAACTCGGGCTCGATGACGAGGACGCCGTCGAACCGTGACCTGACCGGGGCTGAGCCGAGATCGGACCGCCATCAGGCCGTCCGGTCTGTGCGAGTCAACTGGGTGGTATCGGACACGGTCCGAGAGGCCCGGCCCGAGTCCCGCACGGCGTGGCCCATAGCCGAATAAAAAGGGATGTGATCCTGTTAACTGGGGGGTTGCTCCGTTCGATAATGTCGCTGGTGCATTTACCTGTGCATTCTTTCCTAACCGTCTTACGGAGCGAATGCGAAAGTGATCGATACCCAATCCATTCGACTCGCACTTTCATCGAATTTCGACATTGATCACCCCGGCGTGTGGGCCACGCCATCGCATTTCTAACCAACCGCTCGGTACGAGATTGTTACCTTTGTTCGCGCAACTCCCAATCCACCGGTCCCGCGCGAGCGACGCCGTACACCACTCGCACGCCGAGTGGTCCGAGTGACACTCGCGCTTCCGTAGTGACCGTCACATCCCAATCCGCGGGCACGCACTCGATCAATCGCCCGCCCATCCGCCGCACGATGTCCGAGGCCTTCGCGCATCCGGCGGACCCGCCGCCGGCCAATCCGCCCGCCGCGGCCAGCGCACCCAGATCCGCCGCGGCCTGCATCCGGTGCCGGGCGACGACGGCCACCCCGATCTGCGCCATCGACACCGTGACCGCGAGCACGGCCAGCAGTGCCAGACACGTGGTAATCGTCACGCCCCCGGTATCGGAACCGAACCTCGCACCGTGACGAGCCCGGAGTGTCGCCGCCCAGCGCGCGCCGCCGGCCTCGAGCCGCGCCGGCCCCACGCCAGCGCGCCTATCCACCCCGCTCCCTCGACTCGTCACCGCTCACCCCCGGCTCCCGAGCCGCCACAGCTTCCGCCCGCAAGGTGATCGGCAGCATCGGCGCGGAAACACTGACCGTGGCGACCACCAGTTCACCGTCCGCCCGCACCCCAACGGTCGCCCCGGGCGGCGCCACCCGCTTCGCGATCACCACCGCCCGCTCGGTTTCCCCGCGCGCCGTCAATCGCGCCGCCTCCCGAGCGGCATCGACACAACGCACCTGTGCCGATGCCGTCAACAACGCGCCGACACACAACACCAGCACCGTGACAAGAGCGGCAAGCGCGATCGCCCCCTCCACGGTCGCCAGCCCGGCCTCGTCCTCCAGCCCGCGCCCAGCCGCCCTCACCCCACCGAAGTCTTCAACGCCTTGTCGATGATCTTGGTCAAGGCATTGACGATGCTGTCCCCGGTCACCACCGCGTACAACACGGCCCCGAACGCCGCCGCCGCAATAGTCCCGATCGCATACTCCGCCGTACTCATCCCCTCCTCCCCCACCGCCGCCTCCACCAGCCGCACCCGCAGCCACCACCCCAACTCCCGCACAGTCATCCCCACACTCATCCTTTCTCTCGGTCCAACGCGGCAGTCCCGCGCCAGCACAGCCATTCCGCCGGCCGCCCCGCCTCGCAATCCGGCGCAGCAGTCCCCCACAAACACAGTCGTTCCGACACGCACCCCCTCTCGGAGAACGGCACAGCTCTTCCACACGGGCACAGTCGTTCCATCGAGCAACCGCTCTCGTGGTCCGGCGCAGCCGTCCCGCACATACACAGTCGCTCCGATGAAGGGCCCCTCCCGCAGTCCGACACAGCCGTCCCGCACATACACAGTCGCTCCGATGAACGGCCCCTCCCGCAGCCCGGCACAGCCGTCCCGCGCGGACACAGCCGTACCGACGGGCGACCCTTCTTGTGGACCGGCGCAGCCGTCCCGCGCCCGCACCGACGTTCACTCGAATTCGCCCACCACTGACCGGCAGTCGTTGCCTGGCAGCGTGTTCCGTCGTCGCGAGGCTGGCCGATCGCCGCCTTTCCGTTTCGTCGCCGGTCACAGCAGGCCTCCGCCCAATACACGGCCCGCGAGCCCGATCACCACCGGCACGATGCCCAGGCATACGAAGGCCGGTAGGAAGCACAGGCCCAGGGGACCGGCTACCAGTACCCCGGCTCGTTCCGCGCGCGCCGCTGCGGCGTCCTCGGCCTCGGCGCGCTTCCGTTCGGCCAATTCGGTTACCGCGGTGGCCAATCCGGCTCCGGAGCGAGCGGACCGTCGCGCCATTCGGGCCAGCGCGGCCGCTGTCTCATCCGCACGCCCGGCCGCCGCCTGCTCCCATGCCGCCACGGGATCGGCTCCCAGGGACAGCAGATCCGCCGCCCGCCGTAGTACCGACCGCAGTGGTTCCGGAGCCGCCGGGGCTACTGCGGCGGCAGCGGTCGCTGTCGGCAGACCGGCTCTCAGACAGGCCGCGAACAGATCGAGCGCACCGGCGCCGGCCAGCGGATCGTGGGCCGGTCGCGCGGATCGCCCACTCGCCCCGGGCTTCCGCCTCGGCGTTTGCCGCAGTCTCCGTAACCGCCGTACTGCCCCGTCCCGTCCGGGGAGGAGCAGCAGAGCGAGCGCGCAGCACAGTGCCGATATCGAAAGGGCGTTCATGGCAACGCCTTTGTGCGCTGATGAGCCACGCTCGACAGGTCCACGGCACCGACGACGCGGGTACACGCGGTCGGGGTCATCGCCGGCCGCCGTTCCAGAGGATGGCAGCAGCCCACACGAGCGATCCGAGCGGTGCCGCACTCGGCATCGGCAGTCCGATCAGTTCGTCGCTCCGCAACCAGAGGTCACGGCCGTCGGTCGCGCAGTACTGCCCACCGGCACCGGATGCGCCGGACACCGCTGCACTCCCAGACATTCGCCTCCGAACACGACCACCAGTCGGCGGGGCACCAGCAGCCCGACCGGAATGATGAGACGAGCCGTCTGGACACCTCAGGTGCGTCTTCACCGAATTGCCTTGCCCTGACACCGAACAGCGGCCTGCCATGCCTGCGGACCGCCGGCATCCGGCCCCGCAGCACCCGGAATCTCCGCCCCGCGACTTCGCCGCCGCCAGTTCGAGCACTGCACAACCTGCGGCCGAGCATGAGCGGCCAAGGTGTCGCCCTGTTTCCGGATCCAGCCGGGCCTTACGTACTTCATCTTCAATTCCTTTCCAGGAGGGAGGTCCACCATGCGGACGTTGTCGGCCAACGGCTTCGGCAGTGGGCTTAGCCGCAGTTCCAGCACGGCCACCACGCCGTTCCGGCCGACCGAGCCGATCGAGCGTGCAAGCAGGCCGAGCCGGTCGAGTGGGACGCGTCGGCCAAGCCGGTCGAGCGAGCCGACCGGGACGCGCGAGGCGAGCGGGATAAGCCGGTCGAGCTGACCGAGCGGGACAAGCCGGTCGAGCTGACCGAGCGGGACAGACCAGTCGACCGCGGCGAGTTGGTCGAGCGGGACGAGCGGGGCGAGCTGGTGGCGTTATCGCAGGACTCGTTCGGTGATCGCGTCGGTCCAGAGGAGGCCGACGCAGGTGAGGGCGGTGCCCAGGGGGAGCAGGAAGGCGCCCGCTGGGCTGGCGAACAGGATGTTCAGCGGTGCTGCTCCCATCAGCTGGCCCAGGGCGATTCCGATGAGCGGGAGCAGGGCCAGGACTGCTGCGGTTGCGCGGGCGCCGGCTAGCGCGGCGCGGGTGCGATCGCGAAAGCGGCGGCGGCCCAATAGGTCCAGGCGGGCTGCGGCTAGCAGTTCGGCGAGGGCCAGCCCGTGGTCCTCCGCGACTCGCCAGGCTTCGGCGATTCGCGACAGTTCCTGTGCCACCGCGGCTTCGGATTGGCGTAGGCCGTCCGCGCCGGAGCCACCCAGCCGGCTCCGCGCGGCGCTCACCGCGAAAGCGTGCGCCACTTCGCCTTCCGTTTCCCGCGCCGCGATCGCGGCGGCCGCACTCGGATGTGCGCCGATACGCAGCTCGCCGATCACCGCCTCCAGACCTTCGAGCAGCTGCGCGCAACCCTCGGTCCGGCCGCGCTCCCGGACGCCTCTTCGACGCCGCAGACCGAAGGTTCCTGCCAAGGAGATCGCCGCGAGCATCGGGCCGACGCCGAGAACGATCACCGCGACCGGTGCGAGGAACGCCGACAGCTGAATCACCCGGCCAATCCGGCGCTTTCGTGACCGCACCGGGGCACGGAACATCGCATCGAAACGTCGCCGCGCGGCGGGAGCAGGCAGTGCTACCAGCGCGACTGCGATGCAACCCAACGCCGCGGGGAATGGTGCGATCCCCACCATCACGTACCGCCTTTGCCACCCAAGTTGTCCTCGGGAGACCACCCGCGGTGACCGTCGGGCATCGAGCTCCGATGGCCGAACCGCCAACGTCGAGGTAGCCCCGGCGGCTGCGACGGGCGCCACCAATACGGCTTGCCCCGACGGAGATCCGGATGTTTCCGGCCACGCGCGGTGTCCGGCACAGCGAGATCCGGCAACCAGCGGGAGCGGTCGGAGCGGGAGGGGTTCTGGCTTGTCATCGGTCGGTCCTTTCGGCGATCAGGCGGTGCAGGGTGGGAGCGGCGGGGGCGGGCTGGCCGCGGGCGGACCAGGCGGGGGTGATGCGGACCTGGGTTTCGGTGGGGGTGACCAGGCCGATTTCGCGGAGGGTGCGGGTACCGTCGGGGTCGCGATGGACGTGAAGCACCACTTGGATGGCGGCGGCCAATTGGCTGTGGAGGGCGGCGCGGGACATGCCGCCCAGGGCTGCGAGGGCTTCGAGGCGGGCCGGGACCTCGCGTGGGGAGTTGGCGTGGACCGTGCCGGCGCCGCCGTCGTGACCGGTGTTGAGGGCGGTCAGCAGGTCGACGACCTCGGGGCCGCGAACCTCGCCTACTACGAGACGGTCGGGGCGCATTCGGAGGGCTTGGCGGACCAGGTCGCGGACCGTAACCTCGCCTGCGCCTTCGACATTGGCGGGCCGGGCGACCAGGCGGACCACGTGGGGGTGGGGTGGGGCGAGTTCGGCGGCGTCCTCTACACAGATGATGCGTTCAGCGGGATCAACCTTGGCGAGAAGTCCGGACAGCAGGGTAGTTTTTCCCGCGCCCGTTCCACCGATGACGAGGAACGCGAGACGGGCTCGGATGATGTTCTCCAGCAGCGCTTTCGCTTCGGGAAGCACCGCGCCTGCCGCAGCCAAAGCGTCCAAACCCTGTGCAGCTGGTCGTAATACGCGCAGGGACAGGCAGGTTCCGCCGTGGGCTATAGGTGAGAGCACCGCATGCAATCGCACGCCGAACGAATTACCCAGGGCCGCTTCGGTTCCTGACAAACGTCCGTCCACCCACGGTTGCGCGTCGTCGAGGCGCCTTCCCGCCGAGAGGGCGAGACGCTGTGCGAGCCTGCGCACGGCGGCTTCGTCTGGAAACCGCACCGTGGTGCGCCGGAGCCCGCGCCCGCGATCCACCCAGACCGCATCGGGCGCGGTGACCAGCACGTCCGCGACCTCCGGATCGTGCAGGAGGGGCTCCAGCACCCCCGCCCCGGTCATCTCGGTCTGCAAGAGCCGCAGGGCGCGCAGCAGATCCGTATCGCCGAGCATGCCGCCGGCCTCGGCGCGAAGCGCCGCCGCGACTCGCGCCGGATCCACCTCACCCGCGCCCTCCGCGAGCCGATCCCGTACGCGATCCAAGAGCTCGGCGTTCACCAGAGCACTCATCATGCGCGCCTAGGGCCGAAGCACCCTGCCGCCGAGCCGGTCCGGCACTCGCCCGGAGCACTCACCCGCGACTCCCACGTGGCCTCGGCACGCGACTCCCCCACCGCATCGCTGCGCGGGTCTGCCGCCGCAGCGTTGCACGACTCTCCAACCTCGCCGCTGCGCGGGTCTGCCACCGCATCACTGCGGGACTCTCCCACCGCAGCGTTGCGGGGCTCTCCCACCACACCGTTGCGTAATTCCGCGGCTGCGTCGGTTCGAGACTCAGCGGGCATATCAGACTGCGCCGGCGCCGCCGGGCAAGTCCGTGCAACAGCCGCTGTGGCGGTTCGTGCCATTGCCACCATGTCAGTTCGGGACTCACCTGTGAGATCGATGCGGGAGCCCATCCCGGTGCCGGATCGGGATGCGGGTTCCGCCGCGAGCGGCGGTACACCCGGCGTTTTTGCCGAATTGCGTTGCGGGTCGGACTTTTTAGTGAGTGAGACGGTCATCGGAGTGCCTCCGCGATGGGGGTGTTGGATGTAATGGGGCCGGTGTGGGCGGGGGTGCATGTGGACGTGGGCGGTCTGCGGCGCGGAGTCGAGCGGCGCATGGCGGGCGCTCGACGAGGTGTGGCGGGGAGTGGGAGGGCTTCGAGGATGGCGGCGGCAGCGGTTCGGAGGGGGCCGCGGCGGTTGACGGTGAGGCCGGTGCGTTCGAGGCGCTCGGGGAGACCGGGCTGGGGTGGGACGGCGGCCAGGAGAGGGAGGGCGAGGGTGGTCGCTATGTCGGAGCCGCGCAGGCCGCCGGGGGCGGGACCGCGAACTATGAGGGCTGCGTTGGGGTTTCGGGTGAGCAGGTAGTCGCGGACGGATTCGGCGGCGACTATCGCGCGAAGGCGGGCGGGGGTGATCAGGACGGTGAGGTCTGCGGCTTCCAGGATCACGTCGGCGTGTGGGGCGCGTTCGGTGGAGAGGTCGCAGACCACGAGATCGCCTGCCGAGCGGCCTGCTTCGATTACGGCGGCTACGCCGGCCGGAGAGAGTCCCGCGTTCACGGAGGGTTGCTCATTCGGGGACTGGGATGCGGATTGCCCAAGTGGGACTTCGTGTTTCCCGGTGGTTCCGCAGAAAGCCCGGGGTGTGGCGGCCTTGAGAGGATGGCTCGATGTGGAGGCGATCGAGGGCGGCTGGACGGTCTCAGCCATGAACGCTGACGCAGTTGCGTCGAATCCTGTTGGCGTCCCGCCTCTTCCGCAGGAAAGTACGGACACCCCCGAGATGGTGGGGAGGGCCTGGTGGAGGGCGACGGCGGAGATGCGGCCGTTTTCGATAGCGAGGTCGGGCCAGCGCAAGCCCGGGTTTTGTTCGATGCCGAGAAGTAGGTCGAGACCGCCGCCGTAAGGGGCGGCGTCGATGAGAAGAGTGCGGTCGCGGTAGTGGGTGGCGGCCGTGAGGGCGACGGCGGCGGCAAGGGTGGATGCGCCGGCTCCGCCGCAGGCCCCGGCTATGGCGACTACCGCGCCTCGGGTGTGAGAGCGCTGGTGGTGGGTGGTGAAGGCGGTGATGAGGGTGTCCGATTCGGCGGGCAGGCGCAGCACCTGTTCGGCGCCGACGGCGGTGGCGGTCTGCCAGTCGAGCAAACTCGGTTCCTCGGCGGTTACCAGGACGATTCCGGGTCGGCGGGGGTGTCCGGCGGCTACGCAGTTACGTGCGGAGGGGGCGTCGAGGATGATCACCGGCGCGGCCGTCCAGGGGTGGCGGCCCGGCAGAGCGGGACGTTCGTCGAGGGGCTGGTCGGCCGCGGCGGCGATGCGCCGGATCTCTTCGCGCAACGGAATCGCGGTGAGAAGGACCAGAGCCGGAGCGCCGGCGGCGGGGTGGTTGTCCATGCAGGTCAGCGTCGCGCCGAAAGGCGAGCGATAACAGCGGCCGATCGGCGAGTGTGGATAACACGCGAGGTGTGGACAAGTTGAAATTCGGCGATGGGAACAACCGAACTGTCCGGAAATAGAGGACGGCCCCAGCCGGGGGGGGAGGAGGCTGGGGCCGTCGGGTTCAGCCCCGGGGGGTCGGGCTGAACGCGCCTGGACCATGTCCAGGTAACGGCAATACTACACCCATGACCCGCCAGGTTTGCAAGTCCGCCCGGCGAGTCTTTTTCCCGCCGACACCCTTCGGCTTCCGCCTGGCTAACTCGGGCAAAAGCTACCGAGACGCACATCTGTCATCCGCGAAACATATTCTGGACCACGTGACAGCCGAGCGCGGACGAGTCGCCGCCTTCTTCGATCTCGACAAAACGGTGATCGCCAGGTCGAGCGCCTTCGTGTTCAGTAAGCCTTTCCTGGACCAAGGCCTGCTCAGCAGGCGTGCGGTCCTGGAAAGCAGCTACGCGCACTTCCTGTTTCTGCTCTCCGGCGCGGACCACGACCAGATGGAGCGCATGCGCGAGCACCTCACCAAGATGTGCGCGGGCTGGGACGTGGGGCAAGTGCGCTCGATCGTCGCCGAGACGCTGCACGACATCGTCGATCCGCTGATTTACGCCGAGGCGGCGGATCTCATTGCCGACCACCGGATTCGGGGCCACGACGTGATCATCGTGTCGGCTTCGGGCGAGGAAGTCGTGGCGCCGATCGCGGCGGCGCTGGGCGCCGATCATTTCGCCGCCACCCGCATGGTGATCGAAAACAACAGGTACGCGGGCGAAGTCGAGTTCTACTGCTACGGCGAGGGCAAAGTCGAAGCGATGAAAAGGCTTTCGGCGCAATACGGTTACGACCTGGCGCGCTGTTATGCGTACTCCGATTCCGTGACCGATCTGCCGATGTTGAACGCGGTCGGGCATGCCACCGCGGTGAATCCGGACCGCGGGCTGCGGCGCGAGGCGCAGGCGCACGGGTGGCCGATTCTCACCTTCTCCAATCCGGTATCGCTGTGGGCGCGGCTGCCCGCGCCGACCACCACGACCGTCGCGGCGAGCGTGGCGGTGGGGTTGGGGGCGGTGGCGGCGGGGGCGCTCAGCTACCGATTGCTCCGCCGGCGGCGTTAATGCGCCATTGCGCGAAACGCCATACGCAAAATTGCGAGACACGCCGGATATTTGAAAGTTTCCCCAGCTCTTGATGTGACGGCGGTCACGGGGTAACAATGGAGGCACGGAAGGACGGAAGGCCAAGACCGGACCGGAAGAGAAGGTCCGACCTCCCATCCCACCCTTCCCAGCACGGACACCAGGCACCCACGCGGAGCACGCCGCGACAAGGGCACGAGTGTTGTGGGCCTGCGTTATCCGGGATTTCGAGGGCGAGGGCCTCGCACGATGCGGGGATGAACCAGCGGATTCCGGAGAGCTCGCCGAGGCCGGAACACAACCCGATGAGCACGCTTGGTAACCAGGTAGTCCGTGCTAGCGGGCGGTGAGGTCGCAATTTCGCGACAACGCCGCCCGCTTTGATGTGTGTAAGCCCAACTCTCGGGACTCTCAGGGGCTTCGCCCCCCGAACCCCCTTACGATTCTCGGGGCTCCGCCCCGTGCCCCCTCACGATTCTCGGGCTCCGCCCCGTACCCCGAATCGCGTTCCGACGCGAATTGATGCCCGCCGGAATTCCGATGGGCCGTAAGGGTTCTTGACCGATTCGGATCAGTTGACGGCGGAGTCGGCGATGGAGCGGGCTTCTCGGGCGCCGTCTTCGAGGGCCCCGCAGGTGAACAGGACCCAGCCGCCTACGCCTTCGGGGGTGCCCATGCCGAAGGAGGCGGCGGCGTCGAGGTAGGGCTGGTGGCGGCGCAGGTAGAAGACTTCCGGAACGCCGAGGCTGTGGGGGTCGAGGCCGGTGGAGACGGCTACCAGGCGGGACGCGGCGCGGGCGACAATGCCGTCGGCGGTGCCGAAAGGCTTGAGGGAGAGCAGTTCTCCGTGCACGACGGCGGCGATTACCGGGGCGGGGGCCTTGGTGGTGGTGATGGTCTGGGTGAGGAGGTCCAGGCGTTCGGCCACGCCGGGGACATTGCGGGGGCGGCCCAGGAGGTCCTTGTCCTCGACGAGGTCGGCGGCGGCGAGCAGGTGGAGGCGGGCCAGGGCCTGCAGGGGGGCGCGCTGCCAAACGGCCACCAGGTTGGTGAGGGCTTCGCCGTCGAGGGCCTGGCCGACGCGCAGGGCGCCGGCGAGGATCGGGTCTTCGACATTGCCGTCGGCGGGGAGGTCGATGGTGCCGCCCTCGATGGCCGCCGAGGAGCGGGCCGCGCGGACCGCCGCTTCCGCCGCGGTGGTGGGCCAGCCGCGCCGGTTCGCCCGATGGCGATGCACTTCGGCGAGGGCGTCGCGGGCCTTGTCGGCGGCTTCGCGGACGCCGGGCAGATCGACGAGAGGCTGGAGCGGATCGGTCACCCCACAGAGGCTAGCTGTCCCGCCTCTCCGGGACTTCAGCGCGCGGCTCGGGGGACGTGAACAGTGGCGTATGCGAGCCTGCGGTCGGGTGCCGACACCATTTTGGGCGTACCCGGGGAGTTACCCCGAGCGGCGTGAGATCAGTTGTCACTTTTCGATACGAGTCCTATGGGGCTGTCAGCTCACCAACAGGTCGCGGCCGGGGATGGCGTCCAGGAGGCGGCGGGTGTAGTCGGATTGCGGGTTGTCGAAGACTTCGGTGGTGGTGGCGGCCTCGACGACGCGGCCCTGCTGCATGACGACCACGTTGTCGGCGATCTGTCGGACCACGGCGAGGTCGTGGGTGATGAACAGGTAGGAGAGGCCTAGTTCGGCTTGGAGCTCGTTGAGGAGTTGCAGGATCTGGGCTTGGACGAGGACGTCGAGGGCGGAGACGGCTTCGTCGCAGACAACGAGGTCGGGTTCCAGGGCGAGGGCGCGGGCGATGGCCACGCGCTGGCGCTGGCCGCCGGACAGTTCGCCGGGGTAGCGGTCTGCGACGGAGGTGGGGAGGGCGACGAGTTCCAGGAGTTCGCGGACACGGGCATCACGTTCGGCGCGGGTGCCGATGCCGTGCGTGCGCAACGGTTCCACGATGGTGCGATGGATCGAGTACGACGGATCCAGTGAGCCGTACGGGTTCTGGAAGATCGGCTGGACGCGGCGCCGGAAAGCCAGGGGCGCCCGTTCAGCCATATCGGCGACATCGCGGCCGTCGAAAGTGACCGCGCCCGAGGTGGGCGGCACCAGGCCGAGCACCATTTGGGCCACGGTGGTCTTGCCGGAACCCGATTCACCTACCAGCGCGGTGGTGGTCCCCCGGCGCAGGCGGAAGGAAACCTGATCGGCGGCAACGAGTTCGGTGTGCTTCCAGGGCACCGAGCCGCGAATGCGGTAGCGCTTGGTGAGCGCGTCGGCAACCAGGATGTCATCGGGTTGCGCGCCTTCGGTTTCCGCGGCGGCGACGTCTTCGGCGAGTTCCCGGATCTTGGCGCGGGTGCGGACGGCCGAGAGCCGCTGCGAGGCGATGGACGGGGCGGAGTCGACCAGCCGGCGGGTGTACTCGTGTTGCGGATCGCGCAGGATCGCCAGTGCCGGACCGGATTCCACCACCCGCCCGCGATACATGACGACCAGATGTTCGGCCCGTTCGGCCGCCAGCCCCAGATCGTGGGTGATGAGCAGGACCGCGGTGCCGAGTTCCTTCGTCAGCCCGTCGATATGGTCGAGGATCTGCCGCTGCACGGTGACATCGAGCGCGGAAGTGGGTTCGTCGGCGATCAGCAGTTTCGGCCGCGCCGACAAGCCGATGGCGATCAGCGCACGCTGCCGCATACCGCCCGAGTATTCGTGCGGGTACTGGTTCACCCGCTGTTCCGCGTCGGCGATCCCGGCTTCGGCCAGCAGTTCGACGGCACGCTGCCGGGCGGCCCGGCCGCGCGCAATGCCGTTGGCAGCCAGGGTTTCCGCGATCTGGAAGCCGACCTTCCACACCGGGTCCAGATTGGACATCGGATCCTGCGGCACGAACCCGATGCCGTTGCCGCGCACCGCCACCAGCTCGGCGGCCGACGCGGCGGCGAGATCCTTGCCGTCGAAGAGAATCTGCCCGGATTCCACCCGTCCGGTGCCGGGCAGCAGCCCGATCACCGCGTGCGCGGTGGTGGACTTCCCGGACCCCGACTCCCCCACGATGGCCACGGTCTGCCCCGGATACACCGTCAGATCGACGCCGCGCACGGCTTCGACCCGCCGGTCCCCGGAGCCGAAAGACACCCGCAGATCCCGGATTTCGAGCAGTGGCGCAGTCATCGCCGCTCCTTCGGATCGAGGGCGTCGCGCAGCGCATCGCCGAGCATGATGAAGCCGAGTACGGTCAGCGCCAGCGCGGTCGCCGGATAGAACAGGATGAGCGAGCCGGCCCGTAACTGCCGTTGGCCGGCCGCGATATCCGCGCCCCAGGACACTTCGGTGGGCGGCAGGCCGACGCCGAGGAACGACAGGGTGGCCTCGGTGACGATGAAGACGCCCAGCCAGATGGTGGTCACCACGATCACCGGACCGAGCGCATTGGGAAGGATGTGCCGCAGCAGAATGCGAAACCTGCTGACGCCCAAGGCTTGTGCGGCCAGCACATAGTCGCTGCCCTTGGCCGAGAGCACCGAGCCGCGGGCGATGCGCGCCACCTGCGGCCAGGTGAAGGCGGCCAGAATCGCGATCACCACCCAGATGGTGCGATGCCCGGCCAGCTGCATGAGCACGATGGCGGCCAGCATGAGCGGGATCGCGAACACGATCTCGGCGATTCGCGAGATCACCGAATCCAGCGGTCCCCCATAGAATCCCGCCAGCGCCCCGAGGGTCCCGCCGACCAGCAGGAACAGCAGTGTCGCCCCGATGCCGGTGAGCACCGACGCCCGCGCCCCGTAGATGGTGCGCGCGTAGATATCGCACCCTTGCAGGTCGTAGCCGAACCAGTGGTCCCGGCTGGGCCCGACCAGGCTGTAGTCGACCACGCAGTACCGCGGATCCTGTCCGGTGAACAGGCCCGGGAATGCCGCGACCAGCACCACCAGCGCGATGATCGCCACCGCCACCAGGAAGAGCGGTTTGCGCCGCAGCTGCCGCCACGCCGACCCCCAGAAGCCGGCGGGGGCGCCGTGCACCTCGACCTTGTCGGTGGTGACCACCTCCACCTCGTCGGGCGGCGCCACCCAGCGCTGCTGCCCGGGCCGCGGATCACCCTGTGGCGCATCCTTTTCCAGCATCGGCGGCTCCCGTTCAGGCATAGCGGATCCGTGGGTCGAGCACGGCGTACAGCAGGTCCACGATCAGGTTGGAGATGAGGAAGACGACGATCAGCGCGGTCACGAAGGACACCACCGTCGGCGCCTCACCGCGCACCACGGCCTGGTAGAGCGTGCCGCCGACGCCCGGGATATTGAAGATGCCCTCGGTGACGATGGCCCCGCCCATGAGCGCGCCCAGGTCCGCACCGACGAAAGTGATGACCGGGATGAGCGAGTTCCGGAGAATGTGCACGACCACCACGCGCCGCCGGGTGAGCCCCTTGGCGGTCGCGGTGCGCACGTAATCGGCGTCCTTGTTCTCCGCCACCGAGTTCCGGGTCAGCCGCAGCACGTAGGCGAAGGACAGCGAGGCGAGCACCAGCGCGGGCATGATGAGCCGCGGGATGCTCACGTCGGAACCGACCGTCACGGGCGCGATATGCCATTTCACGCCGAACAGGAACTGCGCCAGGAAGCCGATGACGAAGATCGGCATGGCGATCACGACCAGGCTGGCGACCAGCATGGTGGAGTCGAACCAGCCGCCCTTGCGCAGGCCCGCGATCACGCCGAAGAAGATGCCGAACACGGCCTCGAAGAACACCGCGAGCAGCGCCAGCCGGAAGGTGATCGGGAAGGCGTGCGCCAGTACGTCTTTCACCGGCCTACCGGAATAGGACGTGCCCAGATCGAAGGTGAAGATGCCCTTCAGATAGTGCAGATACTGTTGCCAGAACGGCTGATCCAGCCCGTACTGCGCCTTCAACTGCGCTTCCAGCGCCGGGGTGAGCGTGCGCTGGCCCGCCAGCGCGGTCACCGATCCGCCGCTCACCTTCCAGATCAGGAAGTAGATGAGCAGGGTCGCGCCGAAGAACACCGGGATCATCTGCAGCAGCCGCCGCACTATGTACCAGGTCATGCGCCGCTCATTTCAGCTCGAGGTTCTCGAAGTCGGCCAGCCCGTTCCAGGTGATGGCGACCGACCGCACCCGCTTGGAATATCCGGACGAGGCGATGTAGTCGAAGATCGGCACCGTCGGCAGGTCCCGCAGCAGCAGCGATTGCGCCCGTCCGACCACCCGCCAGGATTCCTCCAGGGTCGGCGCCGCCTCCGCCGCCGCGATCAGGCCGTCGTACTCGGGGCTGTTGTAGCCCACGTCATTGGTCTCCGAACCGGACAGGAACGCCGGTTCCAGGAACTGCAGCATGGTCGGATAGTCGCCCTGCCAGCCGTACCGGAACGCCTTGCCGATGGTCTTGTGCGTGATCTGATCGCGCAGCTGCTTGAAGGTCGGGTACGGCGCGCCCACCGCTTCGATGCCCAAGGTATTGCGAATGCTGTTGGCCACCGCGTCGATCCACGCCTGATGGCCGCCGTCGGCGTTGTAGGCGTACTCGAATCGCCCACTCCAGGGCGCGATCTCGTTCGCCTGCGCCCAGCGCCGCCGCGCCTCGTCGGGGTTGTAGTCGAGCACTTCCGAACCCGGCAGGTTCCCGTCGAACCCCGGCAGCACCCGGGAGGTGAAGTCGCGGGCGGGCAGGCGGGTGCCGTGGAAGATCTTCTGCCCGATCTGAGCGCGGTCGATGGCCATCGAAATGGCCTGCCGCCGCAGCAGTCCCTCGGCCCCGGTGAAGTGCGGCAGGTCCAGCGGAACGCCCATCCACTGGTTCTGCGCCGTCGGCGCTTCGACCGCACGTTCGCCGAGATCCTTCTTGAACACCGAGACCGCGCTGTCCGGGATGGTGTCGAGCACGTCCAGGTTGTCGGCCAGCAGATCCGAGTACGCGGCATCGAAGTTGGAGTAGAAGACGAAGGTCAGGCCCTTGTTGTGCGGCGGCCGCCCGCCTTTGTAGCGCTCGTTCGGCACCACGGTCAGCTGCACGTCGTGCTGCCAGGCGTCACCGTCGGCGAGCCGATAGGGGCCGTTGCCGATCGGATGTTGCCCGTAGGCCTGCATGTCCTTGAACGCCGACTCCGGCAGCGGATAGAACGGCGCGTACGCCAACCGGGTCAGGAAGTCGATGGTCGGCGCGATCAGATCCACCGTGAAGGTGCGGTCGTCGATCACCTTCAACCCCGACATGGTCTGTGCCCGTGGCGGATCCGCCTGCACATCGGCGAATCCGGCGATGGGCGCGTACGTGTAGCTCTGCAGCTGAGCGTTGGTGACCAGTGCGCCGTAGTTCCACGCGTCCACGAAAGACCTTGCGGTGACCGGTGATCCGTCGCTGAAGGTCCAGCCTTCCTTCAACCGGATCCGATAGTGCTGCCGGTCGCTGGTCTCGATGGATTCGGCGACCTCGTCGTGCAGCGCCCCCTTGGCGTCGATGTACCGCAACCCGGCCCACAGCCGGTCCACGATCCGCCCGCCGCCGTTCTCGTTGGTATTGGACGGAATCAGCGGATTCTGCGGCTCACTGCCGTTGACCGCGATCATGTCGCCGAACACGGGCTTGATGGTGCAGCCGGAGAGGACCGCGGAAAGCAGGGCCAGCACCACGGCCAGCGCGACCGCGCCTCGGCGTAAAGCCGGTTTCGCCAGTTCCACCTGCGCCCCCGATTCGGTTCACGGTTCGGTCATACAGAGCCTGGAAAGTTAGGAGCCGACGTTACGTGGGTTCCGCGCCGTTGTCCTGATAGTCCGGACTTCGCGCGCGACACGCCGGAGGCCGAGCCCCGCGCGCGGACGTGAAAACCCTCACGATCCGCCGAGTGAGACCGAACCGGACGGGCGAACCCGACGCAGGTCACAGTCGGTTAGGGTCGAACGTGGCCGCGGTCACCCCCGCCGGCCGAGACGCGAGAGAAGAAGAGACGAGATGACCGAAACCGCCGATCACCTGGATGCCTATCCGCCGAGCGCCGAGTTCGCGGCCGCCGCCAACGGCGACGCCTCTCTCTACGATCGGGCCGCCGCCGACCGCGAGGGCTTCTGGGCCGAGCAGGCGCAGCGGCTGCACTGGCACGAGCCGTGGACCCGGGTGCTGGACTGGGACGACGCGCCCTTCGCCAAGTGGTTCGTGGGCGGCAAACTGAACGTCGCCTACAACTGTGTCGACCGCCATGTGCTGGACGGGCACGGGGACCAGGTCGCCATCCACTGGGAGGGCGAGCCCGGGGATTCCCGTGACATCACCTATGCCGAACTGCTGGCCGAGGTGTCGCGAGCCGCGAACTACTTCACCGCGCTCGGCCTGGAGGCCGGGGACCGCATCGCCATCTACATGCCGATGGTGCCGGAAGCGATTGTGGCCATGCTGGCTTCGGCGCGATTGGGGCTGACGCACTCGGTGGTGTTCGCCGGGTTCTCCCCGAGCGCGCTGCGCCAGCGGGTCGACGACGCACAGGCCAAGCTGGTCGTCACCACCGACGGGCAGTGGCGCCGGGGTTCCGCCGCGCCGCTGAAAACCGCTGTGGACGACGCGCTTTCGGCCGAGGGCAGCAGCGTCGAGCATGTGCTGGTGGTGCGCCGGACCGGGCTGGACGTGCCGTGGACCGAGGGCCGGGATCTGTGGTGGGACGAAACCGTCTCTCTCGCTTCGCCCGAGCACGAGGCGCAGGCCTTCGACGCCGAGCACCCGCTGTTCATCCTCTACACCTCCGGCACCACCGGAAAACCCAAAGGCATCCTGCACACCTCCGGCGGCTACCTCACCCAAGCCTCCTACACCCACCACTACGTCTTCGACCACAAGGCCGGACAAGACGTCTACTGGTGCACCGCCGACATCGGCTGGGTCACCGGGCACTCCTACATCGTCTACGGACCCCTCTCCAACCGCGTCACCCAGGTCGTCTACGAGGGCACCCCGAACTTCCCGAACGAGCACCGGCATTGGGAAATCATCGAAAAGTACGGTGTCAGCATCTATTACACCGCTCCCACCCTGGTTCGCACGTTCATGAAATGGGGCCGGGAAATCCCCGAATCCCACAACCTGTCGAGCCTGCGCCTGCTCGGCTCCGTGGGCGAACCGATCAACCCCGAAGCCTGGCGCTGGTACCGCGAAGTCGTCGGCGGCAACAAGACCCCCATCGTGGACACCTGGTGGCAGACCGAAACCGGCGCCATCATGATCTCCCCACTGCCGGGCGTCACCGCCGCCAAACCGGGCGCGGCCATGACTCCCCTGCCGGGCATCTCCGCCAAGGTCGTCGACGAGGAAGGCCGTGAGGTCGAACTCGGCGAGACCGAGGCCAACGGCTACCTGGTCCTGGATCAGCCCTGGCCCTCCATGCTTCGCGGCATCTGGGGCGACAACGAGCGCTCCAAGGACACCTACTGGTCCAAGTACGCCGACCAGGGCTGGTACTTCGCCGGTGACGGCGCGAAGCTCGACACCGACGGCGACCTGTGGGTGCTGGGCCGCGTCGACGACGTCATGAACGTCTCCGGCCACCGCATCTCCACCGCCGAGGTCGAATCCGCGCTGGTCGGGCACTCCGGCGTAGCCGAAGCCGCGGTCGTCGGCGCCTCCGACGCCACCACCGGCCAGGGCATCGTGGCCTTCGTGATCCTGACCGCCGAGGCCAAGGACACCGGCGAGGATCTGGTCAAGGAGCTCAAGGACGAGGTCTCCCGCGAGATCTCCCCCATCGCCAAGCCGCGCGAGATCCACGTGGTCCCGGAGCTGCCCAAGACACGCTCGGGCAAGATCATGCGCCGCCTGCTGCGCGACGTGGCCGAGGGCCGCGAGCTGGGCGACACCTCAACCCTGGTGGACCCCAACGTTTTCGAGGCCATCCGGGCCGGTAAGGCGTAGCCCTCGGACGCGCGAGGGAATTGACGGCCCCCTGACCTGACGGTCAGGGGGCCGTGTCGCGCTGAGCGAAAGCAGCCCCCGTGACCTGCGGGTTCGGGCGGATTCGCGCACGGGGTGGTCAAGAAGTTCCCGGCAAACCGTTAGAATTGCGCAAAAGGTGTGCCGGGAAGTCTGGTCGGCATGCGGTTGTGCCTACCTTCGATGGATTGGTTACGCACGCCGCTTTTTCGTCGACCGACCGACCGAAAGGTGTGCACGTGATTGTCCAGGTCCGCTCGGAGCTAGCCAGATACCTACGGACCGAAACCTTCGGCGGCGCACTGCTTCTCATCGCCGCGGCCGCCGCCCTCATCTGGGTCAACTCCCCTTGGGGAGCGAGCTACACGACCATGGTCGACACCAAGCTGGCCATTCCCGCGCTGCATCTGGATCTGACCCTGGCGGATTGGACCAAGGACGGTCTGCTCGCGGTCTTCTTCTTCGTCGCCGGCCTGGAGCTCAAACGCGAACTGGTGGTGGGCGAGCTGGCCGATCGCAAGAGCGCCACCCTGCCCATCGTGGCCGCGTTCGGCGGCGTGCTCATGCCCGCGCTCATCGCCATGAGCGTCGGCTGGGGCGTGGACGGCATGGATCGCGGCTGGGCGATTCCGGTGGCCACCGATATCGCCTTCGCGCTGGCGGTGCTGGCCATGACCGGCTCGCGGATCCCGGCCGGCGCGCGGGTGTTCCTGCTCAGCCTGGCCGTGGTGGACGATCTGATCGCCATCATCCTGATCGCGGTGCTGTTCACCACCACCGTGAAGATGCTGTGGCTGCTGGTCGCGCTGCTCTGCTTCATCGCCTGGGCGGTCGGGCAGAAGTTCCGCGTCGGCACCCCCTTCCTCTACGTGCCGCTGGCCCTGCTGTCCTGGTACGCCCTGCACGAGGCCGGGATTCATCCGACGCTGGCGGGCGTGGCGTGCGGCTTGCTGACCCGGGTGCGGCCGGATCCGGACGAGGACGAGCACTGTGTGCCCGCGGCCAGGCTGGAGCACTTCTTCCAGCCCATCTCGGCGGCGGTGTGCGTGCCGCTGTTCGCGCTCTTCGCCTCCGGCGTGCCGCTGGATTCGCAGGTGTTCTCGAAGCTGTTCACCGACCGGCTCTCGCTGGCCGTCATCCTGGGCCTGCTGGTCGGCAAGACCGTCGGCATCTTCGGATTCAGCTGGCTCGCAGTGCGTGTCGGCATCGCGGTCAAGCCCAAGGATCTCGGCTATCGGGACATGTTCGCCCTCTCGGTATTAGGCGCGATCGGCTTCACCGTTAGCCTCTTGGTGGCAGAACTCGCACTGGAGGATGTCGGCGACGGGTCGGCGGCCGAACTCGCGAAAGCAGCGGTGTTGCTGACGTCATTGGCGGCTTCCCTGGCGGGTTCGGCGCTACTGTTGCGTCGTGGCCGTGCTCACCAGGCACGACGCGACGAGCGGGCGCTGCAAGATCAACAGTGACCACCGGAGCAGTACCGGGACGACGGAGAAGGGTCGGGCAATTGAGCTTCACACAGGGCGGTAACGGGCAGGACGGGCGTCGCCCCCGCACCATCACCTCGATTCCGTTGTCCGGTGTCGATTCTCGCCAGGAGAGCTTCGGCGACCTGGTGCGCGATGCCAGCGAGCAGATGTCCACGCTGGTGCGCGCCGAGGTCGAACTGGCCAAGGCCGAGGTGACCGGTGAGATCAAGAAGGGGCTGCAGGGCAGCGTCTACTTCATCGCCGCGCTGACCGTGCTGCTGTTCAGCTCGTTCTTTTTCTTCTTCTTCCTGGCCGAGCTGCTCGATGTGTGGGTGTACCGCTGGCTGGCGTTCCTCATCGTCTTCCTGCTGATGATCGTGGCGGTGGCGCTGTTCGGCCTGCTCGGCTATCTCAAGGTGCGCAAACTGCGCGCGCCGGAGAAGACCATCGAATCGCTGAAGGAAGCGAAGACCCTGGTGCCCAGCGGTTTCAGCGGTCACGGTAAGCACGAGGCCGACGCTCCGGCGCAGCTCGACACCTACCGGAACTAGTTCTTCGATTACGCTCCTTCGGCGTGTCGTCGAATTCGCTGCCGGATCCGTCCGCCGTCCGTTATGACGGACCGTGGATCCATCGGGACGTGCATGCCAACGGCATTCGCTTCCATGTCGCCGAGGCCGTGCCCGCCAGTGGCGCGGCCTACGCGGATCCCGACACGCCGCTGGTGGTGCTGCTGCACGGATTCGGCGATTTCTGGTGGTCGTGGCGGCATCAGCTGACCGGGCTGGCCGAACGCGGGTATCGCGCGGTGGCGGTGGATCTGCGCGGGTACGGCGACAGCGACAAACCGCCGCGCGGCTACGACGGCTGGACCCTCGCGGGTGATGTGGCGGGCCTGATCCGCGCCCTCGGCCACACCGATGCCACGCTCGTCGGACACGCCGAAGGCGGCCTGGTCTGCTGGGCCACCGCCGTACTGCATCCGCGCCTGGTGCGCTCCATCGCGCTGGTGAGTTCACCGCACCCGGTAGCCCTGAAACGCGCCGTACTGCGCGATCGCCGCCAGCGCGCGTCCTGGCTGCCGAACTTCCTGCGCTACCAGCTCCCCCGCTACGGCGAACGCCTCATCACCGCGCACGACGGCTACGAGATCGAACGCCTGCTGCGTGAACGCGCGGGCGAACGCTGGTCCGCCACGCCCGAATTCGCCGATACGGCCCGCCGCATGCGCACCGCCATCCGGGTGGCCGGAGCCGCCCACTGCGCGCTGGAATACCAGCGCTGGGCTTTCCGCTCGCAATGGCGTCCCGACGGCGCGCGCTTCATGGCGGCCATGAGCGAACCCATCCAGGTGCCGGTGCTGTCGCTCTACGGCGATCGCGACCGCTACATCCTGCCGGCCACCATCCGGCGCGGCGGCGAACTCGCGCCGAACCGCCGCATCGTGCCGATCCCGGACTCGGGCCACTACGCCCATCAGGAGAACCCGGACGCCGTCACCGCCGAGCTGGCGAAACTGCTCGACTGAGGACGCCGGAAAAGCAACGGGGCCCGCGCTGTTCGCGCGGGCCCCGTTCCCGATTCAGCTGAGCACACAGCTCCCGGTTCCGACCGGAGTCGAAACATTCGGCGCCGCCTGCACTTCCGGCCGCACCTCGTCGAGCGTGAGGACGTATCCGGTGTCGTCGTCGGTCACCGCCGCGCCGAAGACCACGCCGAGGATATTGCCGTCGGTGTCGACCAGCGGGCCGCCGGAGTTACCGGCGCGGACCTGGCCGCGAATGGTGTAAACCTCGCGCTGCACCTCGCCGTCGCGATAGATGTTGGGGCCCTTGAGGTCCAGGGTCTCGCGGACGCGGGACGCGGAGGCGGTGTAGCGGCCGCCGCCGGGATAGCCGAGCACGATGGACGATTCACCCGAGCTCGCGGGCTGCGGGGCCAGCGGAATGACCGGTGCGGTCAGCCCGGGCACCGCCAGGATCGCGATGTCCTTGGACGGATCGAACAGCACCACCGAGGCGTCCAGCTTGCCGCCGGCCACATCCACCGACACCGAATTGGTGCCCGCCACCACGTGCGCGTTGGTCATGATGCGCTCCGGGGCGACCACGAAGCCCGAACCCTCCAGCTGCCGTTGGCAACTCGGGGCGATGCCGCGGATGCGCAGCACGCTCGTCTGCAGATTCTGGGCCACCGGGAGCTGCAGGACGCTCGCGTCCGGCGGTTCCACGGCCGCGATCGGCACCCGGCCGAACGGCCCGATGACATCCGGCAGCCCGGAGGTATTGAGCAGGTTGGAGAACTCGTTGGGGATCTTGCGGAGCCAGTCGGGCGCGACCGTGTCCACCTTGATCAGCACCTGGGAGTTCTTGACCGCGGCCGCGATTCCCGGTTGCGAGGAGTTGGTCAGCGGCAGCGCCAGCAGCCAGGCGGTGGCGAGCACCGCGACCGCCTGCAGGCCCGCGCCGACCACGCTGTCCACACTGCGGGTGAACGGGTCGCGCATACCGCTGCGCGCGGCGCGGCCCAGCACCATGCCCGCGACCTCGCCGACGATCACCAGCGCCACGATGAGCAGCACGCCCACCAGCACGCGGCTGCGGCCTTCACTGAGGTGGATCAGGATGTGCGGGGCGATCAGAATGCCCGCGACCGCACCCAGCACCACGCCTAGGAACGCGAGCGCCGAAGCGACCGCGCCCTGCCGCCACCCGGAGGTGGCGGCCAGCAGCGCCAGAATGATGATCCCGATATCGAGCCAGCCAGAGGCACTCATAACGTCATCCCAACCGCGGCCAGCGAGGCCTGCAGATCACGCACATCATGGTGGTCCCACTCGTTTTCCCAGCCGGACACCGCGAAGAGTCCGGCAAGCACGCCCGCGGTGAAGCCCCACACCAGCATCCCGTCCACCGCGAAGGCGGGACCCATATATCCGAGCGGATGCCGGACGACGAACCGGTTGGCCGGGTCCAGCAGTTCCGAGAGCGGCACCCGCACCACGCGGGTGGCCTCGTTCTCGCTGACCACGCCCACCTCGCCCGGCGTCCGCCAGTAGGCCACGACCGGCGTCACGTCGAAACGCGACGGCGGCACGAAGATCTTGGGTAGCAGGGCGAGCGGTTCGATGCCGGCCGGATCGACCCCGGTCTCCTCCCACGCCTCCCGCAGCGCGGTGCTGACCGGCCCGTCGTCCTGAGGTTCGACGCCGCCGCCGGGAAAGGCTACCTGCCCGCTGTGCGTGCGCATGGTGGCGGCCCGCTGGGTGAGCAATACGTCCGCATCGCCCGGAAGCCCGCCCGGCCCTTGCGGATCCGCCTCCGGCGCGCCGCCGAACAGCACCAGCACCGCCGCCTCGCGGGTCTTGCCGACCGCGCCGAGCGCCCGCATGGCGGTCCGTCGCAGCACCGGATTCACGCCGCTGGGGTCGGCCGGATCGTGTTCGGTCACCCCGCGCAGCCAGCCCGGTACAGCCAGGCCGTTCGTCTCGATTCTCATCAACACACCTCAACCACATAAGCCACACCGCAGACATCACCGAGTATCGCTGGCGCGCTCGGTTCCGGGGCGGTCGGCCGCCGAGCCGGGTCGCTCACGCGCGCACCCCGAGTTCGGCCGCGACGGTGGCGGAGATGTCATCGACGCTGGTGAACGGGCGCACCACGACCTTGGCGACGGTCCCGTCGGCGCGCACCAGCACCGAGATGGGCAGCACGGCGGGCGCGCGAACAGCGGTGCGCACCTGCGAGTTCGGATCCTCGACCCCGGGCAGGTGGATATCGAGACCGGCGAGCCGCGCCAGTCCCTTCGCGATGCCCGGATCGCTGTGCACGGTCAGCACGGTGATCGTGCTGCCCGCCTGCTTCGAGAATTGCTGCAGCAACGGCAGTTCCTCGGCGCACGGCCCACACCAGTAGGCCCAGAGGTTCAACAGTGCGGGCTTGCCCGCGAGCGCGGCGGCCAGATCGACGGGCCGTCCGTCCGCCATGCAATTCAAGGTGATGCCACGCAGCGGACTGTCACCGACCTGCGCACCGCTGGGCTGCGGGCATCCGGCAAGTGCGGC
This sequence comes from Nocardia yamanashiensis, assembly GCF_021183565.1. Taxonomy (NCBI): domain Bacteria; kingdom Bacillati; phylum Actinomycetota; class Actinomycetes; order Mycobacteriales; family Nocardiaceae; genus Nocardia; species Nocardia yamanashiensis. The sequence continues at coordinate 6,407,652 of NZ_CP089226.1, forward strand.
AGCCGCGCGATCGGCGTCCGAAACCGCCGCGACCGCAGGCTTACCGGCCGAGGTCGAGACACCGGCAACGGAGTCGTCCTCGGATTTCCCGCCGACCACCGACCACGCCACGATGCCGACCGCCAATGCGATCACCACAGCCGCGACGGCCCATCGCCACCTGGCTCCGGGCATCGCTTCCGGGCCGGACGGCTCGGGCTCGCCGCCGGACGGGGACTCAGCGCTCACAGCCCCACCAGCTCGAGCAGATGCTCGGTTTCGGGGCCCTTCACCAGTTTGGCGGCGGTCACGGGGTCGGTCGGGCCTTCGCCGAAGGACGGGCAGTCCTTGGCCAGGATGCAGGCGCCGCAGGCGGGCTTGCGGGCGTGGCAGACGCGGCGGCCGTGGAAGATCACGCGGTGCGAGAGCATGGTCCAGTCTTTGCGGTCGATCAGTTCGCCGATGGCGTGTTCGACCTTGACCGGGTCTTCCTCGGTGGTCCAGCCCCAGCGGCGGACCAGCCGGCCGAAGTGGGTGTCGACGGTGATGCCGGGGACGCCGAAGGCATTGCCGAGGACCACGTTCGCGGTCTTGCGCCCGATGCCGGGCAGCGTGACCAGGTCTTCCAGGGTGCCGGGAAGTTCGCCGTCGAAGCGTTCCACCAGTGCCTGGCCGAGCCCGATGAGCGAGCTGGTCTTGTTGCGATAGAACCCGGTCGGGCGGATGTATTCCTCCAGCTCGGCCCGGTTCGCCTCGGCGTAATCGCGCGCGCTGCGGTACTTGGCAAACAACGCGGGTGTGGTCATGTTCACCCGCACGTCGGTGCATTGCGCGGAAAGGATTGTCGCCACCGCCAATTCGAGGGGGGTGGTGAAGTCGAGTTCGCAGTGCGCGTCGGGAAAGGCGACGGTGAGTTCGCGGTACATGCGCCGGGCGCGGCGCACCAATCCGATTCGAGTTTCCTTGTCGCGTTTGCGAGCCTTGGTGGGCCGCGCCACATTCCGGGCCGTCCCCGATGGCGCATCCGAGACACCGCCCGGCCCGTTGTCCGATGCCGCGGTCGCGCCGGAAACGCCCGGGCCGGCCCCGTCAACGGCCGCTTTGGATTCGGTGACACGCACGCGTCCACCTTACGGAACCACCCGGTCCCGACAACCGGGCTGCACACTCCCCGTGTTCCATCTGAGACCTTCGGCGTGTTTACTCACCCCTATGCAAGGACTCGCCGTGGTGCTGTTTCCGATAGCACTGATGCTGTTCGCGTTGGTGATGGAACGGGTCGAGAACCGGCTGCGCAAGCTGCTCGAGCCGGATCCGGAAGTTCAGCAGTACCTCGATCGAGCCACGAACGCCGAGGTCAGTGACCTGACCAAACTCGGCTTGCCGGCCGCGGCGGCCCGGCCGCGGCGCGCCCGCCCGGCCCCCAAGGGTTTGGACGTGGCGCAAGCCAGTTGATCTTGCCGAGCCACGCTCTCCGATCCGGGTGACCACCGGGATTTTCCCGGTCGGCACCCGGATTTCGATCTTCTGTACCGAATGAGCGCGGCGTGTCGCTAGATTGAAACTCGCGTGTCGCAAAACCGTTCTCGTGTGTCTCGTGATCAAGCGTCGCGTGTCGCGTAATCCGGCCCTGCGTGTCGGAGAATGAGCGTGCCGCGTGGTGTCTATCACTACCCGGCGGTATTGCAAAGTAGACTGCACTGTCGGCCGAGCTCGCTTCGGTCCAGGACAGAGCCATTTCCCATAAGGAGCACATTCGTGGACGAGGCCCTCGCCAGAGCAGGCATCTTCCAAGGCGTCGAGCCCACCGCGGTGGCGGCTCTCGCCAAACAACTTCAGCCTGTGGACTTTCCGCGCGGCCACGTCATCTTCAACGAAGGTGAACCGGGCGATCGGCTGTACATCATCACCTCGGGCAAGGTGAAGATCGGCCGCCGCTCGCCGGACGGCAGAGAGAACTTGCTGACGATCATGGGCCCGTCCGACATGTTCGGCGAGCTCTCGATTTTCGACCCGGGTCCGCGCACCTCGACGGCCACCACCGTCACCGAGGTCCGCGCCGTGACGATGGACCGCGACGCGCTCAAGGCGTGGATCGACCAGCGCCCGGAGATCGCCGAGCAGTTGCTGCGGGTGCTCGCCCGCCGCCTGCGCCGCACCAACAACAACCTGGCCGACCTGATCTTCACGGACGTGCCCGGTCGCGTGGCGAAGGCACTGCTGCAGCTGGCCCAGCGCTTCGGCACCCAGGAAGCGGGCGCGCTGCGCGTGACCCACGACCTGACCCAGGAAGAGATCGCCCAGCTGGTCGGGGCCTCCCGCGAAACCGTGAACAAGGCGCTCGCCGACTTCGCGCACCGCGGCTGGCTGCGGCTCGAGGGCAAGAGCGTGCTGATCTCGGACTCGGAGCGGCTCGCCCGCCGCGCCCGCTAGGGATCAGGAACAGAGACTCGTAGGGACCGGGTCGTCACCTTCGCGGTGACGCCCCGGTCCCTTCGTGTGTATGCCACACCGCGAAAGACGTTCACGGCCCCCGTTGCCGAGGCAACGGGGGCCGATGTTCGAAAGGGTGTACCCCGCCTAGCCGTGCGAACGGATATAGGCCAGTTGGGCATTGACCGAGCTCTGCGCGGCGGGCCAGAGGTTCTTGTCGACGTCGGCGTAGACCAGCGCGACGATGTCCATCGAGCCGGCGTCGGAGCCGAGCTGTTCCAAGGCCGCGCGCACCTGGTTCAAGCGCTCCTCGCGATGCGCGATGTAGTACCGGATCACCGGTTCCGCGTCGGCGTGCTCAGGCCCGTGCGCCGGGAGCAGGGTGCGGCCGGGAGCCACCGCGACCAGTCGGTTCATCGAATCGAGGTAGTCGGCGAGCGCGCCGTCACGGGATTCCAGGACCGTGGTGCCGCTGCCGAGCACGGTGTCGCCGGTGAGCAGCAGCTGTTCGCCGTCCGGTCCGTCCACCAGGAAACTCAGCGAATCCTGGGTGTGCCCCGGAGTAGCCAACACCGTGATGCGCAGCCCCGCCGCCTCGATGACCTCGCCGTCCGCGATCACCGTGCCGGTCCCGCGCAGGAAGCGCTCCGAGAAGGCGCGCACCGGAGCCCCGGTCGCCTTCACCAGCCCCTCGATGCCGCCGGTGTGGTCGAAATGCTCGTGGCTGATCAGCACGAGCGCGATGTTCCCGCCGGTCGCCGCGACCACGGCGTCGGTGTGGCGGCCGTCCTCGGGCCCCGGGTCGACGAGCACGTAATCCGTGCCGCCGGGAGCGCGCAACAGCCAGGTGTTGGTGCCCTCCAAGGTCATTCCGCTGGGGTTCTCGGCCAGCACCACGGCGGCGGACGGAGTCACTTGCCGCAGCTGCTCGTACGCGGGATGGGTGAGCGTCATCTTCCCGTCCTAATGCAGGAAGCGCGATGCGTCCAGAATCGAACGCACCGCGCTTTTATTTGGCGTGCCAGTAGCTTTCGCTCAGCGAACTTCCGCGATGAGTTCGACCTCGACGGGGGTGTTCAGCGGTAGCTCGGAGACGCCGACGGCGGAACGCGCGTGCACGCCCGCGTCGCCGAAGACCTCGCCGAGGAATTCGGAGGCGCCGTTGATCACCTTCGGCTGCCCGGTGAAACCCGGTGCGGAGGCGACGAATCCGACGACCTTCACGATGCGCACCACGTTGTCGAGCCCGACCAGCGCGTGCACGGCGGCCAGCGCGTTGAGCGCGCACCGCTGCGCGGCTTCCGCACCCTGTTCGAGGCTGACCTCGGCCCCGACCTTGCCTTCGATCGACAGCGCGCCGTTCACCATGGGCAGCTGGCCCGAGGTGTAGACGAGATTGCCGGTCTGCACGGCGGGCACGTACGCCGCGACGGGTGCGGCGACCCCGGGCAGTTCGAGCCCGAGCTTGGCGAGGTTCTCCGCCCAGTTGGTCGCGGCGGCCATCAGTTCTTGGGTCGCTTCAGGTAGGCGACATGCTGTTCGCCGGTCGGCCCGGCCAGCACGCTGACCAGCTCCCAGCCGTCGGCGCCCCACTGGTCCAGAATCGCCTTGGTCGCGTGCGTCAGCAGCGGCACCGTCGCGTATTCCCACACGGTCACATCACTCATGGGCTGAGAGTAGCCGCGCGGCGGGTCGCGCAGGATGCCGGGACCACTGGAGTACGGTGCGAGAACAGGAAATCGGAGTTTCCGGAGTGGTGTACCAGACAGTTACGCGTCACTCTGGGCAGGATTCAGGAACGAGTTATAGGCTCGCGAGCGTGGGAGTACCGATAGCAGTGCCCGTTTCGGTTGAGCCGGGGGTCGAAGCAGGTTGGCCGGAGCGGGCGAATAAGGCCCGCCTGCATTATGTTTCCGGCAAAGGGGGGACCGGTAAGTCGACGGTCGCAGCGGCGCTCGCACTCGCGCTGGCCGCCGGGGGACGCCGTGTGCTGCTGGTGGAGGTAGAGGGCCGTCAGTCGATTGCGCAGCTCTTCGACCTGCCGCCGCTGCCGCCCACCGAAACCAAGATCGCTACCGCGGACGGCGGCGGCGAGGTGATGGCCCTGGCGCTGGATGTCGAGCACGCCTTCCTGGAATACCTCGACATGTTCTACAACCTGGGTTTCGCGGGCCGCGCCATGCGCCGGGTGGGTGCGATCGAGTTCGTCACCACCATCGCGCCGGGCCTGCGGGACGTCATCCTGACCGGCAAAATCAAGGAATGCGCGGTGCGCGTCGACAAGGCGGGTAAACCGGCCTACGACGAAATCGTCATCGACGCCCCGCCGACCGGCCGCATCGCCAGCTTCCTGGACGTCACCCAGGCCATGGCCGAGATCGCCGGCGGCGGCCCGATCGCCTCGCAGGCCGAGGGCGTGTCCAAGCTGCTGCATTCCGAGCAGACCATGATCCACCTGGTCACGCTGCTGGAGGCGCTGCCGGTGCAGGAAACCGCCGACGCCGTCGCGGAACTCACCGCCAACGACCTGAACATCGGCACGGTCATCGTGAACCGGGCCAGCGAGGGCTACCTGCCGCGCGCCGTGCGCGAGCGGGCGGCCACTGGCGATTTCGACGCCGAGGCCCTGCGGCAGGGGCTGGCCGAGGCCGGAATCAGCTTGTCCGAGGCCGATTTCGACGGCCTGGTCGCCGAGGCGGTCGAGCATTCGGCGCGCCTGGCCGCGCAGGACGAGAGCGCCGCCGACCTGGCGCAGGTGAACATCTCACGGCTGTACCTGCCGTCGCTCACCGACGGCATGGATCTGGGCGGGCTCTACGAGCTGGCCGAAGTATTGAGCGCCCAGGGGGTCCGCTAGTCATGATCGTTCCGGCAAGCACTGTGCCCCTGGACATTACGAAGATCATCACCGATCCGACGGCGCGCATCGTGGTGTGCTGCGGTTCCGGCGGCGTCGGGAAGACCACCACCGCGGCGGCCATCGCGCTGCGAGCGGCGGAGGCCGGGCGCAAGGTCGTGGTGCTGACCATCGATCCGGCGCGGCGGCTGGCGCAGTCGCTCGGGGTCAGCGATCTCGGGAACACCCCGCAGAGAGTGGACCTGGGCCACGAGGCCAAGGGCGAGCTCTACGCCATGATGCTGAACATGCGCCGCACCTTCGACGAGATGGTGCTCGAGCACACCAGCCCCGACAAGGCCGAGCAGATCTTCGCCAACCCCATCTACCAGACCGTGGCCTCGCCTTTCGGCGGCACCCAGGAATACATGGCGATGGAGAAGCTGGGCCAGCTGGCGTCCAAGCGCGAGTGGGACCTGATCGTGGTCGACACGCCGCCGTCGCGGAACGCGCTGGACTTCCTGGACGCGCCCAAGCGGCTCGGCAACTTCCTGAACGGCAAGATGATCCGCGTCATCATGGCCCCCGGCCGCGGTGTCGGTAAGTTCGTCGCCGGCGCCATGAGCCTGGCGCTGCGCGGCGTCTCGACCATCGTCGGCGGCCAATTGCTCAAAGACGCCTCTGTCTTCTTGCAGTCACTGGAGTCCATGTTCGGCGGCTTCCAGGATCGCGCGGATCGCACCTACGCCATGCTCTCCCGCCCCGGCACCCACTTCATCGTGGTCGCCGCGGCCGAGCCGGACGCGCTGCGCGAAGCGTCCTTCTTCGTCGATCGCCTCTCGCACGACAAGATGCCGCTCGCGGGCCTGGTGCTCAACCGCACCCACCCGGTGCTGAGCTCGCTCTCGGCCGAACAGGCGCAGGTCGCGGCCGATCGTCTAGCCCCGCAGACGAACGGCAATGGCACGGCCGGCGATAGCGAGAACGAATCTCCGGCCGCCGTCACCGCGGCCGTGCTGCGCATCCACGCCCAGCGCGCCGCCACCGCCAAGCGTGAACAGCATCTGCTGCACCGCTTCACGGGCGCGCACCCCAGCGTGCCGATCGCCGCGGTCACCGCGCTGCCCTTCGAGGTCGCCGATCTCGAGGCGCTGCAGGCGGTCGGCGATCAACTCGCCGAAGCGGGAAACGCGAAATCGGCCTGATTCGCGGATCCATGCGACTGCGGCGCGCGCGACTGCGCAAGGGTTCGGGACACTCCCCCAACCCCTTTCACCTGGAACAATTCCGGATGAAACTGCCCGGTCTGGCCCGGATGCCCGATTCGACCCCGGAAACGGACCGAGCCCGCAAGATGCGGGCTCGGTCCGTTCTGCCTATGGGGGATCGGAGTTAGGGGATACTGATTACATCGCTACTTTCTGCGAACGCTGGGCGAAGAAGAAGTCGGCCCAAGACGTCACTTCGGGGTGTTGCTTGAGCAGCGCGCGGCGCTGCCGCTCGGTCATGCCGCCCCACACTCCGAACTCGACACGATTGTCCAGGGCGTCCGCCCCGCACTCCATCAGCACCGGGCAGTGCCGGCAGATGGTCGCCGCTTTACGCTGCGCGGCGCCGCGCACGAACAGCTGGTCGGGATCTACTTCCTTGCATCGGGCCTGGGAAACCCAGGCGATTCTCGCTTCGGCCTGCTCCACGTCCAATCGAGCGATCGGGGTAGTCATGTGCATTTGGTGTGCCCCTTTGCAGTCCGAACACCGGGTCACGGCGCTCCAGAATCGCGTACAGCGCGCAGTTACCCAACCCCACTGCGTTCTGCACCACATTCCACTTTGAGTGTTAGCTCTATCACACTGGGTTCTCAATCTAGATAAGAGTGTGAGGCTTGCGCAAGACCGTCCCGAGATTTTCTGGTACGTCCGTCCATGCATTCGTCACCAGAAACCGGGCAGTCGGCACCATTACGGACGAATGGACACCCCGACGCGAGGGCACCGAGTGTCGCGACGGCCAATTAGGCTGTGGCACGTGCCCATCACACGAACGCTCTGGAGACTGGCCGGCAGCTGCATTCTGGCCGCCGTGCTTCTCGCCGGGTTGCTGTTCCCGCTCGCGGGCGGATTCGGTTTCATCTCCAACCGCGCCGCCGACGCCGTCGACAATGTCTCCGCCGAACTGGTGGAGGGCACCGTGCCCGCGGTGTCCACCATGGTCGACGCGAACAATCAGCCCATCGCCTGGCTGTACGAGCAGCGCCGGTTCGAAGTGCCCAGCGACAAGATCTCCAACGACATGAAGCTCGCGCTGGTGTCCGTGGAGGACCGCCGCTTCGCCGAACACGGCGGTGTGGACTGGCAGGGCACCTTCCGCGCCTTCCTGACCAACACCTCCGGCGGCGAAGTGCAGCAGGGCGGTTCGACCATCGACCAGCAGTACGTGAAGAACTACCTGCTGCTGGTGGTGGCCAAGACCGACGCCGAGCGCCGCGCCGCGACCGAGACCACGCCCGCCCGCAAGATCCGCGAGATCCGGATGGCGCTGACGCTGGAGAAGGAGCTCACCAAGGACGAGATCCTGACCCGGTACCTGAACCTGGTGCCGTTCGGTAACTCCTCCTACGGCATCCAGGACGCGGCGCAGACCTACTTTGGCGTCGACGCCAAGGATCTGAGCGTGGTGCAGGCCGCCATGCTGGCCGGCATGGTGCAGTCCAGCTCCAAGCTGAACCCCTACACCAATCCGCAGGGCGTGCTGGAGCGGCGGAACACGGTGCTCGACACCATGATCCAGAACATCCCCAGCCGGGCCGACGAGTTCCGCAAGGCCAAGAGCGAGCCGCTGGGCGTGCTGACCGAGCCCAAGGGCCTGCCGCGCGGCTGCATCGCGGCCAATGATCGCGGCTTCTTCTGCGATTACGCGCTGCAGTACCTGGCCAATGCCGGCATCAGCCGCGACCAGATCGACAAGGGCGGCTACCTGATCAAGACCACCCTGGATCCGGATGTGCAGAACTCGGTGAAGGCCTCGGTGAACGCCAATGCCGACCCGAACCTGGACGACATCGCCTCGGTGATGAACATCGTGGCGCCGGGCCAGGATTCGCATCCGGTGCTGGCCATGGCGTCGAGCCGCACCTACGGGCTGGACGCGAACGCGCACCAGACCGTGCAGCCGCAGCCGTATTCGATGGTCGGCGACGGCGCGGGCTCGATCTTCAAGATCTTCACCACCGCCGCGGCCATGGAGAAGGGCCTGGGCATCAACGCGCAGCTGGACGTGCCGGGCCGCTTCGAGGCCAAGGGCATGGGTAACGGCGGCGCGCGGGGCTGTCCGGCGGCCACCTACTGCGTCGAGAACGCGGGCAAGTACAAGTCGCCGATGTCGGTGACCGAAGCGCTCGCCACCTCCCCGAACACGGCCTTCGTCAAGCTGATCCAGGCCGTGGGCGTGGCCCCGACCGTGGATATGGCGGTGCGCCTGGGCATGCGGTCCTACACCCAGGCCGGCACTTCCGGGCACGGCAATCAGAGCCTGGCGGACATGATCAAGGATCAGAACCTGGGCTCGTTCACGCTGGGCCCGGTGGCGATCAACCCGCTCGAATTGTCCAATGTGGCGGCCACCTTGGCGTCCGGCGGCAAGTGGTGCCCGCCCACCCCGATCCGCGAAGTGGTCGATCGCAGCGGCAAGACCGTGCCGCTCACCCAGCAGGCGTGCGAGCAGGTGGTCGAGCCCGGTCTCGCCAATACCCTCGCCAATGCCATGAGCAAGGACGACGTCAGCGGTACCGCGGCGGGCGCGGCGCAGTCGGTGGGCTGGAACGCTCCGCTGTCCGCCAAGACCGGTACCACCGAATCGCACCGCTCCTCGGCGTTCCTGGCGTTCACCAACGCGCTGGCCGGTTCGGCCTACATCTACGGTGACAGCCCGACGCCGGGCGAGATCTGCTCGTTCCCGCTGCGGAACTGCGGCAGCGGCAACCTGTTCGGCGGTAACGAGCCCGCCCGCAGCTGGCTGGGCGCGGTCAAGAACGTGCTGGGCAAGTTCCCGCCGCCGGGCCTGCCGCCGCTGGACGACAAGTACGTGCGCGGCTCGAACAATTCGCAGATCCCGGATGTGGTCGGCCAGACCCAGGCGGAGGCGACCGGCAATCTGATCGCCGCCGGTTTCCAGGTGTCGGTGGCCACGGCCGCGGGCGCGAACAAGGGCACGGTGCTGAGCATGTCGCCGGACGGTTCGGCCATCCCCGGGTCGGTGATCACGATCTACGTGAGCGACGGCACGGCGCGACCGGCTCCGGCCGCACCGGAGACGCCGGCGCCGGGCATACCCGGATTGCCCGGCATCACGCTCCCGCCGATCCCCATCCCCATTCCGATCCCACGCTGAGATCGGTGAACGGCCCCGCACTCTTCGGTGCGGGGCCGTTTTCCGTCCCGCCGCCACCGGCCTTTGGCTGTACGCAATACGAAACGCCCGGAGCGAGTCAGTCACTCCGGGCGTTTCGTATTAATAGGGCGTAGCTCTGACAGCCGTCAGAGGCGCGCTTTGACGGCGGCCGAAACTCGCGAACCGTCCGCGCGCCCGGCGGCCAGCGCGGTGGCGATCTTCATGACCTGACCCATCTGCTTCATGCCGGGCCGCTCGCCGATCTGCTCGGCCACATCCGCGATGGCGGTGTCGGCGATGTCCGCGACCTCGGCATCGGTCAGCGGCGTCGGCAGGTACTCGTCGATGATCTGCTCTTCGGCGCGCTCGTTGGCGGCGAGCTCACCGCGTCCGGCCTGCTCGTAGACGACGGCGGCTTCGTTGCGCTTCTTCGACTCCTTCGAGAGCACGGCGATCACCTCGGCGTCGCTGAGCTCCCGCGCGGTCGATCCGGCGACCTCAGCGGTCTGGACAGCGGCCAGCAGCATGCGCAGCGTATTGAGGCGCAGCGCGTCCTTGGCCTTCATCGCGGCGGTGAGGTCCGAACGCAGCTTCGATTTGAGTTCCGACATGCGCCACACGCTACCGCCCGACCCCGGCACGCTCGCACGTCTTTTTCGCGGTGTCGGTTCCGGCGGCCCCCGGGGCGAGTCCGCGCGGAACGCCCGGAGAGTCCGGCGTATCGCAGCTCATATGACTCGATGTTTCTCCCTTGGGTCGCCTATTCTGGGCAAATGCCCGTAATCTCGACCTCCGCCCTCACCCGCGCCGCACTCGGAGCCGCTGGGGCCGCGGTCGCCGGTATCGGATACGCCTCGCTGATCGAACGCAACATGTTCACGCTGCGCGAAGCGACCCTGCCGGTACTGGAACCCGGAAAACCGTCCCTGCGCGTCCTGCACATCTCCGACCTGCACATGATGCCCGGCCAGCAGTTGAAACAGGCCTGGTTGCGCGAACTGGATCGCCTGGAACCGGACCTCGTGGTGAACACCGGCGACAATCTCTCGCATCAGAAGGCGGTGCCTTCGGTGGTGCAGTCGCTGGGCGGATTGCTCGGCCGCCCCGGCATTTTCGTTTTCGGCAGCAATGACTATTTCGCGCCGGTGCCGAAGAACCCGCTCAAGTACTTCGACAAGAACCACAAGCGCGTCTTCGGCGATCCGCTGCCCTGGCAGGATCTGCGCGCGGCGTTCACCGAGCGCGGCTGGCTGGATCTGACCCATGTGCGCCGCGATATCGAGGTCTCCGGGGTGAAGATCTCGACCGCGGGCGTGGACGATCCGCACCTGCGGCGGGACCGCTACGACACCGTCGCCGGTTCGCCGAACCCGTTGGCGGACTTGAGCATCGGCCTCACCCACTCCCCCGAGCCGCGGGTGCTGGACCGGTTCGCGGCCGACGGCTACGACCTGGTGATGGCCGGGCACACGCACGGCGGCCAGCTGGTGCTGCCGGGCTTCGGCGCGCTGGTCACCAATTGCGGTATCGATCGCTCGCGGGTGAAGGGCGCCTCGCGCTGGGGAGCCCATACCCGCCTGCACGTCTCGGCCGGCATCGGCACCTCGCCGTGGGCGCCGTACCGCTTCTGCTGCCGTCCGGAGGCGACGCTGCTGACCTTGGTCGGCGCCCCGCCCAAGAAGCCGGCCACGGAATCGGGTCGCGGACGGACCGCGTCGTCGGAGGCTGTCGCGCGTTGAGCTCGTACCGCGATATACAACGCGGTATGTAGTCGTCAGTCAGGGGAGCTAGTCGTGGCCAGTGGGAACGAGCGGAACGAGGGTGCGGGCGCGGGGCCCGATCCGAACTGGTGGCAGGGTGCCCCGGCGCCGGATTCGGCGTGGTCGAATCCGGCGCAGCCGACCCAGGACGGTCCGCCGGCGGGTTACGGTGCGCCGCAACCGGATCCGGGGTGGCAGCAGGGTTATCAGCCGACCGCGCCGTTCCCCGGCGGGCCGTACGGGTCGGCGGATCCGACCCGGCAGTTCCAGCCGTCCGGGCCGAATCCGACGCAGCAGTTCCCCGGGCAGCCGGGTCCGGATCCGACCGTGCAATTCTCCGGGCAGCAGCCGTATCAGCCGGGGCCGGTGCCGTATGCGGGGCAACCGGGTTACGGGCAGCCGGGGTACGGCGGCGGGTATCAGCAGCCGCCGGGCGGGGGTAAGCGCAAGGTCTGGCTGTTCGCCGGGATCGGCGGGCTGGTGCTGGCCATCGTGGTCGCCATCGTCGCGGTGGCGCTGGTCAACAACTCGAATGATCCTTCCGCGCAATCGAATACGACGCCGTCGCTGGTGAGCGCGCTGACCACGGAGAAGTCGCCGGCCTCGGGCAAACCGTCCACCACGCCCAAGCCGTCGGCCACCAAGTCCGGCACGCCCGCGCCCGTGATCCCCGGGTACCAGACCGTGACGATCCCGGAATTCGAAGCGGCATACGACATTCCGAAGGATTGGCAGATCGACAAGTCCGGCACCGGGGCGTTCGGGACGGGCACCGATCAGATCGTCGCCTTCGGCCTGTCCGAGGAAGGCGTGGACTACTGCACGGGCTACACCCGCACCACCGCCTTCGTGACCGACTCGGACGAGTCCGATCTGTCGAAGGCCGCGGCGGATGTCGGCGCGCGCATGGCGAAGATCGGCTACGCGAATTCGACGGGCGCGAAACCCGGTGCATCGGAACAGTTCTCGACCTCCGACGGCAAGCTGTCCGGGATGTTCGTCGAGCTCACCGGCAGTGCGCCGGCGCCGGCGGCGGGGTGCGCGTCCACCTACTCGATCTACACCTTCGCGTTCTCCACTTCGCAGGGCTCTTACGTTTTCACGATCGTCGCGGATACTGGGGTCGACAAAGCGGTAGACAAAACGCTCGCGAAGAAGATTCTCGCCAGCCTCCGCCCCATGTAGCGGCGGGCGGGCGGGAGCTCGACTCGTCCGACAGGGGGTCCGACGATGACCAGTGGATTCGACGACCGGAAACCGGAACCCGGCAGTGAGGATCAGACCGCCAACTGGTGGCAGGGGGCGCCGGCGCCGGGATCGCAATGGGAATCGCGGCCGCATCCGGTGCAGCCGCCGGGCTTCGTGCCGCCGGTGCAGCCGTATCCGGGGAATCCGGCGACCGGGCCGAATCCGTATGCGGCGGGCGGCAATCCGCAGCAGGCCCCGAATTCCGCACCGTCGGGCGCGAATCCGTTCCCGACGGGCCCGAACCCCTATCAGACCGGTCCGTCCCCGTATCAGGGCGCACAGCCGCCCTACGGGGGTGGTTACGGGCCGCCGCCGAGCGACAAGAACCGGGTGTGGTTGTACGCCGGGATCGGGGCGCTCGTGGTGGCGCTCGTCGCCGTGGTCGCGGTGGTGCTGGTGACCCGGGATTCCGGGACCGGCGCGCTGCCCGCCACCTCGACCTCGGTCGCCGCCACCACCACTTCCAAGCCGCGCAGCAGTGCCGCGACCACCACGCCCTCGTCGAGTCAGTCGCCGCGCATCCCCGGCTATCAGGTGGTGGTGCCGACGGGCGTCCAGGCGGCCTGGGATGTGCCGTCCGACTGGACCATCGATCAGACGGCGGACGGCTGGGGCAGCGGCGCCGACCGGATCTCGGTCGCGGGCCTGGCGCAGGAGGGCGTGAACTACTGCCCGAACTTCGTGCGCAGCAATATGTTCCTGAGCACCAGCACACTGTCCGATCCGGCCGCCGCGGCCACCGATATCGGGAAGCGCATGGCCAAACTGGGCTGGGAAACCCACACCACGCTGAATTCGAGCGCTCCCGAATCCTTCAGCTCCTCCGACAACACCCTGCACGGCACGTTCGTCGAGACCTCGGGCGCCTTCACCCCGCCCGATCCCAGCTGCGCCAAGACCTACTCGATCTACACCTTCGCGGTGTCCGGCGGGACCGGCTCGCTGGTCCTGACCATCGCCGCCGACACCGGCGTGGACCGGGCCGTGGACCGGGATTTCGGACGCCGCCTACTGGCCACTTTTCGGCTGCTTTAGGGCATCTGACCAGCCGATTTAACTGTTCCGCCGACCGTGCGCTAAGCTACTTCACGTTCACTTCACGGGGTGTGGCGCAGCTTGGTAGCGCGCTTCGTTCGGGACGAAGAGGTCGCAGGTTCAAATCCTGTCACCCCGACGTGTTGGTTGAGACACAGCTGAAAGGCCCTGGCCATTGGTCGGGGCCTTTCCTCGTTTCCGGGCTCCGCTGAAACGAAAACCGGCGGCCGAATTCGATTCGACCGCCGGTATCGGATTCTTTATGCCCGAGGGATCAGGGCAGCACCTGCGGAATGACATTCGGGGCGACCGCGCCGACGATCAGGCCGACCAATGCGCCCTGGAACGCCGGGCCGATCATGCAGAGCGGGATGAGCGGAATGGTGACGATCGGCAGCGCGCAGATGACGGCGCCGAACGCGGCCCCGACAATCGCGCCGGCGGCCGCGCCATTGCCCAGCGGATCGTGGTTGGCCGCATCCGGATTGGTGGCGATCTCTTCCGCGGTGGCGATGGCGGCCGGCTGCACGGCCGCGGGGGCGACGGGCTGCGCGATATCCGCGACCACGACGGTCTGCGGGGCGACGGCGGGGGCCTCGGCGGCGGCCGTGCCCGCACCCGCGAAGGTCACCGCGACGGCCAGCGGCAGTGCCGCGATGAGAGCCTTACGACCGAAGTTGCCGATAGTGCGACGCATGATTTTTCCTATCCTCCCGACCCCCCTGCGCGCGGAATTGTCATCGCGCGCAGAACGATTAAGCATTGCGAATTACAACGAACCAATTTGTATCCGATCGGAGTCGGGGAATCAAGTCTCTGCAGCGTTATGCCCGCACATCTGAATTGTGTTGGACAACACCGGCAATGACCGATACGACGACCGATTCAGTCATCCACTTCTACGCCGTAATGTCGAGCCAGCGCGGCCAGGCCGGTGGGATATCCCTGACCGACGGCACGCAATCGCCAATCCTCGTCGCGTGGATACAGTTCGGCCAGCAGCAGCGTGCGTTCCTCGGTCGCGGCATCGAGTGTGGCGCGGGCGAAGACACCCGCTTGCGGCCGCGGTTCGACTTCGATTTCGATGGCGCCGACATCACCGAATCTGCGCTCCGGATCGGCGAGCGCGGCCGCGATCACAATGCGCCGGCAATGCCCCGGTAGGTCCTCCAGATCGACGCTGACGGCCTGCTCGCTGGGCCCGTCCACGGTCAGTCGCGCGCCCCGGGTTTCGGGCTGGTTGTAGAAGACGAAATCGGAATCCCCGGCCACCCGGTCCTGCCCGTCCACCAGGAACGCCACCAGATCGACCTCGGCGGTGCCGTGCTGCGGCCAGGTGGCCCGCACGGTCCAATCGGAGCCGTGGGTCGCGACCGGCAGGTCCACGACCTGCCCGCGCTCGAGAACGACCGTCTCGCGGGGACTTTCGCCGGAGGTGCTGTGCATTGCTGACGCCTGGTTCGTCGGAGGCTCGGGATCACCGGCGGAATCCAGCAATTCGAGCCCCCACACCGGAAGCCCGATATCGGCCGCTTTCTTCCACCGCGGATCATTCTCCGCACCCGGAAGCGCGAGCACATCGGTGACCCCGGCGGACATGTTCACCGCCGACGATCCCCCGAGTTCGGTTATCCGCCGCCGCGTTTGCGCCGCCTGCTCATGCGTACCGCCGAGCACCAGCACCCGCCGACCGCTCAACGGGCCGTCCGCCGCGCCGACCGCCGCTTTTCTCGGCTTCGAATCCCGCTGTCCGGCATCTCCTTTCCGCACCCCCGGTCCGACATCCGCGAGCAGTTCCAGAAATCGCGATTCACTCACGATCGGCGTCCCGTGCTGCCGCGCCTTCACCGCTTTACCGGAACCCGACCCGGGATCATTGGTCACCAGCAGACTCGTCAACCGGCTCACATTCCCGGTCACGTCGAGCCCCGCCGCCTCCGCCCGATCCACCAATTCGTTCCGGTCGATCCCCGTATCCCCCGTGAAAGCGACCTTCATCCCCCGCACCAGCATCCCGCCCGGCTCCAGCCGCCCCGGATAGGCAAACCCGCACGGCGCCTTCGTCTTCCCCCGCCACAAATGCCGATTGGCGTCCTTCGGCGGGCATTCCAGCAATGGCGGCATCACCCCCAACCGAGCCGCGTCCCCGATCAGCCCACGCAGCACCCCCGCCAGCACGCGTGTGTCATCGAGCGCATCATGCGCCCGCACCTGCCGAATCCCGTAATGCGCGGCCAAACTCCCCAATTTGTAGTCGGCCGTCGGCGGCGCGACCCGCCGCGCCAACGCCAACGTGCACAACCGCGACGAAACCGGCAGCACCGCCCCCACCCGCCCGAATTCCCGTGCCAGAAAGTCGTAATCGAACCGCGCATTGTGCGCGACCATCACCCGCCCCGCCAAAAACCCCGCCAACCGCCCCCGCACCTCCCCGAACTCCGGTGCCCCCCCGCAACCTTTCCCGCGTCAACCCGTGCACATGCACCGGCCCCGGATCACACCCCGGATCCACCAGCGAATAGAACTCCTCCGCCACACCCCCATCGGCGTCCAACACCAAAGCCGCCACCGACAGCACCCGATCCGTCCCCGAACTCAACCCGGACGTCTCGACATCCACCACCGTGACCGATTCCAGCCCGAACCCGCCGACCATCGAATTCCCCTGCACGAGCCACCCATCGCCATCCCGGGCCGACACGTTGCCCACCCACCGGCAACACGCCGGACAGCCGAGGTTATCGCACGTCCGATCTCCGGTTGTATCACCGAAAGCGCTTGGCAAGCAGAGGAATTGATCACTTCCGCCCTAGAGGCGCCGAATACCCGATACGGGCGGTTCAGCGCGCCGGGCATAGGTCTCTTCCGGGTTCACCGTGATCACATCCAACCGTTGCACCAGCGACCCGGGTATCCGCCCATCGACGAAGTGCCCCGGCCCCGGAACGATGACCGCCTCCGCCTCCAGACGGGTGGCCAGCGCCTTCAAACGCGCCAACGGCGCCCGGCCCGAATTGGGGTCGTAGACCACTATCTCTGCCAGGTCGTACCCGAAACGCCCTGCGAGCCCGCGTATCTGATGCTCATCCCAGAGTTGCCCGATCCCGGAAACATCCGTACGCAGATAGCCCAGGCAGGTCGGCTTGTAACGCATGCTCACTCCTGAATCCCGACCTTCGTCCGATGCAATGACCCCGCGGTCCTCCGGGTAGAACCCGGCCAGGTCGTCCCCGTTCCCAACGTCCCGCAACTCGAAGACACCGCCGGGGAATCTGAAATACCTTGCAGTCCCGTCCATCTCGGTCTCCAGTCTCGGGGCGATCACCTGACACAACGCTAGGAAGCCGACCGCCCGCACAGCCAGGAACTTGCGGAAACTTGCGGGCATGACTCGAACTTCGAGCCGGATCCACACAGGCAGAGGACCATGGAGTGGGTTAGTTCAAATACACGCAAGTAGTCAGCCGGAGGCTGGAACCATGCATTTGAATTTTCTCGGTAAGTGCGGCTCCGACAAGAAGGCCTGCCCCACCCTGTACGCCACTGACCAGCGAAGCTTCGTCGTCCAGGGTTGGCGGACCGACCGCCCCGAGACCATCGAGATTCCGCATGCGCTGCTCGGCTTCGCCGGCGAGGAGGGGTACATCGCAGCCGTTATGGCGGATACGGGCAGAGGATCCTTCACTCTGTCCGGCCGGCCGATCACGGATAGCGGAACGCTCGAACAGCTGACCATGGAAGACTTCGAGACGGCGATCGAGGTTCCGAGAGCGGAGAGGATCTACTTCGGTGGAATTTCGCGGCATTGACGACTGGGATCACCTCTTTCACGAGTGCCGACAATCGGCTTTCCACATGGAGGTTCGCGACACCTATGCTGTCGCGAGCGAATCCGAGCCGCTACGACGCTTCCTGGCCGGCGAGCCCCCACCGGACTACGACAAGTCCGATTGGACCGGCTTGATCCGGGAGATGACCGGGCGTGGTGTTGTCGTCAATCGGGTGCGTGTGATCACGGTGCCACACAGCGATTATCAACGGTGGCTGTTGTCGGTAACCGATGAGAACGTCGAGGCTGGCGAGGATATCCGTTATCTGCCAAGGCATCTCGTCGATGCGGCGGATGTTCCACGCGACGACTGGTGGCTGTTCGACGGAACTCGCGTCGCCTTCAACCTGGTCGACCAGGCCGGCCGTCCGGCCGGCGTCGCAGTCACGACCGATCCGAAGATCGCGGCCTACTGCGGTGATGTGAAGGACCGGCTGATGTCCATGGCGACGCCATACCGCGAGTACATCAACGATTCGCCGGTGAACTGTCGGTAGTGGTCGATTCGGTACAAGAGGCGAGTGAGGCTCTCGGCAAACGGCTCCGGGAGATCCGCCGTGACGCCGGGGTCACCGGCCGAGAGCTTGCCGCCCGCGCACATTGGCACGAATCCAAGGTGTCACGCATCGAGCATGGCAAAGTCAGGCCATCGACCGCGGACTTGCGCGCCTATTGCACCCACTGCGACGCGAACGAACAGTTGGCCGACTTGCTGGCCAGCCTGCACAATATCGACTCCGCCTGGCTCGAGTGGCGTCGTCTACTCGGCACGGGCGTGCGGCGCGGCCAGCAGCTGGCATTGAAGCTGGAAGCCGAAACGGCCATCATCCGGAACTACGAGCCGCAGATCATCCCCGGATTGCTGCAAACGGCGGAATATGCCGAAGCCAAGCTGAAACGAGTGATCGAGTTCTACCGCCTACCCGACGATCTGGACGCCGGCGTATCCAAACGCATGGAGCGGCAACAGATCCTCTACAAGCGAGGCCATCAATTCCACTTCCTCATCGCCGAGGCATCGCTCTATACAACGGTCGGCGATGACCAGGTGATGCGCGGCCAGCTCGACCGGCTTCAGACGATCATCGGCATGCCTCGCGTGACGCTGGGGATCATTCCGCTCATGGCCGAGGCCCTGGTGGTGGTCGAAGGATTCATGATGTTCGACAACCGCATGGTGAAGGTCGAAGCGCACACCGCCGAGCTGACGGTGACGCAGCCGAGGGAAGTCGCGTTGTACGGACGCGCATTCGATACGTTGGCGGGCCAATCGGCTACCGGTGAAGCGGCTCGGGCACTGATCCGCACCGCGCTACATCAGCGAACCCAAACCTGCGCTACGTCGGACAAGTTCCACCACGAAACATAGTGAGGATCCGCCGACTTCATCCGCCATCGAGAGTCGAGCTGATCGAAGAAGGCATCGTCGCCGGTCTTGCCACCCTTCGGCTCGCCGATGAAGAAGACTCGGTCACCACCGGCCTTCTCGTAGGCGGCGAGTGCCTCTGAGGCCATCGGATTTCCCCAGCCCGGTGGCCAGCAGAGGAGCATGGCGTGACTCTCGAGATGCTCCGTGCGCGTTGCGTATTCAGTGCGATCACCGACACTGTGCCAGGTATCAGGATGGCCCGCGGCACTCGGGAAGGACAGGTTCCCGGCCTTGGACGGCGGTTCGGAATCGTAGGCGTCGATAGTGCATCCGGCAGCGGCGAGCTGGGCTGCCCAATAGCCGCGCCCCGCACCGAGTTCCACGATCGGCATACCGTCGCAGCCGTCCGCGATCCAGGACAGGGTTTCCGGGGACGGGATGGCGTAAGCGTAGACCGATTGGAGAATCGTCTGGGCGTAGCCGAGTCGGGCGCTGCCGGATGGGCGGCCGCCGTCGACGGTGCGGCGGCCGTTCCGGGTGGTGAGCGATGGCTCGACTATGTCCCAGTACGGGTTTCCGGTGGGGGAAGGGGCGCCGGTCAGGTAGTTGACGAAGCGCAGGTCGAAGGCGGCGTCGGCGTGCGGGTCGCCGGTGCCGGGCAGGCGGGGTGCGGTATCGAGATAATCCGCGACCTTCGGGTACTGGGTGCGGAGGCGGGGTTCGTCGGCCAGTAGGGCGGCCAGTTCGTCTCGGCGTTCGGGGGTCAGGTCCGAGTCCGTCATGTGCACAATTGTCGTGAAACGCGACGACCCCGGCGGGGAAATGCCGGGGTCGTTGCGTCGGAACGGATTTCAGCCCAGGTGCAGGCGGCGCATGAGGCGCAGGGTCACCAGCGTCGACTTGAGCTGCTTCTCGTAAGGCATACCCGCACGAGCGGCCATGATCTGCTTCTTCTGCACGCCGACGTTGATGGTGTCGGTGTACTTGAGCAGGCCCGCCGCACCGTGGCGGGTGCCGACGCCGGACTGCTTGACGCCGCCCGAGGGGGTGCCCTTGGCGGCGTAGCTGGTCACGAAACCATCGTTGATATTGATGGCCCCGGCCTCGACCCGCTCCGCGAGTTTGGTTGCGCGGTCGATGTTTCCGGTCCAGATGCTGGCGTTGAGGCCGTAGGCGGTGTCGTTGGCGAGGGCGATCGCCTCGTCTTCGGTCTTGTACTTGTAGATGCTGACGACGGGGCCGAAGGTTTCCATGGTGGCGTGCGCCATGTCCTTGGTGACGCCGGTGAGCACGGTGGGCTCGAAGAAGGCGGGGCCGATGTCGGGGCGGGGGTTGCCGCCGGTGACTACGGTCGCGCCCTTCTCGCGGGCCTCGTCGACGTGGGAGGCGACGCGCTTCATGTGGTCGACCGAGACCAGGGAACCCATTTCGGGGTCGAAGTCGTAGGTGGCGCCCATCTTCGAACCGAGTTCCTCTGCGGCGGCGACGAATCGGCGCAGGTATTCGTCGTAGATGCGCTCCTGCACGTAGATGCGCTCGATGTGCATGCACGCCTGGCCGGTATTGCCGAACACGGCGAAGATGGCCGACGGGATGGCCTCGTCGAGGTTCACGTCGTCCAGCACGATCATCGGGTTCTTGCCGCCGAGCTCCAGGCTGCACCCGATGAGATTGCGCCCCGACTGCTCGCCGATGGTGCGCCCGGTCGCGGTGGAACCGGTGAACATGACGAAGTCGACATTGTCGATGAGGGTCGGGCCGACGTCCGGGCCCATGCCGGTGACGACCTGCACCAGACCGCGCGGCAGGCCCGCCTGATGCAGCAGCTCGATGCCGTACAGCGTGCAGAGCGCGGTCTTGTTGTCCGGCTTCATGACCACGCCGTTGCCCGCGATCAGCGCCGGCGTCGAATCGGACATGGAGATGGCGAACGGGAAGTTCCACGGCGCGATCACCGCGACGACGCCCTTGGGACGATGCTCCTCGGTGGAGCTGGTGATGATCGGCATCGGCCCGCTGCGCTTCTTGGGCTTGAGCGTCTTGGCCGCGGTCTTGAGGTAGTGGGCGATGACCATCGGGGTATCGCATGCCTCTTCGATGGCCATGCGGCGCGCCTTGCCGCAGCCGATCTGAATCAGGTCGGCAATGGTCTCGATCTCGGAGAGAATGAGTTCGTGGGCGCGTTCGAAGACGGCGAGCCGCTGCTCGAGTGGACGAGCGGCCCATTCCTTCTGCGCGGCGCGCGAGATCTCGACGGCCTTGGCGACATCTTCGGGCGAGGACTGCGGCAGGTAGCCGACCACGTCGCCGGTGTAGACCTCGATCATTTCGAACGGGTCGCGGGCCTCGCCCGCCTTGCCCGCGGTCACCATGGCGGTCAGCCGGTTGATGAGGGATTCCGTGACGCGGGGCGGCAGCTTCGCCCGGGAGCCGCTCTGCGTGCTCGTTGTGCTCATGGTCGTCGTCTCTCCATTACTTGCCGCCCGTGACGGCGGTCACCATGATCCAAACTAGAACACGTTATTGTTCAGGACAACGGTGCGGGGTAGTTTCGTCCCCGAATCCCAGGATTGGCCACGTGGAAGGACAGGTCGGCGATGACCGCTGCGACTGCTGAAACAAGTAGCAACACCGAGGCTCACGCTCTCGTCGAGAAGCGTGGCGCGACGCTGATCGTGACCATGAACCGCCCCGAGCGCAAGAACGCGCTCACCGGCGAGATGCTCGCGATCATGGCCGACGCCTGGGACCAGGTCGACGAAGACCCGGAGATCCGGTCCTGCATCCTCACCGGTGCGGGCGGGGCGTTCTGCGCGGGCGCGGACCTGAAGAACATGAACAATCGCGGCGCGGCCGAGGGCATGAAGGCGGGCAGCGCCTTCGATCCCACCCGCATGCCCGGCCTGCTCAAGGGCCGTCGCCTGACCAAGCCGCTGATCGCCGCGGTCGAGGGCGCGGCCATCGCCGGCGGCACCGAGATCCTGCAGGGCACCGATATCCGCATCGCGGGCGAGAGCGCCAAGTTCGGCATCTCCGAGGCCAAGTGGAGCCTGTTCCCGATGGGCGGATCGGCGGTGCGGCTGCCGCGCCAGATTCCGTACACCGTGGCGGCGGACCTGCTGCTGACCGGGCGGCACATCAAGGCGGCCGAGGCCAAGGAGTACGGGCTGATCGGGCACGTGGTGCCGGACGGGACCGCGCTGGACAAGGCCCTCGAAATCGCCGAGCTGATCAATAACAATGGGCCGCTCGCGGTTCAGGCGATCCTGAAGGTGATTCGCGATACCGAAGGGCTGCACGAGGAAGAGGCGTTCAAGATCGACGCTAAGGTCGGGCTGCCGGTGTTCCTGAGCGATGACGCCAAGGAAGGGCCGCGCGCCTTCGCCGAGAAGCGGAAGCCGAACTTCCAAGGGAAGTAAGGGAAGTGGGGGTTTCACCCCCACACCCCCGCGGGGGCCAGACGCCCCCGCAACCCGGCCCCGCTATCCGTCAGACCTTGACCGGCCGAAGGGCTTCGGGCGTCAGGTCTTTCAGGGTCGGATAGCCGTCGACCGCCATGATGAGATCGGCTTCGGCGAGCAGGCTGCGCAGGACGTGCACGATGCCGTCCTCGCCGCCGAGCGCGAGACCGTAGGCGTACGGGCGGCCGATGCCGACCGCGGACGCGCCGAGTGCCAGGGCTTTGATGATGTCCGCGCCGGAACGGACTCCGGAGTCGAAGAGCACCGGCAGTCCGTCGGCCGCTTCGACCACGCCGGGGAGCATATCGAGAGCGGGAAGACCGCCATTGGCTTGCCGCCCACCGTGATTCGAGCAGTAGATGCCGTCCACGCCCAGGTCGCGGGCGCGGCGGGCGTCATCGGGGTGGCCGATGCCCTTCACGATCAACGGCAGCGTGGTCAGCGAACGCAACCAGGGCAGGTCTTCCCAGGTGAGCGGGTTGCCGAAGAGCTGGATCCAGCGCAGGATCGCCGATTGCGGATCCTGTTCGGGGGATTGCGCGAGACCGGCGCGGAAGACCGGGTCGGTGAAGTAGTTGGCGAGGCAGTGGCCGCGCAGCTGGGGGAAGTTGCCGGTGGACAGATCGCGGGGGCGCCAGCCGGTGATCCAGGTGTCGAGGGTGACGACGATGCCCTTGTAGCCCGCCTTCTCCGCGCGCGAAACGAGGGAAGCGGCCAGGTCACGATCGGTGGGGGTGTAGAGCTGGAAAAAGCCTGGGGTGTCACCGAATTCGGCGGCGACGTCTTCCAGGGGGTCTTCCATGAGCGTCGAGGCCACCATCGGCACACCGGTGCGTGCCGCTGCGCGCGCGGTGGCGAGATCGCCGCGACCATCGCGGTCACAGAGCGCGATCACGCCGACGGGAGCCATGAAAACCGGTGCGGCCCACGTGCTTCCGAACAGCTCCACCGACAGGTCGCGCTCCTTCGCACCGACGAACATGCGCGGCATCAGCCCCCACTGATCGAAGGCCGCGACATTCGCGCGCTGCGTCCGCTCATCACCCGCGCCACCGGCGACATACGACCAGATCGACGGCGGCAGCGCCGTCTCGGCACGCGCGGCCAGCTCGGCGAAACTCACCGGCCATTTCGGGATCACGCCACGCAGGCCATTGAAGTAAATCTCGTTCTGATAGTCGCCGTACGCCATGACGCCGCTGTCTCCCTCTCGTGGATGGCTGCTCCGATAATCGTGAAATACTGGCCATCGAATGCATCTGAATCGCAGGATGTGATCGTGGAGGCGCTCAATATGCAGGATTCCGCCGAGCTGCTCAATGAGGACGATCTGGCGCTCATCAACGCCCTGCAATTGCGCCCGCGCGCTTCCTGGACCGAACTCGGCGGTGTCCTGGATGTCGATCCGGTGACCGTGGCCCGGCGCTGGCAGCGGCTCAGCGATCGCGGCGAGGCATGGGTCTGCGTCTCACCGGGCCCGGCGCTGTTCGACCTCTGCTGCGCCGCGTTCATCGAGATCGACTGCGCCGCAGGTGAAACCGATTCCGTCGTCCGCGCACTGGCTCGACACCCGCAAATGCTCACCCTCGAACGCTCCGGCGGCAGCGACCGCATCCTCGCCACCGTCGCCACCCGCGATTTCACCCAGCTCTCCCGCTACACCCTCGACGTACTGCCGACCCTGCCCCACCTCGCAGCCGTCCGGACGCGCATAGTCACGCACTGGTTCGCCGAGGGCGGCAGCTGGCGCATCGACGCCCTCGCCCCGGGTCAGCGCAGCCAACTCCGCACCCCCGTGCCGCCGGCCGCGCCCCGCCCCGAGCGCCGGACCTTCGACGATGTGGATCGCGCCATCGTCACGCATCTGGCCCACGATGGCCGCGCCACCCACAGCGCCATCGCCACGGCGGTGCGCACCAGCGGTTCGACCGTGAAACGCCGCATCGACGAACTCACCCGCCTGGGCCTGCTCGGCTTCCGCTGCGATTTCGCCCGCCCGCTCGGCGGCTGGCCGGTGGCGGTCACCTTCTGGGCGACCGCCCCCGCCGCCGCCCTGCCCGAGATCGGCTACGCCCTGATCCGCCTGCCGCAGACCAGGAACTGCGCCGCCGTGAGCGGCACCCACAACCTCGTGGTCCAAGCCAATCTGCATTCGGTGGCCGAGGTGGCGCGCTTCGAAAGCCAGCTGGCCGCAACCCATCCCGACCTGGTCGTGGCCGAGCGCACGATCACCCTCCGCCACGAGAAACTGCTCGGCCGCATCCTCGACGAATACGGCCGGGCCCGGGCCGTGGTCCCGCCCGATATCTGGGCGGAACTGTGAGCCGCTCAGCGCGCCCCGACCTCCTCGCCCAGGAACCCACCCGACTGATGCCGCCACAATTGCGCGTAAGCGCCTTCGGCATTGAGCAATTCGTCGTGGCTGCCCTGTTCCACGATGCGGCCGCGGTCCAGCACCACCAGCTGGTCCATGCCCGCTACGGTGCTCAGGCGGTGGGCCACCACAAGCGCCGTGCGACCCTCCATCAGCTCCCAAAGCGCCTGCTGGACAAGCAGTTCGCTTTCCGAGTCCAGTGCCGAGGTGGCCTCGTCCAATAGGAGGATGGGGGCGTCGCGGAGGATGGCCCGGGCCAGGGCTACGCGCTGACGTTGGCCGCCGGAGAGTTTGACGCCGCGTTCGCCGATGAGGGTGTCGAGGCCCTGGGGTAGGCCTTCGGCGAATTCGGTGACGTGGGCGGCTTTGGCGGCGCGGACTATTTCCTCGTCGGTGGCTTCGGGGCGGGCGAAGCGGATGTTGTCGCGGAGGGAGCGGTGGAACATGGCGGGGTCTTGGGGGACGTAGGAGAGCTGGCTGCGCAGGTCGGCTTGGCGGAGGCGGGCGATGTCCTGGCCGCCGATGCGGATGTGGCCTTCCTGGATGTCCATCATGCGCAGGAGTAGTTGGGTGATGGTGGTTTTGCCGCCGCCGGAGCGGCCGACCAGGCCGAATTTGGCGCCGCTGGGTACGTGCAGGTCGAGGCCGTCGAACAGGCGGGACGCGCCCGCGTGCGCGAAGGTGACGTGGTCGAAGTGGATGTCGGAGCCCTTGGGCTGCAACGGTTCCGGTTCGGCGACGTCCACTACCGTGGGCTTGTCGATGAGCAGGTCGGTGAACTGGGCGGCTTCGGTGAGGGTGGATTCCAGGCGGCGGTAGATCTGGTTGAAGCGGAACATGATGCCGGTGGCGTTCCAGTAGTAGGTGAAGGCCACGATGATCACTTCGACGCTGGCGTGGCCGCCGCGGATGCCGAGGGCGATGAGCAGGCCGACCATATTGGTGATGGCGACCAGCGGCGTCACCACGGTGTCGATGCGCAGGTTGGCGTAGTCCCAGGAGAGCAGGGATTTGCGCCGGGATTCCGCGACGCGCCGCCGATGTTCCTCCGCCTCTTGGGGTTCGGCGGCGAAGGCGCGCACCACCTGCATATTGGAGAGGCTGTCGGCGACGTGCCCGGAGACCAGCGCGATGGCGGCCTCGCGATCGTCGACGAGGCGTTGCCGCCGCTGGATGAGCGGCGCGATGACCAGCGCGGTCACCACCAGCATGCCGAGCAGCACCGCCACCAGCATGGGGTCGTAGCGCCAGAGCACCACCGACGCGAAGCCCAAAGGCACCAGCGCCGCGAGGATTTCGAAGGCGAAGGTGTCGACGAACTCCTCGAAACGGGAGGCGAAGCTCAGCGAGCGTTTGGTGAGCGAGCCCGCGAAATTGTCGTGGAAGAACGCCGCGTCCTTGGCCAGCAGTTCGTCCATGGCGGTGATGTAGAGGTTCTCGATGCCGTAGGCGTCGACCCGGTTCAAGCAGTGAATGCCGATGCGCCAGAACACCTCGGCGAGCAGCAGCAGGCCGCCGAACGCGAGTACGTACGGCGCGAGCGTGCCGAAGCTGGAGTCGCCGCTGCCGGCGACCTTGCCGACGACGACGGCGACCAGCAGCGGAGCTATGTAGAGCTGGCAGGTGGTGCCGAGCGCCGGTGACAGCAGAGCCGTGGCGGTGAGGCCCTTGCGCCTCGCCAATTCCCGGCCGTAAAAGCGCAGTACCAGCATGATCGCGGACGCGCGGGATTTCATCCGTCCCCTCTCGAATCGTGTTCGAGTAGTGCAGGACAGACATCGTGCCCGGTCAGGGGAGTTTCACGCCACTGATTTTCCGGCGGGCGGCCGGGTGTTCGGCGCTGGGCAACCGCAGAGCCTCGGTTGCCCAGCGCCGGGGTTTGGGCGTCGATCGGAGCACGTGCCGACGCCCAAGCTGGGGATCGTCAGTCGGTGGGGTGGATCGACTTCTTGACGATGAAACGGGCCACGCCGGGCAGGAAGCGGCGCATCAGATAGGCGGGACGGGCCTGGCCGGGGAAGACGAAGAGCGGCGTCTTCGGTTTGGCGAGCGCCTTTTCCAGCGCGTCGATGATGGATTCCGGGGACACCCCGCCGCTGCCGCCGAGCACGCTGGCGTTCTCCGCGCGGACCTTGTCGAGGAAGGCCGTCTCCACCATGGGCGGGCACAGGGTGAGGAGCCGGACGCCGGTGCCGTCGAGTTCGTAGGAGAGGCTGTCGGCGAACCCGATGACCGCGAACTTGGATGCCGAGTACCCGGCCAGTCCGGGCGAGGGCAGCCAGCCCGCGAGCGAGGCGAACAGCACCACGGTGCCGCGGCCCGCCGTTTTCATGGCGGGGATGACGGCCTGGCAGAGATTGACCGTGCCCAGGTAGTTGACGTCGATCATCTTCTTGATCTGGCGCGCATCGTGATCGAGCGCGCTGCCGTGCACGTGCGCCATGCCGGCCGCGTGCACCAGCTGTTCGATGGCCCCGAGCTCGGCGCGCACCTTGTCCACCACCGCCGCGACCTGTTCCGGATCGGATACGTCGCAGGTGTAGGTGTGCATGTTCGGCGAGCGGGCGGCGGTGGCCGCCAGCCCTTCGGCGTTCAGGTCGACGGCGGCCACCCGATGTCCCGCCGCGGCCATGCGCTGCGCGACGATGCGGCCCATGCCGCTGGCCGCGCCGGTGACGAGAACGGTCTGGGTCATCGGGCCTCCCGGGTCTGCAGGACGGTGGCGGCGTCCTCGAAAGTCATTGCGAGCGCGCCGATCCGGCTGGAGAACAGCGCGGCCTTGGGCAGGCCGAGCGCGCGCAGCTGATCGGCGACGGGGTGATCGCCGAGTTCCACCCGGGCGCCGCCGGGCCGCATGCGCACCTTGGCGGGGTTCATGATCCAGGGCGTGCGCCGCAGCAGGCCGTTGCGCGCGGTGTAGGCGTCGATGGACGCCCCGCCCGCACTGCCCGGAACGGGCAATCCGTCACCTATCCGCAGCCCGATGACGAATTGCCCGTCCACCCGCACCTCACAACGCCCGCCGGGCGTTATGTCGATGTCGGCCATGAGCTTGGGGAAACCCCAAATCGATTGTCCCGCTTCACAGGTGAAGCTCTGGTTCACCGGCAGCCAGTGAATGTAGGCCCCGGTGCTGTTACGCCGGCCGGGCTGGCGGGCCATCAGCGAGAAGGCGAACTCGTGGTAGGGCCCGAGGTCGCCGTCCACGTAGCGGACGAAGGCGAGCGAGAGCACGGCCTTGCCGGGCAGCACCTTCAGCGGTTCCAGCCCGGTGCCGTCGAGCAGTTCGGCCGCGGCCGCCGCGTCGACCAGGAAGAGCGCGGAGGCCGCGTCGGCATGCCGGATCTCGACCGGCATACGTACTTGTTCGCCGAGTACCGAATGTGCCGCTGCCATTTCCAAATTAGAACAGGTTCCCATAATTCTCGTAGTCGTTTCGGCCCAGGAATCCCGTTGAACGGGTGCCGGGCTGGAGGGAAATTCCAGAACGGGTTATTACGCCTCGCGATCGGGTTCGCGGGCCGCCGCGTACGCCTTGGCCCAGCGATAGTCGGGCTTGCCGCTGGGCGTGCGGGCGACTACGTCCGCGACCCAGATGCGGCGCGGCGCCTTGTATCCGGCGAGGTGGGCGCGCACATGGCGGTCCAGCGCGGGGAAGTCGATAATGTCGCCCGCCGCCGAGATCACCGCCGCCACCTGCTGGCCCCAGCGCTCGTGCGGCATCCCGATCACGATCGCGTCGTACACGTCGGCGTGCGCTTTGAGAACGGCCTCGACCTCTTCCGGGAACACCTTCTCGCCGCCGGTGTTGACGACCATGTTCCCGCGCCCGATGAGCGTCACCGAGCCGTCCGCCTCGACCCGGGCCCGATCGTCGGTGATGACCATGCGCACCCCGTCCACCGTGCGGAAAAGCTGCTCGGTCTTGACCGGATCCTTGTAGTACCCGATCGGCACATTGCCGGTCTTGGCCACCCACCCCTCCCCGCCGGGCCCGACCGGTTGCCCGGCATCGTCCACCACGAGCGCGCCGCGACCGGTGTTCACCCGCGGCCCACGCGCCGGATCGTCGTCCTTGGCCGCGAATCCGATACCGCCGAAGCCGGTTTCGGAGGATCCGATGGATTCGGTGAGCAGCACGTTCGGGAACAGTTCCAGCAGCGCGTTCTTCACCGGCTGCGTCAATTGCGCCGCCCCCGAACCGATGGAGAACAGCGAGGAGGCGTCCACCGGCGCGGCGCGGAAAGCGTCCACGAGCGGGCGAGCGATCGCGTCACCGGTGATGACGAGAATGTTCGCCCGCTCGCGCGCCACCGCCTGCCAGATGCGTGCGGGTTCGAAGCGCGGTTCGAACAGCACGGTGTTCCCCGACCAGAGCGCGGTGAAGGTCGGCATCATGGCGGCGGCGTGAATGAGCGGCGGCAGCACGAACCAGCGCAGCGGCTGGTTCTGCGCGCCGGCGCGGGATTGCTGGTATTCGTCGGCGACGGGTTCGCCGGTGTAGAAGTCGATGCCGCCGCCGAGTACCCGCCACATGTCCTCCTGCCGCCACATCACGCCCTTGGGCAGGCCGGTGGTGCCGCCGGTGTACATGATGAACAGGTCGTCGGCACTGCGCGGGCCGAAATCCCGCTCCGGGGAAGCGTTTTCGAGCGCCTTCTCGTAGGGCGTCGAAGCGCTGCCGGAGTCGTCGCCGTCCTCGACCACCAGGGCGTGCCGCAGTTTCGGCAGTTGCGGGCGCACCGCTTCGATGAGCGGGGCGTAGCAGCGGTGATGCACCACCATCTCGAGGTCGGCGTTGTCGTAGACGTAGCGCAGTTCCTCGGCCTGGTACCGGTAGTTGATATTGACCGGGACGGCGCGAATCTTGAAGCAGCCCAGCAGGGTTTCCAGGGTTTCGATGCCGTTGTGCATGTGGAAGCCGATGTGCGTGCCCGGCCCCGCGCCCGCACCGGCCAGGTGGTGCGCGAGCCGGTTCGCGCGGGCGTCGAGTTCGGCGAAGGTGAGCCGGCGCTCGCCCTCGATCACGGCGAGCCGATCGGGGACGGCATCGGCGGCGTGTTCGTAGAGGTCGGCGAAATTGCTGGCCATGGCTGCTCGCTTTCTGGCTACCGGACGGTGAGCGGCAGGGGGATGCCTCGATCGGTGAAGGTGAAGGCGGCCCCGGTGCTGAAGCGGGTGATGGCGACCTCGACGGCTTCCGGGAAAGCCCGCTCGGCCAGGCCGATCTCGACGGTCAGCGCGCACTCCGCCGCCTCCCGGACGCGACTGCGGAAGCGCGGGTTCACGCCGCGCACCAGGGCGTCGAGCGGTTCGAGATGGTCGGCGTCGAGCAGCATCGGCCAGGCGTTGTCGTCCCCGCCGGCGCAGGCGCGGCCGATGCGCAGTTCCACGATCTGCTCGCCGCCGCTGGTCTCGGTGGCCACCTCGATATCGAGGTAGGCGGCCGGATTGAGCGCCGGGTGCAGGCGCAGCACCTTCGCCAGCGCGGCCGCGTCATCGCCGAGACCCAATGCCTTGCAGAGTCTTTCGGAGGTCAGCCCGGCGATGCCGGTGAACTGTTTACGCACGATGTCCAGGGCCGTTTCGGTGCGCGCTTCGACCGCGCACCGGAACCCCAGCGCGAGCAGATGGTGTTGCAGGCACACCTCGTCCGCCATCCGGATCAGCGCCGAGCGGGAGAAGTCCGTGAAGCGCAGATCGTTCAACAGTGGGCCCGAATAGTCGTGCAGCCCTTCCCCTTCGGGCACGATCGGGTCCAGCGCCACCCCGGCCGCCTGGCTGCCGGCGACCAGGTGGGCGGTGGCGATCGGTTCGGGCGGTTCATGCGACGGGTCGATGACGACCGTCCACGCGCACACCGGTTTCCGGTCCGAAGGCACCCGCGGCGGCCGATGCACCGGCCGCACCCGCGCGTGCGGGTTCGTCGCCAGCGCGCTGCCGTCGAAGGTCGGGTCCTCGATGTGATGGCACATGGCCACCACGAACTCCTCCCCCATCGGCTCCACATCGGCGAGCGCGCCGCAGTGATCGAGATGGAATTCCCCGTGATCGTGATCGTGCACCCGGTACCGGAAGTCCATGAACTGCGGCGGCGCGCCGATATCCAGCTGGAAGCCCTTGAAGATGGCGTCCACGCCGTCCCCGGTGATGCCCAGGGCTTTTCGCATGCGCCGGGTGTAGACCGGACTGGCCAGCAGCCATTCGTCGATGGCCACCTCGGTCATGCCCTCCCGCCCGAGCGCACCGATCACATGCGCCATCCCGGACCGGTCGATGAGATGCCCGCACAGCAGCAGTTCGGGCACCAGCACCGCGAGTTCGGCGCGGCCCAGCGCCGCGTATCGGCTCGTCACCACTGCGGTACCGGCCCCTTCCCGGTCGGGTACCAGCCGGCCAGGGGCTGCCCGGACACCGAGCGCTCGATACGCTTCCGCATGCCCGGCGAGAGCGCGTTATCGGTCATCATCTCGACGAAAAGCGCTGTCACATTGCCGAAGTCGAAGAAGTCGCGCTGCCAGGACCATTGGAAGTCGCCCGCGTAACGGAACCAGCTGCCGCCGATGCCTTCCGGGCTGTACGGGCGGCCGTCGGGGCGGTGTTTCTCGTTGATCTGCTTCCAGAATCCGATGACGCTGCCGCTGCGTTCGTCAACCACGAACTCCTGGTAAGGGTAGGTCCAGCCTTCCAGGCCGAACATCTCCTGCCCGAGCGCGATATCACGGATCTCGTCACGTCCGACGGCCATGAACTCCTGCTGCGGGCCGTAGTTCCAGCCGTAGGTGGCGTCCTCGGTATAGAAGTGCGCCAGCGGTTTCCAGTCACCGAGCGCTTCACAGTCGCGGTTCTCCTCCACCCACCGGCGGATCATTTCGTCGAGTTCGTCACGGGACCAGGACATTTGACGTCACCTTCGCTCTTCGGGACTGTCGTCGACCAGCGACAGCGCCTGGGTGGGGCAGTAGCGGACGGCGAGGCGGGCGGCCTCGAGATCGGTCCCGGGGTCGGCGCGCAGGATTTCCACCTGCCCGGTCTTGGGGACCTGGAA
The DNA here is from genome assembly GCF_021183565.1 of Nocardia yamanashiensis. Classification (NCBI taxonomy): domain Bacteria; kingdom Bacillati; phylum Actinomycetota; class Actinomycetes; order Mycobacteriales; family Nocardiaceae; genus Nocardia; species Nocardia yamanashiensis. The sequence continues at coordinate 6,439,413 of NZ_CP089226.1, forward strand.
GAGTGCGGGCGCTTCGTCCTGGCAGACGGCGTGCCCCTGGCAGAGATCGAGATCGACGACGAGCCTCACGGCTCCTCCCCCGGTTCGTCGCGCGGGCGCAGCGGGGCCTCCGGCTGCACTTCGACGAGCACCAGATGCGCTCCGCGCGGGGTGGATACGACGGCGGCCACCGCGGCGGCGATATCGGCGGCGCGCAGGAAGTAGGGGTGGCGGGCGAAACCCCATTTCACCCATTCCTCCAGCATGGGACCCACCACTTCGGGTTTCGCCTGCATGCCCATGCCGGTCAGGGTCTGGCCGGGGCGGACGATGGAGGAGCGCACCCCGGTGCCCTCGAGTTCCATGCGCAATTGCCGCGCATAGGCTTCCAGCCCGGTCTTGGCCGCGTTGTAGGCCCCGGCGAACGGGCGTACCCGGTCGGCGCAATCGGAGCCGATGAAGACGAAGTCGCCGCGCTGCCGCTCCACCATGCCGGGCAGCACCCGGTGCGCGAGCCGCTGCGCACCGGTCAGATGCACGTCGATCTGGCTCGCGAACAGCTCCGGGTCCATGGCCCAGCCTGACCCGAACTCGAGGTCGCCCGCACCGGAAACGACGATTTCGCATGCGCCCAGGGCGTTTTCGGCAGCGGTGACGAACTCGTCGACCGAGGCGTTGTCGGTGACGTCCAGCCGGTGCGCGAACGCCTCGCCGCCGTCGGCGCGGATCTTCTCGGCCATGGTTTCGCAGATCTCCACCCGCCGTGCGCCCAGCGCCACGGGATGCCCGAGTTCGGCCAGGGCGATGGCGGTGGCGGCGCCGATCCCGGAGGACGCGCCCGCGATGAGGACCGGCCGCCGGGCCGGATGTGGTTCGAAGCGCGGCATTACCGGACCTCCACCGAGACCGGGAGTTTCGCGAAGCCGCGCACGTTCACCGAGTGCACGCGCTCGCTGCCGGTTTCCCGCAGACCGTAATCCTTTACCCGATACGCGAATTCGCGCAGCACCACCGATGCCTCCAGCCGCGCCAGGTGCGCGCCGAGGCAGAAGTGCACGCCCCGCCCGAAGCTGATCAGCCCGCCCTTGTCGCCGCGTTCGATGTCGTAGCGGTCGGGTTCGTGGAAGACCGCGGCATCGCGATTGGCGGAGCCGACGAGCAGCAGCACCTTCGCGCCCTGCGGAATGGTGCGGCCGTAGTACTCCAGGTCCTCGGCGGCCGTGCGCGCCAGGATCTGACTGGAGGCGTCGAAGCGCAGCGTCTCCTCCACCCAGTCGTCCACCAGTTCCGGATGCGCCGCCACCTTGGCGTACTGCTCGGGATACCGTCCGGCCCAATACAGCGAATTGCCCAGCAGTTTGGTGGTGGTCTCGTTGCCCGCCACCACCATCAGGAACATGAAGCCGAGGATCTCCTCGTCGGCGAGGCGGTCCCCGTCGGCTTCGGCTTCCAGCAGCGCCGAGGTCAGATCGGCGGTCGGCTTGCGGCGGCGTTCGGCGATCATCTCGTGGTAGTAGCCCATCAGGTGGATCGCGGCTTCCATGGCCGCCACCGGCACGTCCAGCACGCCGTCCTCGCGGTGCACCAGCAGATCGGCCATGCGGCGCAGTTCGGCGCGATCGGCCTCGGGGACGCCGAGCAGTTCGGAGATGACGTCCATGGGGACCTTGCCCGCCACATCGTCGATCCAGTCGAAATCGCCACTGGCCAAAGCGGGTTCGAGATAGTGCAGGGTGATCTCACGAATGCGCTCGTGCATCTCGGTGACCCGGCGCGGGGTGAAACCCTGATAGACGAGCTTGCGCAGCCGCAGATGCGCAGGGTCGTCCATGGCCAGGAAGGACATGGTGCGATGCGCGTGCGGGCCCCAGGCGGCGGGGTCCAGCGACACCCCGTTGGCGCTGGAGAGCCGCACATTGTCGCGGAAGCCCGCGGCCACGTCGGCATGCCGCGAGAGCGCCCAGAAATCCAGGCCGGGATTGTGATACACCGGCTGCTCGGCGCGCAGGCGCTGATAGACCGGGTACGGGTCGTCGTGCACGCGGTAGTCGTAGGGGTCGAAGAGCAGCGGCTCGACGGAGGCTGCGGTCATCGTCTCGGCACCTCGTATTCGGTAACGCGTTCATCGGCTCTGACGAACGGCGGGCAGCCGCGAAGGACACGCGGCTGGACACGTGTCTGTACGGTACTAGCGGTGCGCTGAGCTGGCAATGGAATGCGGAATTTGGATTGCCGGCGGGCGGCGCAGCAGCGCCATTCTGAAACATGTTCTTGCGCGTCCGGAAGCTCCGAACTTATAGTCCGTACACGTGTCCGGACAGCATGGGAGCTACCGATGAGCCCGAACGATCTCATCCCTGACGGCGGGTCGGGACTGCTGATCGGAGGCAAACTCGTACCCGGCGGCGACGGTGTGTTCACCACGTCGAATCCGGCCACCGGAGCAGTGCTCGGGTATGCCGCCGACGCCGACGCCGCCGATATGGACGCGGCCATCGCCGCCGCCCGCACCGCCTTCGACGAGACGAGCTGGTCCCGTGATCCCGGATTCCGGGCCGCGTGCCTGCGGCAGCTGCGGGACGCGCTGCGCGGGCATATCGAGGAACTGCGCGAGATCACCATCGCCGAGGCCGGCGCGCCGCGCATGCTGACCGCCGGGCCGCAGCTGGAAGGGCCGGTCGGGGACCTCGGCTATTTCGCGGATCTGGCCGAAAACTATTCGTGGGAAACCGATCTCGGCATCGCCTCGCCCATGGGCATCAAGAGCAGCCGGCGGGTGCGGCGCGAGCCCATCGGGGTGGTGGGGGCGATCACGCCCTGGAACTTCCCGCACCAGATCAATTTCGCCAAGCTCGGGCCCGCGCTGGCGGCGGGCACCACGGTGGTACTCAAGCCCGCGCCCGATACCCCGTGGTGCGCGGCGGCGGTGGGGCGGATCATCGCCGAGGAGACCGATATTCCGGCCGGGGTGGTCAATATCGTCACCTCCGACGATCACGGCCTGGGCGCGCAGCTGGTCACCGATCCGCGGGTGGACATGGTGTCGTTCACCGGGTCCACGCAGACCGGACGGGCCGTGATGGCCGCTGCCGCAGCATCTTTGAAGAAGGTGTTCCTGGAACTGGGCGGCAAATCGGCGTTCATCGTGCTGGACGACGCGGATATCGCGGCGGCGGCGAGCTACGCGGCGTTCGGGGTGTGCGTGCACGCGGGACAGGGGTGTGCGATCAGCACCCGGCTGCTGGTGCCGCGGGCGCGCTACGACGAAGCCGTGCGGGCGGCGGCGCGGACCCTGTCCAATATCAGGCCGGGTGACCCGTCCGAGCCTGGAACCGTGTGCGGGCCTTTGATTTCCGAGCGGCAGCGGGCGCGCGTCGAACGCTATCTGGAGATCGCGCGCGCGGAGGGCGGCACCATCGTCACCGGCGGCGGGCGGCCGGACGGGCTCGACGGCTGGTTCGTCGAGCCGACGCTCATCGCGGGACTGGACAACAGCTCCACCGTGGCCCAGGAGGAGATCTTCGGGCCGGTGCTCGTGGTGGTGCCGCACGACGGCGACGCCGATGCCGTGCGCATCGCCAACGACTCCCCCTACGGCCTGTCCGGATCGGTGTGGGGCGCCGACGCCGAGCGGCTGCGCACCGTGGTGGAGGGCGTGCGGACCGGCACGCTCAGCGTGAACGGCGGCATCTGGTATTCGGCCGACGCGCCTTTCGGCGGCTACAAGCAGTCCGGCATCGGCCGGGAAATGGGCGTCCTCGGCTTCGAGGAATACACCGAGACCAAACTCATCGCGACCGGCTGCTGAAGGAATACGGACATGGCCCGCTTCACCGATAGATCAGTCATCGTCACCGGAGCCGCGCGCGGCATCGGGGCGGAATACGCCCGGGCGCTGGCGGCGGAGGGCGCGAAAGTCGTTGTCGCCGACCTCAACAGCGAACTCGGCGCGGAAGTCGCGAAGCAGATCACCGCGGACGGCGGGACTGCGGTGTTCCACGAAGTGGATGTGGCCTCGCCCGAATCCGCCGCTGCCGTAGCGGAATTCACGGTCTCCGAGTTCGGGGCGATCCATCATCTGGTCAACAATGCCGCCATCTACGGCGATATGAAGCTGGATGTGCTGCTCACGGTGCCGTGGGACTACTACAAGAAGTTCATGGGCGTGAACCTGGACGGGGCGCTGAACATGACGCGCGCCGTGTGGCAGCCGATGGTGAAAGCCGGCGGCGGGTCCATCGTGAACCAGTCCTCCACGGCGGCCTGGCTGTATTCCGGGTTCTACGGGCTGGCGAAGGCCGGAATCAACAGTCTCACCCAGCAATTGGCGCGCGAGCTGGGCGGTTCGAACATCCGGATCAATGCCATCGCGCCCGGTCCGATCGACACCGAGGCCACCCGCAGCATCGTGCCCGAATTCATCGTCGAGAAGATGATGGACCAGCTCGCCATCAAACGCCTGGGCACGCCGGAGGATCTGGTCGGGGCCTGCCTCTACCTGCTGTCCGACGAGGCGCGCTGGGTTACCGGACAAGTATTGAACGTCGACGGGGGGCAAGTTTTCCGGCCATGAGTGAAACAGGCGAATTCTCGGTAGGTTTCATCGGTTTGGGCAATATGGGCGCGCCCATGGCCAATCGATTGCTGGAGTGGCCGGGCGGGCTGGTGGTGTGCGATATGCGCCCCGAGGTCGTGCAGCCGTTCACCGACGGCGGGGCCACCGCGGCGGCCACGGCGGCCGAAGTGGCCGAGCGCTGCGCGGTGGTGTCCGTGGTGGTGCTCGACGATGCCCAGGTGCGGGCGGTGGTGAGCGGGGCGGACGGCATTCTGCAAACCGCGAAGCCCGGCACCGTGATCGCGGTGCACTCCACCATCTCCGATCACACGGCCGTCGAACTGGCGGCCGAATGCGCCGAGCGCGGCGTGGAATTCGTGGACGCGCCGATCAGTGGCGGCGCGCCCGCGGCGCAACGCGGGGCGCTGGCCGTCATGGTCGGCGGCAGCGACACCGCCTTCGCGGCGGTGCGCGCGCCGTTCTCGCGATTCGCGTCGATGATCGTGCACGCGGGCGAGGTCGGGGCCGGTACGCGGATGAAGCTGGCGCGCAACCTTTTGCATTTCATCGCCTTCACCGCGGCCTCGGAATCGCAGCGGCTGGCCGAGGCGGCCGGGCTGGACATCACCGAACTCGGCAAGGTCGTGCGGCATTCCGACTCGCATACCGGCGGGCCCGGGGCGATCATGTTGCGTGACACCACCGCGCCGGTCGAACCCGGCGACTTCTGGTTCCCGATCCTCGGCCACGTGCGGGATCTGGGCGAGAAGGATCTCAGCCTGGCGCTGGACCTCGGCCGGCGGCTGGGCATCGAATTGCCGTTGGCCGCACAGGCGCTCGACGGTCTCGGAAACGGGCTCGGCGTGGGGCCGGGTCATCTCGCCAAGGAGCAGCAGTGACCGATGAACGCAGGCAGCGCGGGCTGAAGAAGATGAGCGAGGTCTACGGGTTCGAACTGCCCGACCTCCAAGGGGATCCGTTCTACGAGGTCACCGTCGATCATCTCTTCGCCGACATCTGGAACCGGCCCGGGCTGTCGTTGCGCGATCGGCGGCTGCTGCTGCTCGGCGCGATCACGGCGCAGGGCAATGCGGAGATCGCCGAGATCCAGGTGGGTGCGGCGCTGCGCAACAACGAACTCGACGCCGAGCAATTGCGCGAGATCGCGGTGTTCCTCGCGCACTACGTGGGCTGGCCCTCGGCCACCAAGCTCGACGGCGCGGTCCGCAAAGTGCTGGCCAAGAAGAAGTCTTAGTCCAAGGGGTTCGGGGGCGAAGCCCCTGAGAGCCCGAGAGTTGTTTCCAACCGCAGTTAGGAATTCGGATCAATGGCTGAAACCGCTACCTTGCGACCGCTCCGGGTCGGTGAGGTCCAGACCTGGGACCTCGAGGCCGATGTGGTCGTCGTCGGATACGGCGTCGCCGGAGCGTGCGCCGCCATCGAAGCGGCCCGGGCGGGCGCCGACGTGCTCGTACTGGAACGCACCGGCGGCTGGGGCGGTGCGGCCGCCATGTCCGGCGGGTTCATCTACCTCGGTGGCGGTACCGCCCTGCAGAAGAAGCTCGGCTTCTCCGACACCCCGGAGAACATGGAGAAGTTCCTGACCGCGGCGCTGGGTCCCGGCGTGGACAAGGCCAAGATCCACGACTACTGCCAGGGCAGTGTGGAGCACTTCGATTGGCTTGTCGCCCAGGGTGTTCCGTTCAACGAAGTGTTCTGGGGCGAACCCGGTTACGAACCGCCCGCCGACGAGGGCCTGATGTTCTCCGGCGGCGAGAACGCCGCGCCCTTCAACACCATCGCCGATCCCGCCCCGCGCGGGCACCTGGCCTGGACCAAGGACAAGAAGCTGGGCGAGAAGGGCGGTGGCTACATGTTGATGGAGCCGCTCGCCCAGACCGCCGAATCCCTCGGCGTCCGGCACGAATACGACGTGCGCCTGCGCCGCCTGGTCGTCGACGACGACGGGCGCGTGGTCGGCGTCGCCGCCACCCGCTACGGTAAGCCGGTGCTGGTGCGGGCGCACCGCGGCGTCGTGCTGGCCACCGGCAGCTTCGCCTACAACCACGAAATGGTGGAGCGCTACGCGCCCAAGATTTCCGGCCGGCCCGCCGCCACCGTCGAGGAACACGACGGCATCGGCATCCGGGTGGCGCAGGCGCTCGGCGCGGACCTCGCGCACATGGACGCCACCGAGGTCGCGCTGGTCGCCGACCCGCAGGTGGTGGTGCGCGGGATCCTGGTGAACGGGCACGGTCAGCGGTTCATCACCGAGGACACCTATCCCGGGCGCATGGGGCAGGCCATCCTGCAGGAGCAGGGCAACAAGGCGTACCTGATCATCGACGAGGGAGCCCTGGAAGCGGCGTTCGAGACCAAGTCCTCCATGTCCTTCCTGCGCATCGCCCCCACCTGGGTCGCGGAGACGGTCGAGGAACTCGAGAGCGAGATGGGCCTGCCCGCGAAGACTCTCCAGACCACCCTGGACCTCTACAACCACCATGCCGCCAATGGCGAGGACCCCTTTCAGCACAAGAAGCCGGAATGGGTGAAGCCCATCGGCACCCCGCTCGGCGCCTACGATCTGCGCGGCTACACCGGCGGTTTCACCCTCGGCGGCCTGCGCACCGATCTGGACTCGCGGGTGCTGCACGTCTCCGGCGAACCCATCCCCGGCCTGTACGCCGCCGGCCGCGTCACCTCCGGAATCTGCGCGGGCGGCTACGCCTCGGGCTGCTCGCTCGGTGACGGATCCTTCTACGGACGCCGCGCCGGCGTCTCCGCTGCCAAACAGAACTGAAAGGGGCCACCGCACATGCGTTTCGGCATCGTCCAATTCACCAGCGACCGCGGCATCACCCCCGCCGCGGCCGCCAAAGCCGCCGAGGAGCGCGGCTTCGAATCCTTCTTCGTGCCCGAGCACACCCACATCCCGGTCAAGCGCGAAGCCAACCATCCGGGCACCGGTACCTCGGAACTGCCCGACGACCGCTACATGCGCACCCTGGACCCGTGGGTGGCGCTGGCCACCGCGGCCGCGGTCACCTCGCGCATCGAATTGTCCACGGCGGTGGCGCTGCCCACCGAGAGCGACCCGATCACCCTCGCCAAGACCATCGCGACCCTCGACCACCTCTCGGGCGGCCGAGTCACCCTGGGCGCCGGATTCGGCTGGAACACCGACGAACTCACCGACCACGGCGTACCCGGCAACAAGCGCCGCACCGTGCTGCGCGAATACGTCGAAGCCATGCAGGCCCTGTGGACCCAGGAAGAGGCTTCCTACACAGGCGATTTCGTCTCCTTCGGCCCCAGCTGGGCCTGGCCCAAGCCGGTCCAGTCCCACATCCCGATCCTCATCGGCGCCGGCGGCACCGAAACCACCTTCAAGTGGATCGCCCGCTCCGGCGACGGCTGGATCACCACCCCCCAGGAATCCGACGTCTCCGCCTCCACCGCCCTGCTCATGAAGCACTGGAACGACGCCGGCCGCGAAGGCACCCCCCGCGTGGTCGCCCTCGGCTTCAAACCCGATGCGGGACAACTCGAGAACTGGGCCGAAGCGGGCGTCACCGACGTCCTCTACGGCATGCCCGACAAGGACGAGCCCGAAGTCCTCGCCTACCTGGACCGCCTGGCAGCGAAACTCGTCCCACTGGGCCTGTCCGCCTGAATCGTCCACGGTCCCGCCGCTGTCGGCGGGACCGGATACGCTCACCCGGTGGGGTGGAGTGCTCGCCGAACGATTCCCGCCCGGCGAAACCCTGGCGGTGCGTTTCGGTTCCGACGCCTTCGACGTACAGACGGGTGACCGGGTGATCTCCCATATTCGTGCGGTCGTGCCCGGATTGGGCGATGCCGCGGACGCACCCGACGCCGGACTGCAGCCGCTGCCGCCGGTGGCCTCGCTCGAAGCTCCGGCCGCCGTCCTCACGGTCACACCGGAGGTCTGGGAGCGGCTGAATCGTTCGACAACCCAAAAATGGACGCGCGGTTCAGTACTCGTGGTCTCCATTCCCTCGGTGTTGTATCTCGCGCTGCTCTGGCTGATTCGAGGTACGCAGGCGGCGATGATCGGCACGGCGGTCGTTGCGCTCCTACTCGGAGCCGGACTGCTCGTCAGAGGCCGGAATCGCCGGCGACATCCGAGCACGTGGACCTACGATCTGCCGGTCGGCAGCACCATGGAGGCCGGGTTCGGGCCCGAAGAGGCAGAGATCGTCTTTGGCCTGCAACGCTTCCGGCGACGGTACGACCTCGGTTTCGCGGTCGGGGCCGAGGAGAACGATGGCCTGGTCCGCCTCGGGTCGGAGGTCTATCCGCGCGAACTGTTCCCGGACGAGGTCGTCGACTTCATCCTCGGCGTCGAATCCGCCGCCTGAGTGGGCCAGGCAAACTCACTCTGGGAGATCGACCGATAGCGCGGCCACTCCGCGCGGCCTGTCAGTTGCAGGCGGCGGTGCGTTGCAGGATGCGGAGGGATTCGACTGCGGTCAGTTCGCGGTATTTGCCGGAAACCGTTGCGCGATCGTAGATCTGGTCAGCGGGTGCGTTGCCGCCGGGAGTGACGCCGTGGATCGCTAGCAGACCGCCGCCCGCGATCCAGTGTGCCCAGTTGTCGTAGTCGCGCTGGACGGCTTCGCCGGGGAGCGCGCCGTCGATGAGGAGCAGGCGGAGGGGGGTGCGCCAGGAGGCGGGGTCGGCCGTCGCGGGGTCGGTGAGGAGGAGGCCGGTGGCGGCGTAGGTGCGGGCGGCTTCGAGGAGGGCTGCGGATTCGGCCGCGGACAGTGCGGGGAGTTGTCCGGCGAGTGCGGACAATTCGGGGGCATTGCCGGAAAGGGGGGCCGGGGGCATTCGAAAGCCTTTCTGGAGCATTCTCATTGATGCGGAAATAGCATTGGTGAGTTGCTCGGCGGGTTTGGTCATAGTAGCATCTGGACACGTGTCTGATTCCAATTCCGCCCGGTCAGTGGTGAGCATGGAGGCCACTCGGCGGCGGCTTACCGAGAAGCAGGCGGATACCGTCGAGAAGTTGACCCGCGCCGCCATGGAGGTGTTGTCGCGGGAAGGGTTCGCGGGGCTGACCGTGCGGATGGTGGCGGCTGCCGCCGGGGTGGGCACGGCCACCGCGTACACCTACTTCTCGAGTAAGGAACACCTGGTAGCGGAGATGTTCTGGCGGCGGCTGGCCGGGAATCCGCCGCCGGAGGCCGACGGGCTGGACAGTACTGCGCGGGTGGTGGCGGTGCTGCGGCAGGTCGCCATGCTGGTCGCCGATGATCCGGCGCTGGCGGGGGCGGTGACCAGCGCGCTGCTGGGGACCGATCCGGATGTGGCGCATCTGCGGTTGCGGATCGGCACCGAGATCCGGAGCCGGCTGGTGGACGCGCTCGGCGCGGACGCGGATCCGGCATTGGTGGATACGCTCGAAATGCTCTACGCGGGCGCCATGTTGCGGGCGGGGATCGGATACGGGTCGTACGCCGAAATTGCCGATCGGCTGGAGAAAGCCGCGCGGCAGGTCCTGCCGGAGTGAATTGCGCACCGGGTGAATCCGGTGCGCGCGAAGATTTCTCGTTTCGATGAAAAGCCTTGCCGGGCAATGACACCCGTAGTACCGTCCAGACAGGTGTCTACTCCAGTGCGGGAGGTTTCCGATGACCCTGGTCAAGCCGCGGCAGGTATCGGGTGGCGAACATGAACACGGCCATCTCGAGGAGTTCCGGACCGACCCCATCGCCCTGATGGCGCGGGTCCGGGCGGAATGCGGGGATGTCGGGTCGTTCCGGCTGGCACAGCGCGAAGTGGTGCTGCTGTCCGGGGCGCAGGCCAACGAGTTCTTCTTCCGCGCGGCCGACGAGGATCTGGACCAGGCGGCGGCCTACCCGTTCATGAAGCCGATCTTCGGGGAGGGCGTGGTCTTCGACGCGCCGCCCGAGCGCCGCAAGGAGATGCTGCACAATTCGGCGCTGCGGGCCGAGCAGATGCGTGGGCACGCGAGCACCATTGCGCGCGAAGTGGATCGGATGCTGGCGCGCTGGGGCGCCGCCGGGGAGATCGACCTGCTGGAGTTCTTCGCGGAGCTGACCATCTACACGTCCTCGGCGTGCCTGATCGGCAAGAAGTTCCGGGAGGAGCTGGACGAGCGCTTCGCGCACCTCTATCACGAGCTGGAACGCGGCACGGACGCCTACTGCTACGTGGACCCGAACGCCGATATCGAGAGCTTCCGGCGGCGCGACGAGGCCCGCCGGCAACTGGTGAAGCTGGTGCGGCACATCATGGCCGGACGGCTCGCGAATCCCCCGGGGGACAAGGACGATCGGGACATGCTCGACGTGCTGGTGTCGGTGCGCGACGAGCAGGGCCGCCCGCGTTTCTCGGCCAGCGAGGTCACCGGCATCTTCATCTCCATGATGTTCGCCGGGCACCACACCACCTCCGGCACGGCGGCCTGGACGATCATCGAGCTGCTGCGCAATCCCGAGGTGATGGCCGCCGTCACCGCCGAGCTGGACGCCCTCTACGCCGACGGCGCGGACGTGAGTTTCCATGCGCTGCGCCAGATTCCGCAGCTGGAGGCGGTGCTCAAGGAAGTGCTGCGGCTGCACCCGCCGCTCATCGTCCTGATGCGGGTGGCGCAGGACGAGTTCGACGTGTGCGGCTATCGCATCGCGCCGGGCGATCTGGTGGCCGCGACTCCCGCTGTCTCCAACCGGATTCCGGAGGATTTCCCGAACCCGGACGCCTTCGATCCGGGCCGCTACCTCGATCCGAACCAGGCCGATCTGGTGAACCGCTGGACCTGGATTCCGTTCGGCGCCGGGCGGCATCGCTGCGTCGGCGCGGCCTTCGCGCTGATGCAGCTCAAAGCGATTTTCTCGATCCTGTTGCGGGACTGGGAGTTCGAACTCGCACAGCCATCCGACAGCTACCGCAACGACCATTCCAAGATGGTGGTCCAGCTGGAACAGCCGTGTGCGGTGCGCTATCGGCGTCGCACGCGCTGACCAGAGCGCGCCCGCAGTGCTGACTAGAGCGCGCCCTCGATGGCCGCGATGACGCTCGCGTCCTTCGGCTCGGTGCGCGGCCGGATCCGGCTCAGCACCGTGCCGTCGCGGCCGATCAGGAACTTCTCGAAGTTCCACTGCACGTCCCCGGCCTCACCGGCGGCGTCCGCGACCTGGGTCAGCTCGGCGTACAGCGGATGCCGGTTCTCGCCGTTGACCTCGGTCTTCTCGGTCAGCGGAAAGTCCACACCGTAGGTGGTGGAGCAGAATTCGGCGATCTCCTCGGCGGTGCCGGGCTCCTGGCCGAGGAACTGATTGCTCGGCACGCCCACCACGGTGAAACCGCGCGGCCCATAGGTCTGCTGCAGTTCCACCAGGCCGCCGTACTGCGGGGTCAGACCGCACTTCGAGGCGACATTCACCAGCAGCACCACCTTGTCGCCGGCCAGTTCGGCCAGGGTGGTGGGCTTGTCGTCCAGCGTGCGCAGCGGAATTTCACGAAGGTTAGTCACAATCACGAATTCTAGAACGAGTTCGTGACCGGCACCGGTTCACCCGTAGCGCACCGGCCAATGCTTGATGCCGTTGATCCACCCGTGCCGCAGCCGCTGTGGCGGCGCCACCTCGGCGATATCGGGCATGGCGTCGGCAATGGCATTGAACATGAGCTCGATTTCCAGCCGGGCCAGATTCGCGCCCACACAGAAATGCGGTCCGGTGCCGCCGAATCCGAGCTGCGGATTGGGATCGCGGGTGACGTCGAAGCGGAACGGATCCTCGAAAACGGTGTCGTCGAAGTTGGCGGAACTGTAGAACAATCCCGCCCGCTCCCCTTCCCGGATTTTCTGCCCGCCGATTTCGGTGTCGCACAGCGCGGTTCGCTGGAACGAGGTGACCGGCGTGGCCCAGCGCACGATTTCGTCGGCCACGGTGCGCGGCCGTTCCCGCTTGAACAGCTCCCATTGCTCGGGATGATCCACGAACGCTTTCATGCCGTGCGTGATGGCATTGCGGGTGGTCTCGTTCCCGGCCACCGACAGCAGAATGACGAAGAAGCCGAATTCGTCACTGCCCAGGGCCTCCCCGTCGATATCGGCGTTCACCAGCTGGCTGACGATGTCCCCGGTCGGTTCGGCCCGGCGCTGCTCGGCCATGGTGTACGCGTAGCCCAGCAGCTCGGCATTGGCGGTCATATTGGCCCCGGCGAACTCCGGATCGTCATAGTTGAGCAGCTGATTCGACCACGAGAACAGCTTGTGCCGGTCCTGCTGCGGCACCCCGATCAGTTCCGCGATGGCCTGCAACGGCAATTCGCACGCCACCTGCTCCACGAAATCGCCGCCGCCGCTCGCCCGGGCCTCCGCCACGATCGCCGCCGCGCGTTCGGTGAGCGCCGCCCGCAGATTCTCGATGGCCCGCGGGGTGAATCCCTTGGAGACGATCCGCCGCACCTTGGTGTGTTTGGGCGGATCCATATTCACCAGCAGCGCGTCGAGGGTGAGTTCCATCTGCTCGGGCGCGGAATCGGCGGGCGGCCGGATGATGGATCCCTTGGTGTGTGAGGACCAGATTTCCGGCCTGCGGGATATCTCCTTGACATCCTCGTAGCGCGTTATCGCCCAGTAACCGGAATCGGTGAAGGGCAAAGCGGTTTCGGGGGTTTGCGCGATCCAGAACGCGGGGGCGTTGGCGCGCAGCGCGGCGAACTCCTCGATGGGCACGCGGTCGGCCCAGATCGCGGGATCGGTGAGATCGAATCCGGCCGGAAACGACGGAACAGACACTGTTCCTCCTCGGGCAGGTTGCCGCTATGATCACGAAATTGGAACGTGTTTCACAGTCGATTGAACCACGATGCAGCCCCGGTCGGGACAGGTTTCCGGACACCCATCCCCCGCCGCCGACCCCGGGCGCGCCAGCTAACCGATAGCAGTCTTCTAGAACTCGTTCATGCGCTTCACGGCTGCGCGATATTTGCGCCCGCAAAGGCCCTGAACTTTGATCTTGTGACTGGACATGCCGTCCAGTGTGTGCGCAGACTAGAACTTGTTCTACAGTGATCAGAGGCACACTCGAGGATGAGGTACTGAAATGAGCGCTTCTCCGCGCTACGCGGACGCCACCGAAGCTGATTACGTCGTGATCGGCGCGGGCAGCGCCGGCGCCGTCGTCGCAGGCCGGCTCGCCGAGCGCGGCGAGAGCGTGATCCTGCTGGAGGCCGGCCGCAAGGACGACACCCGGATGGTCACCATGCCGGGTGCAATCAGCATGGTGCACACCGTCCCGCAGCTGAAGAAGCGCGTGACCTGGAAGCAGTACTCCATCCCGCAGAAGCACGCCAACGATCGCAAGATCCCGATGACCCGCGGCAAGGTGCTCGGCGGTTCGAGCTCCGTCAACGGCATGCTCTACGTGCGCGGCAACCGCGCCAACTTCGATTCCTGGGCCGCCGAGGGCAATACGGGCTGGAGCTACGACGAGGTCCTGCCCGCCTACAAGCGGCTGGAGAACTGGCAGGACGGCGCCAACGACGTGCGCGGCGCCGGCGGCCCCATCGAGGTCACCCGCCAGCAGGAGCTGACCCCGATCGCCCAGGAGTTCATGGTCGCGGCGTCGGAGACGCTCGGCGCGCCGATCATCGAGGACTACAACGGCAAGTCGCAGGAAGGCATCTCGATCTTCCAGCAGAGCGTGAAGAACGGTCTGCGCTACAGCTCCTCGCGCGGCTTCATCACCGATATGCCGGACTCCGGCCTGAAGGTGCTCACCCACGTGCACGTCACCCGCGTGGTGATCGAGAACGGCCGCGCCACCGGCGTCGAGATCGCGGAGAAGAACGGCAGCCGCCGCATCGTGCGGGCCGGCAAAGAGGTCATCGTCTCCGGCGGCGTCATCGGCTCGCCGCAGATCCTCATGCTCTCGGGCATCGGCCCGGCCGCGCATCTGCGTGAGCACGGCATCGACGTGGTCGCGGATCTGCCGGTCGGCCAGAACCTGCACGACCACCTGTTCGTGCCGATGACCTACATCTCCAAGAAGGCCATCCACCGCGGCATTCCGACCCACTTCGCCAGCGGCATCCTGCAGGAGCTGCGCCGCCCGGGCAGTTCGTGGATGGGCCGGACGGTGTTCGAGGCGTGCGGCTTCGTCAAGACCAAGTTCGCCGAGGGCGACTACCCGGACATGCAGATCCACACCCTGCCGTGGAGCTACCCGATCCCGAACCAGGACGAGGACAAGCTGCACCTGGTGGACCGCCGGCCCGGCTTCACCATCTTCCCGAGCCTCATCTACCCGAAGAGCCGCGGTGAGCTGAAGCTGGCCTCGAACGACCCGTTCGCCGCGCCGCTCATCGACCCGGGCTACCTGAGCGATCCGCGCGATACCGAATTCCTGGTCGAGGGCATCCGGATGATCCGGGAGATCATGGCGCACAGCAGCATTCGCGCCGACTGGACCGAGGAACTGGCCCCCGGGCCCGCGCTGGAGGACGAGACAGCGCTGCGCCGCGAGCTGCCCAACCGCGTGCACTCGATCTACCACCCGGTAGGCACCTGCCGCATGGGCGTGGACGAGCGCGCCGTGGTGGATCCGACGCTCAAGGTCAACGGCATCGAGGGCCTGCGGGTCGCGGACGCGTCGATCATGCCGAGCATCACCGGCGGCAATACCAATGCGCCGAGCTACCTGATCGGCGAGAAGGCCGCGGAATTCATCTGATCCCGCCGCGCTGAGACTTCGGATGCCGGACCACGACCACCGGCGTCCGGGACCGCCCCGGACCGAAACCCGTTGATCGGTCCGGGGCGGAGCGCTATCCACCACCGGACTCGTTGCAGGACGGTGTGATTCGCCAGGAGACGCCGATGGGTGCGACGACAGCGCTGGGTGCGGCGCTGGTGAGCGAACTGCGTGATCGGTTCGACCGGCGTTCGCCGCTGCCCCGCCGGGCGGCGCAGATCGACGCCGGATATCTGAGCCGGCTGCTCGGGACCCGGATCGAGGCGGTCGAACGGCTGGACGTCACCGCCGGGACCACCGATCGAGCGCGCCTGCGGCTGCACGGCGCGGATTCGTCGCTGCCCGCAACGGCTTTCGTGAAGACCGCGCCGACCGCCGCCGGACCCCGGCTCTTCACACGGCTGGCCGGGCTCGGGCGCAACGAATGCGGGTTCTATCGCGCCGTGCGGCCGGGACTGCGGATCGAGACGCCCGAGGTGCTGGGCATCGACCACGATCCACGGCTGGAACGGTTCACCATCGTCATCGAGGATCTGACCGCCCGCGCGGCGCGTTTCACCGATGCGGCCGCGGACATGAGTCCGGCGGATGCGGCGCTCGTGGTGCGGACGCTGGCCGGATTGCATGCCACGCACTGGGATTCGCCCCGGCTGACCGATACCCGAGCGGGCGGGCTGGGCTGGATCACCACCGGTGCGCGGGACCCGATGCTGCCGCTCATCCGGCGGGCGATGGCGGGCAGCGCCCGGCTGCTGGCGCGCCGGCAGCCCGAACTGCTGCCCCGCGCGGGCGAGCGAATTCTGCGCCGATTCGGCGCCGTGACAGCGGAACTCGACGCCGGACCGCACACCGTGCTGCACGGCGATCCGCACCCGGGCAATGTGTACTTCACCGACGCCGCGGCGGGCCTGCTGGACTGGCAGGTGCTGCGGCGCGGGGACGGCATCCGGGATCTGACGTACTTCCTGGTGTTCGCGCTGTCCACCGAGGACCGGCTGGCGCACACCCCGGAACTGCTCGCGGTCTATCTCGAAGAACTGGCGCGCCGCGGTGGGCCGCGGCAGCATCCGGCCGACGTCCGGCGGCGGCTGCGCGCCCATGCCGCGTACGCCTACGCGAGCATCGCCTTCACCGCCGTGTTCGCCGGACTGCAATCGGACACCATCGCCCGCAGCGGGCTGCGGAAGGCCGCGCGGGCCGTCGAGGACCTCGACACCGCGGCCGCGCTCGCCTGCCTCGCCCCGTGAACCCGGAGGAATCACCCGTGACCACCCTGCCCCTGGACCTGTGGCTCGATGCCCCGCTCGCCGAATCCGCTTCCCGCACCGCCGAATTGCGGGCGCTCGGCGTGGACGGTGTGTTCACGTTCGAAGGCCCGCACGATGTGTTCCTGCCGCTGGGGCCGGCCGCCACGGTCCCCGGGACGGCCATCATGACCAATGTGGCGATGGCCCTGCCGCGCAGTCCGATGCATCTCGCGCACACCGCCTACGATCTGCATCGCCTGTCGGGCGGGCGATTCCGGCTGGGGCTGGGCAGCCAGATCCGGCCGCATATCGAACGGCGGTACGGGACTACATGGTCCGAGCCGGTGGAGCGGATGCGGGACTGCGTCGAGGCGACGCGGGCGATCCTGCGGGCGTGGCAGGACGGCACGCGGCTCGACTACCGCGGGCGGTTCTGGCAGCACACGCTCATGACGCCGCAGTTCGACCCGGGGCCGAATCCCTATGGGCTGCCGCCGATTCTGGTGGGCGCGCTCGGTCCGCGGATGACCGAGATGGCGGCGGCGACGGCGGACGGGCTGCTGGTGATGCCGTTCAATACCGAGCGTCATTTCCGGGAGCGGACGCTGCCGGCGGTGGCGCAGGGGCGGGTGGGCGTCGAGCGGCCGTTCGAGATCATCGTCGAAACCATTGTGGCCATGGGCGATACGGACGAGGAGCTGGCGACCGCCCGGCGCGCGGTGCGGAAGCTGCTGGCCTTCTACGGTTCCACCCCGTCGTATCGGCCGGTGCTGGACGTGGAGGGCTGGGGCGCGCTGCAACCCGAGCTCAACACCCTCTCCAAGCAGGGGCGCTGGCACGAGATGGCCGGGCTGATCGACGATTCGATGGTCGACGCACTGAGCGTGAGCGGCACTCCCGCCCAGTGCGCCGACCTCATCCGGAAACGGTTCGGCGACAGCGCTTCCCGAGTGTGCGCGTACTTCCCCGGCTACGCGCCCGGCGACGGGGCCATCGCGGAACTGTCCGCCGGTCTCAATCGATCATGATCGGCTCGTCCAGCTCGTAGAGGCTGCGGTGCCCGGTCATATCGGTGACCACCAGCCGCGGCAGATTCGGTCCGCTGCCGTGGTAGACGTGCGAAACCGTCGCGGCCTGGGTGGTGGCGTGCGCGCCGTCGCCGAAATACCACTCGTACTGGCGGATGGCCGCGCCGGCGGGGGCGGCGTCGAAACTCACGGTGGTGCCGGGCGGGCCCGCCTGCCGGGAGACGGTGAAGCCCGCGCCGGCAGGCCCACCGCCGCCGAACCATTCGCGCAGGCGGGGGTTCATCAGGAAGGCGTCGGCGTAGGGCCGGGCGTCGGCGAGGCTCAGGTGCGAGACGGCGGGCATCCGGCACTGCGGCGGCAGGTCGCCCAGCGGGGGGCAGGCGAGCAGGCGCAGGGCGAAGGATTCGTCGCCGAGCGGATTGAGCGCGGGCTTGCGTGCCGCGCCGGCCCCGCCGGTGTCCTCGGTGAACAGGCCGTCCGCCGCGACCGCGTAGGGTTCGGGCGCCGCGGCGTTGGCGTCGGTGGCGGCCCGGCGGAACACCTCCGCGGAGGCGCGCACGAATTCCGACCAGCGTTCGCGCAAGCCCGCCGGCGTATCGGTGTCCCCGTCGTGGAAGTAGTTGGCCACCACCACTTTCGGATTGCCCGGCAGGGCGTGCGCGAGTTCGATGGCCTCGCGCATGCCGCGCCCGCCGTAACCGCGGGTGGCGCCGCTGAAGTACGGCACATGGGCCGCCGGATTGGTGTCCTCGGCGCCGATGCCGCCGCATTCGCGCTCCACCGCCGCGGTCAGATCCTCGGTGCCCGGGGTGACGCCGACCGGAATGCCGAAGAAGGGGTCGAGATCGTTCATGCAGCCGTCGAGCAGCACCACATCGAGTCGATAGCCCTGTTCGCCGGCCTCGTCGGCGGCCTGGTGCAGCTGGCAGAACACGTCCGCGACGGCATCGGCGGCGGTCTCGGCGCACTGCGCGCCCTCGGTGCCCGGCGCGTCCAGCAACGCCCCGGATTGCGAATAGTCGTGGACCTGCACGGCCCGGCCGGTCTCCGCGCCCAGCGCCTCGGCGGTCAGGTGGGCGAATTTGCGTTCCAGATCCAGGCCCTGCCCCCAGAGCACCGAATCGCCGATCGAGGCCACGTGCAGCGGGCCGCATTCGCGGGTGACGCGGAAGTTCCAGGGCTTGCCGTAGGCCCCGGCCTGCCCGCCCTGCACTCTGGTGCGGGCGTCCACCCGTAGTCGGCCGTCCCGGGGTAGCTCGTCGCGGCGCAGATCGAACCCGATGGTCACCACGTCATTGGTCACCGCGGTGATGCCGGAGCGAATCGGCTGTTCCCCGGCCAGGATTCGCCATTCCACATCGGATTGCGCGGGCAGGCCCGGCGGTACGTACACGGCGGTGGTTCCGCGTAGCGCGCCGTTGCAGAGCCCGTCCGGCGGGGTGCTGACGTCGATGATCAACGGGTAGTCCGCGGGGAAATCGGCAGCCGCGGGCACCGGCCCGGCCACCGCGATCGCACCCGCGAGGGCCGGCAGCATCACCGCACGACAGCGGGATCGCCACACCTTCACATGCTCCTCCTAGGGAGTTCCGCAACTTGACAGCAGACATAGAAGAGGGCGGCGCGCGCAACAACCCGGCAGCCACGCCGAAATGGCCCAATTTAGTCCGTTCTACCTGCGGATCTGCTAGACAAATGGGATGAAAGCGAGAAATCGCACGCTCACTTTCGCCCACCTGCGCGCCTGGCCGACGGGTGTGCCGTCCGGTCGAATCGCTACCCGTCAGCTACGCCGCCGGTAAGGGGTCGTATGCGTAACGCCTCATTCGTCGACGGCGCGCGGTCGCACCGACCGCACGAGCCGGCGCCGCCCGAGACCGTCGCCGCGCTGCGCGAGAGCACGGCGCGCACAGGATGATCGAGCCCGCCGGACCGCCGGAACAGTGGGTTGCGTTGCGGGCGAAGGATTCCGGGGTTCAGGTTGCCGCCGATGATCCACAATCGGTCCCAGACGAGCTCGGCGTTGTGGCCGCCGGCCCGTCGTCATTGTCGAGTGAGATCACGAAAATGGGCCGCCACCAGCCGGTTTCACATTTGCAAGATCTTGTTAAGGCGGTGCCAAGCGCCGGCCCGCATTGTTGCTGTCAACACCGGAAGGTGTCAGGCCAGGGTCCGGCCCGTCCAACGAGGGGTGTCGGGTCGGACCCAGCAAAAAGCCGACCGGTTCTCGATAAGGGAGGATGCCCTGCCGCGAAGGGGGCGGCAGGACATTCGTTACCGATCTTGCGCCGTCATAACCTGGCCGAGGTCCCACTCGGCGGCGCATCATGGATGGTAAGTGCGCCACGGAGATTGGGAGTTCACGATGGAAACGGTGGTCGTCTTCGTGCTGGCTTGCCTGTTCTACTGGTGGGGCCTGCTCTGACCTCGCCGCTCCGGCGTACCGCGCTGCGCCACCGCCAGTAGCGCGTCGGCGATCCGGCGGCAGAACTCGTCTTCGGCCTCGGTGCCGTGCGTGAGCGCCCGGATCATGGTCGCGCCGCGCAGGAACTCGAAAACCGCCTCGGCATCGCAGTCCGGGGCCGCCTGACCGGCCGCCGCCGCGGCGTCCAGCAGTTCGCGCAGCGCCTCCACGGTGGGGCGTTCCCCGCGATCGAGCAGTCTGCGGTAGCTCTCCGCGTCGTCGTGGTACTCCGAGAGCAGCCCCGGAATGGCCGAGCGGGCCGCCGGATGGGCGGCCGCCGACAGGAACAGCCGGGTCCAGGCCAGCAGATCGGCCGCCAGATCACCGCTGGGGACCGGGTGGTTACCGGTGCCGAGGGCGAAGATCGCGTCCTCCACCAGGGCGCGTTTGCCCGGCCAGCGGCGGTAGATCGAAGTGGTGACGACCCCGGCCCGGCGCGCCACCGCGGCAATGGTGGTGGCCTGATATCCGTCGCTGACCAGCAGTTCCTGGGTCGCGGCCAGCACCTGGGCATCGAGCTGCGGGTCACGCGGGCGACCCGGGCCGGGCCGATTCCCCACGGATGCGGTCACGGATCTCTCCTTCGGGTCGCCGGAAGTTTTTTCCTGAAACAGGTTACAACTCCGCCATGTTTGAAATACGCTACGGCCCGTATTCTAATTCACTGCTCCACCGAGAGGCCCGGTCGATGTTGACGCCCCAGGACGAACTCCTCTGCCATCAGCTGCCCACCACGTTCGATCACGTTCAGCAGAGCGATCTGCGCTGGACCGAGCGCGTCGTGCTGTACGGCTTCGACACCACCGGCACGGTGAGCGTGATGACCGGCATGGCGCGGTACCCGAACCGGAATGTCAGCGACGCGTATGCGATGATCACCATCGGCGGCAAGACGGCGCACGTGGTGCGGCTGTCCCGCGAAATCGGCGGGCGCTACGACGGATTGAGCTCCTGGCAGGTCGGGCCTTACAAGTACGAGATCGTCGAACCGCTGCGCAAGGTGCGCGCCACCCTCGATGACAACGAGTCCGGTATCAAGCTGCAACTCGACTTCGAAGGCGAATTCCCCGCCTACGAGCAGGAACCCGCATTCTTCCGGACCCGCGGCCGGGTACGCGAGGACGCGCGGCGGTACTACCAGAACGGCCGGATCAGCGGCTGGGTCGAGGCCGACGGCGTGCGGTACGAGATCGATCCGGAGACCTGGTGGTTCGGGCGCGATCACTCCTGGGGCACCCGGCACGGCGGTGGCGGCGGCAGCCTCGGCGAGGGAGATCACCTGCAGCCCAGCGAGATTCCCGACGGCGTCCTCTACTACATGGGGATCTTCCAATTCGAGGACGAGCTGGTGCATTTCGCGCAGCGCGAGACCGCGGACGGGCAGCGCTGGCACTTCGAGGGCACGGTGCTGCCCAAGCTGGACTCCGGCCGGGCGGCGGTACCTGTCGTCGACGCCACGCACGACCTGACCTTCCGCGACGACTTCCGCATCGTGAGCGGCGGCAGTTTCACCGTGCGGGCCGCCGACGGCAGCGATCGGGAGTTCACCATCACGCCGGTGTCGGATTTCTGGCCGGGCATCGCGGGGTACGACACCTATCGCGGGTACGGCTCGGGCATGTGGCGCGGTGAGCAGTGGATGGATCACTTCACCGTCGACCTCACCGATGTCGCCGACCTGAAGCAGGCCAGCATGCTCAGCGAGACCTTCTGCCGCATCGAAACCGCGGGCAAGGTCGGGTACGGGCTGGTCGAAATGGTGTTCCTGGGCCGCAATGCCCGGTACGGCTACCAGGGGTACTGAATGAACGGCACCCGGCTGCCCGCCGAACACCTGCCCACCGCGCTCGAACCCGAACTGCGGCACCGGCTCCCCGGCTCCGGGAAGGCGCGCATCAGCGAATTCGCGCGCACGACAAGGGGGTTCGCGACCGAGACCTACCTGTTCGAGATCGAGGACGAATACGGCCGGCTGCCGATGGTCATGCGGCGGCCCCCGGAAATGTCACTGTTCCCGGATTACGACCTGCTCCGGCAGGTGCTGGTCATGCAGAGGCTGGCGCAGACCGCCATCCCGGTGCCGGTCGTGGCGTGGCTGGAGCGCGGCGAAAACGCTTTGGGCAGTCCGTATTTCGTGATGAATCGGCTCGAAGGCGAAGCGCCCAGCGACTATCCGTCGTATCACGCGGCAGGCAACTACTTCGAGGCCACACCGCAACAGCGGCAGCGCATGTGGTGGGGGTGTATCGACACCATCGCCGATATCCACGCGCTGGACTGGCGGGCACTCGAGCTGGACTTCCTCACTCTCGCCCGGCACGGCGGCGACGGCCCGGTCGCACACCTGGTCAACTACCTCGACGCGGCGCTGAGCTGGGCCACCGGCGGAGAGCAGCCCGAGACGTACCGGCGGGCCATCGCCCATCTGCGGGAGCACGTGTACCAGCCGCAGCACGTCGCCCTGTGCTGGGGCGACGCGCGGATGTCGAACATCCTGTACGACAAGGACTTCCGGGTCAGCGGCGTACTCGACTGGGAGATCGCCTATCTGGGCGATCACGAGGCGGATCTGGCCTGGATGCTGTTCCTGGACTGGGCCAGCAGCGAATTCGAGGGCCATGCCCCGTTGCCCGGCACGCCGTCGCGGGCCGAGACCATCGCGTACTACGAGCGGCGGACCGGAATGCCGGTGCGCAACCTGCGGTACAACGAGATCCTCGCCGCCGTACTGCTCTCGGTTCCCCTGCTGCGCATGGCCAATCGCGTCCAGCTGCCGCCGGAGATGAACATCACCGGCTTCTGTACCACCCGAATCGAGCAGCTCCTGGGCTAGCCCCGCCCATGCTGCTCCGGTCCGGCCGCGCGTCGCGTGCCCGGCCGGGCCACCAACGAAATGCCGCCCCCGGTCCCAGGCCGGGGGCGGCATTTCTCGTTTCGGGCTCAGTGCGCGTCGGCCATTTCCTCCTCCGCGGCCGGAATGCCCTCGCCGGTGGCGGCTTTCGCGCCCTTCATCAGGAAGAAGGCGAGCACGGTGGCGGCCAGGACGCTGATCCCGCCGGCGATGAAGGTGGCGGACATGGCGTCGGTGAAGGCTTCGCGGGCCGCGGTGATCAAGGTGCTGTCCCCGGTCAGCAGGGCCCCGCCGATGCTCTCCTTGACGGCTTCCGACGCATCGGCCGGCATGGCATCGCGGTAGGTGCCGGCCAGGATCGCGCCCAGCACCGCCACGCCCAGCGCGCCGCCGGTCTGCTGAATGGTGTCGTTCAGCGCCGAGCCGACGCCGGCCTCCTCCGGCGGCACCGCACCCATCAGGGCGCCGATGGCGGCGGGCATGGCCAGGCCCGCACCGGCGCCAACCAGCGCCATGGCCACGGCGGGGAGCCAGAAGCCGGAATCGGTGGTCAGGATGGCCAGCACCCCGGAACCCGCGGCCAGCACCAGCAGACCGGTCAGCACCATCGGACGGACGCCGAGCTTCTGCACCAGGCCGGCGCCGACGCCCTGGGCGAGCAGCGCGGCGAAGGCCATCGGGGTGAAGGCCAGGGCGGTCTTGACGGGCGAGTAGCCGAGCACGAACTGCAGGTACTGGGTGAGCACCAGCATCAGACCGGCATTGGCGAAGGTGACCAGCACCAGGGAGAAGCTGGAACCGGTGAAGACGCGATTGCGGAACAACTGCAGCGGGACCATCGGGTGTTCGGTCTTCAGTTCGCGAATCACGAAGGCGGTCAACGCGATCACGGTCAGCACCAGCGAAGGCCACACGCCCTCGAAGCCCTTGGCGGGGAATTCGATAATGGTCCACACCAGGGCGGTGGTGCCGATGATGGACAGCGTCATACCGGGCAGGTCGGTCTTCTTGGCCGGGCCCTTGGACTCCGGCATCAGCGCCAGGGCGGCGATGATGGCTACGATCGCGATCGGCACGTTCAGCACGAACACCGAACCCCACCAGAAGTGATTCAGCAGCAGGCCGCCCGCGATCGGGCCGCCGACCATGCCGATCATGGCCACCGCGCTCCAGGCCGCGATCGCCTTCGGTCGCTCCTGCTCGTCGAACACGGTGATCAGGATGGACAGCGTGCTCGGCATGATGAGCGCGCCGCCGATGCCCATGATCACGCGACCGGCGATCAGGGTTTCGGGGGTGGTGGCGTAGGCCGCGAGCAATGACGCCGCGCCGAAGAGCGCGAGGCCGATGACCATCACCAGCCGGCGGCCGAAGCGGTCGGAGAGGCTGCCCGAGGTGAGCAGCAGGCCGGCGAACACCAGGATGTAGGAGTCGATCACCCACTGGATGTCGCGGCCGGTGGCGCCGAGGTCGGTGGCGACCTGCGGGATGGCCACGTTCAGCACCATATTGTCGATCACCAGCACCAGTGAGCTCAGGCAGAGCACCACCAGGATCAGCCAGCGTTTCGGATTGCGTTCGGCGGTAGGCGAATCCGTCGCCCGCGCCATCTCGTTCTCGGTCATTCCCAGTCCCCTTCGGAAGCTTCGCCGTACACTGTGCGGCGTTGTCGAACACTGTACGGTCTCCGTACAGTGTTCGCAATAGGGAACGGTGTACGTGCTGTCGAACAGTGTTCTAGCAGCGGTTATGCTGATGCAGACGAAGGAGGAATGGCCATGGCAGCCAAGGCCGAGGAGTTCGCGACGGTATGGGCCCGGCCCCAGCGACAGCGGCGCGACTCCCCCACGCTGAGCCGGGCGCAGATCATCGCGGAGGCGATCGCGCTACTCGACAGTGAGGGATTCGAAGCGCTGAGCATGCGGCGGCTGGGGACGCGTCTCAATGCCGGAGCCACCTCGCTCTACACGCACGTGGCGAACAAGGAAGAGCTGCTCGAACTGGTGGTGGACCAGGTGTTCGGGGAGATCCGCCTGCCCACCGAGTACGTCGCCGACAACTGGCGCGAGGACCTCAAGGGCATCGCGAGCAGCGTTCGCGCCACCATGCTGGGCCATCCGTGGATCTCGGTCGTGCTGAGCACCGCCGGGCTCATCTACCTCGGCCCGAATGTCATGCGCATGTCCGAGGCCATGCTCGGGGTGCTGGAGACGGCCGGCTTCAGCGAAGACGCCACCGACCGCGCCTCGAACGCGATCTTCGCCTACCTCATCGGCTCCGGCACCACCGAAGCCGCCATGCTCACCACCGTGGCCCGCAGCGGACTCACCGAGCAACAGTGGATGGAACAGATCATGGCCACGTCCGTGGAGATGTCCAAACCCTATCCGCGCCTGCACAAGCGCTATCTGGCACACCTCGGCATCGACTCGGCCAAGGCCCG
Organism: Nocardia yamanashiensis; assembly: GCF_021183565.1. NCBI lineage: Bacteria > Bacillati > Actinomycetota > Actinomycetes > Mycobacteriales > Nocardiaceae > Nocardia > Nocardia yamanashiensis. The sequence continues at coordinate 6,464,731 of NZ_CP089226.1, forward strand.
CGACGATGTCTTCGACCACGAGATCGGGCTCATCCTGGACGGTCTCGACGCCCAACGCCCCTGAGCGGACTCCGTCGGCCGGATCACTGTGCCGCGCTGCGCATTCGGCGTCGGTGCGCCGAGGTCTCGGCCACGACCGACACCGCCATCAGGGCGGCCAGTGCGGTCAGCAGCGCCGCGACCGGGATGTGCACCGCGACCGGCAGCAGGGCCAGTACCGTTGCGGCGGTGGCGAATCGGATGAGCACCACCCGCTCGCGGAGGCCGGTGAAGGCCGCGCGCACACCGGCGACCGCCAGCAGATAGAGGGCGACGCCGCCGATGATGCACGCGGCCGAGGTGGCGTTCAGATGGCTGCCGCCACCTACCACCGCGATGCTCATGGACGCACCGGTCAGCGCCAGGCCCAATTGCACCGGCAGATGGCCGAATACGTAGATGTTCAGCAGTCTCCCGCCGCGGGCCAGCTGGGTGTGCGCGCCCGCGCGGGTACTGCTGGCATTGAAGTACGACCACCACAGGCCGGCGGTGAGCGCGAACGCCGCCGCGCCCGTCACCACCGCCCAGCCCGCGGTGCGCGCCTCTACCAGGCCGTTGGTGAAGCCGAGTACCGCCTCGCCGAGCACGATGATCGTGAAGAGCCCGAAGCGTTCGCGCAGATGCTCCGGTTCCTGCTCGACCCGGGCCAGGCGGGGTCCGGCGAGCAGCGGCAGCACCAGTTCCACGACCATGGCGATGCCCCACACGACGTAGCGCCACGGCGCGTCCAGCAGCAGGCCGCCGAGCCAGCCGACGGCGGTCAGCGCGGAGACCGAGGCGAAGACGCCGAACACCGGGCGCAGCACGGGGTTTCGCCGGGTGTCCCAGCCGTACAGCGCGGCCACGCCGGCCCGGGCGATCAGGTAGGACAGTACGAATCCGGCGTCCATGGCGGTGTCGTGCCCGACCGCGCCCGCGAACACCGCCATGCCGACCACACCGGTCAATCCGGCGGTGGTGAGCAGGCGGTGCGCGGTGTTGTCACGGTCCGCGCGATTGGCGTGCACCGCGTACAGCACCCACGCCCACCACAGCGGGACGAACAGGCCCGCGGCCGCGGCAACCGCACCGGCGTCCGGGTGCGCGCCGACCCGGTGCATGATCTGCCCCACCGCCGCGACGAAGACCAGATCGCCGAAGAGTTCGAACCAGGTGGCGCGGCGCGGCGGCGCGGATTCGGCGGGCGTGGCGGTGAGCGGATCGAGCATGCCCATCAACCTACTGAGGGAACGGCTTTCAGCGGCCGGTGGCCAGGGTCGCGCCGCCGGTGACCTCCAGCACGTGGCCGGTGATGAAGGCGTTGTGGGCCAGCATGTGGATGGCGCGGGCGATTTCGTCCGGATGGCCCGGGCGGCCGGCGGGGGTGGCGGCGGAGATGCCGTCGAAGAGCTCGCGGCGCTGTGCCTCGGGAACCCGGTCCCACCACGGGGTGTCGACCAGGCCGGGTGAGACGGCGTTGACGCGCAGCGGGGCGAGTTCTACGGCCAGCGGCGGGACCATGGCCTCCAGGGCGCCGTTGATGGCGGCCAGACCGGCGCTGCCCGCGAAGGCGGCGCGGGCGGACGCGGCGGTCACCAGGGTGACCGAGCCCTGCGGATTCAGGTGCGGGAGTGCGGCTTTGAGGATTCGGACCTGCGGCCAGAACTTGCCGTCGAAGCCGGCGACGAGCTCGTCCAGGTCCAGGTCGGCGAAACCGCCCGCGCCGGACGAACCGCTGACCGAGATCACCAGGTGATCGAACTGCCCTGTCTCGGTGAAGAATTCGGCGATGGCGGCCGGGTCGGCGGCATCCACGCGGTGGGCGGTGACCTTGCCTTCGATGCGGGTGCGAGCGGCGTCCAGCTTGTCCTGGGAACGCCCGGTGATGATGACCTCCGCGCCCTCGGCGGCGAAGGCGGCGGCGGTCGCCTCGCCGATGCCGGAGCTGCCACCCATGACTACGACGCGCTGTGCTGTGGTCATTGCGAACTGCCTTCCTCTGCGATGTCCCGTCTATTATTACGAGACCGTCAGTCTCGACAACAGTGTTATCGAGACTTTTAGTCTCGACAAAGCGGTGAGTTGAGTCACAGGGAAGGACAGGCGCATGGGAGAGCGGGCGCACACCGGGCGCAAGCGCAATGAGGAAGCGCACCAGGCGATTCTGGATGCGGCGCGGCGATTGCTCGCCGAATCCGGGGGCGCTCCGATCACCATCGACACCATCGCGAAGACCGCGGGGGTCGGGAAGCAGACGGTCTACCGATGGTGGCCGTCCAAAGGCGCGGTACTGCTCGACGCGCTGACCGAGCTGGCGACCGAGGAGGTGCCGACTCCCGATACCGGCTCGCTGCGCGGTGATCTGCTGAGCATCATCGGCTCGACTTTCGCCGGGGCACAGCACGAAACGACCGCGTCGACCCTGCGCACGCTGGTCCGGGAAGCGGCCTCGGATCCCCAATTGGCGGAATTGGTGAAGACATTCACCGCACAACGGCGGGCGGCGGTGCGCGCCTTGCTGATCCGCGGGCAGGAGCGCGGCGAACTGAGCGCCGGTGCGGACCTCGCACTGATCATCGACCAGTTCTACGGCCTGTTCTGGTACCGCTTCCTGATCGGCAACGAACCGCTCGATCAGCCGGCCGCCGAACGGCTGACCGACGCCCTGCTCCGGGAATGAAGACGGCCCCCACCACGAAAGTGGTGGGGGCCATCCGGTTTCGCTCCGAGGCTCAGGCGGAAAGCCCGGCGCGAACACCCTCTTCGATGCGCTTGCCGAGTTCGGTGTCGACGCTCTTCCAGTACTCGAAGACGCGGCTCAGCACCGGCTCGCGGACGCCGCCGAGCACATGCCCGACCACATTGCCCACCAGGCGATCCCGCTCGCCGTCGTCCAGGACCTCGCGAACCAGGGTGCCCGCCTGGGTGAAGTCGCCGTCCTCGGCGTGCTGGATGTAGCCGGCGCGGACGATGGTGGGATCGAACTCCCACTTGCCCTCGTCACCGGCGCGCTCCGGATCGGCGTGCGGGCCGCCGAACGAATTCGGCGCGTAGACCGGCACATCCGCCGGGTTGTAGTCGTAGCGCATCGGGCCCTCCTTGGAGTAGGAGTTCACCTCGGCCGCCTTGGCACGGTTCGGCGGCAGCTGCGCGTAGTTGGTGCCGATGCGGTAGCGGTGCGCGTCGGCGTAGGCGAAGACGCGGCCCAGCAGCATCTTGTCGGGCGAGAAGCCGATGCCCGGAACCAGATTCGAGGGTTCGAAGGCGGCCTGCTCGATCTCGACGTGGAAGTTGCCCGGGTTGCGGTTCAGCGTCCAGCGGCCGACCTCGATGAGCGGGTAGTCCTGCTGCGACCACACCTTGGTCAGATCGAACGGGTTGAAGCGGTAGCCCTCCGCCTCGGCGACCGGCATGATCTGCACCTTGAGGGTCCAGCTCGGGAAGTCACCGCGCTCGATGGCCTCGTACAGGTCGCGCCGGTGGTAGTCGGCGTCCTTGCCCGCGATCTCGTCGGCCTCGGCCTGGGTCAGGAACTCGATGCCCTGATCGGTCTTGAAGTGGTACTTCACCCAGAAGCGCTCACCGGCGGCATTGACCCACTGGTAGGTGTGCGAGCCGAAGCCGTCCATGTGGCGGTAGGTCTTCGGGATGCCGCGGTCGCCCATCAGCCAGGTCACCTGGTGCGCGGTCTCCGGGCGCAGGGTCCAGAAGTCCCACTGCATATTGTGATCGCGAAGTCCGTTGCCGGGCAGGCGCTTCTGGGACCGGATGAAGTCGGGGAACTTGATCGGGTCCTTGATGAAGAAGACCGGGGTGTTGTTGCCGACGATGTCGTAGTTGCCCTCGGTGGTGTAGAACTTCACCGCGAAACCGCGCGGATCGCGCCAGGTGTCGGGGCTGCCCTGCTCACCGGCGACCGTGGAGAAACGCACCAGCGACTCGGTGCGCGCACCCGGCTGGAACAGCTTCGCCTTGGTGTAGGCGCTGACGTCACCGGTGACCACGAGCTCGCCGAAAGCACCGGCGCCCTTGGCGTGCACGATGCGCTCCGGTACCCGCTCGCGGTTGAACTGGGCCAGCTTCTCGATCAGATAGTGGTCGTGCAGCAGGATCGGCCCCTGCGCGCCCGCGGTCAGCGACTCGTCATCGCTGGAGACCGGGATACCGGTATTGGTGGTGGTCGGCTTGGTCTTACCGGCAGTCGTCATGCGAAGCCTCCTTTAGGTGAGTTGGCAACGTGGGCAGCGCCCCCAGAACACGACTTCGGCTTCGTCGATCACGAAGCCGTGGGACCGATCGGGTTCCAGGCAGGGCGCGGCGCCGACGGCACAGTCGATATCCACGACCGTCCCGCAGCTCCTGCACACCAGATGGTGGTGGTTGTCCCCGGTGCGGGCCTCGTACAGCGCCGGCGAGCCCGCCGGCTCGATCCGCCGCAGCAGCCCGGCTCCCACGCAAGCCTTCAACACGTCGTAAACGGCCTGCGTGGAAACCGACCCGAGCGATTCCCGCACCTTCACAGCCACCCCGTCGGCATCCGAATGCGGGGCCTCGGCCACCGCGTCCAGCACCGCGACCCGGGGAGCGGTAACCCGCAGGCCAACGGCCCGCAACTGCTCCCGTGCGTCGTATCCGGAGTGCATGCCAACCACCCTGCTCCCTTTTCTGGAATTAGTCAAGAAAACTTTCTGGAATAATTCCAGAAAGACTATTCTCGCACGTCAGACCGCATGTCCACGCTCCGACCCGGCCCGGATTCGCGTGTCGTCCTTCATCTCCGCTGTCGTTCACTGGAAAGGATTGACGCCGGCGGGCACGGTGACCCGGGGCGTGGCCGGGGCCGCGGGCGCTGTTTGGCGGGCCGGCGGGCGCGGCACATTCGAAGTGAAGTACTTCTCCAGGTCCGGGGGGATGGTGGGGATCGCCGGGAAGCTGGGGCGTTGATAGAAGGTGGGGGGTCGGTAGTAGTTCGAGAGGATGGCCGGGTTGGGGGTGTAGTGCTGGCGGTCGGCGGGTGAGTCGCTGTCAGTGGCGGCGATCACCAGGCGGATTACCAGGAATACCGCGGCTACCCCGGCCCAGCGGGCGAAACGCCTGCCGCCGGAAGTGGTTTCGGGTTTGCCGCCGCTGCGGGCGTCGGCGGCGAGTTTGGTGAGATGGCCGCGTACGGCTTCGGCATAGGCGACGGGGTCCAATTGGGCTACGCGGCGTAGTTCGCGTTCGGCCAGCGCGTAGTTGCGGCGGTCCCATTCGACCAGGGCCAGGTGGTAGAGGGCTTCGACGCGTTCGGGGTCGAGTTCCAGGACCTTGCGGAAGGCGGCTTCGGCGCGGTCCGGTTGCAGGAGGTTCTCACGCAGGATCATGCCGCGCAGGAGGTGGACCGAGATGTCGTCGGGGTCGAGTTCGAGGGCGCGGCCGGTGCAGGACAGGGCCGCTTTCGGATTCGTGTCGCGCTGGGTCGCGGCCAGTACGCGGTGGTTGTCGGCGTACTTCGGCTCCAGTTCGCACGCGCGGCGGGCGGCCGCGATCGCCGCGGTGCGGTGCTCGCGGGCGCGCGCGGAATTGCCTTCGGCACGGGCCAATTGCAATTCGGCCAGGGCGCGCACGCGCCAGGCGTAGGTGTCGTCGGGGGCGTGCCGGAGGGCGGACGTGCTCACGTCCAGGGCCTGCCGATAGTCGCTCAGGCGGAGATGGGTGTTGGCCAGTTCCGCCAGCAGATCGGCATTGTCGGGTTCGGTGGCCAGGGCTTCGGCCAGGACGCCGCGGGCGGACTCCAGCCGGCCCAGCTCGGCCAGCGCGCGGGCCTTGTCGAGCTGTGCGCTCATTCGTCGAGATCCTGCTGTCTAGCGCATGTTCCGCTGTCTCATATACGTGGCCAGCTCGTCGTAGGTGCCGTCGTTATTGGCGAATTCGACCACATTGCGGGCGGATTCGAACCAGGCGCCGGTGCTCGGGCGAATCTGGGACAGGGCCTGCTGCATATCGGCCATGGTGACCGGGCGGACGGTGCCGGAGCGGATCGAATCGGCCATGGCGAACTGGGTGGCGGACTTGCAGACGTGCGCCAGATCCGCGCCGGACAGGCCGTCGGTGCGGGCGGCCAGGGCATTCAGGTCGATGCCGGCGACGGGACGATCCCTCAGGTGATGCCGCAGGATCGAGGCGCGCGCCTCGGCATCGGGCAGGGTCACCAGAATCATGTGGTCGAAGCGGCCGGGGCGGCGCAGCGCCACATCCACATCCCACGGATGATTGGTGGCGCCGATGACGTACACGCCCTCGTTGTCGCTGGTCATCGAATCCATCTCGGTGAGCAGCTGATTCACGGTGGTGCGCATGCTGGAGGAGTTCGACAGCTGGCTGCGTTTGTGGCCGAGCGCGTCGATCTCGTCGAAGAACAGCACGCACGGGGCCTTGCGGCGGGCGGTCTGGAAGACCTGCTGCAGGTTCTTCTCGCTGCGGCCCACGTACAGATCGAGAATGTCGGCGATATCGATGGCGTAGAAGTTCGCGCCCAGCTCGCCCGCCACCGCCGAGGCCAGGAAGGTCTTGCCGCAGCCGGGCGGGCCGTACAGCAGCAGGCCGCCGCGCGCACTGGTGCCGAAAGCCTTGGCCAGCTCCGGATTCCGGATCGGGCCCAGCAGCGAGAGTTCCAGCTGCCGCTTCACCGCGTCCATGCCGCCGACATCGGCGAGGGTCAGCTTGGGACGTTCGAACAGCCCGACATCGCCTTCGGCGTAGAGCACCGGCTGCTCGTTCACGAACGACGGCGCGATGATGTCGCCGACCTGTTCCTCGGCCTTGTCCCAGTCGTAGCCGGCACCGCGCTGCGCCGGCGGATTCCGGTCCGCGCCCGGCGGCACGTCGGCTTCCTCCCCCGCGAATTCGGTTCCGGGCGGGGTGGTTCCGGGCGCGGCACCCCCGGCGACGGGTGGCGTGGTCACGGCCGCCGGGCTCGCGGATACCGGACTCGGGGTGGCCGCGCCGGTCAAAGCGGCGGTGCAGCGCGCGAGCAGTGCGGTGGCTTGAGCGTGGTGCGGATCCTGCGCGAGCGCGGTCGCGCAGTGCGACAGCGCTTCGGTGTGCCGGCCATTCGAGAGCAGCAGTTCGATGACGCTCACCCGCAGGGGCAGCAGTTCGGGATTGCGGTCCAGGACCGCCAGCAGTTCGGTGATCGCCGGATCGTCGCTCAAAGCTCCCCCATCGGTGTGCGCGCTCTCCCCATCGGCATGTGCGCCTTCGTTGCGAATGCTAAACGCTGCGGGTGACACGGCACACCCCGGTTTCCGATGCGCCCGGACGGCGTCACGCACATCACACCCGGGGGTCCGGAATACATCCGCGGGGGTCGCCGTTGAGACACATTGCCGGCGTCGGAACAGCCCCGGGCCGCACCCCATCTGTCGTTTCGAACGACCACTCGCCGAGAGGCGCTTGTTGGGCGTCGGCGCTCACTTCGCAGCCACGCTGCGAGCGAATGCCGCCAGGACTCCCCCCGCCTGGCGGCTTTTTGCTTATGCCGGACGGCATTTCGCCACGCGGCGATCACCTGATCGCCCGCTCACCGACGGACCGGCCGGTTAGCCTGAAACGCATGTTGCGCGAGCGCAGGGGGCTGGCCGGCGCATTGGCGGTGGCATTGACGATGGGCAGCGTGATCCTGGGCGGCGGTTCCGCGGGAGCGACCCCGCCGGACCTGCGGTGCTCCGAACCGACCGGCAGGCAATTCGAACGCGCCGCGCCCGAGGACGCCGGACTCGATTCCGCGCGGCTGGCCGGCGCTTTGAACTTCGCGGCGAGCCGGAATCGCTTGAACGTGCAAGTCTTCCGCCACAACTGCCTGATCGGCGCCGGGCCTGCCAATGCCGAGACCGGGAAAATCCCCTGGAACGTCTGGAGCGTCACCAAGAGCATCGTCTCGCTGATCGCCGGAATCGCTTGGGACCGCGGGCAACTCGATATCACCGCGCCCATCGACCGCTATCTGCCGCCCGGCCTCGGCGATCCGGAGCACCGCGCGATCACCGTCGAGAACCTGCTCACCGAGACCTCCGGGCTGCGCGTCGGCGTGGTGACCGAGGGCATCACCGCCATCGTGCCGGTCGATCCGTTCAGCGCGGTGCAGGCGCTGGGCGTGCCGTTCGAGGATCCGCCGGGCACCGCCTTCCAGTACAGCCAGCGCAATGTGGACCTGCTGTCGTATGTGATCGAGCTGGCGGTCGGCGAACCGCTGCAGGAGTTCGCGCAGCGAGAGCTGTTCGGGCGCATCGGCATTGCGCGTGAGGACTACTACTGGGCGCGGGACCGATCCGGCCACACCTACGGCTACGCGCATCTGCTGATCCCGCCCGACGATCTGGCGCGGCTCGGCATGCTGGTCGCGAACCAGGGCCGCTGGGGCGACGAGCAGGTGGTGTCGAGCGAGTATCTGCGCCGCGCCACCACCGAATCCGAGCACAACAGCTGCTACGGCTATCTGTTCTGGCTCGGCCCCGACTGCGCGGAGAACCCGGACTTCATGCCCGCCGGCACCTATGCCATGTCGGGCTTCGGGCTGCAGCACGTCTTCGTCGTGCCCAGCCTGGACCTGATGGTGGTGTGGACCGGCGTGTTCGGCGTGCACACCACGCAGGGCCCGACCGGGATCCTGACCTACAGCGTGGAACCGGCCTACGAGTTCTTCCGGCAGCTCTTCGCCGCCTTCGACGACCCCCCGATCCCCGATCCGGGCGGTTACGTCGAGCCGGCCTCCACCTTCGACAGCAGCAAGTACTACAACACCGATATCGCGCTGGCGATCTTCGGCATCGGCCCGGCCGCGTATCCGGGCTGCACCTTGCTGTCCTGCCTGGACCTGCCGTTGCGCGCGCCCTTCACCGACGCGCCGCCGGGTTGCGTGCTGGTGGCATGCGTCGGTCAGGATCCACGCACGCCGGGCATCCGCTGACCGCCGGGTCCGCCCGCCGCACGTGACCGCGGGCGGACCCGGGGTCAGGGTGTCACGGCCGCGCGACCCGCCAGGTCCCGCAGCTCGTCCGCGGGTCTGCGGCCCGCGAACTGCAACAGATCGCGCACCACCTCCCGCGCTCGATGATCGTTGTGCACGAGTTCGGGGGTCAGCCGTTCGGCGGTGAGCAAGGCATCCAAGGCTTCCCCGGCCTGCCGTCGCTGCGCGTGCGCGCGAGCCACGTCGACCAGGAATCGAGCCTGCCGCTCCGGCGAGAGCACCGACGCGTCCACCGTGCGGGCGGTGTCGAGCGCCTCTCCGGCATCACCCAATTCGACCGCCACCGCCACCGCGTGCACGGCGACACTGGTCGGACCGAATTCGGTGTCGAAATCGTTGCGGCCCTCGCCTAGTCGCTCGGCGGCATGCCGCGCCGCGGACAAACCCGCGCGCGCCGCCGTGCGATTGCCGTCCGTCGCCGCGATCACCGCCAGCATGAGCTGGAGGGAACCGTAGAGCGACAGCACTTCCGGACGGCAGCGCGCCTCGTCGCGAACCTGCGGCGCGAGTGCCGTGGCCGACACCCGGGCCGCCTGCCCGGCCTGTTCCAATCGCTGCAAGCGCAGGAAAGCCTGTGCCATGCGGTAGGTCCCGGCCACCACGCTGAGCGGGTCACCGGATTCCTCGGCCGCCGACAGGGCCCGATCCGCCGCGACCCAGGCCGCGTCGACTTCCTCCTGCCGCGTGAACGCGGTCGCCGCGACCTGGTAGGCGCGCGACAGCAAGGCCAGCGCCTCCGGCCGTTTGGACGACGTGCGCGCCGCGTGCTCCAGATCCGGAATCAGTTCCAGCAGACTGCTGCCCACTTCGACGAGCCTGGATTCGTGTGCCAATTGCCAGGCGAGATCCACTCGCTCGCGCAGCTCCGGCAGGACGTCGGCCGACTCGCGATCGACCTCGTCGCCGAAGAGTTGCTCGAGCGCCGGATGTCCGGTGAGCAGCAAGCGCAGCTGCTCGAAGACGGCCGAGCCCGGTCGATGCCCGTCACCGCGGTGATCGGCCATCGGTTCGGCCGCTTCCGGCCGCAGATCTCGTACCGCCACACCGAGCACGTCCGCCAGCCGCTGCAACACCGAAAGGCGCTCCACCGGAAGCACGTCCCGCTCGACCTGTGACACCCAGCTTTCCGAGCGCCTGATCGCCGCGCCCAACTCTTTCTGCGATAGTCCCCGTCTCCGGCGTAACTCCGCTACCCGTGCCCCAAGGGTACTTTCGGCCACCGGGTCAAACTCCTTCTGCCTGATCGGCTTTCCCGGCCGTCACCGCCCGCTTGTTTCGCCGATGTCTCCCATGCCCTTCTCCTTCCCGATGGGATCTGCCGACAAGGATTCCAGACCAGGCGAGCTTACGGCGCACAGTATGGAACATGGATTTTTCTTATTGCACCGCAATTTTTCTGTGTTTAACGTTTGTAGAGGACCCGTCGAACCAATCCGACGACAAGAGGTGGCCATGCCCGGCGAACTCTTCTTCTTCCTTCTAGGCGCCGGAATCGGCGGTGCGGCAATGTGGTTCGCGGCTACGGCCGTCACGGCCACCAAGTATTCCAGTTCCGCCGGCGGGCCGACGGTGCAAAGCATCAAGGCTCGCCTGGAACGTGAAGGTACCCGCTACTCACGGTTGCCGAAAGGACAATCCGCCCATCGGGCAGCACCACGATGACGACCACCCCCGAAACCACGGAAGTTCATGTGCGCCTGCGTTTTCCAGGCGGCATGATCCTGGACTACCGCGCCGACCGCGCAATTGCGGAGCGGCTGGCGGCGCATTTGCGCCCGCACTCCATCGAAGTGACCATCAATGGACAACTCGGGGCAAATCTCCGCCCCCTACCCTGTGCCGAACTATGGGTCGATTGACCAATTACAACTCTCGTAGCTCTCAGCGCTTCGCTCCCGAACCCCCTCGGTCGAATATGAAAATCGGGCCGTTCAATCCATTGGATTGAACGGCCCGATTCTTGCTTCGAAGATCAGCGGTTCTGGAGCAGAACTTCCGCGATCTGAATGGTGTTGAGCGCCGCGCCCTTCCGGAGGTTGTCACCGGAGATGAACAGCGCGAGGCCGCGCCCGTCCGGCACGCCCGGATCCTGGCGGATGCGGCCGACCAGGGATTCGTCGATGCCGGCGGCCGCGAGCGGGGTGGGGACGTCCACCAACTTGACGCCGGGGGCCTTGGCGAGGAGTTCCTCGGCGCGCTCCACCGAAATCGGTTCGGCGAATTCGGCATTGATGGACAGCGAGTGGCCGGTGAAGACCGGGACGCGCACGCAGGTGCCGGAGACCAGCAGGTCGGGCAGGCCCAGGATCTTGCGGGACTCGTTGCGCAGCTTCTGGTCTTCGTCGGTCTCGCCGGAGCCGTCGTCGACCAGTGCGCCCGCGAGCGGGATCACGTCGAAGGCGATCGGCGCGACGTACTTGTTCGGGGCCGGGAAGTCCACGGCGGAACCGTCGTGCACCAGCTTCTCGGCATCGCCGATCACCGCGCGCACCTGGGTCGCCAGCTCTTCCACACCGGCCAGGCCGGAGCCCGAAACCGCCTGGTAGCTGGACACGATGAGCCGCTGCAGGCCCGCCGCGTCGTGCAGCACCTTGAGCACCGGCATGGCGGCCATGGTGGTGCAGTTCGGGTTGGCGATGATGCCCTTGGCCAAGTTCCGGGTGGCCTCGGGGTTCACCTCGGAGACGACCAGCGGGACGTCGGGATCCTTGCGCCAGGCCGAGGAATTGTCGATGACGGTGACGCCGGCCGCGGCGAAGCGCGGGGCCTGCACCCGGGACATGGTGGCGCCGGCGGAGAACAGCGCGATGTCGAGCCCGGTGGGATCGGCGGTCTCGGTGTCCTCCACGACGATGTCCTTGCCACGGAACGGCAGGGTCTTGCCGGCCGAGCGCGCGGACGCGAAGAACCGCACCTCGTCGGCCGGGAAGTCGCGCTCCTCCAGCAGCTTCCGCATGACGGCGCCGACCTGACCGGTCGCGCCGACGACGCCTACGCGTACGCCCATGACTTATCGCCCCGTTCCGCCGTGCACCACGGCCACTTCGTCGCCGCCGAGATCGAACGCCGCGTGCAGGACCTTGACCGCCTCGTCGAGGTCGGTGTCGCGGACCAGCACCGAGATGCGGATCTCGGAGGTGGAGATGAGATCGATATTGATGCCGGCCTCGGCGAGGGATTCGCAGAAGGTGGCGGTCACGCCCGGGTGCGACTTCATCCCCGCGCCCACGAGGGACACCTTACCGACGTGATCGTCGAAGACGACCTGGGAGAAGCCGATATCGCCCTGGCGCTTGGTGAGCAGTTCGACCGCGCGGGCGGCATCGAGCTTGGGCAGGGTGAAGGTGATGTCGGTCTTGCCGGTCTCCACCTTCGAGATGTTCTGCAGCACCATATCGATATTGATCTCGGCGTCGGCTACCGCGCGGAACACCTTGGCGGCGTAGCCCGGTTCGTCCGGAATGCCGACCACGGTCACCTTGGCCTCGCTGCGGTCGTGCGCGACGCCCGTGAGGATTGCTTGCTCCAAGGGGATGTCCTCCATCGATCCGGTAATCAGGGTGCCGGTCTTGTCCGTATAGGAGGAACGGACGTGAACGGGCACGTTGTAGCGGCGCGCGTACTCGACGCAGCGCAGCATGAGAACTTTCGAGCCGCAGGCGGCCATCTCCAGCATTTCCTCGTAGGAGACGGTGTCCAGCTTCTGGGCATCGGAGACCACGCGCGGGTCGGCGGAGAAGACGCCGTCCACATCGGTGTAGATCTCGCAGACGTCGGCATTGAGGGCGGCGGCCAGCGCGACGGCGGTGGTGTCGGAGCCGCCGCGGCCCAGCGTGGTCACGTCCTTGCTGTCCTGGGACACGCCCTGGAAGCCGGCGACCAGCACGATGGTGCCGTCGGCGAGCGCGTTCTGCACCCGGCCCGGGGCCACGTCGATGATCTTGGCGTTGCCGTGCGCGCCGGTGGTGATGACGCCGGCCTGGGAGCCGGTGAAGGAGCGGGCCTCCGCGCCGAGCGAGTGAATGGCCATGGCCACCAAGGCGTTGGAGATGCGCTCGCCGGAGGTGAGCAGCATGTCCATCTCGCGGGCGGGCGGCGCGGGGGCCACCTGCTGGGCCAGGTCCAGGAGTTCGTCGGTGGTGTCGCCCATGGCCGAGCACACGACGACGACGTCGTGGCCCTGCTTCTTGGTCTCGACGATCCGCTCAGCGACCCTGCGGATGCGCTCGGCGGTGGCGACCGAGGATCCTCCGTACTTCTGAACGACGAGAGCCACGGCGGGAATCCTCCAAGATCGACAAACTGCTGCTACCGACCCCCAAGGTTACCGGTGCAGGTCCACCGGATTTGCGCCTACCTCCTCAGTGACCGGTCACAGACCCGCCGCTACCCGAATCGAACTTGGCGGTAAGGGTTTCCAGTAGGTAGTGGTGCTTGGTGTTGTGGAAGACGTCGAACAGCCACTCGCCGTCCCGGCGCACCGCCACGAAGACGGTCACCTTCGTATTGAAGCGGCCCCGGCGTTTCCGGCCCTTCACCACCGCGCCGCGGCCGTGCACCACCGCCACGTCCGGGGCGAGGAAGCGCACCGAGGTGATCTCGCCGTCGAGATGGGTGCCCTTCAGATATTTGGCGAAAAGCGGCGCGTGCGTGGCCTCGATGGCTTCCCGACCGCGCGTGTGGGTGCCCATCCAGGTGACGTAGTCGGCGTCGGCGGTGAAGGCCTGGGCATAGGCGTGCGCGTCGCCATCGGCCCACGCCTGGTTGACGTGCTCGAAAAGCGCACGCACGGCGGCTTCGTCGGTGATCTGCGGTGTGGTCATGACATCCCTCCCCTGGGATTTGCCTGATCCGTTCATCTACTGAATCAGTAAATAGTTGACTCAGTAAGAGATTGCGCGGCGCAGACTAAACTGTCAAGCGATGACGAAGAAACACGACCAGCTGGGCCGGGCACTGACGCTCGCCGCCCAGCGCAGCGCCACCGACTCGGTGATGGTGCACCAGGCCGTCGCCGACCGGCTCGGCCTGCACGTCACCGACCTGCGCTGCCTGAACCTGCTGCGCCTGGACGGCCCCGCCACCGCCGGCGAACTCGCCCAGCGCACCGGCCTCACCACCGGCGCCGTCACCCGCATGATCGATCGCCTGCTGAAAGCCGGCTACGTGCGCCGCGAGCACGACGCCGGCGACCGCCGCCGCGTCATCGTCAGCGTCATCGAGGAGCGGATCGACGACGTCGCCCCGCACTACGAGATCCTGGCCCGCGAATTCGGCAAGGTGATGGGCGATTACACCGTCGAACAGATGGAAGTCCTGCTGGACGTCTTCCACCGCCTGCACGAAACCTCCGTCCGCGTCACCGCCCTGCTCCGCGAAACCCCTTGACACCCAACGATCGCCCGTCGTCGGCTAGCGGTTACCGCGCCCCGCGGCGCACGTGCTGCCGGGTCCACGCACCCTTGTTCATCGCCGCGCGCGGGTGAACCAGCTGACCTGGGTGCCGTTGGCGAAGTTCTTGCGGTCGGTGAGGGTGAATTGCTTCGGGTCGTAGGTGCCGGAGAGGGCTTTGGTGCCGGCGCCGAGGACGACGGGGTAGCTCTTGATGATCAGTTCGTCGATCTCACCGAGCAGGGCTGCCGCCAGCTGGCCGCCGCCCGCGAGCCAGATGTCCTTGCCCTCTTCCTTTTTCAGGCGCTGGACCAGGGCCACCGGATCGCCGTCGACGAGTTCGACGCCCGGAGCGTCGATGGAGCCCAGCGTGGTCGAGACGATGTATTGGGTCGTCATGTGCGGGTAAGGGCTGTCGATGCCGATCAGCTGTCCCGGTTCGTAGGTGTTGCGGCCCATGACCAGGGTGTCGAAATGGACGGGCGCGGTGCCGGGCGCGATGCCGAAGTGCGGCCAGACGTGGGCCGGCAGGGTCTCGGGGTATTCGGCGGCGAGCCAGGCCAGGAACTCGGGGGACAGATCGAAGGCGCTGATGTCGTGGTTCGGGCCGGCGATGTAGCCGTCGAGGGACATTCCGACGAAGTAGGTGAGCTTTCGCATTCTCGTACCGCCTCAGCTGTTGTACTCTGCCTGTAGTGATTTGAACAAGGACGAATGTAGTACTACGGATGGAGTGGTGTCAATGGCCAGAACGAACCCCGAGCGCCGGCAGGCGCTGCTGGACGCATCGATCGAGGTCCTGGCGCAGGAAGGGGCTCGCGGCTTGACCTTTCGCGCGGTAGATAAGGAGGCGGCGGTGCCCGCGGGGACGGCCTCCAACTACTTCGCGAACCGGGACGAGCTGCTCGTGCAGACGGGACACCGGTATTACGAGCGGCTGATCCCGAGCGACGAGACCATGGACAAACTGAACGGTCCGCGCACCCGGGAAACCATCGTCGAACTGATGACGGAGATCGTCGAGCGCATCACCAGCTTCCGCACCGGCTATCTCGCGGTTCTCGAACTGCGACTGGAGGCCACCCGGCGGCCGGAATTGCAAGCCTTGTTGACCGAACGCGTGCAAGCCGATCTCGACTTCAATATCCGCAATCACCTGGACTCCGGCCTGCCCGGCGACGCCGACACCGTCGTGCTGCTCTACCTGGCCCTGAACTGGCTGATCCTCGAACGGCTCACGCTGCCAGGGATTTTCACGGCGGAGCGGACCGCAGAGCTGGTGCGGGTGGCGGTGGATCGGGCGGTCGGAAGCGGGGTCGACGCACCCTTGTGACACACATCACGATCGGCGAATAATTCGAATCATGCGAGCGAATGTCGGTGACCGGCTTGTCGTGCACGGCCGGAATGTCGGGCTGCCCGATCACACCGCGGAGATCGTGGAAGTCCGTGGCGCGCACGGTGAACCGCCGTATGTGGTGCGGTTCGCCGACGGGCGCGAGAGTCTGGTCTTCCCGGGGCCCGACGCGGTCGTCCTACCCCCTCGCTGAGGTTTCCAAACCTACTGGTCCGGAAGCTGCGAACCAGACGTAGTTGACTCTCAGAGCGACGCTGGTCACAATCGGCAGCCAAGGCTGGAGGGTTGGTAATGCGTACTAAAACAGACCACAGGTTCGTCATCGACGTCGAACCCGATCAGGTGATGGACGCTTTGCTCATGGTCGAGCAGCTGCCGGACTGGTCCCCCTCCCATCAGGATGCGCGCGTCGCGACCAGGGACAATCGTGGTCGCCCCAAGCGGGTGTACGTCACCGCGACCCCCATGGGCCGCCCCGACCGCCAGGTCGTCGAATACCAGTGCACCGAGGAACGCGTCTCCTGGACCGTCACCGAATCCTCCGCCGGCGCCGGCGGCAAGGGCTTCTTCGAGATCAGCGAGCACCCCGACGGCGGTACCGAGGTCTGGTACCACTCCGAGATCTACCTGCCGATTCCCGCGCCCGGCATGCTGCTCAAGCGCACCGCCAAGCGCGAGGGCGAAGCCGTGGTGGAGAACTTCATCGCCTTCGTCGAGGACCTCACCGGCATCGAACGCCTGCCCGAGGCGGACGAGCTGGCCTATCCCGAAGCGGTCGCCTACGAGCAGCCCGGCTTCTCGCGGCAGCGCCCGTACACCGGCAATTTCGAACCCGGGTTCGGCACCGCCTAACCCTGCCGACCGCTCGGTCTGATGCCGAGCGCGAACACGGCACGCGGGCACTGCCTTTCGCCGCCCGAACCGGGCAGTATGTCCAGCATGCCCGGAGCTAAGCGACGATCCCGAGTCGTCTCGGTCACCGAGGACGCCTCGGTGACCCAATTGGAGCTGTTCTTCGACCTGGTGGTGGTCTTCGCCTTCACCATGGTCACCGACCTCGCCGCACACGAGACCACCGCGGTGAACATGCTGCGCGCGCTGCTCATCCTGATGCTGCTGTGGTGGGGCTGGATCGCCTACTCGTGGCTCGGCAATGTCATCAAGGCCGACGAGGGGATAGCGCGACTGGCCATATTCGTGGCCATGGGGGCGACCTTCATCATCGCGCTCACCATTCCCGAGGCCTTCCACGACCTGCCGGGCGGCTGGTACGCGCCGCTGGTCTTCGTCATCGCCTACCTGGTGCTGCGGTTCATCCACCTGGCCACGTTCTGGCTGGCCAGCGCCGATGACGCGCAGCTGCGCGGGCAGGTGATCCGCTGGGCGGCAGGCTCGCTCACCATCTGCGGCACGCTGCTGCTCGCCGGCGCCTTCGCCCACGACGGCTGGCAGATCGGGCTGTGGGCGGCCGCGCTGGGCGGCGACATGCTGTGGACCATGTTCGCGGGCAACGAATGGCGGCTGAACTCGGCCAAGCACTTCGCCGAACGGTACGGGCTGATCGTCATCATCGCGCTGGGCGAATCCATCGTCTCCATCGGCATCGGGGTGTCGGGGCTGCCCATCGACTGGCCCATCGCGGTGGGATCGATGCTGGGGCTGGCCATCTCGGGCCTGCTGTGGTGGGCGTACTTCGACGTCGCGGCCCTCACCGTCGAACACCAGCTCCAGCACGCACACGGCGAGCGGCGCATCCAGATCGCGCGGAATTGCTATACGTACTGGCACTTTCCGATGATCGCCGGTGTCATCGCGCTGTCGCTGGGGCTGAAGAAGGTGCTCAACTACGTGGGCGACGAATCCCATCACACCCTGTCCGACCCGCTCTACGGCATTCCGCTCTACGCGCTCTTCGGCGGCGTGGTGGCCTATCTGCTCGCGCTGGTCGGGTTCAAGAAGTACGCGACCGGGACGCTCAGCGTGCAGCGGCTGATCGCCGCCATCGTGCTGCTGGCGCTCATCCCGCTCGCCACCGCGCTGCCCGCGCTGGCCTCGCTGGCCATCCTGTGCGCCGTGCTGGCCGCGCTGATCATCTGGGAGACCCGCTCGCTGGCCGAGCCCCGGGAAACCATCCGGCACGGGCACTGAGCCGCCCGGAGGGCTTTCAGACCGCGCGCGGGGGCCGGTGATCGATGGATTCCGGCACCCGCGTCCCCGACTGCACCGCCTCGCGCATCTGATTCACGTTCTCGCGCAGCACATCCGCCACCAGTTCATCGGTGCGCGGATCCGCGAGGACCTGGAACACCATGCGGAAACTGGCATCGGCGATGCCGCGGATGATGTCCTCGTGGAAGGGCAGGTAGCGGACCCGGCCCAGGGCGGGGTCCTGGCGGATCAGCTCCAGCATCATCTGATCGAGTTCGGAGCGATTCTCCTCCAGGGCATTCGCGATATTCCGGGTGTAATGGCCGGTGCGCAACACCTCGGCGACCTCGTCCAGCACCGCCATGGTTACCGGCCGCCGGACCGCGTCGACGATCACCCCGACCGAGCGATTCACCACCGCCGCCGTCACCCGGTCACCGAACGCGCGATCGGCCACCCGGCCCACCCGCACCGCGATCACCACGATCCGCAGCAGCCGGAACCCGCGGAAGAACGGGCTGGTCACCGGGATCATGCCCAGTACCTCGTACCAATAGACGAACGGGAAGGTCCAGCTCCAGCCGGCCCGCCGCCAGCGCAGTCCGAACTCCACCGCGAAGATCGCGCAGATGCTGTAGTCGATCACCCGGATAGTCCGGTAGGTGTGCCCGGACACCGGGAAGAAGGTCACCCAGACCACCAGCACCACCGAGACGACCGCCAGCCCGAGCATGGCGAAATCCGTCCACAGCGCGGGCGGCTTGCGCGGGAACTCGTCGTCGGCGTCCGGCTCGCTGGTCACGGTCATCCTCGACCCCTTCCACAGTCACAGATTCGCCAGAGTAGTAGCCCAGGCTTAACCGCGGATGTGGCATTTTCGAGGTATTCCGCGTCGCGGTTTCACCCGATGCGCAGTATCACCCCTGCGGAAATTCCACAGGGGTAATACCCGGTGTGCTGGGGATGAACTCAGCGACCTGCGCGAACAATGGCTTCGATATTGCGTTCCGCGATGGCCGTGATGGTCAGCGACGGGTTCACGGTGGCCGTGCTGCCCGGAATTCCGGCGCCGTCCATGACGTACAGGCCGGGGTGGCCGTGCACGCGGCCGTAGCCGTCGGTGGCCCGGCCCAGCACCGCGCCGCCGAGCGGGTGCGCGGTGAAGAAGCCCTGCGCGTCATAGCCGATGGGCGTGTAGTCCACCGAAGACCCGCCGCGCGAGGCGATCCGCTGATCCACCGAGCGCGCGGCCGCCAGCACCTGGTCCTGGGCGGCCCGGTTCCAGGACAGGCCGACCGAATTCGTGGCGCGGTTGTAGCCGAAGCGGGCGCGGGTCGGATCCAGCACCATGCCGAGCGAGGCGATGGCCGCCATATCCACGGGAATGCCCGGGACGTACCAGCTTTCGAGGGTGAGCGGTACGCCGGAATCGTCGAAGATGCGGCTGGCGCTGGGCACGCCGCCGCCGGTGCTGGTCAAGCCGGTCGCGCCGCGGGCCAGCACCACATCGCCATTGGTGCCCCAGCCGTCGCCGACGTGCTCGTTGAGATTGCGCAGCGCGCCGGTGGCCTGGGCGCGCACCAGCAGCTCCGAGGTGCCGACCGAGCCCGCGCCGAGGAAGAGCTTGTCGCAGGTGAGGGTGCGGGTGGCGAGGATCTGCCCGGCGGGCGTCAGCTTGCTCACCGTGACGACGTATTTCGCGCCGTCCTGGGCGATGCTGTCCACCCGGTGGCCCGGATAGATGACGGTATTGCCGGTGGCTTCGGCGTAGCGCAGATAGTTCTGGTTGAGGTCGAACTTGGCGCCGTTGGAATTTCCGAGATTACTGCGCGAGGCGGTGGCCGAGGCGCGCGAGGTGCCGGCCAGTTCGGCGCGGATCACATCCCAGTTGAAGATCGAATCGTTGGCCTGCGGTTCGTATCCCGCGGCGCGCACCTGCTGATCCCAGATCCGCGAATGCGCGAACGGGGCCGAGTTGTAGATGTCGCCGGGCATCGGGCTCAGCCGCAGCATGTCCCGGACCCGCGGGTAGTAGACGGCGTCCAGTTCGCCGTAGCCGACGACGCCGCCGAACACCGCGTCGAACAGGTGCTTGGGCGGGGCCACCATCGCCCCCGTGAAGATGACCGACCCGCCGCCGACCGCGGCCGCCCGCCACACATCGATGCCCGGGAACTCCGTAACGTCCAGTACGCCACCGAAACTCGCGAACGGCATGGTCACCTTGGTGACGCCGGTGAAGTTGGTGCGATGCCAGAACCCGCGCCCGTCGGGCAGATCGTCCCCGGTGAAGATCTCCCGGTTGGGATCGTTCGGCCAGCGCGACCCGCGCTCCAGCACGGTCGTCCGCACTCCGGCCTCACCGAGCCGCAGCGCCGTCACCGCGGCCCCGAACCCGGAGCCGATCACGATCGCCTCGGTGTGCTCCGGCGGATCCGCCAGCGGCGCAAAGATTTCCGGCACCCACGACTGGAACAGCGCGTTCCACAACACGTCCGCCGACGCCGTCCCGGCCCCGCGCAGCGCGGTACCCGATCCGGCGCCCGCCAACAGAGCCGCAATACCGGCAGCCTTCAACACGGCGCGCCTGCGCAACCGGCCACCTCCCTCATCACGTATGGCCGCGCGCGAGCTTAGCGGTCCGCAGCGCCCCCAACAACACCTACGTCGCGCCCCGGTTCCGCTTGGTGAATGATCACAGGACCGATCTATCGAAGGGGGAGGAAATGGACGAAAGCGGCACGACGCCGAAAGCACCGGAGCGCTATTCCAAGGAGTGGTGGGACGGACCGAAACCGGCGGCGAGCGAGCCCAGATATTGGACCGGCAGCCGCACCGCCGTCATCGCGGCCATCATCGCGATTCTGCTCGGCCTCGTCACTCTCACCGCGTGGATCCGATTGCTCACGCGGCCGGATCTCACCTCGAATGCCTATGCCCCACTGCTCCACACACTCGCCGGGGCCACCGCACTACTGCCGCTGATCGGTGGATTGCTGCTGCTGTTCCGCCGCACGGCCGGGCGGGTGATGGTGATCGCGTCGGCGGTCGTGATGGAGATCGTGATCCTCGTCGCCTACATCCGTGTCGGATCGCAGGACGATTCGGTGGGCGGTGCCGTCGGCGCGCACCTGTTCCTCATCGGCATGGCCGTACTCGCGGCGGTCCCCGCCACCGGCCGCTGGATCGCGGGCAAATGAGCGACGACGGAACGACAGCGGTCAGCGTCCGCCGGGCTCGTGGCTTCACCGCCATACCGGCCGGACTGATCGCGTTCTTCGGAGCGCTCATCCCGCTGCTGATGATCTTCGCGACCAGCGTCGATGCGAACACCCGCGGGTTGCCGTGGGCGACAGAGTATTCCGGCATCGTCATCGGCGGCGTGATCTACCTGGCGGTGCTGCTGGTGGGCGGAGTGATGCTGCTCCTGCATCTGCGAGCGGGACGCTATCTGCTGCTGGGCATCACCGGTGCGAGCCTGCTGTTCATTCTGCTGGCGTTGCTTCGCGGCTTCGAGATGGACCGCATCACGACGATGTTCATCGTGTTCCATGCGGTGATCGCGACGCTGACCGCGCTGCCGTCCACCGGCCGCTGGGTGGCGACCGGTGAGGCGGCGGAGCGGGGCTGAGGGTCAGGCGCGGAGGCGTTCGCGGCGGAGTTGGTCTACCTCCGGGAGGTTCAGGGGGGCGAGGGAATCCACGCCGAGGGCGCGGGACAGCAGGAGGTCGGCGAGTTCGGGGTTGCGGGCCAGGGCGGGGCCGTGCATGTAGGTGCCGATCACGGAGCCTTGGACGACGCCTTCGAGGTTGTCGCCTACGCCGTTGCCGACGCCCTTGGTGACGCGGGCCAGGCCGGTGGCCTCGCCGCCGAGTTTGGTTCCGCCGCGGTGGTTTTCGAAGCCGGTGAGGGGCTGGGTGAGACCGGGGACCATGGGCTGGGTGGCGACCTCGCCGATGGCCCGCTTGTCCTGGGGGGAGGTGGTGACGTCGATGAGGCCGACGCCGTCCACGCGCTCGCCGGAGGAGGTTTCGTACCAGTGGCCGAGGACCTGGATGGCGGCGCAGATGGCCAGGACGGGGGCGCCGCGGCCGGCGGCCTCCTGCATGCCCGGATAGCGCTGCAGGTGGCGGGTGGCCAGGCGCTGGGCCGAGTCCTCGGCGCCGCCGAGGGTGTAGATGTCGAGGGAGGCGGGGACCTCGTCCTGCAGGGTGATCTCGACGATTTCGGCGTCGTAGCCGCGCATGCGGGCGCGCTGGCGCAGCACCAGGGCATTGCCGCCGTCGCCGTAGGTGCCCATCACGTCGGGCAGCACCAGACCGATGCGGAGGGTGGATTCGCTCATGGGCGGGCCTTCTCTTCCAGGTCGCGGTTCAGGTCGCGGAAGGCGGTGTAGTTGGCGAGCACCTCGACCTGCCCGGGCGGGCAGGAAGCGATGGCGCGCAACGGATCCGCGACCGTGGTGTGCTCGACACCGGCGTAGGTGAGGCGCACGGCGAGATCGGTGGCGCGTTCCCCGGCGGCCACCACCTGGGTGCCTTCGAAATGCTCGAAGCGCACATCCCACAGCCAGGACAGATCCTCGCCGTCGGGCACCTGGCCGTTGACCGCGATCACCAAACCCTTTGCGGCGGGGTCGATCATGGACAGCGCTTCCTGCCAGCCGGCCGGGTTCTTGGCCAGCAGCAGGCGCGCGGTGTGACCGTTCACCTCGACGGTGCGGTAGCGGCCCGCGATCTCGCGCACCGTGGCCGCGGCCCGGGTCGCGGCTTCGGGCTTCGCACCCAGAGCGACCGCGGCGGCGACCGCCTGCGCGGCGTTACCGCGATTGGCGCGCCCCGGAAGGGCAAGGGCCAGTGGCAGTTCCAGGCCGTCCGGACCGTAGAGCGTGTGCTCGTCCACCCGCCACTGCGGTTCGGGCCGCTTGAAATCCGCCCCGGTGCTGTACCAGTGCTCGCCCTCCCACAGGATCGGCTCGCCACTGCGCGGGCAGCTGGCGG
The DNA here is from genome assembly GCF_021183565.1 of Nocardia yamanashiensis. Lineage (NCBI taxonomy): Bacteria > Bacillati > Actinomycetota > Actinomycetes > Mycobacteriales > Nocardiaceae > Nocardia > Nocardia yamanashiensis. The sequence goes on from NZ_CP089226.1 coordinate 6,487,652, forward strand.
AGTCCACCGCCCAGCCGCTGCCCGCCGCCACCCACACCACATTCGGATGGTCGTAGGCGATCGAGGTGATCAGCACGTCATCGCAATTGGCGATCAGCACCGCGTCCGGATGCCGCGCCATCCCCGCCCGCAGCCGGCGCTCGATCATATTGATCTCGCCCACCCGGTCCAGCTGATCGCGAGACAGATTGAGCAGCACCACCGCGGCCGGATTCAGCGCATCCGCCACATGCGGCAGATGCAGCTCGTCCACCTCGATGGCCGCCAGCCGCGCGGTTCGGTTCGCGGTCAGCGCGGACACGATGCCAGCATCCATGTTCGCGCCATCGGCCTGCGTCGCCACATCGCCCAGCGTCTGCAGCGCGGCGGTGGTCATCCGCGTGGTGGTCGACTTCCCATTGGTGCCGGTGATCAGCACCGTGCGCCGCCCGCGTCCCAGCTGGGTCATCAGCGTCGGGTCGATCTTCAGGGCGATCAGCCCGCCGATCATCGATCCGTTACCGCGCCCGGCTTTCCGCGACGCCCACGAAGCGGCCTTCGCCGCCCCCAACGCCAGCTTTCCGCGCATCGAAGTCTCTGCCACGCCGCGAGTTTATTGGGATGCGCCGCGTGACGTGCATCTAGGTGTTGTACAGCTTGTTCTGGTAGATCTCGCCGTAGTACTCCTCGAGCTGCTCGACGGTTTCCGGGGTGTTCGGCTGTAGCTCCTTCACCAACCGGGCCTGGGTGGGCAGATCCGGCTCCTGCCACTTCTCCGGCTTCCAGAGGTTGCTGCGCAGGAAGGCCTTCGCGCAGTGGAAGAAGATCTGCTCGATCTCCACCTCGATGGCCAGGATGGGGCGATGGCCCTTGACGACCATGTCGTCGAAATACGGTGCGTCGCGGACCAGTTTGGCGCGGCCGTTGACGCGGAGGGTTTCGCCGCGGGTGGGAATGAGGAAGAGCACGCCGACGCGCGGATTGCTCAGGATATTGAGATACCCGTCGGCGCGGCGGTTGCCGGGACGCTCCGGGATCGCGATGGTCTTGTCGTCCAGGACCCGGACGAAGCCGGCGGGGTCACCCTTGGGCGAGGCGTCGCAGTTGCCTTCGGCGTCGCTGGTGGCGAGAACGATGAACGGGGAGTTGGCGATCCAGTCGCGGTCGCGCGGATGCAGCGCGATCCGTTCCTTGGCCACGGCACGCGGCATGGGCGTGCCGAGGAGTTCACGTAATTCCGCCGGATCGGTGATCTCGCTCATGCCTTCGATTCAACGCGCGCACCCGGCGGGGACGCCAGTGAATTGTGCGGAATCCCGCACCTTCGCGCACCCCGCCCCGGCGCGCCGCGACACACCGCCGAATTACAGCGGCACGTCGAACATGTTCGGCTGCCCCGCCGCCTGCCGCCCGATGTCCAGCTGCCGGAACGGTTCCAGCTCGGCCGCCCGGTACAGCGTGAACGTCTTGCACCGCGCCGCATTGGATCCCGCCACCTCGAGCAGCGCGTTCACCGCGGTCCGCGCCGCCTCCGACGCGCCCTCCATGGTGGCCAGGTCCACATTGGTGCGCACGTAATCGCCGGACAGGAAAAGGTTTTCGATGCCGGCGGTATGCGATTCCGGTCGCAGCGCCCACGAACCCGCGGTATTGATCAGCAGCGGATCGGCATTGGTATTGCGCTTGTTCGCCGCGTCCCAGCCGATTCCGGTGTCCAGGAACCAGGAATGCAGATCCTCGTCGCGCAACAGGTCGGCCTTGTCGTTGAGGTGCGCGCGCAACTGCGCCCAGACTTCGCGCGCGATCTCCTCGTGCGTGCATTCCTTGGCGGTCTTGCCGTACAGGATGCCGGGGGTGTTCCAGTCCGAGATGTCCACCGACAGGCAGTCCTTGACGGTGCCGTCGCCGAAACCGCTGAGCGGGGTGCGATTCCAGAACTGGTTCTGCGAGATGGAGGTCAGCGACCACGGCGAATCCACGTACGCCGCGTGGCCGCGCGCGATATTGCTGGAATCCTTCAGGAAGAACTGGATGCCGGTCATCCAATCCACCACCAGCTGGCTCATGCCCGCCAATTCCGGTCGCAATTCCAGGATTTCGGGCGTCCACCAGCGACGTGCGACCTCGACCGGGACCGCGGTCACGAAGTAGTCGGCCTCCACGGTGCGCGCCGCGCCGGACGCGTCGGTGATGCGGGCGGCGGAGATGCGGCGCTCGACCAGCTCCAGCCCCTGCACTTCGGCGCTCACGAATTTCACGCCGAGGTCGCGTAGTCGCGCGGTCCACGGATTGATCCACGCCTCGTTGGTGGAGCCGTTCAGCAAGCGGTCCAGGGCGCCGTCGTTCCCGATTTCCAGCGGATTGCCCAGGAACTGCTCGCCCATATTGCCGATGGTGCGGGTGCTGGCCAGATCGTCCTTGGCGGCCACCAGCAGCGTGGTCAGCGTGCGCGAGAGCAGCATGCGGAATTCGGTGGAGCGGCGGCCCGCGCCGACATAGTCGCGCCAGGACATATTGTCCCACTGGCCGTATCGGCGGGCATCGCAGCTGGTGTTGAAGACCAGCAGGCGATTGGCGAAGTACAGGGCGTCGTCCTGCGGCATCTTGGCCGAGGTGGAAATGGCGGAGCTGACGGTTTCCCGGAAATCGTCGGGGGTCGACCAGGGGCGGCCGGCGCGGCCCATCGGAATGATGGTGTCGTCGGAATCGCGGCGGGAGAAACGCGCTTCCGACGCGGCGACCAGGTTGTCCCATACGCCATTGGCATTGCCCGCGAACGGGATTCGCCGCATGGTGTCGGGAATGTGGCGGTAGAAGCCGGGGAAGAAACGGAAGCCGTGCTCGCCCCACAGGTCCGGGCGGCCGTCCTTGCCGGTGCCCGGGACCGGAATGCTGCGGGCCTTGCCGCCGAGGGCCCGGCGTTCGTAGACGGTCACGTCGAAGCCGCGTTCGGCCAGTTCGTGAGCGGCGGTGAGGCCCGCGACGCCGCCGCCGAGCACCGCGACCCGGCGGCCGGGTTCGGCGTGGGCGGGCGTAGGTCGCAAGGTCCCGGCCGCCAGAGTCCCCGCTGCCACCGCTCCGGCCGCGACCGTGCCACGCAGCATTGCCCGCCGCGTGACGGACATACGCTGTCCTGCCATTTCCCTACCTCCCACGCCGGTTGGAATCCTAGGCAGCGATAACCAGGCGCGGGTCTATTGGGGGTGCGAATTTGTGAACCGGCCGACGGATTCGGCGGCCGATTCACGACCATTCAGTTGGCGGTTGCGAGGCGGGTGCCGGTGCGCGCGGCGATCTCCGCCGGTTCCGGCTCGGCTGCCAGGGCCGGTGCGTCCGGGTCGATGGGCACCGGCGCGATAGCGGGACGCCGCCCCGCCGAGGTGGCCGTGAATGCGCCCGCGATGACAATTACCGCGCCTACCAGCGACAACGGCGACGGGTTCTCGTGCAGGAAGGCCCACGAGGCGGCGATGCCGACCACCGGCACCAGCAGCGACAGCGGGGCGACCGTGCCCGCCGGGTAGCGGCTCATCAGGTAGGTCCACAGTCCCGAACCGGCGATGGTGCCCAATAGCGCGATGTATGCCAACGCTGCGAAGGCGGGCCAGCCCGATGCGGTGAAGGAATCGGCGAGGTCGTGCCAGCCGGTGGTGGGCCCCTCGGTCAGCGCGGACAGCGCGAACATCGGCAGCGGCGGGATCACCGCCATCCACAGGGTCAGGTGCAGCGGGTTCACCCCCTCGGAATCGGCTGCGGCCAACCGCGATCCGATATTGCCGAACGCCCAGCCCAGCCCGCCTGCGAGGGTCAGCACCAGCGGCAGCAGCGAAGCGTGCTGCGCCCGATCCCACCCGATGGTCACCATCCCCGCCAAAGCGACCGCCAGCCCTAGCAATTGCACCGCCCGCAGCTTCTCCCGCAGGAATACCGCCCCCAGCAGCACGGTGAACGGCGCCGACGACTGCAACACCAGCGACGACAGCCCCGTCGGCATCCCCGCCCGCATGGCCGAGAACAGGAAGGCGAACTGGAGAATCCCGAACCCGGTCCCGTACAGCAGCAACCACCGCCACGGCACCTGCGGACGCGGCACGAACAGCAGCACCGGCACCGCGATCACCGCGAATCGCAACCCCGCGAAGAAGAACGGCGGAAAGTGGTCGAGCCCCACCCGAATGGCCAGAAAGTTGAGCCCCCACAACAGCACCACGGCCAGCCCGAGCACCCGATCACGATTGGTCATGCAAATGATGGTGCGTATTCCGATAGGTAAGAACAATCGAATAATTCTGCACCAACGATGTAGTAAAACTTAACCATGCCCCACCCGGACTCCCCGCACGATACCGATCCCGACCGGTCCCCCGCTCCCGATCCCACCCCCGTGCACCCCGAGTCCACACCCCCCACCACAGACACCCCCCTCCCCCGCACCCCCCGCCCACCCCGCCGCGTCGGCACCACCCAACTCCCGCTCAACCAGTCCCCGACACCGCGACGTGGTGCCGCCCCCACCGGGAACACCGACGCCACAGCAAAGCCGGTTACGCCCGCCGCACCCGGACCAGACCCGGCGTGCGAATCCGAGCCGCCGAACTTCGCGGCCCCGCCGCCCGGCCGCACGCCTTCGGCCATACCGGCCCCCGCATCCTCAACGCCGCCATCCGCCGCTTCGCCGCCCGGCCCGACCGGTTTTCCGCCGACGCCGGCCCCGGCATCGGCGCCGCCGCTCGAGAGCCACGCCGAACCCCTGAGAACTGCGACAGTCGGCGAACACGAGCAATCGGTGAACGCCGCACTCACCCCGCTGGCAGCGCTCTCTCATCCTGCGTCAGCCGAATCCTGGGACCCTGCGCGCATGTCCGACGAACAGGAACTCGCAGCGGCGACACCCGGCCGTGCGTCGGTCGCCCCGCCCACCCCAGCGACGCCGACGTCCTCCGACAGCACAGCCGACCTGCTGCGGCGTGCTGCCGTCCGCACACCGGAACGGTCCGAACTCGCCACACCTGATCACGCAGCCTCCGACCAGACGCCGACAGCCCACGCCAATGCCGCGGCGGTCACCCGGGAGACCGCGGCACCCCCGCCGCCGCGTCGAATCTCGGCATCCGAGGCAGTGCGGCCGGAGTCCGATCAGACTCGCGCGGCCAAGACCACACCACCGCGCGCACGCCGGGTGAGCTCGCCGACCGCACAACGGTCCGGAACCGAAACACCAAGCGGCGCAAGCGAACCACGACAGTCGCTAGGTGGCACTATGCGCTCTAACGCACCGCGCACCGCGCACGCCACCACCGGTCAAGCCGACAACGGCAGCGGCAGCGGCAGCGGCAGCGGCAGCGGCAGCGGCAGCGGCAGCGGCAGCGGGGAGATTCGGGTCAATGTGCCCGCCATGTCGATCGAAAGGCTGCGCGTTCTAAGGGAATTGGCTGATCGGGGGACGGTTGCCGCGGTGGCGGAGGCGCTGTCGATGACGCCGTCGGCGGTGTCGCAGCAGTTGAAGGTGCTGGCGCGGGAGGCCGGGGTGGCGTTGCTGGAGCCGGATGGGCGGCGGGTGCGGCTTACCGATGCGGGGCGGGCGTTGGTGGTGCGGGCCGATGAAGTGCTGGCTGCGATGGATCGGGCGGCGGCGGAGATGGCGTCGTATCGGGGGTCGCCGCGGGGGCAGGTTCGGGTGGCGTTGTTTCCGTCGGGAGCGACGTTGCTGCTGCCGTATGTGCTGGCCGAACTATCCGGCAGCGGTGTGGAAGTCGTCGCCGCGGACGAGGATGTGCCGCCGTCCGAGGTGCCGCGGCTGCTCGCGGATTACGACGTGGTGCTGACGCATCGGGACGAGCGGGCGGCGTCCATCGGCGGGGCTCGCGTCGCGTCGCGGGTGCTGATGCGCGAGCCGATCGATGTTGTTGTCGCACCGGATCATCGGCTGGCGCGCAATGGCGCGGTGGTGCCCGCCGAACTCGCGGACGAGACCTGGGTCAGTGTGCGCAGCGGCTTTCCGGTCGACGACGTGCTGCGCTCCATCGCCACCGTCACCGGTGTGCAACCGCGAATCGTGCAGCGGCTCAACGAGTTCAGCGTGATCGAAGCCCTGGTCGCCTCCGGCTACGGCGTCGCCCTCATGCCCCGCTACGCCGTTCGCCACCCCGAGCTGGTCGTGCTCCGCCTGGCGGGCGTCCGCGCCGCCCGCCTCTACGACCTCGCCACCCGCCCGCACGCCGAGAACCGCCCCGCCGTCGCCACCGTCATCGCGGCCTTCCAAGCCGCCGCCCGCCGCGTGACGGGCCGCGCGCCGGGAAAATAGGGCTCCGCCGCCCGCCGCGTGACGGGCCGTGCGCCGGGAAAATAGGGCTCCGCTGCCTGGCGCGTGAGCGGCCGAGCGCCCGGGAAGTAATCCTGCGGCTTCGCGGCCGGAGGTGATCCGAGGTCCGCTGGCCAGGTCGTTTGTGCACGATGCCGGATTTTCGGCAGCGCGGCGCGGCTCTTGACTTGGAGTGCACTCCAGGTCATACCGTGGCGCTATGAGCATTCGCCTCGGATATCAGATGCCCAATTTCTCCTACGGAGTGGCGCCGGCCGACCTGTTTCCCGCGGTGGTCGCGCAGGCGCGGGAGGCCGAAGCGGCGGGGTTCGATGCCGCGTTCGTGATGGATCACTTCTATCAGCTGCCGCTGCTCGGCGCGCCGGGGGAGCCGATGCTGGAGGCGTACACCGCGCTGGCCGGATTGGCTGCCTCGACCGAGCGAATTCAGTTGTCCGCCTTGGTCACCGGGAACACGTACCGGAATCCGGCGCTCACCGCGAAAACCGTGACCACGCTGGATGTGGTGAGCCGGGGCCGGGCGGTGCTGGGGATCGGCGCGGGGTGGTTCGAGCTGGAGCATCAGGCTTACGGGTTCGAATTCGGCACGTTCACCGAACGGTTCGAACGGCTGGAAGAAGCGTTGCAGATCATTCAGCCGATGCTGCGCGGCGAGCAGCCGACGTTCGAGGGACGCTGGTATCGGACCGAGAACGCGCTCAACGAGCCGCGCGTGCGCGATGATCTGCCGATTCTGCTGGGCGGCGGCGGAGAGAAGAAGACGTTCGCGCTGGCGGCGCGGTTCGCCGACCATCTGAACATCATCTGCAACGCTTCCGAATTGCCGCGCAAGGTCGAGGCGCTGCAGGCCCGGCTGGACGAGGCGGGCCGAGCTCCGGAGACCCTGGAGACCAGCTTCCTGGCGTTCGTCATCGTGGACGAGGACGGCGACCGGGCGCGCAAGACGCAGGCGGAACTGCTGGCGCGCATGGGCGTCGACCTGTCGGGGCTGTCGGCGGAGGAACTGCGGCAGACTCCGGCGGATCGCCAATTCGTCGGCGCCCCGGACGAAGTCGCCGAGCAATTGCAGACCCGGGTGCTGGACCAGGGCATCGACGGCCTCATCGTCAATCTGGTCACCAACGGTCACGAGCCGGGCGTCGTAGACCTGGCCGGACGTGCCCTCGCGCCGCTGGTCCGCGGCTGACTCCGCGCAAGAGAAACGCCCCGCGGCCGAAACAGCCGCGGGGCGTTCGCTTTTCGTATCAGCGCGGCTGCTGTGGGAATCCGCCCTGCTGCGCCGCGTGGTACCCGAAATCGTCGGCCACCATGGCCGCCAGCTCCAGCAGCGCCCGGCGGGTCGGCTTGGACACCAGCTCCAGGTCGATCTCCGCGCCCTCGGCCAGATGGTCGTCGAACGGCACCACCTGCACGGCCCGGGTGCGATCCAGGAACAGCTTGCGCAGCTGATCCAGATCCACCGTGGACGAACCCTTGCGAGAAGCGTTGACCACCACCACGGTTCGCTCCACCAGCTTGTGGTACCCGTGATGATCCAGCCAGTCCAAGGTGGCGGACGCACTGCGCGCGCCGTCGATGGCCGGGGAGGTCACCAGCACCAGCGAACTGGCCATATCGAGCACACCGGCCATGGCCGAGTGCATGAGTCCGGTGCCGCAGTCGGTCAGGATGATGTTGTAGAACTGCTGCAGGATGCCGATGGCCTTGCGGTAGTCGGCCTCGCTGAACGCCTCCGACACCGCCGGATCCTGTTCGCTGGCAAGCACTTCCAGTCGACTGGGCGCCTGCGAGGTGTGGGCGCGCACATCCGAGTACCGGCTGATGTGGTTGTCCTCCAGCAGGTTCCGCACCGTGGAGCGCGTCTGCCGGGGCACGCGATGCGCGAGCGTCCCGAGGTCCGGGTTGGCGTCGATGGCGATGACGCGGTCACCGCGCAGCGAGGAGAACGTCGAGCCCAGGCCCACCGTGGTGGTGGTCTTGCCGACGCCGCCCTTCAGCGACAGGATGGCGATCCGATAGTCGCCGCGCACCGGCTGATTCACCCGGTCGACCAGCTGCGAATACACCACATCGGCCGGCGATTCGCCCGGATTGATGGACCCGCCGGACATCTTGTGCACGGCCCGCCGCCAGCCGCTGCGCGGCGCCCGGCGCGCCCGCTTCAGCAGGTTCAGGTCATTGACCGAATGCCCCGGCGGCGGATTCTGCCCGTACCCCGGCTGCTGCCCGAATCCCGGCTGCCCCTGGTTGTTCCAGCCCGGCGGGAAGCCCGGCTGCTGCATCGGCGGCTGCGGTTGCGCGGGCGGCGGCGACCAGCTGTAGATCGGCCCGCCCGGCTGTTCCCCGGACGGCGCGAACTGACCCTGCTGTCCCGGCGCGCCGAACTGTCCTTGCGGCCCGGTGCTTTCCGGCCCACCGGGGAACTGTCCCGGCTGCCCGCCGGCGGCGTCGGCGGGCTGCTCGGGAAACACCCGCCGCACCATGCCGTCACTGCCGATCTCCTGCCGGACCTCACCGTAGGGCGTATCGGTCCGGATTTCCCCGTACGACCCGCCCGGCCCCGGAAACGCGCCCGGCGCACCGGAATTCGGCGGCGGCGCGAACTGCCCCGCATCCGGCGGCGGATACGCCCCGGTCGGCGGGAACCCCGGCTGCGGCGCTCCCGGGAACGGCCCATTGGGCCCACCCGCGAACGGCCCGTCCGCCGGCCCGCCATTGAACGGCCCCGGCCCGCCGTACGGCCCGGCCTGCGGGAACGGCCCACCGGTCGGCGCGAACGGATTCGGCCCGTCCGGCCCGCCGTTCCCGTTCGGCCCTTGCGGCGCAAACGGATTCGGCCCATCGCCCGGCCCGCCCGGTCCGGCGGAGAAGGGATTCGGCATATCGCCCGGCCCGTACCCCGGCCCGGCGAACGGCCCCGGCTGCCCGGGCCCGGCGCCGAACGGCGGCACGCCTTCACCCGGCACCTGCTCGATCGAATCCGGCACCGCGGGGAAGAACCCCGCCGGCTCCTCGGATTCCCCGGCGGCGTCCGCGGGTTCCGGTTTCACACCGCTCTCGGCCTCGTCCTGCGCCTTTGCAGCCGAAACAACATCTTCGACGTCCTCGGGCCCATCCACAGGCTTCGAGTCCGATTTCTGATCTTTCGTGGTCACGTGTCCCCCATCTGCTCGACAGCTCGAACAGAGAGCTCGGCGCTAATGCGACCCAACGCTAGCATCACCGGCTGTTCCGCCTCTCCGTAACTTCAGCGCGCAGCCGGGTGCGGTTACCGCGCCGCCCGGTTCACAGCGGAAACCACGGCACGCAGCGAAGCGGTGGTGATGGAGGTGGCAATGCCGACGCCCCAGGTCACCTTGTCGCCGATGGCTACCTCGACGTACGAGGCGGCCTGCGCGTCGTCGCCCGCCGACATGGCGTGCTCGGAGTAGTCCAGGATGCGCACGTCGTAGCCGATGGTCGACAGCGCGTCGACGAACGCGGCCAGCGGCCCGTTGCCCTCACCGGAGATGGCCTGCTCGACGCCGTCCACCTTCACGACCGCTTCGATGTGGTCCACGCCGCCATCGGTTTCCGAGGCGGTGACCTTCTGGCGGATGCGCTCCAGCGGCCGGATCGGGGTCAGGTATTCGTCGGCGAAGACGTCCCACATCTCCTTCGGGGTGACCTCGCCGCCTTCCCCGTCGGTGATGCGCTGGATGGCCTGCGAGAACTCGATCTGCAGGCGGCGCGGCAGCACCAGGCCGTGGTCGGTCTTCATGATGTAGGCGACGCCGCCCTTGCCGGACTGCGAGTTCACCCGGATGACGGCCTCGTAGGTGCGGCCGACGTCCTTCGGGTCGATGGGCAGGTACGGGACCTCCCAGGTGATGTCGTCGACATCGGCGCCCGCCGCGTCGGCGGCGGCCTTCATGGCGTCCAGGCCCTTGTTGATGGCGTCCTGGTGCGACCCGGAGAACGCGGTGTAGACCAGATCGCCGCCGTAGGGGTGACGCTCGGCCACGGGCAGCTGGTTGCAGTATTCGACCGTGCGGCGGATCTCGTCGATATTGGAGAAGTCGATCTGCGGATCCACGCCCCGGGAGAACATGTTCATGCCCAGGGTCACCAGGCAGACATTGCCGGTGCGCTCGCCGTTGCCGAACAGGCAGCCCTCGATGCGGTCCGCCCCGGCCTGGTAGCCCAGTTCCGCGGCGGCCACCGCGGTGCCGCGGTCATTGTGCGGGTGCAGCGACAGCACGATGGAGTCGCGGCGCTCCAGGTTCCGGTGCATCCACTCGATCGAGTCGGCGTACACGTTCGGCGTGGCCATCTCGACGGTGGCGGGCAGGTTGATGATCAGCGGCTTCTGCGGGGTCGGCGCGATGATCTCCGAGACCGCGTCGCACACCTCCTTGGCGTACTCCAGCTCGGTGCCCGTGTAGGACTCCGGCGAGTACTCGTAGCGCCAGTTGGTGTCCGGGTGCTGCTTCTCGATCTCCAGGCACAGCTTGGCGGCGTCGGTGGCGATCTGCTTCACCGCGTCACGCTCGGCGCGGAAGACCACGCGGCGCTGCAGGATCGAGGTCGAGTTGTAGAAGTGCACGATCACGTTCGGCGCACCGGCGCACGCCTCGAAGGTGCGCTCGATCAGTTCGGGCCGGCACTGCACCAGCACCTGAATGGTGACGTCGTCCGGAATAGCGCCGTCTTCGATGATCTCGCGCACGAAGTCGAAGTCGGTCTGCGAGGCGGACGGGAAGCCGACCTCGATCTCCTTGTAGCCCATGCGCACCAGCAGGTCGAACATGCGGCGCTTGCGGGCCGGGCTCATCGGGTCGATGAGCGCCTGATTGCCGTCGCGCAAATCCACGGCACACCAGGACGGCGCGCGGTCGATGATCTTGTCCGGCCAGGTGCGGTCCGGCAGCTCGATGGCCTGGACCTCTTCGGCGAAGGGCCGGTACCGGAACACCGGCATCGAGGAGTTCTTCTGCTTGTTCCAGGCCGGCTGGTCGGCGGGCGCGGGCTTGCTCGGCGCGGTGATGGTGCGCGAGCCGGAAACGAAGGCATCAGCAGGTGACATGGCGATTCTCTCCGAGGGTGTGACTGGATCCCAGTAAGTGGGGTAGACCGGCACCGCAAAGCCCCGCGACGGGAGCCGGTCCGTATCAGACCCCGTCGCGGCGGCCGAGGAGAAGTGCCCGCTGCATGATGATCACGAGTTTACAGGGGCGCAATAGAAGCCCGGAAGGCAGGGAGGCGGGAGCCACAGTCCGAGTGTGTCACCCATGGGCCGCGGTCGCGCAAAGTTCGTGGATGAACCGCATTTTGTCCAGCACGGGGTCGGCCAGGACGAAAGGATATAGGTCCGGATGGCCCATCGAGCGATTCATCATATTGAGCGCCCAGGCCAGCGGCAGCCAGAGTTCGATGATGCGATCGAATCCCGCCCGGCCGGTTTGCGGGCGATCCAGGGTGGCGCCGGCGGGCGCGAAGCCGAATGCGGCAGCGGTGTCGAGGGTGTCGCGAATGTGCAGGTAGTGGGCGAAGGTCTCGGCCCAGTCCTCGGCGGAGTGCATGGTGGCGTAGGACGAGACGTAATGGTCTCCCCACCCCGCCGGCGCGCCTTCGGAGTAGTGCCGGTCCAAGGCCTCCTGATAGTCGGCGAAAGGGTCGCCGAACAGTTCGCGATAACGCGCCAATGCCTCGTCGCCGGTGACCAGGACCGGGAAGTAGTAGTGGCCGATCTCGTGCCGGAAGTGCCCGAGCAGGGTGCGATACGGCTCGGCCATCTCGACGCGCAGTTGTTCGCGGTGCACATCGTCGCCCTCGGCCAGGTCCAGGGTGATGACGCCGTTGTGATGGCCGGTGGTGACCGGCTCGTCGCCGCTGGCCAGCAGATCGAAGGCGAGGCCGTGTTCCGGGTCGGCGTCGCGGCCGGTGAGCGGCAGGCCGAGCTCGGTGAGTTCCAGCACCAGGCGGCGTTTGGCGGCTTCGGCTTCGGCGAAGGCGGGCAGCCATTTGTCGTCCTGATCGGCCGGCCGGGTGCGGGTGAGCGCGCAGGATTCGCAGAGCGCCGCCGCGGAGTCGATGGGAATGAGCCAGTTGCATTGCGCCACGAACTGATTGGCGCAATGCCGGAATTCGCCGTCCAGCACCACGATCGCGCGTTCGGCGAGCTGGAAGCCGAGCGGGCTGCCGCAGTTGAGGCAGAGGGTGTTCTCGAAATCCAATTGCTGGCCGCAGTTGGGGCAGTTGAAATCGCGCATGCTCGGGCTATACCTCGATCGGGGCGACATCCACCGAAACCGTGATGGTGGATTCCTTGGCATCGGTGTAGATGATTCCGCGCAGTGGCGGGACGTCGGCGTAGTCGCGACCCCAGGCGACGGTGACATAGCGTTCGTCGGCGAATTGGTCGTTGGTGGGATCGAATCCGAGCCAGCGGCCGTCCGTGTCGCCGTCGCCGGGGAGCCAGACCGCGGCCCAGGCGTGGGTGGCGTCCACACCGACCAGTCGCTCCTTTCCGGGTGGTGGATCGGTGGCGAGATAGCCCGAGACGTAGCGGGCGGCCAGCCCCTGCGAGCGCAGGCAGGCGATGCCGAGACGGGCGAAGTCCTGACAGACCCCGGTGCGGGCGGCGAAGACGTCGGCGACGCGGGTGCTGACATTCGTGGAACCGGACTCGTAGGTGAAGTCGGTATTGATGCGTGTGGTGAGTTCGGCGACGGCATCCGGCAGCGGGCGGCCGGGCGGGAAGGATTCGGCGGCGTAGGCGGCGACCTCGGGAATGATCTCGGGGGGATTCAGATCGAGGGTGAATTCGACTGCGAGCGGGCCGTTTCCGATCCCCGGGCGCGCCTGCTCCCACGGCAGGGCAGGCGGCGGCGGGGGCGGCGGCTCGACGTCGATGACGGAGACGCCGGTGACTTCCAGGCGTTCGTGTTCGGCGGTGACGTGGAAGTAGAGGGTGGTGTTGCCGTAGACATCCGAGCCCACCGACCGGTCGGATGGCACCGGGTCGACCTGCACCTCGTGGGAGAGCAGCCGCTGGCCGGGGAATTCGCGCGGGGTCAGGTAGGCGCGGCCGTAGGAGCTGGTGACGGCATCGGAGTACACGTAGACGGTGCGATGCAGCACCCGGTAGCGCCGCCCGCTCATCCGACCACCCGGGTCGTACCCCACAGCGGCTGGATCTCGCGCGGCACCGAAAGCCGGGTGGCTTCGAAGGATTCGGAGATCTTGCGCAGGCGCAGGTGCACGCCGTCGAGCAGTTCGGCCAGATCGGTGCGATGGCCGGCCGCGTCGGCGCTCTCCAGATCGGCCGGGTCGATACGGCGCAGCATGCGCTGAGCATCGGTCAACAGGCGTTGCGGGCGCGAGGATCCGGTGGCGGCGGGCAGCGCCAGGAAATCGGCCTCCAGGCGTTCGAGTTGATAGGCCAGCGAGCGCGGATTGCTCGCGTCGAACAGCAGCAGGCTCGCCAGCGCCGAGACGCGCAGCGAATCCCGATGGCGGCGGCGGTAGCTCACCGACGACACCGTCGCCCGCAGCACCGCCTCGATGACCACCCGGTCCACTTCGGGCGGATAGTTCCGGGTGAGCGTGACCGACAACAGGGAGGTGAGCGCCAGCGCCCGCTCCACCCGCCGCCCGATATCCATGACATACCAACCGGTATCGCGCACCATGGTCTCGGCGTCGATGCCCTGCAACGAAAGCAGCGCCGACAGCACCCGCGAATGCACGGCCGCCAGCGCCGCCCCCCGATCTCCGCGCGCCGCCCGATACTCCGCCAGCGCCCGGTCCGCCGCGCCCAGAATCACCCAGGTGTCCGGCGGCAGCTGATCCCGCACGGCCCGAGCGGATTTCGCGTACCCCTCCACGGCGAACGCCAGCGAGCCGGGCAACTCCCGGTCCACCGACAACGCCACCAGGAAGTCGTGCTCCCGCCGTGACGCCCCCGGCAAGGCGATCGGCACCGTCGGCTCGTCCGAATACTCGCGCCGCCGACCCGGCTTGCGCCCCGCCGGGTCATCGCGCGCGACCTCGGTCCGGGGCGGGCGCGCGTCGGACAGCTCCGGATTCGGATCGAAGCCGCCCTGCTGCCATTGGAACTGACCGAGCCCGGATTGCCGTTGCCCGGCAAAGGCATTCATCACCTCCCCGGCGGTGCCGACGCCCTCGGACCTGGGGCTGGGCGCCCCCTCCGGCGCGGCCGGAACCGCCGGCCGGTCAGGTTCCGGGGCCGCCCGATCGGCGGCCGCACTCGCTGCCGCCGCACCCCCGGCCGCTGCCCGGTGCGGGGCGCGGGGCTTCGGGGCGGGCGGGGACGATCCGGTGGCGCGAGCCAAGGCCGCGATGAGGATCGGCATGGCTTCCGCGCCTTCCAGCCACGGGCGGTAGCGATAGTCCTGGTAGCGATCATGGGTGGCGGCGAGCAGTCGCACGGTGGCCTCCGCGCGCTCGCAGTAGCGTCCCAGCCAGAACAGATCGTTGAGCACGCGGGGCGAGCTGACCACTTCGAGGGCGGGCACGCGGGCGGGGCGGAGGCGCTCCTCCTGGATCTCGACGGCGGGGACGGGCGTGGGGGTGGCGCTCACCCAGATGTCCTTCGCGGCGACGTCACCGATCATGCCGTCGGGACCGCCGCGCTGGTGCAGCTGACCGAGTCCGCCCGCCATCACGCGATATCCGACGCGGCCCGCGAGCGAGAACAGCCGGGTGGCGACGGGGGCGGCGGCGAGTTCCCCGGAGGCGGCGACGGCGGGGGCGACGGAGAAGCGGGCGGGTTCCTGGCCGACCCATTTCCAGCCCTCGGTCGCGATGCGGGCCTGCCATTCGGTGCGCTGGGCGCGGGTGAGCAGGTGCCCGAAGACGGTGGTGGCGTCGACGGCCGAGCGCAGCACGAGGCGGTGCAGATTGGCGGTCAGGTGCGCGCGCTCGGTGTCGTCGCCGCCCCAATACGACTGCACGCCGGGCAGTTTCAGTTCCTCGTCGAGCAGGACGCGGGACAATCGCGGCAGGAAGGCGGCCAGTGCCGGGCTCTCCAGCAGCCCGCTGCCCAGGGTGTTGACCACGGTGACCGCCCCGCGCCGCAGCACTTCGACCAGACCGACCACGCCCAGGCGGGAATCGGGCCGCAGATCGAGCGGGTCGGAGAATTCGGCGTCCACCCGGCGCAGCACCACGTCGACCTGTTTCAGGGTGCCGAGCGAGCGCATCCACAGACGGCCGTCGCGCACCACCAGGTCGGCGCTCTCCACCAGCGGGAAACCCAGTACGGACGCCAAATACGCTTGATCGAAAGCGGTTTCGGAATGCACGCCGGGGCTCAGCACCACCACGACGGGTTCCTCGTCGGCCGCGCGCGGGGCGGCTTCGATGAGCATGAGCCGCATGGCGCGCACGAACGGGGTGAGCGGGCGCGGGCTGGCGAGTTCGAAGGCTTCGGGGATGGCGGCGGAGACCACCCGGCGATCGGCCAGCGCGTAGCCGATACCGGAGGGCGCCTGCGCCCAGTCGGCCAGCACCCGGAACCCGCCGTCGCTCCAGCGGCTGATATCGCAGGCGTGCAGGAACAACTGCTGCCGCCCGGGCAATGGAATCCCGTGCGCCGCACGCACATACCCGCGATGCGCGAACACGATCTGCGGCGGCAGCAGTCCGCGCGCGAGGGTGTGCCGGGGCCCGTACACATCGGCGAGGATGGCGTCCAGCAGCCGGGAGCGTTGCACCACACCGGCTTCCAGCCCGGTCCAGTCGGTATCGGAGACGAGCAGCGGAATCGGGTCCAGCCGCCAGGGCGCGGGCGCGGCGGTCTCCTCGGTCTCCTTGAGTTCGGTGTAGGTGATGCCGTCGTCCTCGATGAGCCGCCGCACCCGCCCGTCCAGGCGATGCAGCCCCTCGCGCCCCTGATCCAGCAGGTCGGCGGACAGATCGGCCCACAGCGGCCGCAGCCGGCCCGCACCGTCGGCGAGTTCGTCCCAGTAGCCGCCGGTGGGCAGCCCGCAGGCATCGATGCCGCCCGTATCGGCGGCCGCCGCACGGTATTTCGCGAATTCCGCGCGCACTTCGCCGGGCTGCGCCGGGGTGCTCCAGCGGTCCGGTTCGCCGGCCATGGCGTCACCCGGTGGCGTCGTGTCGAGCACTGTCACCGCCTACCACTCCCCGGATGCCTATCGGTCGCGGGCCGCGTTCCACACGGTGCGGGCCCGGCGGAGGTCGAGTATTCCGGGTGCGCCGATGTCGGTGGCCTGTATGGCCATTTTGGCACGCAGATCGGCGATGTCGACCGGACCCGGGGTATGTCCGAAAGGTTCGAACAGCCGGTTGCGCCGCGATTGCGCCTCGACCGAGTTCACCGGCGGTCCCGCGTAGTACAGCCCGCCCGGATGCGAGACGTGGTACGTGCACCCGCCGCGCGACAGCCCGGATTCCAGATCCACCACGTCGAAGGTCAGCGGCGCGTCCACGGTCAGCGACGGATGCAGCGCGTTCGGCGGCTGCCAGGCCCGGTACCGGACGCCCGCGACCTGCACGTCCGCCTTGTCGGTGGCGAGCAGCGGGACCGGGTAGCCATTGCAGGTCACCGCGTAGCGCCCGCGATCCGCGCCCACCACCCGCACCTGTAGCCGTTCCACCGACGAATCCACGTAGCGGGCCGTGCCGGTGGCGACGGTCTGCTCACCGAGGGTGTTCCACGGTTCGATGGCCCCGCGTAGTTCCACTTCCATATCCCCGAGTACCACCGTGCCCAGGCGCGGAAAACGGAACTCGGCAAAAGGTTCCAGCCAGCTGGTATCGAATTCGATACCGTGCGAACGCAGATCGGCCGCGACCTCCGCGATATCGGTCAGCACATAGTGCGGCAGCAGGTATCGGCCGTGCAGGTTCGCCCCGTGCCGGAGCAGCGGCGCCGTGTACGGGTGCTCCCAGAATCGCAGTACCAGCGCCCGCACCAGCAGTGATTGCACCATGGCCATCCGGAAGTGCGGCGGCATCTCGAAGCCGCGCAATTCCACCAGGCCGAGCCGCCCGCGCGCCGAATCCGGGCTGTACAGCTTGTCGATGCAGAACTCGGCCCGATGCGTATTGCCAGTGAGGTCGACCAGCAGATGCCGCAGTGCGCGGTCCACGTCCCAGGGCGCGGAGGTCCGCTCTCCCTCCCCCGACAATCTGGCGATCTCCGCGAACGCGATCTCCAACTCGTACAACGCCTCCGGCCGGCCTTCGTCTACGCGCGGCGCCTGCGAGGTCGGCCCGATGAACCGCCCCGAGAACAGATACGACAGCGCCGGATGCCGCTGCCAATAGGTCAGCATCGAAACCAGCAGATCCGGTCGGCGTAGCATGGGCGACCGCGCGGGCGTGGCCCCGCCCAGCGTGATGTGATTCCCACCGCCGGTCCCGCTGTTGCTGCCGTCCACATCGAACGATTCGGTGCCCAGCCGGGCTTCGCGCGCCTGCTCGTACAGCGTCTCCAGCAATCGCGCCTGCTCGGCGAAACTGCTCGTCGGCTGAATGTTCACCTCGATCACCCCGGGGTCCGGCGTGATCGACAGCGACTGCAAGCGCGCATCCACCGGCGGCGCATAGCCTTCCAGCACGACCGGCTGCCCGATGGCCGCGGCCGCCGCTTCCACCCGCCGCACCAGATCGCAGAACGCGCCGAACTCCTCCACCGGCGGCAGGAATACGAACAGTCGCTCGTCGCGTATCTCGGCGACCAGCGCACTGATCGGCGCACGCTCCGCCGACTCCACCACGGCGGGCGGCTCCGCCGCGCTCCAGGGCACCCGCTCCGCGAAGGGATCCGCATCCGGCCGCGCGGGCGGGGACTGCCACGACACCGACCCGAGCGGCAATCGCAGCCCGGCCGGAGAATCGCCCTCGGTCAAGACGATTCGCCCACGCCGCAACCGCCAATCGGCGCTCGCCCACCCCGCCTCGTCCGCACGCCGATACAGCGACAACACATAGGCGGCGGGCTCGGCCACCGCGGCATCCAGCTCGGCGAGCAATGCCTTCCGCGCTTGCACCGAGTCCGCACCCGGCACCAGGTCATCACCGTGTACGACTGGTTCACCCTGTGGCGCACGCGATTTCGCGGCCAGCCGCAGCAGCGCGTCTTCGTAGGCCGGCCGCACCTGCCCTTCCGGCAAGCCGAGCCCGGCCGCCACCGCTTGAATAAGCCGGCGCGCCGGATCATGCTGCGCGGTAATGCCTTCCGTGGGTTCCCGTTGTCCGGCATCGGGAGGCGCGGGTCGCGCACCGGAACCGTTGGCGTGCGCCGGATTCGCGCTCGGCCCGCGGCGGTCGGCGAGATCGCCCGGCACCGGTGCGGTGACCACACGCTCCGGGGACTGCGGCACGGGCGGTCGAACCGCCGCGTTCGGTCGTTCGGCGGAAACGCTGTGCGCCGCCGGCGGGATCAACGCGCGTGCCGGAGATGGCTTCGGATCCGCGGCGCCGAACTCGAGCGTCGTGTCCGCCCGCTCGGACGAGCCGACGGACGCCGGGAGCCAGGGGTCGACCAGCAGGGATTGATCGGTCCAGAGGGGGTGGGCGTCGGTGCGCCAGAGCAGGGCGATATCCCAGCGGGGCAGGGGTTCGCCGGGGTACCACTTGCCTTGGCGGTATTGGACTATGCCCGTCGGGGCGTAGATGGCGCGGAGGCGATCGGCCAGGTCGGCGGCGCGTTCGCGTTTGTGCGGGCCGTCGGCGGCGGTGGTCCATTCCGGGCTGGTCTGGTCATCGATGGAGACGAAAGTGGGTTCGCCGCCCAGGGTGAGGCCGATATCGGCGGCGGCGGTGCGGGCGTCGACGGTGGCCGCGGCGGCGGTGATGCGCTGCCATTGGATATCGCGGTAGGGCAGGGTGATTCGCGGGTCTTCGTGAATGCGGCTGACGGTGTTGGAGAAGTCGAGGGTGGCGGTGACCGGGTCGGTGGCGCCGGTGATGGGGGCCGAGGAGACCGGGTGCGGGGTGGCGGCGAGCGGAATGTGACCTTCGCCCGCGAAGAGACCGGAGGTGGGATCGAGACCGACCCAGCCCGCACCGGGCAGATAGACCTCGGTCCAGGCGTGCAGGTCGGTGAAGTCGGCGGGCGGGCCGGAGGGGCCGTCCAGCGAGGGCACGTCCTGGGCCAGCTGGATCAGGTAGCCGGAGACGAACCTTGCGGCCAAACCGAATTGGCGCAGGATCGAGACCAGCAGCCAGGCCGAGTCGCGACAGGAACCGAGGGCGGTGCGCAGGGTGTGGTCGGGGGTCTGCACCCCGGGCTCCATGCGGATGGTGTAGCCGACGGCCTCCCGCAGCGCCTGGTTCACGGCGACCAGGAATTCGATACTGCGCGGAAAATCCTTCGGGGCGTGGGCGCGCACGAATTCGAGCACGGCTTCGCCTGGGCCGGAACCGGATTCATGCTCGTCCACCGGGCGCAGATAGACCTCGAGATCGGCGGCCAGCTGTGGGCTGTAGGCGAAGGGGAAATGCTCGGCGTAGTCCTCGACGAAGAAGTCGAACGGATTGATCACGTCCAGGTCGGCGATCAGGCCGATATCGATGGAGAGTTCGCGCGCGGGCTCCTGGAACACCAGGCGCGCAAGGAAATTGCCGAACGCGTCCTGCTGCCAGTTCACGAAGTGGTCCGCGGGCGTCACCCGCATGGAATAGGCCTCGATGGTGGTGCGGGTGTGCGGCGCGGGCCGCAACCGCACCACGTGCGGATGGATGCGCACGGGCCGGTCGAAGGAGTAGGTGGTGCGATGTTCCAGGGACACTTTGATGCCCATGACCAAGTTCACCACGGCGTCGTGCTCGCGGCGTGCGATTCCTGTTAAGCCACCGTGAACCCGGGGGCGCGACACGCGGGCGATTTCCGGACAGTTCGGACGACACGCGGTGACCTCCCACAGTTGTCGGACCCGAGTGATAGGACTCGTAGGGACAAGGAGGTTGGAATGAGCGACCCCGAATGCTCGCTCTGCGCAGCGGTGCTCGACCACTGTCACGGGACCCTGCTGGCGCACGCCGACGGCTCTCTCGAATGCACCGACCAGGACTGCCACGACACCGACCGGGTCCGGCACCTCTTCATCGCCGACTGCTCGGACGTGGCGGGCGGCTGCCACTGCCTGGTCACCACCGAGTACATCCGGACCGGGCCGCAGACCCTCGCGGGCTGACAACTAGCCTGGCCGGGTGAGCTACGACCACGTACTGCTGCCCTCCGGCGCCGCCGCGACACCCGCCGAGGTGGACGCGTACCTGACCACGCAGGACGGGAAACCGGCGGTCGAGGCCATCGCCGGGTTCGCGGCCGAGCTGGACCGGCGCAATGGGGAGCTGGACGAGATCGACGCGTTCCTGGGCGCGCCCGCCGTCGACGGAGCCATGGGCGAGGTGCTGTTCGTCTCCAGCCCGTACGACGCGATCGGGCATCTGCGCGGGGTGCTGTTCGAGCTGGCGACGCCGCGCGGGTACGCGGTCTACGATCCGCAGCTGGCCTGGCTGATCGATCCGGCGGGGGCGGTGCCGCTCACCGTGAATCACGGCGGGGCGGGTGAGTTCCCCTATCTGACAAAGGAACTCGTCGAGTTGTGGGTGCCGGAGCTGGGGGCGCCGGGGCCGTATCTGATCGCCGAGCGAGCGGATCAGGATTACATCCAGACCTATCGGCACGAGGACGGGCGATACGACCTGGAGTATCGGGCGGGGGCGCCGGACAAGCATTTCGCCATCGCGCTGGGGGATGCGAAATCGGTGTCGGAGCTCATCTGGGAGTGGGCGACGGGTGAACGGGAGCGGTTCGATTCGCTCGACTGGCAGCGGCTGACCTTCTGACGATTTTCCGGTCTCCGGCATAACGGACATATTTCTTTTCGAAAAGGTGGTGTCCGCTTACAAGATTCATGGGCGCAGGAACGCTAGCATTTCGCTTCGTTCCGGCTAGTTCTCGTAATCACTTCCGGCGAGGAGAGAACCCATGAAGCTAGTCCCGAAGCTCAGCGGCCCGAGGCTACGCAAGAGCCTGGCCGTGGTAGCCGGTGTGGCGGCGACGTTCGCCGTGGCGGTGGCCTTGCACGCCACCGGCGCGGGCGCGGACATCCCCCGGAACCTCCAGCACATCCCCTGCCCCCAGCCGGCGGCGCTGCCCGCGCCGCCGACCTGGACTTAGACAACTCTCGTAGGCTCTCAGGGGCTTCGCCCCTGAAACCCCTCGCCCAGGATCTCGGGGCTGCGCCCGAGAAACCCCTCGTCCAGGATCTCGGGGCTGCGCTCGAGAAACCGCTGGCCCAGGATCTCGGGGCTGCGCTCGAGAAACCGCTGGCCCAGGATCTCGGGGCTGCGCTCGAGAAACCGCTGGCCCAGGATCTCGGGGCTGCGCTCGAGAAACCGCTGGCCGAGGATCCCGGGCTGCGCCGCGAAACCGGCTGTACGACTAGAGAGCCCGGCGGCCCGAGAGGGCTCGGCCGAGGGTCAGTTCGTCGGCGAACTCGAGGTCGCCGCCCATCGGGAGGCCGGAGGCCAGGCGGGTGACCGACAGGCCGGGGAAATCGCGGAGCATGCGGACCAGGTAGGTGGCCGTGGCTTCGCCTTCGGTGTTGGGGTCGGTGGCGATGATGACCTCGGTGACGTCGACGCCGTCGTCCTGATTGCCGATGCGGGTGAGCAGTTCGCGGATGCGGAGCTGGTCGGGGCCGATGCCGGACAACGGGTCGAGGGCGCCGCCGAGCACGTGGTAGCGGCCGCGGAATTCGCGGGTGCGCTCGATGGCCTGCACGTCCTTGGGCTCCTCGACCACGCAGATCATGGTGCGGTCGCGGCGCGGATCGGCGCAGATGCGGCAGAGTTCGCCGTCGGAGACGGTGCCGCAGACCGAGCAGAACCGCACGCCGTCGCGCACCTTCTGCAACGCCGCCTGCAGGCGGTCGATCTCCGGCGGTTCCACCGAGAGGAAATGAAAAGCGATGCGCTGCGCGCTCTTCGGACCGATGCCGGGCAGCTTGCCCAGTTCGTCGATCAGATCCTGAACGGGACCCTCGTACACCTGCGCCTTCCCCGACTAGAAACCGGGCAGGGCGCCGCCGCCGAGGCCGCCCGCGAGCGGTCCCAGGCGTTCGGCCGCCACCTGCTGGGCATTCTCCATGGCATTGTTGATCGCCCCGATGACCAGGTCCTGGAGCGTGTCGACATCCTCCGGATCGACGATCTTGGGGTCGATGGTGAGCGCCAGCACCTCACCGGTGGCCTTGATCCGGGCCCGCACCAGGCCGCCGCCCGCTTCGCCCTCGACCTCGGCCTCGGCGATCTCCTGCTGCGCGGCCATGACGGCCTGCTGCATCTGAGCGGCCTGGGCCATCAACTGCTGGATGTCGAACTCTCCACCGGGCTGCACGGCGTTTCCTCTCTGCGGGGAAGTGATTGCCGCCCAGCCTAGTCGCGGAACGCGGCGACCGGCCCCGACCCCCGCGCCCACGGCGGGGGTTCGCGGGCCGGAAATGCGAAAACTCCCCGCTCCTTGACTCTCCCCCGGTGGGAGGGTGTTCGCTGAAGGCATGACGGCAACGGTCCCGATCGGGGAGTTCTCCAAGCTCAGCCATCTGAGCGTGAAGGCGCTGCGGTACTACCACGAGATCGAACTACTGGAACCGGTGCGGATCGATCCCGGCTCCGGGTACCGCTTCTATTCGACGGATCAGGTGGACCAGGCGCATCTGATCCGGCGGTTACGCGAGCTGAACATGCCGGTGCCGGAGATCCGCGAGGTGCTCTCGGCGCCGGATCGCGCGAGCCGGGACGCGGCGCTGCGGGCGCATCTGGAGCGGATGGAAGCCGAGCTGCAGCGCACCCGCGATGTGGTGGCCTCGCTGCGCACGCTGCTGCTGCCGCCCGCGGAGATCACCGTGCAGGTCGAATATCGTTCCGTCCCAAGCTTTCCCGCCCTGTCGGTCGCCGAAGTGGTACTGCGGGAGGTGATCGGCGACTGGTGCGACGAGCAGTTCCCGCCGCTCTACATCTCCCTGGAGGGCCTCGGCATCCAGCCCGCGGGCCCCGGCGGCGCGACCTACTCCCCCGAGTTCTTCGAGGAGGACAAGGGCGAGGTGATGGCCTTCGTGCCGATCGACCCGGCGGATCGGGAACGCGCGGCGACGCTCGGCACGGTCGTCGATCTACCGGCCCGCCGATTCGCGGTGGCCACCCACGTCGGGCCGTTCACCGACTTCGACATCACCTACGGCGCGCTGGGCACCTTCGTCGCCGAACACGACACCGCACTCGCGGAACCCATTCGCGAGCTCTACCTAGCCGGTCCGGGGGACGTCGTGCCCTCGGACTACATCACCGAAATCTGCTGGCCCATCGGCCGGCTCTGAACAGGAGACATCGATATGTCCGTGAAACTCGCCAATATCACCTTCGACTGCGCGAACGCCGCCGAGCTGGCCGGGTTCTACGCCCAGCTGCTCGACCTCGCCGTCGACCCGGACGGCAACGAGCATTTCGCCACCGTCGGCCAGACCTCGGGTCACGCGCCGACGCTCATGTTCATCCACGTCCCGGACAAGACACCCGGCAAGAATGTGGTGCACCTGGATCTGGCGTCGGACGATCAGCCCGCCGGAATCGAGCGCGCGATCGCGCTGGGCGCCAAGCACATCGCCGATTTCGACGAGTACGGCATCAAATGGGCGACGCTGGCCGATCCCGAAGGGAATCTGTTCGATATCGCCGCCCACTGACGACCGGGATTACGCGAGTTCGCGCTTCAGGTTCTCCAGCACCTCGGCCTGGATCTTCTTCAGGCCGAGCGGGGCGAAGATGCCCTCGAAAATGCCGCCGATACCGCCGGCGCCCTTCCAGCTGGTGCGCACGGTGACCAGCGAGCCGCTGCCGGAGGGGGTCACGGTCCAGGTGGTGACCATGGAGGAGTTCGAATCCCGTTCCGTCACCATGGAATCGGAGACCGAGATGGTGGCGTGCACATTGCGGGACCGCTTCTCGGTGGCCTGCAGCGTCCAGTCGGCGACGGTGCCGGCGCCCTTGCCGCCCTCGACCACCTTGTAGTCGCGGTAGTGCGAGGACAGGATGCGCGGCCGCACCGTCTCGTAGTCCGCGAGAGCGTCCAGTGTCCGCTTCGGATCGGCCGTCACGACGATCGAACTGGAGGCGCTGACCTGTCCCACCATGTGCTCCTTACTGATTGCACGGATTGCCCGGCTGTACCCTGCTGCCGCCCGGTTATGCTACGCCCGATTCCGCCCCGGCCGGGTTCCCGCGGGTACCCACGGCGAACCTTCAAGCCGGGCAATCCCTTCGGAATCGGACGTCGGCCGAGGTAGCGGGCCTATCCTGGGGGTGGCACCGAGGGGGAGGCGCGGATGATGAAACGCATCGCGAAGTGGTTGCGCGCCAATCTGGACGGGGCCGTGGTGCTGGGCATCGCGTTCACGGCGGTGGCGATCCAGGCGATCGATATCTTCGGGGACGCCATCTCCCAGGAGCTGGCCGCAGGCTTCGTGGGCGCGGCGACCCTGGCCGTGCTGGGCCTGCTGGCCATGATGCTGCTCCGCGACCGGCAGGACATGGCGCGGGCCGTTCGCGATACGACGGCCGTGCGATTGCTGTACGGATCGGAGATCGGGCAGCAGCACACCCTGTCCCGGCGCGATACCGACCAATGGGTTTGCAAGGGCGGCACGGGTTCCTACCTGCGGGCGGTCACACTGCCCATGCTGCTGGAGAAGGCCCGCCGGGAACAGCGCACGCTGCGGATGCAGATCGAGATTCTGGATCCCGGCAATGTGCCGCTGTGCCAGGCCGACGCGCAATACCGGACCTCGCTGCAACCACAAGGCGATGCGGCCGGACGCCCGTGGACCGCCGAGCGGATTCGCAAGCAGTGCTATGCGACCGTGCTCGCGGCGTACTGGCACGGGCAGCAGTCGGAATTCCTGACCATCGACCTGGCGGTGTCGGCGGGCACCACCACGTTTCGCTGGGACCTGTCGGCCAGCGGGGTCATCATGACGCAGCGCAATCCGACCACGCCGGCGCTGTTCTTCGAGCGCGGCAAGCCGCACTACCAGGACTTCACACGCGAGCTGGCGGTGAGTTTCCGGCAGGCGCGCCAGATTCCGCTCGGCTATCGCGGGGATCTGACGCCGCCGGCCGAGCCGAGCCTGGAGCAGGTGCGACGGTTGTTCACCCACCTGAGCCTGCCGCTGCCGCCCACCTATACCGACCGGGATGTGAGCGAGATCGTGCGGTACGCGCTGCGACCGGAGAATCCGTTCTGAGCGGTTAACCGGTGAGCAGCAGCCCGCCGACCGCCGCCACGGTCGCCGTGACCGCCAGCACCGCTCCGGTCAGCACGAAGCGCCGCATGGGAATCCGGACCGCGTGGGTGCGGCAGAACTCCAGGCACAGCAGCGTGGCCAGGGACGCCCAGGGCGTGATCACCGGCCCGACATTGGTGCCGATCAGCAAGGCCAGCAATTGGTTTCGCTCGCCCGCCGGGATCACCGCCTCGCCCGCCGTGTACGCGGGCAGGTTGTTCACCAGATTCGACAGCCCCGCCCCCGCCGCCGCGGCCCGGAACGCGCCGCCCACACCGGAGTCGTCGCCGATGAGCCCGTGCATCAGATCTGAGAGCCCGTACCGGCTCAGCGTGGGGACCACCAGGAACAGCCCCGCCACGAAAACCAGCAGCTGCCAAGGGATCAGCGACCAGCGCAGCGCGGAACGGTCGAGGACCGCGAACGCCGCCAGCGCGATCACCGCCGCGCCGGTCGCCGCCAGCCCGATACTGTCGCCCACGAACGGGATCGCCAGCACGAACAGCACGCACGCCCCCGCCGTCGTGTACATGAGGATCCGCTCCCGCGCGTCCGCCGGACGCACCGGCTCCGGTACCACGTACCGCTCCGCCCCGCGCTCGGTCCGCCGCCAGTACCACCACCACAGGCACACCATGGTGACCAGCACCGAAAACGCCTGCGGCAGCCACATTCTGGCCGCGAACCCGGTGGCATCCAGTGCGACCCGGTCCGCCGCCAGCAGATTGGTCAGGTTCGACACCGGCAGCAGCAGGCTCGCGGTATTGGCCAGCCACAGCGTCGTCATGGCCAGCGGCACCGGCGCGATCCGCGCCGGAATCGCCAGCGCCAGCATGACCGGCGTCAGCAGCACCGCGGTCGTATCCAGATTCAGCACCGTCGTCGTAGTGGCCGCGAACAGGACGCACAACAGGAACAGCGCCGCGTAGTTCCCGCCCGCGATGATGGCCAGCCGATGCGCGATCACATCGAACACCTTGGCCCGCCTGGTCAGCTCGGCGAGCACGATCACGCTCGTCAGGAACAACAGCAACGGCGCGATCCGCCGCATATTGTCGGCCGCTTCCGCGCGCGGCAGCAGTCCGGTCGCGACACAGAGCAATCCGATCGCGAGCAGGCCCAGCCGGATGCCGTCGAGCAAGCTCAGCCGCGCGCGCAGGTCGCCGAGCCGGGCGCGGACGGCGCGGCCCGGGCGGGCGCCGACGGGTCGGGCCGGCCGGTCATGACGGATACCGGACGGGCGGGAGCGAGCCGGGCGATCATGGGCAGGCGAAGGCGCGCCTTCGGGCCCGGGGCCCGGTGGATCCGATTCCATCCGTCCTCGCACAGTCGGTCAATTCAGTGGGGATCTAGCGCGCGACCCGGACCACATCGTGTCCGGTCCGATCCTATTCAGTTGCCCCCGATAAGTATTCCGCAGAGTAATACTGGTGCGGTGAGTTCGACGGGAGGGCGGCCCGGAGAGTTCTTCATCAGCTACTCGCCGGCCGACGAACGGTGGGCGACCTGGCTG
The DNA here is from genome assembly GCF_021183565.1 of Nocardia yamanashiensis. Classification (NCBI taxonomy): domain Bacteria; kingdom Bacillati; phylum Actinomycetota; class Actinomycetes; order Mycobacteriales; family Nocardiaceae; genus Nocardia; species Nocardia yamanashiensis. Next base: position 6,514,791 of record NZ_CP089226.1, read on the forward strand.
GCGTGGGAGCTGGAGACGGCCGGGGCGGGATATCGGACACTGCTGCAGTCCTGGGACTTCGCGCCGGGGGCGGATTTCGACGATTTCGCCTATCGCGGGGTGCGGGAAGCGGCGGCGGTGCTGGTGGTGTGGTCGCCGAACTATGTGGCGGCTCGGCACACCAATCCGGAATGGCGGGCGGCGCTGGACGCGGACCCGGGCAAGCTGCTGGCGGTGCGGGTGACGGGGTGCTCGCTGGAGGCGCTGCCGGCGGGGGTCGACTGCCTGGATCTGGTGCAGGTGAGCGATGGCGCGGCCGCGCGCGAGCAGGTGCTGGAGTGGGTGGCGCGCTTGCCGGGCGGTCGGAGCGGGCCGGGATTCCCGGTGCGGCGCAGCGGCTTCGGGCATTTCGAAGAGCCGCCCGGGGCGGGGCGGAAGCGTCCGCCGACCGCGCCGGCGTTCCCGGGCGGGGGCGCACCGGACCAGCGGCGCACCGGGGTTTCGATACTGCACGTGGCGGGCCCGCGCTTCGGGCGGGCCGGGACGCTCGATGCCGCCGCGCACGATCCGGAGACGCTGCAATCGCAGATCCGGGGCGCGGTCGGCGAACTCGCGGACCGGCAGGTGCCCGCCCCGGATCTGCTGGTGGTCAGCGGCGATCTCACCGAATCGGCGAACCTCACCGAATTCCAGAGCGCGGCAACATTTCTGCGCGGACTGCGCGTGCTGCTCAAGCTGGAGCCGGGGCGGGTCGTGGTGGTGCCGGGCAATCACGACGTGTCGAAACCGCTGTGCCATTCGTACATGCTGGAATGCGAGGCCAACAATCGCCGCCCGCAACCGCCGTACTATCGCAAGCTCGAACTGTACGAGCGCATGTTCACCGAGGTCTTCCGGGGCATGGACGATCTGGTGTTCGGCAGCACCCAGCCGTGGACGCTGTTCCCGATTCCCGAGCTGCGCATGGTCGTGGCCGGACTGAATTCGACGCTGGCCGCGACGCATCTGGCGGACGACGATTACGGCTTCCTCGGCGATCCACAGGCCTTGTGGTTCGCCGAGCAGCTGCGGGAGTTCGAGCGGCAGGGGTGGTTCCGGCTCGGCGTGCTGCGCCACGACCCGCTGCCGGATACCGGCACCTCGCCGTGGCATCCGGAACTGCTGCGCGATACCGCCGCCGCGTTCCGGCATCTCGCGCCCCGGCTGAATCTGCTGCTGCACGGGCCCGGTCCGGGCGGCGTGCACGCGGGCACGCTGGGCGATGCGCTGCCGGTGCTGCCCGCCGCCGGACCCGGACGGGCCGAGATCATTCATGTGACCGCGACCGGATTGACCCGGTATCCGTGTGAGAACGGCACGGGCGGAACGGTTTCCCTCGAGCGCACCTGGCGGCATGCCGCGGAGACGCTGCCGAGCAGCCGGCCGGTCGTCGAGCTCCGGAAAGCGCCCACCCCCGAACCGCCCGCGGCTCCGGCCTTGCGGCCCATCGATCTGCTGCTGGACCGGATCGAGGAGGTGTGCCGGGTGCGGTATCCGGGGGCCAAGCTCCGGCGCATTCCGGCCGGGCTGCCGTGCCTGCTGATCACGGCCAAGCGCGGAGAAGTGGTGGACCAGTGGCGGATCGGGGTGCACGACGGCGAGGTGACCTGGCCGATCGTCGAGGAATTCCTGAACCAGGATCCGGAGCCGGGTTCCGAACTCGTCTACAGCGGCCGCGCGCCCGACCGGCGCTTGCGGGAACGCGCGGGGCTGCGGGGCGTGCTGGTGCGCAGTTTCATCGATTTCCAGGGACTGGTCGATCTCGGCGAATACCTGCGCAATCAGACCGTGCGGCTGCGGGAGGAGCCGCGGTACGCCTCCACCCTGTATGTGCCGCAACGCTTCCGGATCCTGGAGCGCGGCAGCCGCGAGATCCGCTCAGACCTGATCGACGAACTGCTGAATCAGGTGACCGCCGACGACGGCCGGTTCGTGCTGCTGCTCGGCGATTTCGGGCGCGGCAAATCGTTCGCGTTGCGCGAGCTGGCGTTACGGATCAGCGCCCGCGAACCCACCCTGGTTCCGCTGTTCATCGAACTGCGCACCCTCGACCGCACCCGTACGGTGGAAACCCTGATCGCCGCGCACCTGGCCAATCACGGCGAGGACCGCATCGATCTGGCGGCCCTGAACTACATGCTCGAACAGGGTCGCGTGGTGCTGCTGTTCGACGGCTTCGACGAACTGGTGTCCCGGCTCAGCTACGAGAGCGCCGCCGACCACATGGACACCCTGCTGCAAGCCGCCGTCGGCAAGGCCAAAGTGGTGGTGGCCGCCCGCACCCAGCACTTCCGCTCCCGCGACCAGGTCTCCATCGCCCTCGGCGAACGCCTGCGCACCCGCTCGGACCGCACCCTGATCAGCATCGAGGATTTCACCGACGACCAGGTCCGCGACTTCCTCGGCAATCGCTACCCCGATGCCGAATCGGCCGCCGCGAACCGCATGCGCCTGCTGCACCGCATCCCCGCCCTGCTCGCCCTGGCCCGCAACCCGCGCATGCTCAGCTTCATCGCCGAACTCGACGAGCACCGCCTGCGCGGTGTGGCCGACGCGGGCGAACTCATCGGGCCGACCATGCTCTACGAAGCCCTGCTGGACACCTGGCTGCGCTACGAGATCAGCCGAGCGCCCGCCGGGCCCGACGGCCGCAGCGAACTACGCCTCGACGAACTACGCACGGCCGTAACCCTTTTCGCCCTCCGCGTCTGGAACTCGGGCGAACCCGATCTCGGCTTGACGGACCTCGGGCCGGGTGACCTGAACGAGGTCGCGCAACTCGTCGCCGAACGGTTCGGCAGCACCCATCACCTCGGCGTCGCCCAACTCGCCCACTATCTCGGAGCCCGCAGCCTCGTCGTCCGCACCGAAGACAACCGCTTCGCCCTGATCCACCCCTCGGTCACCGAATGGCTGGTGATGCGGCAGGTCAGCGACGAATTCGACAGCGGCACGGCAACTCCCGGCCCGCTGACCGAACGCCACCTCAGCGATATGGCGGTCGGTTTCCTCTGCGACCTCGCCGACATCACCGCCCTGCGCTCCTGGATAACCCGCATCGACCCGGACGTCACCGCCGAACCCGCGAGGCGCCCCGGGAATACGAATCGACTGGATTCCACCGGCACAGAGACGAGCAAGGCCGATGATCGCGATCCCGACGGCGAGAGCGCCCGCGACGGCAAGCTTTCCACTGCTGACAGCGACCGTCGCACCGGTAGTTCAGCGACGGCGGGCGCGACAGCTCGTGACGGTGCGGCGGCCATCGGGCGGGCCAATGCGGTGCGCATCGCGACTCGATTGCGGATCCGGCCCGATGCTGATTTGAGTGGGGCCATGCTGGCCGGGGCGGAGTTATCGGATCGGGATCTGCGGCGGATCAATCTCTCGGGCGCCGATCTGAGCGGGGCGCGGCTGAGTGATACCGCTTTGGACGGGGCGGACTTGAATGGGGCACGGCTGGCCGGGGCCGATTTGGCGCGGACGACGCTGACCGGGGCGGATCTGCGGGGCGCGGATCTGACCGAGGCGAATCTGGGTGGCGCCGACCTGAGCGGAGCCGATCTGAGCGGGGCGCGGCTGCATCGCACCCGGCTGGATCATGCCGCGCTGACCGGCGCCGATCTGGCGCGCGCCGATCTGACCGCGGCGCGATTGGTGCGGACCGATCTGTCCGGCAGTCGCGGGGCGGGCAGCCGGTGGACCCGGGCGGTACTGATCGAGGCCACCGGGCGTCCGGCGAATACCGCGCTGGCCGGGGCCATTCAGGTGCCGGGTACGGGGTCCGGAACCGAATTCGCCCCGGCGACAATCGGAGTCCGGCACGGGATCGATACGCAGCACGGACGGCTGCCCCGGCCGCTGGCCTACAGTCCGGACGGGCGGGCCATCGCATTGGGATGCGATTACGGCGGGGTGGTCATCTACGGGGCCGATACCGGGCGGACGTTGCGGACCTTGCAGGGGCATCAGGCGCGGGCCGTTGCGGTGGCGTTCACCGAGCACGTGCTGGTCTCGGGGTCGGCGGACGGGACGGCACGGATTTGGGACGCGGCGACCGGGGAACTGCGGAAACTGCTGAGCGACTTCGCGAAATGGCCGTGGCCGCTGGAGGTGAACGCGGGCGGCGGCCTGCTCGCGACCGGGGACGCGGCGGGAGTGCTGCGGGTTTTCGAATTGCCGGGCGGCGAGCTGCGGCATCGATTCGGGCCGCCGCGCGGGTTCGCGCAGCGGATCTTCAGCCTGGCCTTCCACGATGATCGGCTGGCCGCGGCGTATCAGGACGGAACGATCCGGGTGTGGAACGCCCGGACCGGCTCCGAGACAGCGGCCTTCCCGGGCGATCCGGAGTCGGTGCGGCGGTTGGCGTGGGACCCGTCCGGTACGCGGCTGGCGGCGGGCGGGGCGGACGGGAGTCTGGTGATCCTGGATCTCGAAACGGGACAGCGTCATCGGCTGGACGGGCATCGAGGCAGCGTCTACACCTTGGCATTTCATCCCAGCGACCCGGCGCTGCTGGCCACCGGCGACAATGCCGGGGCGGTGATCCTGTGGAATGCCCTGGCCGGCACGGTATTCCAGCATCGCGCCGAACACCGCAGCGTCCCGGTGCACTGGCTGAGTTTCGATCCGGGCGGGGAACTGCTCGCCACCGGCGACGCGGCGGGGCTGGTGTTCGTGCGCGACGCGCGCGACGGTGCGCCGCGGCATCGGCTGGCCGGGCACACCAGCTCCATCTGGCCGTTCTCCTTCCGGCCGGACGGCAGCCAATTGGCCGTCGCCGACGGGCAATCCGCGCTGCGGATCTGGGATCCGGGCACCGGGGCGTGCCGCCATGTGCTGACCGGGCACGGCCGGCACGTGCGGGGCGTTTCGGTGAACGCGGACAGCACGCTGATCGCGGGCTGCGGCAACGACGGCAGTGTCCGGCTGTGGGACCTCCGGACCGGGCGGCTGGTGGACCGGATTCACGGCGATACGGATTCGCTGGTCCCGCTGGACTGGGCCGTCTTCGCACCGCACGATCCGAAACAGCTGGCCACCGTCGCCCGGGACGGCACACTGCGGGTGTTCGCGGTGGACGGCAGCGCGCACGAGACGCGGATCAGCATCGATTCCGCGCCCGTCTGGGCCGTCGCCTACGACCCGGCGGGACGGCTGTTCGCCACCGCCAACGACGACGACACCGTCACGCTGTGGACGCTCAATACCGGCGGCGAGCACGCGGTGTGCGGGGAACATCGGGGCCGGGTGCGGTCGATCGCCTTCACCGCGGACGGCGGGCGCATGGCCACCGGCTGCGACGACGGCAAGATCCGGGTGTGGGAGGTGGCCACCGGCACCCTGCTGGATACGCTCTCGGACCGGCAGCAGGGCGAATCCGGTTGGGACACTCGCGAATCCGAGCCGCTCAAACGCGTCTACGGGGTGGGGGTGCACGCCGATCGGCTGGCCGGGGTGTCCTGGGATGCCACCGTGCGCATCTGGAATCCGCGCGCCGAGCAACCGCTGTACCGGCTCGGCGAGCATCACGGCAAGCTCTGGTGCGCGGCGGTGGACCGCACTGCCGGACTGCTCGCCACCGCGGGCGACGACCTGGTCATCCAGCTGTGGGATCTGGCGTCGGGGCAACTGCTGCACAGCCTGTCGGGGCATCGAAACCGGGTGCGGTCCTTGGCTTTCGATCCGGCCGGCGGCCTGCTGGTGAGCGGCGGCAACGATGGCTGCGTCATGGTCTGGTCGCTGGGCGACGCACCCGCCTTGCGCGCGACCCTGCTCGGCCTGCCCGAGGGCTGGGTGGCATTCACCCCGGACGGCCGCTACAAGGCGGAGGGGCTGACGGCGGGCCAGTTCTGGCAGGTGATCGGCATGTACCGGTTCGAGGTGGGCGAGCTGGAGCCGTATCAGCCGCAGATCCGGCAACTCCGGCTCGACGAGCCGCTGTGAGCGCGGCCGGGCCCGGCTATGCTACGCCGCAGCCGGATCCGGCCGGATTCCGCTGCTGTACCGGGTTTTTCGAGGAGATCGCTCGCCATGCACACCGTGCGTCGCGTCAAGGACGCGGTGCCCTATCTGCTCTGCGCGGTTTTCGGGGCCGGTCTCATCATCGGTGGTTGCGCTTCGCTGGCGGACAGTTCCGGCAAGGTGATGTGCGGGTGGCGGCAGATGCATCCGGGTGACACCTGCGCGATCACCCGCAACGGCCGGACCGTCAGCCGGACCTTCGACGAGCAGCGGGACGACAGCGGGTGGGCGCCGTGGATCCTGCTGGGTATCGGGGGTTTGCTGGTGGCGGGCGGGACGGTCGGGCTGACGGCGGAATTCCGGCGCGAATCGGACTATTTGGTTACCAGATAGTTAGCAAGCGTAAGAATATTCACCTTCGCAGCGGGAATAGACTCGAACACGAGCAGGTGGGGACCGTCGACACGTATGCAAACCCTGCGTGAAAAACCGCCCCGCCGGTGTCATCTTGCTGGCCGGACCGTCCGGTGCACGATAGGTTCCGAGGGTGGCAGTGAGTCTGTTGGGGAAGGCCGGCCGCGCACCGGCCGCACAGGAATCAGGTTTCGCCGCGCATCGAGCAGGCGTCGATCGACTGCTGGCCTCGTATCGGGCGATACCGCCGGACGCCGATGTGCGCCTGGCCAAGAAGACGTCCAATCTCTTCCGCGCCCGCGCCAAGAACCCCGCACCCGGCCTCGACGTCTCCGGATTGAACCAGGTCATCGCGGTCGACCGGGAGGCCCGGACCGCCGACGTGGCGGGCATGACCACCTACGAGGACCTGGTCGCGACCACGCTGCGCTACGGGCTGGCGCCGCTGGTGGTGCCGCAGCTCAAGACCATCACCCTGGGCGGGGCGGTCACCGGGCTGGGCATCGAATCGACGTCCTTCCGCAATGGCCTGCCACACGAATCGGTGCTGGAGATCGACGTGCTGACCGGAGCCGGCGAGATCGTCACCGCCACCCGCGACGGCGCGCACGCCGATCTGTTCCGGGGCTTCCCGAACTCCTATGGCACGCTGGGCTATTCGACTCGGTTACGAATCGAGCTGGAAGCGGTGGAACCGTATGTGGCGCTGCGGCACATCAGGTTTCATGATCTGCGGGAGCTGGAGGCGACCATGGCGCAGATCATCGCGGACCGCTCGTACGCCGGGGAGCGGGTCGACTATCTCGACGGTGTGGTGTTCAGCGCGGACGAGAGCTATCTGACCGTCGGGCGGCAAACCGACGAACCGGGGCCGACCAGCGATTACACCGGGATGAACATCTACTACCGGTCCATCCAGCACGATTCGAAGACGCCCAAGCGGGACCGGCTCACCATCTCCGACTACCTGTGGCGCTGGGACACCGACTGGTTCTGGTGCTCACGGGCTTTCGGCACCCAGAACCCGAAGATCCGGCGCTTCTGGCCGAAGAAGTACCTGCGCTCCAGCTTCTACTGGAAGCTGATCGCGCTCGATCACAAGTACCACATCGGGGACAAGCTGGAGGCCCGGCAGGGGAACCTGCCGCGCGAGCGGGTGGTGCAGGACATCGAGGTGCCCATCGAGCGCACCGCCGACTTCCTGGACTGGTTCCTGCGCGAGATCCCGATCGAGCCGATCTGGTTGTGCCCCTTGCGATTGCGCGATACCGAGGGTGAACAGCCGTGGCCGCTGTACCCGCTGGAACCGGGCCGGACCTACGTGAACGTCGGCTTCTGGTCCGCGGTGCCGACCGTGGCGGGGCAGATCGAAGGCGCGGCCAATCGCGCCATCGAGGACGAAGTATCCCGGCTGGACGGGCACAAATCGCTCTACTCGGATGCTTACTACTCCGAGGAGGACTTCGCCGCGCTGTATTACGGCGGCGACACCTATCGGCAACTCAAGCGAACCTACGACCCGGATCATCGTTTACTGGATCTGTATTCGAAGGCGGTGCAACGCAAATGACCACGTTCAAGGATCGTTCCGACGTTTTCACGGAGCTCGGAACCAAGCTCACCATTGCCGAGATCTTCGAGACGCTGATCGACGGACCCGTGCCCATCCGGCTGACCGCCTACGACGGCAGCAGCACCGGCCCGGAGGATTCGGAATTCGGCCTGGAGATCACCAGCCCGCGCGGGGTCAACTACATCGCCACCGCGCCCGGCGACCTGGGCATGGCGCGCGCCTACATCTCCGGTGACATGATCGCGCACGGCGTGCACCCGGGCGACCCGTACGAGCTGCTGAAGGCCATGGGGAGCATGAAGTTCCGCCGGCCCACCGCCATGCAGCTGGTGGTCATCGCGCGCTCGCTGGGCTGGGAACTGCTCAAGCCCATCGCGCCGCCGCCGCAGGAGACGCTGCCGCGCTGGCGGCGCATCGCGCTGGAAGGGCTGCGGCACTCCAAGACTCGCGACGCGGAAGCCATCCACCATCATTACGACGTTTCGAATACGTTCTACGAGTACGTGCTCGGGCCGTCCATGACCTACACCTGTGCGGCCTACGAGGATCCGGCCTGGACGCTGGAACAGGCGCAGGAGAACAAGTACCGGCTGGTCTTCGAGAAACTGAACCTGAAGGCCGGGGACCGGCTGCTCGATATCGGCTGCGGCTGGGGCGGCATGGTGCGGTACGCGGCCAAGCGCGGGGTCCGGGTGATCGGGGCGACGCTGTCGGCCGAACAGGCCGAATGGGCGCAGGCCAAGATCGTCGAGGACGGGCTGGCGGAACTGGCCGAGGTGCGGCATTCGGACTACCGCGATATTCGCGAATCCGGGTTCGACGCGGTGTCCTCCATCGGGCTCACCGAGCACATCGGGGTGCACAACTACCCGGCGTACTTCGAGTTCATGAAGTCGAAGCTGCGCGACGGCGGGCTGTTCCTCAACCACTCCATCACCCGGCCGGAGAACAAGCACACCACCAAGGCGGGCGATTTCATCGATCGGTACGTGTTCCCGGACGGGGAGCTGGCCGGGTCCGGGCGGATCATCTCCGAGGCGCAGAACGTGGGCCTGGAGGTGCTGCACGAGGAGAACCTGCGGTACCACTACGCGCTCACCCTCGCCGAATGGTGCGACAACCTGGTCGAGAACTGGGATGCCGCGGTGAAGGAAGTCGGCGAGGGCACCGCCAAGGTGTGGGGCCTGTACATGGCCGGCTGCCAGCTCGGGTTCGAACGGAACGTGGTGCAGCTACACCAGGTCCTCGGCGTCAAGCTGGGGGCCGACCAGGCGTGGACGGTGCCGCTGCGGCCGTGGTGGAAGGCTTGAGACAACTCTCGTAACTCTCAGGGGCAAGCCCCTGAAACCCCACGAGCCAAGACGACCGGCGGCCGGGCAGACCCCCGAAACCTCACGGGCCAAGACAACCGGCGGCCGGGCAGACCCCTGAAACCTCACGGGCCAAGGCGACCGGCGGCCGGGCAGACCCCGAAACCTCACGGGCCAAGACAACCGGCGGCCGGGCAGACCCTGAAACCTCACGGGCCAAGACGACCGGCGGCCGGGAAGCCCCTGAGCCCTCACCGGCCGGGGTAAGTCGTGGGCGAGCGAAGGCGTGATGCCTCACAGGCCGAGGCGGGAAGTCAGCCAGGGTAGTGAGGATGTGAAGGCGGAGGCGGCGAATTGCCAGGTGTGGCTGCCTTCGGTGGTGTACACCGTGCAGTCGATGCCGACTCGGCGGCCCTGATCGCACAGGGCCGCCGCGGCGCCGATCTCGCCGCTGTCGTAGACGGCGTCGCGGCCGCCGTAGCCGGCCGAATCGTCTTCCAGCGCAGGGTGAGTGGGGTGGGGGCGGCCGTTGCCGCCTTGGCGCTTGGGCGGGGTCAGATCGTCGAAGAGGCCGACCATGTCGGTGTACGGGCCGTGCTTCTCCATCACGGTCTCGGGATCGAAGGTCGCCCAGGCGGTCGGGTCGCCACCGAACAATCGGCGTATCGACTGGTCCTTGGTGCCCGAGTTCGGTCCGGCGTCACCGGCTATGTCCACGAAGGTGTGCAGAAGTTCGGGATGCATGACAGCCAGGTCGACCGCGCAGGTGCCGCCCATGGACCAGCCGACGGCCGCCCATTGCGCCGGATCCCGTGCGACGCCGAATTCCGACTTCAGGTAGTCGGGGACGTCGCGGGTCAGGTGGTCGGCGGCGTCGCCGCGCGGGCCGTTCACGCATTCGGTGTCATTGTTGAAACTGCCTCCGGCATCGACGAATACGAGGATGGGGGCTGTTCCGCCGTGGCACGCCACGAAATCGTCGACGGCGGGCATGATCTGGCCGCTGCGCACCCAATCGGCGGGGGTGTTGAATTCGCCGCCGATCATCAGCACCACGGGTAACGCGGGCGGGGCATCGCCCTTGAACCAGGCGGGCGGCAGGTACACGTACTCGGTGCGATGACGGAAATCGCTGCCCGACTCCGGAATATCCACCGGCACGATCCGGCCGGCCCCCACATCTGTGTTCCGCAGCGCCGCAAGCTCGTCCAGTTCCGTTTGATGCGGCAGCGGCTCGGCGGTCGCCGCCGCCCAGGCCGCCTGCACCGTCGGGTAGTAACCCACCCATCGATTCAGCACCACAGTGGCGTTCAGCAGGGCGACCGGCACCGCCAGCACCGCCACCACACGCTGCCACACCGCGCCGGAACGCACACCCACCACCGCGGCAGACAGCGCCGCCGCCGTCGCGCCGATGCACACCCACAACAGCATCGGGGCCGGATTCGACGCCAGCCCTTCGTCGTTCATGTAAGCCCAAGCGCCCCACGCGGCTACGAGCCCGACGCCGAGACTGACCGGCACGCCCACCAGCCACCAGCGGCGCGACGCCCGCGCGAACGCCACCACCAGCACCAGCACCGCCACGAACACCAGCACCTGCGGCACCCAACCGTGCAGCAGCGACAGCCCATGATGAAAGGTCCGGTTGACCGATTGCACGGGGTTCGGCGGCGGCGGCGGAGGCACGACGGCGATCATGGTCGGCGTTCCTCGAGAAACGCTGTGAACAAGCTCCGGGGATGCTGGCGGCCGCCGGCAGCTCAGATCAGGTCGTCGAGGAACTGCCGGGGTAGTTCCGCGGAATCGACCGCGCCCAACGGCATCTCATTGCGCAGCGTGCGCAGGATGCCGAGCACGCCCGGGCCCGCGTCCAGCAGCGGCCGGGTCCAGCCGAGTTCGGCGCAGCGGATGACGGCCGGAGTCAGCGTGGCGATGGACTCCCCCATCCAGCCCGCGGCGGACAGGCACTCCGCCAGCAGAATGGCGGTGTCGAGTTCGGCACGGGGACGGTGCTGTTCGCGAATGCGGCCGTGCAGGGCGCGGGCGCGTTTGACGGCCGTGTCGTCGGTGCCGAGCGGCGCGAAATCGTCGGGGGCGCGGTCGTCGCCGTGGTAATGCCGGTAGAGCAGCGCCCGGACGGTCGCGATCTCCTCGGCCTCGGCGGCCAGCGCGGCGGCGCCGCTGGCATGGCGCATGGCCCGCACCATGGGATCGGTGACCAGCCCCGCGGTCAGCGGATCGGCGGGCAGCCCGAGGCGCAGGCGTTCCGCGCGAATATGGGCGGCCAGCCGGGTGAGCTTGCGGTCCACCGCGATACGCGCACCCTCGTCGAGGCGGGCCGTGGCGGTCTCCAGGTCGCCACGCACCGCCTTCACCCGGGCGCCGATCACGAAGATGGGAATGAGGAAATCGACCGGGCCCACCTTGGGCAGCAGTTCGTGACTCTGATCCAGCAGGCGTTCGGCGCTGTCCAGCTCACCGCGGCGATAGGTCACCTCGCCGAGCAGCGCCGCGGCCACCCGGACCGCGTGCGAGCGCGGACCGGAGCGGTCGCGAGCGGTCTGCCAGGCCTGATCGAAACAGCGATCGGCGGCGACGATATCGAGTTGTTCGTAGGCGGCGGCGCCCTGCCCGCACAGCCCGAACACTTCGCCGAGCGGATCGGCGGAACGGGCGTGATACGGCGCGGCCCAGTCCTGCGTCTCCCGCGCTCCCACGAAGTCGAATTCGCACAGCCGGACGTAAGACGCGAGATTCGCCGCCGTGGACACCGTCCAGGCGGGCAGTTCGTCGGCCAGGCGCAGGCAGTCGGCGAGGCGTTCCAGCACCCCTTCGGTGCGATCGCGCGCGATCTGGTCGGCCGCCCCGAGCACCGCGGCCTGGCAGCGCTGCTGCACCGCCTCGGCATCGGTCGGTGAACTGCGGGCCAGCATGTTCGACAACCGGCCCAGCGCGGTGCGGGCCGCGCCGGACTGCTGCAGGTTCACATTGGCGCGGGCCAGCGCCATCAGCAGCTTGGAGCGCGAAGTCACCTGCTGCACAGGCAGTTTCGACACCGTCCCGAACAGCGTGGCCAGCCGGGAACGGTCGATGAGATCCATGCCGCCGTTCTCGACCAGGTCGAGCGCGAACTTGAAATCGGTGGCGGCCAGCGCGTGATCCACCGACTGCCGCAGCAGCTGATGCTCGGCGAACCAGCGGGAAGCCCTGCGGTGCAGTGCTTTACCGGCGCCCGGCTGAGCCCGCTCCAGACGGGCCCGCAGATGCTCGGCCACCATCGGCTGCATCTTGTACCAGCTCGAATCGTCGGAGAGCCGGTGCACGAACAACTCTCGCTGTTCGGCCTGCTCCAGCAGTTGCGCCGCGTCGGTCATTCCGGTCAGCGCCTCCGCCAGCGAGGCGTTCACCCGCTCCGGAATCGCGATGGCGGTGAGGAATTCGAGCATTCGCGGGTCGAGCGCGTCCAGCACGTTCTCGGCCAGATAGTCGCGAATCGACTTGTTGTCCCCGGACAGCCGCGCCACCAGGGCGTCCGCGTCCTGCCCGGCATTGCGCAGCGACAGGCTCGCCAATTGGATGGCGGCGGGCCAGCCGTCGGTGGCGGTGTGGATCTGTTCCAGCTGCCGGTCGGACAGTTCCAGCCCGGTGCGCTCCACCAGGATCTGCCGGGTCTCCTCCGGCGTCAGCCGCAATTGCCCGGAGCCGATCTCGACCAGTTCGTCGGCCACCTTCATCCGGCTCAGCGGCAGCCCGGCGTGCTCCCGGCTGGTGATGACGAAACGCAAATGGTGGCAACCGTTGTCGAGCAGCGATTCCATCACCCGGTGCGCACCGTGATCGGTGATCCGATGCCAGTCGTCCACGACCACCACCACGGTGCCGCCGCCGGCGTGCACCTCGTCGATGAGCGCGGAGACGGCGTACGGCACCGCTTCGGCGGTCCGCTCCTCCAGCACCTGCTCCAGGCCCGCGCCGATCTCCGGGCGCACCCGGTGGATGGCGGCGATGATGTGCGCGAGCAGCCACACCTCGTTGTCGTCGTCCCGGTCGATGGCGATCCAGGCCACCGCCACCCCGCGATCGGTGAGTTCGGCGCACCATTGCGCGGCCAGGGTGCTCTTGCCGAACCCCGCCGGACCGTGGATCACCGCCAGCCGCCGCCGGCCGCCCGCGCGCAGCGGATCCAGCAGCCGCGGCCGCGTCACCGGTTCCCGGACCGAGGTCGGCGGCCGGAATTTCGTTGCGGCCGTGGGCGGCAGCGTATTGCCCACCGCCGTGCCGCCGCCCGGGAAGGATTCGGTGGCCGGTCCGGGCGGCCGGAAAGACAGCGACCGGCCGCGCGGCGCGGTCACCACGGTGCCGGTGCGCTGTCGCGAATAGGTCTGGGAGCCGGTGGGATCCGGCCCGTCGGCGGTGCCGGTGAGGTCGCCGTCGAGCAGCGCCATCTCGTCGGGCACCTGCCCGTGCTCGCGCTGCACCGCGCGCAGCAGATCGCCGAATTCGACCGCGCTGGCGGGCCGGTCGCGCGGATCGGTCGACATGGCCGCTTCGATGGCCGCCGCTACGTCGGAAGGGATTTCGTGTTCGCGCAGGTTCGGCAGCGGCTGGCTGGTGATGCGCAGGAACTGCGCGACCACCTTCTCCCCCGCCTGCCGTTCGTAGGCGGCGTGGCCGGTCAGCAGGGCGAACAGGGTGGAGCCGAGCCCGTACACGTCCGAGCGCACGGTCGGCTCGTCGCCCTTGAGCACCTCGGGCGCGGTGAACGCGGGCGAACCGGTGATCAGACTGGTCGACGTGCGGAATCCGCCTGGGATGCGGGCGATTCCGAAATCGGTGAGCTGCGGTTCGCCGTAGCGGCTGAGCAGCACATTGGCCGGTTTCACATCCCGGTGCAGCACCTGGGCGCGATGCGCGGTCTCGATGGCCCCCGCCAGCTTCACCCCGACCCGCAGGGAATCTTCCCAGGTCAGCGGCCCGTTCTCGTGCACCAGCCGCTCCAGCGAGCCGTGCACCGCGTACGGCATGACGATGAACGGCTTACCGGCCGGCGTCACATCGACCTGGAGGATGTCGACGATGTTCGGATGGCCCGACAGCCGGCCCATCGCTTGTTCTTCCCGTAAAAACCGCTCCCGGCTCTCCTCGTCTATCTCCGAGGAGAGCACCTTCACGGCTACAATCCGATCCAGCGTCTTTTGCGCACAACGGAATACGACACCGAACCCGCCGCGACCGATCTCCTCGGCGTCGAACAGGCCCATGGCCTCGAGCTCGTCGGTGATGGTCATGGGGATATACGCCGCGGTGGCGGATTCGGCTCCGGTGGATTCACTCCGGGAGCCTCCCGGGCGCGCCTGTGGATTCATCTCTGGCCACCTCGAACTGGAAAGAGCGCGTACCGAATCGCGTACGGGCTGTTCCGGTGTTCACCCGCGCATAATCCAACGTAGCGCGGTCCCGGCGCAGACGTACACGATTCGACACAGCTACGAGTAACCCGGGCGGACAAGACCAAGCATCCCCAGAATGCACAACGGCCCGGACCGCGACAAACGCGGCCCGGGCCGGGTGAAACATCAGGTCAGTGGCGCATTTGCGCCCGCAACCCGATTACTTACGCAGCGAGGCGGGAACCTGGAAGCGGTCGCCGAACTTGGCGGCCAGCTCGTCGGCGCGGGCCACGAAGGCCTCCTGGCCGCCCGGGTAGCCGACGATGAACTGGTGGGTGCCACCGGTCCAGGCCGGGAACCCGATGCCGAAGATGGAACCGATGTTCGCATCCGCGGTCGAGGTCAGCACGTTCTCGTCGAAGCACTTCTGGGTCTCGATGGCCTCGGCGAAGAGCATGCGGTCCTTCAGGTCCTGCAGGGTGACGCCTTCCGGCAGCTCCCGCGAGGTCTTGAACAGGGTGCGCAGCTCGGGCCACAGGTTGGTGGCCTTGCCGTCGGCGTAGTCGTAGAAGCCCGCGCCGCCGGCCTTGCCCTTGCGGTCGAACTCGTCCACCAGCTTGTCGAGGATCTGCGCGGTCGCGCCGGAAGCGGCGTCGATCTCGCCACCGGCGGCGATGATCGCCTCGGCGGTCTCCTTGTAGATCTTCTGCATGGTGGTGAAGTTCAGCTCGTCCGACAGCTTCAGCGGCGCCGCCGGGTAGCCCGCCTGCAGACCGGCCTGCTCGATGGTCTGCGGGTCGACGCCCTCGCCGAGCATCATGATGGCTTCGTTGATGAACTTGCCGATGACGCGCGAGGTGTAGAAGCCACGCGAGTCGTTGACCACGATCGGGGTCTTGCGGATCGCGAGGGTGTAGTCGTACACCCGGGCCAGCGCCTCGTCGGAGGTCTTCTCGCCCTTGATGATCTCGACCAGCGGCATCTTGTCGACCGGCGAGAAGAAGTGGATGCCGATGAAGTCCTCGGCCCGCTTCACGCCATTGGCCAGCAGGGTGATCGGCAGGGTCGAGGTGTTCGAGCCGAGCAGCGCGTCGGCGTCGACGATGTCCTCGATCTCCTGGAAGACCGCGTTCTTGAGTTCCGGCTTCTCGAAGACGGCCTCGATCACGAAGTCCACGCCCGCGAAATCCTTGGGATCGGCGGTGGGGGTGATGCGAGCCAGCAGCGCGGCCGACTTCTCCGGGGTGGTCTTGCCGCGGGAGAGAGCCTTCTCCTCGAGCTTCTCGGAGTAGTTCTTGCCCTTGTTGGCGGCCTCGATGGTGACGTCCTTGAGGACGACGTCGATGCCGGCCTTGGCGGTGACGTACGCGATGCCCGCGCCCATCATGCCCGCGCCGATGACGCCGACCTTCTTGATCTCGCGCTTCGGGATGTCCTTGGGACGCGAGCCGCCGTTGTTGATCGACTGCAGGTCGAAGAAGAACGCCTGGATCATGTTCTTCGCGACCGGGCCGGTCAGCAGGGAGACGAAGTAGCGGGACTCGATGAGCGAGGCGGAGTCGAAGTCGACCTGCGCGCCCTCGACCGCGGCGGCCATGATGGCCTGCGGCGCCGGCATGTTCTGGCCCTTGAGCTGCTTGCGCAGGTTGGCCGGGAACGCCGGGAGGTTGGCGGCGAGCGCCGGGGTGGACGGGGTGCCGCCGGGGATCTTGTAGCCCTTGACGTCCCAGGGCTGCACGCCCTTGTCCGGGTTGGCCTTGATCCACGCCTTGGCGGCCGGGACGAGCTCCTCGACCGAGCCGACGACCTCGTTGATCAGGCCGGTGGCCTTGGCCTTCTGCGCGGTGAACTTCTGGCCCTGCAGCAGCACGCCCATCAGGCCGTTGGCGATGCCCAGCATGCGGGTCACGCGGGTGACGCCGCCGCCGGCCGGGAGCAGGCCGAGGGAGACCTCGGGCAGGCCCAGCTGCACGCCCTTGATGTCGGCCGCGATGCGGTAGTGGGTGGCGAGGGTGATCTCCAGGCCGCCGCCGAGGGCAGCGCCGTTGATGGCGGAGACGACCGGCTTGCCGAGCTGCTCCAGACGACGCAGGTCGTCCTTGATGAAGGTCAGCTCTTCCATGATGGCAGCGGCGTCGGCCTTGGTGGTCTGCATCATGTTCTTGAGGTCACCGCCGGCGAAGAAGGTCTTCTTCGCGGAGGTGATGACGACACCGGTGATGTCGTCCTTCTCGGCGACCAGGCGGTCCACGGTGGCCCGCATGGAGTCCTTGTAGAGCTGGTTCATGGTGTTGGCGCCCTGGTTGGGGTCGTCCATGGTCAGCACGACGATGCCGTCGGCGTCCTTTTCCCAGCCGATCATGTTCTCAGTCATTGTGTTTCGTTCTCCTGAAAAGTCTCGGGTGGGCGTCAGACGCGCTCGATGATGGTGGCGACACCCATGCCGCCGCCGATGCAGAGGGTGACCAGCGCGTAGCGCGCGTTGCGACGGTGCAGCTCGTCGACCATGGTGCCGGTGATCATCGCGCCGGTGGCGCCCAGCGGGTGGCCCATGGCGATCGCGCCGCCGTTGACGTTGAGCTTCTCGTCCGGGATGTTCAGGTCCTTCTGGAACTTCAGCACCACGGAGGCGAAGGCCTCGTTGATCTCGAACAGGTCGATGTCGTCCACGGTCAGGCCCGCCTTGGCGAGGGCCTTGTGCGCGGCCGGGGTCGGACCGGTCAGCATGATGGTGGCGTCGGCGCCGGAGATGCCGGTGGCGACGATGCGGGCGCGCGGGGTCAGACCCGAAGCGGCGCCGGCCTCTTCGGAGCCGACCAGCACCAGCGCGGCGCCGTCGACGATGCCGGAGGAGTTACCGCCGGTGTGCACGTGGTCGATCTTCTCGACATAGGTGTAGCGCTGCATGGCCACGGCGTCGAAGCCGCCCATCTCGCCGATGCCGGCGAAGGCCGGGTTCAGCTTGCCCAGGTCGGCGGCGGTGGTGCCGCGACGCATGTGCTCGTCGTCGGCCAGCACGGTCAGGCCGTTGATGTCCTTGACCGGCACGACGGACTTGCTGAAGTAGCCGTTGTCCCAGGCCTTGGCGGCCAGTTCCTGCGAGCGCACGGCGTAGGCGTCGACGTCATCGCGGGTGAAGCCCTCGATGGTGGCGATCAGGTCGGCCGAAATGCCCTGCGGGACAATGTAAGCCTCGTAGGAGGTCTTCGGGTCCATGAACATGGCGCCGCCGTCGGAGCCCATCGGCACGCGGGACATGGACTCCACGCCACCGGCGATGACCAGGTCCTCGAAGCCGGAGCGGACCTTCTGGGCGGCCAGGTTGACGGCTTCCAGGCCGGAGGCGCAGAAGCGGTTGATCTGGACGCCACCGACGGTGTCGGGCAGACCCGCGGCGAGAACGGTGGTGCGGGCGATGTCGGCACCCTGATCACCCACGGGCGAGACGACGCCCAGGATGATGTCCGAGATGCGGTCCTCGTCCAGGTTCGGGAACCGGTTCCGCAGCTCCGCGACCAGACCGGTGGTCAGGTCGATCGGCTTGACCGAGTGCAGCGAGCCCTTACGGTTCTTGCCGCGCGGAGTGCGGATGGCCTCGTAAATGTAGGCCTCAGTGGTCATATCCGAGTTGTCCTCTCTTAGGTGCGCCGACACCGCGATGTGCGGGTTGGCCGCGGGTTACCCTCGCCGATCGGTCCTCGCGAACCGACCGTCCTGACGCTGTACAAACTGCGACAGGAACCAGTTAGTTGACTCGCCAGTAGCCCGTACGCCTGGGCATACCTTAGAACCTCACCGAACCGGAACTCACGGCCACCCGATCATAGTACGCCGCGATGCGAACTCCGGTTAACTTAAGGCCCTCCACAGGCGAACTGTCAACCCTCCAGGGGAGTGGCGCCCAACTCAGCTCGCAAAAGCTCCAGCGCCACATCATCCGGGTCGCGCCGCTCCCCCGCCGGCACCGGCTTCGCCGATTCCTCCAGCATCTCGCGCTCTTCCTCCTCCGTAGTGGCAGGTGGAACGCCGTCATAACCTACTGGCGGGTAGTCAACAGCCCCCGGGTCGTCCGGGAGGTCCGGGCCGTCGGGCAGCGGAATATCGTCGTCGTACGGCGTCACCTGCGGTGCGGGCGCGCCCGCACCCGAACCACCGGAACCCCGCTCGACAGGAGCCTGGACCGGCGCCGCGGGCGCGGCCTTCACCTCGGGCGCACTCCCCCATCCGGCCGGCGCCTCGGCCGCCGGAGCCGCCGGGGCCGCCCCCTTGGCCTGACTCGGCCGCGAGAACTTCGGGGCCGCCTTCTTCTCCGCTTCCTTGGTCGCCGGTCCCCGCCCGCCCGAACCGCTCGCCCCGCCCCGAGCCGACGGAGCCGACCCCGACCCGCCGACTTCCCACTTCACGTCATGATCGCGCCCCAGCACGGCCTTGACCGCCGACCGCACCGCCTCCAGGTTCTTCGGCTGCGACAACCGCTGCGCCAACGGCGCGTGCTGATGCGCGAACACGATCGTCATCCCCTCGACCCGGGCCACGCTCGCCCCGGACAGCAATGCCTGCACCGCCGCCCCGAACTCCCGCACCTTGGCCCGGATATCCGACCAGGCCGCCTCGATCTCCTGCAGCACGTCGTCGGAAGCGTGCGCGAGCGCACCACCGGCCGCGACCGCCGGCTCGGCGGCCTCGGCCGCACCGGACTCCGCGTCGGCCCCGACCGCACCCGGAGCGGCGCCGACCGGCGCACCCCACGCGACACCGGAGCTTCCGGCAGTCGAATCGGGCTGAGCGCCAACGGCTTCCGCCGCCGGTGCAATCTCCGGAAGAGACGGCGCTTCGGCGCCGGGAACCGCTACGTCCGGCGCGATACCGGCGGCGACATCCGGCCCCGCCGCGTCGGCCGGATCCGGCAGCGATTCGGAGATGCGCTGTGGTGCAGCCTGTTCGGCCGCTCGATCGGTCTCACGCGCGACGGCCGAAAGCGCTTCCGCCTCGGCTGCCACCGCACCCGACGGCGCTTCCACAACGGCATCCCCGGCGGGCTGCGATGTGTCGACGGCGTCCACGGCCGGGGATTCCATCGCAGCCGAGTGGGCCGTGACGGCCGGTTCCCCCGCGTCAGGCTCGTACGGCGTGACGGGCGCGGCGCCGACGGCTTCGGACGGCATGGCGGTGGCACGCTCCGCCGGATGCGCCGGTTGCCCCTGTGCTGCAACGACATTCGCGGGGGCCGGGGCACCCGCATCGGAATCCGATTGCCCCCCGGTGGTTGCCGCGACTTGGACCGCCGCAGCCGAAACGGGGCTCAGTTCCGGTGGACGAACAGCCGTCGCGGCGGGCTGTGCAGCCGCTTCCGGCTCGGCAGCCTGTTGAACCGGCGTCGGAGTTGATTCCGGCTCTCCGGAAACCCCGTGCGCCGTCGGCTGCTGCACCGCAGGGGCTTGCTGCGCGGGCGCGGAGTCCGGCGCGGAAGTCGGTCGCGTGACTTCGGCAGCCTGCGGCGGGGTAGAAGAAGTGGCCGCGGCCGTCCCAGCCTGCGCGCCGGGAGGGGTTGGGTCGCCACCCTTTTCGGCACGGAGGGCGGCGAGCGCCTCAGCGCCTCGGCGGCGGTTGCCGCCAGCGGGGGGTGCGATCGGGGCGGCCGGGACGCTGTTGCCTTGGACGGCTTGGTTCGAGGCGGGACCGGCGGAGGGGGCGGATTGCGGCTGCGGTGCACCGGCCGGGGCGGCGGGGAGGCCGTTGGCTATGCGGCGTTCGAGGGATTCGAGGCGTTGCAGGGCCGCGGATTCGGTGTCGGAGGCCGCGGGGAGCAGCATGCGGGCGGCGATGACCTCGAGGAGGAGGCGGGGGTTTGTCGCGCCTCGCATGTCGCCGAGGCCCTCGTGGAGGAGTTCGGCGTGGCGGGCCAGGGTGGCGGGGCCGATGTTGTTCGCCTGGGCGCGCATACGGTCGAGGACGTCGCCGGGGCCGGTCACCAGGTTGCGTTCGGTGGCGTCGGGGACGGCGCGCAGCAGGATGAGGTCGCGGAGGCGTTCGAGCAGGTCGGTGGCGAAGCGACGGGGATCGTGGCCGGCTTCCACGACGCTGTCGATGGTGCCGAACAGGGCCGCGCCGTCGGAGTTGGCGAGGGCGTCGACCGCATTGTCGATGAGGGCGATATCGGTGACGCCGAGCAGGGAGACGGCGCGGGGGTAGGTGACGCCCTCCGGGCCGGCGCCCGCGAGCAGCTGGTCCAGGACGCTGAGGCTGTCTCGGGGGGAACCGCCGCCGGCGCGAATCACCAAGGGGTACACCGACTCTTCGACCTGCACGTTCTCCTGGTCGCAGATCTTGCCGAGCAGGCCGCGCATGGTGGCGGGCGGGAGCAGCCGGAACGGGTAGTGGTGGGTGCGGGAGCGGATGGTCGGCAGGACCTTGTCCGGTTCCGTGGTGGCGAACACGAAGATCAGGTGAGCGGGCGGCTCTTCGACGATCTTGAGCAGCGCGTTGAAACCCGCGGTGGTGACCATGTGCGCCTCGTCCACGATGAAGACGCGGTACCGGGATTCGGCGGGCGCGTAGAACGCCTTGTCGCGGAGCTCACGGGTGTCGTCCACACCACCGTGGCTGGCCGCGTCGAGCTCGATGACGTCCAGGTTGCCCGGCCCGCCGGGACCGAGCGCCACGCAGGAGGCGCAGACGCCGCAGGGTTTGGAGGTCGGGCCCTGCACGCAGTTGAGCGAGCGCGCGAGGATGCGCGCGGAGGAGGTCTTGCCGCATCCGCGCGGACCCGAGAACAGGTAGGCATGACTGATCCGCCCGGTGTCGAGCGCGGTACTCAGGGGATCGGTGACGTGCTCCTGACCCACCACTTCAGCGAACGTTGCCGGTCGGTACTTCCGGTACAGAGCCACGCAGGAAGGTTACCGGGACGGTCCGACATCGAGTTATTCGCTGTGGGGCCGGTCGCCGAGTCGTCCGTTTCGCGCCCCGTCACAGCCGAGAATGTGGCGTACATCACATGCATTCCGCGGGACCGATCTAAACCGACCGGACCGGACGCAAATCCTGTGAGCTGGCTCAGCAAATTCTCAGCGCGTTTTTAAGAACAAATAGCCGGACGCGTCTGGTCTGCAAGATCGCCAGATACAGTCGCGCGTTCGGTTTCAACTCCGCAGAGCGGACATAACGATCCCATCAACCGATGCGGCAAGATCGCAATCGTTTGGCTACCGTGGACATCGGCAACTTCGGTAGCCAAACCTTCATCAGGTTGGTGGCCCCGGCCGGTCCCTCATCCCGACCGGGGCACAACCAAATCTCCCGGAGGAACGCCCAAGTGCCGTCGCACGACGACATCGCCCAAGCCTGGCTCTCCAGCACCGAATTCGCAGGTGACATCGCCGCGGTCGGTTTGCTCAGCCGAGCCATCGCCCCCCAGGACTACGACATCAAGCGCGCCTCGCTCCCGGTGTCGGCCGCCGCCGATCCGGCCACCGCGGGCGCCATTCTGGAACTGCTGCAGCGCGGTCAGGTGCCGACCCTCGCGGCCATCGAGACCCTTATCGTGCAGAACGATATGCGCGCCGAAGCCGATCGCATCGAACGATTGGGTCGCCGCGCACAACGCAGCATCGACGATTTCGGGCGCGTCATCGCGAAACTCACCGACGAATATTGGACAGTGCACGGCACCGGTCCCACGCGTCGCGACATTCTGCTTTCCGAACCGGTGGTGAGTTTGATTCGCGACCGGGTCGGCGATATCCCCCCGACCGCCGTCAAACATTTGTGGTTGATCGAACGCGCGCAGCGCGCGGGCTGGATCGCCTACAACGCCACCCCCCGATCCCTGTGCGCCGGCCGCCGCTTCCATGCCGCCCGCTACGGCAACCGCGTCTCCCTGCGCCCGGTGAACGCCCTCGGCACCCTGGTCGCCACCTATCTGCGCGATCAGGTCGCCGAACACGGCCGCCCGCCCCGCTGGTCCGTCCTGGCCTACGAACTCCGCGACGATCGCGGCCGCCGCGTGTTCAACGACACAGCCGACGCCCGCGCCCAGCAGCAGTGGCTGGTGACCGCCGAGTGGATGTCCCTCGACGACGGCCAGCCCGTGCCCGGACCGCGCGGATTGCGCGCTTTGGCGCGCAAGACTCGGGATCGCCGCAGCTAGGCCTGTTACGGACACGTATCCAAGTCCTCATTTTCGTAACAGCGCCGAAACGTGAGTATTCGGTAACTTCCACGCAACGCGATTACGCGCGGAAGGAGTTACCCCCTTGACGACCCTGACCCTCGATCCGGCCGCCACGGCCTGGCTGCTCGCGGCCACCGCCATGGTGCTGCTCATGACGCCCGGGCTGGCGATCTTCTACGGCGGCATGGTGCGCTCCACCGGCGTGCTCAACATGCTGATGATGAGCTTCATCGCGATTCCGCTGGTGGCGGTGGTGTGGCTGCTGTTCGGCTACAGCCTGGCCTTCGGCGACGACGCGGGCGGCGGACTGATCGGAAACCTCGGGCATATCGGGCTTTCCGGGATCGATCCGGGCACCCTGCACGAGATTCCGGGCACCGACGGCCGGGCCGTGCCGGAACTGCTGTTCGTCACCTTCCAGCTGACCTTCGCGATTCTCACCGTGGCGCTGGTGTCGGGCGCGATCGCCGACCGCGCCAAGTTCTCCGCCTGGATGATCTTCGTGCCGGTGTGGGCGCTCGTCGTGTACGCGCCGATCGCGCACTGGGTGTGGACCCCGGACGGCTGGCTGGCCAAGCTGGGCGCGCTGGACTACGCGGGCGGCCTGGTGGTCGAGATCGCCTCGGGCGCTTCGGCACTGGCGATGGCGATCGTGCTGGGGCCGCGCATCGGTTTCAAGGTCGACGCCATGCGCCCGCACAATCTGCCGTTCGTGCTGCTCGGCGCGGGCCTGCTGTGGTTCGGCTGGTTCGGTTTCAATGCCGGTTCGGCGTTGCAGGCCAATGGCATCGCGGCCGCGGTGTTCCTGAACACCCTCGTCGCGGGCTGCCTGGGCATGCTGGGCTGGCTGGTGGTGGAGCAGGTGCGCGACGGCCGGCCGACCACCTTCGGCGCGGCGTCGGGCGCGGTGGCGGGGCTGGTGGCCATCACGCCGTCGTGCGGGACGGTGAACACGGTGGGCGCGCTGATCGTGGGCCTGGTGGCCGGCGTGGTGTGTTCGTTCGCGGTGGGCTGGAAGTTCAAGGGCAACTACGACGATTCGCTCGATGTGGTGGGCGTGCACTTCGTCGGCGGCGTGGTGGGCACGCTGCTGATCGGGCTGCTGGCCACGCACGTGATGACCGACGGGGCCGATGGCCTGCTGTACGGCGGCGGGCTGGGCCAGCTGGGCAAGCAGCTGGTGGGCGTGCTCGCGGTGGCGGCGTTCGCGTTCGGCGCGACGTTCCTGCTCGGCAAGGTCATCGACAAGTTCCTCGGCTTCCGGGTCAGCCGCGAGGACGAGGTCGGCGGCATCGACTTCGCACTGCACGCGGAGACCGCATACGCCGAAGGGGTGCACGGGCATTCGCCGCAGCGACACGGAAAGCCCTTCGGGCACTGACGTTTCGGACAGGAAGGGGTCCGGGGACCACGTCCCCGGACCCCTTTCGTATGCCGGTGTCGCCGCACGGAGCAGCCCCGTCCCCGTGTCGGCGTCGCCACTATCGGGGGTCCGGGGGCATGCCCACGGGTTTCCCCTCCCGCCCGCCGAAAGGCGAAGCGCTAGTTCACCTTGCCCGCCGCGGCGGAGAAGGTGTTGCACTGGGCGGTGCGGTTCTTGTCGTAGCCGACCTCGAACCAGGCTCCGCTGTTCTGCGAGGTGCCGTGGTCGCGCATGTCACCGGGTGCGTCGCCGCGGTGGTAGGTGTCGGTGCGCGCCACGCCGATCTGGGCATTGGTGAGCGACCCGCCGCCGTGCGACGCGGACAGGTACATCCCGTCGAAGCAGTTGGCCTGCAATTCGGTCCGGCGGGACAGCTCCAGCCCGGTGTCGCTGCGCACGCCCGCGTCCCGGCGCTGCTGGTGCACCTTGCCGAGAATCCCGGACTGCGCCTGCACGTGATGGCCGTACTCGTGCGCGAAGACCGACAGGTAGACCACCCAGTTGTTCTTGAAGATATCGGTCTGCAACTGGCTGATCGGCAGGTAGATGGTCTTGTCCGCGGAGCAGTAGAAGGCCGCGAAGTTCGAGCTGCTGCCGGTGCAGAGCGTGGTGATGCCCTCGGTGTCGGCGGAGACCATGAGCTTCGGCGGTTCGAAGTTCATCTTGATATCCGTGAACAGGGGCTTCCAGGCGTTCTCCAGGCAGCCGGCCGCGGTTTCGAAGAAGGTGCGCGCGGTGTCGACGTCGGTGCTCCACGCGGTGTAGTCGCATTTGGCCGGGATCAGGGTCAGATCCGCGCCGGTGACCAGTGGATTGTCGGCGGTGGCGGCGACGCCGGTGGCGCTGCTACCCCCGGAATCGGGTGCGTAAGTGGTCTTTACGGCGTCGCCGGAGCCGATGCTGTCGAAGCCGCTGCGCACGGCGACGCGCAGCAGCACGCCGGTGACCAGCACGATGAGGATCACCAGCAGGGTGCCCAAACGGCGGCGGCGCGGCGGGGCCGGGCGTTGCGCACCGGTGGGAGCCTGCGCGGTGGGCGCGGGCATGGGCGGCCGGTATCCGGGCTGCACGGCCGAACTGCTCGGCGGGGGCGGCTGCTGCCGACCGGGGCCCCGCGAGAACATCTCGGTCGCAGCGTAATTGGGCTGTGGTGCGTATCCGGGCGGCGGCGCTACCGGACGATAACCAGGACGCGGCTGCCCGCCGTGCTGCGGCGGACCCGGCTGCGGATATCCGGGTTGCTGCCGGGCCGGCCCCCGCTGACCCGGATACGGCTGACCCGGAAATTGCTGTCCCGGCGGCGGATTGCCGTACGGCGGGCGACCGGGTGCGGGCTGCGGCGGATACGACGGACGCTGCGGCTGTCCCTGCGGCCGCCCGGACTGCCCCGGATCGGGCTGCTGCCGACCCGGATTCGGATTACCACCCTGACCCGGATGTGGCTGCTGGGGCGGGTTCCCGCCGGGAGGAGTCGGACCGTAGCCGGACGGTGGGCGAGTCATCCCCCACACCCCCTCGTTCGTAAGCGATAACCGACAGCCGCTGAGGAAGGATAGCAAGCTGTCTATAGTCGCCTGTCATGCAGATTTTTCGGGGGGGCGCTCTCGTCGCGCTGCTGCTCGCGCTAGCGGGCCTCGCCGCACCGGCCGCCCACGCACAGTCCGAGGGTGTGCGCATCACCGCGGACGTGAGTCTGGGCGACGACGGTCTGCTGCGGGTGGTGGAAACCGTGGAAGTGCCCGAGGGCGGCGACTTCCGGCAGGTGCTGCCGCTGCGAGTGCAGGTCAGCGACACCGTGGAACGCAACTTCGAGGTGACCGAGGTGCAGGCCACCGGCGACGGCACCGCGAAGGTGGACGACAACCTGTTCACCATCGAGGCGCGCCCGGGCTCGGCGACGTTCAAGTACGCCGTGCACAACACCGTGAGCAATGCCGATGGCGCGCAGGTGTTCCACTGGACCGGCGTGCTGAACACCGATGTGGCGTCGATCAGCGCCAGCGTGATCAGCCCGGACTTCCGGATGGGCGTGACCAAGTGCACCATCGGCCCGCCCGGGGCTCCGGAGAACTGCGCGGACATCCGGGTGGAGCCGGACGGCGTCGCGCATCTGACGAAGACCGATCTGCGCAAGGGCGATGTCATCGACGTGACCCTGCAGTTGCCGCCGGGCACGGTGAAGGCCAATGCCGATATCCACGACGACAACGCGCCCGGCCCGTTCTCACTGACCGGTCCGGTGCTGGCGGCGTTCGCGGTGCTGCTGGCCGGGCTGGCCGCCGCTGCCGGTTATGTGGTGTGGACCCGCCGCGCGGACGCCGACGCCCCGCAGGTGATCGATCCGATTGCGCGCGAGGGCAATCGGGCTCGCTTCACCTCCCCCGACGGCGTGCTGCCCGGTACCGCCGGCCTGCTGCTCGACGGCTATGTGGATCCCGCCGATATGGCCGCAACCATCGTGGATCTCGCGGTGCGCAGCTATCTCTGGGTCGCGGTCGCGGACGAACAGGATTGGCGGATCGAGCGTCTGAACCCGGCCGATGACCAGCTCACCGGGTACGAGCGCACGGTCTACTCCGCCCTGCTCCCCGACGGCGTGGATGCCGTGCTGCTGTCGGAGCTGAAGGGCAAGGTGCCGGTGCGCGCGGTCCGGCGGGCCCTCATCGACGATGCGGTGGCGCGCGGCGCGTTCGTGGATCGCACCCGCCGCGGCTTCGAATTCTGGCTCGGCGCGGCGCTGATCCTCACCGGCGCGATCGCCACCGCCGCCCTCGCGCTCGGCCCCGGTCACGCGCTGATCGGCATCGCCATCGCGCTGGCGGGCGTGGCGGCCCTGCTGCTCCCCCGCTATCTCCCGGCCCGCACCGCGCTGGGCCGCGAGCTGACCGGTCGCATCCAGGCCATGCTGCGTGGTCTGGATGCCATTGCCCCGCAACAGCTCCCGCCGCCGGATCAGGAGCTGGTCTTCTCCCGTGCGCTGCCGTTCATGGTGGCCGGCCGCCGCACCGACCAGTGGGTCCGCACCTTCCGCAATCTCGATCCCACCGCCGACGGCGAAACCGGCATCTACTGGTTCGGCGGTTTCGAAGGCGACCGCGAGCTGCTCCGCTTCGGCGCGCACTTCCCGTATTTCATTACGGCCGTCGAGGGGTTGTTCCGCCCGGCCCGTTGACGCCGCCTCCCCCTTGTCATTCCGACGAGGGGGCGCGGGCGGTGACGAAGCCGCGGGCCCCAGCCGCTAGGAATCCGCGTGCACAGCGAGGGCGCGGCGGGCGTAGGCGCGGACGTCGGCGTCGGTGTCGTCGAGCGCCGATCGCAGTGCGAGGCGGGCGCTTTCGGATTCGGGCCAGCTGCTCAGCGTGAGCACCGCCGCTTTGCGGATGTCGGGGTGGACGTCGGTCAGGGCCGTGGTGAGGGGTTCGGTGGCCAGTTCGACGCCGACGGCGGGCAGGCCGCGGGCCGCGCCTTCGCGGATCTGCCAGGCCGAATCCCGCAGGGCCGCGGTGAGTACCGGGGCGTCGGTGGAGTCGCCGAGCCGGGCCAGCGCGGTGAGCGCGGCGGCGCGGACCAGGGGGTCACGGTCGGCGACGAGGGTGCGGACGGTGTCGGCGCCGCCCTGGCCGATGGTGGCCAGACCTTTGGCGGCGGCGATGCGGACTTCGCGGTTCTCGTCGTGCGCCGCGCCGGCGAGCGCGTTCCAGTCGTCGAGGGAGACCAGGCCGGACACCGCCTCGATGCGAACCCGATGGTCGGCATCGACGGCGGCCTTGGCGAACAGTTCCGCCGAACCGGCGTGCAGGGCGCGCAGCAGATCGATCACGGCCGCGCGGACCAGCGGATCCGGCGAGTCGGCGTGGTCGGCGAGCAGGCCCGGGGCGGGGAGGATTTCGACGAGTTCGCGCAGACCCGCCACCGCCGCGGCACGGACGGCGGCGTCGGCGTCACCGAGGGCCGCGATCAAGTGGTCGTCGAAACCGTCCGGGGTGCCTTCGGTGAGCACCGACAGGGCCGTGGCGCGCACGCGCGGATCCGGATCGCTCAGGAAGGATTCGAGTTCGGCCGTGCTCGGGGCATCGAGGGTGAGCAGCAGCGCGATGCGGGGCGCGACGATCTGCTGCGCGGGCGCGGGCGGGGTCACGTGGTTGTGCACATCCGTCCCCAGGTTGGGTGGACTGCCGATGAGCTCCGGCTGCGCGACGGGAATGACGGCCGGATCGTCCGAGGTCAGCTCGTCGAAGCCGGCAACCGGGACGAAATACGGTGCGACGGGCCGCTTGTGGAATTCCATCTCGCCGTCCGCGCCCTTGCGCAGATTGAGGTGGTACCGCCATTCCACATCGTCGCGCTCGGGCAGGTCGGCCCGCTCGTGATAGAGCCCCCACCGGGATTCGGTGCGGGTCAGCGAGGAACGCGCCGCCATTTCGGCGCAGTCGCGGATGAAAGTGACTTCGGCGCAGCGCATGAGCTCGTGCGGGGTCTGCGCGCCCATGGCCTCCAGGTCGCCGAGCATGCGGTCGAAGGTTTCGATGGCGAGCGAGAGCTTGGTGGCGGTCTTGGGCGGGGCCACATAGTCGTTGACGAAGCGGCGCAGCTTGTATTCGACCTGCTGCTGCGGCGGCCCGTCGGGATTGCGCAGCGGGCGGTAGACGAGTTCGTGGGCGGCCGCCAGCTGATCGTCCGGAAGCGCCTGCGGGGCTTCGACTTCGGCCAGCGTCGATGCGGCGTGCGAGCCCGCCAGGTCGCCGTAGACGAACGCGCCGATCATGTAGTTGTGCGGGACGCAGGCCAGGTCGCCGGCAGCGTAGAGGCCGGGCACCGTGGTGCGGGCATGCTCGTCCACCCATACTCCGGACGCGGAATGCCCACTGCACAAGCCGATTTCGGAGATGTGCATCTCGATATCGTGGGTGCGGTAGTCGTGCCCACGATTGGCGTGGAAGGTGCCGCGCGTGGGCCGTTCGGTGGTGTGCAGGATGCCTTCGAGCGCGTCCAGGGTCTCGGTCGGCAGGTGCGAGACCTTCAGATAGATGGGCCCGCGCGCGGATTCGATCTCCCGCTTCACCTCCGACATCATCTGCCCGGACCAGTAATCGGAATCCACGAACCGCTCACCGAGCGCGTTGACCTGATACCCGCCGAACGGATTCGCGACATACGCGCAGGCCGGACCGTTGTAATCCTTGATCAGCGGATTGATCTGGAAGCATTCGATACCCGACAGCTCCGCGCCCGCGTGATAGGCCATGGCGTAGCCGTCACCGGCATTGGTCGGATTCTCGTAGGTGCCGTACAGGTACCCCGAGGCCGGCAGTCCGAGCCGCCCGGCGGGACCGGTGGCAAGAATGACCGCCTTCGCGCCGACCGCCACGAATTCGCCGGTGCGCGTGTTCAATGCGGCCGCACCGACCGCACGCCCGCCCTCGGTGAGCACCCGCACCGGCATCAGCCGATTCTCGATGCGGATCCGCTCCCGCATCTTGCGCTGCCGCAGCACCCGGTACAGCGCCTTCTTGACGTCCTTGCCCTCCGGCATGGGCAGCACGTACGACCCGGACCGGTGCACCCGCCGCACCGCGTATTCGCCGTACGCGTCCTTCTCGAACTTCACCCCGTACCGTTCGAGCCGCTGCACCATCGCGAACCCGCGCGTCGCCGTCTGATAGATGGTGCGCTGGTTGACGATTCCGTCGTTGGCCCGCGTGATCTCGGCGACGTAGTCCTCCGGTTCGGCCTTGCCCGGAATGACCGCGTTGTTCACCCCGTCCATGCCCATGGCCAGCGCCCCCGAATGCCGGACGTGCGCCTTCTCCAGCAGCAGCACGTTCGCGCCCTGTTCGGCGGCGGTGAGCGCGGCCATGGTGCCCGCGGTGCCGCCGCCGATCACCAGGACGTCGCAGTCCAGGCGCAGGGTTTCGGATAGATCGGGAATCTCCATGGGATACACCAGCATTCGCGAGTCGGGGACGGATATCGGGTCGCGCGGGCCGCCGGGGGCGCCGGCGGCGCGGCGCTCAGAGGGCGGCCAGGTCGCCCGAATGATCCAGTGCGGTAATGATTTCGGCGCGCAGCGCGGAGCGGTCGACGCCGAGGACGCGCGGCTGGGGGACCTCCAGCAGGGCGCGCAACGGTTCGCCGGCACGACCGAGGACGGCGACGCGGTCGCCGAGCAACAGCGCCTCGTCGACGTCGTGGGTGACGAACAGGACGGTGGTGGGATGGCCGCGCCAGGTGTCGATCAGCAAGCGCTGCATGGTGCTGCGGGTCTGCGCGTCGAGCGCGCCGAACGGTTCGTCCATCATGACCGAGCGGGGTGCGCCGGCCAGGCCGCGCGCCAGCTGCACGCGCTGCCGCATGCCGCCGGACAGGCTCTTGGGCAGGAAGTCCGCGAAACCGGTCAGCCCGATCTCCTCGATCCACCGTTCCGCCAGCGCGCGCCGGCCCGCCCGGGGTGCGCCGCGCAGCTTCAGCGCCAGTTCGATATTGGCGCGCACGGTCTTCCAGGGCAGCAGGGCATTGTCCTGGAAGACGACGGCGCGATCCCGGTCGGTGCCGGTGACCTCGACGCCGTCGGCCAGCACCCGGCCCGCATCGGGCTTCAGCAGGCCCGCCAGTGCACGCAGCACCGTGGACTTGCCGCACCCGGAGGGGCCGGTGAGCACCAGGATCTCGCCCGGCCGCACCTGCAGGTTCAGGCCCGTGATGACGGGCGCGCCGGTGTAGGAGAGGTCTATCCCCTCGAGGGTCAATCCGATTCCGGCGACGGTCTGCTCGACGCTCATTTCGCCACCTCCGGGACGCGCGGCAGCCAATGAGTGACCCGGCGACCGAGGAATTCCACCGCGGCCGAGGTGCCGTACCCGAGCACGCCGATGGTGATGATGCCGACGAACACGCCCGGATAGTCGACGATGGTGTACGCCTGCCAGGTGCGGTAGCCGACGCCCAGCCGCCCGGAGATCATCTCGGCCGAGACCACGCAGATCCAGGCCACGCCGATGCCCACCGACAGTCCGGAGAACACGCCCGGCAGGCTGCCCGGCAGCACCACCCGCAGCAGCACGTCCCAGCGACCGCCGCCGAGCGTGCGCACCGAGTCCTCCCAGATGGTCGGCAGCGCCCGCACCGCGTGCCGGGTGGAGACCAGTACCGGGAAGAACGCGGCGAGGAAGGTGATGAACACGATCCCCGCCTCGTCGTCCGGGAACAGCAGGATGGCGACCGGCACGATGGCGATGGCCGGAATGGGCCGCGCCAGTTCGGTGAGCGGGCCGACGGTATCGGCCAGCCACCGCGAACGGCCCAGTGCCACACCGAGTGTCACGCCGAACAACGCGGCCAGCCCGAATCCGGTGAGAATCCGGATCAGCGACTGCCCGAGATCCAGGTAGAACACGTCGGTGCCGAGCTGATGCCGGAAGGCGCGCACGATCTCGGTGACGGTGGGCAGGGTGTCGAACCGCACCCACGCGCGAATATCGTTGGCGGTCAACACCTGCCATGCACCGATCGCCGCCAGCACGGAGATGAGCCGCACCGCCCGCGAGGTCCACACCCTGCGGCCGGATCGGGCGCGGCGGGGTACGGCTGCCGGTTGCTCCGCAGCGGCTCGCGCCTCGATCGGAACGGCGGTGACGGCACTCATCTCGTCACCCCGTCGCCCCGGCGCGCGTGCGACCGGGATCTCGCTGCCGGAGACGAGGTTCCGGCCGAAGGCCCGCCGGAATGACGGCTGGAACGGCTCAGGATGCTCATTGCCGGACCTCGTTGACGGCTTGCTCGTAGTTCACGGCCACGCCGGACGGGTGCGCGCCCAGGTAGCGCTGCTGTGCGGCGGCCGTGGTGAAGGGCAGGTAGGTGTCACCGTCGCGGACCCACAGGGCCTTGTCGGCGAACCAGCGGGTGCCGAGTTCGGCATCGGGCACATAGGCGGCGCGGATCGACTTGCCCTGGGCGCGAGCGGCTTTCACGGCGCGCAGCAGGCTGGTCGGGTCCGAGGCGGGCTGGGTCTTGTCGGCCCCGGTGAACCAGATCTCGCCCGCCAGCGCCGGATTGTCGGCGGCCTTGCCGCTCACCGGGTCGGTGCCCTTGACCGGTGCGGGGTTGGCATTGACGGCCAGTTCCGCGTCGTAGTTCGCGCCGCGTTCCTTGAACGCCGCCTGCAACGCGGTCGAATCGACGAACTTGTCGATATCCAGATCCGCGAAGTCGCCGATCGACTTCAGGTACGCCACATCGGCTTTGAAGGCATCGATGAGCTTGGGCTTCAGCGTGGTGTCGAAGGAGGTTCCGCCCGGCCCGTTGTAGAGGTACACCACCTCTTGAGCGAGACCGGCGTTCTCGGCGACGACCCGCGCCGCTTCCAGGGGCTGCTGGTGGATGAAGTCGGTGGCGTCCAGCTGGGCTTGCAGGAACGCATTCAGCACCTCCGGATGCTGTTTCGCGTAGTCGCGGCGGGTCACCACGCCGTGGAAGGTGGGGACGTTCAGTTCGGCCCCGTCGTAGAGCAGCTTGGCCTTGTTCTGGAAGACCAGCAGCCCGGGCCAGGCCACGAACTGCGAAAGCGCCGCCACCTGACCGGATTCCAGCGCGGACGCGCCGATCTGCGGCTGCTGGTTGAGCACTTCGACGCCGGTCTTGGGGTCGAGGCCGGCGCGGGTCAGCGCCTGCACCAGGGTGCCGTGCCCGGCGGAGCCGACCGAGGCCGAAACCTTCTGCCCGGCCAGATCGTTCAGCGATTGCGCCTTGGAATCCGGCGACACCACCACCATGTTCAGCGCGCCCTTGGGGTTGTACCCGGTGACCGAGACGAACTCGGTCTTGGCGCGCTCGTTGGCCTGGGTGCGGGAGCCGTTGATGAGCAGCGGATAATCGCCCATCGAGCCGATGTCGATCTTCTCGGCCACCATCTGCGCGGTGATGGGCGCGCCGGTGTCGTAGTCCTGCCACTCCACCTGGTACTTGGCCCCGCCGCCGTCGGTCAGCTTGTTCAGCCGGGTTTCCAGGAATCCCTTGGCCTTCAACAGGGTTCCCGCGGTGACGGTATTGATCGTCTTGGACTGGTAGCCGATGACGACCTTGACGGTGTCACCGTTGCCGCCCGACTGCTGCTCCAGGGAGCAGCCTGCGGCGGAGAGGGCGAGGGTGGCGGCCAGGGCCACCGTGGCGAGGCGGGCGGGGCGGTACTTCATGGGGATTCCTAGCGAAGGGTGTTCAGCGGAGCAGATAGGGCATGTTGACGGTGACCGCGCCGGTGGGACAGCGCGCCGCGCACGGCCCGCAGTACCAGCACTCGTCGACGTGCATGTATGCCTTGCCGTTGTCGGGGTTGATCGCCAGCGAATCGAGCGGGCAGATCTCCACGCACAGGGTGCAGCCCTGAATACACAGGGATTCGTCGATGGTCACCGGGACATCGGCCCGCTGGTTGACCAGAGCCATCAGGTCAGCCTCCAATCGGTACGTTCCGGCGGCCGGGTCAGGCTGCCGCGCATGGTGATCCGGTCGCCGCGCATCCGGATGTATTCGAGATCGACCGGGCGGCCGTCCTCGAGCTTGGTGAGCCGTTCGAGCAGCAGCAGCGCGCCGCCCTCGGGCATGTGCAGGGTGGAGGCCGAGTGGGCGTCGGCGGTGATGGCCTCCAGGGCCAGGTCCGCGGAGCCGAGCGGGCCGCCGCTGATCTCCTCGATGAGCGCGAAGACGTCATTGGATTCGAGATCGCGGGTGATGACCTCGGCGCCGATGTCCGGGACCAGATAGGTGAGGTCCAGGCTCAGCGGCAGGTCGCCGAACCAGCGCAGGCGCTCGATGTAGACGGCCTGCGCGCCGGGGTCGAGGCGCAGTTTGCGGGCGACGGCGAGCGGCGGGACGACGAGCTGCACGGTGCGCACCTCGTTGTGGACCTCGCCGTGGCCGCGCAGGGTTTCCTTGAGTCCGAGCAGGGCGTCGAGGCCGTGGTCGTATTTGCGCCGGGCGACGTGGGTGCCGATCTTGGGGGCGCGTTCGATGAGGCCCTCGTCCTTCAACAGGGCCAGCGCATCGCGGACCGTATTGCGGGACACCGCGAATTCGGCGGTGAGTTCCGCCTCGGACGGCAGCGCGTCCTCGAACGCGCCGGCATGGATCTGCTGGCGCAGCACGTCCGCCACCTGACGGGCGCGGTCGGCGCGGCGCACGGGGCCGCGCAGTGGGATCGGTTCCGGCGACACCCTCAGCTCCTTTCGCCTTTGACCTGCGAGTTCAGAACTGTAAGGGCACCGTTGGGGGCCAGCCGGGCCCTCACTTGCGGTACATCATGGGGTGTGAAGTTATGCGCCGCTCGGCGAGCGTCCCGGCCTGGCGAAACGGCGCGGATTCCAGGTATTGCGCCACCTGCCCGACCAGGGCCCGGCTTGGAATCACACTGATCGGAATGCGTGTGCCGGACCGGGCGCCGGAGTGAGCTGGTGCGGTACGGCGCTGTCTCGAGATGTGAGAACGCGGAGTGTCGTCGGTCACGTTCCGGCGCGTCGCGGACCGCGGTTCGATGCGTCATCAAAAGTTAACTGGCGCAAAGATTTCGGCAGGAGGCGCAGCACCCCGGAGGGTTTCCCGTCACACCCCCTCGAAATGCCCGGGCGGCCGGGAGGTTCGCGTTCGCCTTCCGTTCCCCCTGAGCGGAATGCTAATTTGATCCCATGTCTTCCAGTCGCCCCACCGCCGCACGGGTCACCTATGTGACCGTCGCGCTGGGTGTGCGGCTGCCGCGGCAACGGGAACTGTGTTGTCCCTGCCGTCGCGCAGCCGAGTACTGACCCCGATTCGCTCGAATCCGGGCTCTTCGCTGCATCGCTGATTTCTTCATGTAGGCATTCGTCCCGTTAGCCGACGGGACCGCAGCAAGGACTCCGAATATGTCCAGTCCCACGATCGAACGATCGCAGAATTCGACCGTCGCCACCGCGCGCCTGGCTCCCGCCCGGCCCGCCGTGCCGCCGGAATTGCGCATTACCGACAACCCCGCGGCCGCCGTGCTGCGCGCCGCGGCGCGCGGGCCGATCTTCCGCGATGTGGCCGCGCAGACCACCGGCCTGAGTATCGCCACCGTGAATCGTCAAGTGTCCGCGCTGCTTTCGGCCGGGCTGCTGCGCGAGCGGGCCGATCTGACCGCGTCCGGCGCGGTCGGCCGGCCGCGCGTGCCGTTCGAGGTCGATACCGATTCCTATGTCACGCTCGGCGTGCACATCGGGTCCACCGTGACCCGCATCGTGGCCGCCGATCTGTCCGGCCGGATTCTCGGCGGACTCGAAATCGCCACTCCGCAAACGGGTCAGGACGCGGCGCTGACCATAGTGGCGCGGAGCGCGAAGGCGTTCCTGGATCGGTTGCCGCGCCGCAAGCCGCTGTGGACCGGGGTCGCGATCGCCGGACGCGTAGATCCGTCCGCCGGTGTGGTCGATCATCCGCGCCTGGGCTGGACGGCCGCGCCGGTGGCCGCCGTGTTCAGCAGCGTGCTCGATCAGCCGGTTTCGGTGTCGGCGCACGTGGAGGCGATGGCGGCCTCGGAACTGCTGCTCGGTCGCGAGCCCGGTGAGGAGACCCGTCCGGGCAGCAGCCTCTACATCTACGCTCGCGAAACCGCCGGTGTGGCAGTGACTTTGCACGATCGCGTGCACACTCCCGCCAACGGCCCCGGCTCGATCGCCCACCTGCCCACCGGCTCGGACGTCGATTGCACCTGCGGCCGGCGCGGCTGCTTGGAAGCCACCATCGGTGAGCGTTTCCTGCTGGAGCGCGCCGTCCGCAAGGGCGTGCTCCCCAAGCCGGAGGCCCCCCGCCGCCCGGTCGTCACGGATCTCTACCGCGCCGCCGACACCGGCAACGCCGCGGCCCGCGACCTGCTCATCGAACGCGCCGAAATCCTCGGCCGCACCGCCGCTCTCGTCCGGGACATGTTCAACCCCGACCGAGTAGTCCTCGGCGGCCAGGCTTTCACCGGCTGGCGCCCCGGAATGGAGCGCGTCGCCAAGGCTTTCAACGAGTCGACCACCCTCCCGGCAGCCGACCTCCGCATCAGCCGCTTCGGTGGGCGGGTGCAGGAATTCGCCGCCGCGGTCACCTCGCTGAGCGTCTTCTACGCCGACCCGCTCTCGGCCATGCGCCGGGCCACTCGTACCGCGAGGTAAGAGGATTGTGGGGGCAAGCCCCCACACCCCCGAAGGAATTGAAGGTTTGGGGACTGAGCCCCCGAACCCCCGAAGTAGGAATAGTCCCCCGCCGGACCTGTCCGGCGGGGGATTTCGCTATTCCGGGCGGTGGCGGACGTTGACGATCACCGGGTTGCCGAACAGGGTGTCGTGGCGGAAGTGGGTGAAGCCGAGGCGGTCCGCTACCCGCTGGGAGCGGACGTTGTGGGGGCGGATCATCGCGGTGATGTAGGGGACGTTCAGGGCTTCGAAGCCCCAGGGCAGGAAGGTCTTCGCGGCTTCGGTGGCGTAGCCGTTGCCCCAGGCGGAGGCGCGGAAGGTCCAGGCGGCTTCCACCTCGTCGAACTGTTCCCAGTAGTTGAGGCCGGCGCGGCCGAGGAAGGTTCCGTCGGTGCGGGATTCGACCACGAATTGGCCGTGGCCGCGGTCCTGCCACTGTTTTTCCATGCCGGTCAGGCGCTCGGTGGCCGATTCGCGGGTGTAGGTGCCGATGAATTCGGTGATGGCGGAGTCGGCGTGCAGGTCCAGCCAGAGTTGGATATCGGATTCGGCGGCGGTCCAGGGGCGCAGGCGGAGACGCTCGGTTTCCAGAACGGTCACCGTATCGACGGTACGCGCGCCGGCGGTCCGGCGGTGGGTGGTTGGGGGCCGGGTCCGGATGGTCCACTATCCGGGCCCGGCCCTCCCGCATGTGCGCGAGGCCCTGCGCGACATGCGGGGTTCCCGTCGCCGCCGGTGGAGTCCCCTTCCCCGGCGGGCGGCGGGAAGTATCAGGCGGCGCGGGTTTGCTGGTGCAGGCCCCATTCGCGGGCCAGGAGGCGGTGCGAGGTCAGGCGGTCGGCGTGGTCGAAAGTGACGCTGGTGACCACGATTTCGTCGGCGCCGGTCAGTTGTTGCAGGGCGCGGAGGCGTTCGGCGACCGTCGCGGGAGAGCCGACGAACTGGGTGGTTACGCGGTCGTCTACCAGGCGGCGCTGGGTGTCGGAGAGCGGTGGGGCGGTGGCGGGGTCGAGGTATTCGGCGGCGCCGGCGCCGCTGCGGATGCTGTAGACCCAGTGGCCGTAGCTGGAGGCCAGGTGCTGGGCGGTGGCATCGTCCTCGGCGACCACCACGTCGGCGGAGACCACCAGGTAGGGGCGGGGGCGCGCGGCGGTGGGGCGGAAGGCGGCGCGGTACGCCTCGACCGTTTCCACGATGGTGCCCGGGGAGACGTGGTAGTTGGCGGCGAACGGGAGACCGAGTTCGCCTGCCAGCTGGGCGCTTTCGCCGCCGCTGCTGCCGAACAACCACAATTGCAGGTCGGCGCCCTCACCGGGGACGGCGCGCAATTCCACGCCCTCCTCGGTGATGTAATTGCCTTCCAGCAGGGCTTTGATCTGATGGACCTGCTCGGTGTAGTCGTGCGGCTGCGCGCCCGGCAGGTGCAGCGCTTCCAAACCCGCCGCGATCCGCGTGTAATCGAGCAACTGGCCCGGATTGAACGGCGGCGGAATGACCACGCCGTCCCGCACCTCGGTGGTGGCGCGCGGCGGGGCGGGCACCGGCGGCACACCGGCGGAACGCAATTGGTTACCGCGATGACCGGAACGCCCCAGCCCCAGATCCAGCCGCCCCGGGTACAGCGCGTCGATGGTGCCGAACGCTTCCACCACCGAAATGGAGGTGTGATGGCCGAGCTGCACCGCGGCGGAACCGACGCGAATGGATTCGGTGGCCGCCGCGATCAAGCCGATCAGCGTGGTCGGCGTCGAGCTCGCCACCCGCACGAAATGATGCTCGGCGACCCAATACCGCTGGTAACCCCAGCGTTCGGCGTGCTGCGCCAGGTCGATGGTGTTCCGCAGCGCCTGCGCCGCGGTGGATCCGGCGCTGATCGGAGACAGATCCAGTACCGACAGTGGGATGGTCATGCGCTGTGCTCCTTCCGCGGATCCTTCTCGCCCGCCGTGACCGAGAACGGCAGCCGGTTGTCACTCGGCGCGACCGGGCAGGTGGCGTAATCGGTGAAGGCGCAGGGCAGATTGAGCGCACGGTTGAAATCGAGCGTCACCACGCCGTCGGCATCGGGCGTCGGCAGGTCCAGACGGCGCGCGCCACCATAGGTGGTGCTGCCGCTGGTGCCGTCGGTGAACAGAACGTGCAGTCCGAAGCTGGGGCTGCCGAACACGATCAGCTGCCGCTGCACGCCGTTGATCTCGAAGGTGACGGTGCCGGCCGCGCTGTGATGGTGTTCCAGCCCTTCGACCACCGCGCCGGTGGTGACGGTGCGCGCCTCCTCGAAAGCCTCGTACCGACCGCTCACCACCCATTGCGGATTGGCCTGGTACACCGGGATTTCGGTGAAGGCGGCCAGCGTCGGCGCGGCGGGATCGTGAATGCGCAGCGCGAACTGCCCGGTGCGCCGGATCACCTCGATGGCGCGCTCACCCGTCCGGATCTCCAGGCCGGGCTTGCCCTCGCCGGGCGTGAGCACGACCGAGCCGATCAGCTCCGCGCCCTCCAGCCGCAGCGCCGCACCGGCATCGCCGACGGCATCCGGATCGACGGTGAGATAGACGTTCTCGCCGTCGGCCCGCCAGCGCCCGGGCACGCCGTCGAACGTCTCGTCGGTCTCGCTCAACCAGTGCAATCCGGTCAAGCTCAGCCAGCCCAGCGGTTGCCGCGCCCAGTTCTCGCGCTCGGTGCGCCAGGTCGCCCACTGCTGATCGAATTCGGTGACGGTAGCGGTCATGATGCGCGTACTCCTTCGGTGCCGTGGTGGGGGTGGCGCAGACCGAGATGGTCGCGCAGGGTGCTGCCGGTGTACTCGGTGCGGAAGCTGCCGAGTTCCTGGAGTTCGGGGATCACCTTGTCGACGAATTCGTCGAAGCCGGTGGGGGTGAGGTGCGGGACGAGCACGAAACCGTCGGCGGCGTCGCTCTGCACGTAATGGTCGATCTCGGCCGCGACCTGGCGCGGGGTGCCCACGAACTGCTGGCGGGCGGTGGTGGCGATGATGAGGTCGCGGATCGAGAGGTTTTCGGCTGCGGCCTTGGCCCGCCAGGCGTCGGCGATGGCGCGCGGATCCTTGGCGTGCCGGACCCGGCCGCGCGTGATGTTCACGTTCTCGACCGGATCGATATCGGGCAGCGGTCCGTCCGGGTCGTATCCGGAAAGGTCACGGCCCCAGACCTGTTCGAGGAACGCGATCGCGGTCTGCGGGGAAACCTGCTGGCGGCGAATGATTCTCGCGTTCTCCGCGGCTTCCTCGGCGGTATCGCCCAGCACGAACCCGGCGGCGGGCAGGATCTTCAGGTCGTCGCGATTTCGCCCGTACTTGGCGAGCCGGTCCTTCACATCGGTGTAGAACCGCTTCCCGTCCTCCAGCTCACCGTGCGCGCTGAAGATGACATCGGCCTTGGCGGCGGCGAACTCCCGGCCCTCGTCGGAGTCCCCGGCCTGGATCTGCACCGGATACCCCTGCGGGCTGCGCGGCACCCCGAACTCGCCCTCGATGGTGAACTGCTCGCTCTCGAACCGCACGGTCGGCGCGGGCCGGCCGAACACGCCCCGTTCCCGATCCACCACCAGCTCGCCCCGGCTGTCCCACAGCGCCCGGGTGGCCTCGACCACCTCGTTGGCGCGGGTGTACCGCTTGGCGTGCTCCAGATAGCCGCCGCGCCGGAAGTTCTCGCCGGTGAACGCGTCCGAGGAGGTGACGGCGTTCCAGGCCGCCCGGCCGCCGGACAGGTGATCCAGCGAGGCGAACTGCTTGGCCAGCTCGTACGGTTCGTTGAAGGTGGTGTTGATGGTGCCCGCCAAGCCGAGCCGCGTGGTGACGGCGGCGAGCGCGTTCAGCACCGTGAAGGTGTCCGGGCGGCCGACCACGTCCAGATCGTGGATCCGGCCCAGATGCTCGCGCAGCCGCAGGCCTTCGGCGAGGAAGAAGAAGTCGAACAGTCCGCGTTCGGCGGTGCGCGCCAAGTGCACGAACGAGTCGAAGTCGATCTGGCTGCCCGACTCCGGAACCGTCCACACCGTGTGGTGGTTGACGCCCGGGAAGTGCGCCGCGAGGTGTACCTGCTTGCGTATGCGATGGTCCGGCATGGTTTTCCCTCCTCAGGAACGGGCGTAGCGATTGACGGGACGGGGCAGGCCGAGGCGTTCGCGCAGGGTGGGGTGGTCGGCCGGGAGCGCGGACAGCGGGGCGATATCGGGCAGCTGCGGCAGCAGCGCGGGCAGGGCCAGCGGGCGCAGCACCACGCCGTCGGCGGCATAGCCGTCGCTCACCTCGGTCAGCAGTGCGCGCAGTTCACCGGCGGTGCCGATGTGGAACACGCTGTCCGGGGCATTGTTCGGCGTCCATTCCTCCAGCTGCGCCACCTCGGCGGCGGCCTGCTCCGCGGTGGCGGCCAGGTGGATGTCGATATCCAGCAGGATGCGCACCCGGTCGGGATCGCGTCCGGCGTCGGCCACCGCCTTGCGGATTTCGCGGCGGTAGGCCGCGGCGGTGTCGAGGCCGCGGGAGTTGATCCGGATCAGGTCGGCGTATTGGGCCGCCACCGCGGCACTGTGCGAATCGGCGGCGCGCACCGCCACCAGCGGCTGTCCCTGCGGCGACCGCGGCGTGATCGAGGGGCCCTTGACCGAGAAGTTGTCGCCCGCGAAATCGATGTAGTGCAGCTTGTCCCGATCGATGAACCGCCCGGTGGGGATATCGCGGATCTCGGCGTCGTCCTCCCAGCTGTCCCACAGCCGCGCCACCACCTCGGCGGCTTCCGCGGCCTCGTGCCAGCGCGACGCCGCGTCCTGTTCGTCCTTGCGCCCGAAGAGTTTCGACTCGCCGGTCGAGACGGTGACTTCCCAGCCCGCGCGGCCGAAGCTGGCGAAGTCCACGCTCGCGATCGCCTTCGACAGGTGGAAGGGCTCGGTGTGAGTGACCGACGCCTGCGGGATCAGTCCGATGCGGCGGGTGACGGCGGCGACGCGCGCCGCGATGGCGACCGCGTCCAGGCGGCCCGGCGTGCCCGCCTGCACCACGAAAGAGTCCGGCAGGAAAGCGAAGTCGACGCCCGCGTCGTCGGCGGCGTGCACGGCATCGGCCCAATATCCCGCGGTGAACAGCTCCTCGGCCCGCGAATCGGCGCGCCGCCAGGAGGCGGGATGCGTTCCGGTGCCGGACAATTCCAGCCCAAGCAGCAGGGTGCGGTCGGACATCACGCGGTCCTTTCCAGAGCGACGGGAGCTTCCGGGCGATCGGCCGTACGGTGTCCGACCGGGACCGCCGCCAGCAGCTCGCGGGTGTATTCGTGCTTCGGATCCTCGAAAAGCCGAGCGGTGGGCGCGGTTTCGACAATCCGCCCCTGCCGCATCACCGCCACCCGGTCGGCCAGGCGGCGCACCACGGCGAGGTCATGAGAAATGAACAGGTAGGCCAGATTCCGCTCCGCCCGCAGCCGTTCCAGCAGCTCCAGAATCTGCGCCTGCACCGAGACATCCAGTGCCGACACCGGTTCGTCCAGCACCAGCAGATCCGGATGCAGTGCCAGCGCCCGCGCGATCGCCACCCGCTGCCGCTGCCCGCCCGACAATTCGGCGGGCCGCCGGTCGGCGTACTCCTTCGGCAGCGCCACCTGCTCCAGCAGTTCGGCCACGGTGTCGCGGCGGCTCGCGCGACTACCGATCCCGAACGCCTGCAACGGTTCCGCCACGATCCGCCCGATCGTCAGCTTCGGATTCAGCGACACGTACGGGTTCTGATAAACCACCTGAATCCGCCGCCGCAACTCCCGCAGCTTCGACCCGCGCAGCGCGGTGATATCCACCCCGTCGAAGGTGATGGTCCCCGCATCGGCCTCCGCCAGCCGCGCGAGGATCCGCGCGGTGGTCGACTTCCCGGACCCGGATTCGCCCACCACGGCCAAGGTTTCGCCCCGCCCGACCTCCAGCGCGACATCGTCCACCGCCGTGAGCGTGAAGTCCCGGCTGATCCGGAACGACTTCCGCAGGCCGGTAGCGACCAGCAGCGGCGAGCGCGCGGCATCTCCCACGGCCGGCGGCGCAGCGTCCCCGGCTGTCGCGGCGACGAGCTCCCCCGCGTTACCGGGGATCGCCGAGCCGTCGCCCACACGACGGCGGCCCGCCACCGAATCCCCGGGGAGAGCGGGCACCGCGCGCTCACCGTCATGGGCGGCCGCCACGCGCCCGCTCCTCGCCGTCTCGGCGGAATTCCCGGCAGCAGCGGAGTTCAGCGCTCCCAGCCCGGGAGCGGCCTCGATCAGCCGGCGGGTGTATTCGTGCTGGGGATCGGTGAGCAGGGTTGCGGCCGGGCCGGATTCGACGATGCGGCCCTGTTTCATCACCACGATGCGGTCGGCGCGTTCGGCGGCCACCGCGAGGTCGTGGGTGATGAGCAGGACCGCGGTGCCGGATTCGGCGGTGCGGCGGGCCAGGTGGTCGAGGATGCGGCGCTGGACGGTGACGTCGAGGGCGCTGGTGGGTTCGTCGGCGATGACGAGTTCGGGGGTGCAGGCCAGGGCGATGCCGATGAGGACGCGCTGGCGCTGGCCGCCGGAGAGGTCCTGGGGGTATTGGCGGGCGCGCAGTTCGGGGCGGTCGAGGCCCGCCTCCTCCAGGATGCGGACGGCTTCGGCAGCGGCGGTGCGCTTGTCGGCGCGGCCGTGGATGCGCAGCACCTCCGCGACCTGATCGCCGATGCGCAGCACCGGATTCAAGGAGGTGCCCGGGTCCTGCGGGACCAGGCCGATGCGCGCACCGCGCAGGGTTTGCAGCGTCCGCCGCGCGGCGCGGTCGATGCGATCGCCCGCGAAGGTGATCTCGCCCGCGGTGATCACGCCGCCATTGAGCAGGCCGATCACCGCGTGCGCGAGCGTGGACTTGCCGGAACCGGATTCGCCCACCAGCGCGACGGTCTCGCCGCGTTCGACGTGCAGGCCGACGCCGTCGACCGCGGCGGTGACCCCGGTGCTGCCCCGGTATTCGACGTGCAGCCCTTCGACTTTCAGCAGCGGTTCGGTCATCGCGCGTTGTCCTTGTGCAGAGCGCGAGCGATGCGCTGGGTGGA
Organism: Nocardia yamanashiensis; assembly: GCF_021183565.1. Lineage (NCBI taxonomy): Bacteria > Bacillati > Actinomycetota > Actinomycetes > Mycobacteriales > Nocardiaceae > Nocardia > Nocardia yamanashiensis. The sequence goes on from NZ_CP089226.1 coordinate 6,558,304, forward strand.
CAGCACCAGGGCGACGATCACGAGGCCCGGCAGGGTGGTCAGCCACCACGCGGTGGCGAGATAGTTGCGGCCCTCGGAGATCAGCGTCCCCCACTCCGGGGTGGGCGGGACCGCGCCGTAGCCGAGGAAGCTCAGCGACGCGACGGCCAGCACCGAGACGCCGAAGTCGACGGTGGCGAGCGCGGCGACCGGTCCGTAGGCATTGCGCAGCACGTGCCGGAACAGCACGGTGTGCCAGCGCACGCCCGCGGCGAAAGCGGCCTCCACATAGGGCGCGCTCCGCACCCGCAACACCTCGGACCGCATCACCCGCGCGAACCGCGCGATCAGCGAAACACCCACGGCGATGGCCACATTGCGCGTCCCGAGCCCCAGCACCGTGATCAGCGCCAGCGAGGTCAGCAGTTCCGGAATCGACAGCAGCACATCGATCACCCGGCTGATGGCGGTGTCGACGATCCCGCCCGCCATCCCGGCGACCAGCCCGATCAGACTGCCCACCACGAGCCCGAGCAGCACCGCGAACACCGTCGCGGTCAGCGACAGCGCCGCTCCGTGCACGATGCGCGTGTACAGATCCCGGCCGAGATTGTCGGTCCCGAACCAGTGTTCGCCGCTCGGCCCCCGCAGTTTCTGCGCGGGCACCCCGGCCAGCGGATCCCGTCCCGCGAACACCGACGGCACCAGCGCCCACCCGAGCACCAGCAGCACGACCAGCCCGGCCGCCGCCAACCCCAGATTCGCGCGCACCCACCGCACCGCCTGCCGCAGCGGAACCACCGGCAGCGCAGGCGATTCGCGCAGCGCGACCGCGTCAGCCACGGCTCGCCCCGGCGACCGCGTCCGCGGCGCCCTCGTCGCTCCAGCAGGTTTTCAGCTGGATGCCCCGCGGTGCGCCGGGCTGTGGTTCCCGGTCCGCGGCACCCGCGTCCTTCCACCGCGCATCCGACTGGATTCCATCCGGTGCGCCGGGAATCTCCGACGGCGGCGGCGTGGCGGGAGCCGCCGCCACCCGCGCGGTTTCGTCCGGCTCGGCATTCCACAGCGCCAGGCCCGGGTCGACCAGCGCGTGCGACAGCAGCAGGGTGCGCGAGCGCGGGCCCGAGGTGCGCAGGGTGGCGCGCAGGCCGCGCAGGAAGCGGTGGGTGAGGTCAGGCATGGGCGCGCTCCTTGGTCGAGACACTGTGGGCGACACGGGGATCGAGCAGGGGAAGGACCAGATCGACGAAGAGGGTGACGGTCACGAAGGCGAGGGCGGCGAAGGTGACGACGCCTTGGACGATCGGAATGTCCTGGTGCAGCACGGCTTCCTGGGTGAGGCGGCCGATGCCGTTGCGGGAGAACACCGTCTCCACCACCACGGAACCGGCCAGCACGGTGCCGACCCAGAGCCCGGAAACCGTCAGCGCCGCACCGGAAGCCGGGCGCAGCACGTGCCGCAGCTGCACCCACCAGCGGGACGCGCCCTTGGCGAAGGCGACCTCCACGAACGGCTGCCGCCAGGTGGTGATCAGGCTGGAGTACAGCACCTGGGCGATGACCGCGCCGACCGGAATGGCCAGGGTGATGGCGGGCAGCAGGGTGGCGGTGAAGCCGCTGCCGCCGAACGCCGGCACCAGGCGCAGCCGGAACGAGAAGACTTGCAGCAGTAGCAATCCCACCCAGAAAGTGGGTGCGGACGCGCCCAGCGGCGGCAGCGCGGTGAGCAGTCCGCGCAGCCAGCCGCGTTCGGTGTAGGCGGCGGCCACCGCCAGCGCCGTGCCGCCGGCCACCGCGAAGAGCATGGCCAGCGAGGCCAGCGCCAGGGTGGTGGGCAGCGCGTCGCCGAGCGCCCCGGTGACCGATTGCCCGGTGCCGATGGAATGCCCGAGGTCGCCGCGCACCGCGTGCGTGAGCGCCGTCCAATACTGCTGCACCAGTGGCTGATCCAGCCCGTACCGCGCCCGCATCTCGGCGATGGCGGCGGCATCGACGCGGGTGCCGGTGGTGGCGTCACCGGCCGCGATCTCCACCGGATCGGCGGGCAGCAGGTAGAGCACCACGAAGGACAGCGTGAACGCCGCCCACAGCACGCCGACCGCTTGCGCCACCCGTCCGATCACATACCGCCGCATGGGTTTACCGCTTCAGCCAGGTGTCGTGGAAGACCAGGCGGGCGGAGGCGTCGAACTTCACGCCCGCCGCGGCCGGCGCGACGCCGATCGCCTGCGACAGTTCCAGGGTGGGGATCAACAGGCCCTGGTCGATGACGGCGCGCTGGACCTCGCCGAGGATCTTGCTGCGGGCCGCGGCGTCCGTGGTCGAAAGCTGCTGCGCCAGTAGCACATCGATCTGGTCGGCCGCGGCACGGACATTCAGGTTGCGCTGCTCGAACGAGAAGGAGTTCCGCAGGATATCGCCATCGGCCCGGCTCAGATTGCCGTAGTTGGAGTCGAAGTCCTTGTTGTTCTGCCGCGTCGTCCACTCCGCCACCGACACCGGCTCCAGCTTCAATTCCACGCCGACGGCGCGCAGCTGCTGCTGGGCGAGTTCCAGAATGGCCTGGTTGGCGGCGAACACCGGCGCGAACACCACGCCGAAGGACAGCCGCTGCCCGTCCTTGACCCGGATGCCGTCGCCGCCCGGCACCCAGCCCGCCTGGTCCAGGAGCTGCTTGGAAGCGGCCGCGTCGTACTTCACCCGCGCGGACAGATCCAGGTAGCCCGGGGTCCGCGAGGCCAGCGCGCTGGTGGCGGTCTTGAACTGCGGACCCAGCACGGTGTCCACCAGTTCCTTGCGGTTCAGGGCGGTGATCAGCGCCGACCGCACCGCCGGATCACGCAGCGGCCCGCGAGTCACATTGGGCTGAAAGCCGAACGGAATGCCGGGGTTGGAGGTGAACTGCACTCGCCCGCCGGATGCCTCGATCTGCGCGACATCCTGCGGCAGCGCGTCACTGATGGCGTCCAGCTGCCCGGAGGACAGCGAACCGGTGCGCACGCCCGCCTCCGGCACCACCGTGAACACGATCTTGTCGAGGTAGGCGTCACCCCGGTGATCCTGCAATGCGGATCCCCAGTTGTACCCGGCGCGCTTCACCAGCGTGGCCGAGGCGTTCTGCTTGTACTCCGCGTAGGTGAACGGGCCGGTGCCGATATTGCTCCCCAAGCACCGTTCGTCGGCCGACTTGGCCACCGTCGCCTCGGACTGGATACCCAGCTGCGGCGTCGAAGTGGCCTGCAGGAACTGCGCGTTCGGCTCCGAGAAGTCCACCTTCAAGGTGCGGGCGTCGAGCACCGTCCCGCCGGTGTACCCGGCCAGGTAGCCGGAGGCGAGCGGCGCCTTCACCCCGCCGATGGCCACCACGGAGTCGAAGTTCTTCTTCACCACTTCGGGCGTCAGCGGCGTGCCGTCGCTGAAGGTGACGCCTTCCTTCAACCGGAAGGTGAAGGTCCTGGCGTCCTGGCTGACCGTCCACTGATCGGCCAGCCACGGCCGCAGCTCCCCGGAGTCGGGGTCCTGGTCCAGCAGCGAGTCCACGATCTGCCGGGTCACGTAGATGGTCTGATTGGTCTGCCCCTGCACCGGATCCGAGCAGGTCGGGGCGACCGACAGGCCGTAGCGCAAGGTTCCGCCCGACTGCGGCGGACCGTCGGCGGCGGTGCTGCCGCCGTCCCCGCCACCGCAGGCGGCGACGGACAGGGTGGCGGCCAGGACGCCGGCGAGTGCGAGCGGACGCTTGCCGGCCGTCGCGGGGGACTTCGCCGTGGGGAACTTCATCGAATGACTCCGGAGGGGTAACGATCGGCTCCGAGCGGACGGCTCGGAATGCGCTGCCGCAGTTCGGCGGCGACTTCTGACTGGAAGAGTTCGAGGCTTTCGCGATGCTGTTTCTCGGTGCGGCCGTCACCGTCGGCGCCCAGATGCACGACTTCGTGACCGAAGCGCTCGTGGTAGCGGGACAGCTTGTCCAGCACCTGCTGGGGACTGCCGATGAGCGCGGAGGAGCGCTCGGCGAAATCCTCGACGCTGTCGAACACGAGGGGCACGTTGAACTTCCGCGCCACCGCCTGCCGCGCCTCGAAGATCGGGCGGTAGGCGTCCAGCGCCTCCTGCGAGTCCCGGGTCACCAGGAACCCGGCGGTGCCCGCGCCCACCAGCGCCTCCGCCGGATCGTGCCCGTACTCGGCCCAGCGCTCGCGATAGTGGTCGATCAGCTCCGCGTACGGCTCGATCGGATTGGTGACATTGGCCGAGAACAGCGGATCACCGTGCTGCGCCGCGTAATCCGCCGATTCCCGGCTGGTGGCGCTGCCGTGCCAGATGCGCAGCCGCGGCTGCAACGGCCGGGGCAGCGCCTTGGCCTCGGTGAGCGACGGCCGGAACCGGCCCTCCCAGGTGACGCTGTCGCTGTCCCACAGCTTCCGGAACAGTTCGTAGCCTTCGCGATTGCGGTCCCACTGATCGTCGGTGGTGACATGGAACAGCTGGGCCTGCGCCGCGCCGTTGCCCTTGCCGATAATGATCTCCAGCCGCCCGTCGGACAGATTGTCCAGCGTCGAGTAGTCCTCGAAGGCGCGCACCGGATCCAGCAGGCTCAAGGTGGTGACGCCGGTGAACAGCGCGATGCGCGAGGTGACGGCGGCGATATGGCTGAGCACCACCGGCGGCGCGGCCGAGATGAACGGATCCTCGTGCCGCTCGCCCACCGCGAAGCCGTCGTAACCGAGTTCTTCGGCGGTCCTGGCGCTCTCCACCACCCGGCGCAGGCGCTGCCGGGGCGATTCGGTGGCGCCGGTGATCGGGTCCGGTACGTGCGTGATCAGGGTCAGCAGTAGGAATTTCACGGCTCAGCCCTTCTTCTTCGGGAGACCGGGCGGGTTGATGCGCGATTCCTTCACGGTCTCGCTGCCCAGCCCCCAGCGGTCGATGACCTTCTGGTAAATGCCGTTGTCGATGGCGTACTGCACGGCCTGCTGAACCGCCTTGATCAGGCCGTTGTCCTTGCGGGTCAGCACCCCGATCTCGGCTTGCAGGGCGTCGCCCGCGCCGGAGAAGGTGGCGACCACCTTGGTCTGGCCCGCCGTGGCGGAGTGATAGCGCGCCGACGGGTTCGGGCCCAGGTAACCGTCCAGCCGGCCCGAGGACAGGGCCAGGTAGTAGTCGGTCACCTGCTGGTAGTAGGCGATGTCGATCTTGGGCAGGCCCTCGGCCACATTGGCGTCGTTCCAGGCCACCAGCAGCTGTTCCTGATTGGTGCCGGAGCCGACCCCGATCTTCTTGCCCGCCAGCGACTTCCGGTCGCTGTAGTTCCAGGACGCGTCCTTGGGCACTTCCAGCGCCACGGTGTCCTGGCGGTAGGTGGCGAAGTCGTACTTCTCCTTGCGCTCCTCGGTGACGGTCACATTGGAGATGAAGGCGTCCACCTCGCCGGAATCGACCTTCACGAAGTTCTGCGCCCAGTCCGCCACGCGCGCATCCAGTTTCAAGCCCAGGATGTCGGCGATGACGGTGGCGAAATCGATCTCGGAACCGACCACGGTGCGATCGTCGGTGGCGTAGAAGCGCAGCGGCGGCGCGGCGCCGGCGGGGCCGGTCACGAGCAGCGAGCCGCGATCGCGAATGGCCTGCGGCACCTGCGCGGCAATGGCATCGACCTTGGCGGCGTGCACCCGGCCGGTCTGCTCCGGCGACAGGTCGTAGGCGATGCCGTTCGCGGTCCGGGTCCGCTCGTCACCGCCGGAGCCATTGCCGCAGGCGCCGGTGAGCAGGCTCAGCGCGGTGAGCGCGGCCAGTGCGGTGACCCGCCTGCGACGACTGGTCAGGGACATGAAACGGTTCCTCACTTGTTCGGGCGGACGGGCTCAGAGCGCGTGCGCGAGAAAGGCTTTGGTGCGCTCGTGCGCCGGGGCGTCGAAGACCTGCGCGGGCGGGCCCGCCTCGACGACGCGGCCCGCGTCCAGCAGCACCACGGTGTCGGCGACCTCGCGGGCGAAACCCAGTTCGTGGGTGACGATCACCAGGGTGGAACCGGCCCGGGCCAGATCACGGATGACGTCGAGGACCTCGCCGACCAGTTCGGGGTCGAGGGCGGAGGTGGGTTCGTCGAACAACACCACCTCCGGCCTCAGGGCGAGCGCCCGCGCGATGGCGACGCGCTGCTGCTGACCGCCGGACAGGCGTCTCGGATACTCGTCGGCCTTGTCCGCCAACCCGACTCGCGCCAGCAGTTCCCGGGCCTCGGCCCGCGCTTCGGCCTTGGGCCGGCCCTGCGACGCCACCGGCGCGAGCGCCACGTTCTCCAGCACGGTGAGATGCGGGAAGAGATTGAAGTTCTGGAAGACGAAGCCGATGCGCGAACGCTGCCGCAGGCTCTCGCGCTCGGACAGTTCGTGCAGCTTGTCGCCCTTGCGGCGGTAGCCGACCAGTTCACCGGCCACCCGGATGGAACCGGCGTCCACCTTCTCCAGATGGTTGATGGTGCGCAGCAGCGTGGATTTCCCGGAGCCGGACGGGCCGAGGATCACCGTCACCTCGCCGGGCCGCACCGCCAGATCGATGCCCGCCAGCACTTCGGTGCCGCCGAACGACTTGCGCACGCCGCGCAGCCGGATCGCGTACTCGCTCATCGCACGTGCCCCTTCGCGAAGTGCCGTTCGATGTAGTGCTGCACGATGCTCAGGGCGGTGGTGAGCACGATGTACCAGACCGTGGCGACCATGAGCAGCGGGACCACCCGGCCATTGCGGCCGAAGATCACCTGCACCTGGTAGAAGAGTTCGGCGATGGCCATGGTGGAGACGATGGAGGTGCCCTTGAACAGGGAGATCACCTCATTGGCGGCGTTCGGCAGGATGCCGCGCATGGCTTGCGGGGCGATCACCGTGAAGAACTGCCGGCGCCAGGGCAGGCCCAGCGATTTCGCCGCCTCCCACTGCCCCTGATCCACCGAGATGATGCCCGCGCGGATGATCTCCGCCGAATACGCGGCCTGATGCAGCGCGAGGCCGATGACGGCGGCGGTGAAACCGCCTATGACGCCATTGGTTTCGAAGGTCACGAACTCCGTGCCGAACGGAATCCCCAGCGACAGCGTCTTGTACAGGTAGGCCAGATTGAACCAGAACAGCAGCTGCACGATCAGCGGAATCGAGCGGAACGCCCAGATGTAGGTCCACGAAATGGCCTGCAGCACCGGGTTCTTCGACAGCCGGCCGATGGCCAGCCAGATCCCGATGAAGAAGCCCAGCAGGGTCCCCCACACCGTCAGCTCGATGGTCACCTTCAACGCGCTCAGCACCGACGCGGCGGTGATGTACTGCGCGAAGGTGGACCAGTCCCAGCCCGGATTGGTGATCAGGCCGTGCGCGAACTGCGCCACCAGCAGCAGGGCGATCCCGCCGGTCACCCACCGCCACGGATGGCGCTTGCGGGCCACGGTGAGGACGGCGTCGTCGTCCTCGGCCGCTTCCGCACGCTCGGGAGGTGCCGCCAGAATGCTCACCCGAACGACCATACGAAGGTGAGTGGCGGCGGTCACCGATCCGGATCAGCATGAATTCAATAGGGGCGCAAGGGATTTCCCGAATCCTTCCGGAAAACACGGCGAGCTCGCCCGGTCGTGGCGAACCGGGCGAGCTCGTGGGTACCGACGAGAGTACGTCTGGAATTCCAGCACCGCGCGGGGCGCTAGGACAGGGTTCGGCTCACCCCGATCGCATTGCGCGCGAGCAGCAATGCCGGGAGCAGGGCCAGGGCCATGACGCCCACCGCCCAGCCGTAGGTGCCGCGGAAGGCGTCGGCCAGGCCGTCGGCCAGGGCGGCGTGCTGCTGCGGGGTGCCGGCGCGCACCGAGTCCAGGGTCGCACCGGCTTCGCGGACCAGCGCCGTGCTCAGCAGCACCGAGACCGCCGCCGCGCCGATCGAGGCCGACACCTGCTGCACGATATTGATGGCGGTGGTGGCCGCCGGGATATCGGCCGGGGGCAGGCCGCGGGAGGCGGTGGCGACGGTCGGCATGATGGTCGCGCCCACGCCGATGCCCATGAGCACCCCGGCCGCGGCGATCCGCCAGTATTCGGTATCGGCTTGGATCTGCGTGGTCATGGCCAGGAATCCGGTTGCGGCGGTGACGATTCCGGTGAGCACGATGCGGCCCGGCGGAATCCGGTCGGCCAGGCGGCCGGCGATCTGCATGGTCAGGCCGGTGGCGAGCACCTGCGGAATGCCGTACCCGCCCGCCTCGGTGGCCGACGCGCCGCGCACCACCTGCCAGTACAGCGGGCCGAGCAGCATGGAGCCGAAGTACGCGCCGCTGAACAGGGTGAGAGTCAGCACGCCGGAACGGAATTGGCGGTGCGCGAACAGGGCCGGATCGATGAGGGGATGGTCGGAGCGCAGGGCCCGCACCACGAAACCGGCGATCAGGGCGAGGCCCGCGAGGGTGGGCAGCAGGGTGGCCGAGGTGGTGAAGTCGGCGCGCTCGCCGCCGGTGGCCACGCCGTAGATGAGAGCGGCCAGGCCGGGCGAGAGCATCAGCAGGCCAGGAACGTCCAGGGCGCGGCCGGGCTGCGGGGTATCGGTGCGCAGCACCCGGTACGCACCGCACAGGGCGACCGCGGCGATCGGGAGGTTGATGAAGAAGATCCAGCGCCAGGAAGCGTGATCGACCAGCCAGCCGCCCAGCACCGGACCGGCCAGCGGGCCGATCAGGACCGGGATGCCCATGATGGCCATGGTGCGGCCCAGCCGGGCCGGGTCCGAGGCCCGCATCATGATGGCCATACCGACCGGCACGATCATGCCGCCGCCCAGCCCCTGCACCACGCGGAAGGCGATGAGCGACTCCGCGTTCCAAGCCAGCCCCGCCAGCAGGGAACCGGCGGCGAACAGGGCGATGGCGGTCAGGTAAAGGCGTTTCGCGCCGAATCTGCCCATGGCCCAGGCGGTTACCGGAATGACGGTGGCCAGGGCCAGGGTGTAGCCGGTGGCGACCCAGGCGATGGTGGCGAGCGGGGCGTCGAACGCGCCGGTCAGGCGTTCGAGGGCGACATTGATGATGGTGGTGTCGAGCACGGTCATGATCGACGCCAGGATCACCACCGTCGCGGTGGCGGCCAGGGCGGGAGCCGGGGTGGACCCGGTGGCGGCCCGGGCCGGAGCGAGTGTGGCGTTCATGGGGATTGACGTTATGGACGGGCGGGGTGCGGTCGCCTCTGTCGAATTACCTGGTTTGCCGGGTCGGTAGCGGGCGGGGTGCGGGGTCCGGCGGAACCCCGGTCATTCGACAGAGGCGAGGCGGCGCGGGCGGTCCCTAGCTTCGAATCGGACGGCCGCACCGGCGCCGTCGATTCCCAGCGAATTTCCGTGGAGGTACGCCATGTCCGCAGCACCGTTGCAGCTCGCCGTGATCGTCGCCAGCACCCGGGAGGGCCGCTTCGGCCCGACCGTCGCCCAGTGGCTGGCCGGCCGCGCCTCCACCCACGGCGATCTGACCATCGATCTGATCGACCTGGCGGCGCACCCGGTTTCGACCGTGCTCGGCACCACCCCGGATCCGGCCATGGCCGATCTCACCGCGCGGCTGGCGGCCGCCGATGCCTTCGTGGTCGTGACCCCCGAGTACAACCACAGCTACCCGGCCGCGCTGAAGGCCGTCATCGACTGGCATTACGACCAGTGGCAGGCCAAGCCGGTCGGCTTCGTCTCTTACGGCGGACTGTCCGGCGGCACCCGCGCGGTCGAACATCTGCGACCCGTCTTCGCCGAAGTACACGCCACCACCGTCCGGCACACGGTCAGCTTCCACAATTGCTGGGACAAGTTCGACGCCGACGGCGCGGCCCTCGACCCGATGGCCGATGCCGCCGCCAAGACCATGCTCGACCAGTTGAGCTGGTGGGGTCACGCCCTGCGCACCGCCCGCGAAACCACCCCCTACACCCGCTGAACCCGCCCCGACCGGGGCTGTTTCACCCGCCCGCACCCGCAAAAGCGCCGGTCAACCGTCCAGTAAGGTGGATTCACGTGTTCTACGGTCGCACCGCGGAGATCGCCGCCCTCGACGATTTGCTCACCCGCGTGACCACCGGCCGCGCGGGCATCGCCGTACTCCGCGGCGAAGCCGGAATCGGAAAGTCCGCGCTCCTCACCCACACCGCCGAGACCGCGGCGAAGTTCCGGATCGACAGCGCCGCAGCCGAGACCGCCGGGCGCGACCGGCCGACCGGACCCCCACCGAACGTCGACCGCACCGGGTCGGGTGGGGCGGCCGCGGGTTCCTGGGCGCGGCGGGGCCCGGTCAGCGGATTCCGGGTATTGCGGGTGACCGGCACGGAGGCCGAGTCCGCGCTGCCGTACGCGGGACTGCATCTGCTGTTCGGGAAGGCACGGCGCGAGCTCGACGCCCTGCCCGCCGCCCAGGCCGACGCCTTGCGCGCGGCGCTGGATTCCGGTGCGGGCGTGGGCAATCCGTTCCTGGTCAGCGCGGCCACCCTCACCCTGCTCGCCGACCTGGCCGAAGCCCAGCCGCTGCTGTGCCTGATCGACGACGCGCAATGGGTGGACCGCGCCTCCCTCGACGCCCTGCTGTTCGCCGCCCGCCGGCTCGACGCCGAACCCATCGCCCTGATCTTCGCCGTCCGCGACGACCACCTGCCCGAACTCCAGCAGCTCGACGCCCGCGAACTCTTCCTCACCGGCCTCGCCACCCCCGACGCCGAAACCCTCCTCACCACCCACCATCCGGACCTCACCCCCGCCACCGCGCACTGGATCGTCCGCGAATCCCACGGCAACCCCCTCGCCCTCCAGGTACTGCCCACCCTCCAGCGCTCGGGAGACATGTACGAATCCCCTTACCACCACTCCCCCACCCCCACCCGCATCCAGCGCGCTTTCACCGACCAGATCGCCCGCCTAACCCCCGAAGTCCGCGACCTCCTCCTGATCGCCGCCGCCGACAGCAGCGGCGAAGCGGCCGTAATCCGCACCGCCGCATCCCTTCTCACCCACACCCGGGAGGCCACCGACGCCGGACAGGTGGGGGCGGCGGAATTGGCGGCGGAGCGTGCCGGCTTGCTGCGATTGGAGGGGGATCGGATCCTGTTCCGGCATCCGTTGATTCGGGCTGCGGCTTATCAGGGGGCGAGTGCGGCGGAGCGGCGGGCGGCGCATCGGGCGCTGGCGGGGGCGTTCGCTGATAGTTGTGATGACCGGCGCGCTTGGCATTTGGCCGCGGCGGCCACCGGGGCGGACGAGGCAGCTGCGGGCGCGCTGGAGCAGGCCGCGGTGTGCGCGCGAGGGCGTGGCGGGTTGCGGGAGACCTCCGCGGCTTATGAGCGGGCGGCGGTGTTGAGTCCAGCGGCGGCGGATAGCAGCAGGCGGGCAGGGGCGGCGGCGCAGGCGGCCGCCGATGCCGGGGATCTGGATCGCGCTGCGGCACTGGTGGAATCGGCTATCGCGGCGTTGCCGCAGGAGTACGAGCAGGCGCACTCGGATTCCGCGCAGGCGGCTGCCGGGCGGGAATCGGGTGGGGCGGATGCGTCCTCGGTGGCGTTCGCGACCGGATCCGATCCGGCGACGCTCGGGTTGCCGGCCGAGAGCGGGCTGTTCGCGCGATTGGTTTCGCTGCGGGCCACGATCGAACGGGATCAGGATCGGCCGCGGACCGCGTATCGGTCGCTCACCTCGGCGGCGGTGGCCACGGCCGGAACGGAGCCGGAGACGGCGAGCTTGCTGCTGTTTCAAGCCGCCGAATCCGCTTGGGCCGCGGGTGATCTCGATGCGGTCCGGCGGGCGGCGGCATTGACGGAGCAGTTGGAGCTGCCGCGTGGGGAACGGATCGCGGCGCTCGTGGATTTGCTGGACGCGCTGAATCTGGAACCGGGAAGCCAGGATCGCGGCGCGGCGGCGGTGCGTGAACTGCTCGCGGGGCTCAGCCCGAATCGACTGCGGGAGCGCGCGCAGGTCGTGCATTGGCAACTGCTGCTGGGTGATCAGCACGCGGCCCGTGAGCTGGCCGCGGCGCTGGAGGACGACTGCCGCCGGGACGGCGCGCTCGGGGTGCTGGCCCTGACGCTGTGGCTGCGGGCGCGCATCGAGATCCTGCTCGGCAATCTCGCCCAAGCCGAGGCCGCCGCGACGGAGGGGCTGCGACTGGCCGGCGACATCGGACAGCGCAACCTGCACGACAGATATGCCGCCGCACTGGCCCATCTGGCGGCCTTGCGGGGCGAGGAAACTGCCTGCCGTGAACTGACTTCCGCACCGCTGGCGCACGGCATCGCGCCCGCCAGCGTGCATGCCGACGCCGCGCTGGGGCTGCTGGAGCTCGGGCTGGGCCGTCCCGAAGCGGCCTTCGATCGGTATCTGACCATGCTGGCGAGCGCCAACCGCCACGGCGCGACCGCCAGCCTGCCGGACCTCATCGAAGCCGCGCATCGCATCGGCCGCACCGCCGACGCCCGGCCCGCGCTGGACAGTTACACCGCCTGGGCCGAGCGGGCCCGTCATCCGTGGGCGCTGGCCGTCGCCCATCGCTGCCACGCGCTCCTCGCCGACGGCGACTCCCCCGGCTGGTGGCCGTCCGGCACCGGACCGGACACCGCCGGCACACCGGCCGAACAGCATTTCCGGGCCGCTCTCGAACTCCATTACGGAACAGCGGAATACACCTTCGAGCGCGCCCGCACCGAACTCCTCTACGGTGAATGGCTGCGCCGCGAACAGCGCCGTGCCGACGCCCGCCGCCATTTGCGCGCGGCCATGGAATCGTTCGAACGTCTCGATGCCCGCCCGTGGGCCGAGCGCGCCCGCGCGGAACTGCGCGCCACCGGCGAAACCCGCACGGCCGCACCGGCCGCCGACGTGCTCACCACACTGACGCCGCAGGAATTGCAAAGCGTGCAATTGGCGGCGGAGGGCCTGTCCAACAAGGATATTGCCGCGCGCCTGTTCCTGAGTCCCCGCACGGTGGGTTATCACCTGTCGAACGCGTACCCGAAACTCGGCATCAGCTCACGCCGCGAACTCGCCGCCTTCCGCGATCTCACGGCCGCCCACTGACCATTCCGGTCAGGCGGTCGCTTCGCCGATTCGCTGCGGCTCGGGGATTTCCAGCGCGCGAAATCCGCTGCGGTGGAACACCAAAGGCTCGGAATCGGGATGCACGGTCAACCGGTGCACCCGGAGCAGCACCACCGCGTGATCCCCGGCCGGCACCTGCGCGTGCACCGAGGTCTCCAGCCAGGCGGTGGCCCCGGTCAGGAAGGCCGCATTGCCGTTTCCGGTACGCAGCTCGATATCCCGGAACCGGTCGCCGACCCGCGAACTCAGCGAGCGGGCCGCGCCTTCCTGCCCGGAGCCGAGCAGGCTGAGCCCGAGCCGGCTCGCCTGTTCCAGCCGCGGCCAGGTCTCGGAGGTGTACTGGATGCAGATGGAAACCAGCGGCGGATCCAGCGATACCGGGGTGAAGGTGCTCACCACCAGCCCGTGCGGTACGCCGCCGATGCGGGCGCAGACCGCCACCACCCCGCTGGGGAAGTGTCCGAAGGTGCGGCGCAGATCCGCGCCGTCGACCGGTGTGAGTGCGGCGTCGGCGCCGTGAATCGAGGTCAGCTCGCCCATCACCCCAGTTCAGCAGGATGAGATGGGCGGCAACAGGTTTGGGCTCAGCCGGATCGGAAGAAACGCGAGCGCCCCCGCCCGGCAATGCCGGACGGGGGCTGTGTCCCGCCGAAAAGGCTGTGGAGAAACTTACTTCTGCAGGGACGGCTGGTTGATGGTCACGAAGTAGTTGTACGCCGCGGCGATCGCGACCGGGGCGGTGATGAAGATCTGACCGGCCAGGGTGCCCAGGAAGCCGACCGCGGCGGCGCCGGCGACGCAACCCGCGATGGGGCCCGCGCCGAACAGGGTCAGCAGCGCGCCGGTGGCGACGACGCCGAGCACGGCGCCCGCGACACAGCCGATGGCCGCGCCGCCGATGGCGCCGGTCAGGGTGGCGACGGTGGCGCCCATGGAGATGGTGTCCACCATGCGCTTCCAGGCGGCCTGCTCACGGTCGTAGTCCGACTTGAACGGGGCCTGGTTCTCGAACGGCAGGTTGACCGGCTTGTAGACCGCGTGCTGCTCGTCGAGCTGCGGGGTCAGGGTGGCGGCGTGGCCGGCGATCTCGGCGGCGATCGGGAACTCGAAATCGTCGACGCGGAACGAGAGTCCGGTGGCGGCGACGGTGGTGCCGTTGGCGGCCTTGATCTTGAAGGCGCCGTCCTCGACGACCATGTCGCCGTCGGTCCGGATGACCATGACGCCGGTCTCCGGGTTGGTGGTGGCGGCGTAGTTGATGACGCCGTTGTCCTGCGCGGCAGGAGCGGCGCCGGCGGAGCCCGCGGTAACGCCCAGGGCGGCGATCACGAGCGCCGCGGTGGCAGCGAATTTCTTCGAAAGCATTTGTCGGTATTTCCTCATCAGGCGGTCCGCAGGGGGAACGTGGAGATCAAATCGAGGAGATACGAACGAGTGCTTACCCGAAGGTGCCGTGCGGGTTAACACTTCCTCCGGCACCTTCGGGCAGAACTGTGATTTCCGCCCGGAATTACTTGGCGGGCGCGGTGAACGGCTGGTTGATGGTCGTGAAGTACTGCACCGCAGCGGCAATCGCGACCGGCGCGGTCACGAAAATCTGACCCGCGACCGTACCGAGGAAGCCGACGGCCGCCGCACCGGCGATGCAACCGCCGATCGGGCCGAGGCCGAACAGGGTGGCCAGCGCACCGGTCGCGACCGCGCCGAGCGCGGCGCCCGCGATGCAGCCGAGGCCCGCGCCGCCGATGCCACCGACGAGCGTGCCGATGGTGGCGCCCAGGGTGATGGTCTGGGTCAACCGGGTCCAGGCCGCGACCTCACGGTCGTATTCGGTCTTCCACGGCGCCTGGTTCTCGTAAGGCAGCGCGACCGGCTTGTACACGGCGTGCGCCTCGTCGAAGGCCGGGGTCAGGGTGGCGGTGTTGCCGGCGATCTCGGCGGCGATCGGGAACTCGAAGTCGTCCACGCGGAACTTCAGCTCGGTGCCCGCGATGGTCGCGCCATTGGCGGCCTTGATCTTGAAGACGCCGTCCTCGTTGACCAGCGAACCGGCGTCGGTCCGGATGACCACCTGGCCGTTCTCGGACTGGGTGGCGGCGTAGTTGACGACGCCGTTGTCGGCCGCGGCCGGGGCCGCGCCCGCGGTGCCGGCCGCGCCGGTGGTCACCCCGATCGCCGTGACCAACAGTGCCGCGATCCCGGCGAATTTCCTCATCTTCATTTGGTACTGCTTCCCGCTGGTGCTGCTGCAAATCGAACGCGGCAAGCATCAGGCAATCGAAGCGTTTATCGAAGGGTTAGAACCACCTTGATTCGATCGGGTCCGGACGGGCGCTACTTCTGCTTGGCGGCGGCCTTCGCCTGCTTCTTGAATTCCCGCACCTGGGTCAGGGATTCGGCATCGGTGACATCCGCGACCGAACGCCGGGAATCCGGTTCGCCGTACGCGCCCGCCGCTTCCCGCCAGCCCGGCGCCGCTAGTCCGTCCTGTTTACCCAAGAGCGCCAGAAAGATTCGCGCCTTCTGATCGCCGAATCCCGGCAGCGCCTTGAGCCGTTTCAGGACTTCCTTGCCGTCGGGATCACCGTTCGTCCACAGGTTCGCGGTGTTTCCGTCGTAGTTCTCGATAATGAACCGCGCCAGTTCCTGCACCCGGCGGCCCATCGAACGGCCGTAACGGTGGATGGCCGGGGGCGTGGCGGCCAGTTCCTCGAATTCCGCCGGATCGGCATCGGCGATCTTGCGGATATCGAACCCGCCCATCCGATCGGCGATCTTCTGCGGACCCCGGAAGGCGTGTTCCATCGGAAACTGCTGATCCAGTGCCATACCCACCAAAAGGGCGAAATCGTCGGCGGAAAGCAGTTCGTCAGCGGCGGATTCCTGCGCAATACACAGTTTGCGGCTCACCATGGATCGATCATCCCATCCATCCCGCGTTGCGGTGACACGGGTCACGACTAGGGTGGCTGGCATGCCCGACACCATGGCAAATTCTTCAGTACGAACCGCGCCGCAAACCGGCGCCGGGTCCGGACTGCGACCGGACCGTTTCGACCGCGAGGGCCAGGATCAACTGGTCGATGTGCATGATCTGCAAGCCGCGCTACCGGGAATCCGCCGATTGCGAACGTGGGCGCACGAAGCGCTCGCGCTGCGGGCCGGGGAGAGCGCCCTCGATATCGGCTCCGGGACCGGATCCGAGGTGATGGTCTTCGCCGAGGCGGTCGGTCCCACCGGCACCGCGCTCGGCGTGGAACCCGACGAGCACCTGCTGCACGCGGCCGAACGCCGTGCGGCGCAGGCCGGATCGACGGCCAAGTTCGTGTCCGGCGACGCCTACGGGCTGCCGCTGGCCAGTGACAGTTACGACGGCGTGCTGGTGGAGCGGGTGCTGCAGCATCTGACCTCGCCCGCCCGGGCGATCGGCGAGATCAGCCGGGTGCTGAAGCCCGGCGGCCGCGTGGTCGTGATGGACGCCGACTGGGGCACGGCCATCGTGCATCCGGGCAACCGGCACGTGGTGCACGAGGTGGTGGAGACCATGATCTCCCGCACCACCAATCCCTTCGCCGGACGGCAGCTGTCCGGGCTGCTCACCAAGGCCGGCCTGGTCGTGGACGATATCGGCTCGCACGCGCTGATCCAGGACGGCAGCGCGGGCGCGGGCGCGCTGGTCGCCCGCATCGCGGATATGTCGGTGGCGCGCGGATCCATCACCCAGAAGCAGCGCGATCAGCTGCTGGCGGACCTGGAGGCCGGTGCGGCCAGCGGTGACATCCACCTGTCGGTGACCATTTTCGCGGTGCTCGCACACAAGCCGAACTGACCGAACGGAAACGGGGCGCGCACCAGAAGGTGCGCGCCCCGTAGCTTTCGCGACAACTGATTTCGCGCGATCCGGGTAACTCACCGGGGACGACCGAAATCGGTGTCGCACCGACCGCAGGCACGGGTTGCCAGCGTCGACGGCTCCGTGCCGCCCGCTAAATACCCGGGGAGGCGGGGGAGCTCATGAGCTTCTCGCTGGCGGCGAGCAGGACGCAGGTCGCCAGGCCGTCCATCGCCTTTTCCAGTTCCGCCTCGGACGGGAAGCTGGGGGCGATGCGGATGTTCTTGTCCTCCGGGTCTTTTCCGTACGGGTAGGACGAACCCGCGGGGGTCAGTGCGATGCCCGCGTCTTTGGCCAGTGCGACCACCTTCGACGCGGTGCCCTCCAGTACATCCAGGCTGATGAAGTACCCGCCCTTGGGCTCGGTCCAGGACGCCACCTTCGACGCGCCCAGGCGATCCTCCAGAATGCGCAGCACCAGTTGGAATTTCGGCTCCAGGATGGCGCGGTGCTTCTGCATGTGCGCGCGCACGCCCTCGGCGTCGCCGAAGAAACGCACGTGGCGCAGCTGGTTCAGTTTGTCCGGGCCGATGCTCTTCTTGCCGGCGTGCTTCAGGTACCACTCCAGGTTGGCGGTGGAGGAGCCGAAGAAGCTGACGCCCGCGCCCGCGAAGGTGATCTTCGAGGTGGAGGCGAAAACGTAAGCGCGATTGGGGTTTCCGGCCGCGGCGGCCAGGCCCAGCACATCCAGCACCGGATCGGCGGTCTCGGTGAGCGGGTGCACCGCGTAGGCGTTGTCCCAGAACAGCCGGAAATCGGGCGCGGCGGTCGGCATCGAAACCAATTCGCGGGTCACGGCATCGGAGAAGGTGACGCCGGTCGGGTTGGAATAGTTCGGCACCGCCCACAGGCCCTTGATGCTCGGATCGGCGGCCACCAATTCGGCGATGGCGTGCACGTCCGGGCCGTCGCCCAGCATGGGGATGGCGATCATCTCGATGCCCAGCGATTCGGTGATCGCGAAATGCCGGTCGTAACCCGGCGCGGGACACAGGAATTTGAGCACCGGCTCATCGGCCCAGCGCCGCTCGGAGTCGGCATTGCCGTGCAGCATGGAGTACACGATCACGTCGTGCATCAGCTCCAGGCTGGCATTGTTGCCGGCCAGCAGGTTCGACACCGGGATGCCGAGCAGTTCGCCGAAGATGGCGCGCAGTTCCGGGAGCCCGTGCAGGCCGCCGTAATTGCGCACGTCGGTGCCGTTGGCGTCCTTGTAGTCGCCCTCGCCCGGCAGGGTCAGCAGGGCATTGGAGAGGTCGAGTTGTTCCGGCGCGGGTTTTCCGCGCGTGATGTCCAGGGTGAGCTTCTCGGTCTTGAGCTTCGCGTAGTTCGCGGTCTGCGTCTCGTGTTCCGTCACGAGTTCCGCATGGCTCATCAAACCGAGTTGCGTCTGCCGGGGCATCTGCACAGCCTTTCCAAGGGCGGGAATTTTTGTGTGGTCCGCGAGTAGAACGCGAATCCAACCGACCACGTTACTAGGGGGCTCGACCGAATCGGGAGCTATATACGGACATCCCCTGCCCGGAAAATAAAGGGGACCCAGCGCACCCGGCAGAGCCCGTTGACCCTTGCTGCCTTCCGGCCCTGGGGGAGTTCACAGGATGCGCGCCGCGCTGGATCCGTCGGCCAGTGTAGCGGCTCACCGAGACTCCCGCCGCCCCGGGTCGTTACGATCGGTCCGACATGCGGGGCGACCCGCTCAGTACCGGAGGGGAAACCGTACGTGACTAGCTCCAATCCAGGACCGGGCGAGCCGCACGACCCGGCGAAAGCGCAGGAGACGGCGCAGTGGTGGGCCACCCCGCCCGCCGGCACCGATCCCGGCCAGCCGGTGACCGGTGTGGATCCGACCATGCTCAACTACGGCGCGCAGCCGGCCCAGCCCGATCCGACCATGCTCAATTACGGCGGCCAGCCGCCCGCCGACCCGACCATGCTGAACTACGGTGCGGGCGGACCGGGTTACACCCCACCCGCGCAAGCCATTCCGCAGCCCGCCTTCACCGGCGGCCAGTACGCGGCCGGGCAGCCGCTGGGCGGACAGCCGTTCCCGCCCGCGCAGCCGATCCAGCCGCCGCAGCAATTCGCCCAGCCCGCAGGCGGTTACGGCTACGCACCGCCCCGGCCGCCTTCCGGCGGCGGCAGCAAGACCGGGTGGATCGTGGGCGGCGTCATCGGCCTGGTGGTGCTGGTCGGCATCGGCATCGGGGTGATCGCGGTGGCCACCGACGACTCCAGCCCGATCTCGCCGCTGGGCAGCGACAAGAAGAACATGGACGGCAATTACTCCATGGCCAATATCACCAATGCCTGCAGCCTGATCGATGCCTCCGCGGTCACCAAGTGGTCGTCCACCTCCAAGGGCAGCCCGACCCACACCGAGACCAAGCCGACCGATTACAGCGGCGGGTCGATGAACTGCAAGGCGTCGTACACCAGCAAGTCCGGCAGCAGCAAGTACCACGACAATGAGGCCGAAATCACCCTCGATGTCGGCTTCACCAGCGCCTACGGCGGGCCGACCTACGACAGCTGGAAGCAGATGGACACCGGCACCACCGGTTCCGGCCGCGCCTCCGGCGATCTCACCGGTATCGGCTCGCAGGGGTACTGGCACACCGAGACCAGCGATTACTCGTCGTTCACGGTGCAGGAGTACACGGCGGCCGCCACCGACAGCAACGTCTCGGTGAAGATCAAGATCGATCTGGATCGCGGGCCCGGCGAATCCATCAGCAAGGAAGAGATGGCCGCGGTGGCCAAGGAACAACTCCAGAAGGCGCTCACCGCACTCAAGAAGAAATAGCCTCCGACTACCTGATTTGCGTTCCGCAGGGGGTCAGCCGGTATATTGCTCCACGGAGGATTCGCCTAGTGGCCTATGGCGCTCGCCTGGAACGCGGGTTGGGTTAACAGCCCTCAGGGGTTCAAATCCCCTATCCTCCGCTCACGAAGGCCCCGGCCGGACTCAGTCCGGCCGGGGTTTTCGGTATTTCAGGGGTGCTTCGCCAGGTTCGCGACTTCGGTCAGCGCCGCGTCCAGCAGGGCCGCGTAGGCGTCCAGGTCGGGGACGACCGCGGGATCGGCGTGCAGGGACAGGGTGACGGTGTCGCCGAGGCCGTGGATGCCGTGGGTCAGGTGCATGACCGAGCCGATGGCCGGGAAGCCGGCGGTGAAGCGGACCGGGCCGCCGCCGAAGGTCAGATCGGCCGGGCCGCGGTGGACGCTGGAGACGACGGTGTGGGCGGAAACTCGTTCGGGCAGCGCCTCGATCGGGAGGTGGGTCACGTCACGATGCAGGATCGGGGCGGGGAGGGTCTCGGTGACGCGGGATTGTGCTTCCTGCAGGGGGTGTTTCGCGCGGGCGGCGCGCAGGGTGAGATCGGCGGCGATGGCGGCGGCGCGGGCGTGCGGGTCGGGTTCGGTGACGCAGAGGTCCACCGAGAGGTCGTGATAGCTGTTGCGGGGGCCGCCGGGGGTGGCTACCGCCATGGGGACTTGGGCGCGGAGGACTTCGCTCGGTTCGCCGCGCTGGGCGAGGTAGCGCTCGAGGGCCAGGGAGATGGCGGTCAGGGCCGCGACGGTCACAGTGTGGCCGGGGAGGCGGAGGTCGTTCGCTTCTCGCACCAGCATTCGTATGGAGTGACCGGTCGGGATGGTGCCGTCGCCGTTGAGGAGGTTGGGGACCACGGCGGGCGGCGGGGGCGGGATAGCTCCGGACGCGGTCAATTCGGCCAACTCACGCTGCGTACGGGCGGCTTCGAAACCGCGGATTACTGTGCGCGCCATACGAATCGGCAGGTGCGGCAGTTCACGGACCGCTGCACCCCACCCGTCCCACCTGTGCCACCTGTCATTCCGGCGCGATGACGGAGTGGAGGCTTCGGAGAAGAGGGCGCGGGCCAGATCGGCGGCGCGGCGACCGTCGGCCAGGGCGTGGGAGAGCTGGAGGATCGCTATCAACGCCGGCTCGTCCGGAGCGAATCCCGGTGCGCCCGTGATGTTGCGGAAGATGTGCAGCCGCCAAGCCCGTTGCTCGGCGCGGAGTCCGGTGGCCAGCAATCCCTCGACGGCGGCGGTGAGCCCGGCCCACGTCGGTTCCGCCAGTTCATGTTCGGCGAACTGCTCGGCAATGAATTCGCAATGCGCCCAAATGGGATACGCAATATTTGCAGGAGTTTCCAGCACGCGTGTCAGCAAATCCGGAATACCGGTGACCCGGTTTGCAATCGCCGCACGAAGCCGGTCGGTCGGCTGCCCGGCGTCGGCGAAACCGTACAGCAGGAACAAATCGTTCCGGGTGCGGGCGGACAGCCAGTACATGGTGGCGTCGCGGGCCGTCAGGGAATTCACCGGCCGAGCCTAGCGAAAGCCCGTACAACGCAACCGGTCCGGGTGCTACCGTGTGTAGTAGAAGCCTTACCACTCTTCACCGGGGGCGGGTGACCGCTATGGCAACTCGTAATCGCACCGCTGGTCGACTGGCGGCGCAGGCCGATGAGGCGGACCAGCGGTATCAAGCCGCCGCATTCCTCAAAAGATCCATCAATAAAGTCTTTCCGACGCACTGGTCGTTCCTGCTCGGCGAAATCGCGCTCTACAGCTTCATCATCCTGCTGTTGTCCGGCGTGTATCTGACCTTGTTCTTCGACCCGTCCATGACCGAAGTGACCTACAACGGGTCCTATCAGCCGTTGCGCGGCGTCACCATGTCGCGCGCCTACGAGACCGCGCTGCAGATCTCCTTCGACGTCCGCGGCGGACTCTTCGTCCGGCAGGTACATCATTGGGCCGCACTGCTTTTCAGCGCGTCCATGATCGTGCACCTGTGCCGCGTGTTCTTCACCGGCGCGTTCCGCAAACCCCGCGAGGCCAACTGGGTGATCGGCTCGATCCTGCTGATCATCGCCATGTTCGAGGGCTTCTTCGGCTATTCGCTGCCCGACGATCTGCTCTCGGGCACCGGGCTGCGGGCCGCCTTCGCAGGCATCACCATGGGCTCGCCGGTGATCGGCACCTGGCTGCACTGGCTCATGTTCGGCGGCGACTTCCCCGGCACCATCATCGTGCCGCGCCTCTATATCGCGCACGTGCTGCTCTTCCCGGGCATCATGCTGGCGCTCATCGCCGCGCACATCGCGCTGGTCTGGTACCAGAAGCACACCCAGTATCCGGGCCCCGGGCGCACCGAGAAGAACGTCATCGGCACCCGCATCGTGCCGGTGTTCTCGCTGGACCAGGGCGCTTTCTTCGCCTTCACGCTGGGCGTGCTGGCCATCATGGGCGGCCTGCTGCAGATCAATCCGATCTGGAATCTGGGTCCCTACAACCCATCCCAGGTCTCGGCCGGCACCCAGCCCGACTTCTACCTGATGTGGACCGACGGCTTCCTGCGGCTGTTCCCCGCCTGGGAGCTCTATATCTTCGGGCACACCGTGCCGGGCGCGTTCTCGGTGGCGCTGGCCATGCCGCTCATCTTCGTGGCGCTCATCGCCTATCCGTGGATCGAGAAGCGGCTGACCGGGGATCGCGCGCGGCACAATCTGCTGCAGCGGCCGCGAGATGTGCCGGTGCGCACCGCGATCGGCTTCATGTCGCTGGCGTTCTACCTGGTCCTCACCCTGGCCTGCGTCAACGACATCATCGCCTTCACCTTCGACATCTCGCTGAACGCGACCACCTGGGCCTTCCGCATCGCGCTGCTGCTGCTCCCGCCGCTGGCCTATTTCATCGCGTACCGCATCTGCCTGGGCTTGCAGCGCAGTGACCGCGCGGTGCTCGAGCACGGCATCGAGACCGGGGTGATCCGGCGGCTGCCGCACGGGGAGTACATCGAGATCCATCAGCCGCTCGGACCGGTCGACGCGCACGGGCATCCGATTCCCCTGGAATATCAGGGCGCCCGGGTCCCGAAGAAGCTCAACGAGCTGGGTCTGGCCGGGCGGCCGGGCACCGGCAGCTTCTTCCGGGCCGACCCGCCGGCCGAGCGGGAACAGCACCGGGCCACCGAAACCGCCGAGGAGCACAAGCAATTGGCGGTGCTGCGCCGCGCCCAGGAGGGCAACGGGCAGCACTGACAGGCACTTTCACCGCGCAGCGAAAAGCCCCGAGTCCACACCGACTCGGGGCCCAGGTTTCCCGGTTCAGGCGCGCCTGAACTCCCCGTCGGAGACGCCCGACAGGAATGCGTCCCACTCGCCTGGAGTGAACGCCAGGATCGGGCCGTGACCATGGTCCTTCGTATCGCGAACCGCCACGTTGCCGTCTCCGAGGAATGCGACCTCTACGCAGTTGCCATTAGGGCCGCTATGTTTGCTCTTACGCCACACGGCGCCGGTGTAATCCACCTTCACGGTACTAGCTCCTTTTCTGCGTCAAGCTCAGGATCTTGCTGGCATCGATCTTGGTGACACTGGGATCCGAGGAGATCGGCGAATCCCACGTACGCCCCGGGTTGCGCGCAAACGCCCCGTACAACCCGCTCTCTGCACTTCACGATGGGAATGCACCCCCGATGGCCGTTCCCGCGCTAAACACTAGCAGGGTTCTCCAATAGGAGATCGCATTCTTTCGTTTTCAATCAGCAAATAAGCGGCAAGGTTAGCCAGCAAATTATTTGCACAGAAATAGCCGTAGCACGCGCAAAACAATTGTCCGAAGTAGCAATTTTGTTGCCGGGCCGGGATCGGCGGCCGGAGCGGACCGGGCGGGCGACCGCTGACCGTTACGTCCGGGATCATGGAAGCCATGACCGAGCGCGAGCCGGAGGAGACCGGACGGGATCGAGACGAGACCGGGCGTGCCCGGAATGCCCGACCTCGTGACCGTTTTGGGCGACCCCTCCCATTCGGCAGCCCGGGGGTGCCGCGCATTCCGGACGATCTGGAGTTACCGCCCGAAGCGACCCTGGACTACGCCCAGCGCCTGCTCGACGACGGCCTGGCCTTCAATGCCCACGAGGTGCTGGAGGCGGCCTGGAAGAACGGCCCATTCGCCGAGCGGATGCTGTGGCAGGGGCTCGCACAGTTCGCCGTTGGCCTCACCCACATTCAACGGGGGAATCCGAAGGGTGCTCGAACGCTGCTGGAGCGCGCCGCCGGACGGCTGCGGACGTTCGGGCCCGCACCCTACGACATCGACTCCCCCGGGCTGATCGCCTGTGCCGAAACGCTTCTCACCGCACTGGCGGAGCAAAAGCCCATTTCGGAGGCGGAACTGTGCCCACGCCTGCGGGTTCACTGAGTTCGCAGTTCCACTGCCGATTCGCACCGGCTGTGTGCGCCCGCAAGAGTGCGAACGAGTAGCCGCGGTGCGAAGGATGCGAACGAAGGTGCGCCTACGATGGCCAGCGTGACGGGATACGGACGATTCGCGCCGAGCCCATCCGGAGATCTGCATCTCGGCAATCTGCGCACCGCGCTGCTGGCGTGGCTGTTCGCGCGCTCGACCGGCCGCGGCTTCCTGATGCGGATCGAGGATCTGGATCGGGTCAAAGCAGGCGCGGAGGCGCGGCAACTGGAAGACCTGGCGACGCTCGGGCTGGACTGGGATCCGCCGGTGGTGCGGCAGACCGAGCGGCTGCCACTCTATGAAGCGGCCATCGAGCGTTTGACCGCGGCTGGGCGCACCTACGAATGTCTCTGTACCCGCAAGGAAATCCAGCAGGCCGTCACCGCGCCGCACGGACCCATGGGCGCCTACCCCGGCACCTGCCGCGATCTCAGCGCGGCCGAGCAAACCCGGCGGCGCGCCGCGGGCCGCCCGGCCGCATTGCGCCTGCGCGCGGACGTCACCGAATTCGAGATCCACGACGAACTGCTCGGCGACCATCGCGGAGCGGTCGACGATCTGGTGCTGCGGCGCGGCGACGGCACCCCGGCATACAACCTGGCGGTGGTGGTCGACGATGCCGATCAGGGCATCGACCAGGTGGTTCGCGGTGACGATCTACTGCCGTCCACACCCCGGCAGGCGTATCTGGCCACCCTGCTCGACCTGCCCGTTCCGCAGTACGTCCATGTCCCGCTGGTACTCAATACCGCCGGTCAGCGACTCGCCAAACGCGACGGCGCGGTCACCCTGCGCGATCGGCTGGCGCTCGGCGAGACCCCGGCGCAGGTGCTGACCCGGCTCGCCGAATCGCTGGGTTATTCCGGCGCAACCACGATTCCGCAGATACTGGAACAATTCCGGCCGGAAACGCTGCCGCGAGAACCATGGACGCTGGATCCGAACGGCTTGTTGCAACCCAGTGCGTGTCCGTAACGTACGCACTCGACCAGACCCCCGAGACTTTCGACGAGGACGGCGAACACAATGACAAGCGGTGGGTATGACCCCAACCAGTATCCGCAGGGCGGTGGCCAGCCCTACGGTCAGCAGCCTTACGGCCAGCAGTCCGATCCGTACGGTCAGCAGCCGGGCTTCGGTCAGCAGCAGCCTTACGGTCAGCAGCAGCCGTCCGATCCCTACGGTCAGCAGCCGGGGTACGGGCAGCAGCAGCCGGGCTACGGCCAGCAGCCGCAGCAGCCCTACGGGCAGCAGCAGTACGGCCAGCAGTCCGATCCGTACAACCAGCAGCCGGGCTACGGGCAGCAGCAGCCCTACGGTCAGCAGGGCGGCTTCGGTCAGCAGCCCGACCCGTACGGTCAGCAGAACCCGTACCAGCCGTTCCCGGGGCAGCAGGGTTTCAACAGCGGCAACCAGCCGGGCGACGTGTGGATTCGCCTGGTAGCGCGCATCATCGACGGTTTCATCGTCGGCATCCCGACCGCGATCATCGGCTTCGTGCTGCCGAACGGCCTCAGCCTGCTGTGGACCATCATCAGCCCGCTGCTCATGCTCGCCTACTTCGTCGGCCTGGAGGTCACCCAGGGCGCCACCTTCGGTAAGCAGATCTTCAAGCTGAAGGTGCTGGCCCCCGGCGGCGGCGCGCTCGACCCGGTCACCTCGCTCAAGCGCAATGTCTTCATCGCCGCCGGCGTGGTGCCCTACCTGGGCAGCGTCGTCGAGCTCGGCCTGATGATCTGGGCCGGCGTCAGCATCAGCCAGGACCCGAACGGGCAGGGCTGGCACGACAAGTTCGCGGGCGGCACCCAGGTCATCAAGACCGCGTAGTCCGTACGCACCGAAAACCTCGGGCGCGCATCCGATCCGGATGCGCGCCCGATTTCGTGCGACGGCCTACGTCGAACCGCTCATGGCCGCGACGATGATGAAGATCCAGTAGATCGCCGCGAGCGCGACACCGCCCGCACCCACCCAGATACCGGCCAGCGCCATGCCCCGGCCCTGCTGCCCGCTCTGCTTGATCTGGTTCAGCGCCACCACGCCCATGATCAGGCCCGCCAGTGACAGCACCACGAACATGCACATCAGCAGACCGCAGATGGACAGGATCATCGAGGCGATGGCCAGGCCGTTGGTGCCCAGCCCGGCCGGCTGCGGGTACCCGTACGGCTGATAGCCCGGCTGCTGGCCGTACGGCTGCTGCTGCCCGTACCCCGGCGTCTGCGGGTACGGATTCGGGCCCGACTGATAGGCCCCGGCCGCGGGCTGCGGGTACGGGTTCGCCCCCGACTGATACGCGCCGGGCGCCGGCTGCGGATAGGAGGGCGCCGAATGCTGCTGCGGCGGTGGATAACTCGGGTAGGGCGAAGCCGACGGCGTTTCCGGCTGCTTCGAGAGCGGCGCCGATTGCTGCGGAGCCGACCCGGAGGACTGCGCGTCCGGCGAAACTCCCTCCCCGCCGTACTGCTTCCACCACTCGTCGGAATCTCCGGGATTCGTCATCCGCCCAGCCTATTCCACCAGGCAGGTCGACCGGTATCCTGTTCACTTCGTGAGTGATGCATTACTTCCGGCGGACACCGCCGGCACTGGACGCCCCGCTTCCGAACACGCGGCATTCGCGAAGGCAGCGGGGGGTTATTACACACCGGTCGTGGCACTGTTCACGGCAGTTCTGATCATTTCGAACATCTGCGCCACCAAGGGCGTTCAGTTCTTCGCCGACCAGTCGCTGAAGCTGGGGCCGGTCGAGATCCTCCCGATCACCACCGACGGCGCCTGGTTCCTCTTCCCGCTCGCCTACATCATCGGCGACGTGCTCAGCGAGGTGTACGGGTTCAAGTCCGCCCGGCGGGCCATCTACATGGGCTTCGCCATCCTGCTGGTGATGGTGGGGGCGTTCTACATCGCGGTGCATCTGCCCGCCGCGAGTTTCTACGAGAATCAGGAAGCGTTCCGCAGCGTGCTCGGCACCACGCCGCAGCTGGTGGCCGCCGGTCTGGCCGGGTACTTCGTGGGCGAGATGCTGAACTCGGCCGCGCTGGTCGCCATCAAGGAGAAGACCAAGGAGAAGCACCTCTGGGCGCGGTTGATCGGCTCCACCGTGGTCGGCGAGTTCGGCGACACGCTGATCTTCTGCTCCATCGCGGCGACGGCCATCGGCATCGACTCGTGGGGCTCGTTCATCAACTACGTGATCGTGGGCTTCCTGTGGAAGACCCTGGCCGAGGTGATCGTGCTGCCCATCACCTACCGGGTGATCGCGTTCCTCAAGAAGCACGAACCCAGTTATCAGCCGCTGGAGAAGCCGGCGCTGGAGAGCTGAGCGAATCCCGGACGAAAAAAGGGGGCGGGGCAGTTGCCCCGCCCCCTTACTCAATTCACTTGCTGGGCACCTTGATCCGGCCCTGCCAGCCCGCCAGGTACTCGGTCTTGTAATCGTCGAAATACCCGCCGTCGATGCTCTCGCGAATACGATCCACCAGGCGCACGGTGAAGCGCTCGTTGTGAATCGTGCACAGCGTGGACGCCAGCATCTCCTTCGCCTTGAACAGGTGATGGATATACGCGCGGGTGTAATGGGCGCAGGTGTAGCAGTCGCACGTGGAATCGATGGGCGTGAAATCCCGCTTGAAACGCGCGGTATTGATATTGAACCGGCCTTCGTCGGTGTACAGCGCGGCATTTCGCGCCACCCGGGACGGATTCACGCAGTCGAAGGTGTCCGCGCCGTTCTCCACGGCCACGAAAATGTCCTCGGGCTCGCTGATTCCGAGCATGTGCCGCGGCTTGGCCTCCGGCAGTTCGTCACAGCACCAGCCGACGATGGTGCCCAGATTGTGCTTCTCCAGCGCGCCGCCGATGCCGTAACCGTCGAAACCCGTTCCGCCGTCGCCGCGCAACGCCTCCAGATCGCGACATGCCTTGCGGCGCAGGTCTTCGTACTGCGCGCCCTGGATGACGCCGAACAGCGCCTGGTAGGGGCGGTGCGAGCGGGCCGCGGTCAGCCGCTCGTGCTCGTCCAGGCAGCGCTTGGCCCACAATCGGGTGCGTTCCAGCGATTCCTCTTGGTAGCCACGGGTATTCATCAACGTCGTCAGCTCGTCGAAGGCGAACATGATGTCCGCGCCGAGCTGATGCTGGATGCCCATCGACACCTCGGGGGTGAAGCGGTGCTTCGAACCGTCCAGGTGCGAACGGAAGGTGACGCCGTCGTCGTCGACGTGCGCGAGGCGCTCCTTGCCCTTGGCGATCACGTCGTCGTTCTGCACGCCGACGGCCTCCATGGCGAGCACTTTCTTGAAGCCGACGCCCAGCGACATGACCTGGAAGCCGCCGCTGTCGGTGAAGGTGGGGCCGTGCCAGTTCATGAACTCGGCCAGGCCGCCGCCCTCGTCCACGATGTCGGGACCGGGCTGGAGATACAGGTGGTAGGCGTTGGCGAGCAGCGCCTGCGAGCCCAGTTCCTTCATGGTCTCCGGCAGCACCGCTTTGACGGTCGCCTTGGTGCCGACCGGGATGAACGCCGGGGTCGCGATATCTCCGTGCGGGGTGCTGATCACTCCCGTTCGACCGTGGCGGCCTTCCAGCCGGGTACCGACCTTGAACGAGAATGCGGAATCAGACACCCCGCGATGCTACTTACCGAGTGACACCACATCCGGATCAGGGTCGTCCACATTCTCGCCCTCACCATTGGTGATAGCCGCCGAGAACTGCGCCTTGTAGAGGCGGTAGTACGCGCCCCGCGCCTGCAACAGCCGCTCGTGCGTGCCCTGCTCGACGATCTTGCCCTTCTCCATCACGACAATGGTGTCGGCATCGCGAATCGTCGAAAGCCGGTGCGCGATCACGAAACTCGTGCGATCCCGGCGCAGCGCCGCCATGGCCTGCTGCACCAGCAATTCGGTGCGGGTGTCGACCGAGCTGGTCGCCTCGTCCAGGATCAGGATGGACGGCTTGGCCAGGAACGCGCGCGCGATGGTGATGAGCTGCTTCTCGCCCGCGCTGACGCCCGAGCCCTCTTCGTCGATGACGGTCTCGTACCCGTGCGGCAGCGCGTGCACGAACCGGTCCACGTAGGCGGCGCGGGCGGCGGCCAGGATCTCCTCGTCGGAGGCGTTCGGATTGCCGTAGGCGATGTTCTCCCGGATGGTCCCGCCGAACAGCCAGGTGTCCTGCAGCACCATGCCCATGCGCGAGCGCAGGTGATCACGGGTGATGCGGGTGATGTCCACGCCGTCGATGGTGATGGCGCCCGCGTCCACCTCGTAGAACCGCATGAGCAGGTTCACCAGCGTGGTCTTGCCCGCACCCGTCGGCCCGACGATGGCCACCACGTGCCCGGGTTCGGCGACCAGCGACAGGTCCTCGATGACCGGGGTCTCCGGCTCGTAGCGGAAGGACACGCCCTCGAAGGCCACCCGCCCGCGATCCACCGGCCGCGAATCCTCGACCTCGGGATCCGGGATCTGCTCCTCGGCGTCGAGGATCTCGAAGATGCGCTCGGCCGAGGCCACGCCCGACTGCAGCAGGTTGATCATCGAGCCGATCTGGGTGAGCGGCTGGGTGAATCCGCGCGAGTACTGGATGAACGCCTGCACCTCGCCCAGCGACAGATTGCCCGAGGCCACCCGCAGGCCGCCGACCACGGCGATCAGCACGTAGTTCAGGTTCCCGAGGAACATGATGGCGGGCATGATCAGGCCGGAGATGAACTGCGACTTGAACGACGCCTCGTAGAGCTTGGCGTTGGTGTCGTCGAACTTCTCGCCGACCTCGCGCACCCGGCCGAAGGCACTGATCACCTCGTGGCCGGTGAAGGCCTCCTCGACCTGCGAGTTGACCTCGCCGGTCAGCTTCCACTGATCCACGAAGTGCGGTTTGGAGCGCTTGGCGATCAGGGCGGTGGCGACGATCGCCAGCGGCACGGTGAGCAGTGCGATCAGGGCCAGCAACGGCGAGATCCAGAACATCATGATCAGGATGCCGATCACCGACAGCGCCGAGATGATGAGCTGACTCATGGTCTGCGACAACGTCTGTGCCACATTGTCGACGTCATTGGTGACGCGGGAGAGCACGTCGCCGCGCGCCTGCGAGTCGAAGTAGCTCAGCGGCAGGCGGTGGATCTTCTCCTCGATCTCGTTGCGCAGCCGCCGCACCGTCCGGTTGATGACGATATTGAGCAGGTACGCCTCGAGGAAGCCGAACACCGAGGAGCCGATGTAGAGCGCCAGCACGATGGCCAGCACCCGGCCCACGGCCGTGAAGTCCACGCCCACACCGGGAATCACGTCCATGCTGGCGAGCATGTCGGCGAAATTGCCGTCGGCCTGGCGGATCTGCTCGACCGCCTGATCCTTGGTCATGCCCGGCGGCAGCTGCTTGCCGACCACGCCGTCGAAGATCAGGTTGGTGGCCTTGCCCAGGATCTGCGGGCCCAGGGTGTTGAGCACCACGGACGACACGGCCAGCACGAAAACGATTGCCAGATAGAAGCGTTCGGGGGCGAGCCGGCGGAGGACTCGCTTCAGCGACGGTCCGAAGGATTTGGCCTTCGCGTCCGGCGCGCCGGGAGCGGGAGCGCCGGGCCTCATCGAACCTCCTCCGCGCTGAGCTGGGATTCCACGATCTCGCGGTATTCCGGTGTGTCCCTGATCAATTGCTCGTGGGTGCCGATGCCGGCCATCGCCCCGTCCTCCAGCACCACGATCTGATCGGCATCGCGAATAGTCGAGATGCGCTGCGCCACAATGATTACCGCCGCGTTCCGGGTCTCCGGCTTCAGCGCGTCCCGAACCCGGAAGTCGGTGGCCACGTCGAGCGCGGAGAAGCAGTCGTCGAACAGGTAGATGCGCGGCTTGCGCACCAGGGCGCGGGCGATGGCCAGGCGCTGGCGCTGACCGCCGGAAACCGTCGTACCGCCTTGCGCCACCGGGGTTTCCAGGCCCTGCGGCATCTCGCGCACGAAGTCCGCGGCCTGCGCGACCTCCAGGGCGTGCCACAGTTCCTCATCGGTGGCGTCGGGCTTGCCGTACCGCAGATTCGAGGCGATGGTGCCGGAGAACAGGTACGCCTTCTGCGGCACCAGGCCGATCTGATTGCGCAGCAACTCCAGATCGATGTGCCGCACATCGGTGCCGCCCACGTACACCGCGCCGTCGGTGACGTCGATGAGGCGCGGAATCAGATTGACCAGCGTGGTCTTGCCCGCGCCGGTCGCGCCCACGATGGCGGTGGTGGTGCCCGGCCGCACGGCGAAGCGGATGGCGCTGAGCACCGGCTTCTCCGCGCCCGGGAACTTGAACTCGGCGAACTGGAAATCGACGGTGCCCGGATCGCCCTTGAACGGCTGCGGCAGCCGGGGCGGCTCCACCGAGGAGTCGGTGTCCAGCACCGCGCCGATGCGCTCGGCCGAGACCGCGGCGCGCGGGGCCATCATGGCCAGGAAGGAGGCCATCATGACCGCCATCAGGATCTGCATGATGTAGGCCAGCATGGCGGTGAGCGCGCCGATCTGCATGGTGCCCTCGTCGACCGCGTGCCCGCCGAACCAGATGACGCCGACGGCGGTCACGTTCGAGATGAGCATGACCGACGGGAACATCAGCGCCATGTACCGGCCGACGTAGAGCGAGGCCTCGGTGAGATCGGTGTTGGCCCCGCCGAAACGCCAGGCCTCCTGCCGCTCCCGGACGAAGGCGCGCACCACGCGGATGCCCGTGATCTGTTCGCGCAGTACGCGATTCACCGCGTCGATGCGTTCCTGCATGCGCCGGAAGCCCGGCACCATGCGGGTGATGATGAAGGCCATGGTCAGGCCCAGCGCGGGTACCGCGATGAGCAGCAGCCAGGACAGCTCCAGGCTCTCGCGCAGCGCCATGATGATGCCGCCCACGCACATGATGGGGGCCATCACCAGAATGGTCGCGCTCATCAGGGTGAGCAGCTGAACCTGTTGCACGTCATTGGAATTGCGGGTGATCAGCGACGGCGCGCCGAAGGTGCCCACCTCGCGGGCGGAGAAGCCGCCGACCTGGTGCAGCAGCGCGGCGCGCATATCGCGCCCGGCGCCCATGGCGGCCTGCGCGCCCAGGTACACCGACGCGCCCTGCGCCACGATCTGCACGGCGGTCACCGCGAGCATGAGCCCGCCGATGCTCCAGATGGCGCCGATATCGCCCTTGGTGACGCCGTCGTCGATGATGTCGGCGTTCAAGCTCGGCAGGTAGAGCATGGCCATGACCGAGATCAGCTGAAGCACGACCACGCCCACCAGCTGCTTTCGGTAGGGCGCGAGGAAGCTGCGGAGAAGTCTGATCAACATGATGTTCGCAGGCTACCCCTGACCGCTCGGCAGCGCGGCGAGGTTTCCGGCGGCGCCGGATCCAGTGCCCCACGTCACATCGCTGCCAAGGGGGCTATTACTCAAATATCCGGCTGATCGAGATCACGCCACTCGGTGGCCGCTTCGCCCCCGGCCAGCCGCGGGCGGCGGGTCCAGGCGTCCGGATCGTGCAGCAGCTCGTCCAGGAAGGACGGCAGCAGATCGTGCGCGATATCGGCGATGGTCACCCGTTCCAGGACCGAGCGAATGTTCACCCGCAGCCCGATCCACACCCGCTGCAACGGCTCGGCCGCACCGGCGTAGCTGACATCCTCCGGCCGCTGCCCGCGCACCGAGGCCAGCGGGCCCTCCACCGCGCGGATCACATCGGCGATGCTGATGTCCGCGGCGGGCGCGGCGAGCCGGTATCCGCCATCCGGGCCGCGTCGGCTGGTGACCAATCCGCCACGCCGCAGATCCGCGACCACCGCTTCGAGCACCTTCGGCGGGATGTCCTGCGCGATCACGATGGAGTCGGCTTTCACCGAATCCGGTTGCGCCTTGGCGATTTCCACGAGGGTGCGCACCGCGTAATCGACCTTCGCGGTGATGTGCACGGGGAACTCCTGATCTCCTGGACGGCGAAGGCAAACCTTATCGCGCCACCCACGGCCCTTTTCGCCCGGTTATCCCGCCGGATAGAGCACGCCCAGCGCCGAATCCAGCAGCACCTTCTCGATGAACTCGATATCGGTCTCCGGGGCGATCTCCTGGGAGAGCATGGCGGTGCCCAGCACCTGCATGGCCGCGGCCGCGCGCAGCCGGGTCGCGGGGTCGGCGTCGGGTCCGGCGACCCAGTCGCACATGCGGTGATGCAGTTCGATGATGTCCGGATAGCGGTCGCCGAGCGCATTGACGATGGCCACCGTGTCGCGCATGCACAGCACGCCGGTGTCGCGGTACCGCAGCGTGGAGTGCAGGTTCGCGGTCATCACCTCGCGGACCCGCTCGGGGGAATGCTCGAGGCCGTCCAGGCTGTCCACCAGCGCGCGCTGGTCCTGGAAGATCGGTTCGATGATCGCTATGAGCAAGTCGACTTTGGACGCGTAGTGGTAATACAGCGAGGCTTTTGTGATTCCCACCGCATCCGCGACCTCGCGCAAGCTGGTCTGATCGAAGCCTTTTGCGGCGAATAACCGGATGGCGGCGTCACGAATCGCGTCTTTGGTGCTCCGACCTGCGACGATGCTCACGGAACCAACTGGGGCGGCCATTCGTTCATCCTCTCACCACGCTTCCCGCAGCGAGCAACACCACTAAAATCGAGGTTGTTCCTCCGCTTTGCCACTCGGTAGTCTACCTACCGCACGGTAGGCAGAATTTTCGTGGAGGCGGGGGTTCGTACGGTTCCCGCGGTAGAGCTGCCTATGCGCTGCCCGACCTGCACCAGCAAGCCCAAACCAGCGCCAGGAGAACCCCTCGTGTCCGTATACCTCTACCGGTGGGGCAAATTCGCCTTCCGCCGCAAATGGATCGTCTTACCCGTCTGGCTTCTGCTGTTCCTGCTGCTCGGCGGCGTGGGCGCGCAGCTGAAGGAGCCGATGAGCAATGACTTCAGCATGCCCGAACTGCCGTCCGCCCGTGCCAACGAAATCCTCGACAAGCACTTCCCCGGTGCTTCCGAGGCTTTCAAGTTCGAGGCCGTGACCGGCACCTACGTCATCCAGGCCCCGGCCGGCGAGAAGCTCACCGACAAGAAGAACGTCGACGAGATCAACGCGCTGATCGGCAAGCTGGGTCAGCTCGGCATCGTGAATCACGAGAAGCCGCTGATGAATCCGGTGGAGGCGGCCGACAAGATGGGCTGCCTCACCGCGAACCCGGACGTCTCCAAGTGCACCGGCGCACCGCTGAACGTCTTGAACAAGACCGAACCGGGCACCGTGGCGGTGCTCAATGTGCCGTTCAATATCGCCAAGTTCAGCGATGTCACCGCCGACGACCGCAAGGCCGCCTACGACGTGGCGCAGACCGCCCGCGACAACGGCCTGACCGTGGAGATGAGCGGTTCCATCGCGATGGAGCAGCAGCAGCCCGGCGGTAAGTCCGAGATGATCGGCATGGCGGTGGCGCTGGTGGTCATGATGGTCGCCTTCGGCGCGATCGTCGCCTCCTTCGTCCCGATCCTCACCGCGATCATCGGCCTCGGCGCGGCCACCTCGCTGATCTTCGTCGGCACCTCGGTGATCGAGGTCCCGAGCTTCACCACCTTCCTGGCGTCCATGATCGGCATCGCGCTGTCCATCGACTACGCGCTGTTCATCGTGTCCCGCTACAAATCCGAACTGGCCGTGCAGGATTCGCCCGAGGAAGCCGCGGGCGTCGCGCTCGGCACCGCCGGTTCCGCGGTGGTGTTCGCCGGTCTGACCGTCATCATCGCCCTCGGCGGCCTGAGCGTGGTCGGCGTCGAGTTCATGACCTTCATGGGCCTCGGCGGCGCCATCGCGGCCGCGTTCGCGGTGCTCACCGCCATCACCCTGATGCCGGCGCTGATGGGCGCGGTCGGCCGCTTCCTGTTCAAGCCGAAGCTGCCGCTGGTCGCCCAGTACGACCCGTCGGACGACAGCCACGTCACCAACGGCACCCGCTTCGCCCGCGTGATCGCCAAGGCCCCCGCCATCACCCTGCTGCTCAGCGTGATCCTGCTGGGTGCGCTGGCCGCGCCCGCCGCGGGTCTGCAGCTGGGTCTGCCGGGCGATGACAGCCTGCCCAAGACGACCACCATCCGTAAGGCGTACGAGGTCCGCACCGAGGGCTTCGGTGAGGGCAGCAACGGCGTGCTCATGGTCGTGGCCGATCTGGCCGACGTCGCTCCCGAGAAGCGGGAAGCCGCCGCGGACGCGCTGCGCAAGAAGCTCGAGTCCTACTCCGACATGGACTACGTGACCGCGCCCGAGTTCAGCCAGGACAAGGCCGGCGCGATGCTCAATGCCGTGCCGAAGAAGGGCCCGAACAACCAGGAGACCAAGGACCTGGTGAGCGAGGCGCGCAGCGCCGAGAGCTCGCTCGCGTCCGAATACCCGGGCATGGCCTACGGCATCACCGGTACGACGGCCATCTACGCGGACGTCGACCACGTGCTGCTCAGCAAGATCGTTCCGTACCTGGCGCTGGTCGCCGGCGCGGCATTCATCCTGCTGATCCTGGTGTTCCGCTCGATCCTGGTCCCGCTGACGGCCGCGCTCGGCTTCCTGCTCTCGATGGCGGCCACCTTCGGCGCGACGGTGCTGATCTTCCAGGACGGCGCGCTCGGCCTGATCGAGGATCCGCATCCGCTGGTCAGCTTCCTGCCGATCATGTTGATCGGCTTGGTGTTCGGTCTCGCCATGGACTACCAGGTCTTCCTGGTGACCCGGATGCGCGAGGAATTCGTGCACGGCAAGTCCCCCAAGGAAGCCATGATCAGCGGCTACCACCACGGGGCCCGCGTCGTGGTCTCGGCGGCGATCATCATGATCTCGGTGTTCGGCTCCTTCATCCTGGAGACCGACGCCACCGCCAAGTCCTTCGGTTTCGCGCTCGCCGCGGGCGTGCTGTTCGACGCCTTCATCGTGCGCATGGTGCTCATCCCGTCCCTGCTGGTCCTGATGGGCAAGTGGGCGTGGTGGATGCCGAAGTGGCTGGATCGCATCCTGCCCGATATCGACGTCGAGGGCTCGAAGCTGCGTGAGCTGCAGCAGAAGCCGGTGGAGCTGGCCAAGGAGCCGGCCTCCGTGGGCTGACGCACCACCTGAACGACACCGGCCCCAACCGAATCCGGTTGGGGCCGGTGCTTTTCCAAGCAAAGTAGGTCTCGGGGGCTTCGCCCCCGAACCCCCGCGGCGGCGATCCCGCCCGAATCCACCGCTGTCGCGGGCGCGAAAGAAAAAGCCCCGCACCGGTTTCCCGGTGCGGGGCTTTCAGCGGTGGCGGAGGGATTTGAACCCTCGGAGGGGGGTTACCCCTCACACGCTTTCGAGGCGTGCTCCTTAGGCCGCTCGGACACGCCACCGGTGGTGACTTTACCGGACGAGCCCGCGAATTCCGAAATCGGCTGGAGAGCGCGCTAGGGGCGCTGGGATTTGAAGAATTCGTCCAGCAGAGCGGCGCATTCGGCTTCGAGCACGCCGGCCCGGACTTGGGGGCGATGGTTGAGACGTCGATCACGGACCACGTCCCAGAGCGAGCCGACCGCGCCGGTCTTGGGTTCCCACGCGCCGAAGACGAGTTTGCCGATGCGGGAGAGCACCAGCGCGCCCGCGCACATGGTGCAGGGCTCGAGGGTGACGGCGAGGGTCGCGTCTTCCAACCGCCAGCCGTCGCCCATGACCTGCGCGGCCGCGCGCAGGGCCAGGACCTCGGCGTGCGCGGTCGGATCGCCCAGGGCCTCCCGGGCATTGGCCGCGCGCGCCAGCTCGCGGCCGTCCGGGCCGAAGACGACCGCGCCGACGGGGACATCGCGCGGATCGGCGGTGCGGGCCGCTTCGATCGCCGCGCGGATCATGGCCTCGTCGGCGCCGACCGGGGTCACCTGGGCAGTTTGTCCAGCACCGCGGCGAATTCGTTGGCGAAGCCGAGGCGCTGGGCGATCATGCCGAGCTGTTCGTCGGGGTAGAGATCGGTTTCGGCGAGGATGACGGCCAGCACCGGTTCGGGCAGGCCGAGATCGGCCAGGACGCCGAGGTCGCCTTCCTCCCAGGGGTCGACGTCGTCCAGGTCGTCCGGATCGATATCGGGGACTTCGACATTCAGCTGCTCGAGGACTTCGTAGGCGATGTCGTAGTCGATGGCGGCCGTCGCATCCGAGAGCAGGATGCGGCTGCCGGTGGGGGCGGGACGCAGAATGATGAAGAACTCGTCGTCGATGTCGAGCAGACCGAAGACCGCGCCGGAGCTTCGCAAAGCTCGCAACTCATCCTCCGCTTCGGAAAGACTGTGCAGTGCCGCCGAGGTCAGGGGCGTCACTTTCCAGTTGGCTTCCTCGCGGACAACCGCCACTGCGAACCCTTCCACGTCGTCGTAATCTTCCGACGCCGCCCTGTTCGCGCTCGAGCGTTGTGCTGCCATGGCCGCAACGGTAGTCCGCTTCGGGGGAAATGTTGAAGTCGTATGCGAATCTGATCGCATGACGGGCCATCCGAAAGCAGCTGTCTGTGTCCTCGGTACCGGTTTGATCGGTGGATCGGTGCTGCGCGCCGCGGCCGCCGCGGGCTACCGGGCGTGGGGGTTCAATCGATCGGAGGCGGGGGCGAGCGCCGCGCGCGCCGACGGATACGACGTGATCAGCGATGTGGAGGCGGTGCTGCGGCGCGCCGCCGAAAGCGACGCGCTGATCGTCCTCGCGGTCCCGATGCCGGCCCTCGACACCGTGCTCTCGGATGTGAAGAGCTTCGCACCCGGCTGCGCGCTCACCGATGTGGTCAGCGTCAAAGCTCCGGTGCGCACGGCCGTGCACCGGCACGAATTGGGTGCGCGTTTCGTCGGCGGCCATCCGATGGCGGGGACGAACGAATCGGGTTGGGCGGCGACCGATCCCGATCTGTTCAAGCAGGCGGCCTGGGCGGTGAGCGTGGACCCCGATACGCATGCCGAAACCTGGAGCCGGGTGGCGCGGTTGGCGCTGGACTGCGGGGCGGTGGTGGTGCCGGTGGTGTCCGAGGAGCACGACAAGGCGGTGGCGCGCATCTCCCATCTGCCGCACGTGCTGGCCGAAGCCCTCGCCATCCAGGGCAATAACGGCGGCCCGCTGGCCCTCGGCCTGGCGGCCGGATCGTTCCGGGACGGCACCCGGGTGGCGGCCACCGCCCCGGACCTGGTGCGCGCCATCTGCGAGCCGAATGCGGCCGCGCTGCTCGAGGTCCTCGAAGACACGCTGCGCGTGCTGAACGACGCCCGCGACAGCCTGCGCGACCGCGGCGAGATCGCCCAGCTGGTGGAGGCCGGTCACGACGGCCGCGTCGAATACGACGACAACCAGCGCTGGGCCATCACCGATATCCGCCCCGGCGACCAGGATTGGCTGGCGCGCCTCGCCGATGCCGGACGGCGCGGCGGGGTCCTCGAAGCGCTCGGCTAGATCCGCTCGGCCAGGCCGGGGTAGTCGAGCAGGAACCCGTCGTTGTCGACCGTGACGGTGGCCGAGGAGACGGGCGAGAGCACGTGGATGCCGTCGGCCCCGCTGCTGTAGGTGAGGCTGGCTTCCTGCACCAGCAGGTCCGGCAGCCGGACGTAGACGACGGGCACCTGCACGTCCTCGCTGGCGTGCCCGAGCCCGTAGCGGCGGATGGGCAGCGTATTGAAGAACGGGCTGAGCACCACGTCCACGTCCAGCGCGCCGCCGAAGGTGGAGCGCACGTGGGTGTTTCCGGCGTCGATCAGCCAGTAGTTCTCCTCGTCACGCGCGATCGAGGCGTGCCGTTCGCCGGTGGCGAGGGTGCTGCGCAGCGAGAGCCGGCGGGTCACCCCGTTCTCGTCGGTGACCAGGTCGTAGGAGGCGCTGAAGGCGGGATGGTCCTCGCATTCACCGGCGATGATGCGACCGGCGGCGCGAATCCGATTGCCGCTGAGCACCACCCGCACCGACTCCATGCGGGACGCGTTGTGCGCCCGCCAGGTCAGAATCGCCGGCCACTTGGGCGCCGCCGGCTTCGATTCCTCGCTCCCGCTCTCCGTCACGCCTAATACCGTACGTGCAGGTGTGCGCCCGCTCGCGCGCACGCGGCACCGCGCGCCTCGGATCACAATGCGCGCCGATCGGTATCGCTCGAGGTCCGCACGCGGCGGGATTTATTTCCTGTTATGCCTGGTAGGTCCGTTGTGCCCGGTGTTGATCGCGATGGTTGCGCCGCAACTCGAGTAACGTACTCGAGGCAATCAGGGGACCCCGGGGTGAAAGGGACTGCAGTGACGGGCGCGCGGATGGTCGGCCTGTTCGCCGGCATCGGCGGACTGGAGCTCGGGCTCGCCGCACACGGCTGGCGCAGTGAATTGCTGTGCGAGATCGATTCCGGCGCACAGGCGGTGCTGGCCGCGCACTTCCCGGACGTCCCCTTGCATTCCGATGTGAAGCGACTACGCGCGCTGCCCGCCGGCACCGAACTGGTGGCCGCGGGATTCCCCTGCCAGGATCTGTCGCAGGCCGGTCGCACCGCCGGAATCACCGGGGCGCGTTCGGGTTTGGTGGACGAGGTGTTCCGGCTGGTGCGGCGCAAGCGCGGGCCGCGCTGGCTGCTCATCGAGAACGTGCCGTTCATGCTGCAGCTGGGCAGCGGGGCGGCCATGCGGCACATCACCGGCGCGCTGGAGGAACTCGGCTACACCTGGGCCTACCGGGTGGTGGACGCCCGCGCGTTCGGGCTGCCGCAGCGCCGCGAGCGGGTGCTCATGCTGGCCTCGCGCACCGAGGATCCGCGCCCGGTGCTCTTCGGCTGCGATGCCGGGCCCCGCACCGTCGGCGATCCCGCGCACGATCCGTGCGGCTTCTACTGGACCGAGGGCCAGCGCGGGCTGGGCTGGGCGGTCAATGCCGTGCCGACCTTGAAGGGCGGTTCCGCGCTCGGCATCGCGAGCCCGCCCGCGGTGCGCCTGCCCTCCGGCGAGATCGTCACCCCCGGCCTCACCGATACCGAACGCCTGCAAGGCTTCGACCGCGATTGGACCGCGCCCGCGCTGGCCGTCCCCGGCGTCCGCCCGGGCCATCGCTGGAAGCTGGTCGGCAATGCGGTCAGCGTGCGCATGGCCGACTGGATCGGTTCGCGGCTGGCCGACCCCGCCGACGACCCCTACCCCGACGGCGAACCGCTCACCGGCCGCGGCTGGCCCACCGCCGCCTGGGGCCGCGACGGCGTCCGCATGCGAGTTCCGGTGTCCACCTGGCCCGTTCACGCCCCTTACGAGGACTTACGCTGGTTCCTCGACGACTCCCGCCTGCTCTCGGCCCGTGCAACGGCCGGTTTCCTGCGCCGCACCCGCATGGGTTCGCTGCGCTTCCCGCCCGGATTCCTGGACGACGTGGAGAACCACCTCGACCGGATGGGAGGATTCCCCCGCGAGGCCGCCTGAGCCGCACGCGGCGGTCCGTGCGAAAAGCAGGAGAGGTATGCCGCACCATCACCCGGCGGATCGGTGCGCGGGATGAGCGGCGGGCGACCGGTCACCGACGCGGCGACCAGTGCGCGCATGGCCAAGCAGCGGCGCGTGGGGACCAAGCCAGAGCTCGCGCTGCGCCGGGAGCTGCATCGGCGGGGCAAGCGGTTCTTCGTGGATCGCGCCCCGATTCCGGGCATGCGGCGGCGGGCGGACATCGTGTTCCCGCGCCGCAAGGTCGCGGTCTACGTGGACGGCTGTTTCTGGCACAGCTGCCCGGACCACGCGACGTTCCCGAAGAACAATGCCGAATGGTGGGCGGCGAAGCTGGCGGGAAATGTGGCCCGCGATCGCGATACCGATGCCCGGCTGATCGCCGCCGGGTGGACCGTGGTGCGGATCTGGGAGCACGAGCGGCCGGATACCGCCGCCGACCTGGTGACCGACGCGCTGTGAACTCGGTCGCGGCGAGCAGGTGCGCGGATGAGCCATTATGGAAGAAGCGCCGGACCGTCCGACCAGTCCGGAACGATGACTGCGGGCAGTGCGTTATCGATGACCGAGTGTGCAAAACGAGCGACCGAGTGTGCGATGCGACCGGCTGAGTGCAGCGAGAGCGAGTGACGTCAGCGAAAGCGAGCCCGGCGATGATGCCAACCCAGGAACAGGCGAAGACCGCGATCGGCGAACCGACG
Source organism: Nocardia yamanashiensis (assembly GCF_021183565.1). NCBI lineage: Bacteria > Bacillati > Actinomycetota > Actinomycetes > Mycobacteriales > Nocardiaceae > Nocardia > Nocardia yamanashiensis. The sequence goes on from NZ_CP089226.1 coordinate 6,599,699, forward strand.
CATACCCCGCGGTGGCGCAAGGTATCGCGCTGGTGCGTGGCGATTCTGATCGGACTGGCGGGCGTCGGCTACTCCTCGTGGGTGCTGGAGTTCGTCCTGCCCATCACCAGTGACCCCACCAATACCTTCCTGAGCCAGCTGGCCGAGAAGGGCGCGCCGTTCCGCTGGGTGTTCACCACCGGCGACACCGTGGCGGGCGCGCTGCTGGTGGTGGCGGGCCTGGGCGGGCTGCTGCTGTTCTCGCGGCGGCTGTATTCGAACATCGGCTGGATCGCGCTGGCCTGCTTCGGCGCCTCCACCATCGCGGACGCGCAGATGCCGCTGCAGCAACAGGATCCGAACCGCTATGTGGACACCGGCCTGTTCCCACAGCTGCACCAGGTGCACGCGCTGACCAGCACCCTCGCGGTGTTCTCGATCTACACCGCGATGATCGCGTTCAGCGTGGCGGCGTTCAAGTACAAGCGCTGGCCCATCCTGCGGCACACCGGCCTGTGGATCCTGATCATCGGTTCCATCGTGACGGCGTGGATGCTGATCGCGGACAACCTGTCCGGCAATTACGGCCTCGGTATCGCCCAGCGCATCCAGGTGGGCGCCATGTCCCTCTGGTTGATCGCGCTGGCCGTGCAAATCTTTGTGGCGGAACGGGATTCCGGACACCGCGCGGACCGCCCGGGATCATCCGGCGTTTGATCCGGTGTCCGGGTACGGTCGGGAAGGTGACCAGCGACGCACCGGAATCGACCGGCATAGCCACTCAGCTCGACACCGTCGCCGCCGCGACCGAGCGCCTGCTCGAAGCCGCCGGCAAACTGACCGACGCCGACCTGGTCGAGCCGTCGCTGCTGCCGGGCTGGACCCGCGGCCACGTGCTCGCGCATCTCTCGCGCAATGCCGACAGCCTGGTGAACCTGCTGCTCTGGGCGCGCACCGGCATCGAGACGCCCCAGTACGCCAGCGCGTATCTGCGCGAGGCCGATATCGAAGCGGGCGCCCCGCGTCCCCTGCGCGATCAACTGGAAGACCTGGCCGCCTCCGCCGAACGCTGGCTGGCCCTGGCCCGCGTGATGCCCGAGGACCGCTGGCCGACCATCGTCCGCAATCGCCAGGGCGGCGAGATCCCCGCGACCAAGGTGCCCTGGATGCGCCTGCTGGAGGTGGAGATCCATCACGTGGACCTCGCGCTGGACTACACCCCCGCCGATTGGTCCGAGGCGTTCGTGTCCCGCCTGCTCCCCCAGTCCGTGGCCGACCGCGCCGCCCTCGCCGGGCCCGGCTTCACCGTGCACGCGACCGATACCGGCTACACCGGCACCACCGGCCCGGGCGCGACCACCATCACCGGTCCGGCCGCCTCGCTGGCCGCATGGTTGATCGGGCGGTCCAAGGGCGAGGACCTCACCGGCGACCTGCCGGACCTGACGGCTTGGAAGTGAGCGTGTGGATTCCGGCTGAGCCGGAATGACGGGAGGCGGCCGGGTGAGATAACTCACGGCCGCCCTGAGGGGGCCGAAAGAGGATGTGACGCAAGCGAAAAGGTCCCGCACTCTGGGAGTGCGGGACCTTTTGTGGTGCGCCCGAAGGGATTCGAACCCCTAACCTTCTGATCCGTAGTCAGATGCTCTATCCGTTGAGCTACGGGCGCATGGTTATTCAGTTTGTAGTACACCAGGCGAGCCTGGCTTGGCGGAGGCGAGAGGATTTGAACCTCCGGTCCCCGTGAAGGGACAACTCATTAGCAGTGAGTCCCATTCGGCCGCTCTGGCACGCCTCCTGGTTGCCTTCTTGCGAGGGCGCCGGTCCTTTCGAACCGCCGGGACAGAAGATTACACAGCGGGTGACCAATAGGCCAAATCGGCTGGTCAGCGCAGGTGCGAGTCGAACCAATCGAAGATGCGGGTCTGGGCGTCGAGGGTGGAATCGTCCTCGTGCGGGGCGGGCTCGAAACCGGGATGGTCGGGGCGGTGACGCAGACCGGGGTAGGTGACCACCAGGGTGGCGACGTCGGCGCGGGCGGCGGCGTCGCGCAGCCGGTCGATCTGCTCGGGCGGGGTGCGCGGGTCATCGGCGCCGAACAGGGCCAGCCACGGGGCTTTCAGCGTGGGCGCGGCGGCGAGCAGGGCGACGGCCTGTGGGGTGAGCGGGGTTTCGATGCCGGGGGCCGCGACGCTGACCACCGCGCCGACCCGGCGATCGGTGGCGACCAGCGCGGCGGCGGTGCCGGCCGAGTCGAAGCCGAGCACGCCGATGCAGTCGCGGAAGACGCCGCGTCCGGTGAGCCAGTCGAAGCAGGCGTCGAAATCCTCGATCAGATCGGAGCCGAAGACGCGTTCGGGCATGGTGCCGTTGTCGCGATGGAACAGATCCGGGGCCAGCACGGTCCAGCCGTCGTCGGCCAGCGCGCGCATGAGCTCCAGCAATGGCTCGGTGAATTCGCGTGATTCGTGCAGCACCACGATGCCGCCGCGGGCGTGACCCTCGGGTTCGAGCACCATGACCGGGACCGTGGTGGTGTCGTGCACAGGAGCTAGATCTCGGTAAACGCCCGACATAACGCCAGAGTAGTGATGCTAGGTAAAGTTCGGGATAAATATTCCGGCACGACGGGCAATCCGGATATTTTTCGGCGACGTGCCGGTTCCGGCTATCCCGCCGGCGGCATCGGGCAGCCGCCGACCAGGCTCGGCGCCAGCACATCCCGCGCGCCGCTTAGGGTGGAGGGGTGAGCGCGCACATCCGCCCGGATCTCGAGGCCATTCCGGCGTACGTGGCCGGCCGCACCCAGCCGGGCGCGGTCAAGCTGGCCAGCAATGAGACCACCTTCCCGCCGCTGCCGTCGGTGACGAAGGCGATCGCCGAGGCCGTCGAGCTGTCCAACCGCTACCCCGACAATGCCGCCGTCGAATTGCGGACGGCCATCGCCGAATTCGTGGGCGTCGAGGTCGAGAACGTGGCGGCGGGCTGCGGCAGCGTGGCGCTGTGCCAGGAACTGGTGCAGATCACCTGTGGCGCGCCGACCGACGAGGTGCTGTTCGCCTGGCGCTCGTTCGAGGCGTACCCGATCGTCACCCGGGTGGCCGGGGCGACCGCGGTGCAGATTCCGCTGGACCATGGCTACGCGCACGATCTGGACGCGCTGGCGGCGGCGGTGACGCCGAACACCCGGGTCGTGTTCGTGTGCAACCCGAACAATCCGACCGGCACCGCGCACGGCCGGGCCGCCATCGAGAAGTTCCTCGATGAAGTGCCGTCGACCGTGCTGGTGGTGCTGGACGAGGCGTACTACGAATACGTGCGCATTCCCGCCGAGGACTTCCCGAACGGCGTGGAGCTGGGCCGGAACCGGCCGAATGTGCTGGTGCTGCGGACCTTCTCGAAGGCGTACGGGCTGGCCGGGCTGCGCGTCGGCTACGCGGTCGGCGCGCCCGAGGTGATCACCGCGCTCATGAAGGTGCACATCCCGTTCAGCGTGAGCCGGGTCGCGCAGGCGGCGGCCATCGCCTCCCTGGAGGCGCGGCACGAGCTGCTGGAGCGCACGGACGCCGTTGTGGCCGAACGTGATCGGATGCGGGACGCGCTGATCGCGGCGGGCTACACCGTGCCGCGCAGCGAGGCGAACTTCGTCTGGCTGCCGCTCGGCGACAAGAGCGCCGAATTCGGCGCGGCCAGCACCGAAGCGGGCGTCATCGTGCGGCCGTACGGCGCCGACGGCGTGCGCGTGACCGCGGGCGACAGCCACGAGAACGACTTCTTCCTGGCCTTCGCCACCGATCCGGCGATCGTCGCGCGCTTCGCGGGCTGACGGGGTCTACGCGATCCCCAGCCCCGCCGCCAAGGTCGGCCAGGAGCGTGGCAGCTCGTCGGTCCAGTAGGGCCAGGAGTGGGTGCCGGTGGGGCGCAGGTTCACGTTCGCCCCGATCCCCAATTGCGCCAGCCGGTCGGCGAATTGGCGGGTGCACATGGCCGCGCCCGCCTCGATCGGCCCGCCGAACATGACGGCATTGCGGAAGTCCGGGTTGCCCTGGATGTCGTGCTCGCCGGGGAACCCGCTGCCCGACGACAGGTAGATGGCCTTGCCGCGCAACTGTTCCGCCAGCGCCATCACATCGTGCGCCGCCCACTGCGGATCGTCCGACGGCCCGAACATATTGTCCGGATCCCCGCCGAAGGTGCCGACCACCGCGCGCGCCTGCGCCTGCCCGAAATCGGAACTCATGGCGTAACAACCGGAATGGGCCGCCACGGCGCGATACAGCCACGGAGTGCGCACGGCCAGCATCATGGCCGCCTCGGCGCCCATCGACACGCCTGCGAGCGCGTTGGCCCCGTTTCCGCCGAAGCGGGAGTCGACCAGGGGCGGCAGTTCGCGGGTGAGGAAGGTTTCCCAGCGATTGGTGCCGAGCTTGGGATCGGCGTGCAGCCAGTCGGTGTAGTAGCTGGCGGGGCCGCCCAGGGTGAAGACGACGTTCACCGGTTTGTCGGCGTAGAACTCGAGCGCTCCCCCGCGCGCGGTCCAGTTGTTGGCCTCGGGTGAGGCGGCGCGGCCGTCGAGCATGTACACGGTCGGTCTGGGCTCGTCGCGCCGATCCGGCAGCAGCACTTGGATTTCCACGGTTCTGCCCATGGCGGGCGAGGCGACCTCGACGCGCAGCAGCCGTTCGGTGATGTTGGAGATGCTGCGGATGGCGGCCCGGGACGGGTGCACGGGATCGACCGCGGGCGGCGACTCCTCGTTGGAGCCGGATTCCACCGGCGGCTCCGAGAAGGCATGCGGGGGTGAGAGAACGGCCGCACCGGTCAACAGTGCGGCCCAGGCGAGGGCGCCGGCCAGGCGACGCCGTGCAACACGGCGGCGATCCACGCTGCCATGGTGCCAGATGGAATCAGTCGGCGGCGAGGTCTCTTTCCCAGCGAGTCTCCATATCGGTGAGTCGCCACACCGCCACGGCGATCGCCCAGGTGCCCAGGAACAGCCCCACGATGATGAAGCCGAGGTGGCCGAGGTCGAGGTTGCCGATCCAGGCCATCAAACCCGTTGTGATGTCCAATTTTTCGACGAAGATCGAAATGATCTCCTGGGTGCCGATGAGCAGCGCCACCGCCACCGAGAGCCCGGTGATCACCAGGTTGTAGTAGATCTTGCGGACCGGCCGCGCGAACGCCCAGTCGTAGGCGTAGCTCATGAAAGAGCCGTCCAGCGAATCGAACAGCGCCATGCCCGCCGAAAACAGTATGGGCAGCACCACGATCGAGTACCACGGCAAACCGGTGGCAGCCGCGCCGCCCGCGATCACCAGCAGGCCCACCTCGGTGACGGTGTCGAAGCCGAGCCCGAACAGCAGCCCCACCGGATACATCTGCCAGGGCTTGCGCACCAGTTTCATGACCGGCCCGAGGATTCGGTTCAGCAGGCCGCGCGATTCCAGTTCCCGTTCCAGCCGCGCCTCGTCGAAGTTGCCCGCGCGCATGCGCCGGTACACCTTCCAGATGGCGATCAGCGACACCAGATTCAGCAGCCCGATGAGGATCAGGAAGCTGCCGGAGATGCTGGTCCCCCACAGCCCGGTCCAGCGTTGCAGCGCCGAGTCCTCGTCCTCCAGCGGCCCGGCCAGCGCGCGCACGCCCAGCGCCAGCAGCCCGACCATGACGAACACGATGGTGGAATGCCCGAGCGCGAACCAGAAACCGACGGTGTGGGTCTTGGTGCGCCCGTTCTCCGCCACCAGCTTTCGCGTGGTGTTGTCGATGGCGGCGATGTGATCGGCGTCGAAGGCGTGCCGCATGCCGAGGGTGTAGGCGGTGAGTCCGAGGCCGACCCCGAACACCGCGCCTTGCACCTCGTAGTGTCCGGGGACGACCAGGAACAGCAACATCCCCCAGCCGATGATGTGCAGTGCCGCGACGGCCAGCCCCATTCCGATCCAACCGCGCACGAAACACACCCTCATCGTTTGGAATTGGCGGAAGCGGAGGGATTTGAACCCCCGGTCGCTCTCACGACGATCGCTTTCAAGGCGATTGCATTCGGCCGCTCTGCCACGCTTCCAGGGGTTCGATGTTAGCGGATGGGAAAGCGGGCTTCGATCGGTCCCGCGCCCGCTCTCCGGACCTCAGTCGAAATCCTGGTCCGACCTGGCGGCCGAGCGGTGATCGGCGGCCAGATCGACCAGATCCAGCGCGGCGGCGACGGCGGCCAGCTGCTGCGGGGTGAGCAGGTCCACGAAGAAGCGGCGGACGGCGGCGACGTGCCCGGGGGCGGCGGCGCGCAACCGGCGCAGGCCCTCGTCGGTGAGCTGGGCCAGCACGCCGCGGCCGTCGTCCTCGCAGGCGGTGCGGCGCACCATGCGCTCGGCTTCCATCCGCCGGATCTGATGGGTGAGGCGGCTGCGCGAGGACAGCACGCCGTCGGCAAGATCGCTCATGCGCAGCGCCCGGCCGGGCGCTTCGGAGAGCTTGACCAGAATGCGGTAGTCGGCGAAGGACAGGTCGCTGTCGCGTTGCAGCTGGCGATTGAGATCGGCCATCAGCCGCTGGCTGCCGTCCATGTAGGCCCGCCAGGCGCGCTGCTGTTCCGGGGTGAGCCACCTCGGTTCAGCCACGGACCGGCCCCCGGAATCGACCGCCACACCCCGATTCTAACTGTGTTTGATCTGCCCTCCGCTTCGCTCCGGGCGGGTCCGCCGGGCAACCGAGGACGTCAGCGGAAACTGGAGATCATCGTGCGGCTCAGTTCGGTGACGGCGGTGCAGCCCGAAAGGCCCATGGCCGCATCGAAATCGGCGAGCAGGCAGCGCAGCGCGTGCTTGACGCCGTCGCGGCCGGCGAGGCCGAGGCCGTAGGCCCAGGGGCGGCCGTAGAGGACGGCTTTCGCTCCGAGGGAGAGCGCGATCATCACATCGGAGCCGGTGCGGATGCCGGAATCGAAGAGCACATCGGCGCGATCGCCGACGGTGGCGACGATGGTGGGGAGGGCGTCGAGCGCGCCGACGGCCCCGTCCACCTGGCGGCCGCCGTGGTTGCTGACGATCACCGCGTCGGCGCCGGCGTCGACCACCTGGCGGGCGTCGTCGGGGTGCAGGACGCCCTTGACCGCGATCGGAAGTTCGGTCCAGTCACGGAGTTTCGCGATATCGGCGGGGCGCAGCGAGTGATTGCCGAAGGTTCCTACCCAGGTGAGGATGGCCGCCCGCATGGCGTCCTCGGACTCCTCCGGCGCGGCCGCCAGCTTGGCCCGGAAGACCGGATCGGACAGATAGTTGGCGATGCCCTTGCCGTGCAGGAACGGCAGATGCCCCAGCGCCAGATCGCGCGGCCGCCAGCCCAGGCTGGGCGTATCGGCGGTCACCACGATGGCCTTGGCCCCGGCCTTCTCGGCGCGCTCCACGAAGGACCGCGCCAGCTCGTTGTCATTGGGCCAGTACAGCTGATACCACCAGTCGCCCGCCGCCGCGCCCGCGTCCTCGATGGTGGAAGAGGCCGCGGTGGACAGCACCATGCCGATGCCGAGCTCCCGGGTCACGTCGGCGACCACGGTCTCGCCCTGTTCGTGCAGCAACCCCAGCACGCCGATGGGCGCGGTGAGAATCGGTGCGGCGAGCCGGGTTCCGAGCACCTCCACCGACAGGTCCCGGGCGCCGGGCGCGGTCGCGCCCCGCCACACCCGCGGCAGCAGCCGGTACTTCTCGAAGGCGGCGAGATTGGCGTGCGCGGTCCGTTCCGCGGACGCGCTGCCGAAGACGTAGGCGAACGCGGCCGGTTCCAGAACTTCCCGGGCCCGCTGCTCCAGTCCGGCCGCGGTCATCGGTAGCGCGGGGACGACGCCGGCGAGGCCCTGCAGATAGATCTCGTTCTGGAAATCGACGAAACTGCTCATGCAGGCAAACGGTAGTCCGCGATCACCTGCGCCGGACGCGAACGAGGGCGCGCGGCGAATGCGCCGCGACGGAACCCGATATCGCCATGACGGTGAGAATGGTCAGGGCGGCCAGGGTGGTGATGATGCCGATCATGGAATCTCCTGTCTGTCGGCCGTAATTCCACGATGCCCGGAAAAGCTGACAGGATGCTGTGCCCTCCCCGAGCCTTGCCTGACAGTAATCGCCGGGCGCGGGTCGTAGGCTCGAATTCATGTATGCGGTGACGCTGGACGGTTTCGGTGAGCCCGAGGTGATGAAGTGGGCGCAGGTGGACGACCTGCCGGCGCCCGGTCCGGGTGAGGTGTTGATCGATGTGGTGGCGGCGGGGGTGAACCGCGCGGACCTGCTGCAACGGCAGGGCTTCTATCCGCCGCCGCCGGGGGCGAGCGAGACGCTGGGGCTGGAATGCTCGGGTGTGGTCGCGGAAGTCGGTGCCGGAGTGCGCGATTGGCGCAAAGGCGACAAGGTGTGCGCGCTGCTGTCCGGCGGCGGGTACGCCGAGCGGGTCCTGGTGCCGGAGACCCAGGTGCTGCCGGTGCCGGAGGGCCTGGACCTGGCGGCCGCCGCGGCGCTGCCGGAGGTGGCGGCCACGGTGTGGTCCAACCTGGTGATGACCGCGGGCATGCATTCGGGGCATTTGCTGCTGATTCACGGCGGCGGCAGCGGTATCGGCACGCATGCCATCCAGGTGGCGCGGGCGCTGGGCGCGCGGGTGGCGGTGACCGCCGGATCGGACTACAAGCTGGAGCGCTGCCGGGAATTGGGCGCGACGGTCACGATCAATTACAAGGAGCACGATTTCGTGACCGTGCTGCACGCCGAATATCCGGGCGTGGACATCATTCTCGACAATATGGGCGCGGCATATCTGGAGCGCAATGTGGAGGTGCTGGCCGAGGACGGGCATCTGGTGATCATCGGCATGCAGGGCGGGGTGAAGGCGGAACTGAATCTGGCCACACTGCTGGGCAAGCGCGGTGCGATCCACGCCACCAACCTGCGCCGCCGCCCCGAACACGGCAAGGGTTCCAAGGCGGAGATCATCACCGAACTGCGCCGGCATGTCTGGCCGTTGATCTCCGACGGCACCATCGTGCCGGTCGTCTCGGCCGAAGTGCCGGTCACCGATGCCGCCGCCGCGCACGAACTGCTCGACTCCCCGGAATCGTTCGGGAAGGTGATTCTGCGAGTCAGCGACTCCTGAAAGAACATTTCCGCCCCTGCCACCTGGCGGCAGGGGCGGAGTGCACAAGGGGGTGGGACCGCGACTAGGTGTCGAGCGCGGTGAGGGCGCGACCGAGCTGATCGATCTCGAATTTGGTTGTGTACGGGGCCAAGCCGATGGTGACGGCCCCGCCCTCGTCGTTGACGCCGAGCGCGTCCAGCAGCCGGCTGCCGCCGTGCGATCCGCTCAGGGTGCCGATGCGGGCGTCGGCGAGCTTGGCCGACACCTTCTCCGCCTGCATGCCCGCGATGGTGAAGCTGACCGTGGGGATGCGGGTGGAGGCGCGGCCGATAACGGTCAGGTTGGGGATCTCGTCGAGTACCGACATCAGATGCTCGAAGAGCTGATCGTGGTAGTCCTGCAGCGAGGTGATCGAGACTTCCAGGCGCTCGCGCCGGGTCCCCTTGGCCTGCTCGTCGAGTCCGGCCAGATAGTCGATGGAGGTGGTGAGCCCGGCCAGCAGCGCGTACTGGTGCCCGCCGACTTCGAGCCGTTCCGCGCCCTTGGCATAGGGGTTCAGGGACATGGACGGAATGCGGTCCAGGAAAGCGGGATCGCGGAAGACCAGCGCGCCGATCTGCGGGCCGCCCCACGCGGGCGCGCTCAGCGCGATCACATCGGCATTGAGTTCGTCGATATCGATGAGCGCGTACGGCGCGGCGCCGAAGCAGTCCGCGACCAGTAAACCGCCGACCTCGTGCACCCGGTCGGCCGCGACCCGCACGGCCGGGGCCGATCCGACGATCGGCGAGGCCGCGGTCAGCGCGACCAGGCGCGCGGTCGGGCCGATGAGCTCCTCGAACTGCCAGGCCGGCATCTCGCAGGTCTCGATCTCCACTTCGGCCCAGCGCACATGCGCCCCATAGCGATTGGCGATGCGCAGCCAAGGCGCGACATTGGCTTCGTCATCCAGGCGCGACAGCACGATTCCGGTGCCCAGACCCAGCCGGGAACTCAGCGATTCGGCCAGCCAGGCCAGCAGTACCGCGCGGTCGGGTCCGAGTACTACGCCCGCCGGATCCGCGCCCACCAGGTCCGCCACCGCCTCGCGCGCCGCTTCCAGGATGGCGGCGCTGCGTTTGGCCGCGCCGTGCCGGTTGGTGTGCGAGAAGGCGGAGGTTCGGAAACCCGTTGAGACGGCTCGCGATACCGAATCCGGGACCAGCATGCCCGCTTGCGGGTCGAGGTGGATCCAGCCGTCGCCCAGGGACGGTATGAGGCCCCGCACCCTTGCGACGTCGTAAGTCATGCTGGCCACTCTAAAGGGAAGGGGCTGGGCGCGGTAATGGTGTGGGGTGTTTGGCGGAGCCGATACTCGCGACAGCCGAAGGCCGGATGGGGCATACAGGGCATGATGGGGAACATGACGCAATCGGATGGGACACCGGAATCCATTGTGGTGATCGGACCCGAGGGAAAACCACTGCTGATTCCGGCGAGCGCGCTGCCGGGTGGTGCGAGCGGAGAACCGGTCGAGCTCACCGGACAGGTTGTCGGCGAGGATAATTCGGACGAAACCGGCGAAAAAGAAGAAACGCTGGCCGACATGGTGGAACAGCCCGCCAAGGTCATGCGCGTCGGCACCATGATCAAACAACTGCTGGAGGAAGTCCGGCACGCCCCGCTCGACGACGCCGCGCGCACCCGGCTGCGGGAAATCCACAAGACCTCGGTGCGTGAGCTGGAACAGGGCCTCGCTCCCGAACTGCGCGAAGAACTGGAACGTCTCGCGCTCCCGTTCAGCGAGGACCAGATTCCCTCCGACGCGGAACTCCGCATCGCGCAGGCCCAGCTGGTGGGCTGGCTCGAAGGCCTGTTCCACGGAATACAGACCGCACTGTTCGCTCAGCAGATGGCGGCCCGCGCCCAACTCGAGCAAATGCGCCAGGCGCTCCCGCCCGGCGTGACGCATGTGGATCCGCGTGGCGGACAGGGTTCGAGCGGCGGCGGCCAATACCTGTAAGTGGTGGCCATCACGCGCCCGTGGCACTTATACGCCGGGGTCGGCGGCAGGTTCTCGTCGCAAAGCCATAGCGATTCGATAAGGTCGGGTCTTGTGCCTGCTGCTGCCCCCGCCGACTCGGCTGCCGCCGAAGCTAGAACGGATACCGAACCGGTGCCTCTAGTGTCGGACTCCCAGACCTTCCGTCGCGCGTTCAAGGACTTCCGCGACGGATTCGGCCAGCGTGAACTATGGCTCTCGCTCGGCTGGCAGGACATCAAGCAGCGCTATCGCCGCTCGGTGCTCGGACCCTTCTGGATCACCATTTCCACGGCGGTGCAGGCGGCGGCCATCGGCCTGCTCTATGCCACGCTGCTGAACCAGCCGCTGCGGGAGTACCTGCCGTACGTCACGGTCGGCATCATCGTCTGGAATGTGATCGAGGCCAGCATCCTCGAGGGCTCGGACGTGTTCATCGCCAACGAGGGCCTGATCAAACAGCTGCCGTCGGCACTGAGCGTGCACGTGTATCGCCTGGTGTGGCGGCAGTTCCTGTTCTTCGCGCACAACCTGGTCATCTATCTGGTGATGCTGGTGGCGTTCGCGGTCTGGCGCGACCTCGACTGGTCCGTCCTGCTGGTGATTCCGGCGATCCTGCTGCTGTTCATGAACGCCATGTGGGTATCCATCGCGTTCGGCATCTTCAGCACCCGCTACCGCGATATCGCGCCGATTCTCGGCTCGCTCACCCGCATGCTGTTCGTACTCACCCCGGTCATGTGGTCGGCGAAGGTGCTGCACGCTCAGGGCGGACAGGTCAGCGAACGGGCGCGGCTGATCGAACTGGTGCCGACCTACCACTACCTGGAGATCGTGCGCGCGCCGCTGCTCGGCGATCCGATCCTGTGGCGGCACTGGGCCATCGTGCTGGCCTTCACCGCCGTCGGCTGGATAGTCGCGATACTGGCTATGAAGCAATACCGTTCCCGCGTCCCCTACTGGGTGTGAAGGCTCAATGACTGACCATGTGAGTATCGAGGCCCAGAACGCGTGGGTGGAATTCCCGATCTTCGACGCCAAATCCAGATCGCTGAAGAAGGCGTTCCTGGGCAAGGCCGGCGGCTCCATCGGACGCAACTCCTCCGATGTGGTGGTCGTCGAGGCGCTGCGCGATATCAACCTGTCGTTGAAGGAAGGCGACCGGATCGGCTTGGTCGGCCACAATGGCGCGGGCAAATCGACGCTGCTGCGGCTGCTTTCGGGCATCTACGAACCCACCCGCGGCTCCACCCGGATTCGCGGGCGGGTGGCCCCGGTATTCGATCTCGGCGTCGGCATGGATCCGGAGATCTCCGGCTACGACAACATCATTATTCGTGGACTGTTCCTCGGGCAGACACGTAAGCAGATGCTCGCCAAAATCGACGAGATCGCCGAATTCACCGAATTGGGCGAATATCTCGCGATGCCGCTGCGCACCTACTCCACCGGCATGCGGGTGCGGCTGGCCATGGGCGTGGTGACCTCCATCGATCCGGAGATCCTGCTGCTCGACGAGGGCATCGGCGCGGTGGACGCGGAATTCATGAAGAAGGCTCGAATCCGCCTGCAGGAGCTGGTGTCCCGCTCCGGCATTCTGGTGTTCGCCTCGCACTCCAACGAATTCCTCGCTCAGCTCTGCGATTCCGCCATGTGGATCGACCACGGGAATGTGCGCATGCACGGCGGAATCGAAGAGGTCGTGCGAGCCTACGAGGGCCCGGAGGCGGGTGATCACGTGGCGCAGGTGCTGCGGGATCTGGAACGTGAACGTGAACCGGAACGGAATCCCGCATGAGCGACTCGCCCAAACCCTTTTTCGCCGACGATGCGCGCATTGTTGCCATCGTCGTCACCCATAAACGCCGGGAACTGCTCGCCGAATCGCTGAAGGTGCTGGCCACCCAGACGCGGCAGATCGACCATCTGATCGTGGTGGACAACGGCAACGAGGCCGAGGTCGGGGAGCTGGTCAAACAGCAGCCGATCGAATCCACCTATCTCGGTTCGGAACACAATCTGGGAGGCGCGGGCGGTTTCGCGCTCGGCATGCTGCACGCGCTGACCATGGGCGCGGACTGGGTGTGGCTGGCCGACGACGACGGGCGGCCGGACGGACCGGAAGTGCTTGCCACGCTGTTCGATTGCGCCAAGAAGTACGAACTGGTCGAGGTGTCGCCGGTGGTGGCCGATATCGACGATCCGGACCGGCTGGCCTTCCCGCTGCGCCGCGGCGTGGTGTGGCGGCGGCTGCGCTCGGAGCTCGGCGACGAGGATTTCCTGCCGGGCATCGCCTCGCTGTTCAACGGCGCGCTCATCTCCGCCGAGGCCGTCGACGTGATCGGCGTGCCGGATCTGCGGCTGTTCGTGCGCGGCGACGAGGTCGAGGTGCATCGCCGGCTGGTGCGGTCCGGACTGCCGTTCGGCACCTGTCTGCAGACCGCCTACCTGCATCCCAATGGTTCGGAGGAGTTCAAGCCGATCCTGGGCGGGCGCATGCACACGCAGTATCCGGACGATCCGGTGAAGCGGTACTTCACCTATCGCAATCGCGGATATCTGATGTCGCAGCCGGGGATGCGGAAGCTGTTGCCGCAGGAGCTGGCCCGGTTCGGATGGTTCTTCCTGATCCAGCAGAAGAACCCGTCGGGGCTGCTGGAGTGGCTGCGGCTGCAGCGCCAGGGGCGGCGCGAGCAGTTCCACAAACCGCAGGTCTAGGGCCGGATTTAATTCGGTTGCGGCGGGCGGGGGCGGCCTGTCAGAGTAGTGAAGTTCTTATCGGCGTCGTGCCCACCACATGAGTTCGGTGGCACTCGAGGGAGTTGAAGGAGGTGGATTTCGTGAAGACGACTGTGCGGATTGCCGTGCCCGCGCGCTTCGGCGCACCACGTGTATCCACCTCGATTTCCCCGCGCTGAGTCCGTCTTCGGGCTCGGCCCGACGAAGGACTCCTCGAAATGGCATCGGTCGACCTCGACCTGCTCACCCCTTACGGCTGGACCCCGGCGCTCGCCGCCGCATACCTGCCGCTGCTCGGCGACAACCTGATTCCCGCACGTGTGATCCGCATGGATCGCAGCGAATGCGATGTCGCCGCACCACTTCCCACCGCTGATTACCAGAGCCGCTTGTCGGCGGCTGTGGTGCGGGCCCAGTGCCCGCCCGCCAATTCCGAGATCAATGGCCTGACCACCGGCGATTGGGTGGCCATCGACTCGGGTCGCATGGTGCGGCAATTGCTGCCGCGCCGGACCGCCATCGTGCGGGCCGCCGTCTCCGGGCATTCCGATTCCCGCGCCCGCTCCGCCGAGCAGGTGCTGGCCGCGAATGTGGACACCGTGCTGGTGTGCACGGCCGGCGACGGCGATGTGGATCTCGGGCGTATCGAGCGACTGCTCGCGCTGGCCTGGGAATCGGGGGCGCAGCCGGTGGTGGTGCTCACCAAAGCCGATCTCGCACCGGATCTTTCGCTCGACGCGGTGCGGGCCGCCGCGCCCGGCGCGACCGTGGTCGCGGTGAGCGCGTCCAGCGGGTTCGGCATGGAAACGCTGACCACCGTCCTGAACGGCACCGTCGCGCTGATCGGACCGTCCGGTGCGGGCAAGTCCACCCTGGCCAATGCGCTGCTCGGGTCGGAAGTGTTCGCCACCAACGCGGTTCGCGACGGCGACAAGCGCGGGCGGCACACCACCGTGCATCGCGAACTGCGTCCACTGCCTACCGGCGGGGCGCTCATCGACACCCCGGGGTTGCGCTCGGTGGGTCTGTGGGACGCGGCCGAGGGCATCGGCCGCACCTTCAGCGATATCGAATCCCTCGCCGCGGCTTGCCGTTTCGCCGATTGCGGGCACCACGGCGAACCGGGGTGCGCGGTGCGGGAGGCGATCGACGCCGGGGCGCTGCCCCAGCGCCGGCTGGATTCCTACAACAAGCTCTCGCGCGAGAACGAATGGATGGCCGCCCGGACCGACGGCCGGCTGCGCGCCGAGCGCAAGAAGGTCTGGAAGGACATCAACAAAGCACAGCGTCGTATGTACAAGGAACGAGGAGGAAAGCGATGAGCGTCTCCTATCTGCGGTCCGCGTTGAAGGCTCTCGCCTACGAGGCGGCCGTGGCGAAGGCCGCGATGGCGCGCCTGGCCGACAGCGGTGAACGTGCCGTCCAGCAGGCCGACGCCGAACGGCTGCGAACCGATTTCATGATCATGGCGGTCGGCCGCCCGATCTGATCGGCCGAGAAACCAGCGCCCCCGCCCGGACACCGGGCGGGGGTGCTGCCTGTTTCGCGGCGGATATCCGGGTGGCATCGCGCGGGAGGTTCGGAGCGGGCGGGGATAGGGCCGGTGGGCGAAGAGGACTGGTGGGCGAAGACAGCCAGTGGGCGGAAAGGGCTGGAGCGTCGGGGGGCAGTGAGCGGTGGGTGCGCCGGGCGTGTCGACAGACACGGCGCGGCGGCCGATAGGGTCGATGGGTGGAGCACAGTGAGCCGATAGGCTGGTGGGAGTGGGTGCGCGCGCGGGTGCGCGCGCTGCCCGGGGCCGTGGCCTACCTCGCGCTGGGCGGGGTCTCCGCACTGCTCGCGGTGTTCGCCGTGGTCGCTCTGCTGATCGTGCTGGCGGCGAGTTTCGTGGGACTGGGGATTCCGGCCGTTCCCGAGGCGCTGCGCATGATCCGGCCGCTGGTGGCCTTCGATCGGCGGCAGGCCGGAAAGCTGCTGGGCGAACCGCTCGTGGTGCGATACGAACCCTTCGAGGGCGGGCTGGGCGCGAAGCTGGCCACCGTGGCGCGAGACCCCGCCAATCGGCGGGACGTGGCCTGGCTGGTGGTGCACGCGCTGCCGGGGATCGTGCTGGGGGCGCTCGCGCTGGTCTTTCCGATCGCCGCGCTCGCGCAGCTGACCATTCCGCTGTACTGGCGGGCCGCGCCGGCCGGGCAACTGGTGACCTTCGGATTCGAGGCGAACACCTGGCCGCGCGCCCTCGCCGCCGGGCTGCTGGGGGTGCCGCTGGCCTGGCTCGCCCTGCAGATCCCGGTCGTCGCGCGCTGGCAGGCGCGGGTGGCCCGGACCCTGCTGGGGCCTGCCCCGGACGCGGGCCTGGCGGTGCGGGTGGCGGAATTGACCGCGACGCGCGCGGCGGCGCTGGATGCCCACGGGGCCGAACTGCGGCGCATCGAGCGCGACCTGCACGACGGCGCACAGGCCCGCATTGCCGCCGTGATCATGCAGCTCGGACTGGCCGATCGACTGCGGCAACAGAATCCGGCCGCCGCCGACGACATGGTGCGCACCGCGCAGGACACCGCCACCGCGGCGCTGGCCGAACTTCGCGATGTGGTGCGCAGCGTGTATCCGCCGGTGCTCGCGGATCGTGGTCTGGCGAGCGCGATTTCGGCCCTGGCCGCGCGTAGCCCGATTCCGTGCACGGCGGAACTCGGGGATGCGGCGCGCCGCCCGGCGGCCGTGGAGGCGGCGGCGTATTTCGTGATCAACGAGGCCATCACCAATGCGACGAAACATTCCGGCGCGGAGCATCTTTCGATCACGCTGAGCGGGGACGCCACCGTGCTGATCGTCGAGGTGCGCGATGACGGGAACGGCGGCGCGCACGAGAGCGAGGGCGGCGGGCTGGCGGGCATCCGGCGGCGCGCCGAAGCGCTCGACGGGCGCATGCTGCTGAGCAGTCCGGCGGGCGGCCCCACCGTGGTGCGGGTGGAGTTGCCGTGCGGACTGTGAGCGCCGGGCGGGAAGGGAATTCATCCACACTTGTCCCGGGCCGGTTGTGGATGAGGCGGAGTGCCGGTGTGGCGCTCGAAGCGATGGGAGTGGGTGTGCCGTGCGGGTGGTGATCGCCGAGGATGACGCGCTGCTGCGGGAAGGGCTGGCGTTGTTGTTGCGGTCGGCCGGGATCGAGGTGGTGGCGGCGGTCGACAATGCCGTGGACTTCCTGGCGATCGTGACCGGGGACCGGCCGGACGCGGTGGTGGTGGACGTGCGGATGCCGCCGACCTTCACCGATGACGGATTGCGGGCGGCGGTGCGGGCCAGGGAGATTCACCCCGGACTGCCGGTGCTGGTGCTGTCGGCGTGGGTCGAGGACAGCTATGCCGCCGAACTGCTCGGCGACGGCCAGGGCGGGGTGGGCTACCTGCTCAAGGAGCGGGTCGGGAAGGTGGACCGGTTCCTGGAATCATTGCGCCGGGTGGCCGAGGGCGGGACCGCCATGGACCCGGAGGTGATCTCGCAACTCCTGGTGCGGCGCAAAGCCGATGACCCGTTGTCCGCCTTGACCGTTCGCGAACGCGAAGTGCTCGCGCTGATGGCGGAGGGACACGACAACGGGACCATCGCGGAGCGACTGGTGGTGTCGGAAGGCGCTGTGCTGAAACACATTCGGAGCATTTTCGCGAAGCTGGGGTTGTCCGCGGACGAAGCCGGGCACCGGCGCGTGCTGGCGGTACTCGCCTACCTCAACGCATAGCCGGACGGCACGCGCGCAGGAAACGACCACCACGACCGGAAAGCGCACCGACCAGGCCGATACGAGGACCACCCGCAGCAGCAGGAATATGGCGGCCCGCCGGATCGGGGTGTGAGCCACCGGCAGGCGGGGCGCCGCGGTGTTCGTGATCATGCGCTCGCGTTCACTTGTCGTCCTGGCAGGTGAGGTCGGTCGCGGGGAGGGTGCCGTCGCGGAAGTAGGTATTGACGGCGGCCTCGGCGCATTTGTTCGGGTAGTTGCCGTAGATGCTGTGGACGGCCACATTGTCGAGGGTGACCATGCGGGAGCCTTTCAGGGCGCGGTGCATGGCCTGGGCGGCGCCGTAGGTGGTGCGGGTGTCGCCGGTGGCCTGGACGATCAGCATGGGGACGGAATTGTCGATGACCGTGGGGGATTCGGCGGGCGCGGGCCAGAACGCGCAGGGGGTGATGTTGTTGGCCAGCGCACCGAAGATGGGCTGGGCGGGGCGAGCGGCTTCGATATTGCTCCAGTACCAGGCAGTGTCGCGGGGGGCTCCGGCATCGCCGCACATAACGGCCATCTGTGGGGAGATGTCGGCCGGGTCGGCGTGCAGTAGGACCTTCAGGGCGGCGTCGGTCGCGGGGGTGGGTTCCACCGTGACGCCATCGGCCGCGTCGGCGATCTGGCGCATGCTGGTGGCCAGGTCCGCGTATTTGCGCGGGTCGTCGATCTTGGTGAACAGCACCATGGGCAAAATTTGGTCGTCCAGGTCGAAAGAGCCGTAGCGAATCGGGTGGTCACCGGCCCGCTGGATGAGAGCGGTTACCGTGGCGCGCACCGCTTCCGGGGTCGCGCCGAGCCGGTATTCGGCGTCACGGGCGGCGGTGAACGCGGCCCACTGTTCGAAGGCCGCCTCATTGGCGGGGCCCATGTCCTGGACCATGCCGACGGGGCCGTATCGGTAGGGATCGACCGCGCTGTCCAGGACGAAGCGATCGGTGCGCTCGGGGAACATCTGGGCGTAGACCGCACCCAGGTAGGTGCCGTAGGAGGTGCCGAAGTAGTTGATCCGGTTCTCCCCGAGCAGTCCGCGGATCAGGTCCATATCGCGCGCGGTGTCACGAGTGTTGATGCGCACCAGGCGATCTCCCTCGGCATCCACGCAGCGGGCCGCCAGATCGGATTGCACGGCGACGTTCTTCGCGTAGCTCTCGGCGGTATTGCCGCCGGAGCGCAACCCGAATCCAGTGGGCCAGTGGCAGTTCACCGCCGAGGAGCGCCCGATGCCGCGCGGGTCCATGCCGATCAGGTCGTAGCGCGCCCGGACATCAGGGGTCATGGCCTTGCTGAGCTCGATCATCTGATCGAGGCCGGGACCGCCGGGGCCGCCCGGATTGCCCATCATGATCCCGCGCCGTTGCGCCGGATCGGTGGACGGCATCCGGGAAATCGCCACCGTCATCGTTTTCCCCTGCGGCTCCGCGTAATTCACCGGAACCGTGACGTCCGCGCACTGCGCGCCCGCCTCGTCCAGGACGGCGTCGTCGCAGCCCTTCCAGTCCAGGCGCTGACCGGTGTAGCGCTCCATGGGTTCGCCGGCGGGTTCGCTCCCGGTTCCGCAGGCGACGGCGCCGGCCATGGTGAGCAGGGCGGCGATCGACAATATTCCGCGACGCATTCCACTTCCTCTCATCGTCCGCACAGCGCGGCGTCGAATACCTGCTGCACCGCAACGGATCCGGCTTCGCTGTCCAGCAACTCGTTCACCGTGACCACGACGGCGCTGCCGTCCGACGCGACGCCGTTGCGGGTGCCGAAACCGGGGATGCTGCCGCCGTGGCCCCACACCGTCTTGCCGCAGGCGGACGGCAGCTGTATCAGGCCCAATCCGTAACCGGCGCCGGGCATCCGGTCGAAGCTCACGGTCTTCTGCATTTCGGCCAGCTGGGCGGCGGGCAGCAGTTTGCCCTCCAGGGTCAGGGCGGTGAAGAAGCGGTTCAGGTCGGCCGCGGTGGAGATCATGGCGCCGGCCGCGCCGCCCCAGGAGGTGTTCTGCTCGGTCCAGTCGACCCGCTGGCCGTCGACCTTCTGGTAGCCGTGCGCGTGCGGGCCGCGAATGCCGGTCTCGCGCGGTTCGGGGAAGTAGGTGTCGCGCAAGCCGAGCGGCTCCAGGATGCGGGTGCGGATCTGCTCGGCGTAGGTGCTGCCGGTGACCCGGTCGATGAGCATGCCGGCCAGGATGTAGTTGGTATTGGTGTACACCGACTTCGCGCCGGGTTCGAACTGCGGCGGCATGCTCATGGCGACCCGCACCAGATCGGCCGGCTGGTGTTCGGTCCAGCGCGCCTGCTCGGTATCGGCCCGCACCATCGGACTGCTCGGGTCCCAGCGCGGATCGGCCGGGCCCGCGGTCAGATAGTCGGGCAGTCCGCTGGTGTGCTGCAGCAGCTGGCGCACCGAGATCCGGTTGCCGTCATTGCCGTTGCCCGCCACCACGCCCGGCAGATACCTCTCGATCGGCGCGTCCAGGTCGATCTTGCCTTCGGCGACCAGTTGCAGGATGACGGTCGAGACGAAAGTCTTGGTATTGCTGCCGATTCGGACCTGCGAGTTGTCCGGGAACGGCGCGCCGGTGCTCACATCGCCCGCCCCGGCCGTCAGGGTGCGCGTGCCGTCCGGACCGCTGACCACCACCTGGATGCCCGGGAATCCGGTGCGCGCCGCCGCTTCCACGGCCTCGTTCAGCGTCTGCGACTGCTGCTTGCCGGGCTCCGACGCCGATACCTCGGTGCCGCAGGCCGCCGCCGCGAGCGTGGCGGCCATGCCGATTCCGGCCAGCGCGATCCGGCCGCGGTATCCCCGCAAAGTCCTCATGGGAAGGTATTCCTCCTGTTCAGGCCGGGTGCTCCGGCTCTTTCGAGCCTAGGAATCCGGGCCCGCGCCGCCCATGCCCCGCACGCCCGAATTGCCGGTAGTGCGATCTCCCGTCGCGGTGGTAGCGCCAGCACTACCCTCGATTGCGGGGGAAACCTGAGAACAGGAGCGGACCATGACCGATGCACGGAAGCCGCTGGCGGGCCGGACCATGATCATGTCGGGTGGCAGTCGCGGAATCGGTTTGGAGATCGCCAGACGCGCGGCCGCCGACGGCGCGAATGTCACGCTGATCGCGAAAACCGATACGCCACATCCGAAATTGCCCGGCACCATCCACACCGCGGCGGCCGAGCTGGAGCAGGCCGGCGGCACCGTGCTCAAATTCGTCGGCGATATCCGCGACGACGGCGCGGTGGCCGAAGCGGTGCAGCGGACGATTCAAACCTTCGGCGGCATCGACATGGTGGTGAACAATGCCTCGGCGATCGACCTGTCCCCCACCGAAGTCCTGCCCATGAAGAAGTACGACCTCATGCAGGACATCAACTGCCGCGGCAGTTTCCTGCTGTCCAAGCTGTGCATTCCGGCCCTGAAGGATTCGGCGCAGGCCAGCCGCAACCCGCACATCCTGACCTTGTCGCCGCCGCTGAACCTGGATCCGAAATGGGCGGGCACCGCGCTCGGCTACACCATCGCCAAGTACGGAATGTCGCTGACCACACTGGGTTTGGCGGAGGAGCTGCGCAAGTACGGGATCGGCGTGAACTCGCTGTGGCCGCGCACCACCATCGCCACGGCGGCGGTGCGCAATCTACTCGGCGGCGACGAGATGGTCTCCACCTCCCGCACCCCCGACATCTACGCCGACGCCGCCTATCTGGTGCTCACCTCACCCGCCAAGGACACCACCGGCAATTTCTTCATCGACGACGAAGTCCTTGCCGCACACGGCATCACCGATCTGGACAAGTACCGGGTGACGCCGGGTGACGGGCCGCTGACCACCGACCTGTTCCTCTGATTCCGCTGCGGCCGAGCGTGCTTCACGCCCGGCCGCTTCAGGTCCGGCGGGCTCGCGGCGGCCCGGAATTCACGCCGCGCTCGCTTCCGCGGTTCCGGCGATGCGGCGCAACATGTCCCGCACCACGAGCCGGTGCCCGCCGCTGCCGATGACCAGCGCCCGGTAGATGCGCCCGTGCAGTCCCGGGAACGCCGCGTGACTGATGGCGGTGAGCTCGGTGCGGCCGCCTTCCACCTCGCCCAATTCGAAGGTGAGCCGGTACCGCGAGAACCAATGCCGCCCTTTCGCGACCAATCGTCGCGGGGGATCGGCCTCGTCGAGCACGAATCCGCGCGGCAGTGTGCTGAGATCTTCAGGGTTCTTGCAGGTCGTGCGCAACAGGGCAGCCCAGGTGTGCGCGGGATCGGCGGTGACTACCCTGGAATGACTATCGATATAGGGCAAGCGCTCCATATAGAAGGAACGTACTAGTACATGGCGCCACCTCGCAAGCACGATACGGACACGATCCTCGACGCGGCCCGCACGCTGGTGCTGCGCGACGGCCCGCGCGCGGCCAGCGTCGCCGCCATCGCCGAGGCCAGTGGCGCGCCGGTGGGCACGCTGTATCACCGCTTCGGCAACCGGAACGGCGTGCTCACCGCCGCCTGGATCCGCGCCCTGGAGCGCTTCCAGTCGCGGGTCATGGCGGGCACGGACACCGACGACCCGCTGGAAGCCGCGGTCGGCATGACCGTGGGTTCGGTCGTCTTCGGCCGGGAATGCGCGGATGACGCTCGGCTGCTGCTGAATCTGCGCTTCCGCGATCTGCTCGACGGCGCCCCCGACACCGAATTCCGCGACCGGCTCGCGACGATGAACGCCCCCCTCATCGAGCAGCTGCACCGGGTGGCGCGCGGCGTCTTCGGTTCGGACGGACCCCGCGAAATCGACTCCGTCAGCCGGGCCGTGGTGGATCTGCCCTACGCGGCCCTGCGCCGCCACGCCCATGCCGACACCCTGCCCGAATGGCTGGAGGAAGACCTCGCCGCCGCAACCCGGACCTTGCTCACCAACGGCTGAGAAGAGAAGGGTTCCCGGGGGTTTCACCCCCGAACCCCCGAGCGGGAGCGGCTTCGCCACCCGCCCGGACACACAGCGGCCGGAACCAAGGGTTCCGGCCGCCGAATCAACTTTCGGGCGAAGCCCGGCCGTTGGGAGGTATGGCCCGAGTTACGAGAGTTTGTCGATGCCGTAGAGGCGTTCCCAGTTCTCGCGGGAGGTGAGTTCCGGCAGTGCCGCGCGCCAGCGGTTCTGGAGGCTGGGCAGGTCCTTGCGGAGCTGCTTGAGGACGCGGTAGGCGCGGATCAACAGGCGGCGGGCGGTTTCCTTGTCGCGCTTGCGGATCCGGACGCCCGACTGGGAGGCGTCGGTGACGACGACCTGGTCGAAGAGGCCGATGTGCCACCAGTGCGCGTCCTCACGGGTGACGCTGACCGGGCCGGGGATGGTGCGGCCGGTCCACTGGTTGAGGGCGCGCTTGAACAGGATGAGCAGGGGGCGGCTGGGTTCGCCGCCGGCCCGGCGCAGGTGCAGATGCGCGTTGGGGATATCGGTGGCCGAGACCGGATGCTTGATGGTCTCGGGGTAGTCGTTGCGGGAGGTGCGGGCCTTGGCCAGCGCCTCGATACCGCCGTCGCGCAACGCTTCCGGGCCGCGCAGATAGTCCTCGATGCCCTGCAGAGTGGTGTGGGCCAGACCGTACTGCATGCCGACCAGGTATTCGCCGATCTCCCGGAAGAGCTGGCGGGTAACGGCTTTGGGGTCCAGATCGTGGTGCAGGGAGGAGACGATGAGCGAGTTGCGCGAGGAGAAGTAGCGCGCCCAGTCGTCGAAGTCCTTCCAGTAGAAGTCGGCGTGCCAGACCGCGGCGTTCGGGAGCGTGACGGTGACGAAACCGTGCTCGCGAGCGCGCAGGCCGTATTCGACGTCGTCCCACTGGAAGAAGATGGGGACGGGCAGGCCGATCCGCTTGACCACCTCGGCCGGGATCAGGCAGGTCCACCAGGCGTTGTAGCCGGCGTCCACGCGCCGTTCCTGATGCTTCTTGAGCATGGAGGTGTTGCGCAGCGCCTTCGAGACCTTCTGGCCGTGCCGCAGCTTGGCCAGATTCGTCTCTTCCGCACCGACATTCAGGTAGTCGGGGTTGAACAGGAACAGCATCTGCGCGCCCACCAGGGTGGGTTCCACGGTCAGGTTCGCGAAAGCGTTCATGCGCAGCACGGTTTCGGGCTCGCACAGGATGTCGTCGTCCATCAGGATGACGTCGGCGTGCTCATTGGCCGCCGACACCTCGTAGAGGCCGCGCGTGAAACCGCCCGCCCCACCGAGATTCGGCTGCCGGATGTAGCGCAGCTTGTCGCCGAACTTGGGCTGGGTCTCGGTGAACAGCGGCTGGTTCTCGACCAGATCGGTGCCCTGATCGACCACGTACACGGCGTCGATGAGCGACAGCACGGCCGGATCGGAGGCCAGCGCGGCGACGGTGTGCGCGCAGTCCTGGGCCCGGTTGAAGGTGCAGATGGCGATGGCCACCGGCCGCACCTGCTCGGGCGCGGCCGCGGTCCACGCCAGATCGCTGACGGTCACCTCGCCGCCGATGGCGTCGATCTCCACCCACATGGCGCCGCCGTCGATGTACATGTCCAGCGGCGCGGCCAGCACCACGCGCCCGCTCTCGCGCACCTCGGCGGTGCCCACGACGCGCCGATGCCCGGCGATATCGGAGGCGGCGAGCCGCACCTTGGTCTTACCGCCGACCTCGAGCGTCATGGCGACCTCGACCTCGGTGACCTTGGTCCAGCGCTGCCAGTAGCTGGCCGCGAAGCGCCCGAAGTAGGTATTGGTGTGCGCGTGCGCGCCCTTGTCCAGCTGCAGGCTCAGCCGTTCCCGGCGCGCCTTGCCGCCCTTGACGACCGCGTACAGCTCATCGCTGATCTTCGGCGCGGGTCCGGTGAAGACGCCGCGGGCCAGCACCAGCCGCTCGGGCGCGGCGTGGTCCGCACGTAGCGTCGCCGGAGCTCCGGCGGTCTGCCGGTCGTTGATCTCGGTCACGGCTTGGCCAGCCGACGCGTCCATGAATTCCTCGACATCCCTCGAATACACAACAGACACCGGCACACCCGACGTGGTCGCACTCCCACTGTCACGCTCGGCGGGCCGAGGATATCAATGCGCTTGCCCCGCGTCAGCGCGAACCCGCGTCACTCCCGATTTTCCCGGCTCCCGGTGAAGACGAATTTCCCGTATGCCCAGTAACGGAACCCCATGGCGACGGCCTGGCCGACCAAGGTGCCAGAGATGTTGTCCGCCAAGGGACTGTCCAGTCCGAGCACATAGCGGGAGAAGCCGAGGCAGGCCGCCTGCAAGCCGATGGCGATCACGTTGAGAAGTGCGTATACGACTATGTGACGGCCGTTATTGCCGCTCTCGTGATCGGAATAGGTCCACCATTTGTTGCCGAAATAGGTGACCACGGTCGCGGTGAGAATCGCGATGATCTTCGCCGGCACCGGCGCGTCGTGCATCGGCCCCGTCCCGCCCCAGAACACCAGCGCGTTGTAGGTGCCCGCGTCGACCAGGAATCCGATGCCCCCGACCACCACGAATGCGCCGATGCCACCGCTCAGGAGCGCTTTCAAGCGCCCGCCGAGGGTCTTGGGTTCGTTCACGATCGCCGGCTCCGCCTCGGACATTCCGACCTCACTGCTGGACACCCGGCGACGGTACCCCAGCCCGCGCCACCCATATACCCGCGAAGGTCGGGTACCCTCCCCGTGTTCGTATTCGCCTTCCGATCAGAGGATTGACCGGGTGGACTCCACCGAGCTTCGCATTGCCGCCATCGTGCCGTGCCACAACGAAGAGGCAGCGGTCGCGAAAGTCGTCACCGACCTGAAGGCCGCCGTACCGGGCATCGTCGTATACGTCTACGACAATCGCTCGACCGACGCGACCGCGGAACGCGCGCGCGAAGCGGGGGCGATCGTGCGCACCGAATATCGCAAGGGCAAGGGCAATGTGGTCCGCCGCGCCTTCGCCGATATCGAGGCCGACATCTATTTGATGGTCGACGGCGACGACACCTACGACGCGGCCGCCGCGCCGCTCATGATCAAGACTTTGCTCGACGGCCCGTACGACCACGTGCTGGGTGTGCGCCGCGAACTGGAGGGCGAGAGCGCCTACCGGGCCGGCCACGAGACCGGCAACAAGGTGCTCAACGGCGTGGTCGGCAAGGTGTTCGGCGAGAACGTCGAGGACATGCTGTCCGGCTACCGCGTGTTCTCGCGGCGGTTCGTGAAGAGCTTCCCGGCGGTCTCGCGCGAATTCGAGATCGAGACCGAGCTGACGGTGCATTCGCAGCATCTGCGGGTGCCGCAGACCGCGGTGCCGGTCGGCTTCAAGGATCGCCCGGCGGGCAGCGAATCCAAGCTGCGCACCTATCACGACGGCTTCAAGATCCTGCGCCTGATCGTCGGCCTGGCCCGGCACGAGCGGCCGGTCGCGTTCTACGGCCTGTTCGGCACCCTGGCCTGGATCATCTCGGTCATCCTGATCACCCCGATCGTGATCGAGTTCTACCGGATTCACGAGGTGCCGCGTTTCCCGACGCTGTTCCTCGGCTTCACGCTGCTGCTGCTGGGCAGCCTGGCCTGGACGGCGGGTCTGATCCTGGACGGCATCAAGCGTTCCCGGCACGAGGCGGCCCGGCTGGTCTACCTGCGCTACACGGCGGTCGGTGAAACCGAACCCGTGGTCGAGCGCATCGGCGGATCGCGGCGATGACGGTTCGCGAAACACCCGAGACCACCGAACCCGAGCACGAGCGGCCGGAAACGACCGCCGCCCCAGCCGAATCCGCCACCGCCGCGCCGGAAACGGCTGCCGCGCAGGCGAAACCGGCGCCGGCCGCCCCGCGGGGCAGCCTGTTCGAGCGCGTGGACTCGCGTTTCGGCGCTGCCGCAGTGGCTTTCGTACTGATCGCGGGCATCTTCGGCGCGGTCTGGTCGGTGCTCACCCCGCCGTTCTGGGGCCACGACGAGATCACCCAGTTCGGCCGCGCCTACCAGGTCTCGCAGGGCGGTTTCCTGCCCGAGAAGATCCATGACGATCGCGGCCCGGCCTGGGGCGGCGACGTTCCGGTCAGCATCGACGCGCTGATGAGCTACGCGTTCGACGACTACCGCAACAACAATGACGAACCCGAGCCGATGGTCGCCGATCGCAAGGCCTACGACCTGCTCGGCTCCGCCCCGGTCTCGGCCACCACCACCCAGGTCTGGTTCACCAATACCGCGGCCTACTCCCCCGTCCCGTACCTGCCGCCCGCGGCCGGCCTGCGGATCGCGCAGGCCCTCGACCTGAGCGTCGGCGGCACCGTGCTGGCCACCCGCTGGGCCGGGCTGCTGGCCTACCTGGTGATCGTCGGCTTCGCGCTGCGCATGCTGCGCGGGCATCGGGTGCAGTGGCTGGCGTTCACCGTCGCGGTGCTGCCCATCGCGCTGTTCCAGGCGGGCACCGTCACCGCCGACACCGTGACCAACGCACTGGCCGTGCTGGTTTCGATCGCGGTGGTCAAGGGCCTGTTCCTCGGGCAGCGGCTGTCCAAGCCGGAAACCGTGGCGGCGCTGGCCGCCACCGTGCTGCTGCCGGTGTGCAAGCCGACCTACGTGCTGATCGCCATGCTGACCGTGCTGATTCCGCCGAGCCGCTTCGGTTTCGGCGGGACCGACCGGGTCGCGGTGTGGCAGCGCGTGCTGCCGTGGGCGGCCGCGGCCGTCGGCGGATTGTCCTTCGCGGTGTGGATGAAGATCGCCGCGCCGACCGGGGACGGCATGAGCCTGATGCGGCCGGAGAACCAGTGGGGTTCGGTGCGCCCGGGCGATCAGCTGAAGGAGATCCTCGGCGATCCGCTGCAATTCCTGTCCGTGTTCGGCGATTCCATCGCCCGCCGCGATCAGCGCTGGTTCACCCAGTTCTTCGGTGAGCTCGGCTTCGCCTATATCGACGTGCCCGCGCTGACCATCGTGGCGAGCCTGCTGGCGTTCACCGTCAGCATCGGCATCGCGGATCGTTTCACCGCCGCGAACGCGAACCGGCTGCGCACCTGGGCGGTGGCGCTGACCATTCTGGCGAGCGTCGCGATGATCTATGTGACGCTGTACATGTCCTTCACGCCCGTCGGCTATTTCATTATCGACGGCGTCCAGGGCCGGTACTTCGTGCCGCTCACCATTCTCGGATTCGCTGTGGTGTTGCGCTGGATGCCGTTGCGGCTCACCGACACCGAGGGCCGGGTGCCCACCCGGGGTCCGGCCATCGCGGTGGTGGCGGCGACGTCCATCGCCCTGATCGCCGCCGTGGTCAAGTACTCCACCATCGTCTGGGGCTGATTTCGCGACCCATCGCCACGATGTCGGCGATGGGTCCGAAATGGCGTTCGTGACCTACCGCGCGGATCGGTTGACGTCCTAGAGGACTTTCTCGCCCGCGGCGGCGTAGGCGTTCTCGGTTGCGGCTTTCTGTGGACGCCACCAGGATTCGTGTTCGCGGTACCAGTCGATGGTGGCGTCCAGGCCCTTGCGGAAGTCGCGGTATTCCGGTTCCCAGCCGAGTTCGGTGCGCAGCAGGGTGGAGTCGATGGCGTACCGCAGGTCGTGCCCGGGGCGGTCGGTGACGTGGTCGAAGTCGTCGGGGCTGCGGCCGAATGCCTCCAGGATCAGCCGCACCACGGACTTGTTGTCGCGTTCCCCGTCGGCGCCGATCAGATAGGTCTGGCCGATGCGGCCGCGCTCCAGGATTTCCCATACCGCGCTGTTGTGATCGTCCACGTGAATCCAGTCGCGGACCTGATGTCCGGCGCCGTAGAGCCGCGGCCGGATACCGTCGATCAGATTGGTGATCTGGCGTGGGATGAATTTCTCCACATGCTGGTACGGCCCATAGTTGTTGGAGCAGTTGGAGATTGTCGCCCGCACGCCGAAAGAACGCACCCAGGAACGCACCAGCATGTCGCTCGAGGCTTTGGACGCCGAATACGGGCTGGACGGGTTGTAGGGCGTGACCTCGGTGAATGCGGCGGGATCGTCGAGTTCGAGATCGCCGTACACCTCGTCGGTGGAGATGTGGTGATAGCGCACCTGATGCCGGCGCACCGCCTGCAGCAGCGAATAGGTACCGACGATATTGGTCTGGATGAACGGCCACGGATCGGCGAGCGAATTGTCGTTGTGGGATTCGGCGGCGAAATGCACCACCGCGTCCACACCGCCGACCAGGCGATCCACCAGTGCGGTATCGGCGATGTCGCCGTGCACGAACTCGATTCGATCCGCGATGGGAGCCAGCGAGTCTCGATTGCCGGCATAGGTGAGTTTGTCGAGCACGGTCACGTGCACGCCCGGTCGGCGCGTCACGGTCTGGTGAACGAAGTTCGCGCCGATGAAGCCGGCACCTCCGGTTACGAGCAGTCGCACACCGAAACCCTACGCGGCGCGGGAAGCGATCGGGTGCGGGGCCGGACAGGTTGCGGGCATTACACGGGATACGGCTCGAGGGTGAGCGGAATCGGACACGAGAAGGAAACAAAATATCCGCGCCGAAACAGCGGCGCCATCCCAAATGTCGCAATTACGCCGAAGCGGCGGGAGTTTCACCGCGAAAAGCCTGAGACTTTTCAAGTGACGCGTGTGACCTTCATCACAAACAGACCCAGGGGTAACGGACCGGTGGATCCGTGCTATCCATGAAAACCATACGCACGCAGCGCATTTCCGGAACCTCCCGAAGCGCGTGATCGCGATGGTGAACGGAATTTGAACTAACGGTCACAGTCGGTTCACCGCTCGTTAGCTGATCTCGATTTCGATTCCTCCTGTCCCCCCGAGCTCTTCGATGAGGTTTCACCAAATGCTGATGAGGAAATTCGCCGCTACCTCGGCGCTGCTGATCGCTGCCATGGGCGTCACCGCCGGCACCGTGAACGCCGCCCCGGCCGCGGCCGACAACGGCGCCGTCAACTACGCCGCCACCCAGTCCGAGAACGGCCAGGTCGTCATCCGGACCGACGTCGGCTCGCTGGTCAACGACAACGGCGTCTTCAAGATCCAGGCCGCCAACGGCACCACCGTCGCCGGCACCGAGCTGAAGTTCCGCGTCGACGACTTCGAGTTCCCGATCGCCGCCGAGATCGCCGGCAACACCGCCACCCTGACCCCGCAGTACGACGAGGCGCACGCCGTCTACAAGCCCGTCGCCCTGCCGTACGAGAACCAGGCTCCCTGGAAGAACGAGTACGACCGTGAGCAGGCCGCCTGGAACCGCCTGAAGGACACCATCTCCATGGGCGCCACCATCGGCACCCTGGTCGGTGGTATCGGTGGCGCGGCCCTCGGCTGTGTCGCGGGTGCGGCCCTCGGCGTCGTCGCCACCGGCGCGCTGGCCACCCTGTTCGGCCTGGGCCCGATCGGTGGTTGCATCGCCGGTGCCGCCGCCGTCGGCTTCCTGGGTGTGCTGGCCGGTCAGATCTTCGTGACCGCCCCGGTCGCCATCGCGGCGGCGGTGCAGTACTTCACCACCATCAACCAGCCCTTCACCGCGCCGGCCAAGTAATTCGCCTGACGCGCAAAACGAATCCCCACCCGGACCACCCGGGTGGGGATTCGTCTTTTTGCAGCCGGTCCCGCCGAACGGATTCAGACGGCCCCGCCTGACGTCTAGGCGGAACGCGCGATCTGGGTGGAATCGATGCGGGCGCGGACGAATTGGGCCACGTGGGCCAGGGCGGCCCGGCTTTCCGGCATGTTCGGGAAGATGGCCATGAAGGCGTGCACCTGGCCGCGCCAGACCTCCAGGGTGGCGGGCACGCCCGATTCGGCGAGCCGCTGGGCCATGATCTCGCTGTCGCGGCGCAGGACTTCGTCTTCGGCGACGATCAGCAGGGCCGGGGGCAGGCCCGCCAGCACATTGTTGACCGGGGACAGGCGCGGATCCAGGTAACCGTCGCGGGCCGCGCCGATCGCCACCACCTGTTCCAGCGCGGACAGCGGGATCAGCGAATCACGGTGGTAGTTGGGGTGGGCGCGCTTCTCGGTGCAGTCCAGATCCAGTGCGGGACACAGGCCCACCAGTCCGGCGGGGACCGGAAGCCCGGCGTCGCGGGCGCGCAGGGCGGTCGCGAAGGTCATGTAGCCGCCCGCCGAATCACCGGCGAAGACGATGCGCGACGCCGGAACGCCGTGCGCCAGCAGCCATTTGTAGGCGGTGAGGCAGTCGGTGACCGAACCGGCGATATCGGTGTCGGGCAACTGCCGGTATTCGATGCTCACCACCGGCAGCCCGGTCTTGCGCGCCAGCGCCGCCACCACGGGCCGATGGGTGTCCAGGCCGCACAGGAAGAACCCGCCGCCGTGCATGTACATGATGGCGCCGTCGCGCAGGGATTTGCGCGCGCCCGCGGGCCGCACGATCTCCATGCGGAAGCCGTTGAGCCGCACCTGTTCCCGTTCCACACCCCGGGGAGCGGGACGCATCTTGGCGAGATTGTTGATCACCGCCTGGGCGACGGGCATGGATCCCATGGTGACGGGGACCAATTCGCCCGCGGGCCGGATCATGGTGCGGCAGGCCATGGCCAGCGCCCGCGCCGCCGCGCTGATTCGATCGGGATTCGCGACCGCAGTGTCGTTGGTCATCGCGCACCTACCTCGTTGTTGGCGCGCCGAGCCGTTCGTTCCGGGGGACCGGAGCACGCGGCTCGGACCCGGCGCAAGAGAGTCGGCGCTGACATCTCACATAGCGTCATTTCAGAACACCATGAGAACGTGACCTACGCAACACTTATGGACCATTCCGTATAGCGGCAAACCGGCGTGACCGATTCGCCGTCGACTCGGAACCTGACCCGTCATGCTCGGGACCGAACTGGCAGACTCTCGTGACATGCGCGGAATCATCCTGGCCGGTGGCACGGGCTCGCGGCTGCATCCGATCACGCGCGGAGTGAGCAAGCAGCTGGTCCCGGTCTACGACAAGCCGATGGTCTACTACCCCCTGTCCACGCTCATGCTGGCGGGGATCCGGGACATCCTGGTCATCACCACCCCCGAGGACAGCGCCGCCTTCGCGCGCCTGCTGGGCGACGGCAGCCAGTTCGGGCTGTCCATTTCCTATGTGGTGCAGCCGGAACCCGACGGACTGGCGCGGGCCTTCGTGCTCGGCGCGGACCATATCGGCACCGACTCCGCGGCACTCGTGCTGGGCGACAACATCTTCCACGGGCCCGGGCTCGGCATGAAGCTGAATCGCTTCCACGACATCGACGGCGGCGCGGTCTTCGCCTACCGGGTCTCGGATCCGACCGCCTACGGCGTGGTGGAGTTCGCTGACGGCAAGGCCATCTCCATCGAGGAGAAACCGGTCCGGCCGCGCTCGAACTACGCGATTCCAGGGCTGTATTTCTATGACAACGACGTGCTGGCCATCGCCCGCGACCTGAAGCCGTCCGATCGCGGCGAATACGAGATCACCGATATCAACCGGACCTATCTGGAGCAGGGCCGTTTGCAGGTGGACGTGCTCGCCCGCGGCACCGCCTGGCTCGACACCGGCACCTTCGACTCCCTGCTCGACGCCGCCAATTACGTGCGCACCATCGAGGAGCGACAGGGCCTGAAGATCGGGGTGCCCGAGGAAGTGGCCTGGCGGATGGGCTTCATCGACGACGAACAGCTGCGCAGGCTGGCGGAACCGCTGCTGCGCTCCGGCTACGGGAAATACCTGTACAGCCTGCTCGATCACGGACGGGCGTGGGAGTAGAGATGCGGATTCGCGAACTGGGCATTCCGGGGGCGTGGGAGTTCACGCCGCGCCTGCACGGCGACGAGCGCGGGGTTTTCACCGAAGCGTTCAAGGCCTCGGAATTCGAGAAGGCGGTGGGGCGGCCGTTCGATCTCATGCAGGTCAATGTCTCCACCTCGGCGGCGGGCGTGCTGCGCGGCATCCACTACACGGAAGATCCGCCGGGACAGGCGAAGTACGTGACGTGCGTACGCGGGGCGTTCCTGGATGTGGTGGTGGATCTGCGTCGCGACTCCCCGACCTTCGGCAAGTGGGACGCGGTCGTGATCGACGATGTGGAGCGCAAGTCGGTGTTCCTGGCCGAGGGGCTGGGGCACGCGCTACTGTCGCTGGAGGACAACTCCACCGTCAACTATCTCTGCTCACTGGAGTACTCCCCCGAATTCGACCGTGACCTGGACGCTTTCGATCCGGAGCTGGCCATCGAATGGCCGGCCGTGGGGCGCGACGGCGAACCGCTCGAATTCATCCGGTCGGCGAAAGACGCTGCCGCGCCCGGACTCTCGTCACTGCGCGGCTGATACCGGACGCGCCGAGGGCCCGGGGACAGTGTCCCCGGGCCCTTCTTCATCGGCTGCTGCGGATCAGCCGACGAGCTCCAATTCGCGATCCTCTTCCCGCGCTTCGGCCTTGGCCCGCCGCTTGGGCAGGTAGACCGAGAGGGCGACCAGGGCGCCGACGATGGCGACGCCGGCGGCGAATTCCAGGCCCGGCTTGTAGGTGTCGAGCATGGCCTGCGGGCTCCGGTCGGTGTGCGCGCCGGAGGTGACGATGGCCGTGGTCACCGCGAGCACGATGGCCGCGCCGACCTGCATGGCGGTCTGCAGCACGCCTGCCGCCAGACCCTGCTCGTCATCGTCGATACCGCTGGTGGCCTGGATATTGATGGCCGGGAAGCCGACCCAGCCGATACCGACCAGCAGCACCGCGGGCAGCAGCATGGTCAGGTAGTCCGGCGCGGTGTCCAGGCGCAGGTACAGCAGGTAGCCCACCGACATGATCACCAGGGTGACGGCGATGATCGGCCCGGTGCCGAAGCGATCGACCAGCTTGTCCGAGACGAACGCGGAGGCGACCACCAGCAGACCGACCGGCAGCAGCGCCAGGGCCAGCTTCAGCGGGGACCAGCCGAGGGTGTCCTGCAGGTACAGGGTGGTGATGAACTGCCACGAGAAGTACGAACCGCCGACCGCGATGATGGCCAGGCTGGCCCGGACCAGCGAGCCCTTCTTCAGGATGCCGAGGCGCACCAGCGGGTACTTGACCTTGTTCTCCACGTAGACGAAGGCGGCGAACAGCACCACCACGGCGACGAAGGAACCGATGGTGCGAGCCGAGGCCCAACCGGCTTCCGGCGCCGAGACCACGGTGTAGACCAGCAGCAGCATGCCCGCGGTGGACAGCAGCGCGCCGAACAGATCGTGTCCGCCCTCTTCGGCGGGCTTGTCCTTGGGCACCAGGTAGAACGCGGCGACCAGCGCGGCGATGGCGATCGGGACGGGCAGCAGGAAGGTCCAGCGCCAGCCGAGACCGGTCATCAGACCGCCGAAGAGCAGGCCCATTGAGTAGCCGCCCGCACCGAACACGGTGTAGATGGACAGCGCCTTGTTACGGGCCGGGCCCTCGGGGAAGTTGGTGGTGATGATCGACAGACCGGTCGGCGCGGTGAACGCGGCGGCCAGGCCCTTGATGAAGCGGGTCAGGATGAGCAGCGGGCCCGAGCTGACCAGCGCGCCGGCCAGCGAGGCCAGGGCGAAGACCGCGAGGGCGATCAGGAAGACCTTGCGGCGGCCGAGCAGGTCCGCGGTGCGCCCGCCCAGCAGCAGCAGGCCGCCGTAGCCGAGGACGTAACCGCTGACCAGCCACTGCAGGGTGGAGGTCTCCAAGTTGAGTTCGGTACCGATGGAAGGAAGGGCGACGCCGATCATCGACACGTCGAGGCCGTCCAGGAACAGCACGATGCAGAGGGTGATGAGCATGCCCCAGAGCCGAATTGGCCACTGCGAGGAATCAGCGGCGACCGCTGATGGGCGGAAGGTCTCGGTGGAAGTCACGAGAGAGGACAGTACATGCGCACGCATCAAATGCACAAGCATTTAATGCGCTTGCATGATTTGCGGGACGCACTAAGATGGCGGCCATGCCGAAGTCGACAGCGCATGTCGCCTCGTCCGTGGATCTCACCCATCCCACGGGCTTGGTGAGTGAGTGGCGCGATCTACTGGCCCGGCACGCGACGACCTCGTGCGCTCTCGAAAAAGAACTGCAAGGACGCCACAACCTCGGGCTCAGCGAATTCGAGACCCTGGACCGGCTCATCGATGCCGGCGGGGAGAACTACAAGATGAGCGATCTCGCCAACGACATCCACCTCAGTCAGAGTGCGTTGTCGCGTGCGGTCGCCCGCTTGGAGAAGGACGGGCTGGTGGCGCGTTCGCTGTGTACCAACGATCGCCGCGCGATCTTCGTCTGCCTCACCGACAAGGGCCGGGAGCTGCACAAGCAGGCCGTGCCGACGCATCGCTCCGTACTGGAGCAGGTACTGCACTGAAAGCCGCAGGGGCCGAGGGTGATTGCCCCCGGCCCCTGCGCTTCGGTCCTACACCGACGCGCGGATCGTCTCGATCATCGGCAGTGCGTCCACGGCGATCGAGGTGACCCCGGTGAAAGCCTCCCGGTAGCGCTCCACATCGGGCTCCTTGTCGAGATACGACGACCCCGTCAGCGCCTCCACGTACACCACCGGCGGTTCGGTGGGATGGCCTGCGGCGCCGGGGAATTCGAGCAGCACGAAGCGCCCGGCATCCATGCCGTGGTGATACCCGCAGTCCGCCGGGACGATGCGCAGCCGCACATTGGGCAGCTCGCCCAGCCGGCGCAGCCGCTCCAGCTGCTCCACCACCACCTCGTCACCGCCGATGCGATGCCACAGCACCGCCTCGGAGATCACCACATCCACCTGCAACGGCGAATCCGGCCGGGACAGCAGGGCCTGGCGCGCGGTGCGCACCCGCACCCGGCGGTCCATCTGCTCGGCGGTGATGCCCGGATACGCACCCGCCAGCACCGCGCGCATATAGCCCTCGGTCTGCAGGAGTCCCGGAATCAGCTCGTTCTCGTAGGTGGTGAGCCGGGCCGCGGCCTCCTCGAGGCCGATATAGACCTCGTAGCCCTCGTCGATCACATCGCTGAACTCGGTCCACCAGCCGCGCGCCTTGGTCTCCCGGGCCAGCGCGGTGAGCGGGGCGATGGCGTCCTCGGGCGCGCCGTAGATCCGGCACATGGCCTCGACGTCCAGGCTGCGCAGCGACGTCTGCCCAGTTTCGATGCGCCAGATCTTGGCCTCGGACCATTCCAGCCGCTGGGCGGCGACCCGCGTCGTCATGCGTGCGCGATTACGCAGGTCACGCAATTGCCGGCCGAGCTGTCGCCGCGGCATGGTGGATCCGGTAATCCCCTGCGGTAGTGCCATCAATCCCCCTGATACCAGTGTGCGATTCGCATTGTTGCACAGGAGAACTCAGCGATCCATGCACGCGCGAAGCAAACCAGTGGATATGATGCCCGCTTTGCGTACCCTTATTTCCGGGACGACCGGCGGCGGAAGCGCCAGAACTGCACCGCCTGAACGTCTTTGGACAACTGATTGACAGGTTCCGCCACATCGGAAAGCGCCTGGAAGAGATCGTCGGCCATATCCGAGATGTGCTCCACCCGGGAAGCCAGCCGGGAGGCGTTCAGGACGAATTCCAGCAACAGGCGCACCACGGCGGCGATGGTCAGTCCCAGCGGGATGGCGAACACCACCGCGAACAAGATGCCCAGCACCATCGAAACCCGCCACAGCAGTACGGTTCCCGTGATCGGGATCGCGAAAGCGCCTGCCAGGCCGAGCAGATAGGCCAGCGGCAGCAGCGTGCGGGTGGCGGAGCGGTGGAACTGCACGTCCAGCAGCGCGCGGGCGGCGTCCACGCTCCAGGATCCGAAAGCGCCTGGGCTGGCGAAGGGTTCGACCGGGGTCTCCTCCTCTTCACCTTCCTCGGCGGCGCGCCGGGACATGCGCCGGGTCGCGGATTCCTTGAAGGCGGCCCACCGGCCCTCGGCCTCGAACTCTTCGAACTCCTCGAGTTCCACTGTGTTCCCGCCCGATTGGTCGGTCATGCCGACGCGCTCCTCTCCCACAGACCTTTTCGGCCGTGTGCAGTCTCACCGGTTCCGCCGCACGGCGGCAGAGTGGCGCGGTGTGTTCTAGAACACTTCCCGGATTCGCCGGGCCCAATCGCGGGCCCGCGCGGTGCGCGCGTCCCGCTCGCCCGGGCGCGCGTTATCGCAGGCAGCGGGCGCCGCGCAGCGATCTCGGCGCAAATGTGACACCGACCCGAACGGGTCGAGCGGTCTGCAAGATGTCTCGACATGCCACGCATTCGGACTGATTTGAAAAAGAACGTGTAACGCTCCGAACCGCTCGTACCGATACCCCGCACAGAGCAGGACAAAGATCTACCGGGGAATGGAGAAACCAGTGCGTACGACGCTTTCGTCAGCCGTCAAGGAATCTGCGCAGGAGTACATCCAGCGTGGCTGGACGGTCAACGAAACCGCCAACGGCATCTGCCTGATCACCGACGAGCAGATCTCGGGCATCGAGGTCACGGGCGACACCGCCGCCTTCATCCGTCGGTTCCTGCGGGCCAACGACCTCACCGGTCCGATCATCGAGATTCCGGGCGCCGAGCGCCGCGAGATCCACCTGGTGACCGGCCTGAGCAAGGCCGCCATGGCGATCGAGGCGCTGCGCGCCGCAGGGGCTGTTGTGCACACCGACGGCGCGGGCATCCCGCTGCCGCCGACTCAGCTCTCGGCCGCCGGTGCGGCCTGCTGGGGCGTGGCCCCGCACGAGGCCCGCTGGGTGCCTCCGGTCGTGGCGATCGCCGCGGCTGTCCGCGCTGCCGCCAAGGGCGCTCCGCAGGCGGCTCGTATCGCCTCCTGATCTCCAGCTCTGAATAAGCGATAAAAACCGCGAGTGCTCCCCGGCACCCGCGGTTTTGTCGTATCCGATCGAAAACGTTGCGAATTCATGGACTTTGCACATGAATTCGCAACGTTTGTTTTCTCATGCGCTGCGCAGCACGCGCAGGGCGCGAGAGTGCGGTTGCGCCACGGCCCTTCGCGGAGCGCGCGCGGCGGGCATCGGCGTATGGCCGAGGACGCGCGCTCGGGCCGCGCGGCGATTGGCGACGCCGAGCTTGCGCAGGATGGCCGAGACGTGGTGGTCCACGGTGCGCACCGACAGCACCAGGTAATCGGCGATCTCGGCGTTGGTGAGGCCCGCGCACACCAGATCCAGCACGTCCTGCTGGCGTTCGGTGAGTCCGGGCAGCGGGCGGGCGGAATCGCCGTCCGGGGCGGGCCCGGCGACCCGCACGAACAGTCCGGGTTCCCCGCCGATGGTCAGCGCCACCACCGATCCGGTGCCGGCCGCGACGTCCGCCCGGGCCGTCCGCAGTGCGTCGAGTGCTTGTGTCCGTTCCAGAAACCGCATACGGCAAGCCTGGTCGCGCCGGCGGCCCGGGTCTGTCCGCGCCGACACGCGAAATGTGTCAGCGCGCCGACACTTACCCGGCATTGATGCGGAAGTGTTTCACCTCCGGGGCCGACGCGCGATCATTGGTTATGACCCATGCCACGGACAGCAGCCGGAACCTGCTGCGCACCTGCCCGCTGTGCGAGGCGGTGTGCGGGCTCGAACTCACCCTGGACTCCGGCGACCACATCAAGTCGATACGCGGCGACCACGCCGATCCGTTCAGCCGGGGGTTCATCTGCCCGAAGGGAGCCACCCTCGGGCACCTGGACGAGGACCCGGATCGACTGACCGCCCCCATGATTCGCGATCGTGCGAGCAATACCTGGCGGGCCGTGAGCTGGGACGAAGCCTTCGGGGTGATCCGCGAGCGGCTGCCGCGGGTGAGCGCCGCGTACGGGAATCAGGCGGTCGGGCTGTACCTGGGCAATCCGAACGCGCACACCATCGCGGGCGCGCTGTACGTGCCGCTGCTCATCCGCGCGCTGGCGACCCGGAACCTGTTCTCCGCCAGCACCGCCGACCAGATGCCGAAGCAGGTGTCCAGCGGGCTCATGTTCGGCGATCCGCTGACCGTGGCGGTGCCGGACCTGGATCGCACCGACTATCTGCTCATGCTGGGCGCGAACCCGCTGGAATCCAACGGGTCACTGTGTACCGCACCGGATTTCCCGGGTCGGCTGAAGGCACTGAAGCAGCGCGGCGGCCGTTTCGTGGTGGTCGATCCGCGCCGCACCCGCACCGCCAAACTGGCCGACGAGCACCTGTTCATCCGCCCCGGCAGTGACGCCTACCTGCTGTTCGGCATCGTCCACACGCTCTTCGCCGAGAACCTGACCACGGTCCGCGTCGGCGTCTCCGGCCTCGACGAAGTACGCGCCGCCGCAGCGCCTTTCACCCCGGAGGTGGTGGCCGGGCGCACCGGCGTGCCCGCCGAGACCGTAATCCGCCTGGCCCGCGAACTCGCCGCCGCCCCGACCGCCGCCGTGTACGCCCGCATCGGCACCTGCACCGCGGAGTTCGGCACGGTCGCGCAATGGCTGGTCGACGTGATCAATGTGCTCACCGGCAATCTGGACTCCCCGGGCGGCGCCATGTTCCCGACCGGCGCGGCGCTCGGCATCGTCCGCACCCGCCCGT
The DNA here is from genome assembly GCF_021183565.1 of Nocardia yamanashiensis. NCBI lineage: Bacteria > Bacillati > Actinomycetota > Actinomycetes > Mycobacteriales > Nocardiaceae > Nocardia > Nocardia yamanashiensis. The sequence continues at coordinate 6,638,805 of NZ_CP089226.1, forward strand.
TCCGCACCGCCCGGTGGACCAGCCGCGTCCGCGAACTACCCGAGGCCATGGGCGAATTCCCGGTGGCCACCCTGGCCGACGAGATCCTCACCCCGGGCGAGGGGCAGATCCGTGCCATGGTCACGGTGGCGGGCAATCCGGTGCTGTCCGCGCCCAGCGGCGCGCGCCTGGACGCCGCCTTCGCCGACCTCGAATTCATGGTCAGCGTGGACCGCTATCTCAACGAGACCACCCGCCACGCGGATGTCATCCTGCCCCCGCCGCGCATCCTGCAAGCCCCCCACTACGACTTCGCCCTGCTCAATTTCGCCGTCCACAACTACGCCCGGTACTCCCGCCCCCTGGTGCCGCTGCGCGACGGTGAGATGTCGGAGGCCGAGGTGATCGCCCGGCTGGCCCTCGCGGTCTCCGGCCAGGAACCCCAGGAGGGCCTGGATCCGCTCACCGTCGTCGACGAGATCGTCATCGCGGGCACGCTGCACAAGGCCGGACTCTCCGACCGCCGCGCGGAACTGCTGGGCGACGACACCACCGAACAGCGCATCGATCTGATGCTGCGCCTCGGTCCCTTCGGCGAATGGGCGGGCGGAGCGCAAGGCATGGCCGCGCGGGCTCTGAACGAGCCGCCGAGCGAGGCGGCGGGCGATGGAACGCTGCCGGGCGGACTCAATCTGCAAGTGCTGCTGGACAATCCGCACGGCGTGGATCTGGGCCCGTTGCAGTCCCGGTTGCCGGGCGTATTGTTGACGGCATCGCGGCAGGTGGAGCTGGCGCCGGCGCAGTTGCTGGAAGACGTTGCGCGGCTGCGGGATCGGCTGGCGGCGGAGGCTCCGGAAATGGTGTTGGTGGGACGGCGGCAGCTGCGCTCCAACAACAGCTGGCTACACAATGTGCCGCCGCTGGTGGGCGGGTCGAATCGGTGCACGCTGCACATCAATCCGGAGGACGCGCTGCGACTGGGATTGAACGGCCTGGTCGTGGTGAAGTCGGCGGCCGGAACGGTGACGGTGGAGGTGGAGCCGACGGCGGACATCATGCCGGGCGTGGTGAGCCTGCCGCACGGCTGGGGCCACGGCGACAGCACACAGCAGGTGGCGCGGGCCCACGCGGGCGTGAACGCCAATGTGCTGACCGATGATTCGCTGGTGGACGCGCCGTCCGGGAATGCCGTGTTCAACGGCGTGCCGGTGACGCTCTCGCCCGCCTGAACCAACCCGATCAGGGGGAGACGAACGCATGTCGGCGATTCGGGTCGCGCTGTGGGCGGTGCATGTGGCACTGCCCGCGGCGGGTCTTTGGCTGTTGGTGTCGCATCCGGATCTCGACCACGAGTTCCAGCATCGCGGCCTGCACTTCTGGTTGATCCTCGGTGCGGCCGCGGTCTCGCTGGCGCTGGGCATCCTGCTGCTGCGCGCGGCCCGCGCCCACCGGGATATGCGCCTGATCCTGGTTTCCCTGGTGTTCCAGCTGAATTCGGGTTTCCTGGGCCTGCACGCGCTGGCCACCCCCGGGGTCATCCTGTCGACTCCGAATGTGGGCTTCACGGTTGCGGTTCCGGTCGGTATGGTGCTGGGCGGGCTGGCGGCATTGGCTTCGGTGGTGGAATACGGGCCCACCGCGCGGGCGCACCGGTTCACCGAACTCCTTGCCGCTCTGCCTCTCACCTTGATGACGGTCTGGGCGCTGCTGTCCCTGACCAGGGTGCCGCCCTTCGACGCGGTCCCCGACCCGTCGGAGGCCCAGGGCCCGCTGATCGCCGCGGCTTTCGTCGGTGCGGCCTGCTACCTGGTCGCGGCCGGTTGCTACATCTGGATCTACCTGCGCAATCGGGCCACGGTCCTGCTGTCGGTGCTCACCGCGTTCATCCTGCTCGCCGAGGCCCTCTTCGCCGTCGGCTTCGGCCGCAGCTGGCGGGTGTCCTGGTGGGAATGGCACGTCCTGCTGGGCGTCGCCTTCGTCCTGATCGCGGTCAGCGCCCACCTCAGCTTCCGCCGCGAAGGCTCCGCCCGCGGCCTGTTCGACAGCATCACCCAGCGCAGCACCCTCGCCGCCATTCAGCGCGATTACGCCCGCGCGCTGGAGGAAATGGTGTCGGCCCTGGACCAGCGCGCCACCGGCGGCATCGCGGCCGAAGATCCGCTCGGCCCCGCCGCCCAGCAGCTGGCTCGCCGTTTCGGCCTCACCGAACGCCAAGTGGCCGTCCTGCAGCAGGCCGCCCAAGCTCTCGGCAACGAACGCGAGCAGGTGCGGCGACTGGGCGCGCTGGTGGCGGTCGGCGAGCGCGCCAACGTGATTCGCGGCGAGAACCAGCTGCTCGCCGAGATTCAACGCCTGGCCGGCTTCGCCTTCGACCAGGACGTCGTCCGTATCGGCGTCATGCGCGGCGGCCACCTGGTCTTCGCCGACGGCGGCTCCCCCAATCCGGCCGCGTTCGCATTTCCGCTGCTGGTCAAGGGAATCCAGACCGGCATCCTGGAACTGGCCCGCCCACCCGTCGGAACGCTGGGCCCGGCGGAGCACGCGGTGGCGCGATCGTTCGCCGCCCAGGCCTCGGTGGTCCTGGAGAACGCCCGGCTGTACCAGCAACTGGACGGCCTGTTCCGCTCGTACATGTCCCCACAGGTCGCGACCGCACTATTGGCCGACCCCTCGCAAGCCGGACTGGGCGGCGAGGTGCACGAGGTCAGCGTGCTCATGGCGGATCTGCGCGGTTACACACCGTTCGCAGAGAAGGCCGGACCGGTACAGGTCATGCGCATGTTGAACACCTATTACGGCGCGATCGTCCCCGAGATCCTCGCCGAGGGCGGCACCGTGGTGCAGTTCGTCGGCGACGCGGTGATGGCGATCTTCAATGCCCCGGTGCGCCAACACGATCACGCCCTGCGCGCGGCCCGAGCCGGCCTGGCCCTGCAACGCGCGACCGCCGCCGTCCGCGAGACCGCCCACGGTGAGTGGCCCATGTTCCGGGTCGGCGTGAACACCGGCCCCGCCATCGTCGGCAATGTCGGCGCTCGCGAAATGCGCAACTTCACCGCCATCGGCGACACCACCAATCTCGCTGCCCGCTTGGAGGGTTTGGCCGAACCCGGCACCGTGGTGGTGGGCCCGCTGACCAGGCAACGCCTGGGCCCCCGAGCCGAGGTGGAAAACCTGGGCGACTTCGACATCAAGGGCAAGAGCCGCCCGGTAACCGTGTATCGCCTCACGGCCCTGCGGTGAAGGGAGGACACCCGTAATGGAATTCGAACTGCTGGAAGGCCTTTCACCCCAGGAACGCCGCCAGTTCATCGCCGCCTGCACCCCGCGCAAATTCCGCCGCCGCGACATCGTCTGCCACGAAGGCGACCCCGGCGACTGCGTCCACCTCATCACTTCCGGCCGCCTGGTGGTCCGGGTGACCACGCCGCTGGGCCACACCGCCACCCTCACGATCCTCGGCCCCGGCGAAATGTTCGGCGAACAAGCACTTTTGAGCCCCGACGCCCGCCGCACCGCCACCATCGTCGCCGTCACCGACGCCCAGACCCTCACCCTCAACCGCACCCAGCTCGAACGCCTCCGAGCCGAACACCCCCAGGTGGAACGCTTCCTCACCACGTCCCTGGCGGCCCAGGTCCGCCGCCTCTCCGCCGCCGTCCTGGAAGCCCTCTACCTCCCCGTGGAAACCCGCGTCCTCCGCCGCCTGGCCCACCTGGCCCGCGTCTACGGAGACGAGAACGGCGCCCCACCCGAAGTCCGCCTCACCCAGGAGGACCTCGCCTCCATGGCCGGCACCACCCGCGCCACCGCCAACAAAGTCCTCCGCGACCTCGAAGAACTGGGCATAGTCCGCCTCGGCCGAGGCACCATCTTCGTCCTCGACCAACCCCGCCTGAACCGCCGAGCCCGCTGACCCCCATCCTCGATCCCCACTCCCAGGCGAAGCGACCCCGCTATTTCGATTCATCCCCCAGGGTGCGATATCCGGGGTGCACTCCTGGCGTGAGCTGCTGCGCCGCAGCGAGTTTGGCGAGCAGCGCGGCGAATTGGTCATATTCGGTGTCGGTGAGACTCTCGAAGAGTGCGGCTTCATGAGCCAACGCCACAGCGGCCAGGCTGCCGAGCTTCTTGCCGCCTTCCGGCGTCAGATGCAGCTCGTGATTACGCCGATCGGTAGCGCTCCGACGGCGTTCGATCAGCCCCTGCTTATCCAGCGGATCGATGAGAGCGACCACCCGGCTCGGAACCACTCCTAGTTCGGCCGCGAGCGAGCGCTGACTACGCCCCGGCTCGGTGGCGATCATCCGCAGAATCCCGACTTCCGGTGGTGTGAGGCCGATTTCCGCTACGCGTTCGGCGAATCGCTGCGCCGCGAGTCCCCCGAGCTGCGCGAGCTGGAAGGCCGCCGCGCGCATGGGCCGGTTCGGTTGCGGCGCACCCGGTTCCACCGGCGGTAGCCAGGCCGGCCGCTCCGGATGCGGGTTCCGCACCCCCTCTTGCTCAGCTTCGGTCACGGGATTATCGTACACATCAGGAAATCGTTCACTCAACAGAACGATTCACTTCCAAGAATGGATAGCCATGGCCATTGCAGCCGCATCCCCGCTCGAACGCCCTGCCCGCTCCCTCGAACCACCGCTCGGCGCACTCGGCGCAGCGGCGGCCGGGCTGTTCGTCGCGGGGCTTGTGATCAGCACTGTCCGCGCTGGTGGGAGCCCATTTCCGTCGCCGTTCGGCACGGCGGGAGACGCGCTCGCCTATTTCCGGGATCACCCCGCCGCCGTTCGGACCGGCGCGGTGCTGCAATACGCGGCCGCGATTCCACTGGCCCTCTATGTGGCGGCGGCCGTCACCCGGCTGCGGCGCTACGGCGACGACTTCGGCACGGCGCTCACCACGCTCGGCGGCGGACTCGCGACGGTGTTCCTGCTGGCGTCCGGCGCGGTCAGCTGGGTGCTCACGGTGCCCGAGGTGACCACCGACCTGAGCACCGTGCGCGCCGTCCACACCCTCGCCTTCCTGCTCGGCGGCCCGGCCAATGTGATGACCACCGGCCTGCTCATCGCCGGGATCGCCATCGGCGCTCAGGCCCGGAACATGCTCGGCCCGTGGCCGATCCGTATCGGGTTGGGGATCGCGTTCGTCGCCATGCTGACCACCATCGCCCTGACCTTCACCGGCGCCGCCTTCCTGCTGCCCATCGCCCGCTTCACCGGCATGGCGTGGCTGATCGTCGCCGGATTCCGGCTTCCACGCGCGTAATTCCCTCCCCCACAGCACTATTCAGGAGTAGTCATGAACCTCGATCTGACCGCCAAGATCATCCGCTTCCAGCAGCCCGAACTGTCCCTGCCGTATTTGAACGGAATCGACGAAGCGCACCTGGCCGCGCTGTTCGGCTTGGAGGCCGACGAGTACCGGGCGTTGCGCGCGGAGCTGGACGCCCAGGTCCGCGCCGCGGCCGCCGACCTGCTCACCGAACCGGAGTTCGCCGAGCTGGTGGATCGGCTGCCGTTCGCCCCCGGCGCCCGCGTGGTGGCGCTCGGCGAGAGCAGTACCGCGGATCGCCTGTCCTGGTTCGAGATCCTGCGCCACCTGCTGGAACTACGCCGCCCCGACGACCGCATCACGCTGACCAATCTCGCCATTTCCGGATCCACCACCACGCAGGTTCTCAAGTCCTCGGGCGCGCTCGGCTTCCATCGGCCCGACTGGGTGCTGTGCCAGCTGGGCGGTAACGACGCGCAGCGCCTCGGCCCCGACGGCCCGCGCGTGGTCAGCGCGGACGAGACCGCACGCAATTTCGGGCTGCTGCGCGCCCAGGGCGGCAATGCCCGCTGGGCCTGGCTGACCCCGACCGATATGGACGAGGCGCTGATCGCGGAGTTCCCGCCGTTCCGGGCGAACGGAATCAGCTGGCGGGCAAAAGATCACGAGGAGACCGCGGCCACGCTCGACGCCCGGCCCGAAGTCGTGATCGATACCTTGACCGTCACCCATCCGACACCCGAGCACCGGCTGTTCGAATCGGACGGCGTGCACCTCACCCCCGCCGGGCAGATCGCCGTCGCGCGGGTCGTGGTGGCCGAGCTCGCGCTGCTGGACTGAGGGAAAACCGATGCGAATCAAAGCGATCGCCCTCGGCGCACTGATCGCGGCGGGCGTCTGCGCCACCGCTACGGCGGCCCCGCCCGAACCGAGCACAGCCACCGGCCCCGGCATCGGCTTCACCGCCACCACCATCGGCGATACGGCCGTCATCACCCTCGATGCGGGCGCGATCGAACTACACGACGACGTGCTCACCCTGCAGACCGCCGGCCACCGGGAACTGGCGCGCGCCGAAATGTCCTTCCGCGTGGACGATTTCACCTTCCCGATCGCTGCCGAGATCACCGGCCGTACCGCCACCCTCACCCCGCTGCTGGATCGCGAACACGCCGTCTACTCCCCTGTCGCCCTGCCGTTCGAGGATTCGGCGGGATTCCAGACGCCGTATCAGCGCGAGACCGCCGCCTGGAATCGCCTGATCGGCACCGTCGGTCTGGGTGTTTCGATGGGCACGCTGGTCGGCGGGCTGGGCGGCGCGGCGGTCGGCTGCGCGCTCGGCGGCATCGCGGGCGCGACGGTGGCGGCCGGCACCATCGTCGGCCTGTTCGGCCCGTTCCTGCCCGCCGCGGCGGTGGGGTGCCTGGGCGGCATCGTGGCCGTCGGCGGATTGGGCACGGTGGCGGGTCAATTGCTGGTGGCGGCGCCGGTCGCGGTGCTGGCCGCGGTTCAATACTTCGCCACCATTTCCGCGCCCATGTGAGTGATGATCGACGTTCGCTAGGGGGATGACACCCGGCAACATCCGGACAAAGTATGCAAAAAGGACTTTCCAGGATTGCGAAAACGCCCCGCCCCCTAGGGAACTCACCGACCCCGTGCCCGAACTGGTCGGCAGCATCCCCATAGCTAAGCGACGAAGGTCCCTTGTGAAAGATTTCATCCGGGAGGATCCTCGCTCGGGAAGCTTGGACCTTCGCCAGTCGACCGCCCCTTCACCAGGGACGATGCGACGGTTCACGCATTCGCCACACGAAAATAGTTAAACCGTATAGCATTTCGGATGGCCGAGATTCGTGGCCGAGCCTCTTCCATCTGGTGTTCAGCTACCCAAGGGGTGCACGATGCCCGGTCTCAGAAACGGCAGCGACGGCGAACGCGAACTTCAGCAGCGTTACGGCACCGAAGAACGGGCGGAACGCTTCTACAACGATCAAGTCCGAGAACGCTTGAACGAGCACATGATCGAATTCATCCGGCGGATGGATATGGCTTTCATCGCCACCGCCGACAAACACGGTGAATGCGATTCCAGCTTCCGCGCCGGCAAACCCGGATTCCTGCACGTCATAGACGAGCGCACCGTCGCCTATCCCGAATACCGGGGCAACGGCGTGCTCGCCTCACTGGGCAATCTGCTCGAGAACCCGCACATCGGCATCCTCATGATCGACTTCGTGCGCGATCTCATCGGCCTGCACATCAACGGCACCGCCCGCATCGTCGACGACACGCTCATGCGCCGCTGCGTGCCCGATCTGCCGCCCGACGAACGCGGGCGCATCCCCGAACGCTGGGTGGTGGTCGACGTGGAAGAGGCGTACATCCACTGCCGCAAGCACATCCCGCACCTGGTGCCCGCCCAGCGCGAGAGCCGCCAGTGGGGCACCGACAACGTGCGCGCCAAGGGCGGGGACTACTTCCACGCGAAGCAAGAGTCCCGCACCCTCGTCGACTCCTAGTGGATCTTGAAGATCACAGCGCGCTGGACGATGAAGTTGATCACGGTGGCGGTGCCCTGCGCGACGCAGAAGGCCAGCCAGATCCGCCACCATTCATCGGGCAGGGCGTAGTAGCAGACCTGGTTGATGCCGACCTGGATGGCGAAGGTCACCGCATAGAGAATGACTACGGCGATGAACCTCTTGCGGCTCGGCTCGGCCTTGAACGTCCAGCGCCGATTGATCAGATAGGCCGTCGTCGTCCCCGCGATGAAGCTGATGGCCTTCGCCACCGGCAGCGGCACGCCGAACACCTTGAAGAGCAGCGTGTACAGCCCGAAGTCCACAATGGCGGATAGCCCGCCGGTGACGCCGAACCGGATGATCTGGGTCTTCAGATCGACGTCCGTACCACCCGGCTCGTCGACGAGGGGCAGCTCGGGCGGGAGGGGCAGATGCGGTTCCGCGGTCACAAACTCCAGAGGGTAACGCCCGCGACCGAGGACACAAGCCGCGCGCCGTTTATCCCTGTAGCCTCTATGCCGATGTCCACGAAAGCTCAGACCACCACGGAAGCCGCCGCTAGCCCGGCGAGCGATGGTGCGGACTCAGCGTCGACCGGCTCCTTCGAACTGCCGACGCGGACTCGCACGCTGACCGGATGGGGTCGCACCGCACCCACCACGTCCGAAGTCCTCTCCACCAGCGACCCCGAGCTGATCGCCAAGGCGGTCGCCATGGTCGCGGAGGACAACGACTCCAAGCCCGCGCACCTGCGTCGCGGCGTCATCGCGCGCGGCCTCGGCCGCTCCTACGGTGACCACGCGCAGAACTCGGGCGGACTGGTCATCGACATGCCCGCGCTCAACCGCATCCACCGCATCGACCGCGATTCCCGCCTGGTCGACGTGGACGGTGGCGTCAGCCTGGACCAGCTCATGAAGGCGGCGCTGCCGTTCGGGCTGTGGGTGCCGGTGCTACCGGGCACCCGCCAGGTCACCATCGGCGGCGCCATCGCCTCCGATATCCACGGCAAGAACCACCACTCCGAGGGCTCGTTCGGCAATCACGTCCGGACCCTGGATCTGCTCACCGCCGACGGCAAGGTGCAGACCATCGGGCCGAAGAAGAACGCCAAGCTGTTCTGGGCGACGGTCGGCGGCAACGGCCTGACCGGCATCATCCTGCGCGCCACCATCGAGATGATCCCGACCGAGTCGGCGTACTTCATCAACGACGGCGTGAAGACCACCACGCTGGACGAGACCATCGCGGTCCACAGCGACGGCAGCGAAGAGAACTACACCTATTCGAGCGCGTGGTTCGACGTGATGAACCCGCAGCCGAAGCTGGGTCGCGCCTGCTTGACACGCGGCCGCCTGGCCAAGGTGGACGAGCTGCCGAAGAAGAAGCAGAAGAATCCGCTGAAGTTCGATGCGCCGCAGCTGATGACGGTGCCGAACATCTTCCCGAGTTTCACCGCCAATCGCCTCACCCTGGGCGCGGTCGGCGAGGCGTATTACGCCATGGGCGGCAATTACACCGGCAAGATCCAGAACCTGACGCAGTTCTATCACCCGCTCGACATGATCGCCGAGTGGAACCGGGCCTACGGTCCGGCCGGATTCCTGCAGTACCAGTTCGTGGTGCCGACCGAGGCCGTCGAGGAATTCAAGCGGATCATCATCGATATCCAGGCGTCCGGGCACATTTCGGCGCTGAACGTTTTCAAGCTTTTCGGCGCGGGTAACCCGGCACCGTTGAGCTTCCCCATGCCGGGCTGGAACATCTGCGTGGACTTCCCGATCCGGCCGGGTCTCAACGAGCTCGTCACCGATCTCGACCGCCGCGTGCTGGAGTTCGGCGGCCGGCTGTACACCGCGAAGGATTCGCGTACCAACGCCGAGACCTTCCACCAGATGTACCCCCGGATCGACGAGTGGATCAAGATCCGCCGAAGTGTCGATCCCACAGGCGTTTTCATGTCCGATATGGCGAGAAGGCTGGAGCTCCAGTGATCAATGCGGTAGGGAACCCGCAATCCATTCTGCTGCTGGGCGGCACCTCGGAGATCGGTCTCGCGATCTGCGCCGAGTACCTGAAGAAGGGCCCCGCGCGCGTCATCCTGGCCGTGCTGCCGGGTGATCCGCTGCGCGAGGACGCCGTCGCCACCATGAAGGCGGCGGGCGCGTCCGAGGTGCAGGTCGTCGACTTCGACGCGCTCGACACCGAGAGCCATCCGAAGGTCATCGAGCAGGCGTGGGCCAATGGCGATGTGGATGTCGCGGTGGTCGCGTTCGGTATCGACGGCGACGGCGAGATCTTCTGGCAGGACCAGCGCAAGGCCGTCATGATGGCCGAGATCAACTACACCGCCGCGGTTTCCGTCGGCGTGCTGCTCGGCGAGAAGATGAAGGCGCAGGGGTACGGCCGGATCCTGGCCATGTCCTCGGTCGCCGGTGAGCGGGTGCGCCGCTTCAACTTTGTCTACGGCTCCACCAAGGCCGGCCTGGACGGTTTCTACCTCGGTCTCGGCGAGGCGCTGGCGCCGTTCGGCCCGCGCGTCACCGTGATTCGCCCCGGCATGGTGCGGACCAAGCTGTCCGCGCACGCCAAGGAGAACGGGCTCACCGTCGACAAGGAAGACGTGGCGGCGATGGCCGTGGCGGCGTCGCAGAAGGGCAAGGAGATCGTCTGGGTCCCCGGTCCCATCCGCTTCGTGATGGCGATCCTGCGGCACGTGCCGCGCCCGATCTTCCGGCGTCTGCCCGTCTAGGCGGAATACGACAGCAATGCAGAGCGGTGGCCGACCGGCCACCGCTCTTCGCATATCCGGGCCGCCCGCGCCGCTGCGGGCAGACCCGGTATCCGGGGTGCGCCCGGTTAGGCTTCGCAGCGGCAGACGGTCCATCGAAGCGAATCCGGAGGCGGAGAGCGAATGAGCGAGCGGGAATCGGGCGGCCGGGCGGCGGTGCTGATGCGGCAGGCCGGCGGGGCGCTTGGTGAGGCCGTGCTCGCGGCCGTCGTCGCGGCGGTGGTGGCCGGGATCGGGCTGGTGGCGTTCGGCCGGGTGGATTGGCCGGCGTTCAACTCCTCCAATGTGACTCGCGCGCTCACCACGGTGGGGCAGGTGATCGCGCTCGCCATGCTGGTGGGGGCGATCGTGCTGATCCGGCTGCGGAAGTGGCCGTGGCTGGCGAAACTGCTGTCCTGGGGCGGGATTTCGGCCTTCGTGACCGTCACGCTGGGCATGCCGCTGGCGGCCACCAAGCTCTATCTGTTCGGTATGTCCGTGGACCAGGAGTTCCGGACGCAGTACCTGACGCGGCTGACGGACTCCGCCGCACTGCACGACATGAACTACGTGGATCTGCCGCCGTTCTACCCGGCCGGCTGGTTCTGGTTCGGCGGGCGCTTCGCGAGCCTGACCGGGATGGCCGGCTGGGAAGCCTTCAAGCCCTACGCGATCCTGGTCCTCGCGGTCGCGGCCGTGGTGGCACTCGTACTGTGGTCCAACCTGATTCGCGCCGACTGGGCGGTCGCCGTGGCCGCCGCCACCACCGCCGTGACGCTGGCCTACGGTGCGCCCGAGGCATACAGCGCCGTACTGGTGCTGCTGCTCGGACCGGCGCTGCTGCTGGCCTGGGGCGCGCTCTACCGGCCCGCTGAACTGGCCTTGCCGACCGTGCTCGCCGCGCCCGGCGTCGACGCGCCCGAATCCGCACGAGGCGGCGAACGGGCCACCGCGGGCGGCTGGGGTGCGGTCATCGGCGCGGGCCTGTTCCTGGGCGTGGCCGCGACCTTTTACACGCTCTACTTCGGCCTGGCCGTGTTCACGGTCTGCCTGATGGCGGTCATCGCGGCCGGGCTCATGCTGCGCGAACGCGTGGGAGCGCTGCGCACGCAACGGCATCGGGATGCGGCGGCGCGCAGCACCGCGGGCGGGCAGACCGGCGACGCGCTGACACCTGGTGTCCGGGTTCCCGGGGTGTGGGCGGTGCTGCGGCCGATGCTGGCGCGGCTCGTCGTGATGGGTCTGGTGGCCGGGCTGATCTCGTTGACGGTGTGGACGCCGTTCCTGCTCGACTTCCTCAGCGGCAAGGCGTCTTTCGCGGGCGGGTCGGCGTTCCACTATCTGCCGGAGTCGGGTTCGCGACTGCCGCTGCCCATGTTCGAGTTCTCGCTGGCCGGGGTGTTCTGCCTGGTCGGGCTGATCTGGCTGGTGGTGCGGGCGGGGAGTTCGCGGCGGGCGCAGGCGCTGGGCATCGGGGTGCTGGCCGTTTATCTGTGGTGCCTGCTGTCGATGCTGGCCACCGCCGCGGGGACCACGCTGCTGGGGTTCCGGTTGGAGGCGCCGCTGTACGCGCTGCTGGCGGCGGCCGGGGTGTTCGGGTTCGCGGAGGGCGCGCGGGCGATCTACCAGGTGCTGAACGAGCCGGCTCGATTCCGGGTGGCTGCGGCGGCGGTGGCCGTGGTGGGCGCGGTGGCGTTCGCGCAGGAGATTCCGCACGTGCTCACCAACGAGATCAATACCGCGTACACCGACACCGACGGCAATGGTCAGCGCGCGGACAAGCGGCCGCCGTCGGCGGTATCGCATTACGCGGCCATCGACGCGAAACTGCGGGAGCAGACCGGGCGACCGCGGGACGAGACCGTGGTGCTCACGGCCGACACCAGCTTCCTGGCCGTCTACCCGTACTACGGATTCCAGTCGCTCACTTCGCATTACGCCAACCCCCTCGCGGACTTCCCGGGCCGGGCGGCGGAGATCAAGCGGTGGTCGCAGCTGAAGACGCCCGCGGAACTGGTGGCGGCACTGGAGCATTCGCCGTGGCGGGCCCCGGACGCGTTCCTGTTCCGGCGCTCCGGTGACGAGTACACGCTGCGACTGGCCGAGGACGTGTACCCGAACGATCCGAATGTGAAGCGCTACACCGTCGCTTTCCCCAAGACGCTGTTCGAGGACCCGCGCTTCACCACGACGGAGATCGGTCCGTTCACCCTGGTGGTCCGCAAGTGAACGCGAAAGTCTCGACGAGATAACGAGACAAGGATCACTTATCCCCAGATTTCGGTCGATTTCTGGGGATAAGTGCAAGTTTCTGTGGATAACTCAGACACTTACCAGCGCAATCTCAGTGGAACCCGGTAGCGTGGGCCGCTGGTTGTAACGGCAAGGAGTTATTTGTGACACAGGGGTGGGAGGCCGACCGCGTCGAAACCGACTCGGCGGTAAAGGTTCTCGATCGAACCATAACAACGGAAACCTCACCCCCACGGCTCAACACGCCGCAGCGGGTGCTTCGGCGCGTCCGGAGCGCCAAAACCGATCTGATCATCGCCACCGGCTATCTGTCGCTGGCCGTGCTGGTGCTGTCCGGCCAGTGGCTGCACACCGACCGCGGCTACCTCATCAAGAGCGGCCAGGACCAGACCATGTGGGAATGGTTCTTCGCCGTCACCGCGCACCGCATCGCGCACCTGGAGAACCCGCTCGGCACCGTCCTGCAGAACTATCCCGACGGCGTGAACATGATGGCCAATACCGCCATGTTCGGCGTCGGCGTGCCGCTCACCCCCGTCACCCTGCTGTTCGGGCCGACCGTCACCTTCGTGCTGGTGCTCACCCTCGGCCTGTTCGGCACCGCCTTCGCCTGGTACTGGCTGTTCTCCCGCGAGGTGGTGCAGTCGAAGTTCGCGGCGGCCATCGGCGGCCTGTTCTGCGGGTTCGCGCCGGCCATGATCTCGCACGCCAACGCGCACCCCAACTTCGTGGTGCTGATGCTGCTGCCGCTGATCGCGCTCCAGGTCATCCGCATGGCCAAGCGCGCGGGCACGACCCCCGAACGGCGCAAGGCGCGGCGCAATCGCGATGCCTTCATCCTCGGTCTGCTGGTCGCCCTGCAGATCGCGCTGGGCGAGGAACCGCTGCTCATCTTCGCGCTCGCCTTCGGCCTGTTCGCCATCGTCTACTACCTGCACACGCCGCGCGCCGGGCTGCGCGCGCTGCGCACCATCACCCCAACCGTGCTGCTGGCGGCGCTGATCACCATCGCGTTCACCGAGATTCCGCTGTGGTGGCAGTTCTTCGGGCCGCAGTCCTACCGTTCCATCGACCACGGTCCGATGGGCAACGATCTCAAGGCGCTGTTCCAGTTCCCGTCCGAATCCCTCGGCGGGCTGGTCTCGCACGGCCAGAACGTGAGCATCAACGCCACCGAGGAGAACTCCTACTTCGGCTGGCCGCTGCTGCTGGTGCTGCTGGTCACCACCGTGCTGATGTGGCGTGAACGCGTGGTGCGGGCCGCCGCCGTGGTGATCGTGTTCTTCACGGTGCTGTCGCTGGGCTCCACGCTCATGATCGGCCGGCACGATACGAAGTTCGCGCTGCCGTGGAAGTGGCTGGAAGAGGTGCCGCTGCTGAATTCGGTGCTGGAGTCGCGGTTCACCATGGCGGCCATCCCGGCCATCGCGCTGATCCTGGCGGTGGCGACGCAGCGGGCGCTGGAGTACTGGCGGGCCTCCGCCACGGACTGGCGGCCGCTGGCGTGGTTCGCCGCGCTGGCGTTCACGCTGCTCACCGTCACGCCGACGATTCTGCCGGTGGTGCAGCGCGCGCCCACCCCGGACTTCTTCGCCGACGGCACGGTGCGGCAATACGTTTCGGGCGGATCGGTGGTCATCGCGCCGCCGCCCACCCCGCCGGACGCGCGGGCGCTGCGCTGGCAGGCCGACGCCGACTTCCAGTTCCCGCTGGCCGGTGGCTATTTCGTCGGGCCGACGGGGGTGGACAAGAAGGGGCGCTACGGTCCCGACGACCGGCCGACCGCCAGCCTGCTCATCAAGGCGCAACAGGCCAATCGGGTGCCGGTGATCGACCAGGCCGCCAAGGATCAGGCCTGGGCCGATCTGCGGTACTGGCGGGCCGACGTGGTGGTGCTGCCGCCCACCGACAACCGCGACACGCTGCGGCTCACCGTCGACCAACTGCTCGGCTTCCCCGCGAAATACGTTGACGGCGTGTGGGTGTGGGACGTGCGCGGGCAGATCTAGACAGTCGAGTGGCACATTGCCGTGGCGACACACCGTCGCGGCCCACGGTGATGCGCCACTCGCTATTTCAGCGGAGCGCGGGCCAGCCAGTCGGTGAGGACGCTGTCGATGGTGTGGCCGGGCCAGCGGAGCAGTACCACGAAGCGGGAGCGTGGATCGCCGTCCGGGAAGGTGACGGCGGTGTAGACGCGCCGGGCTTCGTTGTCCTGATCGGTGGCCGGGTTGACGGCCGAGGTGGTGGTGAGGGTCAGTTCGCCCGCCACATCGGGATGCGTGCGGGTCCGGGTGGCGGCGTTGCCGTCGAAGAACAGGTCCGCGATCGATCTGCCCGGCCGGGTGCCGAAATCGTAGAGGTCGAAACGCATTTGGCCGCTGTTGTCGTCGGCATTGCAGACGACGCGGCGGGAGCCCTGGGTCGCGGGAGCGTCCGTGGTGGCGGGATCGCGTTTCTGGCAGGTCGCGCCCTGCCAGCCGACCGAGCGGCCCGCCGCGGAGAGCTGGCCGACCAGGCTGGGGAAGGCCTGGGCGATGGCGGTGTGGTCGCCCCAGGATTTGGCGACGTCCTCGGCGTGGGTGTACGTGATCAGCCCGCTCACATCGGTTTTGCGGCTGAGGCGGCCGTCGGACAGGAAGTTGAGGGTGGTGGGGGCGTTGGCGCGGCAGGCATTCGCCGGTTCGCGGGTGACGATCTGCGATTGGCCGATGAGGACGCGGTCGCCTTCCGAGGGGACCTGATCCAGGGGTGCGGCGAACTCGCAGTGGAACGGGGAACCGTTGGGGAGTACGCCGTCCACGATGCTGGACATGATGGAGTCCTGGGGTTTGCCCTGCTGGACCGTCAGGCGGTAGTTGGTCTGGCCTTCGGTGGCCAGCCAGGTGCCGAGGAACTTTTCGGGGACTGCCCCGCCGGCGGGCGTGCTCGTGGTGTCGCGTTGCACGAGCGCTATGCCGACACCGGCCGCGATGACCGCCGCCGCGACGACGGGGATGAGCGCGCGACTGCGGAACAGCCGCTGCCGGCGCGGTTTCCGGCTGCCGCCGATGGACCAGGCCGAGCCGGGGCGCGAGGGGGTGGGTGGGATGAAGCGGGCGGGTGCGGTGACCGCGACCGCCGGATCGGAGTAGTAGGCGGCCAGGGCGGCGTCGGTGAATTCCACGCAGGTGGGATAGCGATTCTCCGGGTCCTTGGCCATGGCGCGGGCCAGGATGGGGTCCAGGGAGCTGGGCAGTTCGGGGCGAACTTCGCTGACGCGCAACGGATCTTCCTGCGTGTGCGCGTGCACCCAGCTCAGCGGGTTGTCCGCCTTGAACGGCCGATGGTCGGTCAGCAGCACGAAAAGCGTGCAGGCCAAGGAGTATTGGTCCGATCGCGGTCCGACCGGCTTGCCCGATACCTGCTCGGGCGACGCGAAAGCGAAAGTGGCGGAGATATTTCCGGTCTGGGTGAGCTTGGTGGTCTCGTCGCGCAGGCGGGCGATGCCGAAGTCGGTGAGCAAGGCCCGCTCCGGACGCCCGCTGTCCGGTTCCGCCACAAGGATGTTGGACGGTTTCACATCGCGATGCAGGACGCCTTTGCCGTGCGCGTAGTCCAGCGCGCCCGCTATCTCACCTCCGATCCGCAGCGCCCGGTCGGCCGAAATCCCGTGCAGGTCAGCCGCATCCACGCCGTCGATGTACTGCATGGATATCCACAGCTGATCCTCGGCGACCCCCCGGTCGAAGATCTGCACGATATTCGGATGGTCGAAGTGCGCGGCGATCTCCGCCTCGCGCTCGAAGCGACGCCACACAGCCTCTTGACCTGTGTATTCATCGCGTTTCAAGATCTTCAACGCGGTTAGCCTCGGCAGGCGTGGATGCCGCGCCGCATACACGACGCCCGAACCCCCGGCACCAATCCGCCGCTGAATCACATACCCGGCAATAACTTCGCCGGGACGCAGCTCGGTCATGGTTCCTCTTCGTCTTCCGGCCCGGCCCCTCGCCCAGTACGGATACGTCCATCCTGACGGAGATCTGTCGGGACGGCCACCGTCCAGACCCGCGGAACGGGAAGAAGACTCGGGGGCAAGCCCCCGAACCCCCACAGGCTGTGGACCCAGCCGGACAACTGATCTCGCGAGATGCGGGTAACTCCCCGGGTACGCCCGAAATCGGTGTGGCGCCCAACCGTCGGCACGCGTCCCCAACAGTGAGCGGCACCCGAGCCGCGCGCTGAAGTCGCGGAGAGGCGGATTAGTGTCGGGAGCCGTGCGCGAAGACACCCGAGCGTTTCACCGACTCCGTTTCATCGCCCTGGCGTCCGGGCTTCTCGGATTCCTGCTGGCGGTGATCACGCCGATTCTGCCGGTCGAGCAGGATCGGCCGGTCTTGACCTGGCCGCAGGGGGATTCGGCCAGTGTGGAGGCGCCGCTGGTGTCCTACGTGCCGCTGGACCTGGAGGTTCGGCTGCCCGGTTCGATGTGGGCGGGGACGGATCCGGCGAAGAGCACGACGGTGTTCTCGACGGTGCCCGCCGGTTCCGGCAAGGCCATCGACAAGGGGCTGGTGGTCAAGCTCGAGGACGATCCCAAGCAGGGGCGGGTCGTCTCGGTGCTGGTGCGCAATATTCCGCTGCTGTCGGTGCCGGCGGCGAAGATGCAGGACGGCGCGTGGCTTTCGATCACCTCGGATTCGGCGCGCACCCGGGTCGAGGCGGCCGGGGTCGCGGGTGAGCCCGATGCCGTCATCGGGGAGGTGGCGGGCGACAGCCGGCCGCAGGTGGTCGGGGTGTTCACCGATCTGGGTCGGCAGCAGATCCGCGAGGCGCACGCGCGGATCGACATCGATGCCCGATTCAGCACCACGCCTTCGTGGTTGAAGCGGCTGGCCATCATCGGCGCGGTGGCGTTCACGCTGAACGCGCTGCTCGCGCTGCACCTGATGGACACCACCGACCGGCGACGCGCCCGGCGCTTCCTGCCCGCGCACTGGTGGCGGATCAGCCTGGCCGATGTGACGGTGCTGGGCACGCTGGTGGTCTGGCATTTCATCGGCGCCAACACCTCCGATGACGGCTACATCCTGAATATGGCCCGGGCCTCGAAGGATTCGGGGTACATGGCCAACTACTACCGCTGGTTCGGCGTCGCGGAGGCCCCGTTCGGCTGGCCGTACGAGGTGCTGGCCTGGATGACCCGGATCAGCGATGCCAGCCCGTGGATGCGGCTGCCCGCGCTGCTGGCGGGCATCACCTGCTGGCTGGTGATCAGCCGGGAAGTGCTGCCGCGCCTGGGCGCCCGGGTGCGCCGCGACAATGTGGCGATCTGGACGGCGGCGCTGGTGTTCCTGGCGGCCTGGCTGCCCTATGACAACGGCCTGCGGCCGGAACCGCTGATCGCGGCGGGCGCACTACTGACCTGGTGCTGCATGGAACGCGCGATCGCGACCGGCCGCCTGCTCCCGGCGGCGACGGGCGTGCTGATCGCGGCCTTCTCACTGGCCGCCGGGCCGACCGGATTGATCTGTATCGCGGCCCTGGTCGCCGGTTCGCGTCCGGTGCTCCAGGTGATCCTGAAACGCGCCAAGACCGGACCCGGTTCGGCCGTGCTGCGCTACGGCGCGCTGCTCGCCCCGGGCATCGCCGCCGGCACCCTGGTCATCGTGGTCGTCTTCGCCGACCAGACCCTGGCCTCGGTCATGGAGGCCACCCGCGTCCGCACCCTGGTCGGGCCGAACGTCGCCTGGTTCGACGAACGCACCCGCTGGGACGCGCTGCTCTCGCTCTCCCCCGACGGCTCCCTGGCCCGCCGCTTCGGCATTCTCGCCATGCTGCTGTGCCTGGGCGTGTGCGTCATGGTCATGCTGCGCAAGAACGGCCGCATTCCGGGCACCTCGCGCGGGCCGTCGGCGCGCATTCTCGGCATCGTGTTCATGTCGCTGTTCCTCATGATGTTCACGCCCACCAAGTGGACGCACCACTTCGGCGTGTACGCGGGGCTCGCCGGTTCGGTGGCGGCGCTGGCGGCGGTCGCGGTGGGCGTCAACGGGATTCGCTCGCCACGGAATCGGACATTGTTCACGGCGGCCGTGTTCTTCCTGCTGGCCATCACCTTCACCGGATCCAATGGCTGGTGGTACGTCTCCAGCTACGGCGTGCCGTTCTACGACAAGGCCCCGCTGGTGGCGGGCAAGGGCTTCTCCACGCTGTTCCTCGGGCTGGCGGTGCTGAGCCTGCTGTTCGCGCTGTGGCAGCACTATCGCGAGCCGTATGCGCAGGCCACCGCGCCACGCAAGTTCGACAAGTTCGCCACCATGCCGCTCACCATCGCGGCGGCGGTGCTGGTGCTGTTCGAGGTGCTGTCGCTGGCCAAGGCGGCCGTCACGCAGTACCCGGCGTATTCCATCGCCAAGTCGAATATCAAGTCGCTGGGCGGGGATTCGTGCGGGCTCGCCGACGACGTGCTGGTGGAGACCAATACCGAACAGTCGCTGCTGCATCCGTGGACCGGGTCCGACGCGGACGGGCTGTCCGCCGAGAACACCGGCTTCACCCCCGACGGCGTCGCCGCCGACCTCACCGCCGATGCCGAGGAAACCACCACCGGCAGCGCCAATTCGGTGAACGAGGACTCCAAGAACAAGACCACCAACACCACCGGGGCGGGC
The DNA here is from genome assembly GCF_021183565.1 of Nocardia yamanashiensis. Lineage (NCBI taxonomy): Bacteria > Bacillati > Actinomycetota > Actinomycetes > Mycobacteriales > Nocardiaceae > Nocardia > Nocardia yamanashiensis. The sequence continues at coordinate 6,658,259 of NZ_CP089226.1, forward strand.
ACCGGCGGCGGGACCACCGCGCAGACCGGCATCAACGGGTCGAGCGTGGCGCTGCCGTTCGGGCTGAACCCGGCCACCACGCCGGTGCTCGGCAGCTACACCGACGAAGAGCAGAAGGTCGCCACGCTCACCACCCAGTGGTATCGGATGGATCTGAGCGACAGCGTGCGCCACGATCCCGCGTACAAGGTGCTGGTGGTGACGGCGGCCGGGCGGATCAAATCGTTCAACAAGGACGGCGTCCAGACCTATGGACAGGATCTGTTCGTCGAATACGGGACGCGGGACGCCGACGGGAACATGAAGGACGTCGGGCGGATCCGGCCCATCGATATCGGCCCGAACCCGTCCTGGCGGAACCTGCGGGTGCCCTTGGACCAGATTCCGGTGGGGGCCAACTCGGTTCGCCTGGTGGCCAATGACGCCGACATCACCCCGCGCCAATGGCTGGCCGTCACGCCGCCGCGCCTGCCGCAGCTGAAGACGCTGAATTCCCTTGTCGGCGATCAGGCCCCGGTGCTGGAGGACTGGCATGTGGGGCTGGCGTTCCCGTGCCAGCGGCCGTTCGACCACAAGGACGGGGTCGCCGAGGTGCCGGACTGGCGGATCCTGCCCGACCGGGTCGGGGCCGACGCCTCCAATGCCTGGCAGGACGATATCGGCGGCGGGCCGCTCGGGTGGACCGGGCTGCTGTTGCAGTCCAAGACCATTCCGTCCTATCTGAACGACGACTGGGGCCGGGACTGGGGTTCGCTGGAGCAGTTCACGCCGTGGGTGCAGGCTCCGGCGGCACAGCTGGAGGTGACGGTGGAGACCCGATCGGGCCTGGCCAAGGACGCGCCGATCCGAGCGCGCTGAACGCAACGACTGATCTCGCGAGGATCGGGGTAACTCCGGGGGTACGCCCGAAATCGGTGGCGTATCCGACCGGTGGCCGCGTGCCGGACGGCAGACGGCTCCCGGTTGCGCGCAAAATACGCGGGGAGGCGGGCGAGCACAGCGCCACTGAGGGCTGGGGGCTATACGATCAGCAACCGTGTCCGACGCCTCCGCAGTGCTGACGAAGCCGCCGCAACCGGCTACTCCCCCCGCGTCCCCGCGCGACTTCCGGATCGCCAACACGATCGCCATAGTCGCGGGTCTGCTGGGCGCGTTGTTCGCGCTCGCCACCCCGTTCCTTCCGGTGAAGCAGACCACCGCGGCGATCAACTGGCCGCAGCACGGTTCGCTGCAGAGCATCGACGCGCCTTTGATGTCGCAGGTGCCGCTGAGTCTCGACGTCACCATCCCGTGCAGTGCTGTGCAGCAGCTGGATCCGCGCGGCGGCATCCTGCTGGCAACCGCGCCGCCGCAGGGCAAGGGCGCGGATCTGGAGGCCATGTTCGTCCGGGTGTCGGGCGAGTCGGTGGACGTGCTGGATCGCAATGCGGTGGTGGTGTCCGCGCCGCGCGAGCGGATGAGCGAATGCTCGTCGATCGTCATCACCTCGGACAGCGACAAGACCTACGCGCGTTTCGAGGGCTTGACCCGCACCATCGAGAAGCCGACGGCCGACGGCGGCCGCGAGCTGGTGACGGTGCCGGTCGAAGGCCAGCTGGGCGGCGATCTGCGGCCGCAGGTGGTGGGCGTCTTCACCGATATGAAAGGCGCGGTGCCGGAGGGTCTTTCGTTCCACATGGACGTGGACTCGCGTTTCTCCTCCACGCCGACGCTGATCAAACTGGTGGCGATCATCGCCGCCGTGCTGCTGACGCTGCTGGCCATGGGCGCGCTCGGCGTGCTGGACACCAGTGACGGGCGCGGGCACCGGCGCATTCTGCCGGCGCACTGGCTGAAGCCGACCTGGGCGGACGGCGGCATCATCGGCACGCTGCTGCTGTGGCATTTCATCGGGGCCAACACCTCCGACGACGGCTACATCCTGACCATGGTCCGCGTCGCCCCGCACGCGGGCTACATGGCCAATTACTTCCGCTGGTTCGGCGTGCCGGAAGCGCCGTTCGGCTGGTACTACTACGTCATCCAGGCGTTCTCGGAGATCTCCACCGCGAGCCCGTGGGTGCGAATTCCCGCGCTGCTCTGCGGCATTCTGTGCTGGCTGGTGATCAGCCGCGAGGTGGTGCCGCGGCTGGGCAACGCGGTGTCCAAGTCCAAGGTGGCGCTGTGGACCGGCGGGCTGGTGTTCCTGGCCTTCTGGCTGCCCTACGACAACGGCCTGCGCTCGGAGCCGATCGTGGCGCTGGGCGCGCTGCTGACCTGGGTTTCCATCGAACGGGCCATTGCCACTTCACGATTGCTGCCCGCGGCGGTGGCGGTTCTGATCGCGGCGTTCACGCTGGCGGCCGCACCGACCGGTCTGATGTGTGTGGCGGCGCTGCTCGCCGGCATCCGGCCGCTGGTCGCGATCGCGGTCCGGCGGCGCAAGCAGTTCGGTGACGTGGCGCTGCTGGCGCCCATCGCCGCGGCCGGAACCCTGGTCCTGGTGGTCGTTTTCGGCGACCAGACCTTCTCCGGGATCATGGAGGCGAACCGGGTGCGGCAGGCCACCGGGCCGAATCTGGCCTGGTACAAGGACTATCTGCGGTACTACTACCTGTTCGTGGAGACCGTCGACGGCTCGCTGTCGCGGCGCTTCGCCTTCCTGGTCATGATCCTGTGCCTGATCACCACCATGCTGGTGCTGCTGCGCCGGCGGCAGGTGCCGGGCATCGCCTCCGGTCCGACCTGGCGGCTCATGGGCGTGGTCTTCGGAACCATCTTCTTCATGATGTTCAACCCGACCAAGTGGACCCACCACTTCGGCGCGTACGCGGGCATCGCGGGTTCGCTGGCGGCGGTGACGGCGGTCGCCGTGTCCGCCACCGCTTTGCGCTCCCGGAAGAACCGGTCGGTGTTCCTGGCCGGCCTGCTGTTCACCCTGGCGCTGGCTTTCTCCGGCATCAACGGGTACTGGTACGTCTCCAGCTACGGCGTGCCGTGGTTCGATAAGCGGGTGTCGCTGCACGGCGTGCAGTCCAACACCATCGTGCTGCTGCTGTTCGGCCTGGCCCTGGCCGTGGTGGCCTGGCAGGGCCTGCGCGAGGGCTACGCCAAGCCCCTGGCGAACGGGAAGACGCAGCGCGGCAAGCGGATCCGCAAGTTCGCGGCCATCCCATTGACCGTGGTGGCGGCGCTCATGGTCATGTTCGAGGTGCTGTCCATGCTCAAGGGCGCGGTCTCGCAGTACCCCGCGTATTCGCTGGGCCGCTCCAACTTCGACGCCGTCACCGGTCAGAGCTGCGGACTGGCCAATGACGTGCTCGTCGAAACCGATGTGAACAAGGGCAATCTCACGCCCATCGCCGATCCGGCGCACCCGCCGCAGGGCGGCGATCCGCTGGCCGGTGAGAGCCCGGTCGGCTTCTCCCCCAACGGCGTTCCCGAGAAGCTGGACGCCGACGCCGTCGAGGTCAAGCCCGGCACCGGCAATACCTCCACCCAGACCGTGGGCCCCGCCTTCGAGGAGGGCCAGAACGCCGGCACCGGCGGCGGCAAGGGCGCGGAAGGCGTGAACGGTTCCACCGTCGCGCTGCCCTTCGGCCTCGACCCCGCCACCACCCCGATCATGGGTTCCTGGCAGGACGGCGTGCAACAGCCCGCCACCCTGACCTCCAGCTGGTACGGGCTGCCCGCGCGGTCGGACGACTCCCCGCTCATCGTCATCTCGGCGGCGGGCCGGGTGCTGTCCTTCGACTCCACCGGCAATATGACCTACGGCCAGACCCTGGTGGTGCAGTACGGGCACAAGAACGCTGACGGCACCGTCACCGAACTGGGCGAATACCGTCCCCAGGACATCGGACCGGCCCCGTCCTGGCGCAATCTGCGAGTCCCCTTCTCCGCCTTGCCCGCCGAGGCCGACGCGGTCCGCATCCACGCCGTCGATCCCATCCTGATCGGCGACCAGTGGCTGGCCTTCACCCCGCCGCGCGTCCCCAAGCTGCAGACCCTCAACGACTACCTCGGTTCCGAGCAGCCCATCCTGCTGGACTGGGCGGTCGGCCTGCAGTTCCCGTGCCAGCGCCCCTTCGATCACCGCTACGGCGTCGCCGAGGTCCCGAACTTCCGCATCCTGCCGGACCGTCCGCTGGCCATCAGCTCCACCAATACCTGGCAGGCCGAGGAATTCGGCGGCCTGCTGGGCTTCAGCGAAATGCTGGCCTCCTCCAAAACCATCCCCACCTACCTGAACGAGAACTGGGACCGCGACTGGGGCTCGCTCGAGCAGTACACCCAGCACTACCCGGACGCCGATCGCTCACCCGAGATCGAGACCGGCACGGCCACCCGCTCCGGCCTCTGGTCCCCGGGCAAGATCCGCGCCTCCTGATCCCGCGCCGCCCCTGAACAAGTGGCCGTCCACGAATCGTGGACGGCCACTTGCTTTTCCGGAGCACTCACAAGGCACGTACACCCGTTGTGAGCGTGGCCAGGCCAACCAGGAAGAATAGCCACCGGGCATGCAACCGAACGCGACAACTGATTTCGTCAGATGCGGGTAACTCATCGGGGACGACCAGAATCGTGTCGACTCCCAACCGCCGGCACGCGTGCCCGACGGACAACGGCTCTCAGCCGCGCGCTGAAGGCCCGGAGAGGCGGAATTGTGAATGTTCAGCTCGGCGATGTGGCGACCTGGTACGACGTGCACGGTGACGGTGAGTCGGTGGTGCTGTTGCACGGGTCCTTCGTCGATTCGCGAATGTTCGCTCCCGCCATGGAATCGCTGGTGGGGCGGTTTCAGGTGTACAAGACCGATCGCCGGGGGCATGGGCGCACGCCCGATGTCGAGGGGCCGCTGTCCTACGAGTTGATGGCGGACGATCTCATCGCGTTCCTGGAGAAGGTAGTGGGCGAGCCCGCGCATCTGGTGGGATACAGCTCGGGCGCGAATGTCGCGCTGATGGTCGCGCTGCGACGGCCCGACCTGGTCCGGAAACTGGTGCTGATCAGCGGGAACTTCCATCACGACGGCTTGCTGCCGGGGGTGCTGGAGAGTTTCACCGATCCGGCGGCCATGGAACGGCTGGGCGGGCGGTACGGCGAGATCTCCCCGCAGGGCGAGGACCACTTCCCCGTCGTGGTCCGCAAGATCGTCGAAATGGAGCGGGTGGAACCGGCGCTGACCACCGCGGACCTGTCCGGCCTGCGGGTGCGCACCCTGGTCATGGCCGGGGACGACGATGCCATCGCGGCGGAGCACACGCTCGCGCTGTATCGCGCGATTCCGGACTCCGAACTGGCCATCATCCCCGGCACGTCACATCTGCTGGTGATGGAGAAACCGGCCGAGGTCTACTCCCTGGTGGCCGGCTTCCTCACCAAGGATCCGGTGCCGACGCGCCAGCCCATTCGCCGCGCCGCGCACTCCTGACCGGTTCGCATCGCCTCACCCGTCGATGTGGGCGATCCATTCGTACACCGGAAGACTGCCCTCGGGGGTGTCCTGCCAGCGTGGCGTCACCTTGAAGCGCTCGTACCCACCCCCGAAAGCGACCCGCAACTCTATGCCCGGCGGGGTAATCGGCACGATCCGTTGTTTCAGGCCGTCCGGCCCGCCTTCGAGCAATGCCTTCGGTGAGCTACTCATAGCTGAAGGCTCTCACATTCGGTCCGGACGACCGATCGATTCGGTGTAATCGGCGAGCCGCAGCGGGTACGTCAGAGCGGCAAAAGGTGGTGTTTACGGGGGTTGCGCGGGATCTTCTTGTCGCGCAGCAGGTGCAGGGCGCGGCGGATTTCCAGGCGGGTGGTGGCGGGGTCGATGACGGCGTCGATATAGCCGCGCTCGGCCGCGACCCACGGGGTGGCGATGGTGGCGTTGTAGAAGTCGATCATCTGCTGGCGCATGGCGGCGCGCTGATCCTCGGGAGCCGCCTCCAGCGACTTCGCGCCGATCAGGCTGACCGCCGATTCCGCGCCCATGACCGCGATGCGGGCGGTGGGCCAGGCCAGGTTCACATCCGCGCCGAGCTGCTTGGAACCCATGACCGCGTAACCGCCGCCGTAGGACTTGCGGATCACCACGGTGACCTTGGGGACGGTGGCTTCCACGAACGAGAAGATGAACCGGCCGCCGCGCTTGATGACGCCGATCTTCTCCTGTTCCACCCCGGGTAGGAAGCCGGGGGTGTCGACCACGAAGACCAGCGGGATCTCGAAGGCGTCGCAGAGCCGGACGAAATGCGCGGCCTTGTCCGAGGCGCGGGCGTCCAGCGCGCCCGCGTAGACCATCGGCTGATTGGCGACCACGCCGACGGTGCGGCCGTCCACCCGGGCGAAACCGCAGATCACGTTCTTGCCCGCGGACGCGCCGAACTCGTGGAACGCGCCGTCGTCGAAGATGCGGATCAGGATCTCGTGCATGTCGTAACCGGCATTGTCGGCATCGGGCACGATGCCGTTGAGTTCCAGATCCGATTCGGTGAGTTCGGGTTCCAGCCCCGGATTCACGATGGGCGGCAGCTCCTGGCAGCTGGACGGCAGATAGCTCAGGTACTCGCGCACCCATTCGAACGCCGCCGCCTCGTCCTTGGCGACATGGTGGATATTGCCGTACTGCGCTTGGGAATTCGCGCCGCCGAGCTCCTCCAGCGATACGTCCTCGCCAGTGACCTCGCGAATCACCTTGGGACCGGTGACGAACATGTACGCGGCCTCGGTGGCCACCACCACATCGGTATTGATGGGCGCGTAGACCGCGCCGCCCGCGCAGCTGCCCAGGATCATGGAGATCTGAGGCACCAAGCCGGACAACGGTTCCTGCCGCCGCCCCAGTTCGGCGTACCAGGCCAGCGAGGTCACCGCCTCCTGCACGCGTGCGCCGCCGGAATCGTTGATGCCCACCACCGGGCAGCCGACCTTGGCCGCGAATTCCATGATGCCGGCGACCTTGCGGCCGAACATCTCGCCGACCGAACCGCCGTAGACGGTCTGGTCGTGCGAGAAGACGGCGACCGGACGACCGTCCACCAGGCCGTGGCCGGTCACCACGCCGTCGCCGTACAGCGCGTTCTTGTCGCCCGGATTGCGAACCAGCGCACCGATTTCCACGAAGGTGCCCGGATCGAAGAGCATATTGATCCGGTCGCGGGCGGAAGGGATGCCCTTCCGCGCGCGCTTCGCGATACCCGCTGCTCCTGCCGGTTCCCTCGCGACGTCCAGCTTCTGTCGCAGGTCGGCGAGTTTCCCGGCAGTACTCACTGGTCCCCTTTCGGTTAAAACCTACTTTCGCAGAACCTGTTTCGCTGTGGAGCTATTTCGGATGCGTGTCGATCTCGGCGAGCTTCTTGGTGAGATCGGCCCCGATGGTCGCGATACGCGGTTCGTCGATGATCTGGAGGTGGTCGCCCGGAATGTGGATGATCTCCAGATCCGGAATGTGCTGCTCCCAGCCGCCATTGGGCAGACGTTCACCGAAACGCGGTTCCAGTTCGATGATTCCGTCGTGGTAGCGGTCGGCCAGATAGAGCACCACGTGACCTTCGTAACGCAGCGGCGACAACCGGTAGAGCTCACCGCCGTCGATGAACGAGGTGCGCTGATGTTCCAGCACACCGCCGGGGATGTCGACGCCCGCGAACTTGACCAGCTGCATGACGATGTCGATCTGTTCCTCGTCGGAGGCGGCGGCCAGCTCTTCCAGCTGCTCGTCGTCCAGTTCGCCCTCGAAGCCGTAGGTCTTCTTGGCGAAGTTCTGGAACCGGCGGATGCGCGCCACGCGCTCCTCCGGGGTGTCGACGTGCGGCTGCGAGGGCAGCGCCACATCGATCAGGCCGACCACGCCCACATCGTGGCCGTCGGCCCGCATCAGCTCGGCCACCTTGAGCGCGAACACGCCGCCCAGTGACCAGCCGTACAGCACGTACGGGCCCTCGGGCTGCCGCTTCAAGATCTCCGGAATGTACTGGCGCGCACGCTCTTCGATGGAACCGTCGACCCGTTCGAACCCGTACACCGGGGTGCTCGCGGGCAGTCGCTTCACCAGCGCGTCGTAGGCGAGGGTATTGCCGCCGGAGGCGTGGAAGACGAACACCGGCGTCGCGGTGGAACCGGCTTCCCGCGCGCGCAGGGTGCGCACGAAGCCCTCCACGTCATTGCCGTGCTCCTGGTAGGAGGCCACCAGCTCGGCCAGCCGCTCGATGCTCTTGCAGGCCCGCACCTCCTCGGCCGGGATCTCGGCCTGCACCCGCTCGGACAGGCGGGCCACCAGCTTGGCGAAGGTGTCCTCGTCCAGTTCGGGCAGCGCGTTGAAGATGCCGCCCGCCGACTTGCCGGTCACCAGCGCCCAGGTGGCGAAGGCGAGGCGTTCGGGGGCATTGCGCGGCGGCACATTGTCGGCGTCGGTTTCCGCGATCGGCGCGGACGCCTCGTAGTCGGCGGTAACCGCTTCCGGCGCAGCCGCTTCGGTGATCTGCTCGGCCTCGGCCACCGGATCGGTGGTCTCGGTCTTCGGCAGCAGCGCGGCCGGATCGCCACCGGCCGCCATGGCGGCACGGGCGGCCGAGACGAAGTCGGCGTCGACGGTGATGTCCTCACCGGCGGCCTGGCGCGCGGCGATCTCGTCCAGCTGATCGCGGTGCTCGATGGCGTAGCGCAGCACCTTGCCCACCTCGAGCAGGCTGGCGTCGCGGACCGCCTGCAGCTGCAGCTGCGGGATGTCGAATTCGTACTCGACGCGGTTCTTGATGCGCATGGCCATCAGCGAGTCGAGTCCCAGCTCCATGAGCGGGATCTCCATGGGCAGGTCCTCCACGGCGTAACCCATGGACTCGGCCACGATGATGCCCAGCCGCTGCTCGATGGTCTGCGAACCGTTCGGGTCCCAGCGCTCACCGGGAGCGGCCTCGATGACCGCGACCTCGGCGGCCGGAGCGGCGGCGATCGGCTGTGCCACAGCGAATTCCGGCAGCGGCGCGCCGGAGGTGACGACCGCGTCGAACAGCGGCCGGAAGGCGTTGTTCTCCTTGGCGTGCACCGACACCGACGCGCCACCCGGATGCGGGGTGAGCGTGGTGGTCAGGGTGCCCGACAACGGCAGCGCGAGATGCGCGACCGAAGCGCCGACGGTGACGTCCGAAAGCACCTGCGCCGCAGCGGCGTGCACCAGCGCGGTCAGGTCGGTGACGGCGCTCGCCTGCACCTCCCAGACGTGGCGGCCCTCCGGCAGCGCCACGTGCGCGCCGGGGACGCGGGTATTGCCCGCGCCGCCGCCGAAACCGCCGGATGCCTTGGGCCAGTACTGCTTCCGCACGAACGCGGTGCGCGGCACGTCCGCGTAGCCGCCGCCCGCGGGCACCAGCGAGGGCAGGTCCACGTAGTGGCCGTTCACGTACAGCTGGGCCAGCGCGGTGATGATGCCCGCGGCTTCGTCTTCCTTGCGCTTGAGCGTCGGGATGAGCGCGGCGTTGTGCACGCCGGCCGCGAAGGTGGTGCCCATGACCTGCATGAGGGCCACCGAGTTCGGGGCCAGCTCCAGGTAGGTGGTGATGCCGGTGTCGACGGCCTGCCGGATGGCATTGGTGAAGTACACCGAGCCGCGCATATTGGTGACCCAGTAGTCGACATCGTGCACCGCGTCGTGACCGGCGCGGAAGACGCCGTCCTTGCGGACCGTCGAGTACAGGTCGTGCTTCGGCTTGGTCGGCTCCAGACCGGCCAGCTCCGCGGCCAATTCACCGAGCAGCGGATCCATCTGCGAGGTGTGCCCGGCGCCGCGGGTCTGCAGCACGCGCGCGAACTTGCCCTCGGATTCGGCGCGCGCCACGATGGCGGCGACCTGATCGGGCATGCCGCCGATGACCGTATTGGTCGGCGCGGCATAGACCGCGACCTCGATATCGGGGAATTCGGTCTCCTGGAGCTTGGCGATCTCCTCGGCGGAGTACTCCAGCAGCGCCATATTGCGGACCTGATCGTCGGTGATCATGGCCTCGCCCTCGCCCATCAGGCGCGAGCGCGCGCAGATCACCCGGACCGCGTCCTCCAGCGGCAGGCCGCCGGAGATGTACGCGCCCGCGACCTCGCCCTGCGAGTGGCCGACCACGCCCTCCGGCTGCGCGCCGTGCGCGCGCAGGATGGCGGCCAGGCCGACCTGGATGGTGAAGGTGCCGACCTGGCCGGTGCCGATGTCCCAGTCCTGGGCATCGTCGAGAATCATTTCCTTGACCGAGTAACCGGCCTCGTCGAGCACCAGCTCGTCGACCTCGTCCACGGCCTTACGGAAGATGGAGTTCTCGGTGTAGAGCTGCTTGCCCATCTTGCGGTGCTGGGCGCCGAAACCGGCCATCACCCACAGCGGTCCGCGAATGGACGGCGAGTCGGCGGTGAACACACCGGTGCCCGGCTTGCCCTCGGCGATCGCGCGCAGCCCGGCGACGGCCTCTTCGTGCGTCTTGGCGATGACCACGCCGCGCGAGCGGCCGTGATTGCGCTTGGCCAGCGAACGCGCCACATCGGCGAGCGGAGTCGCCTGTCCCGCTTCCGATTCCAGCCAATCGGCCAGATCGGCGGCGGCGCGGCGGCGGCGCGAGGGCAGGTAGGCCGAGACCGGGAGGATCAGCGGCAGCGGCTCCTCGCGATTGCCCCATTCGGGTTCCGGCGCAGCGGCTTCCACGATGCGCTCGGCCTCGGCGATGACGCCGGTGGTCTCGTTGTCGAGGTCCTCGCCTGCCTCGTCCGCGGTGTCGGCGACGGGAGCGGCGGCGGTGGGCACGTACTCCTGCACGACCACGTGCGCGTTGGTGCCGCCGAAACCGAAGCCGGAGATGCCGATGGTGGCCTTGCCGCTGTAGCGCGGGAATTCGGTGGGCTCGGTGACGACCTTCAGGTGCGCCTGATCCCACGGGATGAACGGGCTCGGCGCCTTGAAGCCGAGGTTCGGCGGAATCACATTGTGCTGCAACGCCATGATGACCTTGGCGAAGCTGGCCGCGCCCGCACCCGACTCGAGGTGACCGAAGTTGGTCTTGGCCGAGCCGAGCAGCGCGGGCTTGTCGTCCTCACGACCCCGGCCGATCACGCGTGCGAGCGCGTCCGCCTCGATGGGGTCGCCGATCGGGGTGCCGGTGCCGTGCGCCTCGATGTAATCGACGGTGGACGGGGCGATTCCGGCATCGCGGTAGGCGCGGCGCAGGCACTCGGCCTGCGCGTCCGGGTTCGGCGCGAGCAGACCGTTGGAGCGGCCGTCGTTGTTGACCGCCGAGCCCTTGATCACCGCGTAGACGGTGTCGCCGTCGCGTTCGGCGTCGGCCAGGCGCTTCAGCACGACGAGGCCGCCGCCCTCGGAGCGGATCATGCCGTCCGCGTCGGAGGAGAACGCCTTGATGTGACCATCCTTGGCCAGCCCGCCGTTGGCGTCGAAGCCCAGGTTGGCGGCCGGAGCCAGGATCATGTTCACGCCGCCGGCCAGCGCCAGTTCGGCGTCACCGGCGCGCAAGGCGCGCACGCCCTCGTGCACGGCAACCATGGTGGACGAGCATGCGGTGTCGATCGAGACCGACGGGCCGCGGAAGTCGAAGAAGTAGGAGACGCGGTTCGGGATGATCGACGAAACCGAGCCCATGATGCCGTAGGCCTCGGCCGAGGCCGGGGTGCCCGGTTCGGCGTTCCCGACGCCCATGGCGGCGATCATCATGAAGTCGTTGGCGGTGGAGCCGATGTACACGCCGACCGCTTTGCCCTTGAGCTCGTTGGCCGGAATCCGGGCGTGCTCCAAGGCTTCCCAGGTCAGCTCAAGCGAAAGTCGCTGCTGCGGGTCCATCCGCTCGACCTCGACCGGCGAGGTGGCGAAGAACTCGGCGTCGAAGCCCTTGACGACTTCCTGATCGAGGAAGCCGCCCAGGGTGTTCGACTTCTCGATGAGATCGTCCAGACGCGGGTCGCCCCGGAACTCGTCCCAGCGGCCTTCGGGTAGGTCACGAATGCCGTCACCGCGGTTGATCAGGAATTCCCAAGTGGATTCGGGCGTCTCGCCCGCACCCGGCAGCCGGGTGGACAACCCGACGATGGCGATATCGTGCGCCTCGTCCGGGTGGAATCCGGCGGTGTAGAACGACTCGTCCACCGATTCGACCGGAAGATCCGGTTCCCCGTTGATGATTCGCTCGGCCAGCGACGCGATGGTCGGGTGCTGATAGACGACGGTGGCATTGAGCAGCACGCCCGTGAGCTCTTCGATGTCACCACCGAGCGCGAGCGCATCCCGCGAGGCCAGCCCGAATTCCTCCATCGGCCGGTCCACGGTGATGTTCTCGAGCGGCTGCCCGGTCGCGTCGGCGACCCACTTGCGCAGCCACTCCCGCAGTTCCGGCACCGTCATGTCGGCACCCGTGGGCGCGGATTTCGGCGCGGCTTCGGCAGCCGGAGCGTTCTCGGTCGTGTTGGTGGGGGGCATGCCCTCGTTCTCAGCCATCAGTCCTCAAGCTACCTGTCTGCGTAGAGTGCGCGGCAGTGAATCGGTGGTGATTCAACGAATGGCGCGAGCCGCTGCGGGCTCGCGCCATTCAACCGATGAGACTTACGCCTCATTCCTCGTCTGGTGCATCGGGGAAAGCTTGCTGCGTGTAACCACCACGCAGTGTGCCTTCCAAGTACGCCGCCTTGCAGGCACGACGCGCGATCTTGCCACTGGAAGTACGGGGAATCGAGCCCGCGGGCACCAGCAGGATGTCACGCGCGGTGACGCCGTGCCGGGAGGAGACCGCCGCGCGCACCGCGTCGGCGATGGGCCCCGGATCCGCCTTGCCGGCGCCCGGACCCCGCTCCGCGACGATAACCAGCTGTTCGCTGCCGTCTTCCTCGTCGAACGTCAGGCCCGAATGGCTGTCCTGCGCAAACACTTCGGCCGGCAGCTGGTTGGCCGGGACCGCGAAGGCCGCGACGAAACCGGGGCGCAGCGCCTTGGAGGCTTCCTCGGCGGAGAACTCCAGGTCCTGCGGGTAGTGGTTGCGGCCGTCCACGATGACCAGGTCCTTGACCCGGCCGGTGATGTACAGCTCGCCGTCCACGTACACGCCGTAGTCGCCGGTGCGCAGCCAGTTGCCTTCGGCCGGAACGCCTTCGGCGTGGCTCTTGCCGTCGGTCAGGCGGCGGGTGAGCCGGTTCCGGAAGGTCTTCTGGGTTTCCTCGGCGCGACCCCAGTAACCGATGCCGATGTTGTTGCCGTGCAGCCAGATCTCGCCGACCTCGCCCTCGGGGAGCTCGCGCGCGCCCTCGGGATCGTCGACGGTCTCCGGGTCCACGATGGCGCCCCACTGCGAGAGCGCGACATAACCGCAGGACACCTGCGCGATGGAGTTGGGCGCGCCCTGCTCCACCTTCACGATGCGGCCGGCATTGAGCTCGGCGCGATCGACGTAGATGACCTTGGCCTCGTCCTCGTGCCGGGTGGCGGAGACGAACAGGGTCGCCTCGGCCATGCCGTAGCAGGGCTTGATGGCGGTCTTGGGCAGGCCGTACGGGGCGAACGCCTCGTTGAACTTCTTCATCGACTTGGTGGTCACCGGCTCGGAGCCGTTGATCAGGCCGATGACGTTCGACAGGTCCAGCGCCTCACCCTGCTTGGGCAGGCCGCGCACGGCGGCGTGCTCGAAGGCGAAGTTCGGTGCGGCGGCGAAGGTTCCGGCGCCGTCCGATACGGCGGCGAGCTCGTTGATCCAGCGCGCGGGGCGGCGGACGAACGAGGCGGGCGACATGATGGTGATGTACTTGCCGCCGACGGCGGGCAGGATCACGGTCAGCAGACCCATGTCGTGGTAGAGCGGCAGCCAGGTGACGCCACGCGAGTTCCAGTTCAGATCAAGGGCGTTGACCATCTGGAGGACGTTCGTACCGACCGCTCGGTGCGTAATTTCCACACCGGCGGGCACGCGTGTCGAACCCGACGTGTACTGCAGATACGCGATATCGTCGACCGCGATATCGGGGCGGATCCACGACTCGCCCACGCTGTCCGGAATGGCGTCCACGGCGATGATGCGGGGACGCTGCGCGGCGGGCAGCGACCGGAAGAACTGGCGTACCCCGGCGGCGGAGGAGCTGGCCGTCAGGATCGCCGCAGGCTCACAGTCGCCCAGCACGGCGTGCAGGCGATCGGTGTGACCCGGCTCGTCCGGATCGAACAACGGCACCGAGATGGTGCCCGCATAGATGGCGGCGAAGAAGGAGATCACGTAGTCCAGGCCCTGCGGAGCGAGGATCGCGACCCGATCGCCCCGCTTGGTCACCTGCTGCAGTCGGGCGGCCACCGCGCGCAGCCGGGTGCCGAACTGACTCCAGGTCAGATCCTGATACTCACCGTCGCGCTCGCGTGAGTAGTCGATGTAGCGGTACGCCAAGTCATCGGCGTCGTTACCGTGGGTGTGCTTCTCGACGTAGTCGACGAGGGTGCTGCCCTCGGGAATCGTGATGTTCCCCGTTTCGTCGAGGTAATCGTCGAAAGTCTCGTCCATTCCTTCTTCTCCTCCGAGGCACACGCGGCGGCATACGGCGATTGTGCCGCTGTTACCTGTGAGGCCCCGACTCTCTTTCGCCCGCGGGAGCAGCTCCATGCGAGAACCGACCTGCAGAATTCGTTTGCGGTCTGCGCGGTGACCGTCTATTGGCTAGATGTTCTCAAACCAGAGACATGTTACAGAGGAGTAGATCGGCCATGCTTCGGAGCGGCCGAACATCTCCCAGCTCACAGTCTCGTCTGAAGCAAAGACCGACGCGAATGCCTCCAAATGGGTGGGTGGGAACCCACAAACGACACAACAAGGACATGGATGTGAGTTGAAGCACCTCCCGAGGCCGGGGGGTGTCGCAACCCGGAGCACTTTACTAGGTGACCCTGAAACTGGGGGGTCGGTCGGACACCGTCACAGTCGGCTGAGCGACCGCTCACCCCAGCTCGGGTTTCACGAGTGCGCGGGATGGGGTGCGTTCTCGATGAGTCCGCTAGCCCAGTTGACGGTCCACTGGGTCGCGGTGGTGCCGTTCTCGTCCACCACGAAGCCGTTGTAGAGGCTGTGCACCGGGTTGCCCGCGGCGCGGACCAGGGTGCCGAGCGAACCGAGGATATTGGCCGGATTCAGTGCCGCCGCAGGCGAATCGCAGATGAGGTCGCCGGTGGCGCAGATGGTGTAGGTGCGATCGGCGAGCGAGCCGTAGCCGCCGCGCGGTCCGGTCATGGTGATGCCGGGAACGTTCAGGCCCTTGAGCGCGACCTCCGCGCCCACCCCGGCCGGGGAGGCGCCGATCTCCAGGGCCTTGCCGTCGCCGCCTTCGTCCCGGCGGCCGTCGGCGATGGTCATCACACCGAGCACCTGCTTCGCCGGCACCGGCCCCTTGTTCGCGCCGATCTGGGCCGCGAGGTCCCCGGCGATCACCGCGCCCTGCGAGAAACCGGCCAGCACGTAGGTGGTGAGCGGGCACTTCTTGTACGTCTCGGCCAGTTTCGCGTTGGCGCGGTCGTACCCCTCGGAGCGGCTCTTGTTGTAGGACGCCTGCCCGTCCGGCGGGATCGCGATCGGATTCGAGAACTGCGCCACGTACGGCACCGTGTAGACCTCGAGCCGCTGCTTGTCGAACTTCTCGCGCACCGGGTTGGAGATGTTCAGCATCAGCGACGCGGGGTTGGCGGTCGGGTTGTAGGGGTCGTCATTGCTGTTCGACTCCCAGGTGCCGGGCACGGACAGCATGAAAACGTCCGGGCAGTCGGCGGATTGCGAGGTCGGCGGCTGCTCCCCGCCCGGCTTCCCGGGCTTGGGCAGGTGCAGCCGGCCCGCCAGCAGGTACCACAGCAGCAACGCCAGAATGATCACGATCACGATCACGGCGATGATCAGCAGGCAGCCTGCCGGTTTGGACCGGCGTCCGGAGCGGCGCGTCGACATTCGTCCCTACTTGCAGTAGCTACTGGAGGCGACTTCGTAATAGATCTTGCCCGCCTGCTCGACCGGCATCTTCGACTCGTCGAAGCTCGGATCGGAACCGGCGATGGCGGTCACGTACGTGATGATCTGATCCTCGGGCGCATTGCCCGCCTTGCCCTGGCACACCAGATTGCCCGCGGTGAGGGCGATATCGGTGGAAGCCGGGGTGATGCCCTTCTTCTTCAGCTCCTCCAGGAACGTCTTGTCCTTGTCGGTGAGCGGAGTGGCATTGCTGGGGGTGGTCACGTACTGGCTCGGGACCGGCTGCGGGCGCTCGACCGGGGCCGGGCTGGTCGGCGCGGCGGCCTCCGAGCTGCCGGACTGACCGCCGGACGGGGCCTCGGCGGACGGGGTGGCGGGAGCGGACGCGGCAGCCTTGGACGTGGTCGGGGCCAGCGTGGGCGTGCTCTTGGCGGTCGAGTCGTTATTGCCGCAGGCGGCGAGCAGGCCGACGGCGGCCAGGGTGGCCACCACGCCGACAACCTTTGCACGGGTCCGATGCATTTATTCGTTTCCTTGATCTGTCTGCGGGCACAAGGTCGGACCCCAGGCTAGCGGTAACCGCTCCCGCCGTCCCAGGCTCACAAACGAACCTCATCGACTTCTCAGCGTCCGGTACGCCCGTTGTGCTGGCGGGTCGCCTCAGTTGTTGGGCCGCACTTCAGGACCGAGTGCGGGGATGGGGAGGGGGAAACCTTCGACCGGTTCCGGGGCCGCTGCTGTAGGGGCGGCCTGCTGTTCCGGTTTTGCCGCGGGGCGCTGTTCAGGCTTGTTCTCGACCGGTTTGGCGTCGGGTTTGGGGTCGACGACGCCGGGGAGCGCGATCGGCTTGCCGTCGTGGGTCAGGGCCTGGGGCTTGCCGTCCCGGACCACGATGGAGCCGAACTGGAAGGTCTGCTGGACGCCGCCGGGGACCTGGGTCTCGTCGGCCATCGGGAAGCCGAGGTTGCCGTTCTCGAAACCCAGTGCGCCCCAGGCATCCATGATCGGTCCGTTGCGCACGCCCCAGGCGCCGGAGAGCGGGCTCCAATAGATATTGCCGTTCTCGAAGGCGCTGTAGCGGCCGAAGTCCTTGAGCGGCTGCTCGTCCGCGACCGGGAAGCCGTACGGGCTGTTCTCGAAACCGAGCGCGGAGTACTTACCCAGGATCAGGCCCTGCACCAGATGCGCGCCGGTCTTGGGGCTGAAGTACATCGGCCCGTTCTCGAAACCCTGGACCACGCCGTCCCTGCTCGGGGTGCGCTGTTCGAGACCGGTCGGATAACCCGCCGGGCTGCGCTCGAAACCCTGTTTGCCCCAGGCGTCCAGGACCGCGCCGCGCACCGCCTGGGCGCCGGTCTGCGGGGTCCAGTAGATGGACCCGTTCTGGAAGGTCTGCCAGCGCCCACGGCCGTCGGGCAGGCCGCCGTCGCCGGCCGTCGGGAACCCGAGACCGCTGGCGGCGCCGTTCAGGCCCGCGTAGCTGCCGCCGATGGCCCCGCCGGTCGGCTGGGCGCCGGTGGCCGGGGAGAAGAACACCTGCCCGCCCCGGAAGTCCTGCGCCACACCGTTGTTGACGGGGTATTCGCCGGTCAGGCAGTCGCCGAGCCAGTTGTTGGCCTGTGCCACACCGGCGATGGCGCCGCCGAGCGTGCACTGCCCCGCGGTGGCGTCCACGCCGAGCGCGGCGGCGGTCTGCGGCCAGGACTGGCGCATTTCGAAGTCCCAGTACGGCCAGGTGTGAGTACCGGACGGGCGGTAGTTGACCTGTACCGGAATATTCAGCTTGTTCAGCTTGGCCACGAAGTTCTGGGTGCTCAAGCGGGACAGCACTTCCAGGCCCATGCCCGCGTAATTGGTGGTCAAGCCGGGCAGATCACCGGGCGGGTCGGTGGCGCCCGCGGTGCCGCTGCCGCTGGAGACGTACAGGCTCAGACCCCGCAGCTTCTCGGCCAATTCGTAGGGGTCGTGCTCCTTCCACGCGTCGTTGCCGGGCGGGCCGAACATGGCGGTGGAGTCGAAGCCGCCGGCGTCCTTCATGGCGAAATTGACCGCCTGCGGCATGCCGAGCGTGGTGAGGGTGAGGAAGCCGGAGTAGGAGGCGGCGTGCTTGACCCAGCCGGGATTGCGGGCCGCGAGCATCATCGCCGCGCTGCCGCCCATCGAAAGCCCGGCCACCGCACGCTGACTCGTGGCGCGCCACTGGCTCTCCAGCAGCGGCGGCAATTCTTTGGTGAGGAAGGTTTCCCACTTGTAGTTGCGGCCGTTGTTGGGCTCCAGCCAGTCCGCGTAGAAACTGGACTGACCGCCCACCGGCAGCACCACCAGGGTGTTCTTGTCGGCGAACCAGCCGGCCGCGCCCGCGTCCTTGGTCCAGCCGTTCTCGTCGTCGGTGGCGCGCAGGCCGTCGAGCATGAAGAGCACGGGGTACCGGGCGTCGGGGCGGGAATGCCAATCCCGGGGCAGCAGCAGTTGCACCTCGACCGGCGCGCCGGTGGCGGGCGAGTTCACCCACAGCGACACGCGGCGGTCGTTGAGCCACTGCGATTTCTGCACCGAGGCGGGGACGCCCCCGGTCTCGGGGGCGGCCGCGACCGGTCCGGCCGCGACGACAGCGCCTGCGGCCAGCGGGAACACCGCCGCGAGGGCGGCTATCGCGCCGCGCCGGCGCGCCCTTCTGGTCCCACGAACAACTCCAGCCACACAAGTGTTGTACCCCCGATCGGCCGCGGTTCCGGGTAGGACGCGCGGGAATCGGGGGCACTACAGCAAACGACCAGTTTTCAAGATCGGCTAGGCGACGCCCAGCGCGGCGAGGATCTCCGGGCGCGCCTGCTCCAGCTGATCCTGCCAATAACCCCAGGAATGGGTGCCGTTCGTCGGCAGGCTGTAGTGCGCGCCGATGCCGAGCTGATTGAGCCGGGCCATGAACGAGACGGTGTTGACCATCGACAGCGCCTCGAGGGCAATGGCATTCACGGTATTGAAGATGCCGACCGGACCGTCCGGGTTGTCGTGCGGTCCGGGAATGCCCGCCGCCGCCGAGATGTACATGGGCAGGCCGCGCAGCTGCGGGGCGAATACGAACGGGTCCATGCGCAGCCACTGCGGGCTCCACGGCCAGGCCATCGAATCGACATTGAAGCGGCCCGCGTCGAGCATGGCGATGCGGATGGCCTCGCGCATACCGGGCGCGGAAATGTTGAGGTAGCCGGAGAACGAGGAGGCGTGCTTGAACTGGTCCCGGTGATAGGCCGCCAGCGCCAGTGCGGCCGAACCGCCCATGGACAGGCCGGCCACCGCGTTCTTGGTGCGGGAGACGCCGTACCCCTCGAGGAAGGCGGGCAGTTCCTCGGTCAGGAAGGTCTCCCAGCGATAGGTGAACTTCTGGCCGTTGCCGCTGGAGGGCGCGCGCCAGTCGGTGTAGAAGCTGGACTGGCCGCCGACCGGCATCACCAGGGTGACATTGTCCTCGGCGAACATCTTCAGCGCGTTGGTCTCGAAGGACCAGGCGTTGAAGTCCTCGCGGGCGCGCAGGCCGTCGAGCAGATACAGCGCCGCGTCACCGCCGTGCCGGGCCCACTGCACCTGCACCTTCACCGGTCCCATGCTGGAGGGGACCATCAGTTCCTCGAAACCGCCCTCGGCCGTGCGATGCACGGGGGCGTGCGCCGGCAGGGCGAGCGCCGGGGCGGCGAGAACGGGCAGGGCGACAATCGCCGCGGCGGCCATGAGCGCGCGCCGAAAAACCTGTGATGCCATGAACATGAGCTCCTGAACCGCAGGGAAACGACACCATAGTGACCGGGCGTCACGGGACCCGGTGCACTTTACCGGTGTAGGAGCGATAACTGGCGGGTATCTACGTCCGAATGGCGTGTATTGATGTTCAGCCCAGGTGAATTTCGACGCCGTTGCCGGTGAAGGTGATGCGGCCGTGTTGGAATTTCTGTTCCGCTCCGCCCGAAATAGGAGTTTCGTCGGAAGTCGGAAAGCCCAGTGCCCCAGCCGGTCCCGCCGCGCCCTGGTACGCGCCTGCGATCAAGCCACCCAGCGCGTGCGCACCGGTGGCCGCGGACCACAGCACCCGGCCGCCGCGGAAGTCCTGCGCCACGCCCCCCGCCTGCGGGAACTCCACCGTCAGGCATTCGCCGAGCCAGGACTTCGAAAGCGCCACCGGCAGAATGGCTCCCGCCGCGGCGCACTCCGGTTTGGCCGCCTCGACGCCGAGCGCGGCGGCGGCCTGCGGCCAGGACTGGCGCATCTCGAAATCCCAGTACGGCCAGGAATGAGTACCGGACGGACGGTAATTGACCGAGACCGGAATGCTCAGTTTGTTGAGTTTGGCGACGAATTGCTGGGACGAGAAACGGGACAGCACTTCGAGCGCCATGCCCTCCCAGTTGGTACTCACGCCCGGAATACCCGACGGAATGTCGTGCACGCCGGCCAGCCCGCTCCCGCTGGAGACGTACAGGCTTGCGCCCTTGAGCTTTTCGGCGAGCGCGTACGGATCGTGCGAGGCCCATTCGGCATCGGTGGCCGGGCCCCACATGGCGTCGGAGTCGTAGCCGCCCGCGCCCCGCATCGAGTACTGGACCGCCTGCGGCATACCCAGGGTGGTGAGGGTGAGCAGACCGGAATAGGAGGCGACGAACTTGGCGAAGCCGGGATTGCGGCTGGCGAGCGTCATGGCCGCGGTGCCGCCCATGGACAGGCCCGCCACGCCGCGCACATTGGTGGTGCGCCAGTCCTTGTCCAGCAGCGGCGGTAATTCCTTGGTGAGGAAGGTTTCCCACCGGTAGGTCTTGCCGTTGTTCGGCTTCTTCCAGTCCGTGTAGAAACTGGACATACCGCCGACCGGCAATACGACAGTGATGTTCTTGTCGGCGAAGAACGCCTGCGCGCCCGCGTCCTTGGTCCAGCCGCTCTCGTCGTCGCCGGCACGCAGACCGTCCAGCATGAGCAGTGTGGGAAATCTGCTGTCGGGCTTACTGTTCCAATCCCGGGCCAGCAGCAACTGGACCTGGATCTGCGTACCCATGGCGGGGGAATCCACCCACAGGGCCACCCGTCTGTCGCTCAGCCACACCACTTTTCGAATCGCGGTGCTGCTCGGCGCGGTCGCCGGTCCGGGTTCCGCGGCCGCGGTGGTGCCGCCGACCAGGACCATCGAAGTGACTGCCACGAGCGTCGCCATCCCGGCACGCCCGAGCCTCCCCCATCTAACACATGCCACACGTGTCACATTAGTTTTTGTACTCCGCCACGGCGAATCATGGGGCGCTACAAGGGAACCGGTGGTGAGCAACTCTCACGACCCTCAGGGGCCGCGCCCCCGAACCCCCGGGAAATGGCGGTGAACGAAAAACACCGGCCGCCCCGTTATAGGGCGGCCGGTGTCGAATCACGGAACCGTTATCAGGCTCCGAGCGCGTTCAGGATGTCCGGACGCACCTTGGTGAGTTCCTCGGCCCAGTACTTCCACTTGTGGGTACCGGTGCCCGGGAAATCGAACCGGGCCGGAATGCCGAGCGAGCTCAGGCGCGCCTCGAAGGCACGGGTGTTCACGATCGAGAGGGCTTCCAGGGCGATCGCATTGCCGGTGCCGAAGTCGAAACCGTCGTAGCGACCCGGGATTCCGGTCGACGAGGAGATGAACATGGGCAGGCCCTTGAGCTGCTGCGCGAACACGAAGGGGTCCATGCGCAGCCACTGCGGGCTCCACGGGGCGGCCATCGAGTCCACGTTGTAGCGACCGGCGTCGAGCATGGCGATGCGGATCGCCTCGCGCATACCGGGCGCGGACAGGTTCAGGTAGCCCGAGAACGAGGAGGCGTGCTTGAACTGGTCCCGGTGGTAGGCGGCCAGCGCCAGCGCGGCCGAACCGCCCATGGACAGGCCGGCGACCGCGTTGTTGGTCTTGGAGACGCCGTAGTTGGCCAGGAAGTTGGGAAGTTCCTTGGTGAGGAAGGTTTCCCACTTGTAGGTGTACTTCTGGCCGTTGGTGTTGGAGGCCGAGGCCCAGTCCGTGTAGAAGCTGGACTGACCGCCGACCGGCATCACCACGGTGATGTTGTCCTCGGCGAAGGTGGCGAGGGCATTGCCCTCGTCCGGGTTCGACCAGGCGTTCTTGTCATCACCGGCGCGCATGCCGTCGAGCAGGTACAGCGCGGAGGTGCCGCCGTACTTGGCCCACTGCACCTGCACCTTGATCGGTCCCATGCTGGAGGGGACCATCAGTTCTTCGAAACCACCCGCGGGCGCGCGATGCACCGGGCTGAACACCGGAGCCGCCGACGCGATCGTCGGGGTCGCCACCATTGCGGCGGTCGGGATGGCCAGGGCCGCGGCACCCGCGGCGAAAAGTCGTGTGCGCCAGCCGGTGTTGCCGCGACGCAGTCCTGTCTGGGCCCCCTCCGGCATGGCGGACCTGCCGAAACGCATGGATACTGCTCCTCATCTGCTGCTGTGCATTAAGTTGTTCGTCCACGCGCGTCCGAGCCTGTAGAGGCTGCCTATCCGGACACGCGCGTTCGATACCCGCTGCGAATCCCGACAGTCCGAAGCGAGCTGCGCCACCAATGCGGCACTTGCGCTCGCTGGAGACTATTCGACCCCGTAAGGGGTTGGCAAGGTGCTCCATTCGGATGGCGGAAATCCACCGGTGCGCAAGCAGCCGAAATGGTGGCGTGACCATATCGTGAATCGCGGGCAGGCGCGCGGTAACCGGAAAAACCTTGCAGTGAGGGAAGTTTCACACTCGATTCAACCGAGATTCGCACTCAGGTCGGGAAGCATCTTGAAGACCTGGTCCTGCCAGTACTTCCAGGAGTGCACGCCGTCCGGGGTGTAGTCGAACACCGCATTGCACGGGCCGAGCGACTCCATCCGCGCCTGAAAGGCCCGGGTATTGGCCAGCGCCACCGTCTCCAGCCCGGAGGCATTCGTCAGGTTGTAGGCGTCGATCGGCGTGATCACCACATCCCGGGTGCCCGGTATGCCGTTTCCGGTGGAGACCCACAACCGGGTGCCGTTGTCG
This sequence comes from Nocardia yamanashiensis, assembly GCF_021183565.1. Lineage (NCBI taxonomy): Bacteria > Bacillati > Actinomycetota > Actinomycetes > Mycobacteriales > Nocardiaceae > Nocardia > Nocardia yamanashiensis. Next base: position 6,681,233 of record NZ_CP089226.1, read on the forward strand.
CGCAGCCGCGGCGCGAAGACCAAAGGATCATTGCGCAGCCACAATTCGCTCCACGGCGGGCCCCACATGGCGTCGATGTTGTAGCCGCCGGCATCCAGCAGCGCCGCCCGCAATGCCTCGCGCATACCAGGCGCCGAAATATTCAAATAACCGGAATACGATGCGGCATAACGGAACTGATCCGGGTGATAGGCGGCGAGCACCAGCGCCGCCGAACCGCCCATGGACAGGCCGAGTACGCCATTGCCGCGCGGGTTGAATCCCAGCCGGGCCGCCATCGCATTGCGCAGATCCCTGGTCAGGAAGGTTTCCCAGGCGTATGGGACAGTTTGGCCATTGGTATTACTGGGGGCCACCCAATCGGAATAGAAACTGGACTGTCCGCCGATCGGCATCACCACATTGATGTTCCACGCGGGCAGCACCCGGGAGATATCGGTGTCGATCTCCCAGCCGGAGAGGTCGTTTCGGGCGCGCAGGCCGTCCAGCGCGTAGACCACGCGCTGGGTATTGCCGTCGTGGGCGCGGAAGATCCGCGTCTTGATCGGGCCCATGCTGGAATCGACCCAGAAATCGTGGCCCGCCGGATCGAACGAGGCTTGCGCGGGCGCGGCCGCCACGGTAAAAGCCAAGGGGAGCGCCAGTGCGCCCACCCCCACGGCCACCCAGCGCCGCAGCCACCCCGACCACTTTCCGCCTACTCGCGCCGACCGCATCGCTCGCCTTCCGCCGATCATCGTTGACCGCAACCGAAATGCTCAGGACTTCCGCTCTTCTATAGGCGCTCGTCCGGGGCCGGACCGGCAGGCCACGCCGGAGATGCCGAAACGTGACTTGCGTCACGTTTCACGGCGATTCGCTCTCACTATCAAGAGAGATCAGGCTCACTGGTGAGTCACTCTCGGCCGCCCCCATCTGGACCGCCGTCCAGGTGCGAAACATGATTCCCGGCAATCGGACCCGATCGGTGTGGCATCCTCGCGGATATGTCGACCCACCTGCTCGTATGCCTCCCGTTCGCCGGAGCGGGCGCCTCGTTCTATCGCAATGAACAGGCACCCGCAGGGGTCGATCTGTTGCCGATCCAATTGCCCGGCCGCGAGGAGCGTTTCGCCGACGACGCGTATCCCGATCTGGCCGCCGCCGTGGCGGATATCGCCGCGCAGGTGCGGAGCAGCGCCGCGCCCGGGCAGCGCGTCCTGCTGCTCGGTCACAGCTTCGGCGCGATCCTGGCCTTCGAAGTGGCCCGGACCCTCGGCTCGGTCGTCGACCACGTGTACGTGAGCGGCTCGCCGGACCCGTGGAATCCGCGCGCCGAACGCGCGGCCGGACTGACCGACGACGAATTCGTCGCGCAGGTCGAGACTTTCGCCGGCTACACCCATCCCACGCTCGCACATCCGGAGTTGCGGCAGATCATCCTGCCCGCGCTGCGCAGCGACGTGGCCATGCACGAGTCGTATCTGGCCGCACCCGACGCGGTCATCGCGGCGCCCATCACCGCGCTGCGCGGCGCCGACGACGTGCTGGTGGCGGAGGCGGATCTGAACGGCTGGAAGCGGGCGACCACGGGGGAGTTCTCGCTGCGAATGTTTCCCGGGGGGCACATGTATCTGGCCGACGGCTTGACCGAAACCCTGGAGTTCATCGCCGCGGCGGCGCGCGTCTCCCATGGCTGATGCGGAGCATCTGGTCGCACTGGTCACCGGTGCGGCCCGCGGTATCGGACGAGCCTGCGCGCTGCGGCTCGCCGAAGCGAATTGCGCACTGGTACTGACGGATATCGGCCACGACACCCCCGGCGTGCCGTATTCGCTCGGATCGGAAAGCCAGCTCGAGCACACCCGGCAGTTGTGTCTCGATGCCGGCGCGGACGCCGAACTGCTGCTCGGCGACGTCCGCTCCGAAGCCGATGTCGAAGCCATGATGAAGCTGGCGCTGCACCGCTTCGGGCGGCTCGACGCGGTGGTGAACTGCGCGGGCATCGTCGGGCCCTCCGGCAAGGGCGTCGACCAGGTGTCCGAACAGGATTGGGCGACCATGCTCGACATCAACCTGACCGGTCCCTTCCGGATCCTGTCCGCCGCCGCGCGCATCATGAAACCGCAGGGTTCGGGCAGCATCGTGAACATCGCCTCCACCGCGGGGTTGGTGGGCTACCGCCACTTCGCCGGTTATGTCGCGTCCAAACACGGCCTGGTCGGGCTGACCAAGGCCGCCGCGCTGGATCTCGCCCCGCACGGCATCCGGGTGAACGCGGTATGCCCGGGCTCCGTGCACGATTCGGCCGAACTCGAAGGCCGCATGCTGCGCGAGGTCGCCAACGCCCTCGACCTGGACGGCGACACCGAACAACTGTTCCTGCGCGACCAACCTTCGAACGCGCTCGTCGACGCCGCGGATATCGCCGAAACCGTCGCCTGGCTGGCCTCCGGCCGCAGCCGCAGCGTGGTCGGCGCGATCATCACCGTCGACGGCGGCTTCACCTCCCGATGATCGCCCCGCGCAGAGAAGGCCGGCCATGACGAAAACGCACCCCGCCCGCCCGGCCGCCGGGCGCGACGCCACCGCCGTCGGCATCGCGGTGCGCTTGCACACCACGCCCACCGACGAAGAACTGACCGGCCTGGCCGCCACCGGCCTCGGCCTGCAACCCGCGGAAATCGGACTTTGGTGCCGGAGTGTGCCTTTCACCGCCGACTCCACACCCGCCGCCAGACTCTCGCGGCAGCAATTGCGGCATGCCCTCGGCAACGATCAGCACGCCCGGCTGACCTGTACCCGCTACCCCGACGGCACGGCGGACGTCCTACTGCTCGCGACGGCGGACCCGCGACCGGCACTGGCCGAATTCGATCGCCTCGGGGCGCGGCCGCTCCCCGCTCTCTCGGAAATCCCCCGCACCGAACTCACGGAAAACTCTGGCGCGCAGGTCGATATCGCATGGGGCGCCGATCACCGAGGTGACGAGCTGGCCGCCGCGATCGTCGCGACGCTGGCCCGCTTCCTGGACACGTCGACACTCGGCGTGGACCTGCGGACGGCGGAAGCGCTACTCACCTCAGCGAACCGACCAGTCGGCGCTAATGGCGGAACCGGCTACGCGGCCTGCGAAATCGACGGCCGCGGATCGATCAAGGACGTGGTGTCGCGACTGGCGGCCGCCGAAGCACCGGCGGACGAACACGAGTCCAGCCGAACGCTGCGGTCGGTACGCATCACCGACTACACCGGCGCACCGGCGCTGTACCTCCCCGGCGCGGACCCGGCACACGACTTCGAAATCGTCATCCGGCCCGCCGCGACGCCGGACGACGCCCCCGGCCCAGCCAGGAACGCGGACGACATCCGGCGCGACTCGGGCAGGGTGACTGTCGAGCCCACCGTGCGCACAGACCCGGCGACCGCCCGGCTCGGCGCGGGCACGGCGACGTCCCCACGAATCGACACGAGCGCGGATACCGTCCGGTCTCGCGAGAATACGGACGCCATCCAGCACAGCTTGGATCCGTATGTAGTCCAGCACAGCTCGGACTGGGGGGCCGTGCGGCTGTGGGTGCGCGGTCCGGCCGGGGAATCGGCGGAACGGCTGCGGTTGCTGACGCGGGCCTTTGCCCATGTCTACGCCCAGCTGCGGCAAGCCGGGCCAGATCTGGCCGTGCGCGATCTCGAATTCGCGGCCCCTTCCGATCCGGCCGTGCCGCCGCCCGCTGGAGGCGGATACGCCGGCGCCGCCGACGGCATGGATCAACCGGCCGATGCGCGCGCGACTGCCCGACCCGAGGCGGTGGCCCCCGTTGACGGAGTGGACACCCCTCCGCTCCGGCGACTCGCGTCGACCGATACCAGCACTGTCCCTCTGGAATTCGGTGCGTCGGCGGTGGCCGGGCGAGTGGAGCGGCGAGTGGTGGCGCACGCTGCGGCGTGTCCCGACAGCGTTGCGGTGGTACACGGGGGCGATGTCATGTCGTTCCGGGAGCTGGACGAACTGTCCGACACCATCGCCGACGGGCTGCTGGAACTCGGTGTGCGGCCGGGGGATTTCGTGGTGGCGGCGGCGGTGAAGTCGGCGCGGTTGTTCGCGGTGATGGTGGGGATCTGGAAGTGCGGCGCGGCGTATGTGCCGGTGGATACCGAATTTCCGGTCGAGCGGGTGCATTACATCATCGAGGATTCGAAAGCTCGGGTCGCCGTGGTCGAGCCGGGGCTGCTGGAAGCGCTGCCGGACGGTACCGCGGCGGTGTCGATCGCGGAGCTGGTGAGCCGGACGCCTGCCGCACCTGAACTGCCGCAGGGGCTTTCGGGTGAGGCGCCCGCTTATGCCATTTATACGTCGGGAACTACCGGACGGCCCAAGGGGACGGTTATCGCGCATCGCAGTGCGCTCGCTCTGATCGACGCGCTGACCGTGGAGTACGGACTTACACCCGCTGATCGCTGGAGCGTTTTCCATTCCCCGGCCTTCGATTTCTCGGTGTGGGAGATCTGGGGCGCGCTGGCCACCGGCGGCGCGGCGGTGGTCGTGGACAAGGACACGGCTCGTGATCCCGCGAAATTCCATGCGCTGCTGCGCGATTCCGGCGTCACGGTGCTGAATCAAACGCCGTCGGCCTTCGCGCATCTGGTGCATCAGGATGCCAAGGCGCCACTGCTGGAGGCGCTGCGGCTGGTGATCCTGGGCGGTGAAGCCTTGCAGGGCGGGAGTGCGTCGGCGTGGCTGGACCGCTATCCGGAGCGGCGCTGCCGGTTGGTGAACATGTACGGCATCACCGAGACCACCGTGCACGTCACGGTTCAGCCGGTCTCCAAGCAGGTCGCGTTGCGGGCCCCGAGTTCGGTGGGCCGGGACATCCCCGGTTGGCGGACCGCGGTCTTCGGTCCGGATCTGCGGCCGGTCGCGCCCGGCTTCCCGGGCGAGATCTTCGTCGCCGGAGCGGGTTTGGCGCTCTACTACTCCGGCAATCCGGCGCTGACCGCCACCCGGTTCGTGGCGGGCCCGGACGGGCAGCGCTGGTATCGGAGCGGGGATCTGGGCCGGGTGCGCCCGGACGGGACGCTGGAGCATCTGGGTCGCATCGACCACCAGATCAAGATCAACGGCTATCGCATCGAACTGGACGAGATCCGCAACAGCATTCGGCGGCAGCCGGGCGTGCGGGACGCCATCGTGGTGTGTAATGCCAACGGCCGCTTCGCGACTCCGCGCCTGGACGCCTACGTCGTCGGCGATCTCGACCTCGCCGAACTGCGCGGCATGGTGGAGCGCACGCTGCCCGCCTACATGCGCCCGGCGACCTACACGCCGCTGCCCGCCATTCCGCTCACCACCAATGGCAAAGCCGACACCGCGCGACTGCCCGATCCGCTCGCACCGGCCCGCCCGGCCGAATCGATCACCGAAATCATGAAAACATCAACGGCACAATCGATTCTGGCTTCGGCATGGCAGACTGTGCTCGGGGCGGAACCGAAGGCCGAGGACAACTTCTTCCTCTCGGGGGGCAATTCGCTGGCGGCGATCCACCTGAGCACCGAACTGTCCGATGCCGGGCTGCCCATGCAATTGATGCTGCTCTATCGGCACCCGGTGTTCCGGGACCTCGCCACCGCCCTCGACAACTGATTATCGAACGACAGGAAAACCATCATGGTGGAAATCATCGGCGTCCTCTTCAACCTCTTCGGCACCGGCGTGGGCATCATTTCCAACGGTTCCGCCGTCATGAACAACCAGCGCTGACGCGCGAGCCGTACACCGGCCCCGTTGCCGGGGCCGGAGCCGGTCAGCCGATATTCGCGGACAGGTCCGGAATCATCCGGTAGGCCTCGTCCTGCCAGTTCGTCCAGGCGTGCAGGCCGTAGGGCGGGAACGAGTACACCACGTTCTGCGCGCCCAGCGTGCTCATGCGGACCTGGAAGGCCCGGGTATTGGCCAGCGCCAAGGCTTCCAGCGGCGCGCCGCGGATCAGTCGATCGGCGGCCGCGCCGAACGGGATGTCGAGATCCTGCTGCATGGGCAGGCCGCTGCCCGCCGCGATCCACAGGCGGGTGTTGTTGGCGATCAGCGTCGGCGCGAACACGAACGGATCCATCCGCAGCCACTGCGGACCCCACGGCGGGGCCATGGAATCCACGTTGTAACCGCCGGCGTCGATCATGGCCGTGCGAATGGCCTCGCGCATACCCGGCGCGGAGATGTTCAGGTAGCCGGAGAAGGAACCGGCGAAACTGAACTGATCCGGGTGGTAGGCCGAAAGCGTCAGCGCCGCACTGCCGCCCATCGAGAGCCCGAACACGCCGTTGCGATACGGGTTGAAGCCCAGCCGATCCCGCAGCGCCCAGCGCAATTGGTCGGTCAGGAAGGTCTCCCAGTCGTACCGGTAGCTCTTGCCCGGCCCGCCGCCCAGCGCCTCGGTCGCGCCCGACCCGGTATTGGCCGCCGAGGAACCGGCGCCCGCCGGAATGCCGAAGAACGAACTCGGCGAATTCCAGTCGGCGTAGAAACTCGACTCGCCGCCGACCGGCATCACCACATTGATGTTCCAGGAGGTCAGCACCTGGGCGACATTGGTGTCGTTCTCCCAGCCGTTGAGGATCTCGGTGGCGCGCTGGCCGTCCAGGGCGTAGACGACGCGATTGGTATTGCCGTCGGCCGCGCGGAAGACGCGGGTCTTGATCGGCCCCATCACCGGGGAGTCGACCCAGAAGTCGAATCCGGACGGGTCGAAGGCCGCAGCGGCGGGTGGCGCTTGATACGCCGTGATCCCGGTCGGCAATAGCAGCGCCGCTGCCGCTATGCCCAATACCGCGCGTTTGACCCCACTACACCGCATCGACCTAGCCCTCTCGTCTGGAGCTTGGACACCGACCCTGCAGAACTGATCTTCGGTACAGAACGAGTATCGGACGCCCATCTCGGCGTGTTCAGCGTGTCGCCACCCGCGAGTCGGGTTGGAGATGGAAAAGAGGCCCCGCGCTCGAAGCGCGGGGCCTCTTCTACAGAGGTTTCGGAGCGGAGCTCCGGCGGGTTGGGTCTAGCCGATGTTCGCCGACAGATCGGGAACCATCCGGTTGACCTCCGCCTCCCAGTTCTGCCAGTTGTGCACACCGGTCCCCGGGAAGTCGTAGGTCACGTTGTTCGCGCCCAGCGTCGCCATCCGGACCTGGAAGGCACGGGTGTTGGCCAGGGCGAGGGCCTCCAGGGGCACACCCTGGATCACCGACATGACGCCGGTGACGTCGCCCGCGCCGGGCACGCCGCTGGCCGCGGAGATCCACAGGCGGGTGTTGTTGTTCTTGAGGATCGGCGCGAACACGAACGGATCCATGCGCAGCCACTGCTGGCCCCACGGCGGCGCCATCGAGTCGACGTTGTAGCCGCCGGCATCGATCATGGCGATGCGCATGGCCTCACGCATACCGGGCGCGGAGATGTTCAGGTAGCCGGAGAACGAACCCGCGTAGCTGAACTGATCCGGGTGGTAGGCGGCCAGGGTCAGCGCGCCGGAACCACCCATGGACAGGCCGAACACGCCGTTGCGGTTCGGGTTGAAGCCGAGGCGGTCGCGCAGCGCGTTGCGCAGGTCCTGGGTGATGAAGGTTTCCCAGGTGTAGCGGTAGGACTTGCCCGGGCCGCCGTCGAACATCTGCAGCGCGCCCGAACCGGACGAGGAGCCGGTGCCCGACCCCGAGGCCGAACCCGAGGAGGAGCCGGCGGGCAGGTTCAGCAGCGCCGAGGGCGCGTTCCAGTCCGCGTAGAACGAGGACATGCCGCCGATGGGCATGACGACATTGATGTTCCAGCTGGTCAGCAGCTGCGCGACATTGGTGTCGATTTCCCAGCCGTTGAGGTTCTGGCCGGCGCGCATGCCGTCGAGGGCATAGACGACGCGAGAGGTATTGCCATCGGCCGCGCGGAAGATTCGCGATTTGACCGGGCCCATGGACGCGGAGTCCACGTAGAAGTCGAATCCTGATGGGTTGAAGGCCGCGTGTGCGGCTCCGGCTCCTGCCACCGACACCCCGAACGGCAGCATTGTCGCCAAAGCGACACCCAGCACCGATCTCTTGAGCCAACCGCTGCGGGATCTCAGACGTCTCTCGCCTCGCATGTTCTGTCCGGCCTTTCCTGTCGTTCTCTCACGCTGTTCCGGTCGTGTGCTCGTGACCACGGGCCGGAGGTCTCGGGGAGCCTATCGTGTGATGGCTAACGGGGCGTTATCAGATCGAGACAATAGTGACCCGCGCCACTCCGGTTCGGAAAAGTGGCGCAGACCTGCGGCTGGATACAAACCGAGGGACAAATCCCGCTTGTCGAATCTCGTCGAATCCATAGCGCCGGGGCATCAGCCGATGTGCGCGGAGAGGTCGGGGAGCATCTTGTAGAGCTGCGCTTCCCAGTTCTTCCAGTTGTGCACACCGAGCGCCGGATAGTCGTAGGTGACGTTCGAACCGCCCAGACTGGCGTAGCGGGACTGGAACGCCTTGGTGCCCATCAGGGATACGGCCTCGATGCCCATGCCCTGCAGGGTGGACATATTGAGCGCGTCGCTGGAGGTCGGCAGGCCGCTGCCCGCGGAGATCCACATGCGAGTTCCATTGGCCTTCAACTTGGGTGCGAAGGTGTAGGCGTCCAGGTGCTGCCACTGGGAGGTGGTCTTGGCCATCGACTCGACATTGAACCCGCCCGCGTCGAGCAGGGCGACGCGGACCGCATTGCGCATGATCGAGTCGGAGAGGTTCAGCGCGCCGGAAAACGAACCGGCATAGCTGAACTGGCCCGGGTAGAAGGCGGCCAGCATGAGCGCGGACGAGCCGCTCATGGACAGGCCGAAGACGCCGTTGCGAGTCGTGCTGAAGCCCAGGCGATCCCGCAGACCGGCGGGAAGTTCCTTGCTGAGGAAGGTCTCCCACTTGTAGGCGTAGGACTTGCCGGGGCCGCCGGCCAGGATCTGCGAGGAACCCGAATTGGTCCGGCCCGCATCGGTTCCGGCGGAGCTGCCCAGGAAGGTGCTGGCCGCCGCCCAGTCGGCGTAGAAGCTGGCCTGGCCGCCGACCGGCATGACCACATTGATGTTCTGTTTGACGAGTTCGCGCGAGACCTCGGTCTCGATCTCCCAGCCGTTCAGGTCGTCGCGGGCGCGCATACCGTCGAGCGCGTAGACCACGCGGTTCGTATTGCCGTCCGCCGCACGGAAGACGCGGGTCTTGATCGGTCCCATGGTCGCGGAATCGACATAGAAGTCGAAGCCGTCGGTATTCAGCGCCGCGCGCGCGGTGGCCGGGAAGGCCAGCGCTCCGGCCAGCAGCGCCGTGCCCGCGAGCGATCCTTTGAGCAGTCCGCGCCTCGTGATCGCGCGTGCGCCGATCGACTGTCCCCCACCATTCACAGCTGCGCCCCGCATCCTTCATCGGCCTTTCGTCTGTTGCGACAACCTTTGCGGCACAAGATCACTCGAGCCGTCAAGAGGTGTGTCCGCGAATGGTATCGCGGAAGATATGCCTTGGCGTTACCGAATCGAGACAGGAGCAGGAAAGCTGCGGGACAAACCGTGACAAACCTGTCAAACGTCCTTACGAACAAGGCAACCCCGCACCCGAGGGTGCGGGGTTGCCAATGTTCTACCCGATCTAGTTGCCCGGCAGGGTGGGATCCACCAATTGGCAACGCTCGATCTCGTATTTCGGCACCCGGTCGATGCGGTACTTGGCGAAGTCCAGGGATTGCTGGACATTGTGCCGCCAGCGATCGAAGGTCAGTGGCGCCCGGGTGGAGGCCAGCAGATCCTGGGTCGCGGGGCAGGACAGGGCGACTCGCGCCTGCGCCGTCCACCGGTCGTCCAGGTACCAGGGCATCCACGGATGCTTGTCCACCATGCCCGCGTCCACGACCACCCAGTCCGGGTACAGGTTCTTGTCGTGCCCGATGCGGCCGTCGGTGAGCCGTTCGGTATGCGCCGCAAGCGGATACGCCAGGCCCATCTGGTCGATGACGCGCACGTCCAGCGGCACGTTCATCGAGGTCATGCCCAGGTTCAGGAAGAACACCGTATGTCCCGCACCGCCATCGGGAATGGGCTGCGGCGGCGGCGCGACGTACCAGAACATGAACGACGGCGAATTGAGCAGCAGTCCGCCGTCCGGGGTTTCGGCGATGTTCTTGACCATGGCCCGCATGCGCGGATAGTCCAGGTAGTCCTCGGCGCGAATCGGGTGATCGTGACCGGTGTTCAGCACGTAGTACACGCGCTCGTCCACGATGCCCGTCGAGCTGATCTTGGTCCCGGTCTTGATGGCCGTGGTGTTGGCCGCGAAAAGCGCCCATCCGGCGGTGCCCAGGAAGGCCGCCAGCACCACCGCGAAAACCCAGTCCGGCTTGCGGTTCTCGGGCAGCCGCAGCGGAATCACCGCGACCGGGAGGATCAGGCAGAACAGCTGCGGCAACAGCATGCGGCCGTGCATGAAGTCGCCGCCGACGCGGATCTCGTAGACGGTGAGCAGCAGACCGCTGCCGACCATCAGCGCCACCACGGCGGTGGGCGTGCGCAGCCAGAGGCTGAAACGGTGAATCCGGGTGCGCAGGTCCGGCTTTCCGCCGTCCGCGGTCCCGGCCGTGCCCAGCGCGTGCCGGCCGCCGCGCGGTGTCGAGCGCCGGGTCCAAGCCAGCGCGCCCGCGGTCACCGTGAGCAGCGCCAGCGGCACCAGCAGCCAGTACGGGCCGACCAGGTTCCAGAAATAGACCAGGCCCTGCGACCATTTGGCCCCGCCCGCGTCCTTGGCGACCGCGGTGTTCGGGTAGGGCAGGCCGTAGTAGCCCATCCGCCAGATCTGGTAGGCCACCGGCAGGATGCCCGCGACCGCCACGATCAGCGCGCGGAACACCCAGGGCCGCAACCGGGTCTCGGGCACCGGCGCCAGGAAGATCATCATCAGCGCCAGCGCGCCCACGAGGGTCATCTCCGGCCGGATCAGCGGCGACAGGCCGGCCCAGAAGACCAGCGCGAAAAAGCCTGGCAGGCGCACCTTCTCGGCCTGCGACCAGCGCACCAGCGCCCACCACAACACCGCCAGCCAGAAGATGACCAGGCTCGATTCCAGCCCGGAGCTGGCGTAGTCACGCGAAGGCGGCAGCGCGATGTAGACGAGCACGCCCGCGGGCAGCAGGAACTGCGAGGACGAACCGCCCCACAGCCGCGCGGAACCCACCATGGCGAACACGACCGCCAGCACCGACAGCGTGAGCGCGATGCCGAGCACCACGTACTCGAGCCGGATCTGGGTGAGCCAGCTGAAGAACCAGACGATGTAGGTCCAGGCGGTGCTGGTGTTCGCCTCGACGCGCTCCCCCGCATTGAAGACGGGACCGTTGCCCGCCAGCAGGTTTCGCACCGTGCGCAGCACGATGAGACCGTCGTCGGCGATCCAGCGGCGCTGCCAGCCACCGGCCGCGAAAAGGACCGCTGTCAGCGCGATCCCACCGACGAAGGTAGCGCGGGATAGTCGAGACAGCCGTGCGTCGTTCGCACGGCGACGGGCGCGACCGACCGGCAACTGTGCCGTCGGCGCGCCCTCTACTCGCTCTTCTCCCTCTACCACGTCAGGTGAGATAGACAGCGACACCTACCGCTCCGATCCAGGCGATTGCGAGGAACTGGAGGATCCGGTCCCCCAGGGCGATCTCTTCCGGTTCACCGGCTTCGCCGCCATCGACATCGACGGCGTACCGGAGGATGGCGATGGTGAACGGGATCATCGACACCGCGAACCAGGTGTTGTTGGCGTGATCCGGTTCGAACGCCCACAGACCGTAGAACACCACCACGGCGGTGGCCGACAGGGTCCACACGAACCGCAGGTAGGTCGGCGTGTAGTACTCCAGCGACTTACGGATCTTGGCGCCGGTGTCGAGCGCGATCTTCAACTCGGCGTAGCGCTTTCCGGCCGCCATGAACAGCGAGCCGAACGCCATGATCAGCAGGAACCACTTGGACAGCTTGATGTCGGCGGCCGCGCCACCGGCGACCGCGCGCAGCAGGAAGCCCGAGGACACGATGGCGATATCGAGCACGGCCTGATGCTTGAGGCCGAAGCAGTAGGCCAGCTGGATGGCGATGTACACGGCCATCACCACGGCCAGATGCCAGCTCGCGGTGAAGGACAACAGGATCGAGCCCGCGAGCAGGACGAACGACAGCCCGTAGGCCAGGTTCACCGGCACCACGCCGGCCGCGATGGGCCGGAAGCGCTTGGTCGGATGCGCCCGGTCGGCCTCCACGTCGAGGGCGTCGTTGACCAGGTAGATACCGGACGCGGCCAGGCAGAACACCAGGAACGCGATGGCCACGTGCCCGATGACGGTCCAGTTCGCGATGATGAAATCGCCGGTGGCGAGGTTCTTGCCGGCCACCATGGGCGCGGCCAGCACCAGCACGTTCTTGACCCACTGCCGCGGCCGCATGGCCTTGACGAGACCACCGGCGAGCGTCTTCGGCGGTCCCTTGATGACCGCCTCGTCTAGGTCGGTGCTGGTCGGCTCTTCGCTCATGTCAACAAGGGCTCTTTCCTGGGCGGTCAATTCGCGAGTCTCTTTTCGGCGGCAAGCACAGCGGCGGCTGATGCGGCACCCAGCGCCGAGCCGGCGAGCACGTCGGAGGGGTAGTGCACTCCGAGGACGAGCCGGGAGAGCAGCATCGGCGGGACGAGCACCGCAGGCAAGGGTAGCCCGGTGAGCCTGCCGAGCAACACAGCCGCCGCCGTGGTGGAGGTGGCGTGCGAGGACGGGAAGCTGAGCTTCGACGGCGTCGACACGTTGACCTGCACCGACGGGTGATGCGGGCGCTTGCGGCGGACGATCCGCTTGATCACCACGGACGCGGCGTGCGCGCCGAACGCGCCGACGGCGACCCCGGCCCACTCGCGGCGGCGCGGCTTGTCGACGAGCGCGCCGACCGCGGCGATGCCGATCCAGCCGAGCGAATGCTCACCGAAATGCGACATCCCGCGCGCGACCTTGATCGCCCCGGGCTGCTGCCCGATGGTGCCCTGCACCAGATTGAGGATCTTGACCTCGCCGGTCGCGGGCGGCACTGTCTCCGGAGTCTCCGGGACGACGTGCAGCCCGCGGTCCGCGTTCGTCGCGGACTCTGCAGCGGTCATTTGCGCTCTTCTCCTGAAGTGGATTCGGTCGAGTCGATTCCGAAGACGTTCTCCCACGCCGACTTGCTCGTGAGATGCGCGTGCGCGCGACGATACTGCTCGCGCACTTCGGGGAAACGCTCGGCCAGCTCCCGGCGCAGGCGCATGGCTTCCTTGAACAGCTCGGCGGCCTTGCGCGGATCGCGCTTGCGGTAGACCACGCCCCGGCCGTCGGCGGTGGTGACGGTGACGCCGTCCACCTGCGACAGCAGGAACCAGCGGGCGTCCAGGGTGGGGACGTTCAGCTGCGGGGTCTCGTGGTGCGCGGGATCGGCCTTGCGGAAGTTGTGCAGCACGCCCTTGCCCAGGCGCACCACCTTGGCGAGCGGATTGCCCGGTTCACCGACCGCGCCGACCGCGGCCCGGGAGGCCATGGGCAGTTCGGTGGAGGACGGGACGACCACGGCGTCCGGGTACTCCTTGCGCATGGCGTGGATCTTGCCGAGCGCGGTGGGGAGCAGGCCGAACAGCTGGTCCGGGCCGGCCAGGTAGTCGCGGATGGCCTCGTTCTGGATGGCCACCGTCGAATATTCCAGGCACAGCAGGTGTTTCAGCGTGGCCTTGACGGTGTTGACGACCATGGGGCGGCCGTCGTTGGGCAGGTGCAGCGAGGCGACGACCAGGCGGTTGCGCAGGTGGAAGTACGCCTGCCAGTCGATGGCGTCGTCCTTGTCGCTCCACGCCATGTGCCAGACGGCCGCGCCGGGGAGGGTGACAGTCGGATAGCCGGCGGCGCGGGCGCGCAGGCCGTATTCGGCATCGTCCCACTTGAGGAACAGCGGCAGCGGCTGACCGATCTCCTCGGCCACCTGACGCGGGATGACGCAGGTCCACCAGCCGTTGAAATCGACGTCGATGCGCCGGTGCAGCAGCTTGGAGTTGTCGCGGTCGCGCAGCGGGTTCTTGGCGAAATCGTGGTCGTATTCGACGTTCGGGGCCGCGGTCCACATGAAGATGGAGCGGTCCACCACCTCACCCATGACGTGCAGGTGCGAACGTTCCTGCAGGTTGAGCATCTGGCCGCCGGTCAGGATGGGCGACTTGGCGAAACGCGAGAAGGCCAGCGCGCGCAGGATGCAGTCCGGCTCGATCTCGATGTCGTCGTCCATGTAGACGATGAACTCGGCGTCGGTGGTCTTGAGCGCCTCGTACATGACGCGGCTGTAGCCACCGGAGCCGCCCAGGTTGGGCTGGTTGTGGATGGCGAGCCGGTCACCCAGCGGCACAACGGCTTCGGCGAAGCCCGGTTCGTCCACGACCTTCTTGGTGCCCTGGTCGGGGATGATGACGGCCTTGATCTTCTCCAGCACCAGCGGGTCAGAGCCCAGCGCCGCAAGGGTTTTCACCGCGTCGGTCGGGCGGTTGAAGGTCGGCATGCCGACGGCGATGCTGCCCTCACCCGGGGCCTCGATCGGCGCGTACCAACCGCCGCTGCGCATTTCGACGTGCGAGTCGGTGGTGATGTCGAACCAGATCCAGCCACCATCCTCGAACGGGCCCAGATCCACCTCGAATTCGATGAACGCCGCGGCCGCCGCGCCATCGCCCGGGGTGGTGAATTCGTTGCCCTGCACGTGGATTCGCGATCCATCAGCCTTGGACCGGTAGACATCCACCCGCCCGTGCCCGGACAGTTCCAGCCGCAGCACGACCGACTTCAGCACGCTCCAGCGCCGCCAGTAGCTGGCCGGGACCGCGTTGAAGTAAGTACAGAACGACACTTCGGATTCGGCGCCGATGGCCAGCGCGGTGCGCGTGATGGCGTGCGCGCGCCGGGCATTGGTCTCGGATTCCTCCAGGTACAGCTTCCGCACGTCCAGCGGTTCGCCCGGCCGGGGCAGGATGATCCGCTGGAGCAGGGACTTGGCGCGGCTGTCGGTGCTCATGGCTTCCAGCTCGAGTTGGGCGGTCATTCGGCGGTGTCCACCAGCGCTGCTCCGGTTTCCAGGTGCGGGCGCAGCACATTGTCGAACATGCTCAGCGCCGCGCCGATCGCCATATGCATGTCCAGGTACTGGTAGGTGCCCAGGCGGCCGCCGAAAAGCACCTTGGCGGAGGCGGTTTCGGCCTTGGCGCGCTCGCGGTAGGCGAGCACCTTGGCCCGGTCCTCGGGGGTGTTGATCGGGTAGTACGGCTCGTCGCCGGTCTGCGCGAAACGCGAGAATTCGCGCTGGATGACCGTCTTGTCCTTGGGGTAATCGCGTTCCGGGTGGAAGTGCCGCGATTCGATGATGCGGGTGTAGGGCACATCCGCGTCGTTGTAGTTCATCACCGAAGTGCCCTGGAAGTCACCGGTGTTCAAGACCTCGGTCTCGAAATCGATGGTGCGCCAGCCGAGTTCGCCTTCGGCGTAGTCGAAGTAGCGGTCCAGCGGGCCGGTGTAGACGATCGGCGCGTCCGGGTTCTGGGCGCGAATCTCCTCGCGCACCTCGAACCAATCGGTATTCAGCCGGACTTCGATGTTCTCGTGCTCGGCCATCTTGGTCAGCCACGCGGTGTAGCCGTTCTTGGGCAGGCCTTCGTAGCTGTCGTTGAAGTAGCGATTGTCGAAGTTGTAGCGGACCGGGAGCCGGGAAATGATGCTCGACGGCAGTTCCTTCGGATCGGTCTGCCACTGCTTGGCGGTGTAATCGCGGACGAACGCCTCGTAGAGCGGGCGGCCGATCAGCGAGACGGCCTTCTCCTCGAGGTTGGTGACGTCCTTGGAGTCGACCTCGGCGGACTGGTCGGCAATGAGTGCTTTGGCCTCGTCCGGGGTGAAATACCGGCCGAAGAATTGCGAGATGAGGCCCAGGCCCATGGGGAACTGGTACGCCTGGCCCTTGTGCATGGCGAAGACGCGATGCTGGTAGCCGGTGAATTCGGTGAACTGGTTCACGTAATCCCACACCCGCTTGTTCGAGGTGTGGAACAGGTGCGCCCCGTATTTGTGGACTTCGATACCCGTTTCGGGTTCCGCCTCCGAATACGCGTTGCCGCCGAGGTGGTAGCGGCGATCAATCACCAGCACGCGCTTACCGAGCTGGCTGGCAGTGCGTTCCGCGACGGTCAGTCCGAAGAAACCGGAGCCGACAACAATGAGATCGAAGGGGGATGCGACGGTCACGGCTGCCCAGACTACCGGCATCTCCGTTCGGCGCGCGTGGGCTCCGGGTGCTGCGGATTTCGGAGGATACGGCGGGACCGGGAGTTCGTCATCTCGCTCACCGGGACGGGCTCCAGAAATTTTGCTCAGAGTTCACCAAAGTGCTGACGGACACGTCATGAGAGCTGTATTACATAGCTGCGAACTGATCGTCCGACCAGTTTCTTACGCCGTGTTGCAGTTGCCCGCCCGCAGCCGACGCTCGACCCGGAAGACCTATCTACATGCGGTTTCACCGTCTCGCCCCGCTAGTCGGCGCGTTCACCCTGTCGGCCATCCTCGGCTCGGCCGCCCTGATTCCCGCCGCCGCGCCCGCCCGCGCCGCCGAGGAATCTCTCGCCACCGTCGAGGTCGCCGACACCGTCGGCCTCTGTGGCGATGGTGCAGCAACCTTCGATGACATCATCACCACGGCCGCCACCGCGATTCGCTCGGTGGTGCCGGCGGGTCAGCAGTCCGCCTACGACCGGCAGGTGAACGATTTCCGGCTGAGCATGGCGCAGGTGGGCGTGCACCGCCGCGGCCTGCCCGCCGATCCGGCCGATTCCGGCGGCCGGCTCCAGTTCCTGGACGACCCGATCGTCACCTACTTGGTCAATACCCTCGACGCGGTCCGCACCGGCAATATCGACAAGACCGTCTCGGTCTCGCAGCTGACCGTCAACGAGGTCATCGAGGTCTTCATCCTGGCCACCCGCATCGTGAAGATCCCCGCCCAGCTCGGCGCCAGCCTGGTCCCCACCGTCGGCTTCGTCCTCAAGCCCATCGTCGGCGCCCTCTTCAACGGCGTGAAGTCCCTGGCCCGCGCCGTCCAAGCCCAGGTGGCCCGCACCTGCAAGGCCCCCAACGCCTACGAAAAGCTCCAACTGGACCTCCCCGACGAACACGTAGCGGTCCCCCAGCCCCTCCTCGACCTCGCGAATCAGCTGGTCAAGGCCGACGGCTCCTGCACTCCCCTGGCCGAACTCAAAACCTCCGACCTGGTCGAACGCACCCGCACCTTCCTCACCACCCACCCCGAACTCGGCATCGACGCCCCCACCGTCCACGCCAACGCCGAAGCCCTCCAAGCCTTCCTGCGCGACAACCGAGTAGCCGAGATCGTCACCCTCCGCCGCATCGAAGAACTCGGCCCCCTCGTCAACGCCATGGACTACGGCCCGCTGACCTTCCTGGCCAACCTCGGCTTCGACATCTACGAAGGCAAAGCCCTCAACACCGTCCCCCTCGGTGAAGTCAAGGTAGAGAACGCCTTCGACCTCATCACCCTCACCCTCGACACCACCAGCCTCCTCCTCACCCTAGGCACCACCATCGCCGGCTTCACCGGCGTAGCCTCCACCATCACCACCCCCTTGGGCATAGCCCAAACCCTCGCCTTCGCCCCCACCACCTACGGCATGCCGATCCTCCGCGGCGTCATGCAATCCATGTGCGCCGCATAGCGAAACGCCGAGCGCCTGCACGATAATGCGGACAAGCAGCATCGTGCAGGCAGTATCCGGGGGTAGAACCTAGGACTCGACGTCCATCGCAAGCTGCTGAACACAACCGAACCCTTCGACATGGAAATCGAACTCATCGGTCTGGGTGATTGAGTGGTCCCGGCCTAGCCGGTCCCGGGTGTAAGAACTCGGGTCAGAGACGGGTGGCGGCGAAGGCCCTCATGGCGTCTCGGACGTATACCGCGGTGCCCGCTTCGTGTTTGTCGTAGTTGGCGGCGAAGCGGGGGTCGGCTACGTACATTTCGCCTAGGCCGGTGAATTCTTCGGGCTTGGGGCGCTTGCCTTGCCAGCCCAGCGTGACCCAGTCGTAGTGGCGCTGGACGATTTCCAGGACTTCGTCGCTGTCCACCGGGAGGCCAGCGGCGTGGGCTCGGCCGTAGTCGGCGGCGATGTCGAGGTGGGTTTGGACGTGGGACTGTTTGTCCGATTCCGTCATGGAGCGCCACCAGCGGTCGCCGCGCTCGTAGGCGTCCCTACCCCACTTCTCGATTACTTCGTCCTTGTATTGGGTGTGGTCGAATCCGTCGAATACTTCATTGGCCATGAGTGGCTCACCTGCTTTCGTTTTGCGCAATGTGGTGCGTACCGAGGCGATCTGACGCGCGAGGCGGGCCTGCTCCTGCTGGAGCAGTTCCAGGTGCGTGTGCAGGGCGGCGGCGGTATCCGTTTGGCCCGCGAGGATTTCGGCGATGGCCGGGAGGCCCAAGCCGAGTTCGCGGAGCAGCAGGATGCGCTGCAAGCGGACGAGCGAATCCTGGCCGTAGTAGCGGTAGCCGTTGTGGCCGATCCGGGTGGGCGGCAGCAAGCCGAGTTCACCGTAGTGCCGCAGGGTGCGGCTGGTGGTTCCGGCGGCTTTCGCCAGTTCCTGGATGGACCATTCGGTCGCCACTGACGGTCCTTTCTTCGCTCGTTCGCCTCGACGAATTCAGGATGCAAGTTGACGTAGCGTCAAGGTCAAGCCTGTTCAGTATGCGCCGGGCAAATCGGTCGGCACATCGGTCACCGACCGGTCCGCTCTTGATTCTGTATGGTTGCCGTGACAAGATCGCCCGGCGCGTTGGGCTACAGTAGTTTTCGTTCGTCCGCGCGAATTCACCTTCTGTTCAACCTTTGGGGAAAAGGCAACACATGTTCACAGCGGGCCGTGCCCGAATTCTGTATCGGGCGGTCGCGCTGGTAGCGGCCATGACTGCGCCGATGCTGGTGCCCACCGGTGGTGCGCAGGCGGCCGGTCCGGCTGCTTTGGGCGGCGGCTCGGGCGTTTACGTCGAGGACCTCACCACCAAGGACCAGGTCTCCGAGTGCACGCTCACCGCCATCGGCTACGACCGGGAGAACCGGCTCGTCGCCATCACCGCGGGGCATTGCGGTGAGGTCGGGGCGCGCCTGCTCGCGGAGAAGTCCACCAAGTCCGGTGTGATCGGCGTGATCTCCGAGAAGAGCGAAGACAACGACTGGGCTGTCATCGAACTCAATGCTGATCGGGTGGCTCCGGTCCGCAAGGTCGCGCAGTCGGTGATCAACGGCATCGGCTCGAACCCGAAGGTCGGCGACACGGTCTGCAAGAACGGCCGCACCACCGGCTACACCTGCGGTCTGGTGTGGGAGTCGAATCCGGAGTACTTCCGCTCGCAGGTGTGCGCCAATCACGGTGACTCGGGCGGGCCGGTGCTGATCGGCGATCGCCTGGTCGGCATGGTCGTGGCGGCCACCAACTTCACCGCCGGGCCGATCAATATCGAACTGCCGCTGTGCAAGGGCGCGGGCGACATCATCCACGAGCCGGAGCTGGCCACCAGCATCACCATGGTGCTCGCGGATATCGACGCGCACGGCAAGGTGGGCGCGGGCTTCCGGGTCTTCTGATCCGCGGCTGAACGACGCAGCAAGGGCGCGACCGGGAATCTCGGTCGCGCCCTTCGTCTTTCCATCCTCCGGGCGTATCTCGTCCCGCCCTTCGTCGTTCCCGGAATCTCCCTAGTACCCGACGGTGAACCGGGTCCGGTGATGCTTGGGCCGCTCCGCCTCGTCCAGCAGGGCGACGGCCATGTCTTCCATCGAAATCGCCGAATTGCCTTCGTCATCCACGATCAGCTCGTCGGCCCCGAGCCGGTAGGAACCGGTGCGCACCCCGGGCTCCAGCATGGCGGCCGGGCTCACGTAGGCCCAATCCACGCTGCCCCCATCGGGCTGCCGCGCCGCGCCCTGGAACACCGCCAGCTGCCGGTTGCAAGCCTCCGCGATCGGCACCCAATCGGCTGGGAAATCCGGCTGCTCGATCACCGTCTTACCGGTCCCCGGCACGGTGAGGCTCCCCGCCCCGCCGACCACCAACAGCCGGATCTCGCTGTCCGCCAATCCTTCCAGCAGCGCTTCCGCCGCCCGCACCAGCTCGCTCTCCTGCCCGGCGACCGGCCGGGTGGCGCTGATGACCAGGTCACTGCCCGCGCTCAATTCCGCGACCTGCGCCGGATCGGACACGTCCCCGGTGCGCCGTTCCGCGCTCGCGGGCAGATCGACCAGCCCGGCGCGCTGCCGCGCCACCGCTACCACCTCGTGCCCCCGCTCGATCGCTTCCCGAACGGTCCGGCTGCCGACTCCACCCGATGCCCCGAAGATCGTGATACGCATGGCTTCTCGTGCTCCTTCGTGTTTCCGTATTGTGCGGTATCGCCAGGTCAGGCGGCGGTCTTGGCGTTCGAGCGGTCCTGTGCGGCAGCATCATTCGTCACGGTGACGACCGCGGCCGGCTTGGGCGCGGCGGCCATCTGCCCGAGCAGCGTGCCGCCCAGCGCGATCACCATGCCGAGCATCTGCAGCGGGGTCAGCGACTGTCCCAGTGCGGCCCAGCCGATCACGGTGGCCGACAGCGGGCTCAGCAGTCCGAGGAAGGCGACCGAAGTGGCATCGGCCTTGGCCAGCCCGCGGAACCAGATGGCGTACGCGGCAGCGGTTCCGATCAGGCCCAGGTACAGGTAGCCGCCGATATTGGTGAGCGACAGCGCCGGCGGCATGCCCTCGACGGCCAGCGCCAGCGGCAGCAGCACGATACCGCCTGCGGTGAGCTGCCAGCCCGTCATGGCCAGGGGGCCAACACCTTCCGGCCGTCCCCAGCGCTTGGTCATCACGGTGCCGGCGGCCATCGAAGCCGCGCCCAGCAGTCCCGCGATCACCCCGACCGTGTCCAGGGCCGCACTGGCCCGCAGCACCACCAGCGCCACACCCGTCATGCCGACGATGGCCGCCACGAGCTTCCGCGCGGTGATCTTCTCGTTCAGCGCGACCGTGGCCAGCCCCAGCGCGATCAACGGAGCCGCGGCCCCGAGCACCCCCGCCACGCCGCCCGGCAGCCGGTAGGCCGCGAGGAACAGCAGCGGGAAGAAGGCGCCGATGTTCAGGACGCCGAGCACGCCGGCCTTCCAGATCCACTCGCCCTGCGGCAGCTTGCGGGTCACGGCCAGCAGCAGCAGGCCGGCGGGCAGGGCCCGCATGAGGGCGGTGAACAGCGGCCGGTCCGCGGGCAGGAACTCGGTGGTGACGGCGTAGGTGGATCCCCAGACCAGGGGCGCGAGGCCGGTCAGTGCCAGGGTTCCGGCGTATCCGGTGCGGCTGATGTTCATCGTTAGCTCCTCATTGATAATCTCAACGTTGAAATAAAAACATCCAAGTACTTCAGTGTCAAGTATATTGATGTTGAGATTTTCAATCGTGAGAGGAGTCGCCGTGTCCGACGCCGTCGATCAGATCCGCGCCGCCTGGAGCCGCATCCACCCTGACGTGGACTGTTCCTATGTGGAGGTGACCGGGCGGGTCACCCGGATCGCCCGCATCATGGACCGCGAGTTCGCCGAGTTCTTCAAGGGGCACGGCATGGAGTTCTGGGAGTTCGACCTGCTCTCCACGCTGCGCCGCAACGGCGGGGACGATGGGCTGACCGCGGGCGCGCTGAACAAGGCGCTCATGGTGACCTCGGGGGCCGTCACCAATCGGATCGATCGGATGGCCGCCAAGGGGCTGGTGGTTCGCGTCGCCGATCCGTCGGATCGCCGTGCCGTGCGGGTGCAGCTCACCGAGGCCGGGCGGGACCTGGTGGACAAGCTGCTGCCCTTGCACGCCGCCAATGCCGAACGGCTACTTGCCGATTTCGCCGGATCCGATCGCGAGGCCATCGTGCCCCTGCTGCGCGCGCTCGCCGAGGCGCTCGGGGACAAATCGCTGTCCTGAGTACCTGCGCGTCAGCCACGCGCCGATGCCCGCGCCGGTCGCGTTCATCAGCACATCGTCGATGGAGGACCAGCGGCCGAGATCCAGGACGTATTGGGCGGTTTCGAGCCCGGCGGACAGCAGCGCGCCGACCGCGAGCATGCGCGGGACGGTACCGAACCACGGAAATCGCAGGGGGAGAAGGAATCCCAGCGGAATGAACAGAATGGTGTTGGCCACCACCTGCACCACGGTGTTGGTCGACGCCTCGAGCAGGGTGTCGATCAGGTCGACCAGCGGGAACAGGATGACCTTGCGTTCGCCGTGCGCCGGGGTGAGGATCATCCAGATCCAGGGCAGTGTGCCGAGCAGTATTCCCGTCTCGGCGACTGTCCATCGAATGGCCGCGCTGCCCTCTTGTCCGCGCCGGATGCGCCACCGCGCCACCCACCACCCGGTCGCCGCGACCACGGGGACCGCCAGCGCCCACACCACGAGCACGGTCCCCCACGCATCCCACACCTGCCGCACCCCATCCAAGGTAGCGGCGGTGTCAGCCCGCGGCCGCCACGTCGAACCCGTCGTCGTCCGTATTCACCTCGAGCACACCGTGTTCCGTGGCCCAGCCGCAGATGGCGGCCAGCGGCGCTTCCAGCGTGCGCCCCAGCGCGGTCAGCTGGTATTCGACGTGCTGCGGCGCCGACTGCTTGTACACCTGCCGCTCCACCAGCCCGTCGGCCTCCATCCCGCGTAGGGTCTCGGTCAGCATCTTCTGCGTGATGCCCGGCAGTCGCCGCCGCAGCGCCGCGTGCCGATGCGGCCCGTCCATCAGCGCATACACCAGCAGCACCCGCCATTTGGCCGCGAACCGCTCCAGCGCCTGCCGAGTCGCACAGGACTCCTCGAGAATGTCGGGAATGACGAGGCTCATCGAAATCTCCACGGAAGGGCACTTCAAAGTGCCTTCTATCGGCACCGAGCGCAGGCTCATACGGTCATCCCTACCGTAACCACGAAAGGGAATCCGGACATGAGCAACGCCTTCCGCATCCACACCTACACCGCCGCCGAATCCGGCATCTTCGTCAACAGCTACCTGATCGAAACCCCCAACGGCGTGGTCCTCATCGACGCCAACCTCCTGGTCTCCGACGCCCACGCCCTGGCCGCCCGAGCCAAGGCCCTCGGCAAACCCCTGCTGGCCGCTTTCGTCACCCACCCCCACCCCGACCACTTCAACGGCCTCCCCTACGTGGTCCCCGAGGACGCCCCCGTCTACTCCACGGCCGAGGTGGCCAAGGTGATCGCCGAATCCGCCGAAGCCAAACGCGCCCAATGGGGCCCGACCTACGGCGCCGAATGGCCCGACCGCTACCGCGTCCCCAACGTGCACCTGGCCGACGGCGAATCCATCGAAATCGACGGCATCACCTTCACCATCCACGAGGTAGGCCCCGCCGAAAGCCACGCCGACAGCTGGATTCTCGTCGAATCCGGCGCCACCCGCGCCGCCTTCATCGGCGACCTCGCCTTCTTCGACGGCATGCACTCCTACCTGACCGACGGCCACTCCACCACCTGGCTCGAAGCCCTCGACACCCTCACCCCCACCCTCACCGGCCTCACCCTCTACCCCGGCCACGGCCCCGCCGGCACCGTCGCCCTCCTCCAGTCCCAGCGCCAATACCTCCTCATGTACCGCGAAACCGTAGCCCGCCTCCTCGGCGACGCCGACTCCCTCACCGACGCCCAAAAGGAGGAGTTGTCCACCCGCATGGCCGAATTCGCCCCCGAAGCCGCCCTCAACTGGCTCATCCCCCTCGGCGCCGACCCCGTCGCCGCCGAACTCACCACGGCCCACGTCCACTGAGCCCGGCAACGCCTACTGCCCGTTGCAGCGCAAGGGTCTCCCAATCCAGGCGGGCGGTCACCGCCTCCGGCAGTACGGCGCGGAGTTCACCGGCTGCGTCGGCTGGACGAGACATAACCTGCCGAAAGTAGGCGTCATGCGGGTTGGGCGGCTCCTCGGCCATAAGGAGGCAACATAGTCGACCTCGATTGCCGCACAGATGCTTTCAGTTGGACGCGCGCTCGCGACACGCATGGTTGGCCCTTCAGGCGGCGACGGAGTGGCCGATGATGATGTTGCCGAGGGTGTTTCGGGCATAGACCTGCACGGTGTCGGAGGCGTTGGGCGACCGGTCGGCCGGTGCGATGTGGTTGTGGACGGCGCCCTGGGCGACGTTGGTTTCGACTCGCGCGGCGCTGCCGGGACGGATTCCGACTTCGAGTTCGCCGACGGAGGTTTCCAGGCGCAGGATGCCCCGGGTGGCCTCGCCGATTCGGATGTCGCCCTTGGCAACCGTGGCGGTGACGGAGCCGACGGGACGCTCGACGTAGATGTCACCGGCGGAGACTTCCAGGTCGGATTCGCCGAGGGCGCCCAAGCCGATCAGGCGGCCGACGCCGGCGGTGGCCTTCAGGGCGGAGCCGGTCGGCACCTCGACGGTGACTTGGATGGACGGGTTGCCGCCGAAGGCGGTTTTCGTCCGCCAGGTCTTCAGCGTCTTCACAGTCAGGACGCCGGCGGTGAAATCGACCTGGGTTTGTTCGGCGGCGCGGACGTCGGCCTTCTTGGCGGGGTCGGCGGGATGGATGTGGACGACTGCGTCGGTGCGGTCGGAGGCAATGACGGTGACCTCGGCGGAGGCGACCTCGACGGTGGCGGTGATCGGGGACTGGGTGTCGAACTTCAGCATTTCGGTGCTCCTTGACGCGGTGTTTTGCGGTTGATGAGGAGTACTTTCACGGGTTCGGCTGATGCCGACCTGATATCGGCCTGACGTGGCTACTGACGTCTTCGACGGGCTTGGTGATGGGTGCCGTCGTTCACCGACCCTCATTCCCTTCCTCTGGCCGACAACGCGCCACTGATGCATAGTGTTTCGCCGAGGGCCTCCGGCCCGAGATCAATCAGGAGTACACCCAGTGACTTTGCGCAACACCGTCCGCACCGTGCTGACCAGCGCCGTCCTCATGTCCGCTGTCGCCGTGGGCGCGGCCGCCCCCGCCGGCGCGGGCGTATCCCCCGCCCCCGTGGCAACCACCGCCGACTCCGGCTCGGCGTCTGGCAGCGCATCCGCCATGCAATCCCTGCTGGACGCGATCACCTGCCCCTTCGTGAAGTTGCACTGCTGAAAGAGGCGCGCCTGGCACCTTCACGGCTCCGTCGATCCCACGCCGCATCACAGATCGGTTGTCCGTGAAGGTGTTGGAGAGTTTCACTTCAACGTTGCGTGCATCAGGTAGACGTTGTAGCTGTTCCAGGCGGACATGGTGAAGTACAGGTCTTTGCTGGTGGACCAGGGGTGGAGGAAGCCGCCGTAGGCCGTCGGGTAGTCGTCGGTGTTCAGGAGTGGGGTGGGATCGGACCAGGCGCCTTGGGGTTCGGTGGCGGTGCGGAGGAGGAATTGGCCTCGGGTGGTGTCGAGGTAGACCATTTGCCACCGGGAGGAATCGGCGTCGTAGCGGATGGAGAGTTCGCTGGCGGTACCGGAAACCAGTGGGGTGGCGTGGAATTCATTGGTGGCGTCGGCGGCGACCCAGGTGCCGTCTATCCAGTATTGGTAGGCGGATTTGTTGAGGACCTGGGTGGAAGGGACCCGGGCCAGGCCGATTACGCCGATGCGGCCGTTGGGGGTGCCGAACATGTAGACGTAGTCGCCCTGGGGAACCATGGTGGCTACCTGGAAGCGGCCGAGACCGAAGAGGTTGTCCCATTGTGCCCATTGGGATTTGGTCCAGGTGCGACCGGCGTCGTCGGAGTAGGCGATGCCGCCGTGGTTGGTCCACCACATGCCGGGGATACGGCTCCAGTGGTTGATGGACATGTAGGTGAGGTACTGGCGGGCGCCAACGGCGAAGCCGGAAGTGGGGATGGTGGTCTGCTCGAAGTTCTTGATTTTGCGGCTGTTCAGGATTTCGGCGGCGTGGCAGCGGCGGTCCTGGGCGAAATCATCGAGGGTGAGGCCGTCGGTGAGGTCGCGATCGGTGCTGTAGGCGATGACGTTGCTGCGCCAGTCCTGTTGATCGGTGCCGGCGCCGCCGGGTTTCCAGCCCTTGCCGAAGGTGTCGCCGAAGACGACGGCGATCTGACCGGGCGCGGATTCCCACATGAGCCCGAGGTCGGTGCCGTCCACCGACCAGCGCATATCGGTACGGTTGGTGGAGCCGGGGCCGGTTATCTGGTTGACCAGGCGCAGCGAATCCAGTTGGGACGGCGCGGGGACCGGGGCAAGCGGTGCGGGCGCGGCGGGCTGTGGATCCGCGATGGGGGCGGGCTGCGGTTCGGGTGTTTCACCGCCGGGCACCACGATCGGGATGGGCTCGGATTCGAGCTTCAGTTCGGGCAGCGTCAGGCTGCCGCCGCCGGGAATTACCGGCGATACGGTGGCGGAATCGCGGACTTCGGGGCAGGGATTGGCGCACGGGTTCTCCGGCAGGGCAGCCGATTCGATGCGGGTGTTGTCCTGCTTCGGCCCCGGAATCTGAACGGTTACCACCTGCGGCACCGGAATCGGGATGGTCGGCGCCGATTGCGGTTGCGGCGACGCCGGATTGGATTGCCGGGCCAGCGGGTCGAGTCCCGTTTCGCCGCAACTGTTCACCGGCGCGGGCGCCCAGGGGTGTGTGGGGGCCGCCGTGGCGGGCGACGCGGGCAGCAGGGTAGCGCCGAGCAGCAGAACACCGGAAATGCCTAGGGCAGCCGAGGTTTCGGCAGCATATTGCGGGCGGCGGGGCCGAAATCCCATGGATGCGCGTCTCCTCCACGATCGAACCGCATCACCGTACCGTCCAGCAGGCGAATTCGAGCGCAGCCGACGCGTTTATCCGACCGGTTGTGAAGGTTTCGACACCGAAGGGGGCCGTGCGGCACGGGCAGGCCGCCGCTGCACGCCGGGGCTTGAAACCTCTACTTCCGCAGCTGAATCAGGGAAATGGGTTGGCGGGTGCGGAGGTGGTGAATGCCGGGTGCTGGGGTGCGGATGGTGGGGTTGGGGTGGAGGCGGTGCTGGGGGCGATGGTGTTGGGGAGGGGTGGTTTGGCGGTGGTTTCGGGGGTGGGGTCGGTGAATCGGTGTGAGTTCGCCAGGAGGCGCAGGGTGGTGGGGCCGGCGGGGAGGCCGGTGGAACCGGAGGGTGGGAGGGGATTGCGGACTCGGGTTCCTGGATTTTGGTGGGGGCGAATTTCGGTGGGGGTGTTGGATTCGATAGGGGGCGTGGGGGTTACGCCGTAAGAGTCTGTCTGGTCCGGATAGGTTTGATCGGAATAGGTGGGGTCGGTGTAGGTGGGGTCGGAGTAAGTGGGATCCGAGTAAGTGGGGGCGGCCGGGTCTGATTCCGATGGTTCGGAGGGGTTCGGATTCAGTAGGTCCGGGAAGAGGGGGAAGGACGGGAGGGCGGGTTGGGCGGCGGGGAAATCGGATAGGGCGGGGCCTATTTCGAGGTTTTCCGCGGGGGTGCCGCCGTCGGGGGAGGCTGAATACTCGGCGCGCAGGACGTGGTTGTCGCGGGAGAGAACGCGGCCGGAGGTGGCCAGGACGGCGTCGGTGGTGCGGGTGTCCTCTTTGTCGGTGCCGGGGTACATCTGGCAGTCGGTGGTGTCGCAGGTTTCGGCGTAGGCGTAGCGGTGTTCGGCGAGGGCATAGGAACGGGCCGCGATGGCTTGGGCGCGTAGGGCTTCCGAGCCGCCCTGGTCGGCCCAGTTGGGGACCATTTCGGCGGGGACCACGCCCATGAGGTAGTCGTCCACGTCCACGTCGTTGACGGTGCGGTACTTGCCGTTTTCGAGAGCTACGCCCAGGACGCCGCGGTAGGCGCTGCCGCCGCACAGCTGGAGGTGTTCGGCGGCGGGGCGGTTCGTGCCTTCCATCGATGGATAGGCCCAGGGGTCGTCGGTGCTGCCCTCCCACAGGGTTTCGCCGTCACAGCCCTGCGTGATGCGCACGTCGGCGCCGGTGGGGGTGGGGGTCAGCACCGCCGCCTGGCCGGGGATCACGCGGCGGCCGGCGACGTAGAAGACGGATTCGGAGATCACGTCCAGGGTGCTGTCGTCCTGGGCTTGCAGGCGGACGCGGACCGTGGTGGGGCCGATGTCGGCCAGCTCGGCGCCGGGGTAGTAGTGGGCCAGGATGGTGTCGGCGGTGTCGCCGCCGACCGAGCGGTCGAAAGCGCCGGTCTGGCTCATGCCGCGGCCGTGACCGGGACCCGCGGTGAAGGTGAAGGAGCCGTCGGGCCAAGCCCAGAGCAGGGCGGCGGTACCGCCGGCCGCGGTGGCGACGGTGACGGACAGGGCGATCAGGCTACGGCGTCTGCGGCGTGCGTGTAGGTACCCGTTCGGCATGTCATACCCGTTCTGTTTGGAGCTGAGGCTACATTCGAGTTACCCAAGGCTAAGCCTCAACCATACGTTCAGGGACTGTGACAGTTGGGACTAGTGTGATCGCTGAGACGCTCGGAAGCAACCTTGCAGGCCGGGTGCCGTTAGACAGATTTACCTGGAATGGGAGATGCACGTGCCGTACAGCAGAGCCAAACACTCGTATGTACTCCCCGTAGTCACCATACTGGCCATTACCGCACCGTTCGGGGTCCTGGCGCTGAGCGACTCCCCGGAAGTCAAACCCGCTGATCAGAGCAATCTGGCAGCAATACCGGCCAAGCTGGCCGAGGTGGCGCTGGCCTCCGCACCGGACGTGGTACTGCCGCTGCGGCAGCTGACCGGATTGAACCTGCCCGACCTACGCCTGTCGGATCTGCGAAAACTACCGCTGCCCAGGTCGATTCCGGTGCCCGCCGGGCTACCCGTGCCGTCCGGGGTCCGACTACCCAGCGAGATACCGCTACCGAATCTCGGCGGTGTCTCGAAACCCAGCGGGTCCCCCGGATTCATCGCCGAACCCGGACCCGTCGCGCCGGCGGAAACCCCGGCCGCACCCCAGCTCGAAGGCGATCCGAACACTCCCGCACTGGCGCCCGGCGCCGTGCCCGGCGACCTGATCGACCAGGTCGGCGCCCAGGTCAAGGAACTCACCCGCGACACGCCCTTCAGCATGGTCGCACTCACCGCCGACAATCTGGCGGGCACCAGCTCCAAGATTCGCGCACAACGCGCCGACGGTACTTGGGGCCCTTGGTATTCCACCGACGAAGCCGACGGACGGCAGCGCGTCGCATCCAAACGCACCGGCACCGAGCCGATCTATGTCGGCAGCACCAAGGCCGTGCAGGTGCTCACCACCCGCAAGCCGGTGTCCGAACCCGCGCCGCTCACCGACCATTCCGGAGATCCCGCGCAGATCAATTGGGAGAAACTGGCCGCGGTACTGATCGATCCGGGCCGGGGGGCCATCGACGAGAACCTCACCCAGGTCGCGGCGGCGCTGCCGGGCGGCGGGCCGAAGGTGATCACGCGCGCGCAATGGGGCGCCGACGAATCGCTGCGCTGCGAGGAACCCACCTACGACGATGCGGTGAATGCGATCACCGTGCACCACACCGCCGGGCGCAATGACTACTCCAAGGCGGAATCGGCGGGCATCGTGCGCGCCATCTACTCGTATCACGCGAAGACTTTGGGCTGGTGCGATATCGGATACAACGCACTGGTCGACAAATACGGGCAGATCTTCGAAGGCCGATACGGCGGGCTGGACCGCGCGGTCGAAGGCGCGCACGCGGGCGGATTCAATATCAATACCGCCGGTGTGGCATTCATGGGCAATCACGAGGAAGAACCGCCGACCGATATCGCCGTGCAAGCCATGGGTGATTTCATCGGCTGGCGCGCCAAGGTCGCGGGAATCCAGCCCGAAGGTTCGACCACCATGTATTCCGAAGGCAGCGATTACACGAAATACGCACTGGGACAAGCGGTCAAACTGCCGAATATCTTCGCGCACCGCGATGTCGGAAATACCTCCTGCCCCGGCGACGCCGCCTACGAATTGATGGACAAGATCCGCGCCATCGCCGAGAAGACCGCCGGCACGGTGCAGGGCGGTTCACGGGCGCCGTCCCGGCCGAAACCGGAACAGCAGGCCGGGAATCAGCACACCGCGCCGCAGACCCAGAACGACACCGAAGCCGATCTGGCCACGCTCGCCGATCTCACCGGCAAGCTGCTGGACATGGTCGGGCGGAATCCGGTGGCCGGGTATTGGAATCAGCAGGGCGCGGCGAACGGTCCACTGGGACAGGCGAAGTCGGAGCCGATCGCGACCGAGGACGGCGGGCAGTACGCCGAATTCGTGAACGGGTACGTGTATTCGACGCCGGACGGGCGGGTGTTCGCGGTGGTCGGGAAGATCCTGGAACGCTTCCGGCAGCTGGGGGCGGGTACCGGGATGCTCGGGTTGCCGGCCAGCAACGAATATCAGGTGCAGGACGGCGTGCGCGCCGACTTCCAGCGTGGGTCACTGATTTTCAACCGGCTCACCGGAATCGTCACCACCGTGCTGAAGAACTTCGGCAGCAATCCGGTCACGGTGCCGGGCGGGTCGCCCATCCCGGACACGCTGCAGAGCGCGCCCGCGGCCGGATCCGAGATTCCCGCACCGCTGCCCGAGGCCGCACCACCGGCCCCGGCCGCACCGGAACAGCCCGCGGTACCGGAACAGCCTGCGGCGCAATAGCATCCGTCACACGGACGAGGAGGCTACGTCCACCAACGCTCGAGGACCTGCGCCACGCCGTCCTCGTGGTTGGGGGCGGCCACCTCGTCGGCGGCGTCCTTGGCCTCCTGATGCGCATTGCCCATGGCCACCCCGTGCCCGGCCAGCCGCAGCATCGGAACGTCATTGGGCATATCGCCGAACGCGATCAGCGCCGAATG
This sequence comes from Nocardia yamanashiensis, assembly GCF_021183565.1. Taxonomy (NCBI): domain Bacteria; kingdom Bacillati; phylum Actinomycetota; class Actinomycetes; order Mycobacteriales; family Nocardiaceae; genus Nocardia; species Nocardia yamanashiensis. The sequence continues at coordinate 6,712,172 of NZ_CP089226.1, forward strand.
CTGCACGCCGAGCCGCTGCGCCACCGTCGCCAGCCCGGTGGCCTTGGTGACGCCCGGCGCGGACAGTTCGATCAGCCCGTGATCGGTCGAATAGGTGAGATCGGCCCGGCCGCCCAGGGCGGGCTCCAGCACGGCCCGCATATCGCCGCTCAGCGCCCCCGGCAACCGGATCAGCATCTTGATGGCGGGCGAGGCGATCACCTCGGACCGCGACACCCGGGTGTCGTCCGGGTTCAGCCAGGCGTGCTCGTACTCCGGCGAACTCACGAACTGCGGGGTGGCGGCATCGTGGGCGCTCTGCCCGACGCGTTCGGCCGCCAGCCCGCACCCGGGTAGCAGCCGTTCCGCCAGGTCCGCGGCCCAGGCCAGCGTCTCCACATCCAGGGTCCGCGCCGACAGGATCCGATCGGAGGCGCTGTCGTAGATGACGGCCCCGTTCGCGCACACGCACAACGGCGCGTAGCCGAGACCGTCCACCACCGGATCGATCCAGCGGGGCGGTCGGCCGGTGGCGAGCACGAACGGCACACCGTCCGCGATAAGGGCGTCTACCGCGGCTTTCGTGCGCGTGCTCACCTGCTCACCATTGTCGATGAGCGTGCCATCGACATCCGTGGCGACCATCTTGGGTTTGGGCAGGTGAAAGAGAGTCACCGCTATGACTGTAGCGCGAATGAACGGTCCGTTACCGGGACTGCGATCGCCTCGTCACCACATCGGAAGCATTGCCGGACAATCGCGGGCTCGATGGCGCGGACCGGCGCGGGAAGCGGGGGAGAGCTAGCATCCGGCTGGTGGATGTACAGGTGATTCCCGGCCGGATGGTCGAAGTGCCGACGGCGGACGCGACCGGCATGGACCGGCGGGCGTTCGGCGAGTTCATCGGACCGCAAGGCGAACTGGCGTCCTACGCGCTCGGCTGGATCACCGGCGGCGACGAACAGGCCGGGCGGATGAGCGTCGGCATCGGGGCCGGGAACGAAGGCGGCGGGACCTTTCACATCGTGGTGTTCCCGCACGACGGCACCCACGCGTACGGGCTCGTGGACACGCCGTTCGAATCGGTTCCGCAGGGCGGGCGGGACTTCACCCGCGCGGAAGGCCTCGCACACCACGACCTGCCGTTCATCTGGTGGGTGGTGGACCGGGTGATGGAACGCGATCCGCGCGCCTGGTGGATGAAGCATTGGATCTGGCGCACCAATTGCATTCAGACCAAAGAGGTCTTCGAACAACAGGAGCCGGTGCTGCTCGTCACCCACGACGCGGACGACGGCATGTGGCAGCTGATCGGAAGCTCCGACGCGGGGCCCGGGGCGAAGCTCGGGCACCTGTGGCATGCCATCGACGAGGACCCGACATTGATGGAAGTGCTCGACCTCGAAGCGGGGCAACGCGCCACGCGCGACGGTGCGGGGGAGCGATGGACACGCGGTACGGGGCAGTGGTCCCTATGATCTGGGGCTAAGACTCGACCCCGGAAGGGAATGATGGCCGGTTTTCTGCTGCGACGTGCGCTGAACTATGTCGTGCTGCTGGTGCTGGCGTCGTTCCTGGTTTTCTCGTTGGCGTCATGGTCGTTCCGGCCGCTGGACAGTCTGGAGGCGCGGAATCCGCGGCCCCCGCAGTCGGTGATCGATGCCAAGCGAGTCGAACTGCATCTGGATGATCCGATTCCGCAGCGGTATCTCACCTGGGCCAAAGGCGTGGTGACGGAGGGCGACTTCGGGACCACGCTGGCCGGGCAGCCGGTCAGCGAAGAACTGCCGCGCCGGATCGGGGTCAGCCTGCGACTGCTGATCATCGGATCCCTGCTGGGCACGCTGCTGGGCGTGCTCGTCGGCGCGGCCGGAGCGATCCGGCAATACAAGTTCAGCGACTACTTCACCACCGTGCTGTCATTGCTGATCCTGAGCACCCCGATCTTCCTGCTCGCGACTCTCCTGAAATACGGTGCGCTGGAAGTCAATACGCTGACCGGCAAACAGATCTTCCTCTATACCGGGGAAACCTCAGCGAATCCCGTACACGGGCTGTGGAATCAGATCGTCGATCGGATCCAGCACATGGTGGTGCCGACGCTGGGCCTGATTCTCGGCGGAATGGCGGCTTACAGCCGATACCAACGCAATGCGATGCTCGACGTGCTCCAGAGCGACTTCATTCGCACCGCCCGCGCCAAGGGCCTGACACGCCGCCGGGCGCTGTACAAGCACGGTCTGCGGACCGCGCTCATCCCCATGGCCACCCTGTTCGCGTACAGCCTGGCGGGGCTCATCACCGGCGCCACGTTCACCGAGAAGATCTTCGGCTGGCACGGCGTGGGTGAGTGGCTGATCGACTCGATCAATCGCCAGGACTTGTATCCGGTGGTCACCATCGCCACCTTCGCCGGACTGATGGTGCTGATCGGCGGGCTGCTGTCCGACATCGTCCTGGCCATTCTCGATCCCCGGGTGCGTGTGGCATGACCGAAACCGAGATCATCGTCCAAGGCGCGCCGGAACCCGCCGCGGCCGGTCGCGGCAAGCTGGTGCTGCGCCGATTCCTGCGCAACAAGGCGGCGGTTTCCGGCGCGGTAATCCTGTTGACGCTGCTGGTAGGAAGTTTCGTGCTGCCGCCGCTGCTGCCGTACGACTATCAACAGCTCGATTACACGGCGCTACTGAAGCCGCCCAGTGCCAAGCATCCCTTCGGGACCACCCAGATCGGCCAGGACGTGCTCGCGCAAACACTGCGCGGCCTGCAACGTTCGCTGATCATCGGCTTCAGCGTGGCGTTCATGTCGGCCATCATCGCCACCATCGTCGGATCGGTGGCCGGCTTGATCGGCGGCTGGCCCGACAAGGCCCTGATGTGGGTCGTCGACCTACTGCTGGTGGTACCGAGCTTCATCATCGTGGCCATCTTCGCTCCGCGCACCAAGGGCAATGCCTCGATCGTGCTGCTGATCCTGCTGCTCGGCGGCTTCGGCTGGATGATCAGTGCCCGCATCGTGCGCGGGCTCACGCTGAGCCTGCGAGAACGCGAATTCGTCCGCGCCGCACGGTACATGGGAGCCTCGACCCGAACGGTGATCGTCTCGCACATCGTGCCCAATATCGCCTCCATCCTCATCATCGACACCACGCTGGCGGTCGGTGCGGCCGTCCTCGGCGAAACCGGCTTGAGCTTCCTGGGATTCGGCGTGCAGCCGCCGGACGTCTCACTGGGATCGCTGATCGCCGCCGGCACCGCCTCCGCGCTCACCTACCCGTGGCTGTTCATGTTCGCCGGTGGCCTGCTGATCACGACGGTGCTGTGCGCGAACCTGGTCGGCGACGGGCTGCGTGACGCCTTCGATCCCACCGCGCAACGGGCTCGCTCGCGGCGCAAGGAACGCAAGGCCGGGGACGGCGCTGCTGGAAAGGCGAAGGCATGAGCGAGAATTCGGCCCCCAACCTCCGTAAGACCACCACCGCGCCGCTGCTGGAGGTCTCGGACCTGCACGTCTCTTTCCCGAGCGAAGAAGGCCGAGTCGACGCTGTGCGCGGCGTCAGCTATACCGTGAACGACGGTGAGGTACTGGCCATCGTCGGCGAATCCGGTTCGGGCAAGTCGGTATCGTCGCTGGCGGTCATGGGCCTGCTCCCGGAACAGGCCCGCATCCGAGGTTCGATCCGGCTGCGGGGCCGGGAGCTGCTGGGCTTGGGCGACAAGCAGTTGTCCACCCTGCGCGGCAGCAGCGTGTCGATGGTCTTCCAGGACCCGCTGTCGGCGCTGACCCCGGTCTATCGGGTGGGCGACCAGATCGCGGAAGCTCTGCTGGCACACGGCAAGATGAGCCGGTCCGAGGCGAATGCCAAGGCGGTGGATCTACTCGGCCTGGTCGGCATTCCCGATCCCGAACTGCGCGCGCGGGCCTTTCCGCACGAGTTCTCCGGCGGCATGCGGCAGCGCGTGGTGATCGCCATCGCGATCGCCAACGACCCCGAGCTGATCATCTGCGACGAGCCGACCACCGCGCTGGACGTGACGGTACAGAAGCAGATCCTCGACCTGCTGCGCAAGGCGCGCGACATCACCGGCGCGGGCGTCGTGATGATCACCCACGATATGGGGATCGCGGCCACGCTCGCCGACCGGGTGGCCGTCATGTACGCGGGTCGCATTGTCGAAACCGCAGCCACCACAGAGCTTTTCCGATCTCCCCGGATGCCGTACACGGTGGGCCTGCTGGGCTCGATTCCCCGCCTGGACGGCCCGCCGCGCACGCCGCTGATCCCCATCGTGGGGTCGCCGCCCGCGATGCACGCACTGCCTGGCGGCTGCCCCTTCGAGCCGCGCTGCCCTATCTCGATCGATGACTGCCGCGCGGCCGAGCCGCCGTTGCAGGACACCGAACCCGGACATCGCGCCGCCTGCATCCGGACCGCCGAGGTCGGGACCCGGGAGCTTTTCACGGCCTATCGCAAGGAGATTCCGGAGCCGGACGAGGTCGCGGAGATCGACGCCCGCGATGTCGTGATGAAGGTCAGCGACCTGCGCAAGACCTTCCCGCTCACACGGGGCGTGGTGTTCAAGCGGCGCATTGGTGAAGTGAAGGCAGTGGACGGCATCGGATTCGAACTGCACGCGGGCCGCACCCTGGCCATCGTCGGCGAATCCGGATCCGGCAAGTCGACCACGCTGACCCAGATCATGGAGTTGCTCCCGCCGGAGAGCGGCAGCATCGAGATCCTCGGCAAGGACGTCGCCACCCTCACCAAGGCGGACCGGCGGAACATTCGCCGTCGCATGCAGATCGTCTTCCAGGATCCGGCATCCGCACTGGATCCCCGGCTGCCGATCTCGGACGCCATCGCCGAGCCATTGCGGATCGACGGTCGTTCCCGTGACGAGATCTCCCGTCGCGTACCGGAATTGCTGCGTCAGGTCGGGTTGCGGCCCGAACACGCCGACCGTTATCCGACCGACTTCTCCGGCGGGCAGAAGCAGCGCATCAGCATCGCGCGGGCGCTGGCGCTGGAGCCGGAGATCCTGGTGCTGGACGAGCCGGTTTCCTCGCTGGACGTTTCCATTCAGGCCGGCGTGCTGAATCTGTTGCGCGACTTGCAGATCGAACGTGGCCTGTCGTATCTGTTCGTCTCCCACGATCTTTCGGTGGTGCGCAATCTGGCGCACGACATCGCCATCATGAAAAGCGGGCGAATCGTGGAATACGGTCCGGCCGAACAGATCTTCTCCGCTCCCCGCGACGAGTACACCCGTGCCCTCATCGACGCCGTCCCGCTGCCGGTGGTCACCGGATGAGCGGACCGCAGGTTTCCGAAGTGATTCAGTACAACTCCGACGGAAGGGGCGACCGATGAGGAAACGCTCGACAGGTATGCGGCTAGCGATTCCCTTGGTCGCGGTGGCATTGGCGGTGGCCGGCTGCGGCGGTGACGATTCCAGCGCTCCGGCGGGTTCGGCGGCCTCGCTGGGCACCACCAACGACATCAATCCCCACGATGTCGCCGACCTGCGTGACGGCGGAAATCTGCGGGTGGCGCTGACCGCGTTGCCGCAGAACTGGAACGGCATGCAGAACGACGGCAACGACGTGGACACCGGTGCGCTGCTGAAGGCCACCATGCCGCGCGCTTTCAAGATCGACGCCGCAGGCGTGCCGACGGTGAACACCGACTACTTCACCTCCGTGGAGTTGACCAACACCAACCCGCAGCAGGTCACCTACACGATCAATCCCAAGGCTGTCTGGTCCGATGGCAACCCCATCACCTGGGAGGACATCGCCGCTGAGGCGCAGGCGCTGAACGGCAAGAACAAAGAATTCCTGATTGCCTCCAGCAATGGATTCGATCGGGTCGAGAAGGTCGAGCGGGGCGTAGACGACCGTCAGGCCGTCCTGACCTTCAACAAGCACTTCTCGGATTGGAAGGGCCAGTTCGCGGGCAACTCCTTCCTGTTCCCGAAGTCGGTGTCGGCGAATCCGGAAGTATTCAACAAGGGCTATGTGAACGACCCGACGCCGAGCGCTGGGCCGTTCATCGTCAAGACCATCGACCGTGCGCAGAACCGCGTCATCCTGGGCCGCAATCCGAACTGGTGGGGTGCGACGCCCAAGCTCGACACCATCACCTACAGCGTGCTGGACAGCGCCGCACAGGTTCCGGCCTTGCAGAACAACGAGATCGACGCGGTCGGCATCGGCAATCGTGACGAGCTCAAGACCGCCAAGAGCACGCCCGGCGTAGTCATCCGCCGCGCGCCCGGCATGTCGTGGTCGCATCTCACGTTCAACGGCGCACCGGGCTCGATCCTCTCCGATCCCGCTGTGCGCGTTGCCATCATGAAGGGCATCGACCGACAGGGAATTGTCACCGCCATCCAGAACGGACTGGTGGAGAACCCGAAGCCATTGCAGAACCACATTTACATGGCGGGTCAGAAGGGCTACGAGGACAATTCCTTCGCCTTCGACAGCCAGGCGGCGGCCAAGGCGCTGGACGACGCCGGTTGGAAGCTGAACGGCGATGTACGCGAGAAGGACGGCCGCAAGCTCGTCGTCCGCAACATCATGTACAACGACCCGAACTGGGTGCAGATCGCGCAGATCATCCAGCAGAACCTGGCCCAGATCGGCGTCAAGACCGAGATCGTCACCAAGCCCGGCAAGGGCTACTTCACCGACGTGATCCAGCCGGGCGATTTCGACATGGCGTTCTGGGGCTGGCTCGGCGACCCCTTCCCGTTCGGCAGCCTCACCCAGATCTGGGGCTACGACCCCAATGATCTGCAGGGCAACTACGGCCGGGTGGGCAGCCCGGAAGTGAATGCCAAGATCGAGGAGACCATCTCGGAGCTGGATTCCGAGAAGGCCGTCAAGCTCGCCAACGAACTCGACAAGATGATCTGGGCCGAAGGCCACTCCACGCCACTGTTCCAGTCGCCCGGCAATGTCGCGGTCCGCGACAACCTCGCCAACTACGGTGCGGTCGGCATGGCCAGCGTCGACTACACCAAAATCGGCTTCCTGAAGTGATTCCCCGGATGGGTCACCCCCTGGCCTATCCGCTGCTCGTGACGATCGGCACCCTGGTGAGCATGCTCGCCTGGGTGCCGTTCGCCGATCCGGAGCAGTTCGGGATGCTGCTGGCGCTGGCCGTAGTGGTGCTGGGCTACAGCGGAATTCGGTTCGCTGTCGCCTTGGGCCGGCTGCCGTTCGGGATGCCGGCGGCGGAGCATCGGCATGTGGCGGTGCGGCGGGTGCGGCAGCAGTACCGGCTGACCAGCCGGAGCTGGCTGGAGTTCACGTTGGGCGGGAAGACCCGATGGCTGCCGGTGTATTTCGATCCGGCATTGACCACGCTGACCCAGGAGGATGCCGAATTGTCCTCGCGCAGTGTGCATATCGGCGGTGGACGGATCTATCCGTCAGGGCGCGTGCGGGACCGGGAACCGGTGGGCCGGTTGATCGACAATCCGACGCGGCCGGATCCACAGGCGGTGGCGGTGGCGGGGCAAGCCGCTCGGGTGGGGCGGCGTTTGCTGCTGGATGCGCAGTCTGCAGTGGTGGCGCCCATCGCGGCGTTGTTGTGGGTTTATGTGGCGGGTGGCGGGACCGGTGCTTTCGTCGCGGCGACGGCGGTGGCGGCGGCCACCGCGACTTGGTTGGCGGCCATTCGTGGGTCGGATCCCAGCTGAGCCCTGTCCTGAGCGAGGAGGCGACGCCTCAGCTCGACGGTTCCGGACCATCGAACACATTGCGTTCACGCAGTTCGGTGGCCAGTCCCGCCGCGGTCACGAAGTCCTTGTCGTCGTGAACCACGACGAGTCCGTGATAGGCGGCCGTGGCGCAGATCTGCAGATCGACGGCTGAGAATGCCTGATGGCTGCCGTTTTCGGCGGCACGCCATTGAAATCCGGCAATCCAGGTGCCGGCGGACTTCGGTACGGTGACCTCGTTGTAGAGCTCCTCGTACATCCGGCAGTACTCGGAGTACTCCTTCAGATTTCTTGCCGAGCGCAGGAATTCGATGCGCTGTGGATAGCAGTGATGCAGTTCGCCGTCGAGTGCCGGAACACGCCACTGTTCGAATGCGGTGCGGTCTCGGAGAATTCGCCGAAGAGCTGAGGAATCGAGCAAGTAGCCGATCACGGTTGCGGGGGCTCCTTTTCGGCTCGGTGTGCGGCTTCCGCACCTTCCAGATCCCATGCCTGAGCGAGCTCGAAGTAGCGATCGTAGGCAGTTGCGCGGGACAGGCGCTGGTTGTACTCCCGCAGGGCGGCGGCAACGGCCGCGGTCTTGGTGCGGTGCCCGCCGAGCCGCTTGGCGGTTTCGAGTTCCTCGTCGTCGATCTCGATGTGCGTTAGGGACATGCCGCCTCCTTGTACATAAAACTGCCCTATCACTCCACAGAATTGTACATAGATCCGAGTTCAGGATCACGGGTTGCCGATGTCCACTGTGAGGAAACGCGCCGATAGGATCGGGGGATGAGTGCTGGGGCCGAGGATCGGGAAGTGCCGGCGGATACGCCTACCGGGGTGGATCTGGAGCGGGTGATCGGGCGGCAGGTGCGGGCGCTGCGGGTGGCCAGTGGGTTGTCGGTGGGGGATATGGCGGCCAAGGTGGGGATTTCGAAGGCGATGCTCTCGAAGATCGAGAATGCGCAGACTTCTTGCAGTCTTTCCACTTTGGCTCGGCTGGCCGCGGGGTTGGATGTGCCGGTGACCTCGTTGTTCCGCGGGGCGGATACGAAGGGGGAGGCGGTTTTCACGCGGGCGGGGCACGGGTCGGCGATCGTGGGGCGGGGGTCTCGGGTCGGGCATCATTACGAGTTGCTGGGGGCATTGCGTGGGCAGCACAAGCGGCTGGAGCCGGTGCTGGTGACGTTGACGGAGGCCAGTGAGACGTTTCCACTGTTCCAGCATGCGGGGACGGAACTGCTGTACATGCTGGAGGGGGTGATGGTCTATGGGCACGGGGACGCGGAATACACGCTGCGGACGGGGGATTCGCTGCTGCTGGACGGGGAGAAGCCGCACGGGCCGCACGAATTGGTGCGATTGCCGATCCGGTTCCTGGCCATCACGGCATATCCGGACAACTATGTGGAGGATTGAGTCACCCAGGCGGTCATGACGTCGGCCAGGGCGGCCGCGCCGCGGTGGCAGTCGATGGGTTCGGCGTGTTCGGCGGGGGAATGGGAGACGCCGGTGGGGTTGCGGACGAAAAGCATGGCGGTGGGGACGATTTCGGAGAGGATGCCCGCGTCGTGACCGGCGGCGGTGGGGATGACGGGGAGCTCGCCCAGGTGGGATAGGGCGCGGGCCAATCGATTTCGGGGACCGTCGGGGAATTCGACTATGGGGGTGATGGATTCGGGGGTGACCGTCAAGGCCGTGCCCTCGGCGCGGGTGTGGTCGTGTGCGAGGGCGGTGATGCGCGCTACCAGGGCTTCCAGGGTGGGCTGGTCGGCGGCCCGGGCGTCGAGCCAGGCCCGGACCCGGGAGGGGATGGCATTGGTGCCGTTGGGGGAGACCAGGACCTTGCCGAAGGTCGCGACCGCTTGTCGGGCGGCGGCTTCCGTGCGGGCGGTGTGGACGGCGGCGGCGAAGGCCAGCATGGGGTCGCGGCGGTCGACGAGCCGGGTGGCGCCGGCATGATTCGCCTCGCCGGTGAAATCGAATTCCCAGCGGCCGTGCGGCCAGATGGACGAGGCCAGCGCCAGCGGATGGTCGACCAGGTCGAGGGCTCGGCCCTGTTCGATATGCAGTTCCACGAAGACGCCCACGCGATCGGCCAGGGCGGGGTCGGGGCCGAGCTGTGCGGGGTCGCGGCCCGCCCGGGTCAGCGCCTCGGCGAGGGTGATGCCGTCGATATCGCGCAGCCCCAGGGCGCGACCGGGGTCGAGCACACCGGTACTCAGCTGAGAGCCGATGCAGGCCACGCCGAACCGAGCGCCCTCCTCGTCCGAAAAGGCCACTACGGCAATGGGTACGGCCGGTTCGACACCTCGGACGCGCAGCAGGTCCACGGCCGTGAACGCGGACACGATCCCCAGCGGGCCGTCGAACGCGCCACCGTCCGGAACCGAATCCAGGTGCGAGCCGGTGACGAACGCGCCCTTCGGATCACCGACCCAGCCGCGCGGGAGCCACCACGCCCACAGGTTCCCGTTCCGGTCCTCCTCCACCTCCATGGAGCGGGTCGCCGCACAGCCCCGGAACCATTCGCGCAGTGTGAGATCCGGGTCGGACCAGGCATAGCGGCGATAACCACCGGTGCCCGCCCGGCCGACATCCAGGATCTCCGTCCACAGCGGGTCGAATGCCTTCGCCGCACCGCCGGTATCGAGCACGTCGGTCATGCCACCGCTCCCGGAATCCAGCTGGTCCCGGCCAACGGCACCCGCGCCATGGCGGCCGCCTCCACGGTCAGCGCCACCAGATCCTCCGGTTCGAGATTGCGCAGATGCGATTTCCCGCAGGCCCGGGCCAGTGTCTGCGCTTCCATGGTGAGCACCCGCAGGTAGTTGGCCAGCCGCCGCCCGCCCTCGACCGGGTCCAAAGTGGCCGCCAGTTCCGGATTCTGGGTGGTGATGCCCGCCGGATCGCGCCCGTCCTGGAAGTCGTCGTAGAACCCGGCCGCCGAACCCAGGGCCGCGTACTGCGCGGCGAAGCGCGGACTGTTGTCGCCCAGGGCGATGAGCGCCGCCGTCCCGATGGCCACCGCGTCCGCGCCCAGCGCCATCGCCTTGGCCACGTCCGCGCCGGTCCGGATACCGCCGGAGACAATGAGCTGCACCTTGCGATGCATCCCCAGCTCCTGCAACGCCCGCACCGCCTGCGGAATCGCCGCCAGGGTCGGAATACCCACGTGTTCGATGAAAACGTCCTGGGTGGCGGCGGTTCCGCCCTGCATGCCGTCCACCACCACGACATCAGCTCCGGCCTTCACCGCGAGTTTGACGTCGTAGTAGGTCCGGGTAGCGCCGATCTTGATGTAGATCGGCTTCTCCCACTGCGTGATCTCCCGCAGTTCGAGAATCTTGATGGCCAGATCGTCCGGCCCGGTCCAGTCCGGGTGCCGGCAGGCGCTGCGCTGATCGATGCCCTGCGGCAGGGTGCGCATGGCCGCCACCCGATCGCTGATCTTCTGCCCCAGCAGCATGCCGCCGCCGCCCGGCTTGGCCCCCTGCCCGAGCACGACCTCGATGGCATCCGCCTTGCGCAGATCGTCCGGATTCATGCCGTAACGTGACGGAAGATACTGGTACACAAGGTACTTCGACTGCCCGCGTTCCTCGGGCGTCATGCCGCCGTCACCGGTGGTGGTCGAGGTGCCGACGGCGCTCGCGCCCCGGCCCAGCGCCTCCTTGGCCTGACCGGACAGCGCACCGAAGCTCATACCGGCGATGGTCACCGGAATATCCAGGTGCAGTGGATGTTTCGCGAACCGGTCGCCCAGCACCACGTCCGTGTCGCAACGTTCCCGATAGCCCTCCAGGGGATAGCGGGACATGCTCGCGCCGAGGAACAGCAGGTCGTCGAAGTGCGGGAGGGGACGTTTCGCACCCCAGCCGCGAATATCGTAGATGCCGGTGTCGGCGGCGCGCTGGATCTCGGCGATGGCCCGGCGGTCGAAGGTCGCCGATTCGCGTAGGGCGGGGTCGATCTGGGTCATGGTCAGTACGCTCCGGCATGGTCGACGTGGAAGTGATACAGCTTGCGCGCCGATCCGTACCGGGTGAAATCGGCGGGATCGGCGTCGAATCCGGCTGCTGACAACAGTTCTCGCAATTCCGCGAGGTGCTCGGCGCACATGGGTTTGCGCACGCAGTCCGCGCCCAGCGAGGCCACCGTGCCGCGCACGTAGATGCGCGCCTCGTACAGCGAATCCCCCAGCGCCTCACCGGCATTGCCGAGCACCACCAGGCGGCCGGCCTGCCCCATGAAGGCGCTCATATGCCCGATATCGCCGCCCACCACGATATCGACGCCTTTCATCGAAATCCCGCACCGCGCACCGGCATTGCCGTCGATGACCAGCAGGCCGCCGTGTGCGGTCGCGCCCGCCGACTGGGAGGCGTCGCCGTGGACCCGGACGCTGCCGGACATCATGTTCTCGGCCACGCCGACGCCCGCACTGCCGTTGACGGTGACGTTCGCGTGCTGGTTCATGCCCGCGCAGTAGTAGCCGACATGCCCGTCGATGGTCACCTCGAGCTCGCGGTCCAGCCCGCAGGCCAGGGCGTGCGCGCCGCGCGGGTTCGTCAGGGTGACGGGTCCGGGCGCGGTCAGGAGCGCGGAATTGACCGCGCGCGTGCCGGATTCGGCCACATCCAGGACGGTGCGTTCGCTCACGATCGCCGCCATACGTACACCTCTTCCGGTTCGGGTTCGAAGATCCGGGCCTGTTCGATGCCCGGTAGATCCGCCAGCGCGCGGTATTCGGAGGCCATGGCCACCCAGCGCTCGGTTTCGGCGATGATCGCGGGCTTGCAGGCGATGGCATCGCGGACCACGGCGAAGGAATCGCTGGTGGAGACGAGCAGGGTGTAGAAGCCGTCGAACACATCGTTGAGCAGCAGCAGGGATTTCTCCAGGTCCGCGCCCTGCGCCAGCTGGCGGGCGACGAAGCGGGCGCCCACCTCGGTGTCGTTGGCGCTGTCGAATTCGACTCCGGCGCGCTCCAATTCGTGCTTGATGCTCATGTGATTGCTGAACGAGCCGTTGTGCACCAGGCATTGGCCGGGGCCGACGGAGAACGGGTGCGAGCCCTCGGCGGTCACGGCGGATTCGGTGGCCATCCGGGTGTGCGCCACGCCCTGCCAGCCTTGGGCCTGCGGAAGGCCGAAGCCGTGAGCCAGGTCCGTCGGATTGCCGATGCCCTTGAGCACGGTGAGGGTTTCGCCGAAGCCGATCACCCGCACGCCCGGGACCAGGGCACGGATCGATTCCGCGAGCGCGTACGCCTGACCGTCCGCGCAACTGCCGACCTCGGCGGGGCCATTGACCAGCATGGTCGGCGCGAACTCGCGTGCGGTGATGGGCACGCCCAGCCCGGCCGTCAGCTGCTCGGCGAGTTCGCCCGCCGGCAACGGACTGTCCAGCAGCGTGACCGTGACCGTGCCGGGCGGCGACCACACCGGATCGCCGTACACCGCCATTCCGGCGGAATCCGGTCCCCTGTCACACATTTGATCCAGCATCCCGGTGAGCAGTTCACCCAGCCGGGGATACAGCGCGGGATCGCGCAGGTGCAGGCCGACTATGCCGCACATATTGTCCTCCGATACCTGTGGGTTTCAGGGGTTTCAGGGGTTTCAGGGGCGAAGCCCCTGAGAGCCCCGAGAGTTGAAACGATCAGAAAGCCGTCAGATAGTGCTCGATCTCCCAGGCGGAGACCGTGTTGTGCCAGGCGAAGAACTCCTCGCGCTTGCGGGCGGCGAAGTACTCGGCCACGCCCGGACCGGCGATATCCAGCGCACCGGTGAGAATCGGATCGGATTCCAGCGCGTCCATGGCGTGCACCAGCGTCATCGGCAGCATGTCGCCGCGCTGCTCGCCGGGCGCACCCGGATCGAGCGCACGATCGATACCGTCCAGCCCCGCCGCCACCGAAGCCGCAATGGCCAGATAGGGATTCGCCGAACCGTCCGCGCCGCGCAATTCGACCCGGTGCTGATCCGGCACCCGCAGGTAGTGCGTGCGATCGTTCCCCCCGTAGGTGGCATAACGCGGCGACCAGGTGGCACCGCTGGCAGTGCTGGTCGCGCCGATTCGCTTGTACGAGTTGACCGTCGGCGCGATCACCCCTTGCAGCGCGCAGGCGTGCTCCAGCAGCCCGGCGAGGAATCCGTACGCCGTCGGCGACAATCCCAGCCCGCGCGGATCGGCGGCATCCGGGAACAATGCCCGGTCCCCGTCCCACAGCGACAGGTGCATGTGCATGCCCGAACCGGTCCGGTCGGTGAACGGCTTGGGCATGAAAGTGGCCTTCATCCCCCGCTTCTCGGCGATCACCGACAGCAGATAGCGCGCGGTGATCACCCGATCCGCTGTCACCATGGCATCGGCATAGTCGAAGTTCTGCTCGAACTGCCCGTTGCCGTCCTCGTGGTCGCTGGCGTAATTGCCCCAGCCCAGCGAGTTCATCGCCGTCGACACCTCGGCCAGATGGTCGTACATGCGGGTCACGTCGCGGGCGTCGTAACACGGTTGCAGGCTGACGTCGGCGGTATCGGCGGGCGTCAGGCCCCCGGCCGCCTTGTCCACCAGGAAGTATTCGATCTCCGCCCCGACGTTCACGGTGTAACCGCGTTCGGCGGCGCGGGCCAGGGTGCGCTGCAGGATCACCCGCGGCGCGAACGGCCACGGCTCGCCTTCCACGTGCGGCGTGCAATGCACCATGGCCAGACCGGGTTTCACGAATGGGATCGGGGTGAAGGTCTCGGGATCTGGGATCGCGATCAGGTCCGGATCGCGCGGCTGCTGCCCGATCATCCCGGCCGCGTATCCGGCGAAACCGACGCCGTCGGCGGCCAGCTGCTCGACCGCCTGCACCGGAACCAGCTTGGCGCAGGGTTTTCCGGACAGGGTGGTGAAGACCGCCAGGATGAAGGTGGTGTCGGTGAGCCGGGCCTGTTCGGCCAGGCTGCGATGGGTTGCGATGGGGGTGACGGTGGCGGCGGTGTCTATGGCCATGTCGGCTCCTGGAACAGGGATCGGATAGCGGTCAGCGCATTTCGCCCGCGCCCCGATAGGGGTGGGGGCTGAGCAGGGGTTTTCCTTCGGCGAAGCGTTCGTAGCGGAAGTCGGCGGGATCCACGTCCGGCAGTTCGGTGCGGCCGTGCAGCAGCAGATCGGCGACCAGGCGGCCGACCGCGGGCGAGATCTTGAAGCCGTGGCCGGAGAAACCGGTGGCCAGGAACAGGCCGGGCACGGGGGCGGGGCCGATGATCGGGTTGTAGTCGGGGGTGACGTCGTACGCGCCGACATAACTGCCGGTGACGCGTGGATCGGGCATGTGCGGCAGGCGGTGCCCGAGTTTGGCGATGACCTTGTCGACGGCGTGCGCGTCGGCGCGGTTCACGAAATCGTCCGGGTCGAGGTATTCGGGGGCGGCGTGATCGCTGTTGCCCGCCAGCACTTCGCCGTTCGGTTCGCGGCACAGGTATTGCAGGCTCGCCAGATCCGACAGCACCGGGACCTGGCCGAGCGGTTCGCCCTGGTCGATCAGGATGAGCTGGGCGCGT
Organism: Nocardia yamanashiensis; assembly: GCF_021183565.1. Taxonomy (NCBI): domain Bacteria; kingdom Bacillati; phylum Actinomycetota; class Actinomycetes; order Mycobacteriales; family Nocardiaceae; genus Nocardia; species Nocardia yamanashiensis. The sequence continues at coordinate 6,727,420 of NZ_CP089226.1, forward strand.
TGGGCTTTCACCTTCACCTCGACGCCGGCGGTGGCGGCCAGCTCCGGGGTCCACGGTCCGGCGGCCAGCACCACCGTGCCCGCGTGCACTTCCGTCCCGTCGGCCAGCTGCGCGCCGGTGACCCGGCCGGCATCGGTCAGCAGCTTCACCACCTTCGCCTGCTGCCGGATGCGCACGCCGCGCTGCCGGGCGGCGGCCGCGAAACCCATTCCGGTCAAATAGGCTTCGCCGCGCCCGCCGCGCGGTTCGTAGGCCATTCCCGCGAAGTCGTCGGTGCGCAGTCCGGGCCAGAGTTCGGCCATCTCGCCGGGGCCGATGAAATCCACCTCGATGCCCAGCGCGCGTTGCATGGCCACGTTCGCGCGCAGCGGTTCCAGATTGTCCGCGCCCACGCCGACCACATAGCCGCACTGGCTGAATCCCAGGTCGTCGCCGAGGATTTCGCGGGCGTTCTCGAAGAACGGCACCGACCACCACGACATGGCGGCCAGCGACGGCGCGCCGTAGTGGCAGCGGACCACGCCGCTGGATTTGCCGGTCATGCCCGAGCACAGGGTGGCACGTTCCAGCACCAGGATGTCGGTGGCGCCGCGCTCGGCCAGGGACCAGGCGATGGCCAGGCCCTCCAGGCCGCCCCCGATGATCAGGAACTCGGCGGTATCGGTCATGCGTGTCCTCGGTTTCCGATCTGTCTGCTGTGGTGAATCGCTGTTGATTGATAGGAAACCAAGGATTCGTGTCGGCGGCATTACGCGGGCATCACGCGACCGTGTCCAAGTCCGCACCGCAATGGGCTCGCCACGCCCGAGTCCAGGCGTTCGGGTTTACCCACCTTTCACAGCGGCGTACCCCGGCGCAATACGCGGGGTGGTTCACTGCGACGCAACGGTGATTCCTACGAAGGAACGCCGTTCGAATGGAATCTCTAAGTCAGGTGAACTATGGAGCAAGCAGTAGCCGCGGCCGATACCGCATGGATGCTCGCCGCCTTCGCCGCCGTGTCGATCATGGTGGCGGGGCTGGCGCTGTTCTACGGCGGCATGGTCAGCGTCAAGAACACACTCAATATGGCCATGATGGTCTTCGGAGCACTGGCCGTGGTGGGCGTGCTGTGGATCGTCGTCGGCTACTCGGCGTCCTTCGGCGATTCCCTCGGGGGCGCCGGCTTATTGGGTGATCCGACCGAATACTTCGGGTCGTCCAAATTGCTCGACGCACCGACCACGCCGGGCTTGCCGCCGGCCATCTTCTCGGCCTTCCAGCTGCTCTTCGCCGCCATCACGGTCGCGCTCATCGCGGGCGCGGTCGCCGATCGCATGAAGTTCGGCTCCTGGATGATCTTCGCCGGGGTGTGGGCGCTGCTGGTGTACTTCCCGGTCGCGCACTGGGTCTTCGCGTTCGACAGCAAGGACGGTTCGGTCCACGGCGGGTGGATCGCCAACAAGCTCAAGGCCATCGACTTCGCGGGCGGCACCGCCGTGCACATCAATGCCGGTATCGCGGGCCTGGCGCTGGCGCTCATCCTCGGCAAGCGCAAGTCGTTCCCGAATCCGCCGCGGCCGCACAACCTTCCGCTCACCATGCTGGGCGCGGGCATCCTGTTCTTCGGCTGGTTCGGGTTCAACGGCGGTTCCGCGCTGTCGGCCGGCAATTCGGCGTCGGTGGTCGTGCTGAACACCATCGCGGCCTCGTGCGCCGGTATGTGCGGGTGGCTCGCGGTGGAGAAAGCCAAAGCGGGACACGCGACTTCGCTGGGTGCGGCATCCGGTCTGATCGCGGCGCTGGTCGGCATCACCCCGGCCTGTGGGGCGGTCACGCCGATCGGCGCGCTGATCGTGGGCGCGCTCTGCGGTGCGGTGTGCTGCCTGGCGGTCTCGCTGAAATACCGCTTCGGGTTCGACGATTCGCTCGACGTGGTGGGCATTCACCTGGTGGGCGGCATTCTCGGCACCGTGCTGATCGGCTTCCTGGCCTCGGGCGCCGCGCCGAACGCGGTGTCGGGCCTGTTCTACGGCGGCGGCGTGGATCAGCTGTGGCGGCAGAGCGTGGCCGCGCTGGCGGTGCTGGTCTACACCTTCGTGATGACCATGATCATCGCCAAGGTGATGCAGCTGTTCGGCGGCATCCGGGCCGATGAGGATCACGAGGACACCGGGCTCGACCTGGCCGTGCACGGCGAGACCGCGTACGTGCTGGACCACAGCGAAATGCCCGCCGCCAAGCCGGAACCGGAAGACGCGGTGGCGGCGGCCGAAGCCATCACCACCCAGGCGGCGGTCGGCGTCGAATAACAGTGGCCCGCACCATCGTTCGGATTGGTCCTCCTCATCGGCCCGAACGATCGGTGTGCAGGTCTGGGAGGGGTGTGATCAGCACGGGAATGCCGGACCGTGCCGGTCCGCCCCTTCCAGGTCACCGTTGTGACGAACCGGGGGTTCGGGGGTGATACCCCCGAGCCCCCTTTTACTTGCGCGAAGCGGTCATTCGGAACGCTGGGCGCGGCGCGCGGCCTTCTCGGCCGCTTCCGCCTGATCGAGCGCGTTCGCCTCTTCGAGAGTCGGTGCGCTGCCGCCCAATCGCGCGGGGACCCAGTACGCGCCCTGCTCGTGCTTGTAATCCTTTTGCAGGTCCAGGAGCATTTCCTGCATCGTCCGGTGCAGCTCTTCGGTCAGCGCCGACGCCGGTTCATACGGCTGGATCGGCTTGCCGACGGCGATCGAGATGGGAGTGTTGGTGCGGCCCAGGCGCTTCGGGAAGCCCTTGGTCCAGACCCGCTGCGCGCCCCAGATGGTCATCGGGATGATCGGCACCCCGGCCTCGATCGCCATCCGCGCCGCGCCCGACTTGAATTCCTTCAATTCGAAACTGCGGCTGATGGTGGCCTCCGGGTAGACGCCCACCAATTCACCGGCGCGGAGCCGGTTCACGGCCTCGTGGTAGGAGTCGGCGCCCGCGGCGCGATCGACCGGAATATGCTTGAGCGCCCGCATGATCGGGCCGCCCACCGGATTGTCGAAGACCTCCTTCTTCGCCATGAACCGGATATAGCGCTTCGTCGTACGCGCGGGCAGGCCCGCGTACGTGAAGTCCATGTAGCCGGTGTGATTGATGGCGATGACCGCGCCACCGGTCGCCGGAATGTTTTCGTCGCCCTTGACGGTGAACTTCAGGCCCTGCAGCGCGAAGACGGTGCGAGCCAGCCCGATGACGGGGAAGTAGACGGGTTCCACAAGTCCGCTAGCCTAGTCGCTGCTTCACCGCAGGCCAGTGACCCAGGCAACACCCGCACCCGGCTGTGAGTCCGACCGGCCATCAGGACACGAAAGAGGTTCGTACGAGTGGAGAAAGCCCGGACTGCACGGCTCGGTCGCGGACGCGGCGGATGGTTGGGCGGGGTGGCGGCGGTGGCCTGCCTGCTGGCGGGATGTGATGCGGCGGTCGGGGTGCCGGGCGAGGGATATGACAGCGCGCGGGCCGAGGCCGGCGCGAGCGCTACCGGCGGTCCGGCCCAGCCGCAGTACGGAGTGGTCATGTCGGAGGTACGGGACAGCCCGGGGGCGGTGCGGGCCATCGCCGGGTTCGCGGTGCTGGTGCGGACGCAGAGCATCGCCGAATTGACCGAGCGCTGCTGGAACATGGCGCCCAAGAACGTGCGCGATATGTACGGTGATGCGCAGGCCATCATCGATGCACTGGGCGTGCAGGGCGTGGCCGAGGATTCGACGGTGCGCTGGTACGGGGAGAAGGTCACCGTGGTCCTGCCGGATCGGGCCATCGCCACCGGGCAGACGGTGTGCCCCTATGTGTACAAGGCGGGCGCGCCGATCGCGGTGAACGATGCCGACGCGCGGCACACGGTGCGGCGCTTCCTGGCCCGGTCGATCGGGAAGCCGCTGTCGCCGGAGGATCAGGAGAGCGCGTATCCGCTGGTGTGCGCCGCGACACCCGGCTGGAATCCGAACCGGACCGGCGCGTCGGGCCTGCCGCCGCTGGCGGGCAATCCGGGGCGTACGACGGGGGTGGCGGCGTTCGTGGACGGCTCCATCGAATCCGAATGGCCGCGTGGGAAATACATCACCGTGACCGTTCCGGTCACCACCACCGCGGGAATTACGAAAAAACAGACATACACCCTCGAGTCGGGCGCCGAGGGTTACTGCATCGGCGACCTGTCGGGGTAGCCAGTAGTCTTGGTGGCTGGTAACGGTCAGGGAGGAAGAAGCTCGTGCAGATCACCAGCGTCGGACACGCCGGTTTCCACATCCGAACCGCGGCCGGGACGATCCTCTGCGATCCATGGGTCAACCCCGCGTATTTCGCCTCGTGGGTTCCCTTTCCGGACAATACCCAGCTCGACTGGGACGACTTGGGCAACTGCGATTTCCTCTACGTATCGCATCTGCACCGCGACCACTTCGATGCCGAGCATCTGAAGCGGCACGTCAACAAGGACGCGACGGTGCTGCTGCCGGACTATCCGGTGCCGGACCTCAAGCGCGAGCTGGAAGCGCTCGGGTTCCACAAGTTCTTCGAGACCGAGGACTCGGTCAAGCACACCGTGACCGGGCCGGGCGGCGACCTGGACGTCATGATCATCGCCCTGCGCGCGCCCGCGGACGGGCCGATCGGCGACTCCGGGCTGGTGGTCTCCGACGGGGAGACCGTGTGCTTCAACATGAACGACGCGCGGCCGGTCGACATGGATGTGCTGCACGACGCGTTCGGGCACGTCGACATTCACCTGCTGCAGTACTCCGGGGCCATCTGGTACCCGATGGTGTACGACATCCCGGCCAAGACGAAGGCCAATTTCGGCAAGCAGAAGCGCCAACGCGGCATGGACCGCTGCCGCTCCTATATCGAGCAGGTCGGGGCCACCTGGGTGGTGCCGTCCGCCGGGCCGCCGGTCTTCCTCGACGACGAGCTGCGCTACCTGAACGACGATCACGGGGACGAGGGCAATATCTTCCCCGACCAGATCGTGTTCCTGGAGCAGATGAGCATCCACGGCAATGACGGCGGACTGCTCATGATTCCGGGCTCGACGGTGGATCTGACCGGCAAGACGCTGAATTCGCTGTCGCATCCGGTGGTGCCGGACACCATCTACGGTGACAAGGCCGCTTACATCGAGGCCATGGCGCAGCGGTTCGCGCCGATCATCGCCGCAGAGAAGGCGTCCTGGGCGAACGAGGACGACGGGCCGCTGCTGGGCCGGCTCAAGGATCTCTTCGAGCCGATCATGGCGCAGAGCGATCTCATCTGCGACGGCATCGGCTATCCGGTCGGGCTCGTCATGGGCGCGGAGACCGTGGTGCTGGACTTCCCCAAGCGGGTGGTGCGCGAGCCCATCGAGGGAGAAGGCAAGTACCGCTACGGGTTCCGGATCGACCCGGTGCTGGTGCGGACGGTGCTGCGCGACAACGAACCCGACTGGGTGAACACCATTTTCCTGTCCACCCGATTCACCACCTGGCGGATCGGCGGCTACAACGAATTCCTCTACACCTTCTTCAAATGCCTGACCGACGAGCGCATCGCGTACGCCGACGGCTGGTTCTCCGAAGCGCACGACGATTCCGCGTCCACCGAGCTGGCGGGCTGGGAAGTACAGCGCCGCTGCCCGCACCTGAAGGCCGATCTGTCGAAATTCGGCGTGGTGGAAGGCAATACCCTCACCTGCAATCTGCACGGCTGGCAGTGGGATCTGGAATCGGGGCGTTGCAAGACGTCCAAGGGCCACGAACTGCGCTCGCGCAAGCTCTGATCACACGACTCCGGCCGGCGCAGGGCGTAGGCCGGAGGAATTCGTCACCGCCGGGGGCTATTTCGCGGGCCGGACCGCTGCTACGGCGACCGCGACGAAGGTCAGTGTGCATCCGAGGACGGTGGTTACCGACAGGCCCGGGCCGGTCGGCACGATCAGGTCGAGCAGCAGCGACATGAACAGCTGACCGGCCACCGAGGTGAGGCCCAGCAGCAGTACGCCGATCCACCGCACGGCCAATACGGCGGCGGCGATGAAGACGACGCCGATCGAGCCGCCCAGGTAGAGCCATGGTTCGGACGGGAATCGCATCGACCAGCCGGAGCGCGATCGCAACAGCGCTTCGGCCAGCAGTAGCGCCACCGTGCCCACGGCGAAATTCGTGAAGGTCGCCGAGAGCGGGCCGCCGACCGCGCCCACCCGGCCGTTCACCGCCTGCTGCCAGGCCAGACCGATACCGGCCAGGGCGGGCAGGATGATCAGGATCGCCGTGGGTGTGCCCCGCAGCAGGTCCGAAGCGGGCCCCGCCACGGCGTGACCCGCGCGGCCCGCCGCCGTCAGCGCGACCGCCGCCAGGGCCAGGATCGCGGCCACCAGTCGCCAGACCGTCACCGGGGTGCGCCCGGCCGGGCCCAAGCCCAGCCGATCCACCACCAGACTGCTCACCAACTGCCCGGAGACGGCCGCCACGGTGAAGACGGTGACGCCGAGCATCACCACCGTAAGTCCCTGGGAGGCAACGAAGAACGCGCCGCACAGGCCGCCGAGCAGGTGCCACCAGTGCAGGCGCGGTTCAGCTCTGCCCGAATCGACCGAATCTCGATCGGCGCTCAGGGCTGCGCGGACTTTACCCAGGCCGGCTCGCAGGTTCGGGCTGACGGACAGCAGCAGAAGCAGGACGGCCAGGCCGGAACCGAAGCTGATCGCCGCGGCGGCCACGCCGTCGCCCAGGCGCTCCCCCAATTCGCCGTTGACCCGGGCCTGCACCGCCACCCCCGCGCCGATGGACAGGCCCAGACCGAGCCCGGCCCAATAGCGGCGGGGATCGGTCTGGGAACCGGGCAGTCTGGTCGAACCCATTGGTCGATTCTGCCCGGTTCGATTCCGGGCTACTTCCGCGACTCTGGATTCCACCGGAACAGTCGAGATCGACACCTGGCATGCGGTGGCGGCGATTCGGGGACCGCCGGGGAATTCCGCGAAAGGCACCGGCGTACCCGGGAAGCCAGCGCGCCCACGGTATTTCGACGGCGCTCGGGGTGGGCGCCGTGACAACCGATGCGGCACGGCCGAATACCGGTTGCGGCGCATTCGGGAATTGGCCGGGCGCAATGCGCGGACCGTGAGAGACCTGGTGGAACCGCTGGTCGCCATCGAATTACAGGAGACGCGGCGGGGCTAGCGTGAATGAAACGCATTGCCTCAGTACGGTTATGCCCGTGAGCGAAACGAGAACTTACGCACTCCACGGGGTCGCGACCTGGGACGCGCTCGATAACGCCTGGAATTCGTGGGGGCGCAAGGACCGCCGGGTCATCGCGCAGCAGAACAGCCCGGGTTTCATCGACGGACCGGAATGGCCCGCATTGCGCCAGGCGCATCTGATCGTGCGCCGCGAGGATGCGGTGATGGTGGCCAGCAGCGGGCTCTCCGATCCGGCCGAATGGGATAATTCACCTAATACCAACGGTTTCGAGCTCGAGGTCTACGCCATCTCCCCCGATGTGCCGGTCGACGCCACCACCGCCGAAGTGGCGGCGTCGTGGCTGGGACAGACGGTCATGACGGTGTCGAACGTGGTGGCGCGGTACGGGTTTCAGGTGATTCAGATGCTCGAGCACTACGGGCTCATCACCATTCCGGTCGACAATGCCGTATTGCCGCGCGAGGCCGCCGATATCTATCTGGATGCGGACGGGCAGATGGTGGTCATGCTCGGAGTCACCGACCGGTCGGTCCCGACGTTTGTCGAAGGACCGCTTTCCCGGATCCGGCTGGTCAATATCAAGGTCCTGACCGCCGCCGAGGGACAGTTCTGCGTCGACTCCGAACTGGGTGAGATCGAAGCGCAGCAGGAGCTAGCCCGGCGCTTCGCCGCCCAGGGCGATCCGCTCTGGTCCAGCCTGCACCGGCCCTCCGTCGCCTGAACCCCGCTCCCCCGCCGTCTCCTCGTGCTCCGGACGCGGCGGCAACCAGGCGGGGATCAGCAGGGCGATGAGCAGCAACGGGATACCGAGCACGGCCACCACGACCGGGATCGACAACCACGTGGACGCGACGCCCACGAACGCGAACACGATCAAGGCGATCACCTCGGTGACGACACCCGACACCGAGGTGACGGTGGCGCGCGCCGGACCCGCGATGGCGTCCTGCAGGCGCGCCGCGGCGATCACCTCCGCGTTGTAGTCGATGCCGTAGGCGACGCCGATCGCCGAAAAGCCGGTCAGCACCAGCACATACGTGAACTCCGGTGCCGTGGTCGCGGCGCCGGCCACCAGCGCGCCGGTGATGAACAGCGCGCCGGCCACCGCGACGGCGAGGGATACGGTGCGGGTGCGCAAGCCTTCGGTCCGGCCCGCCAGGGCGGCGCCGGCCAATGCGCCCGCAACCGTCAGACCGACCAGTAGCGCGGTGATCGATGGTGCGACGCCGGTGGAATCGGCCAGCAGCGCGAAGTATTCGTCATAGGCGGTAATACCGTTCAGCAGCGCGGCCAAGATGACGCCGCGGCGAACCATGCGAACCCGGAAGGCTTCGCGGACTCCGGTGCGCAACATGGTGAGGTACCGTGAACCGGCGCTCCGCGGATCCGCCGTAATCGTGAATTCCCGCTCGGATTCCCCGATGCCGGAATCGAACTCGATGCCGGGGTCACTCGGCACGACATCCGCGCCCGGGCCGGCCGACGCGGACTCGGCGGCTTCCAGTCCTTCTTCCAGGTCCTCGATATCGCCGGCGGACACCGCCTTCGGCGCGCTCGGCAGCGCGATCGCTGACAGCGTGTGTACAACCGCGATCAGCACGCTCACCCAGCCGACCAATGCGTAACCGCCCCGGGCATAGAGCGGTGCGGCGGCGAGAATGCCGATCAGCGCGGCGAATTCGGTCGCGGCGCGAATATAGCCCGCGATACGGGGATATTCCGCCGTCGCGTGGCGCGCCGCGAGGTCGTCGTAGAGCAAGGCTTCGAAGGTGCCGGAACGCAATGCGCCGGAGGTTCCCCACAGCACGAAGCCGACGGCGAAACCCAGGTAGGACGGCAGCACGGTCCAGACCGCGAAGCCTGCCGCGAGCAGTACGCCGGACAGGATGAGCAGGCCGCGGCGGGAGACGGTGTCGGCCCAGGCTCCGGACGGGATCTCGAGGATGAACGCGGTCGCCGACCAGATGGCCAGCAGCGAGGAGATCTGGGCGGTGCTCAGGCCGTATTCGGCGAACAGCAGCGCATACAGCGCGTAGAGCGGAATGAGGTCGGCGGTGAGGGCGAACAGCACCGCGCTGACCGTGAGTGCGCGCACCGAAAGCGCGCCACCGTTTTCAGAACGGCGGGCGGCGGTACGAAGGGCGGTGAGGAATCAACAGCCGTAGACGAGCAAACGCATGCGGTCAGCGTCGCGCGCGCTCACTCGTCCGTCAAGGGGTTATCGATCGGGATCCAGCCGTTGGTGTTCGGCTCGTGGTCGGCCAGCGCCGCGCCGACCAGGCCGTGCCGGTCGTTGAGGTCGTTGATCAGCTCCGACACCGGGTGCGAATCGCTGTAGTGGTAGCCCTGGGCGAGCGCGAAACCGAGTTCGGTGAGCACGGCCGCCTGGTGTTCGGTCTCCACGCCCTCGGCGATGACCTGCAGGTCCAGGGACTTGCTCAGCGCGGCGATGACGCCCAGCAGCGGCGGCGCGGGGGAATCGGAGCGGATGGCGGCCACGAAGGACTGATCCACCTTGAGGATGTCCGACGGCAGCGTGGCCAGGCGGCTCAGCGAGGAGTAGCCGGTGCCGAAATCGTCGATGGCGATCCGGACGCCGCGCTCGCGCAGCTTGTGCAGGTTGGCGATGGCGGTATCGGATTCGGCGGCCAGTTCGGACTCGGTCACCTCCAACACCAACTGGTCCGCGGGCCAGCCGGTTTCGGTGAGGATGCCGGAAACCCGGTCCGCGTAATCGGTTTCGGCCAGTTCGAGACCGGACACATTGACGTTCAAGGTCAGGTCCAGCTGCGCGAAGGTCTCCTGCAAGCGGGCCGCGTCGGCGCAGGCGCGGCGCAGCACCAGCTCGTCCAGATCGGAGATGAGGTCGTATTCCTCGGCGACCCGGATCAGGCCCTCGGTGGTCACCTCCGGCTGCGCCTGCGAGGACCAGCGCAGCAGCGCCTCCACGCCGACCGCGCGGGTGGCGCCATCGGTGAGCGAGACGATGGGCTGGTACTGCACGTCGAGGGTGCCGCGATCGATGGCCTCGCGCAGCTCGACCGCCAGCGGCAGCTGCCGCGAGGACTCCAGCACGGTGCGATTGCGGCCCGCCTGCTTGGCGCGGTACAGGCCGACATCGGCGCGCGAGACCAGCAGCGAACCGGATTCGCCCGGCTGCCAGGACGTCACGCCCGCCGAACAGCCGGTGGTGACGGCGGCCCGCAATTGCTCGGTGAGCAGGATCGCGGCCTGCTCGGTGGTGTTGGGCAGCAGCACCGCGAAAGCGTCACCGCCGTAGCGGGCCAGGCGCTGATCCGGGGAGAGCAGTCCGGCCCAGGTGTCGGCCACCCGCTGCAGCACCGCGTCGCCGGCGCGGTGGCCGAGGTGATCGTTGATCTTCTGGAAGCGATCGAGGTCGACCAGCACCAGCGCCATGCCCTGCCCGGTGCGGGTGGCATGGGCGATGGCATTGCTCAGCACCCGGTCGAAACCGCGCCGATTCAGCAATCCGGTGAGCACATCGATATCCGCATTCGACGCCATACGCGTCAAAATGCCGACCACAATGCCGATTCCGACGGTGATGCCCGCCGGAATCAGACCCGACCACCACGGCAGTCCGCGGGAAGGCACCACCCACAGGCAGCACACGATCGCGAATGCCAGATGGGCGCCGAGCCAACGCCAGGAGAAGAAAATGGCGGCGTCGCAGGCGACGAACACATAGAACGCCGCCAAACTGATGGCGCCCACGGTATTCGGAAACCAATGCACCGCAATGGTCACCAGCACGGTGGCGGTTCCCACATACAGGTGATGCGCCCAATGCGGCAGGCGTGGACCCCAGATGAGCAGACTGAGACCCAACAGCAGCGCCACGAACGCAGCCGAACCCACCAGCGGTCGATTGCCCTCATCACCTGGCGCGACAGCGGTGAGGATCAGCCCCAGCGCACCGCCCATGACGTAGAACGCCCCGGTGGTCCGAGCCATGACCATTGCCGTCGCCAGCGCCGATGCCGCCCGCACCCGCGTCCGGGTATCGCCGCGCGACCCGATTCCTCGCACGCTGCCTAGCCTAAACGGTCTGCTGATTTTTGCCTCCGCTTCGCCGCGGCCGGTGTCACCGGAGCTCAGCGCGGTTCGAGAACTTCCGTACCCACGAAAGGCACCAGGGCGGCAGGGACTTTGACCGAACCGTCGGCCTGCTGGTGGTTTTCGAGAATGGAAACGATCCACCGCGTGGTCGCCAGGGTGCCGTTCAAAGTCGCGGCGGTCTGCGGTTTGTTGTTCTCGTCGCGGTAGCGCACATTCAGGCGGCGGCCCTGGAAAGTGGTGCAATTCGAGGTCGAGGTGAGCTCGCGGTAGGTCCGCTGGGTGGGGACCCAGCCCTCGCAGTCGAACTTGCGGGCGGCCGAGCTGCCCAGGTCGCCCGCGGCCACGTCGATGACCCGGTAGGGCACCTCGACGGCGGCCAGCATTTCCTTCTCCCAGGCCAGCAGGCGCTGATGTTCGGCGGCGGCGTCCTCCGGCTTGGTGTAGACGAACATCTCCACCTTGTCGAACTGGTGCACGCGGATGATGCCGCGGGTGTCCTTGCCGTAGCTGCCCGCTTCCCGGCGGAAGCACGACGACCAGCCGGCGTAGCGCTTGGCGCCGCCGCTCAGGTCCAGGATCTCGTTCGAGTGGTAGCCGGCCAGGGGCACCTCCGAGGTGCCGACCAGGTACAGGTCGTCCTCTTCCAGGTGGTAGACCTCGGCGGCGTGCTGGCCCAGGAAGCCGGTGCCGGCCATGATCTCCGGGCGCACCAGCACCGGCGGGATCATCATGGTGAAACCGTTGGCGACCGCCTTCTGCGCGGCCAGCTGCAGCAGGCCGAGCTGCAGCAGGGCGCCGTAGCCGGTGAGGAAGTAGAAGCGCGCGCCCGAGACCTTGGCGCCGCGTTCCATGTCGATGACGCCCAGCGATTCACCCAGTTCCAGGTGGTCCTTGGGCTCGAAATCGAATTCGCGCGGGGCGCCGACCGTTTCGAGCACGATGTAGTCGTCCTCGCCGCCGGCGGGCGCGCCCTCCTGCACCACGTTCGAGATGGCGCGCTGGGCGGTGTCCATGACGGCGTCGGCGGCGTTCTCCGCGGCCTCGGCTTCCTTGACCTTCGCCGACAGCTCCTGGCCGGTGGCCAGCAGGGCGGGGCGCTCCTCGGCGGACGCCTTGCCGACCTTCTTGCCGAGCGCCTTCTGTTCGGCGCGCAGACCGTCGGCCGTGGCGACCGCCGCGCGGCGGGCCACATCCGCCTCGAGCAGGGAGTCCACCAGGGCCGGGTCCTCGCCACGAGCGCGCTGCGAGGCGCGGACCACGTCTGGATTCTCCCGCAGGAATCGAAGGTCGATCATAGGTAACCAGCCTAATAGGCCCGGGGGCTGTGCTTATTTTGCCCTCCGCTTCGCTCCGGGCGGGTTCGCGGCCTTCATGTCTCGTTCTTCCCTCCTTCCGCTCCCCCGCTTCGCTCCTCCGCTCCACTCAGTCCAGAACGAGACGGCCGCGAACTGGGGCGTGGGCGTTCCGGGGGAGTTTTCGTGCGGATCCTCGCATTCCGGGGCGCGGGGACGTGCTCGCCGCCATAGTCTGTGGTCATGGGGACCGAGGCGGGCGCTAGGACGACGGCCGCTGTCCCCGTTCAGCACCTCTCCGAGGAGTCATCATCATGCCGCAATACACCCCGAGCACAACGGATTTCGTCGTCGTCGGTGCCGGATCGGCGGGAGCCGCCGTCGCCGCACGGCTGAGCGATCGACCGGGCGTCAGTGTCGTCGTCCTGGAGGCGGGCGGTGAGGACAGCGACAAGATGGCGCATATCCCCGCCGCGTTCCACACCCTGTTCCAAGGGCCCAACGACTGGAACTACCGGACCGAGCCGCAGCCGGAACTGAGTGGGCGGCAAGTCTATTGGCCGCGCGGGAAGATGCTCGGCGGCTCGTCGTCCATGAACGCCATGATGTGGGTGCGCGGGTTCGCCGCCGACTACGACGAATGGGGTCGCTACGCCGGGCCCGAATGGTCGTTCGAGCAGGTGCTGCCGTATTTCCGGCGGATGGAGAGCGTCGAGCGGGCCAGCGGGCCGAGCGAGGGCGCCGACGGGCCGCTGCACATCTCGGCGCAGCGCAGCCCGCGGCCCATCACCCACGAATACCTGCAGGCGGCCAGCCAGGCCGGTTATCCGCTGGAGCGCGCCAATCTCGATGAGCCGCAAGGGTTCACGCAGACGATGGTGAACCAGAAGCGGGGGGCGCGCTGGAGCACGGCGGACGCCTACCTGCGGCCGGCGCTGCAGCAGCACCGCGATCTCACCGTGGTCACCGACGCGCACGTGACGCGGGTGCTCTTCGAGGGCAAGCGGGCGGTCGGGGTGGAATTCCGGATCGGCGACGAGATCAAGACCATCAAGGCCAAGCGCGAGGTGGTGCTCTCCGGCGGGGCGATCAATACCCCGCAGCTGCTCATGCTGTCCGGTATCGGCGACGGGGACAAGCTGCGCGAACTGGGAATCGCGGTGCTGCAACATCTTCCGGAGGTCGGGCAGAACCTGCGCGATCACCTGGCGGCGCCGATCGTGTACCGCACCCGGGGCGGCAGCCTGTTCGGGGCCGACAAGAATCTGCTGGAACTCGGCAACTATCTGCTGCGGCGGCGCGGACAGCTCACCTCCAATGTCGGCGAGGCGTACGGATTCGTGCGCAGCCGTGAGGATCTGGACCTGCCGGATCTGGAGCTCATCTTCGGGCCCGCGCCCTATATCGGCGAGGGGCTGGGCGATCCGGACGGGCACGCGCTGACCTTCGCGGCGGTGCTGCTCAAGCCCAAGTCGATCGGCACCATCGCGCTGAACTCGCCGGATCCGTTCGAGGCGCCCCGGATCAATCCGTATTACTGCAGTGAGGCCGAGGATCGCGCGGCGCTGCTGGCGGGACTGCGGATCTGCGTGAACCTGGCCTCGCAGCCGGCGCTGAAGGAGCACATCGGCGAGCTCATGCAACCGGCGGTGCCGTCCAGCACGCCGATGGACGAGGTGCTGCGGCGCTGCCTGGAAGACCATTCGCACACGCTGTACCACCCGGTCGGCACCTGCCGGATGGCCACCGACGACAGCGGCGTGGTGGATCCGCAGCTGCGGGTGCGCGGGATCGAAGGGCTGCGCATCGCCGACACCTCGGTCATGCCGGTGATCACCCGCGGGCACACCCACGCCCCGGCGGTGCTCATCGGCGAGAAGGCCGCGGATCTGATTCTGAACTGAGCTTTTCGGACGGCTCGACTCGTGAACCGTCACGTCGGATCGAAGTACGCATCGATTCGGCGTGGCGTGCGCGAGGATCCGTAGCTCGTGGCGGCGGTGGCTCCTCGCTGCAATGATGGAGCGCGATGTCCGACGAACAGATGCCTCCGTCGCCCGAGTGGCCGTCCGACCGTCCCAAGTCCCGGGGCGGAAAATCCGGCGGTCTGCTCGGCCCGCTGCATGCCCTGCGCGCCAAGCTCGACACCAACAGCGCGCTGTCGGCCCCCACCATGCGCTGGGGTCTGCTCGCCGTCGCCGGCGGCGCGGTGCTCGCGGCCCTGCTCACCCTGGTCTTCACCGGTTTCGACTCGAATCGCATCGAGGCGCACACCCCGGGCGCGGCCCAGCCCACCGGCGCGGTCGCGGGCGCGGCCTTCGGCACCGCCTCGCAGGGCGACTGCCTGAGCTGGAGCAAGCCGAACGCCAGCGACCTGGTGAAGGTGGACTGCTCCAACAAGCATCTGTTCGAGGTCACCGAGGACGTCGACCTGAGCAAGTACCCGGGCGTCGAATTCGGGCCCGGCTCCCGCTTTCCCGATTCGCTGCGCTTCACCGAACTGCGCGACGAGCACTGCGTCAGCGCCGCCCAGTCCTATCTCGGCGGCAAACTGGACCCGCGCGGCAAGTTCGTCGTCGGCCTGATCAATCCGGGCGAGGCGGGCTGGAAGGCGGGCGAGCGCACGCTGCGCTGCGGCCTGCAGGTGGCCGGCAGCTCCGGCACCGCCACCCATCCGATCAGCGGCAGCGTGCGAGAGTCCAATCAGTCCAAGGTCTTCGACGCCGGCACCTGCGTGGGCATCAGCCGCAATCTGCCGACCGATCCGATCGACTGCGCCAAGTCGCACGCCTTCGAGATCGTCTCCACCGTGGATCTGGGCACCCGCTTCACCGGCGGCCCGCCGTCCAAGGACGAGCAGGACAAGTTCATGGAGGAGGCCTGCGCCAAGGACTCCACCGACTACCTCGGCTCCGCGGACGCGCTGCGCAACAAGACCCTCACCCTGTTCTGGGATTTCCTCGACACCCGCAGCTGGCTGGCCGGCAGCCGCAGCCTGAACTGCATGATCGGCAAGGGCGCGGACCAGGAGGGCTTCGCGGCCATCACCGGTTCGGCGCGCGGCGAGATCCTGATCGACGGCCAGGCCCCGGTGCCGCCGCCGAACAACGGCCGCTCCACGCCGTCGCCACTACCCGGCGCCGCCCCGCCCGTCATCCCGCAGCCGCGATGATCGACGGTTCGCCGGGGCGGAACGGATAGGCATGCCGGTCTCCATGTCCGACGACCGCTTCGAGGAGCTGGTCGGGGAATCGCTGGATCTGATTCCGCCGGAGCTGGCGCGGGCCATCGACAATGTGGTGGTGCTCATCGAGCCGCGCAGCGACGAGGACCCGCACCTGCTCGGGCTCTATCACGGAATAGCGCTCACCGACCGGGACTACAGCCACTATGCCGGGGCCTTGCCGGACACCATCACCATCTATCGCGAAGCCATCCTGGAGATGTGTCACAGCGAAGAAGAGGTGGTGGAGGAGGTGGCAATCACAGTGATTCACGAGATAGCGCACTATTTCGGGATTGACGACGACCGCCTTCATCAGCTGGGATGGGGCTGAAAGTCACGGCAGCTGGAAATTAGCTGGCGGGGGAATCGAAGGGAGTCCGCGCATGGTCGGCCACGTGCACGTACAGGCCGAGGTCGTCCTCGCCGCCGCTCTGGAGCTCGATCTGCTCGCCGAACGGCTGGCCGCCGCCTCGTCCTTCGCCGGACCTACCACCCACGTGCTGCCCTCGGGCACCGAAGAGGTGTCGTTCCTGGCCGCCGGGCATTTCAATCAGGCCGCGCTGAGCCATGATCGGGCCGTCGCGCAGGGCATTCTCGAACTCCATCACGCCGCCGCCACGCTGCGCGGTCAGCTCGCGCAGTACATCGCGCAGGACGCCGTGCGCGCGGTCGGCATCGCCGCCGTCCAGGTCTAGAGGGGGGAAGCTCGCATGACGCTGGGAATCACCGGGGTGTTCTGGCTGCCCCGCATGGCCGAACTGAATTCCGTCTCGCTGAACGCGGGCGCGCACGCGATTCCGATCGCGGCCGCGGGCAGTTCGTGGGGCGTGCTGACCGCCGCCTGGGTGGACGCCACCGCGACCGTGGCCCGGGTCATGGCCGAACTGGGCGTCGGACTGCAGGGCATCAACGGGCTCAATGTGCTGGGCCGGCTCACCGGGTTCAACCTGTGGGCCGAGCAGCAGGGCGTGATGGCCGCGGTGATGGCGGGTAAGGCCGCGTTCAATGCCACCGCGTACACCGTGGCGTCCATCGCCATGCCGAGCCTGCCGGAGATCGCGCTGGTCGAGGCGGCACGGGTGGCCGCGCACTCCACCGGCGGCGCGCTCAACGGGACCGCCGAAGCGGCCGAGGCGGCCAAGCTGGCCTTGGATATCCGGGCCGCACTGGTCATGGAGACCTACGAGGCGGCGACCACGTTCATGGTCACCACGCCCGGCGAGTTCCTGATGCCGCCGCCGATCGCGATGGGCGCGGGGTCGGCGAATGGCGGGGACGCGTTCGGCACCGGGGGCGGGGATCCGATTCAGATGGCCGTGACGGCGGCGACCGCGCTGGCCAACAATCCGGCCGTGATGAGTGCGCTCTCGCAGGTCGGGCAGGTGGCGGGAACCGTGGTCACCACGGGCGCGTCGAGTGTCGGGCAGGTGGCGAGCAGTGCGGTCACGGCCATCACCAATGCGGTGACGCAGACTTCCGCGGGCGGAGCGGCGCAGCTGCCGATGATGGCGGGCGCGAGCGTCGCCGCCGGTGGCGCGGCGTCGGTGAGCACGCGCGCGGCCTCCTTCGGCAGCGGCGGGGTGAGCATCGGAAACGGCGGCGGGACATTGAAACTGCCCGAGGGCTGGGGTGCGGGAGCTTCGATCGGCGGCGGCGCGCCGGCTGCCGCGCCGGTCACGGCCGTGGCGGAACCGGTCGCGGTGGCGGCGAACAACGCTGTGGCGCCGGTGCGGCCCGCCAGTTCGGGCAGTCCGCTGCTGGGTGCGCAGGCCGCCAACGACGAGGACGAGACGCACAGCGGCAATGGTTATGGCCGGTCGGTGGAGCACTTCGCCGACGGCCGGGCCATCGCGCCCGCGGTGATCGGCGGCGATCCGATGGATCAGCGGTGACGGTGCTCGGTGCGGGCCGCGGCCCGTCCCAGTTGCGGGCGGTCCTGCTGTCGCTCGACGAAATGCAGTACCTTCAGGAGGCTTTGGCGATCGACGAGCTGCCCGTGGTGCTGAATGCCATGGGGCGCTACGACAATGCGGCCGAGCACGACGCGGCCATGGTCGCGGCCGCCGCCGCGCTCACCGAACGCGGGCTGCTCGACGGTGACGAGGTGCATCCGGAATTGGCCGAGCGGCTGCGGGTGCTGTACCGGCCGCATTGGGTGGTCGCGCTGCGCTGGTACGTGGACGGGCAGGTCAACCGGGGTTGTCTCGCCAAGGGGGACGATTTCGAGGTGATCGTGTTGCGCGGCACCGAGTCCTACATGCTCGACGAAGCCGGGCACGATCTGCCGGGCACACTGCTGGCCGCGATCGGTCCGGCGGATCCGCTGGAGATCAGCGGCATGAACGCGCCCACGGCGGAGATCGCGCCCATTTTCGATGCCGCCGGGGATGTCACCACCACCGCGAATCATCTTGCCCGGGTGGGCAATCCGGCGCGGGACGCGCAGACCCTGGCCGCCGCGCTGGTGCAGGTGCACGCGCACGCCGAGATCGTGGGCGTGGTCTACGCGGACGGTGCGCGCGAGGTCACCGACAATCACGTGGCCGTGTTCGATACCCGGCACGGGCGCTTGCTGGCCACCGCGAGCCGCGCCGACGACGGAACCAAGTGGACCTCGCTGGCGAGCGGCACGCCGGGGCGGCTGCGCACCGCCTTGCAGGACCTGATCACCTCGCTGCCGCTGCGCACCGAATTCCCTGGTGCACAAGAACCGTCGGCTCAGCGCTGACCGATCAGCCCATCGGGTCGTCGCCGGTCGGCGCGATGTCATCACCGAACGGCGGTAGGTAGCGACCCCAGCGGGTGCATTCCCAGCCACCGCCCGCGACCGGTAGCAGTTCGATCGTCTCGGTATTGTCGAGATGGTTGTTGGCGGCGAAACTGCGTGGCACGCCGGTCAATTCGCGTGAGACCAGCCGCATGGCCGCGCCGTGGCTGACCAGGATGACATCCGGGGCGTCCGGATCGGTCAGGTAGTCGGCGCGGATCCGTTCCAGCGCGGGCACATAGCGATCCAGCACGTCCCGCCCGGATTCCCCGCCCGGCACCCGCAGGCTCAGATCGTCGAAATGCCAAGCGTGATAGATGTCCTGGAACGTCTCGTGCGCGTCGCGGGTGTTCAGCCCCTCCAGGTCGCCGAGCTGTACTTCCTGCAATCCTTCGAGCGCCACCAGCGGCACGCCCGTCGCCGCTTCGATATAGCTACCGGTTTGCCGGGCTCGTAATGCCTCCGACGAGAACAACCGCTGCGGCGGATCCACCAGGTTCGCCCCGAACGTCTTCGCCTGCGCCGCACCGCGTTCGGTCAGCGGCAGCCCCGGCAGCCGGGTGTCCAGGATCTTGGCCACATTGCCTTCGGTCTCACCGTGCCGCACCAGTATCAATTTGCCGGTCACAGATCAGCCACCCCCTTCTTGAGGTCGGTCAGCCAGACCGCCGCCGGTTCGTCGGGCGGCGGCGGGGTTCCGGTGGCCGAGGTCGCCGGCCAGGAACCCAGGAAGCGAATCCGGGCGGCGGTGCGGTGCAGGGCTTTCAGGGCCTCGGCGACCGCGGCATCGTCGATATGCCCGACACAGTCCAGATAGAAGCGATAGGTGCCCATCCCGGTGCGGGTGGGCCGCGATTCGATGCGCGTGAGATCGATACCGCGGGTGGCGAATTCGGCGAACGCCCGCATCAGCGAGCCCGGCTCGTTGGCCAGCTCCAGCACGATGGAGGTGCGATCCGCCCCGGTCCGCGGCGGCGCCGGTTGCGGCGGGGTCACCAGCACGAACCGGGTCACCGCTTGATCATGGTCGGCCACGCCCGAAGCCAGCACCGCCAGCCCGCGCCGCTCCCCCGCCAGCAAAGTCGACACCGCCGCATCCGCGTGCCCGGCGACCACATCGTCCGCCGCGGCCGCATTCGAAGCGGACGTATACATCTCGGCCTGCGGCATCCGATGCGCCAGCCACATCCGCACCTGCGCGGCCGCCACCGGATAGGCCGCGACGCGCTTCACGTCGTCGAGCCCGATCCCCGCCCGCCCCACGATCGTGAACGCCACATCCAGCTCGGCCTCGGCGATGATCTGCAACCGCGGCCCCACCGCCAGCGCATCGAGTGTCGGCGCGATGGACCCCTCCACCGAGCTCTCGATCGGGACCACCGCCCCTTCGACCTCCCCGGCCCGCACCAACTCGATCGCCGCGCCCTGACTCGGGGCCGGGACACGCTCGACCTGCCCACCGAATATCCCGGTGGACTCCAGTTTCGCGAGGGCCATCTCGGTGAAAGTTCCAGAGGGCCCGAAGTAGGCGATACGAGGCACGAGAACGAGATTACTTGCGTCCGCCGACCAGCCTCCACGTTTACCCAACTCCCCGGTAACTCGCCCGGTCCTCCGCTCCCGATGCGGCCGACCGGTCCATTGATCGGCCGCCGCGCACCGGTGCCGAGCGGAACCGTCAGGCGAGGGCGGCGAGGGCGGCCGTCACGTCCGGATTGTCGGATTCGATGGCGAGCAGGACGGTACGGAACGCCTCCACGGCGGGTGGCTTCAAGCCCTTCAGAAAGGCCAGATCCGGGGCGGCGAGCGCGGTGCGGATGTCTTCGCCGCAGAGGGCGGCCACCGTGGCGGCGACGATGGCGAGCGCGCGGTCGCCGGAATCGGTGCGGGCGACGAAACCGGTGTCGGCGTGGGCGATTCGGACCAGGAACTCGGAGACGGCCTCGTCATCGGCCGTCAGGTCGAGTACCTCGGCGGTGGGTGCCGCACCGGTGGGGCGAACCAGATCCTCGGTGAGACCGCGCGCGGGGGCGGGCGGCATGGACAGCGAGAGCGCGACCGGCTCGGGCGCGGGAGGCAGATCGTGCGGCACCCGTCCACCGTAGCGAGCCATCTGGTCGATTCGGGCGGGTGTGGGTTGCGCGAGCGACTTGCGTCACTTAGCTTAGGTTTACCTAATTCACGATGGAGGTGCGTATGCCACCCGCGGCTGCCCCGGTTGCCTCACCCACTACCGCCGAGCGCGTGCACAGTGCGTGCAGTAATGCCGAGAGTTCGGTGCTGGCGCTGCCGGGGCTGGATCCGGTGCCGACGTCGGTGCATCGGCTGCGGTTGTGCGGCGACATGGTGATCGCGGTGCCGGCGGAGTCGACGGCGGCGATGCTGGTGGATCGGTGCGGGACGACCGGATCGCCGGCGGTGCTGGAGCTGACCGACAACGCGCCGCTGCCTTTGCGGGAGCCGGTGCGGGCGCTGGTGTGGTTGCGCGGATGGGTGCACGCGGTGCCCTCGCATGCGCAGCGGGCGCTGGCCACGGCGGTCGCGGAAGATCATCCGCATCCGAATCTGCTGGATGTGGGGCATACGTCGGTGCTGTTGCGGCTGGTCATCGACTCGGCGGTGGTGGCGGATACGGCGGGCGCGGATTCGGTGTCGCGGGAACAGCTTCGGGCCGCTCGGCCGGATCCGTTCTGCGGGATGGAGGCAGCTTGGCTGCAGCACCTGCATGCCGATCACGCCGATGTGATCGACCGGCTGGCCCGGCATCTGCCCGCCGACATCCGCCGGGGCGCGCTGGTGCATCCACTGGCCATCGACCGGTACGGGGTCACGCTGCGGGTCGAGGCGATCGACCGCGATCACGACATCCGGCTGCCCTTCCACGCGCCGGCCGACGATGTGGAATCGCTGAGCCGCGCGGTACAGACCTTGGCGGGCAACCCCTTCCAGCGCGGCTTGCATCGCATCTGAATCCGGCACGGCACGCCCGGACCGCCGAACCGGACGACTGCCCATAGATTGGCGGCATGGTTTCGGCTGATTCCGCGTCCGCGTGGCCCGCACCCGCGTCCTCCGAGGGCGAGCGGCGGGCGATCCGGATCGAGATCGCGATCGTCCTGGTCGTCACGTTCGGGCTGAGCGGGGCCAGTGCGGCGCTGTCGTTGATCGAGAGCGCGCTCTCGCCCGGTGGGGTGGGCGGGCAGACGGTCGCGCTGAATCCGTCGCGGGCCGCGCAATCCTTTCTGGACCTGCTGTTTCAGCTGTTGAGTGTGGGGCGGCTACTGGGCTGGGCGGCGCTGGGGCTGTACCTGTTGTGGCGCAGCGGGATCGGGCCCCGGGCGATCGGATTGGCGCGGCTGCGGTGGCGTTCGGACGTGCTGCCGGGCCTGGCGCTGGCGGCGGTGATCGGCATCCCGGGGCTCGGGCTGTATCTGATCGCGCACGCGCTGGGCGTGAGCGTCACCATCGTGCCGGGCTCACTGGAACATTGGTGGCGGCTGCCGATGCTGGTGCTCAACGCCTGGGCGAACTCGGCGGCCGAAGAAGTGCTGGTGGTGGCGTATCTGATCACCCGGCTGCGGGCGCTGGGCTGGTCGGAGCACAAATCGCTGCTGGCATCGGCGCTGTTGCGGGGCAGCTATCACCTGTATCAGGGCATCGGGGGCGGGCTCGGAAACCTGGTGATGGGGTTGGTGTTCGGGCGATATTGGCAGCGGACCGACCGGTTGTGGCCGTTGCTGCTGGCGCACGCGCTCATCGACACCATCGCCTATCTCGGCTACGCCGCACTGCGCGGGCACGTGTCCTGGCTGCCGTAATCCCGGTCACGTCCGCCGAAGTCCGATCACCGTAATGCGATTGGAATGAACCGCTCGAGCGCTTCCATCAGTAGGCTTTCCTTGATGAACGGCGACGACCCCCAGCAGTTTGCACGGATGCGCCGGGAGCCGCCGCCGAGACGTTCGGGCGAGCCTCCCGTGCCGCCGCGGCAACCACGAGCAAATCCCGCGCAACCCCAGCGCGGCAATCCCGGCGGCGCGGCGCGCGCGAACGGGAATCCACCGCCCGGCGCGCAGCCCGGCCGGCCGCAGCGGCCGAATGCCGCTCCGCCGCAACGCTCCAACGCCGTGCCCCCGCAGCGCGGCAATGCGGCGCCCCCACCGCGCGGTAATCCGGCGCCACCGCAGCGCGGCAATCCGGCGCCGACACAGCGGGGTAACCCGGGCTCGCCGCAGCGCGGCAACGCGTCACCGCAGCAGCGCGGCGGCGCCCCGCA
Source organism: Nocardia yamanashiensis (assembly GCF_021183565.1). NCBI lineage: Bacteria > Bacillati > Actinomycetota > Actinomycetes > Mycobacteriales > Nocardiaceae > Nocardia > Nocardia yamanashiensis. The sequence goes on from NZ_CP089226.1 coordinate 6,750,254, forward strand.
GCGATCCAATGCCGCTGCGCCGCAACGACAGCAGCGCCCGCCCGAGCGGACCCGGAAGATGTGGTCGGACGAGCAGAGTCCGCCGACGACGTACGGGGAATCCCGCGAGGCCGCGCCGGTCACGCACGCGCCGACCCAGCGCCCGGTCCCCTATCGCGAATCCACTCCCCCGCCGCCGCCCTCCCGGCCGGCCAAGCGCGGGGGGCGCGGCGAAGCACCGCGACCGAAACGGCCCAAGCGCAAACGGCACTGGTTCCGCTGGATCCTGGTGTTGCTGCTGCTGATCCTGCTCATGCCGATCGGCGCGGCCATCTATGTGGACACCCACCTGACCCGGATCGACGCGCTCACCAGCTACTCCGGCCGGCCCGGCGACACGCCCGGGACGAATTGGCTGCTGGTGGGTTCGGACAGCCGCGCCGGGCTCTCGACCGAGCAGGAACAGGAGCTGTCCACCGGCGGCGAGGTCGGGTCCGAACGGACCGACACCATCATCCTGGTGCATGTGCCGGAATCCGGTAAGCCGACGCTGGTCAGCCTGCCGCGCGACTCCTACGTGAGCATTCCGGGGCACGGAAAGGACAAGCTCAACGCCTCTTTCGCGTTCGGCGGCCCGCAATTGCTGGTGCAGACCGTGGAGGGAGCGACGGGGCTGCGCATCGACCATTACGCGCAGATCGGGTTCGGCGGCTTCGCCGGCATCGTGGACGCGGTGGGCGGCATCGACATGTGCCTGGACGAGGCCATCGACGATCCGCTGGCCGGTATCGACCTGAAGGCCGGCTGCCAGACGCTGAGCGGCAAGAACGCGCTCGGCTTCGTGCGCAGCCGCGCCACGCCGACCGCCGACCTGCAGCGCATGCTGAATCAGCGCAAGTTCCTGAGCGCCCTGCTGAAGAAGGCGTCCAGTCCGTCCACCCTGCTGAACCCCTTCCGGGCCTGGCCGCTCGTCACCGATACGACGGCCGCGCTCAAGGTCGACAATGGCGCGCACGTGTGGAATCTGGCCTCCCTCGGCCGGGCGCTGAGCGGGGATCCGGTGGCCACCACGGTCCCGGTCGGCGGGTTCACCGACGTCGACGGCAGCGGCAATGTGCTGCTGTGGGACAAGACCAAGGCGAGCAAGTTCTTCGAGGCGCTGGCGGCCGATCAGCAGATCCCGTCGGACCTGATCACCACGGTCCCGAATTAGCTGAAATTAGGCAATACTTGCCTCAATAAGGCTGGGCTCAATAAGGCTGCACTTGGATGACACGCGTTGTGACCAGGGCTAATGTCTTCTCCCATGGCCATCCGTACTCAAACCAAGCGCAGCAAGTTCCACGGTTTGCTGCAGGATCAGATCCGCAACGAATTCAATGCCGAACACCAGTACGTCGCGATCGCGACCTGGTTCGATCACGCGGATCTGCCGGTGCTCGCGAAGTACTTCTACAAGCAGGCCGTCGAAGAGCGCAATCACGCGATGATGATCGCGCAGTACCTGCTGGATCAGGATTTCGGCGTGGAAGTGCCGGCCGTCGATGCCGCGAAATCGCAATTCGAGAATGCCAAGGAGCCGATCGCCCTGGCCCTGGCCCAGGAGGAGACGGTCACCGAACAGATCGTCGCCCTCGCCCGCACCGCCCGGGAAGAAGGCGATTATCAGGGCGAGCAGTTCATGCAGTGGTTCCTGAAGGAGCAGGTCGAGGAAGTCGCCACCATGCGCACCCTCCTCACCGTCGCCGAGCGGGCCAGCGCGAACCTGTTCGATCTGGAGAATTACGTCTCGCGGGAAATGAGTTCCCCGAAGGACGCTTCCGGTTCGCCTTCCGCCGCCGGCGGTTCGCTGTAGTAAATACGAAATGGGCCCGATCCCTTGCGCTGGATCGGGCCCATTCGCATGTTATGAGCGAATTCCGCTCACTTGGCGGAGATGCTGGCGGACAGGGTGGAGACCAGGCCCTTGAGCATGGTGAGAATGGCTTCCATGATTTTCTCCTCATCTAACTCGGTGAGTCTTTCCCTCACCTCCCCCGACCTTCTGGGGTGAACCGAACTTAACCCCATCCCCGGACCGAAATGAGCATTTTTCAAAAAATTGACCGGGAAAAAATTTCGGGCCGTTCGCGGGTGGTTGGAGACCACCCGCGAACGGCCCGATAAGACCAGCTCAACGCTCCTTTCGAGGGCGGCGGATCAGCGCAGCGTGACCTGACGCGAACGCAGGCCGTCGCGCGAACGACGCTCGTCCGAGGACAGCGGGGCATCCGACTTCAGGGCCGCGGCCAGCTTGGCGCCGAACTCGCGCGCCGGGGCCTCCCATTCGGTGGCGTGCCGCTCCGGATCCAGGTCGAAGACCGGGACCAGCAGGCCGTGGGTGCGGAACGAGCCCGCGAAGCGCGAACCCTCGCCCAGGTGCAGGTCACCGGCCGCGTGCAGGCGGGCCAGGGCCAGCATCAGCTGATCCTCGTCCTCCGGGCGCACCCAGCGCAGATGCGCCTTCTCGCCGGCGTCCACCCACCAGGCCGCGCCGATGGCGTCCGCGCCCAGCTCCAGCCGCGCCGACGGCATGATGGCCTGATTGGCCTGCTCGATGGTGGCGGCGACCTGCGGGTCCGGGGTGACGCCCGCGGGCACCCACCAGTTGAAGTCCTGGTGCACGGTCAGGTCCAGGGCGGCGCCGGAATCCAGCACCTCCGAAAGGCTCGGGGCCCCATCCACATTCGCGGCGTCCAGCGATTCGCCCGGCTCGGCGGCCTGGGTCCACAGAATGGCGCTCGCCAGATCGGCGGCCGGATTCGCGGACTGGTGCTGCACCTGGGTGCCGACGAAACCGATCGCCTCGTCCCCGGCTCGCACCAGCGCGGCCACCGCGCCCGGCAGCACCGTGGCCAGCGTGACCGCGCGCTCGGCGCCGACGCTCGGCGACAGCTTCAGCGTCGCGGTCGCGGACGGCACGAATTCGCGGAGCGCGACCAGATCGCATTCCGCGGCCAAGCCCTCGAACGGGCGGGTGACCGTCTGCGCGGCCTGCTCCTGCGCGGCCTTGCGCGCGGCCAGCTTCTGCGCCCGATTACTGTCCGGCTTCGGACTGTTGCGCTTGCTCTTACCCATGAGTGGCAAACCTACAGGGTCGGCTCACACCGACCGGCGATCCCGTGGGGCTTCGCCCCACACCCCGGAAGGGAAAGGGGATTTTGGGGGCAAGCCCCCAAAACCCCGGACGGCGGAACGGGTTCGGGAGTCCTTGCCCGAACGAAGGTTCTGGGTCCACGCCCATGCAGGCGAGCCGACCCGGCCGCGCGATTACGCGGCGGGGAGCAGGCCCTTCGTGCGGCCGGGGTGGTTGGTGGCTACCCAGCTGACGCCCAGGTCGGCGCAGAGGCGGACGTCTTCGGGGTCGTCGACGGTCCAGACGTAGGTGGCGCGGCCTGCGGCGGCGGCTTTGTCGACGAGGTCGGGGTGTTCGCGGAGGGTTCGGACCGAGGGGCCGATGGCGGTGGCGCCGACGGTGGTTGCCGCGCCGCCGGAGAGGTAGAGGGAGGATTCGCCGAGCAGGACGGTGGGCAGGAGGGGTGCCGCGCGGCGGATTCGCCAGACGGCGGTGGCGGCGAAGGAGATGACTACCGCGCGGGAGTGGTCGGCGGAGGCGGGGGCGGCGATGCCGTACTTCTGAAGTTGTTCCAGGAGGGTGGTTTCCACCTGTGCGCCGTAGCGGACCGGGTGCTTGGTCTCGATGAAGAGCTTGGTGGGGCGGCTCTTCCAGTCCAGGACCAGCTGGATGAGTTCGTCGAGGGTGAGGACCGAGGCGGGTTCGCCGTCGGCGCCGAAGTCCAAGGCCCGCAACTCGTCCAGGGTCATCTCGCTGACCGCGCCGGCACCGTTGGAGGTGCGGTCCACGGTGCGGTCGTGCACGCAGACCAGTACGCCGTCCTTGGTCAGCCGGACATCGCATTCGACGCCGTCGGCGCCCTCCTGCAGGGCGAGTTCGTATGCGGCGAGGGTGTGTTCGGGTCGCGCCGCCGACGCCCCCCGGTGCGCGACCACGAACGGCGCGCGACTGGCCCGGCTCACTTCGCCAATACCTCCTCATGTTCGGATTCCGGCGCCCGCTCGGAATCGGCGAGGCCGGATTCCGAATCGGATGCGGTGGCCTCATCATTCCCGACGGCGGCCCCGGGCGCGCGTCCGGTGGAATCCGATGCCCGATCGGCGGGCTGCACCGGTTCGATCACCGGCTGCGCCGGGGCGGTCGCGGGCAGCCAGCGGGTGACGGCGGTGGGGCGGCCGCGCAGATCCTGTCCGGCGAAGGCGCGCACCAGGCCCAGGGTCAGCACCGCGACGCCCGCGGCGACCAGGTTCGTCCACATGGCGACGAGGACGCCATCGGCTTTGACCTGCAGCGAGTCCGCGAAACGGTACAGCTGGGAGATCACGACCAGCAGACCGTTGAGAACCCAAGCCGCCCACCAGATCCGGACCGTCTGCAGCAGGCGCGGATCGGCCTCCGACTCCGTGCCGGGATGCGCGGCAGCGGGACGGCGCGAAGCTCGAGTGCCCTGCGGGGTCGCGGTGTCCGCGCCGAACCCACGCAGCCGGGCGGCCTCGGTGAGGAAGACCCCCGGGAAGATCAGGTTCACGCCGGGGATCAAGCACCCCGCCGCGATCAGCCGCGGCGAACGCGGATCGTGTTGCCCCCGCGCGGCATACAGCGCATCCCGGGTGCGCACCAGCCACCCCACCAGCGCCACGGCGGTGGCCAGGGCGAATACGAGAGACAGCACCGCGGTCGCGTACACGGCGATATCCGACGCCCACAGCACGGCCGGATGGATCAGCCGGGTGCGATTGCGCAGCAGCACCCCGTAGCGGCCCAGCTCGGCGACGGCGGCCAGCACGAACAGCGCGATGGTGGCGTACAGCAGCTGGTGCAGGCGATCGGTGAACGGCGACAGCGCGTTCCGGGGCTCCGGCGCGACCGCGGCCGGCCGGTCCCGCAGGCCCCAGCGCGGAATCTCGGTGTAGCGCGGCGTCTCCCGGCTCGCGGCGGCGCGCGCCGGACCTCCCGCCGGATGACTCCTGCGGCCGGGCGGGCGCGCCACCCAGCGGTAGTTGCGCCGTTCGGCCGGCGCGTCCACCGGTGCGGGTGAGAGCAGCACGCCGTGGCAGCGGGGGCACCAGTGCAGCGGTTTGCCCTGCACGGCCCAGCGGGCGCCGCAGCGGGCACACGGCTGTACAACCGCGGATCGCGAGTCGGCCACTCGTCCCCCTGTCATCGGTGAGTCGTCGTCATCAGTAGATCTTGGCCTCGGCGCCCGCGCCGGTGAGCGGCCGCCCGGTCTGCTGCCAGGCCACCATGCCGCCGGTGACATGCACGGCTTCGTAGCCGAGTTGTTCCAGGTACTGCACCGCGGTGATGGAACGCCCGCCCTGCCGGCAGATCACGTAGATCTGGGCGTCGATATCCAGCTCGTCGATCCGTGCCGGGACGTCCACGAGCGGGATGTGCACCGCGCCCGGCGCGTGCCCGAGCTGCCATTCGTCGTCCTCGCGTACATCGAGGAGCTGGGCGGGCAGGGGCTGCGCGCCGGCCCACGGCTCGGTCGTGTCGAACTCCGCCGGGACGGCGTCGATCGGCACCGAGGGGACATGGGGCATCGTCACACTTTCGATCCTGCCACGTGGTCAAGGGCGCCGTGGAGTCCTGTGCATAGCCGGACACCAGTTATCCACATAATCCACAACCTGATCCACAGCTTCAGAGTCGTCCGGAATGTCCGGTCGGCCGATCCGGAAGTCCCCTCCACGTTCCGGAGCGGCCGACCGCACCGAGGGCCGCGCCCCGGCCCTCATCTACTCTGACGCGCCCGCTCACGCCGTGGTTCCGTTCGGATTCGAAAAAAACGACAACACTACCGAAAAACGGAAATCCTCGGCCCGGCCAGGCCGGATCGGTAGCCTGGCGCTATGACTGTGAGCAGGGGGCTACTCGACGGACTGGACATCACCGGACTCAGCACCGCGCTGTCCGAGGCGACCTGCCTCGGGATCGACGTCGACAAACAAGCCCGGACCCTACGGCTGGAACTCGACGTCCTCACCCTCCCCGTCGACGGGCCGCCGCCGGCGGACTGCGACGTCTACCTCACCCTGACCGGCGTCAGCCGGGTCGCCGCCTCGCTGCGGCGGCAGCGCTGGGACGACCTGGAACCGGTCGTGCTGCCGCTCGAACTGGACGGCCTGCACGACGCCGTCAACAGCTTCGGCGGCGGCGCGCTGCACGGCTGGGAATTCATCGACCTCGACGAGAACGCCTGGAACCAGTGGCGCAAACTGCTCAGCTTCGACACCACGATCGGCGATGACCCCGCCTCGCACATGCTGGAGTTCTCGCAGGAAGAGGGCATCGATCCGCGCGAACTGGATGTACGGGTGTGGTTCGACGGCCTCTCCGTGACCGATAAACAGGGCAATGACATTCCGCTCGACGAATTCATCGCGGGCGGGGTGCGCTGGTGGAAGGCGCACGACCTCGGCGACCCGCGCACCATGCGGCCGAATATCGTGCCGCCGCTGTAGCCCGAAAGCGGCTCGCGCAGATTCGAATCCGGCCCCGGCCCCGTTGAGGCGCCGGGGCCGGGGTATGCCCGGACCGGGAAGCCGCAGCCCGCAGCGGCCGGCGCCGGTCCATCTGCCCACTCCTCGAGACGATCGGGCCGGCGCCGGAATGTGGGGGCGAACGACCCGGTTGCACCCGAGCGGGTGTACGAATGATGGTTGGGTGCGCTCGATAGGAATCGAGGCACACAGCCCCGACACTGAGGAAGGGACATCGTGGCTGAGTACACGCTGCCGGAACTGGATTACGACTACGACGCTCTGGAGCCTTTCATCTCCGGGCAGATCAACGAGATCCACCACACCAAGCACCATGCCGCCTACGTCGCCGGCGCCAATGCCGCCGTCGAGAAGCTGGAAGCCGCCCGCGAGGCCGGCGACCACGCTGCCATCTTCCTGAACGAGAAGAACCTGGCCTTCCACCTGGGCGGCCACGTCAACCACTCCATCTGGTGGAAGAGCCTGTCGAAGGACGGCGGCGACAAGCCGGTCGGCGAGCTCGAGGCCGCCATCGACAACCAGTTCGGTTCGTTCGACAAGTTCCGCGCGCAGTTCTCCGCGGCCGCCAACGGCCTGCAGGGTTCGGGCTGGGCCTGGCTGGGCTGGGACACCCTGGGCGAGAAGCTGCTCACCTTCCAGCTCACCGACCAGCAGGGCAATGTGCCGCTCGGCATCATCCCGCTGCTCGGCCTGGACATGTGGGAGCACGCCTTCTACCTGCAGTACAAGAACGTGAAGGCGGACTACGTCAACGCGTTCTGGAACGTGGTCAACTGGGCCGAGGTTCAGGACCGCTTCGCGCGTGCCACCCAGCAGGGCAAGGGCCTCATCTTCTGATCCGCCTCTCCGGGACTTCAGCGCCCGGCTGAGAGCCGTTGACTGTTGGCAACGCGTGCCGGCGGTCGGGTGCCAACCCGATTTCGGGCGTACCCGACGAGTTACCCTCGCCGCACGAAATCAGCCGTCACGTGTGCTTAGCCCGCAGACCGATTTCGGTCTGCGGGCTTTTCGCATTTCAGGGGTCCGACTGCTAGCAGTCTTTGGTACTTGTGTGCCAGTTAGTTCGGGGTACAACCTGGACGTCCTACAACAGGATGGGCAGGGCGGCCCCGGATCGATCGGGAGGCACGCGATGAGCGAGCAGATCGGCATCATGCCGTTTCATTCGCGCGGGGCGTTGTGTGGATTCGTCATTTCGGGCCGCTGGCCGGATTCGACCAAGGAATGGGCTCAGGTGCTGGTCCTGGCCGTGCGGGTCGCGAGCCTGCCGGGCCTGCTGCCGACCTCGACGGTGTTCGGGGCGCGCGAGGAACTTCCCGATGATCCCGATCCGGGGATGGTCGGGCTGGTGATCGCCGAAGGGACCGTGCTGGGTGGGGAGGGCTTGCGGCCCGGGCAGTTTGCCGGACATGTGCCACCGGCATTGATCATGTTGCATCCGCCGCGCGAGACGCGGCCTTCGCTGCCCGAGTGCTCCGGCGCGGCATCGGGATGCCTGCTGTTGCCGGGACTCCCCCATCTCGGGCTGGAGCATCGGGCGGCGTGGGTGGAAACCGACAGCGACGGCACCGTCACCTCGATGGTTTCGCGGGTGGGTGTCGATCCGATCAGCGATCCCGACACCGCGGTTCTGGCTATGCTGCTGGCCGCGTAAGGGTTCCCGAAACCTCGCGGCAGCGTGCCCAAACTTATTGCGCGCATTGCGATTTGGGCTACACGTGTTTGCGTGCGCCCGATTTGCCGGGTAGGGTGTGCAACAGCGAAGGGGAGTAGCCCGCAATCGCGTAGTCGACATACTGATCCGCTCTCGGGTCCGGCTGCGTGAACCGGAATCCGGTGGGCGAGACCTTCGGCCGATTGCAAACCAAACCGTTTTACCGGTGCGGTGTCGGCTGAAGCGCCCCCCGCATTTCAGCCGACAGGCCGGAGACCTGGGAGCTGACCTTCATGATCGCCACGATATTGCTGAGCTTCGGCGTGCTCTTTCTCGCCGAACTGGGAGACAAATCCCAGCTCATGGCCCTGACTTTCGCCCTGCGCTACCGCTGGTGGGTGGTACTGAGCGCGATTACCGCGGCGAGCGTGCTGGTCAATCTGATCGCGGTCGGGGTCGGTCATTTCCTCGGTGCGGCACTGCCCACCGAACTCATTTCCCTGTGCGCCGCGGCCACGCTCATCGGCGTCGGCCTGTGGACCCTGCGCGAGACGCTGCCGGGAGCGGGCGCGGACGACGACGAAACGCCCGCGCCGCAGCCCAAGTCGCGGTCGGCGTTCCTGGTGGTGCTGTCCGCGTTCCTGCTCGCCGAGCTGGGCGACCGCACCATGTTCGCGACCATGGCCCTGGCCACCAAGAACGGCTGGGTGGCGGTGTGGATCGGTTCCGTCGTGGGCATGGTCGCGGCCGGCGGGCTGGCCATTCTGATCGGCGTGACGGTCGGCAAGCACATTCCGGAGCGCTTCATCGCGGTCTGCTCGGGTCTGCTGTTCCTGTACTTCGGCGCGCTGACCCTGCTGGAGGCTTTCGCCACCGGCATCGGCACCCCGATCGCCGCGGTGCTCGCGGCCGGGCTGCCCGCGCTCGCCGGTGCGGCGCTGCTCGCCCTGCGCCGCCGGGCCGCCACCCGGGTCGACGCGTCAGCCGGCGAGCGGGACGTGGCCGAAGAGATCGCCACTGCGCGCCACCAGGCCCAGTAGCGGTTCGCGCAAATTGCGCAGGCCGGTCACGTCACCGGTGGCGATGCGCGCGGTGACCATGGCGCTCATGGCCGCGACCAGGGTCTGGCAGGCGAAGCGCTGTTCCTCGGTGTCCGCGCCGAGAATGTCGGCGACCATGGCCGAGAAGGCTTCCTGCAGCGCGGCCCGGCGGGCGATGGCCTCCGGGCCGACCGCGTACACCTCGACCAGGAACAGCCGGGCGTAGGCGGGCTGGGAGGCGACCGCGTCCAGGTAGGAGCCGAGCACGCGTTCGATGCGCGCGGCCGGGGTCTCCCCCTCGAAGTCCGCGCCGGTGGCGGCGAAGATGCCGGTCAGCATGAGTTCCGCGGCCCGTTCGAAGGCGGCCTCGAAACAGTCCTCCTTGGAACGGAATTGCTCGTAGAAGGTTTCCCGTGAAACCCCGGCGCGTTTGATGACCGCCGCGACGGGCGTTCCGACATAACCGTTTTCGGCCATCGCCTCGGCCAGGGCGAGCAGGATGCGATCGCGCTGGGCGGCGATCACGGTTTCACGCGGTAGTCCGTGCCGGCCGCGGGGCAGCCGGGCGGCGGTGGTGGCCGATTCGGGCATGCGGTGAACTCCGTTGTGCCGTGGGAACTTTCAGGCGGGCTTGCGCAACCTGCGGGCCCGGGCCGGTTGGTCGGTGGTGTAGCGCGTCGCTTCGGTATCGGCGATGGCCAAGCCCGAGGCGACACCGTGCCGCAGGGTGTATTCGATCACCCGCTGGGCGAGTGGTCGCCACCACAGTACGGTGCCGACCCAGTACGGGGAGACCACTCGGCGCGAGCGGCGGGCCAGCGCGCGTTGCATGGCGTCGATGGCCGGGCCGAGGGGTGCGATGCCCGAGACGCTAGAGACGCCCCCGCCCTGGGCCTGGCCGAGAATGCTGCGCGCGGCCTCGGTGCCGAAACCGCGGCTGGTCATCTCGGTGTCGAGCTCGGCGAAATAGGCCAGGCCGACGCGGGCGCCGGTGTGCCGGAGTTCGATGCGCAGGGTTTGGCCGAGGGCTTCGACGGCGGCCTTGGAGGCGCTGTAGGCACCGGCCAGGGGTAGGTGGACGGCGGCGGCCAGCGAGGACACCAGCAGCACGTAACCGTCCGGGTGCGCGATGTGCGGGCCGGCGGCGCGCATGGTGTAGTACGCGCCGAGGACATTGACGGCGAGGGTTTCCTCGAGCACCTCGGGGTCGCCGGAGAGCAGGGCCAGCTGGCGGGCGATGCCGGCGTTGACGACGACGGCGTCCAGGCCGCCCAGCTCGGTGACCAGGGATTGCACCGCGCGGTCCACCTGGGCCGGGTCGCCGATGTCGCAATAGCGCCAGGGGGCGTCGCCGCATTCGGCGGCGGTGTCGGCCAGCAGGGCTTCCTCGATGCCGAGCAGGGCCACGCGGGCGCCGCGGCTGTGCAGCTGGCGGGCCAGGGCCGCGCCGATACCGCGGGCGGCGCCGGTGATCAGAATTCGCTTCCCGGCGACCTGGGGGGCCGGGCGGAAGAGACCACGGCGCGGTCTTTCGGCCGTGCTGGCGTTCATGTGACGACGGTACCACTAGGCGAACACTCGTGTTCGCAAACTCGACGGTCGTCTTCCGCGGACCCCGCGCGGGCACCATGATCGATCCGGATATCGTGCTTATTGACGGAGGGCCAGTGAGAGGGCCGTCCACGTTCGAGAGGACCAACCACCGTGGAGATTTCGGGCTCCGCCGCCATTGTCACCGGAGGCGCTTCCGGCCTGGGTGCGGCCACCGCCAAGCGCTTCGCCGACCTCGGCGCCACCGTGTTCGGCCTGGACCTGGCACAGTCGATCGAGCGTGCGGGCGACAGCGTCCCCGCCGGCGTCACCCTCATCCCGACCGACGTGACCAGCGCCGACGATGTCGCCGCCGCGGTCGCCAAGGTCGTGGAATCCGGTGTGCCGCTGCGCATCGTGGTCAACTGCGCGGGCGTGGGCTGGGCGGGACGCATCCTGTCCAAGAACGGGCCGCACGACCTCGAGCTGTTCCGGACCGTGATCACCGTGAACCTGCTCGGTTCCTTCAATGTGATGCGCCTGGCCGCCGACGCCATCGCCAAGACCGAACCGGTCGACGAGTACGGCCAGCGCGGCGTGGTCATCAACACCGCGTCCGTCGCGGCGTTCGAGGGCCAGATCGGGCAGATCGCCTACTCGGCGTCCAAGGGCGGCGTCGCCGGCATGACCATCCCGGCCGCTCGTGACCTGGCGCAGTTCGGCATTCGCGTCAACACCATCGCCCCCGGCATCATCGACACCCCGATGCTGGCCGGTGTCACCGAGGAGTACCGCAAGGGCCTCGAGGCCGGCGTGCCGTTCCCGTCCCGCCTGGGCCGCCCGGACGAGTACGCGCAGCTCGCGCAGTACATCACCGAGCACGACTACCTCAACGGCGAGACCATCCGCATGGACGGCGCCCTGCGCATGGCTCCGCGCTAACGCTGGGTTTCGGGGGCTTCGCCCCCAAACCCCCTGTGGGAGGGGTAATCCCGGGGGCCAAGGCCCCCGGCCCCCCGAAGCGGGCGGCGTGCGGGGTTCGTCCCCCGCGCCCCCGGCCCGCCCGAGGGAGTGGCCCGAGGGGTTCGCCGCCACTCGCCCCGATACGACAAAACCCGCGCCGTCACCGGTGCGGGTTTTGTTATTTCACAAGCGTGACAACTGATCTCGCGAGGAGAGGGTAACTCCCCGGGTACGCCCGAAATCGGGTCGGCACCCGACCGCCGGCACGCGTGCAGAATTATCGACGGCACTCAGCCGCGCGCAAAAGGCGCGGAGAGGCGGAACAGCCTACTGCGGGCGGACCGCAGCTGCCTGCGGGCCCTTCTTGCCCTCGGTGATCTCGAAGGAGACCGACTGGCCTTCCTCGAGCTGACGGTAGCCGTTGCCCTCGATCTCCGAGTAGTGGACGAAAACGTCGGGGCCGTCCTCGCGGGCGATGAAGCCGTAGCCCTTCTCCGCGTTGAACCACTTGACGGTGCCCTGAACCATTACCTTCTCCTGACGAGGTGTTTCTTTTATTGCGTGGTCACCCACTGGTGCGGTGACCGGGTCGATCAGAAGGCGGCTTGCAACTTGCCTGGCAAGGTGAAGCGACGCCCGCACGATGTTCAGCGCGAGCATGCGAAAAACACGAACACGAAAAACTTACGACCAAGACGTACAACGTACGCGTCTCGGAGGAGTTCCCGAAATCGCTCGAGGATGCCGGACGTCACATTTGCGCCACGGCGGGCATGACCGAAACCCGCCTTCGCGCAGGTAGCGAAGGCGGGTGGTCGGTTCGGTCAGAGCGTGCGGGTCAGCCGATCGGCCAGGATGCGGGCGAAGTGCGCCGGATCCTTCAGCTCGCCACCCTCGGCGAGAACCGCTGTGCCGTAGAGCAATTCGGCGGTCTCACCCAGTTCGGCGGGCTTGTCCCCGGCATCCTTCACACCCGCGTACGCGTCCCGCAGCCCGGTCACCAGCGGGTGCGCCGGGTTCAGCTCGAGAATGCGCTTGCTGTGCGGCAGGTCCTGCCCGGACGCGCGATACATACGTTCCAGCATCGGGGTGAAGTCGAACACGTCACCGACGATGCACGCCGGGGAGGTGGTGAGCCGGTTGGTCAGGCGCACCTCCTTGACGTCCGCGTCCAGGGTTTCCTTCAGCCAGCCCAGGACGTCGGCGAAATCCTTCTCCTGCTGCTCGCGCAGCTGCTCCGACGCCTGCTTCTCGTCCTCGGTCTCCAGGTCGATCTCGCCCTTGGCGATGGACTGGATCGGCTTGCCCTCGAACTCGGTGACCGCGCCGACCCACATCTCGTCGACCGGATCGGTCAGCACCAGCACCTCGAGGCCCTTGGCCTTGAAGGCTTCCATATGCGGGGAGTTCTCGATCTGCTGCCGCGATTCGCCGGTCAGGTAGTAGATCCCCTGCTGGCCCTCCTTCATGCGCTCCACGTATCCGGCGAGCGTGGTCAGCTCGGACTCGGAGTTGGTGGAGGCGAAAGACGAGACCGCCAGAATGGTTTCGCGATTGTCGGTGTCGGAGAGCAGGCCCTCCTTGAGCACCCGGCCGAACTCCGACCAGAAGGACTGGTACTTGGTCTGGTCCTCGGCGTTCTTGAGGTCCTTGACCGTGGACAGCACCTTCTTGACCAGCCGCTTGCGGATGGCCCGGATCTGCCGGTCCTGCTGCAGGATCTCGCGGGAGACATTGAGCGACAGGTCCTGCGCGTCCACCACGCCCTTGACGAAGCGCAGGTACTCCGGCATCAGCTCTTCGCAGTTGTCCATGATGAACACCCGGCGCACGTAGAGCTGCACGCCGCGCTTGTGCTCACGCGTGAACAGGTCGAACGGCGCGTGCGCCGGAATGAACAGCAGCGCTTGATATTCGAAGGTGCCCTCGGCCTTCATCGGGATGATCTCCAGCGGATCGTCCCAGGCGTGGCTGACGTGCTTGTAGAACTCGGTGTACTCCTCGTCGCTGACCTCCGACCGGGGCCGGGTCCACAGCGCCTTCTGGGAGTTCAGGGTCTGGGTTTCGGTGAGTTCCTTCTCGACCTTGTCCTCGCCCTCGCCGTCCATGACCGTGCGGGTCACGTCCATGCGGATCGGCCAGGCGATGAAATCCGAGTACTTCTTGACGATTTCGCGGAGCTTCCACTCCTGCGTGTAATCGAAGAGGTGATCGTCCTCGTCGGCGGGCTTGAGGTGCAGGGTCACCGAGGTGCCCTGCGGGGCCTCGGCGAGTTCCTCGATGGAGTAGGTCGGGCTGCCCGCGGCGGATTCCCAACGGGTGCCGGTGGTTTCGCCCGCCTTGCGGGTGGTGAGCGCGACCTTGTCGGCCACCATGAAGGTGGAATAGAAACCGATGCCGAACTGGCCGATGAGTTCCTCGGCCGCCTGATCCGGCTTGGTCTCGAGCAGCTGCTTGCGCAATTGGGCGGTGCCCGACTTGGCCAGCGTGCCGATCAGATCCACCACTTCGGCGCGCGACATGCCGATGCCGTTGTCGCGCACGGTCAGCACCCGATTGTCGCGATCGACCTCGAGTTCGATGTGCAGATCGGAGATGTCGGCGGACAGGTCCTTGTCGCGGAACGACTCCAGGCGCAGCTTGTCCAGCGCGTCCGAGGCGTTCGAGATGAGCTCGCGAAGGAACGTGTCCTTGTTCGAATACACCGAGTGAATCATCAGCTCCAGCAGCTGATGGGTCTCGGCCTGAAACTCCAGGTGTTCGATGTGTTCGGTCACGACGCGATATTACGACGGGCGAAGTCGGCGATGGAGGGAACCTCGGCATCGGCGCGATCGGTCATCCAGTCCCGCAATGTCTTGGTGGCCAGCACATCGTCCTCGTTGTATTCGAGGATGCGGGTGCGCTGCGACAGGTCCGGTTCGCCGCCGTCGTAGGCGACCGCGAGGCGGTACCAGGCCATGGACGCCTCGCCCCCGGCCTCCGGATCGCGCCAGCCGAAACCGGCGACGGGGGCGATCTTCTTGAGGCCCTTGCCGTTCGGGCAGATGAACTGGTCGGAGACGGCCTGGAACATGTCCACCCACTGCGGGCCGTCGACGAACTGCTGGATCTGCTTCTCGGTGGGGATGCCCGGCATGCCGGCGAAGCGGCGGGCCGACTCGTAGAGCCACTTGTCCTCGGCCGTGCGCGAATAGCAGTAGGCGGCAAAGGTTTTGCCGTCGGCGGCGGCCTGCGCGCGGACCTGCATGAGCCAGTTCCAGAATTCGGCGAAGGAGCGGCCCTCGTCCGTGGTGGGCAGCGGATCCCAGGTGACGAACGGGCGGTAGACGCCGTCCAGCAGGGTGCCCCACAGGTAGGCGCCGTGTTCCTGGTAGCTCTCCAGGTCCACGTCCACCTCGACGTCGGCGCGCTGCACCCGGATGGGCTCGACGCGGCGCACCAGCGGGGCGCCGGTGGCCCAGGCGCGGGCGGTCACCACGGTTTCGGTGAAGGGCTCGAAATGCCAGTCGTCCGGGTCGTCGCCGGTCCAGCCCGCCAGATCGTCGATGGTCTCCACGCCGTGCCGGCGCAGCACCTCGGCGCGCGCGCCCGGGGCGACCAGGCTGATGTCGCGGTGCGCGATCAGCCATTTCTCGCAGCTCAGGCCGCCCGCTTCGGGGGCGCGGGTCCACCAGGGGCATTGGCGGCATTCGGGGACCTTGGAGGGGACGGTGGGCAGTTCGCCGCGCACCACGGCGATGCGGTCGGCGTAGCGGCGGTCGTAGTCGTCCAGGATCGGACCGAGGTCGTGCACCAGGATGCGGTCGAAGTGGTAGCCGATGGCGCCGCCGACCAGGGCGGGGCTGGCCATGCCGTGCCGCTGCAGCATGCGGTAGAGGTGCGCGAGGCGCTGCTGGTCACGCGGTTGCGGGCGAGTGCGGACGTGCTTGTCCGGCTTGGGATTCCATTCGTACAGACCGGTCGTCAGCGGGTGATAGTCCGCCGGGTCGGGCTGCCGCGGATCGGTCACCTTGTGGTTCACCACCACCACCGGGATGTATCCGCCCCGGTCGGTATCGCGCCACAGGATCTCGCAGCCGCCGCGCCGCCCGGTGTCGGTCTCCTGCGGCAGCAGCCCGCCCCAGATCCGCTCCACGCCCGACTCCATGGCGGCCATGGTCGCCGCCGCCCGATCCCGCGCCGGCTGCCCCGGCGGGATCACCACCCACTTGCCCGGATCGGCCTCCACCAGCGTGTCGCGCACATTCTGTCTGTGCGCCGCGGCCGCCTCCCGCCGCTGCTGCACGCCGGCGTCCTCGGCAACTCCGTGCAGCACCTCCGGGTGGGTGGCGTCCAGAAGCAGCCGGTGCCGGCACCCGATCAGCGCCCGCGCGTCCAGAAACGCGGCCCGCTCGCCATGGTCACCGATGCCCGAATACACGCCTAGCAGTATGGCGTTAACCCCCGACACCGTTGGCCCCGCACCCGCGCCGCGCCGAATCGCGCCACGCCCGAGACGTTTCGGATGGGCCGGAAAAGAAGGAAAAGACGGCACGAAGCCGCGTCGAAACCGCCGGGTGCGGGCGGCCCGTGACGGGCAACGGTTAAGGTGATCGGCAAACTGTGTTTCATGGGCGGACAGGCATTCCCCCGGCCCTGTGCTGCCATGGCGAACCAGCATGACGGAGGCCATCAATGGGGTTGTTCACCAAGCGCAAGAAGCGGGTCAGCCGCCGAGCCGAGGCGAAAGCCCTCAAGCACAAGGCCGGTATGGAGGCCAAGCTCGGGGCGCGCAACGAGCGCAAGCGGAATCGGGCCGAGTCGCGGACCCAGGCCCGGGTGGCGAAGGCGGAGATCGCCAAATTGCAGGCCGAGGAGAAGGCGGCGCTGAAGCTGGCCGCCAAGGCGGAGCGGGATCCCTTCAGCGTGGCCTCGGTGCGCAAGTACCTGAGCGTGGCGCGGATTCTGGTGCCGGTACTGGCGCCGCTCGCCTACCGGGGCGCGACCATCGTGCGCGGGCAGCTGGATCAGCGGCGGGCCCAGCAGCTGGGTATCGGCGTGAACCAGCTGGGCGACTTCTCCGGACCGGGCGCGAAGCTGCAGGCCCGCCTGACCAATGTGGAAGCCACGCTGGCCGAGGTGGAGAAGAAGAACTCCGACGCGGACACCAAGAAGTTCGCCACCACCACCCGCGATCGCCTGGACAGCCTGGCCGCCGCGACCCGCACCGCCGCGCAGATGCCGGTGCAGCGCCGCCGCGCCGTGCACGCCTCCATCTCCAACGAGCTGTCGGGCATCGAATCCGATGTGCTCGCGCGTCTCGGCGTGAACTGAGTCTCCGATGCACCGCACCCGTTGGCTCCGTGGCGGTTCCGCCGGGGCGCTGACGGCGGCGCTGGCGGTGGCGGCACACGGAGCGGCCGGCGGCGGATTGCCCGGATCGACCGGTGCGACGCTGCTGGTGCTCGCGGCGGGAGCGATCGGGGCCCTGGCTGCGTCATTGCCGCGGGTTACCGCTCGCACCGCCTTGCCCGTCCTCATGGCGGCCGGGCAGCCGGTGTGTCACATCGCTTTGAGCGGACTCACGCACGGCGGGCACGGTTCGGCGACAAGTGAATTCGTCCCCCGTGGCGCCGAACTGCTCGCGGACGGCGCGATGGCGGCGGCGCACGGCATCGCGGCGATCGCCTGCGCGTTCCTGATTCTGGTTGCCGAGCGCCTGTACGAGCTTGTCTCGCAGGCGATCCGGGTGGCGTGCGCCCGGCCGGGCCCGCTGCCCGCGGAATCCGCGACCGCGGCGTGGACCTACCCGCGCATCTCACTGAAAAACCTGCTCACATCGGGTGCGGCGGGGCCGCGCGCACCCCCGGTCACGGCGTGATTCCCCATTTCACCCGTAACCCTTTGTGAGAAAAGGCTATTCATGCACACCTCTATTTCGCGTGCGCTCACCGCGAGCGGCGCGGTCGTCGGTTTGACGCTGCTCGGCGCGGGCGTGGCGGCCGCGCACGTGACCGTGGACGCGCCCGGCGCGGCGCAGGGCGGATACGCCGTCGCCACCTTCAAGGTGCCGACCGAATCGAATACCGCGTCCACCACGAAACTGACCGTGGCGGTGCCGAATCTGAAGAGCATCCGCACCGAGCCGATGGCCGGTTGGTCGGAGAAGATCGATCGCAACGACAAGGGCGAGGCGGTGTCGGTGACCTGGGCCGTGGAGCCCGGGAACGCGGGCGTGGCGCCCGGCCAGTTCCAGCGGTTCGTGCTGTCGCTGGGCCCGCTGCCCAAGCAGGAGAAGCTGAGCTTCCCCGCCACCCAGACCTACAGCGACGGCAAGGTCGTGGAGTGGAATCAGCCGGAGAACTCCGACGGTTCCGAGCCCGAGCATCCCGCTCCCGCACTGTCTTTGAGCGAGGCCGAGGGCGACGCCGACGATCACAGCATCGCCGGGGCGGGTAAGGACGCCGACGCCGGCACCGACACCACCGCCCGCTGGCTCGGCGGCATCGGCCTGGCGCTGGGTGCGCTGGGCGCGGCGCTGGGTCTGGGCAGCGTGATCCGGGGTCGCCGGTCATGATGCGCAAGATCTTCGCCGGTGTGCTCACCGGCCTGCTGGTCACCGTGCTCGCCCTGCTCAGCGGCGGTGTCGCGAACGCGCATTCGGCCGCCATCGCGTCCTCGCCCGAGGACGGCGCCAAGATCGACGCCTCGCCCGCGCGGGTGACCGTCACCTTCAACGAGGACCTGCAGGCCTCGTTCCCGTCCATGACGGTGACCG
Source organism: Nocardia yamanashiensis (assembly GCF_021183565.1). Classification (NCBI taxonomy): domain Bacteria; kingdom Bacillati; phylum Actinomycetota; class Actinomycetes; order Mycobacteriales; family Nocardiaceae; genus Nocardia; species Nocardia yamanashiensis. The sequence goes on from NZ_CP089226.1 coordinate 6,768,801, forward strand.
GCCCGGACGGCAATCTGTGGTCCAAGGGCCAGCCGAAGGTGGAGGGCGCCACGGTCAGCGTCGAGGTCGGCGAACTGGGCCCGGCCGGCGAATACAAGATCGCCTACCGGGTCACGTCCGCCGACGGCCATCCGGTGAAGGGAACCCGCTCCTTCACGCTCACCAAGGCCGGCAACGGCACCCCCGGCGCCAAGGCCGACAGCTCGGCCAAATCCGGCGATTCCGATAACGGCGGCGTCCCGCTGTGGGTGTTCATCGCGGGCGCGGTGGTGCTGTTCGGCGGCGGTCTGGCGTTCGCACTGCTGGGCGGCCGGGGTAAGCAGCGTAAGTGAACCGGTCCGACCGCACCGATCGCCGCGACCGCGGGGCGACCGGCGACAGTAGAACGAGATGGCTACTGCTGCTGGTCGTTCCGTGCGGCCTGCTCGGCGCGCTGCTGGCCTGGATCCTCGCCGCGAACGACCCGGTGCAGCCCGAGGCCACCGCCCGGGTCTTCGCCGATTGCGCGGGCGCGACGGTGCTCGGCCTGGCCGCGCTCCCCCGCCTGCACGATCGCCTCGAGACGCCGTGGCGGCTGCTGACCGTGCTGGCGGGCCTGTGGGCGGCAATGGAATTCAGCATGCTGGTGCTGGAAGCCGCCGAGGTGCAGGGCGTTCCGGTCCGGCAGCTCAGCGCCGATCGCTTCGGCGAGTACCTGACCGATGTGAGCGGCGGCCAGATCGGCATCGCACTGCTGGTCGGCTGCGGTGCGGTGGCGATGTACAGCGCGTTCGGTTTCCGGAATCCGGAACGCGCCACCGCCGATCTGGTGCTGGTGTTCACGGCGGTGACCATCGCGCTGCGGCCCATCACCGGGCATCTGTCGCAGCAGTTCCTCGGTTCGGTGCTGGGCGCGGTGCACGCGCTGGCGGCCTCGCTGTGGTTCGGGGCGCTGCTGGCGCTGGCGCTGGTGGTGCGCACCCGCGGCGAATGGGCGGTGCTGCTCCCCCGCTATTCGCGGTGGGCGCTGCCGCTCGCGGCCACCGTCACGGTGACCGGCGTGATCGACGGCCTGGTCCGGATCGGCGGGCTCGCACCGCTTTTCGACACCGGCTACGGCCGCATCCTACTGGCGAAGACGGTGCTGCTGGCGGCGCTGCTGGGGCTGGGCTGGTGGTGGCGGCGCACCTGGGTGCCGCTGGCGACGGACCATCGAATGGACGCGGCGGGCTCGCTGCGGCGGTCGATTTTCGAAGTGCTGGCGATGGCGGTAGTCTTCGGGTTGGCCGCGACGCTGGCGGTCACGGCGTGATTCCGGTCCGTTCGGGCCATGTCATAGATGGCATGCATCACAAGAACTGCGACGAAAACTAGAACACGTTACAGTCGTGCCCATGACCGAAGTCAAGATCGTCGCGGATTGCGCCGCCTCGGCGGAATCCGCCTTCGCCTATGTCAACGATTACCGGCACCTGCCGCGATTCATCAATGAGATCAGCGCATTCGAACCGCTCACCGAGCAGACCGAAGGCGTGGACGCCACTTTCGACGGCACCATCGGCCTCGGCCCGATCACGCTGCATTCGACCATCAAAATCGTGCGGCACGAACCGGGTAAAGCCATTGCCGTGAAGTCCATCAAGGGCTTCGAGATCGAATCCACCTTCCTGTTCCACGACCGGGGCGAGAACACCTGCACCATCGACGCCATCGTCGATTACCGGGTGCCGGGCGGCATCGCGGGCAAACTGCTCGGCAAGACCATCGAGCCGTTCGTGAAATTGGCCGTGAAGAGCTCCACCCACAATCTGACCACCCAGGTCGCCGCCTTCCACGCCGAGCGCGAGAACGCCTGACCGCCCGGGGTCGCCAAAGCCGCCGGCCCCCTGAGTTGCCCTCGCACTCCCCCGCCGAGGATCCTGGGCACATGCCCGAACGCAGCACCCCGAACCCGGCCCAGCGGCTCGGCTACATCTGCGGCCGGACCCTGCCGCCCGCCATGCACGACTGGGTGCTCAACGATCTGATCGGCCCCGGCGCGACCCGGCGCTACATGTTGCGGATCCTGATCCCGATCATTCCGGTGCTCTGCGTCTTCCTGCTCGTCCCCGGCCCGAAATGGGTGGGCCTGGCCATGATGGCGCTGCTCTACCTGCCGCTCATCTACTTCACCGCGGCGCTCACCTACGTCTTCCGCCGCAATCGGCTCATCAAGCACGGCCTCGATCCGGCCCTCGCCGACGCCGACCGCCGCGCCCGCGAGAACGCCGACCGGCAGGCCTACGAACAGCGGCACGGACGCGCCTGAGGGAACGCTGTGGTTCCGGTCTCCATCCGGGCACACCGGCATTTCCGGGAATACGCTCGTAGGCAGCAGGATTCGGCACGGTTCGACGGGGAGCCCCATGCAACCTCACTGGGCAGGCGAGCATTTCCTCGCGAGTGACGCGGATCGGGAACGCACGGTCGAGGCACTCAAACAGAATTTCCAAGCCGGGCGGATCGGGGTGGACGAATTGTCCGAACGCATCGGACAGGCACTCGCCGCACGGACTTTCGCGGACCTGGATATCGCCATGCGCGGGCTGCCGTCCATCCGGGCGAACATTCCGGTGTATCCGAATGTGCCGGGATATCCGGCCGCGCCGATGTTCTATCAACCGCCGCAGGCCAAACGGCAACGCGGCATGGGGATCACCGCATTCGTGCTCAGCCTGTTCGGGGTGCTCTGCGGTATCACCGCGGTGCCGGCGGTGGTGCTGGGATTGGTCGCGCTGGCCATCGATTCCGAACGCGACGACAAGGGGTTCGCGGTCGCCGGGGTGGCGGTCGGGATCATGTGGGCGGGGATCTTCGGGTTCTGGTTCCTCAGTTGAGCGGGGTGGACAGCGCGCGTTCGAAAGCGCGCAGATCCGCCTCCAATTGCCGGAACAGCCAATAGTTCCCGATGAAACCGAGCACGCCGAGCAGGCACAGCCAGCGGATCGGGGCCAGTACCAGCGACACCTCCTGCGAGTTCAGGAACATCAGGCTGACCACCACGCCGATCAATGGAATGGCCGCGGCGACAGCCAGATACAGGGTGCAGCGCCGGCCCAGGGCGCGCAGGGCCCGGCCGTCGTCGGCGGTCTCCCCGTGCGAGAGCAGCCGCGGATAGAAGCAGCGCACCACCGCGAAAGTCACCAGGAAGAACGGATACGCCGTGGCGATGGCGCCCGCGACCAGCAGCGTCGCGGTTAGATTCACGATGCGGTCGGCGGGCAGATCGGTGAGGACGATCAGGGCGATGGTGGACACGATCGCCGAGACCACCCACCACAGGAAGGCCAGCAGCGCCACCCGGTCGCCGTTGATCAGGGTGTCCCGGCGCGCCACCGCGAGGGCTTCCGGTTCGTAGGCGCGGCCCTTGCGCAGACCGCGCCAGACCAGGAACGCCTTGCGGCACAGGTAGTTCGTGAGCGCGACCGCGGCCGGGGTGCTGATCAGGCCGAGCCACAGCCCGACCACCTGCAACTGCGTGTGCACCTCCGGCGTGAACCAGAGCGTGAACAGCGGGCCGTTGTGCAGGTTGGCGTACAGGATGCCGAGATAGTCGCCGATGAAGGTGGCGGCGGTGACCAGCAGGATCAGCGACCACGGGCCGACGCGGGCGCGCAGGCTGCCGCTGGGCGGATCGACCAGATCGCGGGCGCGGTGATCCAGGCACAGGTCCAGCTGCTGGGCCAGCGCCGCACCGGTGGCCCAGCGGTCCTCACGCTGCGGGGCAAGGCATTTCAGCAGCACGCGGCGCAGGGTGGGCGGGGTGTCGGGCGGCAGTTCGGCCAGATGGCGCGGATCGACCTGGTGGCGGCGCAGGCGCAGCATGCGCTCCAGCGAGGATTCCGAATCGCCCGCCCGGGATTCGTCGTCGAAAGGGCGGCGGCCGGTGAGCAATTCCCACAGCACCACCCCGAGGGCGTAGATATCGCTGCGGCCGTCCAGCTGCTCGGCGGTGTCGGGCAGGCCGGGATGGCAGGCGGCCAGTTGCTCGGGCGACATGTAGGCCAGTGAGCCGCCGAAGTAGGCGAGCGGGCTGGTGCCGGCCACGTGCAGGCTGAAACTGATATTGAAATCGGCGAGTTTCGGGATGCCGTCGGCGGTGAGCAGCACGTTCGCGGGTTTGATATCGCGGTGCAGGACGCCGTTGGCGGCGGCGTAGTCCAGCGCGCGGGCCAGCCGGCTGCCCAGCCAGGCAACGGTTTCCGGCCAGGTGCGGGCGCGCATGGCGGTGCGGGTGGCCGATTCGCTGGGCACCAGGCCGCCCTTGTCGCGCATGGCGGCGTCGACCGCGTCCAGCAGCAGGCCGCCGTCGCGCTGCTCGGGCGGGCGCTCGCGGACCAGGCTCAGCACCTTCGACAGCGTGCCGCCGGGCAGGTACTGCATGTACATGAGCTTGAGTTCGCGGTCGGCCATCAGGCGCTGGTCGAAGACGCGGACGATGTTCTCGTGATCCAGCTGGGCCAGGGTCTCGGATTCGGTGCCGTGATTCTGCGAGATCTTCACCGCCACCAGGCGCTGCATGGAACGCTGGCGGGCCAGGAAGACGCGGGCGAAAGCGCCGGCGCCCAGTTCCACCAGCAGATCGAAATCGTCCACCCGGTCGCCGACCTCGATGCCGTCCAAGGCTTCCCGGGCCGCGGGGCGGGCGATCAGGGTGCTGCGGTAGTCGCGTTCGCCCCAGACCGCGGTCGGGCCGGCCTCGGTCGGATAGCCGCTCCGGTCGATGCCGCGGCCGGAGCGGCGCAGGGCGTGGAACTCCTCGTAGGCCAGATCGAGCGGGAGCGGGCCGGAACGCAATTCGTCGAATTCCAGGCGGTATTCGGCCAGGCGTTTGGGGAAGTCGTAGCGGATCCAGCGGTATTCCAGATCCACCTTGATCAGCTCGATCAGGCACAGGCGGCGCAGTTCCGGGGTCGCCTCCGGCAGGAAGCGGACCAGGTCGGGCGGGGCGGCGGCCTGCTCCCAGGCGGCGGTGAAGCGGGCCGCTACGGCGGTGAGCAGGGAGCGGGTCTCGTCGACCGCGCCCGAATCCACGGCTGGATCGACACTCATGAACTCCCCCCGATCGCCTAGCGGGTAATCGCCAGTATGCGCCCGGTTTCCGGAGCACACCGCCGAATCATTCGTCCCCTGTAGATCGTCGAGCGGGTCGGCAACGTATCGGGAACCCCGGTAAGTTTCCGATACATGAGTGAGCAGTTTCCGGACCGCATCTGGGGTTCGCGCACGGGAATCCTTAACCGCCTTGCCAGTCCGTTCGCCGCCAGCAAATTCGGCTCGCTGGTGGTCCGTAAGCTCACCCCGCTGGATCGCCGGGTGCTCGAGCGCACCGCCGGCAAGTACACCGTGCTCGGGCCGATCGGCGCGCCGCTGATCCTGCTCACCACCACCGGGCGCAAATCCGGGCAGCCGCGGACCACGCCCCTGCTGTACGTGCACGACGGGGACACGCTGTACGTGATCGGCAGCAATTTCGGGCAGGCGCAGCATCCGGCGTGGACCGGGAACCTGCTGGCCGACCCGCACGGTGAGGTCACCATCGCCGGGGAGCGGATTCCGGTCACGGCGACGCTGATCACCGATGAGGAGCGCAAGCGGGAGATCTTCGCGCGGTTCGAGGAGACCACCGAGGCGTATACGGCCTACCGCAATCGCACCACACGCGACTTGCGCATTTTCGCCCTGACAAGATGATCTCGTGACCGAATCAGCAAACGTTGTGGCGACTGCCGACCTAGCCGATGAGATCGGCCCTGAGATCCGCAGCTGCGATACCCAGTTCATTCAATTCGGCGGTGTGGAGGCTTTCGCGGGCCGCATCGTGACGATCCGTTGCTTCCAGGACAATCTCCTGGTCAAGCAGACCCTCGGCGAGCCCGGCGAAGGGCGCGTGCTCGTCGTCGACGGCGGTGCCAGCGTGCACACCGCCCTGGTCGGCGACATCATCGCGGGCCGCGGCGTGGACAACGGCTGGGCCGGAGTCGTGGTGAACGGAGCCGTCCGCGACTCCGCGATCCTGCGCACCCTGCCGATCGGCATCAAGGCGCTGGGCACCAACCCCCGCAAGTCCACCCAGACCGGAACCGGCGACAAGGACGTGCCCGTCGAATTCGGCGGCATCACCTTCGTCCCCGGGGACATGCTCTACAGCGACTCCGACGGCGTCGTGGTGCGAGCCGAGAGTTAGTCAACTCTCGTAACTCTCAGGGGCAAGCCCCTGAAACCCCATGGGAAGAGGGGGCAGTGCTCCGGGCCGCCGCCGAAACCCACGGGGTTGTGGCGCACTCTCGGGCAAGCCCCGAAGCGCTGTGGGAAGAAGGGGCGGCGTCCGCGGGCAGCCTCCGAACCCACGGGCTGCGGGGCGGACGGGCCTCGGCAACGGGCTCGCGGGCGAGCCGCGAAACTCTCATCGACGACCCGGGTTCCCGGTGTGTTCGGGGGTTCGGGGGCTTGCCCCCGAGAAACCCTTAACCGGCGGAGACTCGGGCTTTGTGGCCGGCGAGGGTGACGATGTCTCCGGTTTGCAGCTGGCGGCCGCGACGGAGTTCTACTTCGTCGTTGACTCGGACCAGTCCTTCGGCGATGACGGTCTTGGCTTCCGCACCGGAATCGATGAGGTTCGCCAGTTTCAGGAACTGGCCGAGTCGAATTACATCGTCCGCGATCGGGACATCGATTGGCTCCGACATGGGTACATCCTCACCCGCGGCTCGCGAGAGACCAAATAGGGGCCCCGCAACCGGTCGGTAGACATACGCCACGCGGACACGAACAGGGTTCTGAGTGCACATGGGCGGCGGCAACATTCACACTGGTGCGGTGACTTCGACGCAGGACCGGCAACACCAGGACATCGAGCCCAGATCGGGCGCGCGAGAATCCGAGGTGCCGCATCGCGGGCACGGGCGATTCAGCGAGGTGCCGCATATCGCGGGCCTGGTCCTGGGCGTGTTCGCCACCTTCTGCGCGCTGTGGAGCATCTCGCCGGGCCTGCGGTATCTGACCGCGGGACTGCGGCACTACGTCGACACCTACTACTTCGACGCGCCCGACACCTCGCTGGTGTGGGCGCTGGTGGTGGGCCTGCTCGCGGGCGCGACCGCCAGCCGCAAACGCATCGCCTGGTGGCTGCTGCTCGGCTACATGGCGGCGTACGCGCTCGCCAACGCCCTCGACTTCGCCTCCGAAGGCGATACCAGCGCCCTGATGGCCCTGGTCGTGCACCTGCTGGTGATCGGCCTGCTGCTGGCCTCCTGGTCCGAGTTCTACACCCACGTGCAACGCGGCGCGGTGTGGCGGGCACTGGGCGTGCTGGCCGGCGGCCTGGCGCTGGGCTGCCTGCTCGGCTGGGGACTGGTCGAACTGTTCCCCGGCAGCCTGCCCGGCGGCGCGCAACGACCGCTGTGGGCGGTCTCCCGCGTCACCGCCGCCATCCTGGTCAGCAACGACGACTTCGACGGGCATCCGCCGCATCCGGTGAACCTGCTGCTCGGCCTGTTCGGCGCCATCGCGCTGCTGGCCGCGGTGATCGTGCTGTTCCGTTCGCAGCGGGCCTCCAACGCGCTCACCGGCATCGACGAATCCGCGCTGCGCGGCCTGATCGCCCGCTCCGACGTCGAGGACTCGCTCGCCTACTTCGCCACCCGCCGCGACAAGGCGGTGGTGTTCGCGCCCAGCGGCAAGGCCGCCGTCACCTATCGCGTGGAGATGGGCGTGTGCCTGGCCTCCGGCGACCCGATCGGCATGAAGGAGGCGTGGCCGCACGCCATCGACGCCTGGCTGCGGCTGGCCGACCAGTACGGCTGGGCCCCGGCCGTGATGGGCGCCAGCGAGATCGGCGCCACCGCCTACCGCCGCGCCGGCCTGTCCGCGCTGCGCCTGGGCGACGAGGCCATTCTCGAGACCCGCACCTTCTCCCTGGCCGGACCCGAGATGAAACAGGTCCGCCAGGCCGCCAACCGCCTTGCCAAACAGGGCATCTCGGTGCGCGTGCGGCGGCACAAGGAACTCGAGCCGGAGGAGATGCGCGAGGTCATGCGCCGCGCCGACGCCTGGCGCGACACCGAGACCGAACGCGGCTTCTCCATGGCGCTGGGCCGGCTCGGCGATCCGCTGGACGGCGACTGCCTGCTGGTCGAAGCGGTCGATTCCGGCGGCCGGGTGCTGGGCATGCTGTCGCTGGTCCCGTGGGGCCGCACCGGCGTCTCGCTGGATCTCATGCGCCGCGACCGCACCAGCCCCAACGGCATCATGGAATTGATGATCTCGCGGCTGGCGCTCACCTCCGAGCAGTACGGCATCACGCGAATCTCGTTGAACTTCGCGGTCTTCCGCTCGGTCTTCGAAGAGGGCGGCCGGATCGGCGCGGGTCCGGTGCTGCGGCTGTGGCGCGGCGTGCTCATGTTCTTCTCACGCTGGTACCAACTCGAAGCCCTGTACCGCTCCAATGTGAAATACCAACCGGATTGGGTGCCGCGCTTCTCGATGTTCGAGGACCGCCGCCACCTGGTGCGGGTCGCCACCGCCAGCGCCATCGCCGAAGGCTTCCTGCCGCGCATCGGCAAGGAACCCGACGCCACCGCGCACACCGGCGTCCGCTCCTCGGTGCCCGACACCATGACCGGGCTGCACGCCGACGGCAGCCTGCCCGACCTGCCGCCGGAGGAACTCGAGGAATCCGGACCGCGCCGCCCCGAACAGGTGCGGGTGCGCATGGACAAGCTCGAGAAACTGAACGACGCGGGCATCGACGCCTACCCGGTCGCCTATCCGCCCACCCACACCGTCGCCGGGGCGCGCCGCGCACCGCAGGGCACCACGGTGCGAGTCTGCGGGCGGCTGTTGCGGATTCGCGATTACGGCGGCGTCGTGTTCGCGGTGGTGCGGGACTGGTCCGGGGAGATCCAGCTGGTCATCGACCGCGAACGGGTCGGGGCGAAGCGCAGCGACGAATTCCACGAGTTCTTCGATCTGGGCGATCTCATCGAGGTGAGCGGTCAGATCGGGCGCAGCCGCCGGGGCGAATTGTCTTTACTGGCCGCGGATTGGCGCATGCTCGGCAAGTGCCTGCACCCGCTGCCGGACAAGTGGAAGGGTCTGGCCGACCCGGAAGCCAAAGTGCGGCAACGCTACGTCGACATGGCCATCAATACCGATATCCGCGAGGTGATGGCCAAGCGCAGCGCGGTGGTGCGCTCCCTGCGCGACACCCTGCACGGCTGGGGCTTCCTGGAGGTGGAAACCCCGGTGCTGCAACAGGTCCACGGCGGCGCCAACGCCCTCCCGTTCACCACCCACATCAATGCCTACGACCTGGACCTCTACCTACGCATCGCGCCGGAACTGTATTTGAAGCGGCTGTGCGTGGGCGGGATGGAGAAGGTCTTCGAACTGGGCCGGGTGTTCCGCAACGAAGGCGTCGACTACAGCCACAACCCCGAGTTCACGATTCTGGAAGCCTATGAGGCGCACAGTGATTACGAGCGCATGATGCACGCCTGCCGCCAGCTCATCCAGGAGGCGGCGCTGGCGGCCAACGGCAAGATGGTGGCGCTGCGCACCGCCGAGGACGGCACCGTCACCGAGGTGGACATCTCCGGCGAATGGGCGGTCAAGACCGTGCACGGGGCGGTGTCGGAGAAACTGGGCGAGACCATCACCCCGGAGACCGGCGAGGACCGGCTGCGGGTGCTGTGCGACAAGGCCGGGGTGCCATGCCAATTGGGCTGGGACGCCGGGCAGATCGTGCTGGAGATGTACGAGCACCTGGTGGAAGCGACCACCGAGGAGCCCACCTTCTACATCGACTTCCCCACCTCGGTGTCGCCGCTGACCCGCGCGCACCGGCATATCGCGGGCGTCACCGAACGCTGGGATCTGGTGGCCTGGGGCGTCGAACTCGCCACCGCCTACAGCGAATTGACCGATCCGGTCGAACAGCGGCGGCGGCTCACCGAGCAGTCCATGCTGGCGGCCGGCGGCGATCCGGAGGCGATGGAACTGGACGAGGACTTCCTGCAGGCGCTCGAACACGCCATGCCGCCGACCGGTGGGCTGGGCGTGGGCGTGGACCGGGTGGTCATGCTGATCACCGGCCGCAGCATTCGTGAGACGCTGCCCTTCCCATTGGTGAAGCCGCGCAACACCTAGGGGTGAGAGTTCGCCACCTCGTAAAGAAGTTGTGCCGCAATACAGAACCGGCGGCTAACCTTTAAGACGGCCCCGGGAGGAGGCCGTCTTGCCGCTCGACCGATGGGGTTAACCATGTACCTGGAACTGATGTCCCAAGCCAACCTGCTGGACCACACCGTCTGGGCGAACCCCGACACCTGGACCACCGCCATGGAGTACACGGCGAAGAAGTCGAGCAAGAAGAAGGGCGGCAGTTTCTGGATCTTCGCCGCCGTCTGCTGCATCGGCATCGTCGCGCTGATCCTCGGCATCGTGTACCTGATGCAGAACAAAAAGAAGAACCAGGGCTGACGGGCCCGACCCGCCGCGCCAACTGATGGCACGGTGCGGCACAGTGGTGACGTGCAGTTGATCCTCGTTCGCCATGCCCAGCCGCGTCGTGTCACGGATGCCTCCGGCCCGGCCGACCCGGATCTCACCGAGATCGGATCCGAACAGGCCGGGCGGGTGCCGGCCGCGCTCGCCCACCATGCCATCGCGCGCGTGGTGAGCAGCCCGCAGCTGCGCGCCCGTGAAACCGCGCGGCCCACCGCGGAAAAGCTGGGCCTGGACATCGAAGTGCTCGACGATCTCGCCGAGTACGACCGCGATCTGCCCGCCTACATTCCGATCGAGGACGCGCAGCGCGATTTCCAGGAGGTGTACGCGCGCATCAAGGCCGGGTACATTCCCGAGCCGATCGATGCCGGCGCGTTCACCGCGCGCGTGCTGACCACGGTCGCCGAGATCGTGGCCGCCGCCGACCACACCGAGACCGTGGTCGTCTTCGCGCACGGCGGCGTGATCAATGTGCTGCTGCAGGACGTGCTCGGGCTGGCCCGGCCGCTGACCTTCCCGATCGACTACTGCTCGATCACCCGGATCCTGTACTCGCGCACCGGCACGCGCACCGCGGCCACCATCAACGAGAACGGGCACGTCTGGGACCTGCTGCCCCGCAATCGGGCGCCGCGCAGCTGAGCAGGCCGATCCGGCCTCCCAGCCAATTCCCAGCGCGATCGAACGACGTTCTCAGCGCCGGGTTCTTCGATGGGAACTCGTGAGCCCCTCCCCCCTCGCGGCTCACTCCCACGGAGAAAGGTTTCACGTTGAACACCATCTCGAAGCAGTCCCGGATCCGTCGCCTGACCGCCGGACTGACCGTCGCGGGTGCGCTCACCGCGATTCCGGTCGCGCTCATCGCGATTCCCGCCTCGGCCGCCACCCCCGACGATCCGGCGGCCATCGCCCCGATCAGCGCGCCGGACTGGAACAACGGGCACGGCGGCCGGCCGCACGACGGCGACCACCACCGGCGCGACGGCGATCGCCGCGACGGCGGACCGCGCAACGACAACCCGCTCCCGGGCCCGGGCGTGCTCCCGTCCACCGGTTCCTTCGGTGGCTGATCCCCGGAATGCCGAGGGCCGCTCTCCTTTCGGAGAGCGGCCCGGAGGTGCTTTTGTGAAGATGCCCCTGCGAAAAGGGGTTTCAGGGGAAACCCCTGAAACCCCTTTCGAACCTGAGTCCGTCGCGACTACGCGTTGGTCGCGATCCAGTTGTGCATCCAGGTGAGCGCGGTCTGCCCGCCGCCTACCGGGTAGCTGCCGTAGCTGGTGTGCTTACCGGTCTTGAAGAACTGGTCGAACTGCTTGACCCGCTCCTCGTTCGCGCCCTCACTCAGCTGTGCCTGCAGGGTCGCGATACCGCCCTGAGCCATCAGATCGTTGATGATGGAGCCGACCTCGAGCTGGTAGCGCCACAGGTTGAGCGGATTCGGGTTGGAGGTCTGCGCCAGGAAACCCGCGAACCGGGTGATGAAATCGCTTTCCTCGGTGGAGCAGTAGAGGTCGCCGACGACGCACACGGTGCGCACCTTGTCGGCGACGAAGCCGAAGCCGCCCATGCGCGCGCCGCCCGCACCCGCGCCGGGCGCGAACGGACCGACCTGGATATCGCTGGGCGAACGCCGCGGATCGGAGATCAGCGCGACGGCGGCGATGCGATCCGGCGGCACCACGCCGAGGCCGGTGCCGATCTCGGCGGCGAGATCACCGGCGGCGTCGGCGCCCTGGCTGTAGCCGGTGATGGCGATCTTCGTCGAGCCGCAGCGGGCCGCGAAGTTCTGCACCGCGGCCCGGGCGTGGGTGAGCGCCTCGTTCTTGGAGGCGCCGTAAACGTCGCCCTCCCACGGGAATGCGGTCGCGGCGTAGGTGACGTACTCGACCTCGCCGGGTAGGCCATTGGTGACGGTCGACAACATGCCGGGCTGCGGCGTCTTGTCGTGACCGGTCTCCCAGGTGCCGGGGACTGCCACCGTGTAAAGCGACGGGCACCCCGGGTCCGCTGTAACGGGGCCGCTGCCGAGAACGACTCCCGACATGAGCACACTCGCCGCTGCCCCCGCAGCGGCGACAATATTCTTCAACCGCATACTGCTCCACTTCACACATGCCTGCCCGGGACCATGTTCTGTCCCAGTCCTCATCATGGTGATATCGCCTCGTGACCTCAGGGTGCACGCTGGGTTAACGCTGGTTACCCGCCCGTTATGAAATGCGCGAACCTCGCCTACCCGACGAGATCGGCGACACACCGTGCATAACAATAAAGGCACGTTGCCGCCGCTGCCACCGAGCATCGGAAAACGTCCGAAATCATCCGATTTCCGTCCGATTCGGCGCTCACCGGACCAGCGCGGCCTCCAGGGTCGGCCAGGAGCGGTGCAGGGCGTCCTGCCAGTACCGCCAGGAATGCGTTCCGCCGGACCGGAATTCGACCTGGGCCGGGATGCCGAGTTCGCTCAGGCGGTCGGCGAGCCGGTGGGTGCACAGATTGGTGGCCGCTTCGATCATGCCGCCGAGCACGATCTGATTGGCCAGCGTGCTGGTGCGGCCGGCGATGTTCGGGGCCTCGAGGGTGTCCTCGGTACCGGGCAATCCGGTCGAGTTGGAGATGTACAGGGTGAGCCCCCGCAACTTCTCGGCATTCAGTACGGCGTCGTGCCGCGCCCAGGCCGGATCGTCGTCGGCGCCGAACATATTGCGCACGTCCGCGCCGGACCGTTCCATCACCAATCGCACGAAGGCGCGGCTGGTCTCGTCGTTCGTGGACGCGCAGCCGCTGTAGGAGCCGACCGCCCGATACAGACCGGGCGCCGCGATGGCCAGATTGAGCGCCGAGGTGGCCGCCATCGAGATGCCCGCGATGGCATTGGCTCCCGAGGTGTGCAGCGCCGCGTCGATGATGGGCGGCAGCTCCCGCGTCAGGAAGGTCTGCCACATATTGCGGCCGAGTTTGGGATCGTCGCGCTGCCAGTCGGTGTAATAGGAGAACTTGCCGCCGATCGGAATGACGACATTGACATTCTTGTCGGCGAAATACTGCACGATATCGGTCTGCTGGAACCAGGTGGCGGCATCCTCGCCGCCGCCGGCGCCATTGAGCAGATACAGCGTCGGCCGCGGCGCGCTGTTGTCGGCGGGCAGGATCACCTGCAGGGTGATGGTCTTCTCCATGGCGGCGGAATACACGTGCAGCAATTGCACCCGGCCGCCGGAGCCGTCGACGTAGAGCAGTTGCGCGCCATCGGAATCGGCGCTCGCCGCACCGATGTCACCGGTCTGCCCGGCGAATGCCAGTGCCAGCGCGAGAGCGGAGACCGCGGCCAGTCGCGACAGTTTTCGGATGAACATCGGTGCGGTCCTCATCGATTCCGGGAAAGCGGGGATCAGCTGCCGAGGAACTTCTTCAGCATGTCCGACAGGATGTCGCTGAAGGATCCGGTCGAGCTGAGCTGACCGTCGGCCGAACCGAGCCCGTTGTCGCCGAGGCTGCCCAGCACGGTCTCCCCGGCGTTGGCGCCGCGGGCGGTGAAGCAGGAGGTCAAGCCGGACATCTCATTGCTGACGCCGACGGTGCCGGCCACGCCCACGCCACCGCTGGTGACCTGCTGGCCCGACTTGATGGAGTCCTGCAGCGGGTAGGTGATGGTCAGCGTGACCGGGTTGCCGGAGTTCACGAACCAGCCGGTGCTGGTGACCTTCCAGCCGCCCGCGTTCGGCACCGCGGTGACGTCCTCGGTGCGCTGGCCGGTGCCCGCGTGGTAGGCGGTGACCGAGGTCTTGATGGGCGCGCCGAGTCCGGCGGCCGGGAAATCGGTAATGGTGTTGACGTACGGATTTCCGATTCCGGTGGTGCCGACGACGATCTTGTAGGTCACCGTGGTGCCCACGCCGATGGAATCCGCGGTCGCGTACTTCTCGTACGTGTGCGTGATTCCGACCGTGCTGATGTCTTTCTTGGTCTCGAAACTCCGGACCTCGCAACCACTCGCGGCATTCGCCGTGGCGGCGTCCAATCCGACGGTCAATCCGGCAATAACCAGAGCGGCCGAGGCCGCGGCGGCAGTCGTCCGAGTCCGGAACATGGTTTCTCCTCCGAAGAGCCCGGAATTCGTTCCGGGACAAAGAACAGCAAGCCGAGCTCTGCGGATACTCGGAGGTGATCCAGGCCACCCGAGCGCCTAGTAAACAGGTGTAACTGGTCTCCTGTCCAGGATTTCAGGAAATTGACTAGAACATGTTTCAGAACATGCTGGTCCGGGCCCTGAGCGCGGTTTTCTCACTTTCGTCGAGCCATGCCGCGGCGATCCCGGCGGCCGTGAAACGCATCAACTGCTCGGGACCGTAACCCAGCGCGCGCACCAGCGCGGTCAGATCCGCGGTCGGATCGGTGCCGAACATGGGCGGATCGTCGCCGTCGATGGTCACCGCCAGCCCGGCGTCCACCATGGCCGCGATCACCGCGTGGGTGCCGTCGCCGGAACCCGAATAGCGGCCGATATCCGAACTCACCGGGGTGCAGGTGAAGGGAATCCCCTCGTCCCGGCAGCGGCGGGTCAGCGCCGGATCGGTGACCACGTGATACCCGTGATCGATGCGCTCGCAATCCAATACGTCCAGCAGCGTGACGATATTGCGCGGCGGGCCCGATTCCGAATGCGCGGTGCGGCGCAGACCGTTCCGCTTGGCCAGCGCGAACGCCTCCGCGAACCGCTCCGGCGGGCCGGTGACCTCCTCGTAGTCCAGCCCGATGCCCACGATGTCGTCGGTGCGGTGCGCGATCACCTGCCGCACCAGCTCCACCCCGTCGGCCGGATCGGCATTGCGATTCATGGCGAAGATCAAGCGGCACTTGATGCCGTGGTCGGCCTCGGCATCGCGCAGTCCGGCGGTGATGCCCTCGATCATGGTCGAATAGGCCACCGTCGGATGCGACGGCGGGCTGATGAACATCTCCCGGTAGATGACATTGTGTTCGGCTGCCAGCGTGAGGGTTTCGTAGGTGGTGCGATGGAAGTCGTCCTGGTCGAGCATGACCGCGCCGACCAGGTCCAGCACCCGCAGGAACTCGCCGAGGTCCTCGTAGGAGGCGTGATCGTAGAGGTTCTCCGCGGTCCGGCCGTCCGGCATGGGCACGCCGTGCTTGGCCGCCAGCTCGGCCACCGTGCGCGGCTGCAGGGTGCCGGTGAGGTGGCAGTGCAGGCTGACCTTGGGCATGGCGGCTGCGAAGGCCAGCTTGTCCTCGAGGCTCGGATTTCCGGCAATGACGCTGTCAGGCAATGGAAGCCGCTTTCGCTCGTTCGGTCATGTAGTCGTGCGCGCGCACCGGCGGATAGTGCGCGCCGCCGCCGATCGGCGGGTCGAAGGGGACGATCTCCAGATCCATATCGATCTCGTAGAAGCAGATCAGCGAGATCAGATCCTCGTCCGGCGCGACGGCGGGCGGCGGCAGCACCCGGTGCCGGGTGGAGCGCCAGCGATCGCCGGTCCAGCGCGCCAGCATGTCGGCGATGTTCACGGTGAACGCGCCGGGCACGTTCGGGGCGTCGGCCCAGTGCCCGTCCCGGGTCAGCACTTGCAGTCCGCCGTAACCGATTTCGCGATCCAGGATGGTCAGGGTGCCCCAGTCGGTGTGCGCGCCGACCCGGTACTGCCCCGCGGCGGCGGGACCGGTCACCGTGATCGGCGGATAGCGGTTGATATTGATGGACTCCGCGGCCCGCCCGGCGCGGGAGACGAAATAGTCCGGCTCCAAGCCCAGCGCGACGGCGCACATCTCGAGCAGATCGTGGTACAGCACGCGGACCTGCGCGGTGTAATCCAGCACCAGATCCCGCAATTCGGGCACTTCGGCCGGCCAGACATTGGGCGGGAACCACGCCGCGTCGAGCACCGGATCGCCGGTGCTGAGCTCCCGGCCCGCCGTGATGGTCTCCTTCAGATCCGGTTTGGCGGCATCCGGCGCTTCCCCGTAGTACGAATTGGCCTCCACGCCCGTGGCCAGCCAGCCGCGCCCGCCGACCGTGGTCGCGTACGGCTGTTTCACCGCCGTGGGCAGGGTGAAGAACTTGCGTGCGGCGGTGCGGATCTCGGTCATCAGCGCGCGCTCGATGCCGTGCCCGGCGACCAGGAAGAATCCGGAATCCCGCATGGCGGTGTCCAGCCGGGCGGCCAGCGCGGCGCGCTGGGGCGGGGTCCCGGTGCGCCAGGCGGCGATATCGATGAGCGGAATGTCGGGTGCGGTCACAGCGTGATTCCTTCCGTCGCTTCGGTATTCGGGACGCTCCGGACCGGCCGGCCGCGGCGCGCCAGGAGCAGGTAGGTGAGGCCGCCGACCGCGAGCCCGGCGAACACCGACAGGTCCAGCCCGCCCAGCGCCTGGGCCGCCCAGCCCGACCAGATGGTGGTCACCAGGCACAGGCCGGACGCGGCCATGCCCAGTGCCTGAGCGATCAGCCCGGGCGTTCCCCAGCGCGCGGGCCGCTCCAGTTCCACGTCCGAGTAGCTCGCTCGCCGCAGGAAGTAGTCCACCACCAAGATGGCCGACCACGGGGCGAACCACACGATCATGAAGAGCAGGAAATTGCTGAGCGCGGTATTGAAATCGCCGGAGGCCAGCACGATTCCGGCCAACACGGTGCAGGCCACCGAATCCAGCGCGACCGCCGCGACCCGGCCCAGCGGTACGCCGGCCGCCTGCAGGGTGAGACCCGAGGAGTACAGATTCAACCCGTTCAACGATCCCAGCTGCACGATGAGCAGCAGCAGGAACGGCACCGCGAACCAGGTCGGGAAGGCGGCGGGCAGCCCCGACACCACATCGCTGGCCGCCGGGGTCAGGAATCCGACGCCCACACCCACCAGCATGAGCAGAATCTGCGGTACGCCCGCGCCCAGCGCCACCGCGCCGACCACCCGCCGCCGGTCACTGCCGACCGGCAGGTACCGCGCCACATCGGCGGCATTGGGGGTCCAGCCGAGCCCGGAACCACTGGCCACCAAGGCGATTCCGCCCAGGAACGCCGCCCAGCCCGCATCCGGCACTTCCGGCACGGTGAGACGATCGGCCGTCAGATACGCCAGCACCGCGAAACCGGCCGCGAACGGCAGGATCAGGGTGCGCACCGTGCGCAGGATGGCGGCGTGGCCGAGCAGGGGCAGCGCGCTCTGGGCGAGCGAAAGCGCCACCATCACCAGCAGTTTCCCGGTGCCGCCGATTTCCACGCCGGCCATATCCAGCAGTGCCGTCACGGCCAGCACCATCAGCACCAGATCGAGCACCTCGTACCCGACCTGCATGAGCCAGTTGAGTAGTGCCAGCGGTCGATTGCCCCAGCGGCCCATGATCGAGCGGCTGACCACGAAGGTGGGTGTGCCGGCCGCCGGGCCGATCAGGCTGACCAGTCCGGTGACGAGCCAGGTCAGATTGCCGATCAGCACCGCCAGCAGGCATTGCAGCGGGGAGAGACCGAAGCTCACCAGCAGCGCGCCGTACACGACGGTCAACGGGTTGAGCACGATGCCGCCCCATAGACCGGCCAGGTGGAAAGGGGTTCCGCGCCGTTCCCCGACGGGGACGCGGTCGATGCCGCGTTGCTCGACGGTGAACCGCCGAGTCGTTGCCGTGCCTTGCATGATGGCAACTCCTGATTACTCGATAGGCTGTGGGCAATGCCCGGAGCTGATCGCTCTGAGCAATCAGAATTGCCATATCGAGTTACGACAGCAGTCGGTGACGGTTAAGGTCAGGTGAATCCGCCCGGTGGAATCCCTCGAAGAGGACCGAGTAGCCAGATCAGTCGGCGCGCTGCTCCGTGATCTGCGCGAGAAGGCCGGGCTCTCCACCCGCGCCCTCGCCGCGAAAGCCGGTATCAGCCAGGCCTTCCTGTCGCAGCTGGAGCGCGGCGCTTCCACCCCTTCGGTTTTCACCATCTACCGATTGGCCGAAGCCCTTGGGGTATCCCCGGGAACGCTGCTCCCCGCCCCCTCCCCCGCCGCCGAACTGGTTCGCATCGTGCGCGCCGACGAAGGCGATCTGATCCCCGTGGCCGATCGTCCGGATTCCGCCATCGGCCGCTTCATGACCCTGGGCACCGATTCCCAGTTGGACATCAGTGAATACGTCATAGCCCCGGGGCAATACGCCTCCGAGTGGTGGCAGCTGGACAATGACGGCGAGGTGGCGATCTACGTCGTCCGTGGTCGACTCGACATCGAATTCGAGGGCGTCGGCACGTACAACTTCGGTCCTCGCGATGTGGTCGCTCACCCCGCGACCCTGCGCAATCGCTGGCTCCCGGTGGACGACAACCCGATTCACCTGACGGTCACCATGACCAGACCGCAGACGCCATAAAACGAAAACGCCCGTGGACCGTAAGGTCCACGGGCGCTTCGTTACTCAGCTCAGCGCTGCGCCACCATCGTGGGGGTGATCGGCGACGGCAGGGCGGTCTCGCCCTCCAGGAACTTGTCCACGGCGGCGGCCGCGGCGCGACCCTCCGCGATGGCCCACACGATCAGCGACTGGCCGCGGCCCATGTCACCGGCGACGAAGACGCCGGGAACCGTGGTGGCCCAATCGTTGTCGCGCTTGACGTTGCCGCGCTGGTCGTAACCCACGCCCAGGCCCTCGAGCAGACCGTTCTTCTGCGGTCCGACGAAGCCCATGGCCAGCAGCACCAGGTCGGCCTCGAGGGTGAAGTCGGTGCCTTCGACCTTCTCGAAGCGGCCGTTCACCATCTTGACCTCGTGCGCCTGCAGGCCGGTGACCTTGCCGTCCGCACCGACGAAACGCTCGGTGTTGACGGAGAACACGCGCTCGCCGCCTTCCTCGTGGGCCGAGGAGACGCGGTACATGAGCGGGTAGGTCGGCCACGGGGTGGAACCCGCGCGCTCGGCCGGCGGCCGCGGCATGATCTCGAACTGGTGGACCGACTCCGCGCCCTGGCGGTGCGAGGTGCCCAGGCAGTCCGCGCCGGTGTCGCCGCCGCCGATGATGACGACCTTCTTGCCGCGCGCGTTGATGCGCGGCAGGCCCTCCTCGTCGGTGATCTGGTCGCCCAGCTGCACGCGGTTGGCCAGCGGCAGGAACTCCATGGCCTGGTGGATGCCGTCCAGGTCGCGACCCGGGATGGGCAGGTCACGCGCGATGGTCGCGCCACCGGCCAGCACCACGGCGTCGAACTGCGCGCGCAGCTCGTCGGCGGTGATGTCGACGCCCACGTTCACGCCGGTCTTGAAGATGGTGCCCTCGCCCTCCATCTGGGCGATGCGGCGGTCAATGAACCGCTTCTCCATCTTGAATTCCGGAATGCCGTAGCGCAGCAGGCCGCCGATGCGGTCGTCACGCTCGAACACGGTCACGGTGTGACCGGCGCGGGTCAGCTGCTGGGCAGCCGCGAGGCCGGCCGGGCCGGAGCCCACCACGGCGACCTTCTTGCCGGTCAGGCGGGTCGGGTAGACCGGGGTGACCCAGCCCTCGTCGAAACCGTTCTCGATGATCTCGACCTCGACCTGCTTGATCGTCACCGGATCCTGGTTGATGCCCAGGACGCAGGACGCCTCGCACGGAGCCGGGCACAGGCGGCCGGTGAACTCCGGGAAGTTGTTGGTCGCGTGCAGCCGATCGAACGACTCCTTCCACGCGCCCTTGTACACCAGGTCGTTCCACTCGGGAATCAGGTTCCCGAGCGGGCAGCCGTTGTGGCAGAAGGGGATACCGCAGTCCATGCAGCGGCTGGCCTGCTTCTGGAGCGTCTCGTGGGAGAACTTCTCCTCGTAGACCTCTTTCCAGTCCAGCAGTCGCAACTCGACCGGACGGCGCTTCGGCAGTTCCCGAGACGTGTGCTTCAGGAAGCCCTGTGCGTCACCCATTAACGATCTCCTGACAATCGCGCCCAGTGGCGCACCGAACTTCAAAACTGGTGCGGCGCACAGCGATGTGCTCACCAAACAGGTTCATGTCAGCCACGAGCGGCCTCCATGATGGCCTCGTCCACATTCCGGCCGGCCTTCTCGGCCTCGGAGATGGCGAGCAGGACCTTCTTGTAGTCGCGCGGCATGACCTTGACGAACTTGGTCACCTCCTGCGACCAGTCGCCCAGAATGCGTTCGGCCACAGCGGAACCGGTCTCGGCCTTGTGCTGGCCGATGGTGTCGCGCAGCCACGCGGCCTCGTCGGCCGACAGCGCCTCGAGATCGACCAGCTCGGTGTTGAGGTTCTTCTCGAAGGTCCCGTTCGGGTTGTAGACGAACGCGATACCGCCGGACATACCCGCACCGAAGTTGCGGCCGGTCTCACCGAGGATGACCACGCGGCCACCGGTCATGTACTCGCAGGCGTGGTCGCCCACACCCTCGACGACCGCGGTCGCACCCGAGTTGCGCACCGAGAAGCGCTCGCCCGCGACACCGCGGATGAAGGCCTGGCCGCTGGTGGCGCCGAACAGGATCACGTTGCCCGCGATGATGTTCTGCTCCGCCACGTACGCCTCGGGCGCGGACTGCGCCGGGCGCACGATGATGCGGCCACCGGAAAGACCCTTGCCGACATAGTCGTTGGCGTCGCCGAAGACCCGCAGCGTGATGCCGGCCGGGACGAACGCACCGAACGAGTTACCGGCGGAACCGGTGAACGTGATGTCGATGGTGTCGTCGGGCAGGCCGACGCCGCCGTACAGCTTGGTCACTTCGTGGCCGAGCATGGTGCCGACGGTGCGGTTCACGTTGGTGATCTTGGTGTCGATCTTGACCGGCTTGCCCCGCTCGAGCGCGTCCGCGGCCTGCGCGATCAGCTCGTTGTCGAGGGCCTTGTCCAGACCGTGGTCCTGCGTCTTGGTGGCGCGGCGATCCTGGAACATGAACGCCGTCTCGACATCGTCGAGGATCGGCGACAGGTCCAGCTTGCTGGCCTTCCAGTGCGCCTTGGCCTCGGCGGTGTCGAGCAGGTCGACCCGGCCGATGGCCTCGTCCAGCGTGCGCAGACCCAGCGAAGCCAGCAGCTCACGCACCTCTTCGGCGATGAACAGCATGAAGTTCTCGACGAACTCCGGCTTACCGGTGAAACGCTCACGCAGCACCGGGTTCTGGGTCGCGACGCCCACGGGGCAGGTGTCGAGATGGCAGACGCGCATCATGATGCAGCCCGAGACCACCAGCGGCGCGGTGGCGAAGCCGTACTCCTCCGCGCCGAGCAGCGCGGCGATCATGACGTCGCGGCCGGTCTTCATCTGACCGTCCACCTGCACCACGATGCGGTCGCGCAGGCCGTTGAGCAGCAGGGTCTGCTGGGTCTCGGCCAGGCCGAGCTCCCAGGGGCCGCCCGCGTGCTTGAGCGAGGTCAGCGGCGAAGCGCCGGTGCCGCCGTCGTGGCCCGAGATGAGCACGACGTCCGCGTGCGCCTTCGACACACCCGCGGCGACGGTGCCGACGCCGGGCTCCGCGACCAGCTTCACGTGAATCCGCGCCTGCGGGTTCGCGTTCTTCAGGTCGTGGATCAGCTGCGCCAGATCCTCGATCGAGTAGATGTCGTGGTGCGGCGGCGGGGAGATCAGGCCGACGCCCGGGGTGGAGTGCCGGACCTCGGCGACCCACGGGTACACCTTGTGCGCCGGCAGCTGGCCGCCCTCGCCGGGCTTCGCGCCCTGCGCCATCTTGATCTGGATATCGGTGCAGTTGGTCAGGTAGTGCGCGGTCACGCCGAAGCGGCCGGAAGCAACCTGCTTGATCGCACTGCGCCGCCAGTCGCCGTTCTCCTCCGGCTCGAAGCGCGCCGGGTGCTCGCCGCCCTCACCGGAGTTCGAGCGACCGCCCAGGCGGTTCATCGCGACCGCGAGGGTCTCGTGCGCCTCGGCCGAGATCGAGCCGTAGGACATGGCGCCGGTCGAGAACCGCTTCACGATCTCCGAGGCCGGTTCGACCTCTTCGATCGGAATCGGGTTGCGGCCCTTGGACTTGAACTTGAACAGGCCGCGCAGCGAGGCCAGGCGCTCGGACTGGTCGTCGACCAGCTTGGTGTACTCCTTGAAGATCGAGTACTGACCCGAGCGGGTCGCGTGCTGCAGCTTGAACACCGTGTCCGGGTTGAACAGGTGGTACTCGCCCTCACGACGCCACTGGTACTCGCCGCCGACCTCGAGCTCGCGGTGCGCGCGCTCGTTGCGGTTCTCCAGGAACGCGACCTTGTGGCGCTCGGCCACCTCGCCCGCGATGTCGTCCAGGCCGATGCCGTCCAGCGGCGAGCGCAGGCCGGTGAAGTACTCGTCCACCAGCTCCTGACCCAGGCCGACGACCTGGAACAGCTGCGCGCCGCGGTAGGAGGCGATGGTGGAGATGCCCATCTTGGACATCACCTTCAGCACGCCCTTGCCGGCGGCCTTGTTGTAGTTGTAGACGGCCTTCTTGTAGTCGGCCGCGAGATCGCCGGTGCTGCCGGGCATCTGCAGCGCGCCACGCTCCAGCATGTCCTCGATCGACTCGAAGGCCATGTAGGGGTTGATGGCGGCCGCGCCGAAGCCGATCAGCAGGGCCATGTGGTGCACCTCGCGGGCGTCACCGGCCTCCACCACCAGGCCGACCTTGGTCCGGGTGCGCTCGCGCACCAGGTGGTGGTGCACGGCGGCGGTGAGCAGCAGCGACGGGATCGGCGCCAGCTTCTCGTTGGACTCGCGGTCGGACAGGATGATGATGCGCGCGCCACCGTCGATGGCGGCCGAAACCTGCTGCTGCACAGCGGCAATGGCCTTGCGCAGCCCCTTGCCGCCCTTCTTGACGGGGTACAGGCCGTGCACGACCACCGAACGCAGGCCCGGGTGCGAGCCGTCGTCGTTGATGTGGACCAGCTTGGACAGCTCGTCGTTGTCCAGGATCGGCTGGGTCAGGGTGATCTGACCGCAGGACTCCGGTCCCGGGTTCAGCAGATCGGCCTCGGGGCCGACCATGCTGCGCAGCGAGGTGACGACCTCTTCGCGGATGGCGTCCAGCGGCGGGTTGGTGACCTGCGCGAACAGCTGCGAGAAGTAGTCGAACAGCAGGCGCGGACGCGACGACAGCACCGCGATCGGGGTGTCGGTGCCCATGGAGCCGAGCGCCTCGCCACCGGTCTGCGCCATCGGCGACATCAGGATGTTGAGCTCTTCGGTGCTGTACCCGAAGATCTGCTGGCGGATCAGCACGCGATCGTGCGACATGTGCACGTGCGGGCGATCCGGCAGGTCCGACAGCTTGGTCGGGCCGTTGTCCAGCCACTCCTGGTACGGGTGCTCGTTGGCGAGCGCCGACTTGACCTCGTCATCGGAGATGATGCGGCCCTGCTCGGTGTCCACCAGGAACATGCGGCCGGGCTTGAGGCGGGTCTTCTGGACCACGGTGGCCGGGTCGATGTCCAGGACGCCGACCTCGGAGGCCATCACGACCAGGCCGTCCTCGGTGACCCAGATGCGGCCGGGGCGCAGACCGTTGCGGTCCAGCACCGCGCCGACGTAGCGGCCGTCGGTGAAGCACACCGAGGCCGGGCCGTCCCACGGCTCCATCAAGAAGGAGTGGTAGCGGTAGAAGGCGCGCTGGGCCGGGTCCATGGACTCGTGCCGTTCCCACGCCTCGGGGATCATCATGAGCACCGCGTGCGGCAGGCTGCGGCCGCCCAGGTGCAGGAGCTCCAGGACCTCGTCGAAACGAGCGGTGTCCGAAGCCCCCGGGGTACAGACGGGGAAGATCTTCTCCAGGCGGTTGTTGCCCTCGGAGTCGGTGCCGAACACATCGGAGTTCAGCAGCGCCTCGCGCGCCCGCATCCAGTTCTCGTTGCCGGAGACGGTGTTGATCTCGCCGTTGTGGGCGACGCGCCGGAAGGGGTGCGCCAGCGGCCACGACGGGAAGGTGTTGGTGGAGAAGCGGGAGTGCACGATGCCCAGCGCCGACTCCACGCGATCGTCCTGGAGGTCCAGGTAGAAGGCGCGCAGCTGCGGGGTGGTGAACATGCCCTTGTAGACGAAGGTCTCACCGGAAAGGCTCGGGAAGTAGACCGATTCCTTGCCGACGCTGCCCTCACCGGCACCCTGCTTGCCGAGCTCGTGCTCGATGCGCTTGCGGATGACGTAGGCGCGCCGCTCCAGGTCCATGCCGGAGAGCTGCTCGGCCGCGTCCTTGGGCGAGGCGATGAAGATCTGCCGGAAGGTCGGCATCGCGTCGCGGGAGAGAGCGCCCAGCGACGAACCGTCGATGGGAACTTCGCGCCACCCGAGGACCTCGAGACCCTCTTCGCGAACGATCTTCTCCACGCCGTAACCGGCGCGGGCGGCCTCGCGGCGAGCCTGCGGCAGGAAGGCGATACCGGTGGCGTAGGAGCCCTCGGCGGGAAGATCGAAGTCGACCACTGCACGGAAGAACTTGTCCGGGAGCTGGATCAGGATGCCCGCGCCGTCGCCGGAGTTCGGCTCGGCACCGGCGGCACCACGGTGCTCCAGGTTCAGCAGGGCCGTGATGGCCTTGTCGACGATGTCGCGGCTGCGACGGCCGTGCATGTCGACGACGAATGCGACACCACAGGCGTCGTGTTCGTTCGCCGGGTCATAAAGCCCGCGGGGTCCAGGGGACCTGTGGCCAGGAAGTTGCGTCATGCCTCTGCCTTCACAAAAAACAGGCCTTCGGTTTTTTGTGGCCACATGAATGCGGCCGCCGTCGAATGCCTCCGTCTAGACTGCGCCCGGACGTTTCGGAGACCAGCCGCGCTGATGGCCTTCCCGTGCAGTCAACTCTCCAGTTGTCCACCCGCTTCGGTTCACGTACGTAGTCGGGTGCTCGGCGGTAACTCAGCCCTTACGTGCTGGCTACCTGCCGTGCCGTTCTCCACCGTTAGTCTGGGCACCGATCGGGTGCCCGCCTTATGGGGAGAATTGCCGAACTTGTCGCGTTCGGCGTAAGAGCAAACGATAAGTCAGGACTCGAGCCCAACCAACTTAGGTCGCACTAATAATCGTGCCTAGCTGGGCTTCTTCATCGATCCTCCACTACCTGCGCGTTCTCCAGTGTAAAGCAGGCCGGCGATGGTCCCTCAGTTGACTGCACCACTGAAGCGAACGCGGGGACTCGGCTTCCGAGACCTACCCGACGCAGCTCCGGTAGGGCCTCTCACCTGCAATGAAACAGATTTCCCCGCAAGGGGTTCCGGCAAACCGGGCAGAGGCGGGCTATTTCTCCGGACACTTCGGGCGGGTGCGCCGGCGGTCCGGGCGACGTGCCCAGGCAACCTGCCGACCGTACGGAATCTTTCCTGGTTGTGGACTCGAGCACACGATCAGCAAACAGTGACTATGGCTCGAGTCACTGTTTTCGCAGGTATTCGCCCCGGTGCGGGCGTGATCAAAGCCACGTCACGTGCCGGAAACAAGCTGATGTGAGCCTGGCCACATCCCAGCCGCCACAGGCGATGGAATTCATCCTCGCCTGTCACGCTGGGACAACGAATCAATGACGGTTAAGAGACCGAATCAGCCTGGGACTTAGAGGGATGTGAGCTCCCATGAGCGTTTTCACGGCGCTGCTGGTGTGGCTGGGCGGGGCGCAGACACAACTGTTGAAGCCTCACGATCGGGCCGGTTATACGGTGAGCGGCGCGGTAGTGGCCCTGTTCGCGGTCGTTTCCGGCACGGTCACCGCCATCGCCACGGGGGCCGCGGACTGGCCGTTGATCGCCGTCATCGGCGCGGCGCTGCTGGTGGCGGTGCTGATGGGGGCGGTAGCGCGGGCGCTGGCCACCGCCGCCACCCCCGCGCGCGATGGAAACCGCCGGGCGCGAGCCGAATTCGCGGGGCGCATCGCCGTCGCGGTGGGCGCGGGACTGCTGATCGCCGAATTGGCCTGCACCGTACTGTTCGGCGGCAGCGTGAACCGGGTGCTGGACGAAACCGCCCAGCGCGGAGTCGAATCCGCGCCGGTGGTGACGAACGCGCGCACCGCGCTGGACCAAGCGCGCGGCGACAAGAGCAGCCTGGAACAGCAGATCACCAAGGCGCAGAACGACGTCGACACCGCGCTGGTGATCGCGCGCTGCGAATACAACCCGGCCGGCAACTGCGCGCAGGTGCCGATCACCAATGTGCCGGGACGCGGGCCCGAGGAGCGCACCGCCAACCAGATGCTCGACGAAGCCCGCACCCGGCTGTCCGGTTTGCAGGGCAAGGTCGATGGGCTCGACACCAACGTCAAGGACAAGGAGAAGGCGCTCGCCACCGCGCGCGCCGACGCCTACACCGCCGGCGATCGCGGGCTCGGCGCCCGCTGGGTCGCCATGAACGACTACACCACAGGCCATTTCGGGCCGGCCGTGCTGCGCCTCGGCGTCGCGCTGCTGCTGATCACGCTGGCCCTGCTGCCGCTGCTGCTGCGCCGGTGGCGCGGTGAGACCTCGTTCGATCGCGAGATCGAGGTCCGCACCGAGACCGACCGCATCGACCAGGCCACCACCGCGGCCATCGCGCTCAAGCAGGCCGAGGTGCGGGTCGAGACCGAGGCGCTGCGCGCCGAACAACAGCTCACGGCAGCCAAGTTGGCCGCGCACGCCGATACCGCCATCGACCGGGAACAGCAGCGCCGCCGCATCATCGCCGCCATCGGCAATTTCGAGATCGGCATCACCGAGCCCGCCCAGCGCGCCGTGGCCGAATTCGACCGGGCCGCACAGCATGAACTACCGGCCGGAACGTCGGCCGGAGACCGAAAGGAAAGCTCCGTGTCCCAGGAGGGGATCGTGACACACACGCCGAACCTGCCCGCCCAGCTCGCCCCCGGCATGCTGGCCCCGGCGCAGCCCGGCGGAGCCCTCGTCCCGGCCGTGCCGGTGAGCCCCGCTCCCGCCCCCGCGAACAAGGGTGGCGGACTGGAACTCCCGATCATCGGCACCGTGCCGTTCACCGATACCGCCGCCCGCTGGATCCGGCCGCTGGTGCCGTCCTTCGTGGCCAATGCCATCGATACTGCGACGCATCCGCTGCGCACCGTGCGCCAGGCGTTCGAGGAAGCCGAGGAAATCACCTTCACACTGCGCCGCACCCGCAAGGTGACCGTCGACTCCCAGGATTCGGCGGCCCCGCAACAGCAGGTGTACGCGCCGCAGCCGCAATACGTTCCGCAACAGCAGTACGGCTACCAGCTGCCGCCCGGCTCCCCCCAGCACGTCTACGCCGAGCGCATGGCGGCCACGGTCAACCAGCCGTACCAGCAGTACCCCGCCTACGGCCAGCTCCAGCCCGGCCAGGTGGTCGAACCCGGTTACCCCCTCCCGCCCACCCCGCAGCAGGACGCCCTCGCCGGCCGCAACAACCCGGAACTGGAATACCGCGGCCCACGCGAACTCCCGCCCGGCAAGAAGGACTAGCCCGCAACGACCGTGGCCCGCAATGTTTCACGTAGAACACGGAAACATGCGGGCCACAGCCTTTTTCACAGCGCGCCCGTGGGAGCTCCCACTCCTGGGATCCTCAGGGGCAAGCCCCTGAAACCCCGAACCGAAAGGGGTGTGCCGCCGCCCGGGGAGAGGCCACATCAGGGGCCAGGCCACCGCCGGACCAGGGCACACCAGGGCACACCAGGGCACGGTGCCGCTCGACAAGGCCGGCGGTCAACCGGGCTCTGGATCAGGCTGCGGGATGGCGCTTGGTTGCGGCGCGGTAGGCGACCACTGCCGTGATCAGGAGGATCAGGGTGGTGCCGGTGGCCGCCAGGTGGATGCCGCTGACGAAGGCCGAGTGGGCCGAGTTCAGCAGTTCACCGGATGCGGGCTGGGACAGGCCCTTGGCGGTTTCGACCGCGCCGCCTAGGGATTCGCGAGCGGCGTCTACCCGGTCGGACGGGACATGGGTCAGGTCGAGGCCGTTGCGGAAGGCGGCCATGACGGCGCTGCCGAGGACTGCGACGCCCAGGGCGATGCCCATTTCCATGGCGGTTTCCGAGATGGCGGCGGCATTGCCGGCCCGCGCTTCGGGGGCGGTGCTCACGATCATGTCGGACGAAACCGTCAGCGCCACACCCTCACCGAGGCCGATGAGCAGGAAGCCGACGATGAACGGGGTCACCGAACCGGACGGATCCGTGGGCAGCAGCCAGTAGAGCGTCGCGCCCGTCGCCACCGTCACCAGGGAACCCGCGAGCACGGTGGCCGGACGCCACCAGCGCACCAACCAGGCCGCCACCAGCGCGCCGACCATCGAACCGATGGTGCCGGGGATCAACAGCAGGCCGGCTTCCAGCGGCGACTTACCGAGCACCAGCTGCAGGTACTGCGAACCGAAGAACAGCACGCCGGCCAGCGCGAACACCGACAGCAGGTTGGTGAACACGGCGGCCCGGAACTGCGGCAGCCGGAACAGGTCCAGGTCGATGAGCGGCGCCGCCAGACCCTGCTGACGGCGGATGAACACGTAACCGGACACCACGCCGACGCTCGCCGCGACGAGCAGGTTCAGGCTCGGGCCGTGGGCCGCGAACTCCTTGACCGCGTACACGATCGGGATCAGCGCCAGCATGGACAGCGCCGCGCTGGTCAGGTCGAAACGGCCCGGACTCGGGTCCCGCGATTCCGGCACCAGCAGCGGAGCCGCCAGCACCAGCACGGCCATGACCGGCAGGTTCACCAAAAACACGGAGCCCCACCAGAAGTGCTCCAGCATCCAGCCGCCGAGCAGCGGACCGAACGCCGCACCCGAGGCCGCCATCGCGCCCCACACCGAGATGGCGAGGGTGCGCTGGCGCGCGTTCCGGAACATCGACCGAATCAGGCCGAGGGTGGCAGGCATGAGCGTCGCACCCGCGACACCCTGCAGCACGCGGGCCGCGATGAGCATGGCCGGACTGATCGCCCAGGCGGCCAGCGCCGAGGCGACCGCGAACCCGATCGCGCCGATCAGCAACAACTTCCGCCGCCCGATGCGATCGCCGAGCGTGCCCATGGTGACCAGCAGACCGGCCAGCACGAACGAGTACACGTCGATGATCCACAGCAGCTGCGGCGTGGTGGGCGCGAGATCGGCGGTGATGGACGGGACCGCCAGATCGAGCACGGTGGCGTCCACAGAAATAAGGAGAAGCGCGAGCGCGAGCACGCCGAGTCCGGCCCAATCCCGCGGGCGCGCCTTGGGTGCGGCGGCGAGGTTGGCGGGGCGGTGCGGGGCGGTAGGTGCGTGGGTGTCCGCCGGGGTCGTGGTTCCGGACCGGGCGGTGGGTTGGGTGGTCATCGACTTTCTTTCTCAGAGTTGAACCGTCCAGACGGTACAGTAACACAATTAACCGTCCGGACGGTACAGCTGACCGCTGGCGGTACAGTTCCGAGATGTGACGACGACCCGGGAGAAGATCCTCGACGCGCTCGAGAACCTGCTGCTCGACAAAGGCATGTCCCAGGTGACGCTGGAGAACGTGGCCGCCAAGGCCGGGGTGTCGAAGGGCGGCCTGCTCTATCACTTCAAGAGCAAGGACGCGCTGCTGGCGGGACTGCTGCGCCGGGTCGGCGAACGCGCCGACGATCAGGTGAAAACCGCCCAGGAACAAGGGCGTTCGGTGGCCGAGTGGTATCTCCAGGCCCCGCATCCGGACGACAATGCCGACGCCGTCGAACTCGCGCTGTATCGCTCGATGCTCGCGGCCATGCGCACCATCGACGGGTCGCAGGACACCGGGCACGCCGAGACCGATCGCGCCTTCACCGAAATCCTGGCGTCCTGGCGCGCGCCGCTGGACCGCGAGATCCCGGACCCGGTCCAGGCCGAGATCGTGCAATTGGTCGGCGACGGCGTCTACCTGCGCGCTCTCATCGGCCTGCCGCCCATCGACCCGGAGTTGTACAAGCAGGTCGTCGCGCGCCTGCTCGCCCGCGACTCCTGACGCCCCCGAAAACAACGAGCGCCTGAATGGGCTGGTCAAGCTAGACTCGGCGGCGTGTTGCCAGCCGCCGCCGACTCTGTCGGTCCGCCGACCGGCTCGGTGGGGGAACCGATCGCAGATCCCGCGCCGGTGCCGTTCCGTCCATTGCAGCTCCGCGAACTGCTGGACCTGCCGTTCGGGTTGATCCAGACGCGGCTCAAGACGCTGCTGGCGTTGGCCGGTGTCGCCGCCACGGTGGCCGCGTTGCTCACCATCGGCGTGACCGTGCTGGTCGCCGCCGCCACCGACGAGTCCGATGCCGGAACCTTCTGGGGCGCGCTGCTCGCCGGGCTGTTGTGCGCCTGGGCCATGCGGATGTTCGTGCGCGGCGTGACGGTGCCGATCGTGCTGGCCGCGGTGCACGGTCAACCGCCGCTCACCTGGCGCGAGGCGCTGAATCGGCTTGCCGCGCAGGCGGGTCCGCTGTTCGCCTATTCGATCGTGTTCACCCTGGTCGCCCTCGGCGTGCTGACGCTCGGCGCCCCGCTCATGGTCACCTTCCCGATGGCCGTCATCTGGCTGGCCTGGTTGCGCGGGCGGCGCTTCACCACCGTGGTCGTCATCTTCGAGGAATCGGCCGCCTACCGCCGCGCCGCCGCCCGCGCGAAACTGCTTGCCGCCGGGTCGGAATGGCAGACCGTCGGCATCTGGCTCTATCACCGCTTCCTGCTGGCGCTGGTGATCGCGCTCCCGATCTTCACGCTGTGGGGTTTCCTGTCCGGCATCTTCGGCACCCATCGCTGGTCGGTCACCGTCGTTTTGATCTGCCTGGCCATGTGCGTGCTCGCGTTCGGCGAAGTGGTCGAGTCGGCGACCCGGGTGGTCGGTTATGTCGACCGCCGCTGCCGCCGCGAGGGCTGGGATATCGCCGTACCGGTGGAGGGCGCCCGGTGACCGAACCGACTACTCCCCCCGGCCAGTTCGCCGCCCCGACGCCCCCACCGCCCGCGCTCGGTCCCGCCGCCGCGCATCTGGCCGCCGCCGAGGCCGCCGCCCAGCGCGCCGAATTCGGTGTCGCGCTGCGGGAACGCTATCGGGCCGTCTCGCGCGGACTCGAGCAGCGCGGCGTACTCGAGGTGGAACCGGGCCGGACGGCGCAGGAGACCGCCCGCGCCGCGACCACCGCCATGCCCGCCGAGGCGGTCGAATTGCAGCCGGTGGCACACAGTTTCGACGAGATCGTCTACGGCGGACGCCCCGCCACCGAGGCCGAGTACCGGCGCTTGGAGCACGCCGACCGGTTCTCGATCGCGCCGCCGCCGAAGTCCGAACCGGTCGAGGTCGGCGCGGAGAAACGCAAGGCCCGCAAGCGCCGCCCGGCCCGCAAGGGCAAAGGCGACCGCGAGCCCGTCGAATGGCCCGCGCTGCTGCGGGATTGGCGTTTCTGGGCGGCCATCCTCGGCGCGCTGCTGCTGTTCCTTTTCATCTACGCGCTCATGCACATGAGCGCCCCGGATGTCCCCGACAAGCCGACGACGCCGCCGCCCAAACCGGAGACCCCGGACCAGCCCGATATCGACCCGGATTTCGGCGAGGGCGACGATTCCATCTTCGAAAGCCTGCCCGGCTGGCTGGCTTTCGGCGGCACCCAGTGGCTGCTGGTCTGGGTGATCGTCATCTGCTGGCGCGGCCGGCGACGCGGCGCGGTGGTCGGCGAACCCCGTCCGGTGGAGGCGCCCGCCAACGAATTGCTGACCGGGCAGGCCGGGCTGTATCGCAAATCCCGCGATCACGATCATGTGGCGGCGAAACTGCGGGCGGCCGCGCTGCGCCGCCTGCGGCCCGCGCTGCACGTGACCGCCGACGCCCCACCGGAACTGGTGGTCGCCGCCATCGCCGGTCGCACCGGCGCGGACCCCGGTTCGGTCCGCGCCGCTCTCTACGACCCGGTCGCCGACCGGGCCACGCTGGAACTCGTGGCCGCACAACTCGAATGGATCGAAGCGGAGGTCTTGTGACCCAGTCTCAGCCCCTGGACAAGCTGAACACCGAAAAGCTGGACACCAACCACTCCCCCACCACCCAGCAGGCGCAACAGGCGCTGCTGGCGTTGCGCGGGGAGATCGGCAAGGCGGTCGTCGGCAACGACCACGCCGTCATGTACCTGGTGCTGGCGCTGCTGTGCCGTGGGCACGTGCTGCTGGAAGGCGTTCCGGGCGTGGCCAAGACGCTGCTGGTGCGCGCGCTGGCCGAGGCTCTGGATCTGGAGCACGCGCGCATCCAGTTCACCCCGGACCTGATGCCCGGCGATGTCACCGGTTCGCAGATCTACGATCCGCATTCGGCCGAGTTCACCTTCCGGCGCGGACCGGTGTTCACCAATCTGCTGCTGGCCGACGAGATCAACCGCACGCCCCCGAAGACCCAGTCCTCGCTGCTGGAATCCATGGAGGAGCGGCAGGTTTCGGTGGACGGCGTGCCGCAGCCGCTGCCGGATCCGTTCGTGGTGATCGCCACCCAGAACCCGATCGAGCAGGAGGGCACCTATCCGCTGCCGGAGGCGCAGCTGGACCGGTTCCTGTTCAAGGTCGATATCCAATTGCCCGGCCGCGACGACGAATTCCGCATTCTGCAACGCCATGCCGCCGGTTTCGATCCGCGCGATCTGGCCGGGGCCGGCCTGCGCCCGGTGGCGAACGCGGCGCATCTGGCCGTCGCCCGCGCCGCCGTCGCCCAGGTGACGCTGAGCCCGGAAGTGCTGGCCTACATCGTGGATCTGTGCCGCGCC
Source organism: Nocardia yamanashiensis (assembly GCF_021183565.1). Taxonomy (NCBI): domain Bacteria; kingdom Bacillati; phylum Actinomycetota; class Actinomycetes; order Mycobacteriales; family Nocardiaceae; genus Nocardia; species Nocardia yamanashiensis. The sequence continues at coordinate 6,801,972 of NZ_CP089226.1, forward strand.
ACCCGCACCTCCCCCGCCGTCGCGCACGGTGCGTCCACCCGCGGCGCGACCGCGCTGATGGCCGCCGCGCGCGCCTTCGCCTGGTTGAACGGACGCGGCTACGTCACCCCCGACGATGTGAAAGCCGTTGCGACGGCGGTGCTCCGGCATCGGCTGCACCTCAAGCCCGAGCACGAGGTGGAGGGCGTGACCGCCGAGGGCGTGATGGCGTCGCTGCTGCTGTCCGTCCCCGTTCCGGTCTAGACCGTGGTCGTCACCGGCCGGCTGGCGCTCACCGCCGCCGTCGTGGCCCTGCTCGTCACCCTGGTGCTGCCGTCCTGGATCGGGGTGGCGGCGGGGACGGCCCTGCTGGCGCTGCTGGTACTGGTCGATCTGGCGGCGATGGGATCGCCCGCCGCGCTGGAGTTCTCGCGCGAACCGATCACCACCGTGCGCTCGGGCCGCAGCATCGAAGTGGAACTGGTCGCGGTCAATACCGGCACGCGGGGCCTGCGCGGGCGGCTGTGGGACGACTGGCCCGCCAGCGCGCACGCCGATCGACGCGCCCATCGGCTGCGGCTGCCGCCCAACAGCAAGATCCGGCTGCACACCGAACTCACCCCCGCCTATCGCGGCGACCGGGTGGCGGGACCGGTGACGGTGCGGCTGTTCGGCCCGCTGGGCATGGCGGGCCGTCAGGTGCGCCGGGACGTTCCCGCCCGGCTGCGCGCACTGCCGCCGTTCCGCAGCGAGAAACTGCTGGCATCCAAGGTGAAGCAGTTGCAGCACCTGGAGGGCCGCAACACCACCATCCTGCGCGGGCAGGGCACCGAATTCGATTCCTTCCGTGAGTATGTGGCCGGGGACGACGTCCGCACCATCGACTGGCGGGCCACCGCGCGCGCCAAGGACGTGCTGGTGCGCACCTGGCGGCCGGAACGCAATCGGCACGTGGTCATGCTGATGGATACCGGCCGGGTGAGCGCGGGCCGGGTCGGCGACGGCACCCGCCTGGACGCCACCATCGAAGCGGCGCTGCTGCTCGGCGGGCTGGCGGCGGCGGGCGGCGATTCGGTGGATCTGCTGGCCTACGACCGCCGGGTCCGCACCGAGGTGCGCGGCATCGGCGGAAAACGCCTGCAGCTCAAGCTCATGCACGCGCTGGCCGGGATCACCCCGGAACTGGTGGACACCGACTATCGCGGTCTGCTGCGCGCCACTCTGCAACGCGCCCGCCGGCGCAGCCTGGTGGTGTGGTTCACGCACCTGGATGCCGCGATCGTGACCGAAGGGCTGATGCCGGTCCTCCCGGTGCTCACCGACCGGCACCGCGTGCTGGTCGTCTCCGTCACCGATCCGGAGGTGGCGGCCGCCGCCACCCGGCGCTCCGGGCTCGACGACCTCTACAACGCCGCCGCGGCGGAGAACATCATCGCCGAGCACGCGGTGGCCCGGGAAACCTTGCGCCGCATCGGCGTCCGCGTGATCGCGGCCGCGCCGGACCAGCTGCCGGGCGCCCTCGCCGACGAGTACCTGGAACTCAAGCAAACCGGCGCGCTCTGAGCCGGCGCTCCCCTTTGTGGGGGGGTGCCTTCGGGTCCGAGGATCAGGCCACGCGCTGGGGGAATCGAATGGGCGGGGCCGGGAGGTACTGCGGGACCGGGAGGGCCCGGCGCTGCCGTTCGGCGAGCACCGCGCCCAGGATGTGCAGGGGCGGATAGCCGTTCGGCGGCGGCACCCGCAGGCGCGCGCAGACGGTGAGGACCAGGGTGCGGCCCAGGTGGTCCTGGGCCGCGGGGGTCAGGGTGGGAAAGCGAATCAGGTAGCGGCGCACGGCGAGTGCGAGATCGTCGGGCAGGCCGGAGAGATCCAGCGAGCGCGCCCAGCCCGCCAGCCACGGCGGCGGGGCGGCCAGCGCGGCGAACGGAATGCGGCTGCGCTCGTGCACGACGACCGTGCCCGCGAGCGCGTCACCCACGCGGCGGGCGTTCGGGGAGCACAGCGAGGTGACGATGGCGACCAGTCCGGTGCCCAGCAGCCAGAAGTCGACGAGACCGGACAGCGCGCGGGTGATGGCGTGGCGGAAATCGACGGGCCCGCCGTCCGAGCGCACCACGCGCAGGCCGAACGCCATCTTGCCGAGCGACCTTCCGCTGGACAGGGTTTCGAAGACGGCCGGATATCCGATCAGCGCGAAGGCCACGCACACCACCCCGGCCGCGCTGCGCCACGCGTCGTCGGCGCCCCACCATTCCAGTAGTCCCTGGGTGAGCAGCACCAGGAGGAACCCGCCGATCAACTGCGTCAGCGCGTCGAGCAGGAACGCCGCGCCCCGGGTCGGGATGCGCGCGATCGGCAGCTCGACGGCGACGGCCTCGCCGGTGGTGAAAAGCGCCATGCTGGTTCGTCCCGTGAACTTGTCGGATTACCTGGCTAGCATTCTTTCAGCTGTAGCGCAGGAGGGCACCCTATGGATCTGGACGCGTACACGTTCGTGCACAAACCGGCCTGGGACCGACTCCAGCTGCTGGCGACCCGGCGTAAGCGCCTGTCCGGCGCGGAGGCCGACGAACTGGTGCGGTTGTATCGCCTCGCCTCGCAACAGCTGGCCGGTTTGCAGGCGCGGTCGGCGGATCCGGATCTGATCGCGGGACTGTCGGTGGTGCTGACCCGGGCGCGCGGCCGGGTACTGGGCGCGCGGGTGGACACGGCCGCCGAGATCGGCCGGTTCTTCACCGTGCGGTTCCCGGCGGCGCTGTATCGCTCGTGGCCGTGGTGGGTGTCGGTGGCGGCGGTGTTCCTGCTCACATCGACGGCGATGGGCTGGTGGGTGGCCGTATCCGAGTCGGCGCGCAGACATCTGGGCATCGATGCCGACAACACCGCGCTGACCCGGCCCGGCGGCGAGTTCGAGAACTACTACTCCGAACATCCGCACGACGCGTTCGCCGCCAAGGTGTGGACCAACAATGCGGGGGTGGCCGCGGCCGCCCTCTTCACCGGCGTGCTCATCCTGCCCGCGCTCTACGTGCTGTTCATGAACGCGATGAGCGTGGGCGTGAGCGGCGGGCTGATGGCCGAGGCCGGACGCCTGGACGCCTTCTTCGGTTTCATCCTGCCGCACGGAATGCTGGAGCTGACCGCCATTTTCGTGGCCGGCGGCGCGGGCCTGAAGCTGGGCTGGACGCTGATCGATCCGGGCCGCGAATCCCGGCCGCAGGCGATGGCCCGGCAGGGGCGGGCCACCGCGGTGATCGCGCTGGGCCTGGTGCTGGTGCTGCTGGTGTCGGGTTTCATCGAGGGCTTCGTGACGCCCAGCGGATTGCCGACGGCGGTGCGGATCGGGATCGGCGCGCTCGCCGAGATCGCTTTCCTGGCCTATGTGTTCGGTCACGGCCGGCGGGTGGTGCTGGATCAGGAGGCCGAGGCGGCCGGGGAAGCGGTGGAGCACATGCCGAGTTACTCGGCGCAGGGGCACCCGGAAGTGGTTGCGGTAGGGGCGACTTCGTAGTCACCGGCAACCCGGGATTTGATTTCCACTGGCCGCAGCGAGTCCGGCTCAGCTGCGGCCAGCGTTGCCGACGACTCTACACAATCGTTATGGCTACGCAACCTCCGACTTGCCGCCCGGGCGTATAACGCGACCAGGCGAAACACGCCGTCCCCGTGGGCAACACGCCACGATCGCTAATTGTCGGCATCCGCTTTGCGGGCGGTCTGCGGAAGCTCTGAAAACCTTCCGCTCGGCAGTATTCGAGCGCCCGTTTCGACCCCTTGCACGGAACTCGTCCAGACCCCTGCCGGACGGTTTGCCGAAAACTCGCGAGATTGCCGTCCATGATCGGTTCAACCCGCGTTCAACTGGCGTTTCGCCCCAGCTGGCGACCTTTGCCTAGCGGTCGCCGACAGCCAAACAAACTCGAAGTTTGTTTAACCTAGATTTGCCTAAACTCGCATCAGGCATAACTGGATGAAAATCGGGCGCATACCCCACCCGATACCTTCCGGCAATCAATTTTCACCCCGCCGAGACCGCTTCCGGGACCTTCGGCAACCGCCTTCCCGGCAGGTTCGGCAGCGCCCCTGAGATCCTCGTCACAAAAGGTTTCACCTGCGGTTTCGCATCGGAAACCGCTTGGCGCGCAGTCCCACTCAGCGGACCCGCCCGGCCGGGCCCTCGGAACGTTCCCGGAAACGACAGAAGACCCGGTCCGAAAGGACCGGGTCTTCTGTCTTGTGGGCGAAGGGGGACTTGAACCCCCACGTCCTTACGGACACTGGCACCTGAAGCCAGCGCGTCTGCCATTCCGCCACTCGCCCGAGCGACTTAAGAAACGTATCACGGGGTATCCACCAAAACGAAATCGCCTGGTTATCGACGGTGCGAGCAGTGGATCGCACCCCGGGAACCCGGAGCGGTCTTCAAGAGTTACAGGTGTGGACGATCGTGGATATCATGCAATCACCGTGTCCCTACGGCGACACGCCACGTTCGCGTGTCGGTGTTCCGGGGGCACACTGAGCACAACACCGCGCGATCCACGGCGTCACACCACCACCACGACACGACGCACGCTCACATAGGGAGCGTCGAGACCCGAGAGGAGGGGCGATGGGTATCGTTTCGCGATTCGAACGTCGCCTCCAGGGTGCCGTGGGTGACGTCTTCGCCCGGGTGTTCGGCGGCAGTGTGGTCGCCGCGGAGGTCGAAGCGGCCTTGCAGCGCGAAGCCGCCGACCACATCGAAGATCTCGGCGGCGGTCATCTCCTGGCCCCGAACAGCTATGTGATCACGGTCAACGAGTCGGATCTGGGCAAGCTCGTCCAGGGTGACGGACAGGCTGATCACGACCTCGCCATCCGCGCTTTCGCCAAACATCTACAGGACTACATCCGCGACCAAGGGTGGCAGACCTACGGCGAAGTGCACGTGGAGTTCGAGGCATCACCTACGCTGCACACCGGACAGTTCAGGACACGCGGTCGCGTCGACCCCGACGCAGCCGGCAGGGCAAGCCCGGCACGCAGACCTGAACGCCCACAACGAACCGACCCGCAACCAGGAGCTGGCCCCATGACGCAGAACTCAGGCTACGACCCAAGCCGTGAGCCCGCGGAGTCCGATCCCCGAAACCGCGGGTACGCGCCGCCGCCGGCGAGCCGTGGACAGCAGCAGGGCTACGACCAATACGGCCGTGGCGGCTCGCAGTACCCGGAGCAGGGCGGCTACGGCGGCTCGGAGCAACAGGGCTACAGCGACTACCAGAACGGTTACGACTACAACCAGCAGGGCGGCGCCGGTTACGGCGGCGGCCAGCAGGGTGGTTACGCCGATCAGGGCTACGGCCAGCAGGGCGGCTACGGCGACCAGCAGGCGTACGGGCAGCAGCCCGGCTACGGCCAGCAGGGTTACGAGCAGCAGCCCGGCTACGGCCAGCCCGGGTACGACCAGGGCTACGCCGACCAGCAGGGCTACGGCCAGCAGGGTTACGCCGATCAGCAGGGCTACGCCGACCCGGGTTACGGACAGCAGCCGGGCTACGGCCAGCAGCAGCCCGGGTACGACCAGGGTTACGGCGACCAGCAGGGCTACGGCCAGCAGGGCGGCTACGGCGGTCAGTACCCCGAGCAGGGCGGTTACGCCGACGATCAGGGGTACGGACAGCAGCCGGGTTACGGCCAGCAGGGCGGCGGCTACGCGCCCGCGCGCGGCGGCTCCAGCTACTCGGCCACCCTGCAGCTGGACGACGGCTCGGGCCGCACCTACCAGTTGCGCGAAGGTTCCAACATCATCGGTCGCGGTCAGGACGCGCACTTCCGCCTGCCCGACACCGGAGTTTCCCGGCGGCACATCGAAGTTCGCTGGGACGGCCAGACCGCGATGCTCTCGGACCTCGGTTCGACCAATGGCACGCTGGTCAACGGGTCGCCCGTCCAGGATTGGCAGCTGGCCGACGGGGATGTCATCCGCGCCGGGCATTCCGAGATCCTGATCCGGATCGTCTGATCCCGTAAGCTCGCGATGCAGGTCACGATATGGCTGACATTTCCTCGGTCGTATCGTGATCGCAACCGGTCGTCGGCCCTATGATGCTGCCAATACTCGCGGCGGAAACCCGAGCACAACACCGGTTGGGGGTCGGCGAGCCGTACCTACGACACGGTCCAACAGGAGGTGGAGCACCGTGCAGGGATTGATCCTGCAACTGACGCGCGCGGGGTTCCTGCTGCTGCTGTGGCTGTTCGTGTGGGCGGTGCTCCGTACCTTGCGCAGCGATATCTACGCGGCTTCCGGTCTCCGGGTCGCGCCGCGGGCCGCAGGCGGTTCCGCGGTGCTCCCGTCTTTCCGCCGGGGCCAGAAGGGCGCCAAATATCTCGTGGTGACTCAGGGTTCACTCGCCGGCACTCGCATCTCACTCGGCTCGCAGCCGGTGCTGATCGGGCGCGCGGACGACTCCACACTGGTCCTCACCGACGACTACGCATCCACCCGCCACGCGCGCCTGTCGCCGCGTGGGGAGGACTGGTACGTCGAGGATCTCGGTTCCACCAATGGGACCTACCTCGACCGGTCGAAGGTCACCACCCCGGTCCGAGTCCCGCTCGGTACCCCTGTCCGTGTCGGTAAGACAGTGATCGAGCTGCGATCGTGACACTTGTTCTCCGCTACGCAGCGCGTAGCGACCGCGGTCTCGTCCGAGCCAACAACGAGGACTCCGTCTACGCCGGTGCGCGGCTGCTCGCGCTCGCGGACGGCATGGGCGGCCACGCCGCCGGTGAAGTCGCCTCGCAGTTGATGATCGCGGCGCTGGCCCATCTCGACGACGACGAACCGGGCGACGATCTGCTCGGCAAGCTGGATCGCGCTGTCCACGAAGGCAATGCGTCCATCGCCGACCAGGTCGAGGAAGAGCCCGAACTGGACGGCATGGGCACCACGCTCACCGCCATCCTGTTCGCGGGCCGCAAACTCGGCCTGGCGCATATCGGCGACTCCCGCGCCTACATGCTCCGCAACGGCGAGCTCACCCAGATCACCCGCGACGACACCTTCGTGCAGTCGCTGGTCGACGAGGGGCGGATCACGCCGGAGCAGGCCCACACCCATCCGCAACGCTCGCTCATCATGCGCGCGCTCACCGGCAACGAGATCGAGCCGACCCTGGTCGTGCGCGAAGCCCGGGCCGGGGACCGCTACCTGCTGTGCTCGGACGGCCTGTCCGATGTGGTGAGCGACGAGACCATCGCCAACACCCTGCGCGAGGGCAGCACCGACGAGTCGGCGGACCGGCTCATCGAATTGGCTTTGCGCAGTGGCGGTCCCGACAATGTCACCGTCGTCGTCGCCGACGTCATCGATCTGGATTACGGGCAGTCGCATCCGATCGTGGCGGGCGCGGCCTCCGGCCAGGACGAGGACACGCCGCCGCCGAACACCGCCGCCGGCCGGGCCGCCGCCATGCGCCCGCCGCGCGCCGCACCGCGCAGACAGGTGCAGCCGGCCGAGCCCGAACCGCCCAAGAAGAGTCACAAGGTGCGCTGGATCGCACTCTCGGTGGCGCTGCTGGTGGCCATCGGCGCGGGATTGACGGTCGGCTACAACATGATTCGCAGCAACTACTACGTGGGCGCCGAGAGCGGCAAGGTGGTGATCCTGCGCGGCCTGCCCGGTTCGGTACTGGGCTATTCGATCCGCGATGTGGACCAGATCGGCTGCGTCACCAAGACCGGTGAACTCACCCTGGTCGCGCCCGGCACCTCCTTCCCGGGCGGTTGCGCCGAACTCAAACTCACCGATCTGCGCCCCAGCGGCCGCGATTCGGTCGACAAGGGCCTGCCGCCGGGCTCGCGCGAGGAAGCCGTCAAGCAGATGCGCGCGCTCGCCGAGAAGGAACTGCTGCCGGTGTGCGACAAGCAGGCCGGCCAGCAGCCGACCAACCCCACCGGCACCACCGGCACGGGTCAGCAGCCCACCGCCACCACCACGCCGGCGGCCCCGACCAGCACCGCGCCCGACGGGACCACGCCCGTGCCCGGGGGTGAGAAGCCGCTGTCTCCGGCCAAGTCCGATCAGCCCACCCCGCCGGTCACCACCACGACCGCACCGCAGACCCCGGGGCAGAACTGCAGGTGGACGGACTGATGTCCGCCCCGCCACCGCCGTCCGCTGGGGCTTTTCCCAGTCCCCCGGGCGGATTCGCTCCCGCGCCACCGCCGTCCACCCGGCGGAACGTGGAACTGCTGCTGCTGGGTTTGGCGGCGCTGATCACCACGGTGTCGCTGGTGCTGGTGGAGGCCAGCCAGGAACAGTCCATCACCTGGGACATCGCCAAACTCGGGGCGGCCTATCTGGCGCTGTTCGGGGTGGCGCACCTGGCGGTGCGGCGCTTCGCACCCTTCGCGGACCCGCTCCTACTACCGATCGTGGCGCTGCTCAACGGACTCGGGCTGGTGCTGATCCATCGCCTGGACCTGGCCGAGAAGCAGGATGCGATCTTCGCTTCCAAGCCCATCCCCTCCCCCGATGCCAATCAGCAGGTGCTGTGGACGGGGTTGGGGATGGTGGTTTTCATGGGCCTGTTGATCGTGCTGCGTGATTACCGCACCCTGGCCCGCTACGCCTACACGCTCGGACTCGTCGGTCTGGTCGCGCTGGCCGTGCCCGCGTTGCTGCCCAGCGGCTTCTCCGAGGTGAACGGCGCCAAGATCTGGATCCGGTTGCCGGGCTTCAGCGTTCAGCCCGGCGAGTTCGCGAAGATCCTGCTGATCATATTTTTCGCCGGGGTGCTGGTCGCCAAGCGTGACCTGTTCACCGCCGCCGGCAAGCACGTCTTCGGGATGGAACTGCCGCGCGCCCGCGATATGGGCCCGATCCTGGCGGTCTGGGTGGTGTGCGTCGGCGTGCTGGTGCTGGAGAAGGACCTCGGCACCTCGCTGCTGATCTTCGCCACCGTGCTGGTCATGTTGTACATCGCGACCGAGCGGGTGGGCTGGGTGGCCATCGGCCTGGTACTGCTCGGCATCGGATTCGTGTTCGCGTACCAGATGTTCGGGCACGTGCGGGTGCGCGTGGAGACCTGGCTGCACCCCTTCGACGACTTCAACAACACCGGTTACCAGATCTCGCAGTCGCTGTTCGGTTTGGCGACAGGCGGATTGGCGGGCACCGGACTCGGCAGCGGCCGGCCCTCGCAGGTGCCGTTCGCCAAGACCGACTTCATCATCACCACCATCGGCGAGGAGCTGGGCCTGATCGGGCTGGCCGCGGTGCTGATGCTGTTCACCATCTTCATCGTGCGCGGGCTGCGCACCGCGCTGGCCATTCGCGACAGCTTCGGCAAGCTGCTGGCCGCGGGCCTGGCCTTCACCATCGCCATCCAGTTGTTCGTGGTGGTCGGCGGCGTCACCAAGCTGATCCCGCTGACCGGCCTCACCACTCCCTTCGTCTCCTACGGTGGTTCGTCGCTGCTGGCCAACTACGCGCTGCTGGCCCTGTTGATCAAGATTTCGGACGCGGCCCGCGCGCCCATTCCGGCCCGGAAGCGAGTGGCGGAGCCGATCGCCGACGCGCCGACCGAAATGGTGCGCCGGCCCAAGGGGGGAGTCGCGTGAACACGCCGCTGCGCCGCGTCGCCATGGCCGTCATGGTGATGGTCGTCGCCCTACTGGCCAATGCCACCTACGTGCAGGTCTACAAGGCCGACGAACTGCGCAGCGACTCCCGCAACCGCCGGGTGCTGCTGGACGAGTACGCCCGCCAGCGCGGCCAGATCTCCGCGCAGGGCACCGTGCTCGCGAGTTCCGTCGAGACCGACGACCGCTACAAGTACCTGCGCACCTACCCGACCGATCCCTTCGCCTACGCGAACGTGACCGGCTTCTACTCGATGAACTACGGCAGCAACGGGATCGAGCGGGCCGAGGACTCGGTGCTCAACGGCTCCGACAATCAGCTGTTCGGGCGCCGGCTCATCGACATGATCTCCGGCCGGGATCCGCGCGGCGGCAATGTGATCACCACCATCAACCCGGTCATGCAGAAGGTCGCCTACGAGCAGCTGACGGCGAAGGGCTACACCGGTTCGGTGGTGGCCATCGAGCCGAGCACCGGGCGCATCCTGACCATGGTGTCCACGCCGTCCTACGATCCGAACCTGCTGGCCAGCCATGACGCCGCCACCGAGAAGCAGGCGTACACCTCGCTGGCCAACGATCCGAACGAGCCGATGATGAATCGCGCGGTGTCGCGGACCTATCCGCCCGGCTCGACCTTCAAGGTGGTGGTGACCGCCGCGGCGCTGTCCAACGGCATCGCCAAACCGGACGACCAGCTCACCGCAGCTTCCCGAATCACCTTGCCGGGCACCGAGACCACCCTCGAGAACTACAACGGCAGCCACTGCGGGCCGGGCGACGGGCCGACCGCATCGCTCACCGAGGCGTTCAAGTACTCGTGTAACACCGCTTTCGTGGACCTCGGTATCAAGGTGGGGGCGGCGAAACTCAAGGACGAGGCGGCCGCGTTCGGCATCGGCGAGCATCCCTCCATTCCGATTCCCTGGGCCAACAGCACGGTCGGCACCATCGGCGACAACGCGGCCCTGGGACAGAGCAGCATCGGGCAGCGGGATGTGGCCATCACGCCGCTGGACAACGCGGTCATCGCGGCCACCGTCGCCAATGGCGGGGTGCGCATGCAGCCGCACCTGGTGGATCAGCTGACGGCCCCCGATCTGAGCACGCTCGAGACCGTCAAGCCGATGTCGGTCGGGCAGGCGGTCAGTGCCCAGGTCGCGTCCCAGCTGACCGCGCTGATGATCGAATCGGAGAAGAACACGCAGGGCGGCACCGCGCCGCGCTCCTACCAGATCGCGTCGAAAACCGGGACCGCCGAACATGGTTCGGACCCGCGCAACACCCCGCCGCACGCCTGGTACATCGCCTTCGCGCCGGCACAGAACCCGAAGATCGCGATCGCGGTCATCGTCGAGAACGGCGGTGACCGGGCGCTGGCCGCCACCGGTGGCTCGGTGGCCGCGCCGGTCGCGCGCGCGGTGCTCGATGCCGGACTGGGGGGCTGAACGACATGAAGGTGCAAGGTAGACGGGGACTCGAATGCTGAACAACGGTGCGATGATCGCGGACCGGTACCGGCTGCAGCGGCTGATCGCCACCGGCGGCATGGGTCAGGTCTGGGAAGCGCTCGACACCCGGCTCGATCGCCGGGTCGCGGTGAAGGTGCTCAAGGCGGAGTTCTCCGCGGATCCGACCTTCCGGCATCGGTTCCGGACCGAGGCGCGGACAACGGCGCAGCTCAATCACCCCGGTATCGCGGGGATCTACGACTACGGCGAGACCCTGGACCCGTCCGGTGGCGAAACCGCCTATCTGGTCATGGAATTGGTGCAGGGCGAACCGCTGAACGCGGTGCTGAACCGGTTGAACCGGCTCTCGGTCATGCAGGGCCTGGACATGCTGGAGCAGACCGGGCGCGCGCTGCAGGTGGCGCACGCCGCGGGCGTGGTGCACCGGGATGTGAAGCCCGGCAATATTCTCGTGACGCCGACCGGTCAGGTGAAGATCACCGACTTCGGCATCGCCAAGGCGGTGGACGCCTCCCCGGTGACCAAGACCGGCATGGTGATGGGCACCGCCCAGTACATCGCGCCCGAGCAGGCCACCGGTGAGGACGCGACCGCGGCGTCGGACGTGTACTCGCTGGGAGTGGTGGGCTACGAGGCGCTTTCGGGCGCGCGGCCGTTCACCGGCGACGGCGCGCTGACCGTCGCCATGAAGCATGTGCGCGACACCCCGCCGCCGCTGCCCGCGGATCTGCCGCCGAACGTGCGCGAGCTGATCGAGATCACCATGGCCAAGGATCCGGCCCAGCGCTACACCAACGGCGGCGAATTCGCCGACGCGGTGGCCGCGGTGCGCTCGGGCCGCCGGCCGACCCCGCCCGGCGGGATTCCGGCGGTGCCGCCCACCGGCGCCACCCGGGTGCTGCCGCCCGGACCCACCATGATCATTCCGGGGATGCGGTCCGATCAGGCCACCACGCGCTATCCCACCCCGCCGCAGCCCATGCGGCAGCCCGGCCCGCCACCGCAGTCCACCGGCGAGGGCCAGACCGTGCTGCTGTCCGGCGCGCAGCAACCGGTCGGTCCGGCCACCATCGCCCCGCTCGCCGGGGACGAGGGCGGCGGCCGGTTCACCAATAACCAGAAGGCCGTCGCGGGTCTCGGCGTGGGCGCGCTGATCCTCGGCGCCGCGGCCGCGTTCGTGCTGCTGTCGAGCAATACCTCCGAGACGCCGACGCCCACCAAGTCCAGCGCCGTGGTGGTGCCGCCGGTGGTGCCGTCCACCACGACCACGGTGCCGCCCACCACCACGCGCGAGAAGCCGGTGGTGCCGACCTACGAGCCGCCGGCCACCACCTACGAGCCGCCGCCGACCACGGTGCCGCCCACCACCGAGCCGCCGACCACGGTCCCCAAGACCACGACCAAGGCGCCGACCACCACGAAACCGGTCGAACCGACCACAACGGCCGGGGCGGGTTCGACCACCAAACCGAAGCCGCCCACAATCGAACTGCCCACCGGATTCCCGTTCCCGGGGGGCAACGGAATACGTGGTCAGAGCAACAACTCACTGCCCCTGCCCGAGCAAGGACTGCCATGACGACCCCGAAGAATCTCTCCTCCCGCTATGAGCTGGGCGAGATCATCGGGTTCGGCGGTATGTCCGAGGTGCACCGGGCGCGAGATCTGCGGCTCGGCCGGGACGTGGCGATCAAGGTGCTGCGCGCCGACCTGGCCCGCGACCCCACCTTCTATCTGCGCTTCAAGCGCGAGGCGCAGAACGCGGCGGCGCTGAACCATCCGGCCATCGTGGCCGTCTACGACACCGGCGAGGCCGAGGTCGACGGCGGGCCGCTGCCGTACATCGTGATGGAGTACGTGGACGGCGACACGCTGCGCGATATCGTGCGCGGCAAGGGGCCGCTGGCGCCCCGCCGGGCCATGGAGATCATCGCCGATGTGTGTGCGGCGCTGGACTTCTCGCATCGCAACGGCATCGTGCACCGGGATATGAAGCCCGCCAACATCATGATCAATCGCGCGGGCGCGGTGAAGGTGATGGACTTCGGCATCGCGCGGGCCATCGCCGACAGCTCGAATCCGATGACCCAGACCGCGGCCGTCATCGGCACCGCCCAGTACCTCTCCCCCGAGCAGGCGCGCGGCGAGCAGGTGGACGCGCGCTCGGACGTGTACTCGGTCGGCTGCGTGCTCTACGAAATCCTCACCGGCGAACCGCCTTTCACCGGTGATTCACCGGTCGCGGTCGCCTACCAGCACGTCCGGGAGGATCCGCGGCTGCCGTCGCACGTGCATCCGGGCGTGCCGCGCGAACTCGATTCGGTCGTGCTCAAGGCCATGAGCAAGAACCCGGCCAACCGGTATCAGACGGCGGCGGAGATGCGCGCCGACCTGATCCGGGTACTGGGCGGGCAGAAGCCCACCGCGCCCATCGTGATGAGCGATCAGGATCGCAACGACTTCCTCGACGACGATCTGCCGCCGCCGCGCAGCTACCGCACCGTCGAGCGCCGCGACGACACCACCGAACAGGAGATCGTCGAACCCGGGCGCTCCCGCCGCACCGCGCTCATCGCGGGCGGGGCGGCGGCCGCGGTGGCCTTGATCGCCGCCCTGCTGTGGGTGCTGGTCGGACCCGGCGCGAGCCCCGACCAGGTGACGGTGCCGGAACTGTCCAACAAGAATTCGGCGCTGGCGCAACGGGATCTGGAGAAGGCCGGCTTCAGCGTGGCTATCCAGGAGAAACCGGACAGCAAAGTGGCGGCGGGCAATGTGATCGCCACCCAGCCGCTCGGCGGCTCCCGCATCGACAAGGGTTCGACCGTCACCCTGCAGGTGTCCACCGGGCCCGCACAGGTCGTGGTGCCGCGCCTGGCCGGGCTCAGCCAGCAGCAGGCCGAGCAGAAGCTGAATTCCATCGGGCTGCAGATGAACCCGGATGTGAAACGGGAAGCCTCCAGCGCCGAGGACAAGGACAAGGTCACCAGCCAGATTCCGGGCGAAGGTCAGAAGACCGACTCCGGCGGGCAGGTCACCGTCACCCTGGGCTCCGGGCCGGAGAAGGTCCGGGTGCCGGATGTGGTGGGGCAGAACATCGATGTGGCGCAACCGAATCTGGCAGACAGCGCCGGATTCAAGGTGAACATCCAGGAAGTGCCGAACTCGCAGGCCAAGGGCACGGTCATCGCCACCAATCCGGCGGCGGGGACCATGGCGGACAAGGGCTCCACGGTGACCGTGCAGGTCTCCACCGGGGATCAGATCACCATGCCGAGCCTGATCGGGCTGACGCCGTCGCAGGCCGCGGACGCGCTGCGGCAGAAGGGCTGGAACGGGCAGATCACGCAGGGGCAGCAGAGCACGCTGAACACCGGCGAGGTCGGGCGGATCGTGAGCCAGCAGCCGACGGCGGGATCGTCCATCGGGAAGACGCAGACGGTGACGATCACGACCGGGGTGCTCTCGCTCGGCCCGCCGTGATCGGTCATTCGTAAACGTGAAGGCCGCGTTCCCCACCGGGAGCGCGGCTTTCGTCGTTTCAGAGCTTCAGATGCCGGTTCATCGACATGGCCTCGTCGGCGAGGTCGGGTAGTTCCACGACCTCGACGCCGTGCTCCCGGAGTTTCTCCACGCCCACGCAGTTGACCACGAAGGTGCCGGGTTCGCGCCAGGCGATGACGACACGGCGGATACCGGCTTGCAGGATGCGATCGGTGCAGGGCGTTCGGTCCGTGCTGCCGCGCACCGAACACGGTTCGAGGGTGCTGTAGATGGTGGCGTGGCGCAGCCGCGGATCGCCGGGTGCGAGCTTGTTCAGCGCCGATTCCTCGGCGTGCACCTTGTCGTCGGTCTCCCGCGACCAGCCGTGGATGATCTCCACGCCATCCGCGCCGACGATCACCGCGCCCACCGAGAAGGCGGTCTCACTCGGCGGGCACAGGCGCGCCAAGCCGATGGCGTGCCGCATCCAGCCACGGTCCGAACGCAATTCGTCAGACATCCGACTCCTCCTTCGGCAGATAGCGCAGCAGTGCGATGTCACCGATCCGGCTGACGTCGGCCAGGTGCATCCGATGGTTGGGGCCGCCGGGGAAGGCGCCGGGACCGAGGAAGCGCGGAGCGGCCGGATCGCCGACCACCAAAGGGGCTACGGCCATTCGTATTTCGTCGGCCAGCCCGCCGGCGAGGAAAGCGGTGTGGATGGATCCGCCGCCCTCCACCATGAGCCGTCCGACATGGCGTTTGCCGAGGTCGTCGAGCAGCGCCCCGAAACCGATTGCCGCGCCCAGGGATACGACGTCCGCCACGCCGGCCAGGGCGTCGCCGAGCTTGGCCGCCCCGGAATCGGTGGTGTAAACCAGTCTTTCGCCACCGCTGTGCCAGAATTTCAGCCCGGTGTCGAGATCCCCGCGCGCCGTGACGATCACCCGCAGCGGATACGCGGGCTTACCGTCCGCCACTCGCCGCAAGCGCCGATCCGCGCTGTTGACCAGCAGCCGCGGATTGTCCCGACGCAGGGTCTCCGCACCGATGAGGACGGCGTCGGACTCGGCGCGCAGGGCGTCCACGCGATCGAAATCCGCCGCGTTGGAGAGCAGCAACCGGTCCGGGGACGCATCGTCGATATAGCCGTCGACGCTGACCGCCACCGACAGCAGCACGTGCGGACGCGCCGATCCGCTCATACCAGTGCCGCGACCTCCGCCTCGAGCGTCCGCACCAGGCCCTCGTCGGGCCGCTGCCCGCACACGCCCAGCCAGTTCGCGAGCATGCGGTGCCCGCCCTGGGTGAGCACCGATTCAGGATGGAACTGCACGCCGTGGATGGGCAGCGTGCGATGCCGCAGTGCCATCACGATGCCGGATTCGGTGCGGCCCAGCACTTCCAGCTCCGGCGGCATGGTCTCCTCGACCACGGTCAGCGAGTGGTACCGGGTGGCGGTGAACGGATCCGGCAGCCCCGCCAGCACGCCCGCGCCGATATGGAAGACGTCGCTGGTCTTGCCGTGCAGCAGTTCGGGCGCGCGGGTCACGGTGGCGCCGAACGCCTCCCCGATGGCCTGATGTCCCAGGCACACCCCGAGCAGCGGGGTCTGGTGCCGGGCGGCGGCGTGCACCAGATCGATGCTGCGGCCCGCGCGATCCGGCGAACCCGGACCGGGGCTGATCAGCACGCCGTCGAAGTCCTTCACGACCTGATCCACATCCGCGAGCTGTGCGTCGTCATTGCGCCAGACCACGGCTTCGGCTCCGAGCTGCCCGAGGTACTGGACCAGGTTGAACACGAAGCTGTCGTAGTTGTCGACAACGAGTACACGCATACGTCGAGAGTAGTTGGCGCGGTTGCCGAAGTCGCACGCAATACCGCCGACATGCGCCCCGACCACGCTTTCCCCAGCGTTGGCGGGATAATGTGACTGAGACTGCACGCCGAAACCGAGGACATAATGCCCAAGTCGAAGGTCCGGAAAAAGACCGATTACACGATCAACCCGGCCAGCCGCACGCCTGTACGCGTGAAGGCGGCCGGTCCGTCGCCGGTTTGGTACGTCACCATCATGCTGGGCTTCATGCTCGCGGGGCTGGCCTGGCTACTGGTCTACTACCTGGCCGCGGAGCACATCACCTGGATGAACGATCTGGGCGCGTGGAACTTCCTGATCGGATTCGGCCTGATGGTCGTGGGTCTGATCATGACCATGCGCTGGCGGTGAGTGCCTTACATCATTGTTATTCATACACACCTGTGGATGACCTTGTGGACAACTCGAGGAGAGAGTGGGGACAGTGACATCGACCGACTCCCGGCTCGCGTGGTCCACACCTCCCGCCGCCCTGATCGCCTGCACGGTCGGCGGTGTGGTGCTGGCCGTGGCCGCCGTGCTGTCGCATGACAGCGCCGGAAAAGTACTGATCGGCCTGGCCGCGCTGGGCCTGCTGGCCCTGGCCGGAATGGGATTCCGGCAGCGACCGCGGCTCGCCGTCGAACCCGGCACGCCCGCCCCGCTGGTGATCGGCGGCCTGTCCGGGCCGCGCCGCTACACCGCCCAGCAGGTGCTGCGCGCCCGCGTGGTCTATTACCGCCGGCTCGGCCGCAAGATGCCCATGCTGGAACTGGATGTGAACCACGACGGGGACGAGAAGCTCATCGTCTTCGGCCGCTGGGATCTGGGCGAGCGCCCCGAGGAAGTCCTCGACACGCTCCGCGCCCACATCGGTTAGTTCACCAGCACGTTCGGGGCCGCCAGCACGATCACCAGCACCTCGAGCAAAGCCACCGCGGCGACCGTCGCCCAGCCGATGATCGAAGCCGTGCGCAGGTCACGCGCCTTCAGCCAGCCCGGCAGATAGAGAATCCCGGCGCTCGCGACGGTGCCCGCCAGCAGGCCGCCGAGATGTCCCCAGATGGAGATGCCCGGCACCGAGAAGGTGATCACCAGGTTTATCAACAGCAGGACCAGGATCTGGGTGAGGTTCTGCCGGGTCCGCAGCATGACGATGGCCACCGCGCCGAACAGGCCGTAGATCGCGCCCGACGCGCCCGCCGAGGCCGTCAGCGCGGACGAGAACAGCACGGTCGCGGCCGAACCGCCCAGCAGCGACACCAGATACACGGCCAGGAATCGCACCCGGCCCAGCGCGATCTCGCAGTAGGGGCCGAGCACGTACAGCGCGAACATGTTCACGGCCAGGTGGATGATGCCGTAGTGCAGGAAGCCGGCGCCGAGCGCCCGCCACCACTCCCCCTCGATCAGGCCCGGGATCAGCACCCAGTCGAAGAACAGCTGGGAGTTCTGGTTGTCCATGACGCTCTTGGCCTGGATCGCCGTGGCGGCGAAGACCAGCACATTGATCGCGATCAGCCCCCAGGTGACGTACGGCTGCGGGCGCTGCTGCCCGACCGCCATCCCCGCCGCGTTGCGCACCGGCCGCACGTCGTTGCGGCCCTGTTGATAACACTCCACACAGTGCTGCCCGACGGCCGCGGGGGTCAGGCATTCCGGGCAGGCCGGGCGCCCGCACCGGGTGCAGGCCAGACCGGTCGGCCGGTCCGGATGTCTGAAGCAGGTCGGTGCGGGCTGGTACGGATTCATGTGAATTCTCTTCGGGTCGGGCCGGATTCAGGAGATGGTGATCCCGGAGATCACAACCTCGTCCTTCGGGCGATCGTTGCGATCGACGGCGGTCGCCCCGATCTCGTCCACCACCTTGCGGGAATCCGGGTCGATGACCTCACCGAAAATGGTGTGCTTGCGATTCAGCGTCGGCTGCGGGGCCAGCGTGATGAAGAACTGCGAACCATTGGTCGCCGGCCCGGCGTTCGCCATGGCCAGCAGGTACGCCCGATCGAACCGCAGCTCCGGATGGAACTCGTCCTTGAACTCGTACCCCGGCCCGCCGCGCCCGGTCCCGGTCGGATCGCCGCCCTGAATGACGAAACCCTCGATCACCCGATGGAAGGTGCTGCCGTCGTAGAACGGTCCCGAATCGGTGCCCGACGCGTTCGGCTTGGTGTACGGCGCGGAGCCGTCCGCCAGACCCAGAAAATTCCGGACCGTGCGGGGAGCGTGGTTACCGAAGAGCGAGATCTTGATGTCACCGTGGTTGGTGTGCAGCGTGGCCACGGCGGTCTGATTCGGTGAGGTCACGCGCACCAGCCTAGGTCCTGCCCCGCGACCACCCGCCACGGCAGGCCGACCGGTGCCCGCAGCCCAGGCCACTCCTTTCCTGGGGGTTTGGGGGCGTAGCCCCCAAGACCTAGCGTCAGCGTGTGATTTTCTGCCCGATTTCGGGCACGTAAGTTGTCGAAACCGCTTGGACAAGGCAGGCTCGACCGAGTGAATGACGGGGTTCCGGTCGATCTGGTCCGCCATGTCGCGGCCTCCACTGGTTTACCCAGCGCGGTCGCGGCCCGGGTGGTCGCGGACATCGTCGGATACTTCGACGAAACCGCCGAGCAGTTCGTGCGCCGCAGACATGCCGAACTACAAGCCCGCCAGGTCCGCAATGCCGAAATCTGGCAACGCCTGGCGGCGGAACTCGCGCAACGCCCGGTCGCGGCCCCCGACTTCACCGAACGACAACTGCGACGCATCGTCTACGGGTGAGGAGTCCGTCCCGCAATGTGTGGAATCGTCGGATACATCGGGCATCGGGAAGCTGTTCCGGTCCTATTGGAGGGCCTGCACCGGCTCGAGTACCGCGGCTACGACTCCGCGGGCCTGGCCGTCCCGCACCGCGGCCGGCTGCGCATCACCAAAACCCAGGGCCGCGTCCAGGACCTGCGCAATCGCGTGGACGCCGAGGGCGCCCGCCTGCGCGGCAATGTCGGCATCGCGCACACCCGCTGGGCCACCCACGGTGAACCCAGCGACGCCAACGCCCACCCGCACACCGACGGCTCCGGCCGGATCGCCGTGGTGCACAACGGCATCGTGGAGAACGCCGAACAACTCCGGGCGGAACTCACCGCCGCCGGGGTGGAATTCCTCTCCGACACCGACACCGAGGCCATCGCGCATCTGATCGCCGCCGCCCTCGACGACGCCGAGTCCCTGGAAGACGCCGTGCGCACCGCGCTGTACCGCGTCCAGGGCACCTACGGCCTGCTGGTGCTGGACGCCCGCCGCCCCGACGAGCTGGTGGTGGCCCGCAACGGCTCCCCCATCGTGCTCGGCGTCGGCGACGGCGAGATGTTCGTGGCCTCCGACGTGGCCGCGCTGGTGCACCACACCCAGCGCGTGGTGTTCCTCGACGACGGCGAGCTCGCCACCGTGCGCGCGGGCGAATTCCGCACCAGCACACTGGGACTCGAGGCGCGCCGCACCGACAAGATTCCCACCACCATCGATATGGCGGCCGAGGACTACGCCCTCGGCGGCTACCCGGACTTCATGGCCAAGGAGATGGCCGAGCAGTCCGAGGCGGTGCGCCGGGCCCTGCGCGGCCGGCTGGACGAGCGTTTCGCCACCGCCGTGCTGGGCGGGCTCAATATGGACGCCCGCGAACTGCGCGGCATCACCAAGGTGGTGTTCCTGGGCTGCGGCTCGGCGTACTACGCCGGACAACTGGGCGCGCAGCTGATCGAGGAACTGGCCCGCATCCCCGCCACCGCCGAACCGGCCTCGGAATTCCGCTACCGCAATCCGGTGGTCGATCCGGACGCCCTGTACATCGCCATCAGCCAGTCCGGCGAGACGCTGGATACCCTTGCGGCCGTTCAGGAATTACAGCGCAAGGGCGGCCGGGTGATCGGCGCGGTGAACGTGGTCGGCAGCGCCATCGCGCGCGAGTGCGGGGCGGGCGTGTTCCTGCACGCCGGACCGGAGGTCTCGGTGGCCTCGACCAAGGCGCTCACCAATATGACCGTGTCGTTCGCCATGCTGGCGCTGCTGCTGGGCCGGGTGCGCGACCTGTCGGCGGCGTCGGGCGAGCGCATCGTGAACGGCCTGCGCGCGCTGCCCGGCGCCATCGAGGCGGTGCTCGCCGACGAACGGCACATCGCCGACGTGGCGGCCCGATATGCCAAGGCGCGCAGCATGTTCTTCATCGGCCGGGTCCGCATGTGGCCGGTGGCGCGCGAGGGCGCGCAGAAGCTGAAGGAGATCTCCTACATTCACGCCGAGGCGTATCAAGGCTCGGAGCTGAAGCACGGTCCGCTCGCGCTGATCGACCCGGAGATGCCGAGCGTGGTGCTGGTGCCGGACGACGAACTGCTGCCCAAGAACATCACCACCATCGAGCAGATCAAGGCGCGCGGCGGGCCGGTCATCGCGGTCACCAATGCCGATATCCCGGATGGCTTGGCGGACGCGGTGATTCGTGTGCCCAAGGTGGGGACCGAGCTCGACCCGATCATCCTGACGATTCCGCTGCAGCTGCTGGCGTATCACACCGCGATCGCCCTGGGCCGCGATGTGGACAAGCCCCGCAATCTCGCCAAGAGCGTGACCGTCGAATAGTCGCGTTGATGCGCGAATTCCATTGCTGTGCCACAGTGGTCGGATGGAGCTGGGGACGTTTCGGAAATGGACAATCGCGGCGGCTCTAGTGGCGGCGGTGGGTGGCGTGGTGGCGATTTTCGTGAGTCGCCGACCCCAGCCGCCCGCACCGGCCGCGGAACCGCCGCGCCTGGGTTACTCGCGCAACGGTTCCGCACCGAGCTTGTCAGCGGCTCACTAAGGGGGTCCGGGGGCCTAGCCCCCGAAACTCCCCGTCAGCGGCTGACGGAACGCTTGTACTGACGCACCGCGAGCGGTACGAACACGACCAGGATGCCCACGACCCACATGAGGGTCGTGGCCACCGGATGCCGCATGGACCAGGTGTCCGCGGGCGGGAAGGCCGGGCTGGTATTGCCGAACAATTGGCGGCACGCCTCGGTCAAGGCCGACACCGGATTCCATTCCGCGAACAGCTTCAAAGGCGCGGGCAGCTTGTCCAGCGGCACGAAGGTGTTCGCCAGGAAGGTCAGCGGGAAGATCACCATGAAGGTCGCGTTGTTGAAGACCTCCGGCGCCCGCACCATCAATCCGAAGACCGCCATGATCCACGAGATCGCGTAGGCGAACAGCAGGAGCAGCAGGTACGCCAGCACCGCGTCCAGGAACGACCCGCGAATCCGCCAGCCCACCAGCAGCCCCGCCAGCGACATCACGACCAGGCTGACCACATTGATCACGACGTCGGCCGCGGTCCGCCCGATCAGCACGGCGGCCGGCTCCATGGGTAGCGACCGGAACCGGTCGATGATCCCCTTCTGCATGTCCTCGGCCAGGCTGAGCCCGGTGAAGGTGCCGCCGAAGACCACGGTCTGCGCGAAGATGCCCGGCAGCAGGAACTCCCGGTAGCCGCCCTCCAGCCCCGGCACGTCGATGGCGGTACCGAACACGTACGCGAACAGCAGCACGAACATGATCGGCGATAGCGTGGTGAAGATCAGCACGTCGGGTACGCGCTTGATCTTGATGACATTGCGTTTGGTGATGGTCAGGCTGTCGTTGACCAACATGACCGCGCGCTGGGTGAGCGACGGTTTGGTGGCGATGGCCATGGTCGCACTCATCGGTTCTGCCCCTCCTTCGCCAATTCGCCCTTCCCGGAACCGTTCACCAGCTCCTCGGCCTCGTGCCCGGTCAGCGACAGGAACACATCGTCGAGCGAGGGCCGGCGCAGGCCGACATCGTGAATGGCCACTTCGTGTTTGGTGAGCTGCCCGATGGCGTCCACCAGCGCCTGCGACCCATCGTTTACCGGCACGATGATCCGGCGCAGGCCCGGCTCCAGCCGGATCTCGCCCTGCGCCAGCCCCTCCAGGGCCTGTCGCGCCACCGGCAGCGAATCCACATGGTCCACAACGAGTTCGATGCGGTCGCCGCCGACCATGGCCTTGAGTTCGTCGGAGGTGCCCTCGGCGATGACCTTGCCGTGGTCGATGACGGCGATGGAGTCGGCCAGCCGGTCGGCCTCCTCCAGGTACTGGGTGGTGAGCAGTAGCGTGGTGCCGCCCGCGACCAGTTCCTCGATGACGTCCCAGAGATCCAGGCGCGCACGGGGATCCAGGCCGGTGGTGGGTTCGTCCAGGAACAGCACCGGCGGATTGGCGACCAGCGCGCCGGCCAGGTCGAGCCGCCGGCGCATACCGCCGGAGTAGCCCTTGACCGGGCGGTCCGCGGCATCGGAGAGCCGGAAGCGTTCCAGCAGCTCGCGGGCGCGTTCCTTACTGCGCGCCACCCCCATGTGGTACAGCCGCCCGACCATCTCCAAATTCTCGAAGCCGGTGAGGTATTCGTCGACCGCGGCGTACTGGCCGGAGGTGCCGATGCGGGAGCGCAGCAGCTGTGGATCCTTCAGGACGTCCACGCCCGCGACGGTGGCGCGGCCGGAGTCCGGGATGAGCAGGGTGGTGAGGACCCGCACGGTGGTGGTCTTACCCGCACCGTTGGGGCCGAGCAGGGCGGTGACGGTTCCTTCCGGAACGGTGAGATCGAGTCCGTCGAGTGCGACCAGACGGCCGTACTTCTTGACCAGACCCTCGGCGACTATTGCGTCGGGCATGACTCTCCTAGGGGCTTTGAACTGCGGAAATACTGCCGAACAAGACCGGACATCATGGGCCAGTATTGCCCAATTCGGGCAAAAAAGTCATGGGGTTTCCGCGAAGCGCGCACAGGCTTTCCGGTCACGCCCCGATCCTCGCACCGGGGTACGACACTTTCTCCGTCAAAAAATCTTGGAACGCCATGCCCCGATGGCCACACAAAAGGTCTTCGTCGCGTAGGATCGATTTCGTCGGCCCCTCCCCCCCGGGCCGACCTACGCGGGCCTCGGCTAACTCCCCCCCTTCGCCGAGGCCCGCCCCCATATCTAGACCAGGGGGCGAATCACATTGCGGCGCAACACATGCCCGTGCAGCCGGTTGATCCCCTTCACCCGCACGGTCGCCAGATGCCGCAGCTCGAATTCCGGATCGTCGGCGATGGCATCGGCCGCGCCGTCGTCCACCAGCACCGTGCCCGGACGCGCCACACCGGTGAGCCGCGCGGCCACGTTCACCACCGACCCGTACAGGTCCCCGAACCGCTGCAGCACCTCGCCGTAGGCCAGTCCGACCCGCAGTTCCTGGGTGACGCCGTGCGAGGCGGTGGCAGCCTCCTGCACCGCCAGCGCGATGCGCGCGCCGTCCTTGGCGGTATGGGCCGCGAACATGACTTCGTCGCCGACGTTCTTGATGACCCAGCCGCCATTGGCCACGATGGCATTGCTGGTGGCCGTCTCGAACGCCTCCAGCAGGGCGGACAATTCGTCCGGCTCCAGGTGCCGGGTGAGGCGGGTGTAGCCGACCATATCGGCGAATCCGATGGCCATCACCCGGATGGTGTCGCCCGCGACCGCGCCCTCGTCCAGCGACCGCGCCAGCGCCGCGTCCAGGTGCCGCCGCCACGCATACCGTTGCAGCGCTTCGAATTCGCCGATGACCGCCTCGGTGGCGTCCCGGGCCACCTGCTCGGGATCGGCGCCCGGATTCGCGCGGGTGATGGTGGCGATGCGATCCAGGATCTCCTCGGCCACCAGATCCACCTGCCACTCCGCCAGCCGCGCCATGGACCGGCCCAGCGTGCGCGCGGCAGTGGTCTGCCGATGCATATCGGCGGAAGCCAATACGTGCAATTTGCTGAAAGTCTTGGCGGCCTCGATATCGGAGTCGCTGTATTCCAGCGCGTCGTCATCCGGATCGGCCGGGAAACCCAGCGACACCCACAGCCGGCGCGTCATGGAATTCGGCATACCGGTGAGCTCCGATACTTCCCGCCGGTTGTACTTGCGCGAACCACCGAGCAGGAACGGCTCCACCACGGACTGAACGAGTTTCGAGATCTCAGTGGACGCCATGATCGCCACCTTACGGGCAGATCCTGAGGGAAATCGGCGTGATGTTCCGTGTCACAGCCGAAAGAAGTGGAGCCTAGGGGAATCGAACCCCTAACCCCTGCCTTGCAAAGGCAGTGCTCTGCCAATTGAGCTAAGGCCCCTGATCCGGGAGAACCCGGAAGCCTGAAATCAGCGGGTGGTGACCTCGTGCCAGAGGTCCGCGTCGCTGCGCTGGCGAAGTTTGCTGATTCCGAAGATCACCGCGGCGACGAGGCCGATCGTGAGGAGAAATTTCATGAATCCCACCCTACTGTGATGTTCGGGAGTGGGCCTAGGAGGACTTGAACCTCCGACCTCTTCGTTATCAGCGAAGCGCTCTAACCGCCTGAGCTATAGGCCCTCATCGTCGGCTCGAGAGTTTCTCTCGGGCCGCGCAGAAGATTACCGCAAGACTCCTGCGATAACCAAAACGCCAGGTCAGAGAACTCTCCTGGGCTCTCGGGGGCTTCGCCCCCGAACCCCGCCGGAAGGGGCGTGGGGGCCTCCCGTCACACCGCCGAAAGCGAAAGGGGTGGGGCCGCAGCCCCACCCCTTCCCCACAACTCCCGGACTAGTCGGGATCGGCGAGCGTCACCTGGATGCCGCCGACCAGGTCGGTGCACTGGTTGTAGACGAAGACGCCGACGGTCGACAGCGCGGTCAGCAGCACCACGTTGATCAGGCCGATGACGCCCGCGTAGCCGAACACCGTGCCGGCATCGATGAGCGCGGAGGACGAGCTGTCCGAAACCATGTCCGTGAACGTGGAATTCAGCCGCTCCCACACGCCCATGCCCTCCAGCACGAGGTACAGCAGGCCGACCGCGAGCATCCACACGAAGAACATGGCGACGCTGATCACCAGCGACACCTTCAGCGTGGACCACGGATCGATATGGCGCAGTTGGACTGTCGCGCGCAGCGGCTCACCCGAAGCGGCGGCCTGGGCCACCGCGGCGGGCGCCGACGGCGACACCGGACCGGCCACCGGAATGGGCTCCGGCGGCGGCAGCGGATGCCGGATCTCGGACAGGTCGGGCAGATCCTTCACCAGTTCCGGGCGCGCGATGCTGCGGGTCGGTCCGTCGATGCCGACGGACTTCACCATCGCGGCCTCCTTGCGCGCCGCCTTGGCCGCCAGGTCGGCGGTCGTGCGCGCATTGGAGACACCGGCGTTCAGGCCGACGCCACCGGGCCGGCCGGTGGTCGGGGCCTGGCCGGGCCGGTACAGGTTGGACTGCGGCTCCCGCTGCGGCAGCTGGGACCAGCCACCGTCCTGGTACGGCGAAGCCGGTGCGGGCTCGGCCGTCTCGGACGCGGACGCCTCGGTCTGATCATTCAGCGGGGCCTGACCGAATTCACCGGCCTGGTCCGGCATTTCGGGCGATTGCGGCGCACCGCCCTCGCCGGCACCCGGCCGCGGAATAGGGCGCGGCGGAATCGGAGACGGGGCGATTCTCTCGGTCACGCCATTGGCATGACCGCGCTGGTCATTCGGCTGATTCGTGGTCAATGGTGAATCCTTCGATTCCTTGTGCCGCCGCTGCTGTGGTGAAACTACTGCTTCGCCGAACCGCTGGTGTCATCTTCGGCAACCTGGTCGGGCTCGTCCGCGTTACGCGCGATCGCGAGCAACGTATCGCCTTCTCCCAGGTTCATCAATCGCACGCCCTTGGTTTGGCGTCCCGCTTTGCGAACCTGATTCGCCGCGGTGCGAATGACACCGCCGCCGGAGGTGATCGCGTACAGCTCATCCTCGTCGTTGACGATGAGCGCACCGACCAGACTGCCACGTTTCTCGTCGTACTGAATGGTCAATACGCCCTTGCCGCCGCGGCCCTGCGCCGTGTACTCGTCGATGGCCGTGCGCTTGGAGTACCCGCCCGCCGTCGCGACAAGCAGATAGATGCCCTCTTCGTCGCGAACCACATTGAGCGACAACAGTTCATCGTCGGCATTGAACCGCATGCCCTGCACGCCGGAGGTGGCGCGGCCCATGGGACGCAGCACCTCGTCATTGGCCGAGAAGCGGATGGACTGGCCGTGCGCCGAGACCAGCAGCAGGTCGTCCTCCGCCGAACACAGTGCCGCGCCGACCAATTCGTCACCATCGCGCAGATTCACCGCGACGATGCCGCCGGAGCGGTTGGAGTCGAAATCGGTCAGCTTGGACTTCTTGACCAGGCCCTTGCGGGTGGCCAGCACCAGGTACGGCGCGTCCTCGTAGGACTTGAGCTGGATGACCTGGGCGATCTTCTCGTCCGGCTGGAAGGCGAGCAGATTGGCCACGTGCTGGCCGCGCGCGGTGCGCATGGCCTCGGGCAGCTCGTACGCCTTGGCCCGGTAGACGCGGCCGAGGTTGGTGAAGAAGAGCAGCCAGTCGTGGGTGGAGGTGATGAAGAAGTGCGACACGATGTCGTCCTGCTTCAGCCCCGCGCCCTGCACGCCCTTGCCGCCGCGCTTCTGCGACCGGTACAGATCGGTCTTGGTGCGCTTGGCGTAGCCGGTCTCGGTGATGGTGACGACCACGTCCTCGCGGGCGATCAGGTCCTCGTCCTGCACGTCGCCGTCGGCCGCGATGATCTTGGTGCGGCGGTCGTCGCCGTACTTGTCGACGATCTCCTGCAATTCGTCACGGACGATAGCGCGCTGACGTTCCGGCCGGGCCAGAATGTCCTTCAGGTCCGCGATCTCGGCCTCGATCTTCGCCAATTCGTCGAGGATCTTCTGCCGCTCCAGGGCGGACAGCCGGCGCAGCTGCATATCGAGAATGGCGGTGGCCTGGATCTCGTCGATATCCAGCAACTGCATCAGGCCGGTGCGCGCGGTCTCGGTATCGGCCGAACGGCGGATCAGGGCGATGACCTGGTCCAGCATGTCCAGGGCCTTGACCAGACCGCGCAGGATGTGGGCCCGCTCCTCGGCCTTGCGCAGCAGGTACTTGGTGCGCCGGACGATCACTTCGAGCTGGTGGGTCACATACAGCCGGATCATCTGGTCCAGGCGCAGCGTGCGCGGCACCCCGTCGACGATCGAGAGCATGTTGCAGCCGAAGGAGGTCTGCAGCTGGGTGTGCTTGTACAGGTTGTTCAGCACGACCTTGGCGATGGCGTCGCGCTTGACCGTCACCACGATGCGCAGGCCGACGCGGTCGGAGGACTCGTCGTGGATGTCGGAGACACCCGCGATCTTGCCGTCCTTCACCTGCTCGGCGATGGCATTGACGAAGTTGTCGGTATTGACCTGGTACGGCAGCTCGGTGATGACGATGGTGGTGCGGCCGCGGCTGTCTTCCTCGATCTCCACCACACCGCGCATGCGCACCGAACCGCGGCCGGTGGTGTACGCGTCGTGGATGCCCTGGGTGCCGACGATCAGGCCGGCGGTCGGGAAGTCCGGACCCTTCACCCGCTCCATGCACGCCGCGAGGGTGGACTCCTCGTCCGCCTCGTGGTTGTCCAGCGCCCAGTAGATGGCCTCGGCCAGCTCGGTCAGGTTGTGCGGCGGGATGTTCGTGGCCATACCGACCGCGATGCCGTTGGAGCCGTTCATCAACAGCGCGGGCACCCGGGCCGGCAGCACGACCGGTTCCTGGGTCTTGCCGTCGTAGTTGGGGATGAAATCGACCGTCTCGTGGTCGATTTCGCGCAGCATCTCCATGGCCAGCGGCGTCAGGCGGCACTCGGTGTAACGCATGGCGGCCGCGCCGTCGTTGCCGCGCGAGCCGAAGTTGCCCTGACCGTCGACCAGCGGGTACCGGAGCGCCCACGGCTGCGCCATACGCACCAGGGTGTCGTAGATGGCGGTGTCGCCGTGCGGGTGGTAGTTGCCCATGGTGTCGGCGACCGGGCGCGCGGACTTCACGTAGCCGCGGTCGGGCCGATACCCGTTGTCGTACATGGCGTAGAGGATCCGGCGGTGCACCGGCTTGAGGCCGTCGCGCACCTCGGGCAGGGCTCGTCCGACGATCACGCTCATGGCGTAGTCGATGTACGAGTTCTGCATCTCCTGCTGGATATCGACCGGCTCGATGCGGTCGCCACCCGACGGGGGAAGTTCGATCTCAGTCATGAATTGGTCTCCGTGGGAAGTCTTTTGGCGGGTCCTCGGGGGCGGGTCGGCCTCCGGGTGCTGCGGGTTCCGGGCTTATTCCGGGGCTCGGGGCGGAGCCCCCGGAATCTCTCGGGGGTTCGGGGGCAAAGCCCCTGAGAGTCCCGAGAGTTGGTCGACCCACTACACGTCGAGGAACCGCACGTCCTTGGCGTTCCGGGTGATGAAGCTGCGGCGCGCCTCGACGTCCTCACCCATGAGGATGGAGAACAGTTCGTCCGCCGCGGCGGCGTCATCGAGAGTGACCAGGCGAAGCACGCGGACGCTCGGGTCCATCGTGGTCTCCCACAGCTCCTTCGGGTTCATCTCACCGAGACCCTTGTAGCGCTGGATGCCGTCGTCCTTGTTGATCTTCTTGCCGGCCGCCAGGCCGCGCTCCAGCAGCCCGTCGCGCTCGCGGTCGGAGTACGCGAACTCCGGCTCGGACCGCTGCCACTTGAGCTTGTACAGCGGCGGCATGGCGAGATACACGTGCCCGTGCTCGACCAGCGGCCGCATGAAGCGGAACAGCAGGGTGAGCAGCAGCGTCGAGATGTGCTGGCCGTCCACGTCGGCGTCGGCCATCAGCACGATCTTGTGATACCGCAGCTTGGCGATATCGAACTCGTCGTGGATGCCGGTGCCGAAAGCCGTGATGATGGACTGGACTTCGGTGTTCTTCAGCACGCGGTCGATGCGCGCCTTCTCGACATTGATGATCTTGCCGCGCAGCGGCAGGATCGCCTGATACATCGAGTCGCGGCCGGACTTGGCCGAACCACCGGCGGAGTCGCCCTCCACGATGTAGATCTCGGACTTGCTCGGATCCTTGGACCGGCAGTCGGCGAGCTTGCCGGGCAGGCCGCCCAGATCGGTAGCGCTCTTGCGCCGCACCAGCTCTCGCGCCTTACGCGCGGCCACTCGCGCCTGAGCGGACGAAACCGCCTTCTGCACAATGGTCTTCGCATCGGCCGGGTTGGCCTCGAACCAGTGCGTCAGGTGCTCGTTGCAGGTGCGCTGCACGAACCCCTTCACATCGGTATTGCCGAGCTTGGTCTTGGTCTGACCCTCGAACTGCGGGTCGGCGACCTTCACCGAGACGATAGCGGCCAGGCCCTCACGGATGTCGTCACCCGTCAGGTTGCCTTCCTTCTCCTTGAGGAGCTTCTTGTCCTTCGCGTATTTGTTCACCACCGTGGTGAGCGCGGCGCGGAAGCCCTCTTCGTGGGTGCCGCCCTCGTGGGTGTTGATGGTGTTGGCGAAGGTGTGCACGGACTCGGAGTAACCCGAGTTCCACTGCATGGCCACCTCGAGCTCGTGCCCGGTGCCCTTGCCGGTGAAGCCCACGATCGAATTGTGGATCGGGGTCTTGGTCCGGTTGATGTGCTTGACGTAGTCCTCGAGACCGCCCGGGTAGTGGTAGGTCCGGGTCTTCACCTTCGGCTCGGCGGCCGGGGCGTTCTCGTCGAGGTGCTTGGGCGCCTCGGCGGTATCGCTCACCACCTCGTCGGTGATGTCGCCTTCGCTCACCCGCTGATCGGTCAGGGTGATGGTGAGTCCCTTGTTCAGGAACGCCATCTCCTGCAGGCGGCGCGCGACCGTCTCGAAGTTGTAGGTGGTTGTCTCGAAGATCTCCGGGTCGGCCCAGAAGCGGATGGTGGTACCGGTCCGCTTGGTGGGCTCGCCCTGGACGAGCTTGCCGGGCTTGGCGTCCTTGTACTCCTGGGTCCAGTGGTAGCCCGCGTGGTCCACCTCGGCCTCGAGGCGGGTGGAGAGCGCGTTCACCACGGAGATGCCGACGCCGTGCAGACCGCCGGACACCGCGTAGGAGTCGGAGTCGAACTTGCCGCCGGCGTGCAGCTGGGTCATGACCACCTCGATGGTGGGGATGCCCTGGGCGTGCATGCCGGTGGGGATACCGCGACCGTCGTCGACGACCTCGACGCCGCCGTCGGCGAGCAGGGTCACGTCGACCCGTGAGGCGTAGCCGGCCATCGCCTCGTCGACGGAGTTGTCGACGACCTCCCAGACCAGGTGGTGCAAGCCCCGCTCACCGGTGGAACCGATGTACATACCGGGACGCTTGCGCACCGCCTCGAGGCCCTCGAGCACGGTAATGGAGGAGGCGTCGTAATTGCCTGACTTCGACTGGGTCGCGCCGTCTTCGTTGGAGTCCATGGCAGCCACTGGTCGGTAGCTCTCCTTACTTGCTGATCCTCCGGGCATCGGGGCGGACGGCACACGTGGAGCCCCTCGGGAGTGTCTGCTCGAGAGTTACGGAGCCCACGGGCGACCTGTCGCTGAACGCGCCGGGAGGTATCGCCGCTAGTTACTCCCCCATCCTACTGGTACGACCGACACAGAATGCACCTATGACACCCCTGAGTGCGACGTACGTGCGTGAAATCGACCATCAATAAGTCCCGTCATGGGGATGGGGGGTCCCGAGACCTTCAGCGGCCGTTCACGCCGACGCTCGAAACCCGTTTGCGACGGGGTTCGCGCGATCGAGCACGTTCCACGTGAAACAGCGGTTATCCGTATGTGTCGCGCGGACCGCGGCCCTTGATGTGCCGCTCACCCTTGCGCCAGCTGGGCGCGGTCGGGCCGTTGATGCGCAATTGCGTCACCACGCCGTTGCCGACGGCCGCCGCGATCTTCGCCAGGATCTGGGACTGGAACATGCGCAGCTGGGTCGCCCAGGCGGTCGACTCCGCCTGCACGCTCAGAATGCCGTTCTCCAGCGAGATGGGCTGGGCATGGGAGGCGATGTCCTCCCCCACCACCGCGGCCCAGCGGCCGAACACGGTGCCCTCGGCGACCTTGCCCGACCAGCCCCGGCCCTTGGCCTGCTTCATCGTCAGTGACGAAAGGGACTGGGGGTCGCGTTCATCCGGATGCGCGCCCGACCAACCGCTGCGCCGGCGCAGTGCGCGCACCCCGCCCTTGCGCGGCGAAGCCCGCCCCTGCCCCACCGACTTACCCGCCGCGCGGGCCGCGGCCCGGGCCTCCTCGAGTGCGCGGCGCGCCAGATCGACACCGCGCAGTTCGGGCTCGGCGCCCGGACCGGTGGCGCCGGGCGTGGCGGGAGGACTGGAATCGTGCGGTTCCGGCTGGTCGGCCATTCACTACACCTTTCCTCGGACCTGCGCGATACCGAGGATTCTGCCCCATCCCACCGACAACCTCACGGAGGGAAGTCAGCTCGCGATACGGGAGGCGCGATGGTCGGCTTCCCCGGTGGTCTCGATGCGCAGCGGCGCGGCCTCCAGTTCGGCCGGCACGTCCTCCGGCACCGCCGCGGTGATCAGCACCTGTTCGGCCTCGGCCGCGACGGCGGCCAGCGCGGCCCGCCGCCGCCGGTCCAGTTCGGCGAACACATCGTCGAGGATCAGCACCGGATCGGTGCCCGCGGACCGCAGCAGTTCGAAGGCCCCGAGCCGCAAAGCCAGTGCGAAGGACCAGGATTCGCCGTGGCTGGAGAACCCCTTGGCGGGCGCGGAACCCAGCATCAGCTCCAGATCGTCCCGGTGCGGGCCGACCAGGCAGACCCCGCGTTCGAGCTCCTTACGCCGGGCATTCCCCAACTCCTGCAACAGGATCGCCTCCAGTTGCTCGGCATCCTCAGGCTGTGGAGTACGCATGGGATCGAGGAATTCCGTTGGGAGCGTGCTGCTTCGATAGCCGATCGAAGCCGGTCGGGACTCCGGCGCGATCGATCCATAGGCCTGTGCAAGATGTGGATAAAGTTCGTGGACCAACCGCAACCGCTGCGCCAGCAGTACCGCGCCGTGCGCCGCGAGATGCCCGTCCCATACGTCCAGGGTGCTCAGCTCCGCGCCCCGCGATCCGGAACGCGCTTGGCGCCCGGCGGTTTTCAACAGGGCCGAGCGCTGCCGCAGCACCTTCTCGTAATCCGCGCGCACCCCGGCCAGCCGCGGCAGCTGCGCGGTGGCCAGTTCGTCCAGGAAGCGCCGCCGCTCCCCCGGATCCCCGCGCACCAGCGACAGATCCTCCGGCGCGAACAGCACGGTCTGCAGAATCCCCAGGATCTCCCGGGTCCGCCGCACCGGCGAGCGATTGATCTGGGCGCGATTGGCCGAGCCCTGATTGAGCTCCATGTCCACCCGGAGCTCACGCCCGGAGTTCACCACGGTGGCCCCGATACGGGCCTTGGGCGCACCGATGCGAATGAGCGGCGCGTCGGCCGACACCCGGTGTGAGCCGAGTGTGGACAAGTAGCCGATGGCCTCGATCAGGTTGGTCTTGCCATTGCCGTTCGACCCCAGAAAGACCGTTCTGCCTGGTGATAACTCCAGTTCCACGGCTTCCCAGGAGCGGAAATCCCGCAGCGACAGCGCGCGCACATGCATGTGGATCAGCCCATCGTGGCTGGGGAAAACTCGGTGACGAACTGGGGAGAACCGCGAAAAAAGCGTGAATCTCCCAGCCGTCCCGAGTTTTTCACAGGTTTGTCAACACTGTGCACAGCACTCGGTCGACTTCCGTCGGATCAGCCCGGCAGGCGAACCGGCATGAGCAGGTAGATGAAGCTGCTCGACAGCGCCGGGAAGGCGCCCGAGTCCAGCGGCTCCAGCTCTTCCTCCGGCGCCGGCACGAACACGGCCGGACGGCTCGGCGTGGTGAAACCGAAGGTCACCCGGTCCGAATGCAGCGCGGACAGGCCGTCCAGCAGGTAGCCCGGGTTGAAGGCGATGGTCAGCGCCTCGCCGCGGAAGTCGGCGGTCAGCCATTCCTCGGCGCGACCCGCGTCGTCCCCGCCGGCGGAGAGCAGCACGCCCTCCTCGGAGAACTCCATGCGCACCTGGGCGCCGCGCTCGGCCACCAGGGCCACACGCTTGATGGCCTCGGTCAGCGCGCTCACGGTCAGCGTGGCGATGGAGGTGTGCTCCTTGGGGAGCAACTGACGGAACTTGGGGAATTCGGCATCGAGCAGACGCGTGGTGGTGCGGCGGCCGCCGTTCACGATGCCCAGCAGGCCGTCGGACCCGGTGCCGAAGGCCAATTGCACCGGCTGATCCGACGCTCCGAGCGTTTTACCGGCCTCGGACAGGGTGCGGGCCGGAACCAGCACCGCGGTCTCCACATCGGCGCGACCGGGCTGCCATTCCAGCTCGCGCACCGCGAGGCGGAAGCGGTCGGTGGCCGCGAGCACGACCTTGGGGCCTTCGATCTCGACCCGGATGCCGGTGAGCATGGGGAGCGTGTCGTCTCGACCAGCCGCGACGGCCACCTGGCCGACCGCCTGGGAGAACAGATCCACGCCGAGTTCACCGGTCTGGGGAGGAAGTTCGGGAAGCTGGGGATAGTCCTCGACCGGCATGGTCGGGAGGCTGAACTTGGCGCTGCCACAGGCGATCAGCACGCGGGTGCCGTCCACGGACACGTCCACCGGCTTGTTGGAGAGCGCCTTGGTGATATCGGCGAGCAGCCGCCCGGAGACCAGCACCTGGCCCGGTCCGGCGACCTCGGCGGCCACCCGCATCTGCGCGGAGACCTCGTAGTCGAAACCGGAGACCGTCAGGCCGTCCTCGTCGGCAACGAGGAGAACGCCGCCCAGGACGGGCACCGGAGGCCGAGAGGGCAGGCTGCGAGCCACCCAGGCCACGGATTCGGCGAAGTCCTCGCGAGCAACTCGAAACTTCATGCTTGCAAGCTCCATCGCCCGGTCTGTCCTCTCCAGTGTCGTTCGTGGTCGGTGCGTCTCGATCGGCCGCCCACGCAGTGTGGCATAGCCGACCGACACCAAACCGTACCCGCGCACGGCCGCATTGCCTACGGCGACCCACCACTGATCTCACCGAGGGGGCGAGCCCCGATCTCTTCGCGAGACGCGCACGGACCCATCGCGAGATGTGCACGGAAGCGGAGCCCACTCCCTCTTGTCCGGGCCTCGTTCGGATGGGGAGGAGCTACCCGTCGATCCGTTCACTCCCAGACCGACTTTCCACACACCTGTTTTAGAAGAAGGATTTATAGAGAGAGAAATGAAGTAGTAGTAGGTCCTGTTAGTTCTGTGGACTTCGCCCGTTTCCGCAGGTGGGGGCGTGCGGCGGCGTGGGGATGTAGCTGGGGTGTCTCGAGGATGAACGGGGAGCGACTGTGGAGACAACGCGGCTGTACACATCTGTCCTCGAGCCATCCTCGAGTTGCTCCCCCGTTCTGCACCCGGTAGCCAACATCTGAGCGAAACCGGGGACAACTCGAGGATTCCTCGAGGACCTGACAAGGACTCCTCGAGGAATCCACAGGGACAACTCGGCATCTCCCCTGGTCAGCCCTCGAGGATGAAGCAACCTGTGGGAACTGTGCACTACCGGTTGTGCACCGCTGTTAGCAGCGACCTGTGAGCGAACCGGTGGACAACAGTGGGAATCCTCGAGGAGTCCACAAGCTTTCCTCGAGGACTCCTCGAGGAATCCACAACCCGGAAAACGAAAGACCCCCACGTCAGGGGACGTGAGGGCCTGTGGACTGTGGATCAGCGCGAACGCTGTTTAATTCGGGCTGTTAGTTCTTGAACCTGGTCGTACACGCGCCGGCGCTCGGTCATCTCCTTGCGCACTTTCTTCTCCGCGTACATGACCGTCGTGTGGTCGCGGCCGAAGGCCTGACCGATCTTGGGTAGGGATAGGTCCGTCAGCTCACGGCACAGGTACATGGCGATCTGCCGGGCCTGCGCCAGCGGCCGGGCCTTGCCGGGACCGGTCAGTTCTTCGAGGGTGGTGTTGAAGTACTCCGCGGTCACGGCCATGATCGTGGCCGCCGTGATCTCCAGCGTGGCGGTGTCGGGCATCAGATCGCGCAGCACCACCTCGGCCAGCGACAGATCCAGCGGCTGCCCGTTCAGCGACGCGAACGCCGTCACCCGGATCAGCGCGCCCTCGAGTTCCCGGATATTGCGCTCCACCCGGCTGGCGATGAGTTCCAGCACGTCGTGCGGCACATCCAGGCGATCCATCCGCGCCTTCTTGCGCAGGATCGCGATGCGGGTCTCCAGCTCCGGCGGCTGCACATCGGTGATCAGGCCCCACTCGAACCGGGTCCGCAGCCGTTCTTCCAGGGTGGCCAGCTGCTTGGGCGGCCGGTCCGAGGACACCACGATCTGCTTGTTCGCGTTGTGCAGGGTGTTGAAGGTGTGGAAGAACTCCTCCTGGATGCCTTCCTTGCCCTCGATGAACTGGATGTCGTCCACCAGCAGGATGTCGGTCTCCCGGTAGCGGCGCTTGAACGCAACTTTCCGGTCGTCACGCAGCGAGTTGATGAAGTCGTTGGTGAATTCCTCGGTCGAGACGTACTTCACCCGCATGCCCGGGAACAGCCGCTGGGCGTAGTGCCCGGCCGCGTGCAGCAGGTGCGTCTTGCCCAAACCCGAAGCGCCCCAGACGAACAGCGGGTTGTAAGCCCGCGCGGGCGCCTCCGCGATGGCCACCGCGGCGGCGTGCGCGAAGCGGTTCGAGGCACCGATGACGAAAGTCTCGAAGGTGTATTTGGCGTTCAGGCTGCCCGAGGAGGAGGGCGCGGGCTCGCGCTCGCGTTCCGGCGACTTGTTGAAATACGTCGGCCAGTTGTTGCGGACGTTCACCACCGGTTCGTCGTCGTGCTCGTCGTCCACCGGCCGGCGCGTGGTCGGGCCCGACGGCAGCGGCGGCTCGTCGTCCGGTTCCGGGGAGAACAGCGACTCCTGGCCGGGCGGCATGGCCGGGGCGCGATGGCTCTCCCGCCGCCGCGGCGGTTGCTGCGGCTCGGGAACGGGCGCGGGCAACTCTTCGGCCATCGGCGGCTGCCCGTAATCCACCGGTGGATAAGCTTCGCGCTCCCCGTACTCGGCGGGGTACTCCTGTGGAGGGCTGTACTCCGGCTGTGGAATGTGGCGCGGGGCCTGATATTCCGGCGGGGCCTGGTAATACGCCTGCTGACGCTCCGGCTGCGGGGGTGCCGGCTGGTAGCCGAGCGGGGCGTGTTCGGGTTCCCGCGGCCGTTCCGGGCGAGATGTCATGCGGGCATGACGCGGTGCGTTGGGCGAGCGGTCGACCGGGGCGTTCTGCTGTGCGCGGATGCGCACGCCCAGGCCCTCGACCTGCAGGCCACGCCGTCCCAGCGAGCGCAGAATGGGCTCCCGGAGATCGCGTTCCACAACCTCCTGCGCCATCGTCCCGGGCACCGAGAGCAGGGCGAATCCCTGTGCGAAGGTGATCGGTTCGATAATCCCGAGCCAGGCCTTGTGCGCCTTGCTGACCGGCTGGATCTCCCCGTCCGCGGAGCCGCTCGCGAGTTCGGCGATCACCTCCGGCCAGACAGCGGTCAGCACATTCTGCTCGTCGTCCACGTACGTGGTCCTCCCCGGTGTAGGTCGATGCGGAGCAGACGATGAGCACTGCTCGGCTTCCCCCGGTCGCGGGCGTCGGCGAGGCACCGTCGGCCTTACGAATATGCCACTCCAGGGGTCTTTCCACACAATTATCCACAGATGTGGACAACCTGGGGATGCGCGTGGAATCGCGGCGTTTCCCCCGAATCAGGCCCGGACCTGCGGCGTCTCAGCTAATCGCTGGCAAAATTCTCGCGGTCTCCGTATTGCCCGGATCAGGACGGTACACGACACCCGCCCCGCGACACGAACGCCCAGGCCGCGGCACGCGGTACTACACTCGAAACGGTCGCGACGTCGCTGATCAGCGGCGTGACGGGGATAGCCGACCCCGAGTTTGATTCTCGTTCACTGGGTAAGTACCCTTCTACAGTCACCCTATGGTGCGGTGGCGGCTGTTTGCTGCCCGAGCCGATCAGGGTATTGCGCCGGAGAATCCATCTGGATTCACCGAGAGCACCGTTTCACCGAACAGACTTCGGGCGTCACCAGGCGTCCACCACTATGAGGAGTGTTGACCGTGGCCAAGGGCAAGCGGACGTTCCAGCCGAACAACCGTCGTCGGGCGCGCGTCCACGGCTTCCGTCTCCGGATGCGCACCCGTGCGGGCCGCGCCATCGTGTCGGCGCGCCGTGGCAAGGGCCGCGCCAAGCTGACCGCCTGATTCGGTTCATCCGAATGCGGCGCGAGACGCCCGGCTCGCCGAGGCGTCCACAGCTCGGCTCGCCGCTCGGTTCCCGAAACCGATCCCTCATCCAACCGATCGTCACCGGACGCTCAGGTGCTGCCTGAGCCGTACCGGCTGCATCGGCGCACCGACTTCTCCCGGACGGTTCGCCAAGGCCGGCGGATCGGGAGACGGGATCTCGTTGTGCACGTACTGCTACACGATGATCAGCCGAACCTCGCGGCACCATCCGTACGGGTGGGAGGTCCGCGCTTCGGCTTGATCGTCAGCAAGGCGGTGGGTCCAGCGGTGGTTCGCCACCGGGTGGCCCGCCGCCTGCGTCATATCTGCGCAAGCTTGGCGAACGAACTGCCGGACGGCGCGGACATCGTGCTGCGCGCACTGCCCGGTGCGGCCGAAGCGCCCGCCCCCGAATTGGAGCGGCAGCTGCGGGCCGGACTGCGCAAACTCGGCGCCCTCACCGCCGAACCTCATACTTCCGGCAGCGAGTCGTGAACGCCTTCCGCGCGGCGGTCCGCTTGCCGGCCAAAGCTCTGATATTTCTCATCGAGCTGTATCGGACCTACATCTCCCCCACCCGCATGCCGGTGTGCCGTTTCACCCCCACTTGCAGTGAGTACGCGGTGACCGCCCTGCGCACCCGCGGACTGTTCGTCGGGCTCGGACTGGCGACCGTCCGTTTGGCGAAATGTGCGCCCTGGCACCCTGGTGGGTGGGACCCCGTACCGGAGCCGCGTCGTGTTCGCGAAGAACAGGCGCGCCGGGACGCGGCATCAGCTTTTGAAGGGTCATCGCCCGCGGTGACCGGCGATACGAACGACGGGAGTGCATAGAGCCGTGCTCGACTTCATCTATTACCCGGTGTCGGCCATTCTGTGGTTCTGGCATCGAGCGTTCGGGTTCGTGCTGGGCAAGGACAGTGGATTCGCCTGGGCCCTGGCCGTGGTGTTCCTGGTGTTCACGCTCCGGCTCGTGCTCTACAAGCCGTTCGTGAAGCAGGTCCGCACCACGAAGCAGATGCAGGAACTGCAGCCGCAGATCAAGGAACTGCAGAAGAAGTACAAGAACGATCGTCAGCAGATGACGGTCGAGATGCAGAAGCTGCAGAAGGAACACGGCTTCAATCCGCTCATGGGTTGCCTCCCGGTGCTGTTGCAGGTGCCGGTGTTCCTCGGTCTGTTCCATGTGCTGCGGTCGTTCAACCGCACCGGCACCGGCATCGGCCAGCTGGGCATGACCCCGTACGACAACGCGCACACGCCGAACTACATCTTCTCCGCGGCCGACGTCCAGTCCTTCCTGACCGCACGGCTTTTCGGCGCTCCGCTCTCGGCCTACATCACCGAGCCGGCCAGCGTGCTGAACTCCTTCGCCGAATACGGCGGCGTGCCGAGCAAGGTGGCCATCGCGGCCGTCTCGATTCCGCTCATGATCATCGCGGGCCTGGCGACCCACTTCAACGCGCGCGCCTCCGTGGCCCGGCAGTCGCCCGAGGCGCTGGCCAACCCGCAGGCCGCCATGATGAACAAGCTGGCGCTGTGGGTGTTCCCGCTCGGCGTGCTCGTCGGTGGTCCGTTCCTCCCCGTCGCCATCCTGATCTACTGGGTGTCCAACAACATCTGGACCTACGCGCAGCAGCATCTGGTGTTCGGTCGCATGGCGCAGGAAGAGGAAGAGAAGAAGGCGGCGGCGCTGGAGAAGCGCGCGGCCAATGCGCCCAAGCCGGGCGTGAAGCCGGTCGACGTCCGCAAGAAGCAGACCACCGATACCGCCCAGAGCGACAGCGCCGAGACCCCGAAGCAGGACGCCCCGCAGGCGTCGCAGAACGGGTCCAAGCAGACCGCCAAGAAGCAGCAGCGCCCGGGGAACCGGGGGCGCGCGAACCAGAAGCGGCGTCGCTGAGCACTTCCCGGCCTAGTGCCGACAACTCCAGATGAAGGACACAACAATGACAGTTGAAACCGACGGAGGGGATCCCACTGTGACGGCTGCGCCGGCGGCGACCGAGTCCGCGAAGGCGACCGAGTCCGCGAACGCGAACGAGGCCGAGGAAGCGCTCATCGAAGAGGGCGAGATCGCGGGCGATTACCTGGAGCAGTTGCTCGATGTCCTGGACTTCGACGGCGATATCGATCTCGATGTGGAAGGCGATCGGGCGATCGTCAGCATCGACGGCGGCAAGGATCTGTCCAAGCTGGTCGGCCGGCGCGGCGAGGTCCTGGACGCGCTCCAGGAACTGACCCGGCTCGCCGTGCAGCAGTCGACCGGCGTGCGCAGCCGCCTGATGCTCGATGTGGCGGGCTGGCGCGCCAAGCGTCGTTCCGAGCTGAGCGCGATCGGCGCCGAGGCGGCCAAGCGGGTGCTGGAAACCGGTGAGCGCGAAGCCCTCTCCCCCATGACCCCATTCGAGCGCAAGATCGTGCACGATGCGGTGGCCGCGGTCGACGGCGTCGTCTCCGAGAGCGAAGGCGTGGAGCCGAGCCGCCGCGTGGTGGTTCTCCCCGAGTGAGATTCGGGCGGCGCGGGACACGCGCCCAGTTTTGAAGGCAGGGCCCCCGGGTCGAATCGACCGGGGGCCCTACGCTTATCCGAAGACGGTTCGAGAGCAGGGAAGGATGTTTCACGTGGAACCAGCCACCGAGGTGACCCCTCCGGAACTCGTCGAGCCGCCCGCCGTCGCCGCGGTCGTTTTCGGGGACCGGTTGGAGATGGCCCGGAAGTACTACGCCGCGCTCGCCAGCGCCGGTGTGGAGCGCGGGTTGATCGGTCCGCGTGAAGTACCCCGGCTCTGGGATCGGCACATTCTCAACTGCGCGGTGATCGGCGATCTGATGGCCGAGGGCGTCCGCGTGGTCGACATCGGCAGCGGTGCGGGCCTCCCGGGTATCCCCCTCGCGATCGCCCGTCCCGACCTCCGAATCACTCTGGTAGAGCCGTTGCTTCGCCGCACCGTCTTCCTCGCCGAGTTCGTCCAGTCGGTCGGACTCGACAACATCACCGTCGTCCGCGGCCGCGCCGAGCAGCCCGGCGTGAAGAAGGAAGCGGGCGGCGCGGACGTCGTCACCTCCCGCGCGGTCGCTCCCCTGGCGAAGCTCGCGGGTTGGTCGATGCCGCTCGTCCGCGACCACGGACGGATGCTGGCGCTCAAGGGAATCAGTGCCGCCGAAGAGTTGGAGCGCGATCGCGACGAACTCACCAAGGCGGGTGCCGGCCACGCCGAAGTTCTCGAATGCGGTGTGGGAGTGCTGGAGACGCCCACCTATGTGATCAGTGCCGAGAAGCTCCCCCGCGGAGAGCGCAAGGGCAAGTCCAAGCGCCGCTGAGCGTCCGACCCGATGGTTGCCGACTATCCGTCACTGTGACGGCATGTAGCGCCCCGCCTCTCGGAGGCGGGGCGCTCTTGTGTCTTCGGGTGCCGGGAGGTCTCGTGGTTCCTGGGGGTTCGGGGGCGAAGCCCCCTGAGGGCCCCGGGAGTGGGTGCGGAGCTATGTTTCCCGTGAAACATGACCAAGATCGCCGGTATCCCTTCGGCATTCGTTTCAGGGTGGTTGAATTCGCGTGTCGCACCGAGTTCCTCGCGGTTCAACTTCCGTATTGTGTCCCGTACTGGCAAGCTAGTGACCGTCGAGCGTGAGCGCAGACTTGCGATGCCCGGCACCGGCTCGAAATCGGCTGGCACTCAGCTGGGAACGGCTTCGGAATGGGTATCGATCTAGCACCTCGCACCTTCTCGGTAACCACGCAGCGTCGCGCGCTGCTGCCAGAGTGCGCGGATTTCCGCTCGACCACGTGTCTTTGAGTTCTCGCGGTTAGGAGCCTGTATGTCCAACGGTCCGGCGAATGTTTCACGGGAAACAACGTCCCGGGTGCCCGGCATGCTCGATGGCGGCAACTTCGATGTGGAGGAATTCAGCCGGACGCCGTTCGGGAACATCTCCCCCACCGAGACCCCGATCGCGGCCGAGGCGCAGCGCGCCAGCCAGGTCCTGCACCCGGGCACCGCGACCATCCCGCGCCCGAAGGAACAGCGCATCTTCACCATCGCCAATCAGAAGGGCGGCGTGGGCAAGACCACCACGACCGTGAACCTGGCGGCGGCACTGGCGATCCAGGGCATGCGGGTGCTCGTCATCGATCTGGACCCGCAGGGCAATGCCAGCACCGCGCTGGGCATCCCCCACCACTCCGGCATCCCGTCCAGCTACGAACTGCTCATCGGCGAATTCTCGGTCTCCGACGCCATCCAGCAGAGCCCGCACAATGAGCGGCTGCTGTGCATCCCGGCCACCATCGACCTGGCCGGCGCCGAGATCGAACTCGTCTCCATGGTCGCCCGCGAGGGCCGGTTGAAGACCGCCATCCAGGAAGCCAACCTGGCCGGGTACGACATCGACTACGTGATGATCGACTGCCCGCCGTCCCTCGGTCTGCTCACCGTCAATGCGATGGTGGCCGCCAAGGAAGTTCTCATCCCCATTCAGTGCGAGTACTACGCGCTCGAAGGCGTGGGTCAGCTGCTCCGCAATATCGGTCTGGTGCAGGCGCACCTGAACCCCGAATTGCATGTCTCCACCGTCGTTCTCACCATGTACGACGGCCGCACCAAGCTCGCCGATCAGGTGGCCGAGGAAGTTCGCGGCCACTTCGGCGAAGCGGTACTGCGCTCGGTCATCCCCCGCAGCGTCAAGGTTTCCGAGGCGCCGGGCTACGGCATGACGGTCCTCGATTACGATCCGGGTTCACGTGGCGCCATGAGCTATTTGGATGCGGGGCGTGAGATCGCGGCTCGTGCGGCGAGTCGTACCGCGTCCGGGGAGTCCCCGGACGCACAATCCGGTGTGTAGTGCTGAAGTGTCGCAGTGAGAATTCTCGGGTGCGGTGGACAAGGAAAGGCGGGTCGGTAAGCCGATGAGTCAGGCGAAGAAGGGTGGACTGGGGCGCGGCCTC
This sequence comes from Nocardia yamanashiensis, assembly GCF_021183565.1. Classification (NCBI taxonomy): domain Bacteria; kingdom Bacillati; phylum Actinomycetota; class Actinomycetes; order Mycobacteriales; family Nocardiaceae; genus Nocardia; species Nocardia yamanashiensis. The sequence continues at coordinate 6,844,581 of NZ_CP089226.1, forward strand.
GCGGCGCTGATCCCGACCGGACCCGCGACCACACCCGGCGGGCTCGGCAGTGCCGCCGCCAATGTCGTCATCGGCATCGACCCGATCGGTCCGACGCCGCCGTCCGCTTTCCTGCATCGCGTCCCGGATCCGGTCGAGGAGACCGATGCGGGCGCGGTGTACAAGGAGATCCCGCCGGCGCAGATCGAGCCGAATCCGAAGCAGCCGCGCGACTACTTCGACGATGAGGCGCTCGCCGAACTGGTGCACTCCATCAAGGAATTCGGCTTGATGCAGCCGATCGTGGTGCGCCAGATCTCCGCGCTGCCGGAGCCGCGCTATCAGCTCATCATGGGCGAGCGGCGCTGGCGGGCCAGCAAGGAGGCGGGGCTGGAGGCCATCCCCGCCATCGTGCGCGAGACCGCCGACGACGCCATGCTGCGGGATGCCCTGCTGGAGAACATACATCGGGTGCAGTTGAATCCGCTCGAAGAGGCGGCGGCGTATCAGCAGCTGCTCGAAGAGTTCGACGTGACGCACGAGGAATTGGCCACCCGAATCGGCCGCTCCCGACCGGTCATCACGAATATGATTCGGCTGCTGAAACTTCCGATTCCGGTGCAGCGCCGGGTCGCGGCCGGCGTGCTCTCCGCCGGGCACGCCCGGGCCGTGCTCGCCCTGGAAGCCGGACCCGAAGCGCAGGAAGCTCTCGCGGCGCGCATCATCGCCGAAGGGTTGTCGGTTCGCTCCACCGAGGAAGCCGTGAAGCTGGCCAACTCGAATCCGGATACCGCCGCTCCCCCGGCGCCCAAGCGCAAGCCGATCCAGATGCCCGGTCTCCAGGATGTGGCGGAGCGGTTGTCGGAGTCGTTCGACACCCGCGTCACCGTGAGCCTCGGCAAGCGCAAGGGCAAGATTACAGTCGAGTTCGGATCGATCGACGATCTGGAACGAATTGTGAGCCTGACGGAGCAATCCAAGCTCTGACCTGGAACCCCGGGACGAAACGTCACTGTGACAGTGGCTGATTTCCGGGGACTCTCAGGGGCATCGCCATCGCATCCCTCGGACGGGATTCCGGTGGCGTGCCCCCTACCCCAAACTGGAATGAGGCACGATCCCTTGATCGCTTATTCTTGCTGGCGAGCCGATGTAGAAACCGATGCGGCTTGAGTGTGGATGAATCCGAAAGCTGGAGGCTGAGCAGAGCGGTGTCGACCAGCGTTACCGCACTTTCCCTAGGCGGACTCGACAAGCTTCCCGGCCACGCACGGCGGTGCGTGTTCTGGGAGATCGATCCGGCGGTGGCGGCGGACTGTCAGGATTTCAGCGACCCGGTCTTCGAGAAGGAGGCCTGGTTGTCGACCGTCATGCTGGAGTGGGGCTCCTGCGGGCAGGTCGCCATGGTGGACGGTCAGTCCGCAGGCTGCGCCCTGTACTCGCCGCCGAGCGCCGTCCCGCGGGCCGGGCTGTTCCCCACGTCCCCCGTGAGCCCGGATGCGGTCCTGCTGACCACGCTGCGGTCCGAATTCCAGTACCACGACACCGATGTAGCCATTCAGCTCATTCAGGCCGTGGTGAACGATCTGGTGCGGCGCGGCGTGCGGGCCATCGAGGCCTTCGGGTTGCGCTGGGATCCGCCGACCGCGCAGATGCCCGATCGCGAACTCGGTTCCATGACCCTGATGCAGCGCATCGCCCCCACTCCCCTGCGCACCACCGCGAGCCTGTCGCCGAATGGCCCGTGCTCGCCGGAGAACTGCATGATCGACGCGGATTTCCTGGAGGAGGTCGGCTTCAAGGTGGTTGCCGCGCATCACCGCTTCCCGCGGCTGCGGCTGGAGCTCGATCACGACCACCTGTGGAAGGAAGACGTGGAGCGCGCGCTGGATCAGCTGCTCGCCGCGGCGGCCATGACCGCCCCGGGCCGCGTCGCCACCTTCTGACCTACCGGCAAACGAAAACCCCGCCTGCCCGATTCGGGAGGCGGGGTTTTTCTGTGACTCGTGAAATTCGTTGTTTCCCGTGAAACCAAGCGCTTTCGGCAACCGCCTCAGAGGCGATCGGCGGCGGCCAGTTCCTCGGCCAACAGTTCGGCGAAAGTGTAGGTGCCGGTGGGCTGATCGTCCTGGCCGAGCAGGTACAGCCGCTTGACCGAGATCAGGATGGCTTCGGCGATGACATCGCGCATGCGCGGGTTGGTCAGCACCGAGGCGTCGTAATCGTTTGTCAGGTAACCGATATCGACCTGCACGGTCGGCATCTTGGTGAGCCGCAGCAGATCCCAGGTGCGGGCGTGCGTGCGGCAGTCCTGCAGGGAGGTGCGGGCCACGATCTCGCGCTGGATGAAGCCGGCCAGCACCTGGCCGATCATCGAGGTGGAGCCGTGCGAATTGCCGAAGTGGAAACTGGCCACGCCGCTGGCGGATTGGCTGTTGTTGCCCGCGCAGCGCAGCGAGATCATCAGATCGGCGTCGAAGGTATTGGAGGTCTCGGCGCGCTCGGCATCGGAGGGGTTGGCGCCCCACGGGCGGGAGAGGAAGGTCTCCATTCCCGTTGCGGCCATGCGGCCTTCGAGGCGGCTGGCCAGATCCCAGAGGATCTCCGATTCGTAGACGTCACCGAACTCGGTGGGCACGGGCGCGCCCTTGTCCGGTCCGCCCAGGCCCGGATCGATGACGATGCGCTTGCCGGTGAGCTGCGGCCCGGCTCGGTGCACGACCTCTTCCTCGGCGATGCGATGCGGGTTGCCGCCGGTGACGCGCGCGCCCAGCAGATCCAGCGAGCGCAGCGTGTCGGGACCGCAGATGCCGTCCGCGGACAGCCCGATCTCGCGCTGGAAGGAGGTGAGCCCCTCGTGCGTGTGCGGCCCGAAGTACCCGTCCACCCGGCCCACGTAGAAGCCCAGATCCTGCAGGCGGCGCTGCAGGGTGGCGACGTCGTCGCCGTAGAGCGGGGCCGAGAGCTGGTAGATGAGCGTCCGCGCGCCGAGCCGGTAGGAGGCTTCCTTGAGCGCCCGGTAGGTGGCCGGTCCGACCACGCCGTCGACCAGCAGTCCGCGGTGCTGCTGGAAAGCGCGCACCGCGGAGTCGAGATCGTGGTCGAAGGAGGCGTCGGCGTCCTTCCAGTACTCCCCGTTAAGACCCGACGGGTCGGTATGGGAGTGCGTATGCAGGAACCCGAGGCTTGCGAGGGTGCTCCGAACCTCTGCTACGGCTGGACCTGTATCGCCGTGACGAAGTCGGTGCATGCGTGAGAGCCCTTTCCTTCCGCCAACCCGGGTACCCACTCATGCGCAGGTTCAATCACCTTCGCACGACCGGAGCGTCGGTCGATTGTCTCAGACCCGGACCGAATTTCGGCAACTGTCGAGTGCAGGAATCCTAGCGTGGCGCTGCGGTAGAAGGCCGGAGGAGGAACCTGTCGGCTCCCGCTCCGGCCTCCGTCAGCGCGCAAATCCTACCCAGTGTGGTCAGAGAACACCCTCGAGTTCGCGCAAGAGGGCCGCTTTGCCCTTTGCGCCGACGATCCGCTTGACTTCCCTGCCCCCTTGGAACAGGACCATAGTAGGCAACGACAAGATGCCGTACGTCTTCGAGGACTCCGGGTTGGCGTCGGCGTCCACCTTGGCGATGGTGATCTTGTCCGAATTGCCGGCCGCGATCTCCTCCAGCACGGGGGCGACCATCTTGCACGGACCGCACCAGGCCGCCCAGAAATCGACCAGTACCGGCTTCTCGCTGAGCAGCACGTCGTCGGCGAACGTCTTGTCGGTCACCGTCACGGTCGCGGTGGTCTTGGCGTCGGACATGTCGTACTCCTTAGTTGTTCACTTCGACCGGCGCACCGGCGTGATCGAGGGTATTGCTGGTGATGTCGCCCTGCTCGGCGAGCCAGCGTTCGGCGTCGATGGCCGAGCGGCAGCCGGTGCCCGCGGCGGTGATGGCCTGGCGGTAGGTGTGGTCGACCAGGTCGCCGGCGGCGAACACGCCGGGCACCGAGGTGTAGGTGCTCTGGCCCTGGACCTTCACGTAGCCCTCGTCGTCCAGCTCGACCTGGCCGCGCACCAGTTCGCTGCGCGGATCGTGGCCGATGGCGACGAACAGGCCGGTGGCCGCGAGCTCCGAGGTCTCGCCGGTGCGGGTGTCGCGCAGGGTGAGGCTGGTCACGCTCGAATCGCCGTGCACCTCAACCACTTCCGCGTTCAGGATGAAACGGATCTTCTCGTTGTTCTTGGCGCGCTCCAGCATGATGCGGGAGGCGCGGAACTCCTCGCGGCGGTGGATGACGGTGACGCTGGCCGCGAACTTGGTGAGGAAGGTCGCCTCCTCCATGGCCGAGTCGCCGCCGCCGACCACCACGATGTCCTGGCCCTTGAAGAAGAAGCCGTCACAGGTGGCGCAGGCGCTGACGCCGCGGCCGAGCAGCTTCTGCTCACCGGGGACGTTCAGGTAGCGGGCCGCCGAGCCCATGGCGAGGATCACGGCGTAGGCCTCGTGGGTTTCGCCGCCCACGGTGACCTTCTTGATGGTGCCGGACAGGTCGAGGGCGTCCACGTCCTCGGTGCGGATGTCCGCGCCGAATCGCTTGGCCTGCTCGCGCATCTCCTCCATGAGGTCGGGACCCATGATGCCCTCGCGGAAACCGGGGAAGTTCTCGACCTCGGTGGTGGTCATGAGCGCGCCGCCGAACTGGGTGCCCTCGAAGAGCAGCGGTTCCAGCTCCGCACGCGCCGCGTAGACGGCTGCCGTGTAGCCGGCGGGACCGGAACCGACGATGATCAGGTCGCGTACAGGCGTACTCAAGAGGCCCTCCGAGGCAGTTGTGAAACGAGCGTGTGGGTCAACAACAGCGTAAACGCTGACATTCCCCGCTCTTCGTGGTGTTGGTTTCGTGGGGGCTGCGCCCCCACACCCCCATCAGGAGTGACCTGGGGGCAAGCCCCCAGACCCCCGAAAAGGAGGCGCCGGTCACCCACGCGCTGATGCGGACGGGTGACCGAAGCGGAAGTTCCGCCCGCTCCCTCGAACGGAAGTCAGGGCTGGCTGGAGTTGTGGTTGAAAACCGTTGAGGCGGTTGGTCAGCCGATGTCGGTGTTGGCCAGGAGCTGGGGGTTGGCCGGCGTGCAGGTGTTGCCGAGGACGGCGGCGGTTATCTGCGGGGGTTTGGGGCCGGCCAGCAGGACCAGGACGGCCTGGGTGCCGGCGTAGGTGACGCTGCGGGTGCCCAGGACGGCGCGGCCGAGGCCGGCGGCTTCGAGGCAGTCGTCGAGGGCGGTGCCGCTGGCGAGGGGGCCGGTTATTTCGTGGCGGCCCATGGCGGTCAGTACTTCTGTGCTGGAGAAGTCGGGCGCGAGGGCGGGGGCCGCGGCGCTTTGTTCGGTAGCGGGGGCGGTGGTGCGGTTCTGCATGGCGTCCACGGCGACCACTCCCCCGGCGATGACGGCGGCGGCCGCGGCGGCGGCGGTGACCCAGCGCAGGTTGCGGGAGAGGTTCTCGTGGCGGACCGGTTCGGTGTCGTCCGGTTCCTCGCCGTGGTCGAGGTCGGGGTGGTCCAGGTCGCGGGGGTCGAGGCGACCGGTGTCGAAGATGGCGGCGTTGACGGCGGGCATGGGGGCCGTGGACGGCGGGACCGGCGGCTGCGGGGTCCGGTCGGGGTGGAGCTGATGCACGGTGGCGACTCGTTCGGCGGTGTCGGTGAAATCGGCGGTGGCGAGGTCGTCGATCATTCGTTCCAGGCGTGCGGAAACGGCATCGGGCATGGGGTGGACGATGCGGCCGGCGCGGCCGAGTTCGTGCAGCCGGTCGTTCACGCGGTCGAGCGAACGCAGGTAACGCACGGCGGCCGGGTCGCGGCGGACCTGTGGCCACAGCTGTTCGGATTCCGCGGCCGGGATGAGTCCGGCGTGCAGTTCACCGAGCAGTTCGGTGGAGAACCGCGGCGCGGCTGTCCCTCCGGTCTTCTCGTCCATTGCCCCTCCAGGGCCAGATGTGGGAATTCGCAGACCTTCTCGAGTATTCGACGTACCGGTGTGAATACCGGTTCCCGCTATCTTGCTGGATTTCGCGCGAAATCAGGAGTTCTCGGGGCCGAGATGTTCGACGAGTCGCCGCCGCCCCCGCGCGCACCTGCTCTTCACCGTTCCCTCCGGAATGCCGAGCAGCGCAGCGGTATCCGCGACGGAGTAGTTCTCCAGCTCGACCAGGACCAGCACGGTGCGCTGTTCGGCGGGCAGCCGGAAGAGCGCGTCGTCGAGTAGCAGGGTGGCGTCGAGGGCGGCGAAATCGTCTCGGGGATAAGCGGGTTCGTACGGCGAATCGTCGAGCAGCGGTTCGGTGCGGCGGAGTTTGTTGCGCCGGATCCGGTCCACGCACGCATTGAGCACGATGCGATGCAGCCAGCTGCTGACCTCGGAGTCGCCGCGGAAGTTCCGCGCGCCGCGGTGCGCCGACAGCATGGCCTCCTGGAGGCAGTCATCGGCGTCTTCGGGCGAATAGGAGGCGCGCAGCGCGGTCTGCCAGAGATGATCGCGATGCCGCCGCAATAGCTCCGCGAACGCGTGCCGTTCGCCGTGGGCGTGTGCGGCGAGCAGATCGCGATCGGAGGTCTCGGTGACGGGCGGCCGGGACCGGACGGCGTTTTCCTGCGCTGACGACAAATGCGACCCCTAGTGCCGGTGAGCTCTTGCCAGGGAATACGCAAGATCGTATCGAAGATAACGATTCGGTAGCAATGGATCGGCCGGAAAAGGCGCAGCTAGCGAGGCATTTTCGGGCGAATCCGACACCGCGACCGGTCCGTTTTGCGGGCTTCGGACCGAACGATGAAACCGCGGCATTGCGGTGATCGGCGAGCGGCTCCGCGGGATGCTCACGCGGGCGCGTCAGCGGGTACTACGGTGCGGCTTCGAAACGCAGTTCGGAGATATTGGACTGGTACTGCCCCCCGTTTTGGCCGAGCGCGGTGATCCAGACGAGCACGTAGCGGGCCGGCTGATCGGCCTGCACCGCGATCTCGGTGACCCCGTTGCCGAGCGTCGCCGCCCCGATCAGCTGGGTCTGATCGAGGGTCGGCGAGGCGGTCGGCGCGGTGCGGATCTCGACCTGGGTGCCGGGCGTGGTCGAGTCGATGATCACCTTGGTGAGCTTGCTCGGACTGCCCAGCGTGGCCACCACCCCGACGCCCTTCTTGAGCGCCGGGAACTGCTGGAAGTACTGGTCGGTGCGCCACAGCGTGGTCGGATTGTTGTCCAGCACCGCCCCGATCTGGCCGATGTTGTCCGGCGTCCCCTCGGGCGAGAACACCATGGCCCCGGTCACCGGCACCGGCACGCCGCCGGTGGCCGCGGCGGCCGGAGCCTCGGACGAGCCGGGCACCGCGGGTGCGGCGCTGGCCGTGGTGAGCCCGATATTGCGCTGTTCGTTGAGCGGCTGATCGGAGGCGCCGGGCGCGAACACGCTCAGCAGCCACCAGATGATCACGCCGACCACCAGCGCGGCGAGCACGCCCAGGCCGACCAGGATCCACATCATCCGCTGCGACCGTTCCTTCTCGGCCGCAAGCAGTTCCGGATCCGCGAGCGATTCGTCCGGCGCGCTCGGCGGGCGCTGGCCCAGTCGCAGCACCGGAATGAAATCGGTCTTCTGGTCGACCACGGACGCCTGTTCCAGCACGTGCTGGACGGTCGCCGCGGTGCGCACGCCCTTATTGGATTCCAGCGACCGCACCGCGACCGCCGAGATCTCGAAGGGCACCTCGGGCCGAATGGTCCTGGGCTCCACCGGAGTTCCGTCCGGGCCGAAATCGGCCAGCGGCAGTCCGCCGACGGTGGCGGCCGAACCGGTCACGCCGCCACTGCGAATGGGCCAGTGCGCGGTGATGAGCGCGTACAGCATGGCGCCCAGGCCGCGCACGTCCGATTGCGCGTCGGAATCCGACAGCGTGCCCGGGAACGCCAGCACGGCATCACCGGTGGCGCTGATCCGCACCCGGTCCGGATGGTCGATGGACAGCGATCCGCCGCCGCGATGCGCCATTTCGGCCGCCGCCGCGAGCGCGCGAATGGCCCGCGCGGCTCCTATCGGCGACGGCACGGTATCGGCCATCTCCTTGAGCGAGCGGCCCGGCGTCCATTCCGCGACCACGATGCCGCCGGAGGACCCGCGCACCACGTCGAGCACGCGCGCCAGACCGGGCGAGTTGATCCGCCCGAGCCGCAGCGTGCGGGACAGGATGGCCTGCGGCCCATCGTGTCCGGAGTTGTCGGCGTCCTTCTGGTCGGCGTCGACGAAGGTGAGCGCGACCTCGCGGTCGAGTTTGACGTCGAGGGCCTGCCAGAAGCGCAGTCCGCGCGCCCCGCCGTGCCCGGCCAGCAGCCGGTAGCGGCCGCCGGCGACGGACGCGCCGGGAATCAGCTTGGGCCCGCGCTGGACTCGCTTGGTCGGCGACTCCACCCGCATGGGCGGCATCTGGGGCGATATCGCCTCGTAGACGCCGGTTTCGGGGCCGGATTCGGGTTCGTCCTCCGGTAGGTTCTCCGGTTCGGAATCCACGAATTCGGCCTTGGCGCCCGGCTTTCCGCTCTGCTGCGCCGCGGTCGGGGGCACATCGGTGGACAGCCCGCCGCCCGCGTTCGCAGTAGAGTCGGCGGCCGGGACACCGCCCGCCGCGTCGTCGCTCACCCTCGCTCCTCCTTCGCCCTGGTATGCCGAGGTTCGCCGGGCCGGAACATCCTGTGACATGCGGACGGCATCGTCCTGCGCCTTTCTGACGTCGCTACCCGAGCTCGCGCGGGAATCGTCCGGCTCGGTCCGAGTTGTGGGCTCGTCCGGGCCGGTTCCGGCAGTTGCGCTTCTCTGCCGAACAGGGTACGGGAGTTCGCCCGTACCGGTGATGTCAACCGCATCGGGTCGGATGACGGGCAGCACCATGGTCTGCGCGTCGAGGTACGGATCGAAGCGGTAGTAGTACGGCGCGGCGCGCAGATCGGGTCGCGCCAGCACGGTGGTCTCGTGAATGTCCTCGACGACGCCGCCCTCGAGCCCGAGATCGGGTGCGGGCGGGGTGATGCCGAGGCGGCGGGAGACGGCGACCGTGATGGCCACGATCTCCGGGATGCCGGCCAGTCGCATGAGGCCGAAGGCGACGCCGAACATGATGATCGCGGTGAGACCGACGCGGACCATGGAGCCGATGCCGCCGAAGGAATCCGAAAGCCGGTGCAGGCCCAGGATTTTGTCCACGATCAGCATGACCGCGCCGCCGGCCAGGGAGGCGCCGACCACGCGGGTCACGGTGCGGCCGACATTGGTCATGCGCAGATCGCCGAGGCTGCGATGCAGCAGCCAGCCGCCGATCACCGCACCCGCGACGAAGCCGAGACCGTTGGCCGCGCCCAGGGCGACCACCACTTGATCATCGGCGAAGAAGACCGGCGTCAGCAGCGACAGCACGATCTTGACGCCGGTGATGCCGAGGATGATCCAGGTCGGCGTCCACGCCTGTTCGCGCGCGTAGAAGACCCGCAGGTGAATCAGCACCAGCGCGTAGGGAATCAGCGTGAACGCCGATCCGGACACGGCTTCGCCGAGCCGGTGCGCGTCGTTCTGGCCGAAGCGGCCGTAGGACAGCAGCGCGGCGCCGATCTGCGGTCCCGCCAAGGTCAGGAAGGTGACGATGGGCACCAGCGCGATCATGGTGAGGCGGGTCGCGGTGCCGAGATCGTCCACCACGGCCGGTGTGTCGTCGGCGGCGGCATTGCGGGACAGCCGCGGCATGATGGCCGTCAGCAGCGTCACGCCGATCACGCCGTACGGGAATTGCAGCAGCAGCCAGGCGAATTGGTAGATGGCCGGGCCGGCGGTGTCGACGCTGGAGGACACGTGCGTGCTGACCATCCAGCCGACCTGGCTGATCCCCACGTACAGCAGGATGGCCGCGCCCATGCCCGCGAACTGCTTGAGCCGGTCGTCCACGCCCCACAGCGGGCGCAGGTCGATGCCTTCGCGGCGGATGGCGGGCAGCAGGCAGGCCACCTGGACCACCACGCCGAGCGTGACGCCCACGCCGAGGAGCAGCAGTTTCGGCTCGCCCATCCGGACGGGATCGAGGGTGATCTCACCGGGGGTGATCCAGTAGAGGAACAGCACGACCAGCACCACGACGTTGTTCCACACCGGCGCCCAGGCACCGGGTTTGAACACCTGATGGGTGTTGAGGATGGCCATGATCAGCGCCGACATGCCGTACAGCAGGATCGCGGGCAGCAGCAGATACGACAGCGCCGTGGTGAGGCCGGAACTCACCTTGCCGCTGTCGGAGACGAGCAGCGAGGTCAGGATCGGCGCGATGGCCAGGGCGATGAGCGTGCCGATGCCGAGCACCGTGAACGCCACGGTGCACAGCCGCCGGACGAAGGCCGCGCCGCCGTCGGGGTCCTCTTTCTCCGCGCGCACCAGGGTCGGCACCACGATGGCCGTGAGCACCGCGCCGAGCAGCAGTTCGGAGATCATGGCGGGCAGCGTGCTGGCGACGGTGAAGGCCGAGGCGATGGCCGGGCCGAGCACGGTCAGCAGCATGAGCTGTTTGCCGAAGCCGGTGATGCGGCTGATCAGGGTCGCGATGGCCATGGAGCCGGAGTCGCGCACCAGTCGCGCGTTGGAGTTCTCGGCCTTGGCGCTTTCGGGCAACTGTCCGGTCGTGGTCGCGCCCGGCACCTTGCGCGGCAGCGATTGCGCTTGCCGCGGCATCGGATTCGAGGCGGGGCCGGCGGCGTAGCGTTGCGGGCCGGAGGCCGGACCGCCGGCCCGGCGTCCTTGCTGCCCCGAGGTGGGCCCACCCCGGTAGCGCGGTTGCGCGCCGGAGGCCGGTCCGTCGGCGTAGCGCGGCTGGGCGCCGGAGGCCGGTCCGTCGGGATACCGCGGTTGCGCGCCGGAGGCCGGTCCGCTCGGGTAGCGCGGCGCACCGGGTTCGTCGGCGTAGCCGCGCGGATTCGATCGCGGCCCGCCGTACTGCGGATTCGATTGCGGCGGCGTTGAATACCGCCCCGCGTCGTACCCCTGATCCTGATCGGATGGCGCGCCGTGTCCCCAGTGGTAGCGCTCCTCGGGCGCGATCCGGCCGTCCGGCCCGGGTCGTGCGGGCGCTGCTCGCGGCGGCTGCGGGGGCTGCGGCGGGCGCGGCGGTACCGGCTGCTGCCCGGTGGGCCGGCGCAGGATCGGCCCGGATTCGGGTTCGCGCGCCGGATTCAAACGCGGACCGGACGGTTGACCGGGTTGTTGACGCCCCGGTGCTCCCGGTGGATTTCCGGTCGGCACGTTCCCTCCTCCTGCTCCGGGCCGGCGGCCGGGTTGCCGCGTGCCACGCTCCCACGGTGCCGACGGCGCGCGCCGCGGCGGCGGTCCGTCCGGTCCTTCCCGCCGCCCCGGCACCTCGGGACGGCCACCCACCGAGAACCGCGGCGGCACATTGCCGGGCCCGCCGAAGAGCTCGGGATCGTCGTAATGGCCGGGTGCGTCGTAGTCGTCGGGCCCGTCGTAGCCCGGATCGGCGTCCCCGGACCACCCGGAGCCGCGACCGGAGTCTTCGGGACGACCGGGACGGCCCGGTTGTCCCGGACCTTCCGGTCGGCCGGATGAGCGCGGCCCGCCGTACTCGCTCACCGTGTCTCCTGTCGTTTCAACTCCTGTTTCCGCGCGCGCCGGTACCGGTTGACCCTGCGACGTGTTCCCGGGTCCAGCCCTTCGTCGGCCGGATCGGACTGCCCGCGGAAGCGGTGCCAGAGCCGGCGACCGGCCAGCAGGAGCAGCAGTACGAAGGCGCTCGCGGTAATTATCGCCAACACCTGACCGTAGGCGTTGGACCGCACCGATACCGAAACCTGATTGCCGAGCGGGACCCCGTCGGGGGTGCTCAAGGCAATGGGAATCACCAGGTTCCGGCTGTCGGACACCTCGGTCGGGACCTGGAACGAGCGGGTTCCCTTGGCGGGCAGCACCTGTTCGCCGATATCGGTGATGTTGGTCTCGGCGGGCGCGTCGATCCGGAACTCGACCCGGATGGCGACCGGCAGATCATTGCGCGCCACCAATAGCAGTGGGCTCTGTTCGGAGGCCAGGGTGTACACGCCGCCGGGCGGCAGCACCGTCACCGATCCGAAGAGCTTGTCCAGCGTCCGCCCGGTCTGATCCAGCCGCCGCTGCGCCGAGGTATCGGCCTGCGCGCCGGAGGCCCGCCGATCGGACAGGCTCAGCACCCGGATCAGGTCGTCGCGCAACGGATTCAGGAACGCGCGCGGGCTCAGCTCCTGCTGCGGCACCTCGACCAGCGCGTTCATCATCTCGGTAATGCGTTGCGCCTGTTGCCGCACCGGTTCGACGAAATGCGCCGGCACCGCCTCGCTCGCCGCCTGGGACAGGTAGTCGAGTTCGTACGGCTGCGGATCCGGCGCCTGCGCCAGCAGATCGGTGAGCGCGCGGGGCGCCGCGAGATTGGTCCGGAACAGCAATTGCAGCTGCCCCAGCAGCGCCGTCGCCTCCTCCTTGTTGGCTCCCCACTGCTGCGGCGGCATGAGCAGCGCCGAACGCGGCCGTCCCGGTTGCGGATTCAGGGCCGTCCAGGTGATGGCGCCCAGCGCGTCCTGCAGGCGCGCGGCCCGCGAATCGTTGGTCAGGTCGTAGCGCACCTTCTCCGGCGTGAAGGGCGGCGTCGGCGGATGCGAGCCGACGGCGGCGAGCGCGGTGGCCGCCCAGATATCGAAGGTGGCGGCCTTGAGCTCCGGCGCGCCCGGCGCGGCATCGCCGATTCCGGCCAGCCGCACCATATCCGGGCTCACCGGCTCCGGCGCAGCGGCCGCGGGGGCGCCCGGCGTCTTCGTGCTGACCAGATTGGTGCGGCCCTCGCCGGTGGTCACCGCATTGTCGGCCAGCACCGCCGTCGTGTACCCGTGATGGGCCAGCAGCGCCCCGGCCTCGTTGTCGATGCTGCCCGCGTCCGGTACCGCCACCCCGCGCACCGATTTCACCGCCAGCAGCGAATCCACCAGTTCCGCGGGCGCGTTCAGCGCCCGGTCGGCGAGCGTGACATCGCCGGTCGCGGCCAGTGCGCCCGGATCCACCTGCGCGAACGGCAAGGCCACCACGCACATGCCGGAGGCCAGCGTGCGCAGTCGTTCCAGCCAGGTCTTGGCGGCGTGCGCGCCGGTGCCGGAGCGGGTCGGCCCTTCCGGATCGGACGGACTGGCCAGCACCCGGTAGCCGTCGATCATGGACGAGACGGTGATCAGCAGATCCGGATCGACGGCCAGGCAGAGCGCGCTGTTGAGCACCTTGTCGCGCTGGCCCTCGGTCTTGAGCGAGGTCTCCAGCGCCGCCACCAGCTGATCGAGCCGTCCGCCGGCGGCGAGCGAACCGGCCAGGTCGTCGTCGGTGAGCAGCGCCTGCCCGTCCGGCGAACCGGGAATCCCGGCGACCAGGCGCGGCCGGTCGGCCAGCGGCCACAGCATGGTGGTGGCGACCGGCGCGTCGGCGGGCGGGGTAACCGGCGGGGCGGCAGGGGTTTTGGCGTCGGCCGCGGCGGGCACGCCGAGCACCGGCAGCAGGAACCGCGCGTCGTCCAGGCGGGCCTGACCGCCGTAGGCCGGTTCGCCGTTCACATTGAGCAGCAGCGGGTAGATGCCCGGCGCGGTGATGTCCAAAGCCGAGACGCCGCCGGGCAGTTCGCCGCCGGCCTGCAGAGCGACGGTGAGGCTGAACTGTTTCCGCTGGCCGGGCGTCAATCGTTCGGCCACGTCCTGGAATTCGCCGGTGACGTCGTAGTTGATCTGATCGAGCCGCAGCGTGGAGCGCAGCCCGCTGGGGGTGCCGACCGCCGCGGCGCGCTGGATGCGCACCGCCACATCGTCCACCGGCCGGTCGCCGATATTGGTGATGGTCCCCGACACCACGAAGTACGGGTCGCTGGTGGCGGTGATGGTATTGGGCGTCACCGAATCCAGCGACAGCTTCAGGAATTTCGGCGTGCTCGGCGCACCGGCGCCATTGCTGCCGCTGGGTTGCGCGGACGCGGGCAGCCCGCCGGTCAGCACCGTCAGCAGCACCGCGATCAGCGACAGCACCCAGCGGTGCAGCTTCCGCTGCGTTCGATTCGGTGTAACCGCCGCGGTGTCTCGCCCAGCACGCTCGGACCCCGCACGCGTCATTGTCTGCCGTTCTCCATCCGGTCGATCAGCCGGTTGGCGACCTCGGCCAGCCTGCGCTCGTCGGCGTAGGCGAGCCGGGAATCGAGTTCGCTCAACGGAACCCACGCCACCTTGGTGACTTCCACGTCGGCGTCGGATAATTCCCCGCCGAGCGATCGCATCAGATAATGGTGCACCGTCTTGTGTACCCGCCGGCCCTCGGTCACGAACCAGTAGTCGATGCTGCCCAGTTCGGCGACCACCGTGCCGTGGATACCGGTTTCCTCCTGGACCTCACGAATGGCGGTCTGCTCGGCGGTCTCACCCTCTTCGATATGGCCCTTGGGCAGCGACCACAGCAACCGTCCACGCCGGTCGGTACGCCCGATGAGCGCGGCACACCGTTTCTCGCTGGGCCCGTCGAGACCGTCCACCACGAGCCCGCCCGCGGAGGTTTCGCGGACCGTGCGCATGCGTGGTTTCGGGGCACCGGCGGGTTTCGCCGCACTACCGGCCGAACCGCGGCGCCGGGGCTGGCGGCGGCGATTGTTCGCGCGATCGGCCGGGGACACGGCGTCAGTCTAGCGGTGAGAGCGGGCGCTCCCGCTCTACTGCGCCCGCACTCGTGCGGCTCATCGCCGCATGCCAGGTAGAGCCCGGTGCCCACACGGCACGCCGACCTCTCGACCGAGGGGGGTTCGGGGGCGGAGCCCCTGAGAGCCCCGGAGAGTTCGGTAATGTGCGTATTCGTGGTTTCGCCGAAGTCCGAGGAAGCAAGCGTGGATCGCCGTACCCGATTGCTCGCCGCGGCGGCGATAACTCTGGGACGGCTCTCCGACGTGTTGACCCCATTGGGTGAGCTTTTCGCCGCCCATGGCCATCAGCTGTATCTGGTGGGCGGGAGTGTGCGCGACGCGGTGCTCGGCCGGCTCGGCACCGATCTCGACTTCACCACCGATGCCCGGCCCGAGGTCGTGCAGGAGTTGATGCGCGGCTGGGCCGACAATCTGTGGGACACCGGCGGGCTCGCCTTCGGCACGGTCAGCGCCTCGAAGGACGGCCAGCAGCTGGAGATCACCACCTTCCGCGCCGACACCTACGACCGGGTCTCCCGCAATCCCGAGGTGACCTTCGGCGACACCCTCGAAGGCGATCTGGTCCGGCGTGACTTCCGGGTCAATGCCATGGCCGTGCGCATCGGTGAGCTGGGCGAACTCGAATTCGTCGATCCGCTGGGCGGTGTCGAGGATCTGCTCGAGGGCGTGCTCGACACACCCGCCGCGCCGGAGGACTCGTTCCAGGACGATCCGCTGCGCATGTTGCGGGCCGCGCGGTTCGTATCGCAGCTGGGGTTCACCCTCGCGCCGCGCGTGCGGGCAGCCATCACCGCCATGGCCGGCGAGATCGACCGGATCACCGCGGAACGCATTCACACCGAACTCGACAAGCTGATCGGCGGCGAGTACCCGACCGACGGCATCGACATCATGGTGGAGACCGGGCTGGCCGAACGGGTGCTGCCCGAGGTGCCCGCCATGATGCTGGAGATCGACGAGCACCATCAGCACAAGGACGTCTACCAGCATTCGCTGACCGTGCTGCGGCAGGCCATCGACCAGGAGGAGGGCGATCCGGACCTGGTGCTGCGCTGGGCGGCGCTGCTGCACGACATCGGCAAGCCGCCGACCAAGCGCAACGAGCCCGGCGGCGGGGTGAGCTTCCACCATCACGAGGTGGTGGGCGCGAAGATGGTGCGAAAGCGCATGCGCGCCTTGAAGTATCCGAAGCAGTTCACCGAGGACGTGGCGCGGCTGGTGTACCTGCACCTGCGGTTCCACGGCTACGGCAAGGGGCAGTGGACGGATTCGGCGGTGCGGCGCTACGTGACCGACGGCGGCGACCTGCTGCCCCGGCTGCACAAGCTGGTGCGCGCGGATTGCACGACCCGCAACAAGCGGCGGGCGGCGCTGCTGCGTTCCACCTACGACGATCTGGAAGTGCGCATCGAGCGGCTGAAGGAGCAGGAGGATCTGGATCGGGTGCGTCCGGAACTGGACGGTAACGCGATCATGGAATTGCTTGGGCTGCAACCGGGTCCGGACGTGGGTAAGGCGTGGCGGTTCCTGAAGGAATTGCGCCTGGACCGCGGCCCGATGGAGCCGGAAGAGGCGAAGGCAGAGCTGCTGAATTGGTGGAACGGGGGTTCGGGGGGCGAAGCCCCCTGAGAGTTACGAGAGTTGTCTCCGCACTAGAAGACGATGAGCGTGGTTCCGGCGACGATGGCCGACCGGATCTGCGCCAGATCGAACGACCCGGTCAGTCCCGGTAGGTCGGCCGCGAATTCGATCATGTCGCCCGTGCGCTCGGCGCGACTGATACGGGCTTGATTCGGCAACTGCGTCAACGGAATCGGCTTCAGCATTGTCATCCGCTTGGGCGCGCGCACTTTCCGCCAGTACGCACTGTGCACCTTGACGACCAGCACATTGTCGACGATCTCGGCCTCGGCGAGTGCTCGGATCCGCCGATGCCGGTGCTTGGCCAGCACCATCCCGTTCGCCGCCGGCGCCAGTTCCCAGTCCGGCTGCCAGGTATTGATCCAATCCAGCAGCGCGGCAACGGAGATGACGCCGCTCAGTTCGAGCTGCTGACTGCGCAGTTTGGTCGGCACGCCCGGGATCAACCGCACCCCGTGCGCGATCACCGTCAATTCCTGAATCGGATGCGTATTCCAGAACAGTTCGGTGAGCACGGTTTTCGATTGGAAGTGCGCCCCGCGCCTGCGCACCTTCAAGGTGTGCAACGTGGCCCGCAGATCATGTCCCAGAAAGGTCGCGCTGACCTCCTGCCCGCCGAACTGACTGAGAATCCCCTCCGACAGCAGCGTCATGAGCACGTCGGGCATGAGCGCGGTGACGGTCCCGGCCCCGAAATCCGCCACCGGATCCAGCCAGGCGGTGGTGAAGCTGGTCCACTGGTCGACCCAGGTCTGGTCGAACAGCCGTTTGCCCAGGTCCATCCCCAGGTCCACCGCCCGCAGTGGAGACCAGGACTTCGGGTCGAAATACGTGGCCATGATTGGTTCGAGCGTAGCGGTCGCAGATGACATCTCCAGGCTTCGCCCTGCGATCCAGGTCACATCCCGGGGACCGGTGCGCTCTGGTCAAGCGGCGGCCAGCGCGCGCAGGCCGTCGGCACAGGAGGGATATTGCGGTTTCCAGCCGAGTTCGGCCTTGGCCGCGGCATTGGCGACGCGCATATTCACCTTGGTCATGGCGTGCAGGTAGGACATGGGCAGCAGCGCCCAGTTCGGCACGGTGATGGGCTTGGGGGTGCGGAAGATATCGGCGACCAGCCGCAGGTGCTCCCCGAAGCCGACCGGCTGGTCGTCGACAATGTTGTAAGCCGCACCGGGAGTGCCGTTCTCGACCGCGAGCGCCACCGCCCGCCCCGCGTCGACCAGATTCACCCAGGGCAGCACCCGCCCGTGATCGTTGACCCCCGGCATCCGTTTGCGCAGCATCTCGACCACGGCCTCGGTGCCGCCGGGCCCGTAGAACAGCCCGTACCGCAGCGAAATCCCTTCGATACCCGGCGTATTCAGCATGAGGTGCTCCTTGACCCGCATGCCCTCCAGATGCCGGGCCACGGATTCGTCTCCGTCCCGGCCGAATTCGTCCTGTTCGGTGAGAACGCGCTCGCCGAAGTCCCGGTATCCGTATCCGAGCACCATGGATTCGGCGATCATCCGCCGTGCCCCGACCAGCTTGGCGGCTTCCACCAGATTCCCGGTGCCGGTGATCCGCAGATCGTCGGTGGCGAACATATCGCGATGCTTCATGGGCGCCTTGTGCAGCGCGGTGGCGGCGTGCACCACGGTGTCCACCCGCAATCCTTCGACGGCCCGCAGCAGCTGATCCCGATTCATCAGATCCGCCATGACGTCGGACCCCGCGCCGCGGCCCAGGGTGACGACGGCGTACCCCTGCTGCCGCAGCGCGTGCGTGATGTGGCCGCCCAGGACTCCGCTCGCCCCGGCCACCAGTACCTGCTTCGTCTCGTTCATGTCCATGGGACAGGCGTTGCCCCGCATCCGTGACACCACGCCCCTGTGAACCAGGTCACGATCCGGTCGCTGAACGGCGCCTGTTGTCGCCGTCCGCCGTCGCGACCACAATCGAACCTGCGACCGGGAACGAGCAGCGGCTGGGAGAACATATGCCCGTGGATCTGAACAGCGACCTAGGCGAGGGTTTCGGCGCATATCGGATGGGCGACGACGCGGCCATGCTGGACGTGGTCACCAGCGCCAATATCGCCTGCGGTTTCCATGCCGGAGACCCGTCGATCATGCGCCGCACCTGTGCGCTGGCTGTCGAGCGGGGTGTACGAATCGGCGCCCACGTCGGCTACCGCGACCTCCCCGGCTTCGGCCGGCGCGCCATCGACATCGCCCCCGCCGACCTCCGCGACGAAACGCTGTACCAACTCGGCAGCCTCGATGCCTTCGCCCGCGCCGCCGGCGACCGCGTCCGCTATGTGAAACCCCATGGCGCGCTGTACCACGCGGCCGCCGCCGATCGCGCCCTCGCCGACGCCGTGGTCGCGGCCCTGCGCGAATTCGATTCCAGCCTGGCCCTGTTGGGCCCCGCCGGCACCGAAATGGAAGCGGCCGCCACGGCCGCCGGAACTCCCTTCATCGGTGAGGGTTTCGCCGACCGGGCCTACACCCCCGAGGGCCTGCTGGCTCCGCGCGGCCTTCCGGGCTCGGTCCTCGGCGAGGACGATGCCGTGGCGCAAGCGCTTTCGATCGCCCGCACCGGCAAGGCCGCCACCGTGGACGGCGGCACCGTCGCCGTCCACGCCGCCAGCATCTGCGTGCACGGCGACTCCCCCGCCGCCGTCGCAATGGCCCGCCGCATCCGCACTGCCCTCGACGATTCGGGCGTCCCGCTACGCCCCTTCGCATGACCGGGGCGTCGGTGAGTTCTCCGGCCGGGGAGATCCGGGCGGCGGGTGATCGTGCGCTGCTGGTGATTCCAGCTTCCAGGGAGTCGGTGGCGGAGCTGGTCGCGGCTTTGCGGCAGCGGCCCGAGGGGGTGCTGGATGTGCTTCCCGCAGCCGAAACCGTGCTGGTCACACTCGTTTCGGCGGCTGCGGCGGAGCCCGTGCGGCGGCGGCTGGAAGCGCTGCTGGCCCGCTCGGCAGCGCGGGCGCGGGTGCCCGCCGGGGCATACGGTCCCCGGGATCGGCCCGCCGAGGGGGCCGGCCGAATGGAATCCTCGGTGGGCGGCAATGGTTTCCGCTCCGAACCGGTCGTCATCCCCGTGCGCTACGACGGCGCGGATCTCGACGCGGTGGCCCGGCTGCTCGGCCTGACCCCGGCCGAAGTGATCGCCCAGCACACCGGGACGATCTGGCGTTGCGCCTTCGTGGGTTTCGCGCCCGGGTTCGGTTATCTGGAATCGCCGGACGGCCGATTGACGGTGCCCCGCCGCGAGCAGTCGCGCACCGCGATTCCGCCGGGCGCGGTGGCGCTCGCGGGTGGGTATTCGGCGGTCTATCCGCGCCGGAGTCCGGGCGGCTGGCAGTTGATCGGCACCACGGCAGCGCCGATGTGGGATGTGGACCGGGATCCGCCCGCGCTGGTGCGGGCGGGGACGCGGGTGCGTTTCGTGATCGCGGAGGCGGCGCGATGACGGCGATCCGGGTGAAGCGGGTCGGTCCGCTGGCCACGGTGCAGGACCTGGGGCGGCCCGGGTGGTTCGATTCGGGTGTCGGAATGTCCGGTGCGGCGGATCGTTCCGCGCTGCGGCTGGCCAATCGGCTGGTCGGGAATCCGGAGGGCGCGGCGGGAATCGAAGTCCTGCTGGGCGGGCTGGAACTGCTGGCCGAGCGGCGGCTCACGGTCGCCGTCACGGGTGCGGCGCTGCCCATCACGCTCGACGGCCGGGCGATGGGGATGTCGAGCGTGCTGGAAGTAGAGGAGGGCCAACGGCTTCGGCTGGGCTGGGCGACCGCCGGATTGCGCAGTTATCTCGCGGTGCGCGGCGGCCTCGACCTGCCGCCGGCACTGGGATCGCGCAGCCGCGACACGCTTTCGGGCATCGGCCCCGAGCCGCTGCGCGCCGGTGACGTGCTGCCGATCGGCGCTCCGCCGCGCGTGCATCCCATCGTGGACGTGGCTCCGGTGCCGCCGCCGCCGGACGGCGAACTGGTGGTGCACGCGGTACCCGGTCCCCGCGACGACTGGTTCACCGATGCCGCGGCGCTTTTCGCGGGCGAATGGCTGATCTCCTCCGACACCGATCGCATCGGAGCCCGCCTGGATCGGCGCTCGGGTCCCCCGCTGGAGCGGCGCGTGCGCGGCGAATTACCCACCGAGGGCATGGCTTTGGGCTCGGTGCAGGTCCCGCCGAGCGGCCAGCCGGTGATCTTCCTGGCCGATCACCCGATTACCGGCGGCTATCCGGTCATCGCGGTGGTGGTGGACGCCGACGTGGACGCGGTGGCGCAGGCCCGCCCGGGTCAGGCGCTGCGGTTCCGCCGCGCCCCGTGACCCGAATTCACTTCAGCGCCACGTGCATCAGATAGACGTTGTAGCTGTTCCAGGCCGACATGGTCAGGTACAGGTCCGTGCTCGTCGACCACGGATGGATGAATCCGCCGTACGCCGTCGGATAGTCGTCGGTGTCGATCAGCGGCGCCGGATCGCTCCACGCACCCTGCGGTTCCGCGGCGGTACGCAGCACGATGCGATGCGCCGTGACATCGAGATACACCATCTGCCACAGCCCGGAGCCCGCGTCGTGCCGAATCGACAACTCACCGACCGGCCCGGAAACCAAAGGGCTGACCAGTAATTCGCTCGCCCCATTGGCGGAGACCCACGTGCCGCCGATCCAATACTGGTAGGCCGATTTGTTCAGCACCTGGTCGGCGCGCACCCGCCCCAGCCCGATGGTCCCGTAGCGGCCGTTCGGCGTACCGAACATATAGATGTAGTCCCCGTGCGGCACCATGGCCGAAACCTGGAAGCGTGCCGCGCCGAGGAAGTTGTCCCATTGCGCCCACAGCGATTTGGTCCAGGTGCGGCCGTTGTCGTCGGACCAGGCCAGCCCGCCGCGATTGGTCACCCACGCGCCCGGCATCCGGCTCCAGGCATTGATCGACATATAGCTCAGGTACTGCCGCCCGCCGAGGGTGAAGCCCGAGGTGGGAATGGTGGTGACCTCGAAATTCTCGATCTTGCGGCTGTCCAGTATCTCGGCGGCGTGGCAGCGCGTGTCCTGGACGAAGCTGTCCAGGGTGAGGCCGTCGGCCAAATTACGGTCGGTGCTGTAGGCCAGGGTATTGCTGCGCCAGTCCTGATCTCCGGTGCCGGCTCCCGGCGGCTCCCAGCCCTTGCCGAAGGTGTCGCCGAAGACCACCGCGACCTGTCCGGGCCCGGTCTCGTAGATCAGCCCGAGGTCGGTGCCGTCCACCGACCAGCGCATATCGGTGCGATTCTCGGAGCCGTGCCCGGTGAGCTGGCCGACCAGATCGACGGCTTCGACCTGTGGCAGCGGGATCGGCGCGGCGGCCGGGCCGGGTTCCCACGGTTGCGGATCCACCGCCGGACCCGGCTGCGGTTCCGGCGGATCGCCGCCCGGCACCGGGATGGGGACGGTCTCGGTCCGCGGCTCGAGCTCGATCTTCGGGAGTTCGATGTTCGGGAAGATCCCGGGCGGCGCGGTGGTGGTCGCCGGCGGTGCGGTGGTGGTCGGCTCGTCCGGATTCGGTTCGGGTGCAGTGGTTTCCGGCGTGGCCGTGACCGGCGCCGGCTTGGGACTGTCCCGGATGTCCGGGCAGGGGTTGTCGCACGGATTCGCGGGCAAGGGCGCGGGATCGATCCGCGTATTGTCCGGCCGCGGACCGGGCACCGGCACCGGCACGAAGGTCGGCACCGGCACCGTGATGCGAATGGTCGGATCCGGTTGCGCGGGTGCGGGTTCCGGTGCCGGTTCGAGCGGTTCGCGCAACAGCGGATCGAAACCGGTTTCCCCGCAACTGTTCACGGGCGGCGGCGCCCAGGGATGCGGCGCGCCCCGCGCCGGAGTCACCGGCAACAGTCCCGCGCACACGGCAAGAGCACCCGAGAGGGCCAGTGCGGCAGGGATTCCGATACGCGCGGGCGGGCCGAGCGGGCGGAATCGCATGCGTCGTGAGCCTCCTCATCGGGCTGGGACTCCCACCGTATCGGTTCCCGCGCGACACGCCCGGCCGTTCACCTCGCTGTCGGCCGGATGTGATCGACCCGAGACCGGCTACCGCCCGGCATGCCGCCGCGAATTGGCCGCGATGGCGGCGATCCCGCAGCCGTAGACGCCCGCCGCCACCAGCACCAGCACCGGTGAGCGCCCGTCCTTCGGAATCCACAGCGCCGTCCCGGCCAGCGCCAGCACGTAGGTGATGTTGAAAACGGTGTCCTGCAGCGCGAACACCTGCCCGCGATGCGCGTCGTCGATATCGATCTGCATGGCCGCGTCCCCGGTCAGCTTGATGGTCTGCCCGCACAAGCCGAGCAGGAAGGCCGCCGCCAGCAAGCACAGTTCCGCCCGCCGCTCCCCCGCCCCCGTGGCGATGGTGATCGGCGTGACCAGCGCCAACTGCACCACGATCGCCGTC
This sequence comes from Nocardia yamanashiensis, assembly GCF_021183565.1. Classification (NCBI taxonomy): domain Bacteria; kingdom Bacillati; phylum Actinomycetota; class Actinomycetes; order Mycobacteriales; family Nocardiaceae; genus Nocardia; species Nocardia yamanashiensis. The sequence continues at coordinate 6,867,403 of NZ_CP089226.1, forward strand.
ACCAGCCCGGTCACCACCGTCCGCGACCGCCCCAGCCGCGGAATCAGGAACGGCGCGACCACCGCCGCCACCAGCATCCCGCCCCCGGTCGCGGTGATCGCCGCACTGAACTTCGCCAGATGCGTCCCCACCCCGCCCCCGTCGCCGCGCCGCAGCACCAGCACCATCAACAGCGTGTCGGCCCCGAACACCATGCGGTGCGCGCCGATCCCGATCATCGCCGTGGTGACCTCACGCGACCGCCAGGCCGCCGTCGCCCCCGATTTCAACCCCGCCGCCAGCGCCCGGAGCGTGCTGGCTTCGACGGTCCCGGCATCGGCACTCGCGCCGGTCGCGGTACCGCTGTTCGCGCTCGTGCCCGCGTGGGATGGCGCGGCGGCCACTACGGTGGGCTCGCGTTCGGGGCCGAGTGCGCGCGGCCGGAATCCACTCGTCACGACCGCGCCGATCGCTGATCCGGCGGCACTCACCGCGACCGCGAGCGCGGAGCCGAGATCACCCGCGCCCGCCACGCCGATGATGCCGAACCCCACGCCCGCGCCCAGCACCGCGCACCCGGACGCGACGGTGGCCAGGATCGAGTTCATCGGCACCAGCCGGCGCTGGGCCAGCACCTTCGGCAGTGCCGCCGACACGCCCGCGCCCACGAACCGGCTCACCCCGACCACGGCCAGCGCGAACACCAGCAGCAGCCGATTGCCCATCCCGGCGAGCAGCCCCACCGCGGTGACCGCGATGAGCACGGCCCGCACGATATTCGCGACCAGCAGCACCGTCCGCCGATCCCAGCGGTCGAGCATGGCGCCCGCGTACGGGCCGATGATCGAATACGGCAGCAGCAGCGCCGCGAAGCCGCCCGCGATCGCGAGCGGATCGGTTTCGCGTTCCGGGTTGAACAGGATCGCCCCCGACAGCGCGGCCTGGAACATGCCGTCGCCGAACTGCCCGGCCAGCCGGATGACGCTCAGCCGCAGCGTGCCCGGGCTCTCCCGCACAACGGTGCGCACCGTCGCGAGGACGGCGCGGGGCGTGCGGCGGGGCGGCGAACCTGGTCCGGATTCCGGGGTGTGGTCGGTGGCGGGTGTGCTCACCGCGCGGGATGCGTGGTGACGAGGGCGAATACGGCCGCGCGCATATCCTCGGCCATGGGCAGATTGTCGAGACTGTCGGCATCGACCCATTGGAATTCGTCGTGTTCACCCGGATCGAGCACGATCTCCCCGTCCAGCGCCTCCACCACGAAGCTGTATTTCCGCACCCGGGATTTGGTCCGGGTGGCGTAGTCGAACCCGCCCAGCACATCGGTGATGCGGGTGATCCGCAGTCCGGTTTCCTCGAAGAGTTCGCGTTCCACGCATTCGGCGAAACTTTCCCCGGATTCCACACCGCCGCCGGGCAGTTCGTACATCCCCCCGTGCCAATCGTCGGCGACACGCCGTACGACCAGCAGTTTCCCATTGCGGAATACCGCCACCCCGACCACGAAGTGGACGATGCCTTCGTCTTCGGCCTGCTGCCGGAGTTCGCGTTCGATGCCCGCGAGTACTTCGGGTCGCATCCCCCTGCTCTCCCTCCGGTTTCACTTGCGGCACATCATGATACGGTCGCCGACCGAATACCGCTGGCGGGGCACTCGCGATAGCGGATGGTCGCCGGGTATTTGCCTGTTCGCCATGCCGATATCGAAGTGCCTGGTCGGCGGCGTGCAGGGCGGTGCTGCTCTCACGATAGAATTTACCGGGAATTCAGCTGAAGGCGCGGATTGTGCCCCTACCCTGGATTCTGATCGGTGCTCGCCGGTGAGAGGAGTACGGCGGTGTCCACCCTCACGACACCACACATCGATGTCCATCGCGCGGGCGATCGTATGAAAACGCGTGTGGCATGGCTGGATTCGAAGCATTCGTTCTCCTTCGGGGAACACTACGATCCCGACAACACCCATCACGGCCTGCTGCTGGTCAACAATGAGGACATAGTCCTGCCCGGCGAGGGTTTCGAAACCCATCCGCATCGGGATATGGAGATCGTCACCTGGGTGCTCAGCGGCAGCCTGGTGCATCAGGATTCGCTCGGCCACAGCGGCGTCATCTATCCGGGCCTGGCCCAGCGGATGAGCGCGGGCGCGGGCATCCTGCATTCGGAGAAGAACGATTCCTGGCGCATCAGCACGGCTCCCGAGCACGAGGAGCCGGTGCATTTCGTGCAGATGTGGGTGGTGCCGGACGAGCCGGGCCTGACGCCCGGCTATCAGCAGCTGGAGATCGACGACGAGCTGGCCGGCGGCGGGCTGGTGACGGTGGCCTCGGGGCTGCCGCGCTATCGCGACCGGACCGCCATCGCCATCAACAGCAGTCATTCGGCGCTGCACGTGGCGCGCATGGCGGGCCCGGCCGAACCCGTGGAGGTACGCCTACCCGAAGCGCCCTACCTGCATCTTTTCGTGGCGCGCGGGGAGATCGACATGGAGGGCGTGGGCACCCTGTACGAGGGTGACGCGGTGCGCATGGTGCGCAGCGGCGGGCAGCGGGTGACCGCGAACATCCCGTCCGAAATCCTGGTGTGGGAGATGCACGCTCGCCTCGGCGGGCAATAGCATCTGGGCATGGCACAGTACCCACCTCCCGGACAGTACGGCCAGAATCCACCACCGCCCCCGGGCGGTTATCCGCCACCGGGTGGCGGCGGCTATTGGCAGGGTGAGCCGAAGAGCAAGGGTCTCGCGATCGCCGCGCTGGTCCTGGGCATTCTCGGCATCCTGACCTTCTGGACCGTGATCTTCACGATCCTCGGCATCATCTTCGGCCTGCTGGCCATGATCTTCGGTCTGATCGCGCTGTCGAAGGTGCGCGCCGGGACCGGGGACGGCAAGGGGATGGCGCTGAGCGGTCTGATCCTCGGGGCCATCAGTCTGATCGGCGGCATCATCGCGGGCATTCTGGTGTGGTTCGTGTTCTCCGAGACGGGGACCACCGACTACATCAGCTGCATCAATGACGCCAAGGGCGATCAGGCGAAGATCGACCAGTGCGAGCGGGACTTCCAGCAGCGGGTCGAGGACCGGTTCAGCATTACCTTCACCCCCGAACCCACTTAAGAGGATTCGGGGGCCCAGCCCCCAATTCCCTCTTCCCAGTTGAGAACTGGGTCAGCTTGCCGCCGGGCGGCATTCGCGGGTTGCCGCGAGGACTTCGGCGAGTTCGGGCCGAAAGTCGCCGTCCGGCGGGCAGATCCACGTTCGATAGGCGGCGTGCTCGTCCGTGGGCGACGGTAGAACGATCTGGCTACCGGGCAGCGCCACGGCGGCGCAGTCCCGGAACAGGTCCGAGAACAGCGTCATGTCCAGATACGAATCGTCGCTGGGCCCGGTCAGGAACGTCCATCGCCCCGAGCGCGGATGGGCGATGACGGGCCCGCACCGGCGCTGCGCCAGCAACCGGTCGCGCACGCGCTTACCCAGTTCAGCGGGCATGGTGACGGCCCCGACGGACCCGACTTCCAACATGATTCGGCCCAATACCGAATCCACCACTCCGTACAGACCGTTTTCCTTGCGGTAGCTACGGCACCGCGCCAACGCCTCCTGGGTGGCGGTGTACGAGGACGGGTCCAGCGCGCTCATGGCGAACCTCCTGCTAATGACCCTAAGGCCCCGCAATCGGTATGACAATAGTCACACGCCGGGGGATTTCCGGAGTAGAGTCCCTCGGCATGGGCGAACCCAACTCTCGGGGACTCGCGCCTCCGCCTCCCCGCGGCGGGGCTGCGCCCCCGAACCCCCAGAAGCACAAGCCTGCGCCGGTCTCTCCGACCGTCGCGCGTTGGGAGCTGGTCCTGAGGCTTCGGGAGCTGCGTGAGCAACGCGGCTTCGATTCGGCCACCTTCGCCAAGCGGGTCGGTTTCACCCCGGCCAACTGGTCGCATGTGGAGAAGGGACGGCGCGTCCTCACCGCCACCACCATCGGCCCGGTGCTGGAGCTGCTGGAGGTGGAGGGCGAGGAGCGTGAGGAACTGCTCGAATTGCTCACCGCGAGTAAGGAACGCGGCTGGTGGACCAAGTCCTCGGCCTTGATCGGCGCGGAATTGCAGCGCTACTACGGCATGGAATTCGGCGCGGAGGCCATTCGCAGCTACGACAGTCTGGTGGTGCCGGGCCTGCTCCAGACCGAGGAATACGCCAGGGCCCTCATCAGCGCCGACGTGATGATCCGGCCCGTCCAGGTCGAGCAATTGGTGGCCGTCCGCATGCGCCGGCAGGAACGCCTGCGCGCGGACGGGGAACGGCTGGAACTCACCGCCGTGGTCGGCGAGGCCACCCTCCTGCAACAGATCGGCGGCCCCAAAGCGCTCCGCCGGCAACTCGAGCATCTGGCCGATTTGATGGACGAACTGGATTCGGTGACGGTGCGGGTGATTCCGTTCAGCGCCTCGCACGGCGCGATTCTGGGCGGCTCGAGTTTCCACCTGCTCGATTTCGCGTCGGAAAATCTCCCGACTTTCGGCTGGGTGGAGAGCGCTGTTTTCGGCGGCGCGGTGGACGATCCGGACCAGGTCCGCGACTTGAGTTTCGCATTCGTGCGCGCGCTCGACCAATCACTCGGCCGGACAGAGTCTTTGGCGATGATCAAACGTTATTCGCAAGGGTAGGAGACACATGTCCGACGGTAAAATACCGCCCATGCTTACCACCGCGAACTACCAGCCGGATTCCACCGGCTGGTTCACATCGACCCGCACCAATAATGGAAATCAGTGCGTCGAGGTCCGTTTCGACGGTGCCGTGGTGCTCATTCGCGACAGCAAGTTCCGGCGCGATCCGGAACGGCGTCACGAACCGGAGCCCGTTATCACCGTCACGGCACCCGAATGGATGTCCTTCCTCGGCGTAGTGCTCAGCTGCGGCACGGATCCGGTCGCCCTGACCGCCCGCACCCGCCCCGACGGGCATACCGTGCTGCGCCACGGTGAGACCACTCTCGTATACACCCCTGGAGAATGGGACGCTTTTCTGGCCGGCGCCCGCGACGGCGAGTTCGACCGCATTCCCGTGTTCGCCTGAAGGCGAGCGCCCGGCCCGCCGCGCCGGAAGTGGGCATACTGGGTTCCGTGACTTCGCAGCTGAACGCTCCCTCCGGTATCGACCTGTCTTTCCGTAATGACGGTGTGCGAGTGCAGGACGACCTGTTCGCGCACGTCAATGGCAAATGGCTGGACACCTATGAGATACCGGGCGACCGCGCGGTCGACGGCGCCTTCCGCACGCTGTACGACCAGGCGGAGCGGGACGTGCAGGCGATCATCCAGGCGGCCGCCGCCTCCGATGCCGCGCCCGGCAGCGAAGAGCGCAAGATCGGTGACCTGTACAACTCGTTCATGGACACCGCGGCGGTCGCGGCGGCGGGCCTGACGCCGCTGGCCGAGGAACTGGCCGCCGTCGCCGCGGTCGGCAACAGCTCCGATTTCGCCGCGCTCATCGGCCGCCTGCAGCGCACCGGCGTCGGCGGCGCGCTCGCCTTCTATGTCGACACCGACGACAAGAACTCGCAGCGCTACCTGGTGCACGCCACCCAGTCCGGCCTCGGCCTGCCCGACGAGTCGTACTACCACAAGGACGAGTACGCCGAGATCCGCGCGAAGTACCTGGCGCACATCGGCCGCATGTTCGAGCTGGCCGGCCTGGACTACGACCCGCAGCGCGTCTTCGACCTGGAAGCCAAGCTGGCCGGCGGGCATTGGGACGTGGTGCGCCGCCGCGACGCCGAATTGAGCTACAACCTCACCACTTTCGATGCCCTGGCCGCGGAGAACCCGGAATTCGACTGGGATGGGTGGACTTCCGCGCTGGCGGCCGGCCTGGACCGCTCCGGCCGCGAACTGTTCGCCGAACTGGTGGTCCGCCAGCCCGATTACGTCCGCACCTTCGCCCGGCTCTGGGCCTCGGAGTCCATCGAGGACTGGAAGGCCTGGGCGGCCTGGCGCATCGTGAAGGCCCGCGCCCCCTACCTCACCGACGATCTGGTCGAGGCCAACTTCGACTTCTACGGCCGCACCCTCACCGGCGCGCCCGAGAACCGGGAACGCTGGAAGCGCGGCGTCTCGGTGGTCCAGGATCTGCTCGGCGAGGCCGTCGGCAAACTCTATGTGGCCCAGCACTTCCCGCCGGAAGCCAAGGCCCGCATGGTCGAACTGGTGGAGAACCTGCAGGAGGCCTACCGCCGCAATATCGCCGACCTGGAGTGGATGAGCCCCGACACCCGTCAGGCCGCGCTCGCCAAGCTGGAGAAGTTCACCCCCAAGATCGGCTACCCCGACGAGTGGCGCGACTACTCCAACATCACCATCGATCCCACCGATCTGGTCGGCAACTACCGCAACGGCTATGCCGCCGAACACGACCGCGACCTGAACAAGCTCGGCGGCCCGGTGGACCGCAACGAATGGTTCATGACCCCGCAGACGGTCAATGCCTACTACAACCCCGGCCTCAACGAAATCGTCTTCCCCGCCGCCATTCTCCAGCCCCCGTTCTTCGACATGAACGCCGACGACGCCGCCAACTACGGCGGTATCGGCGCGGTCATCGGCCACGAGATCGGCCACGGCTTCGACGATCAGGGCTCCAAGTACGACGGCGACGGCAACATGATCGACTGGTGGACCGAGTCCGACCGCACCGAATTCGGCAAGCGCACCAAGGCTTTGATCGACCAGTACAACCAGTTCTCCCCCAAGGACCTGGCCGACGAGCACACCGTCAACGGCGAGTTCACCATCGGCGAGAACATCGGCGATCTCGGCGGCCTCTCCATCGCGCTGGAGGCCTACAAGATCTCCCTCGACGGCAAGGAAGCCCCCGAACTCGACGGCCTCACCGGCCTGCAACGAGTCTTCTTCGGTTGGGCGCAGGTCTGGCGCACCAAGGCCCGGCAGGAGGAAGCCATCCGCCGCTTGGCCGTGGACCCGCACTCCCCGCCCGAATTTCGTTGCAACGGCGTGGTCCGCAACCTCGACGGCTTCCACGAAGCCTTCGCCGTGGAACCCGGCGACGCCCTCTACCTGGATCCGGCCGAGCGGGTGAAGATCTGGTAGCCGGGGCCGTCTATCTGATCACCGGCATTCAGGCGGCCGGGAAATCGACTGTCGCGCAGGCGCTCGCGGAGCGCCTGCCGAAGTCGGCGCACGTGCGGGGCGATGCCTTCCGCCGGTTCGTGGTGAACGGGCGGGAGGACATGCGTCCGGATCCGCCGGAGGCGGCGTTGGAGCAGTTGCGATTGCGCTACCGGCTGGCCGCCGCGACCGCGGATGCCTATGCCGCCGAGGGGTTCACGGCAGTGGTGCAGGACGTGGTGCTCGGGGATTTCCTGCCCTGGTTCACGGAGCGGATCCGGACCCGCCCGCGCTACGTGGTCGTACTGGCCCCGCGGCCGGACGCCGTCGCGGCCCGGGAGGCGGGGCGCTCGAAGAACGCCTACGGGGCCTTCACCGTCGAGGATCTGGACACCGGACTGCGCGAGACCACGCCCCGGATCGGATTGTGGCTGGACTCTTCGGATCTCACGGTCGAGGAGACGGTGGACGCGATTCTCACGCAGGCGCGGCCGCTGCCCTGAGGGCGAGCTCAGGGCAGGCGCTGCTGGGTTTCGGCGTCGAAGAAGAAGATCTCGTCGGTCTTCGGCGTGAGGTAGAGGCGTTCGCCGAGGGTGATGCGGAGGCGGCGGTCCACCCGGGCCACCACCCGGCCGGATTGGCTGGACCACTGATCGGTGATGCCGTGGGAGTAGAGGAAGGATTCGGCACCGAGTTCTTCGAGGAGCTCTACCTCCACCGCCAGAGCGTTGGTGGGATCGGTGGTGAGTTCCCAGGATTCGGGGCGAATGCCGATCACGATCCGCGCGCCGGAAGCGTTGTTCGGGACGGGAATTCGGAGGTCGTTGAGGACGGCTGCGCCGTCTTCGACGGGGGCGGTGAGCAGGTTCATGCCGGGCGAGCCGATGAAACCGGCCACGAAGGTGTTGACCGGGTTGTCGTAGAGCTCGCGGGGCGAGGCGATCTGCTGGAGCTGCCCGTCTTTCAGGACGGCCACTCGGTGGCCCATGGTCATCGCCTCGACCTGGTCGTGCGTGACGTAAACCGTGGTGGTGCCCAGACGCTTCTGCAGGGCGGCGATCTGGGAGCGGGTGCTGACGCGGAGTTTGGCGTCCAGGTTCGACAACGGCTCGTCCATGCAGAAGACCTGCGGCCGGCGGACGATGGCGCGGCCCATGGCGACGCGCTGGCGCTGGCCGCCGGAGAGCTTGGCCGGTTTGCGGTCGAGCAGGTCCTCCAGCTCCAGCATGGCGGCGGCTTCCTTGACCCGAACCAGCGTGTCCGACTTGGACATTCCGGCATTGCGGAGCGCGAAGCCCATGTTCTCCGCGACCGTCATATTGGGGTACAGGGCGTAGCTCTGGAAGACCATGGCCACATCGCGGTTGCGGGGAGCCAGACCGGTGACATCGAGTCCGCCGATCCGGATGCTCCCGGTGCTGACCGCCTCGAGACCCGCCAGCATGCGCAGACTGGTGGACTTGCCACACCCCGAAGGCCCGACCAGCACCAGGAATTCGCCGTCGGCGATATCGAGGTTCAGGTCGGACACGGCCGGGGCGGGCGCACCCGGATAGGTGAGGGATACGCCCTCGAACTGCACAGTCGCCATGCGGCGGGTCTCCTCTGACATTTTCGCCTCGGCGGGGGCCTACGTGGTGACGCAGGCTGCCGCCTGTGGCCCCTGACGCCGACGCGGGGGGCTCGGTTACCGGGTATTACTTGGGCAGCTTCGGCGCGATCTGCTTGTCGTAGATCGACTGCAGCTGGGTGGTGATATCGCCGAAAGCGGCTGTCACATCGCGGTTCTGGTTGCCGATCTGCTCCATGCCCGCGCCGATGATCTGGTCCGCGCCCGGCAGGAAGACGCGGGCGTAGTCCTGCGACTTGGTGACCGACAGCTGTTCGATGGCGGTCTTGTTGTTCGGGTTCTTGGCCAGGAACTCGATCTCGGTGGGATCCTGCAGCGCCGACTTGCGCACCGGCATGTACCCGGTGGCCTGCGAGAAGTACGCGGTATTGGCGGCATTGGTGACGAACTCGATGAACTTGAGCGCGTTCTCCTTGCGGGCGTCGGAGATCCCGGACGGAATCGCCAGGCCCGCACCGCCGGTGGTGGCGCCCGCCCCGTTCGGGTGCGGCAGGAAGGCGGTGCCGAATTCCAGCTTGCCCTCGGCGCTCTTCTTGATGCCCTTGAGATCACCGGTGGAGGCGATGGCCGAGGCCACCACGCCGGTGCCGAAGTCGACCGCCACCTGCGGACTGATGGTGGCGTACTTCTTGTCGTTGATCATGGCCTTCAGGAAGTTTCCGGCCTCGATCGACTTGGGCTCGTTGAACTTCAGCTTCCACTGGTCGGAGTAGCCGCCGCCGAAGGTCCACATCGGGCCCTGGAAGGTCCAGCCCAGGTAGTTCTTGGCGTCGCCCCAGCCGTGCGCGAACTTGCCGCCGCCCACCACCGACTGCAGCTTGGGGCCCCACTCGTCGAATTCCTGCCAGGAGTTCGGGCCGCGGTCGGGCAGCCCGGCCTTGGACCACGCGTCCTTGTTGTAGTAGAAGACCTGCGTCGAGCGCGCGTACGGCAGTGCGTAGTGCTTGCCGTTGAACAGGTAGTCCGCGGCGAGGGAATCCACGTAGTCGTCGAGTTTCACACCGGCGGAACCGAAGTGGGAGTCCAGCGGCTCGATCTTGCCGGTGAGCGCGTAGTTGAACCACCACACGTCCGACAGCACCACGATGTCGGGCAGTTCACCGCCGGAGAGCGCCGCGTTGAACTTCTGCGACACCTCCTCGTAGTTCTTGCCCGCGTCGACCAGTTCCACCTTGATATCGGGGTACTTGGCCTGGAAGCGGTTGATCAGCTCCAGTTCCTGATCCTTGGAGGTGCCCGGGTGGTTGGACCAGAAGGTGAGCTTGTTGCCGTCGCCGCCCTGCTTGCTGCCGCCGCCACCGGTGCCCGCGCAGGCGGTCAGCGCCAGCCCGGCCGCGGTGGCGCCGGCCAGCCCCAGGAACCCGCGGCGGGACAGGTTCGGGAATCGTGAATCGGACACGTGAATCTCCTTCTGGGACTTAGCCCTTGACCGCACCGGAGGTGAGGCCCTTGATCATGTGACGCTGCAAGGCCAGGAAGACGATGAGGATCGGCAGCATGGTGAGCAGGGTGCCGGCCATCACCGGCCCCCAGTTGGTGATGCTCGGGTTCTCGGTGTTCTGCAGCAGGGTGAGACCGACGGGCAGCGTGGCCACTTCGGAACTGTCGGCCATCAGGAACGGCCACAGGTATTCGTTCCACTCGTTGACCAGCGTGACGACCGCGAAGGCCACCATGGTCGGCCCGGACATGGGCAGCACCACCCGGGTGAGCAGCCGCCACCAGCCCGCGCCGTCCATGCGCGCCGCCTCGATGACCTCGTTCGGCAGCGACAGGAAATGATTGCGCATCAGGAAGGTCCCGAAGGCCACCCCGCACAGCGGAACGATGATGCCCACCAGCGTGTTTCGCCAGCCCAGCTGCGAGACCAGCGCGTAGTTGGAGATGACGGTGATCTGGTTGGGCACCATGAGCGCCGCGATGATCACCAGGAACAGGATGTTCTTGCCCGGGAACCGCAGGAACACCAGCCCGTACGCGCTGAGCACGCCGAGCACGAACTTCACGCCCGCCACCACGCCGGTGACGATGAGCGAGTTCCGCAGGAAGGTCCAGAACGGCAGCGTGGTGGTGGCTTCCCGGTAGTTCTCCGGATGCCAGCGGTTCGGCCAGTACACCGCGCCCTGCCCGGCCTGCACGTAGATGTCGTCGTGGTCCTTGAAGGAGTTGACGAGAATCCAGAACAGCGGCACGCCGACGATGATCAGCACGCACACCATGGCGAGATAGCCGAAAACGTCCGCCCAGAAAGCGCTGTCGCCGCGCTTGAACTTCATGACCGCTCGGCCCGATCCATGATGCGCACCTGGAGCAGCGTCACGATCAGCAGCACCACGAACATGATGGTGGCGACCGTCGCGCCGTAGCCGGCCCGGAAGTTGACGAAGGATTCGCGATAGACCTGGACCACCATGGTGGTGGTGCCGGTGCCCAGCGGCCCGCCGCGGGTCATCGTGTAGATGATGTCGAAGACCTGAAGCGAGTTGAGCAGCACGGTGATCGACAGGAAGAAGGTGGTGGGCCGCAGCTGCGGCATGAGCACCCGGGTGAAGGTGGTCCACCGGCTCGCGCCGTCGATCTCGGCGGCTTCCATCAGATCCTGGCGGGTGCCCTGCAGGGCGGCCAGGTAGATGACGAAGGTGTAGCCGAGGTTCTTCCACAGGTAGGTGACGGTCACCATGAACATCGCCCAGTGCGGATCCTTGTAGAACTGCGGCACGTTCTCCACGCCGAGCTTGTGCAGCAGGTCCTGCACCAGGCCGACGGTGGGGTCGAAGACGAACTGGAAGGCCACGCCGATGGCCGCGCCGGAGATCACGAACGGCGCGAAGATGGCCGAGCGGACCACATTGCGCCCGAACAGCTTCCGGTCCAGCAGCAGGGCGAGCGCCAGGCCCAGCACCATGCTGCCGACGACGGCGAAGAGCGTGAAGACCAAGGTATTGCGGACGATTTGCCATGAATCGTCACGCCCCCACCACTCGACGTAGTTGTCGAAACCGACGAAGGTGGACTCGGTGTCGGAGATGTTCCAGTCGAAGAACGACAACCGGATATTGTCGAGCAGCGGCCGATACACGAAGACCGACAACAGGATCAGATTCGGCAGCACCAGAACGGTGAACAGCGCGTAATCCTGCCAGGGCCGCTTGCGCCAGCCCCTCCCAGGTGGCTGCGGCAGTACTCGTTCGGGGCTCGATCGCACCCGCGCAGCCTGACGGTTGCGAGCGAATAGCCGGTGACGTATGGATGCCAACCCGTTGAACTGTGGGCGCGCGGGCGCCACCTCGTGTTCACCGGGATCACCCGCAGGCGGCGCGGACATGCGCCGAATAGTACGGATGCCCAGTCTCTTTCGAGCCAGAATTCACGTGAACGGGTGGCCAACACGGGACATCGGCCCGCCGCGCCCGAGAACGCAAGCCGCCCTGCCCGGAACGCGAGGACCCCCGCCCGGAAGGGCGGGGGTCCTCGAATATCCGTCTTTGGAGGGGCTACCCCTTAATTCCAGTCGCCCCAGCCGTCGCTGGTGCTCAAGGTGCCGCCCTTGGTGTTCTTCACGATCACCGGGTCACCCTTCTTCACGTTCTCCTGGAACCACTTGGCGTCCGCGGTGGAAACGTTCAGGCAGCCGTGCGAGGTGTTCGAAACACCCTGCTGCGCAACGCTCCACGGCGCGGCGTGCACGAAGATGCCGCTGTTGGACATGCGGGTGGCGTACTCGACCTCGAGCTTGTAGCCCTCGGGAGCGGTCACCGGCACGCCGTAGGTGGAGGAATCCATGATCATCTTGCGATTGCGCTCGCTGACGATGTAGGTGCCGTTCGGGGTCTCGTGCCCGGTCTTGCCCATGGAGGTGGGCATGGTCTTGACGACCTCGCCGTTGCGGGTCACCACGATCTCGTGGGTGGTGTCGTCGGCGGTGGCGATGAACTCGTCGCCGACCTCGTAGGCCACGTGCGTGCCGCCGGCCTCGACGGTGATCTTGGAACCGGCCGGCCAGAAGTTCTCGGGCCGCCAGCGGACCTGCTTGTCGCCCATCCAGTAGAAGTGGCCGTCCACCTTGTTGGTGGAGGTGATCCGGATGGCCTTCTCGGCCGTCTCGTGATCGCTCACCGGCTCCTTGAAGTTGATGATGACCGGCTGGGCCACGCCGACCACTTCCCCGTCACCGGGGCTGATGTTCGGAGCCGTGAAGTTGGCCGGCGGAATCGGCGACTTGGCGTTCGGATCGGTGGGCAGCGAGCCCGGCGCGGGCTGCGGCATCACGGCGGAGGGCACGCCCGGCACTTCGGGCCCGCCCGGCCATAGCGGTCCGGCTGATGCTGGTGCTGCCAACACGGCTCCGGTCGCCGCGAGGGCGGCAAGGGTGATCAGTCCCGTCTTCCGGTTCCGGCGGGTTAAGCGCACAGCAGTGGTCCTCTCGATCCTCGTTCACACGCAGAGTGCGAGCACGGTTCACTCGCGTAGGTCCCAACCCCGCATCCATTAGTACCCGGCAATGGATGGCACGCCAATCGCGTTCTGCCAGTTATGCATACCGACCCCTTGGTGTGTTACGCGTCACAACACCTGCGGTAGGCTATGCACTGACTGCGAATATGCCGATGGCGTCGGCGATTCCTCTGTACCCCCACATACTCCGAAGCGACCGGAGTGTTTACTTCCTCAAACCCGGTTGTGATCGAAATCACGGACGTCGCATCAGGCTTCGCGTACTTCGAAGCTGATGGCCGCACGCGGACCGGTCGCAATATTGTGCGGCACCGTCATCGGTATCCGCCCCCGCGCGAAACGCGGAGACAATTCCAGCCGCACTGTCTCGAGCACCGTGGCGAGCACGATGCGTAGTTCGTAATCGGCCAGCGCCGCCCCGACGCAGCGCCGGTGCCCGCCGCCGAAGGGGACGAATTCGAATGGGCCGTACCGGCGTTCGAGAAACCGCTCCGGCGCGAAGTCCTGCGGTCTGGACCACACCTCGGGGTCGGAGTGCAGCAGCGGCACCGCGATGCCCATGGTGTCCCCCGCCACCAGTTCCGTCCCGCGTAGCTCGAAATCACCGGTGAGCCTGCGCAATACGAGCGGCACCGGCGGGTGCAGGCGCAGCGTCTCCTGGCAGACCGCGTCCAGATAGGGCAGTTTCACCAGTTCGAGCGGGTCGAGCCCCGATCCCGCCGCGGTCAGCTCGTCCCGCAGTCGCGCCAGTGCTTCCGGTTCCCGGTGCAGCCGGTAGAGCGCCCACACCAGCGTGGTCGCCGTGGTCTCGTGCCCGGCCACCAGCAGGGTGCGCAATTGGTCGCGAAGGTCGGAATCGCTTACGGCACTGCCGTCTTCGTAGCGCGACTCCAGCAGCAGGCTCAAAATATCCTGTCCGGCAACAGGATTCGCTCGACGCCGCGCCACTTCCGCGTCGATGAGCCGATCGAACCGCTCCCGTGCGGCGGTGAATCGCTCCCAGCCGGATATTCCGTGCATATTGCGCCGCAGCACCGGAATCAGGAAAAGCGATGTGCCATAAGAATTCAGGAATTCGGTTGTGGCAATGGTGAATTCGGACCGCCGCGCCGGATCGTCTATTCCGAATACCGCCGCCAGGATCACCCGCATGGTTATCGCCCGCGCCGCGGCCCGCGCATCCACCCGCCGCCCCGATAACCACGCGCGGCCCTGACGATCGTCGTGTAATTCCGCCAGCGTAGCTTCGCGAATTGTCCTGCCGTACGCGCTGATCCGATTCCGGTGAAAGGCCGGCGCCAGCAGCGCCCGATCGCTCCGATGCTGCCCGCCCGCCCGGAGAATGAGCGAAGCCGGCCCCACCATCGGCTCGATCGGATTGGGTAGCGGCGGCGTCAGCAGCTCGACCGGCGCCCGCAGCAACTCCCGCGCTCCGGCCGGCGTCCCGGTGAACACCGCCGAGCCCAGCCCGGGGAAACGCACCAGGAACGGATCCCCGTCGCGCCGGCGCCGCCACCGGAAGTACGCGGCCAGGTCGGCGCCCGCCGCGAACGCGTCCAGCACCGGCAGCCGTGGTTCCCGGAGCCGGACCGGTGTGCTCGGATCGGCGGATTCGCTTGCCGTGGTCACCCTCTCCTATACGAATCGAGCCGGGCGCTGGTTCGAGGACGTGTGATATGCATGGCGCAAAGTCAAAGCTACCTGTTTCTCAAATCTTAGGACTGTTGTGTTGCGCCAGCGGATCTCCGCCCGGATCGCCCTCCCCGCGATCTCCGCCGTCGCCCTGCTGCTCGCGGGCTGCGGCACCACCATTTCCGGAAACCCGCAGGCCGCCCCCGGTGGCCCGCAGCCCACCTCGACCGGCAAGCCGTCCGCGGCGCCGACCGGCGGCGGCAAGCCCTCGGCCAAGCCGAGCGCCAAGCCCTCCAATCCCAACGGCGGCGGGAAGACCGACTTCAAGGCCAATATCGGTGACTGCGTGAAGCTCGGCGGCACCACCGACAACGCCATCATCAGCAAGGAGACCTGCGGCGGCAAGGAAGCCAATTACAAGGTGGTGGCCAAGGCCAAGACCAACGCGCAGTGCCCGGCCGATATCGATCAGGCGTACTACGAGACCACCAATGGCGTCGAGACCGGCGCCATCTGCCTGGACATCGACTGGGTCATCGGCGACTGCCTGGATCTGGGCGGCGAGGACCCGCACCGGGTCTCCTGCACCGGCGCGAATGCGACGGAAGGCGTGAAAGTGCTGTCGATCCTGAAGAACACCAGCTCGATCGACGACTGCACCAGCGGCGACAAGGGCTACGCCTACGAGACGCGCCAGGTCGTGGTGTGCCTGGCGGCGCTCTGAGCGAGCGGCCCGGAAACGCGGAAGAGGCTGCGATCCAACCGGATCGCAGCCTCTTCCGTCCTCGTCGCTAGATGGGGTAGTACCCCGAGCCGACGCCACCGCGCCCATTGATATCCGCCATGATGCTGCTCATATTGGTCCCGACCTCGGGACCGAAGCAGGCGACGGCGAGATAGGCGTTCACCATGCCGACCAGCGTGGAGCCGACGACGACCGGTGCGCCCGAATCGCCCTCCACCACACACATCTGGCTCCAGGTCTCGATGTTCGTGCCGAACACGTCGCCCCAGGAGATGCCGCAGGTATTGCCGGTGGTCCGGCCTTCCTTACAGACGATCATCGGGAATCCCGGCGGACCGCCGACCCCGGTGATGGTCACATTGCCGATGCGGTTGACCGGGATGGTCCGGCTCGCATCGAATTCGATGACCGCGTAGTCCAAGTCGTGATTGGAGTACACGAACCGGCCGATCTGGCCGGATCCACGGGAGGCCTCGGCATAGACCTTGGCGCCCGGATCGCCACAGTGCCCGGCGGTGAGACCGACCAGGCGGCCCGCGCCGTCGTGACCGATGGTGGTCACGGTGCACTCGAACATGTCGTCGATGATGATGCCGGAGCCGCCGCCGATGACCGCCGGAGCGTCCGCGCTCGCGATCCCCGCGCTCCCGACCAGCGCGATACTCGAAGCGACGGCGAAAGCGCCGGCCACACCGGCGAGTTTCCTGATCATGATCCTCCAGATGTCGGAAGCTGATCTACCTATCAACTTGCTGGGTACTCATCCTGTCAGTATTCGGTCCCGGCTTCAGCTTGTACTGCCACATGTTGCCCAAGTGTGTTGTTACGCAGGCGAAGGGCGCTCGTTCCGGGTGTCGCGGGGATGTTGCGGTCGATACCGACTTGGATAGGAGATATGGGAACAATGCACATTCGCTATCGATTTCCGATAAATTCATTCCTACAAATTGTTACCGGGTGGGTCTTCACAATCCCGGCGATCTTGAAAAACTAGAACAAGTTCTAGATATCTGCCTGCTTCTTTGGCTCGTAAACCAACCGTGATGTGGCTGTTCACAACGTTTCAGGGAAAGTGATCCGGCTCTATGACCGGAACCACAGAGCGTGATGTGTTTTTCCTAACTCCGTAGTAAGGTGCGTCAAGCAAACAGTCGCCGGAGGCGGGTAACCGGCGTCGAGAGGGGTAGTCAGTGCAGTTGACCAAGAGCCTCGATGGGCAGGGGAGCCCACCGGAGTCACGGATGAATGCGGCCGTCGACTGGGCCAAGGCCTACTGGCAGGACCATCCCAAGCGGTCGCTGGAGACCGGCGGCCGGATGATGTCCATGGGCGTGTCCGCGGTCGCCGAGCTTTTCATCGCGATTTTCCGGAAACGATTCCCCTTCGCCGAGTTCATCCGGCAGTGCGCATTCATGGCGAATGTCGCGGCGGCGCCCACGCTGCTGGTCGCCATTCCCATCGGCGTCATCGTCTCGATTCAGGTCGGCTCGGTCGCCGGACAGGTCGGCGCGACCTCGTTCATCGGCGCGGCCAACGGCCTGGGCATCATTCAACAGGGCGCGCCCCTGGTCACCTCGCTCATGATCGCGGGCGCGGTCGGCTCGGCCATCTGCGCCGATCTCGGCTCCCGCACCATTCGCGAGGAGATCGACGCCATGAAGGTGATGGGCGTCGACCCCATGCGCCGGCTGGTGGCTCCGCGCCTGGGCGCGGCCATGCTGGTGTCGGTACTGCTCTGCGGTTTCGTGGTCTTCGTCGGCTTCCTGACCGGCTACATCTTCAATATCTTCGCCCAGGGCGGAACGCCGGGCTCCTACATCGGCACCTTCGCGTCCTTCGCGGTCACGGTGGATCTCTTTGTGGCGCTGCTGAAGTCGCTCATCTTCGGCCTGCTCGCCGCCATCATCGCCTGTGATGCCGGGCTGAACGCCAAGGGCGGTCCGGGCGGTGTGGCCAATGCGGTGAACACCGCGGTCGTGATGTCCGCCGTGATGCTCTTCGGGGTCAACCTGATCATCACGCAGCTGTACAACTCCTTCTTCCCCCCACAGATGGTCTGAAGCCGTGTCAGCAACGTATGTTCCGCCGCTGCTGCGGCCGTTCCAGAAAATCCGGGGCGTCGCCAACTCCCCCCGTGACTGGCTGGCCCGCATCGGCCATCAGGTCTTCTTCTTCCTGCGCTCGGTCGGCTCCATGCCGATGGCGTTCAAGCACTACCCCAAAGAGGTCTGGCGGCTGCTGCGCGACGTCACCTGGGGCAACGGCAATCTCGTGGTCGGCGGCGGCACCATCGGCGTGGTGCTGATCCTGTCGGCGTTCGGCGGCATGACCGTCGCCATCCAGGGCTACACCTCGCTCAACCTGCTCGGTCTGAGCCCGCTCACCGGCGCCATCTCGGCCTTCGCCACCACCCGCGAACTCGGGCCCATGCTCGCCACCCTGGCCTTCGCGGCCCAGGCCGGCTGCCGCTTCACCGCGCAGCTGGGCGCCATGCGCATCTCCGAGGAGATCGACGCGCTGGAATCGGTTGCCATCCGGCCGCTTCCGTATCTGGTGAGCACCCGCATGATCGCGGCGATGATCGCGATCCTGCCGCTGTACTGCCTGGCGCTGCCGCTGGCCTACATCTCCTGCTCGCTGACCGTGGCGTTGATCGGCGGCACCGCGACAGGCACCTTCCAGCATTACTTCTATCAGTTCCTGATCCCGCACGATGTGCTGTACTCACTGCTGAAGGCGGTCATCTTCGTCGCGATCACCACGTTCATCCAGTGCTACTACGGGTTTTTCGCCTCGGGCGGCCCGGAGGGCGTGGGTGTCGCGGCCGGCCGCGCGATCAAGCTCTGCATCATCGCGGTCGTCTTCGCGGACCTGTTCATGACCTTGGCGATCTGGGGCGTCAACCCCGGCATCCGGATCTCGGGATAGGGGGCGCACACCATGATCATCGATCCGAGCGGGCGTGGCCCGACCATGCGTCAGCTGCTCATCGCGGGTATCGCGGGGCTGACGGTTTTCGCCATCATCCTGGGCTTCCTGATGGCCCGGTACAAGGGCTACTTCATCGAAAAGGTCAATGTCACAGCCAATCTGACGACCACCGGTGACGGCCTGCCCGAGAACGCGGACGTGAAGTTCCGCGGCGTGCTGGTGGGCGCGGTCAAGGATGTGTCGGTGGCCGCCAAGGGCGAGCTGCAGAAAGTGCACATCGAGATGAAGCCGGAGTACAACACCGGCATCCCGGCCAACGTGACGGCGCGCGTGGTGCCGTCCAACCTGTTCGCCGTCACCTCGGTGGAGCTGGTCTACAACGGACCCGACAGCGCGCACCTCGCCGAGGGCTCGCAGATCTCCGAGGACAAGTCCAAAGGCACCATCGCACTGCAGGACACGCTCACCACGGTGCGCAATATCCTCGGCAAGATCGACCCGATCCAGTTCGGCCGGGTGCTGGGCACGCTGTCCTACGCGCTCGACGGCTCCGGCCGCATGCCCGGTTCCAGCGTGGAGCGGGTGGACCGGTGGCTGCAGTCGGTGGACGACGCCATCCCGAATCTCGGTGTCATGCTGAACGACTTCTCCAGCTCCTTCCACGCGCTGAACCAGTCGGCGCCGGAACTCATGGGCGTGCTGGCGGAATCGGTGAAGACCGCGCAGACCATCTCCGATCGGCGGGCCGAGCTGGTGTCGCTGCTCGCGGGCAGCTCCGCCACGGTCGACAAGATCAACGCGCTGTTCGCCCGGAACCCCAACGTGGGCAAGGAAGTCACCACCGGCACCAGTGCGCTGTTCGGCGCGCTGTCCGACGACCCGAGCGCCATCCCGCAGGCCATCTCGAACCTGAACGACTCCGTGCGCAAGCTGAACACCACCTTCCACTGGGGTTCGCAGCAGCAGATGATCTGGAACTTGGGCATCAACCTCACTCCCTTCAAGCCCTATGCGGCCGGCGATTGCCCGCGCTACGGCGAACTGGCGGCCCCGAGTTGTGCCACCGCGCCGGCGGAATCCAGCGAGGGCACCCTGCCCGAGGCGATGAAGCCCAAGGCGCTGGCCTCGGCGGCCGGACTGCCGACCACCGGGCTGCCGAGCATTCCGG
Source organism: Nocardia yamanashiensis (assembly GCF_021183565.1). Classification (NCBI taxonomy): domain Bacteria; kingdom Bacillati; phylum Actinomycetota; class Actinomycetes; order Mycobacteriales; family Nocardiaceae; genus Nocardia; species Nocardia yamanashiensis. Next base: position 6,887,071 of record NZ_CP089226.1, read on the forward strand.
GCCTGCCCAGCATTCCGGGTCTCACCACCGGTGAGGCCACCGCTCCGGGCGCGCAGAATCCGCAGGCGGGCAATCCGTTCGCGGGCACCCCGCTGGCGAATCTGTTCCCGAACCTGGGGGCGCCGCAGCCGGCCGCACCGGCCGGCCCGGATGCCGGACAGCAGACCGTGCCGCAGGCGGGCGCCATTTCCTACGCGGGCGACGACGCCATCACCGCCCTGCTGGGCCGGCGTCCGACCGCGGGTGAGTACCTGCTGCTGAGCTCGATCCTGAGGGGTGGAACGTTGCAAGTTTCCCAGGGGGCGGCCAAGTGAGCATTCGCAAGCCGCTGATCGGGTTCACGATCTTCGCCATCGTGTCCGTCCTGGTGACCGCGGTCATCTGGAACACCTTGGCGCGCACCGTGGACGGCAAGACCAACACCTACTCGGCCACCTTCACCGATGTGCTCGGCCTGCGTGAGGGCGATGACGTCCGCATGGCGGGCGTGCGCGTCGGCAAGGTCGAGAAGATCGAGCTGGACAAGAAGAACCAGGCCCTGGTCACCTTCGTCGTGCAGAACGATCAGACGCTGTACGGGGACACCAAGGCGCTGGTCCGCTACCAGAACCTGATCGGGCAGCGCTATGTCGCGCTGGCCCCGGACAAGAAGGGCGGCAGCCATCTGCCGCTGAAGAACAATGGTTCGATCCCGATCGAGCGCACCGAGCCGTCCTTCGACATCTCCGGTCTGCTCAACGGTTTCCAGCCGCTGTTCCAGGTGCTGCAGCCGGAGCAGGTGAACAGCCTGTCCAACACCTTCGTGCAGGCGCTGCAGGGCGACGGCGTCTCGCTGAGCGCCTTCATCACCCAGTCGGCGCAGCTGGCCAGTGACTTCCAGCGCCGCGATGCCATCCTCTCGGATGTCATCACCAACCTGTCGGGCGTGATGGCCGGTCTGGCCAAGCGCGGCGACGAGCTGGAAACCCTGGTGACCCAGACCCGTTCGCTGATCGGCGGGCTCTACGCCCAGGGTCAGTCGCTGCAGGCATCGACGGTGCAGATCGCCGACGCCACCACCGCGCTGACCAACATGATGGGCCTGATCCAGCCGAAACTGGCGCTGGCGCAGAGCTCCACCACCGACGCCCTGACCCTGCTGATCGCCAATGGCGCCAAGCTGGACCAGGCCGCGGTGGATCTGCCCGCGATTCTCGCGAACGTCGGCAAGTTCACCCAGAACGGCGCGTACGCCAACGCGTACGTCTGCTCGCTCGACGTCTCCCTGTACGGTGTCCTCTTCCCGCGCGGTCTGTTCAACCAGATCGGCGGCAACTCTCACTCGGCGGTGTGCCGTCCATGATCGCGAAACTGAAGTCCCGCATCGCTTCCAACCGTCACCTGTGGCTCGGCGCGCTCGGCCTGCTGGTGATCGTCGGCCTGCTGGTCGCCTCCAGTCTGTACAAGCAGATCGGCATCGGCGAGAAGACCATCAAGGCCGAATTCGTGCAGACCGCCGGCATCAAGACCGGTGACAAGGTGTCGGTGGCCGGCGTCAAGGTCGGCACCGTCTCCGGCGCCGAGCTCGAGGGCGATCACGTGCTGATCTCGCTCTCGGTCGACAACGACCTGAAGCTCGGCCCGGACGCCAAGGCGTCGATCAAGATGGCCACGCTGCTCGGCGCGCGCTATGTCGATCTGACCCCGGGCGACGGTTCCGGGCTGAAGGGGAACCGAATCCCCAAGAACAACACCGTCGTTCCGTACAACCTGGCCGATGTGGTGCAGCAGGGCACGCCCAAGTTCGAGGCCCTCGACACCAAGAAGCTGGCGGAATCGCTGAACCTGATCAACCAGCAGTTCGGCGACACCCCGCAGCTCACCTCGCAGGCGCTCGATTCCATCGGCGCGCTGGCCAAGACCATGAACGACCGCAAGGATTCGGTCGATCAGCTGCTCAAGGATCTGGACAAGGTCACCAAGATTCTCGGTGACAACCGGAACTCGGTGCTGCTGGTCATCACCCAGGGCGAGGCCATCGCCAGCCGGGTGATGGAACGCCAGGGCCTGCTGAAGAACCTGCTGGACAATATCGCCACGCTGAGCAAGCAATTGCAGCAGATCGGCGCGGAGAACAATGACCAGTTCGGTCCGACGCTGACCCAGCTCCAGACCATGGCCGAGGGCCTGCAGAAGAACAAGGACAACCTGGATCGGCTGCTGTCGATCATGCCGGTGTCCGTGCGGACGTTCAACAACGCCTTCGGTAACGGCCCCTACGGCGAGGTCGCCCTGCCGTGGCTGTTCCCGGACAACTGGTTGTGCTTCGCGCAGGTGAACGAGGGGTGCCAGTAATGCAGTTGAAAGCATCGATTCTGAAGCGCGCCAACCTCGCTCGCTTGTCCAAGGCGGCCGTGATCGGCGCGGCCACCCTGGCGGTCGGCTCGTGCTCGCTGGTGCCGCTGGGCGTCAAGGACGCGGCCGGGCAGACCCAGCACATCACCGCCGACTTCGAGAACATCGCGGGCATGTTCGAGGGCAACCCGATCACCGTGCTCGGGCTCGAAGTGGGCCGGGTCGACAAGATCGTGCCCAAGGGCACCTACGTCGAGGTCCACATGACCGTGGACAAGGGCGTGAAGCTGCCCCGGAACGTCGAGGCCGCACTGGTTTCGCCGTCCATCGTGACCGACCGGCACATCGAGCTGACCCCGCCCTACACCGGCGGCGACACGCTGCCGGACAAGTCGCACCTGACCACCAAGCAGACCCATACGCCGGTCGAGCTGGACACGATGATCAAGACCATCGACGCCTTCTCCGCCGCGCTGTCGCCGCAGGAAGGACAGGAGGGCATCGGCCCGCTGTCCGGCCGGGTGCTGTATCCGATGATGAACGGCAACGGCGCCAAGATGCGCGACACGTTGAACGCGTTGTCCGGAGCGCTGAAGGTCGGCACCGACAACAAGGACGCGGTCTCGACCATCATCATCAAGCTGAACGAGCTCACCACCATGCTGGCCGACAACGACCAGTCGGTGCGCGACTTCAGCAACAAGATGACCCAGATGTCCGGGCTGCTGGCCGATCAGGCCCCGGGTCTGCAGGCCACGCTGGATCAGCTGAATGCGTTCCTGGCCAACACCTCCGGCGCGTTCTCGCAGTACAGCGATCAGCTCAACGGCACCCTCACCGGCCTGACCGCGGTCACCCAGCAGTTGCGTGACAATGCCGCGGGCGTGGTCGAGATCGTCGACGTGGCGCCGCTGCTCATGCAGAACCTCGATCGGTCGGTGAACCGGCAGGGCAACTTCATCCGCCTGCACGGCCTGATCGGCACCTCGCTCTCCGGCGAGATCGTCAGCCTGTTCTGTGAGCGCATCCAGATGAAGGCGGACGGCTGCCGCACCGGAAAGATGGAAGACATGGGCCCCGACTTCGGGCTCACCGCAGCGATGTTGGGGCTGACGCGATGAGCAACCGATCCCTTCGTGACCTCTGGGCGGGGACCCGGGCGCGGCGCGCCGCCATCGCCGTGGCCGCCATCGCGGCGGTCACCGTGACGGCCTCGGGCTGTGGCGTGACGGTGGAGAGCCTGCCGCTGCCCAAACCCGGCGCGGGCAACGACACCTATACCGTGCACGCGGTCTTCGACAATGCGCTGAATCTGCCGGACCAGGCCAAGGTCAAGATCGGCGGTTCGGACGTCGGCGTGGTCACCAAGATCACGACCAAGGATTTCAAGGCCAATGTGGACCTCGACATCCGCACCGATATCGAACTGCCCGTGGGCAGTACGGCGGAACTGCGGCAGGCCACCCCGCTCGGCGACGTGTTCGTGGCGGTGTCCAAGCCCAAGACCGAACCCGGCGCGCAGATGCTGAAAAACGGTGACACGCTCACCAATACGTCGGCCGGCGCCACCGTGGAAGAGCTGCTGCTGTCGGTCTCGCTGCTGTTCAACGGCGGCGGCGTCGCGGCGCTGTCCAAGCTGACCTCGGAAATGGACTCCATCGTGGGCGGCAAGGGCGAGACGCTGGCCCACCTGCTCACCGAGATGACCGGCGTCATCGGCAGTCTCAATGCCAACAGCCAGCGCATCGACTCCACGCTGGCCGGATTCTCCGCGCTGTCCAACACCATTCAGGCCAATCACGATCAGCTCGGCCAGGTGGCCGACAGCCTGCCCGGCATGATCGGCGCCATCGCCGAGAACAACCAGGCCATCGGCGAATTGCTGACCAAGGTCTCCACCACCAGTGCGGCCCTGGGCGATTACGCCAACACCACTTCCGATCAGCTGGCCAGCCTGCTCGACAATGTGCACAAGCTGATGAACGCCCTGGCCCAGACCGAGAACACCCTGGGTCCCGCGCTCGACGCCCTGCACGAGATCCGGCCCAAGGCGGACGCCTCCTTCAAGGGCAATACGCTGGCCGTCGCGGCCACGGCGACCCTGCTCGACATCGGCCTGCTCACCGATCCGGCCAACAGCAAGTTCTACGATCTGCGCGACCTGAACGACTTCGGGGGCAGCCTCATCCAGGTGCTGCAGATCATCTACGGCCGGGTGAACGGGAGCCACCGATGAACTGGGTCAAGAACCACAAGAATCTGGTCTCGAACCTCGCGCTGGGACTCATCCTGGTGGTGGGCGCGACCTACCTGGCCATCAGCGTCATGCGGGTGAACCCGCTGCGCGAAACCTACCGGGTCACGGTCAATCTCGACCGCTCCGGCGGTCTGCAGGCCGGCAACGACGTGACCCTGCGCGGCTACCGCGTCGGCAAGGTCACCGATATCGAGCTGGTGAACAGCGGCGCGGCCATCGCCGCCACCGTCGAGATCGACAAGAAGTACCGCATCCCCACCGACACCGTGATCTCGGTGGGCGCGCTGTCCGGCGCGGGCGAGCAGTACATCGACTTCCGGCCCAATACCGAGAACTCGCCCTACCTGGCCAATGGCTCGGTGGTGCAGTTCGACAAGGACAAGGTGCGCACGCCCACCCCGGTGTGGTCGGTGCTGGACAACTCCAGCGCGCTCATCGCGCAGATCGATCCGGACAAGTTCTCGACCATCCTGACCGAGCTCGACACCGCTCTGTCCGGCGGGCAGGACCAGCTGCGGTCCCTGATCAACGGCATCAGCCTGGCCACCACCGGTCTGGACAACCTGCTGCCGCAGACCACCAACCTGATCAAGAACCTGCAGACCATCACCGGCACCACCGCCCTGGCACAGCCGGATCTCGGTACCCTGACCCGGAATTCGGGTGTGCTGTTCCAGCAGTTCAACGATGCCAATGCCGAACTCCAGAAGATCCTGGAGCAGGCCCCGGGCCAGATGCAGACCCTCGGCGCGGTGCTCGACAAGACCGCCGACCCGATGACCAGCCTGGTCACCAACTTCGCGGCCATCACCAAGGCCGCGCAGCTGCGGGTCCCGGCGCTGCGGGCGCTGTTCCCGTCGCTGGTGGTCGGCTCCTCCGCGATGGGCGTGCCCGCGCACGACAACGAGTTCTACACCATCGTCGACATCTGGCCGCGTCCGTTCTGCGACTACGCTGTCAAGAAGGTCCGCAACGAGGCCGTCACCGAAGCCACCATGCCGAAGTGGACGACCTACTGCACCAATCCGCCTGCCGACCAGCAGATTCGCGGCTCCGCCAATGCGCCGCGGCCGGACGTTCCGGATAACGGCCAGTACGCTCCGGCCGGGGCCGACCCGAACGAGCGGACCCTGCCGCCCATCAAATGACAGGTCCGGCATACTCGCTGACCGAACCGATACGGTGCGTTCGCAGCGCACCGAGAAAGCGTGGGGATCGATCCAATGTCGGATGACGCCGCCCAGGACAAGACAACCGAAGAGGCCGCCAAGGCCGATGCCGTGCAGCCCGGGGGCCAGGCCGACAGCTCAGGTGACGCCGCGACCGAGAAGATCCCGGCCGCACCCGAGTCGAGCGAGGCGAAGCCGGATCTGAGCAAGAAGAGCGAGCCGGAGACGGCGGCCGCGACGCCGCCGGTGCCGCCCGCCGCGCCGAAGCCGAAGGCGGGCATCCCTTCCGGTGGCGGCGGCAATGGCTCGGCCCTGCCGATGATCGCCGCCTTCGCGGCCGGCGTGGTGGTCGTGGCCGCCATCGCCGGCGGCGCGGTGCTGTGGAAGAAGTCCAGCGACCGGGCCGACGAACTCGACGCCCGCGATACCGCCACCGCCGCGGCCTGCGATTTCGGCAAGGCCATCTCCAATTACGACTCCAAGCACCTGGACGACTACTTCAGCAATGTGAAGGCGCTGTCCACCGGTCAGTGGGAGAAGGACTTCGGCACCGCCACCGACTCGCTCAAGGAGCTGATGGTCAGCGTCCAGGTGAAGACCAACCTGGACGAGATCCACTGCGCCTGGGAGTCCGGGGACGAGAACAAGGCCAAGGTGGTGCTGATTCTCAGCCAGACCCGCACCAACTCGGTGAACCCGCAGCCCGATCAGCTGACCGTGCCGGGCATCGCCAGCATGGAGAAGGTGGACGGCAAGTGGAAGGTCTCCGCCTTCGACTCCCCCGCCACCCGCGGGCTGTTCACCGGCGGCAGCGGCTCCCAGGGCACCACCGTGACGCCCTCCGCGCCCGCCACCCCGGCGCCCAAGCCCGGCAACTGACGCACTGCCGCACCAGCTTCCGTGCCCGCTGCCCCGATGGCAGCGGGCACGGTCGTTCGATCAGAAAAGCGTGAGGGCGTCGGCCGCCGGAGCTTTGGCGGCGGCCCGCCGGCGCGGGGTGGCGGGCGCGGAATGGGTGGCGGCGGGTTTCTCCGGCGGGGCGACGACCGGAATGGGTTCGGTCTTCGGTTCCACCGGAAGGGGTTCGGTGACCGGATCGAACGGTTCCAGGGGATTCGGGTCCGAGAGGCTGGGATCGGCGGCGACCCGGCGCGCGGCCTGACCGCAGAGCTGGTCGGCCTGCTCGTTGAAGTAGTTGCCCACGTGCCCGCGCACCCAGCGGAACCGCACCGGCCCGGAGCGCACGTTGATGGCGTGGTCGATGTGCCGGATCAGCTCCAGGTTCTTGACCGCCCCGCCCGAGGAGGTCTTCCAGCCATTGCGCTTCCAGCCGTGAATCCACTCGGAGGCGCATTTGATGGCGTAGAGGGAATCGCTCTCGATGAGCATCGGTTCGGATCCGGGATGAGCGCGGACGGCCTCCAATAGCGCGCGTAGCTCCGCGATCTGATTGGTGCCGCAGGACGCGCCGCCACTGCCGGTGCCACCGGCGTGATTCACCCATGCCCAGCCGATCGCCCCACCCGGGTTACGCAGGCACGATCCGTCGGTGCTCACGATGATCATGCTGGTTACCCTACGCAATCCGGCCGACAAGATCCGTTCCGTGGAATTCCTCTATCTCCCTTCGCAATTGCGACTCGGTCCGCCGCACCGCCGATTGTACGGCCGCGGCCAGCAGCTTCGAGAGCAGCCGGCCGGTGAGCCCCGCCGGCGCCCAGTACTCGGTTTCCGAGGTCAGCACGGCGCGGCCGTAGCCCAGCGGGTCGAAACGCAGGGTGACCACGCAGAGCGGGGAGCACGCAGACGCCGGCTTCCCCTTCCGGCGTCTGCGCAGCGTGTATTCGATGACCGCGTTGCGGCGGTAGTCGGTGATCTCACACTCGACCGTGGGATGCCAGAAGGCCACCCGCAGGGTCGCCGCGAACATCGCGCCCGAACCGTGGTCGGTGTCCCCGACGGGTTCGAACTCGGCGACCGCGAACGCCCAGTCGGGCACGAACTGATGGTTGTCCGTGTATGTGAAGGCGACTTCCACCGGCGCGCCGACGTCACTCGCGTACTTGAAATGGCCCATAGGCTGCTCCCTGTCCCACGGCTGCCATTAAAAGTACTACAGGACTCCTATTTATTGCACGAATAGCCCGAAGTGGGCAATGAGGGGGTTCGGGGGTTTCATCCCCGAACCCCCTTTTCAACTGCCGTTCGGTATTAGGTCAGTCGTCCAAATTGGCGACGATATGGTCGGCTATGGGGAGTGCCGAGGTGGCTGCCGGGGATGGCGCATTCAAGACATGGACCGATCGCGGGGTGCGTTCGATCAGGAAATCATGGACCAGGGTTCCATCTCGCAATACCGCCTGAGCGCGAATGCCGGCTTCACGCGGCAGTAGATCGGACACGGTGAGTTCGGGACAGTAGCGGCGGCATTCTGCGAGATAGCCACGCTTGAACAGCGAATTCCGCATTTCCTCGAGCCCGGTCCGGACGTTGGCCCTGGCTACCTTGTGGAAACCGGGGAATCCCAGGATCTCTCGCGCGTCGCGGAGGTTCACGCTGCCCTTGCGGTAGCCCTCGCGCGCCAGTCCCAGCACGGCGTTCGGGCCTACGGTCAGCTCGCCATCGATGGTCGGGCTCAAATGCACACCGAGGAACGGCAATTCGGGATCGGGAATCGGGTAGATGAGGGTGCTGACCAGGTCTTTGCGATGGGAAGGGAGCTGGTAGTACTCGCCCCGGAACGGCACGATCCGGAAGTCGACCTCCAGCCCCGCGATCCGCGCCATCCGATCGGCCTGCAATCCCGCGCACACCACCAGGTTCCGCGCCCGCCACTGCCCCGCCGGTCCGGAAACGATTACCTCGGTATCGGTTTCGGAGATCCCCGTGACCTCGGCCCCGAGCACGATCTGCCCGCCCGCGTCCCGCACTCGCTGCGCCAGCGCCCGGGTCACCTTCCCGTAGTCGATGATTCCGGTGGCCGCCACGAACAACGCCCCCACCCCGGTGATCCGCGGTTCCCGCCGCCGCAGTTCGGCGGCGTCCAGCAGTTCGACCTCGACCCCGTTGGTCACCGACCGCTCGTAGAGCGCCAGCATCCGCGCATGCTCCGCGGCATCGGTCGCCACCAGCAGTTTTCCGCATTCCCGGAACGGAATATCGTGCGCGGCAGCGAACTTCTTGGTCCATTCCGCCCCGGCCACGCACAACCGCGCCTTGAGACTGCCGGGTTCGTAATAGATCCCCGAATGAATGACCCCGCTGTTGTGACCGGTCTGGTGCGTCCCAGGCTCCGCCGCCTTCTCGACCAGCACCAGGCTGGCGCCCGGATGCCGGTCGAGCAGACGGTGAGCGGTGGCCACGCCGACGATGCCGCCGCCGATCACGCAGTAGTCGTACACATCCTGAAGTCTCACACAGCGGTGACGTCGGCGGGCGCGGGATGCCGCGCCACCTGCACTCCGAGCCGTCCGATGCCCGGATCGCTGAGGGTGAGCGTGACTTCGCCGCGCCGGGTGTCGACCTCGGTGCGGAGCTGGGTATTGCCGGACGGATCGGTGACGATGCCCAGCTGTTCGCCCAGCGGCGTGTGCAGCACGTAGTCGGCGAGCGTGGCGAAGAGATTGGTGTCCACGGTCACGCTGACCGAATTGCGCTGCACCGGAACCACTTGCGCGCCCACGTAGGTGTCGCCCAGCCGGACCTGCCCGGTGTAGCCGCTCGCCTGCGGGCTGTTCGCGGTATGGGTGCTGCCGACGATCGGCAGATCGCTGCGCACCGTGAGTTCGGGATCGTGGTGACTGACGAAGGCGACGAGCCCGATGTGCTCGCCGCTCGCCACGGGGGTGTCGAGTTCGGCCGCGCGGGGCGCGCCGGGTTCGACCCGTGGCGGTTGCGCGGCCGGAGCCGCGGTGATGGCCTTGCCCGGATACTGGTTCCCGGCCATGGCATTGGTGATGTAGGAGCCGGCGGCGACGGTCAGACCGATGCTCGCCATTCCGGCGGTGACGATGGCGCTGTAGCGGAGCACCTGGGCGGTGCGCCGGGCAGACCGGTGCGCCTGCGTCGCGAGTTGATGCGACATATCGGTGCGTTCCTTTCCCTCTCCCCTGGTCCCCCTGCGTCTTTCGACGCCCACGACCCGCACCGTTGAAAGTCGTACGCCCGTCCAGGTTACGGTGGCGTGCGGTAACAGTTGCCGCGATCGAGATCAGGATCACAGGTTCGAGCGCGCGGAATCAAGAGGTTTCCGGCTCGAAAGGATGGGTAATTAGCTTCTAGCGGCGAGCACTAACTCGACTGCCATCGAATCTTCCGGCCAACGGCGTCCGGTCGGCACCAGGCACGGCGCACCCACGTTAGTGCTCGCTCGCTCTGAACCCTGTGGGAATAGGGGAACAAGGCCGAAGGGCCGGGAGTGACGGCAGGTCAGGCGAACTGACCTGCCGTCCGGCCGGTTCCGGGCGGCCCCGCGAAAGCCTGTGCCAGACCGAGCCATTCGGACGCCTCGTCGCCGGTCACCGTCAGCGCGAGATCCCCGAGATGCCGGCGCTGGGTGACCAGCAGGCAGAAGTCCAAGGCGGGGCCGGAGATTCGCTGCGCGGCATCTTCGGGTCCCCAGCTCCAGACCGTGCCGTCGGGCGCGGTCAGTTCGATGCGGAAGTCCTCGGCGGGCACGTCCTTGCCGTGCGTCAGGTACGCGAAATTGCGGGTCCGCACCCCCAGATGGGCAATGTTTCGCAACCGAGCAGTGGGTTCGCGTGTCACGCCCAGCGCATCCGCCACATCCTGCCCGTGCGCCCAGGTCTCCATGAGCCGCGCGGTCACCATGGAAGCGGCGCTCATCGGCGGCCCGAACCACGGCAGCTTGGTCCCGGCGGGCACCGCGCGCAGCGCCTCGACCAGCGCGATCCGGTCGCGCCGCCAATCGGCGAGCAGTTCGGCGGCGGACTTGCGCGCTTCTTCCTCGGCGGCCTCGTCCACGAAGGTGAGCATCTTCGGCAGCGCGGCCTGCACCTGCGCGGCGAATTCGTCGGCATCGGTCGCGGCGAGCACGGCCACCCGATCGGTCCAGGTCAGGTGCCCGATCTGATGGGCGATGGTCCAGCCCGCGGCCGGGGTGTCCCGATTCCATTCCGCGGCGGGCAGATCCGCGATCAGCCGATCCAGCTCCTCGCATTCCGCGGTGAAGTCAGCGAGCAGCGCTTCCAGATCGGCCATCGAAAAACTCCCGTCACGTCCGTGACCCAAAGCATCGCAGCGCCCCCCGAAAAATGCAAGCACGCGTGCTTGTTTCTTGGACTACCAGCCGAAGAGCACCAGGTGCACCGCGCCGACGGCCAGGCCGAGCAGGGCGCCGTGCAGGTAGAGCAGCCAGGCGTCCTGTTCCACCGAGGCGTAGAACATCTCCATGAACTCGCCGGGGGTGAGCTGCTGGAGTTTGCGGGCGGCGAACTCGTCGATCTTCTTCGCCTGCGCCGCCGCGAATTCCGGATCGTCGGCCAGGCTCGGGGCCAGCTGCACCGCCGCGGTGGTCGCCCCGACCTTCAGATTGTCGAACTGGCGCTTGCCGAAGAAGGTCCGCACCACGGTGTGGGTCGGGCCCAGCTGGCGGTGGATCTCGGCGGCGATGAGCCGTTCCAGCAGCTGCCGGGTCTTGTCCCCGTTCGGGCCTTCCAGCAGTTCCTTGGCCAGATTCGGCAGCGTCAGCACCTGGTAGGCGAGGATGTGCGAGAGATCGGCGGCGGCTTCGGGCTGGCGCTTGGCCAGCAGCGCCTGCTTCCACAGGTACTTGTAGCGCGGCTGCGGATCGCCCGGTTCGAACACCATCTTGACGGCGATGACGTTCACGATCACGCCGATGAATGCGGTCACGGTCAGGATGACGAACCAGCCCGGCAGCCAGCCCAGCACCGGAATGTCGTGGTGCACATGCATGTACAGCGCCAGCAGCAGGCCGAACGGCGCGCCCAGCAGGCCGATGCGCACCATGAACTTGAGCTCGGGCGCGGCGATGGTGGTGGTCAGGTCCTTGAGGATGTGCGGGTTCTCCCGCAGGTACCGGATGACGAAATCCTTGATGTCGATGAGCTGATCGACATTGTCGCCGAGCTGTTCGAAAGCCTTGCGCGCCAAGACCGGAAGCTCCCGCTCGACTCGCTGGTAGAGCACGGTGCGCACGGCCTGCGGGACCGCGTTCCAGATATCCGGGTTCTCGCGCAGCATGATCTCGTTGACCATGGCCGGGACCTGTTTGCGCCCGACCTCGGCGATGTAGTCGGCGATGCCCTCCAGATCGAGTTCGTGAATGAACTCCTTGGGGCTGCCGATCCGCATGATGGCCCGGTCCACGCAGATGCTGGCCATCTTCTCGGCGCGGGCGGGAATGAAGCCCTGGAAGCCGAAGCGTTTGCCGTCACCGGAGAACAGCGGCAGCACCTGCACCCGTCTGGGCAGGTAGGGGTAGAGAATGTCCAGCCCGGGAATGTGGACGCCGCGAAAGAAGACCGGCCAGAACAACATCAGTACGCCGGTCCAGTTGGTGAGCCAACCGGCGATGCCGCTGAAGATCGGGAAGCTGATCAGATCGACGACGAGCTTGGACTGGCCGGTCAGCTCTTCCCAATCGAGGAAAAGTCCCGCGCCCAATATCGTCATAGCAGCGTCCCCCTGTGGCCGAGCTTGATGGTGAGAAAACGGACACACCACGTTCTCACCGCGGAGTAACCGTGTCAAAAGGTCCGCTGCCTCGAATAACGCGGCGTGTCGGCTGGGTAGGGTGAACCCGCATTCGCCCTTGTCGCGCGCGGTTCGAACCGAGCGGGAATACTGGTCAATCGACCAGAATGGAACAGGAGATCTGAATGACCGTGGATCGTCGCGGCTTCCTCACCGGAGCCGCCGGAGCAGCAGCCGCCGCCGGCCTGACCACGGTCGCCGCCGCACCGGCCCGCGCCGACGCCCCGCAATCCGCGGGCGTCACCAAGGCGGCCTTCCCCGGGTCCACCGACCTGCGCATTCTCGTCACCGGCGATGCCGGCACCGGCGCGCGGCCGCAATGGCAGGTCGCCGACGCCATGCGCGCCCTGCACGCCCGCGAACCGATCTCCTTCGCCCTCGGGCTCGGCGACAATGTCTACGAACAGGGTCCCTGGGCCGATGACGACGCCCAGTTCAGCGCCAAGTTCGAGGACCCCAATCACGATCTCGACTTCCCCTGGATCATGGTGCAGGGCAATCACGACAACAGTTCGATCCTGCCCGGCGACGGCGGCTGGCTGCTGCGCGGCGATCACGAGGTGAACTATCACCAGCGTTCATCGCGCTGGTTCATGCCGTCCCGCTACTACTCGGTGCGGGTGCCGCACGAGCAGCCCATCGTCGAATTCTTCGTGCTGGACCTGAATCCCATCGCCGCCTACCTGCCGCCGCTGTTCGCCCCCTACTGGGCGGCCGACGGGCAGTTCATGACCGAGCAGGCCGCCTGGCTGGACCGGGCCATCGCCGAATCGCCCGCGAAGTGGAAGATCGCCTGCACCCACCACCCGTACCTGAACAACGGCCCGCACGGGAACGCCGGTGAGTACGAGGGCCTGAACATCGCCCCCATCAACGGCATTCACGTGAAGGACTTCTTCGAACAGCACGTGCTGGGCCGGTGCCAGTTCATCCTGTCGGGGCACGACCACTCGCTACAGGTGCTGGACCCGAGCACGGCGTCCAAGGGCACCCGGCAGCTCATCTCCGGCGCGGCGGCCAAGTCCGTCGGCGGGGACAAGTCCAAGGGCACGCAGAATCCGGCGCTCTACGAGAACTACAACGATCTCGGCTTCATGGTGCTGGACCTGACCCCGTCCGCGGCCGACCTGCGGGTCATGACCGTGGATCTCGCGAACGGGGCGTCCGGTACCGCCTTCCAGCGCCGTTTGGGCTAGGGCTTCAGCACGATCCGGATCGGATTGCCTTCCTTGGTGTCCAGATCGTGCACGGCCTTGGCGGCGTCGGCCAGCGGCACCACCGCGCTGACCGAGCGCGCGAAGTCGATGCGATGCAGCCCTTGCAGTTTCACCAGTTCGGTGACGTGCTCGGGCTGCGAACCGTAATGCCCGCGCACCTGCTGCTGGAAGAAACTGAACGCGGTGCCGCCGGTAATGGTGATGGGCTTGTCGGTGAGCCCGACCAGCACCAGCCGGCCGCCGGGGCCCATGCAGACCACGGCCTGTTCGCGCACCGCCGCCACGCCCGCGAAGTCGAAGGCGGCGGCGAGACCGGTGCCGGTGGCGGCGAAGATCTTGCGGCGCAGGTCCGGATCGGCCGGATCGAAGGCGAAGTCCGCGCCCAGTTCGAGCGCGCGCTCACGCGCGGCCGGCAGCGGATCGACCGCGACGATCGGGGCCGCGCCGACCATGCGCAGCAGCTGCACGCCGTGCGCACCCAGCCCGCCGACGCCCCAGACGCCCACCGGCTCGGCGGCTTTCACCTGGGCCGTGGCGGTAATGGCCGCCCACGGCGTGGAGACCGCGTCCGGAATGAAACACGCCTGCTCGAAGGGCAGATCGTCGGGAATCGGCACCAGGGTGTCGACTCGCGCCAGGGTGTATTCGGCCCAGCCGCCGTCATAGTCCACGCCGCGCGTGTAGACCGCGGCCCCGCGAGTCTCGCCCGCCTGCAACAGCACCCGGTCGCCGATCCGCGCGGTGGTGACATCCGGTCCGAGCGCGTGCACGGTGCCCGCCACCTCGTGCCCGAGGGTGACCACGTCGCCCTTCAGGAACAGCGGATTGAGCATGCCGTCGATGAGGTGCACATCCGACAGGCACACGCCCGCCGCCTCGACCTTGATCAGCACCTGGTCCGGGCCGGGCTCCGGAATCGGCACGTCGTCCAGTTCCAGTCGGCGGTTCGTTCCCAGATGCAGTCGTGCGGCCAGCATGGTCATCGCTCCTCGGGGGTCGTGCGGCAGTGCTCGTCCCCCGCCACTCTAAGCGGCGCCGAAGCCCGTTATGCCCGTCTTCAGTACCCGGTCGTGGCGAAGCGCTGCCGGTAGGCGGTCGGGGTGGTGTCGAGATGGCGGGCGAAGGCGCGCCGCAGCGTCTCGTCGGTGCCCAGTCCGCTGCGCTCGGCCGCCGCCGTCACCGAATAGCCGTCCAGCAGCAGCTGTTTCGCCCGATCGAGCCGCACCAGCTCCACCCAGCGCGCCGGGGTGAGCCCGAACTCGGCCTGGAACAAGCGGGTCAGATGCCGCGTGCTGAGCACGGCCCGATCCGCCAGCGCACCGAGACCGTGATCCCCGGCCGGATCGGAAAGCACCGCGGCGGTGAGCTTCCGGAGCACCTCGCTGCGCGCCGGCGGGATGGCCAGCGCGGCCGAGAACTGCGACTGCCCGCCCGGCCGCTGCATGTAGACCACCAGTTCCCGGGCGATGTCCCGAGCCACCGCCGCACCGTGATCGTGCTCCACCACGGCCAGCGTCAGATCGATCCCCGCGGTGATCCCCGCCGAGGTCAGATACCGCCCGTCCGCGATATGAATGGCATCCGCCTCCACCCGGATCGCCGGATACCGCGCCGCCAGCGTGCGCGCGTGCCGCCAATGCGTGGTGGCCCGCCGCCCGTCCAGCCAGCCCAGCCGCGCGGGCACGAACGCCCCCGTGCAGATGGCCGCCACCCGCCCGGCGGTCTCCGCGAGCGCGGCTGTCGCCGTGAGCAATTCGTCTTCGATGGGCCGCGTGGCCAGCCGCTCGCCACCCGACACGATCACCGTGTCCACCGGTCCGGCCGACGCGGCGGCGCGAATTCCGCCCAGCACCAGCCCATCCGCCGTCCGGACCTCACCGCCGCGCGCCGACACCAGCGTCACCTCGTACTCGAATCCCCGCCGCGTCGCCTGGTGCAGCACCTCGGACGGCCCGCTCACATCGAGCAGCGTGCACCCGTCGAAGACCACGAACGCCACCCGGTGCGTCATGTCCGGATCTGTGGTTTTCTCGTCATTTCAGACATGGCCCGAGCCTACCTCCGGAGACGAAGCTGATTCCAGGCAACGATCACCGGAAAGGTGCGAGACGATGACGGAAAAGATTGCGGGAGTTCGGATCCCGGACAGCGACCTGGCGCGCGCGGCCACCGAACTGGTGCGCGAGGTGGCCTCACCCCTGCTGTTCGACCATTCCCGCCGGGTGTATCTGTGGGGCGCGCTGCACGGTGAACGTCAGGGCCTGGATTTCGACCCGGAACTGCTCTACGTCGGGGCCATGTTCCACGACCTGGGCCTGACCGACCGCTACCGCCGCACCGATCAGCGCTTCGAGATCGACGGCGCGGACGAGGCCCGCCGCTTCCTGCACGCCCACGGAATCGACGGCGCGCGTGCGGAATTGGTGTGGACCGGCATCGCCCTGCACACCACCCCGGAGATCCCGCTGCACATGGCTCCCGAGATCGCCCTGGTCACCCGCGGCGTCGAACTGGATGTGCTGGGCCTGGGCTACGCGGAAGTCTCCGACGAGCAGCGCGCCGAAGTGGTCGCGGCCCATCCCCGCCCGGATTTCAAGAACAACATCCTGGCCGCCTTCACCGACGGCATCAAGGATCGCCCGGACACCACCTTCGGCAATGTGAAGGCCGATGTCCTCGCCCACTTCGTCCCGGGCTTCGAACGCGGCGATTTCGTTCAGGTCATCCGGAATTCGCCCTGGCCGGAGTGATGCGCGAGCGCGGTCTCGGTATCCCGGCGGGTGCCGACGACCTGCACCCAGTCGATGAGCTCCCGCTGCCGCCGCCGCGTCGTCCCCGCCGGACCGGGGTGGGCCCGGCGGGCGGCGCGGCGGGCGCGGCCCGTGACCAGGGTGTCGAGTTCGCCGGGCGGGGCCAGATGCGAACTCACCGCCCATTCGGAAGCCGCACGGAACCAGCGCCTTTCGTCGCGCACCACCACCCGCAGGTAGACGATGGCGAACAGGGTGATGTACACCAGCATCTTCAACCCGATGCTCCACAGCCCGGCATCCTCCGGTTGCGGTGCGTCCCAAGCGAAATGCAGCGCCGCGCCCAGCAGATAGCAGCCCAGGAACCACGAGAAGCGCTGCCCGGTCGAACGCTCCGAGGCGGCCAGCGCCACCACGATGCCGATGCCCGCCAGCGCGGTGAACATCCAGTGCGAGGTGAGACCGGTGACCAGGCGCAGAATGCCGACCAGCAGCGCCGGACCGGCCGCGCCCTGGGCGGAATTGATCCCGGCATTGGCCGAATAGGTGATGTTCTCCACCACCTGGAAGCCCAGCCCGGTGAACCCGCCGAGCAGCAGCCCGTGCATGGGGCGCTGCAGGATCGGGCGGCTCAGCCACGCCACCGCGAACACGCCCACCCCCTTGATGCCCTCCTCGACGATCGACGCCGAGATCGGGGCCTGCCAGTTCTGTGCGAACCCGTCCCCGGCCACGTTCTGGATGAAGCGCATGTTCTTGTCATTGGCGAACATGGCGATGCCGGTGCCCGCGCCCGCACCCCACGCGAAGCCCAGGGCCAGCCATTTGCCGATGACCCGGTGTGCGCGCAGCAGGTCCAGCCGGTGCAGGATGATCGTGACCATCGCGAAAGTGGCGACGGTGAAAGGCAATCCGACCAGGATGCCGCCCCAGGTCACCCGCGCCACCGGCAGCAATTGGATCAGCAGGGCGAACGCGCCCGTGCACACGATGAGGCAATAGACCCAGAACAGCAGTGATTTCGGCTGAATCCAGCTCATCACTCCACCACCCGCAAGGTCTCGATGACGTTCTCGAGCGCGGTCCCCGAGCGCTCGCCGGTGAGCATGAGCGAGACGATCAGATTGTGATTGCCCATGATGGCGCACACCCCGACGTACTTCTCCCCGCGACAGGTGGGCCCGGCGAAGCCGTGCTGATTGCTGATCTCGCCGCCGTCGAAGGCCACCGGGAAGGCTTGCAGCCCCAGCACTTTGCGCCGCCATTCGGCCGCTTCGGGGAAATCGGTGACGCCGTTGACCACGGTGATCAGCAGCACCCCGCCGTCGGGGCTGTTCAAGACCGCCGAGGTGGGATCGCCGGTGGGCAGGGACTTCCAGCCGTCCGCCCGGATATCGACGGCGATGGTGTCCGGCTCCTCGCCCGCGGCCGTCAGGGTGATCTCGGCGCCGCCGGGGATGATCTCCTCACGCACCGGCGCCATTCGGGCCAGGGCGGCGGGGATCGCGGTCAGCGCGATGACCGCGCCGAGCACCACCCCCGCCTGTTTCCAGTCGTTCCCGCGACGTAGCTGCACGCACGTGCTCCTCTCCACAGGGAACCCCTGGTGATCGGCCGTGCGGTCCACGTTAGGGCCGGAATCCCCCCAATTCCGGCAGCAACACGGGCGGGATCAGCTACCCGGGAACCCCGCGGGCAGCGGCGCGAAGGCCGCGAAGAACTTCGGCCCGGGCGCGAGACCGCGCAGCAGCGCGCTGGTCCAAGCCACCGCGGGCGGCCAGCCGGTCACCGCATTGGTGATGTGCTCGGGCACCGGCACGGTGTAGAAACGCAGGTCCGCGCCGCGATCCCAGTACGACTGCACGGTCGGCAGGACCACTTTGACGGGCGGGATGAGCTCGTCCCACATGCCGTGCCACCACAGGATCGGGGTGTCCGGAATGTAATGGCCGAGGCTGTTGTCCTCGAGCACCTTCACGATCTCCGGCGCGGACTCCAGCGATTTACCCGGCTGGTAGTAGTCGCTGATCGGCCGGTACACCCCGCTGAGGGCGAGGGTGGCGTAACACCGGCTCTGCGCATCTCGCAGCAGCGCCTGGCCTTCCGCGGTCAGCAGCTCCTTCGGATCGAACTCGTTCGGGTATTCCCGTGCGAGCGAGGCGAACCCGAGCCACATGGTGAAGTTGCTGGTACCGGCCAGACCCGGCTGATCCTGGGTGGCGTAGCGGGCCTCCTCCAGCAGATTGCCGGGCGCGCCGCCGATGGCGGTGCCGAGAATCCGCACATCGGGCGCGTAGCTCTGGCGCAGTTCGGCCGCGCGGATCGAACCGGATCCGCCGCCGGAGTATCCGTACAGCGCGATGCCGGAATCGGTGAGACCCAGTCCCGCATCGTTCTTCATGGCGCGCAGGCTGTCGAGGACCATCTTGCCCTCGGCGTAGGTGTTGAAGGTATTGAACTTCCCGTCGAAGTCGGGGACGTTCAGGGCGAAGCCCTGCATGAGCCAGTAGATGCTCAGTGCGGCTTCCTTCATGGTCCCGGTCTGCAGCGTGTGCGAGGGATTGCAGGCCGAATCGGTGGAGTCGATGGCCTCCTGGAACGACACCACCGGCCGGGCGCTGCCCTGCCACGGAATGCCGGGCACGATCACCGAGGTGGCGGTGACGATCGGATTGTCGTGCACGTCATTCGACCGGTACAGCAATTGCTTGGTGTACACCGGGATCGGCAGCCCGATCAGCCGGGTCTGCACCTCGCGGCTGCGCACGATCTGTCCCGGCGCGTACGAGGCCAGATCGGCCGGATCGTCGTACCAGGGATCGTTGTCCGGGCTCGGAATCGGCAGCAGATCGTAGAGCTGCGGCTCGGTGGGCAACTGCGGCAATTGGTTCTGGTCCGCCGGGAAGGTCGGCGGATAGTCCGGATCCGCCGCCGCCACCCCCGCACTCCCCACGGTCACGCAGGCCGCCAGCGCCAGTAGCGCCAGCCGTCCCCGGGACTTGGTCATCACATCCTCCGAATCACCGTTGATCTGGTGCCGCCGGTCACACCGCGGCGGCGGGTTCGCTCCAGCTCACAGGAAAGGCGGACCCGGCACCATTGACAGCGGCCAAAGGGTAGGACGACCCGTTTGTGCACTTGCACGAACCGGGCGGTGGGGCTGCGCTGCTGGTCAGACGCTTTCGGCCCGGTTCAGCCCGCGATCGATGAACCCGATCATCCACTCGAAGCTGGCGGGCGCGTCATCGCTCCACTGGAAGCCGTCGGAGGTCTGCAAGGTGGCGTAGCCGTGGAAGGCGCAGCGCAGCGTCCGCACCGCGTGCACCATCTCGCTCTCGGGAACGCCGTACCCGCGCAGCACCACCTGCATGGATTCCATCACCCGGAAACTGGCTCGGTACAGCGGATCCTCCGGTCCGTGCAACGGCTCCCCCACCGTCGCGGCATACCGTCCCGGATGCTCGATCACGAAGTCGCGGAAGGCATTCGCGAAGGCCGCCAGGGCTTCCCGTCCGGTCTTGCCGTGCATGGCGTCCCGCACCCGCCGGTCCAATTCGACACTGGCCAGCGTGGCGATCTCGTGCCGCAGCGCGGGCAGCCCGTCCACGTGCTTGTACAGCGAGGGCGTGCGCACCCCGACCCGTTCGGCCAGCCCGCCGAGGGTGAGATTGGCGAATCCGACCTCGTCGGCCAAGCGCGCCCCGGCGGCCACCACCTCGGTCTTGCTCAGTCCGGCCCTAGGCAACCGCGTGCTCCTTCAGGAACGGCAGGATCAGCTCGGCGGTCTGCTCGGCATTGCCCGCGTGCGGGTAGTGGCCCGCGTTCTCGATCATCGCCAGGCTGCCCAGCCCGGCCGGCAGCGCGTCGACGATGGCCTGGCCCTCGGCCCGCGGATTCGGGAAGTCCGGCTCCTCGGCGCCCATGATGATCAGCGCGGGCTGGGTGACGTGCGGCAGCTGGGCCTGTGCGTCGGCGGGATCGGTCTTGCCGGTCTTCATGAATTCGGCCATGCGGCCCGGCTCGCGCAGCTTGGCGTCGAGCTCGCCCATGTACTGCTCGTAGTCGGCGGGCTTGACCGGGTAGGCCACATCCAGGTACTTCCGCCACTGCTTCAGGCTCTTGAAGATCATGGTGCTGAGCAGCGGGACCATGCCGCGCCGGAACCGCGAGACGGTGAGCAGCGCTGCCACGTCGAACTTCTGGACCCGGGTGAACGGGTTGATCTCCACGATGGCGGTGATCAGCTCGGGGGCCTTGGCCGCCGCGATGGTGGCCGCGCCGCCGGAGATCGAGTGCCCGACCAGAACGGCCGGCCCGCCCAGCCGGCGGATGACCGCGATCAGATCATCGGCGATATCGGTGCGGCTGATGGCCTCCTGTCCCGTCACCGAGGTCCACCCCATGCTGGATTCGCCGTGTCCGCGCACATCCACGCTGACCACCCGGTAGCCCGCGGCGGCGAGCAGCGGAGCCAGGTGCCGGTACGCCTGCCGGCGGTCGCCGATGCCGTGCGACAGCACCACCAGCGGTCCCGTGCCGATCTCGTCGTATGCGATCCGGCCGCCTTCGATCTCGACGTACTCGGTCATTGGTCTCTCCTAGCGAGGGAAGCTAACTGCGATAGCCATAAAGCTAATGCAGTTAGCCTGACTCGTCAACCCCTGCCGAAGTAATGGCCTTTCTCCAGGTCGGCGAGCAGTCCTGGGTGCATCGGCTCCCATCCCAGCCGCTCCCGGGTGAGCGCGTTGGAGGCCGGGCTGTCGAACCCGGTGAACGGCGCGAGCCAGCCGAAATGCGCGGCGGGATCGGCGACCGCGGCGACGGGGAGATGCAGCTGCCGCCCGATCACCTCGGCGATCTCCCGGAACGGGACGGCCGCGTCCGCCACGGCGTGCCAGCAGGTTCCGGCCGGAGCCTGCTCCAAGGTCAGCCGGTACAGCCGGGCGGCATCCAGCCGGTGCACCCCGGTCCAGCGGTTCGAGCCGTCCCCGGGATATCCGGAAACCTCTGCCGCACGGGCGATCTCGATGAGCGTCGGCACGAATCCGTGATCACCCGCATCGTGCACCGACAGTGGCAGCCGCACCACCGTGGCCCGCACCCCACGCTCGGCGAACGCCAGCGCCACGCCCTCCGACGCGCCCCGCAGCGCGCCCAGCGGACTGGTGTCGGGTGAGTCGGTCTCGATGACGAAGCGGCCCTTGGGCAGTAGCGCGGCGGCGGAGGTGACCACCAGCGGCCGATCCGATCCGGCCAGCGCGGCCCCCATGACCTCGATGGCCTGCCGGTCCAGCGCGCACGAGGCCACCATGTCGGTGTGCGCCGAGATGTTCTCGAAGGCCAGGTGCACGACGCCGTCGGAGGCGGCGGCCCCGGCGCGCAGGCTGTCCGGATCGCGGAGCGAGCCGGGATGCGGTTCGGCCCCGGCCGCCGTCAATGCCGCGGCGGCGGCTTCGGATCGAGTCAAGCCGAGCACCTGATGCCCGGCGCCGAGCAACTCCTCTACTACCGCCGAGCCGACGAAACCGGTTGCCCCGGTGACGAATACACGCATGAAAAACTCCTGAACGGATGAGGGATGCGCCCGCATCGACAGCCGGGCGCCGGCCTCCACTCTCGATCCGGCGCGCACCCGTCGTCCAAGACCTGTTTCGCACGGCGCAATACGTTCGAGGCATCGCCGCAGGTGAGAGCGCTCGCCACCGCATCATCGCCGCCGCTCGTGGACTAGGATGCAGTGATGTCCGATGCCCCGCCGCCGGTGGATCTCGAACTACGGCTGGTGCGCTATTTCCTCGCCGTCGCCGAGCACCGCCATTTCGGCCGCGCCGCCGCCGAACTGCGTATCGCGCAACCCTCGCTGAGCCGTCAAATCCGAAGTCTGGAAAAGCAATTGGGCGCCCGCCTGCTGGACCGCACCCCGCAGGGCACCCGCCTCACCACGGCGGGCGAGGTCTTCCGCCCGCGCGCCGAATCCCTGCTGCGCGCCGCCGCCCAGGCCGCCGCCGAAACGCGCGCCGCCGCCCGCCCCAGCCGCATCGTCATCGGCTACACCACGAACATCATCGTCACCCCTGTCGTCCGGGAACTGGCCCGGCTGCATCCCGACGCCGAAATCCATACCCGCCACCTGGATCTGGGCGAGCCGGCGCCCGCCCTCCTGGACCGCCGGGTGGACGCCGTCGTCACCCGCCTGCCCTTCCCCACCGCCGGCCTGCACGTCACCGTCCTCTACGACGAACGCCGGGCCCTCCTTATCCCCCGCGACCACCCATTGGCCACTCGTGCGTCGCTCACCCTCGACGACATCGCCGACGAGCCTCTCACTCGCCTGTCCGACCCCGATTGGAATGCCTTCTGGCGCATCGACCCGCGGCCCGACGGCAGCCGCGCCCCCGACGGTCCCCTGATCGAAACCCTGGAGGACAAGCTGGAACTGATCGCCGCGGGCAAGGCGGCGACCATCGTCCCCGCCACCGCCGCCGTCTTCCGGGCCGACCTCATCACCGTCCCCCTCACCGGGGTCGATCCCAGTCATGTCGTCCTGGCAACTCGTGCCGGCGAGCGCGGCCGGCTGGTTACCGCCTTCGGAAAGTTAGCCGCGGATCTGCTTCCGGGTGGGCGATCAGTGCAGGAACCGCCGGAAACATAGCGACCGCATTGCCCGCTTTTGGAAGAGTGCAGCGTCTTGTTCGGGCGACTGTTCAACAGTGACAATGTCTAAAAACTCCGTTGTTCACAGCATGCATCCATATTGTGTAACAAAGTATTAGGAAGTCTCTGACGCAAACGCTCAGTCGTAATTCGCATTTGAAGTCAGAACTGGCGAATCACTGTGGTAATCAGTCGCTTGTGGAGTGCCGGTGGCTTCGCGTCGCTAGCAGGCGGTCCAAGTTCAGCTCAACCGGACCGGCATCGATCGAAGACTTGACGCTTCCTGTTCGGTCAGAATCCTTCATAACAACTGTGCTCACGCCGAACCGTCAAAGCATGCCCCTGCCGAGCCCCAGCACCGCGAGCCGGACCCGGTTCGATGCCCCGGTCTTGGCCATCAAATTGGTGATGTGGGTCTTCACCGTGGTCACGCCGACATGCAGGCGCTGCGCGATCTCGGTATTCGACAAGCCCTCCGCCACCAGCCCGAGCACCTCCCGCTCCCGAGCCGTGAGCCCCGATTCCCCGGCGGGAGCGGGCATTTCCGCACCCGCCCGGGCCGTCACGGCGGATCGCACCACCCGGCGCAGCACCTCGGGCGAGAACGGATGGTCACCGGCCGCGGCCCGGCGGATCCCGGCCAGCAGAAGGTGGTCAGCACCACCACCCGGGCGACGGGCCGAGCTGCGAGAATCCGCTCGGTGGCCCGGATTCCGTCCATCCCGGGCATGCGCAGATCCATCAACACCACATCCGGCCGCAGCCGCGCATCCATGCGTACGGCATCGCCGCCGGTGGCGGCCTCCCCGACGACTTCGAGATCGGCGGCGGTCTGGCACAGCATGCGCAGCCCGGCCCGAACCAGCTGCTGGTCGTCGACGACGAGCACCCGAATCGTCATGCCGCCACCCGCGATCGGCTGGGCAGCCGCGCGCTGACCAGCCAGCCGCCCGGCGCCGCCCCGGCGGAGAAGTCGCCGTCGAGCAATGCGACCCGCTCGCCCAACCCGATCAAACCCACTCCGTGCGAAGAACTTTCAGGTTCGCCGCCGTGCCCGCCGTAATCGGTCAGCTCGAAATCGACGGTGCTGTCCGTCATCCGAATCTCCAGGCGCGCTCGCACCCCGCCGCCCGCGTGCCCGCTCCACCGCCGCGCCGATCGCCTCGGCCAAATCCGCAGGCGCGATGAAGGATTCGTCATTGCCGTTCGGATCTCGCAGTATCGTCACCAGCTTCCGCAGATCGGCCAGCGTCTGCCGGCCAGCGGCGTGAATTTCGTCCAGCACCTGCAGCACCGGGAGCATCGGGCACCGCATGCCGGGCGATCCCCACCCGCAATACGGTCGACGACACGTGATGCGCGATGCGCTCCGCCGCGCGGCCAGCTCGGTGAGCGTGATGGCCGCCCCGACCTTCGCCACCACCGGGCCGGTATGCCCGAATTCGAATCCCGGCAGCAGCACTCCCTCGGCGGCCAGCGAGGTGGCGAGCGGATCCCGCCCACACCTGTCCCCAACCCTTTGCTGTCACATAGCCGAATGCACGCGCGATGACTGGGTAACAGTGCAACCCCGATCCGGGAGGACACGATGACGTCGTCCAACCCACTCGAGAACGCTGTCTGGGAGATCCGCGAACTCCGCCGGCGGGCCGCAACTCAGCTCGGCAACCAGGACCTCCCCGCAGCCCTCACCGCCATCGAGCGCGCGAACGAAAAGGCCGCCGAATTGATGCGGTCGATTCAACCGGGAGACAAGCGCGCCGGGACGTTGCGAAGGCTGGCGCGCTTCACGGAGTTGGAACACGCCGCCATCGCCGCCCTGTCCGCTGACGATCCCGAGCAGCTGGAACGGCTCATGAATGCCATTCGTGAACTGGAGGCCGGCGCGGTCGGTACCCGGACGATCCCCGGCGATATCGGGCGTTCGGTCCTCGCCCTGCGCGCGTGCATCCACGGCAACACCTCGATCACCGGTCAATGCCGCCGCCCACCATGTCCCTGATCTTCGTAGTCGCTGCCGTCGTGCTGGTGGCGATCCACGTCGATTGGATGATCAGCTATTTCGCCTTCCTGGTCCGGACCGACCCGCCCGGATATCAGCGCTGGGCGCGAATCCGCTCGGTGCTGCGCCGGGCTCGCGGTGTCGATCGGCTTCGGCTGTATTGCGCTGGCGCTGGCCTCGGCCCTGCGGGACTTGCTGCACGGACCCGTCGTGATCGGTGCCTTTGTCCTCGCGGGAGCGATCGTGATCCGTGACTGGTGCGATGTTCGTGGGCAGATCCGCGCGACTTCATCGCCCTGAGCTGCTGGTCAGGGCGGGATTGGCGGGTGTTCGCCGGGGGCGAACAAGGTCACGGAATTAGTTCGGGAGGCGGGGAGTTGACTGGGTATCGCTCAACCTGAGTTGAGTAGGAGACGCTCAATGTTGGAAGAGGTAGAGAAGTGACCAACCCTCAGAACCTGCCGGTGCTGTTCCTGACCGATCCGATCGTGCTGCCCGGCATGGTCGTGCCGATCGAACTCGACGAGTCCAGCCAGGCCGCTATCGATGCCGCCCGTGCGGGCAAGGTCAACCAGGTGTTGGTCGCGCCTCGCCTCGACGAGGGGTACGCGAGTTACGGCGTGGTGGCCACCATCGAACAGGTGGGCCGGATGCGGGGCGGTGCGCCCGCGGCGGTATTGAAGGCCGAGAGCCGGGCCAAGATCGGGCACGGGGTGACCGGGCCGGGTGCGGCGCTCTGGGTCGAAGCCGAGCCGGTGGAGATTCCGGCCGCCGATGGCCGGACCAAAGAGCTTGCCGCCGAATACAAGAAGCTGGTCGTGTCGGTGCTGCAGCGTCGCGAGGCGTGGCAGGTGATCGACGCGGTCAATCAGATGAACGATCCGTCCGCGCTGGCCGACGCCGCCGGCTGGGCGTCGTACCTGAGCAACGAGCAGAAGCGCGAGATCCTGGACACCCCGGACACCGTGGCGCGGCTGCGCAAGCTGATCGAGTGGACCACCCAGCACATCGCCGAGACCGAGATCACCGAGAAGATCAGTGAAGACGTCCGCGAGGGCATGGAGAAGCAGCAGCGGGAATTCCTGCTGCGCCAGCAGCTCAATGCCATTCGCAAGGAACTGGGCGAAGGCGAGCCCGAGGGCGCGGAGGACTACCGCACCCGGGTCGAGAACGCCGACCTGCCGAAGGACGTGCGGGAAGCCGCGCTGCGCGAGGTCGATCGCCTGGAGCGCTCCAGCGATCAGAGCCCGGAGACCGGTTGGATCCGGACCTGGCTCGACACCGTCCTGGAACTGCCGTGGGGCGTGAAAACCACCGACAGCACCGATGTTTCGGCGGCGCGCGCGGTGCTCGACGCCGACCACCACGGCCTGGACGAGGTCAAGGACCGCATGGTCGAGTACTTGGCCGTCCGTTCCCGCCGGGCCGCCCGCGGCCTGGAGGTGGTGGGCGGACGCGGGTCCGGCGCGGTGCTGGTGCTGGTCGGCCCGCCCGGCGTGGGCAAGACCTCGCTGGGTGAATCGGTCGCCCGGTCCCTGGGCCGCAAGTTCGTTCGCGTCGCCCTGGGCGGCGTGCGCGACGAGGCCGAGATCCGCGGGCACCGGCGCACCTACGTGGGCGCGCTGCCCGGCCGCATCGTGCGCGCCATGAAGGAGGCCGGTTCCATGAACCCGGTCGTCCTGCTGGACGAGATCGACAAGGTCGGCTCGGACTTCCGCGGCGATCCCGCGGCGGCCCTGCTGGAGGTCCTGGACCCGGCGCAGAACCACACCTTCCGCGACCACTACCTGGACCTGGATCTGGACCTGTCGGACGTGCTGTTCATCGCGACCGCCAATGTCATGGACACCATCCCCGGCCCGCTGCTGGACCGCATGGAACTGATCACCGTGGACGGCTACACCGAAGCCGACAAGGTGGCCATCGCCCGTGACTTCCTGATCCCGCGCCAGCTGGAGCGCAATGCCCTGACCGCCGAGGAGGTTTCGATCACCGACGCGGCCCTGCGCGAGATCGCCGCCAACTACACCCGGGAAGCCGGCGTGCGGCAGATGGAACGACTGGTGGCGAAGGCGCTGCGCAAGGCGGCCACCAAGCTGTCCGAGGGCGCGGATCTGGCCGATGCCGAAAGCCGGGTCATCGCCGGGGAGTTCGTGCCCGAAAGCCTGGGCTACGACGCCGAACTGGGCTACGACAAGCCGGAACGGGCACTGTCCGAAGCGAAGTCGGGTTCGCTCGTCATCGACCTGGACAACCTGAAGGACTACCTGGGCCGTCCGCGCTTCACCCCGGACGGGGTGGAACGCACCGCGGTTCCCGGCGTGGCGACCGGCCTGGCCGTCACCGGCGCGGGTGGCGATGTCCTCTACATCGAGGCCAATGCCGCCGAAGGCGACCGCTCCCTGACCCTCACCGGTCAGCTGGGCGACGTCATGAAGGAGTCCGCGCAGATCGCCCTGACCTACGTCCGCTCCCACCTGGAAGAGATCGGCATCGAGCCGAAGGTCCTCGATCGCAATATCCACATCCACTTCCCGGCCGGCGCGGTCCCCAAGGACGGCCCGTCCGCGGGCGTCACCATGGTCACCGCCCTGGTGTCGCTGGCCCTGGGCCGCCAGGTCCGCTCGGATGTGGGCATGACCGGCGAGGTCACCCTGAACGGGCGCGTCCTCCCGATCGGCGGCGTCAAGCAGAAACTGCTGGCCGCCCAGCGCGCCGGTTTGAAGACGGTCTTCATCCCGGCCCGCAACGAGCCCGACCTGGACGAGGTGCCCGCCGAGGTGCTGGCCGCCCTGGATGTCCGCCCCGTCGCCGACGTGGCCGAAATCCTGGCCTACGCCATCGAACCGGTCATCGAGGATTCCCTCGACCGCCCGGCCTTCGCGGCCACCGCCTGACCCCGCGAAGAGGGCTATCGAATAGCTAACGGCCCGTGTGTGTTTCGTTTCATGTGAAACATGCACGGGCCGTTTGCTTGCCATAGGCTCGGGTTCGTGATCACTGTCGCCACCTGGAATGTTCTGCATCGCACCCATGCCAATAATTGGGCGAGTGAGGTTGCCGAGCGCTGGCCCAATGAAGCTGAGCGGATCGATGCGGTAACTGCCGCTATTGCGCAGCGAACGGAGCGGGTGATCGCTTTGCAGGAGGTCAGCGGTGATCAGCTGGCCGGGCTGCGGGATGCCCTGCCCGGTAGGAACTTCCATGTGCTGCGATATTCGCGGATCCCGAAACCTCGCCGGCTCGTTCCGTCCCTGGCGGCGGCGCTGACGGACGGCACCGAGTCGCTGGTGCTGCTGGTCGATGGCGATTCTCGCGAAGTGCGCGGTGAGGTCTTCGACAACGATCCGGGTAATGGTTCGCTCACCGTCGAGGTCGATGGCGTGCTGGTGATCGCCACCCATGTCACCGGCGACGACCGCCGCGATGCCCAGTTCGCGAGGCTCGCGGAGCTGGCCGTGGCGGGTGAAAAAGCCGTCATTCTGGGCGATTTCAACGCGGACCGCCGGACCGTGGCCGCCGGACTGGGCGATGGATTCACGGTTTCCGAAGTGCCGGAGGCAATTCCGACCCGGCCGCGCACCAAGGGTTCGAAATCGCAGTACATCGATCACGTGGTGGTCCGGGGAATCACGCTGCGCGACACCGTGGTCGAGGATGTGGCCGGGGTTTCCGACCACAACCTCGTCCGCGCGATCATCGAATGAGGGAACCGAAGAATTCGCGGATATCGCCGGCCAGCAGCTCGGGCACTTCCAGGGCCGGGAAGTGGCCTCCGGAGCGGAATTCCGACCAGTGCACGATATTGTGGGCCTTCTCCGCGAACGGGCGGATGGCGAAATCGGCGGTGGTGAAGACCGCGACCCCGGTGGGCACGGTGCCCTTCGGCTTGGGCGCGAACATGCTCGGGTCGCTGAACCGCTCGAAGTAGTAGTTCGCGACGCTGCGCGCGGTGTCGGTGAGCCAGTAGATCGCGACGGTGGTCAGCAGCTTGTCCCGATCGATGGCCTGCTCGGGCAGCTCGTACGCCGCATCGGTCCACTCCTTGTACTTCTCGATGATCCAGGCCAATTGGGCGACCGGGGAATCGGCGAGCAATTGGGCGAGGGTGTTCGGTCGCGACCCGGCCAGGTTCATGTAGGCCGAACCGTTGTCCTGGAACCGCTTCATGGCGCCGAGGCGCTGCCGCTCGGCATCGGTGAGCGCGGCCATATCCGCCGGATCGCCGGTCGGGAAGGTGACCAGGGCATTGGCGTGCACGCCGAGCACGTGGTCCGCGTGCTCGCGGCCCAGGCGCGGGGCGATGAACGCGCCGTGATCTCCGCCCTGCACCCCGTACCGGTCGTAACCGAGGCGGGCCATCAGCTCGGCCAGGGCGCCGGCGACTTTGCCGTCGTGCCAGCCGGTTTCGGTGAGCGGACCCGAGAAGCCGTGCCCGGGCAGCGTCGGAATGACCAGGTGGAAGGCGGGCGCATCCGGTTCGCCGTGCGCCGCCGGATCGGTCAGCGGTCCCGCCAGATCCAGGAAGTCGGCGGCGGTGCCGGGCCAGCCGTGGATCAGCAGCAGCGGGGTGGCATCGGCGCGCTCGGAACGAATGTGCAGGAAATGCAGCCGCTGCCCGTCTATGACGGTGGTGAACTGCGGGAAGGCATTGAGGCGGGATTCGACTGCGCGCCAATCGAACTTCTCGGCCCAATAGGTGGCGAGGTCACGCAGGTACTCGGTGGGCACGCCCCGCTCCCAGCCCGCACCCGGGAGCTGATCGATCCAGCGGGTGCGGGTCAGGCGGTAGCGCAGATCGTCCAGGTCGGCCTGCGGGATATCGATGCGGAAGGGGCGGATCTCCGTGTTGCTCATGACATTTATGGTTCCGGTAAAGAGGGGACCGCCACATCATGAGAACTCGTTATTCGCGCAGCGTAGAGCGCCTTTACTCGGCTCAGAACTCGCCCGCCACACCCAGTACGGTGCGCCCGGAATGGGTACCGTCCAGGATGGAACGCAACACCGACTCCGCCTCGGTGATCGGCGCGTAGTTCTCCAGCAGCGCGAGATGCCGCGGCTTCAGATCCTTGGCCAGCCGGGCCCACAGTTCACGGCGCGCGGCGATCGGGAAATGCGCCGAGTCGATGCCGAGCAGCGACACGCCGCGCAGGATGAACGGCATCACCGTGGTGGGCACGGCCGGTCCGCCGGTGAGACCCGAAACCGCCACCGCGCCACCGTATTTGATCGCGGACAGAATATGCGCCAGCGATTCGCCGCCCACGCTGTCGACCGCCGCGGCCCACTGCGCCTTGCCGAGCGGGCGCAGCTTCTCCCCCTCGCCGGGCAATCGCCCGATGACCGAGGAAGCGCCGAGCGCGGTGAGCAATTCCGAAGCCCCGAGCTTCCCGGTCGAGGCGACCACTTCGTAGCCCAGCCCCGCCAGAATATCGACGGCCACCGTGCCGACGCCGCCGGTCGCGCCGGTGACCAGCACCGGACCGTCGTCCGGGGTGAGCCCCTGATCGAGCAGCGCCTGCACGCTCATGGCCGCGGTGAACCCGGCGGTGCCGAGCGCCGCCGCCTCGCGCGGGGTGAGCCCGTCCAGCGGCACCACCCATTCGGCCGGCACCCGGGCGTATTCGGCGAACCCGCCGTGATGCGCCACCCCGATGTCGTAGCCGTGCGCGACCACCAGCTGGCCGGGCACGAAATCGGCGTCGTCGGAAGCGAAGACCTCACCGGCGATATCGATGCCGGGGATCAGCGGATAGTTGCGGATGACGCCCCCGCCGGGGGTGATGCCGAGCCCGTCCTTGTAGTTCGCGCTCGTGAAATGCACCTTGATCGTCACGGTGCCGGGTCCGAGGAAGTCGTCGCCGACCGTCTCCCGGATCAGGCTGATGCCGTTGTCGGTTTCGTGGGCCACCATCGCCTGGAACTCCATTCGTCGAGCATAGGTCGCGCACCCGCCCGGAGGTGGTTCTTCCTGCGTCGATGGGGGTGTGCGCGGGGCTTTACCCGACGGGTAATCGCTTTCGTTCCCGAGCGCTGCGAAGGTTGGTTCCAACAGCGAAACAGCAAGGAGCACAGCAGCTATGCCGAACTTCCGGACCACCGACGGCACCACCCTCGCCTACCAGGAATACGGCACCGGCGCGCCGATCGTGTTCGTGGCGGGGTGGTCGCTCTACAGCGATATGTGGGAATACCAGCTGCCGTACTTCGTCGAGCGGGGTTACCGCTGCATCCTGGTGGATCGCCGCGGGCACGGGCGTTCGGACCGGTCGCCCGCCGGATACGACATCGACACCCGTGCCGACGATCTGGGGGCGCTCATCGAGCACCTGGATCTGCGCGAGGTCACGCTGGTCGCGCATTCGGCGGGCGGCGGTGAGGTGGTGCGGTATCTGAGCCGGCACGGGCAGGACCGGGTGTCGCGAATCGCGCTGCTGGCGCCCGCGATTCCGTTCATGTGCCGGACCGCCGACAACCCGGTGGGCGTGCCGATCGAATTCCTGGACGCGTCGAACGCGGAGCTGCGGGCCGATCGCCCGAAGTGGTTCGCCGATCGCCTCGAAGGGTATTTCGCCACCCGGCTGGGCGTGCGGGTCTCGCGGCCGGTCATGGAAGAGGAGATGCGCCGCTGCCTGTCGGCCTCGCCGTATGCCATCGATCTGATGCAGCGAGAACTGTTCACCAGCGATCACCGCGCCGACGTCGCCGCGGTGACGGTGCCCATGTTGCTGCTGCACGGCATTCCCGACGAGTCCATCCCGATCGACGTGTCGAGCCGGCAGGCGATAAAGCTGGCCCCGCACGCGGTCCTGAAGGAATACCCGGATGCGGGGCACGGCCTGTACATCAGTCATGCGGCGCAGGTGAACGCCGACATTCTGGAATTCGTGAAGGGTTGAAAGGCGCTGGGGGCCAATGGCCCCCAGCCGTCAGGCGTACTTCGGCGCGCGCTTCTCCACGAACGCCGCGATGCCTTCCGCGCCGTCGGTGGATTCGGCATTGCGGGTGATGAACGCGGCCTCGGTGGCCAGCTGCTCCTCGAGGGTGTGTTGCGAGGACACCAGCAGCAGCTTCTTCACGCTCGCATTGGACGCCTTGGGCCCCGCCGCGAACTGCTGCGCCAATTCCTCGACGGCCGCCTCGAGTTCGGCGTCCGGCACCACCCGGTGCAGCAGTCCCCACTCCAGCGCCTCGGCCGCCGGCAGCGTGCGATTGGTGAGCATGAGCTCCTGCGTCTTGCGCACGCCGATGAGTCGCGGCAGGTAGTAGGAAGCGCCGCCGTCCGGGCTCAGCCCGATCTTGGTGTACGCCATGGTGAATGCCGCCGACTCGGCCGCGACCACCAGGTCGCCCGCCACCGCGAGGCTGAACCCGGCGCCCGCGGCGGTCCCGTTCACCGCCACGATCAGCAGCGCGTCCATCCGGGCCAGCGCCGACACCGCGTGGTGCAGGGTGCCCGCCAGCTTCTCGATGAACTTCCCGGCATCGTCGGCGGCCGCCATGGCGCGCACGTCGCCGCCGGCCGAGAAGAACTTCCCCGCCCCGGTCAGCACGACCACCTTGATCGCGGGATCCTCCGAGCAGTACTCCGTCGCCCGCACCAGCTCCTCCGCCAGCGCCTGATCGATCCCGTTGGCCGCCTTGGGCCGGTTCAGCGTGATGCGCGCGATCGGTCCGTCGTGCTCGAACTGGATGTTCTCGTAACTGCTCATCGAGAGGGTGCCTTCCGTCGTGTGCGTGCTCAAAGCATCGCAAATTCGACCCGCACCCCGAGCAGGCGGATGGGGCGGTCCAGTTCGAAGGCGTGCAGGACGTCGAGGGCGGTGCGCACGATCTCGTCGACGTCGGTGCTGGGCTGTGGGAGTTTCCGCTGCTTGGTGCGGGTGAAGAAGGTCTTGGTGCGTACGCTGACACCGACCCGCCCGATGGCGCGGCCGTCCGCGAAGGTCTCCTCCGCGACCTGGGTGGCGAGCCGGGTGAGGGCGGCATCGAGAGCGGCGCGCTCGGTCAGGTCGACCGGAAAGGTTTCGGACCGGCTGTGCCCCACCGGTTCTCGTGGCTCGGTGATATCGGTGTCCCCCGCCCCGTGCCCCAGTACCCACAGGTAGGGACCGGTATTCGGCCCGAACTCCGCCGCCAGCAGTTCGCGATCGGCGGCGGCCAGCTGGGCGACGGTGTCGATGCCGAGTGCGCTCATCCGTTTCGCGATCCGCGGGCCGATCCCCCACAGCGCGCTGGTCGGCCGGTGCGCCATCAGCGATTCCCAGTTTTCTGCCGTGAGCCGGAAGATCCCGGTCCCCTGTTCCGCCGTTTCGGGCCCGTCCCCCTCCCCCGCCTTGCCCACCGCCTTGGCGAACCCGGTGGCCAGCTTCGCCCGGGTCTTGTTGTCCCCGATCCCGATCGAACAGGTCAGCTCCAAACCCTCGATGGCGTCCCGAATCTCGCGCGCGAGCCCTTCCGGATCATCGGTATCCACCGCGAGAAACGCCTCGTCGAACCCCAGCACCTCGACGCGCTCGGTGAACCCCCGCAGCACCTCCATGATCTCCCCGGAAGCCTCCGCATAGGTGCTCAGATCCTGCGCCAGAAACACCCCCTCCGGACAGATCCGAGCCGCCGTCCGCAACGGCATCCCCGCCCGCACCCCGAACCCCCGCGCCGCATAGGACGCACAAGAAACCACTTTCCGAGGCTCCCCGGGATCCCCGTTCCCACCCACGATCACCGGCTCCCCCCGCAACTCCGGATGCCGCCGAAACTCGACCGCGGCCTGAAATTGGTCGAGGTCCACGTGCAACACCCAGCGCCCCACCCCTCCGTCATACCGCATGGTCTGCACCAACGCCCGCAAATCCACCACCGCACTCCCCCGCGCGGCCAGTCTCCGGGCGAAGAGTCCCGGCCCGCAGTCGGCACCTCGCGGGCGCCCTGACTTCGGTCAGCGCGCCCCGAGTGGCTTGGCCGGCCACACCGGGTCGGGCGGGCAGCCTGCCTGCCGCTGTTCAGCCGTCCGCAGGACCAGGGGGTCCGGGGCTCAGCCCCCTTTTCCTCTTGTGCGGCTCACAAAACAGAACTAAATTCTGGATATGAAGATTCGAGATCGGTTGCTGCTGGCGGCCGAGCGGCAGTTCGCCGAGCAGGGGGCGCTCGATGCCACGCTCACGCAGATCCGTGATGCCGCGGGCGCGAGCGTGGGCGCGCTCTATCACCACTTCCCGGACAAGGCGGACCTGTACCGGCAGGTGTGGGTGAACGCGCTCGAGGACTATCAGCGGCATTTCTGGGCCGCGGTCGGCGAGAGCACCGGCGCGGAGGAGGGCGTGCGCGCGGGCGTCACCGAACATCTGCGCTGGGTGACCGAGAATCAATATCGCGCAAAGGTTCTCACCTCGGCCCGCCCGCCGGGCGTTCGCGACAGCGACGGCAATCGCGATTTCATGCGCGCGGTGCTGCGCTGGTGGCGGACGCACGCCAATTACGGCGCGGTCCGCGAACTCGACTTCGACCTGCTGTACGCCCTCTGGCTGGGCCCGGCGCAGGTGTACTCCCGGCACTGGCTGGGCGGCGAATTCACCAAAGCGCCCAGCGAGGTGGCCCCGCAATTGGCGGATGCGGCCTGGCAGGCGCTGGGCGTTCCCGAGCACGAACGAAAGGCCGGCAGATGACCCTGGTACTGGACCTCGACCTGGCGCGGAAAGTGCTTGCGGCACAGCCTTTCAGCCAATTGGTGGGCGCAGAGCTCACCGCCTTCGGTGACGGCCGCGCCACCCTGGAGATCCCGATCCGCCCCGAACTGGGCCAGCAATTCGGCCTGGTGCACGGCGGCGTCCTCGCCTACGCCGCCGACAATGCCCTCACCTACGCGGCCGGAACCGTGCTGGGCGCGAACGTGCTCACCGGCGGTTTCACCATCACCTATCTGCGCCCGGCCGGCGGCGTCCGGTTGCGCGCCGAAGCCACCGTGGTGGACGCCACCCGGCGCCAAGCCGTCTGCCGCTGCGAGATTTTCGCGGAGGACGCCGACGGCGCGGCGGTGGTGGTCGCGGTGGCGCAGGGCACCACGCGCAGTGTGGAACGCGAACTCAACGGGAACGGCGCAACCACGCCAGCGGCGTCCGAAACGCATAACGCGCCTTGACCGTCCCGGTCTCGACCGCGCCTGCCACCCGAATCAGCGGCGCGCCCGGAAACCGCGGCAGTTTCACGCGATTCGACACCGTCCCACCGCTGTCATTGCGCACGCCGTCCATATCGACCCGCCAGCCGCGCGGCACGATCAGCACGATCGCGCCCGCGCCGGCTTCGACCCGCAGCTCGATTTCCCGGCGCGTGCAATGCGCGGTGGTGAAATCGATCACGAGTTTTCCGGAAACCGCTTCGGCGGTAATGGTTTTCGGCACCGTCCAGGATTCTCCGGTGCGCTGCGTACCGCCGTTCACCTGCAGGTGCAGTGGCGGGACGTCGGCCGGCTGTTTACGCCGGGCACCGAACATCCGCTCGAAATCATCGTTGCGGACGGCGGCCGTGTGCCGCTGTTCCTTGGTACGGGTCACCGAAAACTCCTCCCCCGGCGAATGAAACGACATGACTTGGGTTTAGCCCGGGGAAGTCGAATTATGCCGTATAGCAGGATATTTCGGACCGCCAGATCGGCCCCTGCGGCCACAACACGGTGACGGTTGGAGCACGGCCAGATTACGGGGGTGTTCAACTCTCGAAACTCTCGGAGGCCGCGCCCCCGAACCCCCCGGAGCCGAGCTCCAACCGATCGCTGGTGGACCGGCGGTGGGTCAGCGGCGGCCGATGAAAACGGTTGTGGTGCCGAGCATGTAGATATCGTCGCGGTGGCCGAGGAAAGAGGGGGCGGCGGGGTCGAGGAGAGCGTCGAGGGTGGTCTTGTCGGTGTCGTCGAGATCCACGGCGCGCTCGCGGAGGAAACCGAGCCAGGCGATGACGCTTTCGCGGACGTCGTCGGCAGGCGGGGCGGGGTGGTCGGTGAGGACGCTGAAGGAGGTGACCTCGGTGAGGCCGGCGCGGGACAGGGCCGTGTTCCAGCCGTAGGGCATGGGGACGCTGCCTTCGATATCGGCGCGCATCTGGGCGAAACCGGCGTCGCGGGCGGCGAGCAGGCGATCCTGCAGGCCGGGGCGGCCGAGCCCGAGTTCCCAAGGCAGGCAACGGATCGGCAGGCCGCCTTCGGCGAGCGCGAGCCAGCCGCCGGGGCGCACCACGCCCGCCAGGCCGGTGGTGCCGGCCTGCTGGTCGGGGAGGTGGTGGACCATGCGGGAGGCCCAGACCAGGTCCGCGGCGGGCAACTGCTCGGCCAGATCGGCGGCCGCGGCATCGGCCTGGATGGTTTCGATGGTGACGCTGTCGCTGCCGTCCAGGGCGCGCTCGGCGGCTTCCTTTGCCACGTCCAGCAATTCGGGGGTGGCGTCCACGATGAGCAGCCGGCCGCCGCCCCGCGCCGCCAGTTCCTTGGCGAACGCCGCGCTCTGACCACCGGCTCCGGCCCCGGCGTCCATGACGGTGGGGCGATCCCCGCCGGCGTTCGGCAGCGCGATCAGGCGGCGGGCGATCTCCGCATTGGTGACCGCCGCCATGGCGTCGTCGCGGCGGAGGTTGTCCAGCAGCTGGGTCCAGTCGATCCCGTCGTGGGTATGACCCCCGTGCCCGTGGGAGTGCCCGTGCGAGTGTGCGTGCGAATGCTGTCCCTGCTCATGCGTGTGTGCTCCCATGCCCACGACGCTAGCGAGAGAACCGCGAAACCCGACACTTCTTTTGCCGGTTCGGCAAATCTCGTGCCGGGCGCGCGGGCCTCAGGCCGCGGCGGGCTCGCTGTCGTCGGCGAACTGGGTCCGGTACAGCTCGGCGTACCGCCCACCGGCCGCCAGCAACTGGGTGTGATTGCCGCGCTCGACAATGCGCCCCTGCTCCAGCACCACGATCTGGTCCGCATTGCGGATGGTGGACAACCGGTGCGCGATGACCAGTGCGGTGCGCCCGTCCAAGGCTTCGGCCAGGGCTTCCTGCACCGCGGCCTCCGAGGTGGAGTCCAGCGAGGCGGTCGCCTCGTCGAGAATGACCACCCGCGGCTGCTTGAGCAGCAATCGGGCGATGGTGAGCCGTTGCCGCTCGCCGCCGGAGAGCCGGTAGCCGCGTTCGCCGACCACGGTGTCCAGCCCGTCGGGCAGGCTGCTGATCAGGTCGTAGAGCCGGGCTCGCCGCAGCGCGTCCCAGATCTCGTCCTCGGTCGCCTCCGGCCGCGCCAGCAGCAGATTGGCCCGGATGGTCTCGTGGAACAGATGCCCGTCCTGGGTGACCAGGCCGACCGTGGCCTGGATCGACTTGCCGGTCAGCTCGCGCACATCCGCGCCGCCCAGCCGCACCGCGCCGCCGTCCACGTCGTAGAGCCGCGAAACCAATTGCGCGATGGTGGATTTACCGGCGCCGGAGGAGCCGACCAGCGCCACCATCTGCCCGGGTTCGGCGCGCAGCGAAATACCGTGCAGCACTTCCTCACCGCCGCGGGTGTCCAGGGTCGCCACATCCTCGAGCGAGGCCAGCGACACCTTGTCGGCGGACGGGTACCCGAAGCGCACCGCGTCCAGCTCGACCGCGATCGGGCCCTCGGGCACTTCGCGGGCGTCCGGCGCGTCCTCGATGAGCGGCCGCAGATCCAGGATCTCGAAGACCCGCTCGAAGCTCACCAGCGCCGACATGATGTCCACGCGGGCGCTGGCCAGTGCGGTCAGCGGCGAGTACAGGCGGGTGAGCAGCAGCGAAAGCGCCACCACCGCACCGGGTTCCAGCTTGCCCTGCAGCGCGAAGTAGCCGCCGAGCCCGTACACCAGCGCCAGGGCCAGCGCCGACACCAGGGTGAGCGCGGTGACGAACACGGTCTGCAGCATGGCGGTGCGCACCCCGATATCGCGCACCCGCCCGGCCCGCGCGGCGAACTCCACCGACTCCTGTTGCGGCCGTCCGAAGAGCTTCACCAGGGTCGCGCCCGGTGCTGAGAACCGTTCGGTCATCTGGGTGCTCATGGAGGCATTGAGTCCCGCGGCTTCCCGCTGAATGGTGGCCAGCCGCTCGCCCATGCGCCGCGCGGGCACCACGAACACCGGGAGCAGCACTAGCGCCAGCAGCGTGATCTGCCAGGACAGCCGCAGCATGACGGCGAGGGTGAGGACCAGCGTCACTACATTGGTGACCACCCCGGACAGGGTGGAACTGAACGCCCGCTGCGCCCCGATAACGTCATTGTTGAGCCGGCTCACCAGTGCGCCGGTCCGGGTGCGCGTGAAGAAGGCGACCGGCATCCGCTGCACGTGATCGAACACCGCGGTCCGCAGGTCGAAGATCAAACCCTCGCCGATGCGCGCCGACAGCCACCGGATGACCAGCCCGAGCCCCGCGTCCAGCACCGCCACCAGGGCGATCACCGCCGCGAGCACGACCACGGTGCGCACCGGGCCGCCGCCCACAATGGCATCGACCACCTGTCCGGCCAGTACCGGCGTGGCCACCGCCAGCAGGGCCGACACGATGCTGAACACCAGGAAGGCCGCCAGCCGCCGGTGATGCGCGTGCGCGAAAGCCAGAATTCGCTTGGCCGTGGCCAGGCGCAGCGGTCGCCGCTCGGTAGGCGCGTTCATCTGCCGATACAGCTGATTCCACGCCACGGATTCCATACTCATCCCGCACTCCTCACCGGTCAGGGTCCAGTGAACCCCAGGCCACCGACACTAAGACCTCAACCAAGGTTCAGATCAAGGGATTCCTCAACTCTCGAAACACTCAGGGGCTTCGCCCCCGAACCCCCTCGGGAGGGGAGAGCAACTCTCAGGGGCTTCGGCCCGGAACCCCCTCGGGAGGGGAGAGCAACTCTAAGGGGCTTCGCCCCCGAACCCCCAGGTACCTGGGTCCGGTGTTCGCATAGAGCGACCCGCCGCGCCGCATGCCGCCGGGCGCCTCGGGTCTGGTGTTCGCACAGAGCGAACCGCCGCTCCCACGGATGTCGGGGTTCGGATTGCCCTACTGCGTGAACGTCTGGGCTTTGCCGCGTACCCGGGGCCGTGGACAGGTCTGGCGGCCGGGCGGGGTTCGCGCGTGGCAGGGGTGCTGCTTCTAGGCTGGCGGGGTGACGGGATCGCTGGAGCGAGCGTTGGGTGCGCGGCTCGCCGGTGAGGTGGATGCCTCGGATCGGCGGCGTGCCGAGTACTCGTCCGATGCCTCGAACTATCGGGTGTTGCCTGCGGCGGTGGTGTTTCCGCGCGGGGATGACGATGTGGCGGCGGTGGTGGAGTTCGCGCGGGGGGAAGGGCTTTCGGTTACGGCGCGGGGTGCGGGAACGTCGGTGGCGGGCAATGCGATCGGGCCGGGGTTGGTGCTGGACTTCGGGCGGTATTTGAACGGGATTCTGGAGGTTGATGCGGAGCAGCGGGTTGCCCGGGTGCGGCCGGGGGTGGTGCTGGGGGAGTTGCAGCGGGCGGCGGGGGAGTACGGGCTGCGGTTCGGGCCGGATCCTTCGACGCAGAATCGGTGCACGCTCGGGGGGATGATCGGGAACAATGCCTGCGGGCCGCATGCGGTGGCGTGGGGGAGGACCTCCGATACCGTGCGTGAGCTGCGGATACTCGATGGGGCGGGGGTCGAGCGGCAGTTGGGTTCGGAACTCGCCGCGGTCCCGGGGCTGGCTGAATTCACGCGGTCGAACCTCGCGCTCATCCGGACCGAGCTGGGGCGGTTCGAGCGGCAGGCATCCGGGTACAGCCTGGAACATCTACTGCCGGAACGGGGTTCGTCGCTCGCGCGGGCGTTCGTGGGTACCGAGGGGACGTGCGGGCTGCTGCTGGAAGCGACGGTCGAGCTGGTTCCGCTGCCCGCCGCGACGGTATTGGTGGTGCTCGGGTATCCCGATATGCCCACTGCCGCCGACGATATCGCCGCGGTGATGGCGGTCGGCCCGATCGCGGTGGAGGGAATGGATGCCCGCCTGGTCGATGTGGTGCGGACCCATCGCGGTGGGGTACCGGAGCTGCCGCGCGGCGGCGGGTGGCTGTTGATCGAAATCGAGGGCGAGACAGCGGAACACGCGTTGGATACCGCCCGGAAGCTGTGCGGCTCCGCCCACGCGTTGGATGCGCGGATCGTCACCGACGCCGCGGAAGCCCAGGCGCTCTGGGGAATTCGCGCCGACGGTGCGGGCCTGGCGGGACGGACGCCGGACGGTCATCCGGCCTGGCCGGGGTGGGAGGATGCCGCGGTCCCACCCGAGCGCCTCGGCGACTACCTGCGGGAATTCGCCGAGCTCACCCGTGAGCACGGCGTGGACGGCCTGCTATACGGGCATTTCGGCGACGGCTGTATCCATGTGCGCCTCGATCTTCCGATAGCCGATGCGCCGCAACGCTTCCGAGCGTTCCTGGAGGACGCCGCCCGGCAGGTGGTGCGCTTCGGCGGCTCACTGTCCGGTGAGCACGGCGACGGCCGGGCGCGTTCGGAACTGCTGCGGTTCATGTACTCCGACCAGGCATTGGCTGCCTTCGCCGGGTTCAAGGCCCTGTTCGATCCGGACGACGTGCTGAACCCGGGCGTACTGGTCCACCCCCGCCCGATCGACACCGACCTCCGGCTCGCGGGCCTGCCCCCGCTGCCGCTCGCGGACGGTTTCAGCTTCCCGGCGGACCACGACCTGGCCGCCGCCGTGCACCGCTGCGTCGGAATCGGCAAGTGCCGCGCCGACAATCGCGCGTCCGGAGGTTTCATGTGCCCGTCCTACCTGGCCACCGCCGACGAGAAGGACAGCACCCGCGGCCGCGCGCGCGTCCTGCAGGAGGTGGTGCGCGGCGCACTCGACTGGCGTTCGGACGCCGTCGCCGAATCCTTGGATCTGTGCCTGTCCTGCAAAGCCTGTGGCTCCGACTGCCCGGCGGGCGTGGATATGGCGACCTACAAATCGGAGACGCTGCACCGCCGCTACCGGGGCAGATTGCGCCCGCGCGACCACTACTCCCTCGGCCGCCTCCCGCAATGGCTGGCCGCCGCGACCCGCTTCCCGCGCGTATTCAACGGCCTGACCGCCCTCGCCGGTCCGCGCCGACTCGGCCTGCGCGCCGCCGGCATCGACCCGCGCCGCCCGGTACCTGCATTGGCGCGCAAGAGTTTTCGTCGCCAGTGGCGCACCTCCGCACCTCCTGTCCGATCGGCGACCGCCTCGCCCGCGGTCATGCTGTGGACCGACACCTTCACCGATGCCTTCGATCCACAGATCGCCTGGGCGGCAGCCGAATTGCTCGAATCACTCGGGCATCGGGTGCGGATTCCGGAACGCCGGGTGTGCTGCGGCCTGACCTGGATCAGCACCGGCCAATTGGACGCCGCGCGCAAACGCCTGCGCGCCACCCTGGACGCCCTCGAATCGCATGTGCGCGCGGGCGGCGTCGTCGTCGGCCTCGAACCCTCGTGCACCGCGACCCTGCGCGCGGATCTGCCGCGCCTGCTCCCGGACGACCCCCGCGCCACAGCCGTAGCGGCAGCGGTCCGCACCCTCGCCGAGTTCCTCGAAGCGGACCCGTCCTGGCGGCCCCCGGACCGTTCCGGCGCCACCGTCCTGGTCCAGCCACACTGCCATCAGCACGCCGAATCCGGTTTCGCCGCGGACCGCAGAATTCTGGCGGCCACCGGAGCGCGGGTGCGCGAGATCTCCGGCTGCTGTGGACTCGCCGGGAACTTCGGAATGCAATCCGGGCACTACGACATTTCGGTCGCGGTGGCCGAGAACGGACTGCTGCCGGCGCTGCGGGACGCGGCCGCAGACACGATCCTGCTGGCGGACGGTTTCTCCTGCCGCACCCAGGCCGAGCAGCTGGCGCACCGCACCGCACGGCACCTCGCGCAATTCCTGCGCGGCGACCAGCTGTCAAAGGCAAGGCGCCCGGATGGATCCGGTAGCCCGGGCTGCCGGTGACAACTGATTTCGTGAGTCGGAGGTAACTCCCCGGGCGCCGGCTGATCGGTTCGGCACAGTCGTGATCCGCATGCCCCAGCTGGTAACGGCACTTCGCCGGGCGCTGGAGGAGCGGAGAGTCGGACTAGCATGTGGCGGTGACTTCCGCGCCGACCGCCACCGCCTGCACCCGTACGGTGCGGTCCGAGCGCCCCATCGATCTGGCCGCCACCTTATCGCCATTGCGGCGCGGGCTGGGGGATCCGTGTCACAAGGAGA
Organism: Nocardia yamanashiensis; assembly: GCF_021183565.1. Lineage (NCBI taxonomy): Bacteria > Bacillati > Actinomycetota > Actinomycetes > Mycobacteriales > Nocardiaceae > Nocardia > Nocardia yamanashiensis. The sequence goes on from NZ_CP089226.1 coordinate 6,929,425, forward strand.
CGCCGGACGGCGCGCACTGGCACGCCTCCCGGATGCCGAGCGGACCGGTCACCTACCGGCTGCGGCAGGCCGATCGGCATACGGTCGAGGCGCGGGCCTGGGGTCCGGGTGCGGAGGAGTTTCTCGAGCGCCTGCCCGTCATGCTCTGCCTGGACGAGGACCTGGACGACTTCGCCCCGGACCATCCCAAGATCGTGGAGGCGCATCGCCGGAACCCTGGTCTGCGCATGTTGCGCACCGGTCTGGTGTGGGAAGCGGTGGTCCCGGCCATTCTGGAACAGAAGGTGCACACCCGCACCGCGCACGCTTCCTGGCGAAAACTGGTGTGGCGCTACGGCACTCCCGCGCCCGGCCCCGCCCCGGACGGTCTGCGCCTGATGCCGGATGCCGAGACCTGGCGGCACATCCCGTCCTGGGTGTATCACCGCGCCAATGTGGAACCGCAGCGTTCGAAAACCATTGTGCTGGCGGCTCGTATCGCCCCCAAGCTGGAGGAAGCCGCCGACCTGAGTCACGCGGACGCCGCCGCCCGGCTGCGGACGGTGCCCGGCATCGGCATCTGGACGGCCGCTGAGATCGCCCAGCGCGCCTTCGGCGACCCGGACGCGCTCTCGGTCGGCGATTTCCATCTCGCCGCGATCGTCGGCTGGACCCTGCTGGGCCGGCCCATCGACGATGCCGCCATGGTCGAATACCTGGAACCCCTGCGCCCGCACCGCTATCGAGCGGTTCGCCTGCTCGGGTTGGCGGGTTTCGCGCGCAAACCCAAGTTCGGCCCGCGCACCCCGTTCACCGATCACAGCCGCATCTGATCAGCCCGTCACTGCTCGTCCAGCACGTCGTTGCCTGCCCGCTGCGCGCGTTCCAGTCCCGCCGCTACCGGTATCCGGCCCAGGAACATCTCGTCGAACACCGGCATGATCGCCTCGAGCGCCGCGGGGAATCCCGGCCCGCCGCCCGCGGATATCTGCCGCCCGCGCAGCACCTCGAAGAACGGTGACACGTCCACACCCTGCCGCGCCCAATAGTCGCGGTACACCCGCTGTTCCGGCACCACCGCCGGAATACTCGCCCCGTCCAGCCCGAGGTACCGGTTCCCGGCCGCGCTGCCCAGCCAGCCCAGCACCCGCCGCACCGCGTCCGGGTGCGCCGAGGCCGCGTTCCCCGCGACCCCGATGGAATTGTTCGCGCTGACCCGGCCCGCCGGACCCGCGGGAATCATGGCCACGCCCCACCGGAATCCGGCGTTCTGCCGGATGGTGGCCAGATTGAAGGTGCCGGATTGGAACAGCGGCAGCCGGCCTTGCAGGAAGGCGTTCTTCGCGAAATCGCTGCTGCCGTTGGTATCCGCCGCGGACGGCGACAATCCGGCCGCGATCAATCCCACCAGATATCCGAACGCCGCCTGTCCCCGCGGGCTCGCGAAGGCGAACCGCCCGTCTTCCTGCACCTGCCCGCCGGCGGATCCGACGTAGGGCAGCAGCAGCGATTGAAAGTCATTGGCCGCGTTGTACGGCCACGGCGCGACGCCCGTCAACCTGCGTAGCAGCGGGCGGAAGGTGTCGACCGACTCGTCCGTGTCCCAGCGGGCCGTCCCGAGCTGTTCCGCACTCACCCCGGCGGCGTCGAGCAGGTCCCGATTGAAGTAGATCGCGCTCCCGCCGTCCACGAACTGCGGTACCGCCCAGAGCTTTCCGTTCCTGGTGAACTGCGCGACCGCGAACGGATCCCAGTCCCGCGCCGCCTCCGCACCGAGTGCCGCGCGCACATCCACCAGGTGCCCGCCGTCCGCGAAGTCCTCGTACAAATTGGTCCAGAACAGATCGTCGGCGATCCCGCCCGCCACATCCAGCCGCAGCTTCTGAGCGTAGGACCCCCACGGCACCACCGAGATCCGCACCTCGACATCCGGATTCGCCCGCTCGAACTCATCCAGCGAAGACCGGTACGCGGACACGAAACTCTGATCCCAGATCCGCAGCCGCACCACCGTCCGCCCCGACCCGTCCCCCTCCCGCCCCAGCCACAGCGCCGCCGCCACCAGCAGCGCGATCACCACCGCGATCCCGACCAGCACCCGAGTCGATTCCTTGACCCTCATTTGAGTCCCGTCCACGCGATCGACCGCAGCACCTGCCGCTGGAACACCACGAACAGCACCACCAACGGCGCGATGGCCAGCGTCGTGGCCGCCATGATCAACGTCCACTGCGCGTTGTACCGCGTCTGCATGTTCGCCGTGGCCACCGTGAGCACCTGCCACTTGTCCCCGCTGGCGGCGACCAGCGGCCACATGAAGTTGTTCCACTGCGCCACCACGGTGATCACCGTCAGCGTCGCCAGAATCGGCCGGCTCATCGGCACCACCACGTGCACCAGGATGTCCGCCGTATTCGCCCCGTCCATTCGCGCCGCGTCGATCAGCTCGCCCGGAATCGCCCGGAAGTACTGCCGCAGCAGGAAAATCGCGTACGGCGACCCGAACACGAACGGCAGCACCAGCGCCCAGAACGTATTCAGCCACCCCAGCTTCGCGAACATCAGATACAGCGGAATCAGCGTCACCGCCCCCGGCACCATCATGGTCCCCAGGTACACCCAGAACAGCACGTCCCGTCCCGGAAACTCGGTGCGCGCGAACGCATATGCCGCCAGCACCGACGTGAGCAACTGCCCGCCGGTGATGCACACCGTCATCAGCGCCGTCACCACAACGGCCCGCCCCAGCCCTTGATCGAGCACCGTCCGGAAGTTCTCCAGCGTGACGGGATCCGGTGGCGCCAGGGCGGATTCGCTCGCGAACTGCCGAGGCGTCTTCAACGCCGTGAACACCCCCAGCACCAGCGGCGCGACCGTCACCAGCGCCCCCGCCACCAGCACCGCGTACGCGGCCCCCGCCCGCAGCGCTCCCCGCACCTCAGTACTCATAACTCGTCCGATCCCGGAAATACCGGTGCTGCGCCACCGTGATCACGAACATCACCGCGAACACCACCACCGCCATGACCGCCGCCCGCCCCGGCTGCGCCGCCTCGAACGCCTCCGAATACATCCGCATCCCAACCACATCCGTCCGGTGATCCGGCCCGCCCCGAGTCAGCGCATACACGCTGTCGAACGTCTGAAATACACTCAAAACCCCGGTGACCAGCACGAAGAACATGGTCGGCCGCAAGAGCGGCAAGATCAGGAACCGGATCCGCCGCACCCCCGTGGCCCCGTCCAGCGCCCCGGCGTCCAGCAGCTCACCGGGTATCGCCCGAATCCCCGCGACGAAGAACAAAGCGACATACCCGACATTCATCCACACCGTCGTCACCGCCACCGCGGGCAATGCCAGCGCCGGCTCGCTCAACCACTCGATCCGCGTCCCCAGCAACGCATTCAAGGCCCCGTCGGTCGGCGCGAACAGCCATTGCCACAGCACCCCCACCGCCACCGGCGCGCACATCCACGGCAGCGCGTAAACCACCCGCAGCACCGTCCCGCCCCGCGCCCGCCGCGCCAGCAGGGCCGCGATGCCGAACCCCAGCGCGGTCTGTGCCGGTACCACCAACGCGGTGAGCGCCAGCGTCACCAGGATCGAGTGCCCGAATTGCCGGTCTGTCAGGACTGCCCGCCAGTTGCCGGCGCCCGTGAAAGTAATGGGGCCCAACAGATTCCAACTGTGTACGCTCAACCACAGCACCACCGCGACCGGCGCGAGCAGGAAGCAGCAGACACCGATCAGGCTCGGTAGTAACAGCAGGTAGCTGACCGCGTGTCGGCGAACCGTCCGATCCATGGTTTGCGACGCTACCTGCATACCGCGTGCGGCTCGGTGACGCATGATAGTTTGTGCCGCGTCCAGCGGGGCGGCCACCATACGGCAGGGGACAGCGTCGATGCGGATTCAGCCACGGCAGCAGATTCTCGGAATATGGCGCTCGCTGTTGAACGCCTGCTATCTCGACGGCGCCTGGACCTGGGGCGGGCGGGACGGCTCCAATTCCATCAGTGACGCCGAACAGCTGCTGTGCCTGCTGTATCCCGCCACGGTCATCGACGGCTTCGGGCTGCATCAGCCCGACGAGATCGCCGACGACATCAAGGTGGTGCTCGCCCCCATGGGCGCCGGCGCGCGGATCGGCGCGAATCTGGTCGGGGTGCTGGAGCAGTACATCGAGCGGTACACCAGGGTCGAGAAACTCGACGGCGAGCCGGAGACCAGGGAGGTCCCGGTCTTCTCCGCGGGCAGTTACCTGTCGGCGATGGGCGCGGACGGTCCGACCGAGCGGCAGCTCGACCTGGACGTCGTCGACTCCTACTCGATGTCCCTGACCCTGTGCCTGGCCGCGCTGAAATTCCTGCGCGGATTCCAGCCCTTCGTGCTGTCGCAGGCCCGGCCCGAGGCGCGGGCGCTGGCGAAGCGAATAGATGTGCTGGACAAGCGAATCAACGATCGGCTCACCGCCGCCATGGTCGGCCTGGTGCGCAGCTTCGTGGTCAATACCGTGCGGCCCGAGGACCCCGACGGGCAAGCCATGCTCACCATGCTGAATCAGACCGGCGCGTCCAGCGAGACGGTGGTGGAGTCGGTGGCCCGTCGCCTGGAACGCGTGCGCATCCGGCTGCGCAACGACCTGACCCTGAGCCAGACCCCGGGCGTGGATCTCTACGACGAAGAGCTGCTGTTCGAATGCGGCTGGAGCTGGAGCCTGGTGCGGGAGGCCGCGGCCATCGACTTCGTGGACATGCCGATCGCCGCGGAGCCGGGCTATGCCGTCGCCCGGCCGTACCTGCACTTCACGGTCGTCGCGCTGGACGGCATCAACGACCTCACCTCGGTGCGCACCCGTGAACTCGACCTGCTCGACGCGCAGCAGCGCCGCCTGGCCGAAGCCTTGCAGCTGCGCTGGGATCTGGCCCAGCGCTATTGGGCGGCGGTGGCGCGCTTCGGCACCGGCCGCTGGCCGCTGGAGGACATTCCGTGGCGGACCTCCGACGGCGAGGAGTCGGACTACTTCAGTCTCATCGTGTCCGCCGTGCTCATGCAGGATCTGCTCAACCGCGAAGCCAGCGACGACGATTTGACCAGGGCCGCACCGATTTTCGACGAACTCGCACGGCGCGGCCGGATCATCCGCCGTCTGACCGAGGACGATCCGGCGCGCCACCTGCACACCCCGGGCGTATCCCTGCGCCTGCACGGCAGCGGCGATGCCAATGGCGGCGGACCCCTGCTCACCTGGACGGTGTCCGATTACGCCACCGTGCTGTTGAAGCGCACCCTGCAGGCCGCGCGGCTGTCCGGCACCATGGAGACCCGCGATCGCCTGATGGCCCTGGCCCAGGCGACCATGGACCATCTGGATCGCCGCGCCTTCCGGGAAGGCCGGGTGACCGGACTCTGGGACGATCCGGCCCGCATCTTCGGCGGCGAGGAAAACGATTCGCCCTCTTGGTATCTCACCGAACGCGTGGTGGAGTGCCTGGTGACCGCCGCGCAGATGTACGAGGATCCGCCGCTGCGCCCGCCCGGCCTGGTGGTGCGGGCCATGGAACTGCTCACCGAGGCCGAACACCTGCTCAATCACGAGCTGCTGGAGTTGAGCGAGAAGGACGCCTCACCGCACCGGGTGGCGCTCACCCGCGCCGAGCGGCGGTTGCAGCGGGCCCGGCGGATCATCGACGAACGTCCCGGCACCGCACTGAGTCTGGCGTCCGAGGCTTTGCTGGAATTGGACGAACTGGACTTCGCCCGGCTCGACGCGACCAGGAGTATGTGACGACCGGCAGGGTTTTCGAACGAGCCCGAATCAACCCGTTCATGTGTTGTGACGCCACCTGTTCCCCGGTTCGAGAACGGTGGCGCGTGATAGTTTTCGCGCCAAGCGCGCGGCCGGGTGCGAAACCCAGGATCGCAGCACGCGGTGGCCCGATGACCGCCGCGTCGCGAGAACCAGGCGCGGCGTCGACCCGTGGTGACGCGGTAGGAGAGTGGTGAGGACATGTTGGTGTTCTGTGCCTCTGACAAAGGCGGCACCGGTCGCTCAGTGACGAGCTGCAATATCGCCTATCGGCTGAGCATGTCTGGTCGTCGCGTTGCCTATCTGGACTTCGACTTCGGATCGCCCACGGCGGGAGCGATATTCGAGATCGGTCGCTTGGACCACGGCATCTCCGATGGCATCGGACTGCATGGATTCCTGTCCGGTGAGATCGGGACCACTGCTCGTGTGAGCGTCGAACGGGAGACCGACCGTGTTGAAATGGCGAAGTCCCGGCATCCGGGCGGACGCTTGGTCCTGTTTCCGGGTGATCGGGACGGCAGCGAATTCACCGCCTTGGATCCGGCCAAGGTGTCTCGTTGCGCCGGACTCCTGTCGGAGTGTGAACAGGAATTCGATGTCACTCTGGTGGATTTGAGTGCGGGTCGCTCAATCGCTCTGGCATTGGCGCTACACGCGACCACGATGCCGCAGTTGCGGTCGGCCACGACCCGCTGGCTCGTATTCCACCGCTGGACGCGCCAGCACATCATGTCGACGGCGAACCTGGTGTTCGGCTCAAATGGCATCTTGGAGGTGAGTGTGGCGAGTGGGCACGATCCGGAGGTAATGCGCGACTCCTTGCGCTTCGTGCGGGTCGCGGTCCCGAGCCCGGATGGACCGGAGTATCTGCGCCCGGCGCAGAGTGCCTGGGTTCGAACACAATTGGAGGCTCTGCGCCGCCTGGCATCCAGGCACCAGATGGGCACATCGGCGGTGCTCGGCCAGACGCCCGACGATGTGATTTTGCGCTTTCGGGAGCAGGTGATACTCGATTCCGACGTCGCCAACCAGATCGCCGACAAGGAAACCGTCGAAGCCTTCCGTTACCTAGCCCAGCATCTGCTCGATGTGGCGGTGTGGGAAAGTCTGGGGTGAACAGTGGATTTCACGGCTGATTACAGCGAGCTCGAGACCCGCGACCGGATTGCCGGGCAGGCACTGTCGCACCTATCGGTCGAAGTAGGCCACTTCTACATGGATGAACTCGCCGGCCATGCCGATAGGGTGGAAGCGCAACTGCGGCAGGTCGCACCGCTTGTCGCAGCGTTCACTGGGGCGGCCGGCACGGAGTTCGGCGCCAAAGCACGAGTGAGCACCTGCTTTCTCGTCGACGACTACTTCTCCCAAGGCAGATCCATTGCGGGGGAGCAGGATACTGATCCCCGGGTGGTCCTCGGACGATTGCTGGAACTGGCCGAACGCACTGGAGTCCGCATCGACTATCTGGTGCGGGAGGCGGCTTGCGCCGTCACTCCCGTCTTCGCCGCAGGCGAGCCCACCGGGACTTCGATCCTTTTGGCGGACATGATGGCTGCCCGGATAGTTGATGAACCGGCCCCGAACACCAATGGTCGTCGCCCGCCCACTGCCGACACCGGATGGCTGTGCAACGGAAGACGCTCGCCGGAATCGGGTTCCTTCAATGCCATGCGAAAGGACTCGTGGCAGCCCCCGGAGGAGTTCAACGCCCGCAATCATTCCATATTCCTGGACGTGCAGTTGTGGAGCGACGACCATCAACAGTCGGGTTCGCGCCGGGTTTGGTCGTGCCCGTTCCTCGCCTGTATCTGGCAATTGTTGCGACTGGGCATGATTCGCTACGAGGGCGCAGTGATCGCGGAGCCCGTGCAGTGGAACGGGACGTGGCCGGGTGAGTGGGCGGAACTGCCCGCCGTGGTCCAACTGAACCCCCGCGCCCGGCCGTTCGCGGCGTACCGTGCGCTTTCCATCCTGCCCAACCACTATTTGGGGATCGAGCACGCGGTGCGGGTGATCCTGGAACATCTGCAACTCGACGATCAGGTGTATAACCAGCTCACCGACCGCGGTCTGCATGAAAGACCCGAGGTCCGAGTGCCGCGTGAGGTGACTCGGCGACTGCGATATGCCTTCATCGGTGACAGCTGAAACGGACCGGCCGTGACTGATCCACTGGTGCTGCTGGGTGAGGTACAGACCAGCCTGCTACCGAATTCGTTCGCGCTACCCCATGATCGGGTAGCCGAGTTGCTGACGTTGTTGCCCGGGCAACCGCTGGCGCGGCGGCAGCGGCCGGTGGCGCTGGCCATCTCGCCGAACACCATCCACGGGGTGGACACCGGGCTGGCGACCCTGTCACGGTCAGGCAGGCGCGCGGTCGGCCGGGCGATCGGGACTGTGGCTTCGCGCGCGGTGGTTACCGGCGGCCGAATTGCGCAGAGCTCGTCGAGCACCCGGGTGATTCGCGCCGAGGTGCCGGAGCGGCGGCCATGGTTGCATTATCTGGCCGGCGTGGGGACCGTCGAATTGATCAGCAAGATCACCGATACCGCTGCGGATGATCTCGCCCGGGGGTTTCTCGATTCCGCCGACGGCGGCACGCTGGACCTCCGCTCGATCAGTGAGCGCTTGCTGACCCGAATGCGGATGGACCAGAGCCTGGACCACCAGGTGCCATTACGGACTGCCGCCACCCGCACCCGTTGGGCGGCGCGTGTCTCCTCACAACCGGAGGGCTCCGAACGGCATGTGGCCTTCCGACTGGAGTCGGAGACGCTGCGATCCATTCGAATCGTGGTGCCGGACGTCCGTGAATTGGACTGGGTCCAGCGCTTCTGCGAGGACATGGCGGTGCACGACTGGCTGCTGACCACACTGACCATGGCGCTCCAGGCGGTCGTTCCGGGTGAGGACGGGATCACAGTAGCGGCCCCCGTACTGGAACATCTCATCCACCTGTGGATGCCGAGTGCGCACATGCCGGCCACCCTGCGCCCGCTGTGGACTTTGCTGGAGACCGAGGCGGGCTTCTCCCGGCAATGGAACGCACAGATCGGTCAGCTGCGTGACATGGTCGCGGTCGCGACCCTGCGCGCATTGCGCGCCAACGATGTTCGCGGAAACGATTGGTGATCAGATGCGGAACCAGCGCCGCACCAGCAGTGCGAAGAACACCGCAGACGTGAGTGCGCCGACATAGGATTCGATCAGGTAGAGCCACCGCACCGGGCCGCTCAGATCCGCGGTCTCCCGGGGCCCCAATGGATTCAGATAGTTGATCAGCACCTGTTGCAGTACGGTGCCCATGGCGAGATCCGAGACCAAGAGTACAGCCACAGCGCAAGCCAGCACCTGCAGAGCGATCCACCAAAGCAGGCGGAATGGCCGATATCCATAGCCACACAAAAGATCCGTGGCCAAATGGCCGAATCGCCGTACCATCGAGGCGGTCGCCCGGCGCCGGGCCCGGGCCAGCGCCAGCCCGCAGCGATCCTCCGCGCGACGGTCCTCGTCGACGCGATAGAGGTACTTCGCCCGCTGGAAGGCAAGGGCGGCATGACCTGGTAAACCGACCGAAGCCAGCCGTCCGCCCAACCGTTCATAGATTTCGGCCAGTTGACTGGTTTGGGTGCGGCTCAGCCGAAGTGGACCTCGGAATTCCACTTCCGCGGCGAGAAGGGCGGCAAGCAGGGGTTCGAGAGTCTCCGAACGAAGTTCGGTGGCGGAACCGTACACCGCCATCGCGTACAGATGACCGAAGATGAGATCGTCGCCGGTACGGCGAAGCCCTGGTGGCTCGTAGCTGGCGAGCACGTTCTCGACGTGCGTGGCGAAGCTGTCCAGCAAACGTTGCTCCGTGACCGCAGGCGGCCGGTCTAGGAAATTCACGACGCTGTCCAGATACGCGCTCGCATGCCGCTCGATACGCGTGCTGAGTGACGCGACGAACGGTGAGGAGGGCGAGCTCCGCTCGAGCATGAGCCATGTTATCCATGACCGTCCTGCGGATGCCGGATGCTGAGCGAATTCCGTTGTAGCCCTGTGCTATCCGAACCCTCACGTGACGCACCGGTGGCGGTTCTTGTTGCCGTGTGAACCGCCGTGCCGCACAATGGTGGTGCTGCTGTCGGGGGCTGGAGAGCGTGCAGGCTGGGAGACCGGTTTTCACATTTTCAGCAGCATGAGGAACAAACTGAGATGGTCGATATCACGGTCCGGGTCGCCGATGCGAGCGACTTCGCCGAACTCAGCCTGCTGGATCGGCAGTGCTTTCCCCCGGGGGATCCGGTGCGCGAGCCGTTTTCCGATGACGAGCTGCGAGACGGCCTCTCGGGTGGCCGCGTGTACGTGGCTGTGGCAGCGGGCCTGTACGTGGGGTTTATTCACTTCGAACGGCCGTCCGACCACCACATTTATCTCAGCGCGTTGGCCGTGCATCCCGCGCATCGGAATACGGGGGTGGGCAGTTGTTTGATGAAGCATCTGCTCGTGACACTGCAGCAGGCGGAGAAGGGGCGGTTACCGTCGATTTCCGCGGTCACCAGCCCGGAGAACAAGCACATGCTGCATCTGCTGTTCAAACACGGGTTCGTAGCGCGGACCATGATGCGGGGATACGCCGGGCCGGGGCAGGACCGGATCTACTGCCACTACAAACTGCGCGTCGACTATGTCGATCCGGATGTCCCGTACCTGGTGCCGACGACAGCATATGCGGAGATCGATCGAATGCTCGCCGACGATCGCTTCGTGATCATCCGGATGGTCGAGCTGTCCTCCGGGCAGTCGTTTTTCGAGTTCTTCCGATTCGACGAGGACGATCTGGCCGGATTGCAGGCGGATGAGACCTCGATCAGCGTGACTTTCGCGGGAACGATCCTGGCCGCGATCACCTTCGTGCTCGGCTTCGCGTTGCAGTCGGACAGCTTCCCGAACGCGGCCCGGGTGCTGTTGCTGGCAGCGGTGCTGGCGACCACCATGGCGCTGGTGGTCTACACGAACGCCTCGGGTGGTATCGCGCGGCTGCGTTTCGACGCGTTCGAACATCACATGCGGCTGGGTAATATCCTCTCGGAATTCGGGGGCATGCACCCGTTCCTGGTCGCGTTGCCGGTCACCTTCTCCTACTCCAACAAATCGTTCGTCGCCGGTATCTCGATGGGGGTGTTGTTTTCGGTGTCGCTGGCGATGTACGAGCGATCCCGGTACTCCATCTCGAGTCGTTTTCCCCGCTCGTCCGCCAGCCGGCTGGCCCAGCTGCTTGTGGTTACCGCACCTATTTCCGGTGTGCTCGCGATCGGATCGGAACGATGGCAATGGACCTGGGCGATCGCGTTGCTGGTGCTGCTATCTGCGATCTCGATCGGGTTGATGCGCAATCCGATGGGGGAGCAGGTGCCGAGAGGGCCTGCGGGGGGCTTCCACATCCGTGGATGATCAACCGATCAGGTCGCGCGCCAGCACGTCTCGGGGTTCCCGGGGGCCGAAGTAGGCAGGTTCGTGCGCTATGCGGTCGAATCCGAGGCTCGCGTACAGGCGGCCGGCCGGAACGTTCCCGGGAGCCACTGTCATCAGCAGACGTTTGATCTTCCGATCCTGGCAGTGCTGGATCCCGGCTCGGACGAGCGTTCTGCCGATTCCGCGTCGGCGATACCCGGTCGCGATAGTCAGCGCCAGCATCCACGCGTCCCCGTCGCTTCCCATTGCCAGGATCGCGTACCCGACTGTTGTACTGTCGATTTCGGCGACGAACCAGTGCTCGCCGCCGACGTCGTACAGTTGGCGCAGCACGAAGTATGGATACGCCTGATCACCGAACTCGGCGTGTTCGAGGGAGCGGATATCGGAAAGATCCGTCAGCCGAGCCGAACGCAGGACAGGTCCAGGTGAAGGCGGCACAAGTCCTACCCTAACTCCCGCGATCCCGTTCGAAGCGCATGGTCGAGGACGAACTGCCCGCCGAATCGGTTGAACCCGGTGGGGTGCGGTTCGGCCGTCCGTCGTCTGTGGAACGGACAGCCGAACCGCGCTGCCTCACGCGGAAGGGACCACGGCCGAACCTGGAGGTTGGGTTCGGACGCTCGAAAGTACCGTGGGGCAGCGGTCTGGGCGGTCGGGGACCTTCCCCGGGTCGTCTCCGGCCGCTTCTATGGCAGGGCGCGCTCGTCGAGCACGCATCGTCCTTCCTCCACCAGCGTCGCCCGGGCGCGGCGTCGGACCTTGCAGGTGTCGACGGTGCAATCGAGGTGCAATTGCATTGCGGCGTGGGCTTGTTCGACGCTCATGATGCCGGGGTCTGTGCGACAGCGCAGCAACTCGGCTACATGCATGTTCAAGGAGGTCAATTGCATGTTGCCGACTCCCCCGAACGGGTGCCCTTCGGCACGAGGTGATCGTACGGGCCTTGGGGTTTCAGGGGCGAAGCCCCTGAGAGCCCCGAGAGTTGGTGATGCGCCATTACTCCTCGTTCCTAACGGTTCCTGAAGTGCCCGGAGCATTCAGGAAAGGAAAGGGGGCCTAGCAACACCGCTCCGGGCACATATCTAGCACACCACGAGCAGCCCTCCGGCGCAGGATTTTCGAAGATGAGAACGCAAAGTTGCGCGAATCGCCAGCACCGAATCCGCTTGGGGGAGGAAGATTCTCCATAGTGGACGAAGCCTTTGCCCGCCGATGATGTGTGTCCGGACGGGGAGCCGGTGCGAGGCAGCCTGACTCACGCGAACCGGTGACCCGTGCGCGCACGCTACGAGAACGGAGCGCGCTGTGTCAGAGAGTTCCGCCAGTGTGTCCTCGACCCTGCCCCGACGCCAGCTCGGACGCTATTTGCGGGACTGGCGGATTCAGGCGGGGCTGACGATCGCCGAGGCCGCGAAACTCATGGAATGGGGCGCCAGCACGCTACAGCGGCTGGAGAAGGGCAATGCCGATCGCATCCGCACCATCGACATCCAGGAGCTGTGCCGGATCTACGGGATCCCGGACGAAATCGCCGACGGGCTCAAGGGTTTGGCGCAGCAGGCGGCCGTCAAGAGCTGGTGGCACTCCTACGGCGACCTCATTCCGGAGAACTTCGACGTCTACGTGGGACTGGAAGCATCCGCGCAGCAGTTGTCCTGCTACCAAAGCGAACTCGTGCCCGGGCTGCTGCAGACCCCCGACTACGCGCGGGCGCTGAACAAGCTGGGCTATCCCGGCGACGGTGCGGCCGAACTGGATCGGCGGGTGCAGCTGCGGATCCAGCGGCAGGCCTTGATCACCCGCCGCATGCACCCCGCCGCGGTCGCCATCGTGTTGCACGAATCGGTATTGCGCCGCCTGGTGGGAAGTGCAAGGGTGATGGCTGCGCAGGTGCGGCATCTGGCGGAGTTGAGTACCCGGCCCAATGTCGTGTTGCGCGTCCTCCCCTTCACTGCCGGTGTCCCCCTGGGACTTTCGACCGGCCCGTTCGTGATTCTGGAGTTCGGGGTCGACGGCAAGGGGCAACCGGTGGAGCCGCCCGTGGTCTACGTGGAGGGCTTCACCGGCGATCTGTATCTCGAAAGACAGGGCGACGTACAGCGGTATCGCCAGGCTTCGGAGTCGCTGGAACGCTGCGCGCTGGACGTCCAGGACAGCAGGAACCTGCTGCGGCAGGTGGCGAAGGAGTATTCGGCATGAGTGTGGATCTGGTCGGCGCTCGCTGGTTCAAGAGCAGCCGGAGCGGAGCCGGCAAGGAATGCGTGGAGGTGGCGTTCCTGGCCGATGCGGTAGGGGTGCGGGACAGTAAGAATCCGGGCGGTCCCGCACTGGTGTTCCCTAATTCGGCGTGGGAGTCGTTCCTGCGGAAGATCACGACTTGACAGCTGTTTCGCAACGAAAACATGTTTGCCCGGGCTAAGCATGGGTACACATATTTTCGTGGACCGAGGACTGAGGAATTCCCGTCCCCGGTACCGCCGAATAGGTCCGGATGATTGGGTGGAACGGCTGATCGTCGGGATGCTGTTCGCGGTATCGGCGGCGGGTGTATACGTACTCACCGGAGCATTGATGCCCGCGCTGGCGATCGGCGTACTCGTCGCCGTCGTGGCGATCGGTGTTGTCGCGATGCTATAGCTGCATCACAGCAAAAGGGGGTTCTTGGGGATGCCCCCAAGAACCCCCTTTTCTGTGCCCGGAAGGGCAGTGACGCGCCCGGGGCCTCTCGCTCAGCGTCGGAACAGCTTGTTCCCCAGCCAGACCAGGGGATCGTACTGACGATCCACCACTCGCTCTTTGAGCGGGATCAAGGCATTGTCAGTGATTTTGATGTGCTCGGGACAAACCTCGGTACAGCACTTGGTGATATTGCAGTATCCGAGTCCCGCATCCTCTTGCGCGAGCTCCCGCCGATCCGCCACATCCAGCGGATGCATTTCCAGTTCGGCTATGCGCATAAGGTATCGCGGCCCCGAGAACGCCTGCTTGTTCTCGTCATGGTCACGCACCACGTGACAGGTGTTCTGGCACAGGAAGCATTCGATGCACTTACGAAACTCCTGCGACCGTTCGACATCGGCCTGCTGCATCCGGTATTCACCGGGCTTCAAATCCACCGGCGGCGTGAACGACGGTACTTCCCGCGCCTTCTGATAGTTGAACGACACATCCGTGACCAGGTCCCGGATGACGGGGAAGGTGCGCATCGGCGTCACCGTCACCACCTCGTCCGGCGCGAACGTGGACATCCGCGTCATGCACAGCAGCCCCGGCCGCCCGTTCACCTCCGCCGAGCACGACCCGCACTTGCCGGCCTTGCAGTTCCACCGCACCGCCAGATCCGGCGCCTGCGTGGCCTGCAGGCGATGGATGATGTCGAGCACCACCTCGCCCTCGTTCACCTGCACGGTGAAGTCCTCCAGCCCGCCGCCCTCGGTATCGCCGCGCCAGACCTTGAATTTCGCGTCATAACCCATGGCTATTCGGCCTTCCCCTCGGTGCCGGCCCGCAACGGTGCGAGATCGGCAGGGCTGTAGTACTTTTCGAGCTCGCTGATTTCGAACAGGCCCAGCAGATCCGATCGCATGGGCACCTGGTCCTCGGGCGTGACCGTCACCGACGGCACGGTGAAGCCGACCTCGTCCGGATCCACCCGGCACACCAGCAGCTTGTTGCGCCACGCCGGATCCATGCCCGGATGGTCGTCGCGGGTGTGCCCGCCGCGACTCTCGGTGCGCAGCAGGGCCGCCTGCGCCACGCATTCGCTGATCACCAGCATGTTCCGCAGATCCAGCGCCAGATGCCAGCCCGGATTGAACTGCCGGTGCCCTTCGACCAGCACCCGGTCGTAGCGGTCCCGCAGCTCCGACAGCTTCTCGATGGCCTGCTTCAGCTCGCCTTCCTTGCGGATGATGCCGACCAGATCGTTCATCGTCTGTTGCAGATCCATGTGCAGGGTGTACGGGTTCTCCGACGCCCCGTCCTCGGTCGGATTGAACGGCGCCACCGCGGCTTTCGCGGCATTGGCGATATCGGTGTCGGAGATCTTGGGCCGGCCCGGCAGCTGCTCCACGTAGGTGGCCGCGCCGAGCCCGGCGCGCCGGCCGAACACCAGCAGATCCGACAGCGAATTGCCGCCCAGCCGATTGGACCCGTGCATACCGCCGGAACACTCACCGGCCGCGAACAATCCGGGCACCGTCGCCGCCCCGGTATCCGGGTCCACCTCGATGCCGCCCATGACGTAATGGCAGGTCGGGCCGACCTCCATCGGTTCCTTCGTAATGTCCACGTCCGCCAGCTCTTTGAACTGATGGTGCATGGACGGCAGTCGCTTCACGATCTCCGCGGCCGGCAGGCGCGAGGCGATATCCAGGTACACGCCACCGTGTTCGGTGCCGCGCCCCGCCTTCACCTCTTCGTTGATGGCCCGCGCCACTTCGTCACGTGGCAGCAGATCCGGTGTGCGCCTGGCGGAGTCGTTGTCCTTCAGCCACTGATCGGCCTCTTCCTCGGACTCCGCGTACTGCCCCTTGAACACCCCGGGGATGTAATCGAACATGAAGCGCTTGCCCTCGGAGTTCTTGAGCACCCCGCCGTCGCCGCGCACGCCCTCGGTGACCAGGATCCCCTTCACCGACGGCGGCCACACCATGCCGGTCGGATGGAACTGCAGGAATTCCATATTGATCAGCGTCGCGCCCGCCCGCATGGCCAGCGCGTGCCCGTCCCCGGTGTACTCCCAGGAGTTCGAGGTGGTCTTGTAGGACTTGCCGATACCGCCGGTGGCCAGCACCACGGCCGGGGTCTCGAACAGGATGAACCGGCCCGACTCCCGCCAGTACCCGAACGCGCCGGAGATCTTGTCCCCGTCCTTCAGCAGTTCGGTGATGGTGCATTCGGCGAACACCTTGATGCGCGCCTCGTAGTCACCGGTGGCGGCGAAATCCTCCTGCTGCAGCGACACGATCTTCTGCTGCATGGTGCGGATGATCTCGAGCCCGGTGCGGTCGCCGACGTGCGCCAGCCGCGGGTAGGTGTGCCCGCCGAAATTGCGCTGGCTGATCCGCCCGTCCTTGGTCCGATCGAACAGCGCCCCATAGGTTTCCAGCTCCCACACCCGGTCGGGAGCCTCCTGCGCGTGCAGTTCCGCCATCCGCCAGTTGTTGAGGAACTTGCCACCGCGCATGGTGTCCTTGAAATGGGTCTGCCAGTTGTCCTTCTCGTTGGCATTGCCCATGGCGGCCGCGCAGCCGCCCTCCGCCATGACGGTGTGCGCCTTGCCGAACAGCGACTTGCACACCACCGCCACCGACAGGCCGTGTTCGCGGGCTTCGATGACCGCACGCAGGCCGGCGCCACCGGCACCGATCACGACGACGTCGTACTTGTGCCGTTCGACTTCAGGCATGGACCGAATACTCCTGACAGAGATGGGTTTTGAGGATCAGCCGATGAGCCGGGGATCGGAGATGGTGCCGCTCGCGACCAGCATCACGTAGAAGTCGGTCAGGATGAGCGTGCCCAGCGTGGTCCAGGCCAGCTGCATGTGGCGGGTATTGAGCTTGGACACCACGGTCCAGAAGCGGTATCGCACCGGATGCTGCGAGAAGTGCTTGAGCCGCCCGCCCGCGATGTGCCGGCAGGAATGGCAGGACAGCGTGTAGGCCCACAGCAGCAGCGCGTTGACGGTGATGATGATCGTGCCGAGGCCGATGCCGAAGCCGCCGTCCTTGGCGTGGAAGGAAATCGCGGCGTCATAGGTATTGATGACCGCGATAATCACTGCCACATAGAAGAAATAGCGGTGCGCGTTCTGGATGATCAGCGGAAGCCGCGTCTCGCCGGTGTATTTCGCGTGCGGTTCGGCTACCGCGCAGGCCGGCGGCGAGAACCACACCGACCGGTAGTAGGCCTTGCGGTAGTAGTAGCAGGTGAGCCGGAACAGCAGCAGGAACGGCAGCACCAGGAAGCCCAGCGGAATCCACATGGGCAGGCTGGGGATGGGCGTCCCGAGATGGCTCGACCCCGCCACGCACGAATCGCTCAGGCACGGGGAGTAGAAGGGGGTCAGGTAGTGGTAGTCCTGGACCCAATACGCCGCGCGCGCAAAGGATCTGATGGTCGCGTAGACCACGAAGGTGCCGAGGCCCAGCACGGTCACCAGCGGCGGCAGCCACCACCGGTCGGTGCGTAGCGTGCGCGCGGCGATGGCCGCGCGGCCCTTGCTGAATACCCCGGTTGTGCTCGATTCGGGAGCCTTGATCGGTGCGGCGCTCACTACTGTTTGCCTCGCTGCCCTACCCCGTGGAACGTCATCGTTACCTCCGGCATCGAATGTGATGGTCAGCACCCTACGACAGGACAGCTATCACTCGAGCTGACTACAGCTATTTCGTGATCCCGTGATTTGCGCCACATTTCCGGCGCACGACGGCGAGTCGTTCGATTGGTGAACAAACGGCAATCTCACGAACCAGGAACATTCCCAGTGAGATTCGGATAGCGAACCAGAGAAAACCGGACGAACGGCTCGAAAATCCGTTCGCGCGTCGTCACACAGCAGCAACAACCCTGTGGTGCTCTGAGTTCGAAGCTGATGAACCCCGTCCCGGGGTAGCCGGTGCTGAGCGTGAAGGGAGCCGGTGATGAGGAGAGCCGCGATAGTGATGCCGATGCGGACACCCGTCGGCCTGCCGGGGGGAGCACTCGCGGCGGTCTCGCCGCAACGCCTGATCTCGACGGTGCTCACCGCCGTGGTCGGTCGTTCCGGGGTGGACCCGAATCGGATCGAACACCTCGTCTCCGCGGTGCCCAGCGCCGAAGCCGTGCGCCCGGCCGCGCAACTCGCCGGATTGTCGCCCGTGGTGGGAGAATTCGCGGTCGACGCGGGTCCGGGCAGCGGGCTGCGCGCCCTGATCACCGCCGCCATGATGGTGCAGACCGGGTCCGCCGACGTGGTGATCGCGGTCGGCGCCGAATACTTCGGCGGGCCCGGGGGACCCGACGACTCGGTGCTGAAGACGGCCGAGGATCTGGCCTACCACTACAACATCACCCGCGCCGAGGCCGACGACTACGCCGCCGACAGTCACCGGCGGGCCGCGCGCGGCCGCCGCCAGGGTCTGTTCGGGGCCGAGACCGCGCCGGTCGTGGTGTGCGCGAATCCCGACGACGCGAATTCCGATGTGGTGCAACTCGTCGACCGTGACGAGGGTCTGCGCGACGATGTGTCCGCTCGCGCCCTCGGCGGGCTGATGCCGCTGCTACCCGGTGGCATCACCACCGAAGCCAATTGCAGCGCCCGCACGCTCGCCGCCTCCGCCTGCCTGGTGGTGGCCGAGGACCGGCTGGTCGATCTGGAATTGGAACCGCTCGGCTATCTGGTGGGCTGGGCCACCGCCACCCCCGAACCGGGCGCGCTGGTCCCGGCGGCGACGCCCGCGGTGGCGAAAGCGTTGTGGCGGACCGGATTCGACCTGTCCGAGGTGGATCTGCTGGAGGTCGACGAGAGCACTGCGGCCGAGGTGCTGGCCCTGACCCATTCCCTCGGCTTCGCCGATCCGGCGGGGGAGCGGCTCAATGTGCACGGCGGCGCGATCGCGCTCGGTGATCCGGGCGGTGCGGCGGGCCTGCGCATGGTCACCACGCTGCTGCACGAATTGGCGCGGCGGGACGGGGGATTGGGGCTGGCGGTGAGCTCGGCCGGGCCCGGGCAGGCGTCGGCGCTGGTCTTCGAATCCCCGAACGTGGAGCCGATCGTGCCGACGCCGCGCGGGGCCCGGTTCCACGGGAGCCGGACGCGCCGATCCGGCCGCCATCGCGCGTGAGGCGATAGCGGCCGGGGAATCGCCGGTTACTTGGTGCGGGGACGGGAGTGGAAGCCGAGGCCCTCGTCCTGGGCGCCCATCCAGGCGGCCTCGTCGGACTTGGAGTCCGGGACGTAGATGGTCTCCTGCTTCGACCCCGGGGACACCGGTGGTGGGGTCTGTTCGAACTCATCCGTGTCGATGGCGAGCCGTTCCAGATCGTTCTCCAGCCGGCGCACCGTGCTCGCGTCGCCGTAGTGGGAGCGCAATGCGGTGACGCACTGCCGGAGCTGGCCGACCGCGTAGCGGAGTTCCGCAATCTCGCTGCGTGTCATCGAAACCTCCTCGAGCCGTGTGACAGACCACACATCGTGATCTACAACACAGTACGTGAAGAAATGGGATTCGTCGCGCTGCGGCGGTGAAGACGCAGGTCAGCGCCTTGCCCGCGCGCGGCTTCGGGCCTCGTGGGGGCAAGAAAAGGGAGATTTGGGGGCAATGCCCCCAAACCCCCGACAGGGGTGAGGAGATGGCGCGAGGCGCGAGGACGTGCCGCGGGGCGCGGCGGGAGACGCGGCGCGGGGCGCAGGGGATGTGGCGCGGGGCGCGAGCCCAATTCGCCGAGGAGGTCGAGCCCTCGGCATGTCGTTTTGCCCTCCGGCCGTCCGGCTGGGGCTGGAAAGCTAACCGGCGATGGCGAATTCGGAGCCGCCGGGATCGCGGCCCGCGAGTTTTGCCTGAGCGCGGTCGACGAGGGTGACGATGGCGGCGGCTACTTCTTCGGCGCGTTCGAGGATGACGCTGTGGCCGGCGCCGTCGAGGCGGACGAGTTCGGCGTCGTCGAGTTGGGAGGCCAGGACGACGGAGTGGGCGAAGGGGATGACTATGTCGGCGGAGCCGTGCAGGACCAGGGCGGGGATGGCGCCGAGGCGGTGCAGGTTCTCGGTTTCGTCGAAGCGGATGAGGGAGTCGAGGAAGCTCGACATGGTCAGCAGGGAGGTCTCGTTGAGCATGGTGGTGGCCACGGCGATCATGCGCGGGCTGACCTTGCGGGTGCCGAGCGCGGCCTCGCGCATGATGGGCTCGAAGAAGCGGCGGGTGAAATGCTTGGAGGCCTGCATGGCCCGGGGCGCGCGGCGCATGGCGAAGTGCAGGGAGTTCACCGCGGGGCCGTTCAGCAGGCGGCCCAGGCCGACCCGGGTGACGCTGTTGGCCGCGCCGGCGATCAGGCCGACGCCGATGACGCGGGAGCCGATGGTCTCGGGGAACAGGCGGGCGTAGGCCAGGATCGTCATGGCGCCCATCGAATGCCCCACCAGCACAACCGGACCGGTCGGCGCGACCGCCCGCAGCACGGCGTCCAGGTCCAGCGCCAGCTGCTCGATGGTGTAGGTGGCCGGATCCGCCGCCCCCGAATCCCCGTGTCCCCGATGGTCGTAGAACACCAGGTGGTTGGCATCGCCCCAATGCCGGTGCAGATGCTCGCGCAGCAGCTCCCAGGATTCGGTGCGCAGGCAGTGCCCGTGCGCGAACACCACCGTCAGCGGCGCGCCGGGGGTACCGAACTCGCGCACGGCGATCGGCGTGCCGTCGTCTGCGGACACGGTGTGGTGATGGCCGTCGTGATCGGCCGCGGGACGCGTGAGCGTGGACATGACGTGCTCCTGAAGAGTTCGCCTTTTGCCCGGTTGTCGATGGGGATTGCCGTCGCGTTAACCGCTCACACCCGGTGTTATTGACAAGTTGTCCAACTGACGCCGTCGATCTATGCAGCTCGATCGGAGGATCTACGAGAGTCTCGGCGGATTGCTAGAACCCCGTAGAAAACAATGACGATCCGCCTGGAACGCTGCGCGGACCCTTTCCGGCCGACAGCGCGGCCCCGCCCGTGTGCGGGGCCGCGATGATCGTTCTCTACATATATCTAGCGACAAGCCTAGATTTCGCTAGATTTCTATGTGGAGGCCGAGGCCCGGGTCGAGGGCAGGAACGGCCGCAGCACGTTCTCCTCCGTCGACGGCCCCGGTTCCCATTCCGCGATCCACGGCCCGGTGCCCTCGCTCGGATCCAGCGCCCCGCCTTCCAGCCACTTGTACCGGCCGTCCAGCACCCCGCGCGTCAGATCCACATCCGCGTCGTCGGTATTGGCCCACAGCGCCCCGAACAGCCGCTCCACCCGCAACCGCGCCTGCCGGCAGAACACGTCCGCCAGCTCCTCGGCCGCGATGCCGTCGGGATCGCCCGCCACGCGCAGGGATTGGGCCCGCACACAGGCCGCCGCCATGGCGAACAGCTCCGCGCCGATATCCACGATCCGGCCCAGGAAGCCCTGCTTGTACTCCAGCCGCGCCTGCCACCGCGCCATGCCGTACATGAGCGCGCGGGCCTGCTTGCGCGACATCCGCTCCACGAACCGCATATGCCTTGCCAGCGGCCCGAATTCGCTGAAACTCACCGGCGCGCTGCCCGAACCCACGGTCAGTTGCGGGAACCACTTGGCGTAGAAGCCGCTCGCGCCCACCGCCGCCTTGGCCTTGTCCTTCAGCTCGGCCTTGCGATCCACCAGCGCGCCCGCCGCGGCCATGTGCGCGTCGGCCATCTCGCGGGCGATGAGCAGGCGCATGATCTCGCTGGAGCCCTCGAAGATCCGGTTGATCCGCAAATCGCGCACCAATTGCTCGGCGCCCACGGCCCGTTCGCCGCGCGCGGCCAGCGAGGCGGCTGTCTCGTACCCGCGCCCGCCGCGGATCTGCACCAGCTCGTCGGCGATGGTGCAGGCCATCTCCGAAGCCCACAGCTTGGCCAGCGCGGCCTCGATGCGAATGTCGTTGCGGTTCTCGTCGCACATGGTGGCGGACAGATCCAGTACCGACTCCAGCGCGAAGGTGCTCGCCGCGATGAAGGAGATCTTCGCGCCGACCGCCCCGTGCTCGCCGACCGGCCGGCCCCACTGCACCCGGGTGCCGCTCCATTCGCGGGCGATCTTCAACGCCCATTTGGCGGCGGCCGTGCACATGGCCGGAATCGCCAGTCGCCCAGCGTTCAACGTGGTGAGCGCGATCTTCAGGCCGTCTCCTTCGCGGCCCACCAGATTCGCCTTCGGAACCCGCACATCGTGCATGCGGGTGACGCCGTTCTCGATGCCGCGCAGGCCCATGAAGGAATTGCGCCGCTCCACGGTGATGCCGGGACTGTCGGCTTCCACGATGAACGCGGAGATGCCGCCGCGATGCCCCTCGCTCTTGGGCACCCGCGCCATCACCACGAGCAGTTCGGCCACCACACCATTGGTGGTCCACAGCTTCACGCCGTTGAGCTCGTAGGCTTCGCCGTCGGCGGTCGGCACGGCGGTCGAGGCCATGCGCGCCGGATCCGAACCCACATCCGGTTCGGTGAGCAGGAACGCGCTCACCGCGCCCTTGGCGCAGCGCGGCAGGAATTCCTGCTTCTGCTCGGCCGTGCCCGCCAGCTTCAGCGGTTCGGGCACGCCGATGGACTGGTGCGCCGACAGCAGCACGCCCAGGCTGGCGTGCGCGGAGCCCACCAGCATGAGCGCCCGGTTGTAGCCGACCTGCGAGAGTCCCACGCCGCCATAGGATTCCGGGATCTTCAGGCCGAAGCAGCCGAGTTCCGCGAGCCCTTTGACGTACTCGTCGGGAATGCGCCCCTCGGTTTCGATGCGCTGCCCGTCGATGGTCTCGCAGAAGGGCGCCAGCCGCTTCAGGTACGCCTCGGTCTTGGCCGCGTCCGCCGCGCTGGGTTGCGGGAACGGATGTATCAGGTCCAGCCGGAAGCGTCCCAGGAACATTTCCTTCGCGAAAGAGGGCTTGTTCCAGGTGGTTTCGCGAGATTCCTCGACCAGTGCCCGGGCCTGCTCTTCGGTGGCGTCGACTTTCGATGTGGTCGCCATGCTGTGCTCCTCGAGGTGATGCCAATCACATTCGAGTGTAGGAGCCTTTGTTACCCACCGGTAGACGTCAGCAAAGATCAAAAATGCTTGTCGCGCAATGATCTTGGTGGTGTAGCGAACTGTCCGCTACTGCACGCCGCGTAGATAACGCCCGAAATGCGGCACCGTGAAACCGATGGTGCCGCGCTCCGCCGAATAGATGAGCCCCTTCTTGATCAGGCCGTCGCGGGCCGGGGACAGCGAGGCCGGTTTGCGATTGAGCTCCTTGGCCACGGTGGCGGTGGCGACCGGTCCGTCGTCACCGGACAGATCGGCCATGGCGCGCATGTACTCCCGCTCCGCCGGGGTCGCCCGCTCGTAGCGGGAACCGAAGAAACCGACCGCTAGTTCTTCCTCGGCGTGCGGCGCGGCCACCTCCACGTCCTCCGCCGAGATCGGGCTCTGCGCCGCCACATCCCAGGTCGCCTTGCCGTACGCCTGCACGAAATACGGGTAGCCGTCGGCCTTCTCGTACAGCGCCTCCAGCGCGGCGTCGCTGTACTTCACGTTCTCCCGCTCGGCCGGGGCGATCAGCGCCTGATCCGCCGCGCCCCGGTCCAGCCGGTCGATGCGGTGATAGGAGAACAGGCGCTCGGAGTAACTACGCGAGGCCGACAGCACCGCGGGCAGATGCGGCAGGCCCGCGCCCACCACGATCAAAGGCGCGGCGTCCTGGCTCAATTCGTGACACGCGCCGCAGATCGCCGAGATATCGGCCGGGCCCAGATCCTGCATCTCGTCGATGAAGATCGCGATGCCCACCCCGATATCGCGGGCCAGCTGCGCGGCCTCCATGAGCAGCTCGACCAGATCGATCTCGATATCGCCGGAATCGGCGCGACCGGTCACCGCCGGGACGTCGATACCGGGATTCCAGCGCTCCCGCATGCCCTTGTCCGCGGTGGAACGCAGCGCGAAAGCCTTGAGAATGCCCAGGAAATCGTCCACCTGCTCCGGATTGCGATGCGCCACCGCGATCGAGCGGACCGCCATGTGCAGGGCCGAGGAGAGCGGGCGGCGCAGCTCCTGATCCGGGCGCGCCTCCAATTTCCCGGTGCCCCAACCGGCCGCGCGGGCCGCCGAGCGAAGCTGGTTGAGCAGCACCGTCTTTCCGACGCCGCGCAATCCGGTGAGCATGACGCTGCGTTCCGGACGTCCGCGGGCCACCCGTTCCAGCACGATGTCGAAGGCGTCGAGCTGGCGATCGCGGCCCGCCAGTTCGGGCGGGCGCTGGCCGGCGCCGGGGGCGTACGGGTTGCGGACGGGGTCCATGCGGCCCAACCGTAGCGCGCGAATCCCGGCCGCGTAGGGCGATGATTCCGGATTATCCGGTCGTATAGCGCTGGTCGTAGAGGTAGTTATCGATCGGCATACCCGTGCGCCGGCGTTCGCACCCCTTGCGTCCCTTGCGGTCTCTACCCTTATGTCGGGTTCGCGAACGATCCAGTCCAGGAGGGGTACATGTCGGAGGAAACGCCGCAAACGCCGCACACCGTCGCGGAGGTGGTGGAATCCTGGGACGTGCCCGCGCAGGCCCCCGTGGCCACCCTGATCCGGAAGAACATTCTGGTGGCCATCGAACGCGGTTACGACGATCCGCAATTGGTGGCCGATCTCGCGGTGGGACCGCTGGTGATGGCGCTGGGCAAGCTCGAGGTCGAGCTGGCCGACGCCCGGCGGCGCATCGCGGAATTGGAGCGCGCGGTGACCGATCGCGGGTGATCGCGCCGGCATCCCATACGGAACCGGACACGGAGATCCCCCCATCCGGCCATCGCGCCCCCGTGCTTGTGCACGGGGGCGCGCTTCTATAACGGTGATGTCGATCAGGTATATCGAGCCGTGATCCGGCGTCCTGAACCGGATTTCGCTCGGCGACCGGGGAATTTGAGCTACGACACAACACGCCCGCGCGTTGGGGTGGACAACACACTCGGGTCGTCGTAATCTTCTCGTGACTTAGCGGAGTCTGTTGCTTCATCGGAGAGGCAGCCCGCGACGTTACCGCCTAATCGAGAGCGATCCACCACATCGCGATCGAACCGGGGACCCAGTCTCGTTTGGGGTGAATCTCCCACGGCCGCAAGCCGAAGGAGTAGGGCCTACTTCCTGGCCCGAACCCGTCAGCTAACTCGGTCGGCGGCAGGCTCAGGAAGAAATGGAGAACGGCTCGGTGGGTAAGCACAGCTTGCAGCGGGAATCTCGGCTACCGAATTCCGTGAAGGGTGCCATCGTCATGGGTGCGATGGCCGCGACGACGACCGGCGCCTTCCCGGCGATCACCGCCACGGCGGCCACCGTGGATGTACCCGGGCTCGGCAGCTTCGAAGTGCCGGACGAATTCGCCCCGCAGGTCACCCAGTTCAACCAGGCGGTCAAGGACGCGGCCACCGCGCTCCAGGTCCCGCAGGGCGGCACCGTCGGTGTGGCCCCGGGCCAGGATTTCCAGCTGCCCAGCGTCTTCGGCCAGCAGAAGCAGAACAACGTCGGCAATATCGCCCTGGACGCGGCCGCCACCAAGCTCGGCGCGCAGTACTCCTGGGGCGCCTCCGGCCCCTACAGCTTCGACTGCTCCGGCCTCGTGCAGTGGGCGTACAAGCAGGCCGGAATCGACCTGCCGCGCACCAGCTTCGAGCAGTCCCACGTCGGCGCACCCGTCGCCTTCGAGAACCTGCAGCCCGGTGACATCGTGATCACCAACGGCGGCGGCCACGTCGGCATCTACGCCGGCGGCGGCAAGCTGCTCAACGCGGTGCAGTCCGGTACCCCGGTCTCCTACACCAACCTCAACTCCGACCAGGTGGTCACCGCGCGCCGTATCGTGTAGCGCGTGCCCCCTGCTCCCACCAGCCAACCGGTCCAGGCCCGAGTCGATTCTTGGGTGTGGGCCGTTCGGCTTTTCAAGACCCGCTCCGCCGCCGCGACCGCGTGCCGCGCCGGGCATGTGCGGGTCAACGGGGTCGTGGTGAAACCGGCGCATGCCCTGAAACCCGGTGACGAGATCCGGGTCCGGGTCAATGGCGTGGAGCGCATCGTGATCGTGGAGCGGTTGATCACCAAGCGGGTCGGCGCGCCCGTCGCGGCGCAATGCATGATCGACAAGTCCCCGCCGCCGCCCGATCCCCAGCTGGTCGCCGCCCTGCCGCGCCGCGACCGGGGTTCGGGGCGGCCCACCAAACGCGAACGGCGCGAAACGGATCGGCTGCTGGGCAGGACGGCCGAATAGCGCTAGGCGGGGGAGGCGGCTGCCGCACGCCGCGAACCCACGGCCGCGGCGGCGATCGTGATCAGTGCGCCGAGCATCAGGGCCGCCGGTTCGCCCGGCTTCAGGACGTGCATCTGGGTGCCGACCGTGACCGCCGCGACCGGGACGCCGATCTGCGCGGAGGCCAACGCGCCCAGTGGAACCGGCTGCCGGAGCAATCGCATCGCGATGTGCGCGAGCACCGCCGCCGCACCGAGCGCCAGGCCCAGCAGGATCAGCGACGGGTGTTCGCCGAACTCGCGCAGGTTCAGGCGCGCGCCCAGCCAGATGAAGAACAGCGGCGCGAGGAATCCGTCGCTGATCGCGAACAGCTGCTTCGCCACCCGCCGGGGTTCGCCGACGCCCGCCACCGCGAGACCCATGGCGAACCCCGCCAGCATGATCGACACGTGGCCCCGGGTGGCGATCGCGCACAGCAGGAACAGCAGCGCCAGGCTGACCCGCAATTCCATGGCGAACTGCCGGTCCTCGGAGATCTTGTGCAGCCGGCGGCGCAGCCCGGACCGCTCCAGGTGGCGCAGCAGGAAGAAGATGCCGGCCGCGGCCGCCGCTACCGCCAGCGCGCCCAGCGCCGCCCGCCCGGCGTGTGCCGTGTCGATGACCAGCGGCAGCGCCACCACCGCGGCGGCATCGGCGATGGCGACCTGAGCGGTCAACTCCAGCACCGGTTTTCCGCTCAGCCCCTGCGAATCGATGATGGGCAGCACGATGGCCGCCGACGAGGAGGCGATGAGCACCGCGTACAGCAGGCCGTGCCCGGTATCGAACCAGGCCGCCACCGCGACGCCGAGCCCCACGGCGGCGAGACCGACCAGGACGGCCCGCAGCGCGCCGATGCCCAGCGCCGAGCGGATGGCCGCGTCGCGGATCGGGACGTGCGTGCCCGCCACGAACATGACCACCGCGAAGCCGACGTCGGCGAGGAAGGTGAAGGTCGGGTCCTCGGGGTGCAGGACGCCGAAACCGGTGGTGCCGAACGCGATTCCGGCGATCAGCTCACCCAGGATCACCGGCAGGTGCCAGGACGGCCGCCACGCCAGCAGCGGGCCCGCCAGCCCCAGCACGGTCACCAGGGCGAGAATCTCGAAATTCACGGCATCGACGCGATTTTCACCGGGATCTGGATGTTCTCGTCCGCGTAGTGGATGGCGCACACCCGGTGGTAGCCGTCCGCGATCACGGCCGGCACGCCCTTACGGAAATCCCCGCGCACCACCAGGATCGGCGACAGCGCCTTGCCCGCGACGATCTTCTCCAGATCCCGCCGCACATACGGATTCGACGCCGGCGCCAGCTCCAGCCCCGAGGCGCGCAGAATGTCCTTGGCCTTCTTGTGCGCCAGCTTCACCTGCCGCAACTCCTCGACCACCGTCTCGATGACCTTCGGTTCCGCGAGCATCTCCAGATAGTCCGCGGCCGCCGGATAGTCGTGCTCGTCCGGCTCCGCCTTCCACTTCACCTGAATAGTCGGCTCTGCCATCCCGTCATCATTCCCGCGCCGCCACCCCATCCCCACCCGACACGCGGGGCATCCGCCGCCACCCGCCGTCCCCGAGCAGCCACGCGAACTCGATCGGATCACCGGCCGTCAGTTCCGCCAGCGCCGCCACCACCCCCTCCCGCAATTCCGCCCGCGCGTAGACCACGCCCCGGATCGGCAACCCGCACTCGCGGATATCGTGCAGCGCCGCACCCAGATCCCGCCGATCCCCGACATCGCACCGCACCATCACCACCCGGTCCTCGAGCCCCTCCAGCAGCGTGGGCAGTGCTCGCGGCACCCGCGTGAGCACGACAACGTCCCGCGCACCGGCATCCAGCAGCCACCGCACCGCCGTGGCACCGTAGGCGCCGAGCCCGCCCGCGACCACGTACGTCGCGTCGCCCCGCACCATCACCCCGGGCAGGGGACCGAGCCAACGCCCGTCGCCCGGAAGGGAATACGCGTTCGCCGAGTCGTCCGGCGCGCCGGCCGCGAACGTCTCACCGGGCCGATCGGCCGGGTTCCCGGGATCCGGACGCCCCTCGGGTCCGCCCGGAACTCCCGGTCTCGCGCTCCGGCGCTCCCGTGTCGCCACGTTCGAATGACCGATGCCGCCGCTGATCTCCCCGGCGGCGTCCACCGGGAACCCCGCGCGGTCGTGCTCCCGTCTCGTTCCCGGCCGCCGCCACAGCCGGCGCGGCGGCGTCACCGTATGCGCCCCGAGCGCCTGCCAGTCCACCCGCCGTCCCTCCACGTGCAACTGCGCCAGCACGCGCAGCAGCGCCCCCGCCTCGTCGGTTGCCGAGCCGGTCGTATAGGTGGCGTCCCGCACCGCCCCGTAATCCCGCACCGCGGCCGCCAGCACCGGTTGCGGCGCGAGTTCGAGCACTGTCGAAACACCTTCCGCCACACCGCGTTCGAGTGCCGCCGCCAATTCGACGGGCCCGGCGGCATTAGCTCCCCAGTAGTCGGCGTCCATCACCGCGAAATCGGAACTCGTCCGATCCCCGCTTCGGGCCGGGACCACCGGCGTTCCATTGCGGGCCGCAGCGGCGTGCCCGTCGGTCGCCCGTCCGTCGCCGGTGGCGGGGCGGTACGGCGGGGCGGGGTGGCCCCCTCCGGAATCCGCGTCGACGATCGCGGGCGCCCCGATGCGGTTTTCGCCGTTCCGTCCGGGTCCGGCGCCGAAACGGCCGTGCGCGCTGGATCGCGCTGCGGCGGAGGCGTCGTCCGCGGCGGGGCCGGTGATCAGCGCGCCGCGGCGGGTGGTCGAGTAGAAGCGGTGGCGGGGAGCGGCGGAGGTCAGCCCGTCGAGGGTCGAGATCAGTTGTGGCGCAATGGTTCGGGCGCGCGGTATATGGACGATGGTGGCGGCGGAACCGTCCACGCTGTTCGCGGCGACGCGCTGGGCGAAGATGGCGCGGCGGTGGGCGCGGCGGACCAGGGCATCGATGTAGCGGGGTTCGCCGGTGACGGTGACCGAGCTGGGGCCGTGAATGGCTGCCAGGCCGACGGCCGTGCGCATGGGTTCGACCAGACGCAGGGCTTCCGCGGGCGTGGCTTCCAGCACCGCCGCCGCGCTCTCCTCCCCGGCGAGATCGAGCAACCGCCCGCGCGCCACCACGATGCGGGCGGCATCGGGCAGCAGCAGTACGCCGGCCGCCACCGCCGCCGCGATCTCGCCCGGGCCGTGCCCGGCCAGTGCATCGGGCAGCACGCCCCAGAACTCCAGCAGGGCGGCCAGCGCCACCTGGTAGACGAATAGCGCGGGCTGGGTGAAATCCGGTCCGGTGGAACAATTTCCGAAGCCGTGGCGGGGCGTCCAGACGCGCGGGCCGCCCGCTTCCGCGACCGCGTCGGCCGCCTCGGTCAGCCGCCGCGCGAACACGGGGTAGCGTCCGGCGAGCCCCCGGCCCATGCGCGGATGAAATCCGCTGCCCGAGAACAGGAAGAGCAGCCCGCCTTCTCGCTGCCCCGCTTGCGGACCGAAGACATCGCCTTCGACCGGGGTAGCCCACCGCAATGCCGGCAGCTCGACCCCTTCCCACCGTTCCGGCGCGTGACCCGTCGGCAGCCGGTGCCCCGCTCGCGTGCCGATCGACCCCGTGGCGGAGCCGGTCATCGCTCCCGACGCGGCCGGGCGCACCGGCGCGTCCGTGGAGTCCGCAGCCGAATCATGCTGCCGAACAGTGGTTCCCGGTGGTTCCGGGTGCTGCGTGGCCACGTTCCCGCTGGAATCGTGAACGACGGCGGTGGTTGCCCGGGTCCTTCGGCCGAGACTCGGGGCCGGGGTGACAGGGGGCGGCGGCGCCGCCGGGATGCGGGCGGCGAGGATGCGGAGCTGGGTGGCGGCTTCGCCGGGGTCGCGGGCGAGGACCGCGGCGCGGGTCGGCTCGGGCAGCAATCGGGCGGTGGCCGTGGCGAATTCGTGCACGCTGCGGTACGCGCCGACGCGATGGGCCCAGTGCAGGGCCTGCACTCGGATGGCGGCCGCGTCGGGGCCGCCGAGGAGGATCGGGAACGGAGTCGGCGCGGCGCGGACGGGTGAATCGGTACGGGGGAAGCGGCCGTACCCGCCATCGGACGAGCTGGGCGGCGGTTCATCCACGGCCGTGCCGGTCGCGCGGCTGCCGGGGGCGGCGGTGGACTGACCGGTATCCGTTGTGCCGGTGGTGTTTCCGATGGCGGCGCAGGCGGTCGTCGTGGCGTCTCGGTAGCCGCGTTCGGATCCGGTCCGGTGGTCTCGCGGGCTCGGCGCGTGGTGGTGGTCGTGCAGGTCTATGCGGGTGAGGCCCTGCCGGGGGGAGCCCAGGGCGGGGGCGGCGATGTCGGCGTAGCGGCGCGCGCCGGTGCGGGCGGCGTCGGCGGTGCGTTGCAGCACCAGCACGGTGCAGAGGTCTCCGTCGCCCGAGAGCTGGATGCCGGAAATGTCCGGGAGGACAGTGAGGTCGGTGCCACCGGCCAGGACGAAGGGGATGGATTCGTCGGCCAGCAGGCGGACCGCGGTGTCCACCGCGATCAGCGGAGTGTCGGATTCGCTGTCGACGAGCAGGCTGGGGCCGTGCAGGTCGAGGGCGCGGGAGAGCAGGCGGGCGGCGTTGGGGGTGGTGAAGCCGGACGCGCCGAAGACCACCGCGGCGGCGGAACCCGCTGCCAGGCAACCCAGTCCGGCGTCGTCGAGGGCTTCCACGGCGATCTCGAGACTCACCCGGTGGCGCGGGTCCAGGCCGGCGGCGTCGGTGGCGCTGATGCCGAACCAGTCGCGATCGAATTCGGGGTCGGCTGCCCGGCAGCCGACACCGACGATCGACACCCGCGGGAAGGGGGTGGAATCGTTGGACGCTGTCGTACTCTGCCGCACAGGGAGCCCCTCCCGTGTCCGGCGACGGAGGCCCGTCGCGGTACCTCCGGGAATTCTGCCAAGAATTCGCCGCGCTCAGAAGACCTTTCGGCCAGTCGGCTCGGCCGACTCGCCGACGGCGAGGGCGATCAGCGTCGTTCGCGGCCTACGCGGTGGCCGGCCGCGGATGGGGCCGGGCGTGTACGACCTCGTCGAAGTCGGCCGGTAGCGCGTGCGAGCTGAAGAAGCGCAGCGCCAGATTCACCGCGTCCTGTTCGCTGTACACCCCCGAGATGGCCATGGTCCGCCGCAGTGCGTCGTCATCGAGATAGATACGAGTGATTGCCATTTCGGCCACCTCCGCCATGTCCATCGGATACAGAAAGCATGACGGATTACGGGGTTTCCGATACCCAAAACGGCAAGAGCCCTCGACGATTCCGTCGAGGGCAATTGACCTATATGTCCCAGGTAACGCAGACGTGACAACAGATTTCGGGCCGATCCGGGTAACTCCTGGGGTACGCCCAAAACTTGTTCGGCACTCGACCGCCGGCACGCGAATGGGACGGATGTGGCTCTCAGTCCGGCGCTGAAGTCGCGGAGAGGCGGGGGAGCATCAGGCGAGCATGCCCGCCAGACGCGACGAGATGAGCGCCTCGGCCTCGGTCACCATGCGGGAGACCAGTTCCGCGCAGGTCGGGATGTCGTTGATCAGGCCCTGGACCTGACCGGCCGACCAGATGCCGGCGTCCAGATCGCCCTCTTCGAACACGCGGCGGCCGCGCGCACCGGCGACCAGATCCCGCACATCCTCGAATTTGCCGCCGGCCTTTTCGATTTCGACGACCTTGCGGCTGATCTCGTTGTCGGCCACGCGCGCGGTGTTGTGCATGGTGCGGAAGATCAGCTGGGTGGCGCGCTCGGAATTCGCCACGATCTGTTCCTTCACCGTCTGGTGAATGGCCGATTCCTGGGTGCACATGAAGCGGGTGCCCATGTTCACCCCGTCCGCGCCCAGCGCCAGCGCGGCGACCAGGCCGCGGGCGTCGGCGATACCGCCGGAGGCGATGACCGGGATGTCCAGCGCCGCGGTGGCGGCCGGGATCAGGATCAGGCCGGGGACGTCGTCCTCACCCGGGTGGCCGGCGCATTCGAAGCCGTCGATGGACACGCCGTCGACGCCGATCTTCTGCGCCTTGAGCGCGTGCCGCACGCTGGTGCACTTGTGCAGCACCTTGATGCCGGCTTCCTTGTAGTACGGGAGGAACGGCTCGGGATTGCTGCCCGCGGTCTCGACGATCTTGACGCCGGAGTCGATGATCGCCTTCACGTAGTCCTGGTACGGCGGCGGGTTGATCGACGGCAGGATGGTGACGTTCACGCCGATCGGCTTGTCGGTGAGCGCGCGCGCCTTCTCGATCTCGCGCAGCAGATCGTCCGGGGTGGGCTGGGTGAGCGCGGTGATGATGCCGAGGCCGCCCGCCTCGGACACGGCGGCGGCCAGCTCGGCGCGGCCGACCCACATCATGCCGCCCTGGACGATCGGATGCTCGACCCCGAAGGTCTCGGTGAACCTGGTACGCAGCATGACGCTTCCTCTCCCTGCCTCTCGCGGACGCCTTGATACTCGCATAGTTGCATATGGGGCGACAAGCCTCATGTGAGTCGGAGTTTGCAGCTGTTGCCCCGTCATTGCAGGTGGCCTGGGGATAAACCGATGAGACACGGACGGGTTGGAAGATCGATACAGCGGCTCTGACCTGCTGAATGAATGAGTGAGAATTTCTCACTGAAACCTTCTCTGTAACCCTTGTCACGCCAAGAAGTTAGCGAGTATTCTCACGCTCGATCAGCATCGTTGCTTTTGGGAGGACCACGCATGACCGCCGGCTCTTTGAGTAACACCAGCCTGCCGCTCGACGAGCCGATCCGGTCGCGCCGCAATCACTGGGTCAACCAGGTCGCGACCCACGCGGCCATGCGCCCCGACCAGGTCGCCTTCCGTTTCCAGGGCGTGGACACCAGCTGGAAGCAACTGCACGAGCGGTCGGAGAAGTTCGCCGACGCGCTCGCCCGCCGCGGGGTCGGGTTCGGCGATCGGGTGCTCATCCTGGCGCTCAACTACACCGAGTACATCGAGGCCGTCATGGGCATCAACGCCCTCGGCGCCATCGCGGTCCCGGTGAACTTCCGGCTCACCCCGCCCGAGGTCGCGTACATCGTGTCCGATTCCGGGGGCAAGGCCATCGTCACCGACAGCGTGCTGCGGCCCTTGGCGGCCGGGGTGGCGGCGCAGGCGCCGGGTCTGGACACCATCGTGGTGATCAACGGTGAAACCGGCGACGGCGTCATCGGTTACGACGACTTCCTCGCCGAGGCGGGCGAACCCCATGCGCCGCTGGACATTCCCGAAGACACCCCCTGCCTGATCATGTACACCTCCGGCACCACCGGCAGCCCCAAGGGCGCGGTGCTGTCCCACGCGAACATGAACGCGCAGGCGCTGACCTGCATCCGCGCGCTCGAGGTCACCCCCGACTCGGTCGGCTTCTGCACCTCGCCGCTGTTCCACATCGCCGGATTGGGCAGTCTCACCCCGTATTTCCTGCTCGGCGGCAAGACCGTGCTGCATCCGCTGGGCGCGTTCAACGCCACCGCGTTCCTGGACGCCATCGAGGCCGAACAGGCCACCACCGCGTTCTGCGTGCCCGCGCAATGGCAGCTCATCTGCGAGGACCCGACGCTGAAGGAGCGCAAGCTGGCCCTGCGCGGCCTGTCGTGGGGCGCGGCCCCGGCGTCGGATTCGGTGCTGCGCGCGATGGCCGAATGCTTCCCGGACGCCTCCAATGTGGCCGTGTTCGGGCAGACCGAGATGTCGCCCATCACCTGCGTGCTGGAGGGCAAGGACGCGCTGCGCAAGCTGGGTTCGGTCGGCAAGCCCATCCCGACCATTCAGGCCCGGGTGGTCGACGACGAGATGAACGATGTCGCCCCGGGCGAGGTCGGCGAGATCGTGTACCGGGGCCCGACCCTGATGGCGGGCTACTGGAACAAACCCGAGGCCACCGCGGAAGCCTTCGCGGGCGGCTGGTTCCACTCCGGCGACCTGGTCAAACAGGACGAGGAGGGCTTCGTCTGGGTAGTGGACCGCAAGAAGGACATGATCATCTCCGGCGGCGAGAACATCTACTGCGCCGAGGTCGAGAACGTGCTGTTCGCGCACCCCAAGATCCACGAGGCCGCGGTCATCGCACGGCCGCACGAGAAGTGGGGCGAGGTGCCGGTCGCGGTGGTCGCGCTGGTCGAAGGCGCGGACCTGACGCTGGAAGAGCTCGAGCCGTTCCTCAACGATTCCCTGGCGCGCTACAAGCACCCCAAGGATCTCGTCATCGTCTCCGAACTGCCCCGCAATCCCAGCGGCAAGGTCGTGAAATTCGAACTGCGCAAGCAGTATTCAGCTTGATCGCAGCACCGAGCGGATCCGGTTGTCCGGATCCACCCGGCCGCGGAGCTCGGCCAGCCGCTGGTGATTGCCGCCGAAATAGCGCGACATCGGATCGCCGGGCTCCAGGTAGTTGACGTAGGCCCCGGCCGTATCGGCGGCGAGCGTGGCATGGGCGTCGGCGATCCAGGCCACCGCGGCGGCGCGCGGAATCGGTTCGTAGGCGCCCCATTCCACCAGGGCGGCATGCGCGCGCCAGGGGAAAGCGGTGGCCGTGGGGGACAGGTCCCGGACGGCGCCGTCGAGGGTGTTGAGCTGCACCCAGCCGGTGCCGCCGACGCTGGAGAACCGGGTGACGGCCTCCAGCACCCGGCCGATGACCTCGGGCGTGAGCGCGGCGACGATATCGGAGCCGTTGGTGAATTCGCAGCGCGGCGGCTCGATGGTGCCGCCCGCCAGGTACATGACGGTGTCCAGGTGGCCGAGCGTGCGGGAGTCGCTCTCGGCGGGCGGCAGGCCGATGGCCTCCGACAGCTCGGCCGTGACGGTCTCGCCGGTGCCCGCCGGGCAGACCAGCAGCATCCAGCAGGTGAGACCGCCCGAGCCGTCGGCATCCACGCTGACCTGGGCCCACCGATCGCGGGCGGCGGTGCGCAGCCAATCCTGCCAGCCCGTGATGACGCGTTCCGCGACATCGCCCGGGAAGGCCAGGCGCACCACGTCTTTCGCCGTCGCCGGGATGGTGTCGAAGGTCATCGAGGTGACGATGCCCAGCCCCGGTCCGCCGCCGCGCAGCCCCCAGAACAGCTCGGGACGGGAGGTGGCCGATACCTCGGTGACGGTGCCGTCGGGCAGCACCAGGGTGGCGGCGGTGAGCCGATCGCAGGTGAGGCCGTAGGCGCGCGATTCGATGCCGAGTCCGCCGCCCAGCGTGAGACCCGCGAGACCGACCCCGGGACACGAGCCGCTGGGCAGGCTGCGACCGGATCCGTCGAGTTCCCGGTACACCT
Source organism: Nocardia yamanashiensis (assembly GCF_021183565.1). NCBI lineage: Bacteria > Bacillati > Actinomycetota > Actinomycetes > Mycobacteriales > Nocardiaceae > Nocardia > Nocardia yamanashiensis. The sequence continues at coordinate 6,964,977 of NZ_CP089226.1, forward strand.
CGTAGAGGTTGTGTCCCGGTGCGATGACGGCCTGCTGGCCGTCGGTGCGCACCCCGCGCAGCCGCCGGACGTCGATGACCAGCGTGCCGGGCGCGGTGGAGAGTCCGGCGTAGGAATGCCCGCCCGCGCGCGCCGACACCGTGAGACCGTGCTCGGCCGCGAACGCCAGCGCGGTCGCCACATCCTTCTCGTCCGCGACCTGCACGACGGCCGCGGGCAAGTCGTCGTCGAAGCGGGTGTTGAAGACCTGCCGGGCCGCCGGGTAGTGCCAATCGCCGGGAACCAGCACCCGGCCGCGCATCCTGACCCGCAGCTCGTGCCAGGTCGGATCGCCGCCGCCGGATCCGGAACCGGAGCCGGACGCGCTGCCCGCGGCGCCCGCGCCGGGCGCCGCGCCGGACGTGGCGATGCGGCTGATCCCGGCGAAACCCACGGCAGCGGTGGCGATTCCGAGTGCACCGCGCAGAAATACGCTGCGCGAGAAGGGGGATCTCATACCGCGATCATGCTGCAATCGCCCGGCATTCGTGAAACCTGTTGCAGGGTGTCGGCGGCGAGCGAGCGCTAGATCATGTCCTTGGCGGTGAGCCAGCGCATGATCGGCCAGCCGCAGAAAACCGGCAGCCAGCAGGTCAGCACCCGGTAGAGCAGCACCGACGGCACCGCGATCCCCGGCGGCACGCCGAAGGCCGCGAGACCACCGATCAGCGCCGCCTCGACCGCGCCCACACCGCCCGGGGTGGGCGCCGCGGAGGCCAGCGTGCCGCCGATCATGGTGACGATGGTGACGGTCACGAAAGTCGTACTGCCGCCGAAGGCTTCGATGCTCGCCCACAGCGCCAGCGCCATGCCGAGCGTGGTGGTGGCGCAACCGCCGACGATCATGGCCAGCCGGGTGGGGCGCCGGCCGAGATCCTTGAGCTGCTCCAGCACTTCGGCCAGCTGCGGCCGCACCTCGGTGACCAGCCAGCGCCGCACCTTGGGAATGAACATGGTCGCGCCCAGCAGCCCGAGCAGCGCGCCCGCCACCAGGTAGAGCACGGTCGCGTTCGGCACGAAATGCGACAGATCCGTCGAAACCCCCGCCGCCACACTGAAGAACAGCAGCAGCACCAGGTGCGTGATGACCTGCACGGTCTGTTGCAGGGCGACCGCCGCGGTGGCCCGCACCGCGCCGAGGCCGCCCTGCTGCAGGAACCGCACGCTCAATGCCAGACCGCCGACGCCGGCCGGGGTGGTGGTCGCGGCGAAGGTATTGGCCACCTGCATGAGCAGCAGGTTGCGGAACTTCACCGCCTCGGAGGCGCACGCCCACAACGCCATTGCCGCGCCGACGTAGGTGAGCGCCGACACCGTCAGCCCCAGCAGCGCCCACCACCAGTTGATATTGCGCAGCTCGGAGGTGAAGGTCGGCACCGCGCTGATGTACGGGTAGGCCACGTACACCAGGCCGATCAGCAGCACCAGCTGGATGATCTGATTGCGCGAGAACCGGGTGATCTGCGCGGCCTCGATCTTGTCCTGCCCGGTCTGGTGCACCACCTCGTCGCGGGTGGCCTTCATGACCTCGCCCACGTCCGGCACCGCCTTGCGCACCTGCGCGGGGATGGCGGTCTTGGTGAGCCGCCGGGAGGCGTCGAGCACCAGGTCCTCGCCCAGCACCTCCAGGGCATTGCGCACCGCCACCTCCGGTCCGAACAGCGCGGCCGCCGACAGCAGCAGCTGCGCGATATCGGAGTCGAAACGGGCCTGGTACGCACCGAATTCGGAGTGCACGAAACCGCCGAAGAGCACGGTGTCGTCATCGAGCACCCGGATCTCCTCGGCGCGCAGATCGCCGTGCGAGATCTGGGCCTGGTGCATGGTGTGCAGCGCCTGCCAGACCTTGGTGAGCGTCTTCTCGCCGTCGCTCGCGGCCAGCGGCCGGCCCTGGGGCACGGTGTGCGCGTACAGCATCCAGCCGCGATCCAGGGCGGCGACGGTGAGCGGTTTGTTGCTGGCCAGCCCCAGATCGGCGATGGCGAAACCCATCAGCGCGCGATGCTCGACGGCGCGCCGCATGGACGCGAACGCCGCCGGATACTCGCCCTTGCGAATGGTCAGCCAGCGCCGGAACTGCAGCAGCACACCGCGGCTGCGCAGATTCGCCCCGTACATCTCGATGATCAGCTCGTCGTCGCGAGCGCCGTTCTCGCCGGGGCCGAGCGCCCCCGTGCCGGATTGCGCCGGATCCTTCGCGGCGGTGGCCGTTGTGCTCACGGCCGCGGGCTCGCGCTCGCCGGACGCCTTCGGGTCCGCCGGGGCGGCAATGAATTTCGAGGTCAGGCCCGGTTCCGGCGCGGCCGCCAATTCGGGCGCGGGGGTGGTCGTGGCCGAAATCACCAGCGGCCCACGGGCGGACGGGCGCAGCACCTTGAACGCGGTCACCCGGAAGCCGCGCTGCGCCAGCACCCGCACCGCCGCGTCCAGCGGCACCTCCAGCGCCGGGGTGCCCACCACCAGCACGATCACCGCGCCCACGAACCAGCCCACCGCCAGCCCGAGCATGGCCCGCGACGGCACCACCAGCGATACCACCAGGTGGATCGGCACGAAGGCCAGCAGCAGCGTCCACCACCAGCGCCGCCAGCCCGCGGGCAGCCACGGGCTCGCGACCGTCAGCACCGCGGCCAGCATGGCGATCCAGCGCGGATCGTCGAGGAACTGCGACAGGAAGGTATTGACCTGCTGCGGCTGCGACAGATGCCAGCGCGGCGCGTTGAACCCGGTGCCGGTGATGGAGAACAGCAGCACCGCGATCAGCCCGGCGGACAGGAACCCGGCCAGCAGTTTCCACTGCCCCCGCCAGATCAAGCGGGCCAGAATCGTGAACGGCAGCGCCAGGATCGCGATGCCGTAGATGATGTAGACCAGGTTCGACTGTTCCGGCGTGAGGAAACCCACGATGCCGGAGACCGACTTCTCCAGGTTCTCCCACTGCGGGCGGGTGATGAGCGAGCCCGCGATGACCACAGCCACCAGTAGGGCGGACAGTCCGACACGCAAGATGTCGCTGGTCCGCCGGATCCGCGGCTGCAGCAGGCTGCCGGAGACGGGAATCTCCCGTCCGTCGACTCGCATGTCCTATAGGCGCTTTCGGATCGTGGGAACGGCTGCGGTCCCATGTCGGCTGGTCTGAGTATCGCGCGGGCGGCGGGAACCCCCGCTACCTGACACGCGGGTAACCGTAACCCGAGCCGGGCCCGCGGACGGATGTGCCCGGCTCACACACCGGTACGGCGTGTCTGTTATTCCAGCTTGCCCTGCTGTCCGGGGTCGTGGCGGCGGGCCGAGTGCTTTCCGGTGTCCGGGCCCAGCCACTGCTCCAGCATGGGCGCCAGCTGCGGCGCGCGTTTCTTCGCCAGGCCCGAGCCGACCAGCACGCCCATGGCGATGGCCAGCACCGTGAGCGCGGTGGTGACCAGCACGTGCAGGCCGTTCGGATCGGATTTGGTGATCAGCTGCGAGACCCCGGTCAGGCCGATGCCGCCGGGCACCAGCATCCAGAAGGCGGGCAGGAACGCCACCTGGGTCGGGGGCGCATTGTGATTGCGCTGCACCAGGTATGCGGCCGGCACCGCCACCAGCCCGCCCAGGAACGAACCCAGCAGACCGCCGCCGAGCAGGGTGCCGATCTTCTGCGCGCCGAACGCCGCGTACAGCACCACCAGCAGCCAGGGCAGTGATTTCGGGGGCGCGCTGGAGCGCCAGGAATGCCCGAGGCCGATCAGCAGCACGCCGAGATACGGCGCCCACCAGCCCAATTGGTGCACGATGACCGGCGCCTCGGTCTGTTCCGGCCCGAGCAGCTGCAGGCCGATGAGAATGCCGAACGCCAGCAGGGCCAGCTTGTTCATGCCGTAGATGGTGCGGCTCGCGCCCGCCACCATCGATCCGGTGGCCAGTTCGATGGAACCGTTGGTGAGCATCGAACCCGGCAGCAGCGTCGACACCCCCGGCACCAGCAGCTGGGAGGGATGCCCGCCGCCCAGCGCATCGGGAAAACCGAAGGCCAGCAAGGTCACCGCCGCGCCCGCCACCACCGGCAGGCCCATGGACAGCAGCGGCATCCGGTCCGCGGCCATGATGAGCAGCTGCACCACCAGGCCGATCACGATATAGCCGGGCACCGCGTTGGCGGTCGGGTTCAGCATCAGCCCCAGGCCGATGGTCAGCACCACATTGCCCAGCAGCATCAGCCACACCGGCGTCGGCGGCGGCGCGGCCAGGATCTCTTCGAGTTTTGCGGTCGCCCTGGTCGGGGGCGGCACCTCCCGTTTGATCTGCGCGATCAGCTGATACAGGTCGGCGATCTGGTCCAGCCGCAGCGTGTCCCCGCCGGCCTCCAGCAGATCCACCGCCGAGCCGCGCGAATCCTGCACGCGCACGAAGATTCCCGTGGGCAGCACGAAGAAGTGCACTTCCTCGGCGTCGTAGCGGTGTGCGAGATCGTCGAGAATGGCCTGCACCTGATTGGTGGTCTCACCGGCGGACAGCAGCGCCGCCCCCACGTACCGCAGCAGATCCAGCAGCTCCGCCGAGACCGGCGGCTCCTCCGGTTCGGGCGCTTCGTCGGCGGGCGTCTCCAGCGGCGCGGTGCTGACCCGGCGCAGCCAGCGATCCATCGATCCGGCGGCCCGGCGGGTGGCCCCGTACAGGCGTCCGGCCAGCGGCCGCGGCGCGCGGCGATGCTGCGGCGGGTGCGGTGTCGAATTGTCGGTATCCATGCGCCTCCTCGATGGCGCCGCACGCGGGCGGCCGGGAAGCCGTTCAGCTAATTCATCGCAACACATTGCACCCTAGCGCGCACCCGCGATCCGCCCGCGGAACGGACCGCGAACGAATATTTCGCGAGCGTTCGGCCCGCGCTCGCCCGCCCGCTCGGTCATGCTGGAGCCGGACCTATCGAAGGAGCGACCGTGCCGGCATCCCGCCTCGTGAAGCCAGGGGTGTGCCTACCGGTTGCCATCTTCTTAATCTGAGTGGCATGGATATCGACACGCGACTGCTGCGCTTTTTCATGGCAGTCGCGGAAACCGAACACCTGCCGCGAGCGGCACAGCGGCTGCACGTAGCGCAACCCACGCTCGCCACGCAGATCAAACAGCTGGAACAGCAGTTGGGCGTGGAACTGTTCATCCGGTCCCGGGCCGGGTGGACGCTGACCGCGTCGGGCAAGGTACTGGCCGACGAAGTGCCGGGGCTGCTCGCCTCGTGGGACCGGATCCTGCGCGATACCAAGAGCGATGCCAGCCGGGCTGCGCGGGTGCTGCGGCTGGGCTGCGTCAACAGCGCCGCCGACGGCTACATTCCGGAGATCATCCAGGTGTTCCACCGGCTGCACCCGGACTGGCAGATCGATATCCATCAGGGCGGCTGGACCGACCCCACCGCCGGACTCGACGAGGGGGACGTGGACGTGGCGCTGCTGCGGCTGCCGTTTCCGGGACAGCAGGAGTATCACGTCCGGGAACTGTTCACCGAACCGCGCTGGATCGCCCTGCCGGACAATCACTTTCTCGCCGAACGCGAGGACATCGCGTTCCGGGAACTGTGGGACGAACCGTATGTCGCCTCGCCCGCCGAGACCGGCTGGTGGCGCGACTACTGGATGGGCCTGGACTCGCGACCGGCCGACACCGCGATCATCGGGGCCATCGCGCGCAATACCGAGGAGTGGCTGCGGGCCATCGCCAACGGTTTCGGGGTGAGCTTCACCCCCGCCTCCACCGCCGCCGCCTACGCGCACCCGGGCGTGGTGTTCCGGCCGGTGCACGGCATCGGGCCGACCCGGGTGGCCATCGTGTGGCCGGACGCCTCCGAGGCGGATCCGGTGGTGCGCTACTTCATTCGCTGCTGCGCCGACATCATGGGACAGTCGGCGGGGGACGGTCGCCGCACCTCCTAGCCGCGTCCTTAACCTGGGGGGATGGACATCGATACGCGGCTGCTGCGGTACTTCACGGCGGTCGCCGAAGAGGGCCATCTGACGCGGGCCGCGGCCCGGCTCTACATCTCCCAGCCCGCCCTCACCAAGCAGATCCGGCAGCTGGAACAGCAATTGGGCGTGGAATTGTTCACCCGCACGCCCGCCGGGATGACCCTGACCGAACCGGGCCGGATCTTCGCCGAACACGCGCCGGGCCTGCTCGCAGGGTGGGATCTCATGCTGCGCGCGACCAAGGCCGGGGCGAGCCGGGCGGCACGGGTGCTACGGGTCGGGTTCATCGCCAGTGCGGCAAACGAATTCACCCCCGCGATCGTGGCGGCGTTCCGGGCGGCGCGGCCCGGCTGGCAGGTCGATATGCGGCAGTTCGGCTGGACCGATCCGACGGCCGGACTGGACGACGGGGAAGTGGACGCCGCCCTGGTGCGGCTGCCGTTCCCCGGGGCGGACGCCTATCGCACCGAAGTGCTGTTCGCCGAACCGCGTTGGCTGGCGCTGCCGGCCGGGCATCGGCTCGCGGACCGCGCCGAGATCGAGTTCGAGGCGTTGCGGGATGAGCCCTTCGTCGCCTCGCCGCCGGAAAACGGCTGGTGGCGCGACTTCTGGGTGGGCGCCGACGCGCGGCCCGCCGAAACCGTGGTGGTCGGCGCCATCGCGCACAATACCGACGAATGGCTCACCGCCATCGGCAATGGCTACGGCGTGAGCTTCACCCCGGAATCGTCGGCCCGCTACTACCCGCGGCCCGGCGTGGTCTACCGCCCGGTGCGCGGCATCGGCCCCACCCGGGTCGCGGTGGCCTGGCCGGGCAGCGCCGACGGCAACCCCGCGGTCCGCGAATTCGTGCGCTGCTGCATCGCCACCTGCGGCGGGGCCGCTGCCGCGGATCCCGGCTAGCTGCGATCATTTCGGTATGGGCGACCAGCACCAGCACTGGCAGCAGACCTACCGCAGCCACCCCGGCATGTACGGAGGCGAACCGTCGGAGGCGGCGGTGTACGCCGCGCGGCTGTTCCGGGACCGGGGCGCGCGCGAGGTGCTGGAACTGGGCGCGGGACACGGGCGCGACGCGATTCACCTGGCGCGCCAGGGCTTTCACGTGCGCGCCACCGATTTCAGCGCCGTCGGGCTGGAGCAATTGCGCGCCAACGCCGAGCAGGCCGGACTGGCCGATCGGGTGGACGCCTTCGAACACGATGCGCGCCATCCGATTCCGCTGCGCTACGACAGCGTGGACGCGGTGTTCGCGCACATGCTGCTGTGCATGAATCTCAGCACCCGCGAAATCCTGGATCTGGTGGGGGAGATCCGGCGGGTGCTGCGGCCGGGAGGCGTGTTCGTGTACACGGTGCGCAATACCGAGGACGCGCACTACGGGACCGGCAAAGCGCTCGGCGACGACATCTACGAGCACGGCGGGTTCGCGGTGCACTTCTTCTCCCGCGACCTGGTGAACACGCTCGCGCAGGGGTGGGAACTGCGCGATGTGCAATCGCTGGAAGAGGGCGAGCTGCCCAGGCGGCTCTGGCGGGTCACCCAGTCGCTGCGCTGAGCAGGGCCATGGCCGCATTGTGGCCGCCGATCCCGCTGACTCCGCCGCCGCGCACCGCGCCCGCCCCGCACAGCAGGATATTGGCGTGCGCGGTCGCCACACCCCAGCGCTGCGCCGGACTGTCGGCGGCGTCGTCGCGGAACGGAAAGCTCAAGTCCGCGTGGAAGATATGACCGCCGGGCAGCCCGACCTCCTGCTCCAGCTCCACCGGGGTGCGGGCCTCCAGGCAGGGGGTGCCGTGCTCGTCGACGGCCAGGCAGTCGCGGATGGGTTCGGCCAGCACCGAATCCAGTTGTGCCAGCGTCGCATCCACCAGACGGTTCTTCACAGCCTGTGGATCGTTTGTGAAAAGACGTGCGGGAGTGTGCAATCCGAACAGGGTGAGGGTGTGCATGCCGCGCGCGATCAGGTCGGGCGCGAGGATGGACGGGTCGGTGAGGGTGTGGCAGTAGATCTCCGACGGCGGAGCGGACGGAACGTTCCCGGCGGCGGCCTCGCGGTAGGCGCGTTCCAGCTGGGTCGCGGATTCGGCGATGTGGAAGGTGCCGGCGAACGCGGTGCGCGGATCGACGCTCGTATCCCGCAACCGGGGCAGCCGGTGCAGCAGCATATTGATCTTCAGCTGTGCGCCTTCGGGTTTCGGCGCGCTGTCGCCCAGCAGCCGGGCCAGTTCGTAGGGCGCGGCATTGACCAGCACGTGACCGGCCGCCACCGCGCCGCCGTCGAACCGGACCTCCGCGGTGCGGCCGTCGGTGTCGATGCCGGTCACCGCGCACCCGGTCAGGATCTCCGCGCCCGCGGCCCGGGCGGCGTCCGCGAGCGCGTCGGTCAGCGCGCCCATGCCGCCGACCGGCACGTCCCAGTCCCCGGTGCCGCCGCCGATCACGTGATAGAGGAAGCAGCGGTTCTGCAACAGCGACGGATCATGGGCGTGGGTGAAGGTGCCGATCAGCGCATCGGTCAGCACCACGCCGCGCACGGTGTCGTCGGTGAAGGCGGCCTCCACGTATTCGCCCAGCGGTCGTTCGACGATCGCGTCCCAGGCCACGGAATCGTCCACGCGCGCACGCATTTCCGCGCGGGTCGGCAGCGGCTCGGTCAGCGTCGGGAACACCCGCTCCGCCAGCCGGCCCGTCATGGCGTAGAACCGTTGCCACGCGGCGTAATCCCGGTCCGAGCCGGTGACCCGCGCGAAACTCTCCCGGGTTACGGTCTCGGATCCGTTGTCCACCAGCAGCCCGCCGTCGCCCACCGGGGTGTAGGAGGAGATGCGCCGCTTGCGGGTCTCGAACCGCAGTCCCAGCTCCCGCACGATCCGCTGCGGCAGCAGGCTCACCAGATACGAGTACCGCGACAGCCGGGCATCGACCCCGTCGAACACCCGCTCTGACACCGCCGCGCCGCCGGTGTGGTCACGCGCCTCCAGCACCAGTACCGACCGCCCGGCCCGCGCCAGATACGCCGCCGCCACCAGACCGTTGTGGCCGCCGCCGACGACCACGACGTCGTATCGCGCCCGCGCCGGCACCGCTGAACTCCGCTGTGCGCTCATACGCCGACCTTAGGCGGCGCGGCGGCCACCCCTCGTCATCCCGGGCGCTTCTCGGAATGACGGGGGTCAGCGAGTTGTCATGTCCAACGCCGCGAGGTGGCTGAACAGCACGGACGCGCCGATCGGGTTGCCGCCGCCGGGATAGGTGGTGCCGCTGACCGCCGCCATGGTGTTGCCCGCGGCGTAGAGACCGGGAATCGGCGCGCCGGAGGCGTCCAGCACCCGGGCCGCGGTATCGGTGCGCAGACCGCCCTTGGTGCCCAGATCGGAGATGCCGAACGCGGCGGCATGGAAGGGGCCCTTCACGATCGGGGTGAGCGGGGGTTCGCCATTGGAGAAGGCGCGATCGTAGGCCTCGTCACCGCGGCCGAAATCGGGGTCGATGCCCTGGGCCGCGAACTCGTTGAACCGCGCGACGGTGGCGACCAGCGCATCGGCCGGGACGCCGATCTTCGCGGCCAGCTCCTCGAGGGTGTCGGCGGTGTGCCACAGGCCCGCGTCCACGTACTTCTCGGTCTCGACGACCGGCACGTTCGCGGCCTTCACCGGCGGCACCGTGCCCTCGGTGTCGTCGTAGATCATCCAGTACGGGAGCGTCACCGAACCGTCCTTCAGGCCCTCGATGACATCCCGGCCGAGCCGGTCGTACGGGGCGGACTCGTTCACGAACCGCACCCCCGACTGATTCACGAAGATGCCGCCGGTGAACCACAGCGCGAAGGCCGCGCGCCCGTCCGGATGCACCATGCCCGGCGACCACCAGGCCTGATCCATCAGATCGGTATCCGCGCCGACCGCCAGCGCCGCTTCCAGGGCCTTGCCCACATTCCCCCACGGCCCCATGGTGTCTCGCGCGACACCGGGCACCCCGAAACGAGTGCGCAGTTCGTCGTTGCCCTCGAAACCACCCGCCGCCAGCAGCACGCCCTTGCGCGCACGCACCGCCTTGCGCACCCCGTCCTGCTCGACGATCGCGCCGGTCACCGCGCCGTCCTCGACCACCAGCTCGACCAGCGGGGTGTTCAAACGCACGGAAGCATTGGGGTACTTGGCCATTGCCAGCAGGAACCGGCCGACCAGGGCCCGCCCGCCGATGAGCAGATCCGGTTGCGGTTCGCCGAGCCGGTCGGTGCCCAGCGGGCCGCGCACCGATTCGCTCAGCTCCCCCAGCTTGCCGGGCCGCAACGGCTTGGGGACGATATGCCGCTTGCCGTCCAGCCGCGCCTTGGGCGCCTTACCGAAATAGTCCGGCCACGGGAACATCTGGAAGGCGAGGTCGGAATCCTGCTCCAGGTACTCGATCACCTTCGCGCCGTTGCGGATGAAGGTCTCCTGCAGTTCGGCGGGGGTGCGATCGCCGACTACGGCCCGGAAGTACTCCAGCGCGTCCTCGACGGTGTCGTCCACGCCTTCGCGCCGCAGCACCGGATTGGCCGGGAACCACATGCCGCCGCCATTGGAGTAGGAGGTGGTGCCGCCGAACTTCTCGGTCGCCTCCACCAGCAGCACCGTCAAACCCTCGCGCGCGGCCGTGTACGCCCCGGCCATGCCGCCGCCCGAGCCTGCGACCAGCACATCGACTTCTTCGTTCCAGTCCGTCACCGCAACTCCCTGAATAGTCCGCCCCGCCCGACGCTAAGCGCGCCGCGGACGGTGATGCATCAAGTGTCCCGGTGGGCAGGAAGGCGCAGGTGCGCGTCAGGCGGCCCAGGGGACCAGCACGAGCTTGCCACGGACCCGGCCGGATTCGCCGAGCTCGTGCGCCGCCGCCACCTCCGACAGCGGGAAGACGCGGGTGACCGCGGGACGCAGGCGGCCGGCGTCGGCGAGGGCCGCGATCTCGCGCAGATCCGCGCCGGACGGGGTGACGTAGTGGCGGAAATAGCGGGGATCGTCCAGAGGTTCCTCGCCCTGCGCGTCGATGAGGCGGCCGTCGGGGCGCAGAACGGTGAGGGAGCGGGGTGCGTAATCGCCGCCGACCAGGTCGAACACCACATCCAGGTCGGTGAGTATCGAGTCGAAAGGCGTTGTGGTGTAGTCGATCAGCTCGTCCGCGCCCAGGCCGGACAGGAAGTCGTGATTGACCGCGCGGGCGGTCGCGATGACGTGAGCGCCGCGCGCCTTGGCGAGCTGCACCGCCAGGTGACCGACACCGCCCGCCGCCGCGTGCACCAGGATTCGCTGTCCCGCAGTCAGTTCCGCGAGCTCCTGCCAGGCCGTGAGCGCGGCCGTGGGCAGCGCGGCCGCTGCGGTGTGCGTCAGCGTCCGCGGCTTCGGCGCGAGGTGATCCGCCTGTGCCACCACGTATTCCGCGTACGCGCCCGACCTGCCGAGCACCATCCCGTACACCTCGTCGCCCGCCGCGAACCCCGTCACACCCGGGCCCGGCTCCGAAACCACCCCGGACACATCGAATCCCAGCGTGAAAGGCGGCGCGCCCAGCTTGTCGATGAGCCCCGCCCGCAATTTCCAATCCGCCGCGTTCACCGAGGTGGCGGCCACCCGCACCAGCACCTCGCCCGGCGCGGGGCGCGGCACGGGCAGCTCCACGGTCTCGAGTACATCCGGTCCACCGACGCTGTGCTGACTGATCGCTTTCATGCCTTCGATCCTGCGCTCGGTAGTATCCGGAGGGAAGAAGGCACTATTTCGATCCCGAGGTACCCGATGGATACTGTCTCCGACTGGGCGAAATCCCCGAATCTGGTCGAGAGCTACCTTCAGCGCTGCCCGGCGCGGGACACCCTTGCCGTCCTCGCCGACAAATGGGTGATGCTGGTGCTGGGCGTCCTGCGCGCGAGCGGCGAGCCGGTGCGGTTCAACGAACTCCGGCGGCGGCTGGACGGCATCACCCAGAAAATGCTCACCCGCACCCTGCGCGATCTGGAACGCAACGGCCTGGTGCGGCGCGCCGTCTACCCGACCGTGCCGCCGCGCGTCGAATACTCGCTCACCGCCTTGGGCGCGGAACTGGGCCAGATCACCCACGCGATGGGGCAGTGGGCGCTGCGGCACGCCGACGAACTCGATACCGCCCGAGCGGAATTCGACGAACGGCAGGCGGCGGAACCGACGCCGATCGGCTGACTAGTTCCGGATGGCGATCAGCGCGCCCTGCGGGGTGCGCTCGTCGGGGCGGGCGACGCGGGCGAATCGGGACTGCACCTGGAAAGCGCTGCCGCCCAATACTTCTGCCAGGGTATCCGGCGCCCATCTGTACGAGAGGGCGACCTTGTGGTCGTACTCCTGCACGCCCTGTGCGGTATCCGCACCCTGGAAACCCAGCAACAGCGGTGCGCCCGAACGCATTACGCGCGCGAACTCCTCGAACACGGCGGGCACGCGCTCCGGCGGAGTGTGAATGATCGAATACCAGGCCACCAGGCCGCCCAGCGAATCGTCGGCCAGCGGCAGCTCCTCCAGCGCGCCGAGCTCGAAGACGAGATCGGGGTACTCACTGCGCGCGATCCGCAGCATCTCCGGCGAGATATCGACGCCGAACACATTGCGGCCCAGGCTGTTCAGATAGCCGGTGATACGACCCGGCCCGCAGCCCACATCGGCGATCGGACCGGCCGCGTCATCGCTCAGCTCCGCGAAAATACCGAGCAGCGCGCGATCGTACGGATTCTCACCCAGCAGCGGGCGGGCCATATCCGTATACAGCTCGGCCACCTCGTCGTAGGCCGCCCGGGTGATCCGCACATCCTCGATCTCGTTCACCCCACGACTCTAAGCGCGCCCCCGGGACCGGTCACACATTGCTGGTCGAACCCGTCGACGGGGTGCGCAGGCCCTGATCGGCGCCGTCCAGCCACACCCGCAGTACCGTGCCGGGCCGCATCCGGGTGCACAGCGGCCACAGCGCGAACTCCACGTAGTAGCGGAAATCGCGGAACAGCACGGGTAGTCGCATACCGTACCGCCAATGCGGATTCCCGCTGTCGGGGCGCGACCAGCCATTGGCCGTCATGAGTTCGGTGACTCGCGGCGGCAGCTCCTTGCCCGCGACGGCGTCCAGCCGCACCCGCACGCCCTCCACATCCCGGTCGATGCGGGCGCCGCCGTCCAGATCCGAATCCACCGTCAGATGCCCGCCCGGCGCCAAATCGCCCGCCAGACAAGCCAGTTCGTCGAAGAACTGCCGCCATTCCCGATTGCCCGCCCGGCGTGCGGTGTGCTGCTGCTCCGGAATCAGCCGGCGGGCGCGCTCGGCCGGATTCACGATGTACAACTCGACCGTGTCCGGCCCGGCCACCAAACCCAGCGTCAGCCGCGCGTTCGCCCACACCGGACCGTGCGCCTGCCACAGCGTGCCGTGCACCGGCATGCCGAACTCCTCCCGCAGCCCCTCGGTCGCCCGGGTATGCGCGGCCGTCAGCTGCTCCCGCACCTCCACCGGCAAACCGTCCTCGTACAGCGCGGATTCGATGCTGTCGCTGATGCTCACGCACACCGCCTCCAGCCGATCGCCGTCGAAACAGAACCGCGCCCGGGCGCCGTCCACCCGCACCTCGGTCACCGCCCGCACGATCCGATCACGCGGCCAGGCGCTCACCGCCGCCGCGGTCCCGCGCTGCTCCCGCACCCCCGGGCCGGTCAGGCCGCGCACCACACCCTCCCAGCGCCAGCCGGTCAGCTCCGCGAAACGATCCACATCGGCGCGAGTCCAGGTCCAGTCGAAATCACGGGCGGCGCGGGCGATCTCGACGCCCGCGGGGATATCCACCCGCAGCGGGCCGGCATCGAATACCGAAATGGCGTGCTGGCGCAGGAATTCGGCGCGCTGCGAACGTGACGTCGGATGCGCGGGCACACCCAGCGGCGCGATATCGATATCCGCGCCGCCCTCCACCCAGGCGTCCGCCACCAGATCCGTCGCGGCCGCCACACCCAGCGAACGCAGCGCCTCCACCGAACGCAGCGCGAAATTGCTGACCGCCGCCGTGCCCGAACCACGGGGGAGGGTGCGCCACCAGTTCGCGTCCGGCGCGTCCGACCAGCCGTGCGCGCGCAGCACCCGCTCCACCTCCGCGCCGTAACGCCAAGTGGGGTCGACGAATTCGCTGCGGCTCAGCTCGGCGTGCCAGACCGTCTCGTCCACCGCGAACTGCACGTAGCGGCCGCCCGGCGCGGTCAGCACCACGCGCGCGTCCACCGGCAGCCGCTCCAGGAACGCGGCCAGATCCTCGGCGACCCGGCCCCAGCCGCCCAGGGCGGCCCGTCGGCGCACCGCGTCGTGGCGGCGCTCCATCCAATACCGTTGCTCGATCGGATTCACCAGCAGCAGATCGACCGTGCCCGCGGCATCGGTCAAGCCCACTATCAGGTTCGAGAAATTCCAGGACACTCCGTCGTCCGGCCCCGCACCCGGTTCCGGCTCGCCGTACAGGCGGGTGAGCTTGTCCCGCAGCTGCGCGAACGCGGCCGACAGATGCTCCTCGCGGGCGAAGGCGTCCGGGGCCGGCGCGTCGGAAACCGTCACGCGCACATAGCGCAGGCCGTAACCGCTGCCCCAGAACATGGCCGAGTCGAACCACACCCCGAGCCCGGTCCGCGCGAACACCGGGCCGCGGCGCATGGTGCCGACCGGTTCCGGCTTCCCCCAGCCCGCCCGGCGCGCGAAATCACGCACATTGTCCGGTCCCCACGACCATTTGAAGTCCCGGGCGGCCCTGACGATCTCGACCGCTCCCGCCATATCGACGTATACCGCGAAACCCACCTGGCGACAGTAACCCCGGCCCACCGTCCGGTCGATGGGTTCATCGGCGTGGACGCGAACCCGGTCATTCGACAGAGGCGAGGCACGGGCGGGCGGCCGTAGCGTCGCCGATATGACTGCGACACTTCGTGACCTGGACATTCGGCCCTTCGATCGGGACGCCGCGGCAGCGCTGGCGTGATCCGTCGCCGGTGCGGCCGTGGTGGGTATCGGTGAGACGACGCGGTTCTCGCGGGAGACGTTCGACGCCCGGGACCGGGTGTTCCGGGAACTGGTCCGGGCGCACGGGTTCCGGGTGCTGGCGGTGCAGGACGGCGCGGACGTCGGGGCGCGGCTGGACGAGTACGTGCGGGACGGCGGGAGCGCCGTCGCAGCACTCGAAAACGCCTGGGGTCCTTGGCGAACGCGGGAGATGGCGGCGGCGCTGGATTGGATCCGCGACTTCAATCGGGCGCATCCCGGCGATCGGGTCCGGATCATCGGGGTGAAACCGGCGCAGGCGCAGGTCGCGGACTACGACAGCGTGCTCGCGGCGGTCGGTGAACACGCGCCCGCGCTGCTGGAGGAAGTGCGGGCACCGCTGATTCTGATTCGCTCCGCGCACACCGTGGACGAGCATGTGCAGCAGGCGCGGGGCGTGCACCCGGGTGGATCGTTCGCGGCGCGGGCCCGTGCGGTCGAGGCGGTATTGCGTGCGGCGCCAGGGCTGCCCGAGGACGTACTGCGGCGGGTGCGTTCGATCGTCGCCTTCCACGAGGGGAGCGTCGCCGGGCGCGGGAGTTTCGCCGCCGACGAGGCCGCCTGGGCGGAATCGATGCTCGCCGATCACCGCCGATTCGGTTCGCCCATCGTTTACTGGGATGGGATCGCGCACACCGCCGCGGCTCCGACCGGATACGGCGACAACGCACCCGACCCGACCGCCCCGAGCGCGGGCAGCGTGCTGCGCCGGGAACTGGGGGAGCGGTACGCGTCCATTGCCGTCACCTTCCATCACGGCGATCTCGGGCTGCACCGCCTGCCCGCACCACAGACCGGTCTGGTCGAGTCCTACCTCGGCGAATTCCCGCTACCGGTCCTCTGGGCGGACCTGCGCGACCCGTCCGGGCAGGTCCCCGGACCCGCGGCCCTGCGCGTCGTCAGCGGGATCTACGACCCCGCCCAGGACGCCGCCGCCCGCTTGACCGTGCCCGCGCTGTCCGTCGCCTTCGACGCGATCATCCATTTCCAGGAGGTCTCGCCGGTCCATTGGCTGGCCTGATCAGCGGCGATACCAGGCACCGAAACCTCTTGTGGCTAACACGTAGCAAAACTCTCGATGTGAACGATAGGGAATTCGAGCAAGCGCGACAGCGGCTTCCGGCCGCGGTCGCGCCCTCACGTGTCAGTCCGGTGCGGGGACCGGATCCGTAGTACCGGCGGCCGCTCACCCGGCCGCTCGAACGAAAGGATCGGTAGCGATGAGATCGGTTCCCGGTAGATCGAATTCGACCCAACCCAACCGGGGCAGGCTCCGCCGGACGGTGCTGCTGGTGGCCTTGACGCTGCTGGCGCCCCTGGTGAGCGTGCTCGGCGCGCCCTCCGCCACGGCCGCGTTCAATCCGGCCGCCTTCGACTTCTGGGTCGACTCACCGGTCATGGGCCCCATCAAGACTCGAATTATGCGCGCCGCCGACGGCAATACCAACCGCGTGGTCTACGCGCTGGACGGTATGCGCGCCCGCGAAGACCTCAACGGGTGGGAAATCGAAACCAATATCGCCGAAACCCTGGCGAGCTGGAACATCAATGTGGTGATGCCCGTCGGCGGGCAGTCCAGCTTCTACGCCGACTGGAACGCGCCCAGCTCCTTCTTCGGCATCCCGCCCGGAACCGGTTCCGCCAACACCGGATCCGGCGCCACCGACGCGCTCTCCGGCGGACCCGGCAAGAGCTACCGGTACGACTGGGAAACCTTCCTCAACCGCGACCTGCGCTGGGCACTGCGAGATCGGCTGGGCTTCAACCCCAATCGCAACGGCGTGTTCGGACTCTCCATGGGCGGCAGCGCCGCACTCACCCTGGCCGCCTACCATCCCGACCAGTTCAGCTTCGCCGGCTCCTTCTCCGGCTACCTCAACAACTCCGGACCCGGTATGCGCGAAGCCATCCGGCTCGGCATGATCGACGCCGGCGGCTACAACGTCGACTCCATGGCCCCGCCCTGGGGACCGCAATGGCTGCGCATGGACCCCTTCGTCTTCGCGCCCAACCTGGTCGCCAACAACACCCGGCTCTACATCGCCGCCGCCAGCGGCCGGCCCACCGCCATGGACGGCCCGAACATGGGCACCGTCAACGGCATGGCCCTGGAAGCACTGGCCCTCGCCAACACGCGCGCCTTCCAAGTGCGCCTCGCCACCCTCGGCGGTGGTAATGCCGCCTGGTCGTTCCCCGAATACGGAATACACGCCTGGAACAACTGGCAGGACGAGGCCCACCGGATGATCCCCGACCTCTCCGCCAATATCGGTTAGTCGGCCATCCACCGGCAACGGGCCGGCCGAGTGTCCTCCAGCGGCATCCGGCCGGCCCGAGATCTAAGCGAGGAGCGCATCATGAAATGGCGAATCTGGCAGGTACGCATCGCCGTCACCGCCATGCTGATCGCCATGCCGCTATCGGTCATGGACGCGGTGCTCGGCGGCTGGTCCACCGCCCACCACCCGCCACCCGACTGGCCCACCCTGCTGTGGCTCGCCGTGATGCCCGTACTCGCCAACCCGTTCTGGTGGCTCGGCCTCGGCTTCACCATCTGCGACCCGCTGCTGCCCCGCCGCGCCGCCGCCACCTGGTACCTGATCACGCCCGCCGGCGCACTGCTCGCCTTCGGAATCGCCTGGTCCTCGGCGCATCTCGGCCTGCACGGGCCGATCGCCTGGACCGCCGGGGCGCTCATCGCCTTCGCCTGCCTGCTGGCGCAATCCTGGATCGTCGTCGACATGCCCGAAACCGATGCGCACGCAACCCATCCCGCGCGCGTCCGGCCCGATCTCTACGTCTCCGGCACCGCCCGCATCATCCCCTTCGGCCGCCCCGCCCCGCTCCGACTGGTACGCGTGCACGAAGCCTGACGCTCGCCTTTATGTCGGCGCGCTTACACAACGGATGTCGCTGCGCGAACAGAACTTTCGGCGGGAAATCCGAACAATTGCCTCCAACAGCCCGCAGCTCCCGAGAGGCAACCACCGTGACGACCCCCGCGCCGAAACTCAAAACCCTCCTCGCCACCGCGACCCTCGCCCTGGCCGCCACCGGCATCCTCACCCTCACCGCGACCCCCGCGTTGGCCGACACCGCCCCCGGTACATCCGCGACGCCGACCCCCGCCCGCACCCAAGGCTGGCTGAAGATCTACACCGGCACCGCTCCCGACGGCGTCAACGCGGTCCAGCTCAAAGTGGTCACCGACCCCAAAGTCGGCCAGCGCGTGACCGACCGCGAAGGCCGCTCCCTCTACCGCTTCGACAAAGACACGGCCAACCCCTCGGCCTCCAACTGCGCCGGCGACTGCGCCACCACCTGGCCCCCGCTCCTCGTGGCCCGCGGTCAAGCCCTCTACCTCGACGGAATCGACCCCGCCAAAACAAGTTTCATCGAACGCGCCGACGGCTCCTGCCAGATCACCATCGGCGGCTGGCCCGTCTACTACTTCTCGAAGGACCGCACCCCCGGCGACCTCAACGGCCAGGGCGTCGGCGGCACCTGGTTCGCCGTAGCCCCCACCGGCGCGAAAGCCCAAGCAAAGTGATTCCCGCGCCGCATGCCCGCCCTCGCACGAGGCATGCGGCGCCCCCCAAGAATTACTTGGTGGCGGAACCGGTCGACAGCGACTTCAGGATCGCGGCCAGGTTCTTCGACACCAGGTCGGCGGAACCAGCGGACGAACCGGTGGCCGGGGCCGGCGCCGGATCGGCGGCATTGGCGACGCCGGTCGCACCGAAGATCAGACCGGTGGCCACAGCGGCCACACCGAGCACGCGCATCTTGCTCATTTGGAACTCCTCATCAACTGAACGACCGACTAGTTCGATCGAACGCTGAATGAATATCACGAACAGATCTCAGTGCAACACTGTTGTAAACATCACATTCGAAAGGGTGTACAGGCCAACGGCATCGCGGTTCCGAGAATTCACCTTGGATACACCGGTGCATCATTTACGGACGGAATGGTGTTCCGTCGCCATATTTGAGGTGGTTGTTATCCGCGAGCCATATCGACGAACCGGCTCAGGTGCAGCTGGTGTGCGACCGTGATCGTCGCTGTCGGGCCGTTTCGATGCTTGCCGACAATGATGTCGGCCTCGCCGCCGCGTGGGTCGTCGCGCTCGAACGCATCGGGTCGGTGGAGCAGGATGACCATGTCGGCATCCTGCTCGAGGCTGCCCGATTCGCGAAGATCTGACACCATCGGACGTTTGTCTGTTCGTTGCTCGGGACCACGGTTGAGCTGCGAGATTGCGATCACGGGCACCTCGAGTTCCTTTGCCAGCAGCTTGAGGCTTCGGGAGAACTCGGAGACTTCCTGCTGGCGCGATTCGACCTTTTTGCCTGATGTCATCAGCTGGAGGTAGTCGACGACGACCAGGCGGAGGTCATGCCGTTGCTTGAGCCGGCGGGCCTTGGCTCGAATCTCCATCATGGTGAGGTTCGGCGAATCGTCCACAAACAAAGGCGCTTCGCTGATTTCGCTCATTCGGCGGGCGAGTTTGGTCCAGTCGTCGTCGCTCATCCGACCCGAACGCATATCTCCCAGTTTGATTTTCGCTTCCGCGGATAGGAGACGCATGACGATTTCGGTGCGGCTCATTTCCAGGGAGAAGATGACGCTCGCCAGGCCGTGTTTGATGGAGCAACTGCGCATGAAATCCATACCCAGGGTGGAGTTGTGGGTCGGGATCATCGACCGGCTCGCGAGGTAGAGGTGTTCGGAGTTCGAGACCTCGACGCAGCGCACCGGGACGCTGGGGATCGGGCGGACGTCGACAACGAAACGTGAACCGGAGCGTGTGGTATTCGTCGCGCCACGACGTTGCTTGTGCAGCAGCTCTTTTCGGCTCAGGCCGAAGACTTCGTCCTCGGTTTGGAACGTCAGTGTGTAGGCGGTCGAGGAATCTTCGGTCCGGCCGCGCACCCGCTTGGTGGACAGCTGGCAGCGGTAACCGAGGCTGACGATGAGTTCTTCGACATCCCGGACGAGACGCGCATTGGTCACCGAGAATTGAACCGATCCGCCCTTGGTGACGGTGCCGTCGGTATCCAGCAGGCCGGCCAGCAAGGCGCGGCGTTGTGCTTCCGAGGCACGCAGATACTCGATCGGGATGTGCTTGTTCTCCAGGACGCCGATAGTGCGCAGCCGAGCCTGGACGGATCCGATGCTGTTCCGGCATTCCTGGCACATTCGCAGGCCGATCGATGGGCCACCGCAGTGTGAGCAGGTCGGAGCGGGGACCGGATCCGACAGGAAGCGTGCCTTGCCGCCGCAGGATCGGCCGCAGGTACGTACTTCGCTCGTGAAGGGCACGAACTCCTTGCCGCACACGACACATTCGCGAGGAGCGATGGGTTCCTCCGCGGGCAACTGCAGGCTGTACCGCAGCGCCACGCGCTCGGAGTGCACCGCGACGATGCCTTCGTTTTCGATGTGGAGGATGACTTCGGGGTCCGCGCTGGTCAATTGAGCGCAGGCGGAACTACCGTCACCGAGCCAAGCGCCGAGAGTGTAGGGCGGCACGAGCAATTCGCGCTCGGGCAGATTCAGCGGCTCGGTATTCACAACCGAGTGATTGAGTCGGCGATCCGCCGTTTCACAGCGAAGGGTCGTTGCGATCTCGGCGGTGGTCCGGACCTCGGCGAAAGTCTGCTGGCTGCGGTAGCGGTTCTTGCCGGACGCGGCCTGCTGCGCCGAGCGGCGCGACGCCCTGGTCTCGGTGAGCCATTGGTGCTGTTCGTCTGCGACGATCACTGTGCCGTCGGAGAATTCGACCTCGAAGCACGGGCGGCCGGCCATCACTTCGGTCGCGGCCACCACACGGGTGGGGCGGCCGTGTGCGTCCAGCAGATCATCGCCGACCTGGACCTCGCCCATGGTGGTCCATCCGGTGGGCGTCGGCAGCGGAGTGTCCAACGCGAGCGCTTTGCCGACGCCGGGTCGGGCCGCGACGATGATCATCTGACCGGCGTGCAGGCCGTTGGTGAGTTCGTCGAGTTCGGTGAATCCGGTTGGGACGCCGAGGGAGATGCCGCCGCGGGAGGCGATGGAGTCGAGTTCGTCCATGGTGGGCTGGAGGATTTCCTCCAGGGGGGCGAAGTCCTCGGTGGAGCGGCGTTCGGTGACCTCGTAGATTTCGGCCTGGGCGCGGTCCACGACTTCGGCCACGTCCTGGCCGTCGGCGCCGGCGTAGCCGTATTGGACGATGCGGGTGCCGGCTTCGACCAGGCGGCGCAGAATCGCCTTCTCGGCGACGATTTCGGCGTAGTAGCCGGCATTGGCCGCGGTGGGCACCGTTTGGGTCAGGGTGACGAGATAGGGCGGGCCGCCGATGCGCTTGAGTTCGCCCTTGCGGTCGAGGGCGGCGGCGACGGTGACGGGGTCGGCGGGTTCGCCGCGGCCGTAGAGGTCGAGGATGGCGTCGTAGACGGCCTGGTGCGCGGGGCGGTAGAAGTCGCCGGGGCGCAGCACCTCCACCACGTCGGCGATGGCGTCCTTGGACAGCAGCATGCCGCCCAGCACGGACTGTTCGGCGGCCATGTCGTGCGGGGGTTGGCGGCCGAAGTCCTCGCCGGGAGCTTCGGGATATCCGGAGGGCTCGTGTTCATCGTGGCCGCGATCGTCGATGACTGCCATCTGGCTCGACCGTCCTCTCTCCTCGCGCCCGGAACGACGTCAATGACTCGTTCTACGCCTGCGCACCGACATGTTCGGGCTGCCACGCGGAGCCGACACGCCGAAAAGGCTTGGGTGGTCGGCAAACCCGTGGCTACAAGGCAGGGTAGGCGGAGTCGTGCCGTCTCCGGACTGTGGTCACGACAATGTCTGCGAACCTAGGCGACCGGGAGGGCACTCGCCAAACCGAGCTGTGCACACACCTGTGGACAATCTGGGTATTGTTCACCCGCTGTTGTGCACCCCCTGTGTATTACTTGGGGACAACAGCGGACAGCGCTTGTCAATCTGCTGGTAGTGGCCTGATTCTCAGTGTTCGCAACTGTGGATCATTTTGGTGCGGCGTGTCGCTCGGCACACGCTTCCGCGCGTGTTGGGTGAACAGTTGATCGCCGATAGGTGACCTGTCACACAAGCCGGAAGGTTGGTTTGATTTTTCTTCCACAGGCCGCAAACAACATCGGAGGCCACCGCCGCGCACTGCGGCGATGACCTCCGAATGGCCGAATTACTCGGCTGCGCTGACCTGCAGCTCGACCTTGGCAGCCACGTCCGGGTGCAGGTGCACCACGATGTTGTGCTTGCCGGTGGTCTTGATGTGGGCCTTCGGCAGCTCGATGCTGCGCTTGTCGACGACCGGACCGCCCGCGGTCTTGATCGCGGCGGCCACATCGGCGGCGGTGACCGAACCGAACAGCTTGCCGGTGCCCGCGGTCTTCACGGACAGCGCCACGCCGGTCAGGCCCTCGAGGGCCTGCTTCAGCTCGTTCGCGTGGTCCAGGTCGCGCACGCGGCGGGCGTCCTGCGCCCGGCGAATGCCCTCGACCTGCTTCTGCGCGCCGCGGGTGGCCACGATGGCCAGGCCGCGGGGCAGGAGGAAGTTGCGGCCGTAGCCGTCCTTGACCTCCACGGTGTCGCCGGGCGCACCGAGGTTGTCGACATCAGCGGTGAGGATCAACTTCATTGCTGTGCCTTCCCTTCTCAGCGAGCGGTGGACACGTAAGGCAGCAGAGCGACCTCACGCGAGTTCTTGACGGCAACGGCGATATCGCGCTGGTGCTGAACGCAGTTGCCGGTCACCCGGCGAGCGCGGATCTTGCCACGATCGGACACGTACTTGCGCAGCAGCGCGGTGTCCTTGTAATCGATCTTGGCGCCGTGGGTGTTGTTCTTCTTGCCGGCTTTGTCTTCCTTGCAGAAGGTGCAAGCCTTCTTCTTCAGCACCTTTTCGCGTGCCGGTGCTTTGGCCATGGTCTTTCACTCCGTAATTTCGGGAACCCAGCCTGGTGGATTCCTAGGAAAGCCGTTCGCTAGAACGGCGGTTCATCGTCCATTTGGCCGCCCCCGAAGGAGCCGGCCGCGGGCGCACTGCCCCACGGGTCGTCGCCGGCACTCTGGCCGCCGCGACCTCCGCCGCCACCACTGCTGCCGCCACCGGAGAAACCGCCTCCGCCGCCGCCCTGCTGGCCGCCACCGCCACCGCCGAAGCCGCCGCCACCACCGCCACGGGTGGTCTTGTTGACTTTCGCGGTCGCGTAGCGCAGCGAGGGCCCGACTTCGTCGACCTCGAGTTCGACCACGGTGCGCTTCTCACCCTCGCGGGTTTCGTAGGAGCGCTGCTTGAGTCGACCGCTCACGATCACTCGCGAGCCTCGGGTCAGGCTCTCGGCGACATTCTCCGCAGCTTCACGCCAGATGTTGCAGCGCAGGAAAAGCGCTTCGCCGTCTTTCCATTCATTAGTATTACGGTCGAACACACGGGGAGTCGACGCGACCGTGAAGTTCGCGACGGCCGCTCCCGCGGGCGTGAATCGAAGCTCGGGGTCAGCCGTCAAATTTCCGATGACGGTGATGACCGTGTCGCCTTGGGCCATGGTTCCTCCTGCTTTCCGGTGCAGTCCGCAACTCGCTCGCGCCCGTGCGCCGACAGTGCCCGAATTCGGGCTCAGCGCACGGTTTGCCAGTCAGCCTAGAGATAGGGACCGACGATTTACGAGCGACGTCGCGGGAGGACTGGACTACTTCTTGTCGAGGCGCAGCACCTTGGTGCGCAGCACCGACTCGTTCAGGCCCAGCTGGCGGTCGAGCTCACTCACGGTCGCGGACTCGGCGGTCAGCGTGACCACCGCGTAGATGCCCTCGGCCTGCTTGTTGATCTCGTAGGCCAGACGACGGCGGCCCCAGATGTCGACGTTGTCGACCTTGCCGCCCTCGGTCCCGACAACACCGAGCATGGTGTTCAGATTCGGGCCGACGGTGCGCTCGTCCAGGCTCGGATCGAGAATGACCATCACTTCATAATGACGCACGGACCTCATCACCTCCTGTGGACTGGAAACGGCCCACGGACGGTCCGTGGGCAGGAGGGTTCGTTGCGTCAGCAACCCGACAAGAGTACATGGGGCTGTTGCGCAGCCGAAAAGCGGATAGGCGCCCCGCACTGACGTGCGGGGCGCCGGGAAAAGCAGGGGAAAGGCCATGCCCGCCGTGTCGGCGCGGTTGGACGAGACGTGGGCACCAAGGAAGCCCGCGTCGTCAGCCGAGCCGATGCCGCCGGGCGTTGCCCGCCGCGGATTAGGGGGGAGGTGTTGACGTGCGGGGTTCGGGGCGCGATGAGGGTAAAGGAAGCCGACACGCGGGAGGTCCGCTTACATTGGTCCCCATGTCGAACCGACCCGTCGCCAGCGCACCGGTCACCGGGCGTCGTCTGCCGCGGGATCCGGGAACTATCGGTGTCATCGCCGTGCTGGTGTGCTGGGTCACGCTGTTGTTCGCGTATTTCAACAAGGCGCGCTGTGCCGGGTCGCCGTTCGACGGCAACGGGCGGAGTCTGATCTTCGATCGGATCAAGGACTCCGACGTCTGTTATTCGGATATCCAGTTCCTCTGGCTGGGGCGGGATATCAACGAGCATGTTTTCCCGTACGTGAACGGGGGGATCACGCCGGACGGGACGCTGACCGGGGGTGTGGTCGAATATCCGGTGCTCAGTGGGCTTTTCATGTGGCTGGGCGGGCTGGGTGCGCGCAATGACGCGCAGTTCCTGCTGCACAGCGCCTGGCTGCTGGTGCCGTTCGCGCTGCTGACCGCGTATCTGCTGGGGAAATTGTCGGGATGGCCGGCGCTGCTGTGGGCGGCGGGGCCGCCGCTGGTGCTGTACGCGTTCCACAATTGGGAACTGCCGGTGGTGTGCACCTCGGTGGCGGCGGTGTACGTGGTGGCCGCGCTGCCGCGATATTCGTTGCGCACCAGGGGAATCATCGCCGCGATCCTGCTGGGCATCGGTTTCTGCCTGAAGTTGTATCCGGGAATCTTCGTGCTGCCCTTGCTGATTCACGTGCTGGTCGGTGAGAACGGCCGGGAGCGGCGGGAATACGACGTGCGCGGCGCGCTGGCGGTGGCGGGCGCGGCGCTGGGCACGGTGGTGGCGGTGAATCTGCCGTTCGCGCTGGCCGGTTACGAGGGCTGGCGCGCGTCCATCACCTTCCAGCAATTGCGCCAGGCCGATATCACCACCAATTCCATTTGGTACTGGGGTCTGCGGCCGCTGTTCGGCAATGGGCCCGATGCCGAGAACTCTTTCCAGAACGTGGTGTCGGTGGCCTCGCCGGCGCTGGTGCTGGCCTCGTTCGCGCTGGCGGTGTGGATCGGCTGGAAGCGTTTCCAGATTCGCGGGAACTATCCGTGGATCGGCGTCAGCGCGGCCATGCTGTGCGGATTCCTGTTGTTCCACAAGGTGCATTCGCCGCAGTACACGCTGTGGCTGATCCCGTTCCTGGTGCTGCTGGAGATCCCGTGGTCGCTGATCGGGGTGTATCTGCTGGCCGATGCCGCCATCGGCATCGGCGTCTTCCGCTATTTCTATGCTCTCGGCCAGGGCCACAATGCCGATCTGGAGGAGAGCATCGTGCAGTTCGGCGTGTGGGGCCGGGCCGCGCTGCTGGTGTTGTTCTTCTTCATGTTCGTCTGGGCGCATCCGCGCCGGGGCGGGCTGTTAGCTCTGCCGGGCGCGAAAAGCCGCGCTCTTGGCCCGGTTTCCGCAGATGGTCATATCGCACCAGCGGCGCGAACCGCCGCGTGAGGTGTCGATATAGAGCCGGGTACATTCCGGTCGCCCGCATTCCCTGATTCGCGAATGGTCGGCGCCGCCGAACAGTTCGATGGCGTCCCTGGCGATTTCGGTGAGCGCCTGTTCGGCGGTGCCGGTGCGCCGCACGCTGCCGTCCGCGTGCAGGGTCGCCCGGATGGGTTCGCCGTGCGCGAGTTCGTTCACGATCCGTAGGTCCGCGGCGGGCAGTGGCGCGCTGTCGGTTTCGGCGAGCGCCAGGTGCCAGGCGGCTTCGCGGAGCCGGGTGGCGCGGCGCAGGGTGTCCGCGCCGACCTCGGGCGCGGTATCCAGTATTCCGGCCTCGGTCAGCCATTTCCCCAGTTCGGCGGGGCTGGTGAGGAGGTCGTCGAATGCGCTGCGGCGGGCCTTCACCGTGCCGATGAAGTCCAGGGTGCGATTGCCGCTGACGAAGGTGAACACCCCGCCATAGTAACCGCCTTGACAGGTTATGTGCTGCGGTGCGACGGTGGTAACCGGTCAAGATGGTTAGCGCGGGAGGAATCATGAACAACCGGCTCTTCGAAGTAGCGGGCCCGCCCGCGCTGATCCTCATGTGGAGCAGCGCCTTCATCGCCGGAATCATCGGCGTCGGCGCGGCCCCGCCGATGCTGGTGCTGTTCGCCCGCTTCGGCATCGCCGGCGCGCTGCTCATCCTGCTCGTTCTGGTCACCGGCACGCCCTGGCCGCGCGGAAAGGTCCTGGGCCACAGCGTGATCGCGGGCCTGCTCATGCAGATGGTGCAGTTCGGCGCCTTCTACACCGCCATGGGCGAACACGTCAGCGCCGCCGTCATCTCCTTGGTGCAGGGCCTGAGCCCGGTGGTGATCGCGGTCTTCGCGGGCCTGCTCGGCGAAACCGTGACGTCCCGCCAGTGGCTGGGCTTCGGCATCGGCGGCCTCGGCGTCGGTCTGGCGGTCGTCGACCAATCCAGCTTCTCCCTGGCCGGCCTGCTGTTGTGCCTGCTCGGCCTCGCCGGTCTCAGCCTCGGCACCGTCTACCAGAAGCGCTTCACTCCGGGGGTCGATCCCAAGGCGGGCACCGCGGTGCACGTGGCCGTCAGCGCGCCGTTCGCCGGAATTCTGGCGGTCCTGACCGACGCCTTCCATATCTCGGATCCCGGCCGTTTCGCAGGTTCCATGGTGTGGATGGTGCTGATCAACTCCATGGGTGCGTTCCTGCTGCTCAACACCATGTTCCAGCGCTGGGACACCACCCGCGTGGGCCGCTTGTTCTTCGCCACCCCCGTGGTCACCGCGATCATGGCCTGGCTGATCATCGACCAGCCGGTCGGCCCGGTGACCGTCGCCGGTCTCACCCTGGGCGTGCTGGGCCTGATCCTGGCCTCGCGCCGCGCGGTCCCGCCCGCCGTGAGCGCCGCACCCGCCGATCCCGTTCCGGTCGCGACACCGGCGGTCCCCGCCGGTAGATAACCGGACGCCCCGGCGGGAGCACGGCAGACTGTCAGCCATGCTGCACCTGCGAATCATGGCTCCCGCCACGATGACCGACGATATCCTCGCCCTCTTCGACGACGACTGCGCGGTGAGCGGGCTCGTCGTTCTGCGCGGCGCGGCGATCCGCCCGGCGGGGGACCTGATCATGGCGCAGGTGGCGCGCGAGGGCGCGAACCTCATCGTGCAGCAATTGCGGGCCATGCGCGTGCACCAGCACGGCAGCGTCGAGCTGGAGCAGGTCGATACCTGGTTGTCGCGCAAGGGTTTCGAAGCGGAGGTGCGCACGCCGGGCAGTAGTGCGGACGCGGTGGTGTGGGCGGAGGTGGCGCAGCGGGCCTACGACGACACCGAATTGAACTGGACCTACCTGAGTTTCCTGACCCTGGCGACGGTCATCGCCAGTATCGCCATCGTCACCGATTCGCAGATCCTGGTGGTCGGCGCCATGGTGCTCGGCCCGGAGTTCGGTCCGATCGCGGCGTTGGGCGTGGCCCTGGTGCGGCGGCGATTCATGCTGCTGCAATTGGCGATTCGCACCCTGGTGGCGGGTTTCGCGGTGGCCATCGGCATCACCATCGTGCTCGCCCTGATCGCGCGCGGCCTGGGCTGGATCACCCTCGAGGACGTGATCGGCCCGCGTCCGGGCACCGCGTTCATCTACACCCCGGACAAGTGGTCGTTCATCGTCGCCGTGATCGCGGGCGCGGCCGGCGTGCTGGCCATCACTTCGGCCAAATCCCTCGGGCTGGCAGGCGTTTTCATCTCGGTGACCACGGTGCCGGCGGCGGGCAATATCGCCCTCGGCGTCGTGTTCGGCAATGGCGCGACCATTTGGGGCAGTGTCGCGCAGCTGTTCCTGAACGTCGCCGGAATGGCGATCGCGGGCTGGCTCACGCTGCTCGTCCAGCAGCACCTGTGGTCCCGGATCTCGGTGCGGCGCCACCGGCACATGGCCGTGCCGCGCCGCATGCTCTGAACAGACCGATCTCTCGGGACTCTCGGGGGCTTCGCTCCCGCACCCCCCTTATTTGCGCCCGGGCGTCCAGTTGAGACCCCAGTCGTACGCCTTGTCGATGGCGCTCTGGGAACCGTTGATGTACTGCACTTCCCGGTGCACGGTGAGCCCGCCGCCGCTGTTCTGCAACAGCGCGACCGCGCAGGAGCGCGCCCCGTCCACCGGCGAATCCAGCCGCACCTCGACCTGCGGCCCGTGCGTCGGGAACAGCGTCACCACGCCGTCGGCCGCCGCCCAGTTCGGCACGCCCTCGTAGATGAACGCGTAGATCAGGATGCGCCGGAAGGTATCCGGTTTGGCGAGGTTGATGTGCATGTTCTCGCCGCCGCTGGCCGCGCCCGTGCGGTCGTCCCCGTCGAGCTGGATGTAGGGCGCGGATTGCAATGAGCCGAAAGCGTTTCCGAGCGCCTGCACCACGCCCTTGCGACCGTCGGAGAGCTCGTACAGGCAGCCCAGATCCAGGTCGACGGCATTGGAGCGCCGGAACAGCCCGCGCTTGACGCCCTGGGACCAGTTCAGGTTGACCCGCATCGCGCCTTGGCTGTCACCGGGTTTGGTGAGGTTCACCGACGGCGTGGCCTTGGACAGCGTGACCTTGCCGAGGTTGACCCCACCGGGCTGGTTGGAGCTCATACGCACTTCCCCCCTCAGGGATTCGGATAACGAAAAACCCGCGCCCGCCACCTCGCGAATGCGTGGGACGGGCGCGGGTCGCGACGGAACTCAGCCTACCGGCGTGACTTCCTGCTCGCTCAGGCTTTTGGCGCCGCCGTCGTCATCGCCTTCGCGACGATTGCGGATGATGCTGGTGAGGAAGGCCGCGCCGATGAAGCCGACGCCGACGAGACCGGTGATGAGCTCGTTGATGTGCACGCCGATCGACACCAGCAGGATGACCGCCAGCGCGCCGATGGCCCAGTGCGCGCCGTGCTCGAGGTACACGTACTCCGAGAGCGTGCCCTTGCGCACCAGGTACACGGTGATGGACCGGACGAACATGGCACCGATCAGGCCCAGGCCCAGCGCGATCAGGATCGGGTCGGAGGTGATGGCGAAGGCGCCGATGACGCCGTCGAAGGAGAACGAGGCGTCGAGCACTTCCAGGTACAGGAACAGGAAGAAGCCGGCCTTACCGGTGGCCTTCACCAATTCCGAAGGCCCGGAGGCGTTCTCCTCTTCGAACTCCTCGGTGTGGAACATGGAGCCGAGGCCGTCGACCACGATGTAGGTGACCACGCCGAGGATGCCGGCCAGCAGCACGGTGCTGACATCCTTGTCCTTGGCCAGGAATTCGGCGGCCAGCACGATGCCGACCAGGGTGATGACCACGGAGAGCATGTCGAGCTTGCCGAGCTTGGCGAGCGGGCGCTCCAGCCAGCCCAGCCAGGTGATCTCGTGCTCTTCGAGGATGAAGTTCAGGAACAGCAGCAGCAGGAACGCGCCGCCGAAGGCCGCGATCTGCGGGTGCGCGTCGGTCAGCAGCTTCTCGTAACTCGGGTCCCCATTGGGGAATTCGAGCGCGCCGTCCGCGGGCGGGTTCATGGCCAGGTCGAAGGCCTTGGCCGGGTTGAGGCCCGCGGTCACCCACACGATGGCGAGCGGGAACACCAGGCGCATACCGAAGACGGCGATGAGCACGCCGACGGTGAGGAAGATCTTCTGCCACCAGTCGCTCATCTTCTGCAGGATGGAGGCGTTGATGACCGCGTTGTCGAAGGACAGTGACACCTCGAGGATGCCCAGAATCGCGCACAGCGCGAACGCCGTTGGTCCGCCGTAGAGGAACGCCGCGATCAGCGATGCGATCGTGACGACTATGGAGAGGCCGAAAATACGCACCGCAATGGGGCCTTTCGTAGTGCCGGGTCAGTCAGGTCGGGTGATGCTCGCACGTAGAGGGGCCCGACGCCCGAGCCCCCCTGGTGCGTGTTGCTTTCGTCTTAGACGGTGACGCCGTAGTCGCGGGCGATACCGGCCAGTCCGGAAGCGTACCCCTGGCCGATGGCGCGGAACTTCCATTCGGCGCCGTTGCGGTACAGCTCGCCGAAGACCATGGCGGTCTCGGTGGAGGCGTCCTCGGACAGGTCGTAGCGGGCCAGCTCGTTGCCGTTGGCGCGATCCACCACGCGGATGTAGGCGTTGCGGACCTGGCCGAAGCTCTGGCCGCGGCCCTCCGCCTCGTAGATCGAGACCGGGAAGAAGATGGACTCGATGGTCGGCGGGGTGGCGGCCAGGTCGACGTTGATGACCTCGTCGTCGCCTTCGCCCTCACCGGTGCGGTTGTCACCGGCGTGCACGATGGCGCCTTCGGGCGAAGACAGGTTGTTGAAGAAGACGAAGTGCTTGTCGGACACGACCTTCTTGTCGGCGCCGGTCGCGATGGCGCTCGCGTCCAGGTCGAAGTCGGTCCCCGTGGTGGTGCGCACATCCCAGCCGAGGCCGACGGCGACCTGGGTCAGGTTCGGCGCCTGCTTCGTCAGCGAAACGTTGCCGCCCTTGGACAAACTGACACCCATGCGGGAATCCCTTTCGTAGGAAAGCGTTCTAGCGTTGTTGGTTCGCGGCATGTCCGATTTGCCGGGTCCGCCACTACGACACTAGTAGCAAGTGTGGACCCCGTGCAGGAACAAACCGAGGACAAGGAGCGGGACACTCCTGTGGCACGACTTGTCACCCACACGATCGCGGACGTGGCCGACGATGTGAACAGTCTCCTACGATCGGGGCGTGACAGGCCGTAGACGGGGATGGTTCCGCGGATCTTCCCGGAACACCGAATGGGTGCAGCAGGCGCGCTCGGCGCTGACCGCGGCCTTCCTGGACATGGACAAGCGGCAGAGCATCGCCGAGGCGGCGGTGGCGGCCTCGGCGGCGGTGTTCCCGGAGCGCGGGATGGCCGCCGCGTGGGAGCCGGTGCGGGCGCGTTGCTACGACGCGGCGGGCGCGTATCTGGCGCTGACCGAGCGTTTGGACCAGGTGGAACGGGACGGCGGCACGGTGGCGCAGCCGGAGGTCGACACCCAGATCCGTCGGCTCGGGGACGCGGCGCGGGCGGTGGACGACTTCTATCGGGGCAATCAGGCGCATCTGGAGCATGCGGTCGCGGTGTACGGGACGGTGCCGCAATTGGTGAATCAGGTGCGGTCAGCGGCGCAGGCGGCGCGCGAAGCGGCGGCGGCTTCACCGTATGCCGGGTACCCGTCGGTGCGGGCCGCGGCGGCCGCCGTGGATGAGGGATTGATCACCCTGGAGGGGGTGCTGGCGGGGTCCGGCGCGGGGGCGGCGCGCGAGGCCGCAACCCACCTGGAGACCCGCACCAGAACCTTGTCAAGGGCCCTGGAAGACGCACCGGGCAAACAGCATTCGGCCACCACCGCACTGGCCTCGGCGGGTACCCGGCTGGCCGCCGCGCGCCATCGGCTGGAGCGGATCCCGCCAGCACTGTCCGCCCTGCTCCGGGAGTTCAACGCTGCGAGTTCGTCCGATTTGACCAACAATGAACGCGAAGCCCTGCGGGCCATCGACGCCGCCGACGCGGATCTGTCCCGTGCCCGGGCGGCATTGCAGAACAACGACCCGGAGCAAACGCTTGAACTGACCACATCCGCCCGCGGACAGCTCGCTGTCGCCGAGGAGAAAGCCGACGCGGTTACCGACCGGCTCACCCTCCTGCGAGAGGTTCGCGACAAGCCGCAGGACAAGGCCAAGGCCGTCCGGTTCAAACTGCGCGACGCGCAGATGCTGGCGGTCAACAGCGGTCTCGTCCCGCAATGGGGATCGGTACTGGACGCCCAGTCCGACCGCCTGGATCGGGCCACCGCCGGCCTCGCCGAGGGCCGGCATCCCGACTACTGGGCCTATGTCTCCGAGCTCGACGCCATTACGGCGTTCATCACGGGTGTGGTCGAACGCATGCGAAATACCGATAGATAGAACCGACCGCTTTGTAGGAGAAATGGGGGACGATGACCGCGATTATCACCACCAGGCCGGACGTCGCTCCCGTATCGCTGCACAAGCGCATACCCCTGAGACATCACCGGCAGGTGCCGGGACCCGAGCTACGCGAATTGTTCCTGCGCGCCCCCGAACCGTTCGGCGAATCCCTGGACCGGGACACCCTCGCCATGGCGCTGGGCGCGACGCTGTACGTGCCCGCCACCCGTGAGGATCTCACCGCCGCCATCATCAAGCGGGCTCAGCGCGGGGTGACCTCCATGGTCATCGACCTCGAGGACGCCGTCGCCGACCACGATCTGGAGTTCGGAAAGCGCCAGGCCGCGGCCACCTTGGACGAGATCGGCGCGGGCGTGGACCTGTTCCCGCTGCTGTTCGTGCGGGTGCGCGACGCCGAGACCATCGGCCGGATCATCGACTGGATCGGGCCCGGCGCAAGGGTTTTGACCGGTTTCATCTTCCCCAAGTTCGACAGCGCCTCGGGCGAGAAGTACCTGGAGGCCATCGAAGCGGCGTCGGAACGCCTGGGGCGCACCGTGTTCGGCATGCCGGTGCTGGAATCGCCCGCCCTGGTGCACCGGCAGACCCGGGATCTGGAACTGCATCGCATCCAGGACATGCTCACCGCGCACCGGGACAAGGTGCTCGCGGTGCGCATCGGGGCCACCGACATGTGCTCCACCTTCGGCATCCGGCGCGACCGCGACCTCACCATCTACGACGTGCGGGTGGTCGCCGACGTGATCGCCGACATCGTGAACTATCTGGGCCGCACCGACGGCACCGGCTTCACCATCACCGGCCCGGTCTGGGAGTACTTCGCCGACCACGAGCGCATGTTCCGGCCCATGCTGCGCACCTCCCCGTTCGCCGAGGTGGACGCGGTGCCGTTCCGGGAGTACCTGGTCAGCCGGGATCTGGACGGGCTGCTGCGGGAGATCGCGCTCGATCGCACCAACGGCATCCAGGGCAAGACCGTCATCCATCCCTCGCACGTGGCGGTGGTGCACGCGCTGTCGGTGGTCACCCACGAGGAATACTCCGACGCGCTCGACATCCTGCAGCAGGACGCGGGCGGCGTGGCGGCCTCGGAATATCGCAACAAGATGAACGAGATGAAGCCGCATCGCAGCTGGGCCCGCCAGACGCTGTTGCGAGCCAAGGTATTCGGTGTCACCAACAAAGGGGTTTCGTTCGTGGATCTGCTGAAAGCGCTGGCGTCGTGAGCTCGCCCTGGGCCACCCGGGAGCTGGGACTCGGACTGCGGCACGGCAATTCGTACGTGGCGGAGTGGGAGATCCCCGCGCTCGTCGAACCGGGGCTGCGGCGCAATCCGCGCCGGGCGCACCTGCTGGTGTCCACGGTGCTGGGCAAGCATCTGCCGACCGATCCGCACCGGGTGATCGAGGCCGGGAACCGGCTGGGCGAGCTGGTGCGCGAGGTGGTGACCGGACCGGTGGTGGTGCTCGGATTCGCCGAGACCGCAACGGGACTCGGGCATTGCGTGGCCGCGCGGGTGGACGCCGAGTGCTACCTGCACTCCACCCGGCGCGAGGTGCCGACCGCCGAGACGCTCACCGGGTTCGAGGAGGGGCATTCGCACGCCACCTCGCATCTGCTGCAGCCCGCGCCCGCGCGGATCTTCCTGAACTCCCTGCCCATGGTGCTGGTCGACGACGAGATCTCCACCGGCGCAACGGCGCTGGACGCCATCCGGGCGCTGCACGAGTTCACCCCGCGCACCCACTACGTGCTGGCCTCGCTGGTGGACATGCGCACCGAGGCGGACAAGGCGGCTTTCGAAGCGGCCGCCGCCGAACTCGGCGCGCGCATCGACACCGTCTGCCTGGCCGCCGGTGAGACGCTGCTGCCGGCGAACCTGGTCGATTCCGTGCAGGCGCTGCCCGAGCCGGAGCTGAACCCGGTCGCGGCCGCGCGCGGCCATCTCGCCCGGATCGAACTGCCCTGGCCCGCAGGCGTTCCCGAAGGCGGACGGCACGGCATCCTGCGCTCGGACGGGCACGCCTTCGAGGCCGCGCTGACCGCCGCCGCCGGGACGCTGCGGCGCGGACTGGACGCGCTGCCCTGGGGCGGCGCGGCCGGCGACCGGCACCCCCGGCCGATCATCGTGCTCGGTCACGAGGAGCTCATGTACCTGCCGTTGCGGCTGGCCGAGACCCTCGCCGACGGCGGCATCCCCACCCGCTACCAGACCACCACCCGCTCCCCGGCGTACGTGCTGGACGAGCCCGGCTACCCGCTGCGGCGCGGATTCCGTTTCACCGCACCGGAAGCCGGTGAGGACGCGGCCCGCTACGTCTACAACGCGGCCTGGCCGGAACCGGCCGCCGCGGCGCCGATCCTGCTGGTCGTCATCGACGAACCCGCCGACACCGACCGGCTCACCGCCGACGGCGGGCTGCTCGACGTGCTCACCGCGTCCGGCGCGGACGTGGTGCTGGCCGTGCTCCCCGAGGCCGATCCGCGCGCCCTCGCCGCCGCGCGCACCGAACTGCCGAAACCGTTGCGCGGACCGGAATTCGGGTCCTATACCGCCGACGAGGTGACCTGGCTGCTCAAGGACCTGTCGGCGGTGGATCTGGAAGCCGAGGTGGCCGAGCGCGAACAGCGCATCCAGTCCGGCGTCGCGCACTACGCGGAATCGCTGCCCATCGAATACCAGCCCGACGCCGCCTACCGCGAGCTGTTCGACCGGGTGCTCGAGGACAGCGCCGACCGCCTCGCGCTGGCGGTGGCGACGGTGTCCGAACTCGTGGTGGCGCAGCGCGGCACCGATATCGTGCTGGTGTCGCTGGCTCGCGCGGGCACGCCGGTCGGCATCCTCATGCGCCGCTGGCTGGCGACCCGCGGGCTGGACGTCCCGCACTACGCGGTGTCGATCGTGCGGGACCGGGGCATCGACCCGGTCGCGCTGGATTACCTGGCCCAGCACCATGATCCGGCGAGCATCGTGTTCGTGGACGGCTGGACCGGCAAGGGCGCGATCACCCGGGAACTGACCGAGGCGCTGCGGGCGTACGAGGCCGCGGGCGGCGCGCGTTTCGACGACGAACTGGTGGTGCTCGCCGATCCCGGCAGCTGCGTGCGCACCTACGGCACCCGCGACGATTTCCTCATCGCCTCGGCCTGCCTGAATTCCACGGTGTCCGGGCTGGTTTCGCGCACCGTGCTCAACGACACCCTGATCGGCCCCCGGGACTTCCACGGCGCCAAGTACTACCGCGATCTGGTCCCCGACGATGTGTCCGCGCGCCTGCTGGACCGGGTGAGCGCGAGCTTCGACGCCGTCCGCCCGCAGGTGCCCGCGCAGGTCGCCGCGGTGCGAGCCGCGGATCGCACGCCCACCTGGGCGGGCTGGGCCTCGGTGGAGAAGGTGCGCGAAGAGTACGGCATCGCCTCGGTCAATTTCGTGAAACCCGGTGTCGGCGAGACCACCCGGGTGCTGCTGCGCCGGCTGCCCTGGCGGGTGCTGGTGCGCGACGCGGACGCGCCGGAGCACGCCCACATCCGTCTGCTCGCCGCCGCCCGGGGCGTGCCGGTCGAGGTCGTGCCCGACCTCGCCTACGCCTGTATGGGCCTGATCAAGGACGTGAAGAAGTAATGCCGCACCGAAGACGCCTGTCCCCGAGATCCGTGCTGGTGGCGACGGATCTCGATCGCACCATGATCTACTCCCGCAATGCCTTCGGCGCCGCGCCCGAGCCGTCCACGGTGGTGGTGGAACACCTGGAGGGCTCCCCGCTCTCCTATATGACCACCGCCGCCGCGGATCGCATGCGAGCCCTCACCGTCCCGGCCGCGGTCATCCCCACCACCACGCGAACCATCAAGCAGTTCAACAGGATCCGGCTGCCCGGCGCGCCGTGGCCGTACGCCATCACCACCAACGGCGGCAATATCCTGCACCACGGCAAGCCCGATCTGCGCTGGCGCATCGACCTCGACACCGAGGTCCGCACCACGAGCGCGACCCTGTCCCAGGTGAACGCCGAACTCCGGTCCCGCATCAGCGATTCCTTCGTCAAGAAGTTCCGGGTCGCCGACCACCTCTTCAACTACCTGGTGGTCGACACCGCCGCCCTGCCCGCCGATTTCCTCGCCGGATGGGATGCCTGGTGCCGCCCCCGCGGCTGGTCCGCCTCTCAGCAGGGCCGCAAGATCTACACCATGCCCGCTGCCGTCTGCAAGAGCCGCGCGGTCGCCGAGGTGCGGCGCCGGCTCATCGAATCCGGTGTGCTGGAACCCGATTCGCGAGTGCTGGCCGCCGGTGACGGCGCGCTGGACGCGGAGATGCTGCGCGCCGCGGACGCCGCCATCCGGCCCCGGCACGGCGAACTCGAACAACTCGCCTGGACCTCGCCCAACCTGACCATCACCAGTGCGGCGGGCATTCTCGCCGGTGAGGAAATCCTCGACTGGTTCCACAACGCCACCCCGGAGGTCGCCGCCTGATATGAAAACTTCCTTGCGCCGTATCACCGCCGCCGTGTTCACCGCCGCCCTGTCCGCGGGGGTGGTGGCCGGAGCCGCCACCGCCGCCCCGGCCAAGGCCTCGGCCATCACCTCCGTCGACAAGGACGGCCGCACCTGGCATCTGAAGGTGTACTCGGCCGCGATGGACAAGGAAGTCGCCGTCGACGTGCAGCGGCCGGCCGACGAATCGCAACCCGCCCCGAACCTCTACCTGTTCAGCGGCCTCGATGCAGGTGAGGGCGAGGCGAGCTGGCAGGGCCAGACCACCGCCCTGCAATGGCTGGCCGACAAGCCGGTGAACGTGGTGCTGCCCATCGGCGGGCGCGGCAGCTACTACACCGATTGGATCAAGGAAGATCCCAAACTCGGTGTCAACAAGTGGAAGACGTTCTTCACCGAGGAACTGCCCCCGCTGCTGGACCGGCAATTGAACTCCACCGGCCGCAATGCCCTGGCCGGGGTTTCCATGACCGGCACCTCGGTGCTGCAACTCGCCGAAGCCAAACCCGGCCTGTGGCAGTCCGTCGCCGCCTACAGCGGCTGCGCGCAGATCGCCGATCCCATCGGCCGCCAGTTCGTGAAATTCGTGGTCGAGACCTGGTCCGGCGGCAGCACCCAGAACATGTACGGGCCCGACGACAGTCCGCTGTGGGCCGAGAACGATCCGGTGATCCATGCCGAAAAGCTGCGCGGCACCAACCTTTACGTCGCCACCGGCAACGGCATCCCCACGCCCGAGGACATCCAGTACTACCTGTCCAACGCACCCGGCATCACCGGCGGCGTGAACCTGGGTCTCGGCATGGGCATCGAAGCCGCGGTCAACGGCTGCACCACCAACCTGAAGACCAAACTGGATTCCCTGGCCATCCCCGCCACCTACCACTTCAATCCGGTGGGCACCCACTACTGGCCGTACTGGGAAGACGACCTGCACCGATCCTGGCCGGTGCTGGCCCAGGGCATGGGCTTGCAGGGCTGAGTGATTCGACGCGACGGGCCCGCACCGATCCGGTGCGGGCCCGTTCTCGTACGCGGGTCAGGCGCCGACGAAACGCCCGAGCTGCGGGACGGCCTCACCGGGATGTTTGGCCTGGATGCCCTCGCCGATGGCCTCCAGCTTCCAGTCCCCGCCCGAGCGGTACACCTTGGCCATCACCATGCCGGTGAAGGGCATGCCGCCGGCCAGGGTGTAGCGGGCCAGCTCGGCATTGGACGCGCCGTCCACCAAGCGGCAGAAGGCATTCGCGACCTGTTCGAAGGTGTGACCCTTGTAGGAGGTCACCGTGAACAGCAGCGTGGTCACCTGCGGGGAGATCCGGGTGAGATCGACCAGGATGACCTCGTCGTCGCCCGCGCCCTCACCGGTGAGGTTGTCGCCCTGATGGCGGACCGAGCCGTCCTTGGACGCCAGCGACCCGTAGTAGACGACATCCACCGGGCTCATATCGGCGAAGAGGATGACCGAGGCGTCCAGATCGATATCGACGGCGCGGCTGCCCAGCAGGCCGCCGCGCTTGACCGGATCCCAGCCCAGACCCATCTTGACGTAGGTGAGCGCGCTGCCGCCCTCCTTGCGGAGGTTGACGCGCTGGCCCTTCACCAGGCTGACCGCATGGTTCTTGGGCAGGTCCAGATCCGGGAACGGCTCGTGAGCCGGCTGCTGATAGCCCGGGCCCGCGGGCGGCGGGTAACCGCCCTGCGGGGGCGGGAAGCCTTGTCCCGGCGGCGGATTGCCCGGCGGCGGGTAGCCGGCACCGGGCGGCGGCGGGTAACCCCCGGCCGCGGGCGGCGGATAGCCGGGACCACCCGTCGGCGCGGGCTGCTGATAGCTCGCGGGCGCGGGCTGCGCGGCGGGCTCGTTCACGTTCACGCCGTGATCG
The DNA here is from genome assembly GCF_021183565.1 of Nocardia yamanashiensis. Lineage (NCBI taxonomy): Bacteria > Bacillati > Actinomycetota > Actinomycetes > Mycobacteriales > Nocardiaceae > Nocardia > Nocardia yamanashiensis. Next base: position 7,003,631 of record NZ_CP089226.1, read on the forward strand.
GTGACCAGGGCCGCGAAACCACCCGCGTACCCCTGGCCGATGGCGCGCACCTTCCAATCCGATCCGCGCCGGTACAACTCCACGGCGATCACGATGGATTCGGTGGTGAGGCTCTCGATGCGGTACTCGTACAACGGATTTCCGCCGCTGTCGGACACCGTCACCACCGGCGGCGCGATCCGGCCGAAATTGGTGCTCGGATCGTCGAGGGTGATGACCGCGCGCAACTGCGCGATATCGGCGGGCACCGCGCCCAGCGACACCGCGAGCACGCCGGACTGGCCGGGAGCGCCGGGCTGCAACTGCACGCCGGGACCGGTGGGCTGGTTGAAGAACACGAAATCCGCGTCGGAGCGCACCTTGCCGCTCTCGGTGACCAGCAGCGCGGACAGGTCCGCGGGGGCCGCGACCTGGATGCCGATCACCACATCATTGACGTTCAAAGGGCCGTTCTGGCCCTTCACCAGTACTGCGGACAAGACTGACCCTTCGCTTGTCGATGCTGACGCACGCCACTCTAGGGGAAAACTCGGACACCAGCCGTTGACCTGATCGGTTAGGGTTGCCGCAAATACGAGTACGAGGCAGTGATGGCGCAGCTGTTCGAGAAATCCAAGAAGGTGATCGAAGCCCATCTCGCGGGGGACAGCCTCCGCGCGATCGCGGGTTCCATGGTCGCCTATGAAGGCAATGTGCAGTTCAAGAGCGCCGGTTTCGGCGGGGGCGACGGGGTGCTGGCGGGACTGAAACGCCGCGCCACCGGAGAATCGCTGTCCCTCATGGAATGCACCGGCAACGGGCGCGTGTTCTTCGCCGTCAACGGACAGCACGTCACCGTGGTGAACCTGAACAACGAGACGCTGCAGGTGGAATCGCAGCAGCTGCTCGCCTTCGCCGGGCAGTTGCGCACCAATGTGGCGTTCGCGGGCCTGCGCGGAGCCTCCACCGGCGCGGGCCTTTTCACCACCACGGTCAGCGGCACCGGTCAGGTCGCGCTGCTGTCGGCGGGCGGGCCGCTCATTCATCTGGAGGTGTCGCCGCAGTTCCCGCTGGTGGTGGATCCGGACGCGTTCGTGGCCTCGCGCGGCAATCTGAACCAGTCCTTCGTCACCGACGTGTCGTGGCGCTCGGCGCTGGGACAGGATGGCGGAGAAGCGTTCTCGCTGCGCTACGACGGGCACGGCGTCGTGTTGATCCAGCCCGCGGAACGGTGAGGGACCGCTGATGTTCGAGCAGGTGAACGGGAAAGTCGTCAAGGTGCACGCCGGACGGGCCGGGGGAGTGGTGGCCCGCACCGGGTCCATGCTCTTCTACACCGGCGACGTGTCCTTCCAGCCGCACCAGATTCCGGGCGCGGGCCAGATGGGCGGCATGGGCGGCCTGATGGGCATGGCCGGGCGCATGATGGCCGGCGAGCACGAGCGCACCATGCTGGCCACCGGCAACGGCGAAGTGCATTACGGTTTCGCGGGTCTGGAGACCCACATCGTGCATATGCAGCCGGGCGCGGTGCTGCGGGTGGAAGCCTCACGGCTGCTGGCCAATACCGCGCAATTGCAGAGTTCGATCGTCTCCGTGGCGAGTTCGGGCGGCGGTGGCGGCGGCGGGCGCGGCGGCGGCCTGATGGGCGCGCTGCGCGGCGCGGCGAGCGGAATGCTCACCGGCGCGGGCATGTTCACCACCCAGCTGTCCGGTCAGGGCAGCGCGGTGCTGCTGGCGCACGGCGGTTTCCTGGAACTCCAGGTCGGCGGTCAGTACCCGGTGGTGGTGGATCCGCAGGCGTTCGTGGCCGCCTACGGCAATGTGCAGACCGAATTGAAGACGGCACTGAGCTGGCGCGACGCCGTCGGCCGCGGTTCCGGCGAGGCCATGCAGCTGCACTGCGTCGGGCAGGGCGTGGTGTACGTGCAGGCCAGCGAGGAGAAGCTGTGAGCCAGATTCTGAATCCGATGAATCTCGGTGAGAGCGACAATGTTCCGGGCAACGACTACGCCTACTGCATCGATCTGCGTAAACCGTGGTTCATGCGCAAGGGCGCGATGATCGCCCACTACGGCGAGATGCGGTTCCAGGCGCTCACCCACGGGCTGCAGGGCGGGCTGTTGCACATGGTGGCGCAACAGTTCTCGGCCCCGCTCTTCGGCGGTGACTACGTGGTTGCCGAGGGGCAGGGCAAGCTGCTGATCGGCGACCGCGGCTACAACATCAACAGCTTCGACCTGGACAACGGCAACCTCACGGTACGGGCCGCCAACCTGCTGGCGTTCGAACCCGAACTGGCACTGAAACAGTCCATCGTGCCGGGCTTCCTGACCCTGATCGGCACCGGCAAGTTCCTGGCCTCCTCCAATGGCCCGGTCATGTTCGCCGAACCGCCGCTGCGGGTGGATCCGGAATCGCTGGTCGGCTGGGCGGACTGCCCGTCGCCCAGTCATCACTACGATCAGCGCTGGGTGAGCAGCTTCCTGGCGGCCGGCGCGGCCCGCTTCGGGGTGACCTCCGGCGAGGAGCGCCAGTTCGATTTCACCGGCGCGGGCACGGTGCTCATCCAGTCCAGCGAGAAGATCCTCGACGACGCGCACCTGGTGCGCACCATCGAGGGCCAGCTGCAGAGCGGCGTCACCCCCACCGGACTGCAGCGCCTGCAGGGAGTAATCCAGCAGCAATTGGGTACCCAGCAGAATTACTAGTTGTTAACTGTCATTGCACCGATGGGCCGCGAACGCGTGGCAGTATCGGGTACGTGAGTGACGGTGAGGTGGATTCCGCACAAGCGCACGAACAGTATCTGCGCGCGTTCCGGCACCCCGCCGTGTCGCGCGGCCAATTGCAGGGACTGCTCGACGCGGTCAACGGCTTCCTCGACACCGTGACGCCCCGCGACGGCGAATTCGTCCCGCAGGGCGGCTGGGCGCCGGAATCCACCGCCATGGCCTTCCAGATCGGCCGCGCCGTCGAACAGGCGCTCGCCGAACGCGAGGAAGCCGAACGGGAACTGCTGCGCCGGCGCGATATTCGCGATCGCCTGGTCGCCGCCCTGGACGCGGTGCTGGACTGCCTGCGCAGCCTGCCCGACCTCACCGAAGCCGAGATCTCGCTCGGCACCACCGCTGTCAACGAGGGCTTCCAGGTGTACGACGACGGTTCGGTGCGCACCACGCCCGCCCAGGAGAACGGCGCGGATCCCGGTCTGCTGGAAGCCCGCCGCGCCGAACTCGACGAACAACTGATGACCCTGGTCACGCGCCGCAACGATCTCATGGACGACACCACCGACCTGGTGCGCGAACGACTCGGCGTGGCCGAAGTGGGTATCCCGTGGGTGATCCTGGCCGCCACCCAGGGCGGACTGGACGTCTCCGAACCCTTCGAATTCGCCGCCGAACACCTGCCCGACTGCGAACTGCGCGATCTCATGGTGCAGTTGGTGACCGATATCGAACTGGCCCGTTCGCTCGAGGACGGCGCCCCCAAGTAGCCCGAAAGCACACCGCGGCCCGGACCGGAGTGCCAGTCTGGCCTAGGAATTCGTCCCAGCCTGCCGAGGGAGCAGCCGGTGAAGAAGCTGATCAACAAGCCCGCCGACGTGGTCGACGCCGCCCTCGCCGGGATGGCCGCCGCACATCCCGAACTGCGCGTGGACGCGAAAGCGCGAGTGGTGATCCGCGCCGACGCGCCCGTGCCCGGCAAGGTCGGGCTGGTCTCCGGCGGCGGCTCCGGGCACGAACCGCTGCACGCCGGTTTCGTCGGGCCCGGCATGCTCGATGCCGCCTGCGCGGGCGAGATCTTCACCTCCCCGGTGCCCGATCAGATCCTGGCCGCCACCACCGCCGTGGACGCCGGGGCCGGGGTGCTGCACATCGTGAAGAACTACACCGGCGACGTGATGAACTTCGAGATGGCCGCCGAACTCGCCGAAGCCGACACCGGGGTGGAGGTGCGCGCGGTGGTGGTGAACGACGATGTGGCGGTACAGGACAGCCTGTACACGGCCGGGCGGCGCGGGGTCGGCGCGACCGTGGTGCTGGAGAAGATGGCGGGCGCGGCCGCGGCGGCGGGCCGGCCGCTCGCGGAGGTGGCGCGCGTCGCCGAACGCGTGAACGCCGAATCCCGCAGCATGGGAATGGCTTTGACCTCGGGCACGGTGCCCGCCGTCGGGCATCCCACCTTCGAGCTCGGCGAGGACGAGATGGAGATCGGCATCGGCATCCACGGCGAACCCGGCCGCCGCCGGGTCCCGCTCGCCCCCGCCCGCGAGATCGCCGCCATGCTGGTCGAACCCATCGTCGCCGATCTGCCCTTCCGATCCGGCGATCAGGTGCTGTGTTTCGTCAACGGGATGGGCGGGACGCCCCTGCTGGAGCTGTATCTCATGTTCGACGAGGTGGCGCGGCTGTTGCGGGGGGAGGGCATCCACATCGCCCGGTCGCTGGTCGGCTCCTACATCACCTCCCTGGACATGGCGGGCTGCTCGGTCACCCTGACCCGTCTCGACGAGGACCTGACCGCCCTGTGGGACGCGCCCGTCCGCACCCCGGCCCTGCGGTGGGGTATCTGATGAGCGTCGATCCCGCGGCCTGGATCCGCGCCTTCGCCGTCCTGGTGAACGAGCACGCCGACGAACTGAACGCCCTGGACGCGGCCATCGGCGACGCCGACCACGGGACGAATATGCAGCGCGGGCTGATGGCAGCCGTTGCGGCCCTGGACGATTCGGCCGCCACCGCCGACGAGCCGCCCACCCCCACCGAGGTGTTCAAGCAGACGGCCATGGTGCTGATCCGCACCATCGGCGGCGCGAGTGGGCCCCTGTACGGCACGTTCTTCCTGCGCTGCGCGCCCGCCATCGGATCCGGTGCGGAGGTAAGCGATTTCGCGCGTGCCTTCCGGGCCGGACTGGACGGCGTCCTGGCCCGCGGCAAGGCCGAACCCGGTGACAAGACCATGGTCGACGTCCTCGAACCCGCCGCCGACGCGCTCGACAAAGCGGTGGCCGGGCAATCCGCCCCGGACGAGGCGCTGGACGCGGCCGTCGCCGCCGCCGAAACCGGCAGGGACGCAACCATTCCCATGGTCGCCCGCAAGGGCCGCGCCTCCTATCTCGGCGAACGCAGTGCCGGACATCAGGATCCGGGCGCGACCAGCGCCGCCCTGCTCGTCCGCGCCGCCCGGCAGGCGTTGCGATGATCGGCCTGGTAGTCGTCTCGCACAGCCGTTCGCTGGCCCGGGCCGCGGTCGCGCTGGCCACGGAACTCCTTCCGGCCCAACCCGTTCGCGTCGAGATCGCCGCCGGACTCGACGACCACACCCTCGGCACCGACGCCGTCGCGGTGGCCGACGCCATCACCGCCGCGGACACCGGCGACGGCGTGCTGCTGCTGATGGACCTCGGCAGCGCCGTGCTGTCCGCCGAAACCGCCTTGGACCTCCTGGACACCCCGCACGACGTCCGCCTCTGCGCCGGGCCGCTGGTGGAAGGACTGGTTGCCGCCCTGGCCGCGGCGGGCGGCGGTGGCGATCTCGCCGCGGTCGCCCGCGAAGCCGAGTCCGCATTGGACGCCAAACGCGCTCAGCTCGGCGCACCGCCGCCGCCCGGTGGCCCAGCCGCCGACGACCATGCCGGCTCCGACACCCTGATCGGCCGCCCGCAGGCCGATGCCGTCTTCGAGGTCACCAACGAGCACGGCCTGCACGCCCGCCCCGCCGCGGAACTGGTCTCCGCCCTCGGCGCTCTCGATGCCGAAGTGCTGCTGCGCAATGCCACCACCGGCGCGGGCCCGGTGCCCGGCAACAGCCTGACCCGGGTGCTCACCCTCGGCGTCCTGCCCGGTCATCGCCTCGAAGTGGCCGCCACCGGACCGGAGGCGGCCCTGGCGATCGAGCAGGTGCGGGCGGTGACCTCCGGCCACTGAAGCTCTTCCCGGGTAGCCGTCCCACCTCGCACCCGCTATTGTAGTCGTTAAGACTAAAACAGTAGGGCGGGGAGGAACTCCAGATGACCACCATCGAGCAACGGTTTCCGGGCGTGGAGATCGACGATCGGATCGACGAAGGGGCCGAACTGGTCCGGCGCCGGATCGGCGGCATCGACCGGACCTTCTCGCTGCCGGTGACCTTCACCCCCTTCGCTTCCGCCCAGCCGTGCTCGGCCCGCTGCGTCTTCTGCTCGGAGACCCTGCGGCATCGCGACGCCACCGTGCTCTCGGCCGGATTGCGGCCCGGTGCGGGCTATTTCGAAGGATTGGCGCGCACCCTCGCGGAATTGCGCGGCCTGCCCTTCGGGCTCTCGCTGTCGGGACTGGAATCGACCGATGATCCGGATTGGCTGGAACGCGTCCTGGATCTGCTCGACGCGCACGACGGGCCGATCACCGAGAAGGTCCTCTACACCAATACCGCCGGACTGGCCCGCGAAACCCATGGTGCACGGCTGATTCCGCGACTCGCGCGCTTCGGGCTGGACCGGGCCGAGGTCTCGCGCCACCACCGGGAGCAGGCCGCGAACGATCTGATCATGCGATTCCGGGACGGCAAACCGGTTGCCGGCAATGCGGTGTTCGAACGCACGGTGCGGGAGCTGGGCGCCGCGCTGCCGGTGCGGCTGGTCTGCGTCATCCAGCGCACCGGCGTGCACGATCTGGCCGGGGTGGAGGGTTATCTCGCTTGGGCGCGTGACGAATTGGGGGTGACCGATGTGGTCTTCCGCGAGTTCTCCCGGCTCGGCGACCTGTACAAGCCGAACGCGCCGCTGCGCACCATCGCGCGGGACCGGGTGCCGATCGAGGATTTGATCGACGAAATCTGGCCCGCCGCAGCCGATCCCGTCGCCGGCTTCACGCCGATCCGGCACACCCGCGGGTACTACTACTGGAACCTGCGCTGCCGCTGGCGGGACGCGGTGGACGTCACCTTCGAAACCTCCGACTACGAGCTGATGAAAGCGCGCCACCACTCCGACCGGGTCTACAAGATGATCTATCACGCGAATGGAAACCTCTGCGCCGATTGGGATCCCGAGACCGCCGTGCTGCTGCGCACCGCCGGATGATCGCCACCTACCTGGCCGCCCTGCGCGCGCTGCGGGCCTCGGGGGTGCCCTACGTGGTGATCGGCGGACTCGCCCTGCACCTGCGCTACGGCGCACTGCTCGATCTGCCCGTCCGCGACTGCGATCTGCTGCTGCCCTCCGCGGCGATCGGACCGGACGCCTGCACCGCCGCCCTGTGCGCCCAGGGCTGGCGGGTGCGGTCCTGGCAGGACGACGTCCACCCGCCGCTCGATCCCGAAATGCTGGCCGGGCGCTACTACCTGCGCGCCACGCAGGGGAACGGAATCATCGACGCCACTTACGAATACGATGCCGTCACCTGGCCCGAGGCGGAGGCCGCGGCCGAACTCCACGCCGGGGTTCCGGTCGCCGCCCCGGCCCACCTCATCGCGCTGATGGCGGCCCGCGACAGCGCCCAGGACCGCGCGCGCATCGCGGCCGTCCGGAAACTCGCCGGTTTGTGACGAATCGAGCAGTACGGGTGCTACCGCCTGCCCGGTACGCGGGGCAGGATCGGAGGATGACCAGCCTCAGCGCGAAAGCCGTTCTGTTCCGCGAGCTCCACAAGCCGGGCGACCCGGTGATCCTGCCGACCGTATGGGACGCCTGGTCGGCCAAGACGGTGCAGGAAGCCGGATTCGCCGGCCTCACCATCGGCAGCCATCCGCTGGCGGACTCCATGGGCAAGGAGGACCGGGAGGGGATGGCGTTCACCGACGTGCTCGGCCGGGTCCGGGAAATCACCGCGGCCGTGGACATTCCGGTGTCGGTGGATCTCGAATCCGGGTACGGGGTCAAGCCCGCCGATCTGATCGACGGGCTGCTGGAAGCGGGAGCGGTCGGCTTCAACCTCGAGGACACCGTGCACAAGGAGGACGGACGGCTGCGGGAACCGCAGGAGCACGCCGATCTGGTGGGCGAACTGCGGCGCGCGTCCGACGCCACCGACGTGCACGTGGTGATCAACGCGCGAACCGACGTGTTCCTGCGGCCCGACACCGGCGCCCCGGAGGAGCGGTTCGGCAGCGCGCTCGAGCGTCTGCGGCTGGCCGCGGCGGCCGGGGCGGACGTGCTGTATCCGGTGGGCGCGCGGGATCCCGAAGTGCTGCGCGCGCTGTGCGCGGAACTGCCGCTGCCGGTCAATGCCATCGGCTTCCCCGAACAGGGCAGCCGGGTGCAATTCGCCGGAATGGGCGTCGCGCGAGTCAGTTTCGGCCCGTTCCTGCAGCGCGCGCTGACCGCCGAGGCGAACCGGCTCTTCCTGCCCTGGCAGTGACCAAGACCGAGCGGCTGTACGCGCTGGCGGAGGAATTGCGCGCGTACAGTCCGCGGCCCCGGACCGCGCGGCAGCTGGCCGCGCGATTCGAGGTCACCGCGCGCACCATCGTGCGGGATATCGCCGCCCTGCAGCAGGCGGGGCTGCCGATCATCACCCTGCCCGGGCGCAATGGCGGCTACGCGCTGGAGCGGGCGCGCACGCTGGGACCGGTCTCGCTGACCGCGACCGAGGCCACCGCGCTGCTGGTGGCGCTGCCGCAGCTGGCCGGTACGCCCTTCGCGGCGGCCGCGCGCTCGGCCGTGCACAAGGTGCTGGCCGTGCTGACCGAGCATGATCGTGAGCTGGCGGCGCAGCTCAGTGACCGAATCCGGTTGCTGCCCAATGAGACTCCGCCCGCGCCGCCCGAAGTGCTGGAAGCCGTGCTCGGCCGCCGCGTGCTGCGCCTGGAATACGTCGACGGCGAGGGCCGGGCCAGCGCGCGCGAGGTCGAACCGCTGGCCTTGCTCGCCGGGGAGCACTGGTACCTGTCGGCCTGGTGCCGGTTGCGGGACGGTATCCGGGGTTTCCGGCTGGACCGGGTCCGGTCCGCGACCGTGCTGGCCGAAGTCGCGCCGGATCGCGGACTCGACTCCTCGGCCATCCGGATGGGCGACGGCCGGCTCGTCGATGTGACCGCGATCACCGACATACCGTTGTCGCGCAACGCCTGAATGCTCGACGCCATGACCAGCACACCAGTCACCGACACCACCGCCGACCTGATCGCCGCCCGCTGGACCGACCTGTGGAACGGGAATTTCGCACTGGCGCGGGAACTCTGCGCCCCGGACTTCCGCATCGCGTTCGCCGGGGCGGGCGACGCGGACGGCACGCACCGCGGCGACGCGGTCTCCGGCCCGGACGCCTTCGTCGCATTCCTGCACGAGTTCCACGCCGCCCGGCCCGGCGTCCGGTTCGGCATCGAAGGCTCCGCGGTGGGCTCGAATCCGGCGGTGGGGCACGGCAGTTCGGCCTGCCGCTGGTACGCGGAGTTCCCGGACGGCAAGACCGTCAGCGGCATCGACATGTTCGACACCGCCGACGGGGCGCTGGTTCAGGTCTGGTCGGTCACCGGCTCGCGCCGATTCCCGCACTGACCCGGGTTCGCGGCCGCCAGTACGGCGGCAGCCACGGATAGACCGGATCGGCGGCGCGATCGAGCAGGCCGCCGCTGGGATCGTCGGCGCCGTCGCGGCGGACCGGATCGTCGTCGGGGCGGTAGATCTGGCGAATCACCAAGACGCACAGGGCGATCACCGCGATATCGCGCAGCACCACCGTGCCGGTGAACCATTGCTCGGGCAGGCCCTTGTGATCGGTGCCGAGGTAGTAGTACATGCGCGGCACCCACACCAGGGCGTCGATCGTCATCCAGGCCAGCAGGATTCGGCGCTGCGGCAGCGCCAGCACCGCCAGTGGCACCAGCCACAGCGAATACTGCGGGCTCCACACCTTGTTGGTCAGCAGGAACGCCGCCACCACCAGGAAGGTCAATTGGGCCAGGCGGGGGCGGCGGGCGGCGGTCAGGCCGATCCAGCCGATCGCCGCACAGCAGGCCAGGAACAGCAGCAGCGACAGGATGTTCAGGATGGTGGGCGCGCGGCCCGGCGCGAGCCCCCCGTCGAAACCGGTCCAGCCGGTGAACGAGGTGATCACGTTGTAGATGGAATCCGGGTCCGCGTGCCGTTCGGTATTGAGCCGGAAGAACTCTCGCCAGCCCGCCGGATACAGCCACGCGATCGGCGCGTTCACCGCCAGCCAGGTGATGGCCGCCGCCGCGATCGCCGCCCACGCCGCGCGCAACGGCCGCAGCCCGCCCCACGCCGGATCATCGTCCTCGTCATGGCGTTCGACCCGCAGGCACAACACCAGGATCGGGCCCAGCAACAGCAGCGGATACAGCTTCGCCGCCCCGCCCAGACCCAGCAGCACACCGGCCAGCACCGGCCGCCGCCGCGCCCAGGCCAGCAGCCCGCCCGCCGCGAAAGCCGTTGCCAGGGCATCGAAATTGGTGAAGGCGTGCACCAGCACCAGCGGTGACAGCGCCACCAGCGCGGCATCCCAGACCCGGCGGCTGCCCGCCAGCCGGGCCGACGCCCACACCGTCACCAGCCACGCCAGCGCCAGGCCGACGGCCACCACATTGAAGTAGATGACCACTTCCAGCGCGTCGGGCAGTCGCGGCCCGGAATAGTGCTTCTCGCCGTCGCCGGTCACCGGCCCCGGATGCGAGGCGGCCTTCCACGCCTTGGCGATGCCCATGGCCGCGTACTGGTAGAGCCCCGACACCACCGGGTATTCCATGTATCGCGCCTGCGGTTTCCCATTGGCGTCGATATCGGTCCACTTCTTCTTGTACGGGAAAGCGCCCTCGTTCAAGCGTTCCGCGCCGTACAGCGGCACCGTGTCCGAATAGCACATGGCCACGTATTGGCGGCCGTTGTCCCAATCCAGGCCGAGCAGCCCGTTCTCGTCCGGCCGCTGCTGAATACAGCCCGCCTTGCCGAACCAGCTCAGCGCCAGGAACAGCACCGCGAACGCGAGCATGACGCGCACCGGCGTCCAATAGCGGGCCCGCCCGATCAGCGCGTGATCGCCCACCGGGCCGCCGATGAGATCGGCCAGCTGCGCGGACATGGCATCGGTGCGGCTCGGCTTGTCGCGATCGTCGGCCGAGCGCAGATCCCGCGCCAGCGGCGCCGGCGAGTCGTAGCGCTGCGTTGAAATGTGCTGCCCCCCAGCATTGTCGGGCGCGGGCGCGCCCCCGGTGGCACCGGGGGCGGACCCACCCGTTTCCGTATCGCCGGCCGGCCCGGCACCGGCCGGCGGCTGCGGCACGAGTTCCTGCTCGATCACGGCCTGAGGCTACCGACCGCGTGTTCCCCCGTTGCCGTTGCCATTACCGCCGCCATTACCGCCGCCGGTCCCGCCACTGGGCGCGGTGGTGGTCGGCGCCCCGCCATCGGCCGGGGCCACCGGTTGGCCGGGCAGCGGACCGGTACCGCCGCCCCCGCCGCCGCTGTCACCGTCCTGGGTCTGCCCGCGGCTGCCGCCGTTCTGGCCGCCCTGGTTCTGCTGGCTCTGGTTCTGCGGGTTCGGCGCCACCCCGGGAATCGGGATGGAGAAGCCGGGCAGCCCCGGAATCGGCATCTGGCTGGTGGTGAACACCGGCGGTGCGATGGCCGCCTCGGTGGTGGACGGCGCGGTGTACGGGGCCGACCAGGACGGCACACCGGCCTGACCGGCGATGGCGCCCGGCTTCGGGAAGTTCTCCAGCGGCGTGCCCTTGAGCGCGCCGTCCATGGTGTCCTTCCAGATATCGGCGGGCAGGCCGGAACCGTAGATCATGCCGCCGCTGGCATTGCGCAGCTTCTCGCCCTGCTCGGTGCCGATCCACACCGCGGTCGCCAGCGACGGGGTGTAGCCGACCATCCAGGAGTCGCGGTTCTCGCCGGTGTCGCCGAGCTGGTTGGTACCGGTCTTGGTGGCGGACAGGCGGCCACCGGCCAGCTGATGGTTACGCGACCACGCCGCAATGGGTTTCATGGCGTCGGTGACATTGTCGGCGACGGCCGCGGACACCCGCTGCTCACCGGCGACCTCGCCGCGATCCAGCAGCACGGTGCCGTCCGAGGTGACGACCTTGGTCACGAAGTGCGGCTTGTGATAGACGCCGGAGGCGGCCAGCGTGGCGTACGCGGAGGCCATGTCCAGCGGCCGCACCTGGTACTGACCCAGCACGACGCCGTTGTTGGGGCCGGAGCCGTCCGGTTCGGTGAGCGTCTTGCCCACGCCCGGAATGGTTTCCGGAATGCCCAGCTTGTGCGCCATATCGGCGATCTTCTGCGGGCCGTTGCCCGGCATGTCCAGCATCATCCGGTAGAAGCTGGTGTTCAGCGACCGCTTCAGCGCCTCGGAGATGGTGCACATACCGCACTGCTCACCCTCGACGTTGGTGATCTTGATGCCGTTCACCGTCACCGGCGAGGAGTCGTAGAGCGTCGAGAGCGGCTTGCCCAGCTCCAGGTTCTCGGCCAGGCCGAACACCTTGAACGAGGAACCCGGGGGCAGACCGGCATTCGCGAAGTCGTAGCCCTGCCCGTCGGAGCCGCCGTAGTAGGCGCGCACCGCACCGGTCTTCGGATCCACCGCCGCCACGGCGGTGCGTAGCTTCTCCGGCTCGCCCTGCATGTTCTTGGCCACCGCGTCGATGGCCGCCTGCTGCGCCTTCGGATCGATGGTGGTGTAGATCTGCAGGCCCTCGGTATTGAGCTCGTGCTCGGAGATACCGGCTTCGGTCAGCTCCTTGAGCACCTGCGTCTTGATCAGGCCCTCGGGCCCGGTGTCCAGGGTCTTGTCGGCCTGCGCGTCGGCGGCCGGAATCACCTGCGGGTACTGCAGCGCCGCGGCATCGGTGGCGGACAGATTGCCGCCGTCCTTCATGCCGTTGACCACGTACTTCCAGCGTTCCTGCGCGCCGGTCGGATTCTTCTCCGGATCCAGGTTCGAGGGCTGCTGAATGGTCGCCGCCAGCACCGCGCCCTCGGCCACGCTCAGCTCCGAGACCGTCTTGCCGAAATACGCCTTGGCGGCGGCGTTGATGCCGTAGGCGCCGCGGCCGAAGTAGATGGTGTTCAGGTACGCGGTGAGGATCTCGTCCTTGGACCACTGCTTGGCCATCTTGGCCGAGATCACCAGCTCGCGCAGCTTACGGGTCAGCGTCCGCTCATTGCCGACCATGGCGTTCTTCACGTACTGCTGCGTGATGGTGGAACCACCGCCGGCGCTTTCCTTGCCGGTCAGGTTGTCCCAGAACGCGCGCCCGAAGCCCTTCATGGAGAAGCCCGGGTTGGTGTAGAAGTCGCGGTCCTCCGCCGCGATCACGGCATTGCGCACGTGCGGCGGAATTTGGTCGATGGTCACATCGGTGCGGTTGCCCTCGGGCGGAACCACTTTCGACAGCACCGAGCTGCCGTCCGACATGAAGATGGTGGCGACCTGGTTGGTCTTGAGATCGCCCGGGCGCGGCACGTTGACCGTCGAGTAGGCGATCAGGAACAGCGCCGACAGGCCGATGATGCCCAGGCCGCTGCCCACGTAGGCGATGCGGCGCAGGATCCGCCAGATGGACCGCTTGCGCGGCGCGCTCGCACTGCGGCCGCCGCCGGAACCACCGGAACCGCCGCCGCCGGGACGCCGCGGCGGCGCGCCCGGAGGCGTGCCGTTGCCGTTGCCGTTGGGCGCGGGCCGCCGGGCGGCGGGCTGTGCGCCCGAGGCCGGACGGGTGCGGTCGTTCACCGGGCGCGGGCGGGTATCGGTCCCGCCGCGCTGGGTGCGATCGGAGGTCGCGGCGCGCTGGATGTGATCCGGCGCCGGGCGTCTGGGCAGCTCTCCACTGCGCGGCTGCCCGCTCTGCGGCTGCGGGCCGCGCGGCGGTTGGGGACCCCGCGGGGGCTGCGGACCGCGCGGCGGCTGCCCGCCCGGCTGCGGACCCCGCTGCACCGGACCGTTCGGGCCCTGCCCGGGCCGGCCCTGCGGCTGTCGTGCGCCCGGAGGCGGACCGCTCGGGCGAGGCGGCGGATAGCCACCGGGTCCGGATTGCGAACCGCCACGGGGGCGGCCGCGGTGCGGTCCGTCGTCATAGGGCGAATTCACAGCGTGGATCTCCAATAGCTACTCGACAAACAGTTCCTGGCGGCTCGGTGCGGTCCTACAGCGCCCCGCGCGGGCCCGCGACACATGCCGCGGCGGGCAGGTGGCTGCCCGCTAATCAGCAGTCGGCGTGGCCTTTCACTCGGCGGCGGTGCGGCGCGTGCCGGAGCGGCGGCGGCCCGTCGGCGCGGGAGCACGGCCCAGCACATAGGACTGCACCAAATGGTTCCAACTGCAGGTCCGGCACACCTCGACCACGTGCACCGTGAACTCCTCGCGGCCTTCGGCCATCCGGAGCAACTCCTCCGGTGCGCGCGCCGAACCGGCCATCTGGCCGAGCCCGTCGCCGTAGACCCACGATACGAGAGTCAGCTGCTCTTTCCTGCAGATCGGGCATGTGACCTCGCTCCCGCGCCCGTGGAACTTCGCCGCACGCAACAGGTACGGGTTCGCGTCACAGACTTCCGCTACGGCCACACGCCCGGCGTAGACGTCGGCCAGCAGCGACCTACGCCGGAGCGCATAGTCCACTACCTGCCGCTGAATTCGCACGGCACCCAGAGTACTTGCGGCGGTGGCGACCCCGCACGCCCCGGATCGACTCTTATCTATCTCCCAGACGCGCCGTCAGCGGCATAGTGCGCGGGAAATATATCGGCGCGATATAGTTTGGAACTGCATCCATCGGTTAGATCTGAAACGAACCAGTCAGGGGGTGAGGCCCGGTGCTCGAGTTGGCAATCCTCGGGCTGCTCCTCGAATCACCGATGCACGGCTACGAACTGCGCAAGCGGCTCACGGGCCTGCTCGGACCGTTCCGCGCCTTCTCCTACGGGTCGCTGTATCCGACCCTGAAGCGAATGCAACTGGACGGTCTTATCGCTGAGGAGAGCCCGCAAGGTTTGACCACGCGACGTGCGCGGCGGGTTTACCAACTGACTGAAACGGGGCGGGTGCGGTTCGCGGAACTGCTCGCCGACACCGGGCCCCAGAACTACACCGACGACGGCTTCGGCGTTCATCTGGCCTTCTTCAGCCGCACCCCCGCGGAAGCGCGGATGCGGATTCTGGAGGGGCGGCGGAGGCAGGTCGAGGAGCGCCGAGAAGGACTGCGGGAGGCCATCAAGCGAGCCAGCGGGCAACTGGATCGCTACACCCGCCAGCTCCATCAACTCGGTCTCGAATCAAGCGAGCGTGAAGTGCGCTGGCTCAACGAGTTGATTGCTGCGGAGCAATCGACGAAGGCGGCACCACAGAAAGAGGGAAATATCGGCCATGAGTGACATCAACACCGAAGTACGGGTGGCCATCGTCGGCGTGGGCAACTGCGCGTCTTCCCTGGTCCAGGGCGTGCAGTACTACAAGGACGCCGACGCTGACTCGACTGTTCCGGGTCTCATGCACGTCAAGTTCGGTCCGTATCACGTGCGCGATGTGAAGTTCGTCGCCGCGTTCGACGTGGACGCGAAGAAGGTCGGCTTCGATCTCGCCGACGCCATCTTCGCCAGCGAGAACAACACCATCAAGATCTCCGACGTGCCGCCGAGCGACGTCACCGTGCAGCGTGGGCCGACCCTCGACGGCATCGGCAAGTACTACGCGCAGACCATCGAGCTCTCCGAGGCCGAGCCGGTCGACGTGGTGCAGGTGCTGAAGGACAACAAGGTCGACGTCCTCGTCTCCTACCTTCCGGTCGGTTCCGAAGAGGCGGACAAGTTCTACGCGCAGTGCGCCATCGACGCCGGTGTGGCGTTCGTCAACGCGCTGCCCGTGTTCATCGCCTCCGACCCGGTCTGGGCGCAGAAGTTCATCGACGCCGGCGTGCCGATCGTCGGCGACGACATCAAGTCGCAGGTCGGCGCGACCATCACGCACCGCGTGATGGCCAAGCTGTTCGAGGACCGCGGTGTCACGCTGGACCGCACCTACCAGCTGAACGTCGGCGGCAATATGGACTTCAAGAACATGCTCGAGCGTGATCGCCTGGAGTCCAAGAAGGTCTCCAAGACCCAGGCCGTGACCTCGAACCTGGAAGGTCCGCTGGCGGGCAAGGTGCACGACCGCAATGTGCACATCGGCCCGTCGGACTACGTCGAGTGGCTCGACGACCGCAAGTGGGCGTACGTCCGCCTCGAGGGTCGCGCCTTCGGTGACGTGCCGCTGAACCTGGAGTACAAGCTCGAGGTGTGGGACTCGCCGAACTCGGCCGGCATCATCATCGACGCCGTCCGCGCGGCGAAGATCGCCAAGGACCGCGGCATCGGCGGACCCGTCATCCCGGCCTCGGCCTACCTGATGAAGTCCCCTCCGAAGCAGATCGCCGACGACGTGGCGCGGGCGCAGCTCGAAGCCTTCATCATCGGCGCCGAGTAAGTTCTCGAAACACAAGAGCCGGGCTGCGATTCGATCGCAGCCCGGCTCTCGGTTTTTCGGCTCAGTCGAGGGAGACGTAGACCTCTACCGAGGTCGGTCCGGTGTAGCGCTCGATCTCCGCGGTGTGGGAGCGGGTGATGGTGCCCGCGTTCTCCGCCTTGGCGACTTTGGCCCAGGCCGTGCGCAGCAAATCGTAAGGCTTGTCGGAGACAACGAATTTCGCGTAGCGGCCCGACGGAATCCGCGTCACCACATCGCCGGTGTCCAGGTCACCGAGGTCCGATAGCTCGTAGCCGAGCACCGCGACGGCGTGGTCGTTCTGGCCGATGTATGCCGCGACCCGCTCGATCTTCTTCTCGCGCGCCAGGTAGCGATCCCAGGTGAAGTTGACCAGGTCCAGGTCGCGTGCGGTGACCTCGCGTCCCGCCAGGGGAATGGTGAGCCCGCCGACCAGGAACGGATCCAGGGTGACGATTTCGAAGTCCACGGCCCCTACCCCTCCACGCTCGTATCGAGCGCGACGAAAATCTCCACCGTCCGGGAATCCGGATAGTGCTCGAAATCCCCGGTGTAGGCGCGGGTCAGCTGGCCCGTCGCCTCCAGATCCCACACCGTGCGCCAGATGGACACCACGGTGTCGCCGAGGTTGTCACCGGTGCGGACGAAACGCGCGAAGGTACCGGCGGGGACCCGCGCCAGCACATCTCCGGGCAGCAGATCGTCGAGGGTCTTGCACTCGTAGCCGACGATATGGGTCAGGTACGAGCCGATTTCCGGCGCGTGGTCCACGTACGCGGTGGCCGGCGGGCCCGGCAGGTCGCGCGCCATGGTGCGCTTCCACGCCTCTTCGACCTTCGCGCGGCGCGGTCCTTCGACCGCGAGAGCCGGGCTGCGTAGCACCGTTCCGGCTACCAGCGTCTCGTGGCGTTCAACGACATTGAATTCCACCGGCGTCGCCCCTATGTCTCGTGCTGTGTCCGACCCCACCCTGCTCCCACCCGCATCCTGCCACCATTCGCCGGAGTCGCTGGCATCGGTAGCCGGTTCCACCATATCCGCGGCTGCCCATGGATGGGGCGGACCGCCGCGCAAACATGATCAACACCGAATCACGGTGAACAGTAGCCGTGAGTGCCCCGCCTTCACACCCCCGAATGGGGGTGGCGGGCGGCGATTCGGCGCGTCGCGGGGACATGCGGGCTATCCGGGGACCGGAATGCTGAGGCCGGGGAAGATCTCCACCTGCTTCGGCGGTTCGGCGGGCGGGATGATCACCACCGGTTCCTGCTGCTGGGCCGGATTCGGATTCAGGATGTCCCAATTGGCATTGGCCGGCGGCGAACCGGGCAGCGGATCGGGATTGGGGAACTGCTCGACCGGCGCGCCGTCCAGCGCGCCGTCCATGGTCTGCTTCCAGATATCGGCGGGCAGGCCGGAACCGTAGATGGCCGCCCCGCGCGCCGTCCGGATCGGTTGCGACTGTTCGGTTCCCACCCACACCGCGGTCGCCAGCGAGGGCGTGAACCCGACCATCCAGGCGTCCTTGTTCTGCCCGCTGTCGCCGAGCTGGGTGGTGCCGGTCTTGGCGGCCGAGGGCCGGCCCGCGAGATTGTGCCCGTTGGAGTAGGCCGCGATGGGCAGCATGGCCTGGGTGACGGTATCGGCCACGGCCGGGGTGATGCGCTGTTCGGTGCGCTGCGGGTCGGCGGCCCGGTCCAGCAGCACCCGGCCGTCGGCGGTGGTCACCTTCTGCACGAAGTAGGGCGCGCGGTAGGCCCCCGACGCGGCGAGGGTGGCGTACGCCGAGGCCATGTCGATGGGCCGGACCGAGTACGCGCCCAGCACGATCGACGGCAGCGGCGGGCCGCCGTCCTCGGTGAGGGTCTTGCCCGCCACGCCCGGAATGGATTCCGGGATGCCCGCCTGATGTGCCGCGTTGGCAATGGCTTTCGGGCCTTCGAACAGCGATTGGGTGAGCCGGTAGAAGCTGGTGTTGAGCGAGCGCTTGAACGCCTCCGACAGCGGGCAGGTGCCGCAGGTCTCGCCGCCGACGTTCTGGATCTTCTCGCCGTTCACGGTCACCGGACCGCTGTCGATCTTGTAGTTCATGGTGATGCCCTGCTGCAGCGCCGCCAGCACCGCGAAGGTCTTGAAGGCGGAACCGGTTTGCAAGGGGGCTTGCGCGAAATCGAATCCGATACCGTCCGGTCCGCCGTAATAGGCGCGCACCGCACCCGTGCGCGGATCGATCGACACCACGGCCGTGCGCAATTCACCCGGCTGCCCGCCCAGCGAGGAGTTCACCGCGTTCAGCGCCGCCTGCTGCGCCCGCGCGTCGATGGTCGTGATGATCTGCAGCGCACCGGTATTCAATTCCTGCTCGCTGATTCCGGAGGCGCGCAGCTCGCGCAGCACCTGGGCACGGATCAAACCCTCCGGACCGCGCGGAATGCTGTCGTCGAGCTCGGTGACCGGCACGATATTCGGGAACACGGTGGCGGCGCGCTCGGGGCGTTGCAGCACGCCCATCTCGATCATGCCGTCCAGCACATAGGACCAGCGCGCCTTCAACTGGTCCAGATGCGTCTCCGGGTCCAGTGCCGACGGCGTGCGCACCACCGACGCCAGCACCGCGCCCTCGGCCAGCGTCAGCTCCGGGACCGGTTTGGCGAAGTACGCCCGCGCCGCCGCCTGGATGCCGTACGCGCCGCGCCCGTAGTAGATGGTGTTCAGATAGGCGGCGAGAATGTCGTCCTTGCTCCATTCGCGGGCCATCTTGGCGGAGATGATGAGCTCGCGCATCTTGCGGCTCAGGGTCCGTTCGGAACTCAGGAAGGCGTTCTTCACGTATTGCTGGGTGATGGTCGAGCCGCCGCCCGCGTCTTCCTTGCCGGTGAAATTGTCCCGGGCCGCGCGCACGAACGCCGAGGTCGAATAGCCGGGATTGGTGTAGAAATTGCGATCCTCGGCCGAGAGCATGGCCAGCCGCACCGGTTGCGGAACATCGCTGAGCGGGACCGGGACCCGATTGCCCTCCGGCGGAACGACCTTCGCGATGACGGTATTGCCGTCCGCGGTGAGAATCGTGGCGATCTGATTGGTCTGCACCGATTCCGGGTCCGGGATCTCCGCGCTCCAGTACGCCAGCCCGAACAGCGCGGCGGGCAGCAGGACCAGGATCGCGAACAGCGTCACCAGCACCCGGAACACCCGATACCCGCGCGAGTGCTTGGGCCGCAGCGAGTTCGACGGCTTTTCGGGCGGTTTCGCCCGTTTGCGCGGCCGGCTGTGCGAGGGTTGACGCCGTGCGGTAGCGAGCTCATTCCAGCCAGCCATGGTGGCGTACGGTGCCGGATCACTGCGACGCCGTTTACGGGACGAGCTCACGAACATCTCCTCACTGGAGCGTCGAAAAAGCTTGCGTGTACGGAGGAAGCCGCAGACAGCGCTGTGCGGCGCGACCCATGCTAATGGACACACCCGACCGGTCGGCGGTATTGCGCGCCTGCGCCAGGCAAGGGGCCCCGGGGGCGGTGCCTGCGCCCGGTATATGGGGGTCCCGGGGGCGAAGCCCCCGAAACCCCTTTCCTGCTGAGCCGAAGGCTCAGCTCTTCACGCCGCCCGCGGTCAGACCCGAGATGATGCGGCGCTGGAACAGCAGCACCATGATCACCAGCGGAATGGTCACGATGGTGCCCGCCGCCATAATGGCCGCGTAGGGCTGGACCAGGGGGTTGTTACCCGAGAACCGGGCGACGGCCACCGTCACCGGCTCGGTCTTGTCCGAGGACAGCAGCCGCGCCAGCAGGTATTCGTTCACCGCGGCGATGAAAGCCAGGATGGCCGTGGTGAATACGGCCGGCGCCGCCAGCGGCAGCATGATCAACCGGAACGCCTGGAACCGCGACGCCCCGTCGATCCGCGCCGCTTCCTCCAGCTCCCAAGGCAATTCGGTGAAGAACGACGCCAGGATGTACACCGTCATGGGCAGCACGAACGAGATGTTCGGAATGATCATGGCCTGGTAGTGCCCGATCCACCCGATATCGGTGAACAACTGGAACAGCGGCGTCACCAGCACCACCACCGGGAACATGGACGCCGACAGGATCAGCCCCGACACCACGTACTGGCCCTTGAACGTCAGCCGCGCCAGCGCGTACGCCGCCATCACGCCGATGATCAGCGCGATCACCGTGGTGAACAACCCGATGATGACGCTGTTGCCCAGCGCCCGCCCGAAGTCGTTGCCGCGACTGGTGTCGAACGCATTGCTGAAGTTCTCGAACGTCACATGGGTGGGCCACGGGGTGTTGTCGAACTGGTAGTCCGGATCGCGCAGCGCGGTCACGACCATCCAGTAGAACGGGCCGAGGCCCCACACCAGCACGATCAGCGCGCCGAGGTAAACGCGCGCGGAGGCCAGCTTCTTCGTCCACGGAACCGGCTGCACGCCCGGCTTGTTCGGCGCGGCGGCGGACTCTTTGGTCATATCGATGGGCCCACCCGTCACCCGACCGCCGCCCCCCACCGAATCGCTTCGCGATGCTGTACTCATCAGTGCGCCTCCCGCTGTGCTTCCTGGGTGCGAACCGCATTGGCGCCCAGCACCTTCACCAGCAGGAACGCCACCGCGAAGATGAGCAGGAAGGTGATGATCGACAGTGCCGAGGCGCTGTTGGGCCCCTGCCGCACCTGATCCACCACCAGCATCGAGATGGTCCGGGTATTGGCATTGGACTGCGTCATGATGGCCGGCAGGTCGTACATGCGCAGCGCGTCCATGGTGCGGAACAGCACCGCCACCAGCAGCGCCGGCTTCAGCAGCGGCATGGTGATGTGCCAGAACCGCTGCCAGGCGGACGCCCCGTCCACCTTCGCGGCCTCGTACACGTCCTCCGGAATCACCTGCAGCCCGGCCAGGATCAGCAGCGCCATGAACGGGGTGGTCTTCCACACGTCGGCGGCGATGACCGCGAACCGCGACGGCCATTCGTCCACGGTCCACAGGATGTGGGTGCCGAGCACCCGGTTGACCACGCCGTCGTACTGGAACATGAACTCCCACAACCGCGCCGTGACGGCGGTGGGGATGGCCCACGGAATGAGCACGGCCGCGCGCAGCAGCGCCCGGCCCTTGAAGGTCTTGCCCATGATCATGGCCATGCCCAGCCCGATGGTGGCCTCCAGCGTCACCGTGATCACGGTGAAGAACAGGGTGACGCCGATGGCCAGCCAGAACTGCGAGCCCAGATTGCCGGTGGGGCAGCTGACCGTCTCACCGAAACTGTTGGTGCACTGCTGCATCAGCCAGTGCGTGTAGTTGTCGAATCCGGCATTGCCGCCCTCGACGAACATGCCGGTGGCGGGATCGAGCCCGGAATCCTTCTGGAACGACATGATCAGCGCCCGGACCACCGGGTAGCCGATCACCACCGCCAGCGCCAGCAGCACCGGCGTGACGAACAGCCAGGCCTTCGCCGTACCGGATAGACCGGTACGGCGCTTCGGCGCGGAGGCAGCGGGTTTCGTGGACATGCCGGGCAGATCGGGCGGCGCGACCTCGGTCGCTCCCGAAGGACGTGACACCGTTTCTCTTCTCCTGCGGGACGGACTCGTCAAGACGGGAGAATCCTACGACCCGGCGGTCTCGATGCCCTTCTGCATCCCGATGATCGCTTCGTCGACGGACTGCTTGCCTTCGATCGCCTTGTAGGCGTTCTCCTGCACGGCCTTCGACACCGCCGAGTAGTACGGGGTCACCGGACGCGGCACCGCCGAGGCGATGGAGTCCTTGAGCGCGGGCAGGTACGGCATCTTGGCGATCAGCGCCGGATCGTCGTAGACCGAGGCGCGGACCGACGGCAGCGCGCCCTGCGCCACGATGTGCTGGGCGTCCTCGCTGATCAGGTAGCGCAGGAAGTCCAGCGCGGTGGCCTTGTTCTTGGAGAAGGCGCTGATGGCGGCGTTGTAGCCACCCAGGGTGGAGGCGCCGATGCCGTCCTTGCCGGGCAGCGGGGCGACCCCGAACTTGTCCTTCACCGCGGAGGCGTCGGAACCGGCGTCACCGAAGCTGGACGGCCAGCCGCGCATGTACATGAGCTTGCCGGTGACGAAGGCGTTCTGCGACTCCGGCTCCTTGAACGAGAGCGCCTGCGGCGGGATGTCGCCGTTCTTGTACGCCTCCACCAGGATCGACAGCCCGGCGCGCGCCTGCGGCGAGTTCACCGTCGGGGTCTTGCCGTCCGCGCCGACGAAGCTGCCGCCGAAAGCGTTGATGACCTCGGCGGTGTTCACGGTCAGGCCCTCGTAGGGGGCGAACTGGCCCGCGTAGCAACCGATTCCGGCCTCACGCGCCTTGGGGCAGCTGGACAGCAGCTCCGACCAGGTCTTCGGGGCTTCCTGCACCAGGTCCTTGCGGTAGTACAGCAGGCCGCCGTTGGTGTTGCGCGGCGCGGCGTACAGGGTGCCGTTGTAGGTGGCCGAGGCGACCGGCGGCGACAGCAGCGTCGAGGTGTCGATCTGGAACTGGTCCTTGAGCGGCTGGATCCAGCCCTTGGCGGCGAACTCGGCGGTCCACGGCACGTCGAGCGCGACCACGTCGTAGTCGGAGCTCTTGGCGTTCAGGTGCTGCTTGAGATCGTCGTACTGCTGGTTGGCGTCGTTCGACTGCTCCTTGAACGTCACCTTCTCGTCCGGGTGCGCGGCGTTCCAGCGCTCGACGAGCTGCTTGACCGCACCGGTCTCGGTGGTGTCCTTGCCCTCGACGTAGGTGATCGGCCCGCGGCCCGTCAGGTTCTGCGAGACGGGGCTGCTCCCACTGTCACTGGAGCAGGCGCTGACGAAGGTCGCCGTCAGCAGCGCGGCTCCGGTCATGACCACGGCGGCGCGTGGGACCAGTGACGTACGTAGGATCTGCTTCAAAGCCATCGCGGATACTCCAGGGTCGAGACGTGAGCGGCAGCACACTGGGCCGGGTGCACAAGGGAAGATACATGGTTGCGATATCGTGCGCCCGAGCTACCTCGTCAGATCGCGGTTCGCTCCAGGTTCGCGGCCGTCTCGTTCTGGACTGAGTGGAGCGGAGGAGCGAAGCGGGGGAGCGGAGGGAGGGAAGAACGAGACATGAGGGCCGCGAACCCGCCCGGAGCGAAGCGGAGGGCAAATTGAGCACAGAGAAGATGCTCACTCGGATCGGCGGTTTGCTGCGGCAGGCCGAGTCGACCGAGAACTCCCATGAGGCGGAAGCCTTTCTGGCGGCGGCGCAGAAGCTGGCCACCCGGTCCTCGATCGATCTGGCGGTGGCGCGGGCGCACATCTCGACCCGGGAGCGGCGGCCGACGCCGGTGCAGCGGGTGATCCCGATCGGCGAGGCGGGCAAGCGCGGGCTGCGGACGTATGTGCAGCTGTTCGTGGCCATCGCGTCGGCCAATGACGTGAAATGCGATGTGGCGCGGACTTCGACCACCGTCTACGCCTACGGATTCGACACCGATATCGATACCTGCGAGGCGCTGTACACGAGCCTGCTGATCCAGATGGTGCGGGCGTCGGACCAGTACATCAAATCCGGGTCCTACAAATCGGCGACCACCGAGAAAGTGGTGGTCGAAAGCCGCTGGGGGCGCAAGATCCAGCGCAAGGTGCAGACGCCGGTGGCCGCGGTGACCGCGCGCCTGAATTTCCAGATGGCGTTCGCGGCGCGGATCGGCAAGCGGCTGGCCGAGGTGAAAGCCGATGTGGAGGCCGAGGCGGTGCGGGCCGAAGTCGCCGAATCGGTGTCCACCGGAATGGCTTTGGCATTGCGCAACAAGGAATTGGAACTGACCGACTTCTACGGCCGCACCTCCGAAGCCCGTGGCACCTGGCGTGGGCCGCAGGCGTCGGCCGGATATTCCGCGGCGGCGCGGCGGGCCGGGGATCGCGCCGGGCGCAATGCGCGCCTGGGTGATTCCGGTGAACTGGGCGGCGCACGCGGGCAATTGCCGCGAGGCGAGGGGTGACCGTCCGCGATTCCCAGCGCAGCCGGGTCTACGACGCGGAGATGCTGGTCCGGGGGATGTTCGACCGCGCCGATGAATTCGGTACGCGCACTGTCGAAATGCACGGTTCACAAATGACGTTGCCGGTCGAGCGGCGTTTCGCCTCGGTGGAATCGGTGCAGAGTTATGTGGATAAAGTGATGGCGCTGAATTGGATACGCGCCCGATGGGATCGCGCGACCACGCCCGTCACGGTCCGTTCCCGCGCGGGCGCGAAGGCCGCCCACTACGAAGCCGAGGGCTCGATCCTGGCCGTGCCTTTGCACGTCGGTGGAACCGCCTGGGCGCTACGAGAATTGGTGATCCTCCACGAACTGGCGCATCACCTCGACCCCGCCCCCGGCGAAACCGCACCGCACGGCCCCGAATTCTGCGCCCGCTACCTCGAATTGGCGGACGGGATCATCGGCCCCGAGGCCGCACTCATACTGCGCACCACCCTGTATTCCTGCGGCGTCCGCATAGCCTGAGCGCCCGAGCCATTCCGCCGCGCGTGCTGTTGATCCCGCCTGGGTCAGGGCAGCAGCTTCCGCACCCGATCCAATCGTTCCCGCCACCACCGCACCCGCTCCGCATCGGGATGCCGATACCGCTCCAGCAATTCCGGATCCGGTGCGGGCGCACGGTCCGGCACCGAAAGAAATCCGTTCACGGGACGCAGCGGCTCCGCCGCCAAATCCCCCGTGAACAGCGACAAAGTGTCGAGCCCGCAAGCGAATTCGAGTTCCGGCAGCGTGGCCGCCAACCGCACCTGTGCCGCCAGCCCCACACTCGTCTCCAGCGCCGACGACACGATGCACGGCAATCCCGCCGCCTCCGCTACCGCCAGCGCCCGCCGCACCCCGCCCAACGGCGTGCATTTCAATACCGCCACATCGGCCGCCCCCGCCACCGCGACCCGCATCGGATCCTCGGCCCGCCGAATCGATTCGTCCGCCGCGATCCGCACATCCACCCGCCGCCGCACCGCCGCCAGTTCCTCCACCGTCCGGCAAGGCTGCTCCACATATTCGAGCCCACCTGCGGCCCGATCGATCAACTTGATCCGCTCCACAGCCGTATCCACATCCCACACGGCGTTCGCATCCACCCGCACCGCCCCGTCGGGCCCGAGCGCCTCGCGCACCGCCGCCACCCGCTCCAGATCCTCGCCCAGCGAATCCGGATGATCAGCAACCTTCACTTTCGCTGTCCGGCAACCGGATCCGGCCACGATCTCCCGCGCCCGCTCCGGCCCCACCGCCGGCACGATGCAATTCACCGGCACCCGATCCCGCACCGTCGCGGGCCACCCCACCGTCGCCTGCTCGACCGCCGTAGCCAGCCAGGCCGCCGCCTCCCGATCGTCGTACTCGGGAAACGCGCAGAACTCCCCCCACCCGGCGGGTCCGGGAATCAGCATCCCTTCTCGCACGGTGATCCCCCGAAACCGCGTCCGCATCGGAATCGCGTACACCACAGACGCCCCGAAATCCGCGCTCTCGCTCATCGCCCGAACGCTACTCGCCCAGCTCGAACACCCTTCCTCGCGGTTTCGCCGGCCCCCGGTGCCACCTGGTCGGCGAAAGACGTTGCCCAGCCTCATCTACCCGCGTGACATCGGTACGGCCTGGTGAACCGGTATCGCGGGTGATCGAGTGCGGTGTGCGCGCCGGGTTATGGGGTAGCGGTGGCGCGGTGAGCCGTTCAAAATGCGCTCAGAGTGTCGAACGACCCGGGGGGAGCCCGCACATCATGAAGCCGCCGCCAGAGGAACCTCGTCAGGAAGACGTGGAGACCCTCCGATCGAACAAGTCGTCGGAAGGCCGGCCGCCGGAACCGCCGTCGCCGCCGGTATGGGGACCGGGGGAGGGACCCAATTCCTTTGGCGGCCCGCAGCAGAACCTGCCCCCGGCCGGTGGCGCACCCGCGCCCGGACGCCCATATCCGCCGAATTCCGGTGGTCCGGGGCCGCAATCGCGCGGTCCGGCCGCCGACTTCGCACCGAATCCGTCCCGTCCGTCAAGGCCGGAACACAACCAGGCGGTCGGCCCCGGGCAGCGTGGACCACGTCCTGAACCGGGCGTCCAGCCGTTCGGCCCTGCCGGCCAGCCGAGCCCGCCGCAGTTCCCGGGGGCCGGACAACCCGGTGCGCCGCAATCGTTCGGCGGCGCAGGTCAATCCGGTCGGCCCCAGCCGCCCGGCGGACCACAGCCCTTCGGCGGGCCGGGTCAGCCCGGAGGGGGCTCGCAACGGGGCGAAATCTCGCGGCCGGGGGCTCGCCCGCGTGCAGAGATCGGACGGAATGATCCGACCGATGTCGCACCCGCCCGTCATCCCGGAGCTCCGGCGGGGAATCCCGGTCCGGGCGGCAATGCCGCTGCGGCAGTGGATCGTTCGGGGGACGACCGGCCGACCAACAAGCTCGGTGGCGGGGATCCGGCACCGGGTGTCGCGCCCGCTGCGCCAGGCGGCTGGCAACCGCCCAATGAACAAGCCGTGGGACGACAGGGGGATGGCCGCCCGGGGAACGCGGTACCTACCAATCGGTTTGGTGACGAGCCCTCAGGAGTGCGTGGCAACCAGCCGCAGCGCGGGCGTGGAGGCTTCGACCCCTCTCGTGGGCAGTCGCCGAGCCGGCCGGACGCGGGGTCGCAGCCGCGAAACTATGGACCGTCGGCGGGTGGTGCCGGGTCCGGTGGGGCCGATTCGAATTTCGGTGGGTGGGGTGCGCCGGGGGCGGCGCAGAATTTCGGTGGGGCAGGGGTGAATTCGCCGTCGGGGCCGAACAGTGGGGCGTGGCCGCCGCAGTCCGGCCCGGCGAGTGGGGAGTGGCCGCGGCAGGGCGGACCGACTGGCGGTGAATGGCCTGATCAGGCTGGTGATCGGTCGAAGGCCGGTGGGCCGGGTACGGGTGAGTGGCCGAATCAGGCGGGGTCGAAATCCGGTGGGCCGAAGTCCGGTGGGCCGGGGACGGGGGAGTGGCCGAATCAGGCGGGGTCGAAGTCCGGTGGGCCGGGGACGGGGGAGTGGCCCAAGCAGGCGGGGCCGAGTACCGGGGAGTGGGCGGCTGTGGGGAGTGCGGCTGGGCGGGATTCGGGATCGGTTGCGAGTGCGGCTGGTTCGGGAAAGTCGGGGAGTGAGCAGTACGACGGGTTCGGGGCTGCCGGGGCGGCGGTGGAGGCGGCGCCCAAGCGGGGTGTGCGGATGGTCGATCTGGGGATAAGTGTCGGGGCGTTCCTGGTCGGCGTGGTCGCCATGTTCGGGTTCGGGAACGACCTGTTCGGGAAGTTCTTCCAGCTGGTGCACAACCGGTGTACGGCGAAGAAGGACTTCTCGGTGCAGTGCGATCTGGTGCGACCGCCCAGTTCTGCGTTGTGGGGCTTGATGATCGCCGGTGGCGGAATGTCGCTGGCGCTGATCACCGGGTTGGTGCTGACGTCGGTCGCGGCGCTCACGGGTCGGAAGCGGCCGTGGCTGGGGCTTGCCATCGCGGTGCCGGTGATCCTGGTCGCGGGCGCGGCCGGACACGTGCTGGTGAGCAGCGCGATCGCGGACTGAAACGGGGCGGGCTGGGCATCCTGGAGGTATGGCGGAGTATTGGCGGCCGCCGCCGCGGCCGGGAGACCTGGCCGTCGCCGTGGTGATCTACCTGCTGGGCGCCGGATTCGCCTGGTTCATGGCGCTTCTGGTGCCGGAGTACGACCTCCTGGCACGCGAACCGGGCGATACCCGCTACCTCCCGGTGGCATACGCCGTCGGCTGGGCGGGCATCGTCATCGCCGCGATGGTGGTCCCCCTGTGGATCCTCCGCGAGTACCAATACCGCCAGCGTTCCTGGCCCACAGCACTATTGATCTTCCCCCTGGTAACCCTCGCCTGGGTCCTGGGCCTCTTCGTAGCGATCTTCGCCGTCGGGGCGAGCGGTTGAGTGGCACACCAGCGCGGACATTCCGGACAGAAACCCACCCTGGTGTGCCACTCGAATTTCAGAGCCTTTCGTAGATGGTGGCGTTGGCTAGGCCGCCTGCCTCGCACATGGTTTGGAGGCCGTAGCGGGCGCCGCGGTCGTGGAGGGCGTGGACGAGGGTGGTGGCCAGGCGGGAACCGGAGGCGCCGAGGGGGTGGCCCAGGGCGATCGCGCCGCCGTTCACGTTCACCTTGGACAGGTCGGCGCCGGTGTCCCGGGCCCAGGCCAGCACTACCGAGGAGAACGCTTCGTTGACTTCGAAGAGGTCGATGTCGGACAGTTCGAGCCCGGCGCGTTGCAGGACTTTGCGGGTCGCGGGGATGACGGCGGTCAGCATGAGCAGCGGATCGTCGCCGGCCACCGCGAAGCTGTGCAGGCGGGCGAGGGGGCGCAGGCCGAGCTGGGCGGCGCGTTCGCTGGTCATGATCAGGACCGCGGAGCTGCCGTCGTTGATCTGGGATGCGTTGGCGGCGGTGATGTTCCAGCCGATCTGCGGGAAACGCGCGGCCATCTCCTCGCTGTAGTAGGCGGGCCGGAGGCCGGCGAGGGTGTCGAGGGTGCTGCCGGTACGGATGCCTTCGTCGAACGTGATGCCGTTCAAGGGCGCCAGCTGGGCTTCGAAGAGGCCGTTCTTCGTTGCGGTGGCGGCCTTTTCGTGGCTGCTCAGGGCGAATTCGTCGAGCTGGGTGCGGGACAGACCCCATTTGGCGGCGATCAACTCGGCGCTGATGCCCTGCGGGACGAGGCCCTCGGGATAGCGCTCGGCGAACCCGACGCCCGCGATGTCCTCCGCGCCGACCATATTGGCCCCCATGGGGACCCGGCTCATGGATTCCACGCCGCCGGCCACCACGATGTCGTACGCCCCGGCGATCACGCCCTGCGCCGCGAAGTGGATCGCCTGCTGGCTGCTGCCGCACTGCCGGTCGACGGTGGTGGCGGGCACCGATTCCGGATATCCGGCGGCCAGGGCGGCGCGCCGGGTGAGGTTGGAGCCCTGCTCGCCGACGGCGGTGACGACACCGCCGATCACATCGTCGATCAAAGCGGGATCGATCTCGCTGCGCCGCACCACTTCTCGCAGGCTGTGCGCGAACAGATCGACCGGATGCACCCCGTGCAATGCGCCGTTCGGCTTGCCTTTGCCGATGGGGCTGCGGACCGCTTCGACGATGACTGCGTCTCTCATTGCGATTCCTTCCGAATGCGCTGCCGTGCACCGCAGGGGGTATCCGGGGGCCTGGCCCCCGGACCCCCCGAGGGGGCGTGGCAAGCGCTGACTTTGTCGCTCTAAAGTCAGGGTAGGAGCTGGCCATAGTTGAGGCAAGTCAGCTTGGGTATGATGTGTGCCATGTCGGCCGTATTGGAAGGAAAGCTCAGTGACCTGAGCGCGTGGAAGCCCGAGGAATGCTCGATCGCCAAGGCGATGGACCTGGTGGGGACACGCTCGGCGATCTTGATCCTGCGCGAGGCCTACTACGGCACGACCAGGTTCGATGGCTTCGCGACGCGGGTTGGCATCACCGATGCCGCGGCCTCGAGCGCATTGAAGAAGCTTGTGGATTCCGGGCTTTTCGAAAAGCGCCCCTACCAGGAGGAGGGCAAGCGCACCCGGCACGAATACATCCTCACCCCCATGGGTTCGGACCTGGTTCCCGCTGTGGTCGCCCTCTGGCAATGGGGCGACAAGTACCTCCAGAACGGCGAACCGCCCCTGCAACGCCTGGAGGACGCGACCGGCGAACCGGTCCAGGTCGAACTGCGCAGCGCCTCGGGAAACAAAGTCTCCCTGGAGAATCTGCGCGTCCGGGTGAATCCCGGTTGGTGGCGGAAGCGCCGCCACCAACCGGACTGACTCAGTTCAACCGCCGCCCATCCTCGGGCGCGAAGAAGTACACGTGCTCCCCGTCCGCCACCAGGGTGAGCTGCGCGCCCTTGGCCGGCGGATTCCGCCAATCCGCCCGCGCCACAATCGTTTCCCCGTCACCGAGCGTCCGCCCGTACACGTAGGCGTCGGAGCCGAGCTCCTCCACCACGTCCACCTCCATGGCGATCCCCGTACCCTGCCCGGTGATCTCCAGATGCTCCGGCCGCACGCCCACCACCACGCTCGGTCCGGTCGCCGCCGCCACCGACCGCGGCAACTGCAGCGGGCACCCGCCCAGCGTCACGGTCCCATTGGTGACCGGCAGCGTGAACAGGTTCATGGCGGGCGAGCCCATGAACCCGGCCACGAACAGATTGGCCGGATTCCGGTACAGATCCCGCGGCGAGGCGCACTGCTGCAACAGCCCGTCCTTGAGCACCGCCACCCGATCACCCATGGTCATGGCCTCGACCTGATCATGGGTCACGTACACGGTGGTGGTGCCGAGCCGCCGCTGCAACTGGGCGATCTGGGTGCGGGTCTGCACGCGCAGCTTGGCGTCCAGGTTGGACAGCGGCTCGTCCATGAGGAACACCTGCGGCTGCCGCACGATCGCGCGCCCCATGGCGACGCGCTGGCGCTGACCGCCGGAGAGCGCCTTGGGCTTGCGATCCAGGTACTGCTCGAGGTCGAGCAGCTTGGCCGCCTCCAGCACCCGTTCCTGCCGTTCGGCTTTGGACACCTTCGCCATCTTCAACGCGAAGCCCATGTTCTCCGCGACGCTCATATGCGGGTAGAGCGCGTAGTTCTGGAACACCATGGCGATATCGCGTTCCTTGGGTTCGGCGTGCGTGACGTCGTTCGCCCCGATCAGGATGCGCCCGCCGCTCACCTCCTCCAAGCCCGCGAGCATGCGCAGCGAGGTGGACTTGCCACAGCCGGAAGGCCCGACCAGCACCAGGAATTCACCATCGGCGATTTCCAGGTTCAGCGCGTCGACGGCGGGTTTGTCGGAGCCCGGGTACAGCCGGGTGGCCTGGTCGAATGTCACCGTAGCCACGGTGGATCACATCCCTTCACCGGCAGGAACGTGCCGGACGATCCGTAGTAGAGGGGTCCGACCCGACTCTCGGGGGCTCTCGGGGGCTGCGCCCCCGAACCCCCTTTCCGGGGGTACGCCCGAAAGTTTCGGGGTCGGCGAAGAGACTAACCGAGGGGCAGAATGGGCGGCAGTGTCGATCGCCATTTGCTTTCAGCCAATAAAGGAGTGCGCATGAGCCATCCGATCCGCATCGGAGTGCAGTTGCAGCCCCAGCACGCCCCCAATTACGGGTTGATTCGCGATGCGGTGCGCCGCGCCGAGGACCTGGGCGTGGACATCGTCTTCAACTGGGATCACTTCTATCCGCTGTACGGGGATCCGGAGGGCGCGCACTTCGAGTGCTGGACCATGCTGGGCGCGATCGCCGAGCAGACCGAGCGGGTGCAGCTGGGCGCGCTGGTCACCGGCGGCGGCTACCGCAATCCGGACCTGCTGGCCGATATGGCTCGCACCGTCGACCACATCAGCGACGGCCGCCTCATCCTCGGCATCGGCGCGGGCTGGTTCCAGAAGGACTACGACCAGTACGGCTACGACTTCGGCACCCCGGGCAGCCGGCTCGCACTGCTGAAGGACTACCTGGCGCGCATCACCGACCGCCTGGCCAAGCTGAATCCGCAGCCGGTGCGCGACATCCCGATCCTGATCGGTGGCGGCGGCGAGAAGAAGACGCTGCGCCTGGTCGCCCAGTACGCCTCGATCTGGCACAGCTTCGCCGACCTGGACGCGCTGAAGTCCAAGTCCGGCATCCTCGCCGCACACTGCGCGGAGGTCGGCACCGATCCCGCGGCCATCGAGCGCTCGGTGGCCTGGCCGGGCGTCGAGGCGGCCCCCGATTTCGTGGCGGCGGGCGCGACCCTGTTCACGGTGGGCACCGGCGGTCCGGACTACGACCTGACCAAGGTCGCGGAGGCCGTGCACTGGCGCGACAGTCTCTGATCGGGCGGGCGCGAATGTGATTCTTGCCGAATCCCGCTGACCGCAACACTGGAATTGCAGGTCACCCCCACTAGGGTGGTTTGTCATGGTTTCCTTGCGTTCGGCCGCGCCTCGGCGATCCCGGCGGCAGCCCCGCATCCTGGCAGTCGCGGGAGTGCTGCTGACCACCCTGTTCGGCACGGTGACGTTGGGCATGGGGGTGGCCACGGCCGCGCCGACGAACGGCGATCTCTGTTCACCACCGGGCGTGGCCGCCGCGAGTGCCGCCCCGACCAATCTGGCAACCGGTGCGCAAGCGGCCGGAGCGGATCGGTTCACGACGGCGAACACGGTCCCGCTGAACCAGATCGACGTGTCCAAGCTGGGCTTGCTCACCCCGGGCAAGCTCAGCGTGGGCACGCTGTCGGACGCCCCGCCGAGCATCTGCGTCAATTCCAAGGGCACGTTCACCGGTTTCGACAATGAACTGCTGCGGGCCATCGGCGCGAAGCTGGGCCTGCAGGTGGAGTTCACCGGCACCGAGTTCGCGGGCCTGCTGGCGCAGGTCGCCAACAATCGCTTCGATGTCGGCTCGTCCAGCATCACCACCACCGATGCCCGCCGCCAGCTGGTCGGCTTCACCAATGGCTACGACTTCGGCTACTTCTCGCTGGTGACGCCGAACGGTTCGGCCGTCAAGGGCTTCTCGGATCTGAAGCCGGGCAATCGGATCGGCGTGGTGCAGGGCACCGTGCAGGACGAGTACGTGGTCAACGAACTGCATCTGGATCCGGTGAAGTTCCCGGATTACAACACCGCCTACGCGAACCTGAAGTCCGGGCAGATCGATGCCTGGGTGGCTCCGTCGCAGCAGGCCATCGGCGCGATCAAACCGGGTGACGCGACCTCGATCGTGCAGAACACCTTCAGCGTCAACAACTTCGTGGGCTGGGCGGTGCGCAAGAACAACCAGCCGCTCACCGATGCGCTGAACGCCGGCCTGGACGCCATCATCGCCGACGGCACCTACGCCAAGCTGTACGAGGACTGGGTGCCGCGCGAGCTGCCGCCGGGCTGGAAGCCGGGTTCGAAAGCCGTTGCCGCGCCGCAGCTCCCGGACTTCGCGAAGATCGCGGCCGAGCACGCGGGCGACAACTCCGGCGGCGAGGTCGCGCAGCCGAAGTCCACGGTGCAGCAGCTGAAGGACACGTTCTTCGATTGGTCGTTGTACCGCAAGGCTTTCCCGGACCTGATCAAGACCGGTCTGCCGAACACGCTGATCCTGGCGCTGGTCTCGGGTGCGCTGGGCACCGTGCTGGGCATGCTGCTGGCGGTCGCCGGCATCTCCCGCACCCGCTGGTTGCGCTGGCCCGCACGGGTTTACACCGATATCTTCCGCGGCCTGCCCGCCGTGGTGATCATCCTGTTGATCGGTCTGGGCATCGGCCCGGTGGTCAAGGGCATCACCGGCAACAATCCGTACTGGCTGGGCGCGGTCGCGCTCGCCCTGCTGGCCTCGGCCTATATCGGCGAGATCTTCCGCTCCGGCATCCAGTCGGTGGAGCCGGGCCAGATGGAGGCCGCGCGCGCCATCGGTTTCGGCTACCGCCAGGCCATGACCCTGGTGGTGATCCCGCAGGGCGTGCGCCGGGTGCTGCCCGCGCTGATGAACCAGTTCATCGCGCTCATCAAGGATTCCTCGCTCATCTACTTCCTGGGTCTGCTGGCCTCGCAGCGCGAACTGTTCGCGGTGGGCCGGGACCTGAACGCGCAGACCGGCAATCTGTCCCCGCTGGTGGCGGCCGGTCTGGTGTACCTGCTGCTGACCGTGCCGCTGACGCACCTGGTCAATTACATCGACAAGCGGTTGCGCACCGGACGTCCGGAGAATCCGGCCGAGCCGATCGAGCAGGCGGTCGTCACGGAAGGGCGTGGAGCATGAGTGCCTCTCTCACCGGTAAGGATCTGCACCTGACGCTGGGCACGAATCACGTGCTGCGCGGGGTGGACATCCAGGTCGACGCGGGCAAGACCACCACGGTCATCGGGCCGTCGGGCTCGGGCAAGTCGACGCTGCTGCGGGTGCTGAACCGCCTGCACGAACCCGACAAGGGCGACATCATGCTCGATGGCGCGTCCATGCTGAAGGTCAATCCGGACACGCTCCGGCAGCGCATCGGCATGGTGTTCCAGCACTTCAATCTGTTCCCGCACATGACGGTGGCCGAGAACATCGCGCTGGGTCCGCGCAAACTGCACGGTCTTTCGAAGGAGCAGGCCCGCACCCTGGCCGTACAGCAGCTGGAGACGGTCGGGCTGGCGGGCAAGGCCGACGCCCGCCCGGCGAATCTGTCCGGCGGGCAGCAGCAGCGGGTGGCGATCGCGCGCGCCCTGGCCATGAAACCGGATGTGATGTTCTTCGACGAGGCCACCTCGGCGCTGGATCCGGAGTTGGTGAAGGGCGTGCTGGCGCTCATGTCGGAGCTGGCCCGCGGCGGCATGTCCATGATCGTGGTCACCCACGAGATGGGTTTCGCCCGTTCGGTTTCCGACCGGGTCGTCTTCATGGATCATGGCCAGGTGGTCGAAACCGGTTCGCCGGACCAGCTTTTCGACAATGCCGAGACCCCGCGCCTGCGGCAGTTCCTGTCCCAGGTGCTGTAGCGGGAAACCCTCGAGCTAACTAAGGGCAACCTAATTGGTCGGCTGTTCACCTTTTGGTCCCCTGCGGCTCTTCTGGCGTGGTTACGGTGCGCCCGACAGTCGATCCTGGGAGCATGCAGTGAGCCTCAAACCCCTCAGCCTCTTCGTGAAGCACGATGGCGCCTCGTCGCGTTCCTCCGTGACCTGCCAGTACAAGTGCGGTAACGCGTGCTTCCACGAGGTCCCCAACACCTCGGCCGGTGAGTATTTCGGCGATATCGTCGCCGCCATTTCGCGCCGCCGCGTCTTCCAGGGCGGCGCCGCCCTGGTGCTGGCCGCGGGCGCCGGCAGCCTGCTGGCCGCCTGCGGTGACGACAAGGCCGAAGCCGCCGAAGCGAACCCGGGCACGGGCATCGGCACCGACTTCGAAGCGGTCGCGCCGAACAAGGAAGACGCCCTGGTCACCGCCAAGGGCTACGAGCAGAGCGTGGTCATCCGCTGGGGCGACCCGGTGGTGGCCGACGCCCCCAAGTGGGATTTCGCCAATCAGACCGCCGCCGCGCAGGCCAAGCAGTTCGGCTTCAACAACGACTACGCCGCGCTGCTGCCCATCGAGGGCAAGGACAATGCGTTCCTGCTGGTCGTGAACCACGAGTACACCACCGAACCGGCCATGTTCCTGGGCTACAACCCGGACGCGCCGACCCGCGAGCAGTTCGAGATCGCCCTTGCCGCGCACGGGCTTTCGGTGGTCGAGGTCAAAGGCGAGTCCGGCAGCGGCAAGCTCACCCCGGTCATGGGCCAGTACAACCGCCGCATCACCGGCACCACCGAGTTCAAGGTGACCGGTCCGGCCGCGGGCAGCGACTTCCTCAAGACCTCGGCCGACCCGACCGGCGCCAAGGTGCTGGGCACCTTCAACAACTGTTCCGGCGGCGTGACCCCGTGGGGCACCGTGCTTTCCGGCGAGGAGAACTTCAACCAGTACTTCGGCGGGGTGGCGGCCGACGCGACCGTGCAGGCGCGCGGCAAGCGCTACGGCCTCGGCTTCCCGGGCGCGGGCCAGGGCGAGATGCCGCGCCGCTGGGAGACTTTCGACAAGCGCTTCGACGTGGCGGCCGAGCCGAACGAGTCCAACCGCTTCGGCTACGTGATCGAGGTGGACCCGTGGGATCCCACCGGCACCCCGGTCAAGCATTCGGCCATGGGCCGCTTCAAGCACGAGTCGGCGAACATCTACGTCACCAAGGACGGCACCGTCGTCGCCTACTCCGGCGATGACGAGCGGTTCGAGTACATGTACAAGTTCGTGTCCGCCAAGAAGATCCAGCCGGGCGATACCGCCGCCGCCCGCAAGGCGAACATGACCATTCTCGACGAGGGCACCCTCTACGTCGCCAAGCTCACCGGCGATCACGCGGGCCAGGTCGACGGCAGCGGAAAGGTGCCGTCCG
This sequence comes from Nocardia yamanashiensis, assembly GCF_021183565.1. Taxonomy (NCBI): domain Bacteria; kingdom Bacillati; phylum Actinomycetota; class Actinomycetes; order Mycobacteriales; family Nocardiaceae; genus Nocardia; species Nocardia yamanashiensis. The sequence goes on from NZ_CP089226.1 coordinate 7,039,997, forward strand.
ACAAGGGCTTCACCGGTAAGGGCCAGTGGATTCCGCTCCTGCAGACCGGCGCGGACGGCAAGGGCAAGTCGCTGGTGGAGGGCATGAGCGCGGAAGAGGTCGCGGTGTTCACCCGCCTGGCCGGCGACAAGGTCGGGGCCACCAAGATGGACCGCCCGGAGGATTTCGAGCCCAATCCGCTCACCGGCAAGGTGTACGTGGCGCTCACCAACAACAAGAACCGCGGTGACGAGGGCAAGGCCGCCGCGGACGAGGCGAACCCGCGCAATCAGAACAAGAACGGGCAGATCCTCGAGCTCGTCGACAACCACGCGGGCACCGACTTCACCTGGTCGCTGCTGCTGGTCTGCGGTGATCCGAAGACCGCCGACACCTATTTCGCCGGGTTCGACAAGAACAAGGTCAGCCCGATCTCCTGCCCGGACAATCTGGCGTTCGATCCGCATGGCAACCTGTGGATCTCGACCGACGGCAATGCGCTGAAGTCGAACGACGGGCTGTTCTCGGTGGTGCTCGAGGGCGAGAAGCGCGGCGAGACCAAGCAGTTCCTCACCGTGCCGCTCGGTGCGGAGACCTGCGGGCCGATCGTCACCAAGGATCGCGTCATGGTCTGCGTGCAGCATCCGGGCGAGCTGGACGGCGCGAGCGCCGACAAGCCGGGTTCGCACTGGCCCGACGGCGGGACCTCGCAGCCCCGCCCCGCCGTGGTCGTCGTCTGGAAGACCGGCAACGGCAAGATCGGGGTTTAGGAACAACTCGCTACCTAGCTGCTGCCGCGTCCGCTCCCGCTGAAAGGCATATTGGCGTAGGCGGCGAAATCGCCTTGCGCTCCGCTGTAGACGTTCAGGTCGACGCCCGCCGCGATGCCGGGAATTCGTCCGGAGTCGCTGGTCTGCCAGAAAGTCCAGGCAGGCCAGCCTCCGGGCACTTCCGGTCCGTCATTGCCGCGATAGTCGGCGATCCACAGCGGATACCGGGTGAACTGATTGCTGTCGGCCATCGCCGTCTGCCAGAAGCGCGGGTAGGTGTAGATGATCGGCACGCGACCGGTCAACGCCTGCACGGTGTTCAGATACCGGTGCGTCCAGTCGATGAGCGCGTCCGGCGGCAGCCCGCCCGAATCCTCCATGTCCAGCACCGGCGGCAGATCCAGCAGCCCGTTCTGGCCGAGCACGATGGTCGCGTACAGCGCCGCCTGCGGTTCGGGCGGCAACGCGGGACGCGCGAAATGGTAAGTGCCCCGGGCGACTCCGGCCACCCGCATGGCGAGGCTGTCCGGAATGAAGTGCGGATTCACGTAGTTCAGGCCCTCGGTGGCCTTGACCATGGCGAATTCGTGGCCCGCATTGCGCACCGCGAACCAGTTGATGCCCTGGCCGCCGGGATGTTGCCAGGACGCGACATCCGGCCCGGTCACGTCCGCGGCCGCCAGGCCCGCGGAGGTTGCCGTAAAGATGCCAGCCGCCGCTACAGATACCACTCTCATCAGGTTTCGGTGGTTCATGCGCTGAAAGGCTAGGTTGCTGACGCGTCATAGTCGGTTAGGCGCGGCTGTGATATTCGCCAATTGTTAGCTATTTCCTATGGAATCAGCTCGAGCCGATTACTTCTCCCGAACCTCCGCGGCCTTCATCATTCGGCCCATGAGTTCAAAACCGCTGTCCGGGCCTGTTGGATGGCTGACGCGTATCGATGCCGATTGGGGATCGGTGTTGTTCGCCGGAGTGATCGTGCTGGCCGCCCTGGCCGGTGTCCTGCCCAAGATTCCGTGGTGACCCGATGAGCACCGTGGACATCACCAAAGAAGAACCCGCTGGTGAATCGGCAGTCTCGAGCGGACCGCGCAAGCTGCTCGAACTGCTCCCCGGCATCCTGCTGCTCGCCGCCGTCGGCGTGGCGGCCAAGTACACCCAGATCTATGTGAACAAGCTGGCCCATCACGAGGGCTGGCGCTTCCCGGATATCGAATACGTGCTGTGGGCCATTATTTTCGGCCTAGTCATCGCCAATACCATTGGCGTGCACCGGATTTTCAAACCCGGTGTGGGCAGCTACGAATTCTGGCTCAAGGTCGGCATCGTGGCGCTCGGCTCCCGCTTCGTGCTCGGTGACGTCGCCAGGCTCGGCGGCAGCAGCTTCATCCTGATCCTCATCGATATGACGGCGGCGGGCGCGATCATCCTGCTGGTGGCGCGGCTGCTGGGCCTGTCCGGCAAGCTGGGATCGCTGCTGGCGGTGGGCACTTCGATCTGCGGCGTCTCGGCCATCGTGGCCACCCGCGGGTCCATCCGGGCCAAGAATTCCGAGGTCAGCTACGCCATCGCCGCGATTCTGGCGCTGGGCGCGGTCTCGCTGTTCGCGCTGCCCGCCATCGGGCACGCGATCGGGTTGACCGACAACGAGTTCGGCCTGTGGGCGGGTCTGGCGGTCGACAACACCGCCGAGACCACCGCCACCGGTTACGCCTACTCCGATGCCGCCGGCAAGGTCGCGGTGCTGGTGAAGTCCACCCGCAATGCCCTCATCGGCTTCGTGGTGCTCGGTTTCGCCGCCTACTGGGCCTCGCGCGGCGAGGCCGACCAGATCGCCACCGGCGTGCGCGCCAAGGCGGCCTTCGTCTGGGAGAAGTTCCCCAAGTTCGTGCTCGGCTTCCTCGCGGTGTCGGCGCTGGCCACCCTGCACTGGATCAGCAAGGCGCAGTTGACGAATCTGGCGAACATCTCGCGCTGGGCGTTCCTGCTCACCTTCGCCGGCGTCGGCCTGAACACCGATCTGCGCGAACTGGCCCGCGCGGGCTGGCGGCCACTGCTGGTCGCCATCGCGGGCCTGGTCGTGGTGGCGAGCGTGTCACTCGGCCTGGTGCTGCTGACCTCCCGGGTGCTGCACTGGGATCTGTTCTAGCCCAGCCAGTCCAATACCGATGCGGCAGTCCAGGATTGCTGCATACTGCCCAGCGGTTCCCCGGTGAAGGGCTCGTAGTACTCCGCGAAGCTCCCGTCGCTGGCCTGGCGCAAACCTTCCGCGCGCAGCATGAAGGAGCGCTCGGCCCAGCCGCGGCGGGCGAACACCCAGGAGAACAACCAGCTCATCACCGGCCACACCGGCCCGCGCCAGTATTCGCGGGACCGGAAGTCCTTGGACACCGGCGATGTCGAGGGCGGCAGCGCGTAGCGCAGATCCGGATGCCCGCACCAGCGCGGGCCTTCGAACAGGCGCAGCAGCCGTCGCTCGGCATCGCGGGTGAGCCCGCCACACAGCAGCGGCGCGAAACAGGCCAGGGTCTCGGTATCGATCCAGCGGTCCGCGCGCACGTCGAAATCGCGGGCCACACCCGTCCGGGCGTCGGTGGTCGCGACCACGCCCGCCCGGAAGTAATCGGCCCATTCGTGCAGTTCCCGCACGTCGGCGTGCGGCTGCTTGTAGTCCTCGCCGATATTGGCCAGCACATCGCAGGCCAGCGCGAAGACGGCGGTGACGAACACGTCCTCCACCGCGAAGCTCATGGTGGACGCCAGCTGGTAGTCGTCGTAGCCGGCCCGGCGCATCTGCTCGACCAGCCACATGTACCGGTCGTATTCGCGATCCGACGGCCGCTGCGTCGGATCGCCGACCACGTGCAGGTCCTCGCGCACATACGGCGGCAGGTCCGGGCCCGGAATCACGTTGTCGTAGGCGCGATCCCAGCGCGGCGAATTGTCCATGCCGGATTCCCAGCCGTGGTACAGCGTGATTCGCCCGTGCTGCTTGGGATCTCGCGCGTACGCCAGCCAGCGATGCCAGCGCATCAGATCGGGCCAGCGGCGCTGCAGGAACTCCTCGGCCACCGCGCGGGTGGAACGCCCGTGCCGGCGGGAGTGATCCAGGATCCGTTGCACCGCAATGGCATGCACGGGCGGCTGGGTGATGCCGGAGGTATCCGGCCCGTCCGGCGCGTCGGCCGCGAGTCGCCGGCATTCCCAGCGTGACGGCCCCGGGAAGTACCCGTCCACGCCATTGGCGAAGACGATGTGCGGAATCATGCCGTTGCGCCATTGCGCCGATAACAAGGTGTCCAGTTCCAGTGCCGCGCGTTCCACACTCAACGGGGCCAGACCGACCGCCACGAACGCCGCGTCCCAGCTCCACATGTGCGGATACAACTTGGGCGCGGCACTGGTCATGGTGCCCAGGTCGTTGCCGCGCAGCAGGTAGGCGGCGCGGGCCGCGAGCTGGGTGGGCGTGAACCCCGGGTTCGTCATCGCCCTATTCTGCGCCGGTACCTTCAGGTATGCGCGGTGGGCATGAATGACGGCGGTACCGACGGACGACTCCTGATCGCCAGATTGCACTCTGTTCGCCTACTTTCCATGAGCCTCGCCCGGAGCATCGCCGCACATCCGCGCCCGGTTACGGTGATCGCATGGCGAATTCCGTAAATAGCGGCGACCGTCGTCCCGTAGCGCTCGTCACCGGGGCCAGCCGGGGCCTGGGCGCGGCCATCGCGCGCGAGCTCGCGCCCACACACCGGCTGCTGCTCGGCGCGCGCACGGCGGCGGCGCTGGAACCGATCCTGGATGAACTGCCCGATGCCACGGGTTTCCCGGTGGAGCTGACGGACTACCCGGCGGTGGCTGCGGCGGTGGAGCCTTTCGACCGGCTTGATGTACTTGTGCACAATGCCGGGATCGCCGACCTGGGAACTTTAGCCGATTCGTCCGTCGCGCAATGGCGGAACACCTTGGAAGCCAACCTGATTGCCGTGTCGGAGCTGACGCGCGTGTTGCTTCCGGCGTTGCGCGCGGCGCGCGGGCACGTGGTGCTGATCAACTCGGGCGCGGGACTGCGGGCGAACCCGGGCTGGGGCGTCTACGCCGCCAGCAAGTTCGGCCTGCGCGCCTTCGGCGACGCGCTGCGGCTCGAGGAACCCGAGCTGCGGGTGACCTCGATTCATCCGGGCCGCATCGATACCGATATGCAGCGGGCGATCGTCGCCGACGAGGGCAACGAATACCGTCCCGATGACTTCCTCGAGGCCGGGACCGTGGCGCGGGTGGTGCGCCAGGCGATCGAGACGCCGCGCGACGCGCACCCCACGGAAATCGTGCTGCGACCCATCCCACGTTGAGGATTCGGTACGTTTCATTCGAATTTCGATCGTTTCGCGCAGATTTCGTGACCTGTTCACCAGTAGTCGATATAACGGATGAGGCGGTGCGTAGGGAGGCGCGGACCGGCCCTCGAGCGGAAATTCGGAGTGAACGACGACCATGGACAGACGACGGCTGCTCACGCTGCTCGCCGCCGGAACGGCCGCCGCCCTGACCGGCTGCACCAAAGCGCAGGGCGACGACCTGATCGACACCGGTTCGGCGGGCAACGGCACCTTCACCATGCCGGATATCCCGACCGCGCCGCGCGGGCTCCCCGCCCCTCCCGGCGGGCCGAAGACGCAGCTCGCGGCGGGCACCACCATTACCGCGCTGCCCGGCAGCGGGAACAGCATGGCGCTCACCGTCGATGACGGCGCGAGCCCCGAGGTGGTCGGCGCCTACATCAAGTTCGCCAAGGACACCGGGGCGCGCTTCACCTTCTTCGTGACCGCGTACTACGACTCCTGGACCACCCACAAGGCCGCGCTGCGCCCGCTGGTGGACTCCGGGCAGATCCAGCTCGCCAATCACACCTGGGATCACGCCGATCTGACCACGCTGTCGGCGAGCGCGGTCTCCTCGCAGCTGGAACGCGCGAAGACCTTCCTGCACAACAACTTCGGTGTCGATGGCGCGCCCTACTACCGGCCCCCCTTCGGCCGGCACAACGGTACGGTGGATCGAGTGGCCGCCGATCTCGGATACACCGTGCCGACCATGTGGTACGGCTCGCTGTCGGATTCCGGCGTGATCACCGAGCAGTACCTGATCGAGTGCGCCCACAAGTACTTCAATCCCCAGACCATCGTCATCGGGCACGCCAACGCGCCCGCCGTGACGCACTGCTACGACCAGCTGGTCGAGATCATCCGCGAGCGCAACCTGTCCATGGTGACGCTCAACGATGTTTTGTTGCCTCCGCGCTAGTTCCGCGGAGTGAGTTGATCGAGGTTCGACATGGATAGACGGCGGCTGCTGACGCTCCTGGCGGCGGGCGCCGCCGCGACGCTCGCCGGTGCGGGCGAAGCGCGGGGCGAATTCCCCTGGGAGACAGGTTCGACCGGGGGCACGGGCGCCGCGCCGGGCCTGCCCCGGGTGCAGATCGGCCCCGGGACCATCCAGTCCCTGCCCGGTGACGGCAACAATATGGCGCTCACCATCGACGACGGCGCGAACCCCGCCACGGTCGGCGCGTTCATAGAACTGGCCCGCCGCACCGGAATTCGCCTCACCTTCTTCGTCACCGCCTACTACGACTCCTGGCTGATCCACCGGGATTCCCTGCGGCCCCTGGTCGATTCGGGTCAGATCCAGCTCGGCAATCACAGCTGGGACCACCCGGACCTGACCAAACTCTCCGCCGGCGCCGTGGCCGACCAACTGGACCGCGCGAAATCGTTCCTGTGGAACAACTTCGGCGTCGACGGCACCCCCTACTACCGCCCGCCCTACGGCCGCCACAACGGACTGGTCGACCAGGTCGCCGCCGACACCGGCTACACGGTGCCCACCATGTGGTACGGCACCTTGAACGACACCGCCCCCGTCATCAGCGAGGGCCTGCTACTCGACAGCGCCCGCCAATGGTTCAACGCCCAATCCATCGTCATCGGCCACGCCAACCGCACCACGGTCAACAACATCCTCGACCAGCTCCTGGACATCGTGCGCGAACGCAACCTGCAGCTGGTCACCCTCAACGACGTCATTCAGGTGATGTGACGGTCATCACAAAACCGAAGTGGCCGAACCACTTCGGCCGGCCCGGCGTCCCTACCATCGGAAATACCCGATACCAGGGATGAGAGCTCACCATGACCGCACGACATCGGCCGATCGTCCTCGCGGTGCTGGCGGCCGCCGCCGCGAGCGCCTGTAGCACCGCATCCGAACCGGCGGGAGCGCCGGCGCTGCCGAGTTCGACCACGAGCGCGGCAACCAGCGCGCAGGCCACAGGCATCGTCATCAAGGACCTCGGCGGCAAACAGGCCCTGGCCGATTCCGCGGGCCGCGCCCTGTACCTGTTCACCAAGGACACCGCGGGCGCCTCCGCCTGCACAGGCGACTGCCTGGTGAAATGGCCCGTCCTCCCCGGCACGGTGAGCGCGGGGGCCGGCGTCGACGCCACCAAGATCGGCACCATCACCCGCCCCGACGGCGGCGCCCAGGCCAGCTACGCCGGCAAACCCCTCTACTACTTCTTCGGTGACAAATCCCCCGGCGACACCGCCGGTCAAGGCGTCAACGGGGTCTGGTTCCTGATCGACGCCGCAGGCGAGGCCATCCGCTGATGCGTCTCCCGTGGACGGCGCGCCGCCCGGTATCGGACGCGGACTTCCTGACCGCGATCGACGCCGCCCACGGCCGCGCCGTCCGCGCCTTCCTCCGCACCCACTGGCGCGACCCGCATCAGATAGAAGACCTGACCCAGGAAGTCCTCATGCGGGCCTGGCGCTCGGTGGAAATCCTGCGCCGCAAGGACATCACCGATCACGAGATCCGAGCCTGGCTGCTGACCACCACCCGCCGCGTCGTCATCGACCGCTGGCGGGCTGAGCAGCGCCGCCCCACAACCACACTCGACCAGTCCGACCTCGTCGCCCTGGCTCCCGCCGACGAACCGCTGGACCGGGCCCTGGACTCCTGGCTGGTAGCCGAGGCACTGTCCCGCCTGTCCCCGGACCACCGCGCGGTGGTGACCGAACTCTTCTACCGCGACCGCACCGTAGCCGAAACCGCCCAGCTGCTGGGCATTCCCGAAGGGACCGTGAAATCCCGCAGCTACTATGCCGTCCGCGCCCTGCGCACCATCTTCGACGAACTGGGGGTGACCAGATGACAGCCCACGACGACTACCGCCACATGCTCGGCGCCTACGTCCTCGGCGGCCTCACTCCCACCGACCGTGCCGCCGTGGACACCCACATCACCACCTGCCCCACCTGCCGAGCCGAACTGGCCGACTTCGCGGTGATCCCCTCCCTCCTGGCCAGAACCGCCGCCCCCGAGCCGGATTCATCGTCGGGCCTGGATGCGCGCGTCCTGCGTGCGGTCGCCGGCTCGCGAGGTTCGCAGCGCCGCCGTCGTCGTTCGGCCGCGGCGGTGCTGGCTGCCGCCGCCCTGGCAATCGGAATCGGCGTCGGCGCCACCCTCGCTCCGGAACCCGTCACACCCGCACCCGCACCTGTCGCCGCTCAGCGTGTCCTACCCTTGACCGCCCCGGTCGGAACCCCCACCGGCTCGGTGGATCTCACCTCCAAACCCTGGGGCACCGAACTCCACCTGACCCTGCACGACCTCCCCGCGGGAATGCGCCTGACCGCAATCGTCATCGGAACCGACGGCCACACCGAATCCGCCGCGACCTGGACCACCCCCGACCAATCCCAGATCAAAGTCACCGGCGCGAGCTCCTTTCGCCCGGAAACCGTGCAACGCATAGAGATCCGCTCGGATACCGGCGCCTCCCTCGCCACGGGCTGACCCTCGCCGACACATGATCAGTGGCCAATCACCCTGAACCAGAGACGAATTCGGCCCCGGCGCATCAAGCGCCGGGGCCGAATCGCACAACCTGAATCAGGCGACGATGTTCACCAGGCGGCCCGGGACCACGATGATCTTGCGGGGTTCCTTGCCGCCCAGCAGTTCCACGACCTTCTCGTCGCCCAGGGCGACGGCCTGGACCGCGGCCTGGTCGGCGTCGGCGGGGACGCTGATGCGGGCGCGGACCTTGCCGTTGACCTGGATGGGGTACTCCACCGAATCCGCCACCAGCAGTGCCGGGTCGGCGATCGGGAAGGGGCCGTGGGCCAGGGATGCGGTGTGGCCCAGGCGTTCCCACAGTTCCTCGGCGATGTGCGGGGACAGCGGGGCCAGCATCAGGACCAGGGGTTCGACCACGGTGCGCGGCGCGCCCTGAGGGTAGTTCTTGGTCAGGTGGTTGGTCAGCTCGATCAGCTTGGCGCCGGCGGTGTTGTCCCGCAGGTTGGCCAGGTCGTCGTCGACGCCGGCGATGGTCTTGTGCACCAGGCGCAGGGTCTCGTTCGACGGCTCGGCGTCGGTGACCTTGACCGCGCCGGTCTCCTCGTCCACGACCAGTCGCCACACGCGCTGCAGGAAGCGGTGCGCGCCGACGACATCCTTGGTCGCCCACGGGCGCGAGGTGTCCAGCGGGCCCATCGACATCTCGTAGAAGCGGAAGGTGTCCGCGCCGTACAGATCGCACATCTCGTCCGGGGAGATGGCGTTCTTCAGCGACTTGCCGATCTTGCCGTACTCCTGGAAGACCTCGATCTCCACGCCGTCGGCATTGGTCCAGAAGAACTTGCCGTCCCGCTCGACGATCTCGGCGGCCGGCACGTACGCGCCGCGCTCGTCGGTGTAGGCGAAGGCCTGGATGTAGCCCTGGTTGAACAGGCGGCGGTACGGCTCGTAGCCGCTCACGTCACCCAGATCGAACAGCACCTTCTGCCAGAACCGCGCGTACAGCAGGTGCAGCACCGCGTGCTCCACGCCGCCCACGTACAGATCCACGCCGCCCGGATCCTTCGGCCCGTGCTCGGCGGTGCGCGGACCCAGCCAGTACTCCTCGTTCTTCGGATCGCAGAACGCCTCGGTGTTCGTCGGATCCGCGTAGCGCAGCTGGTACCAGCTGCTGCCCGCCCAGTTGGGCATGACATTGGTGTCGCGGCGGTACCGCTTGGGCCCGTCGCCCAGATCCAGCGTGACGTTCACCCAGTCGGTGGCCTTGGCCAGCGGCGGCGACGGCTCGGAGTTCGCGTCGTCCGCGTCGAAGGTGACCGGCGCGAAGTCCTCCATCTCCGGCAGTTCCACCGGCAGCATGGATTCCGGCAGCGCGTGCGGCGCGCCGTCCTCGTCGTACACGATCGGGAACGGCTCGCCCCAGTACCGCTGCCGCGCGAACAGCCAGTCGCGCAGCTTGTACTGCACCTTGCCGACGCCGTGCCCCTCCGCCTCCAGCTTGGCGATGATCTCGGCCTTGGCGCTTTCGACGTCCATGCCGTCCAGGAAGCCGGAGTTCACCAGCGCCCCGTCACCGGAGTACGCGGACTCCGAGATATCTCCGCCCGCAATGACTTCCACGATGGGCAGCCCGAACGCGGTCGCGAACTCCCAGTCGCGCTGATCGTGCCCCGGCACCGCCATGATCGCGCCGGTGCCGTACCCGCTCAGCACGTAGTCGGCGATGAACACCGGCACCTTTGCCCCGTTCACCGGGTTGATGGCGTACGCGCCGGTGAAGACGCCGGTCTTCTCCTTGTTCTCCTGGCGCTCCAGATCGGACTTGGCCGCGATCGACTTCCGGTACGCCGCAACGGCTTCCGCGGGAGTGGCGGCCCCGAACGTCCAGTGCGCGTCCACGCCCGCCGGGTACTCGGCGGTGACCAGCCGGTCCACCAGCTCGTGCTCCGGCGCCAGCACCACATAGGTGGCCCCGAACAGGGTGTCCGGCCGGGTGGTGAACACCTCGATGACATCCGAGCCCGATTCGAACCGGACCTGCGCGCCGCGCGAGCGCCCGATCCAGTTGCGCTGCATGGACTTCACGTTCTCCGGCCAGTCCAGCTCGTCCAGGTCGTCGACCAGGCGATCGGAGTAGGCGGTGATGCGCATCATCCACTGCCACAGGCGCTTGCGGAACACCGGGAAGTTGCCGCGCTCGGAACGCCCGTCCGCGGTGACCTCCTCGTTGGACAGCACGGTGCCCAGGCCCGGGCACCAGTTGACCATCGAATCGGTCTGGTAGACCAGGCGATACGAGTCGATCAGCGCATTGCGCTCGGCGGGGGACAGCTCGGCCCAGGCGCGGCTGCCGGCCGGCGCGCGCTTACCCGACTCGAATTCCGCGACCAGTTCGCTGATCGGCCGGGCCTTGCCCTGCCCCTCGTCGAACCAGGCGTTGAAGATGCGCAGGAAGATCCACTGCGTCCACTTGTAGTACTCGGGATCGGTGGTCGCGAAGGACCGCCGCTTGTCGTGCCCCAGGCCCAGCCGGTCCAGCTGGCGCTGCATGGTGGCGATATTCGACATGGTGGTGTCGCGCGGGTGCGCACCGGTCTGCACCGCGTACTGCTCGGCGGGCAGGCCGAAGGCGTCGTAGCCCAGGGCGTGCAGCACATTCCGGCCGCGCATGCGGTGGTAGCGGGCGAATACGTCGGTGGCGATATAGCCCAGCGGGTGGCCGACGTGCAGCCCCGCGCCCGACGGATACGGGAACATGTCCTGGACGAACAGCTTGTCGGCGGGGATGTCGCCCTGCAGCGGGCCGACCGGATTCGGCGCGAAGAAGGTGCCGCGGTCCTGCCAGTTCCGCTGCCACTTCTTTTCGACGCGGCCGGCGAGATCGGCGTTATAACGGTGTGCGGGAACGTCAGTCGCTCCCGCCGCTGCCGCGGTGGGATTTTCGGTTGCCTGAGAGTCCTGCACGGTCCTGCCTTCTTTGCCTAGCCGATCCCCGATAAGGTCGCTCACCAGGGTAAAGCGTGCGTACCCCCATCCCCAAAAAGGGTCGAGCCTCGCGCGACCCGCGCCACGTGTCGCATTCCACGGCGCATCGGTGATCGCCGCCGGATCCCGCTGGAGTAGCCTCGACCGAGTGTTCGTGGTAGCGCTGCTTCTCTTCGTCCTCGCGGCTGTGGCCGTGGTCACCGGCGTGCTCGGAACCACGGGCACCCTGCCGCCGAACCGCTTCTTCGGGGTGCACTCCGAGAACGCCGTGCGCAGCGAGGAGACCTTCAAGCTCGCCAACAAGGTGGCCGGTCCGACCTCGCTCATCGCGGGTCTGCTGCTGGCCGCCGCCGGTGGCGTCGCCCTGGTCGGCGGCGGTATCGCGAGCATCATCGTCCCGGTCGTCGCCGTCGTGATCGCCGTGTTCACCATGGGTGCGGGCGCGGCCGCCGCCGAGAAGGCCCTCGACACCCAGATGCCCGCCCCCGCGGCCGCCGGCTGTGGCAGCTCGTGCGGCGCGTGCTCACTGCGCGACGCCTGCGAGACCGCGAGCTGATCTCACCGTCCCGGTGAATCCGGGCGCGAGCTAGTTCCCCAGCTCCCGGCGCATCCAGATGTGCGGGATGCCCGCGTCCATCTCGATCTCCCCGTACGCCTCGTATCCCAGCCGCTCGTAGAAGCCCTGCGCCTGAGTCTGCGAATGCAACTCGACGGCCACGAGCCCGCGTTCCCGCGCGCGTTCCTCGATCGCCCGCACCAGCGCGACCCCGAGTCCCGTGCCGCGCGTCTCCTTCAATACGGCCAGCCGCCCCAGCAAGGCGACATCGTCGCGCACCAGCATCCGCCCGGCCCCCATGGGCGCGCCCTCGACCCGTCCCAGGAAGTGGTCGGCCACCTCGTCCAGCTCGTCGAGTTCCATCTCGGGCGGCACACCCTGCTCATCGACGAAGACCTGCATGCGGACCGCGTACGCGTCCTTCAACTCCTGCTCGGTAGTGACAGTAACGACCTCGATCATGAGGCCATCGTGCCTCGAGATCGTCGCCCGCAACCCGGCGACCCAGCAGGCGGGACAACCACCTAGGGCGATCAAACCGACCGGGGCCAGCAGTATCGGGGCCGGTCCGAATACCGGCGTCAACGCGAAAGCCCCGATGAGGGAGACGAATCCGAGCGTGCCTCGGATCAGTCGGCGGGGATTCGAGGTTCCGGCGGGGATTCGCCCGGTCCGTGCGAGGTCTATGGTCACCACTAGAAGAGGTGCAGCCCTCGCCGGAGGATTCGCGGGGGTCTGTCAGACCGCGCCCGGAGGCGTATCGATGGGGCGGGACAGCGGACTGCCCGCCGGATTCACGTACAGCACCGTGAGTTTCACGCCGCGGGTACCGGTGTTGCGGGCCAGGTGGGCGTGGGCGCGGCCGGGCGGTTCGCGGAAGATCCGCCACGGCTGTTTCACCACGGGGCGCATGTCGGTGCCGGGGTGATCCAGCGGGCCGCCGGTGACCAGCACGAACAATGTGCCGTCGTGATAGTGCCAGCCGGTGTATCCGCCCGGCGCGAGCACCGTCTGGCGCAGCACCAATTCCTTTCCGGCGCAGCTGAACCGGAACAGCACGCGACTGGCGGTGCCGGACGCGGGGGCGGGATTCACCCGGTACCCGCGTCCCCGATCAGCGTGCACGGCCCCGCCCGCCCCCCGCGGTGTCAGTGGTCGTCGTAATGCCCGTCGTGCGCGGCGTGCCGATGTCCGTCATGGATGTAGTCCACATGATCGCCGTGCGGCACCGCCACATGCCCGCAGTCGGGACCGTGCTGGTGATCGTGATCCGTGTGCGCCACGTGCCCGGCCGGCTCGCACTCGTCGAAATGCCCATCGTGGGCACGGTGAATATGCCCGTCATGCACATAGTCGATGTGATCGTCGTGCGGAATGGCTACATGCCCGCAACTCGGACCGTGAACATGGTCGTGACCGGCATGAGCGGCATGTTGTTGTCCTGCCATGAGCGTCCTTCCAGAGAAGTTGGAGCTTCCAGCAAACATGCCGACATTAGCACTTGCGCATCTGTCCCGGTCTGCGGCAGTCCACTGCGGACATGCCGCTCACGACGTACCGAGGATGCCGGCGCGGTGCGGTCGTGGTCAGCGGTTGCGGCGCAGGCGTGCCCAGCGGTTGCGGCGCGGCCGGGGATCCGGGATGCCGTGGTCGGCGGCGAAGGCGACCGCGTCCGCGACGGTGGAAGTCTTCGGGCGGGTGGCCGCCCATTCCAGGTAGCGGGCGATGAAATCCGGGCCGACCTGGTGCGCTAGTAGCGGGAAACGCCGCGCCACCTCGTCGGCGCGCTTGTGCAGCAGCGTATGTGCGGTCGCGGCGACATCACCGGCGTCGAAGCCGGGCGGCACCTCGGCCCCGGCGACCAGCGCGCGGATCAGGGCGGCTTGTTGCGCGGCCAGCGAGGCGCGGTCGGACTCGGTCGTATCGGGGTCAGCCATTACGCGCGGCTCCCGGAGGACTTGCCGGTTGGCGACGGGGCGAGACCAGGTGCCTGTAGGGCGCGAAACCGCTCATGCGGTAAGGCTTTCCGGCCGGATCGTGATCGGGGCGCGTCCCGACGCGGTCGCGATGGAGTTCAACTCGTCGAACAACTCCGCGGCGGGTGGATAGTTTCCATCGCGCTCCAGCATGAGCGGGGTATCGCGGTCGGCGGTGAAGGCCGCGACCAGCGCGAGCACCTCCGGCGGCACGGGATGCACGTGGGTGTCGTGATAGCGGCCGCCGGTCTCACGGCCACCCGCCACATGGCAGTAGGCCAGGCGTTCGGTGGGGAGGCGCAGCAGTTCGGTGAGCGGATCCCGGCCCCGGTTGCGGGCATTGGCATACACATTCGCGATATCGAGCAGTAGGTGGACGCCGGTGCGTTCGATCAGTTCGCTCAGGAATTCGGCTTCGGTGAATTCCGCGTCGGGCCAATCGAACAGGGTCGCGATGTTCTCCACCGCCAGCGGCACGTCCAGCTCGGCCTGGGTCCGAGAGATGTTGCGGGTCAACGCATCCAAGGCCGCGCGAGTCCGAGGGACCAGCAACAGGTGCCCGGCCTCCAGCTCACCCGCGCGCACGAACGCGATGTGCTCGCTGACCAGAGGTGCGCGCACCGCCGCCGCACAGTCGGCCAGATGCCGCACCCGTCGTTCGTCCACCAGCTCCGCGCCGCCCAGCGAGAGTGAAATGCCGTGCGGCACAGCGGGTACTCCGCTCGCGATCAGCGCCGCGAGTTCGTCGGGCACCACGACCCCGCGCCCCTTGGCCGCAGGCGGCAAGGTCTCCGCGATCACCTCGCAGAACCCGATCCCATCGAATCCCGCGATGATCCCGCAGATCTCCCGCCGCCAGCCGATGCCGACCGTTCCGGCGGGCAACGGACTACCCACAGCCGCTGTGGATGACTGTGCATAGACCGGCGAACCGCCCGCCGGAAGCCGTTGGGGCTGTGGGTCTTCGGCCGAACGCGGCTTCGCCGCGGCGGGGCGGAACGTGCTCATCCGCCGCACCCGCCGCCGCAGCCACCACCACAGCTGCTGCCGCAGGAACTGCCGCCGCTGTCCCCACCGCTGGAACCGCTGTCGCCGCTGGAGCAGCTGCTGCCGCTGTATCCGCCGCCTCCGCCGGCCGCGCCCATGATTCCGGCCAGGCCGGGGTCGAGGCTCCACAGCACGGCCGCGCCGAAGAGGGCGGCGGCCAGGGCGGCGCTGTCGGCTCCGTAGGCGGCGTAGGCGGGGGAGTTGCCGGGGCGCAGATGGGTGTTGCGGCGCACGGTTTCGTCGCGGACGCGGCGGCCGCGGCGGGTCAGGCGAGCGGGGCGCATGATCAAGCCGGCGCAGATCAGGACCGGGATCATGAGCAGGATGAGGTAGCCGACCGGGTGGTGGTTGGCGGATCCGGCGATGATGCGGACGATGCCGAGGACCAGCAGGGCGTCCAGGGGGAGGGCGGCCAGGAAGAGCGCCTTGCGCTGATCGGGCCCGAGCAGATAGCCGAGGTCGGCGAGGGACGCGCGCAGGCGGTCGAGCTGGCCCTTCATCGCGGTGTGCATGGCCGGCACGTTGCGGCGACTGGAAGTTTGCAGGTGTTCCAGCAGGCTGACCGAAAGCGGTTCCAGCACTTCGCGTTCCCGGCGGCCCGGAGTGAGTGTCGGGGTGGCGGTGGAATTGATGTGACCGTGCCCGCGCAATTGCGCGAGACCCGCCAGCACCGGCCGGCGGTCGTCGAAGAGCATGCCGGTTTCGACCGGCGAGAGCGGGACGGCGGGTCGTTCGCCGTCGTCGCCGCGAATGATCCTGGTGCGCTGGGCGAATCCGTAGACCGCGGCGGCCACGGCGAGCAGGGCGTAGAGGGCCAGGAAGGCCGGGCCGGAAATCCCCCAGGTATCGGCGGCGGTAGCCGGGCCGGATGCCGCGGCTGTGTAGGTCCCGTGGACCATGGCTCCCCCTCGGGAGTCGTAGGACTGTCGATCACCCCCAGTATCGCGGCGGTACGGGTGCGGCGTTAATGAATTTTTCGGGTGATTAGTGTGATTCGGTGCGATTTCTCAGCAAGTTCTATATCGACGGATTCATCCTGTCGATCCTCGCCGTCGTCGCCGTGGCCAGTGTCTTCCCGGCCCGCGGCGAGGCCGCCGAGGTGGTGAGCTGGCTGACGAAGATAGCCATCGCCTTGCTGTTCCTGCTCTACGGCACCCGCCTGTCCCCGCAGGAGGCGCTCGCGGGCCTCAAACACTGGCGATTGCACGTGACCGTGCTGGTCTGCACCTTCGTCCTGTTCCCGCTGCTCGGCCTGGCCGCGCGGTTGCTGGTGCCGCACATCCTGACCGAGGACCTCTACACCGGCCTGCTGTTCCTGTGCCTGGTGCCGTCCACGGTGCAGTCCTCGATCGCTTTCACCTCCATCGCCAAAGGCAATGTGGCGGGCGCGATCGTCAGCGCCACGGTGTCGAATCTGCTGGGCGTCTTCCTGACCCCCGCCCTGGTCATCCTGTTGATGAACACCACCGGCCAGGCGCGGGTGGATCCGTCGGCCGTGCTCGACATCGTGCTGCAGCTGCTGGTCCCGTTCTTCCTGGGCCAGCTCATCCGCCCGAAGGTGATCGGCTGGCTGCAACGGCACGCCGAGCCGACCAAACTGGTGGATCGCGGCTCCATCCTGCTGGTGGTCTACAGCGCGTTCAGCGCGGGCATGGTGGAGGGCATCTGGCATGCCATGTCGCCGTGGCGGATTCTGGCGCTGGCCGTGGTGTGCGCGGTGATGCTGGCGCTGGTGCTGGGCGCCACCATGCTCATCGGCCGCGGTGAGCATTTCGATCGCGGCGACCGCATCGTGGTGGTGTTCTGCGGTTCCAAGAAGAGCCTGGCGACCGGCCTGCCCATGGCCACGGTGCTGTTCGCGGGCGCGCCCATCGGCCTGATCGTGCTGCCGCTCATGATGTTCCACCAGATTCAGCTGATCACCTGCGCCGCCCTCGCACAGCGCTGGGCTCGGACCGCACCGTAGCCGACAGCACCCGGCTGTCCTCGTGCCGCAGCGGACGCAGGCCGGCCGCGGAGCGGGAAGCCAAGGCGTGCAGCACCGCTCGATCCGCGCCCGGATCACCGACCGCGATGCGCGCGCTGCCGTCCGGATAGCGTTTGGCGGCGATCCCGGCCCGCGCCAGCGCTGGCGCGATATCGGGACCGGGCAGGTACAGGAAGTTCGCACTGCTGCGCGGCACCCGGATCCCGGTGCGCCGCAGCGAGGTGCGCAGCAGTTCCCGTTCGGTGGTGATGCACAGCACCCGCTCGCCGAGTTCGGCCTGCGCGGCGTAGGAGGCCCGCACCGCCGCCACCGCCGTATCCGGCATACCGAACGGCAATTGCAGCCGATGCACCCGCGCCACCAGCTCGGGCGCCCCGAACGCGTAGCCGATGCGCAGCCCGGCCAGCCCGTACGCCTTGGAGAAGGTGCGCAGGATCAGCACGTTCGGATGCCGTTTCACCAATTCGACGGCATCCAATACATCTGCCGCGCCCAGGAATTCGACGTACGCCTCGTCCAGGATCACCGGCACTGTCGCCGGGATCGCGCACAGGAACGCCTTGAGCTCACTGGGCGCGATCACCGTCCCGGTGGGATTGTGCGGCCGGCACACCGCGACCAGCCCGGTGTGTGCGTTGACCGCGCGGGCCATCGCCCACAGATCCTGGCGTCCGGCGGTGTCCAGCGGCACCGGCACCGAGCGCAGGCCGAGCTGTCCGGCCATGATCGGATAGCCGTCGAAGGTCGGTGTGGCGTAGACGAACGGCGCGCCGGGCGCGGGCAGCGTCTGCATGATCTGCATGGCCACGCCGGTCGCCCCGGACCCGACCACCACCTGCTCGGCGTCGACGCCGAGGTGATCGGCGATCAGCCGCGGCAGCTGCCGGGGCACGAATTCCGGATACCGATTGGCCTGGCGCAGGCAGTCCACCAGCGCCGCCCGCACGGAAGGCAGTGGCGGGAACGGGTTTTCGCTCAGCGTCAGGTCGTAGCGCACCGTCCGGTCCCGCTCGCCGGTCCGGTCGGTGGCGCGCAGCCCGGTCGGCCAGCGCACCGCGGCCATGCGGGGCGCGGGGCGCAGTCGGTCCTCGTGCGCGTTCATCGCGCCGCGCCCCAGCGCACCGCCGCCGCCCCCGCGAAATCACCCGCGTGCGCGAAGGCCGACATCAGCACCACCGAACCATTGCGTAACCGGCCCGCCTGATTCTCGGTGTCCAGGGTGACGGGAATGCCCGCCGCGAAAAGGTTTCCGCACTGATCGAAGGTGTCGGGATGGCGTTCGGCCGGCAACTCCAGCGCATCGTGCCAATTGCGCAGGAACAGCCGATTGGGCTGATTGGTGACGAGGGTGTCGATATCGCGGCTCTTCACCCCGATCCGCTTGCACACCTCCAGCGCCACCTCCGGAACGAGGCGGTTGCCGCGCGAGAACACCTTGGCCACTTTGGATTCGGTGAAACTCACGCAGCCCTGGCCTTCGCCCGGCTCCCAGTACTTGCGGTCGCCATTGGTGCTGAAGTCCATATCCCCGGCGAATTCCGGATAGGTGCGGCATTCGATATCGAGAATGGGCGCGCTGTTGTCCTTCACGACCAATCCCACCCCGCACCCGTCCCCGGGCACCGGCGCCTGGGCCAGCTTGCGGATGTCGGGTTGGGTGAACACCGGTCCCGCGCAGTTCTGGGTGACCGCGATCAGCGCGGTGCGGGCGTCGGTGGTCTGCAGAATCATGCGCGCCAGCCACATCATGTGCACGAAGGCCGCGCAACCGCCGTTGTGCACGTCGAATACCCAGCGCGGCTTCATGTTCAGCCGCCGCGCCACCTCGGGACCGCAGCCCAGCACCGGATTGTCGGGCAGCTGGGTGTGGGTGAGCAGTACGTCGATCTTCGAAAGCGTTTCCGCGCCATGGCGATCCACCAGACCGGCGGCGGCCCGCTCCACCATGTCCACCGCGGTCTCGTCGCGGCCGCGATGATGGCGGCCCTTGGGGGCCCGGAACATGACGTTCTTCGCCATCCGGTCGGAACGGGAGAACTGGGTGAAGTACTCGGTGCCGACGGGCTCGCCGGGCAGATAACTCGCTACATCCACCAGGCTGACCGGCGGCGTCCTGAGGGAGGGGTCGGTGAAATCCATGGCGCACAACTCATTTCATCCAAGCGGGCGTGATGGGCAGGCCGTGCGAGGCGCGATACTCCGCGATCGCCTTGAGATTGTCGAGTTCGAGCTGATGCCCGGCCGAGAACATCTCCCAGAAGTCGCCCACCCACACCTTGCGACCCTCCGGCGCGGTGTGCTGGTAGGGGTTGTCGTCGTAGAAGGGGTGGCGGCAATTCGTCCACAGCACCACCGAACCCGGTTTGTCGAACACCACCTGTGCGTCCACGACCCGCAGCAGGTAGATCATCCACAGGTGTTCGCGCTGATCCCAGGCACAGTGGTAATCGACGGTCATGGCATCCGGATTGGCGACGGTGCGGGTGTAGATATCGGTGTAGATGCCGGTGGCGTCGCCGAGCCGGTCGTACGACACCCACAGGCCGGGTTCGTCGGTCTCCTTGAATCCGCGCAGGCTGTAGGTCCACTCCTCCAAACTCCGTGTGTCCGCGAGGTATTCGTACAGCTCGCGCGGCGGCGCGTCGATGTATCCCTGGACCGGGCAGTAATCGCCGAAGATCTGATCGTGCGGATACACCGACCGCAGCATGTCGAGAATGATCGGGGTGGTGGTCTCCCGGTCGGAATTCTCGATGCGCAGCAGGCCGGGCACCTCCTCGGGAATATCGCTGAGTGCGGGCAGGGCGCTGGCGGTCACGATTACCTCCTGGGTACCGAGAGGAAGGGGGTGAAGGGTGGGATTTCGTCCGGATCGCAATCGATCGAGACGAACGACGGCCCCTGCCGGCCGGTGCAGTGCCGCAGCGCCGCGGCGAGTTCACGCAGGGTGGTGGGTGAATGGGTGCACATGTCCGGGAACATGGCGGCCACGCCCGCGCCGGGATGGGCGGGACGGAACCTGTTGAAGCTGTAGCGATCTCCGTAATAGAGCTGTTCGCGAGTTATGCACATGGCATGTGCGTTGTTGTTGAAGACCACGAAGGTGATGGGCAGCCGGTGCTCGATGGCGGTGTGGATTTCCATGCCGTGCATGAAGAACGCGCCGTCCCCGGCGATGACGAAGGTGCGGCGGGTGCCGCCGTCGGGCTTCTCGCGCCGGGCGAAGGCCGAGCCGATGCCCGCGCCGAACGCGTAACCCATTCCGCCCATGCCCAGGGCGACGGTGAAGCGGCCGTCGCGGGGCAGCCGCAGGTGATGGACGACCGCCGCGCCGGTATTGCCCGCATCGGCGAAAACATCGGCGCCGGAGGGCAATTCGGCATTGATGGTGTCGACCACGGCGCGGTACCGCAGGCCGGGCCCGGCCGAGAAGGGCACGTCGATCGGGGTGAGCACGGGTTCGCGCACCGCTCGCGGCCGCTGCGGGACCGTGGTCAGCGCGGTCACCGTGGCCCCGGCCAGTTCGCCGTCCAGTTCGTCGAGCGTGCGCGCCAGATCGGTGGTCCGGGCGTGCGCGGCCATGAGGAACGGCGGTTCGGCCCCGATGCTCGCCAGCGGCACCGCGCCCAGCGCCTCGTCCAGTCCGGCGCGCGCCGTCACCGGCATCCGGGTGCCGACCAGCAGGCACAGGGCCGCGCCGCGCAGGGCGTCCATCAGTTCGGGGTGGCCCATACTGCCCGCGATACCGCAGAAGCCCGGATCGCCGTGGTGGTAGACGTCCTTGGCGTCCGGGGCCACGGCCACGGCGGCCTCGAGCACGTGCACCAGCCGGGCCAGTTCCGTACGGGCGTCGTCGCGCGCCACCTGATCGCCCGCGATGATCACCACTTTGCCGGTGGCGCGCGCGGTGCGAATCGCGTCCAGCACCCGCCCCAGCGCGCCCAGATCGCGCCGGTATTCGCGGCCCGGCGGTGCGAAGGGCGGTGCGACCAGATCGGCCTGCTGGACATCCTTGGGCAGCAGCAAGACCGCGGGTCCGCCGGTGTACGCGGCCCGCACCGCCCGGTCCAGGTGCACGGGCAGGCCGGCGGCGGAATCGACGCGCGCGCAGTACCGCGCGATCGGCGTGAACAACCGCACGGCGTCGAACGCGCCGGCCTGCCCGCTCGAATCCTGGAAGGCGCCCTTGCCCTCCAGGTTCGTCGGCGGCTGCCCGATCAACGCCAGCACCGGCACCCGCGAGGCGAAGGATTCGGCCAGCCCGGCCACCAGATTCACCGCCCCGCCGCCGGACGTCGCGCACACCACCCCCAGCCCGGAAGTCGATCGCGCATACCCGTCGGCCATGGTCGCGGCCGAGAACTCGTGTTTCGCCACCACGCCCGTCACGGCCTGCCGATGGTCGAACGCCGCATCGTAGAGATCCTCGATGTTCGCGCCGTCCACCCCGAAGACATGCCGCACGCCCAGTCCCGAAACCGCCCTGATCAGGTGGTCCACGACGCGTGTGCCGTTGTGCATGGGCGCCCCTTCCGGAGCCGGGTACCGAAACCCCGAAACTCGCTCACTCGGGATACGAATGTGAGCGGTCAGCGGTTCAATAGCGGGTGGCTCACCCGGGTGTCTCTTGCCGCTCGGAAGCGGCCTGCTCGAGGGCCGCGCGGGCGGCTCTCTCGTTGTCTTCCTCCCGGCGGTTCGGGGGCGGAGCCCCTGAGGGCCCGGGAGTCGGACAACCCTCTTGCAGTCTACGTATATGTCTACGTATAGTTAGGTCATGCCGAACAAGACGATCTACGTATCCGATGATGACCTGAAGCTGTTTCAGCGTGCCCAGGAATTGGTGGGGGGAAATCTTTCGGGCGCGATCGTTACGGCCTTGCGACGCTTCATCGAGCTCGAGGAGGGCCGCATCGAGGGCTACGAAGAGGTGGTCCTGAAGGTGGGCAAGGACGGTATCCGGCAGGTCCGGTTCTCCGCCGCGCTGCTCGCCGAATGGCACCAGGTGACCAACGAGCGCATCGAGGACATCCGGGTGTACCGCACACGCAAAGGCGCGTTCGCGGTGCACAGCCACTACTCCAACTGGTCGGAGTTCCCGACCGACACCAACATCCTGAAGGACTGGCGCCAGTGGCGTCGCTTCCTCGGTGTGGGCGAACAGAATTGGGGAGATTTCGACCTGGAGGTCTTCGACACCGTGGCCGATCTGCAGGGCAAGATCCCCGACCGCCTCTACGCCCGCGTTGTGGACGCCACCGAGCACCCCAGCATCGAAGAACTCGATATCTGACCCGAAGTCGTTGAACCACAACTGAATACACCCCGCTTTGTCCACAAGCCAGTGGACACGGCTCAGGTGAGGCATGCAAATATGCGTATTCATTTATGAGAGGGACACTCATGAACCCCGGCTACGGCCCGGCCATCTCGGTCGAGGGCCTCAACAAATCCTACGGCGAGCACATCGTCCTCGAATCCCTCGACTTCGAGGTCGCCGAGGGCAGCATCTACGCGCTGCTCGGCCCCAACGGCGCGGGCAAAACCACCACCGTGCAGATCCTTTCGACGCTGACCAAGCCGGACGGCGGCGAAATCAGCGTCGGCGGTTACGATCCCGTGCGCCAAGCCGACGAGGTGCGCTCGGTGATCGGCGTGACCGGTCAGTTCTCGGCCGTCGACGAACTGCTCACCGGCCGGGAGAACCTGCTGCTCATGGGCGATCTGCACCATCTGCCGCGCGGCGAGAGCCGGCGCATCGCCGAGGATCTGCTGGAGAAGTTCGACCTGGTCGAAGCCGGGAACAAGGTGGCGAGCGGTTACTCCGGCGGCATGACCCGCCGCCTCGACCTGGCCATGACCCTGGTCGGCAGCCCGCGCATCATCTTCCTCGACGAGCCCACCGTCGGCCTCGATCCGCGCAGCCGCCGGGCCATGTGGGACATCATCCGCGAACTGGTCGCGGGCGGCGTCACCATCTTCCTCACCACCCAGTACCTGGAGGAAGCCGACCAGCTCGCCGACCGCATCGCCGTGCTGCACGGCGGCCGCATCGTCGCCGAGGGCACCGCCGACCAGCTCAAGCGCATGGTGCCCGGCGGCTACATCAAACTCGACTTCGCCGAACAGCGCGTGCTCGCCGCGGCGGCGCTGGTGTTCGGTGCGGCCGCGCAGGTCAACGGCGATCTGACGCTGGCCATTCCGAGCGACGGCGGGGTGCGTTCGGTACGCGAGGTGCTCGACCGGCTCGACGCCGCGCAACTCGAACCCGAGGGGCTGTCCGTGCACACCCCGGACCTGGACGACGTATTCCTCGCCCTCACCGGCACCCCCGACAAGGAGACCTCGCGATGAGCACCCTCACCACCACCTTCGCCGATTCGGCGACCATGCTGCGCCGGAATATCGTGCACGCCAAGCGATATCCGTCCATGACGCTGCAGCTGGTGCTGATGCCGGTCGTGATGCTGCTGCTGTTCAACTATGTGTTCGGCGGTGCGCTGAAGGGCGCGACCGGCGGCGGCAAGTACATCGACTACCTGACGCCCGGCATGATGCTCATCATTCCCGCGTACATGATCGCGGGCGTGGCGGTTTCGGTGTCCACCGATATGACCAAGGGCATCGTCAACCGGTTCCGCACCATGCACATCACCCAGTCCTCGATGCTGACCGGCGAGGTGATCGGCTCCGTCATCCAGGGCCTGCTGGGCATTATCGGCATGGTGCTGGTGGCGCTGGCCGTCGGCTTCCGGCCGAACGCGAACCCGGTGGAATGGCTGGCGGTCTTCGGGCTGATGGCGCTGGTCATCTTCGCGCTGAACTGGCTGGGCGCGGCGTTCGGCGTGATCGCGCAGAATCCGGAGAACGCCAGCAATATGCCGATGCCGATCATGTTGCTGCCCTTCCTCGGCAGCGGTCTGGTGCCGACCGACACCATGCCCTCGGGGGTCCGGCAGTTCGCGGAGTACCAGCCCTTCACGCCCATCACCGAGACGGTGCGCGGGCTGCTGATGGGTACCGAGATCGGGCACAACGGGGTGCTGGCCATCGGGTGGTGCGTGGTCATCGCCGCGGGCGGATACTTCTGGTCCACTTCGGTTTTCCGGCGGAAGACCAACTGAACCCCCGAGCATTTCCGGCACGCCTTAAGCCGGAATCCATACAGCACGTGTGGATTCCGGCTAGAAGCATGCCGGAATGACCAGGGGTGTCAGACGTTTGCGGCGAGGAGGATCTTCCCGCTCGCGTTGCGCACCTGCACCGTCTTGACCTCGCCAGGCTTGGCCGAGGTGGTGCCGTCCGGGGTGTACACCTCACCGGGTTCGGCCGTCCACTCCGACAGCTTCGACTGGGTGCCGTCGGCGCGCACCACCCACAATTCCAGCTTCCAGTAGTACTCGTAATCCGCCGGCGGATAAGCACATCGCATATCGACCCGCGTCACGCCGTTCACCTCGAGCAGCTTGAAAGTGGCCGTGATCGGCGTCTCCAGCTGCGGTTGCAGCGTCCCCTCGGCCACCACCTGCTGCACCGCCACCGGTTCGCGCGCCGCCACGGTCGCGGTCACCGGCACCGCGATGGCGACGGCGGCCGCGGCGGCGGTCAGCGCCCCGCCCAGCGACCAGAATCGCCTGCGCCGCTCCCGCTTTCGCGCCTGATCCGCCAGCCGGGGCAGCAGATCGGTCGGGGGCGGCGGCACCGTCGCCGGCGGATCCTCTTGCGCCGCAATGGAAAGCGCTGTCTCGTCGTCGACCAGGGACAGCAGGCCGGGCAGTCCGGCCAGTTTGCCCACCGCCGTCCGGCAGGGCGCGCAGCCCGCCAGATGTTCCTCGTATTCGCGGCGATCGTCGCGGGCGAGAGCGCCGAGCACATACGCGCCGTCCCAGGTGGTGTAGCCATCGCACAATTCGTGGCCGTCGGTCATCTCGTCACCCCCATCTCCTGCAGTGCCAGTCGCAAGGCCCGCATGCCGTAGTGCATGCGCGACTTCACCGTGCCCTCCGGGATCTCCAGCTCCTCCGCGATCTGATGCGTGGACAGGCCCCGGTAGTAGGCGCGGACTATGACATCACGGTGATCGACGCTCAAGCGCGCCAGGGCGTCGGCCACCAGCCAGCCGTCCAGCGCCCGATCGGTGCGATCCGGTTCCGGCACCTCGGGCGGATGGTCGGTCCGGAACTCCCGGCGGCTGCGCGCGCTGCGATGCTCGTCCACCGCCAGATTCCGCGCCACCGTGAACAACCAGGCCCGCGCGGAAGTGGTCGTCTGATCGAGCACATTGGGCCGTTGCCAGGCGCGCAGGAGCGTCTCCTGCACGATGTCCTCGGCCCGGCCCGGATCGCCTACCAGACCGAACGTGTACCGCCACAGCGCCGCCGCGTGCTCTTCGTACAGCGCACGGAGCAATGCTTCCCCGCCTCCCCGCGACTTTTGCCGGTCGTCGGGCGCCGAGCCGGTCACGGACCGGACCGGCGGACGGGTGCGGGTCGGGTTCTGGGCGTCCCCGGTGAGTTACCCATAGCTCACCAGATCAGGCGTCGCGTACCAGCCGGGGTCGATGTCCATGCTGAATCCACGAGACTAGTTGCGTTCTAGTTCGATCGGATGCGTGGCGAGCAGGGACAGTGGCAGGGGTTGCCGGCGCAGCACCTGCGCCCAGAGATCGGTCCGGCCCGCCAGGGGGTCGGACGGGAGCGCGGACAGGACGATCCAGTCGCCGCGATCCATTTCGCCTTCCAATTGCCCGAAGGTCCAGCCGGCGTAACCGGCGAATACCCGCAGGCCCTCGATCAGGGGCGTGATGCGTTCCGGATCGGAGTCCAGATCCACCAGGGCGACGCGGCCGTCCACGCGTCTGAGGCCTTTGGTGCCCTGGAACGAGGTGCCCACCTTGACGGTGGCCAGGCACAGTGCGGCATCGCGTTTCACCGGGCCGCCCAGGTACAGCACGCCGGGATCGGCGGCCAGTTCGGCCCAATTCGGGAGCACGTCCTCGACGGGGGTTTCGCTGGGGCGGTTGAGCACCACCCCGAGACTGCCCGCGTCATTGTGCTCGATGATGTAGACGACGGAGCGCCGGAAAGCGGGCTCCACCAGGTCGGTCGCGGACACAAGCAGAGTACCGGGTCGTACCACCTGGTCCTCGTGCCGGAATTCGCGTCGAGAACGGTCACCGTGTTCCTCTGCGCGTGCCACGCAGCCATCATCGCACTGCCACTGCCCGATTGCCCGGCTTAATTTCCCGACTGCCCAAATGCGCCGTGTCGTAGCTAGGGTGGCGCTATGGAACGTCCCGAGGTGGTCCTCGAGAACAGCGATGCCGTGTACGACTTCTACCGCGATCATCAGCAGAACCTGCTGAAGGCGCGTGGGGCCTATTGGCTGCTGGGGCGTCGTTACCGGCCGCGGATCGGTTACGCGCCGGGAGCCCGGGAGAAGTTGCGGGAGTTGATCTCCCGTAAGCGCCCGCTGCTCATCTCGATCAACCATCTCTCGCAATTGGATCCGTACACGGTGGCCGCGGCCGCGTGGGGGAGCGTGCTGCGGCCGGTGATCGGGCGGACCCGGGTGCTGGCCAAGGACGAGCTGTTCCTCGAGGAGAAACAGCGCGGGCGCATCGACATGATGGGCGGGATCCCGGTGTTCCGGGGCAAGGACCACGGGATTCGCGCGGTCAATGCGGCCGGGCAGCGGATGATCGACATCTGCGCCGAGCGGATGGCGCGCGGCGACGGGGTGGCGGTGTTCCCCGAGGGCACCTGCAACGACGTGGATCCGGCCCAGGTGCAGACGGTGGGAACGGGCATCGGGCACATCGCCTTCCGGGCCAAGAAGCTCGGGGCCGATCCGGTGCTGGTCAGCCTCGGGCTGAGCTACGGCCCGCGGCCGGATCCCAAGATGGAGCCGACCAAGGAGGAGGCGAAGGGGGCCAGCTTCTACTTCGGCGTGCCGGTGGAGGGCCTGCCCACCAAGCCAGCCGAGATCACCCGCATCGTGCGGGACGAGCTACAGATCGCCCTGGACGGAGCCGTCGCCGCGTACTGACCTGCCGCAGCGGAGGATTCGGCCCTGCCGCTGCGGAGGCCGGCCCTGCCGCTGCGATGGTTCGGCTCTACTGCTGCGGCAGATTCAGCCGCTCGCGCGACCACTGCGGCACCTGCGCCAGATACTCCGGCCGCGATTCCACGAAGTGATGCACCATCGGGCACAGCGGCAGGATCCCGAACCCCTCGGCCAGGGTCTGATCCAGTGCCCCCTGCACCAGCTTGCGCCCGTACCCCAATCCCTCGAACTGCGGATAGATCTCGGTGTGCACGAACGCGCGCTCGTTGGCCGTGTCCTGATACGACGCCACCCCCGCGTCCTGCCCGTCGACGTACAGCTCGAACCGATCCAGCGCGGTGTTCTTGCGGACCTCGATCGACCCACTCGTCTCTCTCGACATGCCCACGACGCTAACCTTCCCACGCTGCCCATTTGTCCGTATTCCCATTCCCGCAGCTCGGGCGTGTCGCGAACTCGCGAATCGATCTTCACACTGGGTGGGTGACGACCGCACCCGCCCGCCGGATCATCCTCGCCCCGGACAAGTTCAAGGGTTCCCTGACCGCCGCCCAGGTGGCCTCGGCCCTCGCCGCGGGCATAACCCGCACCGCCCCCGGCGCCGAGATCCGGCAGCTGCCGATCGCCGACGGCGGCGACGGCACGGTCGACGCCTTCCTTGCGGCGGGCTGGAAAAACGAGCCGCTCTCCGCCCCCGGCCCCACCGTCGAACCGGTCTCCACCGCCTACGCGTACCTACCGCCCAGCCCGGGTGCCGTGCTCGGGCGGCCCCCGCATCACAGCGATGCCGAACCCGGCACGCCCGCCGGAGAGTTCCCCGGGGCGTCGCCTGCGTCCGGCACGTCTCCGAAGGTGTCCGGCGCGAGCGCGGGCGAGTGCGAGGTGAATCCGGCCGCTGCGGGCGGCGAAGGCGGGTCCGATGATCACACGCGCGGCGGCACGGCGGTCGTCGAACTCGCCGCGGTGGTCGGGCTTGTGAAACTGCCTGGCGGACAGTTGGATCCGCTGCACTCCAGCACGTACGGGCTCGGCGTGGTCATCGCGCACGCCCTCGATCGTGGCGTGCGGGATATCGTGCTCGGTCTCGGCGGCAGTGCCTCCACCGACGGCGGCGCGGGCCTGCTGCAAGCCCTCGGCCTGCGGATATTCGATGCCGACGACCGCGAATTGCCGCACGGTGGAGCGGAATTGAGCCGCGCCGTGCGCGTGGACCGCACCCATTTGCACCCCGCCCTGGCGGCGACGCGCTTCACTCTCGCCAGCGATGTGGACAATCCGCTCCTCGGCCCGGACGGAGCGGCGGCTGTCTACGGTCCGCAGAAGGGCGCGAGCCCCGAACAGGTGACGAATCTGGATGCGGCGCTGGCCAACTGGGCGAAGCTGATCGGCCCGGAATGGGCGGAGCAGCCGGGCGCGGGCGCTGCGGGCGGCACCGGGTTCGGGGCCATGGCGGTGCTCGGTGCGACAGCGCGGTCCGGCATCGACGTGGTGCTCGACCTGATCGACTTCCCAGCACAGGTCGATGGAGCGGACCTGGTCGTCACCGGGGAGGGCTCCTTCGACGCGCAGAGCCTGAACGGCAAGGCTCCGGTCGGCGTGGCCGCCGCCGCGCATCGGGCGGGGGTGCCGGTGACGGTGGTCGCCGGGCGCGTCGGGCTCACGCCGGACCAGGTGCGGGCGGCCGGATTCTCCGACGCCTACGCGCTTTCCGATCTGGAACCCGACCCGGCTCGCTCTATCGCGAACGCAGCGGTGTTGCTCGAGCGCATCGGCGCGGCTATCGGCGAACGCCTCGCCGGCTGAGCGCAGGTCCCGAGCGGACGGGCGCCGAAGGCCGCGGGTACGAGAGTCCCGTGCGTTCTATGAGGCGGGGGCGAGGGGGCGGTTGGTGAGGGCGTCGCGGTTACGGTCGCCCCAGGCTTCCAAGGGGCGGAGGGCTTCCTCGAGTTCGCGGCCCAAGGGCGTCAGCGAATACTCCACGCGCGGCGGGATTTCCGGGTAGATCTCGCGGTGGACGAGGCCGCTGGCTTCCATCTGACGGAGGTTCTCCGCGAGCACCTTCTCGCTGACGCCGGTGAGCGTGCGGCGGATTTCGCCGAAGCGCTGCGGACCCGCGCCGAGTACCCACATCAGGTGCATCTTCCACTTGCCGCCGACCGCGTCGATGGCGAGGGACATGCCGCACACCGGGTGATCCGCGTCACCGTCGAACCGCATCGCGTCCTCCTGACCAGATTTCGAACCTTCAGGTAAGCAACCCCACCCGAACGTGCGGTCTTCCCGAGCCTACCGATCGTGACGAGTATCGATTCCGGCGCCGACACCAACCGCAGTCACGAAAAGAAGGACACACAATGTCTGAGCAGCAGCAGAACTCCGTCACCGTCATCGGCCTGGGCCCGATGGGCAAGTCCATGGTGCGGGCGTTCCGCAAGGCCGGCACCGAGGTGACGGTGTGGAATCGCAGCGCCGGCAAGGCCGATGAGATGGTCGCCGAGGTGGGCGCGAAGAAGGCCGCGAGCCTGGCCGAAGCGCTCGCCGCCAACGAGGTGATCGTGCTGAGCCTGACCCACTATGCCGCCATGTACGACGTGCTCGGCCCGGCCGCCGATCAGCTCGCGGGCAAGGTCGTGTTCAACCTGTCCTCGGATTCGCCGGAGAAGGCGCGGGCGGGCGGGGCCTGGATCCGTTCGCACGGTGCGGAATTCGTCTCCGGCGGCGTCATGTCGGCGGGCGACAATATCGAGCACCCGGCCTCGTACATCTTCTACAGCGGCCCGCGCGCGGTGTTCGACGCGCACGCCGAGCTGCTGCGCCCGCTCAGCCCGCAGGAGTACCTGGGCACGGACGACGGTCTGGCGCAGGTCTTCTACCAGGGCCTGCTGACCATCTTCCATCCCTGGCTGCTGGCGTTCGACCAGGCGACGGCCATGATCGCGCGGTCCGGGCACGATATCGCCCAGTTCGTCCCGTTCGCGGTGCGTTCCAGCGAGGCGTTCCCGTACTTCATGCAGGAGTTCTCGGTGGCGAACCAGGCCGGCGGCTGGGCCGATCTGGCGAGCCTGAAGATGATGGACGCGGGCGCGCAGCACATCATCGACGCCAGCGAGGAAGTCGGCGTCGACGCCACCTTCTCCCACACCTCACAGGCGTACTGGCGCAAGGCCGTCGCCGCCTCGGAGGAGAAGGGTGCAGCGGTCTCGACCTACGCGCTCATGCACGGCGAGCCGGCGCAGGCGTGATTCCCGGAGAACCCGGCCCGCCGCACCACGGCGGGCCGGTTCGCCATGAAAAGCCAGGTAAATCAAGCGGTTTCGGATCCGATCCGCGGGAACGGCGCGGTGGAGAAGATGATCTCCACCGGCACTTCGAAGTACTGAGCGAGCCGCAGCGCCAAGTGCAGGCTCGGACTGTATTCGCCCCGCTCCAGATACCCGACCGTCTGATAGTGCACGCCCAGCGCATCCGCCAGCTCGCGCCGGGAGACGCCGCGCTCGGCCCGCAGCACGGCGATCCGGTTGTACAGAACTTCAGTAGGCACGGTGCATAGCCTTCTCCCGCCGCTCCGCCACCCGGGACCCGGACTCCCGCCGCGCCATCCGCCGCAGCACGATCGGCGCGATCGTCAACCCCACCACGGACCAGATGCCCAGCACCGCAAAGGTTTCCGCGTGCCGCCAGGATCCGCCGAGCTCCACCGCCGCCGCCCCGTCCGGCAGCATGGCCGAGCGCATGCCCAGCCCCAGCCAGTAGATCGGGAACACCTGGCCGACGGCCTGCAGCCAGCCGGGCAGCGCATTGATCGGATAGAAGATCCCGGAGATCGCCACCAGTCCCATGATGGGGAACGAGACGAAGCCGATACTGCGCGGGCTCTCGAACACCGACCCGATGATCGCGCCCAGCGGCAATGTGGCCAGCAGACCCAGCACCACCACCAGGATCAGCGTGATCCAGCGGCCCACGGTATCCAGGTACACGCCGCCGACCACGACCATGCCGAAGATCAGCATGATGCCCACCTGCACGGCCACCAGCAGGGAATTGAGGGTGATCTTGCCGATCAGATAGCCGACCATCCCGTTCGGAGTGGCCTTGGCGCGCAACAGGGTTCCGTCCTCGCGATCCAGCGACAGGTTCTGCGCGATGCCGAACATGCCGGTGAACGCGATGGTCATGCCCAGCACGCCGGGCAGCGCCAGCGCCCCCAGCCCGAACCCGCTGCCCTCGAAGGTGCTGTCGCGCATGAAGAACAGCGCCACCAGCGAGGCCACCGGCCAGAAGAACTGCGCGAACAGATCCATGCCGTTGGTGAAGGTCTGCCGCAGCTCGATCGTCCCGCGCCGCAGGCCCGCCCGCACCGCGACCGCCGTCGGATTCATCGGACCTCCTCCAAGCTGCGGACATCGGCCTCGCCCTGTCCGGATTCGAAGCGCTGCACCAGCGTCATATAGGTGTCCTCGAGCGAGGCCCGCCGCACCTCCAGCTCGTCGATCGCCTCCCCGTGCTGCTGGAACAGCTCGTAGACGAACTTCGTCGATTCGGTGGTGGTGTGCACGAAGCGCTGCCCGTCGCGGGTCCATTTGACCTCGGCCGCACCGGCGATACGCCGGGAGAGCTGATCGGCCGAACCGTCGGCGATGATGCGCCCGCCCGCCAGGATCAGAATGCGATCGGCCAGCTTCTCGGCTTCGTCGAGATCGTGGGTGGTGAGCAGGATGGTGGTCTGCTCGTCGTCGGCCAGCCGGTGCACCAGATCGTGGAATTCCCGCCGGGCCTGCGGATCGAATCCGGCGGTCGGCTCGTCCAGGAACAGCAGCTCGGGCCGGCCGACGATGCCGATGGCGACGTCCAGGCGGCGGCGCTGCCCGCCGGACAGCGACATCACCTTGGCGTTCGCGTGTTCGCTCAGCCCGACGGTGGCGATGAGTTCGTCGGTGTCCCAAGGCCGCCGGATGGCGTCGGTGCCGTATGGACCGTAGAAGCTGCCGGTGTATTCGAGCAGTTCGCGCACCCGCCATTTGCCGTGGTCGCGCCAGGATTGCAGCACCACGCCGATGCGGGCGCGCCAGGCTTCGTCACCGTGCGCGGGGTCGGCGCCCAGCACGCTCACCCGGCCGTCGGACCGCATCCGGAAGCCTTCGAGGATCTCGATGGTGGTGGTCTTGCCCGCGCCGTTCGGGCCCAGCAGCACCAGGACTTCGCCCTTGTGCGCTTGAAAGGTGACCTCTTGCAATACATCCCGGGTGCCGTACCGCATCCGCAGCGCTTCGACGTCGAGCACGACGCCCTCGCCGACAGTCATATCCGCCCCTAGATCCCTCGATAGTGGATACCGGATCAGATGTAGCATATCTACTACATTTCGCCGCGAACAAGCGATTTTCCGGGGGCATGAAAAAGGCCCGGCTCTGGTGAGCCGGGCCTTTCGGATCAGTGCGTCAGCGCGTGCAGAGGAACTCGACGGCCGCCGCGTACCCCTGGATGCCCATTCCGGCGATCACCGCGGTGGCGATCGGCGAGACGAAGGAGTGATGCCGGAACTCCTCGCGCGCATGCACATTGCTGATGTGCACCTCCACGATCGGCACCTCCGGAATCACCAGGGCATCGCGCAATGCCACCGAGGTGTGGGTCAGCCCGCCGGGATTGATGACGATCCCGGACGCGAACCCGCGCGCCGCGTGGATCCGGTCGATCAGCGCCCCTTCGTGATTGGACTGGAAGGCGTCGACCTCGCGATCGAACCGCGCCGCGGTCTTGCGGCACAGTTCGACCACGTCGTCGAGGGTATCCGCGCCGTACACCTCGGGCTGCCGGGTGCCGAGCATGTTCAGGTTCGGGCCGTTGAGCACGAGGATCGGACCGGTGTCAGCCATGGGCCACACTGTATTCGACCCCCGCGCCCACCACCCGGAACCGGGAGCCCCGGCAAAATGTCACAGCCCGCGCGGGCCCTCGGCGCGCAGGTCGTCGACTTTGCTCATGGCGGTGCGCAATTCCGCCAACCATTCCTCGGCGTGTTTGCCCGCCAGTTTGACGGTCCAGGCCAGGGCGTCGGAGCGGGAGCGCGCCACGCCGGCGTCGACCAGGGTGTCGAGCACCTTGCGTTCGGGCTGGCGCAAGCGCGTCATGACCGGAACGGCCAGGTGGGTGAACATGATTCGCTCACCGCCGACCGACACGCCCCAGGCGACATTGCGCTGGTAACGGGCCTGGGCTTCCTGGGCGATCTGCATGCGAGCGGGCCGGGTGGATTCCCGGAAGCGCGCGATGATGCCCTCGCGGGTGGCGGCCGGGACCTCGCTGGGCACCTGGCCCGGTTCGGCGGTCTCGTCGGGTTCGGGTGCGGGGAGGGGGAGTTCACCGATGACGACGATCTCGTCGCGGTCGATGTCGAGGGTTGCGGGCCCGGTGAACCAGTCGGCGGGCAACCTTCCAGCGAACCAGTCGGCGGCGTCGGCCGCGTCCGGCAGGTCGGCCTGCTGCCAGCCGCCGGGGCGACCGAATCCGTGTCCACGATGTCCGTGTCTCATGTTGGTCACACTCACTTACTGCATGGAGTTGTAATACTGATTACAACGTTACGTCTAAAACGCCCGCGTGGATTCCGCTCTCGGAGAACGGGGTTCGCCGGATTCCGCGAAACTGACGGCGAATGCTGTCAGCCATGCAGACCAACCGGTCTGCATTGGCTCGAATACGCCAGGCCCCGTAACCGACCGGTGATCATGTAAGTGGTCCCTCCTGGCCGATTTCGGCACTATGGTGGTGCTCAGTGCTAGTACGCCTGGTGGAAAGGTGGAACCGCGAGGCTTCGACACG
The DNA here is from genome assembly GCF_021183565.1 of Nocardia yamanashiensis. Lineage (NCBI taxonomy): Bacteria > Bacillati > Actinomycetota > Actinomycetes > Mycobacteriales > Nocardiaceae > Nocardia > Nocardia yamanashiensis. The sequence goes on from NZ_CP089226.1 coordinate 7,074,050, forward strand.
CGGTACCGTGGTCCTGTTGCTGAAGTGGCAAGAGTGAAGAGTGGGCGATATGGATGTGTGGGGATCCCGCCGCTTCCGGGTGCGCGGCACAATCGCGCTCGCGGGGGTAGCCGCGATCGCGATCGCGATGGGGTCATGCTCTTTTCGAGAGCGGACAGGTGGGGCCGAGGCCGTCGTGGAACGGTTCACCACGCTGCTCGACAAAAAGGACTACGAGGGCGCGGCACGGCTGACGTCCTACCCGAGCGGTGCCTCGGCAACGTTGAAGCAAGTCTTCGCGGGGCTCGATCCGGGTAAGCCGGACTACGAGATGACCCAGTTCATCGGACTCGACGGGAACACCGGGCTGTTCAGCATGACCGGCTCCTGGAACTTCGGGGACAAGAAGGACTGGAAATACGATCTCCAGGGCACGGTGCGCAAACTCAGTGTCGGCTGGCGCATCTCGTGGGATCCGGCCCTGGTCATGCCGCAGCTCGACTCGAAGCGCAATGCCAAACTGGTCCGCACCTACGCCCAGCCCTCGCCCAAGGTCAATGACATCGTCGGCGCGCCGCTGATGACCGAGCAGGTCATCAATGTGGTGAAGCTGGACCCGTCCCGCACCGGCGACCTGACCGGCTCGGCCAATGCGCTGGCCGACGCCATCGAACCGGTCGCGCCGCTCATCACCGGACCCAGTCTGGTGCAACAGGTGTCGGCGGCGCAGGGCAAGTCCATCACCGCCGTGCAATTGCGCGAGGGCGACTTCGCCATCCTGGAATCCCGGCTCGCGCCCATCCCGGGCGTGGTGCTGGAGAAGCAGCCCCGGCTCATCTCCGCCGACCGCCGCGTCTGGTCGCCCATGCTCGACGCGCTGCGAAAGGTGTGGCAGGACAACAATGACGCGCGCGCCGGATGGGGCGTGCAGCTGTTCGACCCGGACGGCAAATTCGTCACCCAGCTGGCCGGCGAGCAGGGCCCGCCCGGCCCGGATATCGCCGCCACTATGGATCAGCGCCTGCAGCGCGCCACCGAGGACGCCGTGGTGAGCGTGGGCACGCCCGCGTCCATCGTGGCCATTCAGCCGTCCTCCGGGGCGCTGGTGGCCGCGGCGCAGAACAGCCAGGCCAGTGCGCACGGATCGGTCGCCTTCACCGGGCTGTATCCGGTCGGCGGCATGATAGAGCTGTTCAAGAACATGGCCGCGGTGTCGAAACACAAAGCGCCGCAGGATGTCTCGGTCAACGACGCGGCCGAGGCGGCGACCATGCTGGGCGTCGGGATGGACTTCCAGGTACCGGGGCTGGACGAGACTACCGGACGGCTGCCCACCGGTAAGAACGGCGCGGAGACCGTCAGCCGCGGCAATGCCGGCGATTCGCTGCTCGCCAGTCCGTGGGGCATGGCGATCGCGGCGGCGGCCATCGCCAATGGTCAGGTGCCCAAGCCCATGATGGTGATCGGCAGCCCGGCCACCACCGAAGCCGACCTGCCCGCGCTCCCCGGCGATGTCACCGATCGGGTGCGCACGCTGCTCCGGGAAGGTTCGGGCGCACCCGAACTCGCCTCGCTCACCCGGTACGCGGGGGTGCAGGCCATCGCCGCGACGGCGGGCAACAACGGCTGGCTCATCGCCACCATGGGCGATCTGGCCTTCGCGATTCACATCGACGATGTGGATTCCGGGGATATGACCGCCCGCATGGCGGCGCGGCTGCTGCAGTCGCTGGCGACGCCGGACTAGCGCAGGGCTTTCATCGCCGCGCGCCAGCCCAGCAGGAACAGCGCGAGCACGCTCGCGGCGACCAGCACGAAGCTGAAGGCGATGGTCTGTCCGGAGACGACGCGCAGCAGCATGCCGGTGACCAGGGTGCTGATCCAGACGATGACGCCGGTCGGCCACAGCCGCCGGCCGTCGAATCGCTTTGCGGCGGAAGCGCCCTCGCGGCCCGCGGAGACCGCCACCGCGATCACCCAGCCGAGCACCAGGCCGGTGGCGAAGGGCCAGAGGGTGCGCAGCAGGCCGGTGAGCACGTCCTCGTTGTGGCTGCGGCGGCCGATCGCGCAGAACACGATCACCAGGACGGCATCGACGACGAACGGCACCAGTTTCTTCACGGGCACAGGGTAATCGGCCGGTCCCGGCCGACCGCGGAGGACACCCGGTCGGTTCAGGTCGCGGCCGGATCCGCCGGCCCGCCCGGGCGGCGGCGTTCGGCGACCAGCGAATTGCGCTGCTCGAACTCCTTTTCCAGCTCGGTGTCCCCGGCCTGCGGTTTCCGGAACAGGAACAGGAAGACGATCCAGCCCACGATGGCCACCAGAATGAAGCTGACCAGCCGGTAGAGGAAGGCCGCCGCCACCGCCTGCGCGGCGGGCAGTCCCGCCACCGCGGTGAGCGAGTAGATCAGGGTGGCGTCCACGTAGACGATGCCGCCCGGCGCCAAAGGAATGGTGCCGACCGCCTTTCCGGCCGCGAACACCAGCATCAGCCCGGCCAGCCGCGGCTCCGCCCCGACCGCGTAGCAGGCCGCGCCCAGGCAGGCGACGTCGGCGAGGCGATGCATCAGGGCGAACCCCGTCACCCACGCGCCGTCCCGCTTGCCCAGATCCACCGACTCCAGCTGGGCCAGCAGCTCGGCCACCTTGTCCATGCCCGCGTCGGCGGGCCGGTGCCGAATCCGGTTGACCAGCCGCAGGATTCGCCGGAGCACCCCTTCGACGCCGTCGGGATGGTTGGACACGTAATTGCCCGCCCACACCAGCAGCGCCACCGCGCCCAGCGTCAGGATCACCTTGGTGGGCCCGATCCGGTCCCCGGCCAGCATCGCCCCGAACAGGCCCAGCAGCGCCAGCCCGGCCGCGGCCACCACCCCCGACATGACCAGCTGCCAGGACGCCACCAGCGGGCTCGCGCCCCAGCGCCGGGTCTGCCGATAGGTGAAGGCGGTGGAGAAGACCTGCCCGGCGGGCAGCGTCAAGGCCATGCCGGTCGAGCCGTACACCACCGAAACCGATTTCCGCTGCGAGACGTCCACGCCGCCGGCGTGCAGCAGCTGTTTCTGAATGCGGCCGTATCCGCTCATCGAAACCGCCTGCATCAGGACGCAGGCGACCACCCATCCCCAATGGATTTCGGTCAGGTTCTGCCAGGAATCGGCGAGTCGCGGATAGAGATACGCGCCTTCGGAAATCAGCAGGGCCAGCAGCGCGACGCCGAGAACCCATTTGGCCCACCAGAACCTGCGACGGCGCGCGTCATCAGTGGGCGGCGCGGGTTCGCCGGCCAGATCACCATGGGCCGTCACGTCGTCAGCCTAACGAACTGGCCGCCGCCTCGTCTGCACCCGACTCCCCGGGGGATTCCGCCAGCCAGGCCAATCGGGTTTTCCGGCGGCGGCCGCGCAGTTGCACCTCGTCACCGGTGCGCCAATGGCGTTGTTCGGACTCGTCGGCGAAATACAGCGCACTGCTCGAGGCCAGTACCCGGCCCGGCTGTTCCTTCGCGAGTTCGGTCAATCGCGACGCCTCGTTCACCGGATCGCCGATCACGGTGTACTCGAAGCGATTCGCCGCGCCGATATTCCCGGCCACCGCCAGACCCGCCGAAACGCCCATTCCGATATCCAGCCCGGGCACCTCCTTGAGGGCTTCGCGCAGCTCACGAGCGGCGGACAGGGCCGCGGTCGGGGCATCCGGGCGATCCAGCGGCGCACCGAAGATGGCCAATGCGGCATCGCCCATGAATTTGTTGATCAGGCCGTGGTGCCGGTCGATGACATCCACCACGACGCGAAAGAACTCATTGAGCAGACTGACCACTTCGGTCGGCGGGCGTTCCGCCGCGGTCGCGGTCGAACCGACCATATCCACGAACAACACCGCCACGAACCGGGTTTCCCCGCCGAGTTCGGTGCCGTATTCCAGCGCCCGCCGCGCTACATCCTCGCCGACGTGCTGGCCGAATAATTCCTGGAGTTCGCGGCGCTTGGCCGCTTCGCCCATCATTCGGTTGAAGCCAACTTGCAGCAGCCCTATTTCGGAACCGTCGAAAACTTCCACCCGCACATCCCGCGCGCCTTCCTGCACGCGATCGATGGCCTGGCTGAGCTGGCGCACCGGATCGGAAATACTGGCCGCGGTGAGCATGGAAAGCGCCAGCGCCTGCATGATCACCACCCCGCACAACAGCAGAATCGAGACCGCCAGCGACTGCGCGGAAAACTGCACGCGCGCGGAAATCTGGGTGACGCACAGCAGCACGATGGCGATCACGGGGGCGAAAGTGCCCATGCCCCAGGTCATGGCCATCCGGGTGCCGACGCCCGGGGTGAGGGTGTGATCGAAGGCGCCGACCGTCAGCGCCTCGGCCGCGACCGGGCGCAGGATCCGCTCGCCGAGCATGTAGGTGAAGCCGAAAACGATGGTGGCGGCCATACATTCGGTGACGATCACCGCCGCCGCCAGCTCCGGGGTGCGCACGATGATGAGCGAGGCCAGCACGCTGCCGCCCAGAATCCACAGCACCAGGTGCACGATGGCCTGGCGCAGCGGGGCGTGCAGGGCGGCCATCTGCTCCTGGCGGCTGGGCGGGCCGCCGCGCACCTGCCAGCGCATCACCGGCCGCAGCATGAGCGCGGACGCGGACAGGCTCAGGATGCCGGCCACCACGAAGACCACACCCGGAATCAGCAATCCGGTCTGCTGGGTCGCGCTGGACTTGCCCTCCGGCACCGGCAGTCCGTACTGAATGAACGCCCACACCAGGACGGCACCGAAGGCATTGGCCGCGAGCATCGATGCGAGGTACAGCGGCCAGCGGGTTCGCATGGTCTGTTTGACCGCTTCCAGGGGCGCTGACACGATCACCAATCTAGCTTCCCGGCCGCTCCGAGGCGTCGGCGCGGATGAGCTGTGGAACGAGACTGCCCGGTATTAAGTTTCAGCCGTGCAGGGCGGCGATGGCCTTCTCGATGCGCCGCTGCCGCGTCTCCGGCTTCTTCGCGCTCTCGATGGCGTGCACATGCTCCCGCTTGCGGCTGTGTGCGAGCTTGTCGTAGGCGGCGCGGGCGGCCGGATCGGCGTTCAGCGCCGCGGCGAAGTCCGGGGGTTCGACGACCACGCGCGGTTCGGTGTCGAGTTGCACCTCGACCTCGACGTCCTCGCCGATCTCCACACCCGCGGCCTCGCGATTGGCCTTGCTCAGGCCGATCAGATGCCGGCCGCGCATGAGGGCGATCCGGCTCTTCCAGGAATGCCCGTTGATGGTGATCGTCACCGGCGGGCGCGCGCCCTCACCCAGCGCTTCCACTACTTCCGGCGGAACTTCCAGGCCCCGCATGGGCTCGGGCGGCTCGACGTGGGACCGAAACTTCATGACCTGCTCCTGTTCGATTCTCGGCGGAGGACTTACAACGATCTTGGACCAGCCGGGCCTCAGGCCCGCGTCTCCCACACGTAGCCGTCCGGATCGGCGAACGAGCCGATGCCGCTGTTCAGCACCAGACCGTGCGACCCGCTGCCCTCGATGGACACGCCCGCCTCCTTGGCGGCGGCCTTGCGCGGGTACAGCGCCAGCGTCACCGGCGAGCCTTCCTGTGCGAACTCGGCGTACTTGCCGCCGAAGCTCTTGGACGCGGTCAGCCCGCGCTTGGTATAGAACTGCTTGCTGGCCTTCACATCCGACACGCCCATCAGCAGCACCACGTCCTCGACCGCCCGGGTGAACGGCTCGGTGTCCTTCTTCTTGGAGGTGGCGATCTTCCAGATGGTGCCCTCCGGGGCCTGGATGACCGCGCTGTATCCCCACAGGCTCTTCTTCGCGGCCTTGAGCACCGTGAACCCGGCCTCCAGCGCGGTCCCGACCAGGCTGTCCACGGTGGAGGGCTGCGCGACCACCAGCGACAGGATGAACCCGCGGAACCCGGTGGCCGGCGCGGTCGCGGTGCGGAACCCGATCCGGTCCCCGAGCCCGAACGCGGTCTCGTAGATCGCGGCGGCGGCCTGCGGATCGGCCACCTCGAGCTGAACGTTGATGCCGGTGCTGATGTTCGCGTTGATTTCCATGCACATAAAGCTAGATTCGCGCCGCCCCGCTGCCATCCGTGCCGACCACGGAACCCACCACTGAGTCGTAACCTGCGTGCCACTCGGTGGCACGCCGGTCATGACAGGTGACAACTGATTTCGCCAGTTTCGGGGTAACTCGCCGGGGACGTCCTGAATGGATTCGGCTTCCAGCCGCCGGCACGCGTGCGACACCGCGAGCGGCTCTCAGCTGTGCGCGGAAGACGCGGAGAGGCGGAATGGCACAGTAGGCTCGGGCGCGTGAGCGAGGACGCGGGGGTATTACCGATCGGTACGCCGGAGGAGAAGGGGCGCCGGGACTCCGATGCCGTGCATCCGCTGGTGCGCAAATCCGCCGAATGGTCGTGGCGGTTGCTGCTGATCTTCGCAGCGGTGCTCGCGGTGGCGTATCTGGCGCAGCGGTTGTCCACGGTGACGATTCCCATGTCGATCGCATTGCTCGGGGCGGCGCTGCTGGCGCCGCTGGTGGACCTCATGCAGCGGCTGGGCGTGCCGCGGTCCATCGGCGTGTTCGTGGCGCTGATGGGATCGCTCGGGCTGCTCGCCGGGGTGATGACCTTCGTGATCGAGCAGTTCGTCACCGGTGTGCCGCAACTGTCGGACGAGTTCAAGACCTCGGTGCATCAGATTCAGGACTGGCTGATCAACGGGCCGCTGCACCTGAGCAACGAGCAGATCCGCAATGCCGGCGACACCATCGTCAAGACCATCGAGAACAATCAGGACACGCTGACCAGCGGTGCGCTCACCACCGCCACCGTGATCGGCGAATTCCTCACCGGCACCTTCCTGACGCTGTTCATCCTGATCTTCTTCCTCTACGGCGGGGATCAGATCTGGGCCTTCATCACCAAGGTCATCCCCAGCGCGCAGCGCGAAAAGGTGCGCACCGCGGGCAAACTCGGTTTCGGCACGCTCACCGGATTCGTGCGCGCCACCGTCATGGTGGCGGGCGTGGACGCCATCGGCATCGGTGCGGGCCTGGCGATTCTCAATGTGCCGCTGGCGCTTCCGCTGGCCTCGCTGGTCTTCATCGGCGCGTTCATCCCGATCATCGGCTCGTTCATCGCGGGCTCGGTGGCGGTGTTCATCGCGCTCATGACCAAGGGCCTGGTGACCGCGCTCATCGTGCTCGGCATCACCGTGGCGATCATGCAGCTGGAAGGCCATGTGCTGCAACCGTTGCTGCTCGGGCGGGCGGTGCGGATCCATCCGCTGGCGGTGGTGCTGGCCATCACCGCGGGCGTGGTGCTGGCCGGTATCGCGGGCGGTCTGCTCGCCGTGCCGTTCGTCGCGGTCCTCAATACCGCGATTCGCTCGCTGCTCGCGGACTCGCCCGAAGAGCTGTACCAGGACCTGCACACGGGGGATCCGCACAAACCCATGTTCAGCGCGGAACCCGACGAGGACCCCGATCCGGCGCGCTATCAGGTGCCGCTGCCCACCGGGGCGAGCGGCAAGGTCACCGAGGTAGGCAGCGCCGCCGCCCGCAAGACGGTCGCGGGGAGCGGGTCCGGCGGCAAACCGGCCCCGGCCGGATCCGGTGCGTCCGAGGTGAATCCTTCCGCCCCAACCCCTTCCGCCGCGGACGCCGCCGGTGACGACGCGGACTGAACCCGACTCCGACGATGCCGCCACGGCCCCGCTGTGGCGCGCCGCCCAGGCATTCCGGCTGGTCACGCTGATCTATGCGATCGGGCAGCAGTTCGCGTCGGTGCAGTACTACACCAATCAGCGGCTCAGCTGGATGTTCATCGCGCTCATGGCGGTGTGGTCGGGGGCTTCGGCACTGTTGTTGTCGCAGTGGCGGATCCGGCATCTCAAACGAGTGCGGACCATCGTTGTGCTCGGCGACCACCTCGTCGTCATCCTGCTGGTCTTCGCCACCCGGCTGGTCTCGGACTACGACTGGTACCACGGACATCAGACCCTGCCCACCACGCTGTGGGCCGCCAACGCCGTCATGTCGGCGGCCATCCTGTGGGGGCCGTTCGGCGGCGTCAGCTCCGGAATCCTGATCGCCGCCGCCATTCTCACCGCGCGTTCGCAATGGGGTTTCGACGTCTGGCGTGATGCCACCGTGCCGGTGCTGGTGTCGGTCGGCCTGGCCATCGGGCTCGCGGCCAATACCGCCCGGCGCGCCCACGAACAGCTGCAACGGGCCGTCCGGCTGACCGCCGCCGCCGAGGAACGGGAACGGCTGGCCCGCGAAGTGCACGACGGGGTGCTGCAGGTGCTCAGCTACATCAAACGGCGCGGCGGCGAAATCGGCGGGGCGACAGCCGAACTCGCGCAGCGGGCGGGCGAGCAGGAAGTGGCGTTGCGGGTGCTCATCTCCGAACAGGGCGGGCGCACCGAGACCGGCGGCGCGGAGGAGGATTTGCGGCCGCTGCTGACCGCGCAGGCCACGCCGTCGGTATTCGTCTCCACGCCCGGAGAACCGGTGCCGCTGGGCCGCTGGGAAGCCCGGGAAGCCGCCGCGGCGGTCGCGGCCGCCCTCGCCAATGTGGTGCAGCATGCCGGGCCGGGCGCGAAAGCCTATGTGCTGCTGGAGGATACCGGCGACGAGATCGTGATCAGCGTGCGCGACGACGGGCCCGGCATCCGGCCCGGGCGGCTCGCGGAAGCCGAAACCCAAGGCCGCATGGGGGTTTCGCGTTCCATCATGGGCCGGATCGCCGCGATCGGGGGTGAGGCGGCGCTGCTGTTCGAAGCCGAGGCGGCCGGGGACGACGAGGAGAGCCCCGGGGCGGAGTGGGAGTTCCGGATCCCGCGCACCTGAGCGGGTGGTCCGCGCCCGCGCCCGGGCGAGGGGCGAGAATGAGAGACGACGGCTGGAGGTGGAGATGTCCGAGGCGGACGAGCGGATTTCGATCATGGTGGTCGACGACCATCCGATCTGGCGCGATGGCGTGGCCCGGGACCTGGCCGAACACGGCTTCGACGTGGTCGCCACGGCCGACGGGGTCGGCGCCGCCGGGCGAAGGGCCGCGGCGGTGCAGCCCGCCGTCGTGCTCATGGACATGCAACTGCCCGACGGCAACGGGGCCGACGCCACCGCCGAAGTGCTGCGGGTATCCCCGCACAGCCGGGTGCTGGTGCTGTCCGCCTCCGCCGAACGCGACGATGTGCTCGACGCCATCAAGGCCGGGGCCATCGGCTATCTGGTGAAGAGTGCCTCCGCCACCGAACTCGTGGACGCCGTGCGCGCCACCGCCGCCGGACAGGCCGTGTTCACGCCCGGGCTGGCCGGGCTGGTGCTCGGGGAGTACCGGCGCATCGCCAGCGCCCCGCCCGAACGCGACGAACCGCATCGGCCGGCGCTCACCGAACGCGAGACCGAAGTGCTGCGCATGGTGGCGAAAGGGTTGTCCGCCAAGCAGATCGCCACGCGGATGAGCCTGAGCCATCGCACCGTGGAGAACCATGTGCAATCCACGCTGCGCAAACTGCAGCTCGGCAATCGCGTCGAATTGACCCGGTACGCCATCGAACAGGGACTGGAGTAGGGGGCCGGTTTCAGGGATTGCCCTGATGTGAATCCGCCCCGGTGCTCGCTAACCTCGAATCATGGGAGGTCCTGAATCTGTTTCCGGCCTCGAGACCGGCGCCGCCGTCATCGGCGACCGCGATCTACGGGTGTCGGATGTCGAACGCGAACACGTCGGACGGTTACTACAGCGCGCGGTCGGGCTGGGCATGCTGTCGCTGGGTGAATTCACCGAACGCATGGACACCGCACTGGCGGCCAAGACCCGCGGCGAACTCAATGCCGTACTGATCGATCTGCCCGGGGTCCGGCTCATCGGGCAGCCCGCGGCCGCGCCGCCGCGTTTCGTGCAGGCGCAGCGGGTGCCGCATCCGGGCGCACCCTCGAACGTGGTCCGGGCCTTCCTGTCCGGCGTCGAACGCAAAGGCGTCTGGCATGTGCCGCCGGTGCTGCAACTCGAGAACACCCTCTCCGGCGTGACCCTGGACTTCACCCAGGCCGTCATGTCCACCCAGGTGGTCGAGATCCGGGTGCGCAGCACCCTCAGCTCGCTCACCCTGGTGGTGCCGCCCGCGGCCACGGTGGACCTGAACAGCCTCAACCTCAACGGATCCAGCATCAACAACAAGGTGCGTACCGGTCCGCCCATGGGGCCGCTGCACCTGGTGGTGCACGGTCAGCTCTGGTTCGGGTCGGTCACCGCCAAGCACCCCTTCGGCACCCACTGGAAGCGTTTCCTCAACGGGGCATGAACCGCGACATCGGTAATCGCTTGCCGCGCTTGTGAACTCGGCGCGCCGCGACTCGTTGCCGATCTCACGTGAATCAGCCGCCGCGACACCGCGTCCGGCCGGGTATCGTCACCGCCATGGAGGACGTCACGGCAGATTCGATCCCGGCACCCTGGCATCGGATCGGCCAGGGCGAACCGCTGCTGCTCCTGCACGGCGTGGTGCTGACCTGGCAGTCCTGGCTCCCGGTCCTGGACGACCTGGCCGCCGACCACGACGTCCTCGCCGCCACCCTCCCCGGTCACTGGGGCGGTCCCGCGCCGAAACGTCCCGCCACCGTCGCCTCCCTCGCCGACTACATCGAAACCCTGCTCGACGAAACCGGTTGGGACACAGCCCATATCGCGGGCAATTCGCTCGGCGGCTGGCTGGCCCTGGAACTCGCCGCCCGCGGCCGCGCCCGCTCTGTGACCGCCCTCGCCCCCGCCGGACTCTGGGCCGATCCCTCCTCCGCGGCCTCCCTGATCCGCCGCTTCCGCGCCCTCGGCCCGCTGGTCGGCATCGACAGCGAACGTCCCTCGGCCATGCCCTCCATGATCCGCAGCCTGCTGCTGCCGCTGCTGGCCCACCGCCCCGCCGCCGTCGACCACCGCCTGGCCAAACTCATGACCGCCGCCACCACCAACTGTCTCGTCATCGACGACCTGGCCCACGACCCCGGCCTACCCGCCGGTTTCACCGCCCTGGACGACCTCCCCATACCGGTCACCATCCTCATGCCGGAATACGACCGCGTCCTCCCACCCCACCTCTACGCCCCCCTCACCAGCACCCCCACCCGCGAGGTCCACCACCTCGACGGCGTCGGCCACGTCCCCATGCTGGAAACCCCCGACCGCGTCACCGCCGCCATCCGCTCCACCGTGGCCCGCGCCGCTGCCGCTCGGTCCGCCTGACGGGCTCCCACCTGGTCGATTCGCGTAGGAATCGACCACCACCCGGGTGTTTCTACTCATCCCTCCGCCCCCGCTCGGCGGACAGGATGACCAGCATGAATACCGCCCTCGATCCCCGCTTGATCGCACGGCTGTCGACCGAATTCACGTCGCTCAGCCACACCATGAGCGTCCTCGGCCGTGATCTCGATGTACTGCGCGATCAGGTCGTCGCCGAAAGCACCCGCACCGCGACCCCGCCCACCCCCGCCCCGGAGGTGGGCGGTTCCGCGCGCCCAGCCGCCTGGAACCCCTTCGAAACCGGTCAGCCTCTCCCGGCCGGACCGGGACAGCCTGACCGCGCACCCACCGGCGGAATGCCGGGTGGTCCCGTGCAGACCGGGCCGGCCGTGGCCGGACATGTGGGGACGGCCGGACAGCCCACCCAGGCCGGACAGCCCACCCAGGCCGGGCAGGCCGGGCAGGCCGGTTCTCCATCCGCCGCAATGGGTCACCCGGGGGTTCGGCCCGGGGCGGCTGGGGTCGTGCCGCCCGCCGCGCCCGCTTGGGGCGGAACTCCCGCCACGCCGGTTCCCAGCGGAACTCCCGCCACGCCGGTTCCCGGCGGGTTCCCGGCCGGCGGGGCGCCGATGCCGGGTGCGGGGGCGTGGTTGCCGCCTGGTGGTGTGGATCCGCGATACGTGCCGGGGATGAATCGGGCGAATTACGGTGCTATGGCGCCGGTTTCGCTGCGGCGGCAGGTGCCGGGGCGGGCTCCGCGGACGCCGTGGTGGCAGCGGGAAGGGGTGATCAGCCGGGTGCTGGCCGTTGCCGGTGTCGGGGTCACCTTGATCGGTGTGGTGATGTTGCTGGTGCTGGCCGCGCAGGCGGGGTTCTTCGGACCGGTGCCGAGAGTTGTTGCCGGGGCTGTTTTCTCGGGTGCGCTGGTCGCCGTGGCGACGCGGGTGCACGGGCGGGCCGGGGGACAGGTGGGGGCGATCGCGTTGGCGGCTACGGGTATCGCTGGGGGATATCTCGATGTCGTCGCGATGACTTCCTTCTATGGGTGGCTGAATCCCGTTGTGGGGTATGTGGTTGCGCTGGGGATCGCGGCCGGGGGTGTGGCTTTGGCCATGCGATGGAAGTCCGAGGCGCTGGCCGTGCTGGTGGTGCTGGGGGCGGCGCTGCTATCGCCGGCCGTGACCACCGAGCTGGCGTTGCTCGCGTTCCTGATCGTGCTCCAGATTGCCGCGCTCCCTGTGCAGTTGGTGCGGGACTGGCCGTATCTGCACATCGTGCGGACCGTTCCGGCCGCGCTCGCCACGTTCGTCGCGGTGGTGGCCACGGCATTGGATTCGTCGACCGCGATCGAGCGGAATCAGGTGCTGGCCGCGGCGGTCGCGGTCGCCGTCGTGGGCTTGGCGGGAACCGTGCTGGTGGTGCGCCGGCGGCCTACGGACAACACGGCGAGCTTCACCTTCGGGGCGGCCACCGTTCCGCTGCTGGCGGCTCCGACGCTGTTCCAGGCGCATACCGGTGCGATCGTCTCGGGTGTGTTCGCGGCGGTGCTGCTCGCCGTCGCGGCGCTGCCTTGGGTTCCGAAACTCGGTGGGCTGGTGCGTATTCCGGCGCATCTGGCGGTGGCTTCCGCAGTGGCGGGAGCCTGCGCGCTGCTGGAAACCTGCCTCGGCGTGACCACGGTGCGGACCTTGGCCATCGCGCTGTTCCTGGTGGCGAGCGGTTTCCTGGCCGTGGGCGGCCAGCAGCGCTCGCGGGTGGCCGCGGCGCTCGGCGCGGCGTTCCTGGTGCTCGGCGGCATGGTGTTCCTGAGCAATGCCACACCGGCGATGCTCGCCGACAAGAGCACCGCGCAAGCGCATCTGAGCATCGCGACCGCCCTCGCGGCGATCGCCGCGCTCGCCACGCTGGGCGCCGCGTTCCGGTGCGCCCGCCGCCTCGGCCTCGCCGATCGCGAATCCGATGTGGCCGCCGTGGCGGTGGTCGCCGGGCTGGCCGCGCTCTACGCCCTTACCGCCCTGACGGTTTCGCTCGGCATCGCCACCGGTAACCCGGACGGCTTCCTGGCGGGCCACGGCATCGCCACCATCGCGTGGATGGCGACCGCGACCACCGCGCTCCTGTACGGCCTGCGCCGCCTGGCCCGAACCCCGCAGTCCGCCAAGGTCTCCCTGGCCGCCGGTCTGCTGCTGACCGCCGCCGCCCTGGCCAAACTGTTCCTGTTCGACCTGGCGACCCTGGACGGCCTGGTCCGCGCGGGCGCCTTCCTGGTGGTCGGCGTCCTGCTCCTCGTGGTGGGCACCCGCTACGCGCGAGCCTTCGCCGAAGCGGCCGACAGCCAGGCTCCTTCGCACTGATCCCCAGCACACAACAGCCTGGGGATAACCACCGGAAGTGCCAACCGGCACGAACAGCGAAAGGCCCCGCTGGGATTTTCCCAGCGGGGCCTTTCGCGTTCGAATCGTGAAGCTCGGCTAGTCGTGGTTCTGACGACGGAGCAGTTCGTTCACGCTGACCGTACGGCCTTCACCACCACGGTGTTTGCCCTCGTCGTCGGTCTTCTCGGGCCTGCGGCGGGCCGAGCGCAGATCGGACATCCACTGCTCGATATTGCTGCTGCGCCCGCCCTGCGGAGCATCGTCCACGGAGTGATGCGTCGGATGATGCTCCGTCGCATCCCCTTCCACCGGCTCCTGAGCCGCGACCGGTTCCGTCTCGGGACTCGAATCCTGGCTCGCGATCGGCCTCGGCGCCGGATGCTGACCGCGACTCGGCAGCGGGCTCTGGCCCGGCCGCGCCGCCTGGTTCGCACTCTGACCTTGGCTCGGAGCCTGGTTCGGGCTCTGCTCCGGAACCGGGTTCGACGCCGGCACCTGGCTCTGCCCTTCGCCCGCAGGCGGATTCGGCTGATAAAGCTGCGCGCGCGTCGCCGGATGCGGCGGCACCTTCATCGACGGCGGCGGCAGCACGCGCTCCGCACCGATCGGCTTCGGGGCGTCGGACTCGGTCGAATCCTGTTGCGGCGCGGGCGGCTGCGAGATCGACGGCAGCGGGCTGGGGCGCCCGGCCGCGCCGCTGTTCGGGCGGATGGACGGCTTGTTGTTCGCAGGCGGAGTTCCGAGCAACGAGACCGGCCCGCCGGACGGCGTCACTGGCCCACCGGGCGGCGTCGGCTGCTCCGTCTCCGGCGCGAACGCCCCATCGCCGCCGCGGGTCGTCGCGGCATCCGCACCACCCTCCGCCGGGCGAACCGAGCCACCAGGCGTTCCGAGTCCGGACGGTGTGAAGGCCCCGTCGGTCGCACGATCGCGGCCACCGGAACCACCGGCCGCGGGACCGAACCCGCTCACACCACCGGCATCGGTGCCGAAGCCACCCGCACCGCTCGACGCCGGACCGAGGTCACTTGTACCGCTCGGCGCGGAGCCGAAACCGGTCGCACTGCTGGATGCGGGGCCGAAGCCACTCGCATCGCCGGTCGCGGAGCCGAAACCCTTTGCGCCGCCGGTGGAGCCGAATCCGGCGGGCCCGGCGGACGTCGGTCCGAGGCCCGGGTTCGCCGAATCTCCCGCAGGGGAACCGAATCCGCTCTTGCGGTCGGGATCTGCCGGGGCGGAGACGTTTTCGGGCTTGGGCGGGGTCGGGGCGGGGGTGGTCGACGAGATCACCGGGATGGTCGGCGCCGCGTCGGCGATGCGCTGGGTGGGCGCTTCGCTGTCCACGGTGCGGACCGGGCGCGGTTTGCGGGCCGGGCGGGCCGGGGTGGAACCGTCGGCCAGCATCGGGATCTGCATGGTGACCGGGTCGGTGACCGGGGTGGTCTTGACCAGGTCGACGACCTCTTCGTTGCCGGGGCGCTCATCGTCGAGGATGGGCTCGCCGAGCCCGATCTTCTGCTGGATCTTCTTCATCCAGGCCGGCGCCCACCAGCAGTCGTCGCCGAGCAGCTTCATGGTGGCGGGCACCAGCAGCATGCGCAGCACGGTCGCGTCGATGAACAGCGCCGCCACCATGCCGTAGGCGATGTACTGCATCATCACCAGATCGGAGAAGGCGAACGCACCCGTGACGACGAGCAGGATCAAAGCGGCCGCGGTGATGATCCGCCCGGTCTGGGCGGTTCCCGCGCGCACCGCCTCGGTGGTGCTCGCGCCCTGGGTGCGCGCTTCGACCATGCGGGACAACAGGAATACCTCGTAGTCCACGGATAGGCCGTAGATGATCGCGATGATCAGCACCAGCACCGGCGCGGTGATCGGCTGCGGCGTGAAGTTCAGCAGCGACGCCCCGTGCCCGTCGATGAAGATCCAGGTCAGGATGCCGAGCGTGGAGCCGAGGCCGAGCGCGCTCATCAGCGCGGCCTTAAACGGCAGCACCAGCGAACCGAAGGTCAGGAACATCAGGATGGTGGTGACCAGCAGAACGATGCCGATCATCCACGGCATGCGATCGAGCAGCGTGTCGAGGCTGTCCATCTGCATGGCCGGCTGACCGGTGACCAGCACCTCCGCGCCGTCCGGTACCTCCATCGACCGCAGATAGTCGATGGTCGCCTCCGGATGCGCGCTGTCCTCGACGGTCGCGTCGGAGACCCACACGTTGGAACCGTTCGGCGGCTTGGCCGGAATGCCGAACTGCGCGTTCTTCACCAGCCCCGGAGCCTGATTGGCCTCGGTCAGGATCGGCCCGATATCGCGCGAATTGTCGGTGATGATGACCAGCTGCACCGGATCGGACTTGCGCAGCGGGAACGTCTCGTCGAAGTGCTGCTGCGCCAATCGCACCGGATTGTCCGGCGGCAGATAGGTTTCCGAGATACCGCCGAACTGCAGGTTCTTCACCGGAATGATGAGCAGCAGCAGCCCGATGGTGAGCGGGATCGCGACCTTGAGCGGATGCTTCATCACCCACGCGGTGAGCTTGCCCCAGAAGCCGGCCTCGACCTCTTCGGCCGTCTTGGTCTTGCGAATCCACTTGAGGCTCAGGCTGTCCACGCGCGGACCGAGAATCGCCAGCAGGGCCGGCAGCACGGTCAGTGAGGTGATCATGGCCAGCAGCACCGCGGCGATGGTGCCGTAGGCGACGGACTTGAGGAAGCCCTGCGGGAACAGCAGCATGCCCGCACTGGCCGCGATGATCATGGTGGCCGAGGAGCTCACCGTGCGCCCGGCGGTCATCACCGACCGGCGCACGGCCGCTTTCGTGTCATAGCCTTCTGCTAATTCCTCGCGGAACCGGCTGACTATGAACAGGCCGTAGTCGATGGCCAGACCCAAGCCGATCATCGACACCACGGCCGAGACGAACGAGTTCACCTCGGTGTACTTGGTCAGCGCCATGATCATGCCGTTGGCGGCGATGATGGTCAGGCCGCCGATGATCAAAGGCAGTGCGGCGGCCACGATTCCGCCGAAGATGAAGAACAGCAGCACCGCCACGGCGGGCAGCGCGATCAGCTCCATGCGCTTGACGTCGCTGGCGATGGTGTTGTTCAGCGTGTACGCGACCGGTTGCAGACCACCGACCTCGACTTTCACGCCCGGAATGGCGAAGGCGTTCTGGACCGCGCCATACGCCGCCAGCATTTCGGTGTCGTTATTGCCGTTGAGCGCGACCGTCGCGAACGCGCTCTTGCGATCGGGGCTGACCGCCTGCGCGACCTGCTGACCCGTCTCGGTCTTCCACGGCGCGACATTGACCTTGGTGATCTGCGGGTAGTTCTTCGGCAGCGAGTTGAGGCTGTCGATGATCTTCTGATTCCACGCCGGATCATCCACGGTCTGCCCGTCGGGTGCGGTGTACAGCAGCACCACGTCACTGTTGTGGTCGCGGGTGTACACCGAATCCTTGAGCACCGCAGCCTGTGTCGACTCCGAATTCGGATCGAACCATCCGCTGGAGCTGAGGTGGTTTTCTACTCCCAGCCCGAAATATCCGAGTGAGAGCAAAGCAGCCACCGTCACCCCCAAGACGGTGTAGCGCAGCTTGTAGACCAGGTCGCCCCAGCGGGTGAACACTAAGCGACTCCTTGAGCGGGGCGGGAGGTGAGCAGTGCCGACAGCGGCCGGAACGGCTGCAGCCATGCTCCCTCGTCGGGCAGCGAATCGAGGCTCACCCTGGGCAGCGGTTCACGGAACACGCCCGGGATGTCCTCGAGATCGATGAACTCGAGAATATCCGACGTGACCGCCCAGCTCGCGTGCTCGCGGAATCCGAGCACTTGAACGGGGATTCCCGTACTGGCGATCTCTTCGAGCGGTGCGCGGAATGCCTGCCCGTCGGCGGAGGCGACCATGATGCCGGCCAGCCCCGCCCCACGGCGGCGTAGCTCGATATGGGCCAGCATATCGTTGTCGACGTCGGAATCTTCGTCGATTTTGGGTTTTGCGAAGACGGCGTAGCCGACATTGCGCAGCGCTTCCACCCAGGGCCGCACCACATCCGCGGTGCCGGGGGCGATATTGGTGAAAACGGTGGCTTCGGGTTCGACCCGGGTGACGCTGCCGACCGACAATTCGGCGGTGCGGGCCAGCAGCCAACGGCCGAGGGCGTCGAAACGCGGTCGGTAGGCGGCGGTGGGGCGGCCGCCGAGGATGGCGCCGAGGCCCATATCGAGGTTCGGCGCATCCCAGACCAGTAGGACGCGGCGCACGTCGGTATTGCTGCCGCCGAGGGCCGGAGTGCCTGTTAGTTCCGCCGACGAGGAGGTGCCGTGCATTATTTCGGCAACATCCGCGACCTCGCGGGCCATTTCACTGACGCTCATGATTCGATCTTCCCCCAGATGAACTCGGTGATGGCGCTGCCCGCGCTGAGTCCTTTTCTTTCGAACTTGGTAATCGGACGTTCAAAACCGATCGGTGCGTTTTCGCGATAGGCCTCCGGATCACCACCGGTGGCTTCATTCATGCCGATGAACTGGGATTCTCCCTTACCCACCTCGGCAATCCACTCCGCGTAATCGGCGTGGTCCGTGGCGACATGCAACACGCCGCCCGGCCGCAGCCGACTCGCGATCAAAGACAGGGTGGCGGGCTGCAACAGCCGCCGCTTGTGATGACGCGCCTTCGGCCACGGGTCCGGGAAGAACACTCGGACGCCCGTCAGCGATTCGGGAGCAATCATATTTTCCAGGACATCCACGGCATCGCCGCGCAGCAGCCGAATATTGTCGATGCCTTCGCGTTCCACCCGCTGCACCAGCTGCGCCAGGCCCGGCCGGTACACCTCGATGCCGATCAGATTGAACTGCGGCTCGGCCTGCGCCATGGCCGCCGTCGCCGTGCCGGTGCCGCAGCCGATCTCGATGATCAGCGGGGCCGAACGCCCGAACCAGGCGTCGGCATCCAGCTTGTCGTCCGATACGTCCCGGCCGATGACCGGCCACATCCGGTCCCAGGCCGCCTCCTGCGTCGCCGAGATGGCGCCGCGGCGGGAGCGGAAACTGGTGACCCGGGGGAAGAGCCGGTGCCCGGTCGGGTGATCGGCGTCACCGGCGGCGTCGGCGGACCCCGCCCCGGGAACTGGCTCGGCAGTGTGGTTCGCGGCGTCGTTCACGGCGTCCATTGTCCAGTATTGGATGATTAGCGCAGCAATCGACCACGCGATGCGGGATGCGCCTGCGGTCAGGCCGCCAGCTCCGTCGTCTCCCCGGGGACCTGCGCGGACGCCTGCCGCAGGGGGCGGCCGAGCGTGACTCGCATTGCGGTAGTTGCCATTTCCACCATGCTGCGCCACTGGGCCGGAGCCAATGCTACCGACCAGACAGTCTTGGTTGTGGGTTCTGTGAGAGTTTTGCCGGCGATCCGATCGGCCAGCCAATCCAGGCTCAGCGGGGTCGACAGGGGCAGCAGCGAGAAGTGTTCGCTCAGCCGATCGCGCAGGTACCAGACCGACGCGCCGCCCGCGCGATAGCGCTCCACCTGACCGTCGATGCCCGCGACCGGAATGACCTGATCGTTGACCGGCTGCACCACCAGCACCGGGCAGGCCGGGGTGGAATTGCCGAGGCGGATGTCGTCGAACATGGGCTCCAGCCGGGGCAGGATCTCCGCCAGCGGGCGCTGCAGGTAGTCGTCCATGCGCCGGCCGACCAGCAGCGGCAGCACCGCGATCGGGCCCATGCTCTGCGCGCGCTCCAGCAGCCGGTGGCCCGCCTCGGTGAGGTCCTCGCGCATCACCTCGGCCAGTTGCGGGTAGATCCGGCGCAGCGCGGCGATCACGATGGCCGGGAAGCCCGCGAACAGGCCGCCGTCGAGACTCAGGAACACCTCGCGCGGATCGCCGACCGGCGCGCCCAGCACCGCGCCCACGATATTCAGCTCCGGCGCGTACTCGGGAGCCATCTCCACCGCCCACGAACTGGCCATGCCGCCACCGGAATAACCCCAGACGGCGACCTTGGTGTCCGGGCGCAGGCTCAGCGGGGCGAAACGCAGGGCGGCGCGCACGCCGTCCAGGGCGCGATAGCCGGGTTCGCGGGCGGCGCCGAAATTGCCGTGCGGCCCTTCGTGATCCGCGATGCTCACCGCCCAGCCGCGGCGCAGGGCATTGGCCACCAGGATCCATTCCAGCTGGGTGATGGAGCCGGGCGCGAGCGCCCCTCGCCGCAGGGCATACGACGGCGCGCAGCGGTCGGTGACCGCGTCCATGGCGGACTGGAAGGCCAGCAGCGGCCGATCCGGGTCCGGCTCAGCGCCTTTCGGCAGCAGCACGGTGGTGATGGCCACCTCGGCGCGGCCGTTCAGGTCGGTGGAGCGGTACAGCAGCTGCCATGCGGTGACCTGCTGCGGGACCACGCCGAACAGCGCCACCTCCACTTCGCGGCTGCGCAGGACGGTGCCGGGCACGTGCGCGGCGAAGCCGGCGGGGGCGCGCAGGAAGGGATCCAGGCTGGGCGGCAGCGGGCGCTCGTCACCGAATTCGGCCGCGGCGGCCGACCACGAGTCGTACTCCCGTCCGGCGTCCCGGTTCCCGCGCACGCTGTGCCCGATCGCGCTGAAGGCGATGCTGCCCGCCGTGCCGCGCACCGGCCGCACCGCTTCGGTGTGCTGTCCGGAACGGTATGCGGCGGGGTCCGCCTCCCCGTATCCGATGACGTCGGCATTGACGCTCATCGCAGCCTCCCTGCTCAGCTCGCGGGCAGGGCCGGACCGGATGGAGCCGAACGCTGACGCCGCGTATCGGCGCACTTGCCGACCGGATCAAAACGGTAGGTGAATTCCGGGTACATGTGAAGAGCTGTTGCACCGAATTGTGCTGTCGCACAGGTGGACCGCGAACGCACAGTCACCACGCACATCCGGTGAGCTGACCTGCGGTCATGCCGAATCCGAATCTCCACCCACCCGTGCCCGCGACCATTAGGCTGCCGCTGTGCCGCCAGGGCGATCCCCGCGCATCCAGGTCACCGGCCGCGCCCGCGCAGGCAAAACCACCATCCGAACTGCACTGTCCCTCATCTCTGCCGAGGAAACGCCTCCGGTCGACCGGCCCGGGCAACCCAACCCACCCCTCGACGCCGACCTCTTCCTCTATGTCCTCCCCGGCAGCCTGCAACCCGCGGACCGAGACCTCCTGGAATCCCTCCCGCGCGCCCGCACCCTTGTCCTACTCAACAAGGCCGATTCCATCGGAATCCACTGCCGCGAGGCCGCCGTCGCCGCCGAAAACCATTCCGCCACACTGTCTCTCCCCGTTTACCCGACCATCGCCGACCTGGCCGCCCGCACCCGCGCGGGCATCCTCACCCCCGCCGACCTCCACACCCTGCGCACCCACCGCGACCACATCGACCCCGCCTTCGCCCTCACCCCCGACCGCTTCACCCATCCCGCCATCGGCCCCGACGCCCCTGCCCGCCGCACCCTCCTCGACCGCTGGGGACTGCTCGCCATCACCTACGCCCTGGCCGCCCTCCGCCACGCCCCGGCGCTGGACGCCCGCGCGGTCGTCCAGATCCTCCACTGCGCCAGCGGAATCGACCCTGTCCACCAGCATCTCCACCGTCTCTACCAGGAGGTATCCCTCGAACTACGGGGCGAAGCAAGCCAACTGGGCGTGGAGAACGAATGAGTATCGGTGGACAGCGAGTTCGACGACACGCGCCAGCCGGGATTCCACGGCCCGGCCGGTTCTCTCGACCTGCCCGAACCCACCGGCCCGGCGCATGAGCCGGAGGCGGCGCCGGCCCGGACCGCTGCCGCGCCTGCGCTTCCGAGTGAAAGCCTCGCCGCCGCGCCGGAGCACGACACGGCGGGGTCCGAAGTCGCCTTCGCACTGGAGGCTTCGGCTCCTTCGTCGTCAGCTGCTTCCCGGCCGGAAGCCGTCCGCGCGGTCGCGCCGTCGATCCAGCGTTCAGCAGGCGAATTCTCGCGGCCCGAGGACCGGTCGGCGCGGGGCGGTGGCGAATCCGGTGCCGGCCCGGCGGACTCATCGACGGCCTCGGTGGGGGCGGACGGAGTGCCGGACCGCGGCATCGGCTCATCGACGCACGGGGTGGCCGAGGCCGGGAGTGCGGAATCCGGGGCGGGGCCGGAAGTTGATGTGGCAATACACAATTGCGGTGGGGCGCGTCCGGGTGTGGAATCGGGGTGCGGATTCTCCGAGCGCGTCGCGGGGATCGTCGAGCGGTGGAATCCGAACGGGATGGCATTGCTGCGGGCAGCGGGGACGGCCGGGGCGGGGCAGGTGGCGCTGATCGGGTGTGGCGCGGATGTGAATATGACGCTTTTGCGTACCGAGTTGGCGCGGTTCGCACCGCATGTGGATCTGGTTGTGCGGGAGCCGGGTTGCGGGGACGCCGGGCTGCCGGTGCCGGTCGCGCTGGTGGTGCTGGAGGGCGGCGCGCCGATCGGAGCGGGGCTGTTGGGGGAGTTACGGGGGTTGATCGCGGAGGGGACGCGGATCGTGTTCGCGTTGGACGGGATTCACGCGCATGCCGAATGGCGCGAGGTCAGGCGGCTGGATTGTGAGTTGCTGAGTGCGGAGAAGGTGGCGGCGGAGATCGTGCCGGTTTCGGCGCGGATGGCGATGGCGGCGCGGGCGAACGGGGATGCGGCGCTGCTGGATCGGTCGGGGGTGGGGTTGCTGCACGCGCGGCTGGTGGCGGCGGCCGGGGCGGGGGCGGTGGCCGATCAGGGGGCGATGGTGCGGGAGCGGGTGCTGGGGGAGACGCGGCGGCGGATCGCGGCGGAGCTGGAGAAGGTGCGGTCGGGGCGGGATGTGGCAGCGCTGCGGGAGGAGCGGGCGACCTTGCTGGCGGTGGGGGACGGCGGGCGCGGGGCGGCCATGTCGACGGTGCGGAATCGGGTGCAGTTGGCGCGGGTGGATCTGCTGCACGAGACGGGGGCGCGGGTGCGGGCGCTCAATGCGGCGGTGCGGGTCGAGCTGGAGCGGCTGCCGGCGGGTGAGCGCGGCGGATTTCCACAGCGGTTGCAGTGTGCTGTGGACAAACTCACCTATGAGATGGATCGCGCGGTGCGGCAGCGCATCGCCGAGGTCTCGGCGCAGCTCGACCAGGTGGTGCGGGCCGCCCGATCGGCCGCGCTCGGCGAGTGGGCCGGTCGGCGGGACCAGGACAGCCCGGCCGAATCGTCCGGGGCGGGAATCGGATCGGGGCGGGGCGGGGAGCTCGCGGTGGACAGCGAGTTCCGGGGTGCGGTGCGGCGGGCGGCGCGACCGCCCGAGGTCGGACCGGATCCGGGGCCGCGCCGCCGGGGTGTCGAAGATCATCTGGTGTTCGCGGTCGGGGCGTCGGCCGGAACCGGTTTGGGGCGGCTGGTGATGGCGCCGATGAGCCTGTTCGAGGGGCTCGAATACGCGCTCCTCCCGGTCGGTCTGGTTCTCGGTGTCGTGGCCGCGGCCTGGGTGGTGCGAGCGCGTGGCCAATTGGCTGAGCGCGCTCATTTACGGCAGTGGGTGGCAGATGCCCTGGTCAACGTGAAGGCGCAGCTCGAACAACGGGTCGCCACGGCGCTGGTGGAGACCGAGGAGCGGCTCACCGACCGGGTGGTCCTGGACTGTGCCGCGCGGGTGGTCGAAACAAACCGGAGGGTAGGGGAATTGGAGGCCGACCTGCGCTCGGCGGCGCAGCGGCGACCCGGCTTGACCGCGGCATGCGAACGTGACCTTGCCGCACTCGAATTCGCATAGCGGCTGGTCGGAGGTTTCGACCCGGTACCGACTGGACAACCCGATTCCATCCCTCGGGATATATGGCGTTAACCTGTGTGGCAGGAACCTGGGCGTCCGCTTGGTCCTTGTACGCCGTCCATCCGGGGCGTGCTATCGGCAAGGCGGGTGGGTGCCTTGCCGCAATTGGTGGCACTCGGTGTCGGGAGCCTCACGCCGTCGTGAGGTGACATACAGCGAAGCCGCCCATCTCAGGAGAGTTTTCATGACCTCAGCGACCATTCCTGGTCTTCACGATGGCACCGCGCCCACCGAGCACAAGGAACTGCTTGCCTGGGTACAGGAGGTCGCAGAACTCACCCAGCCCGACCGCGTGGTCTGGGCGGATGGGTCCGAAGCGGAAGCGGTCCGTCTCTCCGAGCAGCTGGTCGCCGCGGGCACCTTCAAGAAGCTCAACGAGGCGAAGAAGCCGAACTCGTACCTGGCGCTGTCCGATCCCACCGATGTCGCGCGCGTCGAGTCGCGCACCTACATCTGTTCCAAGACCGAGGCCGACGCCGGCCCGACCAACAACTGGGTCGACCCGGCCGAGATGCGCGCCACCATGACCGAGCTGTACCGCGGCTCCATGAAGGGCCGCACCATGTACGTGGTGCCCTTCTGCATGGGCCCGCTCGGCGCGGCCGACCCCAAGCTGGGCGTCGAGATCACCGACTCCGAGTACGTCGTGGTCTCCATGCGCGTGATGACCCGCATGGGCGCCGCCGCGCTGGAGAAGCTCGGCACCGACGGCGCGTTCGTGAAGGCGCTGCACTCCGTGGGCGCCCCGCTCGCCGAGGGCCAGGCCGACGTGCCGTGGCCGTGCAACGACACCAAGTACATCACCCACTTCCCCGAGGACCGCGAGATCTGGTCCTACGGTTCGGGTTACGGCGGCAACGCACTGCTGGGCAAGAAGTGCTACTCGCTGCGCATCGCCTCGGCCATGGCGCACGACGAGGGCTGGCTGGCCGAGCACATGCTCATCCTCAAGCTGATCTCGCCCGAGAACAAGAACTACTACGTGGCCGCCGCCTTCCCGTCGGCCTGTGGCAAGACCAACCTCGCCATGATCCAGCCGACCATCCCGGGCTGGCGCGCCGAAACCCTCGGCGACGACATCGCGTGGATGCGTTTCGGCGAGGACGGCCGCCTCTACGCCGTCAACCCGGAGTTCGGTTTCTTCGGCGTCGCGCCGGGCACCAACCACTCCTCCAACCCCAATGCGATGGCCACCATCGACGCGGGCAACACGGTCTACACCAACGTGGCGCTCACCGATGACGGCGACGTGTGGTGGGAGGGCCTGGAGGGCCAGCCCGATCACCTGATCGACTGGAAGGGCAACGACTGGTACGAGCGCGAGTCGGAAACCCTCGCCGCGCACCCGAACTCGCGCTACTGCACCCCGATGTCGCAGTGCCCGACCCTGGCGCCGGAATGGGATGACCCGCAGGGCGTGCCGATCTCGGCCATCCTGTTCGGCGGTCGCCGCAAGACCACCGTGCCGCTGGTGACCGAGTCCCGCGACTGGCAGCACGGCGTGTTCATGGGCGCCACCATGTCGTCCGAGCAGACCGCCGCCGCCGAGGGCAAGGTCGGCACCGTGCGCCGCGACCCGATGGCCATGCTGCCGTTCCTCGGCTACCACGTGGGCGATTACATGAACCACTGGGTGACGCTGGGCAAGAACGCCGACGCGAACAAGCTGCCGAAGATCTTCTACGTCAACTGGTTCCGTCGCGGCGCCGACGGCCGCTTCCTGTGGCCCGGATTCGGTGAGAACTCCCGCGTGCTGGAGTGGATCGTCGGCCGCATCGAAGGCACCGCCGAGGGCGAGACCACGCCGATCGGCACCGTGCCGCACGCCGCCGACCTCGACCTGGAGGGCCTGGACGTCAATGCCGCCGACGTCGACGAGGCGCTCGCGGTGAACGTCGAGGAGTGGAAGCGCGAGATCCCGATGATCGAAGAGTGGTTCCAGTTCGTCGGCGACAAGCTGCCCTCCGGCGTGCGCGACGAGTTCGAGGCCCTCAAAGAGCGCCTGGGATAAGTAGCCCCGCAACGAAAGAAGCCCGCCCGCGCCATCGAGGTGCGAGCGGGCTTTTTCGTCTTGTCAGACGGCCAGGGTCCGGGCGAGTACGCCGAGGCTTTCGGCGGATTCCGAGCCCGCGGCGGAGAGGACGCCGACCGCGATGCCTACGACGGTCCAGATGATGCTGGCGACGATGCCGGTGATGGCCATGCCGCGCCCGGATTCGCCGGTCTTCTTGATCTGCCCGAGGGAGACGAAGCCGAGGATCACGGGGAGCACGCAGAAGCCGAGCAGGCCGGTGATCAGGGTGACGATGGCGAGGGTGTTCTTCTTCGCGGGCTGGGCCGGGTGGTTCGGCTGAAGCGGCGGCTGGTAGTTCATGGCCGTAGTACAGCGGCCGGACCATGACTGAATCATGATCCGGCCGTGGAGATTCGGGACTCAGCTGCCCATCGGCATGAGGAGCGACTTGGTCTCGCAGTAGGCCTCCAGGCCCTCGGGCCCGTTCTCGCGGCCGATGCCGGAGGTCTTGTACCCGCCGAAGGGCGCGCACGGGTCGAAGGCGTACCAGTTGATCGCGTAGGTGCCGGTGCGGACGCGCGAGGCGACCTGCGCGCCGTGTTCGATATCGGTGGTCCAGACCGAGCCCGCCAGACCGTAATCGGAGTCGTTGGCGATGGCCACCGCCTCGTCCTCGGTGTCGTAGGGCAGCACCGACAGCACGGGACCGAAGATCTCCTCGCGGGCGATGGTCATGCCGTTGTTCACGTCCGCGAACACGGTCGGCTCGACGTACCAGCCCGGCAGGTCGGGACGCCCGCCGCCCGAGATCAGCCGTGCGCCTTCGTCTTTGCCCTTGGCGATGTACCCCTCGACGCGCTCGCGCTGCGCCTCGGAGATGAGCGGGCCCAGCTGCGCCGCCGGATCGTCGGGCAGGCCGACGGGGAAGAATCCGATGGAAGCCTGTAGCGCGTCCAGGATTTCGTCGTAGCGGCTGCGCGGCGCCAGGATGCGCGTCTGCGCCACGCACGCCTGGCCGGAGTTCATCAGACCGGCGAAGGCGAGCTTCGGCATGTCCTCGATATTCATGTCCGGCAACAGGATTGCCGCGGATTTGCCACCGAGCTCCAGCGAACAGCGCTTGAGCTGACTGCCGGCGATCGCCGCGATCTTGCGGCCGACCGCGGTGCTGCCGGTGAAGGTCACCTTGTCGACGCCCGGATGCGAGACCAGGTATTCGGCCGCGTCGGCCTCGGCGGGGAGCACCGAGAGCACGCCCTCGGGCAGTCCGGCCTCGGTGAAGAGTTCGGCCAGCTGGTTGGCGGCGAGTGGGGTGAGCGGCGCGGGCTTGAGCACCACGGTGCAGCCCGCGAGCAGGGCGGGGGCGAGCTTGTTGACGGCCAGGAACAGCGGCACGTTCCAGGCGATGACGGCGGCGACCACGCCGATCGGTTCCCGGGAGACCCGGCTGGTGCCGAACAGACCGGTACGGCTTTCGGTCCACGGGAATGCCTTGCCGAGTCCGGCATAGAAATCGAGGGTGGCGCGGGCCGGTACGTAATTCAGGGTGCTGGCGGCCATGGTGGGCGCGCCCATTTCGGCGGAGAGCGCGGCGGTCAGGTCGCCCGCTTTCTGATCGAGCAATTCCACCACGCGGGCGAGCAGCTGGGCGCGTTCTTCCGGCGGGGTGGACGGCCAGGTCCCGTGGTCGAAGGCATGCCGGGCGGCGCCGACCGCGGCGTCGACGTCCGCGCGGGTGACAACGGGCACGCTACCCACGGTTTCGAGGGTGGCGGGCGAGACGACGGCGAGGGTATCGCTGCTGGTGGGCGCGGTCCAGCGGCCGCCGATGAACAGGCTCTGGTAATCCATGAGAACACGTTACAGTTTTGCGGGGATCGTTGTCTGGACTCCAGTCCGGATTCGCGTCCACTCAGTGGGACCCGGAAAATCGCGAGCGGGTAACCCGGTTCGCGATTCTGGTTGCCTATCGGTGGCTTATGCTCTGCGTGATTCTTGTTCCGCCGCCGATCTGGCTGGTTGCTATAAATTTGCTTTGGTGAGTTTTCCACCGCGCTCATGGGTATAGATCTGCGCGGCCGGCTGCTGGTTCGAAACGCGAAGGGTAGGCGAATGGCATGACCGCTGTGGACATCGATCCTTTCCTTTTCCCGGAGATCACCGGGCTCGCCCAGGTATCGGCGACCACGCCGATGCATCGGGCCGCGAGCCAGTTGCAGCGGGTGCTGCCGCCGGGGTGGCGGGTGGAGGTCGTCGAGGGTCCACGCGAGGCCGGCCGCACGGGGCAACCGGTACTGCGGTTGGTCGTGTCGGACATGTGAGGTTCGCCCGGGCTGCCGGAAATACTGGGGCGCAAGGGCTTCCGCATCCGGTCGGCAAACCGGGAGCACTCGGGAAAATCGAATCCCGACCTGTCGGTTCGCTTTTCGGGGAACGCACTATTGCATTCCGCAGGCGTAGCGAGCATGCTTTATAGCTACCGTGGATAGCTCGCGCGACACATGAACCGTTGCCACACAGGGGAGTCCGAGTCATGGCGGTGCAAGTGGTAGACCGGTCGCTGATGACCAGCGATCTCACGCCGCACCAGGCGAAAAGCGTCGGTTTCGGTGGCTGGGTGGTGTCATTTCTGCCGGGCCGGACCCTCACCACCGAGCAGGCCACCGCCGCCCTGCAGGCCGCGGAAGCGGTTGCCGCGGTGAATGCCCTGGCCTGTCAGGTCGGGCTGACCGCGCTGGAGACGGTGGGGCTGGCAACCCAGGAGTCACCCTGGGGCGAACCCGAACGGACGGACGGTCTACGCCGATTCTGGCGTCGCGGCCGGTTCGAGCGCTGAACGCCGATCCGCCTGTGTCCCGGCCCGTTTGGTGGCCACCACGACCAGATTGCTGACCAGCAGCTCGCGCAGGCCCGGTACCCGCACCATCCACCAGGCCCACCACGGGTGATAGCGCGGGAACACGGCCAAGATCTCCACTTCGTCCGGAGTCGAGTTCGCCCAGCGCAGGCCGTCCACCGCGCGCACCGCGAAAAGTGAACGCCCGAAACGGTTCTTGGGTTCTTTGCCCTGTTTGCGTAGATACCGGCGCGCCGCGAACTCCCCGCCCAGGTAATGCCAGGGCCCCGTCTCGTGCCCGCCGAACGGGCCCAGCCACACCGTGTACGAGAACACCATCAGCCCACCGGGTTTGGTGACGCGCAGCATTTCCTCGGCCATCACCCACGGGTGCGGTACATGTTCGGCCACATTCGACGAGATGCAGACCTCGACCGCATCGTCCCGGAACGGCAGCGCCATCCCCGACCCGCGCACCGAACCCGCGACCTTCAGCCCGGCCGCGTGCATCTCCGAAGGATCGGGCTCCACGGGCAGATACCTGGCCCCGGCCCGGCCGAACTCGTCCGCGAAATACCCGGGCCCGCCGCCCACGTCCAGCACGATGGTCCCGCGCAGCGACCGCCCCGTCAGATCCCGATAGAAATCCGCCACCAGCTCCGCGGTATCCGTGGCCACCCCGCCGTAGAAGATGGCCGGATCGGTCTGCTCGAACCGGAAACTCGACAGCAACCGCCACGACCGCCGCAGCGTCGCCCGCCCGGCGAACCGCGGGCGGCGCCCGGCCCAGCGCGAAGCGATCTGTTCAGCTCGAAGCACGGCGGAAAGTCTCGCACAACCGCGCCACCCCCATCCCCGCCGCCCGTACTCTCGCGCACCCCCACCCGGGCCTGTCGCGGCGGGTCGCGCGCCACGCCGTAAGGCATCCCGGCACGCGCGCCCAGGCTGACTCGAAGGTTCTTGTCCGTCGGTTCGCGCCCGCTGGTTCGTGCCCGCTGGTTCGCGCTGCTGGTTCGTGCCCGCTGGTTCGCGCTGCTGGTTTGCGCCCGATGGTTCGCGCTGCTGGTTTGCGCCCGTTGGTTCGCGCCGGCCGGGGTGAGCCGGAGCGCGTGGCTTCACATTGGATGGTCGGCGCAGCCCTGGGCCGGTGCGGGCCGGTCGGCTTCTACCGCGGGTTTCCCGGTCGCTTCCGGCTCGCTGCGGGTGGGTGGGGCGCGGCGGTAATGCGCGGCGATCGGAGCGGGTCGGATGACCACTAAGGGGGTGTGGGTTGACGTGGGGCTATAGGGTGGAGCCCATTGTCCGTTGATCGTCGTAGTGAACCCTGGAGATCCGCCCGTGCGTGAAGTGCTGCTGCTGTGCTGGCGCGACACCGGGCATCCGCAGGGCGGGGGCAGCGAGCGCTACCTGGAACAGGTGGGCGCGCAGCTCGCGGCCAGGGGCGTGAAGGTCACTCTGCGGACCGCGCGCTACCCCGGGGCGGCGCGGCGGGAACGGGTCGACGGGATCGAGATCAGTCGCGGGGGCGGGCGGTACACCGTGTATCCGCGGGCGCTGGCGGCCATTGCCTTGGGGCGCTTGGGGATCGGGCCGCTGCGGGACGTGCGGCCGGACGCGGTGATCGATACCCAGAACGGAATTCCCTTCTTCGCCCGCGCCGCGAGCGCCGCGCCGACGGTGGTGCTGGTGCATCACGGGCATCGGGAGCAATGGCCGGTCGCCGGAAAACTGGTCGGGCGGATCGGCTGGTGGATCGAATCGCGGCTGTCGCCGCGGGTGCATCGCGGCAACCAGTACCTGACCGTGTCGCTGCCGTCGGCCGAGGAACTGACCGCGCTCGGGGTCGAAAGCGCCCGGATCGCCGTGGTGCGCAATGGCGCGGAACCGGTGCCCGCGCACGTGCCCGCCGGTGACGACGCCACCCGCACCCCGCATCCGAGCATGGTGGTGCTGTCGCGGCTGGTCCCGCACAAGCAGATCGAGGACGCGCTGACCGCGGTCGCGGGCCTGCGCGAGCGCATTCCGGACCTGCACCTGGATGTGATCGGCGACGGCTGGTGGGCCGACAATCTGCGCGCGCACGCGGCCGAGCTCGGCATCGCCGACGCCGTCACCTTCCACGGGCACGTCGGCGAGGACCACAAGCACCGGCTGCTGTCCCGGGCCTGGGTGCACGTGCTGCCCTCCCGCAAGGAAGGCTGGGGGCTCGCGGTCATCGAGGCGGCGCAGCACGGGGTGCCGACCATCGGCTATCGCAGTTCGCGCGGGCTCACCGATTCCATCGTGGACGGGGTGACCGGGCTGCTCGTCGATGACGCCGCCCAGCTCACCGCCGCCGCCGGCGATCTGCTCGCCGATCACGAGGCGCGCACCGAACTCGGCGAGAAGGCGCGCACGCGGGCGCGCGAATTCTCCTGGGAGCAAACCGGAAACGGCGTCCACCAGGTGCTGTCGGCCGTCGCTCGCGGCCGGCGCGTGTCCGGTCTGGTCGCGCTGACGCCCGCGAATCAGCCTTAGCCGCTTTCTCTTTCGAATCCGCGCCGACCGGTTCCTGCCGCTCGTACGCTCCTATCCATGTGGATAATCGCCGTCATCGCGGCAGTCAGCGTCGTCATCATCGCGATCGGATTCGCCGTGGGGTTCCCGCGCGATTGACCCGCGCGCTCATCGAATGCCATGCGGCAGCGATGATTCCGCCGAACAGCAAGACGGCCCACAGCACATGCGCCGCACCGGAGATCCTTCGATCGGCGGCCGAAGCATCATGATCGGCGATGACGCCCGGCACTTTGTAAAGCCGCAGATCCCGATCCGCATACACCGAAATCAGCTGATCCAGCGTAGTTTTCGATTCGCCGACGGGCCCCGGGGTGCCGCCCTCCACCAGCACCCACCCCACACCGAGCTCACCCAGCCGCGCGGCGGACCCACCCCGCAGCAAAACCTGCTCCGCCGCCCGCGCTCGCACCCCTTCCCCGGCCACCGACCCGCCCGCCACCGGCAACTCCCCGGTCTGCAGCACATCCCGCCGCACCATCCGCGGTGCCGGATCCAGCACCGGAGCCGGCCCCGAATACCGGAACTTCCGGAACATCCCACCCGGCAGCACCGCCACATCCCCGGGCGCATCAACCATTTCGGCCACCCGCGCCCACCCCGCCGGATAATGCACCGGACGCAACTTCCCGCCCACACCCCATGCCAGATCCGGCAGCGCGATCAACAACAAAACAATGAAAACCGCAGCCACCCCGCCGGTCCGAACATGCAGGTCCGTCCACGATCCCGCCGTCGCGCGCCCCTCAACGACAGCATCGGAGCCCGCCGCAGCCCGCGCCGACTGACCGCGACGCGCTGAAACCCACTCCGCGACAACCTGACACCCGGCCGCCGCACACAGCGCATACCCGGGCATCGCCAGCGCCGCGAACTTCTGCGAATCCCGGAACAGCCCGGCCCCGGGCACATTCGCCACCAGGAACTCACCGACGGCCAGCCCCCACCCGGTCGCACCGAGCGCGGGCCAGACCACCGCGATCACGGCCAGCCCCACGAGCACCCGCCGCACATACCGGCCCGAGTCGCGGCCACCCCGCGCGGCAATCGCCCCGACGCTTCCCGGCGTCACCTCCGATGAGACCGTGGCGCTACCGGCCTCGGAACGCGGCAGCGTACTCGAACCCGAGTCGCCCACATCCTCGCGCACCCGTTCACTCGAGTGGCGCAAACCCTCGGGCACCTGGTCGTCCGAGTGGCCCGCATCCTCGGACACCCGGTCGTCCGGCCAGCCCGCATCCTCGGGCACCCGGTCACCCGACTGGCCTGCGTCCGCGCGCACCCGGCCCACCGCAGCTCCGAGTGTCGCGCGCACACCGGTGGCGACCAACGTCAGCAGGAGCAGGGTTCCGATCACAGCGAAAAATGTTGTGCGAGAACCCGGCACCGCGGTGCTGTTCCAAATCCCGCCCAATCCGGCCAAGCTCCCCAGCGTCCCCAGCCACGGCTCGGCCCGCGCCGCGAACGCCGCCACCCCCGCCGGATCCGAGGTCGCCGCCCCGCCGCCCGCCAGCGCGGTCGCCACCAGCCAAGGCGCCGACGCCAGCACCCACAATCCCAGCGCCGGAACCAGATTGCGCCGACCGACCAGCAGCAGGGCCACGCAGCCCGCCAGCAGGGAACCGGTCGGCGTGAGCCCGGCCGCCGCCAGTAATCCGCCCAGTGCCGCCCACATCCACCAATCGCGCCACGCCGGAGGATGTGCCGCACCGGCTCGGCCCGTTCCAGGTCGATCAACCGCCGCGGTATCGCCCCGGCCGCTGGTGGATTCGATGTGCACCGTCCCAGAGCCGGGTGCGGCCGCAGAACCGGTTTCGGACGGAGCGGTCGCGGTAGCGGGTGCAGCCGGTCCGGCTGTGCCGGCGGCCGAGATGGGAGCTGCTGGGCCGGAAGTAGCCGGTGCGCCCTCGGCCGTGGGTGCCGGTTCGGTGGATGCAACCCCAGCGGCGACCACTTCGACAGCGGCTGGGCCACCGGCTGCCGGGGCGCTCGCGCTGCGGGGTCGGGGCGAACGTAAACGGTTGGCCAGTAGGGCTATCCAGGGGAGGGCGGCGTAGCCGGTGAGGAGGCTCCAGTGGCCTTGGAGGAGGCGTTCGGCTACGTAGGGGTTCCAGAGGGCGAGGGTGGCGGCCACGAGTTGGGGGGCCGGGGATACGCCGAGGAGTTCGCGGGACAGGCGGGCGGCGCCCCAGCCGCTCATCCAGAGTGCGGTCAGGAGAATGGCTTTCACCAGGAGGCCACCGTCGATCACGGTGGAGAGGGTGGCGATCAGGGCGTCCTGGGGGACGGCGCGCGGGGCGGCATCGCCCAGGCCGAGAGCCGAGTCGGTGAGGTAGGAGCGCGGGGTGCTGACGGCGTCGCGGAGCAGGAGGTAGCCGGGGGCGAGCAGCGGGCCCAGGACGAGCAGGGCCAGGGCCAGGCTGTATCCGGCGGGGATCAGGCTGGTCCAGCGCCGGGCGGGGGCCGCGTTCACACCGGCACCCTATGCTCCGGCGGGGCCGGGATCGGGGACGCTGGAAGGGGTCTCGTCGTCGGCGCGGGCGGTGCGGAGTACCAGGGCGGCGATGACGAGGGTCGTCACGGCCGAGGTCGCGGTGGCGATGACGATCAGGCTGGTGACCGAGTGGGCGCAGGTCAGCATGACGGTGACGCCGACCGCGAGCCCGACCCAGGTGATCGCGGCGGGAGCGGTCCGGTCGGCGGCGATCGCGGACAACAGCGCGCCCTGCAACACCGCGAGCAACGCGCCGTTCAGCGCGAACAACCACAGCAGCCCCTGAATGGGCGCGTAATCCTGCCCGGCGAACAACGGAGCCAATGGCGCGGCCACCGCCGCCCCCGCGACCGCCAGCGCCCCGATCCCGGTGAGTACCGCCAGCGCCGACCGCACCGCCCGCGCCGAATGCCGCGGCTGCGCCATCCGCGGATAAAGAACCACCCCGACCGCCTGCGGCAACCAGAAAGCGATCTTCGCCGCGATCGCCCCCAGCGCATAACGCCCGGCATCGTCCTCGCCCAGCACAATCCGCGACACGATCAAATCCGCCGACGACAAAGCCATCAACGCCGCCTGCACCTGCGCCGCCCGAAAAACCGGCAGCACCTCCGCCGCATACCCGCCCGCCCCGCCGCCCCCGGAACCGGACCGCACCGCGCCGGAGTCGATCCGCCGCCCGAAACGGCCGGTGCCGGAATATCGTCGGACGCGGCCCGGAGCGGAAGCGGTGGCGCGGAGTTCGTCGGCGCCTTCGCCTGCCTTGCCGTGGCTTTCGATATCGAGGACATCCGCACGGAGATCCGGCGTCGCGTGCTGACCGAAATCCGGTGCCGCAGTCGGAGCCCCGTCGGCGCTTGCGGCGCCTTCCGTGAAGTCGTCGATGCGGCGCGCACCGACTGCCGCGACCGCGATGCCTGCCGCCGCGGCCCACAACGCGGCGGTGGTGCCGCCGCCGACCGCCAGCACGGCGATAGCCGGAGTCACGCGGGCGATTCCCGCGCCGCCGAGTACCCA
Source organism: Nocardia yamanashiensis (assembly GCF_021183565.1). Lineage (NCBI taxonomy): Bacteria > Bacillati > Actinomycetota > Actinomycetes > Mycobacteriales > Nocardiaceae > Nocardia > Nocardia yamanashiensis. Next base: position 7,108,423 of record NZ_CP089226.1, read on the forward strand.
GGCGAGGCCACGGAATCGGCTACGGCCCTGCAGGATTCCTTGCTCGCCGGACAGCAGGACCAACACGGGCGCGGCGATCAAGGCCCCCGCGGCAGCCGCCACACTCACCTTCAGGACAGCGCTCACGATCGGTATGAGCGGCACCGCGATCACCGCCACCAGAGCAGCGCACCGCCACCCCAGCCGCCGCGCCGCCGCGACGGGCGCACCCAGCACGACCTCTCTCGCAACGACGTTCTGCAGCGCCAACGCCGGCACCGCGCACAGCAACTGCACCGCCAGCAGACTCGCGAACGGGCTGTACCCGGAAACCCCCAACCACCGGCTGGCCAGCAATTGCAGCAGATACCCCGCCACATTCGCCGTCATAGCCCCCGCGGTCACCAGGGTGAGGTCCGCAACCACAGGCAGACGGCGTACAACGGACACGCCTGCAATGCTCCCACCCACCCACCGCCGCCCCCGCAGCGCACCCCTCGGCCGAAACGGACTCCAGCTCCTCGCCTGTTCCGGCCCGCGTCAGACGATCATCGTCGGCCGCCCCGTGCTGGCGATCCCGCCCGCGTGCTCGGTCTGGGTGCATGTAGACGTGCGCTGTGGTGTTCAGGTCCGAACCGGCGCTCAGGCTCTCGCCGACGCGGTTCCACCGGATAACCACCATGTGGGCCGGCACGGATCTGCCGATCCCGCGAACGGCCGAGATCCTCCTCAGCGGAATCCTCCTCGGGCCGACAAGAACCTCCGCCGGGCAACGGGCGAAGGCTTCCTACCGTGGAAACGACAGCGGCCCCGCACCATTGGTGCGGGGCCGCTCGGCTTATCGAAGCGGGCTAGGACTTCTTGTCGAGGTCGATGCCGCTGATGTCGATCTGCTGGGTGGGGGCGTCGGCCAGGTTGTCGGTGCGGGTCGGCGCGGGGCCGGCGGGGGCCGGGCCGCGGCCGGGGGCGCGGCGGACGGGGGCCGGGCCGGAGCCGGAGCCGCCGAGGAAGCCGAAGACCAGGCCGGCGATCAGGGCGATGGCGCCCACGACGCCGAGGACGATCGGCAGGGTGCGGCCGTACAGCGACAGCTTGTCGATGTTCTCCTTGGCCACCGAGATCTGCGATTCGATGGTGTTCTCGTCGAACGCGAGGGTCGACTTGAGCACCGTCACCTCGGGCTTGTCGGCGCTGCGCGCGTAGTACTGGCTGAGCTGCTCCTGGCCCTTGATCACGGTGCCGGTCTGCGGCTCGACCCACAGGTCACGCGTGTTGGTGTAGAAGCGGGTCATGGTGACCGGGGTTTCGCCGCCCTCGACGCCCCACTTCTCGGCCGGCAGGGACAGCTTGTTGGTGACCGTGTTCGCGACGGTGGAGAGATCGGTGACCGGGACGGTCTGCTGGAAGTGGTAGACCTTCAGGCTGTTGATCTCGGTCTCTTCGACGAAGTTGATGTCGAAGGTCTTGCGCACGTTGAGGTCGAAGTACGGGTACGTCTTCTTCTCGGTGTCGAGCGGGAAGCGGTACTGCAGACCGGTGTGCTGCACGGCGTCCATGACCGACTGACCCTGCTTGTCGACGGTGACGGCGACGGAGCCGTTGGGGCCGCCGTCCACCGAATCCACCGGCATGCCGGTCTTACGGTCGATGGTGACGCGGTCGATGCTCGCGGTCAGCAGGCCGGTGTCGCCCTGCTTGTCGATGCGGCGCAGCGTCTGACCGGCCTGAACCGTCATTTCGCTGGCGTCGGAGGGGTTCTCGACGGTGAGGAAGCGCTGCGAGACCAGCGCGACGTTCTGATCCACCTTCGCCGACCCGGGCCCGGTGAGCGACTTGGAGTCCAGCACCTCGCTGGGCTTGCCCTCGGCATTGGTCGCTACGGTGGTGATCTCCAGGTCGAGGGGGGTCTTCGCGAGCCGACTCACCGTATAGGTGGGGATCATGATCGCGGCGACGAGCAGCATCGCACCCAGCCCTACGAGCAGGCAGGCCACCGTCCTTCTGGTACCGGCACTCAGTGCCATGCAAGTTCTCCTCGTCGTCGAACAGGTCGTTCCGATGAGCACTGCGGTCGCCGCACAGCACTCGTGAGCCCCGACACTAACAGTCCAGGGCCGTCATGCCACTCGCCGAGGCAGGAAAACATCGCGAAACGGTCGTTAGTCAAACACGGAATGCTCACGGTTGGGGGCCACAAGGCAAACTGGACCGCAATGACGACCACCGCCCGCCCCGATTCCGACCCCGCGCCGCCGGTAGAGCCGACGCCGGGCGCCGGGATCGCGGCGGCGGCCGCGGGGGCCGGACCGGACGCCCGCGCAATCGATGAGCGATCGGGAACGGCGACGACATCGGGTGCCGTTGCGCCGAACCGGTCCGGTGGTTTCGTGCCCGCGCTCGAAGGCATGCGCGCCCTGGCGGCCCTCGGCGTCGTGCTCACCCACGTGGCCTTCCAGACCGGCGCCACCGCCCAGCCGATCCTCGGCCCGCTGTGGGAGCGCTTCGATATGGCGGTCGCGGTGTTCTTCGCGCTCTCCGGTTTCCTGCTCTGGCGGCCGCACGCCCTCGCGGCGTGGGGACTCGGCACCGCACCCCGCGCCGGGCGCTACCTGCTGCATCGCGCCGCCCGCATCCTGCCCGCCTACTGGCTGGTGGTGTGCGTGGTGCTGATCATGCTGCCGAGTGCCGCGCACACCGCCGGCCTGCGGGTCTGGGTATCGAATCTCGGTCTGCTGCAGGTCTTCGTGCCCTACACCCTCACCGACGGCCTCACCCAGATGTGGAGTCTGTCGGTGGAGGTGGCCTTCTATCTTTTGCTGCCGCTGCTGGCCTTCGCGCTCGCCTGGCTGCGCGGGCCGCGCGCTCGCCTGCGGGTGCCGGTGGTGCTGGGCTTCGGCTTGCTGTTCCTGGCCTGGAATTTCCTGCCCGTCCCGACCAAAGAGGGCATCCACGCCGACAATTGGCTGCCCGGCTATCTGCCCTGGTTCGCGGTCGGCATGCTGCTGGCCGAGCTTTCGCTGCTGGATGCGCCGCGCTGGCGGCGTATCGCGGGCAAGCGCCGGCTCATGTGGTCGACGGCGGCGCTGGCCATGGTCTTCGCCACCACCGAACTGGCCGGTCCGCGCGGGCTCACCCACGGTCAGCCCTGGCAGTACGTGACCAAGATGGCGCTCGGCGTGGTCATCGCGTTCAGTTTGATCGCCCCGCTGGTGCTGCGGCCCGAGGTCCGGCACCGCTGGCTGGAGAGCCGGGTGGCGGCGACCATGGGCCGCTGGTCGTACGGCATTTTCATCTGGCACCTGGTGGTGTTGTCGATCATCTTCCCGGTGTTCGGCATCGTCCCGTTCCGGGGCAATTTCGTGATCGTGTACCTGCTGACGGTCGCCTTCACACTGCCGCTGGCGGCGGCTTCGTTCGCATTGATCGAAGAGCCGGTGCGGGTGTGGACCCGCCGGCGGTTCGGCTGAATCAGCGCTCGCGGGACGGCAGCGCGGCGATACCGACGGCGACGATCGCGACCAGGGCCGGGAACTGCACCCACAGCGAACCGCCCAGGTAACCATCGAGCGATCGCCAGGGACCGGTCGACAGGGCGGCCGCGCAGACCGCCGTGCCGAGCCCCGCGACCCATACCAGCAGGGTCGGATGACGTCGGATCAAATAGCGGTCGGCTATCAATCCCAGTGCGGTGAGCGCGATTCCGGCCGGGCCGCCGATGAGTCCGGTGGCGGCGGCGAGACCGATCGCGCCGACGGTCCGGCTGCGCCAGGTGCGCGGTGCGGGCCCGTTGTCCGGCCGCGGCCGGCGCGCGCTGCGGAATGCGATCACCGCCAAGGGAATCAGCAGCAGCAGGCCGCCGAAGATGGCGAAGCGGTACCAGCGGTCGGCCGGGAAGGACACGGTGACAGGTCCTTTCGCGTCCGCCGGCAGCAGCCACGCCTGCTGCCAGCCGTCGATCACGATCGGCTTCAGCTCGGTCCCGTCGGCGGTGCGCGCCTGCCAGCCCACATTGGTGCTGAGCGGCAGCACCAGCAACCGGGTACCGCCCGGCGCACTCGTCCCGCTGTTCGCAGCCAAATCCGGTTGCGCCCCAGCCGGTCCACCCACCCGCCGCATGGCCAGTTCGTCGACGGTGAACAGGCTGGTCGGTGCGACGGTGACATCCACGCGACCGCCGATCAGATCGAAGGTGGCCGCGGCCGGGTCGCCGACGGTCCGCGTCACCGGCTCGGCCTCGCTCGCGTCCGGACCGGAGTCCTCGGTCACCGCGCACACCTTGGCGGGCAGCGGTGCGCCGGACAGGAATTCGGCGGCGGTGCCGGTGACCGTGGTGTGCAGGGTGCGCCCCGCCGCGGCGATGGTCGGGCCGTTGTCGCAGTCGACGGTGAGCAGCCGGTTCGGATCGGCGGGCGCCGGATAGTCCGGGCCGAGCACGTTCACCTCGGCCAGGCCCGGCGGCTGCTCGGCCGCGAATCCCAGTGCGGTCTGGTCGAGTACGGGCTTCCAGGAATTGATGCTCAGCTCGATGCGGTCGGTGACGAACGGCTCCAGTTCGAGCCGGGTCGCCCCGGTGGCCTCCGGATCGATCTCGCGCACCTGCGGACCGTTGCCGAGATTCACCGCGACGGCGCTCGCGTGCGCGGGCAGGTCGCCCCGGGACGGCAGCACCTCTAGCCCGGTGACCAGCGTCGGCTCGGGCAGATCGATGACCAGGGTCGGTTTCGCGCCGGTGGGATTGCGCACTGAGGTCTCCGGCGCGATCCAGCTGGTGCGCGGATCCCCGTCGGTGGCGGCGAAGGCGGAACCGCGCGGGTCGCCGACATCGGACTGGCCGCGCGCGACGGGGCGGTCGCGATCGGTGAGCAGGTTCGCCAGGGCGGGCCCGGGCCGGGTGTGGACGGTGAGTTCCGCGCCGACCGTGATCGGCTGCTGGACGGTCAGGGTGCGCTGGAAAACGCCCGGCTCCTCGGCTGACAGCGCCAGCGCCTTACTGCATCGCACCCGGTCGGGAGCATCGAAACACGCACTGCGCCCGGGGAACTCCTGTCCCAGATCCCAGCCGTCCACCTGCGCGCCGGCCGGGGCCGCGGGCAGCACGGTGCGATGCCGGATATCGACGCGCACCGGATGCTCCCGATCCGCGTAATCGTCCAGGGTCAGCTCGCTGATCCCGAATTGCCCACCGGCGCTGCCGTCTTCGGTGCGCGCGGCAGTGATCTCGATCCATTCGGTGCGACCGGGCGGCAGCGAGACATTCACCGGCGCACCGGGTTCGGTGATCCGCGCCGACACCGTGCCCTTGGACGTCGCCACCTCCAGCCACTTCACCGGCGAGCCGATGGCCGCCGCGCTGGTCGTGATCTTCAGTACGGCGCTGTTCACCGGCTGGTCCAGATCCAGCCGAAGCCATTGCCCCACGGCGTGTTCCGCGCCATTGCTGATCCAGGCGGTGGCCGGATCACCGTCGAAGGCGGCGGCCGTCGAATTCCCCGGTGCGGCCCCGCCGATCTGCGTGGCATCGGCGGCCGACCCGGACGCCGTCACGGTCGCTCCCGACCATTCGCCCTCTACCAGCGGCGTACCCGGCACGGCGTAATCGGGAACCAGGTTGTGCGTGCGCCGCGCGTCCGTGGCTGCCCGCAGCGCCGAATTGTGGTTGTCCACCCGCCCGAAATCGGTCTCCCGATCCATCGGCGTATCGGTGACCGTCACGCCCCGCACCGGCAGCCCGGCCCGCGCGGCATCGGCCGCCAGCAGCACCGGATCGCTGGAACCATTGCGCCGCAACCGTTCCAGCACTTCCGGACCGCCCTGCACCACGGGCACCCCGCCCAGCGGCGCCGTGTAGGCCCCGGGGAACGATTCCGGCGCACCGGCACCGCTCCGCACACTGACCGCGTCGCGTGCCGTGGCGGCCTCCACCCGGTAGATCTCGATCGCGGGGTAGGACGGGCGCAGGTCGCCGTCCGCGACGAGGCCGTCCACCTTGCGGGGTTCGGACGGTTCGCCGAATTCGGTGACCTTCACCAGGCCGGGTGAGCCCTCGATCGCGCGGTGGGCGAGCATGGGCCGGGTCGAGCGGGCGGTGTCCGGGTCGAGGTCGTTGCGCAGCACCAGGACTCCGATGCCCTGGGCGGCGAGGGTCGGCGCGAGGCCGGTGGAGGGTCGGCCGTCGGCGATGAGCCGCTGCACCGAATCCATGGCGCGAATGGCTCCGGGCGGGTTCAAGGGGATGGCGTCGCGCACGGCCCAGGGGGTGCTCGCCAGGGCTTGCAGTGGTTCGTCGCGGGTGAGCCCCCAGACCTGACTGCCGAACGGCGCGCCCGGGACGATCAATGCCCGGGTGTCGGATGCGTTGTGCGCCAGCCAATCCGCGGTCTGCTGCCAGTAGCCGGGCACCTTGTCGTAATCCCCGCGCGGGGCGAGCTTGCCGGTCCAGGCCAGCGAGGTGGACAGCGCCAGCGCGGTGAGGATGAGCGCGCCCAGCGCCACCATGCGATCGCGTTCGGGATGCGCGAAAGCCCTGCGCCACACCGGCATCGGCACCGAGGCGGGCAGCGGCACCCGGCCCAGCAGATGCGCCAGGCCCAGCACCAGGGGTAGTCGGATGAGCGGTTCCAGCTTGTGCACATTGCGCAGCGGCGCGCCCCCGGAATCCAGGAACATGCGCACCTGTTCGGCGAACGGCCCGCCCAGCTGGCCCGCGTAACCGGCGCAGATGCCGACCAGGCCGACGCACAGGATCAGCACCAGCCGGCCGCGACCGGGCATGGCGCGCATGGCCAATCCGGCCATGCCCGCGGCGGCCAGCATGCCGGTGGCCAGCACCGCGGCGGGCTGGGTGACCAGCACCGCGCCCGCGATGCGCTCCGGCGAGACGAACGGCGTCCAGCTGTCGGTGCCGCGCAGCACCTCGCCCAGCGACGCCCATTGCGTGGTGACGCCGGAGGATTCGATGTAGTCCAGGAACGGCGGACTCACCTTGCCCAGCAACAGCAATGGCACCACCCACCAGCAGGTGGCCAGCACCAGCAGCGGAATCCAGGCGCGGGTGAACTTCCACCAGGCGCGGTTCGGCCGGTACGACGCCCACCACAGTGCCGCGGGCAGGAACGCCGCGGCCGTGGCGACCGCGTTCACCGAACCCATCAGAGCGAGCGCCAGCGCACTGCCCGCGGGGGAGGCCGCGCCCGCGCGCCCGGTACCGGCGACCAGGAAACTACTGCGGCATCGTGCGAGGGCCCGCCGCCACCGGTTCCCGATCGCGGGTGCGGCCGTGTCCTGCGGATCGTGCGCGTCGTGGGGGTCGTGCGGGCCGGCCGAGCGCAGTGCGACGCCCAGCGCGGCGGGGGCCAGCAGCACCCAGGGCGCGAGCATCATCGGCAGTGTCTCGGAGGAGATGGAGCCGAGGGTGGTGAGTACGCGCGGGGAGAGCGCGAAAGCGGTGGCGGCGATGATCCGGGACCCGCGGCTGCCGATGCCGAGCGTTTCGGCCAGCCGGACGATGCCCCAGAAACCGGCGAGCAGCAGCAGTGCCCACCAGACGCGCTGGATCATCCAGGCGGGCAGGCCCAGGACGTGCCCGAGGGAGAAGAACGCGCCGTGCGGGAAGAAGTATCCGTAAGCCTGGTTCTGCACCTGGCCCATCGGGGCCTGGCTGCTCCACAGGTGCGAGGCGCGCGCGAGGAAGCCGAGCGGATTCTGTGCCAGGTCGTATTTGGTGTCGGCGACCGTGCGCCCCGGCGCCTGCAGAAAGGTCGGCAGGAATGCGGCGAGGATGGTCCCGAGCAGCCAGCGGCGGCCCAGCGGTGCGATCTCCGAGGACCGGTCCGCGTCGGGACCGGTCGCGGTGTCGCTCGAAGTCAGGTCAGCGGGCGCCGTACTCAACGTTGTTCAGCAGCGACGAGGAAGAGTCGCCACTGCGATCGATGTCGGGGCGCGTGTCCTGCGAGGCCGCCATCGTGATGACCAGGACCGCCGCCAGCCCGACCAGGGCTCCACCGACAGCACTCGCTGCACCAGGAACGGCAAACTTCATCGCGGTACTCCCAACATCGGACGCATGCGTAACTCGGCCAACCTAGCAGGTCGATCACCGATCGGCCGACAGGAGTTCGATCAACTCTCGAAACTCCCAGGGGCTGCGCCCCTCAACCCCTTGGGGAAGCGTCTCGGGGGCAAGCCCCCGAACCCTCGATCGAGGGCAGGCGACCTGCCCGAACTCCGAGGCGAAAGGGCTGTGGATTGCCCGCCGAACCTCGAAGCGGGAATGGTCGTTCGTACGTCGAACTCCGTGGTGAAGTGGTCGGTTGGCTGGGATCCACACGGAGCTATTCGGGCACCGCGCAATTCAAGCCGTTGAAGAAGGTGCGGAGTTTGGCCGTGGTCTCCACGAGTTCGGTGTGGGGATCGGAGGCCGCGACGATGCCGCCGCCGCCGAAGGCGCGCAGGGTCAGGCCGTCGGCGGAGAGTTCGGCGCAGCGGATGGCTACCACCCATTCGCCGTCGCCGTGGTCGTCGCACCAGCCGACGGCGCCGCTGTAGAAGCCGCGGTCGCCTTCTTGATCGGTGATGAGTTCCAGCGCGAGGTCGGTGGGGGTGCCGCAGATCGCGGGGGTGGGGTGCAGGAGGACGGCGAGGTCGAGGGCGGTGACCGAGGGGTCGTGGAGGGTGCCGGTGATGGGGGTGGCCAGATGCCAGACCTCGGGGGTTTGCAGGAGTTCCGGGCCGTCGGGGATGACGAGGTCGCAGACGGGGCCGAGGCGTTCGCGGATCCACTCGATCACGTACGCGTGCTCGTCCTGATTCTTGGTGCTGGCCAAGAGTTCTCGCGCTTGGGCGGCGTCGGCGGCGGGGTCGGCGAGGCGGGGGAGGGTTCCGGCCAGCGGGCGCAGGGTGACGGCGGTGCCGTGCCGGGCGACCAGGACTTCGGGGGTCGCGCCGAGCAGGGTTTCGCCGGGGCGGCCGGCGGGGGTGAGGTCGACGGCGAAGACGTTGGCGCGCGGATGCCGGGTGATCAGGTGCGCGGCGATCAGTTCGGGGTCCAGGGGCGCGTCGGCGGTGGCGAGCAGGGAGCGGGCGGCCACCACTTTGCGCAGCGGCCGGCCGGGGTCGGAGAGTTGTTCGACCAGTTTCGTCACGCGCGCGACATGCTCTGCGGCACTGGGGATTTCGGTGACGATGCGGACTTCCGGCAGGGCCGGGAGCGCGGCGGGCCGCCAGGGTCCGGCGGTGTGGAGGGCTTCGGCGGGTGCGCGCAGGGCGGCGGGTCGGGCCGGGTCGAAGGGGAGTGCGCCGACGATCAGTTCGGCGGTTCCGTCCCGCAGCGCCGCGCTCGCACCGGCCACGCTGTCGAACGCGCGTCGCGTGCCGCTGGTGCGTACGACACCGTCGGGTGTCGCGAGCAGAAAACCGTCCATATTTCCGACCCTAGTCCGGTCCCGCGGGGGTGGCGGCAGGGGAGCGACGCATCTCTCAGCACCCGGCCGCGGCCTGTCCGACCAGCGATCTTCCAGTGTCGTTGCGCCGTCAGGGTTTCGGCCCGGGTTCCCGCCCGGGCGGCACCATGAGCACCGGCCGATGGCAGTGTTTGAGCACCGCGTCGGCAACGCTGGAGTGCATGAGCGCCCGGATGCCGGTGGCCCCGCGGGTGCCCGCCACGATGATGTCCACATCCAGTTCGTCGGCCACTTCGACAATGGCCGTCCAGATGGTGGTGGTGCATTCCACGGTCCGTGCCTCGGCGTTCAGCCCGGCCAGCTTGGCCAGCTTCACGCCCTCGGCATTGATGGTTTTGGCATCGGCGAACGCGATGTCCTCGATCTCCTCGTCGGTTACCCAGTCGGGCTGCATCACCCCGGAGATCCCGGACAGCCGCGCCGCCTGCCGCACCATGGGCTCCCACGCGGTGAGCACCACGGCTCTGTTCGCGGCCAGGAACCGGCCGGCGTATTCGACGGCCCGGCGTGCGTTCTCGGAGCCGTCGTAGGCGATGAGCATCAGATCGCAGGGCATGACGAACCTCCTGATGGGAACGTCCGACTCTGATCTGAGGCTACCCCCGAACGGCACCTTTACGCGGGACCCGCAACCTCTGCGGTTGGAGGTTCGCGCCGCCCAGCGCCGCGAACACGCCCGGAGCGGAGCGAAGGGCCATCGAACACAGCACAGCTTGCAAACCGTTTGCGAACGATTCACCCAAATTCGTAGTGCGCGCGCTCAGCGGGGTTTTCACTGAGAATTGGTAAGTGTGTCGGCTCTCGCCGACGATCGACATCGCCGTCGTTGGAGCAAGGCCCGAACGAGGGGTGGATTGTGCGGTTGGACGAGCTGACGACTCCGCAGGAATGGGCGCGCGTGTATCGCTCCCTGTTCGGACTGCCGTATGTGCACGTGACCACCCCGGGTTTCGTCGTACTACCGCTGATCGACACCATCGCGGCATTGAACACCCCGGAACCGTTGGGGGCCTTGATACTCGACGAACTCGAACGGATCGGCGTGCCCGGCCCGGTGCTGGTGCGCGAGCGCCCGCCGCGCCGCACCTTCCTGGCCGTGTTCGACGGCTACCCCTCCGATGAGTGCATAGAGATTCTCGAACGCAACAGCGTCGATATCGGCCCGCATCGCAGTAATGTCATCCTGCCCACCGGATTCGGCCGGCACACCCATGAGGGCCGCTGGTGGGCGCGCGCTCCCCAGCGCGACGAATCAATGCCCCTGCTGTCCGAGGTGGTGGCCGCCGCGCAGGCGGTCCTGTGAGGATTCGGTGGATTCGATAGAGACGGCGTTCTTCGGCCACCACGAGGCCGATCCGCGCGCCCTGCTGTACTTCGAATGGTGCCAGCGCCGGGAATCCGGTTACGCGGTGGACGATTTCGCGGAGGAGGTCCGCGAACTCACCCACACCGCGAAGCCACAGCCGGGTTCCTGCTGGAAGCTGCTGGACCGGGTGGAGGCGGCGCCGCGACTACCCGGCTGGCCCTACGACGAATGGGCCGATATCGGTCCGCCGCGCGCCCGCGACGCCCCCACCGCCGCGAAAAGCCCGGTCGCCCTGCGGCATTCGGAACTGCTCGATCGCATCCACGGCGGCTGGCTGGGCCGTTGCATCGGCTGCACGCTCGGCAAGCCGCTGGAGAACGGTTTCGTCTGGACACCCGACCGCATCCGCGCCTATCTGGAACCCGCCGCCGCCTACCCCCTGCGCGATTACGTCCCCGCCCGCGATCCCATGCCCGACGACCTCCGATTGCATTGGACCTGGGCGGAATCCACGCTCGGCCACGTCGACGGCGCACCGCGCGACGACGACCTCGACTACACGGTGCTGGGCCTGCACCTGCTCGAACAGCACGGCCCCGATTTCACGGTGGCGGATGTCGCGGCCCTCTGGCTGGAACGTCTCCCGTTCTTGCAGACGTACACCGCCGAGCGCGTCGCCTACCGCAATCTCATCGACGGATACCTGCCGCCCGAGACCGCCACCTGGCGAAACCCGTACCGCGAGTGGATAGGTGCGCTCATCCGCGCCGATATCTACGGTTACGTCAGCCCGGGCGATCCGCATCGCGCCGCCGCCCTGGCCGCCCGCGACGCCTCGATCTCGCACGTGGGCAATGGATTATGGGCCGCCATGTGGGCCGCCGCGCTGGTGGCGGCCGCTTTCACCGCCCCCGATCCGCACACCGCGCTGGCCGTCGCGCATCAGGTGCTGCCGCCGCGCTCCCGCCTGGCGGTGGCGCTCACCGAGGTTGCCGAAGATTTTCGCCGGGGATTTCCCTGGGACCACGCCGTCGCGGCGATCCGCGCGCGGCACGGCCATTACAACTGGGTCCACGCCATCGGCAATGCGGCCTGTATCGCCGCCGGACTGCTCTGGGGCGAAGGCGATTTCACCCGGACGGTCGGTCTCACCGTGCAGGCGGGCTGGGACACCGACTCCAACGGCGCGACCGTGGGCTCGGTGGCGGGCGTGCTGACCGGGGCGTCCGGTATCCCGGCGCATTGGACGGCACCCCTGCACGACCGCTTGCGCAGCGCGGTCTCCGGATACGACAGCAGCGGCATCACGGACCTGGCGCGGCGCACGACGGCGCTGATCGATCAGGGGGCCGCGGAGGCGGGGATCGAACCCGCGACTCCCTCTCTGCCAGAAAGGTGATCTACCAACTGATCCACTCCGCGGCCCGCCGGTCAGCCTAGCGGCCGAGATCGTTTGCCCGCACCGGGTTTTCGCGGCGATACGGCGAAGGGCGGTACCGGAGGAATCCGATACCGCCCTCGAGGCTTGCGCCGGCTATGCCGCCATGCGACTAGCGCTCGACGATCGCCACGACGCCCTGGCCGCCCGCGGCGCAGATGGAGACCAGCGCGCGGCCGCCACCCTTCTCCGCCAGCTGCTTGGCGGTCTGGGCGATGATGCGGCCGCCGGTGGCGGCGAACGGGTGGCCCGCGGCCAGCGAGGAACCGTTCACGTTCAGCTTCGACCGGTCGATCGAGCCGAGCGCGCCGTCCAGGCCCAGGCGCTCCTTGCAGTACTGATCCGACTCCCACGCCTGCAGGGTGGCGAGCACGACGGACGCGAACGCCTCGTGGATCTCGTAGTAGTCGAAGTCCTGCAGGGTCAGGCCGTTACGGGCCAGCAGGCGCGGCACCGCGTAGGTGGGGGCCATCAGCAGGCCGTCGGGGCCGTGGATGTAGTCCACCGCGGCGACCTCGGAGTCCACCAGGTAGGCCAGCGGCGACAGGTTGCGCGAGGCCGCCCACTCCTCGGAGCCCAGCAGCACCGCCGACGCGCCGTCGGTGAGCGGGGTGGAGTTGCCGGCGGTCATGGTGGCGTCGCCCAGCTTGGTGCCGAACACCGGCTTCAGGGTCGACAGCTTCTCGATGGTCGAGCCGGGACGCAGGTTGTCGTCGCGGGTCAGGCCCAGGAAGGGGGTGATCAGGTCGTCCATGAAACCGCGGTCGTAGGCGGCGGCCATGTTCTTGTGCGACAGGTAGGCCAGCTCGTCCTGGGCCTCGCGGGAGACGCCGAATTCCTTGGCGGTGATGGCGGCGTGCTCGCCCATCGAAAGTCCGGTGCGCGGTTCGGCATTGCGCGGGATCTCGATGCCGACCATGGACGGGCGCAGGCGGCCGACCAGCTTCACGTAGTCGGAGTTCTTCTTGGCGCGGTTGGCGTCGAGCATCCACTCGCGCATGCCCTCGCTCACGCCGATGGGCGCGTCGGAGGTGGTGTCGGTGCCGCCGCCGATGCCGTTCTCCAGCCGGCCCAGCGCGATGCCGTCGGCCACGGTGACGATGGACTGCAGGCCGGTGCCGCAGGCCAGCTGCAGGTCGTGGGCCGGGGTGTACGGGGACAGGGTGGAGCCGAGCACCGACTCGCGGATCATGCCGTGCTCGCCGACCCGCTTGAGCACCGCGCCGCCGACGACCATGCCCAGGCGCTCGCCCTGCAGGCCGAAGCGGCTGACGAGGCCGTTCAGCGCGGCGGTGAACATGTCCTGGTTGGAGGCGTGGGCGTACTTGCCGTCGGAGCGAGCGAACGGAATGCGGTTACCGCCGAGGATGGCTACCGGGCGGGCCTGCTTGGTGTTCTTGGCCGCGGTCTTCGCCGAACGGGCTTTGGTGGTCACTCGAGTCTCCAGTGTCTCGTCGGTGGATTTCCCCTGCGCGCGATCCCGCGGGACCCGCTGCTGTCGGTTTACATTAAACTTACTCTGGAGTAAGTTCATTTGTCGACACCGGACCCCGTTGGTGTGCTCGAGACCGCTCTGGGCCGAGCCCGCAAGTGGGGCCGAACCACACGCACGCGATAGACAATCGAGGCGTAAACGACCCCGCGCAGCTCCGGGGGGTTCGGGGGCGAAGCCCCTGAGAGTCCCGAGAGTTGGACCTGAGACGAAGAGAAGGTAGGAACCAGTGGCTGCCAAGAGCAAGGGCGCTCCCAATCTGTACGGATCGTTCATCCACTCCGCCCCCGGCGCGTTCCTGGCCTCGAAGCTGGGCCTGCCGCAGCCGGAAACCCTGCGTCGTTACAAGGCCGGCGAGCCCGCGCTCCCCGGTCCGGTGCTGGTCGGCGGCAAGGGCCGCGTGGCCGACGCCGTGCGAAACCTGCTGGGCGACTACACCTTCGTCGATGGCGTGACCCCCGGCGTGAAGTTCGGCGCGCTGGTCTTCGACGCCACCGGCATCAAGACCATCGAAGAGCTCGAGCAGCTGTTCCAGTTCTTCCAGCCCGCCATGCGCAGCATCGCCCCGTCCGGCCGCGTGCTCGTCATCGGCACCACCCCGGAACTGTCCGCCACCGTCGACGAGCAGATCGCCCAGCGCGCCCTCGAAGGCTTCTCGCGCTCGGTCGGCAAGGAGCTGCTGCGCGGCGCCACCGCCAACCTGGTGTACCTGCACCCGGAGGCCGCCGCCGGCGCCACCGGCCTCGAATCCACCCTGCGCTTCATCCTTTCCGGCAAGTCGGCCTTCGTCGACGGCCAGGTCTTCAAGGTGGGCAAGGACGACTCCACCGCCCCCGCCTCCTGGGACAAGCCGCTGGAAGGCAAGGTCGCCGTGGTGACCGGTGCGGCCCGCGGCATCGGCGCCACCATCGCCGAGGTCTTCGCCCGGGACGGCGCGACCGTCATCGTCGCCGACATCCCGGCCGCCGGTGAGGCGCTGTCGGAGACCGCCAACAAGGTCGGCGCCACCGCCCTCGCGCTGGACGTCACCGCCCCCGACGCCGCCGAGAAGCTGGCCGCCTTCGCCACCGAGCGCTTCGGCGGCATCGACATCGTCGTGCACAACGCGGGCATCACCCGGGACAAGCTGCTCGCCAACATGGACGACGGCCGCTGGAACTCGGTCATCAACGTGAACCTGGCTGCCCCGCACCGCATTACCGAGGGCCTCGTCGCCGCGGGTGCGCTCAAGTCCGGCGGCCGCGTCATCGACGTGTCCTCCATCGCCGGTATCGCCGGTAACCGCGGCCAGACCAACTACGGCGCGTCCAAGGCCGGCGTCATCGGCATGGTGAACGCCGAATCGCCGAAGCTGGCCGAGAAGGGCATCACCATCAACGCGGTGGCCCCCGGCTTCATCGAGACCGCCATGACCGCCGCGATCCCGCTCGGCACCCGTGAGGCCGGCCGCCTGCTGTCCTCGCTGCTGCAGGGCGGTCAGACCGTGGACGTCGCCGAGACCATCGCCTACTTCGCCTCCCCGGCCTCGAACGCGGTGTCCGGCAATATCGTTCGCGTCTGCGGCCAGGCCCTGATCGGAGCATGATGAGCCAGACCATCACGCTCAGCGAAATCCCCAAGAACAGCAGCCTTTTTGTCAAGGCGGCACTGGGAGCGGTGCCGGTGCCGGGACTTTCGGCGCGGCCGTCCAAGCTGCCCGACCGGGTCATCAAGCTGGAGGGGCTGCAGGTCGATCCCGACCATCTGGCCGCCTACTGCCGGGCCACCGGGCTGCGCTTCGACGACGCCCTGCCGCTGACCTACCCGTTCGTGCTCAGCTTCCCGCTGGCCATGCAGCTGGTGGTGGCGCGGGACTTCCCGTTCGTGGCGGTCGGCGCGGTGCACGCGCAGAACACCATCGAACGCACCCGGGACATCTCGGTGTCGGAGCCGCTGGACTTCGAAACCCACATCGAGAACCTGCGCGAGCACCCCAAGGGCCTGCTCGTCGATGCCATCACCGAGGTGAGTGTGGGCCGGGAACTGGTGTGGCGGCAGGTCACCACCTTCCTGCACCAGCAGCGCACCTCGCTCTCGGGCGGCCCCAAGCCGGAGCCGAAGCCGGAGGAGGAAGCGCCCGCGCCGCTGCGGCAGACCCGGGTCGATCAGAAGATGATCAACCGGTACGCCGCCGCATCGGGTGACCACAATCCGATCCACACTTCCGCGCTGGGCGCCAAGGCTTTCGGTTTCCCGAAGCCGATCGCGCACGGCATGTGGTCGGCCGCCAATATCCTCTCGAATCTCGAGGGGCGGGTGCCCGGCCAGGTCACCTACGACGTGAAGTTCGGCAAGCCGATCTTCCTGCCGTCCACCGTGAACGTGTACGCCGACCGCGTCGAAGGCGGCTGGGACCTGGCGTTGCGGAATCCGAAGAAGGGTTACCCGCACCTCACCGCCACCCTGCGCTAAGGTAGGAGCCCAACTCCCGGGGTTCGTCAAGACCTCGTCCCGGACACCGGGAGTTCGCACTCCGTAGCGCCGCACCGGCACCGCGAAGTGCCCACCGCGCACCGATTCGCGAACCGTATGTCGTCTCGCAGGGGTTTCGACATCCGGATCACGAATCGGTGCGCGGTTTTTGGTTTCAGGGGCGTGTTCGCCGAGCTGGTTGTGGTGCGCGGGTCAGCAGCTGCAATCGCAACCGCAGCAATCACAGTCGCAGCAGTCGCAATCACCGCAGCAGCCGCCGTCGCCATCGCCGCAATTGCAGCTGCAGCAGTTCGAGCAGCCGTCGCAGCCGCAATCGCACACCTCGTGCAGATTCCGCTCGAGCCACGACTTCTTCTGCTCACCGGTGCACGGATTGGTGTGCTCGGCGCAGCAGGCGTAACCGGTGCAGTACTGGGTGACCCCGATTCCGATGCCCTCCCAGAATCCCGGGCGGCTGAACGGAGTTCGCGGCGGTTCGACGCCGTGCTGAGCATGCATCCCGCACGCCCGTACCGACCCGGCCGCCTGCCCCAGCCGCCGCACGACGGTGCGCAGCGGATCGAGCAGCATCCACCGCACCTCGGCGGTCTTCTCCAATCCGGTGCGCAGCAGTGCTGCACGCAACAGCGAATTCGATTCCCGCAGCAGCTCGTACGCCTCGCCGGTGGAGGTTCCGGTCGCGGTCAGCGGATTGAACCGCCCGTGCTCGCGATCAGCCTCGAGATCCTCGATGGCGTCGGCCAGATGCGCGATCCGCCCGAAGTGCCAGCCGACTTCGCGTAGCGCGTCGGTGTTCTCGGGTTTCCCGGCGAGTATCGCGGTGTGCCCGAACAACTCGGCCGCGCACAGCTGGGTGGGGCCGGTCAGATCGTCGAGGGAGGCGCCCGGCGTCTGTTCCAGGCGCGCTTGCGATTCGATCGCGGTGATCAGCGGTTCGATGTCCAGTCCGATCCCGCCCGCCGCCGCGCGGGCCCGGCCGTGCCAGCGATTCGAGACCCGCGCGAGCGGGAGCCCGGCCACTTTCCCGGTGTCGCCGTCATCGATATGGTCGCGAATCTTGGCCGCGCCCAACAGGAGTGAAGCCGTCGCGGCGAGGCGCACGCCGGGGGAGCCGGGGGCCGCCACGCTCGCCCGGCGCATACCGCGCGCGGGGCATGGGCCGGCGGTGCGCCGGTCCGCCGGATCCGATTGCTGTGCCTCGGTGAGCATTCCGAGCAGAATGGCGTCGGTGTTGGTGGCCGCGCGGGCGACCTGACCGTGACCGTCGCGCAATCCCAGGCACAGCCCGCACATCTGGGCCTGGAAGTCCGAGACGGTGAGCCCGTACTTCCCGGCATTGTGTGTACACGGTTTGAGCAGCCCGAACACAGCGAATTCCCCATTCCCCGCCCGACCCGATCCGGGCGGTCCAGCGACACGATCAGAGCGAACTGTCGCAGGGTTCCACGGCGCGGGCAACCCGGCGGTTCAGCCGGGCCCGGGTCAGACCGTCTCGGCCTTCTTCTTGCCCGACAGACCGCGCCAGGCCAGATCGTCGAGCAGGTTCACGGCCTCGGCCATTTCGATCTGCCCGGCCGCCACCCGGTCCGCGATGGCCTCGCCCGCGCCGATCACGGCCACCGACACCACCTCGAAATTGGTCCCGGGCTCGGCGTACTTGGCGCTGGATTCCAGCAGCTTCGCGGTCAGCTCGATGATCCGGTCCCGGCTGTTGGCGATCTCCGAGGCGAACGGCGCCTGGCCGAGCGCCTGCCGGTAGAGCACCTGCCAGGACAGCCGGTTGTTGTCCACATAGGAAAGGAAGGCCTCCAGGCCCGCCCGCAATTGCTCGTGCGGCGTCAGCTTGGGGTTGCCGGCCACCGCGACGGCTTCGATGAACCGGATGCTCTCCCGGTGGATGCAGGCCCGGAAGAGCTCGTCCTTGGAGCCGTAGTAGAGGTACAGCATGGGCTTGGAGATCTTCGCCTCGGCGGCGATCGCGTCCATGGAGGTGTCGTGATAACCCTTGCGGGAGAAGACCTCCACGGCGGCGTCGAGCATCTGCTGCTCGCGCACCGCGCGAGGAAGCCGTTTCGTTCCGCCAGCCATGCACTCTCCTAGGACATATCGAAGCCCTTATCTTACTCCATGGTAAGTTCCGCGACCCCGAATTGCCGGTGATTCGCCGATCAGGCGGGTGAACCGCGCCGGATCAGTTGCCAGGAGGGTGATCGAGCGGCCCTCAGCAGTGCGGCGCGGTGCCCTTGAACTTTGCCATGCGCAGCACCGAGGCATCCACCTGGCTTCCCGGTAGCCGGCCACTCGACACCGCCTGCTCCAGCCGATCCAGCACCTGCGGCACCGCGTCGGTGGTGATCCACAGGGCATTGTCGGCCCCCGCGACCAGGGCGGCTTCCACCGCGTCGGCGATGCTCATGCGCGCGGTGATGGCCGCCATACCGCCCAGATCATCGGTGAAGATCACACCGGTGAAGGGTGCCGAATCGTAGCCGGTGCCCTGCCGCAGCAGCGCCATGGCCTGCGGGCTGATGCTGGCCGGGACATTCGGCTCGGTCAGTCCCGGCACGTCCAGATGCCCGACCATGACCGCCGACCCGGAGTCGATCAGCTTGCGATACGGCACCAGGTCCTTGTCCTGGAGTTCGGCCAGCGGCGGCGTGCGCACCGCACCGGTGTGCGAGTCGCCCGAACCGGAGCCGTGGCCTGGGAAATGCTTCATGACGGTGCCGATGCCGGCCTCGTGATAGGCGCGGATGAGGGCATCGGCGTACTGGACCACCACGTCCGGGTCATCGGAGAAGGAACGGTCGCCGATCACCGAATCGTCCGGCTGCGCGCTCACGTCCACATCCGGCGCGAAATCCACGGTGACGCCCAGCGCCTTCAGCTTCTGCGCCCGGTCCAGGCTGAACTTGTAGAACTCGTCCGGGGTCATGGTCTGCGCGGTGACCCGGGCCGAGGGCGCCGGGCCGATCAGGTCCTTGACCCGCGACACCCGGCCGCCTTCCTCGTCGATGGTCACCATGAGCGGGGTCCGCGCCGCCGCCTTGACCTTGGCCATCGAGGACTGGTCGGTCAGGATGGACTTGTCGGTCCAGCCGCCCACGAAGATCCCGCCCACCTGCTCGGTCTTGATCACGTTCTCCGCGTCCGCGGCCCCGGTGACACCCACCGTGAGCAACTGCGCCAGCTTCTGGCGCGGTGTGAACTGCGCCAAATACCCTGCGGCGCAATCCTGTTTCCCGGATGTGGTGGGCGGCACGGCGCTACTGCTGCTGCCGGACGTGGACGAACCGGACGCGGAGTCGCTGGACGAGCCGCTGTTGCTGCCCGAACAGGCGGTCAGCACGACGGCGGTCAGTGCGAGGACGATCCCCGGTGCAAGGCGCATGCGTCCGACGGTAGCCGCCGATGTGCGCGCAACCCACTCCGACACCAACTTCGCGCACCGCCACGCCGCGTGTCGCACGCCCGGGGGAATCAATTCCACTGGGGTTTCAGGAGCTTGCCCCCGAGCGCCGCGAGAGTTGTTACTTCCCTGGCAGTTCGTGATGTCCGCCGAAGGCCTGGCGCATGGCCGAGAGCACCTTGTCGGCGTACAGGGACTCACCCCGGGAAGCGAAGCGCTGGAACAGCGCGGCCGAAAGTACCGGCGCCGGAACGCCTTCGTCGATGGCGGCGTCGACGGTCCAACGGCCCTCGCCCGAATCGGAGACGCGTCCGCCGAAGGAATCGAGGTTGGGATCGGCATAGAGTTCGGCGGCGGTCAGATCCAACAACCAGGACGCGACTACCGATCCGCGCCGCCAGACCTCGGTGACCTCGGGTAGATCGATGTCGTACCGGTAATACTCGGGATGCTCGAGCGGCGTCACCTCGGCGGAATGCTCCGCGTCCGACTGCTTCCCCACATTGGCGTGGTGCAGGATGTTCATCCCCTCGGCGTAAGCCGCCATCGCCCCGTACTCGATGCCGTTGTGCACCATCTTCACGAAGTGGCCCGCACCCGCCGGCCCGCAATGCAGATAACCCTGTTCCGAGGTGGACGGTTCACCGCTGCGACCGGGAGTGCGCGGCGCGGCATCGACTCCGGGCGCGATGGACTTCAGCAGCGGCTCGATGTACGAAACCGTGTCCGCTTCCCCGCCGATCATCAAGCAGAACCCCCGTTTCAGCCCGAACACCCCACCCGAGGTCCCGATATCCACATAGTGAATCCCCTTGGGCAGCAACATCGCAGCGCGCTTGATGTCCTCGTGGTACCGGCTGTTCCCGCCATCGATGATGATGTCCCCGGGCTCCAGCAGTTCCGACAATTCGTCGATCACCGCCCCCGTCGCCCCCGCCGGAATCATCACCCACACCACCCGCGGCTTCGCGAGCAGAGCCACGAACTTCGGCAGATCCGTGGTTCCGCTGAACCGGTCGCCCAGTTCCGCCGAGAGCTCGCCGATATGCGGTTGCTTGCGTTCGTAGCCGACGGCCGTATGCCCGTCCCCGGCGATCCGCCGCACGATATTGGCGCCCATACGGCCGAGCCCGATCATTCCGAGCTGCATGCTCATCTCCTCGAGTAGTCCGGAGCCGCGGCATGGTCCTCGAGCTTCGCCTGACGGCATTTGCCTCGATTGTCCCAGTCTTACCCGCTGGAAGTTTTTTCCGGCAGCGCCGCGCGGGTGTGTAACGCCCTCGAACCCACTCCGATAGACGGGGTGGCTCCGTGCTGTTGCCAGACCCCCGACCCGGCAACCGCACGGAGCTCTGTACCGCCTCCCCGAGAATTCCGCGCACGGCTCGGAGCCGTTGCCGGCCCGGCACGCGTGCCGGCGGATGGGAGCCGAATCAATTCTGGGCGTACCCGGTGAGTTACCCGGATCGCCGCGAAATCAGTTGTCGCGTTTGTCGACGAGAGTATTTGCTGGAAGTTCGCCAACCTTACGGCCGAGCTGCGGGTTGTCGGTGGCGGCCATTAAGGTGGGCGGGGAATTCGCGCTGTGCGAGTTTGCCAGTCGACCATTTGGGAGGATGGTTCGTGACCAGCGGTAGTCCCGGACGTCACGCGCATGCGCGTCGGCCCGTCGAGGAACCGACGCCCGGACGGCAGTTCCTGAACTCCACCGCGGCCCGCCGAGCCGGGATCGCCGCGGGTGTGCTGATGGCCGCGTGCGGAGTCGCCTATGCGCTGGACTGGTCGCTATCGTCCGGCGAGGTGCCGCGCGGCGTGCAGGTCGCGGGCATCGATATCGGCGGCCTGGACCGCGCCGTCGCGCAGAATCGCCTGGAAGCCGAGCTGAATCAGCGTGTGGCGCAACCGCTGACGGTCGAGATCGGTGATGTGAAGACCACGCTGGTGCCGCGCGACGCGGGGCTGGGCGTGGACTGGGACGGCACCTGGGACCGGGTCGGCGGGCAGCCGGTGAATCCGTTCACCCGGCTGTGGTCGTTCTTCGGCACCCGCGACGTGGAGCCCGCCCCCATCGTCGATGCCGCCGCCATGGACAAACAGCTGCAGGCGCTGACCGCCCACGACCGCCAACCCGTCGAGGGCGGCGTGGTTTTCGAACAGGCCAGACCCGTGCCGGTACAGCCGGTGCCCGGTCGTGTGCTCGACGTGACCGCCGCCCGCGCTGTGCTGGCCGAACATTGGGCCGACGGCTCGGTGCTGGACCTGCCCGCCGTGGAGAAGCAGCCGCAGGTGCGCGCGGACGCGGTGGACCGGGCGATCCGCGAATCCGCGCAGCCCGCCGTGCGTTCCGCCGTCACCTTCACCGGCAAGGGCGGCAACGGGGTGCTCGAACCCGCCCAGATCGCCGGCGCGCTCACCTTCCAGCCGGACGGGCAAGGCGCACTGACCCTTTCGTACAACACCGAGGCCCTGATCGCCGCGCTGGACCCGCAGCTGAAGCGCACCGAGGTGGAGCCCAAGGACGCCACCTTTGCCCTGTCCGGCGGTCGCGCCACCGTGGTGCCCGCGGTCACCGGCGACACCATCAACTGGGAGAAGACCTTCGAAGGGCTTGCCGCCCTGCTGGTTTCGCCAGGCGACCGCACCCGCGCCGTCGTCTACGAGCAGGTGAAGCCCAAGCTCGCCACCGACGAGGCCGAGAAGCTGGGCGTGGTGCAGCCGATCGGTTCCTTCACCACCTCCGGTTTCAGCGGCCCGTCCGGCGTGAACATCCGCGTGGTGGCCAAGAAGGTGGACGGCGCGGTGGTGAAACCCGGAGACACCTTCTCGCTCAACGACTTCACCGGTCCGCGCGGTATCGACCAGGGCTATGTGGAGTCCGGCATCATCGATCACGGCCGCCCCGGCGTCGCGGTCGGCGGCGGCATCAGCCAGTTCGCCACCACCCTCTACAACGCCTCGTATTTCGCGGGCATGGAGGATGCCGGGCACACCGAGCACAGCTACTACATCTCGCGCTATCCGGCGGCGCGCGAGGCCACCGTGTTCGACGGCGCGATCGATCTGAAGTTCCGCAACAACAGCCCCTACGGCGTGCTGATCGAGACCTCGACCACCGATTCGGAGGTCACCGTGCGGTTGTGGAGCACCAAGACCGTCGAGGTGGAATCGATCAGCGGCGAGCGCACCAAGCCGACCGAACCGACCACGGTGACGCTGCCCAAGGGCAAGAACTGCATCGCCTCCGACGGTGCGCCCGGTTTCACCACCTCCGACACCCGGGTCATCCGGGATGCCAAGACCGGCAAGGAGATCTCCCGCAAGACCCGGACCGTGAAATACGATCCGGTCCCGGTCGTCAAGTGCGAGTGAGCCCTTCGAGCAGGCGGTCGACATGGTCGGCCGCCTGTTCCGGTTCCAGCTCGCGTTCGGTGAGCAGCCGGTACCAGAACACCCCGAACAGCTGATCCGCCGCGTAGTCGAGATCGATATCGGCCGTCAGTTCCGCGCGTTCGATCCCGCGCGCCAGCAGCCCCGCCACCACCGCGCGCCGGGTGTCCACCCAGGCCCGGAAGGCGGTTCCGAATCCGGCATCCAGTTGCGCCTCGGCCATCAGCCCGCGAAGTGCCTTGACCCGCACCGGATATGCGCTGATCCCGTACAGCCGGGTGGTGAATTCGATCAGGTCCGCGCGCACGTTCCCGGTATCGGGTTCGGGCATGCGCTCTTCCACCGTCAGCCGGTAGGCGTCCATCACCAGTTCGGCCTTGGACTTCCACCAGCGGTAGATGGTGCTCTTGGCGACCCCGGCCCGCTGTGCCACGCCCTCGATGGTGACGCGCTGGTACCCGATCTCCTCGACCAGTTCGGCGGCTGCGGCGAGCACGGCGTCGTGGGCGTCCTGGCTGCGGACCCGGCCGCCGGTGCGGGCGGGACGATCGGTGATCGGCATGGGCCCACGGTAGCAGCGCGGTTGACATTAATTCAAACGCGACGTAGCGTTTCGATTCAGTTCGACCGCATCACCGAGGAGATCCCAATGAGCACCATCGTCGTGAACCACGGATACGCCATGGCCCCGGCCGAGAACTGGTACCCGCACCTGGCCGGGCAGTTCCGCGCCGCGGGTGACGAGGTCCGCCTCCCGCAGCTGCCCGATCCCGCGAATCCCGTTGCGGCCGAATGGCTCACCGCATTGCAGAAGGAGGTGCGCGACAGTGCCGCGGCCGACACCGTGCTGGTCGGTCACAGCCTCGGCGGCGTGAACGTGCTGCGACTGCTGCAGGCGCACGACACGGAGACCGAAGGGCAGTTCGCGGGCGTGGTCCTGGTCGCCTCCATGGCGGGCGAGGTCGGCTACGACGCCCTGGCCGCGTTCTTCGAAGGCGGTTTCGACTGGCCGCGAATTCGGGCCGCCGCCAGGCACTTCCGTATTCTGCACGCCGCCGACGACCCGGTCACCGGTGCGGCCACTCCGGATCACATCATGAAGTTCGTGACCGAATTGGACGCCACCGCAACGGTTACCGCGACCGGCGGGCATTTCCCCACCACCCCGGACACCCGCACCGAACTGCCCGAGGCCGAGCGGCTGGTGCGAGAAGTGCTGGGCCGGTGAGTATTCGGAGTTATCCACAGCTGAGCTGTCTATCCACAATCGGGGGATAAATCTTGGGACAGCTGTGGATACTTCGGGGAACCGAGATTTCCGCCCGTGGACGGCGGGAATCAGCGAACTTCCGGCATGCCGGGGTGGCGCGGCAGGCAATCCGGGGATAGCCTGCCGACCGGGGGAAACGAGAGCTGCCGGAGTGACGCCGGTTGCCTACACTTGGCTTGCTGGCAGCAAACCTCCTGGATGTTTCGGTGACCGAAGAACCTGGGGAAGAAGGTCCACGTTGTCGACAGCTAGTGGTGATATCGGACGCGATCGGCGCACCCTGGTGCGCGACTGGTGGCGCGATCCGGTCGACTATCGCTGGCTGGTCCGGACATTCGAGGCGCGGGGTGCGCTCGGCCCGATAAAGGTGCTCATCGCCGCGGCCGGCGGGGTGATGTTCGTGATCACGGTGCTGACCATGATCTCCGAGGCCGGTCCGAGCAGCCGCCTCGGCATCGCCATCGACCTGGTCACCGCGACCGTCGCGGGCGTGTGGGTGGTGTACTGGTGGCTGGCGCCGTGGCCGAGCGAACGCGTGTCACTGCTGCTCCTGGCCCTGGCCGATGCCCTCATCGCGATCACCGGACTGTCCGACACCGACCATATGTACGGCGCGATGGCCGCGGTGCTCTTCGTCGTCACCGGCAGCTACTTCACCATTTTCCACGGACCGCGCCTGCTCGCCCTGCACGCCGCCTGGTGCCTGCTGATCATTCTGCTGCTCGCGTCCCGGCTGCTGGCGCACTACTCCGCGGATCTGGCGCTCGCGGTCGCCATCGTGCTGAGTCTCGGCTCCGCGACCGTGGTGGTGCTGCCCGCCGTGCACTTCTGTTTCTGGCTGCTGCGCCTGGACGCGCTGTCGGATCCGCTCACCGGTCTGTTCGACCGCCGCGGCCTGGACTACTACCTGTCCGGCTGGCTCTCGTCCTGCGATTCCGCGCCCATCTGCGTCATGACCGTCGACCTGGATCGCTTCAAGGCCGTGAACGACACCTTCGGCCACTCGCAAGGCGATCAGGTGCTGATCCGCACCGCGAACTGCCTGCGCGCCGCCGCCCGCCCGGGATCGATCGTGGCGCGCAGTGGCGGTGAGGAATTCGTGATCGTCGAACGCCTGGCCTCGATCGAGGAGGCGACCGCCGAAGCCGAACGCGTGCGCAGCGCCATCGCCACCTGCGACTCCGGCACCCAGGTCACGGCCAGCGTGGGAGTCGCTGTCATCGAAGGCAATTCGAATGCCCGTCACGCCGAATACCTGCTGGCCTTCGCCGATGCCGCCATGTACCGCGCCAAGAGCATGGGCGGCAATGCCGTGGTCCTGGCCGAACCCTCCTGAACACAGCACTGCGGCCCGGGATCACCCGGGCCGCAGTGTTTGTCTTCCGGTATGGAAGTTCAGGCTCAGAACGCGGCCTCGTCCAGCTCCATGATGTCGTTGTCGAGGTTCGACAGGATGGTGCGGGTCGCGGTCAGCTCGGGGAGCACGTTGCGGGCGAAGAACTGCGCGGACGCGATCTTGCCCTGGTAGAACGGCTCGGTCGAACCGTTGTCGAGCGCCTTGATGGCGACCTCGGCCTGCTGCAGCAGCTGCCAGCCGATGAGCAGGTCACCGACGGCCATCAGGAAGCGGACCGAACCCAGGCCGACCTTGTAGAGCTCCTTCGGGTCCTGCTGGGCGCCCATCAGGTGCCCGGTCAGGGTGGCCGCCATGCCCTGCACGTCCTCCAGCGCGGTGGCGAGCAGCTTGCGCTCGGCCTTCAGGCGACCGTTGCCGCCCTCACGCTCGATGAACTTCTGCACCTGGCCGGCCACGTGGGCCAGCGCCACGCCGCGGTCGCGGGCGATCTTGCGGAAGAAGAAGTCCTGCGCCTGGATGGCGGTGGTGCCCTCGTAGAGCGAGTCGATCTTGGCGTCGCGGATGTACTGCTCGATCGGGTAGTCCTGCAGGAAGCCGGAGCCACCGAAGGTCTGCAGCGAATCGGTCAGGTACTGGTAGGCGCGCTCGGAACCGACACCCTTGACGATCGGCAGCAGCAGATCGTTGACGCGGAACGCCAGGTCCTTGTCGGCGCCCGAAACCAGTTCGGCCACATCGGCGTTCTGGTGCGCGGCGGTGTACAGGTAGATGGCGCGAAGGCCCTCGGCGTACGCCTTCTGCATGGCCAGCGAGCGACGCACGTCCGGGTGGTGGGTGATGGTCACGCGGGGCGCGGCCTTGTCGGTCATCTGGGTCAGGTCGGCGCCCTGCACGCGGATCTTGGCGTACTCCAGCGCGTTCAGGTAACCGGTCGACAGGGTGGCGATGGCCTTGGTGCCCACCATCATTCGAGCGTTCTCGATGACGTCGAACATCTGCGCGATGCCGTTGTGCACCTCGCCGACCAGCCAGCCCTTGGCCGGGATGCCGTGGCCGCCGAAGGTGACCTCACAGGTGGCCGAGACCTTGATGCCCATCTTGTGCTCGACATTGGTGACGAACACGCCGTTGCGCTCACCCAGGGTGTCGGTCTCGAAGTCGAAGTGCCACTTCGGCACGTAGAACAGCGACAGGCCCTTGGTGCCCGGGCCGGCGCCCTCGGGGCGAGCCAGCACCAGGTGCATGATGTTCTCGAACAGGTCGTCGGAGTCACCCGAGGTGATGAAGCGCTTGACGCCCTCGATGTGCCAGGAGCCGTCTTCCTGCTGGATCGCCTTGGTGCGGCCGGCGCCGACGTCGGAGCCCGCGTCGGGCTCGGTCAGCACCATGGTGGCGCCCCAGTTGCGGTCGGCGATCTTCTGAGCCCACTTCTTCTGCTCATCGGTGCCGTTGTTGTAGAAGACCTGCGCGAAACCGGCGCCGGCGGCGTACATCTGGGCCGGCGGGTTGGCGCCGAGGATCATTTCGCCCAGGGCCCAGCCGACGACGGAGGGGGCGCCGAGGCCACCGAGCTCCTCGCGCACGGGCACCTTGGACCATTCGCCGTCCTCGAGCGCCTTGTAGGACTTCTTGAAGGATTCGGGGAGCTTGACCGTGTGGGTCTCCGGGTCGAAGACCGGCGGGTTGCGGTCGCCGTCTTCGAAGGAGTCGGCCAGCGGGCCTTCGGCGAGGCGACGGACCTCGTTGAGCATTTCCTTCACGGTGTCGGCGTCGAGATCGCCGTATGCGCCGCTGTCGAGCAGGGAACCGAGCCCGAGCACCTCGAAGAGGTTGAACTCGAGGTCGCGGACGTTTGCCTTGTAGTGACCCATGGTCGTACTCACTCTCCATTGAGATGGGTGCGGTTCGGTGTGTGCCGTTCCCGCCCGTTAGGTCTCCACCGGGTAGACGCCGTAAAGCAACGCTACTGGCGGGTAACTTATACGCCATGTTACCGACCGGTAGAACCGTGGCCAAGATGATCAGGGCCGAATGTGAGCAACGGCACGAACCGTAGTGCCCGAGCGCGGTTCCGTTGCGGGCCGGGGGATTCCGGCGGTCCCGGCTCACCGGCCCGGACCTGGGGCGATGAGGTTCCGCACCGGTCGATACCGTGGTCCGGTGCGCATCGACACGAGTGCCGGACCGGCCGAGGTGGAGATCGATCGGCCCGGACGGAAGAGCCCCGGGTTCTTATTGATCTTGACTCACGGGTCCGGGGGCGGTACGGACGCGAAAGACCTACTCGCCGTACGCGATTCGGCCGTGGCGCTGGGCGGCGCGGTGGCGCTGGTGACGCAGCCCTATCGGGTGTCGGGACGGCGCGCGCCGGGCAAGGCGGACGTGCAGGACGCCGCCTGGCTGGAGATCGTCGCGGCGCTGCGCAAGAAATTCCGGGGCAAGCCGATCGTCCAGGGCGGGCGCAGCAACGGTGCGCGGGTGGCTTGCCGGACGGCGCGGGAGGTGGGCGCGCGGGGCGTGCTGGCGCTGTCGTTCCCATTGCATCCGCCGGGCAAGCCCGAGAAATCCCGGCGCGAGGAACTGCTCGCGCCCGGCGATATCGAGGTCGTGGTGATCAACGGCGCGCGCGATCCGTTCGGCATCCCGGACGCCGCTGACGCCGCCGAAGTGCAGGTCATCCCCGGTCAGGCGCATTCCTATCGGGCCGGCTTCGACGAGATCGCCGCCACCGCCGCGCGCTGGCTGGAGCGCTGGACCGCCTAGTCCGATGCGGTGCCGGGCGGTAGTTCGGGCAGACCGGGCGCGCCGCCGAGCGCGGGCTCTTCCTCGGGTTCGGCCGGGGCCGGTTTGTGCGCCACCACCAGCGCGTCGATGGCATCGCGATCCTCGGTCGGGCGCTGGATGCGATCGGCGGCGCGAATGCGGATCTCCGGGCCCGCCGGACCGAGATCGGCGAGGATGTCGTCCGGTGAGAACAGCAGCGCCGGATCCTGTTCGCCGCCATAGCCTTCGGTGAGGTTGAGCCGGTCGTGGCCGAGCACCAGCAGGGTGCCCTCGGGGGAGAGCATGTCCGCCGCGCGCAGCAGCAGGGCGCGGCGATCTTCGGCGGGGATGTGCACGTAGGCCATCAGGATCAGCTCGTACGGCCCGGTCAAACCCGCGGATTCCAGTTCGGTCACGTCGGCGTGGTGCCAGCTGATCCGGGACCGCACCGACCGCGACAACCGGGATGCGACGGTCCGCCCCTTGTCGATCCCCACCTGTGAATAGTCGACCGCGTCGACCTGCCAGCCGTGCGTGGCGAGCCAGAGCGCATTGCGCCCTTCCCCGCTGCCGAGATCGAGGGCACGCGGCAACTCGGGTCGCGGCTCCCCGATACCGAAACCGCCGAGCGGCAGCCGGCGCTCCAGTCCGAAGACCTGTTCCACGACGGTATCGCTGGGCGGTGCGCCCCAGACCAATTCGGTCCGGGCGTAGTGCTCGTCCCATGCCACGGCATCCATGGTTGCGAGTCTAGGAGCCCCCGAAACGACGATCGGCCGCGAACTTTCGTTCGCGGCCGATTCCGTCAGGCGGTGGTCACAACGTGGTGTGCATCAGGATCACGTTGTACTGACTGTGCACGGTCGTGAGGAAGTACAGGTCACGGCCGGTCTGGTAGGGGAAAATGTAGGGCGCGTAGGCCGTCGGCAGTTCCCGGGTGTCGATGAGAACTTCGGGCCCGCCCCACGGGCCTTCGGGCGAAGGCGAGCGGTACATGACCACCGAGTTCCACGGATCGGTGGTGAGCATGATGTATTGCCCGAGGTAGTCGTTCCACTGCACCGACATCTCGGAGATCCCGCCGCCGATCACCGGCTGCGCCGCGTTCACGTCGCCCTTCTTCCAGGCGCCGCCGTCCCAGTACTCGTAGGCACCGAGATCCGCGATGGCCGCCTCCGGCACCCGCGCCAGGAACACGGCATTGTTGCGGCCCGACTGCGTCCCGTACTCGTAGACGAACCCGCCGCCCTTGACGAACGCGTTCATCTGGAAGTTCGAGTTGCCGCCCTCGTCCGGTCGGCGAGTCGCGGGCAGTTCGCCCCAGGTCTCGCCATTGTCACCGGAGATGGCCAGGCCCGAGTAGTTGGTGGTCCACTGCCCGACGTCGTCCCAGCTCTTCACCGACATCAGGCTCATGTACTGCACCCCGCCCACCGAGATGGCCGCGGTGGGAATGCGGCTGATCTCCAGGAACGGGATCTTCGGGCTGGGGATGAGATCCCGGGCCTGCCCGAACACGTCGCGTACGACCGAATCGAAGTAGATGCCGTTGGCCGGGTTGGTGGTGTGCGAGCGCACCAGGATATTGGAGCGCCACGCCCAGGTACTGCCGACCAGCAGGTTGGGGAAGCCCAGCCCGGCGGTGTCACCGAAGGTGGTGAGCAGTTCGCCGTTCCCGTTGTCCCACATGATGCCGAGGTCGGTGCCGAGCACGTTGTAGTTCTGGGTGTTGTTGGGGCTGGCCATGCCGGTGACCTGGAAGACCGCTTTGGAGCGCCCCGGGAGCTGGGGCAAGCCATTGGTGCCGTTGAGCACCGGAATCGGATTGATCGCGTTGGGGTTGGCTGCGGCCGGGCTGGTCACGGTAAGGAGCAAGGCCGTGGCACCTGCTAGGGCGGACAGCAGCAGGGGGGCGGTCTTGGTCAATGCGGTGGGTCCTCTTCCGGTTGTCGCCGAATATGAACGGACCGCACGGTATGTGACGGGCCGCACATTACGTTCGACTCGCTGGCAAAGTGTGAAAATGCTAACAGCGATACCCTCGCGGTGGGGATTCCAAACCGGATTGTTTGCCGTGAATTGCCTTACGTTTGCGAATTGGTATCTCGGGTAAGCGCCTGACGCAGGATCAACGGCAGCTGGGTCGCGCGCTCGACGGCCAGCGTACGTCGGACCGACGCCGTCCAGGTGCGATCGAACAGGCGTTTCGCGGCGGCCACCGCGTGCGGGGAGCGGGTGGCGATGCGATCGGCCAGCTTTTCCGCCGCCGCCCGCGGATCCGCCGACACCTCGGTAACCAGGCCGATACGCTCGGCGTACGCGGCGTCCACCGGGTCGGCGGTCATGGTCAGCAGCAGCGCCTGATCCACGCCGATCAGCCGGGACAGGGTGGCCGCGCCGGACATATCGGGGATCAGGCCGTGCTTGGCCTCCATCACCGAGAACTCGGAATCCGGTGTGACGAAACGGAAATCGGCGGCCAGCGCCAATTGCAGCCCGCCGCCGTAGCAACGGCCGTGCACCACCGCGATCACCGGCTGCGGCAGCCGCCGCCAGGCCCAGCACGCCTCCTGGAAGGTATTGGTGCCCTTCCACGGCAGCGGCACGAAATTGCGGATGATGGCCAGCGGATCGCCCATGGCCTTGGCGACATCCAGGCCGGAGCTGAAGCTCGGGCCGTTACCGGACAGGATGACGGCGCGAATATCCTTGCGCCGCTCGATGATTCCGGCGGTCTTCACCAATTCGTTCAGCATCTCGATGGTGAGGCCG
This sequence comes from Nocardia yamanashiensis, assembly GCF_021183565.1. Classification (NCBI taxonomy): domain Bacteria; kingdom Bacillati; phylum Actinomycetota; class Actinomycetes; order Mycobacteriales; family Nocardiaceae; genus Nocardia; species Nocardia yamanashiensis. Next base: position 7,139,526 of record NZ_CP089226.1, read on the forward strand.
TTGTGCTTGTCCGGGCGATCCAAGGTGACGTAGGCGCGGTCACCCTCGAAGGTCAGCGTGACATTGTTGCTCATCGGTCAGTCCTCCAGCAGGTCCAGCAGCAGCCGGGCGCAACCGGCTGGGTCGTCGTAGAACGGCGTGTGGCCACTGCCCTGCAGCGTGACATGCCGGGCGCCGGGCAGTTCGGCGCGGGCGCGCCGGGACTGGGTGGCGTACGTGAGCAGAATGTCACGGTTGCCCCAGGCGATGGTGAGCGGGAGGTGGTCCAGGCGGCTGGGGTCCGGGAGCCGGAATTCGGTGAAGGAGGCCAGGGCCGGGCGGAAGCCGGGCGAGGCCAGCAGGTTCTCGACGGTGTCCACCGAGACCCGCGGGGTCAGCGCCCACGGCTTGCCGAACACCAGGCCCAGGAAGGTCGAGCGGCCGGTGGCGGAGCCGAAGAGCGAGGGGACGGCGGGGCGCAGCAGTTTGGTGAGCTGCTCGGCGCGGCCCAGCGCCTGCTGGCACCACACCCGGCCGGGCGTGTCCCAGAATCCGATGGGGGAGTAGGCGGTGACCGAGCGGGCCAGGCCGCGCGCGGCCAGATCGAGGATGATGCCGCCGCCCATGGAATTGCCTGCCAGATGCGGGTTCTCGATGCCCTCGGCGGCGAGGAAGTCCACGAGCGCGTCGGCGAGCGTCGAGACCGTGGTGGTGGCGAGTGGTTCGCTGCCGCCGAATCCGGGCAGGTCCACGGCGATCACGTCGAAGCGCTCGGCGAGCGTGCCGATGATCGGTTCCCACACCTGCCAGTGGCTGCCGACGCCGTGCACGAGCACGAGCGGGTCCCCGCTGCCCTGGCGATGATGGTTCAACTTGGTCATTTCCATTCCCCTGACCTGGTGCTGTGCGCCGACCCTAACAGTCGTGGCCGGAGGGCCAGTTGAGCTTTTCGGCCGCTCGACGGCGGTCTGCGCGGCCCGTTCGGGCGGTACGATAAAAGGTATGGCAACCCGGAAAGTGACCCTGTCGCTGGACGAGGCGGCCTGGTCGTATGCCGAACAGGCCGCGGCCCGTGCGGGAATGTCGCCCTCGGCGTGGATCTCCCGCGCCGCCCGGCGCGAAGCCGTGCGCACGGGTTGCGTCCCCGGTCCCGATCCGGTCGAGCTCGCCGTCGGCGACGAGGCGGAAAGGAAAGCCGCCGAGAAGGAGATGCGTGCGCAAGGGTGAACTCTGGGTTTATCACCCGCATGGCACCAAGAGACGCCGCAATATCATCCTCATCAGCAGTGACGGCATCAACGAGTCGCCGCGTCCGTGGCTGATCGCCGCGGAGGTGGAATCGGAAGACCCGCAGGACATTCTGGCGGTTCCGATTCCCGGGCACGGCTGGGTGCACGCCGGCAATCTGGGCCGCATCTATCGCGGCTGGCTGGCCGAGCGCATCGACGCCGTGGACGGCGAAATCGTGGACCGTATCGACACTGCCCTGCGCGCGGCCATGGATCTGTGAGATCGTTCCTCGGCATTCACCGTCCAACGTCGAGAGTCGAGACTTCCGTGCGTATTTCCCTGATCGCCGCCGCGCTGGTGGCGCTGCCGCTGCTGACCGCCTGCGGGGGCAATGACAAGGCCGATGCCAAGCCGAACGTCACTCAGGAAGAACTCGCCAAGTACTTCAAGAGCACCAACCTCCCCGTCGACCTGGCCGACTGCGCCGCCAAAATCTATTACACCCAGGGCATTTCGCAGGACGGCCTGCGCCTCATGGTCAGCTCCGACGCCAAGTCCGCCGCCGTGGACCCCGACGCCGCCGCCAAGAACGGCATGAGCGCCGACGACCAGGCCAAGGTGGGCGCCGCCACCAGCCGCATCATGACCGAATGCGTCAACAAGGCCAAGTAGCCCCCATGCCGGCCAGCCCTTTTGGTATTCGCTAACCGATCCGCAAGTCCCCGCGGCCACGCTCTGGGGTGACGGTGAAACCCGACACCCCAGAGACCCGAGGATCCCCATGCGGAAATCCGCCTTCGCCATAGCCCTGCTGACCCTTCCCCTCCTGGCCGCCTGCACCAAGGCCGAGCAGGCCGTGGCACCCGCCACCACCAGCGCCGCCGCGTCCACATCTCCGGCCGCCGCCTCCACCGCCCCGAAGTCATCGGCCGCCGCTACGACCACCCCCGGCAGCGTCCCCACCGGCACCCTCTCCGCCGGCCAGATCTCGCAGTCGCTCCAGGACAAGGGGCACCTGGACCAGAAGACGGCCGACTGCATCGCCAACATCTATGTGGCCGAAGGCATCTCCCAATCGGGCATTCGCGTCATCCTGAGCAGTGACTACACCTCGGGCGCGGCCAGCCCCGCCGAACTGGGCCTCACCATGGACGACGTCAAGAAGGCCACCGCCGCTACCAAGCGCGTTGTCTCCGAGTGCATCTGACCGGCGCCCCGAGCGGGGTGTGAGGTGGGGATGAAAAAGGCCCCTGATCTGGGATCAGGGGCCTTGTGGAGCCGATGACGGGAATCGAACCCGCGCCATCTGCTTGGGAAGCAGAAGTTCTACCATTGAACTACATCGGCATCTGGTGGTGCGTTCGCGACTCTATCAGACGGGGTGTGTGGGGGTGCAAATTCTTTGCGGTCGGGGCCGGTCGGGGGCCGGTTCGGGTGGAGTGCGGCGTGTCGGGCGCGAAGATCGGGGGATTCGATCGAAAGCGGGGCGTGTCGATTACCGGCGGTCGTAGACTGGGCGACGGGTCGAAAACCCGTCCACCACAGGGACTTTGGATGCGCTGAGAGTTAGCTGAGCGCTGGTTTGCGCGTGTCCTGGTCGGCGGCCGAGGAGGACTTATGACCGCGGTGCCCGCGCGGGATGTCCCGCAGATCGAGGCTGCGCGGCCTTTTCCGCGCCGGATGGGGCCCAAGGGGTCGTATCTGTGGAAGGCCATCACCACTACCGATCCCAAGATGCTCGGGAACATGTATTTGTTCACGGCCATGACGTTCTTCCTGATCGGCGGCGTGCTGGCGCTGCTGATGCGGGCGGAGCTGGCGCGGCCGGGGCTGCAGTTCCTGTCGGCCGAACAGTTCAATCAGCTGTTCACCATGCACGGGACGATCATGTTGCTGTTCTATGCGACACCGATCGTCTTCGGATTCGCCAATGCGGTGCTGCCGCTCCAGATCGGGGCGCCCGATGTGGCGTTTCCGCGGCTCAATGCGCTGAGCTACTGGCTGTACCTGTTCGGGGCCACCATGGCGACGGCCGGGTTCATCACCCCGGGCGGGGCCGCGGACTTCGGGTGGACGGCCTACACGCCGCTCAGCGATTTCACGCACGCGCCCGGCGTGGGCGCGGATCTGTGGATCATGGGCCTGGCCGTCTCCGGCGTCGGCACCATCCTCGGCGGCGTCAATATGATCACCACGGTGATCTGCCTGCGCTGCCCGGGCATGACCATGTTCCGGATGCCCATCTTCACCTGGAACATCCTGGTGACGAGTGTGCTTGTGCTGCTGGCGTTCCCGATCCTCACCGCCGCGCTGATGGCCCTGGCCGTGGACCGGCATCTGGGCGCGCACATCTACGACTCGGCCAATGGCGGCGCACTGCTGTGGCAGCACCTGTTCTGGTTCTTCGGCCATCCCGAGGTGTACATCGTCGCGCTGCCCTTCTTCGGCATCGTGACCGAGATCTTCCCGGTGTTCAGCCGCAAACCGCTCTTCGGCTACAGCACGCTGGTGTACGCGACCCTGTCCATCGCCGCGCTGTCGGTGGCGGTGTGGGCGCACCACATGTACGCCACCGGCGCGGTGCTGCTGCCGTTCTTCTCGCTCATGACGTTCTTGATCGCGGTGCCCACCGGCGTGAAGTTCTTCAACTGGATCGGCACCATGTGGCGCGGGCAGCTCACCTTCGAAACCCCCATGCTGTGGTCGGTCGGCTTCCTGGTGACCTTCCTGTTCGGCGGCCTGTCCGGCGTCATCCTGGCCAGCCCGCCGCTGGACTTCCACGTCTCCGACTCGTATTTCGTTGTGGCGCACTTCCATTACGTGCTGTTCGGCACCATCGTGTTCGCCACCTTCGCCGGCATCTACTTCTGGTTCCCCAAGATGACGGGCAGGCTGCTCGACGAACGCCTCGGCAAACTGCACTTCTGGACCACCTTCTTCGGCTTCCACCTCACCTTCCTGGTGCAGCACTGGCTGGGCAACGAGGGCATGCCGCGCCGCTACGCCGACTATCTGGACAGTGACGGGTTCACCACCCTGAACACGATTTCGACCGTCGGATCCTTCGTGCTCGGGTTCTCGATGGTCACCTTCGTCTGGAACGTCTTCAAGAGCTACCGCTACGGCGAAGTGGTCACCGTCGACGACCCGTGGGGCTACGGCAACTCCCTGGAATGGGCCACCACCTGCCCGCCGCCCCGCCACAACTTCTACGAACTACCCCGCGTGCGCTCCGAACGCCCGGCCTTCGAACTGCACTATCCGCACATGGTGGACCGGATGCGCGCGGAGGCGCACGTCAGCTGGGGGCTCCGGAGGAAACAGGTCACCGATGCCGCCGAACCGGTCGACCTCGACAAGGACTCCGGCCGCGCGTAACCGGGCCCGGTCCGCCCACTACGCTCTTGCCCGTGCTCCTTTCCGATCGTGACATCCGTGCGGAGATCGCCGCTGGGCGTCTCGCGCTCGAGCCATTCGACCAGGACCTGGTGCAACCGTCGAGTATCGACGTGCGCCTCGACAGCCTGTTCCGGGTGTTCAACAACACCCGCTACACCCATATCGATCCGGCTCAGCGCCAAGACGAGTTGACCACCCTGGTGGAACCCGCGCCCGGCGAGCCGTTCGTGCTGCACCCGGGCGAGTTCGTGCTGGGCTCCACCCTCGAGGTGTGCTCGCTGCCCGACGATCTGGCCGGGCGGCTGGAGGGCAAGTCCAGCCTGGGCCGGCTCGGCCTGCTCACCCATTCGACCGCCGGATTCATCGATCCGGGTTTCAGCGGGCACATCACCCTGGAGCTGTCGAACGTGGCGAACCTGCCGATCACGCTGTGGCCGGGCATGAAGATCGGCCAGCTGTGCCTGATCCGCCTGTCCAGTCCCGCCGAGCATCCTTACGGCAGCGCCGCCGCGGGCTCCAAGTACCAGGGCCAGCGCGGTCCCACCCCGTCCCGCGCCTACCTGAACTTCCCGCTGTCCAACCACAATTGAGCCGCCCGGGCAATTGTGAGTTCGCACCGCGGTACGGCCTGGAGTTTTTCATTTCGACGATTCGGAGTTGAAGCCCCTGTGGTGCAGCCGAGTTGGTGAGACTGTGGGTGTACGGATTGCTCGGCACGTCGTAAGGTGTCGGCGACAGGTACAGTGACCACACCGTAATGTACGGTTCCACCCCCAGCGCCTGGCAATTTCCGGGCACGCCGCGGACGGGTGGCCGTCGCCGGTCGAGTGGGTGTGAACGAGATGGGCAACGGATGAGTTCGGTACTGGGAGTTTCGGTGGGGACGGGCGCGGTGCGCGTCGCACGTCCGCACGCCGGGAGTTCCGCCGGGCCCGCGTTCGGTGCGCCCGAGTCCTTCCCCGGCGCGGGATCCTCCGGCGCCCCCGGTCAATTCGATCTGCAGGCGGTGCCGGTCGGCGAACGCCGGGTGGAGGAATTGGCGGCCGATGCCGTCAGCGCGTTGCTGGCCGCCGATCCGCAGATCGCCGCGACTGCCATCGCCTACCGCGACGAACAGCACGCGCGCGGCATTCGCGCCGAGCTGGCTCGCCGGCAGCTGACCAATTACGAACTGGTGCCGGATGTGATCGCGGCGCTGGAATTCCTGGAATCCTCCGGCGAATTGCAGGCGCATCTGCCGTCGCCGGGCTACGGCACGCTGGCGCTCTACGATCTCGGCGCGTCCGGGCTGTCGGTGACGGTGGTCGATATCGGTTCGCGGCAGGTGTGTTTCAGCGAGCGCACCAGCGATATCAGCGGCGACTACCTGGATTCGCTGATCCGCGAACAGCAGATCGCGTCCGGCCGGATCGCGCATCCACCGGACCAGGCGGGCCTGGCGGCGCTGGACGCGTTGTGCCGCACCGCCAAAGAACAGCTCTCCACCAGCAGCGCCGTCGCACTGCCCTCGCCCGAGGGCCTGGTGCTGTTGTCCCAGGAGAATTTCGAAGCCCTGATCATGCTGGCCGTGGAGTCCTCGGCCCGCATGACCCGCGATGTCATCCTGCGCTCCGAACAGCAGGTGCAGGCGGTCGCCCTGATCGGCGGCGGCGCTCAGATCCCGCTGGTCGCAAAGGTTTTGCGGCGCTGGCTCGGCGTCCCGGTGATCGTTGCCCCCGGCCCGGAGAGCATCGCCAGCCGCGGCGCGGCCCTGCTGGCCCGCCCGGTCCGGCAGCGCCCCGCGGCCGTGCCCTTCCCGTCGGCCCCGGACGACGCCTCGTCGCTGCCCCCGCTGGACCCGGTCGCGGATTGGCTATCGACCGCGTCCCAGGCGGAGAAGCCGACCCGCCGCCGCGAGATCAGCATCGCAGGCGTGGCGGTCGGCGCCCTCGTGGTCGTGGCCGCCATCGGCGTCTCCCTCGGCTGGGGACCCCAAGTCCTGGAACACGATTCGCAGTCCTCCGACGCCACCACCTCGGCCACGGTCACCCCCAGCCGCCCCGCCACCGAATCCACCACCGTCGCCCCGACCACCACCGAGGCCACCAACGAATCCCTCGCCGTGCCCGCCCCGCGCCGCGAGACCACCACCACCGAGGCCCCGGCCCCCACCGCCGGCCCGAACACCATCACGATCATCCCCGGCCTCCCCCCGGTAATCGTGCCCACCATCCCGCCCCTCTTCCCGGCCCCGGCGGCCGCCGAAAACCAGCAGCAGCAATAACACTGACCTTGTAATCCCATTTGCGCTGTTCGCGAGGATCGTGAAAACACCCCCCGAGTCCGCCCCGTCGACTGCCAGAAGGGGGCGGACTCGGTGGGCCCGGCGCGGGCGCCGGACGGCGAGGACCTGCTGCGTTCAGTCCTCGCTCTCGGTTCCCACCGCCAGAGCTGTCGTTATCAATACCGACAGGGGTGGGAGTTTCTGATCTCGGGCGGGCGGCACCACCCAGTGACATCCTTCGCGGGTCCAGCGACCCAATCCGGTGGGCAGCATGACCGCGCTGCCGATCGCGGGAATGCCGATATCCAGCCGGTTCAGGGCTTCCAGCACCTGATCACCGGGCCGGCTGTCGGGTTCGGCGAGAAAGCTCCAGCGGATCTGCCGCGCCAGCATGGGCCCGGTGCGATGCTGGGATTGCAGTGCGGCGCGGACCTTTTCGGCCCGGGCGACCGGCAGGTGGATGATTCCGACCCGGCCGGTGACGGGAAGCATGACGAATCCGCCTCTTTCGGTGACCGGCAGCCCGAATTCGTGCCGGTAGTAGGACACCCAGTCCTCGACCGTCCTCAGCTTGTCCGCGTTCACCGCCCGACTCCTTCGTCTTGGTACCAGGGTCGCGCGGCCGGCCGCGGTAGGTGAATGCCCGCGCACCCGCCTTTCGCTGCCCTTTCGCTGCCCTTATTACCGATCCGTATATCCCCTGGTACCAGGTAGGTTTCGGACGTGGCCGCCGTCACGATGCGCGCATACCCTGGATGTCGGAGTTCGTTCGGAAGGGATGACATCGTGGTCCGGCACTGGTCAGGCAAAGAGGCCCGCGCCCTCCGCGATGCCAAACGCATGAGTATCCGGGAGTTCGCCGCACATCTGGGTGTGCACGAACGCCTGGTGTCGAAGTGGGAGGCCGGTGGTGACCGGGTGCATCCGCGCCCCGTCAATCAGGCCGCTCTCGATACTTCCCTTGCCAGGTCCGACGATGTTGTGCGGGCACGGTTCGCGGCTTTGATCGATCAACCCTTGATCGACCGCCCCGCCGTTCCCGGTTTCGATGTGCGTCAAGCCGGTTCCGATGTGCGGTCCGGCACCACGGCGCAAGCCAGTTATTCCAGCGACGCGGAACTGCTGGCACTCGTCGATACGGGTGCGATGAGAGGCGATGCGTTAGCGGCGATTTCGGAGAGGGATCTGATCATGGCGGCTGCCCATGAAGCAAGTGAGCACGCCGGTCGGGCGGAGAGCAGCAATGTGGGTGCGACCGCATTGGAGCAATTCGATGCGGATGTCACGCGCATCGCGAACGACTACGTGCATGTGCCGCCGGTGCCGATGATGGTGGAGATGTTGCGGGTGCGGCGTCGCGTGTACCGGTTGCTGGAAGGCCATCAACGTCCGGCCGATACTTCCCACCTATATCAACTGGCCGGAATTTTGTCCGGTCTGCTGGCCAATGCCTCCACCGATCTGGGCTATGTCGATGCGGCCGGCGAACAGGCCAGGGCCGCTTGGGCTTACGCGGAGCTGTGCGGGCACAACGGATTACGCGCCTGGACCCGCGGGATGCAGGCGCTCATCGAGTACCGGTCGGAGCAGCCGCGGCGCGCGGTGGTGCTGGCGCAGAGCGGACAGCAGTACGCGGAATCGGTGACCGCCCGGGTGCGGCTGCTCAATATCGAGGCCCGCATCTGGTCGCGGCTGGGCAGCGCCACCGATACCGAACGGTGCATCCGCGCGGCCGACGACGCGCGCGAGGGCGGCGGCAGCAGCGACACCCTGCACGACGAGGTCGGCGGCGTGTTCGGGTTCAACCAGCCCAAGAGCCATTACTACGCGGGCGCCACCTATATCCATCTCGGGCAGGCCGAGCTGGCGCTGGACGCCACCCGCCGGGCCATCGACCTGTATGCCAACGGCCCGACCGAGGAGCGGTCCTACGGCGCGGAGTCGCTGGCCCGGGTGGATTGCGCGACCGCGCACCTGATCAACGGCAGCCTGGACGGCGCGGCCGAAGCGCTCGAACCGGTGCTGCAATTGGAGGAGGACAAGCGCATCGCACAATTGGGTGAACGGCTCAGCAGTCTGCGCCGGCGGCTCGCCTCCCCGGATTTCCGGGACGCGGTCGAGGCCCGTCACCTGGACGAGCGCATCGAGGAGTTCTGCGGAACCAGCGCCGCCAAGGGCATGCTGTCGCTGGATGCCCCGCGCTGAAAATTCCTGGTTGCGGGCGGATGGCACCATAGGACGGGTGAGCACTGGTCACCTACCGCATCGATCCCCACGCGTTCTGGAGCAATCCACCAAGCTGCAGAACGTGCTCTACGAGATCCGTGGGCCGGTACACGCGCATGCGGCACGGCTGGAGGCCGAGGGACATCGCATCCTCAAGCTGAATATCGGCAATCCGGCGCCGTTCGGGTTCGACGCGCCCGACGTCATCATGCGCGACATGATCGCGGCGCTGCCGTACGCGCAGGGATACTCGGAGTCGAAGGGCATCCTGCCGGCGCGGCGGGCCATCTTCACCCGATACGAGCTGGTGCCGGGCTTCCCGGAGTTCGACGTCGACGACGTGTACCTGGGCAACGGCGTGTCCGAGCTGATCACCATCACCATGCAGGCGCTGCTCGACAACGGCGACGAGGTGCTGATCCCCGCGCCGGACTATCCGCTGTGGACGGCCATGACCTCGCTCGCGGGCGGCACCCCGGTGCACTACCTGTGCGACGAGTCCAATGACTGGCAGCCGGATATCGCCGATATGGAATCCAAGATCACGGACAAGACCAAGGCGATCGTCGTGATCAACCCGAACAACCCGACGGGTGCGGTCTATTCGGCGGAGGTGCTGCAGCAGGTCGTGGACCTGGCGCGCAAGCATCAGCTGCTGCTGCTCGCGGACGAGATCTACGACAAGATCCTCTACGACGATGCCAAGCACACGTCCCTTGCGACGCTCGCGCCCGACCTGCTGTGCCTGACCTTCAATGGTCTGTCCAAGGCGTACCGGGTGGCCGGATACCGCTCCGGCTGGCTGGTGATCACCGGGCCGAAGGATCACGCGGCCGGGTTCATCGAGGGCATCGATCTGCTGGCTTCGACCCGGCTCTGCCCGAATGTGCCTGCGCAGCATGCGATTCAGGTGGCGCTGGGCGGACATCAGAGCATCGAGGATCTGGTGCTGCCGGGCGGGCGACTACTCGAGCAGCGCGATGTGGCATGGGAGAAGCTCAACACCATTCCGGGCGTGTCGTGTGTGAAGCCGAAGGGCGCGCTGTACGCGTTCCCGCGGCTGGATCCGGAAGTGCACGAGATCCACGACGATTCGAAGCTGGTGCTCGACCTGTTGCTCCAGGAGAAGATCCTCATGGTGCAGGGGACCGGCTTCAACTGGCCGCATCACGACCACTTGCGGATCGTCACGCTGCCCTGGGCGCGGGACCTGTCGGTGGCGATCGAGCGGTTCGGAAACTTCCTCTCGAGCTATCGCCAATAGGGGTACTTGGGGTATTTGCCCTGTACCCTCGGGTACAGGGGACCGGATGGCCCCCTTGTGTCAGTGGCTAAAACAAACCGCTAGTACGAAAAAGTTGGGTTTTTAGAGACTTAGCTAGCGCAAAGAACTGACTTTTGTGTACAGTGGTCCTCGGCACTTCAAGTGCCCCGGCTGGACCGACTACCCCCCCTGGTCCGTCCAGCCCCGGGTTGCGTGGCCTACCCCCCCTGGGCCACCACCCCCCGGGCGGCGGAGACATCCCCCTGCTCTCCGCCGCCCCCTTAACTTTCTCCTCCGCCTCTCCGCGAATTCAGCGCGCGGCAGAGAGCCGTCTCCTGTTGGCAACGCGTGCCGGCGGTCGAGAGCCGAAACAATTTTGGGCGTACCCGGTGAGTTACCCCGATCCTTGCGAAATCAGTTGTCACCTTGGTGCACTGACCTCCGGGGAATGGGGAACCGTTTTCGTTTAGGCTCGTCGGGTGAGCGATCACCACCACCATCACCACGACCACTCCGGACCCATTGCGATCGGTGATACCGCCGCGCGGGTGGTGGTCGGGTTGCTCGTCGCCATCGGCGTGCTGGTTCTGGCCGGGGCGGTGTGGCTGTGGCCGAGTGCGCAGCACGTCGATATTCCGTTGCCGATGCAGAACGCGGGCGGCGGGGCCGTGGAGACCGAAGCGGGCACGGTGATCAGCCAGGACTTCGGGGCCTGCGGTAGCCCGTCGATCGGGAAGGTGTTCCCGGATGATCCACAGCCGCCGCGCAACAACTCCTACAGCTGTGATCGGAGCATCGTCTCGATCGATTCCGGGCCGCACCAGGGGAACAAGACGCTGCTCGAAATCGCCAAGGGGCCGGGGCAACCCGAGCTGCACCAGGGTGACAAGATCCGGATCGTGCGGCAGGCGGATCCCAATGGGACGCCGATGTATTCGTTCGAGGACTTCGCGCGCGGGCTGCCGCTGACCATCATCGCCATCGTGTTCGCGGTGGTGATCATCGTGGTGGCGCGCTGGCGCGGGTTGCGGGCGCTGCTCGGGCTGGTGTTCGCGTTCGGGGTGCTGGTGGTGTTCCTGTTGCCGGCGCTGCTGGACGGGAAGCCGGCGATTCCGGTCGCGCTGGTGTCGGGAGCGCTGATTCTCTACGCGGTGCTGTACCTCGCGCACGGGGTGAATCTGCGCACCAGTTCGGCGCTGCTGGGCACTTTGACCTCGATGGTGCTGGCGGCGGTGCTGTCGTGGGTGGTCCTGGAGATGACGCATCTGACGGGGCTCTCGGAAGAGCAGAACACCAATGTGGCCACGTATCTGCAGCATGTCAGCATTACCGGATTGCTGTTGGCGGGCTTCATCATCGGTTCGCTGGGCGTGCTCAACGATGTGACCATCACGCAGGCGTCGGCGGCGTTCGAGCTCGCGGCGCTGGACGAGAAGGCCACGCGCCGCAGCATTTTCGCCGCCGCCATGCGCGTCGGCCGGGACCACATCGCCAGTACCGTCTACACCCTGGTGCTCGCCTACGCCGGCGGCGCACTGCCCCTGCTGCTGCTGTTCAGTGTGGCGGGGCGGTCCATTCGCGATGTGCTCACCGGTGACGCGGTCGGCATCGAGATCGCGCGGTCTGCGGTCGGCGGTATCGCACTGGCCATGTCGGTGCCGTTGACCACCCTCATCGCGGTCATGCTGGCCCGCCCCTTCGGTGCCAAGCCGGTCCCCGCGCCCGCCCGGAAACGCCCGGCGGCCAAGGCCGGTGCGCGAACCGGTCCGCGCGCCGCCGGTAACCGCACGCCCGCGGCCCGCCGGACCCGGACCGAAGCGGACCTGGACGCGGATGTCTCGCTCGGTGATCCGGGCACCCCGGAATCGCCGACCGTCCCCCGCACCGCCACGGTCGTCCCACCCGCCCCCCGAATCACCCTGCAGCCCAACGGTCCCCGAACCGGCGACTGGCCCGCGCAACCGCGCACCGGCGAGTTTCCGGCCTATGGCGGCAATACGCCGCAGCAGCCGAACTCCGGCAACTATCCGCCCCGCGGTGATCAAGCGCCGCAACAGCCGAACGCCGGGAACTATCCGCCCCGGGGTGATCAAACGCCGCAACAGCCGAACTCCGGGAACTATCCGCCGCACGGTGATCAAACGCCGCAGCAGCCGACCACGGGGAGCTTTCCGGCCTTCGGTAATCAAGCGGCGGGGCAGCCGACTACCGGAAGCTTTCCGGCTTTCGGTGATCCAGCGGCGGGGCAGCCTGCCACCGGGGGTTACTCGCCTTACCGCGGCCGAACGCCGGGGCGATTCGATTCCGGGGACTACCAGGCCGCACCCGAGCCGCAACAGGATTGGTTCGGGTCGGAGCCGGAGCCGGAGCCGGAGCAGGCGGCGTGGCCGGAGCAGTCCGGGTGGCCGGAGACGCCGCCCGAGCCGCCGCGCGGCGGCAGGCATTCCCGGCCCGAGTAATGAGATCGCGCCCGGCTCCTTCGGGCCGGGCGCGATTTCTTTTGCGCGCCAGGCTGTTCCAGGTCGCGCGCCGGGGTTCTGGCCTGGTCGGCCGGAGCTGGCAGGCGTGTTCGCGGCTCCGGGTTCAGTTCGCGGCGGCTTCGATCAGAGCTGCGACGCCTGCGGGGTCGGTGGCGAAATGGTCGAAACCGGTCGGCACGCTCGATTCGGCGAACGATACTTCGTTATCCGGTTGTGGGGGCAGTCCCGGCACCGGAAGTCGTACGGCGGCATGCAGATCCCGCACGCCGGTCAATTCGAGGACGCGGCGGGCATTGTCGGCGCGGAGGCCGCCGCAGGCCATCACGTCGATGCGGCCCGCGGCCAGGTTCACCAGGCGCGCGATCAGCGGGGCGCCGTCGAGAACCGACAGCTGGCGGCCGGAGGTGAGGAGCCTGGTGAAACCGAGTTCGAGGAGCGTGTCGAAACCGCTGTAGGGGTCGGTGCAGATATCGAAGGCGCGGTGGAAGGTGGCCTGCATGCCGTCAGCGGCGGCGCGCAGTTCGGCGTTGGCGGCGCGATCCACATTGCCGTCCGCGTCCAGCACGCCGAACACCACGCCGTGCGCGCCGAGCCGCCGGGCCCATTCGATATCGGTGCGGATCAGCTCGATCTCCTCGGGCGCGTACCGGAAATCGCCGGTGCGCGGCCGAATCAGCACGTGCACCTCGGTATCGGTGACCGCGCCCACGGCCGCTTCGATGAGCGCGGCGGACGGGGTGAGGCCGCCGCCGGACAATCCGGTGCCCAGTTCGACCCGGGACGCGCCCGCCGCGTCCGCGATCCGGACCCCGGCGAGGTTCTCCACGGCGATCTCGACCCTTACCGGCTGCGCATCCGTCATACCTTGCAGTATGGGCGAAACCTCCCCACTTCGTTTGCCTGGGATTAGCGGAATGGCGCTGACCAGGTCAGGAGACCGCGGTCTCGGGTAGCGAACCGACCGCTCGCTGGTAGGCGACGGCCAGATCGTCGCCGACCGGCGCGTGCGTGCGCGGGTGCAGGAAGTCACGCAGGTTGGTGCCCGTGCAGGCGGAGTCCACATTGCGGGCGCCGCGCGCGGCCGTCACATCCGCGAGGTGCACGGTGCGGAAGTCGATGGAGAAACGGGTCACGCCGGAATCGTTCGGCAGTGAGGAATGCAGCTGGTTCGCGGAGAACATCATGAGCCCGCCGCGTTCGGGCAGGACCACGGTATTCGGCTCCAGTTCGGCGTCGCCGGTGATGCGCGGCTGTATCCGGGTGTCCTTGCCGACATGGCTGGCGGCATTGAAACGCGAGGTGCGATTCCATTCGTCGTAGTCGTAGCCGTCCGACGAATTCGGTACGGGCTGTGCGAAATAGCGGGGATGGAAGCACATTGCATTGCGCTCGGTCACCTCGAAGATCGGCAGCCACCAGTTGATCTGGCAGAACGGGGCCGAGTACCAGGTGTCGCGATGGGCGTGGAAGACATAGGAAATCCCCGTGGTCAGATACCCGTCCGAAGTCGAAGTGCGCAGCCGCGGCACATCGAAATAGGTCTGCTCGTCGCACCCCATGGCCGCCATCACCCCGGCCACCAGTTCCTTCGATTTCGGATGGTGAATGAACCGCGGTTTGAGTTCGGCGAGGATCTGCACCATCCGCTCCACCGGCAATTCGTGCTGCGCCGTCCGCGGATCCAGCTCCCCGAACGCCTCGCCGATCAACTCCCGCGCGAAATCCACCAGCGCGGTGGTGGCCGGGTTCGCGGGAAAGGCGCACACCGCCCCCCGGTAGATCAGTTCGCGACGTTCGGCCTCGGTGACGGTGGGTGCGGAGTACACAACTGTCATGATCTTGTCCCGGAAGAGGTTTGGGGCACGCTGAATTCGGACCCTAACCCACCCATCGCACCGGCCCGCCCGCATGCAACCAACACGCCCGAACACCGGCTTTGCTTCGGCGTGCCATGCCCGATTCGGGGTATTACACGCCGCAATCCCCATCTGCCCTCGTCATTCCGGCGTGCTCTCAGCCGGAATCCACACGGCTCGCTCGGGCGTGGACCCCGGCTTGAAGCATGCCGGGATGACGGAGTGGGCTGCGCCGCCCGGATGACCGAGAAGGGCGGCGCTACCGAGTGGTAGCGCCGCCCTTCGTCAGTTGTGTTCGGCGGTCGGATCTTTCGATCCGGTTGGTCCGATCAGCTCTTCTTGCCCGGCGACTTGGCGTTGGACTTGAAGCCCAGGCCACCCGGCTTGGCGGCCGGCGGCGGCGGAGTGCTGCCGTTGCCTTCCGACTTGCCGTTGCCTTCCGACGTGCCGTTGGTCTCCGACGCGGCCGGAGCCGGCGCGGCGGGGGCCTCGGGAGCGGCTGCCGGCGCCGCGGGAGCCTCGGCGGCCGGAGCCGGATCCGCCGGAGCCGCAGGGGCTTCCGCCGGAGCGGCCGGAGCCTTCGGGCCGGGGCGCTTCAGACCGGACTTCATGGCCAGGCCCTTGGCCGCGATGGTCGGCTTGGCCTCGGCCGGAGCTGCGGCGGCCGGAGCCGAATCAGCGGGAGCCGCAGCGGTTTCCGGAGCGGCGGCGGCCGGAGCCGCTTCCGCCGGAGCCGCGGGGGCCTCGGTCTTCGCACCGGGAGCCTTGGCGGCGCCCTTCATCGCGAGGCCGCCGGGCTTGGCGCCCGGAGCCTTGAGCCCGCCCTTCATGGCGAGCCCGCCCGGCTTGGCGGCCGGGGTGGCCGGAGCCGAAGTGCCTTCGGCCGGAGCGGCCTCGGCGGGGGCGGCAGCCTCGGCGGGAGCGGCCGGAGCGGCCTTCGCGCCGGGGGTCTTCAGCCCGCCCTTCATGGCCAGGCCGCCCGGCTTGGCGCCGGGAGCCTTGAGGCCGCCCTTCATGGCGAGACCCTTGGCCGGTGCCGGGGTGCCTTCGGCCGGGGCGGCTTCGGTGGAAGCCGGAGCGGCGGAGGCGGATTCGGCGGGTGCGGCGGCGGGCTTGGCGCCGGGGGCCTTGAGGCCGCCCTTCATGCCCAGACCCTTGCCGCCACCCGGCGGCTTCAGGCCACCCTTCATGCCCAGGCCACCACCGGCCGGTGCGGCCTTCGGCTCGGCCGCCGGGGCCGGAGCTTCGGCGACGGCTGCTTCGGCCTTGGCGGGCTCGGGCTCGGAAACCGGTTCGGGCTCTTCGACCTTGGGCTGCTGAACAACCTTGAGGTTCTCGGTCAGCTGCGCGGCCTCGATGCGGTCGATGGACTGCAGCATCAGCTGCGCCACATCCACCACCTCGACACCCTGACCGACCTCGCCACCATCCTTACGCGCGGTGACACCATCGGTCAGCATCACGCGACAGAACGGGCAACCGGTCGCGATCATCGACGGCTCGTTACCACCATTGAGCGTGGACAGCGCCTCATCGACACGGTCGACGTTGATGCGCTTGCCCAGCTGTTCTTCCATCCACATGCGGGCACCACCGGCACCACAGCACATCGAACGCTCACCGTGACGCGGCATCTCCACCAGCGTCGAGCCCGAAGCCTCCATCAGCTCACGCGGCGCGTTGTAGATCTTGTTGTGCCGGCCCAGGTAGCACGGATCGTGATAGGTCACGTTCTGCGCCACCGGCGACACCGGCACCAGCGACTTGGCCCGCACCAGACGATTCAGCAACTGCGTGTGGTGCACCACCTCGTAGGTGCCACCGACCTGCGGATACTCGTTGTTGAGCGCGTTGAAGCAATGCGCGCAGGTGACGACGATCTTCTTCTTCGCCTGCTCCACACCCTCGAACACCGAGTTCAACAACTCGATGTTCTGCATCGCCAGCTGCTGGAACAGGAACTCGTTGCCCGCACGACGCGCCGAGTCACCGGTGCAGGTCTCCTCCTGACCCAGCACCATGAACTTCACCCCGGCGGTCGCCAACAACTCCGCGACGGCCTTGGTGGTCTTCTTCGCCCGGTCCTCGTACGCGCCGGCACACCCGACCCAAAACAGGTATTCGTAGCCGTCGAAGGAATCAGCGTCCTTACCGAAGACCGGGATCTCGAAATCGACCTCGGAGATCCAATTCAGCCGGTCCTTGGCGTTCTGACCCCACGGATTGCCCTTGTTCTCCAGGTTCTTGAACAGACCCGCGAGCTCGGACGGGAACTCCGACTCGATCAGCACCTGATACCGGCGCATATCGATGATGTGATCCACGTGCTCGATATCGACCGGGCACTGCTCCACACACGCACCACAGGTCGTGCACGACCACAACACCTCGGGATCGATGATGCCGTTGACATCCTCGTGCCCGACCAGCGGCCGCTCCGCCTCGGCGCGCGCCTCGGCCGAAATCTTCGCCAGCGCAGCCTCGTTCGGCTTGCCCTCGGCATCGACCAGACCGATCTCGTCGCCGCCCATGTCCTTGCGGCCACCGGCCAGCAGGTACGGCGCCTTGGCGTAACCGTGGTCACGCAGCGACATGATCAGCAGCTTCGGCGACAGCGGCTTACCGGTATTCCAAGCGGGGCACTGGGATTGGCAGCGACCGCATTCGGTGCAGGTGGTGACGTCGAGGATGTCCTTCCAGGAGAAGTCCTCGAACTTGCCGACGCCGAAGGTGTCGTTGTCCGGATCCGCGGTCTCCATGTCGATGGGCTTGCCGCCCGACATCATCGGCTTCAGCGCGCCCAGCGCGACGTCGCCGTCCTGCTCACGCTTGAAGTAGATGTTCGGGAACGCGGCGAACCGGTGCCAGGCCACGCCCCAGGTGGTGTTGCGGCCGACCAGCAGCAGGAACAGCGCGCCGGAGCACAGCTTCACGAATGCGAAGACGGACACCAGGGTCGGGCTGGCGGGCAGCAGCTTGGCGACCTGCTCGGTGAAAAAGTCGCTCCAGGTGTGGGATTCGCCATAGGCGGCGATCTTCCCGGCCTTCACCAGCACCATGCCGAGGCCCTCGACGAGCACGATGGACTCGATCACGTAGGCGGGCGCGAACTTCGATCCGCTGAAGCGCGACAGGCGTTCCGGCACGCGCGGATGGTTCAGCTGCCGGATGACGATCAGCACCACGATGCCGACAACCGTTCCGATGCCGAGGATTTCGTCCATCAGGTGGTAGATGCCCCAGGACCCGATGATCGGCCAGTGGAACTCGCCGTCGAAGGTCTGGCCGTAGGCCTCGAACCAGAGGATGAAACCGGCCAGGAAGCCGATCATGACCAGCCAGTGCGCCCAGCCCACGGTGCGGAACTTGTTCATCCGCGTATGCGCCAGGAACTCGACCATCATGGTCTTGAAGCGGGGGAAGAACGGCCGCCAGCGATCCGGCGCGGACTGGCCGACCATGATGGTGCGGGCGATACCGCGTACGCCGCCGAAGAACGACGCCCACGCGATTAACGTGAACGCCGCTCCAATCGTGCCCAGCGTCACTGTCAGGGCATTCATGTCCGCGACCTTTCTCGGAGTGTCAACGTGCTTGCCGAGCGGCGTCTACCGCTCCGGGTTGCTCGTATCCTAACGGACGGTAAGTTACCCGCCGGTAACTTAACTGCATAGGGTTTCTCACACCGTAAATCCCGGCATTTCGCCTCACCAACCAAGGGCAGGCTTACTTTGAAAACCCGGGCCGCTTCCTTATGAAAGCAATGTCGCATCTGTCCGGGTGATCGACTAGGCTCACGCTGTCCGACAGCTGTGCGCATCTTCACATGCTCGGGGAAGGTTCGCCGTTTGGCGCGTGGCAGGGCCCGGAGGGAAGCTCGGGCCTCGCGTGGTGACAGATGAGCACAGACTGCTGTACCTGATGACGGATTGGAAAAAAACCGAATGAAGCTTCGCAGCACCACTGCGGCGGCTGCCCTGGTCATTGGCGCTATGACCGTCGGGATGTCCTCTGCCCACGCCGATACCGCCCCTGCCACCGAGGGCAACATCCAGTACTCCACCAAGATGGAGGAGAAGGACGGCACCAAGGTAGTCGTCTCCAAGCTCAAGAACGGCACGTTCGAGCTCGCCGAAGTCGAGGGTGCGACGCCCGAAGACAAGAAGCAGACCGTGGTGAACGTCAAGGACATCTCCGGCGCCACCACCATCACCTTCCCCCTCTCGTTCTCCGTCGGCGGCACCCCCGTCGAGGTGAAGTCCGAGCTCAAGGAGAACGGCACCGTCCTGCAGGTGACCCCCGAGAAGCCGGAAGGCTTCCAGCCGGGCACCCAGCCGGTCGTGGCGCAGGCCCAGCCGATCGCCTCGGCCACCGAGAACCAGCGCGCGATGTCGAACTTCTCGACCCAGTTCGCCCTGGCGACCGGTATCGGCACCTTCGTGGGCACCGCGCTCGGCGCGGTCATCGGCTGCATCGTGACCATCCCGGCCGGCTGCGTGCCCGGACTGGTGCTGGGCGCCGGTGTCGGCGGCATCATCGGCACCATCGTCGCCGGTGGCCCGACCCTGGTCGCCGCGGGCCTGGAGCTGATCCAGGTGCTGCAGGCCGCGGACGGCACCACCAAGTGGGCCAACTGAGCTAGTACCGCACAACGGCCCGTCCTCCTCGTAGGGACGGGCCGTTGTCGTATCTATAGGGGGCATTAGGGGATTCGGGGCAATAGTCCGCTCCGTGTGTCGCCCCATTCATCGGGTTAGTCCGAATGGTCCCCCGGAAAAGCGAATCCCCCCACACCCATTGGATGTGAGGGGAACTCCCCGAATGCGAGGCTGAAGCTCAGGCGCCCCAGCCCGCGCAGGCGGCGCCACCGGAAGAAATGGTGCACAGGGTCTTGAGCAGGGCGAAGAGTGCGCCAGTGATACCGGTGTCAGCGACGAAGAACATGTAATCAACCTCGAAAGATAGTGTGGGCCAGGAGTGCTGGGTTGCAACCAGTTCGCGGATACCTTACCGAGATTTGCGGTATTCTCCTAGTCCCTTTTACGGGGGTGTTTCCGATATCTCAGGGCAATTCCAGACGGCCGGTCTGTGACACCGTGCCCTTGCGCCGTCCGAAGCGCGCGAATGTGCGTTCCGTCATTTCGAAGCGGCCGTCCTCGCGAACCAGCAGCACCGTGCTGCAGCGGGTGCCGTGCATCGGATGGGTGACGAAGCGGGAGGACACGGCGCGCTCGCCGTATCGGCCCAGGCCGGTGTGCGGGAGTTCGGCGCGCGGCGCGCGGGTGCGATCGGCCAGCACGTCCAGGTAGCCCGCGGTATTCGCGGGATCGGCGGCGACCACGTCGGCCAGGGCGCGCACGCCGTCACGGACCTTCGGCCAGGCGGGAGTGGCGGTCCCCGTGCGGATCTCGCGGCCGTCGGGCTCCAGCGTGCCCACCAGGCAGCCGTTCGAGACGCCGTGGAAGCCGGGGGCGAGTTCGCGCGGGGCCTGTGCGCTGCGATTGCTGTGCCACCACAGCGTCTCCAGATCCGAGACCACCAGATTGAATCCGTTGTAATCGTCGGGCGTGGCGGCCACCCCGCGCACGAACTTCTCCGGGCCCGCGTCACCGCGCAGGAAATCCAGCAGCAGCGCGCCGCGCGAACGCGCGTCGGGGCGGGCCTCGTCCGGGCCGCGCACATTGGTGACGGTGGCGAAGCGATGCGAATTCTCGGCCACGCCGAGCCAGGTGCCGGGGGTAGCGCCCGCCGCGCCGAGATCCCGCCCGGCCAGCAATCCCGGCACCTCGTCCCAGCGGCGCAGGGATTCCGTTGGGCGGGTATAGAACTCGTCCCGATTGGCGGCGACGATCAATCGGTAATCCGGATGCGCCTTCCAGCCGAGCAACACCAAACACATGGATCCAGGATGCCCGAGCGCCCCGGTGCGCGTCTCCTGCCCGATGGCTGCCCCGCTACCGCCCGAACACTGCCCGGTCGTACCCTGTGACCCCGGAAAGCGAAAAGCCCGGCAGCGCAACGGCTGCCGGGCTTTTCGGGAAAACACTGTCAGTTGGTAAGCACCCGCAGGCCCGGGTTGTCCGAGAGCACGGTGCTCAGCGGCTGCGCGAACAGCTGCGGGGCGTCGCCGGTGAGCAGGCCGATCAGGTTGGGGATCTCGCAGATCGGGTAGTCGGCGACCGAGGAGGCGCTGGAAATGCCCAGGGCCTGGGTGCCGGTGATGATCGGCCCGCCCGAATCACCGGGCAGGGCGCAGATATTCGCGGAGAACGACTGGGTCAGCAGCCGGTCGCCGACCTGCACGGTCTGATCGATGGCGTTCACCACGCCGCAGCTGAAGCCGGTGCGGGCGCCGGACTTGCAGACCGGGGCGCCGACCACGGGCACGGCCACGCCGGTCAGAGCCACCGGAGCGGCGTTCGGGACGCGCACCAGGTTGTTGACGAAACGGTCCTTGTACTCGGAATTGATGGCGACCAGCGAGTAGTCCTGGTTGCCCAGCACCGACTTGTCGAAGAAGCCCATCTGGTTGCCCATGCGGTCGCCGACCATCTCGTACACGCCGGGCGAGTTGGAGCCGCCGGTGGCCGCGATATTCGGATTGCAGTGGCCCGCGGTGATATTCACCAGGTAGTTGTTCTTGTCCACGCCGTTGAAGCCGAGCGAGCACTTCAGCGACATGCGGCCGGAGACCGAGGCGTAGCCGTCGCCGGCGGCCAGCGGGCCGGAACCCGCGCCCGCAACCGGGGTCGCCTGCGCGATGTCCTCACCGGCGGCCGGCGGGGCGGCCATCACGATGACGCGGGCCGGGCTCATGAAACCGGGCAGCGTCAGCCCGGCCTGATCCACGCGCACCGCGAGGGTGTTGTTCATGGTGTCGATGGCCACGCCACGAACGGACTTCGACACCGCGGCGGGCTGGCCCTCCAGCCACTTCTGGAAGGCGTTCTTCTCGCTGCGCAGCGTGGATTCGCTCTTGGCCACGTCCTTCACGCTGAAGCCGGCGTCCGCCGCGGCCTTGCGGGCGGCGTCCAGATCCTCGCCCTGGGCCAGCGCGACCACGGCCTTACCGGCCTCGTCCAGCCAGGAACCGGCGAAGACGGCCGGGAACTGGCGCTGCGCGGTGGTGGCGAAGGCGGCCAGCTTCTGCGCGGTGTCGGCGCGCGCGAGGTAGTCCTGCGGGGAGATCTTGAGGTCGCGGGTGATGGCGGCGACCAGCTCCGCGGGCAGCTCCGCCTTGGCGGGTTCCGCGTGCGCGCTGCCTGCCAGCGGTCCGGCGACCAGCAGCGCGGCGGCTGCGACGGCGGCGGAACGGACAAGGGCTCGCGGACGGCCCGCGGCAAGCGAATAGCGCATACGTGGCAGGAGCATGAGCCGACTATATGGTGTCGGGACCGTTATGCCTACTTATTGCCGGGTGACGATTGGGTATTGGCGCGGCAAACAAGAGGCGTGTCCGGTTCAAGATCATCGCCAGCGCCCGTATTCGGCGCCTACGGTGCAGATCACGATCCGGAAGAGCGGAAATCCGCCCTTCCATCACGACACGCGGAACATGTCCGGTTCAGGCGCCCGACTGGGTGCGCACCCGAATGCCGCTGCCGATTCCGCCGCCCGAATTCGCATCGATATCGGCGAGAATGGCACGCACCGGAATGCCCAGCGTCGCGGTTCCACCGTACTGGGCCAGCGCGCTATTGGCCTCGTTGCAGTTCGGCGCGTCGGCCGCATTCGATCCACTGGTGATGCCGAGCGCGAGCGTGCCGGTGACGATGGCGCCGCCGCTGTCGCCGCCCAGGGTGCAGGCACTGGAAGCGAAGCCGCGCACCGTCTTGGACTGGCCCTCGGCGGTGTAGAGCTGGGTCTCCACCCGATCCGCCACCACGAAACCGCAAGTGAAGGTGGACGATTGGCCCGACTTGCAGACCGGCGCGCCGGTGATCGGGTCCGCCACGCCGGTGATGGTGAGCGTGGTGGAGTTGGCGCCGCGCACGTGCGGCTGGTCCATGCCGTTGGCCACCGCCGCGTCGTTCAGCTTGATGACCGAGTAGTCGAGGGCCTGGCCGCCGCCCAGCTGCGAGCGCACGAAGGAACCCACCTGCGGGCTGGCCGCGATATTGCGCACGTTCGGGATGTAGACGTCCGCGCGCTCGTTGCCCTTGCCGATATTCGGATTGCAGTGCCCGGCGCTGATATTGAGCGCATTGCCCGCCGCGTCCACGCTGTTGAAGCCGAACGAGCACACGTCCACGGTGGTCAGCGCGGAATCGCTGATCGCGGTCGGCGCGGTGATGTAGGTGTCGCCGCCCATCGGCCGCCGGTCCACCGGGCCGCCGCTGTCGGGCGAGAGGATCACCTTGATATTGGCGATCAGGGTGGGCAGGTTCAGCAGATGCCCGGCCGGCGTATTGGCCACGCTCAGCACCAGCTGCGAATTCAGGAAATCGATGGCGACCGAGTTGATCGCGCCGGAGATCTCGCGCGGCAGGCTGGTGATCCAGCTGTTCAGCTGATCCAGCGAGGACTCCATGCCGTCGGCGTTGATCGGGGCCAGCCGGGTCTGGTAGCCGTCCTCGGCGGCGATGCGGGCGGCATCGAGCGAGGTGACGGCCAGGACCGGCTTGCCGTCGGTGCCCATCCAGGCGCCGGCGAATTCGTCGGGGCGCTCGGAACGGAATTCCTTGGCGTAGTCCCGCAATTGCTGGGCCTTGGCGGAACGCTCCAGGTATTCGGTCGCGGTCATCTTCAGATCACGCTGGATGGCCTGCACGAGTTCGGCCGGAAGTTTGTCAGCGGCAAGCTGATTCGGCGAGCCCGGCTCCGCGTGCGCGGTGACCAGCAGGGGACTTGCGATAACGGTCGAAGCGAAAGCGACGGTGGCAGCTCGGACCGCGGCGCGGCGCGCCATGAACTTGCGCATGGAGTCCCTTCGTAGTGCACCCAGCTGACCGATGTGCCCGGTTACTTCGCGGAACCACGGTCAGCGCACCACTTTAGGGCACGAAGCACGGTTGAGCGCTACGAAATCATTGCGGAATGAACTCCCACGGATTCTGCGGCACCTGTTGCCCCGGCATCATCCAGCTCGGCACCGGGTACTGATACGGGTACGTCGGCGTCGAACGGGTGGTGGTCGGCGGCGTGGTGCGCGGCGGCTCCGTGGTGGTCGGGGGCGCGGTGGTCGTGGTGGGCGGCGGCGTCGTGGTGGGCGCCGGCTCCACCGGTTCGGCGATGGGCGGCGCGACCGGGGTGGGGGCGTCCGAACTGGCCGGCGGCAGCAGCGGCGGGGCGGCGCCGGCGGTGCCGGAGGGCTCGGAGCCGATCTGGCCGCTGGGCGGGCTGGGCGGCGAGTCGTCGGGGCGCAACACCGTCGCGACCCCGAGGGCACCCAGCAGCAAACCGATGGCGGCGGCCGCGGCGGCGATGAAGTAGGGACCGCGATTGGGGCGGGCGGCCGGGGTGGCGCGCACCGCGGGCTGTTCGCCGGTGCCGGTGCCGGTCACGGCGGGTTCGGCGGTGGTCGGGGTGACGGTGACGGGCACCGCGGCCGAGTACGCCTGGGCCAGGGTGGCGTTCTTGAGCGCGGGCAGCACATCGGTGACGTCGGCCGCATTGGGCGTGGCCTCGGACGGGTCCGGCGGGGTCAGGCCGGCCGGGGTGGACAGCACCGCGGCCAGGGCGGCGCGGGCGGCGTTGTAGGCGAACGATTTCCCGGTGTCGGCGTCGGGCTGCGGCAGATCGCGCTCGCTGACCAGTACCACCGATTTCAGGCCCAGATAGTCCAGGGCCTCACGCAGCGCCCGGATATTGGCTTCCGGCCAGGTCGGGGGATGGGTGGCGTAGAACTCGGCGGGGCCGTTCAGGTGATCGGTGGCCAGGTCGATCAGGCAGAAGGCGGCGGTGGCCAGCAGGTCCTCGGCGCGGTACGCCTCGCCGTCGTCCACCGCGATTCCGGCCGGATCGCCGACCGCGGACACGAAGCCGGTGATCGAATGCGAATGCCCGGCCGGCTGTTCGCCGCCCAGCACGGCATCCCCGTCGTCGGACATGTGCAGCACCGACTCGCGCACGATGTAGTGCACCGGGAGTGTGGCGTCGTCGCCCGTCACGACGGCCACGACGCATTCGTCGTCGGCCATCCGCAGGCCCACCCCAGTGGCCATCCTCGTTACCTCGCTAGATGCGTCCGGGCTCGCCCCGCGCCCAGGTCATACGAGGAGTGAACCATGACCCATGGCGCGGAGCATTGACAATAACTCCGAACGCGAGCCCGCACCGATCCGACGCCTGATCCGCGCCACGTGATGCTCCACCGTCTTCGCCGAGATGTAGAGGCGGGCGCCGATCTCGCGATAGGTCAAGCCCAGCAGCACCAGCTCCGCGACCTCACGCTCGCGCTCACTGAGAACGGTATCGGACATCGGCTCCGGGCGTGTCACGGGTGTCGCCGGAACCGCCGGGCGGACCGGGACCGGCTGGGACGGATGCGCCTGCGCGCGCACCGTGCGCGCCAGCTTGAGCAGCGCGGTGGCGGCCACCGCGTCCTGGGTGGCCAGCGCGGCCTCGCTCGCCAGCCGCGCCGCGTCCCAGCCGAGCCCGAGATCGGCCAGCCGCGCCACCGCGCCCTCGACCCGATCGCGATCGACCTGCCCGCGCAGCACCAGCACCCAGGTGCGTCCCGCGTCGGCCAGCACCGCGGCCTGCGGATCCCCGGCCAGCGCCGCCGTCTTCAGCCGGTGCGCGTGCGGGAGCAACTCTTCCGGGCTCTCGTGCGCGATCGCCGCCTGTACTCCGTACCAATGGAACGCATTCCCCCAAGCGGGCGGATCCTCCAGGCGCGCAAGCAGCTCCGACGCCGCGTCCACCAGCGACTTCACCCGGGCCTCGTCCTTCAGCCGGATCCCCGCCAGCCACAGTTCCCCGATCGGCAAGAGCGCCAGCAGATCCGCGCTCACCTCGTCGAACAGTGGATAGGCGGCATGCCAAGCCAGTGTCAGCGCCGCGTGATCCCCACCGCGCCTGGCCAATCCGACCAGCACGCCGTGCGCCAGCAACCGATCCCGCGCATCGAGATCGGCGATCCGAACCTCCGCCAGCCGCGCCGTCGCCGATTGCTCGTCCCCGCCCAGCATCGCCACCCAGGCCGCCAGCACCCGCTGCTGCGCATCCTCGGTCCCGCCCCGCAACGCGTCACCCGCCCGGCCGGGCTCTCCCATGCTCAGGCACAACAGGGTCGCGATCGACACCGCCGAACACGGGAGGAACCGATCACCCCCGTTCTCCCCGGGCGCGACACCCGAATGCGTGGCGTGGATGAGCGCGGAGGCCGCCGCCACCGCCGCGGTTCGCGCGGTGGTGACCGCTTGGTCGTGGGTGGGGCTGGCGGCTGCTGCGGAGGCGTCCGGATCGGTTGCCTGCCTACCGAATTCTGCGGCGGGGTCGGTCGATACCGGGGTGCCTGCGATTTCGCGGGATGCGTGGTGTGGTGGGTCGCTGTTGTCGGAGCTCGGGGGTAGAGCCGGATCGGGCGGGGTCTGGTGCATGGAGTCGCCGAGGGCTGTCGCGATCAGGGCGGCGCGGGCGGTGGCCTCGGTGGGCGGCCAGTGGGTGGCGGCCGCGGCGAGGGCCCGGGCGGCGGCGAGGTCGCCGGCGAGGTAGAGGACGGCGGCGGCCACGGCCCAGTCGGCGCCGACGCGGTGCGGGCCGAGCCAGGTGTAGAGCTGGGCGGCGCGGGTGGTGAGGGATCGGCGGGTCCAGACGCCGGAGCAGATGCGGACGGCGGCGGCCAGGTCGGCGGGGTCCGCGTCGGGGCGGCTGAGGGTGGGCTCGGCCAGGCGCAGGGCGGTGTCGCAGTCGCCGGTGCGGGCGGCGGCGTCGGCCCAGCGTAGGGCGATGGCGGTGGTGTCGGCGCCGGCCGCCGCCGCTGCCGCGTAGTGGCGGACGGCTTCCTCGCCCGCTTTCTCGGCTGTGCCGCACAGGAATTCGGCGAGGCGGGGATCGCGGACGCCGGATTCGGCGAGGTGCAGGGCGGTGTGATCGCGGAGCAGGCCCGCGCCCAGGCGGGCGTGCAGCAGGAGGCGCTGGACGGCCAGGTAGCGGCGATCGCCCACCAGGGTGCGGAGCGGGGCGATAGCGGGATGCAGCAGGAGATCGGCGTCGGTGATCAGGGCGCTGCCCCGAGCGCGATCGACCAGATCCTGTGCGGCGGAATGGGTTACGCCGAGCACCTCGGTGAGTTCGCTGGTGTCCAGACCCGCGCCGGCGGCCGCCACCACGAAGGTGTCGAGCAGGTCCGGATCGGCGTCGTCCAAACGGGCACGGGCCCAGGCGGACACGGCGTCGTCGACCGCGACCGCGCCCGCGTCCAGCCGGGCGGCGCAGGCGGCGGACAGGGCGGCCACCACGCCGCCGTGGATACCCGCGGTCTCCCGATGAATATGCTGCGCCAGCGCTTTCGGCACCATCATGCCCAATTCGCGCGCGAACGGGGCGATCTCGGTGGTGCCGAGCGCGCGCAGATCCACCACCCGCCCACGCCGCGCCGCTCGATCGGTGAGAGCGCGCAGGCGAGTGTCGTGCGGACGCGGCCGCGTCGCGACGATCACCACCCCGGACGCGGATTCGATGACCTCGCCCAGCATTTCGAACAGTGCCGACGGCAGGGTGTGAGCGTCGTCGACCACCAGCGCCAGGCGATTCGCCCGGCCCCGGGCAGCGCCGCCCCGCCCGGACCTCGCGCCGGCGCTCAGGTTCGGCACTTCAGCTCCCTGCCCGGAGAACACCGGATCGGAATCCGCCGGTGTCACATCGGCCGCCCAGTCGGCGAGGGCGTCCGCCTCGACGCCGAGCTGTATCGCATCGTGGCCCGGCCGGGCGGGGAGCAGCTCGGCCGGATTGTCGGTGAGGGTGTAGCCGCGGGACCGGAGACGAGTGCGGATGGCGCCGAGCAGCACCGACTTTCCGGTGCCGGAGCGGCCGCGGATCAGATAGAGCGGGGGAGCCGGATCATCGGAGTCCAGGTCCCGGAAGATCTCTCGTGCGCACGGGAGGGAATCGAGTGCGACGGGGGTGTTGCTTGCCACGAAGAACCAACTCTCAGCCGCCGTTGTTGGAACGGTTCTGGCCCGGAAGGGCGCCGACCGCGTTGCCGAGACCGTCGACTGCGGAGTTGAGGCCGGGGACGGCCGTGGGCACCGGAGGGAGTGCCGGTGCGACCACCGTGGGCTGATAGGTCGGCGCTTGCCCCTGCCCGGGAGCTGCCGGAACCTGTTGCTGGGTGGTGGTATTCGGTTGCGGAGCGGAGCCTTCGGCGGGCTGGGCCGCTGCCGGTTGCCCCGCGGCCGGTTCGGCGGCGGGTGCGCCCGTGGGTGTCGTCGCCACCGGGTTGGCCGCGCCGCCGGGTCGGGCCGCCGCGCTCGTCGCGGGATGTCCGGCAATGGCCCGGCCGGTCGCGCCGGATTGCGCGACGGGGGTGTCCAGGGCGGCCACGGCGGTCGAAGACGGTTGCGGGGCAGTCGGATCCGAGGGGGCGGACTGCACGCCGGTGCCCATGGCCAGGGTGCCGGTGGCGAGCGCCGCCACCGCCGCGGCGGCCGCGCCGACGATCGCCACTCGCTTCCAGTGCGCGAAGCCGGTGGGTCGTTCGGCGGCCGTCGGCAGGGCGGGCAGGAGGGGGATCCGGCGCTCGTCGTTCGTGTCGGTGTCGTCCGTGCCGGTACCGCTGCTGCACAGGGTGCCGTGATCGACGGCGATCGCAATCGTCTCGTCCGGCTGCTCGTCGTATCGCTCCTGTGCAGGCCTGTAATCCATTGCGCCGGGACCGAGTTCGCTGATCTCCCGACGCAGCCGGTTCCGGCCGGCGGCCGAATCCTGGTACGGGACCGGGTCGTTCGGGTCCTCCGGATGATGCGGTGCGCCGAGTTCGGCATCGCGGGCGGTGAGGCCCGGGATGCGGCGCGGCAGGATGCGGGGCGCAGCGGACAGCGCCGGATGCGGTTCCGTCGCGGTGGTGTCGGCCAGCAGATCGGCGGCGAGCAGGGCCGCGCCGTGTGCGCTCAGGTGCGCGGGATCGGTGGCCGCGGCGACCGGGACGCCGAATTCGGTGGAGAGCAGTTCGGTGATCAACGGGATGGCCGCGCCGCCGCCGGTCAGCAGGAAACCGTCCAGATCGCCCGGGCCGAGACCGGCGCGCCGGATGGCCTCGTGCACCAGATCGAGCGAACCCAGCAGCGGTCCGCGGAACAGGTCCTCCAGTTCGTCGCGCACCAGGCGCACATCGACCGCGCCGAGTGCGGGCAACCGGACCGGGACGGTGGTCGCCGTATTCTTCGACAGCGTTTCTTTCGCGATTTTGCAGCGCACCCGCAGGGCGGCCAATTCCTGTTCCACCAACGGGTCGAATGGATCGAAATCCTTTTCCCCCACCGCGAATGCGAGAACGTAACGCATGGTAAGTAAATCGAATTCGGCGCCGGCCACGGCAGTGGTACGTACCGGTTCACCGAGCAACCCGGACATTGCGCCGGTGCGCGCCACCGAAACGGTCAAACCGGTTGCGCCGAGGTCGTATACGACCATCGCACCGTCATGGGTGGATTCATGGACTTCCTGCAACCAGCGCATGGCCGCAGCCGGTTCCGGCACCAGCGCCACGCCGTCCAGACCGGCGGCGGTCAGCGCGGCCCGCTGCACCTCCACCGTGTGCTGCGACCACCACGCCGGATAACAGGTCACCGCGGCGGCCGGGCGACCCGCGTCCTCCACCGCGCGGGCGACCGCCGCGACCACCAGATCCGCTGCGCGAACAGCGGATCCGTCGCGGGTGCGAATATCCACGGGATCCCCGACCCGGGACAGAAAACTCTCCGGTACCTCCGGTTCGGCGCCGAGCATGCTGGGCCGTACCGCTAGCCTGCGTTGTCCCCCCGAAGATGTCACGGCGACCGTGTTCGACGACCCGACGGTGATGCCGAGCGCCAGACCCTGACTCATTCGAGTTCCCCTGTCGATTCGAAACACGCGGCGAATGGATCGCGTGCGGCGTCGAAAGCTCTTGCGTCCGATTTGTGTGAAACGGCGTGCGGGCCGGGCGGCCCATGGTTCCTGTCGGTTGCTGTGGGGGCGTCGTTACCAATCTCCCCCCAGGTTCGGGGAAATTCCCCTAATGCCGCGAAACCCCCGTATCGGTGCGACACGCGATACGGGGGACTTCACCCCGTTTCGGCGTAACGGGTCGCGTTCCTAACGTGAAAGGCAATTGGAGCAGCGCGGGTCACCGGGGCCCGCCCCAGATAGGGAACGAGTTGTCATGAGCCCCAACGCAATTCTCGAGTTCATCCTCAACCTGCTGCGTGACCACGAAGCCGCCGTCGCCTACTGCACCAACCCCGGCCAAGCCCTCACCGCCGCCGGCCTCGACGCCGTCACCCCCGAAGACATCGCCGCCGTGGCCCCCATGGTCGCCGAATCCGCCCTGGTAGCCGGCGGTTCGCAACTCTCCGCCATCATCGCCGCCGGCCACACCGCAGCCGCGACCCTCAACGGCTCCAGCGCCCTCAACGGAGCCACCAGCGTCAACGGCTCCACCGCCGTGACCGGTGCCACCGCCGTGACCGGCACCACAACCGCCGCCGCCACCACCGGCGCCGCCCTCACCACCGGCGCCGTAACCACCCCCGACCTCCACCTCGGCACCGAAGCCGCCGCCAACCTCGACCTCGGCCTCTCCACCGGCATCGGCGCAATAACCGGCGCAGCCACCAACCTGACCACCGCCCTCGACGCCGCCACCAACCTGACCACCGAACTCCAAGCTGGCCTGACCGGAGTGACCGGCGTCGCCGCCACCCTCGGCACCGGCCTGGAAGCCGGTCTCACCGGCGCAACCAGCGTTGCTGCGACCCTCGGCACCGGAATTCAAGGCGGCCTCACCGCAGCCTCCGATGCCGCCATGACCTTGGGCACCGGGCTGCAAGCCGGCCTGACCGCCGCAGCCGACGCCGCCGCAGGAGTCGGCGCGACCCTCGGCGGCGGCGTGGACGCCGCCCTCTCCGGTGTAACCGGAACCGCCGCAACCGCGAGCGCCACCCTCGGAACCGGCGTCGAAGCCGGCGTGTCCACAGTTCTCGATGCGGTCGCCGGCACTCATACAGGGGTGAATCTCGGCGCAGGCCTGCACACCGCCGTGGCCGCCGCCACCCAAGCCGGTGCCGAACTTGCCGGAAATGTCGGCGTCGCAGCGGATCTCGGTGGCCTGGCCGATGCCGCCGCCGGAGTCGGCACAACCCTCGGCAGCGGTTTGGACGCCGCGCTCACCGGCGTAGCCGGAGCCGCCACAGGCGCAGGCGCACACCTCGGGACCGGTATCGAAGCCGGTGTATCCACTGTTCTCAATGCAGTCGGTGGCACCCATGCAGGTGCGAACCTCGGCGCGGAAGCAAACGCCGTCACCCAGGTAGGTGCCGAGCTCGCCGGAAATGTCGGCGTCGCAGCGGGTCTCGGTGCGCAGGCCGCAGCGGGCGCGAATGCGGGCCTCGCCGCTGCGGGCAATGCGGTCGCCGGAGCAGGCGCGAACCTCGGAAGTGGCTTGGATGCCGGACTCTCCGGCGTGCTCGGTGCGGGCACCCACCTCGGAACCGGCCTCGAGGCAGGGCTTTCGACCGGCCTCGATGCGGTGGCCGATGCGGGAGCACAGGCCGGGACGGGCCTCGATGCGGTTGTCGGCGCCGGAACGCAGGCCGGTGCGAACATCG
Organism: Nocardia yamanashiensis; assembly: GCF_021183565.1. NCBI lineage: Bacteria > Bacillati > Actinomycetota > Actinomycetes > Mycobacteriales > Nocardiaceae > Nocardia > Nocardia yamanashiensis. The sequence continues at coordinate 7,170,974 of NZ_CP089226.1, forward strand.
GTGCCGGGCTTGGCGTTGCCGGCACAGCCGTGCACACGGCCGGTTCGGCGGCCACGAACCTCGGTACCGGCCTGAACGGTGAACTCGGCGGTGTGGTCGACGCGGGCACGCACGCAGTCGGTGGACTGGGCTTGGGGCTCAACGGTGGAGTCGATGCTGCAACCGGCCTCGGTGCGCAGGCGGGCGCAGGTCTCGGCGCAGGCGTGAACGCCGCCACCCAGGCTGGTGCCGAGCTCGCCGGACATGCCGGTGTCGCAGCTGGTCTCGGCGGAGTGGTCGACGCCGCAACGGACCTCGGTGTGCAGGCTGCGGGTAATGCTGCTGCTGGAGCGGGTGCGAACCTCGGCACCGGGCTGAGCGGTGGCCTCGGCGGCGTGGTCGACGCTGGAACGCATGCGGCTGGTGGACTGGGCGCGGACCTCGGAAGTGGTTTGGATGGGGGGCTTTCCGGGGCGGTCGGGGTCGTGAATGGTGCGGGCGGCCAGCTCGGTACCGGGTTGGAGGCGGGGCTTTCGAGTGGGGTCGATGCGGGCGCGCAGGCCGGTGGGAATCTCGGTGCGGGCATCGATTCGGTTGTCGGTGCCGGTACACATGCTGGTGCGGATCTCGGGGCGGGACTTGGCGGAAATGCCGGAGCTGTGGCTGGGGTCGGCACGGATCTCGGGGCGCAGGCCGGGGGCATCCTGGGGAGCGGGCTTACCGGGGTTGGGAATGCTGTGGCGGGGGTATCGGCCGGGGACGGGGTGGCGGTTGGGGCGCATGGTGGGGGTGCGGTGGATGCGGGGCTTTCGGGGGGTTTGAATCCTTGGGCTTCGGTGGATGTTTCGCATGCGTTCGGGGCCGGGGTGCAGGGGAGCGGGATGGAGTCGGGGTTGTTCGGGGACGGTGGGGTGCACGGGGTCGGTGGTGCGGATGCGCAGGTCGGCGGTGACATCATCGGCGACATGCTGCATTCCTGACGGCTGCGGCCGTACTCGGGCGCGTTGCCGAGATCCCGTTCACGGAACGGGATCTCGGGGGCCCGGCGGCGAGCCGGGACGGTGCGGTGCGAGCTCCGGCGCGCCGGACTCGTGTTCCGGCATGAGCCGAGGGTTCCGGGGCGGGCTTGTGCCACCGGCGGGTCTGTTGCTCCAGGACAGGCTGGTGCTCCGTGGCGGCCGGGTATTCCGTGGCGGGCCTGTTGCTCCAAGCGCAGGCATCGCGGTCCGGAGTGGGCGTGGTGCTCCAGGGCGCCCTGGTGTTTCGTGGCAGCCCGGTTTTCCGGGCGGGCTCGGCGTGACTGGGCGGGCGCAGTCCTGACGGGTGTGGATCTAGGTAATGAAATCGCTGCTATCGGATGAGGAATGAGGTGTCGCGCGGTGAGCGGGATCGAGGCTGGGCGGCCTTTGCTGGGGTTGTTGGAGGAGGCCGTGGGGGTGGCGCGGGGTGCGGGGCGGGGGGATTTGGTGGGGCGGTTGGAGGGGTTGGCGGGGCGGGTTCGGGATCCGCGGCGGCGGATCGTGGTGGCGGGGTTGGGGAATCAGGGGAAGAGTCAGTTCGTCAATGCGCTGATCAATGCGGATGTTTGTGCGGTGGGGGATGACGTCACGACCACGGTGGTGACGCAGTTGGCGTATGGGGCGGAGGCGGGGGCGCGGTTGGTGGTGGAGGGTGAGGGTGGGGCGCCGGTGGAGGTTCCGGTGGCGTTCGAGGCGATCGGTGCGATGGGGAGCTGGGCGGGGGCTGCGCGGGGGCGGCGGGTTTTGCGGTTGGCGGTGGAGGTGCCCAATCGGCTGCTGGGGGATGGGGTCGTGGTGGTGGATACGCCGGGGTGGGGCGGGTATGGGAAGGGCGGGGCGGCTGGGGTTTTGGGGAGTGTGCCGGGGGCCGATGCGGTGCTGGTGTTGAGTGATGCTTCGACCGAGTTGACCGCGCCGGAGGTGGATTTCCTGCGGCAGGTGCGGGAGTTGTGCCCGGCGGTGGCGGTGGTGTCGACCAAGGTGGATCTGTATCCGTATTGGCGGCAGGTGTTCGAGGCGAATCGGGAGCATTTGGCGCGGGCGGGGATCGATGCGCCGATGCTGCCGGTGTCGGCGGTGCTGCGGGCGCATGCCATGCGATTGCAGGATGAACAGCTGGGGCGCGAGTCGGGGTTCGGGGCGGTGTTCGGGTTCCTGCGAGAGCAGGTGGTGGGTCCGGAGCGGTCGGCGCTGACGCGGGCGGTGGCGGTCGATATCGGTTCGGCGGCAGAGCATTTGGCGTTGACCCTGGGCAGTGAGCTGGTGGCGTTGCGGGATCCGGAGCGGGGTGCGGCGGCGATCCGGGAATTGCGGGCCGCCAAGGCTTCTGCGGAGCGGTTGCAGCGGAGTACGTCCGCGTGGCAGCAGACGCTGGGGGACGGGGTGACTGATCTGGCGGGGGATGTCGATCATGACCTGCGGAATCGATTGCGGAATATCGCGAAGGAAGCCGAGGAGTGGATCGACGAGCATGATCCGGGCCGGCATTGGGACAGCATGGACGAATGGCTGACCGCGACCGTCGGCACTGCGGTCGGGGACAACCTGCTGTGGACGCGCACCCGGGCGGTGCGGCTGGCCGAACGGGTGGGCGGGCATTTCAGCGAGCTCGACCTGGAGTTGCCGGATGTGCGGGCGGGCTTGGATTCCGGTGCTTCCCGCACCGGCTCCTGCACCCTCGCCGACCTGGAACCCGATCTGGGTTTCGGGCACAAGGTGCTGGTCGGCGTGCGCGGTTCCTACGGCGGCGTGGTGATGGCCGGCCTGGTCGGCACCATGGCGGGCATGGCGTTGATCAATCCGCTGTCACTGGGCGCGGGAGTCCTGCTGGGCGGCAAGGCCTTCCGCGACGACAAGCAGGCGCGGCTGCTGAAACGCCGCGCCGACGCCAAAACCGCCGTGCGCCGCTACCTCGACGATGTCGCCTTCCACACCGGCAAGGAAACGAAGGACCGCCTGCACCGCATCCACCGCCTGCTGCGCGACCATTTCACCGCCATCGCCGACCGCACCCTGCGTTCCCTCGACGAATCCCTGCGCGCCGCCCAGGAAGCCGCCAATCTCGAATCGGCCCGCCGCGCCGAACGCGCCGCCGAACTCGAACGCCGCCTCCACGCGGTCGCCGAACTCCGCCGCCACGCCGACGCCCTCCTCCCGCCCGCTGCCCGGCCCGCCGTGACGGCACAGCGGCAGTCGGCTCTGCCGCCCGCCACGGAGACGTGACCGGCGAGGCTCCGGCACGAGCCCGCCGGGGCGACGACCGCGCGGGGTGGCGACGAGCGCGTGCGCGGGACTTCGACCACGCGCGCGGGACGACCGGGCGTGGGATGACGACTAGGTGCGCGGGGGCGACGAGCGGGTGCGCGGGACTTCGACCACGCACGTGACGACCGGGCGTGGGATGACGACTAGGCGCGCGGGGGCGACGAGCGGGTGCGCGGGACTTCGACCACGCACGTGACGACCGGGCGCGGGCTGACGACTAGGCGAGTGGGCGCGGGGGCGACTGGGCGTGCAGGACGGCGACGCGGGGCGAGCGGGTGCCCGGGACTGCGACTCGGGTGGGTGGGACGACGACCACGCGCGCGGGACGACCGGGCGTACGGGATGACGACTGGGCGCGTGGGGTGGCGAGCGGGCGCGGGTGGCGAGTGAGCGCGGGTGGCGAGTGGGCGCACCTCGCGGGGGCAACGGCGGCGGTGGGTGGGTGATGTGGTGCGGGTTCTGCTAACGCCGCGTAGGGTGCGCGCGAATGCCATGCGATGCGTGGAGGTGAGGCGTGCTCGGGAAGCGGGAGCCGATGAGCGGTGGCGTGGGAGAGGCCGGATACGGGCTGGTGCCGGAGACTCGCGGGTTGGCGGCGGCGGCGCGGCGCGCGCTGGGTGATCGTCCGCGGGTGCGCGCGCAGCTCGACGAATGTGCGCGGCGTTTGGACGAACCGCTGCGGGTGGCGTTGGCGGGGCAGCTCAAGGCGGGTAAGTCGACGCTGTTGAATGCGCTTGTCGGACAGGACATCGCACCCACCGACGCGACCGAGTGCACGCGGCTCGTCACCTGGTATCGCGACGGCGCGTCGCCGCGGGTGACCGCGTATTCGGCCGATGGGGCCCGTGCCGATGTGGTGGTGCGGCGCGGTCGGACCGCCGAGGCCTCGGCCGCCGGTCTCACCTTCGATCTGTCGGCACTGCGCTGGAATGCCGCCGCCCCGCGCGCCGTCGACCATCTCGAAGTGGAATGGCCGTCGTCCGAATTGGCGCGCACCACGATCATCGACACCCCGGGCATCTCCTCGCTCTCCCGCGACGTATCGGCCCGCACCTCCCAACTGCTCACACCGGGCGAATCCGACGCGCCGCTACCCAACGCCGACGCAGTCGTCTATCTACTGCGCCGCCTCGACGCCGCCGATATCGACTTCCTCGAACGCATCAACGTCGGCGGCAGCGGGGTTTCGGGATTCGGTGGGCCGGGCGGCCCTGCGGGTGGCGCTGGAACTGGCGGTGGGGTTTCGGGGTTCGGTGGGCCGCTCGGGGTGATCGGGGTGGTGTCGCGGGCCGATGAGATCGGGGCGGGGCGGATCGATGCTCTGCATTCGGCGCGGGAGGTGGCCGCGCGGTTCGCGGGGGAGTTGGAGCGGACGGGGTTGTGTCAGTCGGTGATTCCGGTGGCGGGGTTGCTGGCGTTCGCGGCGGCCACCTTGCGGCAGCGGGAGTTCGCGGCGTTCGAGGCGTTGGCCACGGTGCCGGTGGAGGAACTCGGGGTGGCGCTGTTGTCGGCGGATCGGTTCGGGCGGGCGGAGCTGCCGTTGCCGGTGCCGGGGGAATTGCGGGTGCAGCTGGCGGAGCGGTTCGGGATGTTCGGGATTCGGCTGGCCGTCACGCTGATTCGGCTCGGGGTGCGTGACTCCGCTTCCCTTGCTGCCGAATTGGGGCGGCGCAGCGGGCTCGACGAATTGCGGACCGTGCTGGATGTGCAGTTCGCGCAGCGGGCGGAGGAGTTGAAGGCGCATTCGGCGCTGACCGCGCTGGCGCGGATACTGATCGCGAATCCCGGTACGGCCGCGGATGCGCTGCTGCCCAGGGTGCGGACGCTGCTCGCCGACGTGCACGGGTTCGCCGAACTGCGCTTGCTCGGGCATCTACGTTCCGAGGAATTGCCTTTGCCCGCAGCGGATCTCGCCGAACTGCACCGGTTGGTCGGCGGTTCCGGAGTCGCCTCGCATCTGCGCCTGGGCTTGTCCGCGCACACCGATCTCGCCACCCAGCGGGAGGAAGCGCTGGCCGCCGTCAACAAGTGGCGCGCCCGCGCTCGCCATCCGCTCGCCGATCAGTTCACCGCCAATGCCTGCCTCACCGCCGTGCGCAGCGCCGAGGGCCTGCTCGAGGTCCTGCACGAACCGCCGACAACCCCTTTCGTCAGGGTGCGACGCGGCTGAACGGTCCGGACGCTGCCCTACACGCTGGTCGCGGTGCTGCGCGGGTCCACCAGGATTTTGGCGTGCTGTTCGGGGCTAGCCAGGGCGGTGAAGGCGGCGTCGATGCCGTCCAGTCCGACCGTGCCCGTCAGCAGTGGTGCCGGGTCCACCTTGCCGTCGGCGATCATGTGCAGCGTGTCGCGGAATTCGCCCGGGTCGTAACCGAATACGAACCGCAGATCGATTTCCTTGTTGATCGCCACCGCCGGATGAATGCTGTCGGCCTGCATGCACACGCCGACCACGATGACCCGGGACAGGGGCGGAGCGGCCGTGAGGATCTGGTCGAGAATGCCGGGTACGCCTACGCATTCGAAGATGGCCGGTCCGCTCGGCCCCTGGTCGAAGGTGTGGGCGGCCCGGAAGAGATACCACCACGGCACCCCCGGAATCCGGCGCAGGCGTTCCATGGCGTCGAATCCGAGGTTGAGGATGTCGGTCGCCCCGGTGATGCGGGCCTGGCGTGGTGCGGCTTCCCAGGGCGAGTCGACGCCCGGGTCGACCACGTGATCCGCCCCGCAGCGCGCCGCCAGTTCGCGCCGGCGGGGTGAGAAGTCGCTGGCCACGACCGTCCGCACGCCCGCGGCTTTGAGCATGCTGATGACGGCGAGACCTATGGGCCCGCAACCGATAACGAACGCGGTGCGGTTCTTGTTCACCCGCCCCCGCCGGACGGCATGCCAGGCCACCGCCATCGGCTCGGTCAGCGCGGCGTGGTCGGCGGACAGGCCGTTGGGTACCTCGAAGGTCATCGCTTCCTGCACCAGCACCTGTTCCGCGTATCCGCCGGACGCGGCCGCCGACAGTCCGGTCAGGTGCGGTTCCCGGCCCTGCCGGACGATGGGCAGGGCGACCACGCGGGTGCCGGGCTTCCAGCGGCGGCGCGTCTTGGGTCCGTATTCCACTACCTCGCCGACGAATTCGTGCCCCATCACCACGTTCTGATCCGAGCGCATGAAGTGCTGGTATCCGGTGGCGGCGGCCAGGTCGGCGAGGGCGTCGCAGTGCACGCGCGCGTGCAGGTCGGAACCGCAGATGCCGCAGCGCAATACGTCGACCAGCAGCTGGCCGGGGCCGGGCTGGGGCGTGGGCAACTCCTCGATCCGGAACTCGCCCTTGCTACATACGGCTGCGCGCATCTCGACTCCCTCGTACGACGGTGCCCCCGATTCTTCCGCGCCCCCGCCCGCCCGGTGGGAAAACGGCCCTCCGGAAGCAAGTTCGCGCACCCCGAGCCATACGGCGTGTCGGCCGCGGCGGAGGGCCGGTCTCCACCGAACGTGGAGACCGGCCCTCGTCGCATCGAAGCCGTGTCGGCATCTCGAAGCCGAGTGTCAGCTGCCGGCACTTCGGAAGCCGAGCGGTCAGACCCCGACCAGATCGTCTTCCAAGACCTCGTGCTGCTCCAACCGCACATTCCCCGGCAGCAGCAGGAACCCGACACACACCATCCCCATCAACGCGATCCCCCACCACAACGTGTAATTGAACGTGTGCGAGAAGTTGACCGCGTTCGCATCCATCCCAGCCCGCGAAAGCGTCTCGGCCACAGCCGAATCCCCGCCTCCGGTCCGGCAGCTGGCGGGCACGACGGACGGATCGACCTCCGCCGACCGATCCTGCACGCAGGCCCGGAACCCGGCCAGGATCTCGTCCTGCGCCGACGCGGGCAGCCCGGTAGCAGCCAGTTCCGTGCGCGTCTGCGCCGTCACCGCATCCACCCCGCGCGCCGAATCCTGATCCAGCTGCGTGAAGAACAGAATCCCGACCAATGCCACGCCCAGCGCCATACCCAGCTGCTGCCCGGTATTGAGCAGCCCCGACGCCGAACCCGCTTCCCGATCCGGAATCTGCCCGAGCAGCATGTCGATGGTCGGCGCGACCACGATCCCGAACCCGACCCCGGTCACGATCAGCGGCAACACCATCTGCCAGGAGGCGAAATCGGACGTGTAGTGCGTCGCCATCCACCCGTACAGCCCGAACCCGGCCGCGGTGATCAGCGTGCCGATCATCAGCACCCATTTGCCGAATTTCGGCGCCAGCGCGCTCACCGACACCCCGGCCCCGATGCCCGCGCCGACCGCGAAGAACACCGAGGTGAGCCCGGCGCGCATGGGCGACCAGCCCAGCCCCGCCTGCATGAACAGCGTCCAGATCAGGAAGAACCCGCCGAACGCGATCCAGAACAGCAGCCACGCGGACAGTCCGACGGTGAACGGCCGGGACCGGAACAGCTCCAGGTCGATCAGCGGTGAGCCGGTCGTGCGCGCCCGCCGCCGTTCGTAGGCGAGGAAGGCCGCGAACACCGCGAACGCCGCCGCGATCATGACGAAAGTCCAAGCGGGCCAATCCAGCCGGCGGCCTTCGGTGAGCGGGTAGACCAGCAGCAGCACGCCGGACACGGCCAGCACCATGCCCACGATGTCCAGCTTCGGCGCGTGCGCGGATCGCGAATCGCGCATGACGATCGACGCCGCGATCAGCGCCGCGATGCCGACCGGGATATTGACCAGGAAGATGGGCCGCCAGCCCAGCCCGAACAGATCCCATTGCACCAGCAGCCCGCCCAGCGACAGCCCGACCGCGGAGGCCGAACCGCCGACACCGCTGTAGATGGCGATGGCTTTGGCGCGTTCATGTTTGGGGAAGGTGACGCGAATGATGGCGAGGATCTGCGGCACCATCAGGCCGGCCATGGCGCCCTGCACGAACCGGGATCCGATGAGCATGGCCGGATCGGTCGCCAGCCCGCAGGCCGCCGAGGCGAGGGTGAACCCGGTCATGCCGAGCAGGAACAGGCGTTTGCGCCCGTAGATGTCGCCGAGCCGGCCGCCGGTGATGAGTACCGCGGCGAAGGACAGCACGTAGGCGGCGATGATCCATTCGATCTGCGAGTACTGGGCTTGCAGGTCGTTCTGAATGCTCGGCACCGCCACATTGACGATGGTGACGTCGAGCAGATCCATGAAGCCCGCGGCGAGGACGACCGCGAAGGCGATCCAGCGGCGGGGGTCGAGGGGTGGGGTTTCGGTGTCCACGGCGAGCTCTCTTCGAGTCGGAGGAGGGTGAGACTCCTCAAACTATGCACCTGAAGTGATTATCAATCAAGTGAGCAATCACAATTGATGCATTGCTGTACCCTGGGGAGGTGACCGCTGCCGATCCCCAGTACCCGCCGCTGTTTCGCAGTCCCGCATTCCTGTTGGGGCAGTTGGGATCCCACTCCGCGTATCGGTTCGCGGAACTGCTCGCGCCGCTCGGCCTGCGGCCGCCGCAGTACGGCACGCTGCGCATCCTCGAGGCCAATGACGGGCAGTCGCAGCAGCAGCTGTGCGAGGCGCTGGGCATCCATCGCAATGTGATGGTCGGGCTGGTAGACGATCTGGAGAAGCGCGAACTGGTGGAACGCCGCCGGCATCCGGTCGACCGGCGGGCGCACGCCGTCCACCTGCTGCCCGCCGGACGCGAGATGATCGCCCGCGCGGCGGCGGTCGCACTCGGCCTCGATACCGAGATGCTGTCCGCGCTGACGCCGCAGGAGCGTCCCGTGCTGATCGCCATGCTGCAGCGGGTCGCCGTCGGCAATGGCCTGACCCCGGGCATCCACCCAGGATTGGCGGACGCGAACAACGCCCCGGGGTGTGACGCGGCTCACTGAGCCCGCCGGTCACAGCGGCCGGAATCCCGTGTCCAACCAGGTGAAGGCAAAACACCCGGAAGGACCGAAACCATGGCCACCATCGACATTCTCGACTCGTTCATCAACTACACCGACACCGGCAGCGGCGACATCCCGGTGGTGTTCCTGCACGGCAACCCCACCTCCTCCTACATCTGGCGCAATGTCATTCCGTACGTGAGTGGCGAAACCCGCGCGCTGGCACCGGATCTCATCGGCATGGGCGCCTCCGGCCAACCGGACAGCGACTACCGCCTCGTCGATCACGCCCGCTACCTGGATGCCTGGTTCGAGGCCCTGGGCCTGGATCAGGTGATCCTGGTCGGCCACGACTGGGGCGGCGCGCTCGCCATGCACTGGGCGGCCCGGCATCCCGGACGGGTGCGCGGCATCGCCGTCATGGAGACCTTCCTGCGGCCGCTGGCCTGGAGCGAAATGCCGCCCACCGGCGCGGAACTGTTCCGCCGCTTCCGTTCTCCCGAAGGCGAGGAGATGGTGCTGGAGAAGAATATGTTCATCGAATTCAACCTCCCCGCCTCCACCCGCAGCCTGTCGCTGGAAGCCCTGGAGGAGTACCGCAAGCCGTACCCCACCCCGGAATCCCGTAAGCCGATGCTGGTGTGGCCGCGCGAATTCCCCCTCGACGGCGAACCCGCCGACGTGGTCGCGCTGATCGAGAACTACGGACGCTGGATGGCCCAGAGCCCGGAGGTGCCCAAGCTGGTGCTGGCCGTCGAACACGGCGTCGGTCTCGGCTCCCCCGAGGCGATCGACTGGGCGGCAAAGACTTTCGCCTCGGTCGAGATCGGTGATATCGGCCCCGCCGGGCACCACTGCCCGGAGGACCAGCCCGATGCCATCGGCAAGGCGGTGGCGGAGTGGATCCAGCGGCACGGGCTGCTGACCGCCGCCTGAAGCACGGCGGTTCCGGCGGCCGCACGGTGCCGGTAATCTCGGAGGCGCCGTGGCAGGGCTGATCGCGGGGCGAGCCACTCGCCCCGCGATCCCTTTTCACCAGGGCGATGCTCCGGGAAGGGAACACGAGGTGGATAGCGAGCCGGAAGCGGGGCAGGGGCCGGACGAGGCCGAGCGGGAACTGGTGACCCGGGCCGTCGCGGGGGATCGGACGGCGGTCGGGGAGATCGTGCGGCAGTTGCAGGATCCGATCTACCGGCTCGCGCTGCGCATGGTGTGGCGGCCGGCCGACGCCGAGGACGCCTGTCAGGAGATCCTGCTGCGGGTGGTCGGCAAACTCGATACCTGGCGGGGTGAGGCGAAACTGCTGACCTGGGCGTATCGGATCGGCGTGAACTATCTGCTGAATCTGAAGCGCAAGACGCCGCAGGAGGCGGCGCAGCTCTCCCTCGATCAGTACAGCGAGGGGCTGAAAGACGGTCTCGCCGAAGAGGATTACCGGGGACCGGAGTCGACGCTGCTGGTCCACGAGGTGCGATTGAATTGCAGCCAGGCCATGTTGCAGTGCCTGGCGCGGGAGGAACGGGTCGCGTTCGTGCTCTCGGATGTCTTCGAATTGAGTTCCGCCGAGGGCGCGTACATCTCGGGCACCACGGCCGTCGCGTACCGGAAACGGTTGGAGCGGGCCAAGAAACGGCTCGGGAACTTTCTGACCAGCACCTGCGGGGTGGCGAATCCGGCGGCGTTCTGCAAATGCCCGCGCCGGGTCGGTAAGGCGCTGGAGCTGGGGCGGGTGGATCCGCGCCGGCCCGCTTTCGCCGAGCATCCGATCACGCCGGGCGGGCGCACGGTGCAGGAGGCGGAATCGCAGATGGCGCGACTGCACGATGTGGCGGCCGTCATCGGCGCGCATCCGGATTACGCTGCCCCGCAGGCGAAAATGGACGCCATCGCCGGGATCCTGGGTTCGGGCCGGTTTCCGCTGCTGGACTGAGTTCCCGCGAATTCAGCTCTCCCGCAGGCGTTCCCGGGCCGCGGGCACCACGTACCGCGCGAAACGCTGCACCTGGTCGACGTCGAAGCCGGGCGGCCAGTAGACGAAGGTATCGAAGCCGACATTGCGGGCCAGGCCTTCGATGATGCTCGCCCATTCGTCCGGTGAGCCGTGGATGGGATCCGATCCGGTCGGATGCGGGTGCAGAGCACGGTCGCTGATCGCGCCGGGCAGCGCCGCCAGCCGGGTGATCGAGCGCGGATCGCGGCCGACCGCGCGGGCGGCGGCGTCGATGCGCAGGTTCGCGGGACGCCATTCCTCCCACGGCATCCAGTTGGGCAGCGGGGCCACCCAGCCGTCGGCGGCCGAACCGATCAGGTCCAGCGCGTGCGGGCCCATCGCCCCCACCCAGATGCCGATCCGGTGCGCGGGCGCGGGGCCGCCCTCGATGCCCTGCACGGTGTATTCGGTGCCCTGCACCGAAACCAGTTGTCCCGTACGCCATTCCGCGCGAATGATCGCGATTCCCTCGGCCAGCGCCAGCAGCGCCGCTCGCCCCTTACGCGCCGGGCCGCCCATGGCGACCACGCCGCTCTCGAATGCGCCCGAACCTATTCCGAGTTCGAAGCGGCCATTGCTGAGCAGGTCGAAGGTGGCGGCCTGCTTGCCGAGCATGGCCGGGGTACGCAGCGGCAGATTCGCCACGCCCGGATACACGCTGATGCGGCTGGTGGCGGCCAGGCAGGCCCCGATCACGGCGAAGGTGTCGGCGAATTCCGCGTTGTACGGGTGGTCCTGGATGGCGACCAGGTCCAGGCCCTCGTCCTCGGCGGCGCGGGTCATGTCGAGCACGTCCGGCAGCGCGGCCGCGACGGGTGGGATGGAGATTCCGAACCGAGCTTGCACCGTGCCTCCTCACCTGGGAAACCCGCGAAGCAGACGCTGCCGATCTTGCTCTGCCGCTCCGGAAATACCCGGCATTTCGGACGTGGCGTGTCCGGGGCGCGGCGCCCGGTGTGGAAGCCCGCGCAGCGGGTATTCGCCCGCTGTCCGAAGGGCAGGTGCCGCATGGAGCGACAACAGACGGTGCACGCATTGCTGGATCGCGCGGGAACCAGCTATGCCGCCGAAGCCGGGATTCACCTGGCCGACAAACCCGCGCCCCTCTATCAACTGCTGATGCTCACCGAACTGCTCGGCGCCCGCATCTCCGCCGATATCGCGGTGGCGGCCGCCCGTGAACTCGTCACCACCGGCTATCGCACCCCGCAACGCGTGGCCGACGCCGACTGGCAGGAACTGGTGGACGCCCTGGGCCGCGCCCGCTACCGCCGCTACGACGAATCCACCGCAACCCGGCTGGGCGCCAATGCCTGTCTGCTACTCGACCGCTATCACGGCGACCTCCGCGAACTGGCCGCCGAAGCGCAGGAAAGCCCCTGCCGCCTGGCCGACCTGCTCCGGCAATTCCAGGGCATCGGCCCGGTCGGCGTCGACATCTTCCTGCGCGAAGTCCAGGACACCTGGACCTGGGTCCGCCCGCATTTCGACGAACGCGCCCGCAAAGGCGCTGCCGAGATCGGTCTGCCGACCGACCCGGCCGCCCTGTCCGCGCTGGCGCCCCCCGACCGCGACGCCGACCTGGCGGCCGCCCTGGTCCGGGTCACCCTGGATCGGGACCTCGTCACCGAAATACGCGCCGCCACCTCCTGATCGCTCTCGCCGGGGAATTCCGACCGGAATCTCCCTGTGGGAGTGCGCAACCCAAGGGCTAGGGCACCTGGTAGAACGCGCCGTAGACCGAACCTTCGGGTACTAACCAGTGATTGGTCCCGACGACCGTCACGAACACCCGGCCGGAACCGGTCGGGAGGTCGACCGAGGTCGTCGGGCCGCCGTTGCGGTCGGCGTGCACCTGCGAGAACTGGTAGGGCCACCAGCGGCTGGCCGGCAGGTTGTCGTAGTTGGTGAACCGCACGTCCACCCAGCCGTCGCAACCGCCGGGAATGTCCGCGCCCGGGCCGAAACTATTGGTCGGCTGGAGCTGAAGGGTCACGTGGCCCGGGTTTTCCGGGTTGTAGTCGACCGCGATCCGGTAGTGCACGCCACAGATCCCGACGACCGCATTGCCCTCCCGCTGCGAGCCGCTGGATTCGCCGGTCGGTTCGAGGGTGTAGGCATTCGCGGTGCCGGTGCCGGCGATGAGCAGGGCGACGGCGGCGGCGCTCGCGCCGGCCAGGGGGAGGAGCTTCATTCGGATCTTCCGTTGCAAAGGGCTGGGGGAGAGGCGATTACGGGACCACATAGGACGCGGAGAGGAACTGCTCCACGGCGAGGACCTGATTGGTGCCGTTCGCGACGATCGCGACCGTGCCGGATCCGGTCGGCAGCTCGACGGAGGTGATGGCGCCGCCGTTCTTCGTGGCGTGCACGGGCGCGTAGTTGTACAGCCACAGGCTGCTCGCGAGCGGATTGTTCACGTTGAACCAGTAGTAGTTCACGAAGGCGTCGCAGCCGCCCGGGGTGTTCTCGCCCGGGCCGTAGGTGTTCAGGCCCTGCAGATTGAGCGTCACCGTTCCGGGGCGCTCCGGGTTGTGGTCCACCCACATGCGGTATTGCACGCCGCAGGCTCCGAGCAGGGCGCGACCCTCGGTGCCGTAGGGGGTGGCGGTCGGTGGCAGTTCCGCGGCGGAGGCGGTGCCGGTTCCGGCAAGGGCGAGGGCGCCGGCGGCCGTGGCGGCTGCGGCGAGGGAGATCAGTTTCATCAGGGTGGCGTTTCCGGATCGGTGGCAAACTTCTGGCGAATTCTCTCATGGCTCGGGTCGGGGCTGATCTCGCGGTACCGGGTGACCAGGGGATATCGGTTCGATCGACTGGTGGGCGCGGGTGGGCGGGGGGATCTACGATCCGGGGTGTGAGTGGAAGAACGTCCGGAACGCCGGAGTGGTCGGCGGCGGCCGGGCGGATGCGGGCCCGGGACCTCGATCGGGTGAATGCGCGGGCTCGGCTCGATGCCGCGTACGAAGAGGGGCAGCTGGAGAACGACGAGTATCACCGGCGGTCGGAGCGGGCGCAGCGGGCCAGGACGGTGGGTGAGCTGGCGCGGCTGGTCGAGGATCTGCAGCCGGGCAAGGGCGGGGCGGGGGTCACGGTGCCGCCGGTCAAGAAGATGCGGGGCGGGTATCCGAAGGGGACTCGGGCGCGGGATTCGGATCGGGCGGCGACCGCGGTGCTGCTGGACGCGGCGCTGGCCGATGGGCAGCTGACCGCCGATGACCATCGGACGCTCACCGAACTCGCTTCGGAGGCAAAGACGCTGGGGGATCTGGGTGAACTCACCGATGATCTGCAGCGACCCGTGGACGCGCCCGCCGAGGCCCGGCCGCCGAGGTCGTATCGCGGGCCGCTCTATAGGGTCGCGGCGCTCGCCGTCTGTGCGCTGGCCTTCGCGGGCGGGTTCGCGGCGGTGCATCGGTCCGGCGACGCGCCTTCGGGAGTGGCCGTCGCCGAATCCGGGCCGGTGCAGCCGCTCGTCATCAAAACGCCGAATCTGCATACGGCGGAGGGGATTTCGCTGTTCATCGAGCAGTACCGGGCCAAGTTCGGCGACACGCTGGTGGACAAGCTGAACCTGTACGACAAGTACGCCATCGTGACCCGCCCGGTCGCCGGGCAGCCGAATCGTCAGGTGCGCTACGACTATCGGGGCGGGTTCGATCCGGACTCCGCGCCCGTCACGCGCAAAACCGATGAGCCCACTTTCGATCTGGCCGCCGTCGACGTCGCCGCGCTGAGCAAACTGCTCGCCGACGCGCCTGCGACCCTGCGCGTGCAGGGCGGAACCATCAGCCATGTCGGCTTCGAGACGGAGGCGGTGCGGACCGGTCGCGATACCGCCATGCAGTCCGTCGTCAGCGTGTACGTGAGCAATCCGGCCGGTGAGAGCGGCTTTCTCGAAGCGTCTCCGGCGGGCGCGATCCTGCGCAGTTACCCCTTCAAGGGATAGGACCCGACATGGCCGACATCAGGAATCAGGGCATGCGGGTCCGCGACGCCGATCGCGTGGACGCCTGCGCGCTGCTCGACAATGCCCGCGACACCGGGGAATTGACCGCGGCCGAGCATGCCGAGCGCACCGCCGCCGCCATGGACGCCCGCACCTTCGGTGATCTCGACGCCCTCATCGGCGATCTGCAGATCCCCCGGAATCTGGTGCACAAGCCCCTGTTGCGCCCGCAGCGGCGAAACGACCTGCGGCGCTGGCAGTTCGGTGCGGCCGCGCTCGCCGTCGCGGTGATCGCGGGCGCTATGGGCGGCTGCATCTCCAATGCCGACCCGTTGCGCCCGCCGATCCCGGATGCCACGACCGGGCAGGGCGTCGCCAGTTTCGTGGCCGCCTACCGGGAGCATTTCGGCGACACCCTGGCCGACGAGGTGACCCTCTATCCGCAGTACGTCCTGGTCACCCGGCGCGGCGGCGACAACGACCGCAACGACCGATACCGCTACGACAAGGGCGGATTCAGCTCCTACGGCGATGCCTCGCGCTCGTCCGGCACCGAACCGATCGACATGTCCCAGATCGATCTGCCGAAGCTGGCGCGCTTGCTCGCCGGCGCGGGCGAGACGGTCCACGTCCCCGACGGCGCGGCCAAGTATCTGATCCTCGAGCACAAGGCGGGCGAGGATCCGGCGGTCAGCGTCTACGCGGGCAAGGGCGATCGTTCGGGGTACTTCAAAGCCACCCTGTCCGGCGAGCCGCTGATGGTCTACCCCGCCGAGGGCTGACCCGAACCTGAGCGAAAGAATTTTTCCGCGCCCGGGAATACCACGACCTGCACCACCTGTTGCAGCTGTTCGACAAGGTTGAGTGGCTCGGACTCAAGTTAAAGTTGCGCCGGAGGAGATCCGGAGGCAGGATTGAGCCGACCACGCTCAGTGTTGCTGTGGACCGTGCGCCGTGAGTGCTCAGGGGCGGGTCCAGCGCATGACAAGCAGGTACGTACAACTAGGAGGAACAACCATGGCTCGTGCGGTCGGTATCGACCTCGGAACCACGAACTCGGTTATCGCCATTCTCGAAGGCGGAGAGCCGGTCGTCGTCGCCAACTCGGAAGGATCGCGGACCACCCCGTCGATCGTCGCGTTCGCGAAGAACGGTGAGGTGCTCGTCGGGCAGCCCGCCAAGAACCAGGCCGTCACCAACGTCGACCGCACCATCAAGTCCGTCAAGCGCCACATGGGCGAGGACTGGTCGGTCGAGATCGATGGCAAGAAGTACACCCCGCAGGAGATCTCCGCGCGCACGCTGATGAAGCTGAAGCGCGACGCCGAGGCCTTCCTCGGTGAGGAGATCACCGACGCGGTCATCACCGTCCCGGCCTACTTCGAGGACGCGCAGCGCCAGGCCACCAAGGAAGCCGGCCAGATCGCGGGCCTGAACGTGCTCCGCATCGTCAACGAGCCCACCGCGGCCGCGCTGGCGTACGGCCTGGACAAGGGCGACAAGGAACAGTCCATCCTGGTGTTCGACCTCGGTGGCGGCACCTTCGACGTCTCGCTGCTGGATATCGGCGACGGCGTCGTCGAGGTCCGCGCGACCTCCGGTGACAACCACCTCGGTGGCGACGACTGGGACGAGCGCATCGTGTCCTGGCTGGTCGACAAGTTCAAGGCGTCCTCGGGCATCGACCTGACCAAGGACAAGATGGCCATGCAGCGCCTGCGCGAGGCCGCCGAGAAGGCCAAGATCGAACTGTCGTCCTCGCAGTCGACCTCGATCAACCTGCCCTACATCACGGTCGACGCGGACAAGAACCCGCTGTTCCTCGACGAGCAGCTGACCCGCGCCGAGTTCCAGAAGATCACCTCCGATCTGCTGGACCGCACCCGCAAGCCGTTCCAGTCGGTCATCAAGGACGCCGGCATCTCCGTCGGCGAGATCGACCACGTCGTGCTCGTCGGTGGCTCGACCCGTATGCCCGCCGTCTCCGAGCTGGTCAAGGAGCTGACCGGCGGCCGGGAGCCGAACAAGGGCGTGAACCCGGACGAGGTCGTCGCCGTCGGCGCCGCCCTGCAGGCCGGCGTGCTCAAGGGTGAGGTCAAGGACGTCCTGCTGCTCGATGTCACCCCGCTGTCGCTGGGCATCGAGACCAAGGGCGGCGTGATGACCAAGCTGATCGAGCGCAACACCACCATTCCGACCAAGCGGTCGGAGACCTTCACCACGGCCGACGACAACCAGCCGTCGGTGCAGATCCAGGTCTTCCAGGGTGAGCGCGAAATCGCTTCGCACAACAAGCTGCTGGGCTCCTTCGAGCTGACCGGCATCCCGCCGGCCCCGCGTGGCGTGCCGCAGATCGAGGTCACCTTCGACATCGACGCCAACGGCATCGTGCACGTGACGGCCAAGGACAAGGGCACCAACCAGGAGAAGTCGATCAAGATCCAGGACGGCTCCGGCCTGTCCAAGGAGGAGATCGACCGCATGGTGAAGGACGCCGAGGCGCACGCCGCCGAGGACAAGGCCCGCCGCGAGGAGGCCGAGACCCGCAACCAGGCCGAGTCGCTGGTGCACCAGACCGAGAAGTTCATCAAGGACAACGAGGACAAGGTCCCGGCCGACGTCAAGGAGAAGGTCGAAGCGGCCATCGCCGAGGCGAACGAGGCGCTCAAGGGCACCGACACCGCGGCCATCAAGACCGCCGTGGAGAAGCTGGCGACCGAGTCGCAGGCGCTGGGCCAGGCCATCTACGAGGCGGCCGGTGCGGAGCAGGCGGCGCAGGGCAACGGTCAGGCCGCGCCCGACGCCGATGACACCGTGGTCGATGCCGAGGTCGTCGAGGAGCCTGAGAAGAAGTGACGAACCAGAACCCGGAACAAACGGTCGATCCGGCCACGGGTGAGGTGTACGAGGCCGCGGCGGAGGACTCCGCCGCGGCCCTCGGGCCCGAAGGTTCGGAGTTCGGCGAGGACGTGCTCGCCGACACCATCAGCGCCGAATTGGCCGAGCGCACCGCCGATCTCCAGCGGTTGACGGCCGAGTACGCCAACTACCGCCGCCGTGTCGAACGGGACCGCAAGGCCACCATCGACACCGCCAAGGCGCAGGTGGTCGGCGAATTGCTCGGCGTGCTGGACGATTTGGATCGCGCTCGCGCCCACGGTGACCTGGAAGCCGGACCGCTCAAGTCGGTCGCGGACAAGCTGGTCACCGCACTGCAGAAGCAGGGCCTCGAGGAATTCGGTTCGGAGGGCGATCCTTTCGATCCGACCCTGCACGAGGCCGTGCAGCACGAGGGCAGCGGCGCCGATCCGGTGATCGGCATGGTGATGCGCAAGGGCTACCGCTTCGGCGACCGGGTGCTGCGGCACGCGCTCGTCGGCGTCACCGACGGTGTGGCGGATTCGGCTGCGGCGCAGCCGGATACGACGAACGCTGGCACCGATGCCGCTGGCACTGATTAACAACCCACTCGCGCTACCCGCGCGGACTACAGAGAAAGGAGGAGATGCCTGGTGAATCGGGAGTGGCTGGAGAAGGACTTCTACAAGGATCTGGGTGTTTCCTCCGGCGCCACCCAGGACGAGATCAAGAAGGCCTACCGCAAACTGGCCCGCGACCTGCACCCGGACAAGAACCCGGGTGACGCCAAGGCCGAGGAGCGGTTCAAGGCCGTCAGCGAGGCGAATGCCGTGCTGTCGGATCCGGAGAAGCGCAAGGAGTACGACGAAGCACGAAAGCTGTTCGCGGGCGGCGGTTTCGGCCGCGGCGGCTTCACCCCCGGTGCGGGCTACGGCCAGCCCGGCGGGTTCTCCGGCGATTTCAATATCGGGGATATCTTCGGCGCCGGCGCCGGCGGCGCCGCCGACGGTGGGCTCGGCGATATCCTGGGCGGCCTGTTCAACCGGGGTGGCACCCGCACCTCGTCGCGGCCGCGCCGCGGCAGCGATGTGGAGACCGAGACGACCCTGGGCTTCCGCGAGGCCGCCCAGGGCGTGACGGTGCCATTGCGGATGACCAGTCCCGCGGCCTGCACCACCTGCCACGGCAGCGGCGCCAAGCCCGGGACCAGCCCGCGGGTCTGCCCGCACTGCAACGGTTCCGGCGTGGTCAGCCGCAATCAGGGCGCGTTCGGCTTCAGCGAGCCGTGCGAGGACTGCCGGGGCACCGGCTCCATCATCGACGATCCGTGCCCGGACTGCCGGGGCTCCGGCATCCAGAACCGGACCCGCACCATCACCGTGCGCATTCCCCCGGGGGTGCGCGACGGGCAGCGGATCCGGCTGGCCGGTCAGGGTGAAGCGGGCCTGCGCGGCGCACCGCCCGGTGACCTGTACGTCACCGTGCATGTCAGCCAGGACAAGGTCTTCGGCCGCAATGGCGACGATCTGACCCTGGTGCTGCCGGTCAGCTATGCCGAACTGGTGCTGGGCACAACGGTTTCGGTGCCGACCCTGGAGGGCCGCGTCGGCGTCAAGGTGCCCCCGGGCACCGCGGACGGCCGGACCCTGCGGGTGCGCGGCCGCGGCGTGCCCAAGCGCGGCGGCGGCGCGGGCGATCTGCTCGTCACCGTGAAGGTCGCGGTCCCGCAGAAGCTGGACGACAATGCCACCGAGGCGCTGCGGCGGTACGCGGAGGCCGAGAAGACCAGTGGTTTCGACCCGCGCGCGGGATGGGCAGGTGCGTGATGAGTTCCGATCCGAAGAAGAGCACCGAGGCGCAGTACTTCCTGATCTCGGTGGCGGCGCAGCTGGCGGGCATGCACGCCCAGACGCTGCGCACCTATGACCGCTTGGGTCTGGTGTCGCCGCAACGCACTTCGGGTGGCGGCCGCCGCTATTCGGATCGGGATGTGGAGCTGCTCCGCGAGGTGCAGCGCCTGTCCCAGGACGAGGGCGTCAATCTGGCCGGCATCAAACGGATCATCGAACTCACCAACCAGGTCGAGGAGCTGCAGCAGCGGGTCTCGGAGCTGAGTGCGGAGGTGGACAGGCTGCGGTCGGGCTACCGGCCGGACCTGACCCCGCCGGCGCGCAGCACCGCGCTCGTGGTCTGGCAGCCCCGGAACCGGCGTCGGCAACAGTAGTTCACGGCTCCGGCGCAGGCGGCGATCCGAATCCGGGTCGCCGCCTGCGTCGTTCGCGGGGGAAGTCGGGCGCGCGGATGATTTGCGTGAAATATGCTGGTTCGAGGTAATTTTCGCCTGTGGCGCGGTGTCTTTATCGGTTCGAATTACAAACGGACCGGTAGGTAAATTCATTCTGTAAATCATGAGTTTTGTCCGTATGTTGCAAGGGAATTCAAGCCGGGCCGAGGTTGCGGTTCGGTCGCTGTGTACCTGAGTCTTGCAAAATGAATCCTCCTGGTTCCTTGAGCGAAACCCCGTGTCGTGCGGCGTGTTACAGGTGAACAGTCTGTTTTCTGCTCTGAATACCCGCAAAGTTCAGGTTTTCGAGGATTAAAGGGCGTGTTATTGAAACGTCCCGTTCCGTTGCTGGCTAACCTCGCCTACACTTGCTGAGCAACGGCTGCTGTCGAGTGTCCCGCAGCACTGCACTCGCCGGTCTTGCTTGTGTTCGAGTGCGAAATGGGGTTGTGACACAAATGGATTCGCGGACCGTCGCATTGATAAGAACGACGTTCAAGGCGGTTGCTGCGGAGGATGGTGGCCCCGAGAAACTCGCCCGATCGTTCTACGCCATCCTCTTCACCGACTTCCCACAGGTTCGCGACTTCTTCCCCGCCGCGCTGGACGCCCAGCGCGACCGGCTGGTGAAGGCCATCGCGTATGTGGTGGACCGGCTGGAGGAGCCGGACAAGCTGCTGCCCTTCCTCGCCCAGCTCGGGCGCGACCATCGCAAGTACGGTGTGGTGGCCGAACACTATGCGGCCGTGGGGAAGTCGCTCAAGGCCGCGTTGCAGGCGTACGCGGGCACCGAGATGTGGACCGAGGAGGTCGGGCGGGCCTGGGACGAGGGCATCGGCGTCATCGCCGAGACCATGATCAACGCCGCCGATCAGGAGAGCACCCCGCCGGTCTGGACCGGCACCGTCATCGAACATCGGGAAGTACTGCGCAATCTCGCGGTCGTGCGACTGCAACTGGACCAGCCCATGCAGTACGCGGCCGGCCAGTACATGAGCGTGCAGATCCCCTCGCGTCCGCGCATGTGGCGCTATCTCTCACCGGCCATTCCGGCCAACCCCTCGGGTGAGATCGAGTTCCACATCCGCGGCGTCACCGGCGGCTGGGTGAGTCCGGCCATGGTCGGGCACACCCACGTCGGTGAGAAGTGGCTCATCGGTTCGCCGCTCGGCGGGCTCGGCGTGCCGCGCAATACCCGCCGCAAAATGCTCATGATCGGCTGCGGCACCGGTATCGCGCCGCTGCGCGCCCAGCTCATGGCCATGACGCAGCGCCGGTCCAATCCCAAGGTGGACCTGTTCGTGGGTGGGCACTACCCCTGCGATCTCTACGATCTCCAGGTGCTCAGCCAGATCGCGCAGGCCAACAAATGGCTGACGGTCACTCCGGTCACCGAGAGCAACGAGAACCCGTGGTGGCAGGCCGATGCCCCCACCGACCTGCCGGACCTGCCCTGCCTGCAACCGCGTCAGGTCGGGCAGATCGGCAAAATCGTTGCGGGCTACGGGAACTGGGACGACCGCGACGTGCAGATCGTCGGCTCACCGTCCATGGTGCAGACCACCAAGTTCCGGCTGATGGCGGCCGGCACCCCCACCAAGAACATCCGCCACGACCCGCTTTTTTGAAGCTAAAACCCTTCGTAGCGAATGGCTTCCGGGGCCGTCCCGGTGGCGATCAGGCGTTCCACCGTGGCATGAACGACGGACGAACTGCCGCATACCAGTACCCCGTGCTGATCCAAGGGGGCGAAGCGGCCGATGACGTCGGCGAGCGAGCCGGGGAGCATTTCCTCCGGGCTGAAGCCGATATCGACCCGGCACTGCTCGTACCAGTTGTCCATGCGCGGCGGATCGTATTCGTCCTGCACCACGGGAACGACCGTGAGCCAAGGTAGTTCGTTGGCCAGCAGGTAGAGCATGTCCGAGGCGTACAGGTCGCGCGGGTACCGCGCGCCCACGAACAGCGTCACCCGCTGGGGGTTCTCCCGGCGGGAGTGATCCAGCAGCAGCGCGCGTAGCGGTGCCAGCCCGACGCCGTCGGCGACCATGACGATCTCCGGCGCGTATGGATCCACGGCCAGCCATCCGGCCGGTGCGCTGATCCGCCATTCGTCCCCGGCGCGGGTATCGGCGACCAGCGACCCGCTGCACCAGCCGCCCGGCACCGTGCGGACATGGAATTCCAGCTTCCCGTCCATGGACGGCGGCAGCGCGGGATACAAGCGCCGCACCATGTTCGGATGCTGCGGCGTGCGCACCTCCACCGACTGCCCGGCCGCGAACGGTACGAATTCGCCGATCAGCCGCACCACGGTGGTGTCCTCGCGCAGCCGGTGCGCGCCGACCACGGTCGCCGTCCATTCGGTCTGCTCGCCGAGCGCGAGCGCGCCGGTCTCGTCCGGGCCGAGGGTCACCGTGTCCTCCTGATTTTCAACAACTCTCGGACTCTCGGGGGCGCACCCCTGAGAGCCCGGTTCAGCTGGTCGGTCCCGCTATACGGGATCGCATTGGATGATCGTCTCGGGCGTGCCCACCGACATGAGCGCGCGTTTGGTGTCGGCGATCATCCGCGCCGACCCCGCGATCTGGATCTGCCGATCCGTCCACGCCCCGAAACTGGCCACCACCGCACCGAGATTACCGATCAACCGGCGGTGCATGCCGAACGGCGTGTCCGCGGGCGGATAGGGGTGCCACCACGGATTGGTCTCGTTCTCGCACACCGGCACCACGGTCAGCCACGGATTGGATTGCGAGAGCTGCCAGAGGTTTTCGACATCGTAGAGATCGCACGGATAGCGCCCGCCCACGAACAGGTGCACCCGCGGATTGATCCCGCGCCGCCCCATCTCGATCAGCTGGGCGCGCAGCGGCGCGATCCCGGTGCCGGAGCCGATCATCAGCACATCGCGGCGGCTGCTCAGATCCACGTGCAGCCCGCCCAGCGGCGCGGCGATCATCCACCGGTCGCCCACCTGCGTTTCGTTCACGATGGCCGGGCTCACCCAGCCGGTCCGCACTTTGCGCACGTGGAATTCGATCTCGCCGTACGGGTTGGTGGGAATCGCGGGCGACAGGTAGCGCCACATCTTGGGCCGCTGCGGAATGGCGATCGGCACGTACTGCCCGGCCAGATACGGGATCGGCGTATCGGACTGCAGGCGCACGATGGCCAGATCGTCCACTACCCGCCGGTGCCCGACCACCGTCGCCTCCCAGAAGGGTTGCGATTTGTCGGAATTCGCACCGATGGCCATCGAGGCCGAGATCAGGATGGTGATATCCCGCCAGCCCTCCTCCAGCCCGCGATTCCAGTGCGCCACCCCGTTGTAACTGCGGAACGCCGCCAGCAGCGCCCGCCCCGCGATGTCGTAATGCGCGGCCTCCACCCCGTATTTGCGGTGGTCGCGCGCGAGCTGCTCCAGGAATCGCTGTGCGCGGTCCCAGTTCTCCAGATTGTCGAGAACGAACTGGATCGCGGTGACCAACCGCTTGGGCTGCATATCCATGGCCGAGGGGAACAGCTCCCGCAAGGCCGGAATCTCCGCGAACAAATGGCCGTAGAACGCGCTGATCAGTCGTTCGGGCCCGTGTGGGGTCTCGACGACTGTCCGGAAGTTTGCGCGGACCAGCGCTGCCGTACGCGCATCCACGACGACGAACTTTCCTTCCTGTGCTGCTAGAGCGGGACGCGCCAGGTTTCCGGCGATCCTCCGCGTTCAGTATCCCTGAAAAAACGGTGGTCGCACGGATATAGCCAACGCCGATCGGTTTGCGTAACCCGGGGTTCAGATGACCAGGACCGTTTTGCCCCGCGCGCCGGGCGCGCCGACCACCTTGCCGGCCTCCGCGAGGGGCGGGGTGGCGTCGATGGGGATGACCAGTTCGCCCTTGGCCGCGAGGTCCAGCAGCCGCGCCAATTGTGCTGCGCCGCCACCGGATTCGAAATTACCACCGGAGATCCGGCGCGATTGCAGCAGCGTGTCGTCGGCCGCCCACACGGTGGAGTACAGCGCCCCGCCCTCACGCACGAGCATGGTCAGCTCGCGCAATTGGTCCGGTCCGTCGACCAGATCGAACAGCACATCCACCCCGCCCGGATGGGTGGCGCGCACCTGATCGGCGATGGTCGCCTCGTACCGCGCCGGCTCCGGGCTGTCCGACGCGGGCACCCGCACCCCGTAGTTGACCACCTCGGCCGCGCCCAGCCGGATCATCCGATCGGTGTCGTCGGGCCGGGCGGTGGCTATGACATTGCCACCCGCGGCGGCCACCAGCTGCACCAGGAAGGAACCGACCCCGCCCGCCGCGCCGACGATGAGCACCGACTGGCCCGCGACGATGCCCGCCGCGTCGACCAGATCGAGCGCGGTGATGGCCGCCGTGGGCAGCGCCGCCGCCTGCACCGCGGTCACCGCGTCCGGGACGGCCGCCACGGTGGAAGCCTCGGGCACCACGATGTATTCGGCCCAGGTGCCGTGCCCGATCGGCGGCACCAGGAACTTGCCGACCACGCGATCGCCGACCCGGAACCCGGTCACGCCGTCGCCGACTCCGGACACCTTCCCCGCGCCGTCCACGCCCGGGATCATCGGAAACTCGTACGGCACTTTGCCGTCCAGGAATCCGTCGATGAGCTTCTTGTCGAAGGGGTTCACGCCCGCCGCTTCCAGTGCGATCTGGATCTGCCCCGGTCCGGCCTGCGGTTTCGGCATTTCGGAGGGCTGGATCGGGCCGCCGAATTCGTTCACGACGATCGCGCGCATAGGGGCTGCTCCATTCGTTCGGGTAACCGGTACGGACGAGCTGAATGTGATGCGTCAACGAACGGTGTCATCCTAACGCGGCGCGTAGCGTGGACCTCGGTTCCCAGCCCACTGGCGGGACCGCCGGAAACTAGTCAGACTTGAGCGGAACAGACTCAACTCTCCCCGCGTTGCATGAGTAAACGACTAGTAGGAAGGTGCATGTGGACTCGTTCAATCCCACCACCAAGACCCAGGCGGCCCTGACCGCCGCACTGCAGGCGGCCTCCGCCGCGGGCAATCCGGAGATCCGTCCGGCGCACTTGCTGGTGGCGTTGCTGGATCAGACCGATGGCATCGCCGCTCCCTTGCTCAAGGCCGTCGGCACCGATCCCGCGACCGTGCGGGGCGAGGCCCAGGACATCGTCGACCGCCTGCCCCGGGCGAGCGGCCAGACCACCACCCCCAATCTCGGCCGCGAGGCCCTGGCCGCGGTGACCGCCGCCCAGCGCCTGGCCACCGAGATGGGCGACGAGTACGTCTCCACCGAGCACATGATGGTCGGTCTCGCGAGCGGCGATTCCGATGTGTCGCAACTGCTCCTGAAGTACGGCGCGACCGCCGACGCGCTGCGCGATGCGTTCACCACCGTGCGCGGCAACACCCGCGTCACCTCCGCCGATCCCGAGGGGCAGTACCAGGCGCTGGAGAAGTACTCCACCGACCTGACCGCCGCCGCGCGCGACGGCAAGCTGGACCCGGTCATCGGCCGCGATACCGAAATCCGGCGTGTCGTACAGGTGCTGAGCCGCCGCACCAAGAACAACCCGGTGCTGATCGGCGAGCCCGGCGTGGGCAAGACCGCCATCGTGGAGGGCCTGGCGCAGCGCATCGTGGCCGGTGACGTGCCGGAGTCGTTGCGCGGCAAGAAGCTGGTCTCGCTCGACCTGGGCGCGATGGTCGCCGGCGCGAAGTACCGCGGTGAGTTCGAGGAGCGGCTCAAGGCCGTGCTCGAGGAGATCAAAGACAGTGCGGGACAGATCATCACGTTCATCGACGAGCTGCACACCATCGTGGGCGCCGGCGCGACCGGTGAATCCGCCATGGACGCGGGCAATATGATCAAGCCCCTGCTGGCCCGCGGTGAACTGCGCCTGGTCGGCGCCACCACCCTGGACGAGTACCGCAAGCACATCGAGAAGGATCCGGCGCTGGAGCGCCGCTTCCAGCAGGTGCTGGTGGGCGAGCCGTCGGTGGAGGACACGGTCGGCATCCTGCGCGGGCTCAAGGAGCGGTACGAGGTGCACCACGGCGTGCGCATCACCGACTCCGCGCTGGTGGCCGCCGCGACCCTGTCGGATCGGTACATCACCTCGCGGTTCCTGCCGGACAAGGCCATCGACCTGGTGGACGAGTCGGCCTCGCGGCTGCGCATGGAGATCGATTCCCGCCCGGTCGAGATCGACCAGGTGGAGCGGGCCGTGCGGCGGCTCGAGATCGAGGAGATGGCGCTGGCCAAGGAGACCGACGAGGCCTCCAAGGCGCGGCTGGAGAAACTGCGCTCCGAGCTCGCCGACGATCGCGAGAAGCTCAACCAGTTGATGACCCGCTGGCAGAACGAGAAGCAGGCCATCGATTCGGTGCGCGGGCTCAAGGAGCAGTTCGAGGCGCTCAAGGGCGAGTCCGAGCGCGCCGAACGCGACGGCGACCTGGGCAAGGCGGCCGAGCTCCGGTACGGGCGAATCCCCAAGCTGGAGAAGGAACTCGCCGAGGCCGAGGCCAAGGCCAAGGGCGCGGCCGACGGTGACGTCATGCTCAAGGAGGAGGTCGGACCGGACGATATCGCCGAGGTGGTGTCGGCCTGGACCGGTGTCCCCGTGGGCAAGATGATGGAGGGCGAGACCCAGAAACTGCTCCGCATGGAGGAGGAACTGGGGCATCGCGTGGTCGGGCAGACCGAAGCCGTGCAAGCGGTTTCGGATGCGGTGCGCCGCGCCCGGGCCGGGGTCGCCGACCCCAACCGGCCGACCGGTTCCTTCATGTTCGTGGGTCCCACCGGTGTCGGTAAGACCGAGCTGGCGAAGGCCCTCGCCGACTTCCTGTTCGACGACGAGCGCGCCATGGTGCGCATCGACATGTCCGAGTACAGCGAAAAGCATTCGGTCGCACGGCTGGTCGGCGCGCCCCCCGGGTACGTCGGCTACGACCAGGGCGGTCAGCTCACCGAAGCGGTACGCCGCCGGCCCTACACCGTGGTGCTCTTCGACGAGATCGAGAAGGCGCATCCGGACGTGTTCGACATCCTCCTGCAGGTGCTCGACGAAGGCCGGTTGACCGACAGCCAGGGCCGGGCGGTGGACTTCCGCAACACCATCCTGATCCTGACCTCCAACCTCGGCGCGGGCGGTGACAAGGATTACGTGATGGCCGCGGTGCGCTCCGCGTTCAAGCCGGAATTCCTGAACCGCCTCGACGATGTGGTCATGTTCCACGCCCTGGACGAGGAGCAGTTGGAGCACATCGTGGACATCCAGCTGGACCAATTGCAGAAGCGGCTGTCCCAGCGCCGGCTGAAGCTGGACGTGTCCGATTCGGCCCGCTTCTGGCTGGCCGTGCGCGGGTACGACCCGGCCTACGGCGCGCGGCCGTTGCGGCGGCTCATCCAGCAGGCCATCGGCGACACCCTCGCCAAGGAACTGCTGGCGGGCGAGGTGCAGGATGGCGACACGGTGAAGGTCAATGTCAGCCCCGACGGTGACACGCTGATCGTCGGCCGGTAGTCGATCCGGCGATTCGCGCCCCGCCCGGGCTTCGGCTCGGGCGGGGCGTTTTCGCGTGCGGGCGCGAAATTCGCCGCCCGGAAATCCACACCGCTCGGTCGAGTTCGCGGCCCGCCCGGGTCCGGCCGCATACCCTGGAGGCCATGACTGATCCGAGCGATCCCTGGTCGCGGCGGCCCGATGGCAATCCGGTGGACGGTCCGACCGAGAAGGTCGGCAAGGCGCCCGGTCCGTTTGGGCACACCTCGGAACCCGGTGAGGCGTACGGATCGGCGGAGACCGTGAACTATCAGGCGCCGACCGAGTATTTCGGTCAGCCGCCCGGTCCCAACCCCACCCAGGTCTTCCCGCAGCACGATGCCGGCTGGGGCGCGTACGACAGCGGGACCGGGTATCCGCCCACGGCGACATACGAATCCGCGCAACCGGGCTACGGCGGCGGTCCGCTGCAGTATCCGCCCGCCCCGGGTGGTCCGGGCGGCTATCAGCCCGCGGGCTTCCCGCAGCAGCCCGGCCCGCAGCCGCCGAAGAAGAAGACCGGCCTGTGGATCGGGCTCGGCCTGGGCGCGATCCTGCTGGTCGCGCTGGTGGGCGTACTGGTGGGAGCCCTGCTCTCGGACAAGGATTCGGCGGACTCGACCGCATCCGGCGGCACCACCTCGAACAATCCGCTGATCATCGTGCCGACCAAGCCCGGCAGCGGCGGCACCTCCTCGCTGCCGCTGCCCAGCGGCATTCCGCAGATCCCGGGCCTCGGCGATATCGACGACCTGGGCGCGAACATGGGCACCATCGCGAGCAATGACGGCAAGACGCTCACCATCACGTCACTGTCGGGCACTACGGTGACCGTGAAAACCGATGACAAGACGCAGGTGATCTCGCTCGGCAGTACGAAGGTGGCCGATCTTCCGGTAGGTGAAATGGTGATGGTGCAGGGCGACAAGAACACTGACGGGTCGATCCAGGCCAAGATCATCATCAGTACTTCGCTGCCCGGCGGAACGCGGTGAGTAAAAAGGCTGGCGCAGCGGGCATTCAGTCCCTCGGCTGGATAGGGTAGGCGGCGATGACGGCAATATGGTTCGGGTTGGCGGCGATCGCGCTGGTGGGTGCGATCGTGCTGCTCTATTTCGATCGGCTGCAACGGCAGCGCACCGGGCACGTCCGGCAGGTCTGGGCGAAATCCCAGGGCTACACCTATGTTTCGGTGGAGCCCGCGCTCGCCTCCACCTGGCGGCGCGGCGCGCTGGCCAAGCTGGGGTACCTGTCCGCCGTGGACGTGGTGTCCGGAAACCGCAAGGGCGAGAAGTTCGTCCTGTTCGATCTGGAGGACGCCGCCACCCTGGTCGCGGTGCGCCGGCAGATCGGCTCGGACATCGATATCGACCTGCGGCTCAAGACCGCGGCCCCGCCCAAGGACCACGATCTGGAACTGCTGGGCGCCATCGGCGACCGGGTGGTGTTCGCCACCAATCCGGATATCGCCCGGCACGCGGTGGATCAGCGCATGGTGGCGTTCATCGAATCGCTGCCCGACACCGTGCAACAGCTGTGGTCCGAAGGCAATTGGACGCTCGGCATGCTGCCGGTCGGCGCCGTCGCCAAGGACTGGGAGATGGCCATCGACGCCGTGCTGCGGCTCTCCGGCCTGCTGCACGTGCTGCCCCCGGTCAACTCCGCCGATCGCGCCCGCGACGAGCTGCCCGAACCCGGCGGCCCGATATCGGTTTCGGACGACGAGGACTACGACGGCCACGACGAGTTCGGCGACTTCGGCGACGAACGCCCGCGCGCGGCGCGCGGTCCCGAACCCGAGGACGCCGCCGACGAATACGGCCCGCTGGTCAACGACATCGCGGGCGAGGACGCTGAGGAGCCCGAATCCTGGCGTCCCGCACTGAAAGTCGTCCCCGATCCGCGAAACCGCCCGCGTCGCAACTGGCCTCCCGCCCCCGAGGACGAGGAGGACCTGGACGACGAGGACCGCGATCGCCCCGCCCGCCCGCGCGGGGACGACTGGGACGAACGCGCCGAATGGCGGGACGAGGAACCCGAGGACGATCGCGAGCCCGAGGAGGGCTGGCGCAAGGATCAGGGCCGCAGCGCCCCGCCCGGCGGGCCCTTCCACCCGGGCTTCCGCCCGTACCAGGGACCCACGCCCCGGTGACCGGGAGCGTTCCGGCCGCCGCACTTTCCTCGAGTCATCGGGCCGCCCGCCGTCACGGCGGGCGGCCCGCTCTCGCCCGATCGAGCGGCCCCGGAACGCGGGGGCAGGATTCTCCGGCGATTGCGCGTGTATTCACCTCGGCGGTGCGCGCGAAGCACCAGAATGGGTGCGCAGTCTCGGTCATCGGCGACCGTGCCCGTGAGTCCCGAGTGATGGGTTGTCGATGACCGAGAGCTCTCCCGTTTCCCGCCTGCCCGGCGCGCACCGCCCGGTGGCCTTGGTCACCGGTCCCACCTCCGGCATCGGTCTGGGATACGCCTCGCGGCTGGCCTCGCTCGGCTACGACCTGGTGCTGGTGGCGCGCGACGAACAGCGGCTGGCGGCGCTGGCGCACGAGGTGGAGACCAGATACGGGGCGCGAGCGGAGATCATGCCCGCCGACCTCGCGAAAGACGAGGATCGGGAACGCGTCGCGGCTAGACTCGCCGCAGGTGTCGAATTTCTGGTCAACAATGCCGGTTTCGGTACTTCGGGCGAATTTTGGACTCTCGCACCGGAACTCCTACAGTCTCAACTGGATGTGAACGTCACCGCCGTCATGCGGCTCACCCACGCGGCCCTGCCGCCCATGCTGCACGCCGCCAACGGCACCATCGTGAACGTGGCCAGCATGGCCGGGCTCGTCGCGGGCAGGGGATCGACCTACTCGGCCTCCAAGGCGTACGTCGTATCCTTCTCGGAAGGGCTGGCAGGCGGGTTGGCCGGAACCGGAGTCCGGGTACAGGCACTGTGCCCCGGACTCGTGCGCACCGAATTCCACGAGCGCGCCGGACTCGCGACGGCCGGCATGCCCCGGCCGCTGTGGCTGGGCGTGGACGAAGTCGTGAACGGTTCATTGCACGATCTCGAGAAGAACCGGGTGATCAGTGTGCCCGGCCTGCAGTACAAAACGATCGCCGCGGTCACCGGACTGCTCCCGCGGTCCGTGCTGACCCGCCTCAACCAGGGCCTGTTCAACGCACGCGGAAGGACATGAACACAGCAATGCAGGTAACCACGACCGACCGGGACAGACTCGCCGAACTGGTACGCGAACTCGCCGTGGTACACGGCAAGGTCACCCTGTCCTCGGGCAAGGAAGCCGACTACTACGTGGATCTGCGCCGCGCCACCCTGCACCACGAGGCCGCGCCGCTGATCGGCAAGCTGCTCCGCGAACTGG
Source organism: Nocardia yamanashiensis (assembly GCF_021183565.1). Taxonomy (NCBI): domain Bacteria; kingdom Bacillati; phylum Actinomycetota; class Actinomycetes; order Mycobacteriales; family Nocardiaceae; genus Nocardia; species Nocardia yamanashiensis. The sequence continues at coordinate 7,202,105 of NZ_CP089226.1, forward strand.
TCGCGGACTGGGACTTCGAATCGGTCGGCGGGCTCACCATGGGCGCGGACCCGGTCGCGGCGGCCGTCATGCACGCGCCCGGCCGGCCGATCAATGCCTTCGTGGTCCGCAAGGCCGCCAAGTCGCACGGTATGCAGCGCCAGATCGAGGGCCCGGACATCGTGGGCAAACGGGTGCTCGTGGTGGAGGACACCACCACCACCGGCAACTCGCCGCTGACCGCCGTGCGCGCGCTGCGCGACGCCGGCGCGATCGTGGTCGGCGTGGCGACCGTGGTGGACCGGGAGACCGGCGCCGACGGCATCATCGCGGCCGAGGGTCTGGAATACCGGTCCATCCTGGGGCTCAAGGACCTTGCGCTGAGCTGAACTCGACGTAGCTGTGGGCTGAACTGGTCACCTGAGTTAGCCTGAGGTGGTCATATTCTTCGATGGTGAAGGGTCGTGTGAGTCACCTGTGGTGAGCATTGCAATCAATCAGGGTCATCAGAATGTTGCGATGCTCGGCATCGGCGCTTACCGGCCCCAGCGCCTGGTCAGCAACGCCGAGGTGTGCGAAACGCTGGACTCCACCCCCGAGTGGATCTTCGATCGCACCGGCATCAACAACCGGCGCTGGATCAGCGGCGACGAGACCCTGCGCAGCATGGCGGTGGCGGCCGGCGATCGCGCGCTGAACAACACCGGCATCGACCGGTCCAAGATCGGCGCGCTCATCCTGTGCACCTCCAGCTGGCTCAAGCTCACCCCGCACGGCGCGCCGACCGTCGCCGCCGACCTGGGCATGAACGGCATCCCCGCCTTCGACCTGACCTCGGGCTGCGGGGGTTTCGGCTACGGCCTGGGCGTGGCCGCCGATATGATCCGCTCCGGTTCGGCCGAGTACATCCTGGTCATCGGCGCCGAGACGATGACCGTGGGCCTGGATCCCACCGATCGCGGCACCGCCATGATCTTCGGTGACGGCGCGGGCGCGGTCGTGGTCGGTCCCGCCGAGGAGAACGGCATCTCGCCGACCGTATGGGGTTCCGACGGCGAGAACGCCGAGGCCATCGCGCAGGACGTGGACTTCCTGCAGTTCATGGAGAAGGCCCAGCGCCTGCAGGGCACCGATCCGGCCGTCGAACCGGTGGGCCGCATGTCGCTGCACATGGAGGGCCCCAAGGTCTTTCGCTGGGCCGCCGTCACGCTGCCGCGCGCGCTCTCGGGCGTGATCGAGAAGGCCGGCGTGGCCAAGGACGATATCGAGGTCTTCATCCCGCACCAGGCCAATGCCCGCATCAACGAGCTCATGAAGAAGAACCTCGGGCTCGCCGACGACATCCCGATGGCCAATGACATCGAGAACACCGGCAACACCTCGGCCGCCTCGATCCCGCTGGCCATGGAGGAGATGCTGGTGACCGGCAAGGCCAAGGGCGGACAGCTGGCGCTGCTGCTCGGCTTCGGCGCGGGCCTGTCCTACGCCGGCCAGATCGCCGTGCTGCCCCCGGCCCCGGCCGAACCCTCCTTCTGATGGCCCGCCCGTTCCGCGCCGCCTTCGTCGGCGCGGCGGCGGTGACGGTGTTCGGCGCCGTCACCGGCCGCGACAGCTTGCAGTGGGCCGCAAAGCCTTTGCTCATGCCGCTGCTGGCGGCCGACGTGGTGGCCAACGGGTCCGAGCTGGATCCGGTGGACCGCGGCGTCCTGCTCGGCGCGCTGACCGCCGCCACCGTCGGTGACGTGCTGCTCATCGAACCGGACAACGATCGCCGATTGGTCGCGGGCGCAACGTCTTTCGCGGTCATGCAGACCGGGTACTCGTGGCTGTGGTTCCGGCGCGGCGCCCGTCCGCGTGCTCAGGTGGCCGCCCCGCGGCTGGCCGCCTGGCTGGGCGCCGGTGCGCTGCTGCGGTTCCGGGCCCCCACGGTCGCCGCGCCCCTCACCGCCTACGGCGCGACACTGGGTACGGCCGCCACGCTGGCGTCCGATCCGGGGCTGGCGCCCGGTGCGAAGAACATCGCGGGCCTGAACTTTCCGGGTCGCGATCCGCGCACGCGGCTCGGCCTGGGCGCAACGCTGTTCACCCTGTCCGACGGCCTCATCGTGCTGCGCCGGATCTTCGCTCGCGGCGAGCGATCCCGGCGCGTCACCGAGGGCGTCATTCTGGGTACTTACGCTGCGGCCCAATACCTGCTGGCCGACCCGCGCGCGCATCGCTGATCAGTTGGTGCTGGTGACGGCGGTGGGATTCCAGTCGCCGTCCACGATCTGCTGATCGGGCCAGTAGGTGCGCAGGGTCAGGTTGAAGTCACCCGACGCGGGGGCGGGCAGCCAGTTGGCTTCCTTGTCCTGACCCGGGTTCTCGCGCTGAATGTAGATGTCGACCGACCCATCGGCATTCTTGGTCAGCCGGTCGCCGCGCACCGCGAAGCGGTTGATCGGGTTCTCGACGAAGAAGCCCTTGCCGTTGTACATGGTGACCGACCAGAAGCCGCGCACCGGCGGGATCTGATCGGCGTCGAAGTGCAGCACGTAGTTGCGGTCCGATTCGAGTTGCGCGTTCTTCTGGTCCACGTAGGTCACCGGGTAGATGGCATCCTGCGGCAGATTCGCGCCCAAGCCGAGGTAGGCGACGAGGGCACGGCTGCTGTAGTCGGTGCCGTAGTCGCCGATATCCTTGCGCTTCGTCTGCCAGCCGTTGACCGGGGTCTCGTGCGGCTTGGTTTCGATCTGGCTCAGGGCCTTCGGCCACGCCTGCTCCCAAGCGGCGGCGTCGGCGCTCGGCAGCTGGGACAGGTCGAGCTTCTTGTCCGGGCTCCAGCCGATTTTCGCCAGCTGCTCGAGCAGCGTCTGATCGCCGGGCCGGGGCTGGGTGTGCGAGAGGCTGGAGTAGTACAGGTCCCAGTATTGCTGCGGGGTCAGGTTGTGGATGTAGTCCGCGACCGGCTGCCGGGCCGGCCAATCCGGATGGATATCGGTGTTCTGCGGTGCGGTGTAAGGCTTTCCGTACGAGCTGAGCGGTACGACGCTCGTCTTCTCCTGCAGGGCAATCACATTCGGCACGTCGTCCGGTCCGTCGACCGAGACGCGCCCGATCATCCAGCCGGCGTCGGTGGGCAGCCGGTACTCGTGCACGCCGGCGGGCAGGGTGCCCTGCCAATGCGGGCCGACGATCGCGAATTCGTAGCCCTTGCCGGCGTCGGGAATGGTGCGGGAGCCGGGAGCGCCGTCGACATTGGTCCACATATCCAGCACCGGGAACAGGTGGTAGCGGTCGCCCATGGCGGGCACGGTGACCACCAGCGGTTCGGCGGCCACGTCGAAGAGCATCGAAGTGTAGAGGGTATCGACATTGGGTTTCACCACCGCGGTGAAATCGGCATCGGGCAGGAAGGCCAAGGGCGCCAACTGATTCAGCGGCGCCATGCCCTTCGTCGGGTCCGGGGCGGCGACGTTCGTCATCATTCGCCGGGTGAGCTCCACCGAGACCAGCGGATAGGTGTAGACGTAAGCGTTCACCATCGCTTCGTCGCTATTGCCGGATGCGGCAGGGGTGGTGGTGGACTTGGTGTCCGAGGAATCCGACGAGCAGGCCGCCGCGGCGGCGGCCACGGCGAGTATCGCGAGCAGCGCGATCGCGGTGCGGGCGTGCGCGAACTTCGATGATCTTGCCAACGCATCCTCCATCAGTTGGTTTCGCCGGAGTGCGACGTGAATCAGCTCACGTATAGCTAATTCTCAGCAAGGCTAGCGTCGGATTGATGAACGACGATTCAATCAATGAAATATTGGCGTGTCAGACCAGTGTTTCGAGGATGGGCAGGGCCTCTGGCGAGTGTGACCACCAGTCGGTATGACCGAGGAAATAGTCCTCGTAGGCAATTTCGGCATTCTTCTGGTTACCGCCGGGAACGACACTCAGGAAGTAGTCGATCTCGGAGAGTTCGTATTCGGCGTGCACCAGCGGCAGCAGGGCGGGCAGGGCGCGGCGCTCCGGTGCGGTGAGGGGACGCACGCGTTCGTACGCTTCCAGCAGGGCGCGCACCTGGTCGGCCCGGACGTGCGCGGGACCGCCGTCGCGAATCGAAATCCAGTCCACGGCACAGCGTTCGACGGCGATGGCCAGGTCGTGCACGGCGGTGGTGCGATCGCACAGCCCGAAGTCGATGACGGCCGACACCTCCGCCGGTGCGGGTGGCGCGGCGGCCGGTCCCGAGCCGTCCTGGTTCGTGCGTTGTTCGCGCCACAGCAGATTGGTGCCGTGCCAATCATTGTGCGTCCACAGCGGTTTCAGGTCGGCGAGCAGCGGAAACAGGCGGTCGTGGGCCGGGAGCTGCACGCGCTCCATCTCCGCCCGCCAGTCCCGGGCGGCCAGAAAGGCGGCGAGAGCCGGACGTTCGGCGGCCCGATCCGCCACCGCCGCAAGGGGATCCACGGCGGCGAAGATCGAGAAACCACCGAGCAGCGGGCGCGGCGGCCGGGCCGGGGCATCGTATCCGGCGGCCGCCAGGTGCAGCCGGGCCAGCATGCGACCGGCCGCCGCCGCGTCGCCGGTCGAGAGGTAGGGCGACCAGGAGAAGACGCCCGCGTACCGGTCCTCGCCGTCGCCGAATTCCTGTACCTCGTAGGTGAATTCACCGAATTCGGTGGTGCGCGGCACGGCGGGGACCGGGATGCCGCGGGCGCGCAGGTGGTCCATGAACCGGTGCTCTTCACCCAGCGCCGCCGCATCGCGCAGGGTGCGGGGCAGGCGTTTGACGATGACCGCGCGCCCGTCCGGCAGCCGCACCCGCGCCGTCGCCGACAGCGGGCGCGGGCTGCGCCATTCGATGACCGCGTCCGCGCCGACCACCTCATCCACTTCCGTGGAAGTCAATGGCGGCCAATCGGGTTCGACCAGCGGGTCGTGGCCCATGCCGTAGACGCGGCCATCGGTCATGGGCGGGTCAGACCTCCCGGCGGCGTCCGGCGACCACGAGTATCGAGGTCACCAGGGCCGCCGACAGGAAGGCGAACAGGGAGGCGGAGGTCCACCAACCCGGATGGAATCCGATGGCGTCCTGCGCCTTCGTCCAGAAGTCCGCCCACCAGCTGATCGAACCCGGATTGCACAGTTGGTACACCACGAACCCGATCGCCCACGGCAGCAACATGATCGGCCGGGCCGGGGAGTTCTGATCGAGGTCCCAGAAGCCGCGCCCGCGCCCCAGGAAATAGTCAACGATGAGCACGGCGCTCAAGGGCACGAACACCGAGCCGATCAGGTACAGGAAGTTGGCGTAGGAGCTGAAATCGTGGACCGGCAGTGCCAGCAGTGTGACGGCGACACCCACCAGCCCGGCCAGGATGCGGCGGTCCACGCGCGGCAGCAGGTTCTGGATGGACATGGCGGTCGAATAGATATTGGCGAAGGACTGATCCGTCTCGCGCAGCACCAATACGGCGAAGAACGCCCAGCCCGCGGTCACGCCCAGGAAGGTGTCGAAGATCTTGTCGGGGTCACCGCCGGCCTGCAGGATGGCGATGATGCCGAGCAGATAGCACCAGCCCTGGCCCACCGAGTAGCCGAGCACGGTGGCCCCGGCGGCGGACTTCACCGAACGCGAATGCCGGGTGTAATCGGCGGCCAGCGGCACGAACGACACGGACACGGCGAGCGCGCTGTCCACGGCGGGGAAGAATCCGCTCCAGCTGGTGCCGGGCATTTCCGGAACCGGTTGCCGCAGTAGCTGAATCGTGAAATACACCAGCGCGATGCCGACCGCTACGGTCACGTACTTGCGCAGAATGTGCAGCACCCGCAGCGGCCAGATGGCCATGACGGTCGAGAGCAGACCCGCCGCGATGATGACCAGCCCGTGCGGGACCTTGCCGTCGGTGAGCGCCGAGACGCCGAGCGCGATGACGGTCAGCTCGAACACGCCCCAGCCGATGCACTGCACGATATTGGCGGCGGTCGGCAGGTAGGACAGCTTCGTCCCGAACAATCCGCGCAGCACCGCCATGGCGGGCGCACCGGTGCGCGCACCGACGGCTCCGGCTCCGGCGACCATCAGAATGCCGACGACCGTGCCGACCGCGGTCGCCAGCAACGCCGCCGCGATCGACAGCGGCGGGTGCCCGACCGGCATCAGTACGGCCGCCGCACCGCTGAACCCGAGCAGGCTGACCCCGATATTCAGCCAGAATGCCGATTGATCGCTGAAGCTCAGCGTCCGCGGCGGCTCGGTGTCGAGCAGCAGCGGGGCTTCCTTGCGCTCGTCGGGTGTCACATCGGCAGTGCTCATGAGCTGTGATGCTACGGCGCGGACCGGACGAAACGGGCGGTCCCTTCCCTTCGGTCCCGGGTGTGCCCGCCGCGCGGTAGCGCGGCGGGCACGAGGTTTTTCGGAGCGGATCAGAGGCAGATGATGATGCGGCGGCGGTCGGCGGGGTCCACGCGAATCGAAATCGTCTTGCCCACGCCGATTTTCGGGCGCGCCACCGGTTCCAGGTCGAAGACGACGCTGCCGTGGTACGTCTCCGACCCCGGCACCACGAGTTCCAGATCCAGCTCGGTCAGCTCGGTCCAATGGTCGGTCGGGCTCAGCGGGTGCACGCCCTCGATGTTCGCCCACCCCTCCAGCCCGTGCCGCAGCAGTTTCCGGTCCGCCCGCGACGGCCGCTGCGCCAGCAGCATCCCGATGCCGAGGAAGCTTCCGAACAGCCCGACCAGGGCAATGCACTGATAGGGCACCGTGCCGGGCGGGCTGTGCTGAACGACGAATCCGAGCCAGAGCCCGAGAGCTATGAGGTACGCGGCGGTGACGCCGAGAATCGTATGGAGCATGCGCCGGTGGTCCATGACAACCTCCACCACGGCTTTTCGGAACTCCAGTTTAGTCCGGAATGCGCAGCGCCGTGAGCGCATCCAGATCGAGATCGAGTTCCATTCCGGCCAATTCGAGCCGCGCGCGCCCGCTTTGGACGCCGGTCACCTCGTAGTAATCCTCGCGCAGCCGATGCGTGGTGATGCGGACCGGATCGTCGGGGTCGATCAGCCAGTACTGCTCGATCCCGACCGCCGCGTACTCGACCAGTTTCATGATGCGGTCGGTGCGCCGCGAGCCCGGCGCCACGATCTCGATGGCCGCCAGCACATCCGCCGGCGCCACCCGCGCCGGATGCGTCGCCCCGGCCGTACCCCCGACGACCAGCAGGTCCGGGGTGCGCACCGTCGGCGGCGTGCCCTCGTCGATCAGCAATTCCACCCGGGCCAGCGCCGCCACCCGGCGCGGCAGCGAGGGTTCCAGCTGTGCCGCCAGCCGCCACACCGCGAGCTGATGCCGCGGCGGCTGCGGCGCCACCACCAGCACCCCGTCCACCAATTCCCGGCAGAGCCGGTTGTCGGCCGGTAGCTGGGACCACTCCGCCAGCGTCAATAGGTGATCAGGCCAGGACGCAACCGTTTTCCGGGCTTCCGCGGAGCTGGACCTACGCATGCGCCCAGTCTTCCACGCCCGGCAACCGCACAGCGATGTTTCAACTCTTCAACCGCAGAACGGCGAGTACCCGCCGATGGTGCGCGTCCGACGGCGGCAGGTCCAGTTTGGTGAAGATATTGCCGATGTGCTTCTCCACCGCGCGTTCGGTGACCGTGAGCGCTTGCGCGATAGCCGAATTGGACAACCCCTGCGCCATGGCCTCCAGCACCTCGCGTTCGCGCGGGGTGAGGCGGGCCAGCGAATCCTGTTGCCGGGAAGCGCCCATCAACTGGCTCACCACCTCCGGATCGAGCGCGGTGCCGCCGGTGGCGACGCGCTGCAGGGCGTCCACGAAATCGCCCACATCGGCGACCCGGTCCTTGAGCAGGTACCCGACGCCGCCCGCGCCGGACGCGAGCAGCTCGGTGGCATAACGGGTTTCGATCCACTGCGAGAACACCAGCACGCCGGTCTCGGGGTGGCTGCGGCGCAGGGCCAGCGCCGCCAGCAAACCCTCGTCGGTGAAGGTCGGCGGCATCCGCACGTCCACCACCGCCACATCCGGTCGCTGCGCGCCCACCACATCGGACAGTCCGGACGCATCGCCCACGGTCGCCACGACTTGGTGGCCGCGCTCGGTGAGCAGGGCGGTCAGGCCGTCCCGCAGAATCGCATTGTCCTCGGCGATCACCACGCGCAGCGGAGCGCTCGTAGCGGGATTCACCGTGTCCTCCATTCCCATCGGCCGTTCACAGCGGCCCCGCGATCGGCAAAGTCATGGTGACCACGGTCGGCCCGCCGGCCGGACTGTCCACCAGCAGATAGCCGTCCACCGAGCGCGCCCGCGCCGCCAGCCCCGAAAGCCCGCCCGCCACAACGGTTTCCCGGGTGCCCGCGACCGGTTGCAGAGCGCCGCCGTGCCCGTTGTCGCGCACGCTCACCGCCAGCGAGCCCGCGCCGGTGGGCAGCACAGACACCCAGATCCGATTGGCTCCAGCGTGTTTCACCACATTGGTCAGCAGCTCCGCCACCGAGAAGTAGGCGATGGCCTCGATCGCGGGGCTCGGCCGGTGCGGCAGGAAGACCCGCAGCTCCACCGGAATCGAGCACCGTGCGGCGAGGGTCTCCAAGGCCGGCTCCAGCCCGAGTTCCAGTGCGGGCGGATGGATTCCGCGCACCAGCTCACGCAGTTCGGTCAGCGCTTCCTTGGAGCTGGCCCGCGCATCGGCGATCAGATCTCGTGCGTCGCCGCCGGCCGCCAGCCGCTCCTCGGCCCGCCCCAACGCCATGGCGATGGTGACCAGCCGAGCCTGCGTGCCGTCGTGCAGATCGCGTTCCAGTCGCCGCAGGGTGGCGGCGGAATCGTCCACGGCGGCCCGGCGGCTCTCCCGCAGTTCGGTGATCTGCAGGTCGCGGTTGGTCGGTCCGAGCAGCGTGGCCGTCAGCCAGCCCTGGACCAGGCACACCGCCCGAACCACCCACGGCATCAGCCACAGCGTGATCCACCCGAGCAGCGAGAAGGCGATCACCTTCGGCCAGGTATCGATGAACACGTCCCCGAACTGGGCGAGCGCGTGATGCTCCACCCCGTCCGCGTCCACCTGGCTCGGATAGCCGATGGCCCACGCGATCGGGGACAACGCCGTGAACGCCGCCACCAGCATGGCCATCAGCACCACGTAGCCGGTGAACAGCGCGATCAAGACCTGCGTGGCCAGGAATACCAGTGCCCGCCATGCGGTCCGATCGGTGAACGCGCTCTTGAAGAACCCGATCAGCCCGGTCGACCGGAACGGCGGCGGCGCGGCCACCGCCCGCCCCAGCAATGTCCGTGCCAGCCCCCGATACACCGTCCCCCACACGCGTCCGCCCAGTAGCACCAGCGCCACCACCGGAATCCCGATGAGGAAGATCGAAAGATAAAGCCCCCCACCCCAACCCAGGAACAGATAGGCGGCCGCCATGCCGCCCAGCACGAAAGTGCAGACCAGATAGGCGAATTCCTTCCACGTCCGAGCCCGGAACGGCGCCGTCAGCATCGCCTTCGCCACCACCGCCGTCCGCTCCGCAGGTGTCACCGCATCCGCGAACCCCGCAGCGCCGGAACCGGGGAACCCACCCGTGCCGAACTCTCCGCCACCACCCGTGCCGAACTCTCCGCCACCGGGCGTGCCGAACTCTCCGCCACCGGGCGCGCCGAACTCTCCGCCACCGGGCGCGCCGAAATCTCCGCCACCGGGCGCGCCGAAATCTCCGCCACCCGTCGCGCCGAAATCTGCACCACCCGGCGCGCCGAACCCTGGCGCACCCACCGCCGGCTCGAAGCCCGCCCACTCCGAACTGTCCACGTCGGGTGTCGCGTCCAGCACCTTCGTCGCTGTCGGCCCAGGTAGCGCACCGCCTTCTGCCCCGCCCAGCACCCGTGTCGGCATCGGCCCCGCAGCTGCCGACGGCTGCCCACCCGGCGGCGTCCCGTACCCGAGCGCCATCGTCGGCTGATACTCGGACCGTGCGCCCGGATCCAACGCGAGGGTCGGATTGCCGCCCACCCCCGCTGTCCCGTGCCCGGATCTCGAACCGCCGCCCCACGGGTTCGGCGCGAGCTCGGCGGCCGGATCGGTCCCGCGCGATACCGCTTCGAGTGCGCGGGGCTGATCGATCGGCGCTGCCGAGTCGACGGTGCGGGTGTCGTTCGCGGCGGTCGCTGGGTCGAGTGCGCGGGTGTCGTTCGTAGCGGTCGCTGGGTCGAGTGTGCGGGTGTCGTTCGTAGCGGTCGCTGGGTCGAGTGTGCGGGTGTCGTTCGCAGCGGTCGCTGGGTCGAGTGTGCGGGTGTCGTTCGCAGCGGTCGCTGGGTCGAGTGTGCGGGTGTCGTTCACAGACGCCGCCGGGGCGAGTTCGCGGGTCGGTTGATCGCCCCGGCTCGCGGACTTCCCGCGGTCCAGGGTGGGTCGGTCGGCCGCAGGGCTGGGGTTTTCCGCCGGTTCGGTCATGTCTCCCATCGTCTTCACCGTACGTCCCGCCCGCGATGGGGCAGCCCGGCGAATCGAGGGTGTGGCTAGCCCCACCCCGGGCGCGCGGCATCGCCCGGGGCGACTTTCCGGTCGCGACCGGGCCGTGCTCCGCGCCGTACCCGAACGCGATTCCCGTTCCGGTCCTCGGCGTCACGAACTCGGTGCGCCGCCCGTCACGTGGTCCGGCGGCTCGGCGCCGCGGCCGCCGCGCTCGGTCCGGCGCCGACGCTGCTCGCCGCGTCGTCCTCGCCCCCTTGCTCGGTCCGGCGTCTGCGGTGCTCGCCGCGCCGTCCACGCTCGCGGGAGCGGGCCCGGGACCTAGCATCGTGTGCATGACGTTCGAATCGTCTCCGCCGGAGGTCCCGCCGCCGGGCTACGGGCAGGTGCCCGGGTACTACCCGCCGCCGCCGGATCATCCGCAAGCCACCGTCGTGCTGGTGCTCGGCATTCTGAGCTTGATGTTCTGCCAGCTGCTGGGCCCGGTCGCCTGGGTGATGGGGCGGCGGGCGCGGGACGAGATCGACCAATCGCGGGGTGCGATGGGCGGGCGCGGCATGGTGATGGCGGGGTACGTGTGCGGCATCGTCGCCACGGTCCTGCTGGTGCTCACGGTCGTCGTGGTGGCCTTCGCGCTGGTGATCATGCTGGTGGCCGGTTCGACCCCGAACTGACGCCACTACCATGACCGGGTGAGTTCCGCCCCGACATCCGACGAACCGCTGGCCCCCGGTCCCACCGAATGGGGTGAGCATCCGCACGGTGTCGGGCCGTGGCGCGCGGAGTTCGGGACCGAGCCGCCGGCCGATCCGCGCTTGGATCCGGAGCTGATCGAGCACGGCGATCGGCGCAATGTGGTGGACGCCTACCGCTATTGGACGCGGGAGGCGATCGTCGCCGATATCGACCGGCGGCGGCATTCGTTCCATGTGGCGATCGAGAATTTCGGGCACGACGCGAATATCGGCACGGTGGTGCGGACGGCGAATGCCTTCGCGGCGGCGGCGGTGCACATCGTCGGGCGCAAACGGTGGAATCGCCGGGGCGCCATGGTGACCGATCGCTATCAGCACATCGAACATCACGCCGAGATCGGCGATCTGCTGCGCTACGCGGCCGAACACGACCTCACCGTGGTGGCGGTCGACAACGTCCCGGGTTCGGTGCCGCTGGAAACCGCACGCCTGCCGCGCAATTGCCTGCTGCTGTTCGGGCAGGAGGGCCCGGGCGTCACCGAGGCGGCGAAAGACGCTGCGGTGCTTACCGTCTCCATCGCCCAGTTCGGGTCCACACGCAGCATCAATGCCGGGGTGGCGGCCGGAATCGCCATGCACGCCTGGGTGCGCCAGCACGCCGATCTCACCCACGCTTGGTAGCGCGGCGAGGTGTGTGAGCTGAAGAGGTAACAAATCAGCCACGAATATGGGCGTCCGACTGGCACGATAAGTCCTATGACTACGCGGACCGGGCGCAACATCGAGCCGAACGCTGCGCTGTGGTCGGAGCGCGCGGACCTGGCGGAGTCGGCCATCGTATCCCGGCATATCCGGACCCTGTGGGCGATTCCCGGAACCCAGCTCGGCGTGGTCGGGTGGCCCGCGACCAAGCGGGAACGCGCCTTCGCGTTCTGGCACTACTGGTGGCAGGCGCACCTGCTGGACGTCGCGGTCGACGCCGCCAATCGCGCGCCCACCCCGGCCCGGCATCGCCGCTTGTGGGCGGTGGCCCAGGCGATCCGGATGCGCAATCTCAGCGGCTGGACCAACAACTACTACGACGATATGGCCTGGCTGGCAATCGCTTTGGAGCGCGCCGAGCGCACCCAGAACGTCACCGAGGTGCGCGGCGGGCTGCTGGCCCTGGAGAAGGAACTGCTGGCCGGGTACGTCCCGGAGTATCACGCCGTCCCGTGGCGCAAGCAGTCCGATTTCTACAACGCCCCCGCGAACGGCCCCACCGGCATCCTGCTGGCCCGGCTCGGCCGCTACGCCTTGGCCGCCGAAATCGCCGATTTCATCGACGACTCCTTGCGGGACAAGGAAACCGGTCTCATCTTCGACGGCATCCACCTGCCCGCCGGCGAGGTCGAGACGCCCGTCTACTCCTACTGCCAGGGCGTCACGCTCGGCCTGGAAACCGAATTGGCCGTGCACACCGGCGAACCCCGGCACGCCGAACGCGCGGTGCGCCTGATCGCCGCCGTCAACGAGCATTTCGTGGCGGGCGGCGTGGTCAAGGGCGAGAGCGGCGGCGACGGCGGCCTGTTCAACGGCATTCTCATCCGCTATCTCGGGCTGGCCGCGGTCATGCTGCCCGGCGACGGCGACGAGCACATCGAAGCCCGCCGCACCGCGGCCACCATCATTCGCGATTCCGCCACCGCCGCCTGGGAGAACCGCCTGGAGGTGGAGGGCGAACCGCTCTTCGGTCCCGACTGGAAACGCCCGGCCCGACTACCCGGGCTGGCCGGAGCCGGTGCGCTGGAAGGCGGTTCGGTGACCGGCTCGCGCAGCCCGGAACGCGATCTGTCCGTGCAGCTTTCCGGCTGGATGCTGATGGAGGCCGCGCACACGGTCACCGCCGCCGGACTCTAGGCGCTGCGCCGCACCTGCGGAATCGGCACCGTGGCGGGTTCCTCGTCGAGGTCGAAATCCTCGGCCGGACGCGACATTTCCAGGCGGTACTGCCGCACGCCCACCAGCGTGCCCAGGATCAGCCCGACCACCAGCGTCCCGATCACCGCGGGCATCAGCCACGAGATGTTCTCGATGAAACTGCCCGCGTAGTACCCGACCAGCAACAGCACCGGCGCCCAGATGATCGCCCCGATGGTCGAGGCCACCGTGTACTTGCGATGCTCCATCCCCGCCGCGCCCGCCACCAGCGGGCACAGCGTGCGCACCCACGGAATCCAGCGCGCCACCAGCACCGCCAGGAACCCGTGCCGGTGCAGCAGCTCCGCCACCCGCGCCAGATTCCGGGTGTTGATGTACTTGCCGTTCTTGCGCGCCACGATGTGATGCCCGGTGCGCTGCCCGACCACGTACCCCACCTGATTACCGGCGATGGCCGCGATCATGGTGCCCACCGACAGCGCCCACACGTGCGCTTCGCCGCCCGCCTGGGAGGCCAGCACCACGCCGGCGGTGATCAGCATGGAGTCACCGGGCAGGAACAGCCCGATGATGAACGCGCACTCCAGGAACACGAAGGTCAGGACGACCGTCCAGACGAGCACCGGCCCGGCTGTCTCGAGCGGCCCGAAGCTGCCCAGTGCGAGGTTTAGCGGGGTGCTGGACACCGTGGGCTCAGCGGTTCGGCTCGTTCGTCGCGGCGACGAACTCGGGGTCTTGCGGGGCCTTGGCGCGGTTGATCAGGTTCTTCACCACGTGGATGATGCCGGGCAGGATCGAGACGAACACGATCAGCAGGAAGATGGCTTCCACGTTCTTGCGGATGAACTCCACATTGCCCAGGAAGTAGCCGAGCACGGTGACGCCGCCGCCCCACAGGATGGCGCCGACGATGTCGAAGGTGACGAACTTGCGGTAGTCCATCTTCGACACGCCCGCCAGCACCGGCATGAAGGTGCGGACGATGGGCACGAAGCGGGCCAGAATGATGGTCTTCGGCCCGTGCTTCTCGAAGAATTCGTGGGTTTCGGTGACGTACCGCTTCTTGAAGAAGCGGGTGTCCTCCTTGTTGAACAGCGCGGGCCCGATGGCCCGGCCGATCCAGTACCCGGACTGGTCGCCCAGGAACGCCACCAGGATGACCGCGGGCAAAAGCACCCAGATGGAAACGACCGGGTTCTCCTGGGCGCTCAGCAGACCGCCAGTGAACAGCAGCGAGTCGCCCGGCAGGATCGGGAAGAGCAGACCGGTCTCGATGAAGACGATCGCCAAGATCGCCGGAAGCACCGCGTTCTTCAACCACGTGTCCTGCAGCAGGTACATGGGGTCGAGAATCTTGGGCATCGACAGGGTGGTCGTCACGGCATCGGATACGGCCAGCAAGGTCACGGCCACCACCCTACCGGTGAAACGGACGTCACACCGAACGTCGAAGCAAGCTCACAAAGTTGTCAGGGATGTGAGGGCATTTGCCCGGCAAAAAGGGGCCTCGCCTATGGTGTGGCTGACAGAATTTGTTGTAGCCAGCACACACCATCGGAGGTCATTGTGCCCATCGCGACTCCGGAGATCTACGCCGAGATGATTGCTCGGGCCAAGGAGAACTCCTTCGCGTACCCCGCCATCAACGTCACCTCGTCGGAGACGATCAACGCGGCCATCAAGGGTTTCGCGGACGCGGGCAGCGACGGCATCATTCAGTTCTCTACCGGCGGTGCGGAATTCGGTTCCGGCCTGGGCGTCAAGAACATGGTCACCGGCGCGGTCGCGCTGGCCGAGTTCGCGAATGTCGTTGCGGCCGAGTACGACGTGACCATCGCGCTGCACACCGACCACTGCCCGAAGGACAAGCTGGACACCTTCGTGCGCCCGCTGCTGGCCATCTCGGCCGAGCGCGTGAAGAACGGTCTCAACCCGCTGTTCCAGTCGCACATGTGGGACGGCTCGGCCATCCCGATCGACGAGAACCTGGAAATCGCGAAGGAACTGCTCAAGCAGGCCCACGCCGCGAACATCATCCTCGAGGTCGAGATCGGCGTCGTCGGCGGTGAAGAGGACGGCGTCGAGAACGCCATCAACGACAAGCTCTACACCTCGCCCGAGGACTTCGAGAAGACCATCGAGGCGCTGGGCGCGGGCGAGAACGGCAAGTACCTGCTGGCCGCCACCTTCGGCAATGTGCACGGCGTCTACAAGCCGGGCAATGTGAAGCTCAAGCCCGAGGTGCTCGCCGAGGGCCAGCGCGTCGCGGCCGCCAAGCTGGGCCTGGGCGCGGACGCGCAGCCGTTCGACTTCGTCTTCCACGGCGGTTCCGGCTCGCTGAAGTCCGAGATCGAGGACTCGCTGCGGTTCGGCGTCGTCAAGATGAACGTCGACACCGACACCCAGTACGCCTTCACCCGCCCGGTCGCCGGCCACATGTTCGGCAATTACGACGGCGTGCTGAAGATCGACGGCGAGGTCGGCAACAAGAAGGTCTACGACCCGCGTTCCTACCTCAAGAAGGCCGAAACCTCGATGGCCGCGCGCGTCGTCGAAGCCTGCAACGACCTGAAGTCGGCGGGACGCTCGATCAGCGCCAAGTAAGGTAACTCCGAGCGGGGAAAACCTCGCGCATGTGCGGCGAGCCTGCCGCGGCGGTCGAAAACCCGTCGCGGCGAGTTCGTTTCGGTGACTTTCGAGGTGCAGGGCATGACTCTCGATGTGCGGGTCCTCGGGCCTGTGCAACTGCTGGTCGACGGCCGTCCGGTTACGGTCGGCGGCCCGAAGCCGCGTGCGTTGCTGGCCGCGCTGACCGTGAACCGGCGGCGCGCCGTGTCGTCGCAGGCATTGGCGGACATCGTCTGGAACGACGAACCGCCCGACTCGTATCAGGCGAGCCTGCAGGTGTTCGTCTCCAATATCCGTAAGACGCTGCGCAATGCGGGCGTCGACTCGGCGGCGGTGCTGCGCACCGAATCCTCGGGATACCGGCTGGAGATCGAGGACGCCGACTGCGATCTGGGCCGGTTCGAGAACATTCGCCGGGCCGGGCAGGAGGCGGTGAACGCCGGCAATCATGCCGCCGCCGCCCGCCTGTACGCGGATGCCTTGGCGGAGTGGACCGGTCGCGCGCTCGACGATCTGTCCGGCCTGTCGTTCGCGGAGAGTTTCGCGACCGCCATGGACGAGGAGCGGCTGCTGGTCGCCTCGGCCCGCATCGACGCCGAGATCGCCTGCGGGCGGGCGTCTTCGGTGGTGGGCGAGCTGGTCTCGATGACCAATGCGCATCCGCTGCGCGAGCCGCTGTGGATGCAGCTGATCACCGCGCTCTATCTATCCGGCCGCCAGGCCGACGCGCTGGAGGCGTGCCGGCGGGTGCGTGGCGTGCTGTCCGACGAACTGGGCATCGATCCGGGTCCGGCGCTGGTGGCCCTGGAACAGAAGGTGTACCGGCAGGAGCCGTTGCAGACCGGGCAGATGGCCGAGGTGGATCGGATCGCCAAGGCCATGACCGAGACGGTGACCGAGATGCCGCGCGCGGTGCGGGCCGGGCAATTGCGGCTGCCGGACGGGCGGATCGCGCCGATCGGGACCCAGGGCATGAAGATCGGCCGGATGACCGACAACGATCTGGTGCTCGACGATCCCAAGGCCAGTCGCTATCACGCGCAGATCATTCCGAGCCGGGCCGGGCTGCTGATCAAGGATCTGCATTCGGCCAACGGCATCTACATCAACGAGGAACCGATCGAGAGCGCCGCGGTGCTCGCCGACGGGAACGAGATCCGGATCGGCACCACGGTGCTGATCTTCCAGGCGCTGCACTGAAATTCTCGGCGAGTACCGGGGATTCGCGGGCGGTCGCGGGTAGGGTCTCGCTCCGGATGTGTCCGGTGTGACCGAATGGCGAGAGGTTGAGGCATTGGCCAAGCGACTGCTGGCCGTGATGGGAGCGGTGGTCTTCACCACCGGCGCGCTGGTATCGGCGTCCCCCTCCACGGTGCGGGCGGAAACTGGTGAATCCGGTGCGGCGCAGGGCGTTCCGGGCGTCGGGCCCTGTAAGAGCGATCCGGCCCCGGTGCACGAATCGATCGTTCCCAAGAATCTCGAGGTGCCGATCTCGTATCCGGCGGTCACCGTCGATCCGGGACCGCCGAAAGAGATCGTCAACCGGGTCGAGATGGAGCTGCCCGCCGATCCGTGCGTGAGCCCGTGCCCCGACCTCACCGACGGCCCGGCCGCCGCGCCGAGCGTCTTCGAACAGCTCGGCCTGCCGCGCCTCTATCTGCGCCCGCAGCCGTTCTATTTCGCCTTCCCCAACCCCAACCCCCAACCGGTGCCGCCCGCCCCGGAGCCGGTGACCCCGGCCGTCGAAGCGGCCGCGCAGGCGCCCGCCCGGCCCATGCCGCAGGTGTCGCGGGTGCGCGAGGTGGCCAAGCTGACCGGCGCCAATTCCATCAACCGCACCGACAAGCGCTGGCAGGTGCAGGGCACCGACCTGGGCATCATGTGGGAGAGCAAGCCGGGCGAGATCGCCATGGCCTTCGGCGACACCGTCGGCGCCAACTTCCATCCGCCGGGCGGCATGGGCGACGACTGGCGCTCCAACTTCCTGGCCTTCAGCACCGACCGCGAGCTGAGCGACGGGGTCACCATCGACCGGATGGTGACCGATTCGCGCTGCCACGCGGTGGAGCTGCTGTCCAGCAAGAAGCTCGACAATGTCGAGATCACCACCATCCCCACCTCGGGGTTCGCGCTCGGCGACCGGCAGTACATGAGCTACATGTCGATCCGCACCTGGAACAGCATTCCGGGCACCTGGTACACCAACTACGGCGGTCTCGCCTACTCCGACGACGGCGGCGAGCACTGGACCAAGGATCCGCATGCCAAGTGGGAGAACATCTTCGGGGTCTCCAACTTCCAGGTGGCGTCGATGGTGCCGCAGGGCGACTACGTCTACATGTTCGGCACCGCCAATACCCGGCTGGGCGCGGTCGGGCTGGCGCGGGTGCCGAAGGATCAGCTCCTCAACACCACCGCCTACCAGTACTGGCGGGACGGGTCCTGGGTGCCGGCGGTGAACGGGTTCGTGCACCTCAGCGAGATCGCCGAGGCGCCGGCGGCGGAACTGTCGGTGCGCTACGACGCCGACCGCAAGGTGTGGCAGATGGCGTATCTGGACACCGCCAAGGCGTCCATCGTGGTGCGCGAATCGGATACGCCGCAGGGCGTGTGGTCACCGGGCGCGCCCATGGTGAGCGCACTCCAATTCCCGGAGCTGTACGGCGGTTTCATCCATCCGTGGTCGACGGGCCAGGATCTGTACTTCACCATGTCGACCTGGAACGACTACAACGTCTACCTGATGCACGCCGAAATGAACTGAGCCGCAGACGAAGAAGGGCGGTCCGCACCGAATGTGCGGACCGCCCTTCGTTTTTCGAGCCTTCGTTTTTCGAGCCTCAGCTCAGGCGCACCTCGGCGATGGCGCGGCCGAAGAGCTTCTTGCCCTCCGAGGTCGCGCCCAGCACGATGGTGGCGGCGCCGGATTCGGCATCCACCGACTTCACCTTGCCGGTGAATTCGACGATGGTCGGGGAGGTGGGCTCCACCGCGACGTAACCGGAGAACCGGACGCTGAACTTGCTCAGCGCGGACGGATCGCCCAGCCATTCCACCAGGTAGCCGGCGGTCAGGCCCATGGTGAGCATGCCGTGCGCCACCACGGTGGGCAGGCCGACCAGCTTGGCGGCGGCATCGCTGAAGTGGATGGGGTTCGGGTCGCCCGAGACGCCCGCGTAGTTGACCAGGTCGCCGCGGGTGACGGGCACCTTGGCGGCGGGCAACTCGGTGCCGGCGGTCAGGGTGGCGGCCTGCGGGGTGGTGTGCACCGGGCGGGCGGGGGCGGGGGCCTGGGGCTCGCCCACCTCTTCCGGGGCCAGCAGGATCAGCCCGGACGGGTCGGTGAGGTCGCGCTCGGCGTCCGCCACATGCCCGTGCATGACCACACCGGCGACCGTCTGCACGGTGGCCGGATCGATCTCGACGCCCTTGCGGGCCACGATGGTGGTGGTGGCGACCAGCACCGGCAGCGCCTCGGCATCGGCCAGGGTGACCTTGATGGTGATGAAGTCGTTGTCGCCGAACGCGCGAATGCTGTCCACCGCGACGTCGACGGCCAGGTGGTCGTCGGCCAGGATCGGGCGGTAGTACTCGAAGATCTGATCGGTCTGCAGGATCTGCGACACGTCGTATTCGGTGAGCACGGTGCCGATCAGCGAGCGCGTGGTGGCGGCGCCGATCACCGAGGCGAAGGTGGGGGAGGCCAGCAGACTCTCGTAACCCAGCTTGCGGGCGTCGGTCTCGTTGTGATGACCCGGATGGTCGTTGCGCACGGCGCGCGCGAACTCGCGGATCTTCTCGCGACCGACGTCATAGTGATCGCGAACTCGAAAGTGCCGGCCGACCAGTGCGGTGGCGGCGGCGGCTTCAGCCGTCTCCGGCATGGTGTTCAGCTCCCTGCAATTCGAAAACCGGTGGGCCCGCGCGGCTTCGGCGACGCACACGACAACACCGGCGAGGTCCCGCCGAGGCGTCGAAAGCCGGAGGGCAGGCCCAGACAATCCGGGCCATGTTACCGACGTGGTGGTCTGTTGACCAGGTGTATGTGATGTTCATCGCGAGGGTGGGCGTCAATGCGTCAGGCTCACAGGAAAGCCACCGGAGACTCCCAGAAATGGGGGGCGGTGGTGTGGCCGGGCGGGCAAAGCCCGCACGAAAAATAGTGGGGTCGCCTCGTCTGCCGTCCCCGGCTGTGGTCCCCCTGTCGGGAGCCGTCGCCTCGCCTTCCGGCGTCGTTCCGGCCGTTGTCGCGTTCCAAAGCCGCGACTCGGGACGAGTGGCACATGAGTGCGGGGATTGTGGGCGTGTTTCCGCGCTCATGTGCCACTGATCTTGGGCGGGGTGGTTTCCCGGGGTGGTGTTTCAGATTGGTGAGGGGTGGGTCAGTTCTGGGGGTCGCAGACCTTCCAGTCGCCGTCGGTTTGGCGGAGGTCGAAGGTGCGGGCGGATTGCTTGCCGGGGTCGGCTTCGGTGTAGACCGTCGCGGAGGCCATGGCGGTGTCGCCGGTGATCTTGATGGCGTCCACGCTCTTCACGACCGGGATGCTCTTCTGTTCCTTCGAGGTCTTGTAGACGCCCGCGAACTGCTCCGCCGAGATCTTCGAATAGAAGTCGTGCTGGGTACCGCAGGTGATCCCGCGCAGCTTCTCCAGATCCCCACTGGACAACCCGTCCGTATAGGTGCTGATCGCCCGCTTGACCTTCGCCTCCGGCGAGTTGTCGGTCCCACCCGACGTCAACCCGACCACAGCCCCGATCACCACGACCACAGCCAGAATCGCCCCACCGATCAACAGCAACTTCTTCTTCGACCCACCGTCCGCAGGAGCATCCACCCCACCCGCCGGCACCCGCTGCGGCTGCGCGATCTGCTCCACCCCAGCGCCCTGCTGCTGCACACCGCCATCACCATCGACCGGCCGCCGCGGCGGCGCACCCGCCTCCCCCGCAGCCGGAATCCGCTGCGGCGGAGCAATAACCCGAGGCTGCGGCCGCCCGACCTGCGGCCCACCCTGGTTCGGGCCACCTTGATTCGGGCCGCCCTGGTTCGGCCCACCCTGGTTGGGGCCACCTTGGTTCGGCCCACCCTGCTTTGGGCTTCCTTGGTTCAGGCCGCCTTGGTTAGGTCCAGCCTGATTGGGACCCGCCTGATTGGGGCCACCCGGCCGACCCGGTCCCTGCGGTCCGCCCTGACCGGGGCCTTGCGGTGCACCCGCCCCGACCCGCTGCGGTCCGACCGCGCGCGGTCCACCCATCGGCGAGACGGGCGCGGTCGGCTGATTGTCGGCGGGCGACGGCGCACTACCCGGCCGCCGTGGCCCCATCGGCGGACGCGGCGGCGCGGGCCGAGTCTCCTCGACACCCGCACCCTTCGAATCCTGAACCGGCGCACCGCTACCCGGCGCACCGCTACCCGGCGCACCGCCCGGCGCGCTGATGCTCGGCACCCCACCCGGCGCGGCCCCACGCGGCCCGGCATTCCGCGGACCGGAGTTCCCACGTGGCGTCACGGGCGGCTTGCTGACCGCCCGCCCCTGCGGCCCGGAAACCCGCATCTTCTCGGTCGGCGCATCCCCGGAGACCACGGGCAGCATCGTCGTGGCCGCATCATCCGCGTTCGGAAGCTTCTGAATAGCAACAGTTTTCGCGTCCTCGGCCCCTGCGGTGCCGCTCACGTCGGTCCGGTCCGCGCCTCCGGATGGCCCTTCGGCCGTCTCGTCCCCAGCGTCCGATCCGCCGTTCGCACCCGCCGGTCCGCCGGTCCGCCGGTCCGAATCACCCTGCGGGCCGGACTGTTCCGGCTTGCTTCCGGCGCCCGGTGCGCCACCAGCCGCCGCCGGTCCGGATTTCGCAGTCGAAGGGTCCGATGCGCCTGCGGTATTCGAAGCTCCGGGCTGCGCGGCCTTCGCGCTGTCCGACGTACCCGGACGCCCCGCAGCCGCGTTTCCGCCCTGCGGCCGGACAGCCTGGAATTGCATGGTGGCATCCGCGTCCGTCACCGCGGACTGCCCTGCTCCGGACTGACCAGTGGACGAGCCGGGCCCCCGCACATCGCCCTGCTGAGTGCCCCCGGTTCGATTGCCCTGCCCGGCGGCCGCATTCGGATTGCCCTGCCCGGTGGCCTGATTGGGATTTCCTTGTCCAGCCGCCGGATTACCCTGCCCTGCCTGGGGAGATTGCCCGGCAGGGGCGGCGGGTCCACGCGCAGCGCCTTGCGCCGGGCCGCCGGAGCGCTCGGCCGGACCTGACGCGGCCTTCGGAGCGCCTTGTCCCGCAGCGGCTCCCGTGCCCTGGCCGGGGCGTCCGCCCAAGCCGGTATTGGGCCGTCCACCGGCCTGCGGCGGTTCGTACTGGATCGTGGCGAATCCGGGCTTGCCCGCCGGACCGGAACCTCCGGTCGCGCCTGCGGCACCGGCTGGGGTCGAACCACCGCCTGCGGCACCGGAATTCGCCGGACCGGAGTTACCGGGGCCTGCGTTGCCGGCATTGCCTTCGGCATTCGGGTTTCCGGGGCCGGACCCTGCCGGATCGCCACCAGTCCTGCCGGTCCCTGCGGGTGCGGCCGGGCCGGCGGTGGGCGGGGTGCCGCCGGTGGGGATCACTTCGGTGGCGGCGGTGGGGGAGACCACGGGGGTTGTCGGCATGGCCGCGGTGGATTCGGCGCGGGTGTCGCGTCGTTCGCCGGGGTTCTTCTGGGCGGCCGTGGAGTCGGCCTTGTCGGTGGGGTGCGCGACAGTGGCGTCGTCGGAGTTGTCGCGGGCCGGGGCTGCGGCGGGCGGGGCCGACACGCCCGGGGTGGCGGGGGTGGCGGTGGTGTCCGGTTCGGCGGCCGCGCCCTGGGCTGCCTTGCGGGCAGAGTCCTGCGGCTGCTGGTCGTCTTTCGGCTCGGACACGCGCTACCCCTCGGTTCGGCTGAACTGTGATTCGACGGTCAGCCTACTGAGCATTCGGGCAGTCGGTGCAGAATGATCGGCATGACCTCCTTCGGTGATCTACTCGGACCGCAGCCGGTATTGCTTCCGGAAAATATCGACGCCGAGGGGGCGTTGCTGGAAAACCAGGATCCGGTGCAGGTCGCGGCACAGTATCCGTCCGCTTCCATCGCCTGGGCCTACCTGGCCGAGGCCGCGTTGCAGCGCGGCGAGAACGAGACCGGCGAGGTCAACCACGACATCATCGCCGCCTACGCGTTCGCGCGCACCGGCTACCACCGCGGCCTGGACCTGTTGCGCCGCAACGGCTGGAAGGGCTTCGGCCCGGTGCCGTGGAACCACGAACCGAACCAGGGCTTCCTGCGCTGCGTGGGCGCGCTGGCTCGCGCCGCCCGCGCCATCGGCGAATCCGACGAGTACGCCCGCTGCCTGGATCTGCTGGAGGACTGCGACCCGCGCGCGGCCGCGGAACTGGGCCTCGACTGAGTCCTGCGGACTTGACGACCGGATTCAGCGACACCTTCGACGCCGCCAAGGAGAGCGGCGCGGCCCGGATGCGCAAAGCCTCGGGCCGGGTGCGCTCGTCCCTGCTGCCGATCGTGCAGTGCGCGATCGGCGCCGGCCTGGCCTGGCTGATCGCGCACGACATCATCGGCCACGAACACCCGTTCTTCGCCCCGATGGCGGCCATGATCTCGATCGGCGTCTCGTTCGGCGCCCGCCTGCGCCGCGCGGTGGAATTGATCGTCGGCGTGGCCGTCGGCATCGGCGTCGGCGACCTGTTCGTCTCCCAATTCGGTTCCGGCGTCTGGCAGATCTCGCTGCTGGTGCTGGCCGCCATGAGCACCGCGGTCTTCCTCGACGGCGGCCCGGTGATCACCATGCAGGCCGCCAGTTCGGCCGTGCTGGTCGCCACCCTCATCCCGCCCAGCAGCGGCGGCTCCGGCCTGCGCATGGTCGATGCCCTGGTCGGCGGCCTGGTGGGCATCATCGTGGTGGCGGCGATTCCGTTGCATCCGGTGCGCCGCGCCCGCCAGCAGGCCGCCGACATCCTGAACGTCATGGGCACCGCCCTGGTCGAATGCGCCGACGGCCTGCTCGAACACGACGCCACCAAGATCAAGAACGCACTGGAGGCGGCGCGAAAGACCCAGGCCCCCATCGATTCCCTGCGCAATACCCTCGAGGGCAGCTCGGAGATCATCCGGATCTCCCCGCTGTACTGGAACTCCCGCACCCGCCTGGACCGCCTGCGCCAAGCCGCCGACCCGCTCGACAATGCCGTCCGCAATGCCCGCGTCCTGCTCCGCCGCGCTCTCACCTCGGTCCGCGACGACGAGGTGCTGGACCCGCGCCTCATCCAAGAGGTAGCGAAACTCGGCCAGGCCGTGGACGTGGTGCGCCGCATGATGCTCGCCGACCCGGGCGATCAGCCCGACGCCGCCGAGGCCACCCGCGTCCTGCGCACGGTCGCGAAGGGCGCCACCAAGGACCTGGTCGACAACGCGGGCGTGTCCGCGCACGTGGTTTTCGCGCAGCTGCGTTCCATCGTGGTCGATCTCATGCAGGTCTGCGGCATGCGCCGGCTCTCCGCCATCGCACTGCTGCCGCCCACCGTCGTCCACCCCTACGTCACCCCCATCGACTGACCCGCGTAGACCCGTCGCCACCTGCGGGATCGCGTACCTGATCAATGAGTAGTGCACTACTCGGGTGTATCCGCCTGTGCCGCTCTACCGTTCGAGATAGTTCGGGCCGGCGAGGGGTTGGTCCGGCTCCGGTTTCGCGGCGGCGGGACGTATCGAACTACAGCCAGAACCGTGTCAGCGTCCCGCCGTAAGCGGGCCAGCGCGAAGGAATTCCGGACAGATCGAACAGCCCGTGCACGGCGTCGAAGAACAGCGCGTTCAATTCCGGCACGAACAGCAGCGCCACCAGGATCAGCACCCCGTACGGCTTGATCTGATCCAGCGACCGTCGCGTCTGATAGCTCAGCGACGGTTCCAGAATCCCGTAGCCGTCGGTCCCCGGCACCGGGATCAGATTCAGCACGGTCGCCGTGATCTGCAGGAACGCAAGGTAACTCAGCCCGAACCAGAACGCGGCATGCTCGTTCGCATCGCCCCAGATCTTGATGATGATCAGCAGGACCACCGCGCACGCGGCATTCGCGGCGGGCCCCGCGGCGCTCAGAATCCGCTGCGTACGCGGGCTGAACGCATGCGAGTGCACGTACACCGCACCACCCGGCAGCGCGAACCCGCCGATCGCGATGAACAGCACCGGCAGCGCGATCGACAGCAGCGGATGCGAATACTTCAACGGGTTCAAGGTCAGATACCCGCGCAGCTCCACCTCGCGATCCCCGGCCCGCCACGCCACATACGCGTGCCCGAACTCGTGCAGGCACACCGAGACGATCCAGCCCGCCACCACCATCAGGAAGACGCCGAGCTCCGCCTGCTTGGACAGCAGTTCCGAATTCCAGGCCAGCACCCCGCCCGCGACGGTCAGCGCGACCACGAGCAGGAAGACCGGCGAGGGCCGCACGGCCCCGGGGGCACGGCGCATCGCGAAATCTTGATTCATCGGACTCCTTGTGTGGGACCCCGGTTTTCGAGCCGCGGGGACGCTGTCAGCGTACGAGCAGCCACGGTTCGTGGTGGCGGTAGAACGTGGAGCGTTTCACCACCCGGTCGGTGGTGATGCCGTCCCGGGTCACCACCGCGCCCGGCGTGCCCAGCTGCATGGCGCGCCCCTCGACCCACTTGCGCTTGCGCAGCCCGCGCGGCACGGTCGCGTGCAGGCCCGGCATCGCCAGGGTGGGGGAGACGTGCAGGGCGCTGACCTTGCCGGTGAACAGCCGTGTGTCGTCCACGTACGCTTCGCCTTCGAGCTTCTGCCCGTTCATGCCGACCAGGGTGGCGCGGCCGATGAGCACCTTGCCGGTGTCGTCGCGGATCAGCGGCGTCTCGGTGGCCTTGCCTTCCAGCGCGCGCTTGGCGGCGGCCGATCCGGTGCCGGTCTCGTAGGCCCGCGAACCGTAGGTGCGATCGACCGGCACGTAGCCGATCTCGACGTGCAACCGTTCGGTCCGCAGCAGATGGGTGAGCACCGCGGCCAATCCGGCGTCCTCACCGAGCACGATCAGGCGCGGCAGGCTGTCGGCGGCCATCACCGGAAGTAGCTCGTCCAATGCCGAAGCCTCGGGGATGGCCGAAGTCTGGGTCAGGGGGAGCGAAGCCAATGCGATCGGAACCGGTGCGCCATCGCAGCGGAGAACATGGGTACTCAACTGCGGTACACCCTCCTCTGACCTGACATGTCGATCGCCTCGCTGCGTTCTCGCGGACCCCCGGCCGGTCCGGCTCCCCGTGCCACCATAACCCTGACGCTTATGGGTCGCTGGCTTCGCTGCTCACCCGTTACGTCGGATTCGCCGGACCCGGACCGCGAACCAGGGGGTATGTGGGCATCGCGTAAACTGTGCCTCCGGCCACCGCCTTCCGACGGCGGGTAGCTGCAGCACCGCAGTGCTGCGCGTCGATCCCGTAGGAGACTTCTGATGCCGGCAATCGTGCTGATCGGCGCCCAGTGGGGCGACGAGGGCAAGGGCAAAGCAACGGATCTGCTCGGTGACAGGGTTAATTGGGTCGTCCGCTACCAGGGCGGCAACAACGCCGGTCATACCGTGGTCCTGCCCAATGGTGAGAGCTTCGCGCTGCACCTGATTCCGTCGGGCATCCTGACGCCGGGTGTGACCAACGTCATCGGCAATGGCGTGGTGGTGGATCCGGGCGTGCTGCTCGCCGAACTGGCCGGTCTGGAAGAGCGCGGTGTGGACACCTCCCGCCTGCTGCTCTCCGCCGACGCGCACCTGATCATGCCGTACCACGTGGCCATCGATAAGGTCACCGAGCGCTTCCTCGGCAACAAGAAGATCGGCACCACCGGGCGCGGCATCGGGCCGTGCTACCAGGACAAGGTCGCCCGCGTCGGCGTCCGCGTCGCCGACGTGCTGGACGAGAAGATCCTCACCCAGAAGGTCGAAGCCGCACTGGAATTCAAGAACCAGGTGCTGGTGAAGATCTACAACCGGCGCGCGCTGGATCCGCAGCAGGTCGTCGACGAGGTGCTGGAGAAGGCCGAGGGCTTCAAGCACCGCATCTCCGATACCCGGTTCCTGCTCAACCAGGCGCTGGAGAACGACGAGACCGTGCTGCTGGAGGGTTCGCAGGGCACCCTGCTGGACGTCGACCACGGCACCTACCCGTACGTGACCTCCTCGAACCCGACCTCCGGCGGTGCGGCCGTGGGTTCCGGCGTGGGCCCCAACAAGATCGGGGTCGTGCTCGGCATCCTCAAGGCGTACACCACCCGCGTCGGCTCCGGCCCGTTCCCGACCGAGCTCTTCGACGAGTCCGGCGCGTACCTGGCCAAGACCGGCGGCGAGGTCGGCGTGACCACCGGCCGCGCCCGCCGCACCGGCTGGTTCGACGCCGTGATCGCCCGCTACGCCACCCGCGTCAACGGCATCACCGACTACTTCCTCACCAAGCTGGACGTGCTCTCCAGCCTCGACACCGTGCCGATCTGCGTGGCGTACGAGATCGACGGCGAGCGCGTGGAGCAGATGCCCACCACCCAGACCGAATTCCACCACGCCAAGCCCATCTACGAAGAGATGCCGGGCTGGTGGGAGGACATCTCCGGGGCGCGCACCTTCGAAGACCTACCGGCCAATGCGCAGGCGTACGTCAAGCGGCTCGAAGAGCTGTCGGGCGCACGGGTGTCCTGCATCGGCGTGGGTCCGGGGCGTGACCAGACCATCGTGCGGCACGACATTCTGGCGTAAACGCCTGAGATAGAACGAAACTCGCGCCCGCTGCTGATGCAGCGGGCGCGAGGTGTTTCGGAGGCGCGAGGTGTTTCGGAGGCGCGAGGTGTTTCGGAGACGCGAGGTGTTTTCGTGAGGCGCGAGGTGTTTCTCGCGACGCGGTTCTGGGGTGTGTCTCCCAACACTTTTCGGGGGTTCGGGGGCGGAGCCCCCGAGAATCTCTCCCTCCCCGGTCAGTAGAGCGGCGCCAGCGGCGCGAGTGGGTCGGCGGCGTGGGGCGTGAGCGCGGCGTAGGCGGCTGCGATCGACTTCACCGCCAAGCGGATATCGGATTCCTCGTGGGTGAAGGGGAGGCGGATGAAGCGCTCGAACGCTCCCTGGACGCCGAAACGTGGTCCGGCGGCGAGCAATACGCCGTGATTCGGGGCGATGGCGGCCAAGGCGGTGGAGACCGGGGCGGGGAGCTGCGCCCACAGGGACATGCCGCCCGCGCCGGGGGAGACACGCCAGTCGGGGAGTTCCTCGGCGATGGATTCCAGCAGGGCATTGCGGCGGGAGAGCAGCTGTTCCCTTCTGGTGGTGAGGATCTGGTCCTCGTGCTGGAGCAGATAGACGGTGGCCAGCTGATCCATCACCGGGGTGCCGAGGTCGACGGTGGAGCGCGTGCCGAGCAGCTTCGCGATCAGCGATTGATTGGCGCGCACCCAGCCGACGCGCAGGCCGCCCCAGAACGATTTCGACGCCGAACCGATGGTCACGATCTCCGAACCGCGGGCGAAAGACGCTGCGGGCGGCATGATCTCGTCGGTCAGGTGGAGATCCACCATGGATTCGTCGACGATCACCGTCATGCGGGTCTCGCGGGCGATGGCGGCCAGTTCGGCACGGCCCTCGGCATTCAGCAGCAGGCCGGTGGGATTGTTGTAGTCCGGCACCAGATACGCCACGCTCGCCGCGGTCTGCCTTGCCGCGCTGCGGATTCCGTCCATATCCCAGCCTTCGGGCCGCATCGGCACCGGGACCGGCCGGGCCCCCACATCGCGAATGGCCTCAATTGCGTTGGGGTAGCTGGGATGTTCGATCAGCACGCGTTCGGCCGGGGTGGTGAGCACATTCAGCAGCAGGCGCAGGCCGTGCTGCGCGCCGAGCGTGACCAGGATCTGTTCGGGATCGGTCGGCAGCCCGCGTTCGGTGTAGCGGCGGGCCAGGGCCTCGCGCAGCATGAGCATGCCGACCGGGTCCATGCCGTGCGTGCCGAGATAGGTCGGAAGTCCTTGCAGCGCAAAGGCGTACGCGTCGGTCATCTCCGCGGGTGCGGACATGGCGGCGAAGGTCATGTCGATGGTCGGCACTTCCGGCTGCGCCATCATGGCGAGCAGGCTGCGGGCCGGTTTGGTGCCGTCGTGCACGACGGTCGGCGGCAGGGCGACGGTGCTGCGCGAGCCCTGCCGGCTGATCAGATACCCGTGCTCGCGCAGCAGCGCGTAAGCCGAGGTCACCGTGGTGCGGCTGACAGCCAGGGTGGTGGCCAGATCGCGTTCGCTGGGCAGCGCCACCCCCAGCGGGGCGCGCCCATCGTGGATCAGCAGCCGGATGCTCTCCGCCAATGCCACGTACGCCGGCCGGGTGGACCGTTTGCTGTCCGCCGCGGCCCCCGGCTCGTCCTGCCGCCACCGGCCCAGGTCGCGCGTGAGGCTGGCCGCGCCGATCACTCGTGTCGCCATACAGTCCAGTATCGGGGCACTGGATATTTTCTTCAACCCCCGACCAGTCCACTATTTCCTCATGATCGCTCTGCTCACCTCCTTCGCGGTGGTCGCGGCCTTCGCCGCGATCGTCTACCTGTTCGCCCCCGCCTCCGGTGAACGCTGGGGCGTGCTGCTCGAGCGTTACCGCCCGCACGCCCCCATGTCGGACTGGTCGGTCGCCGATTACGAAGCGTCCCGCCAATACTCGGACCTGGCGGCCGCCCGATCCCGGCAAGATCCCGAACCCCCTTCCCTCGCCCAACGTCGGTCGGCCGGCTTCCCCGACCTGTCCCGCATCCCCTGCCGTGAGGAAGCAGTCCAGTTCTAGGAAACTGGCCTCAAGCCACCTGGTTGGACTGGACCGCACACCTACCTTCAGGCCGTCGAATGCATCCACCCCACGCCGCCGCGCCCGACCGGGCGCGGCGGCCTCATGCTGCCCGGCCCGCCCCAACCGGCCACGCTGAAACCGGCCACGCCGAAACGCGGGACACCGACGACGCTGGGCCGCAGTCGAACGCGCCCTCGCCGAGGCCGCCGGCAGCGGCGGGGAACGGTCCAGCCGAAACTCGCCGCGCGGATCTGCGGTCCTCGAACTGCGATGAGCGGCCATTGGAGATCGCTCGGGGGCGCGGGCTGTCGGAGGCCACTCGTGCCGGGGCGCACTCGGCGGACGACCGTGGCCGAATGCCGCCGGAAGTTGTCGGACCCGTGGTGCAGACTGGCGTTATGTCCGCACCGGCCCGCCCTTTGGCCTCGGCGGCGCTTTTCGATACCGCGATCGGCACCTGCGCCATCGCCTGGAGCGCCACCGGCGTCCTGCGTTTCGCACTGCCCGATCCGGACGCGGCCACCACTCGCAGCTACATCCTGCGCCGCCACCGGCTCGCCGAGATCCGTGAGGCCGAGCCGACTCCCGTCATCGCCGATGCCATAGACCGAGTCCGCGCTCACCTTGCCGGCGATCTCGACGATCTGCGCGCCATCCCCCTGGACCTGTCCGCGCTAAACGACTTCGACCAGGCCGTCTACCGCATCACCCGTGCCATCGACCCGGGCCACACTCTCAGCTACGGCACCGTGGCCAACCGCATCGGCGCCCCCGGCGGTGCTCAGGCCGTAGGTCAATCCCTGGGCCGCAACCCTATCCCGCTCATCATCCCCTGCCACCGGGTGCTGGCCGCCGACCATGCCCTGCACGGCTTCTCGGCCCCCGGCGGCGTCACCACCAAACAGCATCTCCTGGAAATCGAACGCACCCCCGGCTTCGGCGAACCCACCCTGTTCTGACCGAGCCGATCGCCCCGCGTTCGAAAACCGCAACGTGCTTCGCATAACGTTTCTTCACAGCGAAGGTCACAATTCAGTATTGCCCGAAATTCGCTTTCAAACTCGAACCCCTTGTCGCACACTCGATTCTGTCGACAGCACGAAAGCATCCATTGCGCACGAACGGCCCTCGGCCGGCACGTGCGGCAGCCGAGGTTATGCGCGGCCCCGGCTACCGTCGAAGAATCCGATCGGACCGCCCTGACGGTTCGATCGGATTCCGGCATCCAGGACGCTCCCGCTCAGCCGGCATTCCCTGGAACACCGAAACAGCGCCCGCACCAACATCCGTTGGCGCGGGCGCCCCGCATGCCGGGTGAGGTTCGACCACCGGACGGTCGCCTGGCGACTTAGAACGCGGCGCCGAGGAATCCGCCGACCGCGCCGCCCGCGATACCGCCGGCAACGCCACCGACTACCGCGGCCGGGATGCCGAGGGCGGCAGCACCGGCGGCAGCGCCGACGCCCGCACCGATGAGCCCGCCACCGATCGGTCCACCCACTACGTCGATGGGTGCTGTCCAAGGCGCGACCGCCACACCGGCGGCGCCGAGCGCGGATCCGATGCCCGCGCCGACGGCCGCGCCCACGATGCCGCCCGGTACCGCACCGGCGATCGCCATGGGTACGCCGGCAGCGATCGCACCGCCGACCGCACCGGCCGCGACTCCCGCGATGGTCCCCGCCGCGATCCGATCCGACCGGCTCGGGTTGATGCCGATCGAGTTGAACCCGGTAGCAATGGCCGCTTCGGTATTCGCGGCCGCCTCGTTCACGGGAGTGAGCACATTGTCCGGAACATCATCCGGCACAGCCGAAGTGAAATCCCCCAACCGCAGCGTCCGCGGCGGCGGAGCGATAGGCGCCACCGGAACCACCGGCCCCGGCACATGCAATTCCTGCCAATTGATCGCGGGCACCGCCTGCTGCGGCTGCGGCACCGCCCGGAAGTTAGGCGGCACAACATAATCCGCCCCCGGAACCGGCCCCGGCTTCACCGGCGTAGTAACCCCCGGCTGCACCTGCCCCGGCCGCTGCACCCCGGCCTGCTCCGCCTGCCGCCCCACCCCCGGCTGCACCGTCTGCGCACCGAGCGACCCGCCCAAACCACCGGACGGCAGCGCAGCCCCCGGCTGCCCCGCCGCGGCCCCCGGCTGTCCCGCCTGCACTCCTGGCACCGAACCTCCCGGTACCCCACTCCCCGGCGCAGCACCCGGAACCGCCTGCGCCCCAGGACCGGTCGTAACCCCAGCCACACTCCCCGCCGAACCACCCGGCGCCACCCCCTGCGGATCAGTCGTCCCGGAGCAAGCCACCGCCAACGCCAGCGGAATCACTCCCACCACCGGCAACAGCGCCCGCCGCGCCCCACGACCACCGACTACCCGATCCCGACGCATCACGCCGAACACCACCTTCACCACTCGATTTCACCGGCCCGATCAGGCCGAACAACAACGAGACCCGTCACCACCGGCAACGCCTCCCGCCCGATCCGCTTCTCTCACCACGTAATTCGCACCCACCCCCACCCCGGCGCTCCCCACCCCCAACTTCGCGCAACCCCACCCGCGTGTCGCACCCACCCGCCGCCCGAAACCCACGAACCGATCGCGCGGACACGCCGATCCCGCCCCAACCGATTCCCGCCGACGATGAATCGACATGCGATCGAGCGGCGACCTGGAACTCCCCCTCGCCGCAGTTGCCGTGCGCAGGTGCCGACCGACCACCCGAATTCGAGCGTCCAGTAACCGCAAGCGGATTCGAAGCCGAGCGCTCGCGACGCTGAGAGGAGCGCTGTGAGACCGGGCGTCCTCTCGAACGTCCGCCCAGCCCCCGACGTCGCACCGGTTGGCTTGTGCGGGAGGCGAATCAGATGTCGCTGCCGGTCGGGTGGCGGTCAGAGGTTCGCGCCGGCCCAGAGGCCCGCTCCGGCGCCGCCGGCCACACCGCCGATGAGGGCGCCGACGGCTGCGGCCGGGAGGCCCACGGCCGCTGCGCCGGCCACGGCGCCGATCGCCGCTCCGATGGCGGCGCCGCCGGGGGCGGCCAGGGCTGCGGCGCCGGCGAAGGTGGCGATCGCGGGGCCGGCCGCTCCGATGATCGCGCCCGGGATGGCGCCGGGGCCG
This sequence comes from Nocardia yamanashiensis, assembly GCF_021183565.1. Lineage (NCBI taxonomy): Bacteria > Bacillati > Actinomycetota > Actinomycetes > Mycobacteriales > Nocardiaceae > Nocardia > Nocardia yamanashiensis. The sequence continues at coordinate 7,234,778 of NZ_CP089226.1, forward strand.
CCGGTGGACGCCGCGCCGGCGACCGTGCCGATGGCGGCGCCCACCGCGGCGGCCGCGACCGGGATGCCGACGATGCCTACCGTGCCGACGACCGCGCCGACACCGGCGCCGATCAGGCCGCCACCGACACCGCCGGCGATAGCGGCCGGAATACCGGCCACAGCGGCGCCGACCAGTGCGCCGCCGACGGCGCCGGCCGCGGTGGCGGCGGCGATCTTGTCGGAGCGACTCGGGTTGATACCGATGGACTTTCCGCCGGTCGCGACGGCGGCTTCGGCATTGGCCGCGAAGTCGTTGACCGGGTCGAGGATGTCGCTGGGCACCTCGTCCGGGACCTCGGTCATGAAGTCGCCGATGCGCAGGGTGCGCGGCGGCGGGGCGATGGGGGCCACCGGCTCGACGGGTTCGGGGGCGTGCAGCTGCTGCCAGTCGATGGCCGGGGCCGGTTCGGTTTCCACCGGGATGGGGCGGTGGGAGGGCGGGACGGCGTAGTCGGCCTGCGGGGCGGGGGCCGGGGCCGCGGGTTCGACGGTGGTGCCGGGCTGGCGGCCGCCGGAGTTGCCGGGGCTGTTGACGCCGGGCTGGGCGGGGCTGGTGACGCCGGGCTGCGGGATGGCTTGGGCGACGCCCGCGCAGGCGATGGCGATGGCCAGCGGCAGCGCGCCCATGGCGGGGCGCAGGGCGTGGCGGAGCACGCCGGTATTCATTTCTCGATGCCGACGAGTCACGCCGAAACACCACCCTCATCAGATCTGGAACTGTCCCCCGCGGCTCGGAGAGGGCCGCTTGGCTGACCTGGAACGGTCAGTTCGCGAGGATGGTAGCTGATTGGAAACTGTTGGTTCCAGATCTGATTTCGAGGAAGCTATTACCGACGTTGCCGGGCGAGACGTATCCCACACTGCACTGGCAGAACGCGCACGATACGAGCCGCGAATCTCACGCTTCGGATTTGCCGAAAGATGACCCGCCCCGCATCAGCTCGGCGAGCGCCTCCCGATCGGTCACGTCGAGCTTGATGCACGCGCGATACAGATGCCCCTCCACCGTGCGCACCGACACGGTCAGCCGATCGGCGATCTGCCGGTTGGACAACCCGGCCGCGACCAGATTCGCGATCTCCCGCTCCCGGGCCGTCAACGGCAATGGTTGCGCGGACTGCCGCAACGCGGGCGTACTGGCCCCGCCGCAAGCCGCCGCCAGCCGATTAGCGGTGGCCGCCGATTCGAGCAATCGCCGCCGATCACCCGCCCGCTCGTGCGCGGACGCGGCCTGCGCGGCGGCGTCGGCCGCCGACAACAGCACCCCGATCGTCTCGAATTCCGCTGCGGCAGCGTCCAATCCGGGCCCATCGTGCGCCGCCACCGCGACCGCGTGCCGGGCCTGCGCCTGCACCAGCCGCCCGTCCACCCGCGCCGCCAGATCCGCGAGCCGCCCGGCCACCGAGTGATCCCCGAACCGCGCCGCGGTATGCAATGCCATGGCCTCGATGGCGTGCTGATGCGACCGCGCCGCCGCGTCGGCCGCCCCCAGCGCGAGCCGGATGGCGGGCGTCGCGGTGCCTTCCGCCGCCGCCTGCCACGCCTTCGCGATCTCCAGCTGCGGCTGATACACCGCACTGTGCCGCCCGCCCCGCTCCTCCGCGAGCGCGATCGACTCCGCCGCCTCGGCCGCTCGCCCGAGCGCCGAATACGCTTCCGCCAGCCGCAATCTCGCGGGATACATCCAGGTCGCCGCCCCCTCCATGGTGAGCGCCGCGAGCGCCTGCTCGAGATTGTCGATGCCCTGCGGGAACCTTCCCTGCGCGACGTCGACGGTCCCCTGCAGGATCCGGCTCATCCCCCACGCGTGGTACTGCCCGGCCGACGAATACGTGTAAGGGCTGCTCGCACAACGCCTCGCGTCCTCGAGCTCCCCGGTGAGCGTGAGCGCCAGCACTTCCGCGTGCGTCGACATGAACCGGTTCAGCCCGTCGATATGCGATTCGATCTGATGCCCGCGCTCGGCGTACTGCCGCGCCGCTTCCCCGCGCCCCATGAACGCCAGCGCCAGCCCGCCCCCGAAGGCCGCCCACCACACCGCCCACGGCGGCGCGCCTTCCGCGTTCATGACGGGTTCGGCGAGCTGGAACGCGTCGTCGAGCCGGTTCTCGTGGACGGCGCACGCGGAGGCCAGCCCGTCGAGGGTGAGCGCGGTCTTGGGATGTTCGACCCGGCTGCGCACCGACGCCAGCACTTCCTCGGCCCGATCGGCATCGCCCATGGACCAGAACAGATTCGACACCCGGGTGCTGCCCCACCGCACCAGCTGCACTTCGTTCAATTGATCCGGATCGAACCCCGCCAGAGTCCGTTCGGCCTCGATGCGATGCCCCTGCCACAGCAGCGCCCGCGCCAGCAGATCCGCCGCCTCGACCCCGCCCCGCCGTTCCACCGCGGCCCGCGCGAACCGTTCGCCCAGTGGCAGATTCGCCAAGGCGATGGCATCGGCCGCCGCAGCTTCGAACAATTCCAGATCCGCCGATTTGTCACTGTCCAAAGCCAATTCGGCCAGGCGGATTCGATCCGACGCCGAGGGGATGGGCCGTTCCCGCAGCGACGAATACAGCCGCCCGCGCAACCGGCGTGCCGACGCGATCCCCAGCCGTCGCCGGATCACCTCGCCGAAGAGCGGATGGTTGTACCGGACCAGCAATTGGTGACTGTTCTCGACAATCCTTATGGCGCCGCGGTTTTCGGCCGCCTCGACCGCTTCCGCCCCTGCCAGCTCCGACAGCACATCCAGGTCGATCGGTTCGCAGAAGGTCAGCAACTCGAGTACTCGCAGCACCGGCTCCGGCAGCTGCTCCACCCGATCCTCCAGCAGCGCAGCCAATTCCGAGGTGACCGCGGCCCGCCCGCGCAATTGCCACACCCCGTTGACCTGCCGCAGCGTCCCCGCTTCCAGCGCTCCTTCGACCAGGTGCCGCAGGAAAAGCGCGTTCCCCCCGGACGATTCCCACATCAGGTTGGAGGTGAACCCCTCCAACTGCCCGCCCAGCATGGATTCCACCAGTTCGACGCTCTGCCGCTGGGTGAACGGCGACAGGTCGATGCGCAGCAGATGCCCGTCCTTCCACAGCGAGGTCACCGCGTCCGGCACCGGCACCCCGCTGCGCACGGTGGTGACGATCCGCGCGGCCTTGTCGATGGCCAGCTGCAGCAGCAGCGTCGCCGACAGCTGGTCGAGCAGATGCGCGTCGTCCACGCCGATGATGGTGTGCCCGTCCGCGAGCAGCGCCTCACGCGCCGCGGCCATGAAGGTCACCGGGTCGTGGGCCGTGTACACCCCGACCATGTGCGCGAACACGCCCAAGGGGATGGATCTGGCGGATTCGGTGCCGGCCACCCAGCGGACGTTGCCGCCGACGGCGGCGGTGGCCTGCCGCGCCAGCGTGGTCTTTCCGACTCCCGCGTCACCGGTGAGAACGGCGCCGACGAAGTCGCCGCCGCTCAGCGCCGACCTGATCGATTCGAGTTCGCCCTCGCGTTCGACCATCGGCCAATTCCGAGCCATGGCTCAACTGTAGTGCGCCGACCCATAGTGAGCAGGGGAAACGAAAGGCCCGGAGACGGTGGATTACTCGTTGACCAGGCGCAATCCGGGGCTGCGGACTTGCCGGCGGTCCACCAGCCAGACCATGACGCTCTGGTCAGCGGCCGGATCGAGGGTTTCGACCTCGACCTCCACTTCCCCGCGCAGCGGATGGTCGATACGCAACACGCCCGAGCGCGCGTAGGTGACCACGTGCTCGCGCCAGCGGCGTTCGAACTCGGGGAAGCGCTGCAGGGTGGTGATCATGGTCTCCAGCGAGGGGTCGTCCGGGAACCGGAAGCGGCTCTCGCGCAGGATCGACGCCACCATATCGGCGGCATCGGACCAGTTCAGGAAGTATTTCGGCGCGTCCGGATGGGCGAACAGGTAGTAGGCGAAGTTGCCGTGCCCCTCGTCGCCGAGCAGGCCGAGCGGTTCGGTGAAGTCCTTCCAGGCCGGATTCCAGGCCAGCAGGTTGAGCCAGCGCCCGACCACGAAGGCCGGGGTGGGGTGCATGGCGTCGACGACGGCCTGCACGGTCTCGGTGACGCGTTCCCCGGCCTGACCGCTGGACGGGCAGGTGGCCTTCTGTTCCATGTTCATGGCCAGCTTGCCGAAGTGGTGGCGTTCGACTTCGTTGAGCCGCAAGGCTTCCGCGAGCGCGCCGAGCACCGCCATGGAGGGATTGGTGTCCCGGCCCTGCTCGAGCCGGGCCAGGTAGTCGACGCTCACGCCCGCGAGCGCGGCGACTTCCTCGCGCCGCAGTCCGGGGGTGCGCCGGCGCCGCCCGGCCGGCAGCCCGACGGCCTCGGGCTGCAGCTGGGCGCGCCGGGCGATGAGAAAATCAGCGAATTCGGAACGGGCCACCCATCCATCATGCCTGGACCGGAGTCCGCTTATCCCAGCCCTGCCAATGCCAGGATAACGACGGTGTGGTTAAGCGGACCGAAGTCCACTTATCGTCATTCGCATGACGACTTCCACCCAGACCCTCACCGCCGGCTCCTGGACCCTCGACGCCGCCCACTCCTCGGTCAACTTCACCGTCAAGCACCTCGGCATCTCCAAGGTCCGCGGCCGCTTCAACCGCTTCGAGACCGGTTTCGTCGTGAACGAGTCCGGCGAGGCCGCCATCGAGGCCACCATCTACTTCGATTCCTTCGACACCGGCAACTCGTTCCGCGACGACCACGTCCGCAGCGCCGAGATCCTGGATATCGCCAACCGCCCGCACCTGACCTTCCGCGTCCCCGAGCCGGTCAAGGTCGGCGAGGAGTTCGAGGTCACCGGTGAGGCCACCATCGGCGGCATCACCAAGCCGGTCACCCTCGAGGTCGAGTGGGGCGGCGTGCAGACCTTCCAGGACGGCACCAACCACGCCGGCTTCTCCGCCACCGGCACCATCAAGCGCAGCGATTTCGAGGTGGCCCCGGCCCTCCCGAACGCCATGCTCTCCGACAAGATCGCCATCGAACTCGACATCCAGCTCGTCGAGCCCCAGGCCTGATCGCATCTCGTTCGCGAAATGCGAAGGGGCGGCACCCGATCCGGGTGCCGCCCCTTCGGCGTTCCAGCGGGACTAGGCCCACACCTCGTCGATCGGGGTGCCCGCGTTCGGCGGCGGGGTCGGGGTGCCGCCGGGGGTGCGGGAGAAGCGGGGGGCGGGGGCGTGCTGGACGACGCCGTCGATCTCGATCAGGCCGGAGCGGGCCTGGATGTGGGGGTTCTGTTCGGCCTCGGTGAAGGTGAGGACGGGGGTGGTGCAGGCGTCGGTGTGCTCGAAGACGGCCCACCACTCGTCGCGGGTCTTGGTCTTGAACTTGTCCGCGAACAGCTTTCGCAGCTGGTCCTGACCGGCGGGGTCGAGCTGGTGGGGGAGGCCCTCGGGGGAGATCTCCAGGCCCTTCAGCAGTTCGGCGTAGAACTGCGGTTCGATGCAGCCGACCGCCATGTACTTGCCGTCGGAGGTCTCATAGGTGTCGTAGAACGCCATGCCGGTGTCGAGCAGGTTGGTGCCGCGCTCGTCCGACCACAGGCCCATGCCCTTCATGCCCCAGATCATGTGCGAGAGGGCGAGCGCGCCGTCGACCATGGCGGAGTCGATGACCTGGCCCTTGCCGGAGGTCTGGCGTTCCACCAGTGCGGCCAGGATGCCGAAGACCAGGAACATGGAGCCGCCGCCGAAGTCGCCGACCATGTTCAGCGGCGGCACCGGGCGCTCACCCTTGCGGCCGATGGCGTTCAGCACGCCGGTCAGCGAGATGTAGTTGATGTCGTGCCCGGCGCGGTCGGCCAGCGGTCCGTCCTGGCCCCAGCCGGTCATGCGGCCGTACACCAGTCGCGGATTGCGTTCCAGCGCAAGCTCGGGACCCAGGCCCATACGCTCGGTGACGCCGGGCCGGAAGCCCTCGATCAGCACATCGGCCTTCTCGATCAGCCCGAGCACCCGCTCGATATCGGCCGGATCCTTCAGATTCGCCTCGACGATGGTGCGGCCGCGCCACTGCGGGCGCTCCATGAATCCGGGGAACTGCCCGGGCCGCTGTACCCGGACCACGTCCGCGCCCAGGTCGGCGAGCAGCAGCGCCGCGTGCGGACCGGGGCCGATACCGGCCAGTTCAACTACCCGCACGCCCGCGAGCGGGCCCTGCTTGGCGGTGGATGGAGTGCTCACGTCCCTGCCTCGGTTCATCGTCGATCCTGCGCACCGGATCACAACACCGGTGTTGACGGTATGACAATAACGCGCCCGCAGCGGGTGTCGGGGCGGTGGTCCACAATGTGCGGTAGCGAGAGTGGAGGGCTGTGGCGTGAGTGCGTCGGGTGAGGTGCTGGTCGGCCTCGCGATTCTGGTGGGCCTGCTCGGGGTGATCGTGCCGATCCTGCCGGGGGTGATCCTGATCGCCGGCGCCATTCTGGTGTGGGCGATCATGACCGGCGGAGCGGCGGCCTGGACCGTATTCGCGGTCTGCACAACGTTTCTGGTGATCAGCGGGGTGATCAAGTACACGTGGCCGGGGCGCAAGCTCAAGGAGGCCGGGGTGCCGAACCGCTCGCTGTTCATCGGCGCGGTGCTCGGCATCGTCGGGTTCTTCGTGGTCCCGGTGGTCGGCCTGTTCCTGGGATTCGTACTGGGCGTTTATCTTTCGGAACTACAGCGCATCCAGCAGCAGCAAGCGGCGTGGCAGTCGACGGTGCACGCGCTCAAAGGCGTCGGGCTGTCGATGCTGATCGAGCTATTGGGAGCCCTGCTGGCAGCGGGAGTCTGGCTGGCCGCCGCCATCGTCGTCTAGCGCATCGGCGGCCGCAGCCCGCGATCGATGATCGGCAGCGGAAGAGTGTCGTGCGGAGGCGGTTTCGGCAATTCCGAGCGATGCAGCCGCAGCGTCGGCGCTTCCGGCCCGAACAGCGGCAACGCCGGCGCGGGCTCGGTGCGGCGGTCCTTGGCGGGCAGTCCGTAGAACAGCCGGGCATTGTCTTCCAGCACCCGGTGCAGATCCCCGCCCACCGCATTGGCGATCAGATCGATATCGGTATTGCGGAACGGCCGTCCCGCCCGCGTCCCCGGCAGATCCGAGCCGAACATGAGCGCTTCGGGGTTCACCGCGTGAATCTTGCGCAGCGCCATGCCCACATCCATCGACACCCGCCCGAACCCGGACGCCTTCACCTTGGCCCCGCGATCCACCAGATTCAGCAGATACGGCAGGCAGTCGTCGCTCATCCCCATGTGATCGATGGACAGCTTCGGCAGTTTGGTGATGACCGGTTCCAGCGACCCCAGCATGGACCCGTCGATGTACAGCTCCACATGCCAGCCCGCCAGCTCGTAGGCCCGCAGTGCCAGCATGGTCAGCCCGACGATATCCCCGCCGCCGCGCTTGAGATTGAACCGGACCGCCCGCACCCCGGCCCGATTCAGATCCATGATCTCGGCGTCGGTGGCGTCGATGTGCAGGTTCGCCACCCCGACCCAGCCCTCGCCGAGTTCGGCGAGGGCGGCCCGCAGAAAGCTCTGATCCGTGCCCTGGAAAGACCCGCTGACCACGGCCCCACCGTCGATATCGAAGCGCCGCATGCGGTCGCGATAAGCCGGGATGGGGTACGGGTCGGGCAGGTAGCCCTCGTTCTCGATCAGCGGGAACCGCGGATCGATGATGTGGACATGGGCATCGAACACTTGATCAGCATGCCTCAGAACGGTGACAAGTGTGGATGACCTTGTCCGCCTGGTGGATCGAGCCTGGTCAGGCTGGTGTGGTCAGGACGGGTTGGTCACCTTGTCCGGTTCCGACGCCCGCAGCATGTCCTCGCGCTCGACGACCTTGACCCGCTCGCGGCCTTCCGGCTCGCCGAGGGCGCGCTCGTGCGCGTCGAGGCGGTACCAGCCGGCCCAGGTGGTGAACGGAATGCCCTTGCCCTCGAGGAAGGTGGTGACCGCGTCCAGCTCCGGCTCGGCGGCCGGGGTGAAGTTCGCGGCGTCGTCGAGCAGGCAGGCGATGGTCTCGTTGGCGTCGCCCTTGGTGTGGCCGATGAGGCCGACCGGACCGCGCTTGATCCAGCCGGTCACGTAGGTAGCGGGCATGTAGCGATCCGCGCCGTCGGCGTCCTCGTTCACCAGCACGCGCCCGGCCTCGTTGGGCACGGTCCCGGCCTGGTCGTCGAACGGCAGCGCCGGGATGTTCTGCGACAGGTAACCCACCGCGCGGTACACGGCCTGGATGTCCCAGTCCTTGAATTCGCCGGTGCCCTTGCAGTTTCCGGTGCCGTCGAGCTGGGTGCGCTCGGTGCGCAGGCCCACGACCTTGCCGTCCTCGCCCAGGACCTCGGACGGGGATTCGAAGAAGTGCAGGAACAGCTTGTGCGGGCGGTTGCCGACATCGCGGATCGCCCACTGCTCCAAGGTATTGCAGATCATGTCGACCTGCTTGGAGTGCCGGCGCGCGGCCTCGGAGCCCTCGTCGTAGTCGATGTCCTCGGGATCGACGATGACCTCGATGGTCGGCGAGTGGTCGAGCTCGCGCAGCTCGAGGGGCGTGAACTTGGCCTGCGCCGGGCCGCGGCGGCCGAACACGTGCACCTCGAGGGCCTTGTTGGCCTTCAGGCCTTCGTAGACGTTCGGCGGGATCTCGGTCGGCAGCAGCTCGTCACCGGTCTTGGCCAGCACGCGCGCCACGTCCAAGGCCACGTTGCCGACGCCGAGCACGGCGACCTTCTCGGCGTCCAGGGGCCAGGTGCGCGGCACGTCCGGGTGCCCGTCGTACCAGGACACGAAGTCCGCGGCGCCGTAGGAACCGTCCAGATCGATGCCCGGAACCTCCAGGGCCCGGTCGGCATTGGCGCCGGTGGAGAAGATGACCGCGTCGTAGAAACGCTGCAGGTCCTCGAGGGTGATGTCGACGCCGTAGTCGATATTGCCCAGCAGGCGCACCTGCTCCTTGTCGAGCACCTTGTGCAGGGCGGTGATGATGCCCTTGATGCGCGGATGGTCGGGGGCGACGCCGTAGCGGATGAGACCGAACGGGGCGGGCATCCGCTCGTACAGGTCGATGCTCACATCGGCATCGGATTTCATCAGCGCGTCGGCGGCGTAGATTCCGGCCGGGCCGGCGCCCACGATCGCAATGCGGAGCGGGCGGGTCGCTGCACTCTGTTCGGTCATTCTTACGCGCACCCTTTGATTCGATACTTCAGGTCTTGGTCTTTGTTTCTTAGCTTAGGCTAAGTTGCGACCGGGTTCGGGGGTCCCGGGGACTCCCGACGCTGCAGCGTTGCTGCGTGGTGTTGCTATTCCCGCTTCGGCGGGGGAATTGCGCTGATTCTATCGGTGGTAAGGACCCGTACCCGCGAGGGTGCGGTGAACCACACGAATGCCCGCCGATCCGACAGGCCGGTGCCGTGCTCGATCCGCCCGCGCCGGGCAGGCATGATCTACCCATGAGTGACGTCGATGACCAGCCGGTTCCGATCGATCAGGACGAAACCCGGACCATGCTGCCGTTCCTGGTGGCGGCGGTGGTGATCGTGCTCGTCATCCTCGGCATCGTGATCGCCGCGCTGGTGTCCCCGGCTGAGAAGAATGTCACAGATTCCGATCGATTGGCCATCGCCGCCCGCACCTTCACCGACTCCCGCAGCGGCACCGACGTCATCGACAAGTCAACGGCCTGTTCGGGTTTCGACGAGGCCAAGTCCCCGCTCGCGGGCAAGCCCGGTGAACAGGGCGGCAAGTACGCGTACGTGAAGCTGGTCGACCCGCGGGTCGAAGGCGAGAAGGCGACCGCCCTGGTCACCTGGCGGGCCGGTGACCGGGAATCCACTACCACCTGGCACTTCAGCAAGCAGGGTTCGGCCTGGTTGGTGTGCGATTCGTGACACGGTTCCGGAGATCGGCGAACAGTTTGACAGCCGGGCCCGGTACCCGGCACTCTTCTCCCAGGTCATGAGTACCAGCGCCAAGCCCCGGCTGGCTGGTCGGCAACCCTCCTCCGCGGTGGGGTGCTCCGGGTGACGACCTGGCTGTGCATCGGAAAAACGATGCGGCAAGTGCGGATTCACAGGAGGTTGAAGTGAGCTACGCGGGTGACATCACGCCGAAGCAAGCGTGGGAACTGTTGCGTGACAATCCGGATGCGGTGCTAGTCGACGTGCGCACCGAAGCCGAATGGCGTTTCGTCGGCGTGCCCGACACCAGCGGCATCGGCCGCCCGACCGCGCTGATCGAGTGGGTGGACGTCACCGGTACGCCCAATCCGCGCTTCGTGGATCAGCTCAAGGGCGTGCTGGCCGAGCGCGGCGCGGACTCCGACGCCCCGGTCATCTTCATCTGCCGGTCCGGTCAGCGCTCCATCGGCGCGGCCACCGCCGCCACCGCCGTCGGCTTCGAGCCGTCGTTCAATGTGATCGAAGGTTTCGAAGGCGCACTGGACGCGCAGGGCCATCGCGGCGTCGTCGGCTGGCGTGCCGACGGCCTGCCCTGGCGGCAGTCGTAACCGGTCCGGGTCGATAGGAGACAGTCATGATCACCGGTGGTTCGTTCGACCGTCCGCTTCCCGAGGGCGTCGGCCCCGCCACGATCAGCGTGCGCGGCGGCACCCGGCGCTCGGGTTTCGAGGAGACCTCGGAAGCGCTGTTCCTGAATTCCGGATTCGTCTACGAGAGCGCCGAAGCGGCCGAGGCGTCGTTCACCGGCGATATCGAGCACTTCGTGTACTCGCGCTACGGCAATCCCACGGTCGCCATGTTCGAGGAGCGGCTGCGCCTGATCGACGGCGCGGAAGCGGCCTTCGCGACCGCCTCCGGCATGTCCGCGGTCTTCACCGCGCTGGGCGCGCTGCTCGGCGCGGGTGACCGATTGGTCGCCGCCCGTTCGCTTTTCGGCTCCTGCTTCGTGGTGGCCAACGAGATCCTGCCGCGCTGGGGCGTGGAGACCGTCTTCGTCGACGGCGAGGATCTGAACCAGTGGGAGCAGGCGCTGTCGGTGCCCACCCAGGCCGTGTTCTTCGAAACCCCCTCCAATCCGATGCAGACCCTGGTGGATGTGCGTGCGGTGGCGGATCTTTCGCATGCCGCCGGCGCGAAGGTGGTGCTGGACAACGTCTTCGCCACCCCGCTGCTGCAGAAGGGCTTCGACCTCGGCGCGGACGTGCTGGTCTACTCCGGCACCAAGCACATCGACGGCCAGGGCCGTGTGCTCGGCGGCGCCATCCTGGGCTCGCAGGAGTACATCGACGGCCCGGTCAAGAACCTCATGCGGCACACCGGCCCGGCATTGAGCCCGTTCAATGCCTGGACGCTGCTCAAGGGCCTGGAGACCATGCCGCTGCGGTTGCGCCAGTCCGTCGATTCGGCGCTGCGCATCGCGGAATTCCTGGAGCAGCATCCGGCCGTGGCGTGGGTGAAGTACCCGTTCCTGAAGTCGCACCCGCAGTACGAGCTGGCCACGCGGCAGATGTCCGGCGGCGGCACGGTGATCACCTTCGAGCTGAAGGCCCCCGAATCCGAGGGCAAGAAGCGGGCTTTCGAGGTGCTCAACGGTCTGCGCATCATCGACATCTCCAACAACCTCGGCGATGCCAAGACCCTGATCACGCACCCCGCCACCACGACGCACCGCGCCATGGGGCCGGAGGGGCGGGCGGCCATCGGCCTGACCGACGGGGTGCTGCGTATCTCGATCGGCCTCGAGGACGTCGAGGACCTGATCGGCGATCTGGATCGCGCGCTGGGCTGATCCATCGAACTCCGGAAGCCGGGACCGTCCTCGTGACGGTCCCGGCTTTCTTCGGCCTCAGTCATTGACAGCATGCTGTCAAACATGACAGGATGCTGTCATGACCAAGACAGTGCACCTCGCCGTTTACGACACCTTCTCCGACTGGGAGACCGGCCACGCGACCGCGCACCTCAATCGCGGCCTGTGGCATCGCGAGCCGGGGACCTGGCAGGTCAAGACCGTCGGCCCGACGACCGAACCGGTCACCTCCATGGGCGGCTTGCGCGTCGTCCCGGATCTCGCGCTCGCGGACCTCTCGCCCGCCGACAGCGCGCTGCTGATCCTGCCGGGCTCCGACACCTGGGAAACCGGTGCGCTGAAAGACTTCTCGGACAAGGCCGCCGAATTCCTCGCCGCCGGCGTCCCGGTCGCCGCGATCTGCGGAGCCACCTTCGGCCTGGCCGCCGCGGGCCTGCTGGACGACCGCAAGCACACCAGCAATGCCGCGGAATACCTTGCCTACAGCGGTTATTCGGGCGGTGCGAACTTCGTCCACCAACCGGCCGTCGCCGACGGCGCGCTGATCACCGGAAGCGGCGTCGCCCCGGTCGATTTCGCCGCCGCGATCTTCGCGAAGCTGAACATCTACGAGTCGCAGGTCCTCGAAGCCTGGATCAGGCTGTACAAGGACAACGATCCGGCCGGTTTCTTCGCCCTCGCCGAGTACGAGGAGAGCCGCGCGGCGGTCGCCGGATGAGGCCGGCCGAGCAGCAACTCTTCGCCACCTCGGCGGTCACCACGTTCAAGCTGAACGGCCAATTCCTCGCCATCGCAGAGGAATTGGCCCGCCCGGCCGGTATCACCGTGGCCTGGTGGATGGTGCTCGGCGCGGTACTGCGCGAGCCGCTGCCGGTCGCGGGCATCGCCCGGGAGATGGGCATCACCCGCCAGAGCGTGCAGCGGGTGGCGGATCTGCTGGTGGACAAGGGTTTCGCCGAATACCGCCCCAACCCCGCGCACAAGCGCGCCAAGCTGGTGGCGGTCACCCCGGAGGGCCGCGCGGCGGTGGAGCGCATCAACCCCCAGCACGCCGCCTACGCGAAACGGCTGGCGGCCGAGCTCGGCGTCGATGCCATGCGCGACATCGCCGCCGCCCTCACCCGCCTCTCCGCCGCGCTCGACGCAGTCGGCCTACCCGAAATCGACTAACCCCCCGTCATTCCGGCATGTTCTCAGCCGGAATCCACATGGTTCGCCGGGGTAGTGGATCCCGGCTGAAAGCACGCCGGGATGACGAGGTATCAGCCCAGCAGGGAGAGCGGATCCCTGGTGTGCCCCACCAGTTCCGCGACGGAGTCGAGGATGAGGGTCGGCCGGTACGGGTACTGCTCCATGGTGGCGCGGCTGGAGATGCCGGTGGTCACCAGCACCGTCCGCATCCCGGCCTCCATGCCCGAGATGATGTCGGTGTCCATCCGGTCGCCGATCATCACCGAGGACTGCGAGTGCGCCCCGATCCGCCGCAGCGCCGACCGCATCATCAGCGGATTCGGCTTGCCCACGTAGTAGGGCTCCTTGCCGGTGGCCCGGGTGATGAGCGCGGCCACCGAACCCGTGGCGGGCAGGATGCCCTCGCGCGAGGGCCCGGTGGCGTCGGGATTGGTGGCGATGAACCGCGCCCCCGCCGCGATCAACCGGATCGCCGTGGTGATGGCCTCGAACGAGTACGTCCGCGTCTCGCCCAGCACCACGTAGTCCGGATCGCTGTCGGTGAGCACGTACCCGATCTCGTGCAGCGCGGTGGTGAGCCCGGATTCGCCTACGACATAGGCGGTTCCGCCCGGCCGCTGCTCGTTCAGGAAGGTCGCGGTGGCCAGCGCCGAGGTCCAGATGGACTCGATCGGGATCTCCAGGCCGGTGTGCTTCAAGCGCGCTTGCAGATCGCGCGCGGTGTAGATGGAGTTGTTGGTGAGCACCAGGAACGGAATGTCATTGCTGCGCAGTTCGGCGAGGAACTTGTCGGCCCCGGGCACCATGTGGTTCTCGTGCACCAGGACGCCGTCCATGTCGGTGAGATAGGACAGGATGGGATCAGCTGTGGTGGTCACCCGCCCGAGTCTAATTTGCCTTCGCGTTGCTGTCGGGTGAAGTCACCCCTGCCACATTCGTTCCCCGCTTTTGGACATATCGTGCGATGAGAGATGGTTCACCACGGGTGGGCCATCCGGGCGGGAGGTTGGCCCGCATGACACAAGCGCAGTACAGCGACAGGAGTGGCGCGTGAAGGACCTCAAGCTCGGATACAAGGCGTCGGCGGAGCAGTTCGGTCCCCGGGAACTGGTGGAACTCGCGGTTTCGGTGGAGGAGCACGGCCTCGACAGCGCGACGGTGAGCGATCACTTCCAGCCCTGGCGGCACAATGGCGGGCACGCCCCGTTCTCGCTGGCCTGGATGGCCGCGGTGGGCGAGCGCACCAATCGCATTCAGCTCGGCACCTCGGTGCTGACCCCGACCTTCCGCTACAACCCGGCGGTCATCGCGCAGGCGTTCGCCACCATGGGCTGCCTGTACCCGGATCGCATCATGCTGGGCGTCGGCACCGGCGAGGCGCTGAACGAGATCGCCACCGGCTTCCAGGGCGAATGGCCGGAATTCAAGGAGCGTTTCGCGCGGTTGCGCGAGTCGGTGGATCTGATGCGCGCGCTGTGGACGGGTGATCGCGTCGACTTCGACGGCCAGTACTACAAGACCGTCGGCGCGTCGATCTACGACGTCCCCAAGGGCGGCATCCCGATCTACATCGCGGCGGGCGGCCCGCTGGTGGCGCGGTACGCCGGGCGCGCCGGCGACGGTTTCATCTGCACCTCGGGCAAGGGCATGGAGCTCTACAACGACAAGCTGATGCCCGCGGTGGCCGAGGGCGCGGCCAAGGTCGGCCGCACCGTCGAGGACATCGACCGGATGATCGAGATCAAGATCTCCTACGACACCGATCCCGAACTGGCGCTCGAGAACACGCGCTTCTGGGCCCCGCTCTCGCTCACCCCCGAGCAGAAGCACTCCATCACCGACCCGATCGAAATGGAAGCCGCCGCAGACGCTTTGCCCATCGAGCAGATCGCCAAGCGCTGGATCGTGGCGAGCGATCCGGATCAGGCCGTCGACCAGATCAAGCCGTACCTGGACGCCGGCCTGAACCACCTGGTCTTCCACGCCCCCGGCCACGATCAGCGCCGCTTCCTGGACCTGTTCGCCGCCGATATCGCCCCGCGCCTGCGCGCGCTGTAACCGGTTTACCGACTCGGTTTCTGTGGCACTCGGCACGAATGCCGCGTGCCACGGAAATCAGTACATAGCGGTCGGTAGTCTTCCGGTTATGGCTGCCGCACCGGTTTCGAGTGTGTACATCGCGTCGCCCGAGGGCGACACCGGCAAGTCCACCGTGGCGCTCGGCGTGTTGCAGGCAATGGCCGCCACCACGCCCCGCGTCGGGGTGTTCCGGCCCATCACCCGTGATGCCGACGGGCACGACTACATCCTGGAATTGCTGCTCGAGCATTCCACCGCGGATATCGACTACGACCAGGCCATCGGCGTCACCTACGAGCAGGTGCACGCGGACCCGGACGCCGCCATCAGCGAGATCGTGATGCGGTACCACGCGGTCGCCAAGCTCTGCGATGCCGTGCTCATCCTGGGCAGCGATTACACCGATGTCGCAAGCCCTTCCGAACTCCGCTACAACGCCCGCATCGCGGTGAACCTCGGCGCGCCGGTGTTGCTGGTGGTGCGCGGATCCGACCGCACCCCGGCCGAACTGGGCCAGCTGGTCGAGCTGTGCCGCAGCGAACTGGTCTCCGAGCACGCCAAACTGGTCGCGGTCATCGCCAACCGCTGCGAGCCCGAGCAGATGGCGCAGGACGCGGCCGTGCTCAAGCAGGTCGCGCTGGTGCCGTCCTGGACTCTCCCCGAGGTCCCGCTGCTGCAGGCCCCCACCATGGCGGAGCTGTGCGAGGCCATCGACGGCGAAATCTACAGCGGCGACCCGGAATTGCTGCAACGCGAAGCCCTCGACGTGATCGTCGGCGGTATGACCGCCGAGCACATTCTGGAGCGCCTCACCGACGGCGTCGCCGTCATCACCCCCGGCGACCGCTCCGACGTGCTGCTCGCCCTGGTGAACGCACATGAGGCGGAGGGCTTTCCGTCGCTGGCCGGCATTCTCATGAACGGCGGCATGCAGCCCGCGCCGACCATCGCCCGGCTGATGGAGGGCCTCAAGCCCCGTCTGCCGATCCTGTCCACCGACCTGGGCACCTTCGAGACAGCCAAGGCCGCCGCCCGCACCCGCGGCCGGGTCTCGCTGTCCAGCATCCGCAAGGTCGACACCGCGCTGGCGCTGATGGAAGAGCATGTGGATCCGCGAGATCTGCTGGAGCAGATCGAGATTCCGATCCCGAACATCGTGACCCCGCAGATGTTCGAATACCAGCTCATCGAACGCGCGCGCGGCGACCGCAAGCGCATCGTGCTGCCCGAGGGCGACGACGACCGCATCCTGCGCGCCGCCGGCCGGGTGCTGCAGCGCAAGATCGCCGATCTGACCATTCTGGGCGACGAGGCCGCCGTGCGCGGCCGGGCCGCCGAGCTGGGCGTGGACATCGAGGCCGCCGAGGTGCTCGATCCGCGCACCTGCCCGCTGCGCGACGAATTCGCCGAGGAGTACGCGCGGCTGCGCGCCCACAAGGGCATGACGGTCGACCGCGCCCGCGAATTCATGAGCGACATCTCGTATTTCGGCACCATGATGGTGCACATGGGCGTCGCCGACGGCATGGTCTCGGGCGCGGCGCACACGACCGCGCACACCATCCGCCCGTCCTTCGAGATCATCAAGACCGAACCGGGCGTCTCCACCGTGTCGTCGGTGTTCCTGATGTGCCTGGCCGATCGCGTCCTGGTCTACGGCGACTGCGCCGTGGTCCCGGACCCGACCGCCGAGCAGCTCTCCGATATCGCCATCTCCTCGGCCCGCACCGCCGCCCAGTTCGGCATCGACCCGCGGGTGGCCATGCTGTCCTACTCGACCGGCGAATCCGGTTCCGGCGCGGACGTGGACAAGGTGCGCGCGGCCACCAAGTACGTGCACGAGCGCGCCCCGCAGCTGCTGGTGGAGGGCCCCATCCAGTACGACGCGGCCATCGAGCCGACGGTGGCGCGCACCAAGCTGCCGAACTCCGAAGTGGCTGGGCAGGCAACGGTTTTCATCTTCCCGGACCTCAATACCGGCAACAACACCTACAAGGCCGTGCAGCGCAGCGCCGGCGCGGTCGCCATCGGCCCCGTGCTGCAGGGTCTGCGCAAGCCGGTCAACGACCTGTCGCGCGGTGCGCTGGTCGCCGACATCGTGAACACCGTCGCGATCACCGCGATCCAGGCGCAGCAGGAGGCAGCACAGTGAAGGTCCTGGTGATCAATTCCGGGTCGTCGTCGATCAAATACCAGCTGTTGGAACCGGATTCGGCCGAGGTGGTGGCCTCGGGCATGGTGTCGCGGATCGGGGAGAGCCTGCCCGCCGACGCGGTGACCATCGAACATCAAAGCGACGGTGAGACTTTCGAGCACCGGGGCGAGATCGCCGATCACGCGGCCGGACTGCGGGCGGTGTTCGAGCTGTTCACCGCCAGCGGGCACGACCTGGCCGCCGAGGGACTGGGCGCGGTCGGGCACCGCGTGGTGCACGGCGGCGAGGTGTTCTACGAACCGACGCTGATCACCGACGACGTGGTGCGGGCCATCTCCGATCTGTCTTCACTTGCGCCGCTGCACAATCCGGCCAATGTGGTGGGTATCGAGAGCGCTCGCGCGTTGCTGCCGGGGGTGCCGCAGGTGGCGGTGTTCGACACCGCCTTCTTCCATCGCCTGCCCGCCGCCGCCAAGACCTACGCCATCGACGCGAAAGTCGCCGCCGCGCACGGGGTTCGCAAGTACGGCTTCCACGGCACCTCGCACGAGTACGTCTCCGGCAAGGTCGCCGATTTCCTCGGCCGGGAGCGCACCGACCTGAACCAGATCGTGCTGCACCTGGGCAACGGCGCATCGATGTCGGCGGTGCGCGGCGGTCGCGCCGTGGACACCACCATGGGCCTCACGCCCCTGGAGGGCCTGGTCATGGGCACCCGCTCCGGTGATCTGGACCCGGGCATCATCTTCCATCTGATTCGCACCGCCGATATGGATGTGAACGATGTGGATGCCCTGCTGAACCGGCAATCCGGCATCAAGGGCCTGTCCGGCGTCAACGACTTCCGCGAGCTCGGCCGCCTCATCGAAAACGGCGACACCGCCGCCAAACTCGCCTTCGAGGTCTACATCCACCGCCTGCGCCGCTACATCGGGGCGTACCTGGTGGAGCTGGGCCGGGTGGACGCCATCACCTTCACCGCCGGGGTGGGGGAGAACGACGCCAAGGTGCGGGCCGCCGCGCTGGCGGGGCTGGAGCGCTACGGCATCCGGGTGGACGAGGCCCGCAATACCGCGAAAGACCGTGCCGCCCGTCGCATCTCCGCCGACGACTCCGAGATCGAGGTGCTGGTGGTGCCGACCAACGAGGAACTCGCCATCGCCCGGGCGTCGGCGCGGCTGGTCGCCTGACGCTTCACGAAAACATCACGATGCGCTTGGCAAGGTAGTCCCCGGATCCGGTTCCTCCGGTCCGGATCCACCGGAACCCGTGTCGCATACGCACAACCGCGGTGGGAACGAACTTCCCTCGCCGATCCCATGACCCGAAGGCTGCCCCCAAGGGTCACCGCGGTAGCGACACGGGGCCCTTCCGGTCCGCATCCCGGGATGGCAAGGCTGGCGTCAGAACCAGGATTTCGCCCGCACCGCGTTGGCCAGGTCCACCAGGTTGTACCGATGCCCCCGCTCCGGCGCCGACCGCGCCAGCCCGCGCAATCCGGTCTCGATCCCCTGCCGCAGCACCCGTTCCGTGAACGGCCCGCCGAACAGCTTGGTATCGGCCGACTTCGGCGTGTTCCCCGCCTGTAGCCACCCCAGCGCCGTCCCCAGCACCAGCACCCGCAATTGCGCGGCCCGGCTCTCCCCGGGCGGCAGCGCCTGCACCCGGGCCGCCGCCACGTGCAGCGTCGATTCCGCCAGTTCGTGCACCGGGGCCGAAGCCAGCAGCATCAGCACCGCCGTCATCCGCGCCTCGGCGTAATGCCGTGAGGCGGGCGGCACTTCGTCCAGGGCGTGCACCGCGTCCTCGGTGCGCCCGGCCGCCGCCAGCTGCCGCGCCAGCCCGAAGGCCGCGCTCACCACGCCGCGGTCGGTGCGCCACACGGTGTCGTAATACTTCTCCGCATAGCACCGCCACTGCTCGGGATCCTCCGAATCCCAGTGCTGCAGAATCAATTCCGCGGTCGCCGCCAATGCCAGCTTGGGCGCGATCTCACCCGGCAGCGCCTCCAGGACCGCGTCGAACCGGCTGAACGCCCGCTCGTAATCCTGTTCCAGCAGCTCGGACATGCCCAGATACCAGTCGATCCGCCAATCCACGGCGGGCGGTTCCGGCCGGTCGTCGAGCCGCCGCAGCAGCATGCGCGCCGCCGCCGCTTCGTCCAGATCCAGATGCGCCCGGACCTCGGCGAGCGTCACCTCCAGCTCGAAACTCTCGGGCGCGCCGCCGGGTTCGGCCGCCGCCCGCTGTCGGGCGTGCCGCAGTTCGTCGAGCGCGTGCCGCGGTTCCGGATGCGCCGCACCCGCCAGCAGCGGCGCGGACGGATCGGCGGAATCGACGATCGGCACCGGCAGCGCGGACACCACGTCGCGCGGCTGCAGCAGTGTCCCGCGATCGAGCCCATCGATCAGCCCGTCGGTCTGCGCCACCAGCTCGCCGGTCCCGAAACTGGTGCGGGGCGGGCTGAACAGCGTCGACAGCTGCGGATGCTCGGTGCCGGTCTCGACCGCGAGAATCTCCCGCAGCACGCCGGTGAGCTGCCCGGCCAGCACCCGCGCGGACGGGAAGCGCCGATCCGGATCCGGGTCGGTGGCGCGCAGCAGCAGCCGGTGCAGGAACTCGTGCTTGGCCAGCACGGGCTGGGTGGCGGGATCCGGAATCCCGTCCACGTAAGCGCCTTTCACCATCGGCATGTTCAGCACCAGCACCGCGAGCGTGCGGCCCACCGTGTACATGTCCGAGGCCACCGTGGGCCCGGTCTGCGCGATCTCCGGGGCCTGGAAACCCCTGGTGCCGTACAGGTTTCCGTATGCCTCGAACTGCGCCACCGCACCCAGGTCGATGAGCTCCACCCGGTCGGTGGTCACCATGATGTTGTCCGGCTTGAGATCGTTGTAGGCCAGCCCCACCGAATGCAGATAGTCCAGCGCCGGCAGGATCTCCAGAATGTAGGCGATGGCCTCGGTGACCGGCATGCGCGCCGGTTTCGCGTACTGATCGAGCAGATCACGCAGCGAATGCCCGCCCACGTACTCCATCACGATGTACCCGACCGGTGTCCCGTCCGGCCCCGGATGCTCCACGAAATTGTGGATCTTGACGATGCTCGGATGCACCACCTCGGCCAGGAACTGCCGCTCGGCCAGCGCCACCGCCTGCGCCTCGGCGTCACCGGCGTGCAACAGGCCCTTGAGCACCACCCACCGGTCGCTCACATTCCGGTCGATGGCCAGGTAGATCCAGCCCAGCCCGCCGTGCGCGATACAGCCCTGGATCTCGTACTGCCCGGCCACCCGATCGCCGGGATACAGCGAGGGCCGGAAATCGTAAGGCGCGCCGCAGGTCTCACACGTGCCCACAGTGTTCGCCGCGTGCATGGGCGTGGCCCGCCCCACCGGCTTGCCGCAGCGCCAGCAGAACCGCCGGCCCTCGGCCACCATCGGATCGGCGAGTACCGCCGCTTCCGGATCGACCGGTTCCACCGCCGGAATCTGCACCAGCCCGGCCCCGAGCCGCCGCACCACCGGCCGCGTCCGCGCCATCCGCGCCGTCCGCTGCGAGGGCCGCGTCGGCGTCCGCACCTCGCCCTCGGACTCGCGTCCCGAAACCGCTTCGCGCGCAGCCGAATCGGTCCAGTTCCCGCGCCGGGGCCCCGCCAGGCCCTGCGTACTCGGCCCGGTGCCGCGCGGCGCGGCCTCCGTCCAAGCCCAGCCCTGCGTGCCCGCGACCGCTTCGGTCCCGGGCGCGTGCCCGGAATCCTCTTCCGCCGCACCGCCTTCGCCCGGCCGGGGATGCACCTCGGTCCGCAGGAACGTCTCGGTGCCGATCGGGCGATGAAACGCCGCGGTGCTGTCCTGCGCCGCCTCGTCATCCGGGACCGGCGCGTCGGCGTCGCGGTCCGATCCGGGTTCGGGGGAGGGGGTCTCGGTCATGTCAGTCCTGATACCTCGGCAGCGGCGGCACGGCGGCGTCCCCGAGCGCGGCGGCCAGCCAGCGCCGGTACAGCCGGTTCCAGGTCCCGTCGCTGCGGATCCGTTCCAGGGTCCCGTTCACGAATCGCACCAGATCGTCGGCGCCCTGCGCGATCCCGATCCCGTATTGCTCGGTGGACAGGTTCGGCCCCACCACCTCGGTCGCCGGATCCTGCACGGCGAGCCCGGCCAGCACGGTGTCATCGGTGCTCACCGCCTCGACCTGCCGCTGCTGCAACACCACCAGGCAATCGGCCCAGCTGGGCACGGTGAGAATCGAGGCGGCCGGCTGCTGCCGGCGGATCCGGTCCAGCGAGGTGGTCCCGCGCACCACGCAGACCCGTCGTCCGGCCAGATCGGTGAGCCCGCCGATCCCGGAATTGTGGGTGGTCAGCACCCGCTGATGCGCCTGCAGATACGACGTGGAGAAGGTGACCCGCTGCCGCCGTTCACAGGTGATGGTCATGGTCTTCACCACCACGTCCACGGTGTGCTCCTGCAACGCCCGCTCCCGGTCCGCGGACCCGAGAATGCGGTATTCGATGAGCTCCGGATTCCCCAGCAGATCCCGCGCCAATTCCTTGGCGATGTCCACGTCGAACCCGTCCAGCGCGCCCGTCGTCGGATCCCGGAAGCTGAACAGATTGCTGCCCGGATCCAGCCCGACCACCAGCCGCCCGCGCGCCCGGATGGCATCGATGGCCGAACCGGCGCGAATCCCGTTGGGCCGCAGGCTCGCCGTCGGATCCGCGCAGGTCTCGGTATCCGGCGGCAACGGTGCGTGGGTCTGCGCCGCCACCGCGCCCGACGGCAGCGGCGGTTCCACATAGCTCGGCGCCCGGGTGGACACCGGCGGCGCGGTGGCGTCCTCGCCGCAGCCGGTCAGCACCACCGCCACCATGGCGAGCGCGGCGGCCGAGACGATCCGGACGGGTCTTCGGCTCATCGGTACTCCCGTAGTCGAGGCCAGAGCCCGGCCGCGATGAGCACGGCCGCCGCCGTGCTCAGCACCAGCGCGCCGGGCGCGAGCAGGTCCAGTGCGCGAGCCGCCCGGGAGGTATTGGCGCGCAGCGTGTTCCGGGTATCGGCGATGCCGTCGCCGAGCGCCCGGTCCAGCGCGTCCACCTGCGCGGTGGCCTCGTTCGCACCCGGGCCGGTGGCGACCGCCCCGGCCCCGATGAAATCGCCCTTGGACAACGCGTCGTTCATCCGCTGATGCGCCGCCTTCCAGCGGTCCAGGGCGGCGTTCGCGGTCTTCACCTCGGCGGAACCCGGTGCGCCGGAAGGATAGTCGGCCAGGATCCCGCGCAGCTTCGCGATCGCCGCGTCGTAGGTGTTGTCGTAGCCGGCGCTGGTGTCGCGCCGCACCAGCTTCAAGGTCTCGGCGGTGCGCGCCTGCTGCGCCAGGATCCGGCTCTCGGTCAGGCTGGCCGCGGGCACGCTGCCGCTGTCGCGGGAATCGGTGGTGGCCACCGCCGAGATCACGCCCGCGATCACGGTCCAGCCCAGCAGCGCCACCATGGTCGTACTGGCCAGCAGCAGACCGAGATTCAGCACGCGATGCCAGCGCCGGAACAGGAACAGCTGAGCCGCCACCAGCGCCGCCACCGCCAGCAGCGGCAGTGCGATGGCGGGCCACGGCGGACGCACGTGATTGTGCTGCGTCGCGGCGATGGCGCTCTCGCGATGCTCCTGCAGTTCCTGCGCCATCGGCAGCAGCGTGGCCTGCATGAGATTGGACGCCTCGCTCAGGTAGGCCGCGCCCACCGGCTGCCCGCCGCGATTGTTGGCCCGCGCGGTCTCCACGATTCCGGTGTACACCGGCAACCCGGTGGCTATCACGGTGCGCAAATGCGTGTCGCTGTCGCGGTCACTGCGATTGGATTGCGTCACCAGCTCGGCCCCCGCCTCGCCGACCGCCTGGTTGTAGCGGTCCCGCACCGGTTTGGGCTCCAGCCCGCCGGAGATGAACGCGGTGCCCGCCGAGGCGTCGGCGACCGAGAGCGAGGTGTAGAGCCGCTGGGCCGAGTAGGCATCCGGCTCGGCCTGATCCAAAAGCACGTCCAGCGCGTGTTGCCGATTGGTCACCGCGGTCGCCGTGACCACGCCCGCGGCCACGCACAGGCTCAGCAGGATCAGCCCGACGGCGATCAGTTTCGCCGGTGAGGACTGCGCGAACGCCCGCATCTCGGTGGTCGCCAGCCGTTGGCGCACGGCCGCCGCGGCGGCACGAGGCGACAGCTCGTCGAGCCGCAACTGCTCCGTGCGAGCCATGCTCACCTCCCACTGACCGAAACCGAACGATCGACTTGTTGATGTCGAATGAGCTTATTGTGGACGTACCGGTGCCGTGACGCGGGAACACGATGCGTTGCGCCACGACCCCGGTTCGGAGGATGGAGCGAAGCATGCGTGGTGACGGTGACGGCTGGTCCGAAAGCCCCGACGGCACGCGCCAATGGGGTCGATTCGGGGCTGCCGGGCTGTTGCTGCGGGCTCCGCTGGCGGGTGGTGGGTCTGCCGTGCTGTTGCAGCATCGAGCGGCGTGGAGCCATCAGGGCGGCACCTGGGCATTACCCGGTGGGGCGCGCGACAGTCACGAGACCACCGTGCACGCCGCGGTCCGGGAGGCCGAGGAGGAGGCGGGCATCGCGGCCGGGGCGATCCGGGTGCGCGGCACCCGCGTGACGGCCACCGCGCCGAGCGGCTGGACCTATACGACGGTGGTCGCCGACGCGGCCGAACAGCTGGCCACCGAGGGCAACCTGGAGAGCGAGGCGCTGGCCTGGGTGCCGGAGGCCGAGGTGGACGCCCGGCAGCTGCATCCCGGGTTCGCCGCCGCCTGGCCGGCCCTGCGCGCCACGCCCACCTTGATCGATCTGGAGGATCTGCCCGATCCGGACGCGGTGGCGGCGGCGTTGCCGCGCACCGTGGATCTGGCGGGCGACGGGTTCCTCTGGTTGCAGACCCAGGGCCTGGGCAATGGCCGCCGGGTGCGGATCGGCGCGGGTGAAACGGCATCCGGCAGCGCCGAATTGACCGGAAATGTGTTGTTCCTCACCTTGGCACAGGTGTTGTCTTGAGGGCGTGAGCCCACGTGAGATTCCCACGTACTGCCGGATCTGCGAACCGCTCTGCGGGCTGATCGCCACCGTCGAGGACGGCAAACTGCTGCAGTTGCGCGCCGACAAGGAACATCCGCTCTCCCGGGGCAATGCCTGCCCGAAGGGCATCGCGTTCACCGCCGTCCAGAACGATCCGGACCGGGTGCTGTATCCGCTGCGGCGCACCGCCACCGGCTTCGAACGGGTCGGCTGGGACGAGGCCCTGGACGATATCGGCGCGCGCCTGCGCGGGATCATGCGCGAGCACGGCCGGGAGAGCCTGGGCTGGTATTTCGGCAACCCGTCCTCTTTCTCCTATTCGCACACCCTGTGGATAGTCGGCTTCCAGCTGGCCGCGGGCCTGCGCCACGTCTATTCGGCGGGGTCGCAGGACGTGAACAACCGCTTCGTCGCCAGCCATCTGCTCTACGGCTCGCTCACCTCGGTTCCCGTGCCCGATCTGGACCGCACCGAATTCCTGCTCATGCTGGGCGCGAATCCCGTTGTCTCGCATGGCAGTGTGATCAGCGTCCCGCGCATCCGCGAGAAGCTGACCGCCATCACCAAGCGCGGCGGCCGCGTGGTCGTGGTGGATCCGCGTCGCACCGAGACCGCCCGCCTCTTCGAGCATGTCGGCATCCGCCCCGACGGCGATGCCTGGCTGCTGGCCTCGCTGCTCCAGGTCATCTTCGCCGAGGGCTTGGAAGACACGGAAGCCCTGCGCCGTCAGGCTGCCGGTGTGCGCGAATTACGCGCCGCCGTAGCCCGTTTCACCCCGGAAGCCACCGCTGAGGTCACCGGCCTGGACCCCGACCGCGTCCGCATCCTCGCCCGTGATCTGGCCACCGCTGGTTCCGCGGCCGTCTACGGCCGCACCGGCACCTGCCTGGGCCGCCACGCCACCTTGGTCGCCTTCCTCATCGACGCACTCGCCGTGGTTACCGGAAACCTCGACGCCCCCGGCGGTTCCGTCTTCGGCAAGGAACTCGTCGCCGTCTCCGAACTCAACGCCCGCCTCGGCTTGATCGGCTACGGCAAATCCCGTTCCCGCATAGGCGATTTCCCCGATGTCCTGGGCACCTTCCCCGCCGCCATCATGGCCAAGGAGATCACCACTCCCGGCCCCGGTCAGCTCCGCGCCCTCTTCACCTCGGCGGGCAATCCCGCCTCCTCGGTCCCCAACCCGCGCGAATTGTCCACCGCCCTGGACCAACTCGACCTGTTCGTCTCCATCGACCTCTACGTCAACGACACCAACCGCAAAGCCGATTACATCCTCCCCGCCACCACCTTCCTGGAACGCGACGACATCCCCCTCCCCTTCGCCGCCCTGTCCCCAACCCCGTACACCCAGTACACGGAACGGGTCCTGGAACCGGCGGGTGAAGCCCGCGAGGAATGGCAGATCATCGACGCCCTGGCCACCCGAATCGGCGTCACCCCCTTCACCGCCGGCCCTGCCCGTCCGTTGGGCCGCCTCTTCAGCACCCTCCGCCGCAAACTCCCCGGCGGCTCCACCCTCCGCCCCACCCCCACCCTCCTGGTGGACCTGGCCCTCCGCACCGGCCCGTACGGCGACCGCTTCGGCCTCCGCCGCGACGGCCTCTCCCTCGCGAAACTCCGCCGCCACCCCCACGGCCTGGTGCTGTCCGACTCCATCCCCACCGGAGTCCTCCGAAAAGTGGTGCAACACAAGGACAACCGAGTCCACCTGGCCCCACCCGAGATCACCGCCGAACTGACCACCCTGACCGCACCCCCGACCGACCCGTCCTACCCCCTCCGAGTGATCGGCATGCGAGAACTCAAATCCCACAACTCCTGGATGCACAACGCCGAACCCCTCATGCGCGGCTCCCGTCGCCAGCAAGCCCGCATCCACCCCAAAGACGCAGCCGCCGCCAACATCCCCGACGGCGCCCCCTGCCGCATCACCTCCCCCCACGGCTCCATCACCGTCCCCATCCTCCTCACCGAGGACATGACCCCCGGCACCATCGCCATCCCCCACGGCTGGGGCCACCGCGGCGGCTGGCACCTGGCCAACGCCGCCGGCGGAGCCAACGTCAACGACCTGACCTCGACCAACCTCGAAGACATAGAACGCCTCGCCGGCATGTCCAACCTCAACGGCATCCCGGTCCGCATCGAACCGGTTGTTCTTGCCGAGCATCGACCGGACCAGGCGGTTTAGTTAGCGACACGCCAAAATGCCGAGGCCACAACCGATATCGTGGCCGACATCTCCGCTCTCGTTGCGACGTCCCGATCCGCGTCGCAACAGGAAAGGAGGTGTGGATCAGATGCATGACAAGCAGAAGAAAACCCCAGTCAACTGGGCGGCCGTCCGGGCTATCGCCGCAATTGCTGGGGCTCTCTTCAATCTCGTCCGGCTGATGCTGGAGCGAGACTAATCCGATCCATGGGGTAGGCCGTCAAACACCACTCTGGCGGCCTGCCCTGCATCACTCGCGTGATGAGGCCATGCTAGCGCAGCGGGCAATGTCAAGAAGCCGTGTTGTCGAGGATTCGCTGCTTCAACGCGCGCGCCGCTGCTTCCGGATCACGCGCTTCGGTAATCGCTCGTACCACCACGATTCGGGTGGCACCGGCGTCGAGGACTTCCGGCAGCCGCACGTCATCGATGCCGCCGATGGCGAACCACGGTCGGCGGGTGTGGGAGTCGGCGGTGGAGCGCACCAGGTCGAGGCCGGCGGCGGTGCGGCCGGGCTTGGTCGGGGTGGTCCAGACGGGGCCGGTGCAGAAGTAGTCGATGTGTTCGTCGATGGCGGCGAGGCCGGCCTGGGCGCGGTTGTGGGTGGAGCGGCCGATGACGACGTCCGGTCCCAGAATGCGGCGGGCGTACCAGGGCGGTAGGTCGCCTTGGCCCAGATGCAGGACGTCGACCCCGGCGGCGAGGCCGATATCGGCGCGATCGTTGCAGGCCACCAGCGCCCCGTGGCGGCGCGCGGCGGCTTTCAGTTCGGCCAATACGCCCAGCTCGGCCTTGGCCTCGAGAGTGCCGAACTGCTTCTCGCCCGCCGACCCCTTGTCCCGGAGCTGGATGATGTCCACGCCCCCGGCCAGCGCCGCGTCCGCGAATTCGGCCAGATCCCCCTTCTCACGCCGGGCGTCGGTGCACAGGTACAGCCGCGCGTCGGCGAGACGTTCACGCGGTGGTACGGGCCGGTTCGGATGGGAGGGCTGCACGCCTCCGAACCTAGTCGCGCTAACGTTGGATGCGAAACGTGCCATGCCTCCGGTGGCGGTCGACGATGCGGTCGCGGACCCTCGGACCCGGCGTTCGGCCGGAGAATCCGGAGCGATGCGTGCGACCCGTGGTCGCGAGCTGATGTCGCCGGGCCCGCCCGGTATGCCGCCGCGGCGGTGTGCGAGCGGGTCGCGGAACGAGCCGGACGTGGCGGGAATGCCACCGGACGGCGCGAGTTGATACAGCGTGAGGTGGAAGCAATGCGGACTCTGGCCGTCGTCGGCGGCGGTGTGATCGGCCTGTCGGTGGCGTGGCGCGCTGCCGAGTCGGGCTGGACGGTCACGCTGTACGACCCGGCGGTGGGTTCGGGGGCTTCCTGGGTGGCGGGCGGCATGCTCGCCCCGTTGTCCGAAGGCTGGCCCGGCGAAGACGCCGCCCTCGAATTCGGCGCGGCCTCCCTGTCCCGCTGGCCCGCCTTCGCCGCCGACCTGCATGCGATCACGGGCACCCATTTCTTCACCGCCGACCGCACTCTCACCGTCGCCCTGGATGCCGCCGACGCTGCTGACCTGCGCACTATCGCCGATTGGGTGAATACCCGCACCGCACCGCCGTCAGCACATCCTGAAGTCCGGGCGGGGGCGGTCACCGGCACCGATACCGAAGTGGGGGAGCGGCTTTCGGCCACCTCACCCGAACCGGAGGGGCCGGCGCTGCGGCTGCTGGATCGTGCCGGCGTGCGCGCGGCGGAGCCCGGCCTGGGCCGTGGCATTCGCGCCGCGCTGTTGTCGGTCGCCGAACCCGCTGTCGATAACCGGGCGCTGGTGACTGCCCTGCGAGCCGCGTGTGCCGCGGCGCGCGTGAAATTCCGGTCCGAGCGGGTCGAAGAGCTGGCCGATCTCCCGCACGATCGCATTGTGCTCGCCGCCGGAGCCGCATCCGCTCAGCTGTGGCCGGGCCTGCCGGTGCGTCCGGTGAAGGGGGAGATTCTGCGCTTGCGCCGTCGCCCCAGCGCCCCGCCGGTGCCGAACCACGTCATCCGCGCCCGCGTGCACGGCCGTCCTATATATCTTGTGCCCCGCGCCGACGGAATCGTGCTGGGTGCAACACAATACGAAGTGGGCTTCGATACCGCCGTCACCGTGGCCGGCGTGCGCGACCTGATCACCGATGCCGAGACGGTGTTCCCCGGCCTGGGCGAATACGAATTCGCCGAGGCCACAGCGGGTTCCCGCCCGGGTTCCCCGGACAATCTCCCGCTGATCGGCTACCTCGACGACCGCGTGATCGCCGCGACCGGCCACGGCCGCAACGGCATTCTCGACACCCCCGTCACCGCCGCCGCGGTGACGGCCCTGCTCGCGGACGCCGAACTCCCCGAGGCCCGCGCGGCCGCCCCGCAGCGTTTCGATCAGGTCGCCGCGGTTCCCCGCCCGGCCGAGGCGCTCGCTTTGTCCGCACACTTGGAGCGGCGGTCCACCGCCGACCCGTCTTCTCCGGAAGGAAACTAGATGACCGCGATTCCGGTCGGTGTCACCGTGAACGGTGTCGATCACGAGTTCGCCGAGAACACCTCGGTGCGTGAGGTGCTGGAGACCCTGAACCTCCCGTGCCAGGGCGTGGCGGTGGCCGTGGACGGCGCGCTGTTCCCCAAGTCGCGCTGGGACGAGCCGGTCGGCCGCGGCTGGGAGCTCGAGGTGCTGACGGCGGTGCAGGGTGGCTAGCCCGCTGGTGATCGCGGGCCGCGAGTTCGGTTCCCGCCTGATCATGGGCACCGGCGGCGCGGACAACCTGCACGTGCTGGAGGAGGCCCTGGTCGCCTCCAAGACCGAGCTGACCACGGTCGCCATGCGCCGGGTGGACGCCGCGGGCGGCACCGGCGTGCTGGATCTGCTCAAGCGCCTGGAGATCGCCCCGCTGCCCAATACCGCCGGTTGCCGCTCGGCCGCCGAGGCGGTGCTGACCGCGCAGCTGGGCCGGGAAGCCCTCGAAACCGATTGGGTGAAGCTGGAAGTCATCGCCGACGAACGCACCCTGCTCCCGGACGTCATCGAATTGGTCAGCGCCGCAGAGCAACTGGTGGACGCCGGTTTCACCGTCCTGCCCTACACCACCGACGATCCGGTGCTGGCCAAGCGCCTGGAGGACATCGGCTGTGCCGCCGTCATGCCGCTGGGCGCGCCGATCGGCACCGGCCTGGGCATCGGCAATCCGCACAATATCGAGATGATCGTGGCCGCCGCGCAGGTCCCGGTGATCCTCGACGCGGGCATCGGCACCGCCAGCGACGCCGCCCTGGCCATGGAACTCGGCTGCTCCGCGGTCCTGCTCGCCACCGCCGTCACCCGCGCCCGGCAGCCCGCCCTGATGGCCGCCGCCATGGCGCACGCGGTGGAAGCCGGTTGGCTGGCAAGGGAAGCGGGCCGCATCCCCAAGCGCTTCTGGGCGCAGGCGTCGTCCCCGTCGCTCTGAATCGTCCCGAACGGTGAACCCGTGACCCCCGCCACTCGTATGTGAGGGTATGCCCGGTGTGTGGTGGGGGACGGGTCATCCTCGAGGAGGACGGGACGCGCGACCTGTGAGCTATGGCCCGGGACCGGTTCTCGAGGAAGACTGGTCCCCATGATCGAACTGAGGGGCCTGACCAAACACTATGGCCAGACCGTCGCGGTGCAGGATCTGTCGTTCTCGGTCCGCCCGGGCCAGGTGACCGGCTTTCTGGGCCCGAACGGTGCCGGCAAATCGACCACCATGCGCATGATTCTCGGGCTGGACCAGCCGACTTCGGGTACCGCGCTGATCGACGGCAAGCCGTACCGCGAACTGGCGAATCCGCTCACCAAGGTGGGCGCCCTGCTGGATGCCAAGTGGGTGCATCCGAATCGTTCGGCTCGTTCCCATCTGCGCTGGATGGCGGCCTCGAACAACCTCCCCGGCAACCGGGTCGAGGAAGTCCTGCGCCTGGTCGGTCTGTCGGAGGTCGCGGGCAAGAAGGCGGGCGGTTTCTCGCTCGGCATGTCCCAGCGGCTCGGCCTGGCCGGCGCGCTGCTCGGCGATCCGCAGGTGCTGTTGTTCGACGAGCCGGTGAACGGCCTGGATCCCGAGGGCATTCTGTGGATCCGCCGTTTCATGCAGCGGCTGGCGTCCGAGGGCCGCACCGTACTGGTGTCGAGCCATCTGCTGGCCGAGATGGCGCAGACCGCGGACCATCTCATCGTGATCGGCCAGGGTCGCCTGATCGCCGACACGCCCACCAAGGATTTCATCGAGAAGTCGTCGGAAGCGTCTGTGCGCGTGCGCAGCCCGCAGCTGGATCAATTGCGCAGCTTGCTCACCTCGAACGGTATGACGGTGCGCGAGGACGGCGACGGCCCGGCGCTGATCGTGGTCGGCGTGAGCAGCGACGCGGTCGGAAAGCTGGCCGGCGCCAACGACATCACGCTCTTCGAGCTGTCCCCGCAGCGGGCCTCGCTGGAGGAAGCGTTCATGAGCATGACGGGCGGCGCGGTCCAGTACCACGCCGCGGGCTTCGAACAGGTGATGGGAGGTGCGCTCTGATGGGAGTGCTTGCCGCGGAACGTATCAAGCTCACCTCGACCCGTTCGCCCTGGTGGTGTTCGGTGCTGATCGCCGTCTGGGCGCTGCTGCTGGCGGTGGGTTTCGCCTTCCTGCTCAACTTCGAGATGAGCGAGTACAACAAGCAGGTCGCCAGCGGGAACGTGACCATGTCGGAGCCGCCGAGCGCCGACAATGCCGTCGCCGGACTGGGTTTCATCGGTGTGCCGCCGTTCATCCCGGGTTTCGGCTACATCCTCGTCATGATCGTGGCGGCGCTGGCGGTGACCAGCGAATACCGTTTCGGCACCATCAAGGCCAGCTTCCTGGCGGTCCCGAATCGCTCGGCGGTGCTGGCGGCCAAGGCCGGTTTCATCGCGGTGGTGATGGCGGTGTTCTCGGCGGTGCTGACCTTCCTGAGCTTCTTCATCCTGAAGGGCCTGACCAAGTCCGATGTGGGTGCGGGTCTGAGCCTCAGCGGCGACCTGCGCGTCTTCTACGGCGTGCCGATCTTCATCGCGCTGGTGGTGTTCCTGTCGGTAGGCTTGGGCGCGTTGTTGCGCCAGTCGGCGGCGGCACTGTCGCTGCTGATCGTCTGGCCGACTCTGATCGAGCCGATCGTGAGCGTGTTCGGCAAGGTGGGCAGCAATATCCGGGTGTTCCTGCCCTTCCAGAACGCTTCCCGTTTCCTCGGTCTCTCGGCCGATGAGAACGCACCCTGGCATTGGGGCCAGTGGGGCTCGCTCGTCTACTTCACGGCCTTCGTCGTGATCGTGTTCGCCGCCGCGCTGTACGTGACCAACCAGCGCGACGCCTAGACCCTGCCCGGGGAGCTGCCGGCCACTGCCCGGCCGGTAGCGCCATCGGCCCGATACGGACCTCCGTATCGGGCCGATGTCTTTTTTCCGTGGCCTGCCTTTACCCGGTCGCGGCCGGGATTCCAGGTACGTTGGCCGGGAGAACCCTGTGCGGAAGAAGAACGCTGTGTGAAAACTGTCGCTTCCATCCGGAAGGGCCTAGCCGCCGAACTGAACCGTCGGTAGCATCGCCTCAGCAACCAAAGCACTCAAACATCGGCGGGCTCAACGTTGTGGCCGCTCGCACCGATCGGGAGGTGTCAGGTGGCAATCATTCATCCATCCGAGGATCAAGGCCTGAGATACGCTCTGGGCGTGAGCGAACGACCCTCCGACGGCGGAGACCGCGCGTCCGACGCGAACCGCACCGAAGGTTTGGGCACCGATCGCAACCGGTCGAAGGACGCGACCGGTCCGCGCCCGCAGCAGCCGCGTCCGATCGACCCGGACGTGGTCATTCCGCTGGTTCCGGCGGATCTCGACGAGAACGAGGCCAATCGGCGCCGCGGCCGCTTCCCCGGTCAGCTCTCTTCCCTGATGGCGGCCGCGAATCAGCGTGGCGATCTGATCGGCGCCATCCGCAAGGCCCGCGAGAACCTGCCCGGCGACCCGGCTTTCGGCGATCCGCTCTCGGTCTCCGGTCCCGGCAGCGCCCGCGCCGTGGCCCGTGCCGCGGACAAGCTGGTCGGCGATACGCCCAGCGCGGCAAAGGAATTGGGCCTGGGTGCGCTCCAGGTCTGGCAGGCCATGCTGGAACGCGTCGGCCGGGGCCGCGGCACCCAGGAGATCACCATCATGTTCACCGACCTGGTGGCCTTCTCCAGCTGGTCCCTCGCCGCCGGTGACGAGGCGACCCTGGAACTGCTGCGCCGCGTGGCCAAGGCCATCGAACCGCCCATCGTGGACCGTGGCGGCTCCGTGGTGAAGCGCATGGGCGACGGGGTGATGGCGGTCTTCCCGTCCGCCGATCGGGCCGTACGGGCAGCCGTGGCGGCCAAGGAGAACCTGTCGGGCGTCAGCATCGACGGTTACCGCCCCCAGATGCGCATGGGCCTGCACACCGGTTCCCCCCGCGAGATCGGCGGCGACTGGCTCGGCGTGGACGTCACCATCGCGGCCCGCGTCATGGAAGCCGGCGGCAACGGCAACACCATGCTCTCCGCCGCCACCCTCGATTCCCTCGAACCGGAAACCCTCGAAGAACTCGGCTTCGGCGTAAAGCCCTACCGCCGCAGCTTCTTCGCGGCCCCCCTGAGCGGGGTCCCGGAGGATCTGCGAATCTTCCGTCTCGACGCCGAGTAACGGCTCACATCCAGAGGAAAGCCCCGGCCACTGCGAGCGCCCCCGCGAGGGCGAGCGCCACGGCCAGGGGCTTGGCTGTCTTCCAGGTCGTGTAGGCCCCGCCGAGCAGGAATCCGGCGAGGGCCAGCAGCAGCACGAAGATCACGCTCGAGGACATCGCTCAAGTTTGCAGGAAGCGTGCCGGATCGCCGTACACCGGCTCTGACCTGCACCTCCCGAAATTAACAAGCACGCAGGCTTGATTTTTTCTGCCCTCGATGTGACCCTTGATCCGACCGCGGCGGAGAGGCCGCGCCCCGGACTCGGGTGCACAGGGAGGCCCAGTATGAGTCAGCTCGCCGAAAATCCGGAGCTACTTCGGATCGGCAACTGTTCCGGCTTCTACGGTGATCGGCTGAGCGCCATGCGCGAGATGCTCGAAGGCGGGGACCTGGACGTTCTCACCGGCGACTATCTGGCCGAGCTCACCATGCTGATCCTGGGCCGGGATCGCATGAAGGACGCGAACCTCGGCTACGCCAAGACCTTCGTGAAGCAGCTGGAGGGCAGCCTCGGCCTGGCGCTGGAATCCGGCGTGAAGATCGTCGCGAACGCGGGCGGCCTGAACCCCGCCGGGCTGGCGCAGCGCGTGCGCGAGGTCGCCGAAAAGCTCGGTCTCGCACCGAAGATCGCCCACGTCACCGGCGACGACCTGCTGCCGCGCGCCGCCGAACTCGGCCTCGGCACGCCGCTCACCGCCAACGCCTACCTGGGCGCGTGGGGTATCGCGGAATGCCTGAACGCGGGCGCGGATATCGTCGTCACCGGCCGCGTCACCGACGCCTCGCTGGTGGTCGGCCCCGCCGCCGCCCATTTCGGCTGGAGCCGTACGGATTACGACGCGCTCGCCGGAGCCGTGGTCGCGGGCCACGTCATCGAGTGCAGCACCCAGGCCACCGGCGGCAATTTCGCCTTCTTCACCGAGATCAAGGATCTG
Organism: Nocardia yamanashiensis; assembly: GCF_021183565.1. Lineage (NCBI taxonomy): Bacteria > Bacillati > Actinomycetota > Actinomycetes > Mycobacteriales > Nocardiaceae > Nocardia > Nocardia yamanashiensis. The sequence continues at coordinate 7,269,006 of NZ_CP089226.1, forward strand.
GGCCGCCCGGGCTTCCCGATCGCCGAGGTCCGCCGCGACGGTTCCACCGTCATCACCAAGCACTCGGGCACCGGCGGCGCGGTCACCGTGGACACGGTGAAAGCCCAGCTCATGTATGAGATCCAGTCCCCGCGCTACGCCGGACCGGATGTCACCACCCGCCTGGACAGCATTCGCGTCAGCCAGGAGGGCGAGGACCGGGTGCTGATCAGCGGCGTGCTGGGCGAAGCGCCCCCGCCACAGACCAAGGTGTCGATGAACACCATCGGCGGCTTCCGCAACGAGATGGAGTTCATTCTCACCGGTCTCGACATCGAGGCGAAAGCCGAACTGGCGCAACGCCAGCTGGAGTCCTGGCTGCCGGTGCGCCCCGCCGAGCTGGAGTGGACCCTGGCCCGCCTGGACCGCCCGGACGCCGAGACCGAGGAGCAGGCCAGCGCCCTGCTGCGCTGCGTGGTCCGCGATCCCGATCCGAACAAGGTCGGCCGCGCCTTCTCCAGTGTGGCGGTGGAATTGGCGCTCGCGAGCTACGCGGGCTTCTCGCTGACGGCCCCGCCCGGAAACGGTGGCCCGTACGGCGTGTTCAAGCCCGGTTACGTCGATGCGAAGGAAGTTCCGCACACGGCCGTGCTGCCGGACGGCACCGAGGTCGCCATCGCACCGGCCGCCGAGACCCTGACCTTGGCGGATGTCGCGGAACCGATTCCGCCGCAGCCGCTTCCGGCCGGTGAGACCAAGCGCGTCCCGCTGGGCACGATCGCGTTGGCGAGGTCCGGTGACAAGGGCGGTAACGCGAATATCGGCGTCTGGGTGCGCACCGATGCCGAATGGCAGTGGCTGGTCAACGCTTTGACCGTCGACGAACTGCGCCTGCTGCTCCCGGAAACGGCGAAATTGCCCGTCACCCGGCATGTGCTGCCGAACCTGCGGGCGCTCAATTTCATTGTCGAAGGGCTGCTGGGGGAGGGCGTGGCCTACCAGGCGCGCTTCGATCCGCAGGCCAAGGGGCTCGGGGAATGGCTGCGGTCGCGCCACATCGACATTCCCGCGGAGTTGCTGCCGTGAGCGCACGCGACCCCCGAAACCGCCCCGCGCCGGGGCGGTCTCGGGATGACGGGTGGGGCCGCCGCGCTGACGGCTCTTGGGATATCAGCCGTGCGAAATGGAGTGAGACGGCATGACAACCGGATACGCGGATCTGTGGCAGACGCCCGAGCGGCGTGAATTGCGCGCCACCGTACGGGGTTTCGTGGAGCGCGAGGTGCTCCCGAACCTGGACGGCTGGGAGCGCGAGGGCGAGTTGCCGCGTGATCTGCACAAGAAGGCGGGCGCGCTGGGCCTGCTCGGCATCCAGTTCCCGGAGGCTGTCGGCGGTTCCGGCGGCGACGGCATCGACGCCGCGATCGTGTGCGAGGAAATGCATTACGCGGGCGGCTCCGGCGGCCTGTTCGCCTCGCTGTTCACCTGTGGCATCGCGGTCCCGCACATTGTCGCGTCGGGCAATGCCGAGCACATCGAGCGCTGGGTGAAGCCGACGCTGGCGGGCGAGAAGATCGGCTCGCTGGCGATCACCGAGCCCGGTGGCGGCTCCGATGTCGGCCATCTGCGCACCACCGCGGTGCGCGACGGTGACGAGTTCATCGTCAACGGCTCCAAGACCTTCATCACCTCCGGCGTGCGCGCCGACTACGTGGTGACCGCCGTGCGCACGGGCGGCCCGGGTGCGGCGGGCGTTTCGCTGCTGGTAGTGGAGAAGGGCACGCCCGGTTTCACCGTCTCCCGCAAGCTGGAGAAGATGGGCTGGCTGTGCTCCGACACCGCCGAGCTGTCGTATGTCGATGTGCGCGTGCCGGTTTCGAACCTGGTCGGCCCGGAGAATTCCGGATTCGCCCAGATCGCCTCGGCATTCGTGAGCGAGCGCGTCGGCCTCGCCGCGCAGGCGTACGGCCACGCCCAGCGCTGCCTGGACCTCACCCTGCAGTGGGTCCGCGACCGCGAGACCTTCGGTCGCCCGCTGATCTCCCGCCAGGCCGTGCAGAACACCCTCTCGGAGATGGCGCGCCGCATCGATGTGGCCCGCGTCTACACCCACCATGTGGTGGAGCGCGCCGCGCACGGCGAAACCGATCTGATCGCCGAGGTGTGCTTCGCCAAGAACACCGCCGTGGAAACCGCCGAATGGGTCGCCCACCAGGCGGTGCAGCTGTTCGGCGGCCTCGGCTACATGCGTGAGTCCGAGGTCGAGCGCCACTACCGGGATGTGCGCATCCTCGGCATCGGCGGCGGCACCAACGAGATCCTGACCAGCCTCGCGGCCAAGCGATTGGGGTTCCAGTCTTGACCACTCTGCGTAGCACCGTAGACCCGAATTCGGCCGACTATCGGGCGGCCGCCGAAGCCATGACCGCCAAGCTCACCGAGGTCGAGGCCGAGTACGCCAAGAACATCGCGGGCGGCGGTCCGGACAAGATGGCGCGGCATCGCAAGCGCGGCAAGCTGACCGCGCGCGAGCGCATCGAGCTGCTGCTGGACGAGGATTCGCCGTTCCTGGAGCTGGCCCCGCTGGCCGGCTGGGGCAGCGACTTCCACGTGGGCGCCAGCGTCATCGCGGGCATCGGCATCGTCGAGGGCGTCGAATGCATGATCACCGCGCCCGATCCGACCGTGCGCGGCGGCACCTCCAACCCGTGGACGCTGCGCAAGACCCTGCGCATGAACGACATCGCGCTGGAGAACCGCCTGCCGGTGATCGGCCTGGTGGAGTCCGGCGGCGCGGATCTGCCCACGCAGAAGGAGGTGTTCGTCCCCGGCGGGCGCATGTTCCGCGACCTGACCCGGTTGTCGGCGGCCGGAATCCCCACCATCGCACTGGTTTTCGGCAATTCCACCGCGGGCGGCGCGTACATCCCCGGCATGTCGGACTACACGGTCATGATCAAGGACCGCTCCAAGGTGTTCCTGGGCGGCCCGCCGCTGGTCAAGATGGCCACCGGTGAGGAGTCCGACGACGAATCCCTGGGCGGCGCGGAAATGCACGCCCGCACTTCGGGTCTCGCCGACTACCTGGCCGTGGACGAGCAGGACGCGATCCGGCTCGGCCGTAATATCGTCAAGCGCCTGAACTGGCGGAAGGAGGGCCCGGCGGGGCGGCCGCTCGAGGAGATCATCGAGCCGCTCTACGACCAGGAGGAACTGCTCGGCATCGTGCCGACCGACCTCAAGATCCCGTTCGATCCGCGCGAGGTCATCGCCCGCGTGGTGGACGGTTCGGACTTCGACGAGTTCAAGCCGCTGTACGGTTCCAGCCTGGTCACCGGCTGGGCGGAGCTGCACGGCTACCCGGTCGGCATTCTCGCCAACGCCCGCGGCGTGCTGTTCAGCGAGGAAGCGCAGAAGGCCACCCAGTTCATCCAGCTGGCCAACCAGTCGAACACGCCACTGTTGTTCCTGCACAACACCACCGGCTACATGGTCGGCAAGGAGTACGAGCAGAAGGGCATCATCAAGCACGGCGCGCAGATGATCAACGCGGTGTCGAATTCGAAGGTGCCGCACATTTCGCTGCTGATGGGCGCGTCCTACGGTGCCGGTCACTACGGCATGTGCGGTCGCGCCTACGATCCGCGCTTCGTATTCGCCTGGCCCAGCGCCAAATCCGCCGTCATGGGCGGTGCGCAGCTGGCGGGCGTCATCTCCATCGTGGGCCGGGCCGCCAACGAGGCGCGCGGGATTCCGTTCAACGAGGAGCAGGACGCCGGGCTGCGCGCCATGATCGAAGCGCAGATCGAGGCCGAATCGCTGCCCATGTTCATGTCGGGCCGCCTGTACGACGACGGCGTCATCGACCCCCGCGACACCCGCACGGTCTTGGGAATGGCCCTGTCCGCCATTCACAATTCCCCGATCAAGGGCGCCGAGGGCTTCGGCGTCTTCCGGATGTGAGGCCGAAAATGACAGTATCGCAGAGCGATTCCGTGAGGGGCGGCGGTCGGGCGACGGGTGGGCTCACCAATGTTCTGGTCGCCAACCGTGGCGAGATCGCACGGCGGGTGTTCGCGACCTGTCGTCGCATGGGAATCGCGACCACCGCCGTGTACTCGGATGCCGATGCGAACGCCCCGCACGTGGCGGAAGCCGATGCGGCCATTCGCCTTCCGGGCAATACGCCCGGCGAGACCTACCTGCGCGGCGATCTGATCATCGAGGCGGCGCTGGCCGCCGGCGCCGACGCGATCCACCCCGGTTACGGATTCCTCTCCGAGAACGCCGAATTCGCCAAGGCCGTGCAGGAAGCCGGGCTGACCTGGATCGGCCCGCCGGTCGCCGCCATCGAGCAGATGGGCTCCAAGGTCGAGTCCAAGAAGATGATGGACGCGGCGGGCGTGCCCGTGCTCAAGCAGCTGGACCCCGCCGAGGTCACCGCCGACATGCTGCCGGTGCTGATCAAGGCGTCCGCGGGCGGTGGCGGTCGCGGTATGCGCGTGGTGCGCGAACTGGCCGACCTGAACGATCAGATCGAGGCCGCGCAGCGCGAATCCGCTTCCGCCTTCGGTGATCCCACCGTTTTCTGCGAGCGCTACCTGGAGACCGGCCGTCATATCGAGGTGCAGGTCATGGCCGATACCCACGGCACCGTGTGGGCGGTCGGCGAACGCGAGTGCTCGATTCAGCGCCGCCATCAGAAGGTGGTGGAGGAGGCGCCGTCCCCGCTGGTCGAGAAGATCGACGGGATGCGGGCGCGGCTGTTCGAGGCCGCCAAGCTGGCGTCGGAGGCCATCGGCTACGAGGGTGCGGGCACCGTCGAATTCCTGGCCGACGAGAAGGGCGACTTCTTCTTCCTGGAGATGAACACCCGTCTGCAGGTGGAACATCCGGTCACCGAGCAGGTCACCGGCCTGGATCTGGTGCGGTTGCAGTTGCAGGTGGCCGCGGGTCGCCCGCTGCCCGCCAAGCAGCCGGAGATGCGCGGGCATTCCATCGAGGTGCGGTTGTACGCCGAGGATCCGGCGCACGACTGGCAGCCGCAGTCCGGTCCGGTGTACAAGCTCGACATCCCCGGTACCGCGGGCGAATTCACCGTGCTGACCGAACCGGGCGTGCGCCTGGACACCGGCGTGGTGGACGGTTCCGTGGTCGGCGTGCACTACGACCCGATGCTGTCGAAGGTCATCTCGTTCGCCGAAACCCGTGACGAGGCAGCGCATCTGCTGGCTTCGGCGTTGCAGCGCGCGCAGATCCACGGCCTGGTCACCAACCGCGATCTGCTGGTGCGGGTGCTGCGCCATCCCGCGTTCCTGGCGGGCGATACCGACACCGCCTTCTTCGCCACCCACGACCTGGAGAAGCTCTCCGCGCCTTTGGTTTCCGAGGCCGACGAGCAGCTGTTCATCGTGGCCGCCGCGCTCGCCGATGCCGCCGCCAACCGGCGTTCGGCCCGGGTCGGCGGCGGCCTGCCCTCCGGCTGGCGCAATCTGCCGTCGCAGTCCCAGACCAAGTCCTACGACAGCCGCCTGACCGGTAAGCACGAGGTGCGCTACCGCCTCACCCGTGCCGGTCTGGCGGTCGACGGCTTCGAGGGCCTCGAATTGCTCGATGCCACACCGGATTCCGTCACCCTGCTGGTGCCGGGGGAGCGCGGCAAGGTGCGCCGCACCTTCCGCATCGCCCGCTACGGCGATCTGGTGGCCGTCGATTCCCCGCTCGGCCCGGTCGCGGTGCGCCGGCTGCCGCGCTTCGAGGATCCGGCCGATCAGGTGGCCGAGGGCTCGCTGCTGGCGCCCATGCCCGGCGCGGTCATCCGGCTCGGCGCCGAGGCCGGCAGCCGGGTCGAGAAGGGCCAGCCAATCCTGTGGCTGGAGGCCATGAAGATGGAGCACACCATCGCCGCCCCCGCCGCGGGCATCCTCACCGAACTCAATGTGACCGCCGGACAGCAGGTCGAAGTGGGTGCGGTGCTCGCCATCGTGCACACCGACGAATCCGCCGCGGCTTCGAACGACAACCAGGAGTAGGTCATGAGCTTCATCGAAACCGACGAACAGAAGGCGCTGCGGGCCGCCGTCGCGAAGCTCGCCGCCAAATACAACTTCAAGGATTACGCGGGCCCGAAGGCGCGCCGCAACGAGCCGTTCGACGAATTGTGGGACGAGGCGGGCAAACTCGGCTTCCTGGGCGTGAACCTGCCCGAGGAGTACGGCGGCGGTGGCGCGGGCATCTACGAACTCGCGCTGGTGCAGGAAGAACTCGCCGCGCAGGGCTGCGGCCTGCTGCTCATGGTGGTCTCGCCGGCCATCTGCGGCACCATCATCACCAAGTACGGCACCGACGCGCAGAAGCAGCACTGGCTGACCAAGCTGGCCGACGGCAGCGGCAAGATGGTCTTCGGCATCACCGAGCCGGACGCCGGCTCCAACTCGCACAAGATCACCACCACCGCCCGCCGCGACGGCGAGGACTGGATTCTCACCGGGCGCAAGATCTTCATCTCCGGCGTGGATCAGGCCGAGGCGGTGCTCATCGTGGCGCGCACCGAGAACGCCAAGACCGGCAACCTGCAGCCCGCCCTGTTCATCGTCCCCACCGATGCTCCCGGCTTCGTGAAGACGAAGCAGGAGATGGACATCATCGAACCGGACAATCAGTACACGCTGTTCCTCGATGACGTGCGCCTGCCCGCCACCGCCCTGGTCGGCCAGGAGGACGCCGCCATAGCGCAGCTGTTCGCGGGGCTGAACCCGGAGCGCATCATGGGTGCGGCCATGGCGGTCGGCATGGGCCGCTACGCCATCGATCGCGCCGTGCAGTACGCCAAGGAGCGCGCGGTGTGGAAGGGCGTGCCGATCGGTGCGCACCAGGGCATTTCGCATCCGCTGGCCCAGGTGAAGATCGAGCTGGAACTCGCCAAGGTGATGATGCAGAAGGCCGCGTTCCTCTACGACAGCGGTGATGACTTCGGCGCCGCCGAGGCCGCCAATATGGCGAAATACGCGGCGGCGGAAGCCAGTATCAAGGCCCTGGACCAGGCGATCCAGACCCACGGCGGTTCCGGCCTCACCTCCGATGTGGGCCTGGCGGGCATGCTCGCCGCCTCCCGCATCGCCCGGGTGGCTCCGGTATCGCGCGAGATGATCCTGAACTTCGTCGCCCAGCATTCGCTGGGCCTGCCCCGCTCCTACTGATTCCACTCTCCCGCAGGAGTATTCGATGAGTGACGCCACCACCGACGCCCCGTTCGTGCGCTACGAGGTCGAGAACGGTTTCGCCGTACTGACTTTCGATTCGCCGCACAATCGCAACGCCCTGTCCTCCCGCCTGGTCACCGAACTGCTCGACGGCCTGGCCCGGGCGGCGGCCGACGACGCGGTGCGCGGGGTGGTGCTCACCCACACCGGCAATACCTTCTGCGCGGGCGCGGACCTCAAGGAGGCGGTGGACGCCGACCCGGCCGCCGCGGCCGATATCCGCACCCGCTGGATGATCTCCGTACTGCGGGACATTCTCGCCATGCCCAAGCCTGTGGTGGCGCGGGTCGACGGGAATGTGCGGGCGGGCGGCATGGGCATCATCGCCGCATGTGATCTCGTCGTGGCCGGCCACGGCAGCAGTTTCGCGTTGACCGAGGTCCGGATCGGCCTGGCCCCGTTCATGATCTCGCTGACCCTGCTGCCGCGCATGACCGGCCGCGCGGCCGCCCGCTACTTCCAGACCGGCGAGACCTTCGACGCCGCCGAAGCCGAACGCATCGGTCTCATCACCGTCGCCGCCGACGATCCGGTCGCCGAGACCGCCCGCCTGTGCGGTGAACTGCGCAAGGGCGCGCCGCAGGGCCTGGCCGAGGCCAAGCAGCTCGTCAATGCCGACCTCCTCGCCGCGTTCGACCGTTCCGCCGAGGACCTGGCCAAACGCTCCGCGAGCTTCTTCGGCACCCCCGAGGTCATCGAGGGCATCACGGCCTTCATGCAGCGCCGCCCGCCCAGCTGGGCAGAATAGGCAACCATGGCGACACCCCACGAACCCAAGCAGGACCGCAGCCGGGCCACCCGGCAGCGGCTGCTGGAGGCGACCATCGACTGCCTGGCCGAGAACGGCTGGGCGGCCGCCACGGTGGCCGTCGTCGCCGAACGCGCCGGGGTGTCGCGAGGCGCGGCCCAGCATCACTTCCCCACCCGCGAGGACCTGATCACCGCCGCCCTCGAGTACATGTTCGAAACCCGCATGGTCCAGGCCATGACCGAGGCGCAGTCCCTCGACCAGATCGCCGAAGGCGTCGGCCGCACCGAAGCCGTCGTCTCCTCCCTGGTCGAGGGGTACACCACGCCCTTCTTCAAAGCCGCCCTCCAGGTCTGGACCCACGCCTCCGCCGACCCGGTCCTGCGTGAGCGAATCGTCCCCCTGGAAGCCCACTTCGGCCGCACCCAGCACCGCCTGGCCGTCGAAGCCCTGGGCGTGGACGACAAGGACCCGGTGGCGCACCACCTGGTCCAAGCCACCCTCGACATGGCCCGCGGCCTCGGCCTCGCCGACGTCCTCACCGACGATTCCCTGCGCCGCAAGGACATCGTCCAGCAGTGGGCCGCCACCCTGCACACGGCGTTGAACGCACCGCGCTGAATCAGCTGTGCGGCAGCTTCGGCCACGCGGTCGCGGCCAGCGCTTTCGCCGTATCGCACGCGCCGACCCCCTGGTAGACGATCAGTGCGATCTGCTCGGTGAACCGCGAAGTGTCGTCGCCGGCCTTGTATTCGTAATGGGCGCCCAGCCACGGATCCCAGCTCCGGCCGGTGAGCGTCAGCTCGCACCGCCCGGCGTGATCGTCGTCCACGACCGTCTTGCGCCCCGCGATGGTCTCGGTGCCCCCGGTCGCCCCGGGTTTCGATCGCGGCGTCAATCCGGCATGCAGATCGATCCGGGTGCCCTCCGCCTCCCACTGGCAGTGATAGGCGATCGAATCGGCCGCGGCCCGGGCGGTCCGCGCACCCGTCGCGGCCCGCAGCTCGCCTTCGTTCAACAGCGCGCACAGATCCCGCCCGCCCACCGAATCGGACGGGTAGATCAACCGCTTCGCGGTATTCCCGGTGAACGCCGCTACCGCCGCATCGGTGACGATATCCCTTACCTTGCACAGGGTTTCGTCGGAGCCCTGCGCCGTCGAGGTCACCTCCACGCTCACGCCGACCCCGTCGGGCCGCAAGATGAGCTGCACACAATCTCCCGCCCCGCCCAGCTCCGTATCGGCGACCCGCACCGGCCCGCGCTGGACCATCGGGATATCCGCGGTGCGGGCCAGGAACTCCGCCGGAAACCGCGCGATATCGATCTTCGCCGTCACAGTGGACCGCGCCCCACCCGGCAGCCCCAATTTCACGGTGCACCCGGAGAAGCTGTCAGGTTCGATCCCGATCGCGAACTCCCCGCCCGAATCCTGCTCCGCGACCCCGGTGAACATCGAAGGCTCCACGAACGAACACGGATCGATAGCCGCCGGCTCATCGAACCCACCCGCCACCCCACTACCGGAAGTACCTGCGGCAGTACCGGTCTGCTCCGAACCCCACGTACCGACCAGCACCGCCGTCCCCACCGCCACGACGAGTGCCCCGACCGCCCCCAGAATCAGAACGGCCTTCCGCCTCGAAAGCCGCCCTCCGGCAGCCTTCCGGATACTCGCCGTCCCCGACTCAGGCTGTGGCGTAACGCTTTCCGTCCCGAGCGGTGAGAACGGCATTCCCTCGGAATAGGCGGGCGGCCCGATCTGGATCGCGTACTTGGGCTCGGCATCGGCCCGCGCCCACGGCGACTGCCCGGAACCTGATCCGGTGCCTTCCTCTGGCTCGGTCATTGCGGCGACCCCCGTGGCAACGCGAATTAATCACTCAATCTTAGGAATTCGCCCGCCCCGGCGCGTGCCGCAAGAAATGGTGTCACCGCTCCGGGGATCGAGCCGTCGGCAGTGTCGGCCAGGTGATCCGGTGTCGAGGCGCTAGCTGCTGGGCAGGTGCTGCCAGAACATGACGGCGGTGGTCTGGGCCATATTGCAGGCGTCGTCGGCTGACCCGCCGGGTGCGAGCCGGACCTGGACGGTGGCTCGTTCGGTGAAGTTGGAGGCGGCGTCGTCAGCGTCGGCGGCGTAGTTGAAATGGCTGCCCTGCCACGGTTGCCAGGTGCGGCCGTAGGTGGTGACGATGCAGGTTGGGGTGGTGGTGCCGTCGAAGGTGCGGACGACATCGGATTGGCGGCCGACCAGGGGGGTGACAGTTCCGTGAACGGCGACCGCTGAGGTTCGAACCAGGTCGGTGGCGGCCGTCGTGGTGGATTCGCCCGCGGTCCAGGTACAGCGGTTCATGCCGGATCGGGGCTTCCGGGTGCGGACGGAGTCGGGGGTGGGGGTGGCGATTTCGGAGTCGAGGAGGCGGCCGCAGAGGTCCTTGCCGCCGAGGGAATTCGGCGGGTAGTCGATGGTGGCGCCGCCGCCTTCGGTCAGTGCGCGGCCCACCATGGTGGCGACGGCGGTGCGCAGTTCGCAGAGTGTCTTCCGGTCACCGGGGCCTTTGACGGCGAAGGCGGTAATCGAAAGGCGAACGGCAACCCCGTCTTCGCGCGCGATCAGCTGATGGCAGTACTGCGGAGCGGAATCAGGTTGATCGTAGGTGCGGACCGTGGTCTTGCCGGTCGTGAGCACGCCTGGTGTCGCAGCGAGGTCGGCGGCTGTGGCCTGGAGGGATTGCAGGGCCACGATGACGGTCTGGCCGGGCGTGGTGACGGGGGAGTCCGGCAATTCGACCGCACAGGCGTCGAATCCGTCTGGCTCTATGCGTATCGCCCGCCCGCTGGACGTGGTGGCCGTATATTTCCCGAGCGCCGCCGGATCGACGTACGAGCAGGGGTCCAGCCGCCGCAGATCCGCGAAGCCGCCCCGGTTGCTCATCCCTGCGGCTTCAGCGGGTTCGCTGTGGCGGACGGTGATGAGAATCGCCGCCCCGGTTGCCACGGTCAAGGCCGCGACCAATCCGAGAATCAGCCGCCATCGGCGATCTCGCGGCTGCTGCGAGGTGTGGATCAAGACGGTGAACCCCCATTGGATCGGTGACGACACACTGATCGTAGGAATTCGCTGGTTCGATCAGAAACCGAAAGCTTCTGCCAGTTCTATGGATTGGTCGTCCCAGCAGCGTTCTATGTGCTCGCGCTCGTGGTCGGGGAGGTCCGGTCGCCAGCCGACGGTGCGCCAGAAGGCTTCTCGGTGTTCGTCGCTGAGTGGCATGGGTGGGGTCATGGTGACTGCCTGAGACTCGCTGGTCCGATGCTTGTTTCAGGGTAGGACGGGACCATCCGGTGGAAGCGGGGTTCCACCGGATGGTCTTGGTGTTTCAGGAGAGTGGGGTGGTCAGGTCGTAGAGGGTGACGCCGTCCACCTCCTGGGCGGTGAAGTGTTCCTTGACCCAGGTGGTGATTTGGCCGCTGGTGCCGGTGCTGGAGCGGCCGAAGCCGCCCATGCCGTCGCCTTCGCTGTTCGAGCTGCCGGTGATGAAGTAGTGGATCTTCTTGTCCGCCACGTATTGCTGGAATTGGGCGAGGGTGGGCGACGGGTCGCTGCCGTTGAAGCCGCCGATGGGCATTACGGGCAGTTGGGTCGCCAGCTGGAAGCCGGCCGCGCTGTTTGAGCTGACGGTGGCGGCGACCCAGGTGTATTCGGTGCCGCCGTCCCGCAGCAGCGCGGTCACCTGGTCGCTGGGTTTGCTCGCGCCCATGACGCCGCCGACCGGGCCGCCGCCCATCATCGCGCCGCCGGGCTTGCCGCCGGTCGAACTGTCGCCGATTCCGTTGCCGCCGTTCTGGTTGCTTCCGTTCGTGGGACCGCCGCCGGGGCGTGCGCCGCCATTGCGACCGTCGGTGGTGTCACCGCCCGGCCACCGTCCGCCGCCCGGGCCGAACCCGTGTCCGACGCTGGGACCGGCACTGGGGATCGGGCCCTCGTGACTCGCGGTGAGGGTTTGGCCGACGTAGGCCACCGGCCCGGCGAGCCCGACGAACACCGCCGTGCAGGCTGCCGCGACGGCGGCCTTGCGGGGGAGTTTCACCAGTAGGGCGACGGTGCCGAGGATGCCCGCCGCCAGCACCGTCCAGCGCAGCCACGGCAGGTAGGAGCTGCTGCGGGACAACAGCATCCACGCGGTCGCGGTGGTGGCAGCGAGCGCCGCCGCGAGGGCGAGGCGGACCCAGGCGCGATCGCGTTCACGCCACAGCAGGACCGCGCCCGTCGCGGCGACCACGGCGATCGCCGGTGCGAGGGCGACGGTGTAGTACTGGTGGAAGATCCCCTTCATGAACGAGAACACCAGGCCGGTGACGACCAGCCACCCGCCCCAGAGGATGAAGGAGGCGCGGCGCGCGTCGGTGCGAGGGGCCTTGCCGCGCAACAGGAGTGCGGCGGCGAGCAGGATCAGCGCCGCCGGGATCAACCAGGCGATCTGACCACCCTGGGCGGGTTCGAACAGGCGCGTGATGCCGGTGCTGCCCCACATGCCGTTGCCGCCGGTGGGCATATCGCCGCCAGGTCCGACGCTGCCGTGTTCTTCACCGTTGAGCCGTCCCAGCCCGTTGTAGCCGAGGGTCAGTTCGATGATCGAATTGTTCTGTGAGCCACCGAAATACGGTCGATCGGACACCGGCCAAAGCTCGGCGATGAGTACCCACCAGCCCGCGCCGACGATCATCGCCCCACCCGCTGCGAACAATTGCGCGATGCGCTTGCCCAGCTTCGGCGGCCCGGCGATCAAATAGGTCGACGCCAGCGCCGGCACCACCAGCAGCACCTGCAATTGCTTTGCCAGGAACCCCAATCCGATGAACAACCCCGTGAGCACCAGCCACCGCCAGCGCCCGTCCGCCACGGCCCGCGTCATCGCCCAGGCCGCCGCGATCATCAGGAACACCAGCATGGCGTCGGGATTGTTGAACCGGAACATCAGCGCCGCAACGGGTGTCACGGCCAGCACGAGCCCGGCGAGCAGTCCGGCGGCCGCGCCGAAGTTGCGCCGCACGGTGGCCCACAGCAGCGCGACGGACGCCACCCCCAACAGCACCTGCGGCAGCAGCATCGCCCACGAGGACAACCCGAACACCCGGACCGACAGCTCCATCGGCCACAGCGACAGCGGCGTCTTGTCCACGGTGATGGAATTGGCCGCATCGGAGGAGCCGAAGAAGAACGCCTTCCACGACACCGAACCGGCTTGCACCGCAGCGGAATAGAACGAGTTGGCCCACCCGTTGGCGGACAGGTTCCACAGGTAGGCGACGGTGGTCGCGACGAGCAGCGCCGCCAGCGCGGGCAGCTCCCAGCGCGGCCGGCCCCTCATGCCGGTCGCGTCGGTAGCGGCGGGTGGCGAGGTCTGCGGCGGTTCGGTCAATGTCGCGGTCATTCCGCCGCTCCTTCCGCGGCGGCGGGCACATTCCGGACTTCCGGCGCTCCGGCCTGCCGGAATACCCAGCGCAGGCCGACGAATCGCAGCAGGGTCGCGAGTAGGTTCGCGACCACCAGGAACAGCAGTTCCAGATGCACCTCGGCCTCCGGAGCCCAGTGATGCAGCACGAACAGCGATCCACTGGTGAGCGCCAGCCCGACCCCGAAGATCACCAATCCTTGGAAGTGATGCGAGACGGCCCGCGTGGACCCGCGCACCCCGAAGGTGAACGCCCGGTTGGCCGCGGTATTGCCGATGGCGGTGATCAGCAGGGCCAGGAAGTTGGCGGCCTGGGCGCCCGTAATCCCTTGCAGCGCAACATAGAGCGCCAGATAGGCGAGCGTGGAAACAACGCCGACGATCCCGAATCGCACCAGCTGCCCGACCATCCCGAGCGGTACGCCTTCCACCAGCGGCTCCCGCCCGATCGCGGCCCGCAGTTCATTGATCGGCAATCGCCCGGAAGCCAGCGCCCGCCCCACCCGCCAGATCCCGCGCAGATCCTTGCGCGCGGTATCGACGATATCCACCCGGCTGTCCGGATCGTCGATCCAATCCACCGGCACTTCGTGAATCCGCAACCCGATCCGCTCGGCCAGCACCAGCAGCTCGGTGTCGAAGAACCATTCCCCGTCCTCGACCAGCGGCAGCACCAGTTTCGCGACCGGCCCGCGCATGGCCTTGAACCCGCACTGCGCGTCCGTGAATCGCGCCTGCAACGAGGTCCGCAAGATCAGGTTGTAGCACCGCGAGATGATCTCCCGCTTCGGCCCGCGCACCACCCGCGCCGACGACGCCAGCCGCGTCCCGATGGCGAGATCCGAATGCCCCGAAACCAGCGGCGCCACCAACGGCAGCAACGCGTTCAGATCCGTCGACAGATCCACGTCCATGTACGCCACGACCTGCGCATCCGACCGCTGCCACACTTCCCGCAACGCCCGCCCGCGCCCCTTGCGATCCAGGTGCACCACCTGCACCCCGTCCAGCTCGCCCGCGAGGATCCGCGCCACCGCGAGTGTGTCATCGGTGGATGCGTTGTCCGCCACCGTGATTCGCGCCGAGAACGGAAAACTCGTACTCAGGAACGCGTGCAATCTCCGCACGCACGGCCCCAGATCCTGTTCCTCGTTGTAGACCGGCACCACAATATCCACAATGGGCGCGGTCACTGCCTCCGCTGATTCCGCCGCCCCCACGGCGATCGCTGTATCGATCATGGTGTCCAACTTCGACGACCACGCTCCAGCCGACCTGGACCTTCCCTGGGAGGTTACTGGGAGGCGTTCACGCCGACGCCCGTTCCGGCGATTGCGAGCAGCGGGCTACCGCGCCCCGAGGTGCAGTCGCCACAGCGGCGAGACCGGGCCGTGGCCGGCGCCCAGATCGTAGGAGGCTTCCAGGCAGCGGAAGGTCCATTCCTTGGCGAAGGCGACTGCGTCCGGGACGGTGTAGCCGTGGGCGAGGGCGCAGCAGATGGCCGCGGCGAGGGTGTCGCCGCCGCCGTGGTCGTTGCCGGTGGCGAGGCGGCGGGCGGGGAGTTCGTGGAAGGTCTCGCCGTCGAAGAGCAGGTCGGTGCTCTGTTCGGAGGTGCGCAGGTGCCCGCCCTTGACGATGGCCCAGCGCGGGCCGAGGGCGTGCAGGGCTTCGGCGGCCTTGCGGGCGCTGGCGTCGTCGACCACGGTGATGCCGGTGATCAGCCGGACTTCGTCGAGGTTCGGGGTGACGACGGTGGCGAGCGGAATCAGGGTGTGCCGCACCGCGTCCAGGGCTTCGGCGTGCAGCAGCGGATCGCCGTGCATGGAGGCGGCGACCGGGTCCACGACGAGCGGGATGGTTCCGTCGCGCCCGATGCCGACCTCGCGGCACACCTGCGCGACGGCTTCGATGATCGCGGTGGAGGCCAGCATGCCGGTCTTGGCGGCGCCGATGCCGATATCGCTCACCACGGTGCGCACCTGATCGGCCACGATCTGCGGGGGGATCTCGTGAAAACCGCTGACGCCCAAGGTGTTCTGCACGGTGACGGCGGCGACCGCGACACACGCGTGCACACCGCACAGCGCCATGGTGCGCGAGTCGGCTTGAATGCCCGCGCCGCCACCGGAATCGGTTCCGGCGATGGTGAGCGCACGGACCGGCGTCTGGCCATTGGGGGTGAGCGGTAGCAGTTCCACGCCCGTGACCCTACGCGGCCCGGTGGCCGAGGTGACCTGTGTGTCCCGGCCCAACTGGAGCCGCGCGGACCTGCGTCGGAGCCCCCGCCGCTCTCTTGTTAATGAAAACCATTATCATTACGACATGACCTCAGCCCAGCACTCCGCCCCACTGCCCGTGACCGTGCTCTCCGGCTTCCTCGGCGCGGGCAAGACCACCCTGCTCAACCACCTGCTCGCCAATCGCGAAGGCCGCCGGGTGGCCGTCATCGTGAACGACATGAGCGAGGTGAACATCGATGCCGCGCTCGTCGCCGGCCAGGGCCATCTGGATCGCACCGAGGAGAAGCTCGTCGAACTCACCAACGGCTGCATCTGCTGCACGCTGCGCGAGGACCTCATCGAATCGGTCGGGAAGCTGGCGCGCGAGGGCCGCTTCGACCATCTGGTCATCGAATCCACGGGCATCTCCGAACCCATGCCGGTGGCCGCTACTTTCGAGTGGGAATTCGAAGACGGTTTCAAACTCGGCGAACTCGCGAAACTCGACACCATGGTGACGGTGGTCGACGCCTCCACTTTCCTGATCGAGGTGGTGAAGGGTCAGGCGCTGGCGGAGCGCAATCTGCAAGCGGGCGACGGGGACGCGCGCACCATCGCCGATCTGCTGGTGGATCAGGTGGAGTTCGCGAATGTGCTGGTGCTCAACAAGACCGACCTGGTGAGCGCGAATGCCCTCGGCAGTGTGGAGGCGACCATCCGGCGCTTGAATCCCAATGCCCGCATCGTGCGGTCCGCGCACGGCGTGGTGGACCTGAAGCACATCCTCGGCACCGGCCTCTACAACCCCGATATCGCCGCCCAATTCGAGGGCTGGGACGAGGAACTCGCGGGCGGCCACACCCCCGAAACCGAGGAATACGGCATCAGCAGCATCACTTTCACCGCCGACCGCCCATTCCATCCCGAACGTCTGAACAATGCCCTCGCGCAAATGCAGCGCCTGCTGCGTTCCAAGGGCTTCTTCTGGCTGGCCAGCCGCCCCGACCTGGCCGCGCTGTGGTCGCAGGCCGGCCCCAATCTGACGTTCGAACCGGCCGCCTACTGGACCGCCCTGGATATGGAACCCGGGCAGGAGATCGTTTTCATCGGCGTCCACCTGGACCGTCCGCACGTCCGTGACCTGCTGAATTCGGCCCTGCTCACCGATGCCGAGCTGGCATCCGGGCCGCAGTCCTGGCTGCGGTACCCGGATCCCTTCCCGTCCTGGGGCGATGCCCACTCCCACGCCTGATCCGGCTCAATTCGAGATGCCGGGGGTGCGACGCAGGTAGGTGGCGTCGCTGACCTGCTCCAGCAGGAACGCGGCGACATCGGCTCGGGAGATCTTCAGCGTCAAGCCCTTGGCATCGGCCGGAACGTCCCGGTGGTAGCCGCCGGTGGCCGGATCGTCGGTGAACGCGGCCGGTCGCACGATGGTCCAGTCCAGATCGCTGGCCTGCACATAGGTTTCCTGCACCCCGTGGTCGGCGTACGCCTGCCGCAGCAGCATGCCGAACAGGATGTACTTCCACAGGAAGTTCAGGTTCCCCCGGGAATCGCCCACACCCAGCGAGGACATGCACACCAGCCGCTTCACCCCGGTCCGCTCCATGGCCTGGATGATCGTCTTGGTCCCCTCGGCCCGCAGCACTCCCTTGCGCCCCGCACCCAGCGTGACGATCACGGCGTCCTGCCCGAGCACGGTCTGCTCGACCGCCGAAGGATCGAGCACATCACCGACCACCACCGTCAGATTCGGATGCGACACAGTCGAATTGCCCGCCGACCGAGTGAGAATGGTGACCTCGTGCCCGGCCTGCAAAGCCTGCTCGGTGACCTTGCGGCCGACGGTCCCGGTGGCTCCGAAGATTGCGATTCGCATTGCATTCACCTTTCGAATTTCGTTGTCTTGAAGGTGAATTCAGTTTGTCAATCCTCGGTCTCCGCGAACATCGCCATGCGTCTCACCTACATGCGAGAGGGTCTCGGCCTACTCGCTGACGAAGCGGACGAACCCGGCCCATTCCTCCGGAGAGAAGAACAGCTCGGGCCCGCCGGGCTGCTTGCTGTCGCGCACGCCGGTCCGTGCCGGTTCGTGGCAGACCTCCACGCACTGCTTGGCGCCATCGGACCTGCTCGACTTGTACCACTGGCCCGTCGCCGGACTGTTCATGGCGTGTACTCCTTCGCTGTTTGAAACACGAAGTCTCGGGTCCCCTCCTCTGTCAACGCTACAACTCGCATGCCGTCGATCGCCTGACGATATTGGTCGACCTCATCGGCGTCCTCATGGAAGATGCTGCCGATCGCTCCTTCGGCGTAAACCACCGGTGGCAGCGTGATTCCGCTGGCTCCCTTCGGAAATCGCAGCAGGGTGAAAGTCAGCATCGCCAGTCCTGGATGCGGGCCTGCGGCGAAGGGGATGATCCGCACGCTGAGGTTCGTGCGCTCGCCGGCCTCGGCCAGCCACAGGAGCTGTGCGGCCATGACGGACGGGCTTGCGGGGCGGTGCCGCAGAACGGCCTCGGAAAGAAGCACTTCCAGCCGAAAATCGCTCTCGTCCAGCCGGGCCTGGCGGTGAGCGGTCAGCTCGATGCGGCGTTCGACATCCACGGTGGACAGTTCCGGTTCGTTCATCCGGATGATCGCCCGCCGATAGTCGCTGGTCTGGAGCAGGCCCGGGATGATGACCACTTGATGCGCGAGGATCTCCGAGGCGGCGGCCTCGAGGCGGAGAAACTTGGGGAAGTTCGGGGCGATCTGGTCGGAGTACGGACGCCAGAAGCCCTTCGAATTGCCTTGCGCCTTGGCGGCTTTGTCCTGTTCCCGGACCTCCTGCCAGAGGTCGAGCGCCTGCCGCCGAGCCTCCTTTGCCGGGGCGTACAGATCGAACAGGCTCTTGATGTGGATCGTCGCCAGCTTGGTCGGAAGACCGTCCTCCATGCGCATGACTGTTTGCCGAGATGTTTCCAGATGCAGGGCTGCCGCCAGTAGTGACATTCCTGCCTGTGTTCTGAGCTCCCGCATGAAGTTCCCGAAATCCATGCGAGAGACCGTTGTTCCGGCCATTCGTTAGCCTCGCTATCTGGGGAATGTCGACCGTGGACACGTCCGCTTTGGACCTCCGGCTGTTCGCGCTCAATGCCTTTCGTGAGCGTGCTGCCGATGTCAGTCTAAATGTCACCAGAAGTTAGCAACGAGGTTTGCTTCAACCGCCGCGAGGGGAATCGAAATGTCTTGGGAGACTTGGACGTTAGTCCTTCTTATCGTCGCGCTCGTCACCTTGTCGGTGTGGGGCTTCATGGACGCCGCGCCTACACGCAACTCACGGTTTCTTCGCCTGGCGTACATCAAAGGCGAAGGCTGCCTTTATGTCCCGGCGTCCGGAAGAGTCGGATGGCTGCACCAGGGCCGCCATCGAGCGGGCTGGTGACGCAATGCCTTACGTTGTTTCGCAGATCAAGCACGAACGTTTCCCGGAGGATGTCGCCGCGCTGAGGTATTCACGGAGCGTGGAAGCGCTCATGCATTCGCACATGGCATGCATTGCGGGGGACGGTACTTCATCACGGTCCTGCAGTGCGCGACGGCAGCTCATGGGCATCGCTACACATGCCGGTTGGGCTTGGGTCGGCAAGGTCCCGGATACCGACGGGCTCTCCCGGTGAGGGCAGGGCCGCTGCGGTTCGCTGACCAGCGGTGTTGATCGGGTGTTCATTCGGGGGAATCGGCTGGTGAGGGACGCTACCTACGGTTCCGGGCATGACGAATCGAAACCCTCCCGCTTGGCCCGAGACCCGGCGCTTCGCCAAATGGATGTTGGTCCTGCTGTACGGGGCCGGCCTGTTTGTCGTGTTCGCCGTCAAGGACCTCGTCGCGCGGGTGGGCTGAACCTCCCGCATAAGATCGGCTGATCCCATGTTTTTACCGAGAGAAGCCGATGGATCCCGCGGAACTGAGCTTTACGGTGCTGGGCCGCGTCACCGTCCGGCGCGGCCCGCAGGCCATTGCGTCCGGGCGGCTTCGCACCCAGGCCGTGCTCGCCGCGCTTCTTTTCGCAGGTGGTCGCCCGCTCAGCGCGGCGCAGCTGGTCGATGCGGTCTGGGGTGAGGAACTTCCCGGCGACCCCGTCGCTTCCCTTCGCTCCCACGCCCTGCTGCTGCGCAAGCTGGTGGAGCCGGATCGCGCCCCGCGGACCGCGCCCTCCGTACTCGTGTCGGTCGGCGACGGCTATGAACTGCGCGTGGGGCGCGACTCCATCGACGCTTTCCGTGTGCAGGCGCTCGCCGAATCCGCCGAGAATGCCAGAGCTGCACAAGATTTCGAGCATGCGCGCCTCCTGCTGACCGAGGCGCTGTCGCTGTGGCACGGCGAACCCTTGGCGGGAGTGCCCGGCCCGGCCGCGACCGATCATCGCCGACGCCTGTCCGAGCTGCGGGTAAACCTGCTCGAAGCTCGCCTCGACACCGATCTGCAGCTGTCCCGTCATGCCCGGGTGATCGGCGAGATAGCTTCCGCGAGTGCCGAATTCCCGCTCCGGGAACGCTTGCGTGCCCTCTGGATGACGGCCCTGTACCGCTCCGGCCGTCGCAGCGAAGCCCTCACCGTCTACACCGACACCCGCCGGCTGCTGATCGACGAACTCGGCATCGAACCCGGCCCCGAACTGACCGAGCTGCACCGGCGAATCCTCGACGACGAACTCCCGCCCCCACCTCCGCTACCTGTGCCCTCGCAGCCGCAGCCGCAGCCGCTGCCGCAGACGCTGCCGCAGACGCAGCCGCAGCCGCTGCCGCAGACGCAGCCGCTGCCGCAGCCGCAGCCGCTGCCGCAGCCGCAGCCGCTGCCGCAGCCGTCCCCGCAGACTCGGCCGTCGTCGCAGCCGCAGCTGTCGCCGATGTCATCGGAGGCCGGTCAGATGGGATGGAACGGCGCGCACGGCGACCGACGCGAGGTCATACGGCCGGCGCAATTGCCCAGAGGGATAGCCGATTTCACCGGCCGCGAGACACTGCTGAAGGAACTCGGCGAAGCCCTGAATCCGACCGGATTCGCCCCACCGGTGGTGGTTGTCACCGGCATGGGCGGAGTCGGCAAGACAACCCTGGCCACCCGCGTCGCCCTGACGATCCGAGACCGCTTCCCGGACGGTCAGCTCTACGCCGACCTGCGCGGCGTCGACGACCGGCCCGCCGAGCCCGTCGGCGTGCTGGGCGGCTTCCTGCGCGCGCTGGCCATCCCGGACAGCGACATTCCACCCACCGAGCCCGAACGCGCTGCCCTGCTGCGCAGTCTGTCGGCGGACCGGCGCCTGCTCATCGTGCTCGACAATGCGGGCACGCTGGATCAAGTGACGCCGCTGCTGCCGAGCGGACCCGATTGTGCGGTCCTGGTCACCAGCCGTGCGGTACTGCCGCTACCGGGCGCCACCCACCGCCAGCTGGATCTGCTGTCCACCGACGAGGCGCGAAACCTCTTGGCGGGCATCGTCGGTGCGGCGCGCGCAGCCGCCGAATCGGAGTCCGTCGACGCGGTGATCGCGGCGTGCGGACGGCTGCCGCTGGCCATCCGGATCATCGGCGCGCGGCTCGCGGTGCGACCGCGGTGGAGTATCGCCGAGGTGGCGCGACGGCTGGCCGACGAGCGGAATCGGCTCTCGGAGTTACGGTGCGGCGATCTCGCCGTCGACGCCTGCTTCGCCTTCGGATACCGGGACCTGCCGCCCGCGACGGCACGGGCCTTCGCGGAATTGGCGGTCCCCGCCGCGCCCGAGCTGTCGGTCGCCGCCGCCGCGGCGATACTGGGGACGGACATCGGGACCGCCGCCCAGGTCTGTGAGTCCCTGGTCGACCTCGGGCTGCTGCAATCCACGGGAGTCGATCGTTACGGGTATCACGACCTGCTGCGCCTGTACGCGCGCACGGTCGATCCGGAGCTGGACCGGGTACGGGTGCTGTCGCGCCTGCTGGACTATTACCTGGCGACCGCGAAAAACATTGTCGGGCTGCGCTATCCGGGGCATCGGCTCGATTATGTCCCGGCGACCGGGCATTCCGGCGCCGCCATCGAATCCGAAGCGGACGCGCACGCCTGGCTGGATGCCGAGCGCACCGCGCTGATCGCCCTGCACCGGCAGCTCGCCGCCGACCATCCGGCCCTGGTGCCGTCCAGCGTGGATGTGGCCATGCTGATCAGCGAGGCCGTCGACCCCTCGCCGCAATCCGGGCAGCTGGCCGGCGCGCTGCGACGACTGCTCGCCGTCGCCGCCGGATTCGAGGACCGGGAAACGGAACTCCGGGCTCGTGCCGCCCTCGGCCTGGTTCTCGCCCTGGACCTAGGCCAGGGAGCGGAGGCCGTCGGTGTGCTCGTCCCGGCGCGAAATCTGCTGCTTCCAAGGGGAAACAGCCTGCTGCTGGGCTTCGTGGAACACCTGCTGGGCGCCGCCGCGCTCGGCCTCGGCCGGCCGGACGAGGCGATCGATCACATGGCGGCCGCGGTCGGAATCTTCCACGCCCTGGGCGACCCGGCTTGGGAAGGCTGGGCGTGCGCCACCCTCGCGGACCGCTACGGTGATGCCGCAATCTGGGATCAATCCGCGGAATTCGGTGCGCGTGCATCGGAATTGGCGAGACGGATCGGCGGTGCCGCGTTCGAATCGCTGGCACGCAGTCAACTCGGCCGGGTAGCGCTGATGCGCGACGACGACCCGGAGCGAGCGTTGTCGATCTGCGAGGAAGCAGTGCACGCGGCCCGCGGATACGGGCGACGGCTCCTGCTCGGCTGGGCCCTGTACCGGCTCGCGGAGGTAGGTTTCCATGGTGGGTTCTTCGAGCGCGCCGAATCCGCTGCCGCCGAGGCGAGTTCGGTGCTCACCCGCGCCGCCGACCCGATCCGGCGCGGGCACTCGCTGCACTTCCATGCGAAGGCTCTGACGGCTCGCGGACGTACAGCGGAGGCGCGGCTGGTGCGAGCGCAACTCGACGAGCTGATCGCCCGGGTCGGCCCGCTGCCGCCGCTGCCGGATCTGTTCGCCGTTCCGTCGGCGACGCGATAACACCCGCTCCGCGGGGCGTTCATCGAGCGCTCAATGACCGCTCGAGCGGTCCGCGCAGGCTCGGATCGACACCACGGGACACGGGTCGATCCGAGCGCCGCGTCGACGCTCGCCCGTGTCCTCGCCGTGGTGTCCGACCGCCCGCGCCGTTCCCGGCGCTCGGCCCGACACCCGAGGAGACAATGTGAATTACCGGCTGGGCATCGTCGATCAGAGCTTCGTGCCGAAGCAGGTGACCGTGTCGTACGTGGCGATCTGCGCCGGTGCGGTCGACGACGACGTGCTGCGGCGGGCGTTCGCGCTCACGTCCCGGCGTTTTCCGGTACTGCGCGGGCGTCTCGAAGCGCGGGACGGTTCTTGCTACCTGCGGCTGCCGGACAGTGGCTGCGGCGACCCGGTGGTCGAGATCGTGCACGGCACGTTGCCGGACTGGTTGGACGATGTCCAGGCGATCGATCCCATGCGAGCCTTGGCGAAATTGGAGATCGTGCGCGACGGCGAGACCACTGCGGTCGCACTGCGCATCGCACATGCCGTCAATGATGCGCACCTGGGTTTCGAACTGCTGGAAGAGTTCTGGCGCAATGCCGCCGCACTCGGAGCGTGCGTCCCGGTCGCCGATCCCGCCCCGGTGGTTCCGCGCAGCCTCGAGGACCTGCTCGCCGAGCGCGGCATCGACGTCCCGGAATCGGACGTGCCAGAGCTGCGCGGTCTGTGCAGCTTCGCGCCGGCGGGGAGTATCGGAAGGCCGGGGCTGCGTCTGGCCGCCGAGTCGCGAATCATGCTGTCGGCCGCCGAAACCGGTGAACTGCTGCGCCGGGCGCGGGCACACGGGACGACGGTGCACGCACTGCTGAGCGCTGCGATAGTCCGGTCCGAGCGCGCGCTGATCGATGAAATCCCGGACCGGACAGCGCTTCCCATGATCATCGGGCACGCGGTCGACCTGCGTCCGCATCTGACGCCGCCCGCGCATCCCACCGAGGCGACGAACGGTCTGGGCTTCGCGCCCACCATCACCATGTGCGGGGCCGACACCGATCTCCGCGTGCTCGCCGAGAACGTGAAGGCGCAGATCGTGCACGGTATCGACAGCGGGGGAGCGCTGGCCACCATGTTCGCGGCGGCGCGGCTGGACGAGACCGACGTGCTCCCGGCCACCGTCAACATCATCACCAATTGGGGTGTGGTGCCGGCGCTCGCGGTCCCGGGCGGAATGCGGATGGTCGACTTCCGTGGGTTCGCCACCGGCGGCTCCAGGCGGGAGATCAGCTACTTCGTCTACACGTTCCAAGGGCGGTTGAGCATCGACTTCACATTCTCCGAAACCTGCCATTCCCGTTCCCGGATAGCGGAATTGAGTCGTATCCTCGCGGCCGAGATTGCCGTGCTGACCGCGACCGCCGCGGTCGCCTGACACCGGAACGCGGGAGGCCCTCCCCGCAGGGAGGGCCTGTTCCGTTGGAGCTCAGTGGTATTCGGCGAAGAAGCGCTGGATGTCGGCGACCAGGACGTCGGTCGCTTCGTGGGCCGCGTAGTGCCCGGCCGCGTCGTTCGGGCCGCCCTTGGTCGAGACCACGTCGTAGGCGTTCCAGCTGACGATGTTCTTGTGGTCGCGGTCGGCGAAGCGGCGGATGGACTGGAAGTCGCCCTTGAACATGGCCAGGGCGGTGGGGACGGTGGTGGGTTCGGTCGGGTGATCGGTGGTGTGGGCGTCCTCGTAGTAGAAGCGGATCGAGGAGCCCGCGGTGCCGGTCAGCCAGTAGATCGCCACATTGCCGATCACGAAATCGGCGTCCAGAGACTCGCCGAAGAGCTGGGAGTTCCAGCCGAGCAGGCCGAGGGGGGAATCGGCCAGGGCGAAGGCCAGGGTCTGCGGCTGCTGGCTGTGCAGCATGTTGAACGACATCTTGTTCTCGTGGAACCACTGCAGGATGCCGAGCGCTTCCATGTCCTCGGCGGACAGGCCCTCGAACTCCGACGGGTCGCCGGACGGGAACGAGAAGATCTGGGTGACGTGCACGCCGACCACCTTGTCGGGGGCGATGCGGCCGAGTTCGGGGGAGACCATCGAACCGCCGTCATTGCCGATCGCGCCATAACGCTGGTAACCCAGGCGGTCCATGAGCTGCGCCCAGGCGCGGGCGGTGCGGTAGCGGCTCCAGCCGGTGCTGCGGGTCGGGCCGGAGAAACCGAAACCGGGCAGGGAAGGGATGACCAGGTGGAAGGCCGGCTGGTCGGCCGATTCCGGGTTGGTCAGGGGCTCGATGACGTCCAGGTATTCGAGGATGGAGCCGGGCCAGCCGTGGGTCAGGATGACCGGCAGGGCGTCCTCCCGCTCGGAGCGGATGTGCAGGAAGTGGATGTCCTCGCCCTCGATCTCGGTGGTGAACTGCGGGTAGCTGTTCAGCTTGGCTTCCAGTGCCCGCCAATTGAATTCGTTCATCCAGTACTCGGCCAGCGTCCGTACCCGGTCGTTCGGCACGCCGTAGGAGTCGCCGACGCCCGCCAGTTCGTTCGGGTACAGGGCCCGCCGCAGCCGGTCGTTCAGGTCGTCGAGCTGGGCCTGCGGGACGTCGATGCGGAAGGGGCGGATGGCGGTGGCGTTCATCATTCTCTCCTTGTTGGAACGGAATGTTTCGTTCTGTCCTAACCATAACGGAACGGATGATTCCGTTCAAGTGGTATTCTCGATCTCATGCCGAAGATTTCCGAAACCCCAGCTCAGCGCGCACTGCCCGGTCGCAAGGCGCAGGCCGCCCGCAATGACGAGATCATCCTGACCGCCGCGCGGGACGTGTTCCTCAACGATCCGAAGGCGCCCATCTCCGCGGTGGCCGAACGCGCGGGGGTGGGGATCAGCGCCCTGTACCGCCGCTACCCCAGTAAGGAGGACCTGCTGCGCACCCTCTGCTACGACGGGCTGCGCCGCTATAACGTCGAAGCCGAGGCGGCCCTGCAGGATCCGGACGGCTGGCAGGCGCTGGTCGGATTCCTGGAGCGGGTGGTGGACGCCGACGTGCACTCGCTGACCACGCATCTGGCCGGCACCTTCGCGCCCGACGAATCGTTCCTGCCCGAGATCGTGAAGTCCGGTGAGCTGACCACCGAGATCGTCCGCCGCGCACACGATTCCGGTCGCCTGCGTCCCGAGGTCACCGATCTCGATCTGGGTCTGCTGCTGGAAGCGTGCGCCGCCATCACCCTGCCCGGCGCGGAACGGTCCGCTCAGCTGCGCCGTCGCGTGCTCGCCCTGCTGCTCGACGGCCTCGCCACCCCCGGCAGCCTGCCGGGTCCGCCGCCCGCGCCCGGTGAATTCGCCTACCGCTGGCAGCGCGACTGAGCGCCCGGCATCCTCGAAAACCGCTGTGAACAGCCGGAATACCGTGTCAGCTCGCGTGTCAGCGCGCTGTCAGCCGGCTGTCAGCGCGGCCCCCGAAAGTAGTTGTCATGACGAGGAGCACCAACGACTCCCCGCCCACCACAACAACTCTCGAGGAGCCCGCAATGTCCATCAACCTGACCGCCCAGGACAACTCGACCATCCGCACCGCCGCCTACGGCGCCATCTCCCTGCTGGCCGCCGCCAGCCCCAAGCCCGCCAAGGCCGCGAGCGCGGGCACCATCGCCCTCACCTCCGCCACCGGCCTGGTCGGCCACGTCCTGGCCGCCAAGTCCAAGGACATCAAGCTGGAAGGCAAGACCACCGCCGAACTGGCCGACCACGTGCTGCCCGCCCTGACCGCCGCCGTCACCCTGCTGGCCGCCCAGGACAAGACCGAGGCCGACAATTTCCGCGCCACCGTCAACACCGCCATCGAAGCCGCCCACGCCGGCCAGCCCCAGTCCAGCCCCACCATGAACGAAATGACCCGCAAGATCGTCGCCGCTCTCGACGCGGCGTGACCCGTCATGACGGATGCTCGGGTGAGTGGCCGACCGGCGAACGGACACGACGATGCCGTCGATTCTCGAGGATGCCCGTGCGATCCAGGACGATCTGTTCGCGTTGCGGAGATCTCTGCACCGCGAACCGGAAATCGGATCGAACCTGCCACTCACCCAAGCGAAAGTCCTTGCCGCGCTGGACGGACCGCCGCTGGAGATCACCCGCGGCGGCCACGGCGCCTTCCCCCACACCGCTCTGGACCCGGCCCCCGCCCTATGCGAAACAGTCCTGGCCATCCAGAATTTCGTAACCCTCCGCTTCGACGCCTTCGACCCGGTAGTCATCACCGTCGGCCACCTCTCAGCCGCCACCGTCCCCAACGTCATCCCCGCCAACGCCCGCTTCGATGCCACCGTCCGCTGCTTCTCCGAACCGAACCAGACCCGCCTGCAATCGGACCTCCCGAACCTGGCTCACGGCATAGCCTTCGCCCACGGCCTACATGCCCACGGCGAATACACCCTCGGCCACCCCGTCCTGATAAACGCCCCAGCCCAAACCACGTCCGCACTCACCCTGGCCCGCACCCTCTTCGGCCCCGACCTGTCAACCGAACACCCCACGCCCGGCGCCTCCGAAGACTTCGCCTACATCCTCCAACGAGTCCCCGGCACCATACTCACCCTAGGAGCCACCCCGCCCCACCTCGACCCCACCACCGCCCCCGACAACCATTCCCCCGAAGCAGTTTTCGACGACAGCGTCCTATGGCGCCAAGCCGCCCTGCTCACCGAACTCGCCTTGCTTCCCGGTGCCACGCGCCCGACCCGCTGAGGGACGGGCGCGTTTCGTCTTTATCGACGCGGCGCTAGCACGGTCCCGGCATCTGATTGGCGGACCAATTCGCGATCTGCCACGACAGTGCTCCGAATCCCGCACCGATGAGTGCGCCGGGGATCGCGCCGACAACGAAGATCGGCAGACCGGCGAAGAATCCGATCACTGCGCCGATCCCGGCCCGCAGTCCGATCGAGTCGCCGGGCATCATGCACATCGCGATCGGGGTGCCCGACTCGTCGACAGTTACCGCGATTCCCGCCGCCGCGACCGGTTCGGCTGCGACAGGGGTCGCCGAGGCTTGCCCGCCGAACGCTCCGACCAGTGCCCCGATCACAAGAATGCCTAGCAGCGCCAAAACAATACGTTTCATCAGACCGAATCCTTTAGTGATTGTTCTTCGTCATCATCAACACGACCGCCGAATTCGATGGCAGCGTCGTACCAGGCCCCGGTTCGACGGACTGCACCGTCCAATTCGACAGCATCAGAACCATATTCACACCCGGCGTCGCCGAACCGTAGGTCACGTTCGTGAACCCGAGCCGCTTCAGCTCGTCCGCTGCGATCGCGCCGTTCTTTCCCGCAAGCTCCGGAATTGTCAGATCCTTGACCACCGCCGCGGCATTGGACGTGGGTACAACCACGGGCGCGGATGCCTGGGTGGTCTCGGCGGGCGCGGCAGCCAGCGGTGCGGGAGCCGCTGTGGTGGCGGCCTTGTCCTTACCGCCGTCGACGGCGTTGCCGATCGCGCCGAGGAGGACCAAGGCTCCGAACGCGGCCGCGACCCACACCCACCAGGGTGTTTTCTTTTTCGGCGGGACCGGCCGCGGTGGCTGCTGGAACGGCTGCTGCTGGTACGGCTGCTGTGGGTAGGGCTGCGGTTGTTGCGGATGCTGGTAATTCACCGGCCGACCGCCGATACCGGCATGGGAAGAGAAGAGGTATGTCGCATGGAGCTCCCCTGGAACTGATTGATTTCGTGTGCGCTCCCCCCGACAGGAGACGTCGCGTGATCA
Organism: Nocardia yamanashiensis; assembly: GCF_021183565.1. Taxonomy (NCBI): domain Bacteria; kingdom Bacillati; phylum Actinomycetota; class Actinomycetes; order Mycobacteriales; family Nocardiaceae; genus Nocardia; species Nocardia yamanashiensis. The sequence goes on from NZ_CP089226.1 coordinate 7,297,466, forward strand.
TCTCGCTCGGTTGGGTTATTTGGGAGCGGCACAGAGGAATTGGCACGGAATGTCAGGGGCTTGGGCGCGGAATGGCTGAGCGGAGAAGCGAGGACTTGAACCCCAAGGCTGGTGCCTCGATTCGCTTAGCGGGCGATCCCGAGCCCTGCTCGGTTGCTTCTCCATGCCCTTTCGGGTGGTGACCTCGGCGGGAATCGAACCCGCGTGGCCCTGATCGAGAGTCAGGGTGCCTGTCCAACGCAGCACGAGGCCTTCGTACCCGCTGAGAGATTCGAACTCTCGACATCCTCTTTAAGAGAGAGGAGCTCTACCGCTGAGCTAAACGGGCCGGGTGACGCAGATCGGAATTGAACCGACGAGATTCTGGGTGAAAGCCAGAACGCCCATATCCATCAGAGCAACTGCGCCAGGGGCGGGATTACTTGCTGGGGGTCGAGAACCGTTTGGAGGGAAGGGGTTCGACGGCAGCGCGGAAGGGTTCGGACTGGGGCTTCGAACTCGCGGTCATTGCTGTCTCCTTCCTTGTCGGTGTTGTCTGCAACCATAGCGGGGAGGGTTGTTCGGCGGTATCGATTATTCGGGGGTCGACGGAAGGACGGCGTTGTGAACTGGACTCTCGAGGTTGTGATCGTGCCGGTGTCCGATGTGGATCGGGCGAAGGCGTTCTACAGCGAGCAGGTGGGGTTCGAGGTGGACTTCGACATCAGTCCGGGGGAGGGGATGCGGCTGGTGCAGCTGACGCCGCCGGGGTCGGGGTGTTCGATCGTCATCGGGGAGGGGATGGTGCCGAAGATGGAGCCGGGGTATCTGAAGGGGATTCAGCTGGTGGTGCCGGACATTCGGAAGGCGCACGCGGAGCTGGTGGCGCGAGGGGTGGCGGTGAGCGAGGTGCAGGTGCTGGGGGAAAGCCCCTCGCCGACACCGCATCCGCTCGATAATGTGGGTTTCGTCTTCTTCGACGATCCGGACGGCAACAGCTGGGCTGTCCAGCAGATCTCCGCACGGGCGTAGCTGCTCGCCGGCGGGGATGGCTAGCATCGTCGTTCGTGCGTGTGTTTGGTGGGGGATTTTTGCGAATGCGTTTGCTTGCCGTCGTCTCCGGATTATTGGGCCTGTTGCTCGCCGTGCTGGTGCCGTTGCTGCCGGTGCGGCAGGACCGGGCGAGTCTGGACTGGCCGCAGGCGCAATCGCTGCAGGTGACCGCGCCACTGGTGGACTATGTACCGCTCGATGTGGATGTGAGTGTGCCGTGCACGGCCATTCGGGAATTGCCGAGCGGGACGGTGCTTTCCACCATTCCGGCCGAGGCGCCGGGCGGGCAGGCCAAAGGACTGCTGGTTCGCGTCGAGGATGTGCCGGGGAACGGACGCACGCTGTCGGTGCTGGTCCGCAATATCCCGCTGCTGACGGCGCCGATCTCGCAATTCGCCGGGGCCGGAACCAACTCCGAGGGCGGGGGCTCCGGGGCCGGGGTCGCGCCGAGTTCGGGCGCGGGGACGCTGCCCGGGGCGGCCACCGCACCGGATGCCGGATTGCAGACCGTGCCCGGGCCGGGTGCCGGGACGGGATTGCGACCGGCGGGACAGCCGGAAGGCAGTGGACCGCCGCCCGGTATGGCGCCGCCGCCCGGCAGCACCCCGCCGCCGGGTAGCACGCCGCCGCCCGGCAGCACCCCGCCGCCGGGGAGCACCCCTCCGCCCGGCAGTACGCCGCCATCCGGCATGCAGCCGCCGCCCGGGAGCACTCCACCCACCGGAACCGTTCCGCCCGGCAATGCCCTGAACTCGGGAGCCACCCCGTCGCCGGGTGCGTCCGCTGCACCCAGCGGGTCCGCCGCCCCGAGCGCCGGTGCGCAATCGGGCGCCGGTGCGACCAAGCGGGACAACACATCCGGTGCTTGCGCGCTCACCGTGCGGTCCAACTACACCGAAACAGTCGCCGAACTGACCGGCGTGAAGAAGCCGGACGGTTCGGCCTACCGCGGATCGGTCGATCGTGACATCCGACCGCAGATCGTCGGCGTCTACACCGATCTCGACCAGACCAGACTCGGCGACGCCCGCCTGCACGCCTCGGTGGATTCGCGATTCTCCTCCAGCCCGAGCGCGCTGAAGCTCGCGGCGATCGTGGGCGCGGTGCTGTTCACGCTGCTGTCGCTGGTCTGCCTCTACTTCATCGACGCCGCCGACGGTCGCCGCACGCGGCGTTTCCTGCCCGCCCGCTGGTGGCGGGTCACCCCGGCCGATGCCGTGGTCGCCGGAACCCTGGCGCTGTGGCATGTGATCGGCGCCAACACTTCCGACGACGGCTACATCCTCACCATGGCGCGCGCCTCGCGGGAAGCGGGCTACACCGCCAACTACTACCGCTGGTTCGGGGTGGCGGAAGCGCCGGTCGGCTGGCCGTACGAGATCCTCGCGCAGATGACCCGGGTCAGCGACGCGAGTCTCTGGATGCGGCTGCCGTCCCTGCTCACCGGCATTCTCTGCTGGTGGGTGATCAGCCGGGAAGTACTGCCGCGCTTGGGTGCGAGGGTGCGCGGCAGTCTCTCCGCGCGCTGGACGGCCGCTCTGGTGTTCCTCGCGTTCTGGCTGCCCTTCAACAATGGCCTCCGTCCCGAACCGCTCATCGCGCTCGGCGCGCTGCTCACCTGGTGTTCCATGGAACGGGCCATCGCCACCCGGCGCTTGTTGCCCGCCGCCGTGGCGATCCTGATCGCGGCCTTCTCACTCGGTGCGGGCCCGTCCGGATTGATCTGCCTGGCAGCGCTTTTCGCGGGCGCACGCCAGGTCATCCAGATCCTGATCACCCGCGTTCGCGCCGATGCCGGCGCGTCCGGCGAGACCTGGAAGACGCTGCTCGGCTACGCCTCCCGCCTCGCGCCCATGCTCGCCGCGGGCACGCTGGTGCTCGTGGTGACGTTCGCGGACCACGGCCTGGCCGCGATCCGGGAATCCGCGCGTGTGCGAACGGCGGTGGGGCCCAACAAGTCCTGGTTCGAGGAGTACACGCGCTGGCAGACCCTGCTGTCGCTGAACCCCGATGGTTCGCTGACGCGGCGCTTCGGCGTGCTCGCCATGGTGTTGTGCCTGGGTGTGTGCGTACTCGTCGCGCTGCGTAAGGGCGGTCGGATCCCGGACACCGCACGCGGACCGGTGGCGCGCGTACTCGCGATCGTCTTCATGTCGATGCTGCTGATGATGTTCACCCCGACCAAGTGGACCCACCACTTCGGCGTGTACGCCGGACTGGCGGCGGCGCTCGCAGCGGTGACCACGGTCATATTGGGCCGCAACGGTATTCGCACCCGCTACTACCGTTCCCTCTTCGCGGCAGCAGTCTTGTTCGTACTGGCGATCTGCACCACCGGTTCCAACGGCTGGTGGTACGTGTCCGCCTACGGCGTCTGGTCCCCGAAGGACGCACCGGAGATCGCCGGTATCGGCGTAGCCTCGCTCCTCCTGGTCGGCGTAGTGCTGTGCCTCATCGCGGCGGCCTGGCAATACTTCCGCGAGCCGTACCGGACCCCCGGCAACGAAGTCGGCGCAAGACCCCTCGGCCGCATAGTGATCCGCCCCCTGACCGTGGCAGCGGCCGTCCTGGTGGTCTTCGAGGTGGTCTCCTTCGCCTCCGCCGCCTACGCCCAGTACCCGGCCTACTCGGTGGCGCTCGCGAATCTGCGCACCCTCCAGGGCAAGTCGTGCTCGCTAGCCGATGACGTTCTCGTGGAACGCAATACCTCCGATTCCCTCCTGACCCCCTACACCGGATCGGCAGCCGACGGCCTAGCCGCCGAAAACACCGGCTTCACCCCCAACGGCGTCGGCGACCTGAAGCCCGACGGCCCCAGCGGCCAGAACGCCCCCGACTCCGGCAGCGGCGGCCCGCCCGATTCCGGTTCCGGCGGTGAAGGCGGCGGCCAAGGCCCCGCAGGCGGTGGCCAGGGCGGCCAAGGAAACGGCTCTCAGGGCGGCGGCCAGGGCAATGGCGGTGGCTCCGGGAACGGCCAGGGCAATGCCGGGCAGGGCGGTGGAAGCCAGGGCAGTGGGAGCGGCCAGGGCGGTCGCGGCGGCCCAGGTAATGGTGGTGGCTCCGGTCCTAACGGGGCCGGTCCGGGCGGGGGCGCGCCTGCTGCGCCCGGGATCAACGGCAGTACGGTGATGTTGCCGTTCGATCTGGAATCGTCGCGCACGCCGGCGCTGGGCAGCTACGCGACCGGCGGTCAGCAGACGGCGGCACACCTCGCTACGCAGTGGTACAAGCTGGATCTGGCTGCGGCGCAGCAGGATCCGGCGTATCGCGTGCTGGTGCTCACCGTGGCGGGCCGGATCGGCGCGGGGGAGAATGGGCAAGCGCCCGGTGCTCGCCTGCGGTTGGAGTTCGCGCAGCGCGCCGACGACGGTAGCTTCCGGCAGCTCGGCGAGTTGACTCCGCCGACCGTCGGCGGTGCGCCTACCTGGCGCAATCTGCCGGTGGCGTTGGACCGGATTCCCGCGCAGACCAATGCGATTCGATTGGTCGCCGACACCGATGCCGGTGACCCGACCGGTAAGCAGTGGATCGCCGTCACGCCGCCGCGGCTGCCCAGGCTGGGCACGCTGAACGACGTCGTTGGCGACAAGGACCCGGTGATCACGGATTTCCATGTGGGACTGGCGTTCCCGTGCCAGCACCCGTTCGACACCCGCGACGGCGTGGTGGTCCAGTTGCCGAAGTGGCGAATTCTCCCCGACAAGCTGAATGCCGCGGTCTCCCAGACCTGGCAGGGCGATACCGGCGGCGGCCCGCTGGGCTGGGCGAACCTGCTGGTTCGCACGCGCTCGATCCCGACCTACCTGGACAACGATTGGACCCGCGACTGGGGTGAGCTGCAAGTCCTCACCCCGTATGTCCGCACCTCGCCCGCCGTCATCGGCGTACAGGTCGAAAACCGCTGGGGCTGGGAGAAAGACGCGCCGATCAAGACCAAGTAGAGCGGGCGGCTCCGGCTGCCTCCGGGCCAGGCAGCACCCCGGCCCCATCGGTACTCCAGCCGCGGCGGCACCCCCGCCCCGGTGGTGCTCCGGCCTGGTGGTGCTCCGGCCTGGTGGTGCTCCGGCCTGGTGGTGCTCCGGCCCTGGTGGTGCTCCGGCCTGGTGGTGCTCCGGCCTGGTGGTGCTCCGGCCCTGGTGGTGCTCCGGCCCTGGTGGTGCTCCGGCCCTGGTGGTGCTCCGGCCGGGCGGTAGTCAGGCCCCGGCAGCAGCACCCCTGGGCCCGGCATCCCCTCGCCGGATAGGGGCCTCACCGCCTAGACGCGAAGGATCCGCCCCCTCCCAGCCGGGAGGGGGCGGATCCTTGTATTCGCTTGTCGCAGTAGGCGTCTACCGCATCAGTTCTGCGGAGCCGGCGCCCCGCCACCCGCACCCTGCATCCCGGGCTGTCCGTCCGCCGGCGGCGGAGGCTGCGCGCCCGCGGGGAGCGGCTTGCCGATGTACTTGGCGATATCCGGCATCAGGCGGTTCGCCATCTGCTCCCAGGTGCCCCAGTTGTGGATGCCGTACTCGGGGAAGTCGTAGGTGACCTTGTCGTATCCGAGCCCGTTGAGCTTGGTCTGGAACGCCTTGGTATTGGCCAGGGCGATCGCTTCCAGCGGCATGCCGAGCGTGATGGCGTCCGTCGAAGTCAGATCCTGGCTGGCCGGCATCGCACTGCCGTTGGCGATGTAGAGCTGGGTCCCGTTGGCGATCAGCTGCGGCAGGAACTGGTAGGGATCCATGCGGTTCCACTTGTCGCTGCCCGCCGCGGTCATGCAGTCGATGTTGTATCCACCGGCCGCGAACATGGCCAGCCGCAACGCTTCTCGCATCCCGGGCGCCGACATGTACAGGTACCCGGACAGCGATCCGGCGTACACGAACTGGTCCGGGTGATAGGCCGCCATCATGAGCGCCGCACCGCCGCCCATGGAGAGCCCGAACACGCCGTTGCGAGAGTCGCTGAAGCCCAGCTTGTTTCGCAGCGCGTTCTTCAGATCCTGGGTCAGATAGGTCTCCCAGGCGTAGGTGCTGGTCTTGCCCATGGTTTCGGAGAAGCCGTCGATGGCCGAACCGGAGGGCAGCCCGGTCTGCTCGATGTTGTATCCCGCGAAACTGCTCGGCGCGTCCCAGTCCACATAGAAGCTGGACATGCCGCCGACCGGCATCACCACATTGATATTGAACTTGGTGAGCGCCGCCGGAATGGAGGTGTGCTCTTCCCACCCGTTGAGCGAGCTTTCGGCGCGTTCCCCGTCGAGCAGGTAGACGACCCGGTCGGTATTGCCATCGGCCGCGCGGAAGATGCGGTTCTTGACCGACCCCATGCTGGAATCTACATAGAAGTCGAATCCGGACGAGTCGTAGGACGCCGCCGCGGGTCCGGCCACTACCGCCGACGCCCCGAACGGCAGCAGGGCGGCGACAGCGGTTCCCACCATCGTGCGCTTGAGCCATCCACCCCGGGATCTGTGACGGCGCTCCGGCGCCCTTCGCACAGCCATGCCTCGCATATTTGGTTTTGGCCTTTCCCTTGTGCGCGACCGCACCGGGCCGCTTCCCCTCGATATCGCCGCAGTCGATCACGCGCGGCAGTGCCGTCGCAGCATATCGCGCCTCGGAAGCGGGGTCTCACCGAATCGTCGATAGCTGTTGTGCATCAATGGGGTTGGCGAAACGTCGAAGCAGCGGGTCACCGCGATGGCGGCCCGCTGCTTCGAATCGCGCTGCGAAGGTCAGGAAACGACCGGCAGGTACACCTGGTTGCCGGTGGAGGCGAACTCGGCGGACTTCTCGGCCATGCCGGCTTCGATGGCCGCCACATCGGTGAGGCCCTGCTTCTCCGCGTACTCGCGCACATCGGCGGAAATGCGCATGGAGCAGAACTTCGGACCGCACATGGAGCAGAAGTGCGCGGTCTTGGCGGGCTCCGCGGGCAGCGTCTCGTCGTGGTACTCGCGCGCCGTATCCGGGTCGAGGGACAGCGCGAACTGGTCCTTCCAGCGGAATTCGAAACGCGCCTTGGACAGTTCGTTATCCCGCTCCTGCGCGCGCGGGTGCTGCTTGGCCAGGTCGGCGGCGTGCGCGGCGATCTTGTAGGTGATCACGCCGACCTTCACGTCGTCCCGGTTGGGCAGGCCCAGGTGCTCCTTGGGCGTCACGTAGCAGAGCATGGCCGTGCCCGCCTGCGCGATGATGGCCGCGCCGATGGCCGAGGTGATGTGGTCGTAGGCGGGCGCGATATCGGTGGCCAGCGGGCCGAGCGTGTAGAAGGGGGCCTCCTCGCAGAGCTCCTCCTCCAGCTTCACGTTCTCGACGATCTTGTGCATGGGCACGTGGCCCGGACCCTCGATCATCACCTGCACGCCATAGGATTTCGCGATCGTGGTGAGCTCGCCGAGGGTGCGGAGTTCCGCGAACTGCGCCTCGTCATTGGCATCGGCGATGGAACCCGGGCGCAGGCCGTCACCGAGCGAGAAGGTGATGTCGTACTTCGCCAGGATCTCGCACAGTTCCCGGAAGTTGGTGTACAGGAACGATTCCTGATGATGCGCCAGGCACCACGCCGCCATGATCGACCCGCCGCGCGAGACGATGCCGGTGACGCGCTTGGCGGTGAGCGGGATGTAGCGCAGCAGCACGCCCGCGTGCACGGTCATGTAGTCCACGCCCTGCTCGGCCTGCTCGATCACGGTGTCGCGGTAGATCTCCCAGGTCAGCTTGGTGGGATCGCCGTTCACCTTCTCCAGGGCCTGGTAGATCGGCACGGTGCCGACCGGGACCGGGGAATTGCGCAGAATCCACTCGCGGGTCTCGTGAATGTTCTTGCCGGTGGACAGGTCCATGATGGTGTCGGCGCCCCAGCGGGTGGCCCACACCATCTTCTCCACCTCCTCGGCGATGGAGGAGGAGACGGCGGAGTTGCCGATATTGGCGTTGATCTTCACCGCGAACTTCTTGCCGATGATCATCGGCTCGCATTCGGGGTGATTGTGGTTGGCGGGGATCACCGCGCGGCCGGCGGCGACCTCTTCGCGCACCAGCTCGGCGGGCATGTCCTCGCGGGCGGCGATGTAGCGCATCTCGGGCGTGACGATGCCCAGCCGCGCCCAGGCGAGCTGGGTGCGCGGGCCCTCGACCGCGGGCTTGGTCCAGGAATCGCGCAGCTTCGGCAGCCCGGCTTCCAGGTCGATGACGGCATTGTCGTCGGTGTACGGACCGGAGGTGTCGTACACGTCGAAGTGATCGCCGTTGGTGAGATTGATGCGCCGCACCGGGATTCGCAGGGTCGTGCCGTCGGCTTCGACCTGCTCGTAGTGCTTGACGCTGCCCTCGATGGGACCCGTAGTCACTGTGTCCACGGGGGCTTTGGACCCGTTTCCGGACACGACAGAACCAGATGACATATGAATCCTCCCTACGCCGGCATTACCCGGTCAGGTTCATACGGTCGACGGCCCGCTAGCCGTCCTCTCAGCCCGCTGGTGCGAGCCCCCGTTGGAGCGAAATGATTGCGACCCGACCATACCCAACCCCTTCGGCGCGCCGGAACCGAATGCCCAGGCATATACGATTCCCGCGCTGCGGGCGTGGGATGAGGGTGTGGGGGCTAAGCCCCCAAACCCCCTTAGCGGGGGCAAGCCCCCACACCCCCGCGTGCTGGGCAAGCCCCCGCACCCCCGCCTGCTGGGCAAGCCCCCGCACCCCCGCGTGCTGGGCAAGCCCCCGCACCCCCGCGTACTGGGCAAGCCACCGTGCCCCGAAATGCAGCCTCCGCGTTCGTACGCGGAGGTTGCTCGGTACTTCCTTGTGCCTTACCGCTCCTGGGGGCCGATCGGCCAACCTAGTGCGCCGAAGGCGGCGTTGAGTTCGATTTCGGTCATGGTCGCGAGGGCGTCGAGGCTGGCGATCATGGTGATTACGTTGTCGGTGCGGCAGCCGGTGGGGGTGGGGGCGCCGGGGGTGAGGCGGGCTTTGATCCAGTTGAAGGCGTCTGCCATGCCGAGGGTGGTGAGGGTGAGGTGTTCGCTGAGGTGGTCGCGTTTGTAGTAGACGGAGGTGCCGCCTTCGCACCATTGCCGGACCATGCGGTCGTTGGTGTACCAAGGGACGGCTTCGTCGAAGACGCCCTGGTAGACCATGGTGGGGGCGGTGGGCGGGTTGCTGCCGAGGACGGTGGAGTCGAAGACTTCCTTGATCTCGGGGAGGGCCAGGTAGTCGGCGATGGGGATGGTGAGCATGCGCTGGTAGTCGGTGAACATGAGGTTCAGGACGTTGCGGACCAGGCATTGGTTGGCGGTGCGGTCCATGACCGCTCGGCCTTCCGCCGTCAGGTAGCGGTCGGTGGTTTCGGCGAACTCGGGGTACGCGTTGCGGAGCGAGGCGATGCCGACGCCGATCAGGCTGGCGAACATCGAACCGTTCACGTGCAGCAGCGATTCCACGTCCGAGACGGGCGCGCCCATGGCGATGCCCTGCACGTTCAGTTCGGGCGCGTACGTCGGCTGCATTTCCGCCGCCCATCCGCTGCCCATGCCGCCGCCGGAGTAACCCCACAGGGCGACAGGGGTATTCGCGCCGTCCAAGCCCAGCGGCTGGAACGCCTCGGCCGCGCGAATGCTGTCCAGAATCATGTAGCCGGGCTCCTTCGCCACGGCCAGATGCCCGTAAAGCCCTTCGTAATCAGGCACATTGATCGCATAACCCTGGCTGATGGACGCCGCCAGCTCGAGATACTCGACCGTGGAGTGAATGCCTTCCAGCGCCGGCAATCCGCCGCCCTGCTGCAGCACGTACGAGGGCGCGCAGTTCGGCGAGGTGCTGTCGTAGAAGAACTGATGCGACACCAGCGGCCGGCTGCGAGAAGTGTTGGCCCCCTGCGGAACCGCCACCGTGGTCGCCGCGACCGTCGGCTGCCCGAACAGATCGGTGGTGCGATACAACAACTGCCAGGACCGCACATGCACCGGCAGCACCGTGAGCACGGCCAATTGCACTTCCCGCGATCGCAGAATCGTGCCCGGCGCGGTCGATTCGAACCCGTCCGGCGCTTGATAGAACCCATCCACGTTCAGCGGTAGCGGTTCCGCCCCCGCCGGTGTCGCGCCGGTCCCCACCAGCACCGCACCGGCGGCGGTCAGTGCCGTGGCGAGCGCGGCCGCGGTCAACCGCCGCCACCCCCGCCGTCGGCGATCCCCATTGATAGCCACGTCTGTTCCCTTCCTCATCGACGTGACAGCGATTACAACACGGCGTCCACTTGTCAACAAGATGTCTTTCTGAAACATGCTTGGCTATCGTTTAGGCATGTCCCGCAGCATTCCCGCCGCGGCGCCCGACCGGACCCCCGTGCGGCGCCGCATCCGCGGCCTCGACGCCGACGAGCGCAGCGCCCAGCGCCGCCGTCAACTCCTCGCCGCCGCCACCGAACTGTTTGCCCGGCAAAGCTATTCGGGCACGTCCATCGAACAGATCTGCCAGCAGGCGTACGTCGGCACCAAAGGCTTCTACGATCACTTCGACAGCAAGGAAGCGTGCTACACGGCCCTGCTGGAACAGATCACCGCGCAGATCCAGCAACGCGTCGGAGAGGTGGCGGCCGAGACCGCGGAGCAGGACTGGTCCGACCGCGCCCGCGCCATCCTGTCGGCCTTCGTGCACGCCATCGTCGACGATCCACGCCTGGCCAAGGTCACCTTCGGCGAGGCGGGCGGCATCTCACCCGCCGTCGAAGCCCAGCGCCGCAGTAATCGCCGCTGGTCCGCCGCCTTCCTGAATCAGCAATGGCCCCGGGTGGATTCGCTCGACGAGCGCCAGAGCCTGGCGCTGGCGCTCGCGGTGATCGGCGGCATGTTCGAACTCGTCGCCGACTGGCTGCACCACCACGACGACGGCGAAGCCCCCGACACGGTGGAAACCCTGATCGAGGACCTGGCTCGTTTCGTCGGCGTCGTCAATGCGGGACGAGCTGCGGCGCAGTAGTTTTCGCTTCCGCCGGGGCCTCTTCCAGTCCGATCCGCTTGTGCAGGGCGGCAAGGGGTTTCGGGGCCCACCAGTTGCCGGTGGACATCAGGCGCATCAGGGCCGGGGCGAGCAGGCCGCGGATGATGGTGGCGTCGGAGACTACCGCCAGGGCGAGGCCGATGCCGAAGAGCTTCATGGGGGCTACGTGGGAAGTCGCCACGGCGAGCAGTACCACGGCCATCAAACCCGCTGCGGCGGTGAAGATCCGGCCGGTGCGGGCCACGCCCAGGGCGACGGAGGTGGTGTTGGCTTCGCGGCTGCGGTCCGAGGCCAGCCATTCCTCGCGGATGCGGGAGAGCAGGAAGACCTCGTAGTCCATGGACATGCCGAAGGCCAGGCAGAACATCAGGATCGGCATGAACAGGTCGATGCTGTTGGTGGGGGTGAAGCCGAGCAGACCGGACAGGTGGCCCTGTTCGAAGATCCAGATCATCGCGCCGAAAGTGGCGGTGAGCGAGAGCATGTTCAGGATGAGCGCCTTCACCGGGAGCACCACGCTGCCGGTGAACAGGAACAGCAGGATCAGGGTGATGACCGCGATCAGCGCGCCCGCCACCGGAAGCCGTGAGATCACCGAGTCCATGGTGTCCTCGTTGAGCGCCGCCGCGCCGCCGAACAGGGTGTCGCCGGGGGCGGGCACCGCGCGCAGGGCCGCCAGCTGCTGTTTGCCTTCTTCGGCGTAGGGGGCGACGTGCACGCCCACCGAGAGGTAGGCCCCGTCCGCGCCCGCCATCTGCGGGATGCCGGCGGCGAGCTTGGCCGCCTTCACCGAACCGTCCGCGGCGGTCACCGGGCCGTACACGCCGTCGGCGGACAGCACGCCGGTCACGCCGGGCACCTCGGCCAGTTTCGTCGCGTACGCCCCGAGTTCGCCGGGCGCACCGTGGAATCCGGGGAGCGCGATCACCGCGCTGGACGCCATATCGGCATTGAAATCCGCGCGCAGGGCATCGCCGACCTGGCGGGCCGAGGCGAACTCGCCGATCACGCGATCGTCGGGGGTGCCGAAATGCGCGGACAGGAACGGGGTTCCGAGCAGCAGCAGGATGGCCGTCGCGCCGATGGCGACCGGCGCGGGCCGCCGCATGACCGCGGTGACGAGGCGATACCAGCCGCTGTCCTCCGGACGCGTCACCGGCTTCTCGGGACGGCCGAGCAGGCGGCGCAAGGGTTTCCGCAGATCCCAGGCATTCACGCGATCGCCGAGCAGCGTGAGCGCGGCGGGCAGCAGCAGCACCGAAGCGCCCACGGCCGCGGCGACCACCGCCACACCCGCATAGGCGAAGGATTTGAAGAACGGCTGCGGGAACACGGCCAGCGCGGCGAGGGCCAGCGCCACGGTCAGGCCGGAGAACACCACCGTTCGCCCGGCCGTCTGCACCGAACGCAGGATGGCGGCGCGCGGATCGCGTCCGGCCGCGAGCTCTTCGCGATACCGGCTCACGATGAACAGGCTGTAGTCGATCGCCAATGCCAGGCCCAGCGCGCTGGTCATATTGAGCGCGAAGATCGACACATCCATGACCATGGTGAGCAGCCGCAGAATGCCGAGCGTGGCCGCGATGGCGAACAGGCCGACGCCCAGCGGCAGCGCCGCCGCGACCACGCTGCCGAACACCAGCACCAGCAGCAGACCCGACACCGGAATCGCGATGGCCTCGGCCAGGATCAGGTCCTTCTCGACCTGATGATTGATATTGGCGAAGGTGCCGGCCATGCCGCCGACCCGTACTTCGACGCCGCCGCGATCGCCGTTGAGGTCGTCGCTCAAGGTGTTCGCGAGGTTCTGCACCTCGGTATCGCTGCCGGTGATGGTGGCCATGATGAGGCCGCGCTTGCCGTCCTTGCTCTTCAGCGCGGCGGCCAGGTCGGGACGCTGGGCGGCGGTGGTCCAATACGACTGCACGCCGGTGATGCCGGCGGATGCGCTCAATTCGTCGGTGATGCGCTGGGCTTCGTCGCGCACGGGCTGACTGCCCACGCCGCCGTCGCCGGAGACCATGACGATGAGATTCGGATTGCCGCCGGGGAAGTGGTCTTCGATGAAATCGTTGGCCTGCACCGATTCCAGTTCATCGGTGAGGTAGCCGCCGCCGACCATGTGCGACTTCGCCGTCGCGCCGAAGCCGCCGCAAATGATCATCAGCAATAGCGCGGCCACCAGGACGGCACGCGGGCGCGTCATGGCGAACCGGGCAAGTCTGGTCAGCATCGACGCATACCTCCGAAGTCTGTTGCTTCGGAACGGTAGCGTTCCTGATCTGCCGGGCACGATGGACCGTGACCATGGTCATGTCCATTGCCTTCGGCTATGAAAGAGCAAACGGGCCGCCGAGGCGCGGGCCGCGGCGGCCCGGAATGCGCGGGAGAGGTTCCGAGCCGACCCGGAACGCGAAGCGGGGCCGCGGCTTCGGTGGGACCGAGAGATTGGCGGAACCCCGGACTTCGGTGGAGGGCTTGCCGCTTCGGGGTGTCAGGCTATGCGGCCGCGGACTTCGCCGAGGGTGAGGCGGCCGCCGCCGATTGCCGGGGCGGAGGCGGTGATCACTACTTCGTCGCCGTCTTCGAGGAAGGTGCGTTTCACGCCGTTCAGGTCGAAGGGTTCGGTGCCGCCCCAGCTCAATTCCATGAAGGAGCCGCGCTGGTCGCGTTCGGGGCCGGAGACGGTTCCGGAGGCGAACAGGTCGCCGGTGCGGGTGGAGGCTCCGTTGACGGTCATGTGCGCCAGCATCTGCGCGGGCGACCAGTACATGCGGTTGTAGGGCGGGGACGTCACCGGTTGGCCGTTCCACTCCACGCCGAGCTGGATATCCAATCCCCAATCACCGTCCCGGAGATACGGCAGCGGCTCCGGGTCCTGCGCCGGCAGCGGAATTCGCGCTTCGGCCAAGGCATCCAGCGGCGTCACCCAGGCCGACAGGGAGGTAGCGAAGGACTTGCCGAGGAACGGTCCGAGCGGCTGCGCCTCCCAGCCCTGGATATCGCGCGCCGACCAGTCGTTGACCAGCGCGACGCCGAACGCATGCGCGTCGAAGTCCGCGGCGGCCACCGGCGTGCCCATGGCCGAGCCCGCGCCGACCACGAAACCCAGCTCCGCCTCGATGTCCAGCCGCCGCGTCGGCCCGAAATCCGGTGCGCCGGAATCGGTTTTGAGCTGGCCGGACGGGCGGGTGATCTCGGTGCCGGACACCACCACCGTGCCGGACCGCCCGTGATACCCGATCGGCAGATGCCGCCAATTCGGCAGCAGCGGTTCGCCGTCCGGCCGGAAGATGCGGCCCAGCGCGGTGGCGTGGTCCAGGCTGGCGTAGAAGTCCACGTAATCGGCGATCTCCACCGGCAGATCCAGTTGTACCGCGTGCACCGAATGCACGGCGGCGGCGGGCAATTCCGCGTCCGCGAAGGCCCGCACCCGTTCCCGCACCTCACGCCAGCACTGCGGCCCCTGCGTCATGAAGGCGTTCAGGCTCGGCTGCGCGAACATCGGATCGTCCAGCGCCACAGCCAGATCGATGACGGCATCGCCCAGTCGCGCGCCCACCCGGGGCTGCCCGCCGAGCGGGCGGAACACGCCGTAGGGGAGATGCGTCGGGCCGAATCCGGAATCCGCGGGGACTTCGATCCGTACTCGACTGTTCATGCACCCGTCCTCATATCCACTCGGTGGGACCGCGTCCCGACCAGGTCCAGGCATAACCGGTGTCCTCGCAGGCCAGCGCGCCCTCACCCAATTGCAGCGGGTGGAAGGTGTCGACCATAACGGCGAGTTCGTCGAAGAATTCGAGACCGATGCTGCGCTCGTACGCGCCGGGCTGCGGACCGTGGGCGTAGCCGCCGGGATGAATCGACACCGAGCCCTGGCCGATGCCGGATCCCTTGCGCGCCTCGTAGTTTCCGCCGCAATAGAACATGATCTCGTCGGAGTCCACATTGGAGTGGTAGTAGGGCACCGGGATGGACAGCGGGTGATAGTCCACCTTGCGCGGCACGAAATTGCACACCACGAAGTTGTTGCCCTCGAACGCCTGATGCGCGGGCGGCGGCTGATGCACGCGGCCGGTGATGGGTTCGAAGTCGGCGATATCGAATGTGAACGGGTACAGACAGCCATCCCAGCCCACCGCGTCGAACGGGTGGGTGGCGTAAACCAGTCTGGTGCCGACGATTTCACCGGCGGGCCGGTGTTTGACCAGTACTTCCACATCGGTGCCGGTGGCCAGCAGGGGTTCGGCCGGACCGTGCAGGTCCCGCTCGCAGTACGGGGAGTGCTCCAGCAGCTGGCCGTATTTGGAGAGATAGCGTTTGGGCGGCGTGATATGCCCGGAACCCTCGATCACATAGGCGCGCAACGGCTCCGGACCGGCGGGCAGCCAGCGGTGCGTGGTGGCGCGCGGTAGCAGCACCTGATGGCCCTGATGCATGTCGAGCGCGCCGAAGACCGTCTCCACCCGGCCGGACCCGGACTCGATGTAGACCAGTTCGTCGCCGATGGCATTGCGGTACAACGGCGATTCGCGCAGCGCGGCCACATAGGAGATGCGCACGTCGGAGTTCCCGAGCAGCAGCCGGCGGCCGGTCACCACGTCGGCGATGGTCGGCAGTTCGCCCTGGAACAGTTCGTGCAGCTTCAGATGCCGGTGCCGCAGTGGGTGATTCGGCGTCAGCTGCTGTGACGGCAGCGCCCACACCGACGAATCCACAATGGCCGGAGGCAGACCCCGGTGATAGAGCAGGGAGGAGTCGCCGGAAAAGCCCTCTTCTCCCATCAGCTCTTCGTAATAGAGCTGTCCGTGCTCATCACGATGCTGCGTGTGCCGTTTGGGCGGCACGGATCCCACCTGTCGATAGAACGTCATCGCCGGTCTCCCGTTGACTGATGATCCCTATCCCATCGTAACCATCCGATTGCCGGAGGAACTCCTTTCCAGCCCTTTACATTCGTCCCCGCCGCGGGAACCGCGGCGGGGACGAGAGCCGCGAGAGGTGCGAGTAGCTCAGGCGTGGCGGAGTGCGCGGTAGACGGCCGCGCCGACGAATTCGCCCAAAGTGTCCGGAGTCCAGTCGCCGGGATCGTTCAGCAGGGTGCGGACCGCGCCCTCACCGGCCGATACCCATAGCTCCACCAGAGCCGGCAGTTTGCGTTCGGCGTCCTCAGTGCCCCACGCCTTCAAGGTCGGGCGCAGGCGGCGGGTGCAGCGTTCGACGGCCAGCTTGCGGCCCTTGCCGAACGAATCCTGCACGGCCGGATCGGGATTGCCGTAGAGCAGTCGCCAGGTGTCGGGTCGGGCCGTGGTGGCGTGCAGCAGGGCACGGAAACCCTCGACGAAGACCTCTTCGTCAGCTTCCACGCGGCGACGGGGAAGGGCATCCAGCACGCCGCTGACCAGGTAGTCCTCTTCGCGGCGGATCAGGGCCTCGAGCAGCTCCACGCGATCGGCGAAACAGGCGTACACGACCGGGCGGGTGACCTTCATGCGATCAGCGACCGCCGCGATGGTGACCGCCGCGATGCCGTCCTCGACGGCGATCTGCAAAGCCGTGTCCAAAACCTGCGGGCGACGCCGCTCCGGCCCCAGATGCCGCGCGCGCTGGCGGGGTCGTACTGCCGAATCGGTGCCCATGCGCACCGACGATAGCAGCGCCGGGAAAGAACGGACGGGCAGGTCGGAGGTTGTAACAAGATCATTTCCTGCGGGTGTGTAGGAAAATGCTACGCTGCCGTATGAATTGCCCGGATGGAGGAAGACGGACCCCATGAGCGAGACCTTGTTCAATCCGAAGACGTGTGAGTTCTCGGAGTTCGACGCGGAGACGCGGCGGCTGCTGCGCGCCACCGTCGACTACTTCGAAGCGTTCGGCAAGGTGCGGTTGCTCGCCGACAGCCGGGACCGGGTCTGGTACTCCGACTTCCTGGATTTCGTGAAGCGGGAGCGGGTTTTCGCGACGTTTCTGACCCCGACCGCCCAGGCCAACGGTGATCCGAACAAGCGCTGGGACACCGCGCGCATCGCCATGATGAGCAAGATCCTCGGCTTCTACGGCATGCAGTACTGGTATGTCTGGCAGGTCACCATCCTGGGCCTCGGGCCGATCTGGCAGTCCGCCAACCAGGAAGCCAAGGCGCGTGCCGCCGGGCATCTGGAATCCGGCGAGATCTTCGCCTTCGGCCTGTCCGAGAAGGACCACGGCGCGGACATCTACTCCACCGACATGGTGCTCGAGCCCAAGGCGCGCGGCGGCTTCACCGCCACCGGCGGCAAGCACTACATCGGCAATGGCAATGACGCCGCCATGGTCTCGGTCTTCGGCCGCCGTGCCGACAAGCCGATCATCGACTCCTCGGACTTCCTGCGGAAGATGACCGACGAGGAGTACTCCGGCTACCTGTTCTTCGCCGCCGATTCCCGGCACAAGAACTACAAGCTGCGCAAGAACGTCGTCGACTCCCAGATGTACGTCGCCGCTTTCGATCTCGACAAATACCCGGTCGCCGAATCCGACATCCTGCACACCGGGCGCGCCGCCTTCGACGCCGCCATGAACACGGTGAACGTCGGCAAGTTCAATCTCGGCTTCGGCGCGGTCGGCGCGTGCGAGCACGCCATGTTCGAGGCCGTCACGCACGCGGAGAACCGAATCCTCTTCGGGCACAATGTGACCGAGTTCCCGCAAGTGCGGCAGCTGCTCGCCGACAGCTTCGCGCGGCTGATCGGCATGAAGCTCTACAGTGAGCGGGCCATCGACTACATGCGGTCGGCGCACGATGACGACCGGCGCTACCTGCTGTTCAACGCCATCGAGAAGATGTCGGTCACCCGGCACGGGCAAAAGCTGTACGAGGACCTGGCCGACGTCATCGCGGCGCGCGGGTTCGAGAACGACATGTACTTCCCGATGGCCATGGTCGGCATGTTCGGCCTGCCGCGCCTCGAGGGCACCGTGCACGTGAACATGGCGCTGTCGCTGAAGTTCATGCCCAACTACATGTTCCATCCCGCCGACGCGGGCCTGGCGGCGCTGAGCTACCTGCCCGGCGCGGGCGTCGCACCCAGGTCCGCGGTCAATGCCGTGTCCAAGGCGCTGAGCTGGACCAGCCGCCGCGCCGCCGGACCGGTCGGCAAGGCCGTGCCCAAGCTGAAGGCCGAATTCGCCCGTGCCGCACACGCTCCCGTGCGCACCCGCCGCGATGCCGCCGACGACGAATTCCTGTTCCGGCAGGGGCCGAGCAGCGGGCTGGGCAAGATCCGGTTCGCCGATTGGCGGCCGGTGTTCGAGCGGTTCGCGCACATCCCGAACGTGGCGGTGTTCCTGGAACAGGCTCTCGCGCTGCAAACCCTGCTCGCCGCGGCCACCCCGACCGCCGAACAGCAGCAGGACGTGGACTTCCTGTTCGGCCTCGGGGAACTGTTCACCACGCTGCCCTACGCGCAGTTGATCCTGGAGCAGGCGGAGATCGCCGGCGCCGACGAAGCGGTGCTGGATCAGCTCTTCGACCTGTTCGTGCGCGAGTTCTCCAAGCACGCGCTGACCCTGCACGCCAAGCCCACCGCGACCAAGGCGCAGCAGACCCGCGCCCTCGATCTGGTGCGCCGGCCGGTCGCCGACCGCGCCCGCTTCGACAAGGTAACGGCGCAGGTCAGGGCCCTCGCGGGCCAGTACGTCATGAACTCCTGACCCCTCCGTATCGCGGCGCGTCGTCCGGCGCGCCGCAATGCTACAGTCGCGAATGAAACCGGCGAATCGTTCGGACTGGACAACTGATTTGGTGAGGCCCGGGGTAACTCCCCGGGTACGCCCGAAATCGTTTCGGCACCCAGCCGCCGGCACGGGTGTGTGACATCGACGGCTCCCAGCCGTCCGCTGAAGACGCGGGGAGGCGGGGGAGTTACTGCAAAGGAGCAGCACGATGACGACAGCGACCTCGCGTCCGCAATTCGACGCACCCGCACGCACCATCCGGGAAATCGATTACGGCTTCTTCGGGCCGGATTCACCCACCTGGAAGGTCTGGACCGCGCCCACCGCATTGATCGGTTTCCAGCGCGCGGTCACCCTCGAGCATTTCGATCCGGACCTGACCGCCGCGGTCGCCGACGTGGGCGGCATCTACAGCGATCCCAAGGGCCGGCTCGACCACACCTTCGCCTATTTCCTGATCGCCGCCGTCGCGGACAGCCGCATGGCCGTCGAGGCGTCCGAGCACCTCATGCAGGTGCACGCCAAGGCCACCGGCATCGAGCCGATCAGCGGAAAGCGTTACAGCGCAAACAATCCCGACTCGCAGCTGTGGATCCACGTCACCGGCTGGCATTCGGTGCTCAAGTGCTACGAGATGTACGGGCCCGGCAAGCTGAGCCCGGCCGAGGAGAAGCAGTACTGGGCCGACTGCGTGACCGCCGCCGAACTGCAGACCTGCAAGCCGGCCGATGTGCCGACCTCGCGGGAGGAAGTGCGGCAGTACTTCGCGGACGTGCGGCCGCGGCTGTGCACCTCAGAGCGGGCGCATCGGGGCATGCACTATCTGCTGTTCACGCCGCGCGACAAGGGATTCCGGCTGTGGGCCGGTAGCCGGCTGGTGGCTCCGGCCGCCATCGCGACGCTGCCGAAGTGGATGCGCGAGACCGGCGGGTTCGAGCAGCCGCGGGCGCTGTCGGCCGCCTATCGTCCGGCCATGCGGCTGGCCACCAAGGCGCTGCACAACGATCAGCTGCTGTTGCAGGTCGCGCGGAACGCCGTCGGACCCATGACGGGACGGTTGCTGGCCGAGCACCTGAAGGCGGGCGTGCCGGTGAATCCGGTGACGATCTCCCCTGCGGAGGCCAAGAAACTGTACGGTCGCGCAGCCCGTTCGGCGGGGTGACCGTTTCGCGACCTCCGGGATTACGCCTGGTCGTAGGGAGCTTTCGGTGCTAAGCGAGTTCCCTACGGTTGCGTAACTCGCCCACGTTACGGCAGCCTTCGCTTGATCATCAAGACTTTCGTCGAGGAGGCCCATTCCCGTGTCCCACTACAAAGCGAACCTGCGTGACATCGAGTTCAACTTGTTCGAAGTTTTGGGAATCGGCGAGCTGCTGGATACGGACGCCTACGGCGACCTGGACAGCGAGACCGCCCGCGACATGCTCACCGAGGCAAAGCGTCTGGCGGAGGGCCCGATCGCGGAGTCCTTCGTCGAGGCCGACCGCCACCCGGTCGAGTTCATTCCGGACCAGCACACCATCACGGTCCCCGAAGGCCTGAAGAAGACGGTCGCGGCCGTCAACGAGGCCGGTTACTCGGGGCTCGGCATGTCCGAGGACATGGGCGGCGTGCCCGCGCCGAACGCGCTCATCTGGGGCATCCAGGAAATGATCGTGGCGGCCAACAACTCGGCGAGCTTCTTCAATATGGGCCCGCTCATGCACAAGGTCATCTTCGACGAGGGCACCGAGCAGCAGAAGAAGTGGGCGGCCTACGCCTGGGAGAACCGCTGGGGCGGCACCATGGTGCTGACCGAGCCGGACGCCGGTTCCGATGTCGGCATGGGCCGCACCAAGGCCATCCAGCAGGCCGACGGCACCTGGCACATCGAGGGCGTCAAGCGCTTCATCTCCGGCGGCGACGTCGGTGACACCGCCGACAACATCTTCCACCTGGTGCTGGCCCGCCCCGAGGGCGCGGGACCGGGCACCAAGGGGCTGTCGCTGTTCATCGTGCCGCGCTTCCACTTCGATCCCGAGACCATGGCCATCGGCGACAAGAACGGCGCGCTGGTCACCGGCGTCGAGCACAAGATGGGCATCAAGTCCTCGCCCACCTGTGAGATCACCTTCGGCGGCGACATCCCCGCCGTCGGATACCTGGTCGGTGACAAGCACAATGGCATCGCGCAGATGTTCAAGGTCATCGAGAACGCGCGGATGATGGTGGGCACCAAGGCCACCGGCGCGCTGTCTACCGGGTACCTGAACGCCCTGGAGTACGCCAAGCAGCGTGTGCAGGGCGCGGACCTGACCCAGATGACCGACAAGGCCGCGCCGCGCGTGACCATCACCCACCATCCGGATGTGCGTCGCTCGCTCGCCACCCAGAAGGGTTACGCCGAGGGGCTGCGCGCGCTGTACATGTACTGCGCCTCCTACCAGAACGCCGATGTGGCCGCGGCCAACTACGGTGTCGACGCCGAGCTGGCGGAGAAGGTCAACGACCTGCTGCTGCCGATCGTCAAGGGCTGCGGTTCGGATCGCGCGTACGAGAGCCTGACCGAATCGCTGCAGACCCTGGGCGGCTCGGGCTACCTGCAGGACTACCCGATCGAGCAGTACATCCGCGACTGCAAGATCGACTCGCTGTACGAGGGCACCACCGCCATCCAGGCGCAGGACTTCTTCTTCCGCAAGATCATTCGCGACAAGGGCGTGGCGCTGGCGCACGTCGCGGGTCTGGTGCAGAAGTTCGTGGACTCCGGGCCGGACCAGTTCAAGGTCGAGCGCGGACTGCTCGGCGCGGCGCTGGCCGACGTGCAGGCCATGGCGGCGGCGCTGACCGGATACCTGATGGCGTCGCAGCAGAACGTCGACGAGCTCTACAAGGTCGGCCTGGGTTCGGTCCGATTCCTGTACGCCACCGGCGATCTCATCATCGCGTGGCGGTTGCTGGAGCACGCCGTCATCGCGCAGGCGGCGCTGGACGCCGGCGCCGACGCCAAGGACGTCAACTTCTACACCGGCAAGGTGGCGGTGGCTTCCTGGTTCGCCAAGAACAAGCTGCCGCTCATCGCGGGCGTCCGCACTGTGGTCGAGAGCCTCGACAACGACATCATGAAGCTCGACGAAGCGGCCTTCTGACGAACCTCGCTTCGATCTCCCGGCCCCGCACCTTCGGTGCGGGGCCGGTGTTTTGGGTTGGGCCCGCACGAGGTGCGGGCCCAACCGAATCCGTTATGGCGTGTCGCATTCGCGTGTCTTCCGACGCGCCGACGTGACACGCAAGTTTCATTTCTGACCTGCCGAGTTGTGTCCGCCGTAGCGGGTACAACTACGGCATGGTCTTCCCGATTTCCTTCGGCTGGATCCAGGTGCTGCTCGCGGTGCTCGGCATCGTCGCGTTGGCGCTCTTGGTGACAGCGGTGTTCAAAGCGCGCAAGGTCGGCTGGCGGGTGCTCGCCGGGCGCGGCGCGGGTGCGGTCGGGCTGGTGCTCGTCGCCGTCGTGATCCTGTGGATCACGACCCTGCTGCAAACCTTCCTGGGCCTCACCGGGGAGATCAAAGCCGCCCACATCGTGGCGACTCCCGTTGCGGGACAAGAACATCTGATGGACGTCGACCTGACCCTCTACGGCGACAAAGAGCATGACGAACAGCACCTGAAATACCAGGTCGAAGGCGACATGTGGGTGCTACAGGCCAATATCGTGGAACTCGAGCCGTGGGTGAACGCCATGGGCTTCCACTCCGGCTACAAGGTCACCCGCATCTACGGCCAGCGCCTGGACGGCGTCGCCACCAAGCAGAACCACATCTTCCTCAACGGCGGCGACGGCGACTTCTTCCAGGACATGAAGAACGAGACCTGGTACACCAAGCCGTTCGTCCGCTCCGCCTACGGCAATGCCGTCATCGCCACCCCGGGCACCTACGACGTCTACATATCCCGCGACGCCATCAAAACCCGCCCGGTCTAGTCGGCCAGGTCGGCGAACACCGGGGCATGGTCGCTGGCGCCCTTGCCCTTTCGCTCCTCGCGGTCCACGTTCGAGTCGGTGACGCGGGCGGCGAGGGCGGGGGAGCCCAGGATGAAGTCGATGCGCATGCCTTCCTTGCGCGGGAAGCGCAGCTGGGTGTAGTCCCAGTAGGTGTAGACGCCGGGGCCGGGGTGGAAGGGGCGCATGACGTCGGAGAAACCGGCCTCGGTCATGGCTTCGAAGGCGTCGCGTTCCTGGTCGGAGACATGGGTTTTGCCGGCGAAGAATTCGGGGGACCAGACGTCCATGTCGGTGGGGGCGATGTTCCAGTCGCCGACGAGGGCGATCTGGGCGTGCGGGTCGCGGTCCAGCCATTCCGCGCCGTTCTTACGCAGGGCGGCAAGCCATTCCAGCTTGTAGGTGTAGTGCGGGTCGTCGAGGGCGCGGCCGTTCGGGACGTAGAGGCTCCAGACACGGACGCCGCCGCAGGTCGCGCCCAGGGCGCGGGCCTCCACGACGGGGGTGCTGATCAGGGACTCACCGGCGTTCTTGTCGAAGCCGGGCTGGTGCGGGAAGGCCAGTTCGACGTCTTCCATGCCGACGCGGGAGGCGATGGCCACGCCGTTCCACTGGCTGTGGCCGACGTGGGCGACCTCGTAGCCGGCCGCTTCGAAGGCCTCGAAGGGGAACTGCTCGTCCTTGCACTTGGTCTCCTGCATGGCGAGCACGTCGACATCCGACCGGTCCAGCCAGGAGATCACCCGATCCACGCGGGTGCGAATCGAATTCACGTTCCAGGTCGCGAGCCGCACAGGAAAACCTTTCAGCGATAAGGGGTTCGAAATCTAGTTCTCGGGGGCGGCGTAGCGGTAGGTGTGGTGTTCCAGGAAACCCATCTCCCGGTACAGGTCCAGCGCCGCGTCGTTGTCCGCCAGCACCTGCACATAGGCGTGGGTCGCGCCGCGCGCCTGCCCCCAGCGGATCAATTCCGCGCACACCAGCGAACCCAGCCCGTGGCGGCGATGCTCGGCGGCCACCGTCACACACGTCAAGCCTACCCAGCGCCGCCCGTCCGGGGCCGTGGTCACCGCCCCCCGGCCGATGGCCAGCGGTGACGGCACGCCCAGCGCGGCGAAACCGAGTTCGCCGTCCCGGACCGCGGTCAGCACCTCCACCAGGGGCGCGCCGCCCGCCGCGGAATCACCGCCGCGATGCCGGTGCATGGACAGCCAGGCGCCGTCCGGGGCGGGCGACACCCGCACCATCGAAGGGCCTTGCGGCAGCACCAGATTGTCGATGTCCACCGCCAGCACCTGGGTCTCGTGCCAGGTCTGCCAGCCCGGCGGCACCGGCACCAGCCGATCCGGCAGCAGCAGCCGCACCGGCAGCCCGTGCGCGGTGTACCACTCGCCGATCCGGTGCAGGGTATCGAGGGTCATATCCGCCGGGCCGTCCGAACCACCCAGCGGCACCGCCGAATTGGCGCGTCCGGTGTAGCCGGCGCCGGCGCGCAGCAGCCAGCCGTCGATCCAGGCGCGTTGCAGCCCGGGCCAGCCGTCGGCCGCCGCCGCCTCCAGCGAGCGGATCTCGCTGGTGCGAATCGGCCTGGGGCCCAGCGTCTTCCACGCCACCACCCGATCCCGGGCGACGGAGACCACCTGCCCGTCACCGGTGCGCACGGTGAGCGGGTCCAAGGCGATGAGTTCGCCGATCACGTCCGTCAGCGGCTGCGGATAGCCCTCGGGCAGGCGGTAGCGCACCACCACCCGTTTCCCCAGCTGCGGCTCGCGAGGCTCAGTCGTCATGCCCGAACGGATCCGGGACGGTGCCCGGCACCCAGCTCAAACCCGGCTTGCCCCAGCCATTGCGCTTGATGGCCTTCTTGGCGCCGCGGGCATTGCGCCCGACCAGTACGTCCACGTAGAGGAAACCGTCCAGGTGCCCGGTCTCGTGCTGCAGCATGCGCGCGAAGAAGCCGTTGCCCTCGATATCGACCGGCTCACCCTTTTCGTCCGTACCGGTGACCCGCGCCCAATCGGCACGGCCGGTGGGGAATTGCTCGCCGGGGACCGATAGACAGCCCTCTTCGTCGTCGTCCGGATCGGGCATGCCCTCCGGGATCGCGGAGGTCTCCAGCTTCGGATTCACCACGCAGCCGCGGCGGCGCACCATGCTGCCGTCCGGCTGTTCGTCGGGACAGTCGTAGACGAAGATGCGCGGCGCGAGCTCGTCCACATCCTTGATGATCACCTGATTGCCCGCCAGCCCGACGCCGTTGGCGGCGTCCATGGTGTCGAACATGTCCGCGATCAGCGTCGCCAGTTCCTCGGGAGTCTGCGTGACCGGAGTGGTCGGACGGTGCAGAACCGGGTCGCCGACAATGCGAATCGGGAGGATAGCCATGGTCAAGAGCCTAACGGGTGATGGTCGGGGACGGCCCGCAGGATGCTGTCGGTGCCGTCGGGCAGACTAGCGGCGCACACCGGACGGACGGCCGCGGGCCTCGACACGCCGGGCGGATTCGCAGAAACACGCCGAGCGGTACGCATCGGCAAGTCCGCGCCGCGTGGTTGAATGAGCGGCGGACGCAAGCACCACAATCGTCTGGTTCCAACTCGGCGAGGGAGCACTATGGACAGCGCAGCGGCACGGAACATTTCCGCAAGCGGGGACGGCGGCGCTTCCGCGAGCCAGGAACTCTCCGCGTCGATCACCGACGATATCGCCGCCGCCGGTCACGATCAGGCCGCCGAGCTCGATGGCGCACACGGCCTTTCCCGTCGTGAAATCGACATTCTCGACTTCGAGCGCAAATGGTGGAAGTACGCCGGCGCCAAAGAAGAAGCCATCCGCGAGCTTTTCGACCTCTCGGCCACCCGCTACTACCAGGTGCTCAATGCCGTCGTCGACAAGCCCGAGGCCCTCGCCGCCGACCCCATGCTGGTGAAGCGGCTGCGCCGGTTGCGCGCCAGCCGCCAGAAGACCCGCGCCGCACGGCGTCTCGGATTCCAGGTGTGAGTACTAGGCTCGACGCCGTGAGCAACCCGACTTCGCCGTCCGGCGGTCCGCCGCTGCGGGCACTCGCGATGGTTCTCATCGCCCTCGCCATCGTGTTCGCGGGAATCGGCGCGATGTCCCTGTCGAGTTCGGACTCCTCCGGCAGCACCGAAGCCGAGGCGAGCAGCACCACGACCACCGTCGCCAGCCCGACGGCCAGTGTCATTGTCGCGCCGCCGGTTACGACGGCGCCCGTCGCGCCCACCAGCTCGGCCGCCGCGACCACCACCCCGCCCAGCACCACCCTCGCGCCGACCACCCCCGCCGCGGGCGCGGTCGACAAGTCGCTGCCCGTACGGGTTTTCAACAACAGCTATGTCGCGGGGCTGGCCGGCAAGACCAGGGATCAATTGGTCGCCAGTGGGTACAACGTGACCGAGACCGGTAATTACGGCTCCGGGAACATCCCGAAAACCACTGTGTACTACAGCAACAGCTCAGCCAAGGAGAAGGCGCTGGCCATCGCCATCGCCAATGAACTCGGTGCCGGTGCGGAACCGCGTTTCGACGGAATCGCCGACTCACCCGCCGGTGTCATCGTCATCGTCACCAGCAACTGACCAGCCGAACCAACGGCCAGCCCCTGCACGAGTCATGCTGACGCCTCTGGCATCATCTTGACCGACTAGCAATCTGTCCAGGCAGCTTTACCCGTTAAACTCGGTACTCGTAAAGGAGTTCCTCGATGGCTTCGTCCATGACTCGTCGCCCGTCCTGGTGGACAGTGACCCCGGTGCTCGCGGTCGCGGTGCTCGGCCTGACGGCCTGCTCCAACAGCCAGGAATCGAGTGACGTCAAAGGGACGAACCCGGCAGTGTTCACCAGCTCCCCGGCCCCCGCGGGCACCAGCGGCGGCCACGGCTCCGAACACGGCGGCAGCTCGGCCCCCGCGGAAAACTCCTCCAGCGTCACGCTGAAGGACCCCGCCGGAGCCAGCGTCGGCACCGCCACCATCGCCCAGGTGGGCAATCACCTCGAGCTCACCGTCGAAGCCCACGGCCTCAAGCCCGGCTTCCACGGTCTGCACTTCCACCAGGTCGGTAAGTGCGAAGCGAACTCCACCGCGCCCTCCGGTGGCCCGGCCGGCGACTTCCTGTCCGCCGGTGGCCACTTCCAGGTCGGCGACCAGAACGCCAAGCCCGCCAGCGGCGATCTCACCTCGCTCGAGGTGCGCTCCGACGGCACGGCCAAGCTGGTCACCACCACCGACGCCGTCAAGCTGGACGACATCAAGGGCAAGGCCCTGATCGTCCACGCCAGCGCGGACAACTTCGGCAATATCCCCAGCCGCTACACGCAGCCCGGCGGAGCCACCGGCCCGGACGCCGACACCCAGGCGACCGGTGACGCTGGCAGCCGGGTCGCCTGCGGCGTCGTCTCCTAACCACAAGGTGAGCCATGGCCGGGGCAGGCATCAAGAAGGTCCCCTTCAACTCATCGCCTCGGCCCACGCTCGGCGTGGAATGGGAAGTGGCGCTGGTCGACAAGCAGACCCGCGACCTTTCCAATACGGCCGCAGCGGTTTTCGACGCCTGTAGTGAGCTGCGGTCCGCCCAGGGCGCACCGCTGCTCACCAAAGAACTGCTGAAGAACACCGTCGAGATCGTCTCCGGCGTGCACGACACCGTCGGCGAGGTCGTCGACGAACTGCACAGCACCATGGACACGGTGCGGCGCGCGGCGGATCCGCTCGGCGTCGATCTGTTCTGCGCGGGCACCCATCCGTTCGCGCAGTGGTCGAGCCAACAGCTCACGCGCAGTCCGCATTACGACGAACTCATCGAACGCACCCAGTGGTGGGGGCGGCAGATGCTGATCTGGGGCGTGCACGTGCACGTCGGGGTCTCGCATCCGGAGAAGGTCTTCCCGATCCTCAACAGCCTGCTCACCACCTACCCGCATCTGCTGGCGCTGTCCGCCTCCTCGCCCATGTGGGCGGGCGTGGACACCGGCTATGCCAGCAACCGTGCCTTGATGTTCCAGCAGCTGCCCACCGCCGGATTGCCCTTCCAGTTCGAAAACTGGACGCAATTCGAGGGATTCGTGCACGACCAGACGAAAACCGGTGTGTTCGAACAACTCGGCGGCATGCACTGGGATATTCGCCCGGCGCCCAAGTGGGGCACCATCGAGGTGCGCATCTGCGACGGAACCCCCACGCGCACAGAACTATCCGCGCTGGTCGCGCTCATTCACAGCCTGATCGTCGATCTGGACCGGCGGGTGGAGGCGGGGGAGACGCTGCCGACTCCGTTGCCGCCCTGGCATGTTCAGGAGAACAAGTGGCGCGCGGCCCGGTACGGGCTGGACGCCATCATCATCACCGATGCCGACAGCAACGAGCGGCTGGTCACCGACGACCTCGACGATCTGCTGAACCGGCTGGAACCGGTCGCCAAGAGCCTGGGCTGCGAGAACGAACTCGCGCTGGTCGCCGAGATCCCCAAGCGCGGCGCCTCCTATCAGCGGCAACGGCGGGTCGCCGCCGCCACCCAGGGCGATCTGGTGGCCGTGGTGGACTCGCTCGTCAAGGAGCTCGACCAGTAGCCGCCCGGTCGCACGGCGTCCGATTCCCGATGTGAGATTGCCTACCCGTCCGGCGTACGTCGTACCCGCTGGCCAGCGCGGACCCCGCCGCGACCGGGGGCTGTTCATCTCGGTCCGGAGGCCGTGTTCAACTACCCGGGCGGGTCGCGTTCACGTGACGTTTACTATGGCTGGATGTTGCTCGACGGTCCGCGTTCCCAATCAGTCGGCGAGGAACGCCGGAGTCTGGTGCCGTCGAAGCGCGTCCTGATCGCCGGCCTCCTGACCGGCGTGCCCGCATTGTTCATCGCGCTGCAGATCGTGGCCTCCCGCAATGGATTCCTCGGTCCGCTGGAAAGTCTGGCGGCCGATTTCGCCGGGACTCCCAAGTCGGTGACCGTGCCATGGGCCGGGCTCGGGCTGGCGCTCATCGGGCTCACCTGGAAGCGGCGGTTCTACGCCGTCGGGATCGCGCTCGGCATCGACATCGCCTATCAGATCGTGCGGACGCTCAGCGGCGGGCCGCTCGCGCTCGGCAATGGACCGGTCATGGTGCTCACCGGCATCGTGGTGCTGGCGCTGGTGCGATGGCAAGGGGTGGAGCGCAGCAACGCGCTGCACGCCGCGGCGCTGGGCATTCTGCTGGTGTTCGCCAACAAGGTCGCCGACGTGTGGCTGTACATCACCGTGCTGGCCGGGCCGCAGGTGCTCGACGAGCATGTGGTGCTGGTCGATCACGCGCTCGCCGACCCGTCCTGGATGATGGGGCAGCTGCTCGAATTCCTCGGGCCCGTGGTCACTTTCGTCCTGCACTGGGTGTACATCGAACTGCCGCTGGACGCGATGATCGTGGCGGTGTGGCAGTTGCGGCGGGTCGCCGCCGGGGGCGGGTGGCCGAGCCACTACCTGGTGCGAACCTTCCTGACCATCGGGCTGATCGGGCCGATCGTGTACGTCATCTTCCCGGTGGTGGGGCCGATCTTCGCCTACGGCAGCGAAGGGCATTCGTTCGCGCTGGGCGACTACTGGCCGAATCTGGTGCCGCCGCTGGATCTGACGCCCGGGGCCATTCCGTTCGACAAGGTCGCGCCGCGCAATTGCATGCCCTCGCTGCACACCGCGTGGGCGCTGTCGCTGTTCCTGCATTCACGGCGGGACGTGGTGACGGGGCTGGCCGCGCCGCGCTGGCTGCGATGGGGCGGGACGTTCTGGCTGATCGCCACCATTTCCGCGACGCTCGGGTTCGGGTACCACTACGGGGCGGATCTGATCGCGGGCGCGGTGCTGTGCCTGGCCATCGAATCGGCGCTGCGGATGCCCGAGCGCGGGTGGGACGCGGTGCGCATCCAACTGGTGGCGGGCGGCGCGGCATTGTTCGCGGCCATGCTGCTGTCCTACCAGTACCTGTCGGTGCAATTCGCCGAATACCCTGGTCCGGCGGGCATTCTGCTGGTCGGCGCCTTCGTGGCCTACGCGTACGCCTTCTACCGGACCTGGTTCGGGCCGGTGCCCGCCGAAGCTCCGGCCGAGGTCAGCGCTCGCGCCTGACCCCTCACGCGTCCTTGCTTGCGCCCGAGGCGGATTCGGAGTCCACCGGCGCATCCGGCAATGAGGAAGCGGTCGCGACTGGCGTGGCCGGGCGGTTCCGGCGCAGCGCCCACAACCCGACGATGCAGCCGACGGTGATCAGCACCGCCGTCCACGCCGGCGCCGACTCGTCCTGCGGCGCCACCGTGCACACCACCGCCTGGCTGGAATCCTGCATGGCGTAATGCCCGCGCGCCACATAATCGCGCAGGCCCAGCACCGCCGACGGAATGAAGATCACCATGGTGCCCAGCACCCGGTTCGGCACGTAATGCGGCCGCGCCGAAGTCATTCCGTACCCGGCCAGCCACACCAGCACCGCCGTGCTGCCGATCACCACGAAGGCGGCCTCGGAACTCGAGGTGACGGCGGTGAAGAGGGCCAGCGCCAGCAGCAGCATCAGGCAGAGCATGGGTGCGCCGTGCCGCGAGCCGTACCAGAGGCCGAGCACCGTCACCGCGACCGCCACCGGAATCGACCAGGCCGGAAGTTCCGCGGCCAGCGCCGAGGAGCCCACCGCGCTCAGCGCCACCGCGATCAGCACCAGCTCGCCGTCCCGGCCCGGCAGCAGCATGGCCGCGATCACGCCCGTCGCCACCGACGAGCCCACCGCCAGTCCGATACCGGCCAGTGAGTCCCCGTGCCGCGCCAGCCATTCCGCGCTCGCCACGGTCACCAGGATCAGCACCACACCCGCCAGGATCGGGGTCAGCGGCAGTTCGATGGACGGGCGCTCGGCCGGTTTGCGCTTGCGGTTCATCAAGGTGCCGATGGCGACCAGCACCAGCGCCACCTCGATCATCCACAGCGGCGGCATGTCCAGCAGCACGTCGTCCACCGGGAAGTCCTGGTTCAGCAGCCCGCCCACGTGCGGCAGCGGGTTCACCGACCCCAGCAGGACGCTGATCAGCACGCCGAGTGTCCATCCGTACGCGGGCAGCTTGTGATGCAGCACCGCCGCGCCCAGTGCGCCCAGCACCACGCCGCCCGCCAGCGAATCGATGAAGTTCATGGTGGACAGCCCGGCCATCGGCTGCGCGGTGTGCCCGACCAGATGATTGATCGTCAAAGCCGCCAGCCCGGCCAGCGTCGTCCCCCAGGCCGCTACGGTGCTGCCCAGGGTGGTGATCAGCACCGCGACGATCATGGCCGTCAGCACCCCGGCCCCGATGGCCCGCGGCAGCGAGTACGCCAGCAGATCCAATTGCAGCGCGGACGTTTCCGACGTCCACCCGAAATCGATCGGCATAGCCAGCGACAGTCCGGCAACAGTAGTCGCCAGCAACGCCGTGATGGTCTCGAGCGCGACCTGATACGACCTCACCTGGGTGAAACTACCGCCGCCAACCGTACTGACCGGTCCGACTCGCTGAACTGCAATGTTTGCTGGCTAACCCCATTCCGCACCCCGCCATCCATCTGGCCGAAATTCGCATGCCACCGCGTGGACCCCGGGGCCGATGCGACCACATCGGGTCATATCGACCTGATGGAAATGCGAGCGGCGACGCCGACCGTCGGGCGCGCCGATCGCCGATCGGGGGCGGTGTCGAAGCCCGGCGAACTCCGGTCTGTCCGGGCGGTTGTGAAAAGCGAGGGCCGGATTCACTCGGGCATGGGTGTACGACGACAGCGTGGGTCGTTCACCTCGGCCGGCGTGTCGTCCGTACGGCCGCCGTGGTCGGTGGGTGCGGGGTCAGCCGGCGGCGGAGCGCTGGGCGGCGAATTTGCGGAGGGATTCGACCTGGTCGGGGTCGAGGGAGGGGCGGACGGCGGAGCGGGCGGCGGTCATGTCGGCGGCGGTCACCGTGGCGGCGTCCACATTGCGGCGCATGGCGGTCAGGGCGGCTTCGCGGAGGAGGGCGGCGCAGTCGGCGGCGGAGTAGCCGTCCAGTTCGGCGGCCAGCTTCTTGAGGTTGACGCCTCGGGCCAGGGGCACGGATTTGGCGGCGGTGCGGAGGATTTCGGCGCGGGCGGCGGCGTCCGGCGGGGGCACGAAGACCAGGCGTTCGAGACGGCCGGGACGGGTGAGGGCGGGGTCGATGAGATCGGGGCGATTGGTGGCGCCGACGACCACCACGTCGCGGAGGGGTTCCACGCCGTCGAGTTCGGTGAGGAGGGCGGCCACGACACGGTCGGTGACGCCGGAGTCGGTGCTCTGGCCGCGGCGGGGAGCCAGGGCGTCGATTTCGTCGAGGAAAACGAGGGAAGGGGCGGAATCGCGGGCGCGCTGGAACAATTCGCGGACCGCGCGCTCGGAGGAGCCGACCCATTTGTCCATGAGTTCGGCGCCCTTGACGGCGTGCACGCTGAGTTGACCGGTACCGGCCAGCGCGCGCACCAGGAAGGTTTTGCCGCAGCCGGGCGGGCCGTAGAGCAGGACGCCGCGCGGCGGCTCGATGCCCAATCGCGCGAACGAGTCCGGATGCCGCAGCGGCCACAGCACCGCCTCGGTCAGCGCCTGTTTGGTCTCGGCCATATCGCCGACATCGTCGAGAGTCAGTGAGCCGATGGCCAATTCCTCCGACCCGGACCGCGACAACGGGCGGATCACCTCCAGCGCGCCGACCAGATCCTCCTGCCGCAGCATCGGCTCGGCATGCTCGCGGCTGGCCCGCGACGCCGCCCGCAAGGCCGCCTCGCGCACCAGCGCCGCCAGATCCGACACCACGAAACCGGGTGTGCGCGCGGCGATCTCGTCCAGTTTCAGGGCCTCCGCCGGGGCGCGCCGCACCAGCTGCTCCAGCAGGGCGGCCCGCACCCCGGCATTCGGCAGCGGCAGCGACACCTCGCGATCGCACAGATCCGGTGCACGCAGGCGCGGGTCGACCGCCGCCGGATTCGAGGTGGTGGCCAGCACCGCGACCGCCGGAGCCGCCACGGCCGCGCGCAATTGATCCAGGATGAGCGTGGCCACCGGTTCGGCCTCGGCGGGCAGCAAGGCGTCGATGTCGTTGATCAGCAGGACGCCGCCCGCCCCGGAACAGATATCCGAGACGGCCATGTTCACCTCGCGCAGCCGGGTGCCGCCCTCGGTCGCGCCCACCGTCGGCCCGTCCAGCTCCACCACTCGCCGCGATCCCGCGACCGCCCGCGCCAGCGTGGCCTTGCCGACCCCGGCCGGGCCGGTGATCAGCACGCCCAGGTGCGACGGAGCGCCGAGCGCCTTCAGCAGCTCCGGCTCGTTCAGCGCCAGATTCAGCCATTCGGTCAGCTTGGCCGCCTGTGCCTGCACGCCCGCCAGATCGGCCACCGCGACCGCCGACATCGGCGTGGGGGACAGCACCCCGGTGTTCCAGGCCCCGCCGCCGGCCGCCGAACCGTCGGCTCCGGGAATGCGCTCGGACCCGGGAAATTCGCCCGCGCCCGTTCCACCGGATCCGGGTACGCCAGGTCCTGTTCCGCCGAAACCTCCCGCGCCCGTTCCGCCGGATCCTGGTCCGCCCGGTCCTGTTCGGACGGATCCCGCTTCGCCGGGTCCCGTTCCGCCAGATCCTGATCCGCCCGGTCCTGTTCCGTCGGGTCCCATTCCGCTAGGCCCCTTTTCACCAGATCCTGGTCCGCTGGAACCCAGGTCTGCGCCCGACGGGCGACGGCCGGGGGAGGTGCTGTCCGCTGGAAGCCCCTGCCTGCCGATCCCGCCCCCGAACGCCGGTCGATCTGCGCGCGCCGCACCGGTACTGGTTCCGATCCCGTCCCCGAACATCGATCGTGGCCGATCCGTGCCCACCACCCCCGGGCCCCATGCCACCGCCGTATTGGGCTGCACGCTGACCGGTCCCGGCGTCGGATCGGTCGACGTCACCGTCAGCAGCTCCGAGGTCCACGCGATCCCGAACGTCCGCGAAAGCGCCTGCGTGGCAGCCGAAGTGCTGGTTCCCGGCCCCAGGTCCCGGGGCAGCAGCGATACCGTGTCCCCGACCGTCACCACCTTGCCGAGCAGCGCCTGCCGCAATGTCGCCTCCGGAATCGTCCCGGTGGCCATCGCCGACCCCGTCACCGAAATCCGCCGCGCCCCATAGACAGTCGCCGGCGACACCACCACCGACCCGTCTTCCTTCACCCCCGCATTCGACAGGGTCACGTCATCCAGCAACGCCACCCCCGCCGGCGTCCCGGCCGGTGCTTTCGCCACCACCGCGGCCGTCCTCCGCCCCCCGATCAAGGTGATCCCGTCCCACTCCCGCAACCCCAGCGCCGTCAGCGCCTCCGGATGCAGCCGCACCAGCCCCCGACGGGCATCAGCGGCCGAGGTGTTCAGTCGAGCGGTCAGCGCGAGTTCCGGCACCAGCCCATTCTGCCGCGCCCACCCCACCCACCGTCCGACCTCGCCCCAACCAGCCCCGAATCCACCCCTCCAGCCCCGCCCCGGACAGGCCCGCCGCCGACCAACCGCTGCTGACGGACTGCTGCTGATCGACCGCTGCTGACGGACTGCTGCTGATCGACCGCTGCTGACGGACTGCTGCTGATCGACCGCTGCTGACGGACTGCTGCTGATCGACCGCTGCTGACGGACTGCTGCTGATCGACCGCTGCTGACGGACTGCTGCTGATCGACCGCTGCTGACGGACTGCTGCTGATCGACCGCTGCTGACGGACTGCTGCTGATCGACCGCTGCTGACGGACTGCTGCTGATCGACCGCTGCTGACGGACTGCTGCTGATCGACCGCTGCTGACGGACTGCTGCTGATCGACCGCTGCTGACGGACTGCTGCTGATCGACCGCTGCTGACGGACTGCTGCTGACCGATCGCTGCTGACGGACTGCTGCTGACCGATCGCCGCTGACCGATCGCGGCTGACCGATCGCCGCTGTCCGCCTGCTGGCTGGCCGGAGCGGACCCTCCCCACAGCACGGTTGTTGCACCGCCACCGTTTCCGTAATCAGCCCCCGCGTCGTGCTGTCACGCGACCGTGGCACTTGCGCGACGGCCCCGTCATCCCAGCCCGCTTTCGGCGGGATCTCACCCGCCCCGAACGCATCTCGCCCGCGTCGCACATAGCGACGCGGGCGAGTTTTGTTCTGTTCAGCGGCGATTCAGACCTTGCTGCCGGGGCGGCGCAGGCGCAGGCGGGCGGTGGAGACGCGGGCCACGCGACCGGAGATGGGGCGCTGGCGGCGCTGGGCGCGGCGCTGAGCGCGGCGCTCGGCGGGCTTGTGGTGCCGGTTTCCGGGCGGGCCGCCACCCCCAGCGGGCCGAGTGGACCGCGAAGGGGATGTGGCCGAGGTAGAGCGCCACCAGCGCCATCATGAGGATGAGGGGGTAGGTGACGAGGAGCGCGGCGGCCAGGGCGACCAGGACCAGCAGGACGGGGGCGGTGCGCGGGGCGACCGAGACCGACTTGATGGCCAGCGTGGGCAGGGTGCTCACGCACAGCAGGCCGGTGAAGACGGTCCAGACGGAGACCGCCGCGACGCTGGTCCACCAACCCTCGTGGAACTGCTCGGACAGGGCGAGCGGGAGCAGGACGATCAGCGCGCCGGCCGGAGCCGGTACGCCGGTGAAGTACTCACGCTGCCAGTCGGGGCGCGAGTCGTCGTCCATGAGCGTGTTGAACCGGGCCAGCCGCAGCACCATGCACACCGCGAACATGAGCGCGATGATCCAGCCGAAGCTGTCCTGGTGCAGGAAGGTCACGTACAGCACCAGCGCCGGCGACACCCCGAAGGCGATGGCATCGGACAGTGAATCCAGTTCCGCGCCCATCTTGCTGGTGGCATCCAGCATGCGGGCGATGCGACCGTCCAGCATGTCGAAGATGGCGGCCGCGCCGATCAAGGCCAGCGAGAACCCGAGCTGGTTCTCCATGGCGAACTTGACCGCGGACAGCCCCGAGCACAGCCCGAGGATGGTGATCATGCTCGGCAGCAATCGGACGGTGCGATTGCGCCGCCGCTGCACCGGTACCGGCGCGAGTTGTTCCATCATGAATCCAGTTCGGCCAGCACCGTTTCCGCGCCGATGGTCCGCTGCCCCGGGGCGACCAGCAACTTGGTCCCGGCCGGGAAGTAGGTGTCCACGCGCGAGCCGAAGCGGATCAGGCCGTAGGTGTCGCCGATGGTCAGCTTGTCGCCGACCTTCGCCTCGCACACGATGCGGCGCGCCAGCAGCCCGGCGATCTGCACGACCGCGAACCGCTGGCCGCTGTCGGACTGGATCACCATCGAATTGCGCTCGTTGGCGTCCGACGCCTCGGGCAGATCGGCGGAGAGGAATTCGCCCTTCTTGTAGACGATCTCCTCCACGCTGCCGCTGATCGGCACCCGCTGCACGTGCACGTCCAGCACCGACAGGAAGATGCTCACCCGCGGCAACGGCAGCGTGCCCAGGCCGAGCTCGGCGGGCGGCACGGCCTGATCGACCAGGGCGACCTCACCGTCGGCGGGCGCGACGACCACGCCGGGCCGGTTCGGCGGCACCCGGTGCGGATGCCGGAAGAAGGTGGCGGTGGCCGCGGCGCCGAGCAGGCCCGCGCGGCGAATCCACTTGCGCCGGTAGCCGAGCGCGGCGACGGCCAGCGGCGCCGCGACGAACGGCAGGCCGGCCGGATGCAGCGGCGGTACGGCCTTGCGCACCAGGTCGGCGACATGGCCGAGCGCGGTGGTTTCGGGAGTGCCGGGCGGGGTGGGTCGGCGGGCCACTAGCTCCTCTTTCATGCGTGGATCGAATTGGTCAAGGACCGCGTCACACATTACGTGACAGTGGCGCAACCCTCGCGGTCTCGGCCTTCGAAGCGGTGGTGACCGGCGAGGCAATGGCCCCGGATTGTGAGAATCCGCACACGCATGGCAGGCTGTTTCGATTAATATGAGGGAGCCTCATGTCTGTGTCGCCAACGGGCTCGACCGGTGCGAAGCAGTGGGTGGGGACCCGATGAAGGTCACGTTCGACGCTGTACAGAGGTCTATAGGAGAAGCACCATGGCTGCTCGAATTGCCTCGATCAACGGGGTAGAGCACACCGCAGTACTCGGGCTCGGCGTCTACCGGCCCGCCCGTGTGGTCACCAATGATGAGGTCGCGGGACCCATCGATTCCAGCGACGAATGGATTCGCACCCGTTCGGGTATTCGCACCCGCCGGTTCGCCTCCCCGGAGGAGACCATCATCTCGATGAGCACGGCCGCGGCGCGAGATGCCTTGGAAGCGGCCGAGATCGAGCCGGATCAGGTCGACTGCGTCATCGTCGCCACGTCCACCTGGCTCCTGCTCACCCCCGCCGCCGCCCCGCAGATCGCCACCGAACTCGGGCTGAACAATGTGGCGGCCTTCGACATCTCCGCGGGCTGCGCCGGCTTCTGCCACGCGCTCGCGGTGGCCTCGGACCTGGTCAAGGGCGGCACTGCCCGGAACGTGCTGGTCATCGGCGTGGAGCGGCTGACCGACACGATCAACCCGCGGGACCGCGGCACCGCCTTCCTGTTCGCGGACGGGGCGGGCGCGGTGGTGGTCGGCCCGTCCGACGAGCCGGGCATCGGCCCGACGGTGTGGGGTTCGGACGGCACCCAGCATCACGCCATCCGCCAGGACAAGGACTGGATGGAGTTCTTCCGCGAGATCGACGAGCAGGGTCTGGACGCCGTCCGTCCCTACCTCGCGATGGAGGGCACCGCCGTATTCCGGTGGGCCGCACACTCGCTGGAGAAGGTGTGCCGGGAGGCCATCGAGGTGGCGGGCCTGACCACCGGCGATCTCGACGCCATGGTCCCGCACCAGGCCAACGGCCGCATCATCGAGATCATGGCCCGCGTCCTGAAGCTCCCCGACGATTGCGCCCTGGCCAATGACATCGAGGAGACCGGAAACACTTCCGCCGCTTCGATTCCGCTGGCCATGGAGGCCATGATGCGCAAGGGCGATGCCAAACCCGGCGGCACCGCCCTGCTCATCGCCTTCGGCGCGGGCCTGTCCTACGCGGCCCAGGTCATCACGCTGCCGAACTGGAAGTAGCTAGCCGAGATCCCATGCGACGGTCACCGTGAAGGTGATCGTCGTCTGGCCCGGTTCGAGGCTGAAGCCGCTCGCCGGGGCCGCGTCCTTGTACATGGGTCCCGGTGAGCTGCTGCCGTTCTCGCTGATGGTCTTGACCGTCTTCAGCTTCAGCCCGGACAGGTCGGCGTACTGCTGCGCCTTCGATTTGGCGTCCTCGAACGCTTTGGCGCGCGCATCGGACAGCAGCTTCGCGTCGTCCTCGAGATCGAAGGCGACCGAACTGATGCGGGTGTCGTTGCCGCCCGCCTTGACCGCCGCGTCCAGAATCGCCGACGCCTTCGAAAGGTCGCGCACCGCAACGTGTACCGCATTGCTCGCCCGGTACCCGGTGATGGTCCGCCCCTCCGGCCCGTAACTGGGCTGCACCGACAGTTCGGTGGTCTTGATGTCTTCCTTCTTGGCCCCCGCCGTCACCATGGCATCGCTCATGGCCTTGGCCTTGGCGTTCACCTGGTCGACCGCGGTGGAGACGTCGGCGGCGTTCACTTCCGCCCCGAGGTCGGCCTCGAGCACATCCGGTGTGCCCTGGACCTTTCCGGTCCCGGAGACGGTGACGGTGCGGTCGCCCGAATCGGAACTCCCGCACCCCGTCAGTAGTAGCGCGACACCGGCGGCCGCGGCGCAGATCCCTGAAAGTCGTCGCATACCGCCGAAACTACGCTCAGGCCTCGACGGTTCGCTTGATCTTCCCGAGGGTTTCGTTCATGCCCGCCACGAGGTCGTTCTCGAAGGCCGCCTCGCCGCCGAGAATGCCGTCGATCATCTTGCGCACGATCCAGGTGACCCCGTTCGGGGTGTCGCGGCGCTGGATCAGCTTGGTGCCGGTGGCGGTGGGCTCGAGCGTGTAGCTCCAGATCGTCTGGTTCTCGTTCATCCGGAACGCGATCGCCTTGTTCGGCTCGAATCGCACCACGCGCGAGGTGGTCGGGTACACGTAGCCCTTGGCCTTGTTCAGATTGACCGTCCAGGTGCCGGTCTTGACCGCGCCCAGCGGCTGCATGCGCAGCGTCTGCGGACTGAATTCGCGAATCCGCTTGAGATCCGAGACAACGCTCCACACCTTTTCGGGTGCGGCCGCGATGTCGATGCTGGCTTCCAGATTGTTCGGCAACGCTGCCTCCGTGAGACGTGACTATCGGTACCAGGAATCCTAGGCTGAAAATCGGGTAGATCACATTCCGGTGAGGACGCGCTCGTCAATGTAATGACCGGCGCACAATATGGGATAGAGGTAGCAACAGAACCACAGCCACCAGCTTCCGAACGGGAAACGTGAGGTGATCGGCCGTGAACCTGCGCTCGCTCCTACATCGCAAGACCAAGGCGGTCCCGCTGCTGCCGGCCGATGAGACCGGCTCCACCGCAGCACCTCCCGGGCGAACCGCCAAAGCCAGAACCAATGGAGCGCTCGAAGAAAAGCTCGAACGCCTGCTCACCCCCAATGAGCTGGATCTGGTTCAGCATCATCGAATCTGATGCCGTGGCGAGCGCACTTTCCAGCCGATTTGCCAAGCCCAGCCATACTCGTTAGGTGACTTCAGCAGCTGCCGCCAAACCGGCCATCCTCAGCGTCGACGACGATCCCGGCGTGTCCCGCGCCGTGGTCCGCGACCTGCGCCGCCGGTACGGGGCGGACTACCGGATTCTCCGTGCGGAGTCGGCCGCCGACGCCCTGGAAGCCCTGCGCGAGATGAAATTGCGCGGACAGCCCGTGGCCGTCCTGATCGCCGATTACCGGATGCCGAATATGAACGGCGTCGAATTCCTGGAGCAGGCCATGGACCTGCACCCCTATGCCCGGCGCGTGCTGCTCACCGCCTACGCCGACACCGATGCCGCCATCGAGGCCATCAATGTGGTGGATCTGGACCACTACCTGCTCAAGCCGTGGGATCCGCCGGAGGAGAAGCTCTACCCGGTGATCGACGCGCTGCTGGACGCCTGGCGTTCGGACGCGCACAAGCCGGTGACCGAGACCAAGGTGGTCGGCCA
Source organism: Nocardia yamanashiensis (assembly GCF_021183565.1). Taxonomy (NCBI): domain Bacteria; kingdom Bacillati; phylum Actinomycetota; class Actinomycetes; order Mycobacteriales; family Nocardiaceae; genus Nocardia; species Nocardia yamanashiensis. Next base: position 7,337,325 of record NZ_CP089226.1, read on the forward strand.
CCGCTGGTCGGCCCGGTGCTCGGAGGTGCGGGAGTTCCTGGCGCGCAATCAGTTGCCGTATCGCTTCTTCCAGGTCGACGAACCGGAGGGTTCGCGCCTGCTGACCGCGGCCGGGGCCACCGAGGACCAGTGCCCGGTGATCATCAATCAGGCCGGTGACGTGCTGCTCATGCCGACCGATCCGGAGCTGGCGGCCAGTGTCGGCCTGAACGTGGACGCGGCCAGCGACTTCTACGATCTGATCGTGGTCGGCGGCGGCCCGGCCGGTCTCGGCGCGGCGTTGTACGGCGCGTCGGAAGGCCTGCGGACCGTGCTGGTGGAGCGCACCGCGACCGGCGGCCAGGCCGGGCAGAGCTCCCGCATCGAGAACTACCTGGGCTTCCCCGATGGCGTGTCCGGCGCGCAGCTGGCCGATCGGGCGCGGCGGCAGGCGGTCAAGTTCGGGGCCGAATTGATCACGGCGCGTGAGGTTGTCGCGCTGGAGGCCTGCGGCGCGGCGCGAGTGGTGAAGTTCGCCGACGGCGGCAGCATCGCCGCGCATTCGGTGCTGATCGCGACCGGCGTCAACTACCGGCACCACCCCGCGCCGGGCGTGGACGAATTCACCGGGCGCGGCGTCTACTACGGCTCGGCCATGACCGAGGCCAGCGACTGCACCGACAAGGACGTCTACATCGTGGGCGGCGCCAATTCGGCGGGCCAGGCCGCGGTGTTCCTGTCCCGCAATGCGCGGACCGTGCACATCCTGGTGCGTGCCGAGGGGCTCGAGGCCTCCATGTCGCACTACCTGATCCAGCAGATCGAGAACATTCCCAATATCAAGCTGCACACCCGCACCGAGGTGGTCTCCGCCGACGGTGACGATCACCTGGAACGCCTGGTCCTGCGCAATAACGACACCGGTGCGGAAGAAAAGGTGGACGCCGAGCGTTTGTTCCTGTTCATCGGCGCCGCACCGGAAACCGACTGGCTGGACGGCATGGTCAAGCGGGATGCCGCGGGCTATGTGCTCACCGGGCCGGATCTCATGGTCGACGGCGAACGCCCGGCCGGTTGGGAACTGCCCCGGCCGCCGCATCATCTGGAATCCAGCGTGCCGGGCGTCTTCATCGCCGGTGACGTGCGTTCGGAGTCGGCCAAACGGGTCGCCTCCGCGGTCGGCGAGGGCGCCATGGCCGTCATGCTCGTGCACCGCTACCTGGCCAAACAGTAGGAGCCGCGGCGCATGAGTGGTCAGGCGCGGAGGCGGCAGCGAAGCGTAACCATGGAGCGCCCCGCTCATGCGCGAAAGGAGACACCGTGGGACACCAATTGATCTGCGACCCGAACGAACTGCGCGAGCTGTTCCTGTTCGAGAAGCTCGACGACGAACAGCTGGCCTGGCTGTGCCGTGACGGGCGCGTGGAAACCTATGAGCCCGGACTGGTCTTCCGCGAGGGCGATCCGGCGACCTGCTTCTACGTCCTCATGGAGGGCGAGGTGCTGCTCACCAAGATGTCGGGCGGCGAGGAGATCGAACTGGTCCGCACCGATCATCACGGCGCGTACTCGGGCGCATGGACCGCGTACATGGGCGACAAGGTCGAGCAGACCTACTCCAGCACGTTCTACGTCACCAAGCCGTCCAAGTTCTTCGTGCTCGACGCCGGGACCTTCTCGCGCATGATGCACGAATGGTTCCCGATGGCCCTGCACCTGCTGGAAGGCGTCTTCTTCGGCAATCGCAATGCCAATGAGCGCATCGGCCAGCGGGAACGCCTGCTGGCGCTGGGCTCGCTGTCGGCGGGCCTGACCCACGAGCTCAACAATCCGGCCGCCGCGGCCGTGCGCGCCACCTCCTCGCTGCGCGAACGCGTGGCCGGGATGCGGCACAAGCTGAAGATGATGTCGCAGGGCAAGTTCGATTCCAAGACCCTGGAAGCCATGGTGCAGTTCCAGGAGGAGGCGGCCGCGCAGGTCCTGAAGGCTCCGACGCTGACGCTCATGGAGGCCGCCGATCGCGAGGACGAACTCGGCGACTGGCTGGAGGCGCACGGCGTCGGCAATGCCTGGGATATCGCGCCGACCTTCGTGCAGGCCGGGCTGGACATCGACTGGCTGGAAACCGTGCACGGCACCCTGACCGCGTGCAGCGGAAACACTTTCGAGGGTGCGATCAAGTGGCTCAACTACACGGTCGAGACCGAGCTGCTGATGAACGAGATCGCCGATTCGACCACCCGCATCTCCACGCTGGTGAACGCGGCCAAGCAGTACTCGCAGATGGATCGCGCGCCGTTCCAGGTGGTCGATATCCACGAACTGCTGGACTCCACGCTGGTCATGCTGGGCCGCAAGATCGGCGATGAGGTCCAGGTGGTCAAGGAGTACGACCGCACGCTGCCGCAGGTGCCCTGTTACGCGGCGGAATTGAATCAGGTGTGGACCAACCTGATCGACAACGCCATCGGCGCGATGGGCGGGAGCGGTACGCTGACCGTGCGCACCTATCGCGAGAACGATTGTGTCGCAGTGGAAATCGGCGATACCGGGCCGGGCGTTCCGGACGAGATCCGGACCCGCATCTTCGAACCGTTCTTCACCACCAAACCGGTCGGTGAGGGCACGGGGCTGGGGCTCGATATCTCGTTCCGCATCGTGGTGAACAAGCATCACGGTGACATCCGCGTGGAATCCGTACCCGGCGACACCCGGTTCATCGTCCGGCTGCCGCTGGAATCCCCGGAAGCCGCGGCGGCTCAACCCACTACGGAAGGCAACTGATGACCGAGCAGATCGCGGGTATCGATCCGGACGTCGCGCCCAGCGGGGCCGGCTGCGTGGAATGCGATGCCAGCGGCGGCTGGTGGGTGCATCTGCGCCGCTGTGCCCAGTGCGGGCATATCGGCTGTTGCGATATGTCCCCGAACCAGCACGGCACCAAGCACTTCGAGGCCACCGGGCACCCGTTCATCCAGAGCTACGAGCCCGGCGAGGAATGGTTCTACAACTTCCCGAGCCAGGAGATGTTCGAGGGCGGGCCGAAGCTGGCGCCGCCGCACCATCACCCGCTGGACCAGTCGGTGCCGGGGCCGCGCGATCGGGTGCCGGCCGATTGGCAGCAGCATCTGAACTGAGGCCGTCCGGGGTCGCTCGCAGCGGTTTTGCGGCCCGCGAACTTTCACTACCGGGAGTCGCCGTGTCCGGGTAGTGTGCTGCGAGCGCCGGGCAGGTCGGTGCGCAGGCACTCCCCGGACAGCGGTGCGGCAGCACCTCCGGGCAGCTCGGAAAGCTGGGTATGAAGCGGACTTTTGTCATCGCCCTCGCGGCGGGCGCGATGGTGCTGGGTCTGGCCGGTTGCGGGTCGGACACCAAATCGGCGTCGACCGAATCCAATGGCGTCCGGCAGGAATCCAGCACCGCGGTGAAGACGTCCGCGGCCACATCGTCCGTGGTCACGCCGCCGGTCGAACCGCCGGCGCACGCCGCCACCACGACCGCGGCGGCCAAGAAGACCACCGCCCCCAACGGCGCCAAGACCACCTGCGGCGAATTCCGCGACCTGGACGAGGCCACCGAGAAGGCCGTCATCACCCAGATCCTCAATGCCAATCCGGGCTCCGCTCTCGACGGCAGCCCGAACGTGGCGCTCGGCACCGCCAAACTGGCCTGCCTATCCGCCGGCTACGCCAACACCCCCGTGGCCGTGGCCATCCGAGTTTCCAAGTAGCCGTGCCCTTTCCGGCGCCTGCCGGATTCGAATCGCCGCCATTCCTTTTCGGTCAGGTGTCCATTCTCACCGGGGCTGGTGCGGCGGGCAGGCGTATCGTCCCCTCACACGACTGCGCGAGGCGAGGACGGGTGGACGGATGGATGCCGCGGGGCTGACGGAATTCGAGCTGCATCGGCCGCGGTTGTTCGCGCTCGCCTACCGCATGCTGGGATCGGCCGGTGAGGCCGAGGACGCGGTGCAGGAGACCTATCTGCGCTGGGAAACCGGCCGCCGCGCCGAAATCCGTTCCGCCGAAGCCTGGTTGACCACCGTCCTGGTGAACATCTGCCGCACCTGGCTGGATTCGGCCCGCGCCCGCCGCGAAACCTATGTCGGCCCCTGGCTGCCGGAGCCGGTGCGCACCGCGCACGGCGAACTGGGCCCGCTCGAATCCGCCGAACAACGCGAAATGGTGTCCCTGGCCTTCCTCACCCTGATGGAACGCCTGACTCCTGCCGAACGCGCGGTCTTCGTCCTGCGCGAGGCGTTCGGTTACGCGCATCGCGAGATCGCCGACATGCTCGATCTCACCGAGGCCAACTCGCAGCAGCTCTACCGGCGCGCCGCGATCCGCGTCCGCGAGGATCGCCCCCGCTTCGACCCGACCCCCGCGCACGCCCGCGAACTCCTCGACAAATTCCTCGTCGCGGCGACCTCCGGCGATATCGCGGCGCTGGAACAGCTGTTCGCCGCGGATATCGTCTCGGTCGCCGACGGCGGCACCCGGATCAATGCCGCCCGCCGCGCCGTGGTCGGCGCCACCCGGGTGGCCCGCTACCTGGTGCATCTGTTCAACCACGATCTGGCGCAGGCTCCGGGGCTCGCCATCGATATCGAGAATGTCAACGGCGCACCCGCTTTCGTGGTGCGGGCGGCGGGGACCGTGATCAGCGTGGTCGGCGTCGACTTCGCCGCCGATCGCGTGGCCGCTCTCTACCTGGTCGTGAACCCGGACAAACTGGCGTACTTCGCGGGAGCCGAACGGGCCGCGCTCTGACCCGGCGACTCGGCGGCGTGACGCGGGTCACGTCCACGGGTTGTCAGGAATCGGGGCGCTATCCGGTCTAGAGGGTGTCGGCCAAGCGAAAGGACCACCCCATGACCACCGCAGCGCATCGAATCGTCATCCTCGGAGCGGGCTATGCCGGACTCGCGGCGGCCCGGCAGGCGCTGCGCGCCAAGGGGGCGCAGGTCACCGTGATCGACGCCCGGGCCGAATTCGTGGATCGGGTACGCCTGCACCAGGCGCTCGCCGGGCAGCCGGTGCGGCGGACCGATATCCGGAAGTCGCTGGAGCGCAAGGGGATCGAGTTCGTGCAGGCCCGCGTCGAACGGATCGACCCGGCCGCGCGGCGGGTCGAGCTGGCGGCGGACGGCGCGGCGCGGGGCGCGGGCTGGGCCCTCCACTACGACTCCCTGGTCTATGCCCTCGGCAGTCGCGGCGATCGGTCGGCGGTGCCCGGTGCGGGCGAATTCGCCTACAGCATCGCCACTCCCGAGGATCTCGCCCGGATTCCCGAACTGACCGGCAAGGTCGCGGTGGTGGGCGGCGGCGCGACCGGGATCGAGCTGGCGGCCGAATTGGCGGAATCGCGGCCGGACCTCGAGGTGGAGCTGGTCAGCGCCGAAGAGCCGGGCAGCTGGCTGTCGGCGAAGGCTCGTGACCACATTCGCGCGACCTTCGATCGGCTGGGTGTGCGGGTGCACGCCGGCGTCAAGGTGCGGGAGGTCACCGCGGCGGGGCTGGAGCTGGTCGGCGGCGAGCGCATCGAGGCCGGAATCGTGTTGTGGTGCACCGGATTCGCGGTGCCGGACGTCGCCATCCGGTCCGGGCTGGCGGTGGACGCGGACGGCCGGGTGCTGGTCGACGACAAGCTGCGGTCGCGTTCGCACCCGGCGGTCTACGCCGTCGGCGATTGCGCCCTCATGCCCGGATCGGACGGCCGGGCGCTGCGCATGGCCTGCGCGACGGCGCTGCCCGCGGGCAAATACGTCGGCGCCTCGATCGTGTCGCGGCTGCGCGGGCGCGAACCGGAAGCGCATTCGTTCGGCTATGTCCTGCAATGCATCAGCCTGGGCCGCCGGGACGCGGTCGTGCAGCGGGTGCGGCCCGACGACGCGCCCACCGATCGGGTGTTCACCGGTCGGCTCGGGGTCTTCGTCAAGGAGTCCATCGTGCGCGCGGTCGGCGGGGCGGCGCGCCTGTCGCCGCTCACTTGATCGGCGGCCGGATTCGGGAAGGATCGAGTCGATCGGTCTTTCCCGAACCCGGAGGAACTCGGTATGGCGAAGGTGTTTGTCGATGGTCGGAACCTGGTGGTGGAACCGCAGGGCTGGCACAAGGTGTGGGCGTTGAAGGGCCGCTTGACGATTCCGCTCACCTCGGTGCGCAAGGTCGCCGTCGATCCGGAGATCGCCGCGCGGCCGCACGGAATCCGGTTGCCGGGCACCTATATTCCGCGCGTGATCACCGCGGGCACCTATCTCCACGATGGTCAGCGCTGGTTCTGGGATGTGCGGGATCCGGCGAAGGCGGTGGTGATCGACCTGTCCGACGGCGGCAAGTACACGCACGTGGTGGTGGAGGTCGAGGATCCGGACGCGGTCGTCGCGGAGATCTCGGCGGCTACCGGTCGTTGACGATCGCCACGGCTCGCTCCCGGCTCCGCGGCCGGTACTCCCTGCTCGGTCACGGGGTCGAGGAACGGGCCCAGCATCGACCGGTTCCCGCTCTCGGGGTTTCAGGGGCTTGCCCCTGAGAGCTACGAGAGTTGCGAAGGCTTCCGTCAACTACGGGTTGACCATTGCCACCAAGTCAACCTAAGGTTGACGAATGACGAACCCATTCCGCCTCGACGACCTCATCGATGGCATCAAGAAGGCCCGCCCCGACGACGTGCTCGACCAGCTCTCCGACGCGGTCGTGGTCGCCGACCACATGGGTGAGGTCGCCGACCACCTGATCGGCCACTTCGTCGATCAAGCCCGCCGCTCCGGCGCGTCCTGGACCGACATCGGCCGCAGCATGGGCGTGAGCAAGCAGGCCGCCCAGAAGCGTTTCGTGCCCAAGGCGCCCGCCGGCGACGCCGCCGCGCTCGATCCGAACGCCGGTTTCGCCCGCTTCACCTCGCGGGCGCGCAAGGTGGTGGTCGCCGCGCAGGAGCTGGCCCGCGACGGCGGCAACCTCGAGATCGTGCCCGAGCACCTGATCCTCGGCATGGTCGCCGATCCGGAATCGCTCGCGGTCCAGGCCATTACGGCCAAGGGTGTGTCCGCCGACGCGGTCCGCCGGGTCGCGACGGCCGCGCTGCCGGTATCCGACGGCGAAGCCCTCCCCGCCCTCATTCCCTTCTCCGCCGAGTCCCGCAAGGTGCTCGAACTGACCTTCCGCGAGGCGCTGCGGCTCGGTCACAACTATGTCGGCACCGAGCACCTGCTGCTCGCGCTGCTCGATCTGGAGAACGGTTCGGGCGTCTTGTCCGGTCTGGGATTGCACAAAGACGAGATTTCCGCCGATCTTGTGGCGCTGCTGTCCTCGCTGACTTCGCAGGCCCCGACCTCGGCGTCTTCGGACTCGCAGTAGTTCTGCGGGCCCGCGTCCCCGGGTGCGCCGGTTCGGACCGATACGATATCGGCATGGCGGACGACGAAGGTTCCGACCTAGTTGCGGGCGAAAGACGCGCCGATCTGATGCGCGCCCTCTTCTATGTCTCCACCGAAGACGCCCCGGACGGCGGCTACATCGTCACCGGCGACCTCCCACCCGAGGTCGCCCCACCCTTCATCCGCGCGATCATGCGCATCGAAGCCGAACTCCTCCTCCAGGACGCCGAACTCGTCACCGTCGAAGACGGCGAACCCCGCACCCCCGAGGAACGCCGCACCGACGCCCTCATCGCCCTCCTCCTCCGAGTCGACGAACGCTCCGGCTTCCACCCCGCGTGAAACCATCGCGAGGTTCGGTCGAGACCTCTCGCCGACGGCGGCCTCCGGTGTGGTCGATCGTCGTCTCGTTTCCGCTGTCGCCGATCTCCGCTTCACCGCTGGTGTCGCCGGTTCGTCGCCCGGCGCCGGACTCGCCACTCGGGTTGGTGCGCACCGGGTTCGGTGACCTTCGAGGCCGGCGAAGCGGCTCCCGCCGTTCCCTTCGGGGTCCAGGGCCAGCTCTCGCCCCTTTTCGGGGGTTCGGGGGCAGCGCCCCCGAGTTCCCTTTTCCCGGGTTCGGGACGAAGCCCCATACCTTGCACTCACTCATGGCGAGTGCTAAAAAGGTCATTGGCACTCCAATCACGTGAGTGCTAGGTCGGGGCGGTGAGGCCAGAATCCTGGTCGTCCGTCGCGGGCACCAAGCCTGGCCAGAACACTGTCAATCCCCAGATCTGGAGGATCTCAACGCAATGGCCAAGACAATTGCGTACGACGAAGAGGCTCGCCGCGGTCTCGAGCGTGGTCTGAACTCCCTCGCTGACGCCGTCAAGGTGACCCTGGGCCCGAAGGGCCGCAACGTCGTGCTGGAGAAGAAGTGGGGCGCCCCCACCATCACCAACGACGGTGTGTCCATCGCCAAGGAAATCGAGCTCGAGGACCCGTACGAGAAGATCGGCGCGGAGCTCGTCAAGGAAGTTGCCAAGAAGACGGACGACGTCGCGGGCGACGGCACCACCACCGCCACCGTGCTCGCCCAGGCGCTCGTGCGTGAAGGTCTGCGCAATGTCGCCGCCGGTGCGAACCCGCTCGGTCTGAAGCGCGGCATCGAGAAGGCCGTCGAGGCCGTCACCACCTCCCTGCTCGCCACCGCCAAGGAGGTCGAGACCAAGGAGCAGATCGCCGCTACCGCCGGTATCTCCGCGGGCGACTCGTCCATCGGTGAGCTGATCGCCGAGGCCATGGACAAGGTCGGCAAGGAAGGCGTCATCACCGTCGAGGAGAGCAACACCTTCGGGCTCCAGCTGGAGCTGACCGAGGGCATGCGCTTCGACAAGGGCTACATCTCCGGTTACTTCGTGACCGACCCGGAGCGTCAGGAAGCGGTCCTCGAGGATCCGTACATCCTGCTCGTCGGTTCGAAGATCTCGACCGTCAAGGACCTGCTGCCGCTGCTGGAGAAGGTCATCCAGGCCGGCAAGCCGCTGCTGATCATCGCCGAGGACGTCGAGGGCGAAGCCCTTTCCACCCTGGTGGTCAACAAGATCCGCGGCACCTTCAAGTCCATCGCCGTCAAGGCCCCGGGCTTCGGTGACCGTCGCAAGGCCATGCTGGCCGACATCGCCATCCTGACCGGTGGCGAGGTCATCAGCGAAGAGGTCGGCCTCTCGCTGGAGACCGCCGGCATCGAGCTGCTGGGCCAGGCCCGCAAGGTCGTCATCACCAAGGACGAGACCACCATCGTCGAGGGCGCGGGCGACCCGGAGGCCATCAAGGGCCGTGTCGCGCAGATCCGCACCGAGATCGAGAACTCGGACTCGGACTACGACCGTGAGAAGCTGCAGGAGCGCCTGGCCAAGCTGGCCGGCGGCGTTGCGGTGATCAAGGCCGGCGCCGCGACCGAGGTCGAGCTCAAGGAGCGCAAGCACCGCATCGAAGATGCCGTGCGCAACGCCAAGGCCGCCGTCGAAGAGGGCATCGTCGCCGGTGGCGGCGTGGCCCTGCTGCAGTCGGCTCCCGCCCTGGACGCCCTGACCCTGTCGGGCGACGAGGCCACCGGTGCGAACATCGTTCGCGTCGCGCTGTCCGCGCCGCTGAAGCAGATCGCCTTCAACGCGGGCCTGGAGCCCGGCGTCGTCGCCGAGAAGGTCTCGAACCTCCCGGCGGGCCACGGCCTGAACGCCGACTCGGGCGAGTACGTCGACCTGCTGGCCGCCGGCGTTGCCGACCCGGTCAAGGTGACCCGCTCCGCGCTGCAGAACGCCGCCTCCATCGCGGCGCTGTTCCTGACCACCGAGGCCGTCGTGGCCGACAAGCCGGAGAAGGCCGCCCCCGCGGGCGACCCGACCGGCGGCATGGGCGGCATGGACTTCTGAGTCCTGCCCTCCGGCAACGGTTTTGAACAACCGAAGGCCGACCACCATCAGGTGGTCGGCCTTCGGGCTTTCCTGGGAGCAGGGCGGCCGGCGGGCGTCTCGCTTATCGGGCCGCCCGGATCCAGCGGCCGGTCGACGGCAGCGCCGCGAGGATGAGGGGCACGATCGCGGGGATGATGAACATCGCGCTGAACGCCAGACCGCCGAGATAGAGGTGCTGGCCGCGGACGGCGCGCTCCGCGATCATCGTGAACAGCTCGGCGAGCACCAGCGCGCTGCCGCCGATCACCATGACGCGGCCGACGGTCAGCCTGCACAGCAACAGGACTCCGCCGAGCAGCAGCAGGAACGCGGCGGGCAGTTGCAGGAGCAGCCAGTACGGCACGGTCGCGCGGACCGAACCGGAGAAGCGCGACAGCAGCGTCAGCGCCGAATAGCCGCCCCAGGCCGCAAACAGCCCGAACGTCAGCGCGAACACCGCCGCGCAGATGGCCGTCGCGGGATCGGGCCGCGTCGACGGCGCGTACTGGAACTGCCCGGGCGGATACATGACCGGCGCGACCGAGTATCCCGGGTAACCGTTCGGGTGATTCATCGCGTGCCTCCGCTGCTCGGTCCATGATCGTTTCGCCGATGACCATTCCCGGCAGCGCTTAACCGATTCTTGCGAACCGGCTAAAAGCCTTGCGGCGCTCTACATTCCACCCTGGAATCGAGCCGCCCGGCTCGCATCCGTGCGCCCGGGCAGCAGGGCGTCGATCACATCGGTGACGCGCCCGAGGAGCGGCCCGAGCCGCCGCGGCCGATCGATCACCGCGTCGGCGATGACCTGCGCCCCCTGCTCCGGGCTGAGCGCCGAAGCCTTCGCGTACAGCGGATTGGGCGCGATCATCGGCGTCCGCACCAGCGGCATGTAGATCGAGGTGAAGCGCACGTTCTCGGTGAGGGTCTCGACCTGAAGACTGTCGCTCAGTGAATCCAGCGCGGCCTTCGAAGCCACGTAAGCGCCGTAACCCGAGCCGCCGAACAGATTCGCGGCCGACAGGATATTGATGATCTGCCCGTCGCGCCGCTCCCGCATACCCGGCAGCACCGCGAGCATGAGCCGCACGGCCGCGAAGTAATTGAGCCGCATGGTGCGCTCGTAGTCGTGCGGCCGATCGTAGGACTCGTCCAGCCGCCGCCGGATGGATCGCCCGGCATTGTTGACCAGGATGTCCACCCCGCCGTGGTCGGCCAGCACCTGCGCGATCATGGCGTCCAGCGCGTCGAAATCATTGAGATCGCACGGATAGATCGCCGCCTTCCCGCCCTGCCCCTCGACTTCCGCCGCGGCCGCCCGCAATTCGTCCTCGCGCCGCGCGACCAGCAGCACCGTCGCCCCGGCCGCCCCGCACTGCACCGCCGCAGCCCGCCCGATCCCCGACGAAGCCCCGGTGATCAGCACCCGCTTGCCGCCCACCGCCTCGGCGAGCGTGCGGTCGCGCTTGATCCGCGACATCGAGACTTGGGTGTCGAGGGCATGCTTGACGCGGTAGAGCAATCCGGAGAGATCTCGCATGGGCTGGATGCTAAGTGCCCCTGCGATATTCGGGGCGAGGGTTCGGGAAAGGCACCGAACCGCCCCACGATCGTGACCGGTCGGTAGGCTCAGCCGCGAACCGGTCCGGGGAGGCCGGTTCTTCGGGGACGGGGAGAAGATCCATGAATTATCCGCCGCAGGGGCAACCAGGTTTTCCGCAACAACCACCCGGTGGTCAGGGCTTTCCACAGCAGCCGGGCCACCCGCGGCCGGGGTACGGCCAACCTGGTCCGAGGCAACAGCCGGGTCTGGGACAACAGCCCGGCTATGCACAACAACCCGGGCAAATGCAGTCGCCCGGATACGGTCCGCAGGGCCAAGGTCAGCCGCAGTCATTCGGGCAGCAGCCCTACGGAACCTCGCCGCAGCAGGGCGGATTCCCGCCGCAGCCGGGCGGCGTGCCGCCGCAGTGGGGCGGGCAGCCGCCGCGTCCGCCGGTATGGAAATCACCGCTGGTGCTGCTCGGCGCGGGCCTGGCCGTGATGCTGGTCGTGGTCGTCACCGTCGTGCTCGCGACCGGCGGCGGCGACGGCGGCACCACCGCGAAGTCCACGGCCACGAGCGCGCCCGCACCCTCGGCAGCGTCGTCCGCCGCCGCGGCCACGACCGCGCCGTCCAGCGGCAAGTCCACGCCGAAGTCGCCCACCACCAGCGCGAAGGCCGCCGCCCCGGTGCCCGCCGACGTGCAGCCGATTCTCGACGCGATGCCCGCGGCACTGCGCGAGGCGGTCGCGCCGAACTTCAACCGGACCACCAAACCGGGCTATACCGACGACGATTCGTTCGGCACCGGCGCGGACTTCAATATCGGGCAGCACGACGCGCTGATCGCCGGTCTCACCGAGGGCGGCAAGGACCGCGCGGTGCTCGCGCACTTGAGCACCGACCCGTCGCGGCTGCCGGCTCTGTGGCGCAAGCAGTTCACCGATCGCCTGACCGAACAGGGATCGAAACTGATCCGCTTCAACGACAAGGGCGTGAGCGGAACGATGGAGTACTTCAATACCGAGACCAACCTGTACCTCGCGGTCACCGGCTTCAAGGACAAGGCGTCGGCACTGACGTTCGTCCAGCGCGCGGGTCTGTGAGGCGCTGACAGATGACGTATCCACCGCAGCGACCGCACCCCGGCAATTCCGCGCCCTACGGCCCGGCCCACGGGCCGTCGCACACACCGCAACCCACAGGTCAGCCGGGCTTTCCCGCGCAAGGTCAGGCCCAATATCCACCGCAACCCGCAGCTCAGCCCGGCTTTTCCGGGCAAGGTCAGGCCCAATATCCACCGCAGGGACAGCCTGGTTGGGGCGGCCAGCCGCAACAGCCGGGCTGGTCCGGGCCGCCGGGGCAACCGCCCGGGCAATGGCAGCCTGCACCCACTCCGCCGGGTGGTCCGGGGTCGAAAACTCCGCTCATCCTGATCGGCGGCGCGGTGGTGCTGGTGATCGCGATCGTCGCCGTCATCGCGTTGGCCGCATCCGGCGACGACAAGGGCGGCATCACGGTCGCGGCCACGAATACGGCTGCCGCGCAATCGACTTCGGCCGAGAGCGAGCCGTCGGCCACCGAATCGTCGACGACGAAGCCGACGACCACGGCCAAGGCGACCACCCCCGCCAAGGCGCAGCAGCCCGTGCCCGCCTCCTTGCAGCCGGTTGTCGACGCGCTGCCCGCGGCGGTGCGGCAGGCGGTGCTGAAGAATTCGATCCGGGAGCGTCCCGCCGACACCATGTTCGGCTACGACGCCGCGGCCGGGTTCACCCTCAGTGCGCACGACGCCCTGCTCAGCGGGCTGATGCGGCATCCGGACAACGACTACTATCCGACCGCCTACATCACCACCAAGCCCGATTACCTGAAGCGGATCTGGACCAGTCAGCATCCGGACTGGTTGTCCGACGAGGGTTCGCGCCTGGTCCGCATCGATCCGGGTAGCCAGAACTCCAAGGGCACGGCGACCGTGGAGATCTTCCTGCCGGCGAGCAATCTCTACTTCTCGCTGTCCACCTTCGACAATGCGGACGCTGCCCGGCAGTTCGTGCAGCGCGCCGGATTCTGAATCCGGCCACCCGTCGGTCCGGCCACCGGACCGACGGGCCGCTTTCGAGTGGTCGGGCGGCTGAAATCAGGTAGTGCGTATCGCATGCCCGCACGTCCGGGCGAACCTACAGTGGAATTGCTTCGGCCGGTGCCGTCCGATTTCCGTCTCGTGTTCGCCTTGCGACGAGGTGCCGAAATGACCGTTCTCCCTTTCCCTTCCCCGCCGGAAGACGACCGGCCGCGTCCGGCGGCCGAATGGAACCCGCGCGGCCGGGGCGTGCTCGACGGCGCGTTCGCGGTATTGGAGGCACTGGGCGCGGCCGAGGACGGGCTCGGTCTGAGCGCACTCGCCCGCGCGACCGGACTGCCGAAGTCGTCGGTGCATCGCCTGGCGGAGCAGCTGGTGGAGCTCGACGCGGTGCAGCGGGTGGAGCGGCGTTACTACGTGGGCCGGGCCATGGCGCGGATCGGCAATCGCTGGCTGGCCGACCCGGTAGTGCATCGCCTCGCGCGGAATCGATTGCGGGCCTTGGCTTCCCGCTCTCGCGGCGCGGCGCAATTGGTGCGGCTGCAGGGCGGCGAGACGTTCCGCGTGGTGTCGGCGGCGGTGGGGGAGATGCGCTGGCTGGACGGTTTCGAGCGATTGGACAGCGGCATGACGGGCCGGACCGCCGCCGGCCGGGTCTTGCACGCCGTGCGCCCGAGCGGACCGGCCCTGCCGGATTGCTGGTCGCCGCGGGAGTGGCAGCGCATGCGATCGACGATCCGGGATCCGCGCGCCACGGTGGCGGATCATCAGGACGCCTTCCCCGGCCTGAGTTGTGTGGCCGCTCCGGTGTGGTCCCGCGACGGCGTCTGCCTGGGCGCGGTGACCGCCGTCGTCCCGGCCACCGCGCCGCCGCGTTTCCTCACCGATCTGGTGGTGACCACCGCGCGTCAGCTCGGGGATGCGGTCGCGCGGTGACCCGCCTCAGGGATCGGGGTGGCGCTGGGAGAGCGTGACCGCCGCGTCGATGGGCCGGATGCCGAGCACCTCCGCGATGATCACGACCTTCGACCGGAGGGAAGCGTCGTTCGGGTAGTCGGGGTCGTAGAGCAGTTCGACCAATTCCATGGCGGCCAGCGCTTGGTCCCGGGTGAGCAGGCGTCCCGGTAACCAAGAAACGCGCCAGTTGGTTTCCATTTCTCCGGGTATTCGTTCCGCGAACTCGCCGACTAGCGGGGTGGTGATCGACCAATCGCAGACGTACACGCCTCAATTAGACCTCTGACCAGGCGATTTGACATCGGTTCGTAGCAACACGTAACTTATTCCAGGTCAGAGCGACACGGACACCGACCCGGAGCCCCAAGGGCCTGGGAAACGAGGTTGGACGAGGAGCGCCTGATGATCAGATTAGTTTCGACCGACCAGCGGATTTGGTTCTGCCGGAGAGTCTGAGCTAAGCTTCACAAGCAACAAACAAGCAGCCTCACCGACAAGCGGGACTAGAGCCCGGGCGTTGGTGTGTGCGTGTGTTCTTTGAGAACTCAATAGTGTGTCGATGAATGTCAGTGCCAAATATTTAATTTGGTTCCGATTCCTCACCCCCCGTGTGAGGGTCGGACATTTAGTCAGCAAATACTTTTTGCTGGCGTTCATTGCTAGGTTTTCGGACTCTGGTTCGAGATACTTCTGATTCGCTGCTTCGGCGGTAAATCTAGAGTCTTCAACGGAGAGTTTGATCCTGGCTCAGGACGAACGCTAGCGGCGTGCTTAACACATGCAAGTCGAGCGGTAAGGCCCTTCGGGGTACACGAGCGGCGAACGGGTGAGTAACACGTGGGTGATCTGCCTCGCACTCTGGGATAAGCCTGGGAAACTGGGTCTAATACCGGATATGAGCAGCCTCTGCATGGGGGTTGTTGGAAAGGTTTACTGGTGCGAGATGGGCCCGCGGCCTATCAGCTTGTTGGTGAGGTAACGGCTCACCAAGGCGACGACGGGTAGCCGGCCTGAGAGGGCGACCGGCCACACTGGGACTGAGACACGGCCCAGACTCCTACGGGAGGCAGCAGTGGGGAATATTGCACAATGGGCGAAAGCCTGATGCAGCGACGCCGCGTGAGGGATGACGGCCTTCGGGTTGTAAACCTCTTTTGACAGGGACGAAGCGCAAGTGACGGTACCTGTAGAAGAAGCACCGGCCAACTACGTGCCAGCAGCCGCGGTAATACGTAGGGTGCGAGCGTTGTCCGGAATTACTGGGCGTAAAGAGCTTGTAGGCGGTTTGTCGCGTCGATTGTGAAAACTTGCAGCTCAACTGCAAGCTTGCAGTCGATACGGGCAGACTAGAGTACTGCAGGGGAGACTGGAATTCCTGGTGTAGCGGTGAAATGCGCAGATATCAGGAGGAACACCGGTGGCGAAGGCGGGTCTCTGGGCAGTAACTGACGCTGAGAAGCGAAAGCGTGGGTAGCGAACAGGATTAGATACCCTGGTAGTCCACGCCGTAAACGGTGGGCGCTAGGTGTGGGTTTCCTTCCACGGGATCCGTGCCGTAGCTAACGCATTAAGCGCCCCGCCTGGGGAGTACGGCCGCAAGGCTAAAACTCAAAGGAATTGACGGGGGCCCGCACAAGCGGCGGAGCATGTGGATTAATTCGATGCAACGCGAAGAACCTTACCTGGGTTTGACATACACCGGAAAGCCATAGAGATATGGCCCCCCTTGTGGTCGGTGTACAGGTGGTGCATGGCTGTCGTCAGCTCGTGTCGTGAGATGTTGGGTTAAGTCCCGCAACGAGCGCAACCCTTATCTTATGTTGCCAGCGCGTAATGGCGGGGACTCGTGAGAGACTGCCGGGGTCAACTCGGAGGAAGGTGGGGACGACGTCAAGTCATCATGCCCCTTATGTCCAGGGCTTCACACATGCTACAATGGCCGGTACAGAGGGCTGCGATACCGTGAGGTGGAGCGAATCCCTTAAAGCCGGTCTCAGTTCGGATCGGGGTCTGCAACTCGACCCCGTGAAGTTGGAGTCGCTAGTAATCGCAGATCAGCAACGCTGCGGTGAATACGTTCCCGGGCCTTGTACACACCGCCCGTCACGTCATGAAAGTCGGTAACACCCGAAGCCGGTGGCCTAACCCTTGTGGAGGGAGCCGTCGAAGGTGGGATTGGCGATTGGGACGAAGTCGTAACAAGGTAGCCGTACCGGAAGGTGCGGCTGGATCACCTCCTTTCTAAGGAGCACTTCTCCAGAAGCACTTCACACAGGTGAATGTCGCTCTGGCAGAGACCGTTTCGGAAACATACGTTTTCCGGCGGACGCTCATGGGTGGAACACTGACAAACTCATCGCATCAAGGCGCCGGCCATGTCCGGAGCCGCGATTGATATACCGACACACTATTGGGTCCTGAAAGAACACGCGGAAGCGATTTTTTCCAGGCAAAAAACGACGAGACTGGTTCTTCAGTCATACCGCCGAGCGTGCTCGGGCTGGTGCTGAGATACAGAATCAATCTTGTGTGTTGTTTGAGAACTGCACAGTGGACGCGAGCATCTTTGTTAGTAAGTGATAAAGAGCGTACGGTGGATGCCTTGGCACCAGGAGCCGATGAAGGACGTAGTAGGCTGCGATAAGCCTCGGGGAGCTGTCAAACGAGCTGAGATCCGAGGATTTCCGAATGGGGAAACCCGGCACGAGTGATGTCGTGTCACCCGCACCTGAATATATAGGGTGTGTGGAGGGAACGTGGGGAAGTGAAACATCTCAGTACCCACAGGAAGAGAAAACAACATGTGATTCCGTGAGTAGTGGCGAGCGAAAGCGGAAGAGGCTAAACCAGGAGCGTGTGATAGCCGGCAGGCGTTGCGTTTCTGGGGTTGTGGGACTCATTTTCTTCTCACTGCCGTGAGGAGCAAGAGTAAGAAACCCAGTTGTTAGCTGAAGTGGTCTGGGACGGCCTATCGTAGAGGGTGAGAATCCCGTAAGCGAAAACATCTTGGCTCTTGTAATGAGCACCCGAGTAGCAGCGGGCCCGTGAAATCTGCTGTGAATCTGTCGGGACCACCCGATAAGCCTGAATACTACCTGGTGACCGATAGCGGACTAGTACCGTGAGGGAAAGGTGAAAAGTACCCCGGGAGGGGAGTGAAATAGTACCTGAAACCGTGCGCTTACAAACCGTCAGAGCCCTCTTGTGGGGTGATGGCGTGCCTTTTGAAGAATGAGCCTGCGAGTCATCGGTGTGTGGCGAGGTTAACCCGTGTGGGGGAGCCGTAGCGAAAGCGAGTCCGAATAGGGCGAACGAGTCGCACACTATGGACCCGAAGCGGAGTGATCTACCCATGGCCAGGGTGAAGCGACGGTAAGACGTCGTGGAGGCCCGAACCCACTTAGGTTGAAAACTGAGGGGATGAGCTGTGGGTAGGGGTGAAAGGCCAATCAAACTCCGTGATAGCTGGTTCTCCCCGAAATGCATTTAGGTGCAGCGTCGCGTGTTTCTCACCGGAGGTAGAGCTACTGGATGGCCTAGGGGGCCCACAAGCTTACCGAAGTCAGCCAAACTCCGAATGCCGGTGAGTGAGAGCGCGGCAGTGAGACTGTGGGGGATAAGCTTCATAGTCGAGAGGGAAACAGCCCAGATCGCCGGCTAAGGCCCCTAAGCGTGTACTAAGTGGAAAAGGATGTGGGGTCGCGAAGACAACCAGGAGGTTGGCTTAGAAGCAGCCACCCTTGAAAGAGTGCGTAATAGCTCACTGGTCAAGTGATCCTGCGCCGACAATGTAGCGGGGCTCAAGTACACCGCCGAAGCCGCGGCATTCACGCATTATCCCGCCTTCGGGCCAGGAGCGTGGATGGGTAGGGGAGCGTCGTGTAGCCAGGGAAGCGGCGGAGTGATCCAGCCGTGGAGGCTGCGCGAGTGAGAATGCAGGCATGAGTAGCGAAAGACGAGTGAGAAACTCGTCCGCCGAATGACCAAGGGTTCCTGGGCCAGGTTAATCCGCCCAGGGTGAGTCGGGACCTAAGGCGAGGCCGACAGGCGTAGTCGATGGACAACGGGTTGATATTCCCGTACCCGTGTATCCGCGCCAAATATCGAATCATCTGTGCTAATCGTCCAAAAGCGGATGGACTCCCTTCGGGGAGCCGGAAGTGGCTGCACGAGACCCTGGGTGTAGTAGGTAAGCGATGGGGTGACGCAGGAAGGTAGCTGGGCCAGGTGATGGAATACCTGGTGTAAGCGTGTAGGGCGTGGTGTAGGCAAATCCGCACCGCATATAGCCTGAGACGTGATGCGTAGCCGATTGAGGCGAATTCAGTGATCCTATGCTGCCGAGAAAAGCCTCTAGTGAGTTGGTACACGGCCCGTACCCCAAACCGACACAGGTGGTCAGGTAGAGAATACTAAGGCGATCGAGATAACTGTGGTTAAGGAACTCGGCAAAATGCCCCCGTAACTTCGGGAGAAGGGGGACCCAGCCCGGTGAACACCTTTACGGTGGGAGCTAGGAGGGGTCGCAGAGACCAGTGAGAAGCGACTGTTTACTAAAAACACAGGTCCGTGCGAAGTCGTAAGACGATGTATACGGACTGACGCCTGCCCGGTGCCGGAAGGTTAAGAGGACCGGTTAGCACTTCGGTGCGAAGCTGAGAATTTAAGCCCCGGTAAACGGCGGTGGTAACTATAACCATCCTAAGGTAGCGAAATTCCTTGTCGGGTAAGTTCCGACCTGCACGAATGGCGTAACGACTTCTCAGCTGTCTCAACCACAGACTCGGCGAAATTGCAGTACGAGTAAAGATGCTCGTTACGCGCGGCAGGACGAAAAGACCCCGGGACCTTCACTATAGCTTGGTATTGGTGTTCGGTACGGTTTGTGTAGGATAGGTGGGAGACTGTGAAACATGCACGCCAGTATTCGTGGAGTCGTCGTTGAAATACCACTCTGATCGTATTGGACCTCTAACCTCGGACCCTGATCGGGTTCAGGGACAGTGCCTGGTGGGTAGTTTAACTGGGGCGGTTGCCTCCCAAAATGTAACGGAGGCGCCCAAAGGTTCCCTCAGCCTGGTTGGCAATCAGGTGTCGAGTGCAAGTGCACAAGGGAGCTTGACTGTGAGACCGACAGGTCGAGCAGGGACGAAAGTCGGGACTAGTGATCCGGCACCGGCAAGTGGAAGCGGTGTCGCTCAACGGATAAAAGGTACCCCGGGGATAACAGGCTGATCTTCCCCAAGAGTCCATATCGACGGGATGGTTTGGCACCTCGATGTCGGCTCGTCGCATCCTGGGGCTGGAGTAGGTCCCAAGGGTTGGGCTGTTCGCCCATTAAAGCGGCACGCGAGCTGGGTTTAGAACGTCGTGAGACAGTTCGGTCTCTATCCGCCGCGCGCGTCAGAAACTTGAGGAAGGCTGTCCCTAGTACGAGAGGACCGGGACGGACGAACCTCTGGTGTGCCAGTTGTCCTGCCAAGGGCACGGCTGGTTTGCTACGTTCGGAAGGGATAACCGCTGAAAGCATCTAAGCGGGAAGCCTGTTCCAAGATGAGGTTTCTCACCCACTTGATGGGTTAAGGCCCCCAACAGACCATTGGGTTGATAGGCCGGAACTGGAAGCCCGGTAACGGGTGTAGGTGACCGGTACTAATAGGCCGAGGACTTACCAACAAAGCTGCTACGCGTCCACTGTGCGGTATCTGAAACAACACACAGATACCTGAGAAGACAAGCCCGGTAACGGGATTGGCTCTCTGTGTCTAGTTTCATAGAGTTACGGCGGCTATAGCGGTGGGGAAACGCCCGGTCCCATTCCGAACCCGGAAGCTAAGGCCACCTGCGCCGATGGTACTGCACTCGACAGGGTGTGGGAGAGTAGGACACCGCCGGAACATCATTCGAAAAGGCCCCCAGCTAACGCTGGGGGCCTTTTTCGTTTCTCCTGCAATGATATTGACGTGCGAACGCTCCTCGTAATCCTCCTGGTCCTCACCGGCCTCGCAGTAGCAGCCGACTTCGGCGCCGCAGCCTACGCCGAAAAAGCCGCATCCGAATCCATGCGCAACACAGCCAACCTCGGCTCCGACCCCTCCGTCGACATCAAGGGCTTCCCGGTCCTCCTCCAAGCCGCCCAAGGCAAATACGACGAGGTAGTAGTCAGAGCGAATCACGTGGGCACCGAGAAGTTCGGCTTCATAGACGTCGAGGCCACCCTGCACGGCTTGGACCTTCCCCTCGCAGACCTGGCCGAGCGGCGCCTCCACAAAATTCCCGTAGACCGCCTCGAAGCAACAGCCCGCTTCAGCGCCCTCCGCCCCCTTGTCCTCCTCGACGTCGCCGGCACACTCCCATTCGGCGTGGTACCCACCGGAATCCGCATGGAGGGCACCACGGTAGTCGTAACCGGCACCGGCACCAACGTCCTCGTAGACATCGACTCCCTGAAGGGCAAGTCCTAACCAGCGCACGCTGATTTGCTCCATGTGCCCGCCGACTTCGAATACCTGGCATGTCCCTCCATCTGTCCTACATCTTCTGGATGCCATCGCCGGCACATGTGCTGAGATCCGGGAAGCGCACGGGTTCCTGCTGGCAGACGTCGACGTGGAGAAGGTAGAGGAATTGATGCGCCGGAGATCGTCCAGCCGGAGATTTGCCGAGCTCGCCGTAGGCGAGAGTGGAAGGATTGGCTGATGTCCCCAGCCCAGGGGTTGCCTGGCACCGCGAATCTATTGCTGAGCCTCGGTTACGAAGGTCGTCGAGCCGAAGAGCTGGTCGCCACGCTTGTTGCGGAGGGCATCCATACCGTCGTGGATGTTCGGCTCACGCCGATCTCCCGCAAGCCCGGTCTGTCCAAGACGAAGCTTGCGATGGCACTCGATGCGGAAGGCATCCGCTACGAACACCTGAAGGCATTGGGTAACCCACGCGACAATCGGACTCTCTTCAGGGCGCGAGACAAAGCAGGCCGTGCTCGTTTCGCCGCGGTCTTGAGCGGTGCGGAGGCAGAGCAGGCGCTCGATCGACTGCACACGCTGGTCGGTCTGGGCTCTGTCGCGCTGCTGTGTTTCGAACGAGATCACGCGACCTGTCATCGTGAAATGGTGGCGGATGCCCTCCGCGCGCAAGATGAGCGGATCGTGGTTCGCCATCTTTGACATCCCTGCTAGAAGAGCGTGAGCTGATCACGGTCCGCACCGGCCGGCATCCGTGGATACCAGGTTCCGAGGACTTCGAACGACCGCCGGCGCCGTGCCTGGTTTCCCACGAAGAAGTGCAGGTCCCGGGCCGGAGAGGTCATCATTCGCTCCCACTTCTCATAGAGCCGCGCCTTCGCTTCGATTGGGCCGTACTTTCGCACCAATTGCCGGGCGGCGGCCCCCAGTTCCCAATCGATGCATTGCTGCTGGTGGCCGCGGCAGGAGGAGTCGGCGCAGCGATATTGGTAAACGAGCCGGTAAAGCATCGGTTCGAGGGTCGTCATCCTCGTCCCGAAAAGCGGCGGCGCGCTCGCCACCATGGCCTTCGCTAGCTGGGACGGTGTCCAAGCCGGGCCCTGCGTGACCGTCACCGACCGCACCTGCGGTTTGATCAAACCCAGAGAGCGAGCAGGGAAGCCCATATGCCCCTGTGGGTTGGCTCGAATCAGCTCACAGGTCGTGGTCGATCCGATCAACGGCCCCAGCAGCTCACGCCGCTGGTTCCACTGTCCATTATCCGGATTCACGTGGTCGACGACCTGCAATGTGGTTTGGTCGGGCCGATATGACTCGATCCTGAGATCGCGCCGATCGCGCTTGCGGATGTCGATCTCGATGATGTCGTATTTCTTGAATCTGAGATCGGCATCGATGTTCCGAAACCGCATCGGGTAGAGCCGAATCCAAGACTTCGGTGTGGAATCCAGCCGAACTCCGGCAACGCACACGACCTCTCCGTACGTGTCCGACGGATTCGGATAGGTCTTGACGGTGATCAGCACACGAGCATGCTGGACCAAGGGCGATCTCATCACATTCGCCATGTCTTCCCACTTACTGCTTTTGACTGGGAAGATTTCTACGGTACCCGGATGGCCGTTGCTACTCCATGAAAGGTGCTGGGGTTCAACAAGAGTGGCACGCGATGTCGGTTGCCGACTGTGTGCCTTGCGTGTATTCCACCGTGTTGCCGGGGATCTGGTCAGGCGTGAGTGGTAGCCGGTATCCGATGCTCCGCGAGGTGAGCCAGCACAGATTGGTTCGCTTCCCAGCCGTCGGGGAACTTGACGGGTACACCGAGATGGACAGGCTCGGTGGAGGGATGGGCATCGAGGAGTTCGGGGATGCCCGCCCGGCCCACCACAATGCAGGCGTGGCGATGTCGCGAGGTGAGGACGCAGAGCCGGCCGGTTTCGAGATGGAATGCGGTGGCGTCGCGGCGGCCCGAAAGCGGGTGCAGGACAAGGGTCACATCGTATTCGCGCCCCTGGAGCCGGTTGGCGGTGTCCACGGTGACAGTCTCGGCCGCTGTGCCCTGAAGTGCGGTGCGGATGGCGGCGGCCTGGTCGCGGTGCGCCGTGCCGACGGCGACCCGATCGGCGGTCACCGGGTTGGAGCCGCGCTCCGAGTGCACGACGGCACCGCGTTCCAGCAGCCGGACGGTGAGTGCGGCAATGGCCGCCACCGCTTCGCTGTCCGTGCGGATGGTGTGCCGCGCAGGCAGCTCGTACCAGGCCCAGCCGCTGAGCGCGGCTTCGTCGAGTGCGCTGTCCAACGGTCCGCCCCACCCGCCCGCAGTGGTGAACTCCATTCGGCGCTGGTCGGGTTCGGTGCCGGCGCGGAACTCGGTGAACGGGTAGAAGGCTTTCGACACCACCGCGGCGGCGGACGCGGGGAGTCGCCACGAGACAGGCAGTCGATGGACGGGAATGTCCGGGTTGTGGGCGAGTAGAACGCTGACGGCGCTCATGGTCGGATCCCAGGACAGCCCGGCCCAGCGCGCGGTGTCGACCGTGGCGAACGGGTCCAGCTGGCCCGGGTCGCCCACGAACAGGGCGCGTTCGAAGCGGCTGGAGATGCGTAGGAGCATGTCCGAGCGCATCTGGTACGCCTCGTCGACGATGGCCCAGGACCAGTTGCCGTCTTGTACGGTGGCCCATTTGGCGGCGGTGCCGATGAGGATGACGCGGTCGGTGAGATCGGCCGGGCTCTTGGCGATCTTCACATTCGCGTGGGCGAGGATCCGTTCGGCGGGCTCATACGTTCCCGCGGATACCCGGCCGATCAGCATCTCGGGGTCTTCGCTCGCGAGCCGGTCGATAAGGTCGTCTACCTGTTCGTTGGTCTGCGCCACGATGATTCGCTGATCGCCGTTCTTGGTCAGATGCCGGGCGGCCCGCACCACCAGCGTGGACTTGCCTGCGCCGGGCGGCGAATCGACGACGACGGCCCGGTCGGCGTTCCGGTCGAGATCGGCCAGCACTTCGTTCACGACCTGGTCGGCGGTCTTCACGCCCATTCCTCCTGCGGCTCAGCGTTTTCCGGCGTCCATTCGGGCGGGGGACCGCCGTGTGTCCACGGAGTCTCCTCGCGCGCAGGCAGTTTGGGCGGCGCTTGATAGTCGTCACCGAAGGCGGCGAAGCAGACCCGGTCCCCGGCTTCAGGCACCGATCCCGCTTCGGGAGTCAGCTTGCGCCCCATTCCGCCGGACAATTCGAGGGTGATGATGCCATCATCTACCGACACCACAGCGCCCTTCTGATTGCGTCGCTCGACACTGCACAGCTTCACCCCGGGCTCCGCGGTGAACGTGTCCTCGGTCTGGATCGCGATGCGCGGCCGCAGCGTCGGCCGCTTCCCGCTGGTATCAACACGATTCGGGTCGCTCATCACCACGACCCCACGGAACGCCTCCCCGTTCAGCCGCCGCTCGGCCATCACCCGCGGATCGTCATACGCGCGTTGCGCTTCCAGCGCATCCAGTGCCTGCTCCCGATCGAGCAACCGCCGCACCGCACTCACCGCGTGGTCCCGCCGAGCCTGCGGCACCCCTTCCTCGATGCTGTCCATGTACCGCGAGAAACTGGCGCGGTCCCTGTCCCACCGTTTGCCCACGCTCGCACCTTTCGGCAGCCCGCGCAGCAAGTCCAATCCTCGCCACATGAGCTCCCAGGTCGGCTCCACCTGCTGCCGCACCGAATGCTCGAGCCGCTCGATCGCCAGGGTGAACGAGGCCTCGTCGGCGGCATCGTTGAACGCCGAAATCAGCGGCGCCAGTTCCTCGTTGTCGTATCCGGGATCGGTGGCGGGCCCGGCGGGAGGTGACCTGAGCGGATCCTCCGCGATGGCCGCCGCCTGCTGCCCGGTGAGCCCGTCGGGCGGATCGATCCATCCGAGCAGTGCCGCCAGATTCCCATCCTCCAGCGACGACTGCCCCGAAGCCCAATGCCCCGACAGCACACTCGTCATCGCCAAAAGTACTGAGGAACCCGGATGTTCGGCCCGATCCCCGAACCAGGTCAGCCAGCGCCCCAGCAACGGCACGCTCTCCGGCAACGGATTCGGCCCGTCCGGCTTCAGGAACCGCAGCCTGCGGCCAAGTTTCTGCATCAGCGCGATCCCACCCGCATTCGGCACCCACACCTGCGGCGCGTCCAGACACCGCCGATACGTCTCCCCGTCCTTGCCGACGATCTCCTCGGTATCGGCCAGAAACGACGAAAGATAAGGCAGGAGAACATCACTCAGCTCCGCCGCGAACTTCAACTGCAACACCCGGTCCCGAGGCTGCGGCACGAACAACAGCTTCGGCTCCGAAGCCTCGAACCCCAACATCACCGCCAACGGCGCCGCCGTCTCCCCGGCCATCCGCAATGGCACCATCACCAACGGCTGCAATGCCGAATGACAATGCCGCACATCGGCAATCCGCTGCGCCCGCCCCGCCCGCGCAGCCTCCAACCGCGCCAACGCAGTCAGCACGCTCACCCGGCAACCTCCTGCCGCAGCCGATGCGCATTCCGCAGCACCCGAGCGATATCCGCATGCTCCGGCCCGGCACTTATCGACCCATCGGCCAACCCGAGAACCGTTCCGATACTGTCGATTCCACCGAGCTGATCACAAACACTCCGCCCGAGCATGTCGACGGACCCGCAAGTCCGTGCCTCATCCCGGCAGAAGAACGCCAACTCGCAACTCTGCATGCACTCCGGCGCATACCGCCCCTGCACCGCCCGCATGGCCTCACCCAGCCCGGCTCCGACGGTGAACGTCATCCCCTCCGGCAGCACACTGACAAGATCCTTGATCGAAGTAAGCCTCGATAGCTGACGTGAGATGACCGCCAATTGCTTCCGCACATCCACCAATTCCGCCGTAGGCCGGTTGGTGAAGTCCTTCGTGCAAACCAGAATCACATTGTGCGACACCCGATCCGGCGATTCCCCCAACTCCTCCACCAGCTGCCGCAAAGCCAGCACATACACCGCGGACTGCCGAGCCGCAGCAGCCACTTGAGCAGGATCCGCCTGCCCATCGATCACCGCGAACGCCTTGATCTCGACAATATGAAACTGCCCCTCGATCTGCACCGCCACCAGATCCGGCTCCAAGAACGCCGGCGCCCCCGCGATCTCCACCCGCAGCATCGGATGATCGAACATGGTCCCCTCACCCGTCCGCAACGCCCGCCCCACCAGCTGCCGAGTCCGCTGAAACCGCACACTGTTCCCGGTGTTCTCACCCACCGAGTTGAGGTCGTCATAAGCGACTTCAGGAATCGTCAGCCCTAGTCGATCCCGCAACAACGCCACCAGCTCAGCACACCCGTTCGCCTTCACCATGGCCTCGAACGCATTGCCGCGCGTAATCGCGAACTGCGACTGCCCGAACTGCGCCGGAAACCCGAGCCCCTGCGCCATAGCAGCCTTATCCACCCCCGCCGCGTCCATCACAGCCCGCCGAGCACACCCCGGATTACTGGTCAACGCCGCGATAGTCCGCGCGTTGTGCCGACAAGCCGGTGCGCCACCACGCAATTCATCCAGCCGCGCCAGCAGATCGTTCATCCCGCCGAGCCTCCTGCCCGCTTCTTCGCCGTCATACCGAACCGTGTGCCGAACAATTGCGCAGCGGGGTCGCTCAACTGGTTCGCTGCTCGCTGTGCAGCATCCCACCGCTGTACGACATCCGCGTCCCGATGCACCGCCAACTCGTTACCGGCGGCCTCGATAACCGCCCGGGTATCGACTTCCAGACCCGTGTTCCGGACTCCGGGAATAGTGGATGACAACTGCCGAAGCACCCGATGCCCCGACGGCCCAACCTTCCCAACCGCCGAAATATGTTCCGCGAGCCGGATAACCCCCGTTAACAGATCGACCCGTGCACTCAGCGGTCCGACGACGCGCCGCTCCAGCTGCCAGGTGCTCAAAGCCATCAGCCCGCGTGCGGGGGCGAGCAGGTCGACTGTCAATGCCGAACAGACGTAATACGGCCGTGCGAACGGCGCGGCCCGAAAGGAACGCTCCTCGTCCCGCCGCAGACTCGTCAATCGCGCAGCGAGCAATTCTCCTGAAAAGAACCCCTCGTGCACGCTCAGGATCAGCCGGGGCGCGGCGGGAACAGACAGGAGCGCGAGTGCTCGATGGACGTGTTCCCGGACCGGCACGGCGGGGACGCTGATCTCCTCATCGGAGGCGTCTTCGCCGGTGCTCAGAACCGCTGCTTCCCAATCTCTTTCGGCTTGTCGCAGTTGCACTCGGAACTGCCGGGCAGAGGTCCGGTCCCCGGCTGATATTGCCCGACGGACGGCGGTCCGCAGCTCGGATATCCGCTCCTCCAACGTATCCGGCGAATCACTCACGGCGCTGACGATAGCCTGATGTTCCAGTAACTTCCAGTATGTTCCAGCTTTCCGTCCGGCCATGGGCTCGGTTCCCTACAGGATCGTCTCCCTGGCCTAATCTGATCTCGAGCGGCCCGCCGGGCACCGAGATCTTTCTCGTAGTTGCCTCCACCCGCACGTTGGTTTCGGACGTGTCGAAGGGGTGGCTGAATGGCGCTTGTGCGAGGAAGTGCGAGAGATCTGCTGGAACTGGCGACCGAAGGTAGCCTGCCGCGGCAATTATCCGATGAGGCGATGTCCCGGTGGCAACAGCAGATCGGTTCCGCCGAGTTCCGGTCGTGGCAGAAGAGCCTGCCGGCGTTCTTGCGAAACGTTGTCGACGCCGGCCTCGGTGATGTCGAGGTGCTGCTCGAACATCGACTACCGCACAGCCCGAAACGAGTTGACGCCATCCTGTGCGGCCTGCACCCACATACAGGTGTGCCCACCTACGTTCTCGTGGAACTGAAGCAGTGGTCGCGCGCCGAACTGGCGGCCCGTGAAATGGTCGGGCCGGAGGTGGTTTCGGTCCCCGGTTATGAGGATCTGGTACTGAACCCGATTGAGCAGGTGCGTTGGTACTGCACCTACCTGGTCGACTTCACGCCCGAACTGGCGGCGCTGCGCGACTCCGTGCATGGGATGGCGTACCTCCATAACGCGAGTTCGGGAGATATCCCGGCTTTGAAGCGGTCCGGACAGGACCAGTTCGGGCTGATGTTCACCGCGGACAATACCGACGAGATGATCGAGTATCTGGATTCCCTGCTGGATGTCGACAGTGGCCGTGAACCTGCGCGCAGTGTTGCCGACGAGTTCCTCGCGTTCGAGCAGGCGCCCAGCAAGCAGCTGCTCCAGTTGGCAGCCGACGAGATATTCGAGCGCGAACAATTCGTGATGCTCGATGAGCAGCGGGTGGCGTACCAGCTCGTGAGCAACGCGGTGGCCCGGGCCCGGAGATCTCATCGTGCGCGGCAGCAGGGCGAAGCCGACAGCCTCGCCAAGACGGTCATCATCGTTCTCGGCGGTCCTGGATCCGGGAAGAGTGTGCTTGCGCTCAGCATTTTGGGCGAGCTGACCAGGCAGAACGTTCGTGTCAACCATGCCACCGGCTCGCGTGCATTCACGAAGACCCTGAGGAGTCTGGTGAGTCGGCGCTCGGAGGAATTATTCAAGTACTTCAACAACTTTGAGCAGTCTCAGCCCGGCAGTCTGTCGGTGTTGATCTGTGATGAAGCACATCGGATCCGGCGAGCCAGCGCAGGAATTCGTATAGATGGGGTGGTCCGCTGGCGTCGCCAGATCGAGCAGCTGATCGACGTTGCTACGGTGCCGATATTCCTGCTCGACGAGAATCAGACTGTACGTCCTGAAGAATCAGGATCCCGCGCTGAGATCGAGCGGGCGGCACTGGACGCTGGTTGCCGGGTCGATGTTGTACACCTGGACGGGCAGTTCCGCTGCGGCGGGTCGGACCTTTTCGAACTGTGGGTGGAACGGCTACTCGGCATGACCGAAACACCCGTCAGCTGGTGTGATTTGAAAGGCGACAGTGATGACGGCTTCCAAGTCAGTAGTGCTCCAACGCCACAGGCACTGGAGGATTGGGTGAATGTGGACCGGGGCGGGACCGCTCGGATGTCGGCAGGCTACTGCTGGCACTGGAGCGACGATCCGGTCAAGGTCGACGGCGAGCTGCGCTTGGTCGACGATGTGCGTATCGGTGATTGGCGGAGACCCTGGAATGCTCGGCCCAACAAAGGCGTTCCGGATACACCTGATGCCGACTACTGGGCGACAGATGAGCGCGGCATCGGCCAGGTCGGTTGTATCTTCACCGCTCAAGGCTTCGAATATGCCTGGGCCGGTGTCATATTCGGCCCGGACTTCGTTCGCCGCGGCGAATGTTGGGTGGCCCGACGCGAGTTTTCGCATGACCCAGCTGTAGAGAAGGCCGACGACCGCGCCTTTGCCACTCTGATCCGAAATACGTACAAGGTTCTGCTGACTCGCGGTATGCGTGGCGTGAGTCTCTACTCGACGGACCCTGAGACGCAGGCATTTCTGGAAGCGATGGCTCGGTAGGAGATGTCTTCCGTGATCGGCTTGCCGATCGCTCCGGCCGCGTCACCGAAGGGTAATCTGATCTCTGCGGCCCGCCGGGCACCGAAGGGCACCTTCGTTGCTGCCCCCACCCGCATGGTGTAGTCCGCATGCGTCTGTGGGGTGGCGAGTGGTTCTGGTACGGGGAAGTGCCGAGTATCTGCTGGGTGAAGCGAACGCGGGTCGTCTACTGACACTCTTGGCTGATCAGGCGATCTTCAAGTGGGGCAAGAACGCCGGGAGCTCCGAGCGGAATGCGTGGTCCAACAGTTTGCCCGTGCTTTTGAATGACGTCATCGATGCCGGGCTGGGCGATGTCGAGGTGCTGATCGAGTACGGCTTGCCGCACAGCCCCAAGCGCGTCGACGCAGTGCTGTGCGGGGCCCATCCGGGAACTGGAGCGCCGAGTTACGTTCTGGTGGAACTGAAACAGTGGTCGCGCGTCGAAAGCGTCGCGGAGGATCTGGTCGGCATCTACGGATATTCGAAGCCATCTCTGCACCCGGTCGAGCAGGTGCGGCGATACTGTGAGTACCTGGTGGATTCCACACCCGCGCTTGCCGACCGACCTGAGGTGGTCCATGGCATCGCATACCTGCACAACGCTCGATCCCGTGTCGTGGCGGCTCTGGAACGGTACGAACCAACGGCTTTCGGGAGGTTGTTCACAATGGACGACCGCGCCCAGATGGCGAATCACCTGCGGGCATTATTGAATCCAGACGGAAGTCGGGACCACGCACTTCAGGCCGCTGACGAGTTTCTTCACGTCGAACATGCGCCGAGCAAACCACTGCTTGACCTGGCGGCGAAGGAGATCCAGGAGCGTGAGCAGTTCATCCTGCTGGACGAGCAATGGATCGCGTACAAGCTCGTAATGCAGGCTTTGGAGCGTTCGCGCGCCGAGCACACCCGAACGGTTGTGATCGTTTCGGGTGGACCAGGTTCAGGCAAGAGTGTCATCGCGCTCAGCTTGCTTGGAGAGCTTGCTCGGCAAGGTCGCCGGGTGCACCATGCCACGGGGTCGAGTGCGTTCACGAAGACCATGCGGAAGATCGCCGGAAGGCGGAACCCGAGGGTACAGACGCTGTTCAAGTACTTCAACAACTACATGAGCTCTGCGCCAAGGGAGCTGGATGTGCTCATCTGCGACGAGGCGCATCGGATTCGTGAAACCAGTGCCAACCGGTTCACCAGCGCACAGCTGCGGGCTGCCGGCCGTCGGCAAATCGACGAGCTGCTCGAAGTGGCGTCGGTACCGGTTTTCCTCCTGGACGAGAATCAGACCGTGCGCCCCGGCGAGATGGGATCGCTCGCCGAAATCACTGCGGCCGCGGCGGCCGTCGACTGCCGAGTCGATGTCGTTCCGTTGGACGGCCAGTTCCGCTGTGGCGGTTCGGATCTGTTCGACGCGTGGGTCGAGCATCTGCTGGGATTGAATCCGCTGAAACCGGTCAGCTGGTCGGAGCTGGCGGCTGAAGCGGATGACCGGTTCCAGGTAACCAGCGCGGCGTCACCGCAGGCGCTGGAGTCCTGGTTGATCACCCAGCGTGAACGGCACGGTGGGACCGCGCGGGTTGCGGCAGGGTACTGCTGGACGTGGAGCGATCCGGTGGTACAGGACGGAAACAAACGGTTGATCGACGACGTTCAGATCGGGGATTGGCGGCGGCCGTGGAATGCCAAGCCCGAACAGAAAGTTCCTGGCGCGCCTGAATCCTATTACTGGGCTTCCGATGACCGCGGTTTCGGGCAAGTCGGGTGCATATACACGGCCCAAGGCTTCGAATACGACTGGGCCGGAGTCATATTCGGTGATGACTTCGTTCGTCGTGGCGACAAATGGGTGGCACGACGAAGCCAATCGCATGATCCTGCCGTCCGACGGGCACCCGAGGCTGACTTCGAGCCGCTGATCCGCAATACCTACAAGGTCCTGCTCACTCGTGGAATGCAGGGAACCTGCGTGTATTCGACCGATCCGGAAACTCAGGAGTTTCTGGAGAAGATGACCAGATAGCCGTCCCGGCGCAGGTGGTGAGGATGGCTACCTGAGCTCGGAATGCTTCACCGCTCGGCCGCGCGCCAGATCCACCGGGTATCGCTGCTCGTTGAACTTCAGCTTGGCTTGTACGGCAGCGGCGAGATCGATGTCCAGAACGGTCGCGAGCCGCATCAGGTAGATCAGCACGTCGGCGACTTCGTGTTCGACCCTGGTGCGGTCTTGCTCGCTCTCGCAGAGCGCAGCGCTTTCCTCGGGGGTCAGCCATTGGAAGAGCTCCGCGAGTTCGCCGACCTCACCAGTCAAAGCGAGCACCAAGTTCTTTGGAGTGTGGAAGCGTTCCCAGTCGCGACGCCGGGAGAAGTCTGTCACCAAGTCCTGAAGTTCGTCCATGGTCATGTGCACTGTCTACCAAACGGGATCGGGTGTGGGCAGGCCGACCGGAACAGACGATCGCCCTTGCTCGCGCGGCGCGGGTTCGGCTCCTGCGAGTCTTGCGCTCGAGCCGGTTCCGAATCTCGTCACTGTTCTACCTGATGGAAGATCAGGTTGTCGCTCATGGGTTCAGCTCCCGACGTGTGGGGCGTCTGCGGGGATCAGCCTTCCTGTCTCGAAGAGCTTCCGCTTGGCTTGGGCCTTCGCCGCGCAGATCGAGACCGGGCAGTGCCCGTGGGTCTGCATGATTCGATGTGCCTGCAGCACTGTCAGTGCGTCTGCGGGGACGGCGTAATGATTGATCGACACGGTGTTCTCGGTGAAGATTCCGGCCGGAACCGAAGTGTATGTTGGGCCGGTTGGATACCAGTCCGGCGTACACCTGGGCGGTGCGGCGGATCAGATATTCGTTCGCGAACCGTGGAAGCTCTCAGGTGTCGAAGTCACAGGATCGAGGCCGCTGAAGTGAACGGTGACGGACATCGTGAAAGCCGCACGGACGCCGCCGCAGCGGTCGCCGCGGTCCTTGCGGTGTTCGACAACGAAGCGTCGAGCGCCCGACTCTTCCAGTGGCGGCTCCGGTTCGCTTCGATCGCAGATGTGCTCGAGAGCTCTGAGCTGAGCGACGGAGAGGCGTTGCAAACTGCTGCGGAGATGGTGGTCGACTTGTACTCCGGTGGTCGGAACATCACCGACTTCTATCTGATCCGTGAGGATTTCGAGGAACAGCGACTCCTGAACCTCGACTTCGAGACGAAGCTGAAGACGCTGGAGCATGCTGTAGGAGTAGAAGACTGAGATGAGTTTTCCGGACAACTCGTTGGAGCGGCGGCTCGAAGACGTCCAGACCTGCCGGGTGCCGAGCTCTGAAATGCGTCGGTTCGTTCGGTTCATTTCGGACTAATGCAATCCGGTGAGGCAATGCCCGTATTTGTGGTCGGCGTATAAATGACCGAGTACGACATGGATGCCAAAGAAATGGTGACGGGCCTGGTGAGCCAGGCCGCCATCGGTGTGCCGCTCGAGTACAGCGTCGAGGTCTTCTTCCCCGAACCACAGTCGGATGCTCGCTTCCGTCGGGAGATCATGTCGCTGCCCGCTATTGGTCTGAATCGGTAGCAGCATGGTCCTGCCGCTGACCTAGGACAATGCCCAAAACCGCTGCCTTCCGATCTCTTTCGGCTTGTCGGAGTAGCACTCGGGAACTGTCCGGCCGAGGCCCGGTCCCCGGTTGCTATTGCTCGACAGCGGCCTACTTGGTCGGTTGGATGTCCACGGGAGCAGGCGGCTGGCGAACGAATGGTTCGGGCATGAGCGGTTGACAGATCGCGTCAGCGTTCAGTGGTTCGCGCGACTTTGGGAAGTCGTCGCGGGCCTGACCGACTACGAGGAGTCGGGGTGTCGTTGCTGCCTTGCCCGCGCCCGACTTCTCGGTCGTCAGAGCGACATTCGACTGAAATGCGGTGTAGCGCC
This sequence comes from Nocardia yamanashiensis, assembly GCF_021183565.1. NCBI lineage: Bacteria > Bacillati > Actinomycetota > Actinomycetes > Mycobacteriales > Nocardiaceae > Nocardia > Nocardia yamanashiensis. The sequence continues at coordinate 7,370,586 of NZ_CP089226.1, forward strand.
AGTCTGGATTGCTCAGCCGTAGCGAGCCGTCGGTGCTACGGGTGTAAGCGCCTGGAGTGTCGTAGTCACAGTAGGTGACGATCCATCGATCCTTCGCGTACTCGTCGACGGCCACCGCTCGGGTGAGTGTTCCGCCGGTCTCCGGCAGTGGCGGGGTGGACGGGGGAATCGGGCGGTTGTCGTATGCGACGCGCTCATTCACCTGAGCCAGCAGCGCGTCGTATTCGCCGATCTGCATCCGGCTCTCGAGCGTCGCGGTTTCGAGCGCGAATTGCGCTGCTGCGGTGGCCTGTTCATTCAAGGGGACCGCAATATCCCATCTGAACTGCAAAGGTGGGTAGGGAAAGGCTGAACTGGTGGACGGCGCAGGCGTTTTCGAGCTCTCCTCGGTCTCGGAGGAGCATGATGTGAGCATCGATGAGATCACCGTGACGCAGGCTGCGGCGGTGAGTGCTGTGGCTGGACCGCGATACTTCATGACTTGATCCGCCCCTTGTCGTCGATCATTCCTTCCTTTCCGGTCAGGATTACCGAGAGACTCGTACCGTGCTGCCCTACGCCCTGCAGGACTTCGATCCCGTAGGTCTGGTTGTAGTCGGTGATGTACTCGCTGAACCCTTGGCGTTCGAAGAATCCGGTCAGCACGTCGTTCTGAGCTTTCGGCCGAGACTCGTTGATGTCGATGGGCTGCCCGGTACCGCTGTCGACCAATCTCGGATCGAGCTTGCCGGCGTCGAAGGCCGAGTTGATAATCTCCTGCTGAAAGTTCCTGTACCCCTGGGCATTTATTTCGGTGACGTTTGGGTACAACGGAGAACCCAAGGGATCGGGTTCGGGCACGAACTTCGAGATGAGCCCACCTGCGGCGTGCTCGGCGAGCATTTCGGCAGCCACGCCACCGGCTTCGCCGCCTGGCACGTGAGCAACCTCGAGGGAGCCGACGCCGACTTGGGAGATGATCTCCGCGGCCGCCATCTTCTTTTCGAAGATCTCCTGCAGGTTGGCGTTGTAGTCGTGGATCTTGTTGCCGTCCTGGAACGTCAAGGCGTTCTGCGCCGCGTTGGTGACTCGCGCATCGAGACCTGCCAGTTGCTGCATCTTGGAGCTGGCGTAATCGCCGGGTGACACCCCGTCCTGCGCGAATGCCCTTGTGAGGACATCGGATTCATATGCCTGCCGCGCGACCTCGAGCGTCAGGCGGCCCTGCTCCGACTGGCTGGAGAGGAAGAGCAGGCGGTTCGCATCGGTCACGTTGAGCTGTGCCTCGCCCGCGTCCGGAAGGTATTTCGTACTGGGCGCCGCGCTGTCGATGTAGGAATCGATATTCGAACCCATGACGTGTGCGAGTGACCGAGCGAGTTCGGGGTTGTCGGAGAAGCCCTTCGCAGTCGCGGTGAAGGAGCCGACGTCGAGGCCGCCGCTACGATGCAGCGCCGGTTTGCCGTCGAGCTTCGACGGATCTTGTGGATCGTCGGAAGGCGCGAAGAAGTCCGGTAGCCGGGTAAGCGCCTCACGGGCATGCAGAGCCTGAATCGTGGGTTTGCCATCGGGGCCGGTGTCGTGGGAGTCAGTGCCGATCCAGTCGATCGTCTGTCCGACGGCTTTTCCGTCATCCTTCCAGTCATGTTGGAACAGTGAGGAATAGAGCTTTGGATCGTACTTTTCGTAACTCTGTCCGGGCACGTCCTTGCCGAACAGCTCCTCCGAGCCGTTTCCGGTCAGCAGGGCGTAACTGGATTCCGTGTTGCGGGCACCCACGCCCAGGAGGTTCTGTGCGCTGCGTTCGGTATCGGACAGCCATTCGGACTCGTTGACCCCGATCGAGCTGTATCCTGCGTAGCCGCCATGGTCGAGGATCCAGGCTTGATGTGCGGCCTGGCGTTGCAATTCGACTCCGAATCGCTCGCCCGGGATGTAGTTCGGGTCCGCGTTGTTGAGGAAGCCCGCGAACTTGGCCATGTCCTCCGTGTAGTTGAACAGTCCGTGCCGGTCGTCGATGGGGGCTCCGAAGAGCTTGCCCCGGTAGTCGTCTGGAAGTAGGCGGGTATTGGAATCGGGTGCGTCGGCGATGTTCGGTCGGGTGCCGATGAGTTCGCGGACCTCGGAGTCGAGCTTGTTCCAGCCGCCGCGGTCGCTGATTCGGCCATCGGATCCTCTGGTCACGACCTGCTCGTTCGAAAGCGTGACCATGCCATTGGCGAGTTCTTGACGCAGCCGAAGGGCTTCGGGGGAACCGTTCGTCTGCAATCGGTCGGCGAGCTGGATCAACCCGTCTCGTCCGGCCTTGTCGTAGAAGTTCGACAGGTAATCCATGGTCGATTGCGGAACCGTGATCTCGCCGCCGCCAGCCAGCGTCAGTAACTGCTCAGGAGTAAGGCCCGCTTGATCGAGCCGGCCCGCGATCCGTGCCATCTCCTCAGACGAGAGTTTCCCATCCGAGACGGTTTCACCGTCCTGGCGACCGAGTGCCGCCGGATCGACGTTGGTGGGAGCCGGAGCATCGATGCCTTTGCCGAGTTGGTCGCCACGGATGCGAACCTCGTCGGCAGCGCTGTCGATCCCGGCGATCAGCTCGGCGACGGCGGACAGCAGGTTGGTATGAGCGGTGTCGATCAGACCCTGATGATGGTTGATGCGGTCCAGGACCTTGCGCTGATCCTGATCCGAGAGGTTCTCGTACGGCTTGGCCTGTACTTTCCAAGCATCGTCCACGGTCAATCCGACAGGAGAGTCGGTGTCGTGTTCAGCGTCGGAAACCCGTGAGAGAAGGACGCGCTGTTCGTCTGTCAGCCGCGTATCGGCTTTGCGCAGTGCGGTCGCGATGTCGCGGATTTCCTGGGAAAGTTTGAGGCCTTGCTCATGCTCCTCGCCGAATCGGTCGTAAGCGGCGAGGTACGCCTTCCCCGACCACGTCGTTCCGCGGAAATGGCTGAGCGTCAGACCTAGCTGGACTTCGTAGGCGGCAGTGTCGTCGTCCAGTTCTTGGGCCCAGGCCGATAGTTTCTCGGGCTTCCAGCCCTCTACGTCCTTGCGACTGGGCATTACGCAACACCGTCGGTGCGAAAGAAATCCATCGCATCGAGCCGATTCTTGAACTCGACATCCGTCACTCGGACGTCGTCGGCGCATTGATTGACGATGCCGGCCAGCTTGCGCATCCGATCGGCGATGCGCAGCCAGGCTCCCTCGGTGTACTCGCCTGCCTTCGCGCACGAAGCCCCGACTGCGATCCCCGGCAAGGCTGAGCCGATCTGGTCACCGGTGGTGCGAACGTCGATCTTGTCGATCTCCTCGCCGACCGATGTCACCGTGGAGGCCAGCGCCTTCAACTCGTCAATATCGACCTTGAACATTCGGCACCGTCCCTGGATCCGATGTCTGCTTCCAGCGAACTGGGAGCTTCACTCGCTAATGCCCAGGTTTGGCCTGGTAGATGGATTCTGCCAGAGCGCTCATCGGGTGCTTGATGTGGGTTCAGTGAATAATTCGCAATGGCTGCCCGGGGTGATGTAGCCGAGTCAGCCCTGGATTCGGCACTCCCACACATAGTCGCGTGCCCGGCTCCGGGCGACCATGATCTGCCGCGCCGCCAGTTCCGGGTCGTCGGGAAGGGCGGATTCGCGGACTATGTGGAAGACGGCCGCGAAGTCCATGCCCTTGGCTCGGTGGACGGTGCCGACTTTGATTCGGGTGTCGTCGGTGCCGTCGTAGTGCTCCAGGGACATGGTGCGGAAGCGTTGGCGGGTCAGGAAGTCGCGGATGTGTTTCGCGTCGCGGTGGTTGGTGATGATGGCGATGTCGCCGGGGGCGAAGCCGCAGGTTCGGATTCGGTGGAGGAGGGCGGCTTCCAGGTCTTTGGCGGGGAGGGATTCGAGGGTGGCGGTGCCTTCGGGGAGGACGGCTTCGCTGTCGCGGAGGGTGTAGGCGGGGGAGCCGTCGAGGTCGTCGACGGTGTCGGTGGCGTTGATTTGCTGGGCGAAGGTGAGGATGGCCTCGCGGTTGCGGTAGTTGATGCGGAGTTTGGCGCCGCGGCCGACGATGGGGATGCCGGCGTCGCGCATGCGCCAGCCGCCGGGGTAGACCTGCTGTTGGCCGTCGCCTACGAGGAGCAAGGGGGAATCGGGGGTGCCGCCGGCGATTTGGTGGACCAAGCGTAGTTCTACGAAGGTGAAGTCCTGGACCTCGTCTACGACTACCAGGCCGTAGGGGTCGTCCAGCGGGGCGGCGCGGAGTTCCTCGGTGGCGGTGGTGATGAGGTCGTTGTAGTCGGGGAGGCCGCGGGCGGACAGGAGGGCTTGGTAAGGCTCGTATAGTTCGTGCCAGACGAGTTCCTTGCGGCGGCCATCGAGGGTGATGCCGTGGCGGCTGGTGCGGTCTACGCGTTTGTATTCGGCCAGGGTGGTCAGGCCGAGTCCCTTGATGATGCGGTCGATTTCGTCTTGCCAGTAGGAGGGGCTGGGATGGATGGGGGTCAGCAGGTCGCGGGCGCGCCACCGCCAGATGTCGGCGAAGGCGGTCCTGAACTTGCCTTCCTCGGGATTGAGCGGCTTGCCGCGCTCTTTGAGGAATTCTCTTGCCCAGGAGTGCAATCCGATGAAGGTCGCGCGGTCTGCGGCGTGCGGAGCCAGTTGGGCGAACCCTGATCGATGGTAGGTCGGCAGGGTTTTCACGAAGCTGGTGAAGAGCAGGCGGCCGGGGTTGTGCTTCGCGAAATGCGCCATACGGTGCACGGCGACAACGGATTTGCCGGTGCCGGCGGGGCCGCTGAAGCGGGCGGGACCGTTGAACTTCCGGTACACCAGTTCGAGCTGCTGGGGGTCCAGGAACGTCATCCAGTCCTTGAACGGGCGTTGCAGCATACGGTTGCGTTCGTCGTCGCGCAGGTCGGTGGAGTCGAAAAGTCCTTCGGTGACCGGTGTTTCGGTGCTGGGTGCGTCGTCGGCGGAGAGCAGTTCGAAGTGGTCGGAGCGGGCCGCCACCTCGAAGGCGATATCGCGGGCGCGTTGGCGCGTCAGTTGTGCGGCCTGGCTGAACAGGTGCTTCGGCAGGCTGGTCGGATCCAGGACGGTGTAGGAGCCGGAATCGCCTGGAGCGGTGGGTCGCTCGGACAGCACCAGCATTTCGATCATGTGCGGCACGTACCGGTGTTGTCCCGCGGTTACATTCGCGAACAGCTCTTCGGCTTTCACCCGAATTCGCGTCAGCCGGTCGCGTTCCGGGAGGTGGTCGGCGAAGACGAAGGCGAACACCCCGGTCGGGCCCACCGCGAACGCTCCGGCCCGGCTGGTGGGCGGGAAGGTCTCGCCGCGGTGGACGAGCACATGCCAGCCGCTCTGCATGAGCGGCACGGACAGGAACAGTCGATGCGTTCCCGACAATGCCGGGAACGCGCCCAGCTGTTCCTCGATCCACTGCCGCCGCTTCTCGCGCCGCATATCGACCATCGGATCAACCCCTCGGTACCTTCGCGGCCCCCGCGCCGCGAATCGAGTATGAGCGAGATGTCCGCAGAAAGACTGTGGTTCAAGGAGATTGGCAGGCGACGGTAGGTTCGGTCAGGGCGAGCGGGTGGTCAGAGAGCGTTGCGGAAGGGCTGCCAGGTGGCGTCGGAGGAGACGAACAGCTGGACGTTGGAGGCCGGGATGTTGGGGAGGGCTTTGGCGCCGGGGAACTCCGCGCGGCGCAGGGTGAGGCCGACTATGACGGGTTGCCAGGTGCGGTTCAGGGAGCGCATGTGCTTCTCGATCTCGGTGAGGGTGCCGATATCGCCGAAGACGTCATAGCTGATGCCGTCCTTCATGGCCTTCCACTGCGTGAGAATGATCGGATAGTTGTTCACGTCGGCTTCGGTCGCCGTGTTGTAGGCGATGTCGTAGCGGCGGCCGGGGGCGTTCCACTCGCGTTCGAAGTTCAGGCCCTGGGCGGCATTGCCTTGATGGAGTTGCCAGCGCAGGAACTGGACGACGCACCATTGTTCCCAGCCGCCGTTCTTGGAGAAGCTGACAACCTCGTTGAGGGCGACCGCTTCGGCGGCGGCCCATTGGGTGAGATCACTGAAGAGATTGTCGATCGTAAGTTTCCGCATCGTGTCCTCCGCGGTGCTCGTGTCCCCGGAATCATGGTAGGGCGGATGAAATTCGCAGGGACACGGTTCATCTGACGGATCGTGCCATCCTTGGGCACGTCGGCGAGCCGGGTGGTCGGTCCGATTATGTGTCCCAGCCGAGCCGGGCCGGGGGCGGTTCCGAATATCAGGTCATGAATGATCAGCCGTTGACTCCGGTGGGCGAGATCTGGCGGATGACGGACGCGTTCGGCACCCGTATCGCGATCATCGCCGGATTCGGGCTCGGTGAGGAACGATCGGTGTATTGCATCGATGTCGATGTGTGCGCTGAACCCGAGATATTGGGTGCGTGCGAGTTCGCCGCACTCGAAGATGCGATGGAGGCATGGCGTTTCACCGTGGGCGATACCGCGGCCGACTCCCGCGCGGATGCGGTGAGTGATCCGCAGTGGCTGATAGGTGTACTCGAATACGCCGCAACAGATCTCGACAATGATGCCGACCGTGACGTCGCGGATAGAACCCAGGCGCTCACGCGGAGATGGCGAGACGAAGGCGTGCAACCGAAATCGGATGAGCCGCTGTCATTGTCGGACACTTCGCAGATCGTGGACGTCTTCATCCGATGGCATCGCGAACGCTTCAAAACCGCAGTCGATGTCTCCGCCGCTGTCGCCCTAGCCTGGCATTGGCACACGGTCGCGATTCGCGGCACCTGGGGCCGAATTTCACCCCACCGTGCCGCTCATCTCCGGGCCGTCATCCACGGCTGGGATCACAACGAGATGGTCCGCGCGGCAGCCCTCAAACTACTGCCGCGCTGGATCCTCTTCCTCGGCGAATGCGGTAAATTGCCACCGTCGCTGGTGCAGTCAGCCGTTGACGCAGCAGCGAAGGATGCCTGCGCGTCATGTGCGCATCAGTGCTGTGACGACACCGAAGTCACGCCGACACCGAGTCCGGCCCTTCCAGAATCACCTTCCGAATCGCCTGCAACACAACGGCCCGATGCGGAATGACCAGATGCCCCGGCTTCGGCTCGCTGACCCAATGCCAATCCGCGGGATGATCCGAACTCGGCAACATCACCCGAGAGCCGCGCGCCGGGAACGTAACCCCATAGGCGGTAAGCAAACTCCGCATACGCACCGGCACCCCGTGATACGGCGTCGGCGCCGCCACCAGAAACGCCCAACGCCGATCCCGCGGATCAGCCACCGCCGGCGTCGCGGGCAATTCCGCGAGCCGATCCCGCACCTGCGCCCCCATTCCCGCCGGAATCTCGATCGCCTCCACCTGATCCCCACTGGTGAGATATAGGCGAGCGGCGAACATCTCCACGGGTAGCCCGAAGCGGGAATGCAACAGGTGTGCGGATTCGTGTGGTGAGCAGCATGATTCGAACATCGGAACCTCCGGAAGACGGTGTGGTGTGCACCCGGCGGCGGGGACGCGGCGGATATTTGCATGGACCGGACGCGAAGGCTGGAGAACTTCGTGTCGGACCCGCGGCGTGGGGCCCGAATGCGGAGGGTTGGGGCCCTTCGACCCGGCGCCGGGTGCAGAAATATTGTGCGCCCGGATGTTTGCCATCGGAGTGACGTCCTGATGGCTATCCGATGACCGGCTGTAACGTCGCGGTAGCCGAACGTGCGGAAGTGGCTGTGAGTTGATTCACCGTACTGGACGGCCTCGTTTTTGGGGTGAACCGCATTGGCACGTAACCGATTTGGTTGTCGGTGGGGTGCTCTACGGTGAATGCGGTCGATGCGTCGAACGGCATTGGAGCGGAATGAGCAACGCTGTCCTGTCCCTCGTGGTGGTGCTGAACAAAGTCGAGGATCGTCTCGCCGTCTGGCATGTGAATGTCGGGCGGCCGATCGGGCTGTCGCGATTGTCCGGAGCTTGGGTGCTGGGGGCGGAACGGGAAGAGGTGGCGTCGTTGACTGCGGGGTATCGGGCGTTCGATTGCGGGGAAGGCTCGCTCGACGGGCTCGAAGTAGCCGGGGTGATCGATTTGGATGCCACCGTCGCGGCGGCCCGGGCGGAGGTTGCCGCGGTGGATGAGGCGTTCACCGCGCACCAGGAGCTAGGGAACAAACTGGTTCGACCGCACTGGCCGGAGATCGGTCATCCGCTCGAGACTCGGTTGCCTTCGAGTGAAATCGACGAGGCGGTGCGCCCGGTGCTGGCTGCGGCTCGGGGAATCGCTGAATTGGCGGATGGGTGGGCGGCGTTCGAGTCGTTGCGGACGGCTCGGTCGTTTCTCGCGGATCTGGGCGGGGAGGTTGCCCGGCCATTGCCACTCACGGTTCGGTGAGCGGATCGGCGGCGTAGTGGTCAGTCGGTGCGATACGAGTGAAAGGGGAGGGACCGATAAGCTCTGACGGGTGACCGACGAGAAGCTGCTGCAGGGACCCATCCATAACGTCCACGTTGAGTTGGGCGCCACCTTCGCACCGTTCGGGGGGTGGGAGATGCCGGTTTCCTATGCGGGGACCGTGGGGGAGCACACTGCCGTGCGCACCAGTGTGGGGCTTTTCGACGTCAGCCATTTGGGGAAGGCGACCGTCAAGGGCGCGGGGGCCGCGGCGTTCGTGAACTCGGCATTGAGCAATGACCTGAATCGGATTCGCCCCGGGAAGGCGCAGTACACGCTTTGCTGCACGCCCGAGGGCGGGGTCATCGATGACTTGATCGCCTATTACGTGAGTGACGACGAGATTTTCCTCGTGCCCAACGCGGCGAATACCGCCACCGTGGTGGCCGAGCTGGTGAAGGCCGCGCCCGAGGGCATCACCGTGACCGATGAGCATCGGGAGTACGCGGTGTTCGCGGTGCAGGGGCCCAAGTCGGCGGAGGTGCTCGAGAAGCTGGGGCTGCCCACCGAGATGGAGTACATGGCGTACGCCGACGCCGAATGGGAAGGGCGACCGGTTCGGGTTTGCCGGACGGGCTACACCGGCGAACACGGGTACGAGCTGCTGCCGCGGTGGGCGGATGCCGAGGCGGTGTTCCGGGGGATCCTGGCCCAGGTTGAGGCCGCCGGAGGACAGGCTGCCGGTCTGGGCGCCCGGGATACCTTGCGGACCGAGATGGGTTACCCGCTGCACGGACATGAACTGTCCGTTGATATTTCGCCGCTGGAAGCGCGCACCGGGTGGGCCGTCGGCTGGAAGAAGGACGACTTCTGGGGCAAGGCCGCGCTGGAGCAGGAGAAGGCCGCAGGGCCGAAGCGGATTCTACTGGGGCTCAAGGCAATCGACAAGGGCGTGCTGCGACAGGGCCAGACCGTGATGAAGGGGGATGCGAAGGTCGGGGAGACCACGTCCGGGACCTTCTCGCCCTCGCTGAAGATCGGCATCGCGCTCGCGCTGCTGGATACCGCCGCGGGGATCGAGCCCGGCGACGAGGTCGAGGTGGATGTGCGCGGCCGGCGCTTGCGCTGCGAGGTCATTCGCCCGCCGTTCGTTCAGGCCAAGACGGCGTAATCACTGAGATCGCCCGCCTGCCAGGGGTTTTCGGACCGGCGGGCGGGCGATCGTCGTTTCAGCACCAGGTGCCGACTACTGAATCGTCCTGCTTGCATTCGGCCTGGGAGAGATTCGCCGGACGCAGGGTCATGAACATCTGCCGCATGGTGTCGGCCGTGGCGGCGTCGGAGACGTCCTGGTCGGCGTAGATCACCATCACAACCGACTGACCGTTGTTCGCCGCGATGGCCACCGCGTGCAGCACCGCGCTGGCGGTGTTCTTGCAGTCGTAGGGCGCCGCATTGGCGATGGTCGCGGTGACATGCGCGGCCGTTCGGCCCTGGATGGTGAGCTCCTCGGTGCCGCTCAAGCTGATCTGACCGGCCACTTTGCCTTCATCAGAAGCCGCCACCTTGGCCCAGTTGTCGGCGACGGCGCGCGCCGCATCGGCGGGAATGCCCAGCCGGGAACCGGTCACCCCGGCGATGGCGCGCGGACTGTAATCCCCGCACGCTTTCTCCCTGAAGTTCGACGCCCCACTCATGACCACCCGATTCCCGCCGTCCTCGAACCCCACGATGGTGGTCGGCGTCCGGACATTCCAATCGGCGGGCACGTCGTACGCGGCATTGCGCGAGATCGAATACGCGGTCTGCCAGCCCGGGACCACGGCGGGGATTACCGCCTTGGGCGCGGTCGTCGTAGTCGGCGTGGTGGTCTTCGGTGCGTGGGTCGCCGTGTCCTGCGGCCCGTAATTGTCTGCGGGAAGCGCGTTTCCATTGACCACATGATCAGGTTGCAGAGCCGCCACGGTCAGCACCGCGATCATCGCCACCACCGACACCAGGATCAACGCGAGCAGCCACGGCCGGGTCGACCGGGGCGGTTCGGGTGTGGCGGCGTATTCGGTGGGCGGCTGCTGATACACGCCGTCAACCCTATCGGCGTGCCGACCGCCCGGCTCGATTCCCGGGTTTGCCGCCGGGCGCGGCGCGGCCCGGGATACCGGCTCCCACCTCGCGTGCCCGGCGATTTAGACTCCAAGCCATGACTGTTGCCGCGAAGTTCAGCCGTGTCTCGCATCCCGCACCGATCGCTGCGGAGCGGCGGCAGGAGATTCTCGCGGCGCCCGGCTTCGGGCGGTTCTTCACCGACCACATGGTGTCCATCGATTACGTGGACGGGCAGTGGGTGAACCCGACCGTCGAGCCGTACGCGCCGATCTCCATGGACCCGGCGACCATGGTGTTCCACTACGGTCAGGCCATTTTCGAGGGCTTGAAGGCGTACCGGCAGGCGGACGGCAGCATCGCCACCTTCCGCGTCGATGCCAATGCCGCGCGCTTCCGCCGCTCGGCCGCCCGCATGGCGATGGCCGAGCTGCCCGATGAACTGTTCATCGAATCCGTGCGCCAGCTGCTCGAGGCCGACGCCGACTGGGTGCCCGCCGCCGGCGGCGAGGACGCGCTGTACCTGCGGCCCTTCATGTTCTCCACCGAGGTCGGCCTGGGCGTCAAGCCCGCCTCCGGCTACAAGTACCTGCTGATGGGTTCCCCGGCCGGCGCCTACTTCGCGGGCGGGCTGAAGCCGGTCAAGGTGTGGCTGTCCACCGAATACGTGCGCGCCGCACCGGGCGGCACCGGCGAGGCGAAGGTGGCGGGCAACTACGCCGCGTCGCTGCTCGCCCAGCGCCAGGCCGCCGAGAAGGGCTGCGATCAGGTGGTGTGGCTGGATGCCTGCGAGCACCGGTATGTCGAGGAAATGGGCACCAACAACCTGTTCTTCGTCTTCGGCAGCGGCTCCGACGCGCGCCTGGTCACCCCGGAACTGTCCGGTTCGCTGCTACCCGGCATCACCCGCGATTCGCTCATCACCCTCGCCGCCGACGCCGGCTACGCGGTCGAAGAGCGCAAGATCTCCGTCGACGAATGGCGCAAGGGCGTCGAATCCGGTGAGATCACCGAGGTTTTCGGTTGCGGCACCGCCGCCGTCGTCATCCCGGTCGGCTCGGTCCGCTCCGCCGAAGGCGAATTCACCATCGGCAACAATGGCGAACCGGGCGAGGTCACCATGGCCCTGCGCGACACCCTCACCGGCATCCAGCGCGGCACCTTCGCCGACACCCACGGGTGGATGCGCACGCTCGCCTGAGCTGACAGCCGAACGAAATCCGCCCGCCCCGAACAGATTCGGGGCGGGCGGATTGCTGTGAGGGTGTGGGCGCATCGCCTGAGGCTCGGCATGCACCGCGCGGGCGCACGACGTCCATCCGGCCCTGCGCACGTTACGCGATGTGGCTGGGGCCGGTTGGCCACGAATATGAACCGGTCAGCTGGGCATGAACATCTGCCACTGTTCGAGGGTTTGCGGCCGCATCACATAGTTGTGGTCACGGATGTGCGAGAGGGCGGCGGACGGTTCGTCGGAGTACCAGTGGCCGGGGTACACCACCGGATCTCCTTGCAGCCCAGCCAGATAGCGCAGGCTGCGGAACATGTCGTCGGAATTGCCGCCGGGGAAATCGGTGCGTCCGCAGCCGTCCACGAACAATGTGTCGCCCGCGATCAACCGGTTCTCGAACAGGAAGCACTGGCTGCCCGGGGTGTGGCCGGGGGTGTGCAGGAGTTCGATCTCGAAGCCGCCGACCTGCACCTTGTCGCCGTGGGCGTGGCCGGTGAGTTCACTGGGGGCGATGCCGGTGACATTCGCGACCCAGGGCAGCTCTTCGGAGTTCACGTGCACGGCCACATCAGTCTTCTCCAGCAGCTCCTTCACTCCGCGCAGCGTGAAGCCGAGCATGGTGCCGCCGACGTGGTCGGGGTGGTGGTGCGTGGCCAGCACCCCGGTCAGCCGCATATCGTCCGCCGCTGCGATATCGACCAGCTGGCTCGCCTCGTACGCCGGATCCACCACAACGGCTTCGCCGGTTTCGCGATCGCCGATCAGGTACGCGAAGTTTCGCATCTGCGTGGCGATCGGATCGCCGACTGCCCAGTCGCGCCCGGAGAGCAGCTGTCGAAAATACAAACGGTCGGAAGCCATGCGGTAAGAGTAGCTAGGCGGCAAGTTGCGTCCCCGCAGTACACCGCTCAGTGACCGCGCGCAGCCAATTGGCGAAGAACAGGCGGGAGTGGGCGGACCAGTCGGCGGCGACCTCGGTGTAGTCGGCGGGCAGCGGCAATTCGTCGAGCAGGCTCGGGTCACGCTGGGTGCGAACCAGTTCGGCGTGCGCGGTCAGCCGGGCATACACGTCGGCGGGGAAATAGCCGCGCGGGATGTCCGGGAACGACAGCGTGGGGTCGGCCAGCCAGCGCCGCAGATCGCGCCGGTATTCGCGAGCCATGGTGTCGCACAGGTACTCGGGATGACCCTGGATGAACAGCATCCCGTCGGGGCCGGCGGCGAGCTGCCATTCGGCTTCGGCGGAATCCAGCAGGATGGGCACCCCGGCGGCGCGCAGGTCGGCGGAAAGCATTGCGTTCCAGCGGGAATGGGGCACGAGCACGGTCTCGGGCAGATCCGCGGTCAAGGGATCGGCCACCACCCGATGCTCGAAACACCCGTGCTGCCGCCGCGCCAACCGCTGCCGCCCCAGCCCGTACAGCAGATGAAGGGCGGCGTGCGCGGACTGGCAGGAGAACAGCAGGGACGCCCCGGCGCACTCCCGCAGCATGGCGTCGATGATCCGCAGGCACGGCTCGTCCGCGATATCGGCGGTGGTCGGTTCGCTGCCGCTGACGATCAGCGCGTCCATGGCGGCCAGACCGGCCCAATCCGCATCCTCGACCGGTCCGCGCGGATCCACCCCGAAAACCGTTGTCTCGAAATGGAATCCACCGGGTCCTAGATACTGGGCGGCTCCGTCCAGAGCCTCCAGGAATACCCGGCGAGTCATGCTCTCGGGTCGCAGCGAGATCAAGTCGACAATGCCGACCCGCACCACCATCATCAGGTCCTTCGAAATAAAGAGTGTGCGCGCAGAAAACCGCACGCTGATCAACGAGGATCAGCGTGCGGGATGAACTTTTCAGGCAGGTGTCAGCGAAGAATACTTTCGATCTCGGCCGCCGCCTCCGAACCGTACGCTTCGCGCAGGCGCTTCAGGGCGACGTCGTGATCGAGGGTCCATTCCTGGGTGCCGACGGTTTCCAGGATGTGCACGGCGATGAGCGAACCCAGCTGCGCCGAACGCTCCAGCGACAGGCCGGCGGTGTGGCCGGTGAGGAAGCCGGCGCGGAAACCGTCGCCGACGCCGGTCGGATCGACCTTGGCGGTGTCGGGGACCACGTCCACGTGCAGTTCGGTGCCGTCGCGGTCGACGATCTTCGCGCCCTTGGAACCGAGGGTGGTGACCCGGATGCCCACGCGCTCAGCCACTTCGGCTTCGGTGAGGCCGGTCTTGGACAGCAGCAGGCCCCACTCGTACTCGTTGGTGAACAGGTAGGCGGCGCCGTCGATGAGCTTCAGCGCCTGCTCGCCGTCGAGGCGGGCCAGCTGCTGGGAGGGGTCGGCGGCGAAGGGGATGCCGGCGGCGCGGCACTGCTCGGTGTGCAGGACCATCGCGTCGGGGTCGTTGGCGCCGACGAGGACCAGCGAAAGATCGCGGCCGTCGGCCAGATCCCCGATATTGATGTCGCGAGCCTCGCTCATCGCGCCCGGGTAGAAGGAAGCGATCTGAGCCATGGACTCGTCGGTGGTGCAGACGAAGCGCGCGGTGTGGGCTTCGGTGGAGACCTTGACAGCCGAGCAGTCGACGCCGTTGTCCTGCAACCAGTTCCGGTAGTCGGCGAAGTCGGGGCCGACCGCGCCGACCAGCAGCGGGGTCTGGCCCAGCAGGCCCATGGCGTAGGCGATGTTGCCCGCCACGCCGCCGCGACGGATGACCAGGTCGTCGACGAGGAAGCTCAACGAGACGTGCTGCAGCTGGTCGGCCAGCAGCACATCGGAGAATTTCCCGGGGAATCGCATCAGATGGTCGGTCGCGATGGAGGCGGACACGGCGATGGTCACGGCTGTGGATCCTTCGGTGACATGCGCGCACACCAACATTCGACGTGCAGACGCGGGGGCCGGGTAGGGGAGGGCAGCCGAGAGTGGCCGCACTTAGAAAATACAACGCCCGTTCCCGGAAAAGAACTGTCCGGGACGGTTTGTGTTCATCTTCGACTCTCGAAGCGTTGTTCAACTCTCGAAGCTCTCAGGGGCCTCGCCCCCGAACCCCCAGGGACGGGCCTTGGGGGGCTTGTGCCCCGAACCCTGAGGACGGGCCTCGGGCTTGTGCCCGAAACCCCTGGCCTCGGGGCATGAGTTCGCTCCGGACACGCAACAGCGCGGAACCTCCGGAGGGATGTTCCGCGCTGAATGCGTTATGTCAGTTGAAGCTGTCGCCGCAGGCGCAGGAGCCGGTGGCGTTCGGGTTGTCGATGGTGAAACCCTGCTTCTCGATGGTGTCGACGAAGTCGATCGAGGCGCCCTGGATGTAGGGGGCGCTCATGCGGTCGACGGCCAGCTTGACGCCGCCGAACTCGACGACCAGGTCGCCGTCGAGCGAGCGATCGTCGAAGAAGAGCTGGTAGCGCAGGCCCGCACAGCCACCCGGCTGGACGGCGATGCGCAGCGCCAGATCGTCGCGGCCCTCCTGGTCGAGCAGCGCCTTAGCCTTGGCCGCGGCAGCATCGGTCAGAGTTGCACCGTGAGTGGTGGGCTCGTTCTGCACAGTCATGGACTCTCCTAAAAGGACCTGTTTTCAACCCGTGAAATGCGCACGGCTCGGTGGCTGTCAACGCCGCTTCGCGGGCGACTATTCCCAATCCTACGCGGCAGCTATTGCACAGGACGGCGGGGTTGTTGGGTCGCGGACAAATAGCCCTGGGGTTGTGCCCAGGTGACAACTGATTTCGGACGGCGAGGGTAACTCGCCGGGTACGCCCGGAATCGGGTCGGCTCGCAACCCCCGGGCCGCATGCACGCCGCTCAACGGCACTCGGTCGGGCGCTGAAGTTCCGGGGAGGCGGAATTGTTAGCCTGGTCGGCGTGAAGTTCCTGCGCCGTGGCGAGTCCAATCCCGCATCCGAGTCCGTCAGTGCCGACGCCGGTGGTGCCGCGACGGTCGCGGACAAGCCGGTCACCCTCGGTAAAGGGCGGCCGACCCCGAAGCGCCGCGAGGCCGAGGGCCGCCGTCGTGGCCCGGTCGCGCCCGCGCCCAAGACCTCCAAGGAGGCGCGTGACCGCCGCAAGGCGCTACGTGGTTCCAAGGAGGACCGCAAGGCCGCCTCGGCCGAGCGCAAGGCCGGGATGCAGGATCGCCGCGCCCGCATGCTCGCGGGTGAGGAGCAGTACCTGCTGCCTCGCGACAAGGGTCCGGTGAAGGGCTACGTGCGTGACATCGTCGATGCGCGCCGCAATCTGCTCGGCCTGTTCATGCCGCTGGCGCTGGTGCTCATCGTGAGCATGATCCTGTCGCCGGCGCTGCAGGCCATCGTCACGCTGGCCATGCTGGTCATGATGCTGTTCATGATCATCGAGGGCTTCGTGCTCGGGCGCATCGTGAATCGCCGGGTGCGTGAGCGCTTCCCCGAGCACACCGATTCCAGCTTCTCGCTCGGCTGGTACGCCTTCGTGCGCGCCTCGCAGGTGCGCCGGATGCGCGCGCCGAAGCCGCGGGTCAGCGCGGGCGACAGCGTCTAGTCCCCAGGACAGCCGGCGGCCGGGTGAGCGGAGTTGCTCACCCGGCCTTCGTGTTTCCCGGACCTCACCGGGGGATGAGGGTGTTCTGGCGGGCGGCGGTGTACCAGCGGCCGTCCTGCTTGACCAGCACGTAGAGCGCGATCATGGCGGGGTCGCGGTCGATGAGCTCGCCGGTCGGCGTCGTCGCCCGCGCCACCTTGTGCGCGATCGCCACATCCGGGCGCAGGAAGGTGAGGTCCTGGATGTCGTAGCGGACGTACTCGTCCTTCAGGAACCCCGCCAGCCCCGCGGTATTCGCCGCCAGCAGCGCGTCGTAACCGGTCATGAGCGTGCCGACGGCATTGACGACGCCCGCGTTGGCGGTGAAGTCGGCGGTCATCAGCTCGGGATCGTTGGTGTTGTAACCGGTTTCGACATTGGTGATGATCTGCCGGATGGCGGCGATATCCGCCTCGTGATCGACGGTGGCGTCGGCGACGATCGGTGCCTGAATATTCGCTGTGCTCATGACATTCAGGATTGATCCTCAACCATTGTTGAGGTCAACACCTTTCGCTGTGCGGCCGGTCACGTGGCCGGTTCAGCCGTGCTCGCGCATCCCGGCGATGGCCCGGATGTCGTGTGCCGCGCGTTCGCGGTCCCGATCCTGGAAATTGGTGGAACCGGCCAGGTCCCAGCCGCTTTCGCGGTGGAAGGGGACCGCGCGGCCGGCGGCGGCGAACAGGGCGGTGATGCGTGCGAGCCTGGCGTTGATGCGCGAGAACATGGCGGGTACATGCGATTCGGTAGTGGCGATGCGGAATTCGCGATTGCCGGAGAGGGTTGTCATGGCTACACCTCGAGGTCGTCGGTGGGGTGGGATTCGCCGCCGGCCATGGCGGCGCAGGTCAGAAAGCCCAGGGCGCTCATTGCGGTGCCGGCGGTGACGATTGCGGTCAGTGCGTCCATGGCAGTAAGTTTTCTCCAAAGAACTTTCTGCCAACAGTGGCTGTAATGACATTGTTCGCAAAAATCCAGCCAGGTAGGGTGGAGCCCATGCTGTCGAAGGTCGCCGTCGTACTCAACGACCGCCTCGCCATGTTCGAATTCGGCGTGGTCTGCGAAGTATTCGGCCTGGACCGGACCGCCGACGGACTGCCCGCGTTCGACTTCCGGGTCTGCGGAGCCGAACCGGGCAAGCCGCTGACCACCAGTTCACCTGGGATCTCGGTGACGCCGCAATACAGCCTCGCGGAATTGCGCGACGCGGATCTGGTGGCGATTCCGGCGTTCCCGTTCTCGGCGCAGATCCCTCTCGACCCGCGAGTGGTGGAAGCCGTGCGCGACGCCTCCGCGCACGGGGCCACCGTGCTGACCGTGTGCTCCGGGGCGTTCCTGGCGGGCGAGGCCGGACTGCTGGACGGGCGCAAATGCACCACGCACTGGCGGTATGTCGAGCAACTGGCGGAACGGTTTCCGCACGCCACCGTCGACCCGGACGTGCTGTTCGTGGACGAGGGGAACCTGATCACCAGTGCGGGGACGGCGGCCGGGATCGACGCCTGTCTGCATCTGGTGCGGCGCGAACTGGGCAGCAGCGTGGCCAATGCCATCGCGCGGCGCATGGTGGTGCCGCCGCAGCGGGACGGCGGGCAGCGGCAGTTCATCGAACGGCCGGTGGTGGATTGCAGCTCCGATTCGCTCAGCGACACCCTGCACTGGATGGGCGAGCATCTCGAAATGCCGCACACCATCGATTCATTGGCGGCGCGCACCGCCATGTCCACCCGCACCTTCGCGCGCAAATTCGCCGCCGAGACCGGGACCACGCCGGTGAAATGGCTGACCGGGCAACGGATTCTGCTGGCCAAACAGCTGCTCGAGGAAACCGATCTGGATCTGGAGTCGCTCGCGGCGCGCTGCGGGTTCGGGTCGGGGGCGTTGCTGCGGCATCACTTTCAGCGGCTGGTCGGGATCGCGCCGGTGGAATACCGGCGCCGATTCGGGGCGCGGGTGTCGTAGGGGGCGGTTAGCGTGTGGGGGATGAGTATCGAGTTTCTGCTGACGACGCTCGTGATCGTGGCGACGCCGGGCACGGGAGTGCTGTTCACGCTCGCGGCCGGGCTCTCGCGCGGGGTGAAAGCCAGTGTGATCGCGGCCTTCGGGTGCACGCTCGGCATCGTGCCGCACATGATCGCGGCTGTCACCGGGCTGGCGGCGCTGTTGAACGCGAGTGCCGTCGCCTTCCAGACGTTGAAGTACCTGGGTGTGGCGTATCTGCTCTACATGGCGTGGAACACCTTGCGGGACAAGGGCGCGCTGGCCGTGCCGGAGGAGACCACCGAGGCCGCGCCGTCCGCCGGGCGGGTCATCATGTCCGCGATCCTGCTGAACGTGCTCAACCCGAAGCTGACCATCTTCTTCTTCGCGTTCCTGCCCCAGTTCGTGCCCACCGGATCGGCCGACGCGCTACCCCGCATGCTCGAGCTGAGCGGGCTGTTCATGCTCGCCACCTTCGTGGTGTTCGCCGTCTACGGCGCGTGCGCGGCCGCCGTCCGCAGCCACATCATCTCGCGCCCGGTGGTGGTGGCCTGGATGCGCCGCGTCTTCGGGGTCTCGTTCATCGCCCTGGCCGGACGGCTGGCGGTACAGAACCAATAGGGCGGTACAGCACCAACCTGGCGGTGCAGAACCAATGGGCGTCGCCCGGTCCGGGGCGGCGGGGCAGCTGTTTCGGGCGTGGTCCCGCGATTCCGGGTGTGTGTGCGGCTCGGCCGTTTCGCGGCTGGATCACCGCTGCGGCCGTGCCGACTCCGCCGCGGTCCGGCTCCGGTTGATACCGTGCTGACCGTGTCGCACACTGCTCAAACATCCGATCGGCCGCTCCGGACGCTGGTGCTCGGTGGAGCCCGCTCCGGAAAGTCGGCTTTCGCGGAACAGTTGGTCGCCTCGGAAGCGGTGCGGTACATCGCCACCGCCGTCCCCGACCCCTCCGACACCGACTTCGCGGAACGGATCGCGGCCCACCGCACCCGCCGCCCCGCCGACTGGATCGTCATCGAAGGCGATGCGGCAGCCGCCCTGACCGAGATCACCGCGCGTACCAGCGCGCAGGTCGCGGCAGCGCCGGCCGACGGCGTGCATCCCTCCGAATCGATCCCCGCAACATTGATCGACGACCTCGGCACCTGGCTCGCCGCGCGCATCGACGCCCGCGCCGCCTGGGAATCCCCCCGCGGCACCGTGGCCCCCGACGTCGACGCCCTCGTCGCCGCGGTCACCTCCTACGAACACCGCCTCGTCCTCGTCAGCCCCGAAACCGGCCTCGGCGTCATCCCCGCCACCCCCGTCGGCCGCCTGTTCCGCGACGAACTCGGCACCATCAACCAGCGCCTGGCCGCAGTCTGCGACGAGGTCTTCCTCGTCGTCGCCGGCCAAGCCCTCCAAATCAAACCCGACCGCGCCACCACCTCGGCCGCCCTCTCCGACGCCGTAGCCACCGCCTCCCTCGGCGCCCTCACCCAAATCCCCGCCGACGCCGCAGTAGCTCCCGCAGCGCTCGATTCGACATCGGCCCGAGTCACCGGGGACACGTCGGCGACGGCAAGTGCGGTGGCGGCAGCTGGTGCAACGGCGGCCGTCGGCACTGTCGCCGACGGTGCCTCCTCCAAGGTGGAAGCAGGCGGCGACTCGGCCTTCGCAGGTGCCGCGCGCACCGAATCGGCTTCGGGCACGGGTGATTCGACCACGGCCCCCGGTCCGTACGGAGTCGCCGTGCCGCCGACTTTCACGGCGGAGCCGGGTACCGGAGGAGCAGCGGCTGCCGGCGGTGAGTTCGCTGCTGGCGGTGCGACTGAGGTCGGCGGGGTCGCTGCTGGCGGTACGACAGAGGTCGGCGAGTTCGGATCTTCCAGCGCGACACCAGCAGCCGGCGACGGCGCAGGTTCCGGGGCGACCCCGGTGGCGGGTTCGGTGGCTGGGGTGGATGTTTCGCACTCCACCGCGGCGGTGGACGCGGCGGAATCTGTGGCGGCTGAGCTGGGCTCGGCGGCTGCGGGTGTGGCTGCGAACCTTTCGAAGGGGCCCGCGGTGCGGGTGCGGTTCGGGCCGGTGGAGGGGCCCGATGCGGTGGTGCGCCAGGGGGCGGAGGAGCGGCAGGGGCAGTTGACCAAGCCGGCGGGGGCGTTGGGAAGGTTGGAGGCGCTGGGGAATTGGGTGGCGGCGTGTCAGGGGGTGGTACCGCCCAAGCAGTTCGAGCGGGCTCGGGTCGTGGTGTTCGCGGGGGATCACGGTGTTGCGAAGCATGGGGTGTCGGCGTATCCGAGTGAGGTGACCGGGCAGATGGTCGCCAATTTCCGGAATGGCGGCGCGGCGGTGAATGTGCTGGCGCGGCTGGCTGATGCCACGGTGCGGGTGGAAGACATTGCGGTCGAAGGGGATACGGCCGCCGAGATTTCACGGTTCAAGGTGCGGCGGTCGAGTGGGTCGATCGATCGCGAGGATGCGCTGAGCGAGGCCGAGGTGCAGGCGGCGCTCGCCGCGGGCGCGGCCATCGCGGATGAGGAGATCGATTCCGGGGCGGATCTGCTCATCGCGGGTGAGATGGGAATCGGGAATACGACCCCGGCGACGGTGCTGATCGCCACCCTCACCGATACCGAACCGGTGGTCGCCGTCGGCCGCGGCACCGGCGTCGACGATGCCGGCTGGATCCGCAAGACCGCCGCCATCCGCGACGCCATGTGGCGTGCCCGCCCGCACGTCAAGGATCCGGTCGCCTTGCTGCGCACCGCATCCGGCGCGGACCTCGCCGCCATGGCGGGCTTCCTCGCCCGCGCGGCCGCCCGCCGTACCCCGGTCATCCTCGACGGCGTCGTGGTCACCGCCGCCGCCCTGGTCGCCGACCTGCTCGCGCCCGGCGCCCGCGACTGGTGGATCGCCGGTCACCGCTCCAGCGAACCGGCCCACACCATCGCCCTCACCCGGTTGAACCAGGAACCGCTGCTGGACATGGAAATGCGCCTCGGCGAAGGCTCCGGCGCCCTCACCGCGCTCCCCATCCTCCGCGCCGCCGTCGCCACCCTCTCCGACATGGCGACCTTCGCCGAAGCGGGCGTCAGCACCGCCGACGCTGGTACGACAGCCGAGGAGGCCAGCACTGCCGACGTCGGTGCGTGAGGCAGTACCGATCCGCGCCGCCTCGACGACGAGAACGGCGCGGCCCGAGGCATATTCGCACCGTTCGGCGAGCCTGCGACCCCGGTCGGCAGGGCGGCAGCTCGCGAGCGGCCGGCGGGTGCAGTTGACAGATCTGCTGCCGCTCGACATGAGGCCGGCAGGCGCGTCGAACCTCGAGTTGGCGGGGGTGGTGGACTTCGAGTTGGCGGGGGTGGCCGGCTTCGAGTTGGTGGGAGTGGCGGGCTTCGAGTTGGCGGGGGCGGCGGGGATTCATGTTGTGGTGCGGTCCATGTGGTTGGTCGGTCGCGGTGTCGCGGCGGGCGGGGTTGCCCAGCGTCGGGGAGTAGCGGGATGCTCTGGCCGAGCACTTCCCGGGCGTTGTGGGGCTGCCGGCTATCGGGGTGGGGTTGCGCGTTCCGCTGGATCAGTTGGGGTGAGCTCGGTGTGCTTCGGTTCCGAGGGGGTGCGGCCATGAACGGTGTGCGGCTGGCTGTTTCGTGGTTGACCGTGTTGCCGGTGCGGGGGCCGGATGAGGTGGATCGGAAGGCGGCGGGGCGGGCTATCGGGTGGGCGCCTGTGGTTGGGGTGCTGCTGGGGTTGGGTACGGCCGGAGTGCTCTGGGCGATCGGTGCCGCCGGCGGTTCTTGGCTGCTGGGCGGGTTCGTGGCGGTGGCGGGGCTGGCGTTGATCACGCGCGGCATGCATATCGACGGCCTGGCCGACACGATGGACGGGCTGGGAAGCTACGGGCCGCCGGAACGGGCTCGGGAGATCATGAAAAGTGGTGGGGCGGGGCCGTTCGGGGTGGCTGCGCTGATTTTCGTGATCGGGATTCAAGCGGTGTCGTTCGCCGCGCTGGCGGAGGCCGGGCGGTGGGTTGCGGTGGTGCTGGCGGTGGTCGTCGGCCGGGTGGCTGTTGTGCTGGCTTGCCGGAGGGGGATTGCGGCGGCACCCGGGGCGGGGTTCGGGGCGCTGGTCGCGGGGACGCAATCGCTGGCCGTGGGGGTGCTTTGGACTGTGGCAGCGGTTGCCGCTGGTGTCTGGGCTACCGGTGACTGGCGCGGTCCGCTGGGTGTGGTTGCGGCTTTGGGAATTTCGGCGCTACTCGTGCGGCATTGTGTGCGCCGATTCGGTGGATTGAACGGCGACGTGCTGGGTGCGGCGCTGGAGGTCGCGGTCACGGTGTCGGTTGGGATTGCTTCGCTCGCGGTGTGAGCTGCGGGTGCGGTGGAGTTTTGCTCCACTTTTCGGGCTCCTGAATCCGTTTCCCGACAGATCGACGGGAAAAGTGGAGCAAAAGTCTCATGATCACTTTGGGACCAGTTGGCCGACCGCCGCGTGCACGAACTCGAGCAGGCGCTCGAGCGGGAAACGTTCCGGGTCGGTGAGCGCGGAGCGCAGCAGTTGCTCGCCGACCGCCAGCAGGGCGATGGCCAGGATTTCCGGGTCCAGGCCGCGAGGGCCGTCGGAGCGCTCATCGGCCCAGGCGATCAAGGCGCGCAGGTTCGACAGGGCGAATTCGCGGGCGCGGGCGGTGTATTCGCGGACTTCGGCGGGGGCGTCGTCAGCGGGAAGGATCAGCAAGCTCGCCGAATCGCGGTGATGGGTGGCGGCGCGGAGCATATTCGCGGCGGCGGTGGCCAGGGTGGTGGCGAAGTCGGTGCGATCCGCGTGGGCGGGCATAGCGGTGTCGAGTTGGGAGAGGACTCGGCGTTGCTCGCGTTCCAGCAGGGCCAGCAGGAGCGGGCCGCGACCCGGGTATGCCGCGTAGACACGTGGTTTCGCGAGCTGAACTTCCCGGGCGATGGCCTCCATGGTGGTGGCCGCGTAGCCGTCGCGGGTGACCAGGCGCAAGGTGGCGTCGAGGATCTGTTCGCGGCGGACCTCGAGATCCATGCGGGGCTGGCGGGGGCGGCGTTCGGCGGGCACGGGTTTCACGCTAGGGGACCGGCGTTGCGCCCTGCCGAGCGGATGGGGCCGAAATTCGATTGCTGGACGGGTCAGCGGTTTCTAGGGTGGGCGGCATGTCATGTAGCTGTTTCATGCGTTTGCGGCTGTGCCGGGCTCTGGCCCGCTAGCGGACGCAGGCGTCTGAATACGCGCGTCCGCAGGCGCGCCCAGGGCCCTTCGAGTGTTCCATTCCTCGAAGACCCGGAAGGGCAACCGCTGTGGCGCAGAACTTTTCATTTCAGGACAAGGCCGGGGTCGGTGGGCGGAGCCCACGGGATCGGGCCAGGCGGGAGTTGTCGCAGAATTTCCTCGTCGATGGCGAGGCGGTGGAATCGCTGCTGGCGGTGGCGGATCCGGGCGGGCGGGTGCTCGAGCCGGGCGCGGGGGACGGGGTGCTGACCCGGGCGCTCGCGGCGCGTGGGGCGGCGGTGACCGCGTACGAGATCGATCCGGTGATGGCCGGGAAGCTGGTGGCGCGTACCCGCGCGGAGGCCGGAATCACGGTCGTGCGGGGCGATTTCACCAAGGCGCGGCCGCCGGGCGAACCGTTCGCCGTGGTGGGGAACATTCCGTTCTCGGCGACGGCGGCGATCGTGGACTGGTGTGTGCGGGCGCCCGCGCTCACCTCGGCGACTTTGCTCACGCAGCTGGAGTACGCCCGCAAACGCACCGGTGATTACGGGCGGTGGAGTCTGGTCACCGCGCGCAGCTGGCCGTGGTTCACCTGGGAACTGGCCGGTCGGGTGGATCGGAGCAGCTTCCGGCCGATTCCGTCGGTCGATGCCGGCATCCTGCGGATCGACCGGCGCGCGAAACCGCTGGTGCGAGAGCGGCGTAGCTATGCCGAGTTGCTGGAGCTCGGGTTCTCCGGTGTCGGTGGTTCGGTGCGGGCGTCGCTGCGGACCCGGTACCGGGCCGTGGACGACGCGTTGGCGGCGGCCGGGATCGCACCTGACAGTCTGGTCGGATACGTGCATCCGGACCAGTGGGTCAGATTGCATCACGAGCTCGCATACCTGTCGTAATCAGCTGTGACAGTCCGTATCCGCGATCGGCGTACCTGTCGTAATCAGCTGCGACAGTCCGTATCCGCGATCGGCGTACCTGTCGTAATCAGCTGCGACAGTGCGCATCCGCGGTCGGCCTAGCTGGCAGCGCGGCGGCTGATCAATACAGATCCGTGCTGCCCAGCCGGGGCGGAGTGAGCTGGATCGGTCCATTGGCGAGCCAGGCCCCGGCGGGCGGGCAGACGGGCGCGAGTCGCGCGGCCAGGGTGCGGCGGCGGCGCACGGCGGGATCGGTGGCGCGCATGATGCGGAGCGCCCGGGACGACACATCGCGATTGTGCAGACCCCAGGCGCGCCGGTCGGCGGCGCAGCGGGTGATGACCCGGTGCGCCTCCGCACGATCGGCTGAATGCACCGCGGCGGCAATGGCTTTCGCCGCATCGGTGGCATCCAGCACCCCGGAGTTGAGCCCCCGCCCACCCCATGGCGCGAAGAGGTGCGCGGCCTCGCCGGCGAGCAGGACGCGCCGGTGCGGATCGGTGTAGGTGTCCGCGACGACCTGATGGAAGCGGTAGGTGGACACCCAGGTGATGTGGTCGGCGTACCAGGGCGAAACGATCGGCGCGGTCCATTCCCGGATGCCGTCCCGGGTGGCGAGCTGTTCGGCATCGTCGCCGGGCAGGCATTGCAGGTCGATGCGCATGCCGCCGCGGAACGGCATGTGCATGACATTGCGGCCGTTCAGCGCGGGATGCCGATAGTGGAAGTGGCCGGGCGTGTTCGGTGTCGAACCGTCGGGCAGTTCCTCGACATCGACGATGATGAAGGGGGTGTCATCGGTATGTCCGATCATGGTCGCGCCGATGGCCTTGCGCACTACGGACCGGGCGCCGTCCGCGCCGATCACATAGTCCGCGTCGAGAACACCCCCGGACCGCAAGGCGATACGCACCCCACCGGGATGGGATTCCAGGTCGGAAACGCTGCTCTCCCAGCGGAATTCCACCCCGGCTCGAACGCAGGCCTCGTACAGATGCCGCTCGGTGGCGCGCTGCGGCAAGCTGGTGACCAGCCGGTCGGCGCGTGCCACGCGGCCCAGCACTCCACTCCCGCTGCGGTAGTGGAAGATTCGCCGCCCTTCGTAATACGCGTCGTACCCGGTCACCCCGATGCCGTCCGCCGCGATGGCGCGCCCCAATCCGGGCAGCACCGATTCGAACCGCCGCAATGTTGGCCGAGCCAGCGCGATCGCCCGGCTTCCAGGCCGAATCCGTTGCAGCGGTTCCGATTCCAGCACCAGCGTGGGCAGGCCGTGCCGGGCCAGCGTGAGGGCGGCGATGAGCCCGACCGGCCCCGCGCCCACGACTACACAGGGGTCTCCGATGGATCGACGAATGTGCGGATTCATGACGTCCTCTCGTGCGGGCGCCGCGGGACGGGCTCGATCAGGAGCGGACCGCGGCGGCAATATCCGTACGGTAGCGTAACTACGACACCGTAACTAGCGTTCGGCCGAATCTCGCCGCACCCCAACACGCCTGCGACGCGCCGCACGGAAACCTCCCGCGTAACAGATTGTTTGCGCTTCGCAATCCGACCGCCCCGTGGCAGCGAATACCTTCCGATCGAATCTGCCCGGGTCTGGAGATGGGGTCGCGCTATGGCTTTGCGTATGGGCGTGCTCGTGTTGTTCGCGGTCGTCGCGGTGGTGGTGTTCCTCGTCGGCGACAAGCTGCGGCCCAAGTCGTGGCGGCATTCCGATGACGAGGCGTCCAGCACGATGGTGCTGGATCTGGTCAATATGTTCTTCGCGGCCATCGTCGCGTTCGTGGTGGTCATTCTGTGGCAGCAGTACGACACCGCGCACGCGCACACCGTGTCCGAGGCCAAAGGGCTGGTGACGGTGTACGAAGCGGCCAACGATCTGCCCGACGACTACCGCATCCAGATCCAGGGATTGACGCGGGAGTACACCAAGCAGGTGGTCGGAGACGAGTGGGACGTGATGGATTCCGAGCGGCGGCTGAGCCCGGACGCACAGGACACCTTCGACGATCTGCGGTCCACCGTGTCGGCGATTCCCGGCACCGATCCGGATGTGAAAGCGTTGCAGGACAAGGCGGATACGGCGTTGGACGCCGTCGCGGAGGCGCGCTACGACCGAGCGCTCGATGCCGAGTACAAGCTGCCGGGGTTCCTGTACATCGCGCTCTGGTTCGGGACCGGCATGCTGCTGCTGGGCACCGTGCTGTCCGGGGTGATGGTGACCAAGCGCAGCGTGCTCATGACCGCGCTGTTCGGGTTGGTGATCGGCGGTGTGATCGTGGCGATCTACCAGCTCGACCAGCCGTTCGCGGGCGGCAACACCGTGTCCAAAGAGGCCTACGAGCTGGCGATGTCGCGCTTCCAGCAGATCACGTCCTCCAGTACCGTCGGCGCGCTGCTGCCGCGCTGAGAATCGCACGCACGGAGGGATCCGCCCATGGCGCCCGCAACCAGGGATGGCCGAAACCGCAAGGCCGCGAAGGGAATCGCGATGGCGACGGCGGTGCCGATCGCCGCAGCCCTCATCGCCACCGGGCCCGCCACCGCCGACCCGGACCTGCCGGACCTACCTTTCCTCGGTGAAGTCGTCACCGGCAGCGGCGGTTCGGACGGGCCCGGAGCAGTGGCCGCACCGTCCGGCAGCGGGCTCGGAATGGGAACCGGCAGTTCCTACTCCGGCAGCGGAGACGGCGGAGCCAACAGTGGAAGCTCGCTGGGCCTCGGTCCCAGCGGTGCGGCGGCCGGCACCGGCAGCGCGATGGGCAACCCCGGGCAGGTCGCCGGAAGCGGCAGCGCCGTGGGGACTCTCGGAGATGCCGCCGGGACCGGCAGCGCCGTGGGGACTCTCGGAGATGCCGCCGGGACCGGCAGCGCCTTGGGGATTCCCGGCGATGCCGCCGGAACCGGTAGTGCGCTCGGCGGACTCGGGCAAACGGGCGGCAGTGGCAGTGCCGGGAATCCGGCGGCGGGACCTGCGACCGGCAGCGCCCTCGGCCTCGGACCGGGTGCGGCGGATATCGACGGCGGGGCGTACATCAAGACCGGCAGCAGCCTGACCGGCAGCTCCGGCACCGAGGCGGGCGGCAAGCTCGGCCGCGACTTCGGTGGCACCCCCGTGGCCGGTCCGAGCACGCTCGGCGAAATGCTGGGTCTCGAATCCGGCAGCGTGCTCACCGCCTGCGCGGGCAGCGCGGTGGTCGGCGTCGGCGCGATCCTGCTCGGCCTCGCCACCGGCAGCGGCTTCGGATCCGGTCTGCTCGGACCGGGATTCGTTCCCGGCTCCAGCGGCCTGGTCGGTCCCGGCTCCGCCGGCGCGGGCAGCGTGGTGGTCGGCAGCGCCGTCACCGGCAGCGCCCTGATTACCTGCCTCCTGCTCATCCCCGTCCCACCTACCCCCGAACCCGGCATCCCCCTGGAGATTCCGACCCCCGTCGCCCCGGTCGCCGCACCCATAGCCCCGGTGCCCGCTCCGGAAGTGGCGCCCCCAGCGCCCGTCGTCGTCCCGCCGCCCCGGCCCCCACACGTGTATCCCATTGCCGCCGCGCCGGTTCCGGAAGAACCCACCAACTGGACCGCGCTCCAGATGATGACCGTCATCGTCATCACCATCATCGCCGCCGCCCGCGTCAAGACCAGCCGCGGTCGCGACTGAACGATGCCGCCGGCGATGTATCGCGTAGCGCAGTGTCCACCGACGTCGGCCGGGCGGGCACCCGCCATTTCCGCATGCTTTTGGCGGGAATCCACCAAACGTCGTGTGGATCCCGGCTGAAAGCATGCCGGGATGACGGGGCGCTACCCTCGCGAAGTTTGGTGGATCCCGCACTAGCGGATAGATAACGCAGCGCGGCGAACCGCGATCCGGTGACGGTGCTGCCGCAGCGGCTGTTCTCAGTGCTCGCAGGGACCGAGTGGGCGCGGCGTACCGTCAGCGTTTCGCTTCGCCACCGCGGCTGAGGAAGGCCGATCGCTCCGATATGAACCTATTGGCGGCCAGCCGGGATCGGCATGTTCGTGCACGTCGGCCACGACCGGGGATCGTCTGAACGTAGGATGGCGGCGACGCAGATGACCGCTGGGCGAGGGTGTGAGGTGGATGGTGGGCGACCGGGAGGACGGGACGGAGGTTCCGACGCGGACGCTGGTCGAGAGCATGATTCGCGAGGATTCCACCATCGACGCGGGGGAGTTGTATGCCGTGGGCAATGCCCTCGGGATGAGTGATCAGCAGGTGCGGTTGTGTGTGCGTCGACTGGTCGCGGATGGGCAGTTCACGCAGGAGGGGCGCGGGCGGAAGGCCTTGCTGCGGGCCGGTGACAAGATGCGGCGGTCGATCGAGCCGGAGCTGGAATACCTGCGGTACATGTATGCGCAGGATCGGGGGGATGCGCCTTGGGACGGCGTGTGGCATGTGGTGGCGTTCGCGGTGCCGGAGACCGAGCGGCAGGGGCGCGATGCCATGCGGGATGCGATCGGGTACTTGGGCGGGGCCGCGATTCAGGGTGGGCTGTATGTGTCGCCGAATGCGTGGGAAGACCGGATCGCCGATGCCGCAGGGGAATTCGGGGTCGGGGAGTACATCAGCACCATGACGACCACGGATCTGCGGATCGGCCGCACGGACGGGGCGCGGGAGCTGGCCGCGCGGCTGTGGCCGCTGGATCGGCTGGCGGCCGAGCATGATCGATTGCTGCGGTTCGCGCGGCGGCAACTGGATCGGCTCCACGATGTGCAGGCGCTGACCGACACCGAGCGCACCACCATCGCGGTCGAGCTGGCCGCTGAATTCAGCCGGGTCATGGATCCCGACCCCCTGCTCCCGCCCGAACTGCTGCCTGCCCCGTGGATCGGCGCCGAAGCGAGAGCCGTTGTGGCGCAATGCTGGTCGGAACTGCTGCGCGCCGAACAGCCCGACGCGATCCGCTTGTTCCGCGTGTACTCCGACGTGCTGCGCGAAGCCGCCGCGCGCTGACCCGTCCTGCGCGCGGTGCCGGCGTGCCGTATACCTGGCCCCGGCTCAACCAATCCCGCACCGGGTTTCGTAGCTCCGCTCCCGCTCGTAGCTCTGGCCTGCTCCCGCTCGTAGCTCTGGCCTGCTCCCGCTCGTAGCTCCGGCTGCCTGCCGCCCGTAGCTCCGACCTGATCCCGCTTGTAGCGCGGGGCCCGCCGCCACCTACCGCCTGCCGCCACTGGCTCGGCCCGCTCGCTGCTGACAGCTGTCCTCTGCGGGGTATGCCCACCGCGAAATCTCTCAGCACGATTTCAGAATCGTTCAACTACAATGCGGTCGTAGAAGAAATGAACGATTAGTTCGATCGGAGGCTGTGATGAGGGTGCTGGCGCTCGGTGGAGCAGGGGCGATGGGAGCGGCGGCGGTGCGGGTCGCGGCGGACTTTCCGGATGTGGACGAGATCGTCATCGCGGATCGGGATATCGGGGCGGCGCGGGCGTTGGCGGCGGACTTGTCCGATGCCACGGTGCGGCTGCGAGTGGCGCAGGTCGATGTCACCGATTCGGATGGGCTGCGTGCGGCGCTGGAAGAGGCCGATGTGGTGCTCAATACCGTTGGGCCGTACTACGAATTCGGGATCACCGTGCTGCGCGCCGCCATCGCGACGGGAACCGACTACCTCGATATCTGCGATGACTGGGAGCCGACCCTGGACATGCTGGCCCTGGACGCGGAGGCGCGGGCGGCCGGGGTATGCGCGATCGTCGGGATGGGGGCGAGCCCCGGGGTGAGCAATCTGCTCGCCTGGTCAGCGGCCCGCGATCTGGATTCGGTGCGGGACGTCTACACCGCGTGGCCGGTGGATGCGGCTGGGGCGGACGATGATCGCGCCCAGTTGATCGGCCCGGACGGCCGTCCCTCCGCGGCGGCCGTGCACTGGATGCAGCAGATCAGCGGCACCATCGCCACGGTCGGAGACGGCCGGCTGGTACGGCAGCGCCCGCTGCGGCCGGTGCGGATGCTGCTGCCCGGAGACCGGCGCGGCACCGCCTACACCGTCGGCCACCCCGAGCCGGTGACCTTGCATCGCAGCCTCGAAATCACCGGCGACGCGGTCAATCTCATGGTGATCAAGTCCGCCACCGTCGCCTATCTGGACGACCTGCGGCGCGATATCGACGCCGGTGCGTTGAGCAACCAGCGGGCCGCCGCCCTGCTCGCCGAACCCGGTGCGTGGCGCGGCATCCGCTCACTCCTCGCGGCACCCCTTTTCCGATCGCCGGGCACGCTGCCGCCGTTCTTCGCCGTCGCGACCGGAACGCGCGCCGGACGCCCCGAGACCGTACTGGCGCGCCTGTCCGGCGGCCTGGAGAGTTTCGCGATCTCCACCGATATGGCCACCGCCACCGGAATTCCCTTGGCACTGGGCTTATCCCAGCTCGTCGCCGGCCGGGTCCGGCGACCGGGCGTACATCCACCCGAAACGATCATCGACCCCGATCGCTTCTTCGCCGGCCTGCTCGCCCACCTCGGCGCCGCCGACGCCGAATCCGGCATCGTCCTCGAACGATCCCCCCTCGCCCCGGTCACCGACCGCTGACCCGGCGACGGCTGACGGTATGCCGGGCCAACCGATGCCGCTACTTGCGGAACTTCGCTTCCAGCTCGGTCGCGGTCGCCTGGAGGTCGGCAGGGGTGTTGGTCTTGAAGATGCCGTCGTAGCCTGCTTCGGCTCGGATTGCCGCCTCGACTTCCGGATCGTGGTAGAGCTGAGCCAGTTTCAGGTAGGTGGGGTTGTCCTTGTCGGCGGCTCGGGCGGCGAAGATGTTGATGTATTGCTTGAGGTCGGCGCGGTTGGGGTCGTCGGTGTAGATGGTTTCCTTCTTGGTCAGGCCGGCGGGGATGGCGAAGGTGTCATCGACGAATGCGGCGTCCACGCTTTCCAATGATTGGGCGGTGAGCGTCGGATCGATCGGGGTCAGGCGGACCTTGGAGGCCGACTTGTCGACGTCCTCGAGTTTGGAATCCCATGTCGCGCCGCCCTTGAGCGTGATCAGGCCGGCCGCGGCGAGGCTGAGCAGTGGGCGGACTTGGTTCGCCGGATTGTTGCTCAGGGTGATTTCGCCGCCCTGCGGGATGTCGGCGACGGTCTTGTGCTTCTTGGAGTACAGGGTCAAGGCGAAGATCTCGGTCGCGCCGAGGGGCACCAGCGTGTCGTTGTTGCGGGCGTTGTAGTTGGCCAGGTAGCGCACGTGCTGGAACTTGTTGAGGTCCACGCGGCCCTGCGACAACGCCGGATTGGGCTGGTTGTAATCGGTGAAGTTGGTGAATTCGACCGTGATGCCCGCTTCGGCGGCCTTGCGCTTGTACACGTCCCAGTGCGGGAGAGCGAGATCGTTCACACCGATGCGCACCACATCGGCGGGGTGGTCCTTGCCACAGGCGGCGGCGGTGAACAGCGCTAAGAGGAGAGGAATCACCAGCAGACGGCGCATTTTTCGCATTTCACGCAAGATAGGCGGCCGACCGGTCGCCGGGCGAGCCTTTCACTCCGCCGGATCGCAACCATTGCCGGTGGATTGCCGCAACGGTTCCATTGCCGGGTTCTGTTTCGACGAATCATGCGGGAGCACGAGTGAAATTCCATCGGGTACTGGCGATCCCGGTCCTGGTAGCGGCAGTCGCGGGCCTCACCCTCACGGCCACGGCGTGCGGCAAGAACGAGAGTACCGACGCGAACACGGTGCGCATCGGCACCACCGAGAGCGACCCGCAGTGGGACGTCTTCGCGGAGAAGGCCAAGGAGCAGGGGATCACGCTGAAGATCACCCACTACTCGGACTACTCGCAGCCGAACACGGCGCTGGCGCAGCAGCAGATCGATGTGAATCTGTTCCAGCACCTGCAGTTCCTGGGCCAGTACAACGTGGCCAACAATCAGGACCTGACGCCGATCGGGGCGACGCAGGTGGTGCCGCTGGGGCTGTACTCCAAGAAGCACAAGTCGGTGGCCGAGATCCCGCAGGGCGGTGAGATCGCCATTCCGAACGATCCGACCAATCAGGCGCGGGCACTGTTCGTGCTGCAGGCCGCCGGACTGCTGAAGCTGTCCTCCGCCGATGTCCGCCAGCCCACCGCGGCCGATATCGACAAGGCCGCGTCCAAGGTCAAGGTCACCACGGTGGACGCCGCGCAGACCGCGCTGTCGCTGGAGTCGGTGGACGGATCCGTCGTCAACAACACCTTCCTGCAGAAGTCCGGCATCGACCCGAAATCCGCGCTGTTCAAGGATGATCCGAAGAGCCCGGGCGCGGAACCGTACATCAACGCGTTCGTCACCCGCGCGGCCGACAAGACCAATCCGACCTATCTGAAGCTGGTCGAGATCTGGCACGGCGCCGAGGTGCAGAAGGCGGTCCAGGAGAACACCAAGGGCACCGCCGTCGAGGTGCAGCGCGCCGGGCCGGAACTGGAGACCATTCTGGCCAAGGTGCAGCAGACCCTGCGCGAGAAGAAGTGAGCGACGAAAGCGCGGCGGTCGAATTCCGTTCGGTCACCAAGGTTTTCGAAGCCGGTAAGCAACGACACACCGCACTGTCGGAGATCGATCTGCGCATCGAGCGCGGGGAGATCTTCGGCGTGATCGGCTATTCCGGGGCGGGCAAGAGCACGCTCGTGCGGCTCATCAACGCCCTGGAGAAGCCGTCGTCGGGCACGGTGCTCATCGGCGGCGAGCCCATCACCGGGGTGCCGGAGTCGCGGGTGCGGCAGCTGCGCCGCGATATCGGGATGGTGTTCCAGCAGTTCAACCTGTTCCGATCCCGTACCGCGGCGGGCAATATCGAGTATCCGCTCAAGGTGGCGGGCTGGCCGCGCGCTCGGCGCAAGGAGCGCGTGGCCGAACTGCTGGAGTTCGTGGGCCTGACCGACAAGGCGCGCAGCTATCCGGATCAGCTGTCCGGCGGGCAGAAACAGCGGGTGGGCATCGCGCGAGCGCTGGCCACCTCACCGTCGCTGCTGCTGGCCGACGAGGCGACCTCGGCGCTGGACCCGGAGACCACCGGGGAGGTGCTGCGGCTGCTGAAGAAGGTGAACCGGGAACTCGGGGTCACCATCGTGGTGATCACGCACGAGATGGATGTGATCCGGTCGGTGGCCGATCGGGTCGCGGTGCTGGCCGAGGGCCGGATCGTGGAATTGGCGCAGACTTTCGATGTCTTCGCCGCACCGCAGGCCGCGCCGACGCGCTCGTTCGTGGAGACGGTGCTGCACAATCGCCCGACCGCCGAGGAACTGCGCAAGCTGGGAGAGCGGCATGCCGGGCGATTGGTGACGGTGGATGTCGGCGACGAACGAGGTGTGGGTGCGGTGCTGGCCACCGCCGCTCGCGCCGGGGTCGGCTTCGAGATCGTGTTCGGCGGCGTGAGTTCGTTGCAGGACAAGACCTTCGGGAGTTTCACGGTGGCGCTGGACGGGCCGGAGGAGGCCGTGGAGCAGGTCGCGGCCGAACTGGCGGCCTACGGTGGCGGGCGGGCGGACTCCGCCCCGGATGCCGTTGCCGACGACGCGGTGCGAAGCGACGCGGTCGAGACCGAGCGGAGGTCCGCGTGAATATCGCAGCCGTGCAAACGGATTGGGACAAGCTCCGGCCGGTCTTGAGCGAGGCCGTCGGCACCACCGTCTACCTGGTGCTGCTCACCTTCGTGGTGGGCGGGGTCATCGGCCTGGGCCTGGGCACCCTGCTCTACACCACTCGCAAGGGCGGCCTGCTCGCCAACGCACCCATCAACCTGGTGCTGAACTTCCTGGTGAACGTGGTGCGCCCGATCCCGTTCATCATCCTGCTGGCCGCGCTCGGCCCGATCACGCTGGAGATCGTCGGCACCACCATCGGCACCGACGCGGCGGCCTTCGTGATGATCGTGGCGGCTTCGTTCGGCATCGCGCGCATCGTGGAACAGAACCTGGTCACCGTCGATCCGGGCGTGATCGAGGCGGCGCGTTCCATGGGCGCGGGCCCGCTGCGCATCATTCTGACCCTGCTCATCCCGGAAGCCCTGGGCCCCTTGGTGCTCGGCTACACCTTCGTGGTGATCGCCATCGTCGACATGTCGGCCATGGCGGGCACGGTCGGCGGCGGCGGGCTGGGCGATTTCGCGCTGGTGTACGGCTATCAGCGCTTCGACTGGCAGGTCACGCTGGTGGCGACGCTGATCATCATCGCCGGGGTGCAGGTGATCCAGTTCGTCGGCAACTATCTGGCCCGGAAGGTGTTGCGGCGCTGATGGTTCAGTCGGTGTGGTCGGCGGATGCGGTGGCGGGGGCCCGCATCAGCACGGCCACGCCGGCTGCCGCGAGCAGCATGAGCACGGTGGTGACGGCCATGGCGACGGTGAAGCCGTGGAAGTAGGCGGTGGAGGTGCCGCGCGGGGCGCTGCCCGGGAACGCGCCGATGATCGGTGTCATCGCACCCAGCCCCAGGCCGAAACCCAGTTGTCCCACCACGGTTTTCACCGCGCCGACCGAACCCACCATGCCGGGCGGGGCGGCGGACATGATCACCGCGGACTGCGGATTCTGCGCGCACATGACGCCGAACCCGATGAAACCGCCCGCGAGCGCGTAGTAGTCCAGGCCGGTGTGCGGAGTGACCAGGCACAGCAGGAGGGTGCCGAGGCCGCAGCAGAGCAGACCGGCGACGAACAGCGTGCGCGGGGCGGTGCCCTGCTGTTGAGCGCGGCCGGCCAGCACCGCGCCGGCGATCATGCCGAAACACGCTGGGATGGTGACGAGTACGACCGTGAACGCGGATTTGCCGAGGTAGTTCTCCAACAGGGCCGCGGTCTGCAGGATGACGGCGGCGTGGCCGAAATTGAACACCACGCCGGTGAGGCAGGCGGCGCTGAAGGCGGGGGAACGGAACAGCGCGACCGGGAAACCCGGCTCGGGCGTGTGCTGTTCCCACCAGTAGAAGCCGGCCAGCAACACCACGGCGACGATCACCCCGCCGAGCACCAGCGGACTGCCCCAGCCGCGGGTGGACGCCTGCCCGATGCCGCCGATCAGGGTCATCAGGGCGGCCGCCGCCAGCAGTACGCCGATCAGGTCGAAGCGGCGGGCCCGCGCGGCACGGGAATCCGGGATGACGAACCAGCCCGCCGCGGCCGGCGCCAGCGCCGCGGCCGCGGTCAGCAGATAGCCTGCGCGCCAGCCGAATTCGGTGATCAGCAGACCGCCGCCCAGATCCGCCGACAGCAGGATCACCGACTGCACCCCCAGCCACAATCCGAACGCCCTGGGCAGCTCGCGCGGGAAGAACAGGGTCGGCAGCAATGCCAGGCTCATGCCGAAGCCGGCCGCCGTGCCCGCCCCCGTCAGCGCCCGGCCGAGCAGGAAGAACGCGGTGTTCGGGGCGGCGGCGGTGAGCAGGCAGCCCAGCGCCGTGCCCAGGGTGCCGTAGAGCAGGACCCGGCGGCGGCCGGTGTGATCGCCGAGCATGCCCGCGCCGAGCATGCACGCCGCCATCAGCAGCGTGCCGACACTGGCCGCGAGCGCCAGCGCGCCATCGCTCATGCCCAGGTCGGCGCCCGCCAAAGGCATTGCCAGGGAATGGATCGCGAGGTCGATGCCCTGCGGGCACGACAGCAGGGCGGTGGCCCACAACGCCTGGCCGCGACGATCGGCCCGGCCTGCCACGGCCGCCGGCCACGCCTGCGTGATGGGAGTGTCGGGGGGAACGGACGTTTCGGTCATCGGTGGCCGAGCCCGGTGACGTTCGGGGTGGATCCGGACAGAACGGTCAAAACCTGCACGCAACACCGCCTCACGAGATCGCCGCATTGTGACTCGCTAGAGATTAGCGAACCATCAGCTATTCAGCGGGTGTCGCATATTCTGAGCCATGCCGCCGGTCGGCGCGGTCGATTCCCGGATTGTGAGCTATGGAAGGAAAGTCATGATCTCCGCGGATCTCCTGTTCACCGATGGCGCAGGGTGGGCTGCCTGGATGGCCTAAAGGTCGCGGTACACGTCGCGTCGCCAACCGACCTTGATGACGAGAATCACGAGCACATCGTCTTGTACTTGGTAAACGATCCGGAACCGGCCGACGCGCAGCCGGTAGGCGTCGACCCCGGCGAGTTTCCGTATGTCCAGACCTTCGGCATAGGGGTCGTCGCCGAGGGCGGTGAGCGCGGTGAGCAGGCGCATGGCGTCCCGCTGTTCGAGACCGCGCAGTTCGCGGCGGGCCGATTCCAGGAATCGGAATGCATATTTCACTTACGCGCCTCGAATATGTCGGCGAGCACCTCTGCCATGCTGACGGTCTTCTCGCTGGAGGCGAGCCGGGCGGCGGCCTCACGGGCAAGCAGTTCGTCCTCGGCGTCGTCGACCGCATATACAACCGACAGTGGTACGAGCGCGGCCGCGGGCTGGCCGTCGCGAAGGATGACGACGTGTTCCCCGGCCTCGGCGGCATCGATGTACTTCGCTAGGTTGGCGCGGAGTTCGCGGGTGCTGATCTCGGACATCTCTCAAGTGTACACGCACATGTGTACACGGCATCCGGGCTCGAAGCACCGGCCGAGGGGCACGCGAGCCCGATTGCGGGCGCAGGTCATCATGTGCGGCGATATGGCGTTCACGCCCTGGCCGCTGGTAACCGAACTCTGCGACCGGAACCTGGCCAAGGTCCGCATGCGCGTGGCCTCGGCGGTTACCCGGAAGTCGCGGACCGGGCGGGTGCTGGCGGCGGAGGAGCGCATCACGGTCGAGCAGGCCATTCGCGCGCAGACCATCGATCCGGCGTGGCAGTTGTTCGCCGAGAACCTTGCCGGGTCGATTGCGCCTGGAAAGTACGCGGATCTAGTTGTCTTGGATAACGATCCGCGTCGCGCGGACCCGGATACGTGGTACGACATCGGTGTACACACCACCTACCTCGCGGGGCAGCCGACGTATCAGGCGTGATTCGGAACGGTCCCGCACTCTCATGAGGGGGAGTGCGGGACCGTTCGCTCTCTCGCGCTAGGCGGGACGGGCCTCGTGTTCGATGCCGTCGTGTTCCGCGCCGCGCCGGAAGCGCAAGAGGCGCAGGGCATTCGCCACCACTATCAACGTTGAGCCTTCGTGGACGAAGACCGCCGGGCCGATGGGCAGGCCCAGCAGGGTGGCGGGGACCAGGATGGACACGATCACCAGGGCGAAGGCGAGGTTCTGGCGGATGATGCGCGCGGTCTGGCGGCTCAGGGCCACCGCGAAGGGGAGGCGGCCGATGTCGTCGCTCATCAGGGCCACGTCGGCGGTTTCCAGGGCGACGGCGGAACCGCCTGCGCCCATGGCGATTCCGACCGAGGAGTTGACCATGGCGGGGGCGTCGTTGACGCCGTCGCCGACCATGGCGGTGCCGCCGCGGGCGGTCAGGCGGGCGATCATGGTGACCTTGTCCTCGGGGAGCAGGTTGCCGTGCGCGGCGTCCAGGCCGAGACCGTCGGCTACCGCGTCAGCCACCCGCTGATGGTCGCCGGAGATCACCACCATGTCGGTGATGCCGAGTTCGCGCAGCCGGGCGATGACGGGTGCGGCCTCGGCGCGCGGGGCGTCCATGACGCCGATGACGCCGAGGTAGACGCCGCCGCGGCGGACGATCATGGTGGTGCGGCCGTGGGCGTGCAGGTCGTCCACCGCCGCGACGATCGGCGCGGGCAGGCCGTCCGGATCGAGTTCGGTGAACATGGTGACATTGCCGATCTCGGTGGGCTGACCGGAGACCAGGGCGGTCACGCCGCGGCCGGTCACCGAATTCACCTCGGCGGCTTCGGTTTCGGTGTCGGCGGGGACCTGCTGGGCCAGATCGCGGGTGATGGCGGCGGCCAGCGGGTGGTCGCTGTAGGACTCGACCGCGAACACCGTCTCGATCAGCTCGTCGCGCACCTCCTCGCGGACCGGCACGATATCGGTGACGCGGGGGCGGCCCCAGGTGAGGGTGCCGGTCTTGTCGAAGGCGATGGCCTTGACCCGGCCCAGCGACTCGAGCGGCCCGCCGCCCTTGGCCAGCACCCCGGCCTGTGCGGCGCGCGCGATACCCGCCAGCACGGCACTCGGCGTGGCGATGGCCAGCGCGCAGGGGCTGGCCGCCACCAGCACCACCATGCCGCGATAGAAGCTGTCGCCGAAGGGCTCGTTCAGCAGCAGCACACCGAAGCCGATGACGGCCAGCACGCCGGCGAGAACCGCTGGGACATAGAAGACTTGGAAGCGGTCGATGAAGCGCTGGGTGGGGGACTTGGTGGCATCGGCATCGCGCACCATGGCGATGACCCGCGCCAGGGTCGAGTCCTCGGCCCGGCTGGTCACCATGATCTCCAGTGCGCCGGAGCCGTTCAGCGTGCCCGCGAACACCCGGTGCTCCTCGGGCACCACCCGCGCCCCGGACAGTGCGGCCGGATCATCGGCGGCCCGCTTCTCGACCGGGATGCTCTCGCCGGTGACCGAGGATTCGTCCACCGCGCTGCTGCCCGCGATCACGATGCCGTCGGCGGCGGGCCGCGAATTCGGCAGCACCACAACCACATCGCCGACCTCGAGCTCGTCGACCGGCACCTCCTCGACCGGACCGCTGCCGCGTCGCACCAGCGCGGTGCGCGGGGCCAGCTCACCGAGGGCCTCGATGGACCGCTGCGCCCGGCTCATGGCGTACTCCTCGAGCGCGTGACCGAGGCTGAACAGGAACAGCAGCACCGAGCCCTCGGCCCATTTGCCGACCGCCGCCGCGCCGGCCGCCGCGACCAGCATCAGGAAGTCCACCTCGAACCGCCCGCGCCGGATCGATTCGTAGGCCCCGCGCACGGTGAAGAAGCCGCCGAAGAAACAGGTCGCCACGAACAGCGCCGTCGACACCGCCGCCGGGGTGTGCACCACGTACCGCGCGATCATGCCCGCCGCGTAGGTGACGCCGGAGGTGATGGCGAACCCCATCTCCATGCGTGCGCCCGAGAGCGGGCCGCCGTGCGCGTGATCGTCCCGTGTGCGCTCTTTCGCCTTGGTCTCCATACGTCCGAGAATACATCAATACATGCGTATCTATGCATGTGTTGTGCCTGAGAAAACATCGCTCCGCCGCTGACCGGGTTCTCCTCGCGCGCATTCGAACGCAACGAGTGATTTCGTGCCGAGCAGGGTAACTCGGCGGAGACGCCCGACATCGGTTCGCCCCCCAACCGCCGGCACGCGTTCCCGGCGGTCGGCGGCTCTCAGCCGTGCGCTGAAGTCTCGGGGAGGCGGGGGAGCACTACAGGCTGACCGGGTAGACCGGTTCCTGGATCTCGGGCTTGATGCGGTGCTCCACGAAGATGCCGTGCCACACCATGAAGCAGATCAGGGTCCACAACCGGCGGCTGTGGTCGATCGGGCCGGTGCGGTGCGCCTCCAGCATGGCCAGGATCGCGGGCTTGTCGAGGAGGTGATCGGTGCCGGACTCGGTGATCTGGGTACGCGCCCAGTCGAAGAGCTCCGGCCCGCGCAGCCAATGCCGCAGCGGCACCGGGAAACCCAGCTTGGCGCGGTGCAGGACGTGCCCGGGCACGATGCCCTCCAGCGCCTGCCGCAGCGCGTACTTGGTGGTCTCCTTGGTGATCTTCTGGTCGTAGGGCAGCTTCTCGGCCACCTTGAAGACCTCGGCATCCAGGAACGGCACCCGCAGCTCCAGGGAATTGGCCATGGTCACCTTGTCGGCCTTGACCAGGATGTCGCCGCGCAGCCAGGTGAACAGGTCCAGATGCTGCATGCGGGTCACCGGATCCCAGTGATAGCCCTGCATGCCGTAGATGGGACCGGTCACGTCCTGATGCGTCCACTCCGGGCGGAATTCCCGCAGCACCGAACGTAATTGGGCGTCGTTGAAGCTGCGCGCGTTGCCGTAGTAGCGCTCTTCCAGGGTCATCGAACCGCGATTGAGCAGGCTCTTGCCGCGGGTGCCCTCCGGAATGCGCTCGGACAGCTTGCCCGCCAGCTTGCGCACCCGCTTGGGCAGGTATTCGAAGGGCTTGAGCGACAGCGGTTCCCGGTAGATGGTGTAGCCGCCGAACAGCTCGTCCGCGCCCTCGCCCGACAGCACCACCTTGACGTGCTTGCGGGCTTCCTTGGCCACGAAGTACAGCGGCACCAGCGCCGGGTCGGCGACCGGATCGTCCAGGTACCAGATGATTTCGGGGATCGAGGCCGCGAACTCCTCCGGGCCCACCACGCGCACCACGTGCCGGGCGCCGATGGCCGCCGCGGACTCGGCCGCCACATCCACCTCCGAGTAGCCCTCGCGCTCGAAACCGGTGGTGAAGGTGATCAGGTTCGGGTTGTGCCGCATTGCCAGGGCCGCGATCGCCGTGGAGTCGATGCCGCCGGACAGGAACGAGCCGACGGTGACATCGGCGCGCATGTGCTTGGCGACCGAGTCCTCCAGGGCCTCGGCGATCTCCTTGTACCGATTGGCCGGGGTGTTCGGGCGCTGCGCGGCCGGACGCGGGCGGGTGGTCGGCGCGTGCGCGGTCACGTCGTCGGGCTTGCCGAACGGGACGATGCGGAACTGCGGGTTGAAGTAACGGGTGACGCGCGGCGCCTCGCCGGGCTCGACCCAGGCGTAGCAGCCGGATTCGAGGCGGCGGATGTCCTTGTGCAGGGTCTCGGGCTCGGGCACGTACTGCAGCACCGTGTAGTGCTCGAGCGCGCGCGGGTCCAGGTCGTGGGTGAGCTGCAGATCGTCCAGCAGCTCCAGGATCGACTTCTTCTCCGAGGAGAAGGCGGTGCCGCCGGGGCCGGTGGCCAGGAACAGCGGCTTGATGCCGAACGGGTCGCGGGCGATGAAGAGCTTGTTCAGCTCGGTGTCCCACACCGCGAAGGCGAACATGCCGCGCAGCCGGCTCGCGGCCTTGGCGCCCCAGTAGTGGAACGCGGCGACGATGGTCTCCGAGTCGCCCTCGGTCCGGAACATGGGCGCCTCGCCGAACTCGGCCCCGTGCTCGGCCTGCAACTCCTCGCGCAGTTCCAGGTAGTTGTAGATCTCGCCGTTGAAGGTGAGCGCGTACCGTTCGGGATTCTCCGGCGGGCCCCAGCGCAGCGGCTGATGCGAGTGCTCGATATCGATGATCGACAGGCGATTGAATCCGAAGATCATCCGCTCGTCGTTCCAGGTGCCCTTCTCATCCGGGCCACGATGGCGCTGGCAGTGCAGCGCCTCGTACACCTGCGCCGCGGTGGTTTCCACCGTCCGTCCATCCGGAGTTGAAGCCGTCTGTGCTGTCAGAAATCCGAGCAGGCCACACACTGCGCCGAGAACCTCGTTTCCGGAGTCGGGGATGGTCGCGCCGCGTCACGGGCGTGAGCGGGGCGTGGGGGACGCGAAACGTACTGTCCGAGTATGCCGCACGCGGGTGGATCTCGCCGCGAGAGGCTCTGTCCTCTGTGTATGTGATTCCCGGAGTGTCGAAGTCGACCCCGGCACAACGTGGCCGGGGGTTTGGTCTACGCTGCGTAGTACTTGGGAAACTCTCAGGGTCGGTTGTGCGTTCGCGTACGGCCTTCTCAGAATTCCCAGAACGTGCTGTAGTTGCGTCGCCCGGCGGTAGGGAGTCCGGGCGATGCCGAGTCGGATAGACGACCAGGAAGGCGTTGAGCGTGGCGCACAAGGCGAGCGAGGCGATAGGGGCACGACCCGCCCAGGGTCGGCGAGGCCGTATCCTTCGGCGGGCCGGGCTGGCGGTGTCCTTGGGGATGACCGCGATGCTCGTCTCCGGTTGCTCGATCGACAACCCGTGGCTTCGGTTCGGTTGGCCCTCGGGCGTCACGCCGCAGGCCACCCGGATGCGTGAACTGTGGACCTGGTCCGTCATCGCCGCGCTGGCGATGGGCGTGCTGGTGTGGGGTCTGACCTTCTGGACCATCGCGTTCCACCGCAAGAAGGCGAATTCGCCGGAGTTCCCGCGTCAGACCGGTTACAACGTGCCGCTGGAGCTCAGCTACACGGCCATTCCGTTCGTGATCATCGCGGTGCTGTTCTACTTCACCGTGGTGGTGCAGAACTACGTGCACGAGAAGGTCGCCGACCCGGACGTCACCGTGGATGTGACCGCCTTCCAGTGGAACTGGAAGTTCGGCTACCAGAAGGTCGACCTCAAGGACGGCAGCGCGATCTACGACGGCGTCGATCACGATCGCCAGGAGATGAACACCGAAATCGACGAGCGCTACAAGGAGCGCACCGAGGACGGTCACCCGCAGCCCGGCCCGAACAACGGCAAGCCCGCGAACGACATCTCCTACCTGCACTACGACAAGATCGAGACCGTCGGCACCTCCAACGAGATCCCGATCCTGGTGCTGCCGACCGGCAAGAACATCGAGTTCCAGCTGGCCGCCGCGGACGTCATCCACTCCTTCTGGGTGCCGGAGTTCCTGTTCAAGCGCGACGTGATGCCGAACCCGAAGGAAAACAACTCGGACAACGTCTTCCAGATCACCAAGATCGAGAAGGAAGGCGCGTTCGTCGGCCGTTGCGCCGAGATGTGCGGCACCTTCCACTCCATGATGAACTTCGAGGTCCGCGCGGTGTCGCCGGAAAAGTTCAAGCAGTACCT
Organism: Nocardia yamanashiensis; assembly: GCF_021183565.1. Classification (NCBI taxonomy): domain Bacteria; kingdom Bacillati; phylum Actinomycetota; class Actinomycetes; order Mycobacteriales; family Nocardiaceae; genus Nocardia; species Nocardia yamanashiensis. The sequence goes on from NZ_CP089226.1 coordinate 7,413,548, forward strand.
GGAAGCCCGCAAGGCCGGCAAGACCAATGCCGAGTCCCTGGAGAGCATCGGCGAGTCCCCGGTCGCCATCACCACCAAGCCGTTCAATACCGACCGGACTGCCCGCGGTAATGAGCGCGCGGAAGCCAAGTGAGGACTGAACTGATATGAAGGTCGAAGCTCGCATCTTCGAACTGATCACGGTCTTCTTCGTGATCGTGGCCGTCGTGTACGGCTACTTCACCGGCCAGTCCCGGACCGGCGTCGAATGGGCGGGCACCACCGCCATCGTCCTGTCCGCGGGCCTGGCCCTGATCGTGGCCACCTACTTCCGCTTCGTAGCCCGCCGCCTGGACCTGCGTCCCGAGGACTACGAAGAAGCCGAAATCGTGGACGGCGCCGGCGACCTGGGCTTCTTCTCGCCCGGCTCGTTCTGGCCCATCCTGCTGGCCGCCGCGGGCTCCATCACCGCCCTCGGCTTCGCCTTCTTCGAATTCTGGCTGATCGGCACCGGCGTCGTCTGCGTGCTCATCGCCGCCGGCGGCCTGGTCTTCGAGTACCACCTCGGCCCGGAAAAGCACTGACGCTCGGCCGAGCGAACTGAACGAAGCGCCCCACCCGAATCCGGGTGGGGCGCTTCGCTGTTCCGGGCCGTTCACCGAAAGTCAGATGCCGAGGGCGTGTTTCAGGCGGGTGGTGCGGGGGGCCATGTTCGCCAGGCCGAGGAGGGCTCGGGGGAAGCGGGGGTGGATTTGGGTGGGGCGGGTGCGGATGGCGGTTTCGATCCAGCGGGCGGCTTCTTCGGGGTTCAAAAGGGGTTGTTCGGTGAAGGCCGTGGGGGTGGTCGCGTCGGGGCGGAAGGCGGGGTAGTGGACGGCGGTGACGTGGATGCCGCGGGGGGAGAGTTCGGCGTCGGCGCATTGGCCGAAGGTGGTCCAGGCGGCTTGGGAGCTGGCGTAGGAGGCGTAGTTGGGGGCGGCGCCGGTGGTGGGGTTCCAGGGGCCTACGTTGACCACGTGGCCGGAGCCGCCGGCGAGCATGGCGGGCAGCAGGCCCAGGGTGAGGCGGAGGGGGCCGAAATAGTTGGCGGCCATGGTGCGCTGGTAGTCGCGGAAGCGGTCCAGGGATTGCAGGACGGGGCGGCGGGTGGGGCGGGCCGCGTTGTTGACCAGGACGTCGATGCTGTCGAATTCGGTGAGCAGCCATTCGACGAGCTGGTCGACGTCGCCGAGGGCGGACAGGTCGCAGCGGTACCAGTGCGCGCGGCCACCGGATTCGATGAGCTGGGCGCAGTCTTCGACGAGTTGAGCGCCGTTGCGGGCCACCAGGATTACTTCGGCGTCCTGGCTGGCGAGCAGGCGGGCGGTGGCGCGGCCGATATCGGAGCAGGCGTCGGTGATGACCACCCGCTTACCGGCTATGGGTTGTTTGCCGGGTAAAGCGGCGGGTCTGGGACGGCGGGCAGCACGGAATTCGATCATGGGACAGGCAACCTTCGCTGGAAAGAATGAGCTGAACCATGCACCGGCACCCCGCCGACAGTACCGATACCGCCGCACCGCTCCCGGCTGCTAACCGGTTGCTGGGAGTGCGGCGGAACACATTCTAATCGGTCGGGTCATAACGCCGGGCGCGTTCGGAGACGCAGATCTCGTCGATCGAGGAAACGATGTCCCGCAACAGTTCCGAGGGCAGCGCGGCCGGGCGCAGCCGGCAGGTGAAGGTAATGAAGGCGTGGTCTTCGTTATCGAGTTCGTGCAGGTAGCGGGACCGCACGCCGTAGGTCATCGCGGAGATGACGGTGAAGCACCCGGTGCGTTCGCGATGCCCGGAGAACAGATCGTGCAGCCGGTGGAACACCCGCGTGTAGGACGTCATGGGCGCGAAAAGCGAGACGCGATAGGCGGGTCCGCGCTCCGAGGAGCTGATGACGGTATCGGCCAGGTACTCCGCATCGCGCAGGGTCAGCACCTTCGGAGCGAACATGAGGGCGCCGGCGGCGGCATTGCGCACGGGCATGCCGGCGCGGCCGCTGGCCGAGGAGGCGATGGCGCCCAGCGATTTACGGGCACGCGCGCCGACCTCGCGGCGGGCGCGCAGCGAGAGGTTGGGGGTGGTGGGGTGCAGGCTGGACCACTGGCCGAAGCGGACGGTGCCGAGCTGCACGTGACCGGTACCGACCGGTCGTGACACTTTCAGGGGCGCGGTATCGACCCAGCGGCCGGACTGCAGCAGCGAATCGCCCGGCGACTGAATCGCTTTGAACGACTGCTCGACGAAGGTGTCGAAATCCAGGAAGCGATGCGCGTCCGAGGTCAGCCAGGTGCGGTCCTTGTCGACCGTGTTCACTTCGAGCGTCAGCGCGGTGATGATCCCGGTGCGCCCGCCCCCGCCCAGGATCTTGCGGAACCGCTCCACGTGATGCGTGCGCCCGCAGGTGCCGAAACGCCCGTCCTGATCGACGTATTCGAGCTCCACCACATTGTCGCTGAACATGCCGTACTTGTGCGAGGCCGCCGAAAGCCCGCCCACGGCCGCGAACCCGCCCGCCGTGATGTCCCGATGGTCGCCGACGACCGGCAGCCCGAGCCCGTGCGCCGCAAGGGTTCTGTCGATATCGGACAATTTGGCGCCCGCCTGCACCCGCACGGTGCGCGCGTCCGCGTCCACCACCTGGACGCGGTTCATCTTGCGCAGCGAGAGCACCTGCCCGTGGTCGGGCACCGCCAGTTCCTCGTCCGGCCGTTCCCCACCCCGGATGATCAGGGGTTTCGTATTCTTGCGTGAATCCCGCACGGTGCGAACCACATCCGCGGTATCGCGGGGCAGGAATTCTTCGGGGAGCGTGGAGACGGGCGTGCTCATGGCGCTACAGCTAACCATAGTCGCGCCCGTCGCGCTCGTAGTTGGACAGCCGTCTCAGTGTGCGGGGGTGAGACGCTGCGTGAACAGCACGTTCCCCGTCGCGTCACACAGGTTCACCGTGAGTTCGCGGGACTTGCCGTCGATGCGCACTTCACCGAAGTGCTGGAAGGCGCCATCCAGCGGCGATGCGTTCTGAACCGGCGGCGCGTGCACGAAAACGGCTTCCGGGCCGAAGGTTCCGTCCAGGTCGTTCGGGCCGAACGCACCGGCGTTGAGCGGCCCGGAGACGAACTCCCAGAATTCATCGAAGTCCTTGAAGGCGGCGCGCTCGGGGGAGTAGCGGTGTGCGGCCGTGTAGTGCACGTCCGCGGTCAGCCACACCACGCCGCTCACCTTGTTCGCCTTGATGGAGCTGAGCACCTTGGCGATCTCGACCTCGCGACCGGACGGCATCCCCGGATCGGCATTGGCCGGGCCCTCGAAGGCGGTGCGATCCTTCTGTTCGCCGTCCTTGACCACCAGGCCCAGCGGCAGATCATTGGCGACGATCTTCCAGGTGGCCTTGGAGTCGCGCAAACCGTCCATCAGCCACTGGGTTTGGGCCGAGCCGAAGATCTTGCCGTCGGGGGAGCGGTTCTCGTTGTTCTCGTCCTTGTAGGCGCGCATGTCGAGCACGAACACGTCCAGCAGCGGGCCGTAGGAGATCTTGCGGTAGAGGCGGCCGTCGACGGCTTCCTTGGGCTCCAACGGCATCCATTCGTGGAAGGCCTGCCAGGAGTGGGTGGCGAGGGTGTCCATGCTGCGCTCGGTGTAACCCTTGGATTCGGCGACCAGGCCGCCGTGGTACCAGTTGTTGACCGTTTCGTGGTCGTCCCATTGGACGATCTGCGCGACCGAGGAGTTGAACTTCCGATAGTGCTCGTCGGTCAAGTTGTAGGCGTAGTTGCCGCGGAACTGGTCCAGGGTCTGGGCGACAGCGCTTTTCGCCTGCGAGACGGTATTGCGCCAGATGCGGCCGTCGGGCAGCGTGACCGATTCCTTCAAAGGCCCGTCGGCGTAGATGGAATCGCCGGAGTGGATGAAGAAGTGCGGGTCGCGGGCGGCCATGGCGGAGAAGATCTTCATACCGCCGAGGTCCGGGTTGATGCCGTAGCCCTGCCCGACCACATCGCCGGACCAGAGCAGCGTGATATCGGATGCCGCGGTGGGCACGGTGCGGAAGACGCCGGTGACCGCCTCGGATGTCGCGCCGCCCTCGCCTTCCAAGGTCACCCGGTAGTGCACCTGTGAACCGGCGGGCAGCCCGTTGACCCGCACCCGCCCGGTGCCGTCACTGTCCGGCGTCAGCATCGGCCCCTCGAAACGCTTGGTGTCCTTGAAGGATTCGGTGGCCGCGGTCTCCACGATCAGCTTGGCCAGCTGATCCGAACGCGCCCAGATCAGCGCCCCGTCACCGCGCGGGTCGCCGACCGCCACGCCGTGGGTCAGTGTCGGCCGCTGACGCACCAGCGCCGGGCCGTTGTCCTTGGAACACGCGACCAGACCGGGTGCGATGACCAGTCCGGCCGCGGTGGTGCGCAGCAGGGTGCGGCGCGAGAAACCGGATTGCCGAGGTGTCGAATGCGGTGCCATGCCCCGACCTTTCATCAGCCGGCTCAACATCAGCTGAACTGTGCCGGACGGGTCAGCGAATGCTCGGCTACACCGCGGCGTGTCGCCCGTGGGATATCCGGCGGACGCCGTCACCCGGGTCCACTAAGGTCGGGCGACGTGGACAGGGCGCAGCTGACAGCCGAGATGGCGGACGGATCCAGACCGGAATTCCTCTACTTCTGGGGACACACCCGGACTCCGGGGCACGAAGTGGGGAAGTGGGTGCTCAGCCAGTGGTGGCCGGTGGAGTTCACCGTCGACGGTCAGAATTACCGCAGCGCCGAACATTTCATGATGGGTGAGAAGGCGCGACTCTTCGGCGACGAGGAGATGCGGGGGAAGGTGCTGGCGAGCGAGACGCCCGCCGACGCGAAGCGGATCGGGCGGGCGGTGCGCGGATTCGATCAGGATGCCTGGATGGCGCATCGGTACGACATCGTGCTGCGGGGGAGTATCGCCAAGTTCGGGCAGCATGCGGCGCTCCGTGAATTCTTGGTGGCGACCGGGGAGAAGGTGCTGGTGGAAGCCGCGCCGCGGGACACCATTTGGGGGATCGGGCTGGGGGCGGAGCATCCGGACGCGGCGCATCCGGCGACGTGGCGGGGCGAGAATTTGCTGGGGTTCGCGTTGATGGATGCGCGGGCTGCGTTGGTATAGCTGCTGATTGGAATTCTGCTCCACTTTCACCCCCGGTCTGTCGGAAAACCGACGGCGGAGGCTTGAAAGTGGAGCAAAACTCCAGGTTCAGCGGTTGGCTAGTTCGGCCAGGCGGAAGGTGATCGCCTTCCGCACCGCTGGAATGCGGGTGACGTTGCTGATGAGCAAGTTTCGGATCGCGCGAGCGGGGCGTGCACGCAGCGTCGCCATGCGGGTGATGCGGTCGGTGAAGGCGACGACCCCCAACGCGACGGGGCGGCGCTTCGTCTCGTACTCGTCGAGCAGAGCGGCTGCTTCGCCGTTGAGCACCCGCCCGAGCAGAGTGCCCAGCAGTGCGGCGTCCTGGATGCCGGTGTTCATGCCCTGCCCGCCGGCGGGGCTGTGCACATGGGCGGCGTCGCCGGCGAGGAAGAGGCGGCCGGCGCGGTAGGCGTCGGCGACGCGGTGGTGGATGCGGAAGCGGCTGCTCCACAGCACTTCCCGCACTTCTACGTGCGCGCCGGGGCGGCGCGCGTCGATGATCGCCTGGATATCGGCGAGGGTGGGATGTTCGGGGGCTTCCGCGACGGTGGCGACCACGCGGTAACGAGTGCCGGATTCGTCGGGGAGCGGGGCGACGACGGTGACGCCTTCGGGTGAAAGATGCAACGAGACCTGGGTGCGCGGGTCCGGCCACGCCATGTGGACGTCGGCGAGGACGAAGGACTCCTGGTAGGTGGAGCCGGTGAAGCCGATGCCTGCGGCCTCGCGGACCCGGCTGTGCATGCCGTCGGCGCCGATCACGTAATCGGCTCGGACGGAACCGGTCTCGCCCGCGGCGTCACGATATTCGACGGTGGCGTGCGTGCCGTCCTGGGCGACCCCGGTGACCTCGTAGGGGCGATGCACCTGCCCGCCCGCCTTCTCCAGCCGCGCCAGCAGCAGCGCTTCGGTGGTCTCCTGACCGAGCATGAGCGTGTACGGGTAGTCGGTGGGCAGGCCCGAGAAGCCGAGGTGCGCCAGTGCCCGGTCACCGTCCCACAGCACGAAATCCGGTACCACGACGCCACGTTCACGCAGCTGAGCGGTGACCCCGTACTCCTCCAGCACTTCCAACGTGCGCGCGTGGATCACGGCGGCCCGGGAAGTGTTCGCGCCCTCGGCCAGGCGGTCCAGCAGCAGCACGTCCACGCCCGCGTCGGCGAGCGCGATGCCGGCGGTGAGACCGGCGGGCCCGGCGCCGACGATGACGACCTGGGCGGAGGCGGGGAGGGCGTTCATGGTGACTCTCCTAAAGCGTCGGCAGTGACGTGGAACAGGCTGGCATCGCGGCGGTGCGCGGGACAGTGCGTGCGCCATCTGTAGTAGGTGCGGTATCACCTGGCGGCACCGTGCAATTTGCATGAGCACCAGGGGAATCGGTGATGTCAACATCTGTTGGCCAACTTCCGTTGACTTAACGATAGGACCCCGCCGCAGCGCTGTCAACACTTGTTGGCCTACAGTTGTTGGCATGACCGCATCGCTGGAACCCGACCCCGCGCAGACCCCGGCGCCGCGCCGCTCCGACGCCACGCGCGCCGTGATTCTCGAGGCCGCGCGCCGCCGTTTCGCCGAGGACGGCTTCCGCAAGGCCACCATTCGCGCCATCGCCACCGATGCCGGGATCGATCCGGCCATGGTCATGCGCTATTACGGCAGCAAGGACGGATTGTTCGCCGCCGCCGTGGATATCGAGCTGGGATTGCCGGATCTGTCCGCGGTGCCCTCGGATTCGATCGGCGAGGTGCTGGTCCGGCGGTTCCTGGAACTGTGGGAGACCGCGCCGGGCGACGAGATCCTGTTGACGCTGCTGCGTTCCGCGGTGACCGACGACGCCGTGGCGGCCCGGGTGCGCGAGGTGTTCGCCGGGCAGGTGATGCCCGCGGTGCTGCGTTTCGGCGCGCCCGCGGACGCGCCCCGGCGGGCGGCGCTGGTGGTCTCGCAGATGCTGGGAATCGCCCTGTGCCGCTACGTGCTTCGCATTCCACCGGTCGTCGCGCTCACGCACGAAGAACTACTGGCCGAGGTCGCGCCGGCCATCCAGCGCTACCTGTCCTCCGAGCCCGCCGCCTGACCGGCCAGTGAATGGAAGACCGCCGCGGTGCGCGAACCCGGGGCGGGGCAGTAGACGATCAGCCGCTGATCGGTGTCGGAGATGTGCAGCACCTGGCATTCGAATTCCAGCCGGCCGAGCTCGGGATGCTGCAGGCGTTTGTGATACCCGCGCCGCACCTCGACATCGTGCGCGCGCCACATCTCGGCGAAACGCGGTGCGGTGCCCAGTAATTCGGTGACCAGCCCGGCCAGCGCCGGATTGCCGGGATAGCGGGCGTAGGCGGCGCGCAGGTCGGCGACGGTGGACTGGGCGAAGCGTTGCACGTCCTCCTCCGACCATTGCGGATGGTCGGCGGCCTGCTGGAACATCCAGCGCACCATATTGCGCTCGTGGCCGGGCACTCGTTCCAGATCGCCGATGAACGGCACCGCGGCGCGATTCCAGGCCAGCACCTCGTAGGTGGCGTCCACCAGATAGGCGGGCGTGGTGAGGCTGTCCAGGATCACCCGCGCCGAGGACGGCACCGTGCGATCCGGCCCGGTCACGGCCGGCGGCTGCTCGCCCGCGATCCGGTACAGGTATTCGCGTTCGTCGGCGGTCAGCATGAGCGCCCGCGCCACCGCGCCCAGCACCTGCCGGGACGGCCGGGCGCCGCGCGCCTGCTCCAGCCGGATGTAGTAGTCGACCGAGATCCCGGCCAGCTGGGCGACCTCCTGCCGGCGCAGCCCGGGCGCGCGCCGGTTCAACCCGTCGGGCAGCCCGACATCGCTGGGCTGCAAACGATTTCGCCGGGTACGTAGGAAATCCGCGAGTTCGCTCCGATCCGCCATACCTCAAGTGTCGGCCCTGTGGGCGATTCGCGGGTGGTACAACTTGTTCCTCCCCGTGGATTTCATCCGATGTCAGGGTGAATGTCATGACCATCGCACTCATCACCGGGGCCAACAAGGGCATCGGATTCGAAACCGCGCGGCAGCTCGCCGCGCGCGGCACGACCGTGCTCGCGGCGGCCCGCGACGCCGAATTGGGGCGGGCCGCGGTCGAGAAGCTGAAAGCCGAAGGGTCGCAGGCGCACTTCGTGCACTTGGATGTGACGGACGCGGAATCCATCGACCGGGCCGCCGCGTGGATCGACGCCGAGTTCGGCAGGCTCGACATCCTGATCAACAACGCGGGTATCACCGGGGGATTCGACGGGGACGGTAAACCGTCCTCGACCTCGCTCGCCAATCTGCGGAACGTATACGAGACCAATGTCTTCGGGGTGGTGGCGGTGACCAATGCGCTGCTGCCGCTGCTGCGCCGCGCCGAGGCGGCCCGCATCGTGAACGTGTCCAGTGAGGTCGGTTCGCTCGCGGGCATGAGCGACCAGGCCGGGCCCATGTGGCCGATGGTCTCGGTGCCGTATCCGTCGTCCAAGACGGCGCTGAACATGGTCACCGTCATGTACGCCAAGGAACTGTGGGACACCCCGATCAAGGTCAATGCCGCGAATCCGGGTTACTGCGCGACCGACCTCAATCGCAATACCGGCTTCCGCACCGCCGAGCAGGGTGCGGAGCCGTCGGTGTATCTGGCCACGCTGCCCGCCGACGGGCCCACCGGCGAACTGTGGGGTTACCTCTGGGGTGTGGAGGGCGGGGACGAATACGGGCGTCTGGCTTGGTGATTCACTCGCCGCGTTCGTGCAACAGGAGCATGCCGTAGGCGGCGACGGTATCGGCGTCCAGGATCTCGCCCGCGCGGATCATCCGCTCCAGTTCCGCCCGGGTGAACCAGCGCGACACCATGTCCTGCTCCGAGGGTTCGCGTTCGTGCGCGCCCTCGGTCAGGTGGGTGGCCAGGAAGACGTGCCCCGAATGGCTGCACACCGACGGGGCGACGGCCAGCTTGCCCAGGAAGGTCATGCGCCCGGCCCGCAGCCCGGTCTCCTCGCGCAGTTCCTGCCGCGCCACCGCCTCGGCGTCGAACACCTCGTCGGCGACGGTGCCCGCCGGGAACTCCCAGCTGCGCCGGTCGATCGGGTACCGGTACTGCTCGACCAGGTGGAACCGTTCCCCGTCGAACGGGATCACGACCGCGAAATCGGACTTCTCCACCACCGAGTACAGCGACGGCTGCCCGTCCCAGCCGGGAATGTAGTCCTCCCGCACCGTAATCCACCGATTCGAATAGACCTCGCGCGAGGAAAGGGCGTCCATTCCTCCGATCCTGCCCTATGACCAGCGCTGTTGCCGTTCTCCCGGAGGTGCGCGGGTGCGATTCGGTGCTTACGATGCGCATCGAGCGGTAGGGAGAACACCGGAATGTGGATGATCGTGTCGGTCGCGGCCGTGATGGCGGGGATGACCGCGGTGTTCTGGCAGACGGATCACCTGGTCGCGTTGCTGCCTTGGATGGCGGCGAGCTACCTGATCGTGTCGCTGGCGCTGCACGAACTCGGTCACCTGGCGGTCGGCCGGCTGCTCGGGGTGCGTGCGACGGCGGTGTACCTCGGCGCCCAGCCCGGGCAGTCCGGGACCCGGGAAATCCGGATCGGCGGCCTCCCGGTGTACTTCGGCCTGCACCCGACCGCGCGCGTGGAACTGCCGGTGCACCGCGCGAGATGGCCCCGGCTGATCTATTTCGCCGGTCCGGCCGCGAACCTGCTCCAGGTGGCGGCGGTAGCCGTGCCCGCCCCGATCGTGGTGCGTGTCGTGCTCGTGATGGTGCCGCTCTCCCTTGCTGTCGGCAACCTCATCCCGATGCGGGACCGGACTGGAATGTGGAGCGACGGAGCCCGCATCTTCGGCTTCGCCTCACCGACCGAGGGACGCGAGATCGAGCAGCGTCAGCGCGTCCTGACCACCGCATTCGGCCTGCCCGCCCCCGTATCCCCGGCCCCGCGCGCGGATCTCGCGCCGACCGTGATCACCGTCTGCCGCCGCACCCTCACCAGCCCCACCCCTACCGAAGCCGATCTGGAACTCACCGCGAAACGCCTGCAATGGTTGATCGAGAACACTCCGCGCACACCGCGATTGATCGGCCTGCTCGCCCTCGCCGCGCTGCGGTCCGGTGACCCGGGCCGGGCGGAGAGTCTGAGCGTCGAAGCCTTGTCGTACGGCCGGAGCCCCGCTGAAGGCGAGGAGGCCGAGTCTGGCGACGGCCGCGACTCCAGCAGCGGTGCAGCGCTTCCCGGCGATCCAACCTCCGCCGAACTGGCCGACATCCACGCCGTCCGCGCGCTCGCGGCGCACGTCCTCGGCGGCGATGGCCGAAACCACCTACGTGCTGCGATCGCCCTCGACCGCAGCGGCGACCTCGTCCGAGAAGCCGTGCGCGCCATAGCCGTTCAGCCCGACCCGATCCAGCGCTGATCATGCCGGGATGACGCGGGGGCGCGTCCGAGTCGGGGAGAGTTGAGCTGTGCCTTCGGATTCAGCGGGCGCGGGTCACGGTGTCTGCGGCGGCGACGGTGGCGGCGGCCAGCGCTTCGAGTTCGGCGGCGGAGAGCTGGCTATCGGGGCAGGCGACTATCGAAGCGGTGACGGTGCGCTGGGGGGAGAAGATCGGGGCGGAGACCGAGACGACGGCGTTGTGGTCGGTGAGTTCGTCGGGGAGGTAGTCGATGGTGATCAAATCGGCGATCAAGGCGCTGAGGCGGTGGCGGAGGGGGTCGGTGACGGGGGAATTGCGCAGGGCGGCCAGGGCTTCCAGCATGGGGCCGGAGTCGTCGGCGAGGCGTTCGACGGTGTAGCCGCGGGTGCGGACGGCGTCGAGGACCGATTCCAGGCGGGCGCGATGGGTGGGATCGGCGGCGGCCAGCCAGGATTCGCGTTCGGCGGCATCGGCCCAGGCGATGTATTCGCGGGTCACCGGGGGCGCGAGCGGGAGGCGGCGGCCGGTGCGGATCCACGGGACCGACGGGGTGCCGAGGACCTCGGTGATGACGATGGTGTCCTGCTGGCGTTCGGACAGGAAGACCGGGACGCCGAACCGCTCGTGCAGGGCGTGCATGGGGGCCAGGGCCAATTGGTGCAGGGGGAAGGCGGATTCGGCGCGGCGCGCGACGGCCAGCAGCGATAGGCCCAGGGCGTAGTTGCCGGCGTCGTCGCGGGTGGTCCAGCCGTCGGCGGTGAGCTGGGTGAGCACGGCGTGCGCGGTGGCGCGGGACATGCCGGTGGCCCGGACTATGCGGGCCAGGGACAGCCGTTCGGCGGGGTGCCGGGAGAGCAGTTCGACGGCCTGCACCACGCGGCGGGTCGGCGGCGAGGTCGCGGCGTCGGGTGCGGCCTCGGAAGTCGATGCGGCGGTGGTCATTCGGGCGGGTCCATCCCTACTGGTCGGGGGGTGCGGCGAAGCAATTATCCGTGGTCGGTGCCGGTGGGGCATGTCCGGCGGTCGGGGCGGCCGATGGCCCGCGGCTGCCGGCCGTTCGGCGGGGTGCGTATTCGGGTGTACGGGCGTGCTGTTCGCGATGCGGTGGACGGCCGCACCGCCCGCCGGGTCTTTGGCTGCACGGCCGTGAACAGGCCGGACACCGGAATGCGCGGCGGGGTATTGACCGCTGCTGGTCGGCCGACCTATCGTCGGTGTCACATTATCGAACGATAGCGTCGAATATTCGACAACGCAAGTTGGGCGGATCGGCGCGGCGAGTGAGTGACGTTGATGCGTGCGGGATACGAGTTGTCGCACCTGTCCGCCCTGGAGGCGGAATCGGTGCACATCATCAGGGAGGTGGCGGCCACCTTCGAACGGCCGGTGCTGCTGTTCTCCGGCGGCAAGGATTCGGCGGTGATGCTGGAGCTGGCGCGGCGGGCGTTCTGGCCCGCGCCGCTGCCTTTTCCGTTGCTGCACATCGACACCGGGCACAATTTCGACGAAGTGATCGACTTCCGGGACCGCACCGCCGCCGAACTCGGCGCGCAATTGCTCATCGGCAGCGTGCAGGAGGACATCGACGCCGGGCGTGCGGTGGAGAAGCCGGGCGAGACCCGAAATCGCCTGCAGACCACCACTTTGCTGCGCACCATCAAGGAACACCGCTTCGACGCCGTGTTCGGCGGGGCGCGCCGTGACGAGGAGAAGGCGCGCGCCAAGGAGCGGGTGTTCAGCTTCCGGGACGAATACGGCAGCTGGGATCCGCGCGCGCAGCGCCCCGAGGTGTGGAACCTCTACAACGGCCGGCACGCCAAGGGCGAGCACATCCGGGTCTTCCCGCTCTCCAACTGGACCGAGCTGGACATCTGGGAGTACATCGATCAAGCCGGCGTGCAGCTGCCTTCGCTGTACTACGCGCACCGCCGCACCGTCCTGGAACGTGACGGAATGCTGTTGGCGGACAATCGCTTCCTGACCGTCGGCGCGGACGAGAAGCCGTTCGAGACCACCGTGCGTTTCCGCACCGTCGGCGACGCCACCTGCACCGGCTGCGTGGAATCCACCGCCGCCACCCCGGCCGAGGTGATCGCCGAAACCGCCGTCACCCGCCTCACCGAACGCGGCGCGACGCGCGCCGACGACCGCATCTCCGACTCCGGCATGGAGGATCGCAAGCGAGAGGGCTACTTCTGATGCGCCGCAACCTTTTACGCCTCGCGACCGCGGGCAGCGTGGACGACGGCAAGTCGACGCTCATCGGGCGGCTGCTGTTCGATTCCAAGGCGCTGTTCAGCGATCAGCTCGACGCGATCGAGAAGGCGAGCGTGGCGCGCGGGGCCGGGCAGCCGGACCTGTCGCTGGTCACGGACGGGCTGCGGGCCGAGCGGGAGCAGGGCATCACCATCGATGTCGCGTACCGCTATTTCGCCACGCCGCGTAGGAAATTCATCATCGCCGACACCCCGGGGCACGTGCAGTACACCCGGAACATGGTGACCGGCGCCTCCACCGCGGACCTGGCGCTCATCCTGGTCGACGCGCGCAAAGGCGTCTCCGAGCAGACCCGCCGGCACGCCTTCCTGTCCTCGCTGCTGGGCGTGGGCCACCTGGTGCTGTGCGTGAACAAGATGGATCTCGTCGACTACTCCGAACAGCGGTTCGAGGAGATCCGTTCGGAATTCGCCGATTTCGCCACCAAGCTGGATGTCGGCGACCTGAGTTTCGTGCCGGTGTCGGCGCTGCTCGGCGACAATGTGGTGGACACCTCCGAGCGCATGAGCGACTGGTATCCGGGCCCGCCGCTGCTGCGGCATCTGGAGGAAGTGCACGTCGCCTCCGACCGGAACCTCATCGACACCCGGCTGCCGGTGCAGTACGTGATCCGGCCGCACGGGGATTCGCAGCGCAGTTACGCGGGCACCGTCGCGGGCGGCATCTTCAAACCGGGCGACGATGTGGTGGTGCTGCCGTCCGGGCGCACCAGCAAGGTCGCCCAGATCTGGGGACCGGGCGGCGGCAAGGTGGAGGAGGCCTTCACCGGGATGGCCGTCTCGCTCACCCTGGACGACGAAATCGATATCGGCCGTGGGGATATGCTCGCGCGGCCCGGCAATCAGCCGCATCAGGACCGGGAACTGGACGCCATGGTGTGCTGGTTCTCCGACGACACCGAGCTGCGGGCCGGCAATTCCTATTCGATTCGCACGGCCGCGCAGACCTCCAAGGTCGTGGTGAGCGAGCTGGACTACCGCCTGGACGTCAACACCCTGCACCGGCAGACGGACGCGGATCGGCTGGGGCTCAACGATATCGGGCGCGTGATCCTGAAGGCACGGCAGCCGCTGCTGTTCGATCCGTATCGCGCCAATCGGTCCACCGGCAGTTTCATCCTGGTCGACGACGCCACCAATCAGACCGTCGCGGCGGGCATGATCACCGGGCGGTCGACCGGTGCGCCGAAGGTCGAGCACAAGGCGTCCAATGTGGTGTGGCATCGCTCGGCCGTCGATCGCACGCAGCGGTTGAGCACCGGCGCGACCGTGTGGATGACCGGGCTGTCCGGGTCCGGGAAGTCCACCATCGCAGTGGAATTGGAGCGGCAGCTGATCGCCGCCGGACAGCCCGCCTACCTGCTCGACGGCGACAATCTGCGGCACGGGCTCAACCGCAACCTCGGCTTCACCGACGACGACCGGCGCGAGAACATCCGCCGCGTCGCCGAGGTCGCGGCGCTGTTCGCGGATGCGGGCATGATCGCCATCGTCTCGTTGATCAGCCCGTTCCGGGCGCAGCGGCGCGAGGCCCGGAAGCTGCACGACGAGAAGCACCTGCCGTTCCGCGAGGTATTCATCGACACTCCCCTGGACGAATGCGAACTGCGCGATCCCAAGGGGCTGTACAAGAAAGCCCGCGCGGGCGAACTGCGCGAATTCACCGGCATCGACTCGCCGTACGAGCGACCGGAATTCGCCGAGCTCACCATCACCCCGTCGGCCGGGACCCCGGCCGAAATCGCCCGACTCATCCGCACCGAACTAGGGATCACCGATAGCTGATGAACCAGCCGAATATCGAACAGGCCGAGCTACCGCTCACCGAGCCGTTCCTGGCCGCCGTCGCCGAAGCCGAAAAGCTCATCGCGGCAGCCGATTTCATCCGTGACGAACACGACCTGGCGGAGGGATACGACTACCTCCAGGGCAGTATCGCCGCGGTCCTGCAGCTGTCGCGGGCGCACGGGACCTCGCACCCGTACTTCGTGACCTCCACCGGGCCTTACACCAAGATGGGCCTGGATAATCCGGACACGCTGTACTACCACGCGAATATCGAACCGGGCGCGGAGTACCTGCTCACCGGCGTGCGCGGCAGCACCGTCGATCTCAGCTTCCAGGTGCTCAAAGGCGACTACACCGCCACCGATGTGCCGGGCGGTGAGGACGCGTTCGACGATCGCCGGCTGGAGATCGCCGAAGACGGCAGTTACACACTGCGATTCGGGCCGCCCAAGGAGAACCCGGAGCCGAACTACTTCCAGCTCGGCGAAGGGGCGTCCATGCTCGCGGTGCGCGAAGTTTACGGGGATTGGGCGAACGAGCGCAAGGGGCGGATCCGGATCGAGCGGGTCGACACCATCGGCACCGCGCCGGTGGAAGCCGATGCGGCGCAGCTGCGCAAGCGGTATCGGGCGGCCGGGCGGATGCTGCTGACGCGGGTGCACACCTGGTTCAACTTCCCGAAGTGGTTCTATCTGAACCTGCCGGTGAATACGCTGACCGAGCCGCGGCTCACCCCGGGTGGGTTGAGCACGCAGTACTCCTCGGTAGGGCATTACGAGCTGGCCGACGATCAGGCGTTGATCATCACCGTGCCGAAATCCGATGCGCCGTATCAGGGTTTTCAGCTGGGTAACCGCTGGTACACGTCCCTGGATTACGTGAACCACCAGACGTCGTTGAATTCCGCGCAGTCGCAGGTGGATCCGGACGGGAACATTCGCCTGGTCGTGTCGGCGCGTAATCCCGGCGTCACCAACTGGATCGAGACCACCGGTCGCAAGCTGGGCATCCTCCAGTTCCGCTGGCAGCGGGTGGCCCGGCCCATCACCGAGGCCGATGGACCCACCATCGAACTCGTTCCTTTCGACAAGGTCGCCGAGCGACTGCCCCACTACGAGACAAACAAGATCGACGAAACCGCTTGGCGCGCACGCATCGCCGACCGCCAGCGGGCTTTCGCTGAAAGGATGCTGGGCTGATGAGTGAGGACAACTCTCGTACCTCTCAGGGGCAAGCCCCTGAAACCCCGGACCAGCGCCTGCGGACCGCTCTGCTCGCCGACAAGGTCGTCGTGGTGAGCGGCGTCGGGCCCGGTCTCGGTCGTTCGATCTGCCTGGAAGCCGCCGCTGCCGGCGCCAAGGTCGTGCTCGCCGCGCGCACCGAATCGCGGTTGAAGGAAGTCGCCGCCGAGATCGAGGCCATGGGCGGCACCACGCTGTGCGTGCCCACCGACATCACCGATGACGCGGCCGTGCGGAACCTGGTGGAACGCACCCTCGCCGAATTCGGGCGGGTCGACGCGCTCATCAACAATGCCTTCGCGGTGCCGTCCATGAAGCCGTTCGCGCGCACCGACTTCAAGCAGATCACCGACAGCCTGGAGCTGACCGTGCTCGGCAATCTGCGCATGACGCAGGCGTTCACCGACGCGCTCGCCGAGACCAAAGGCGCTGTGGTGATGGTGAACTCGGCGGTGCTGCGGCACTCCGAACCCCGCTACGGCAGCTACAAGGTCGCCAAGTCGGCGCTGCTGGCCATGTCGCAGACCCTGGCGACCGAGCTGGGGGAGAAGGGGATTCGCGTCAATACCGTCGCCCCCGGCTACATTCACACCGATCAGCTCAAGTGGTACTTCGGCGAGGTCGCCAAGAAATACGGCATCACCGCCGAGCAGGTGTACCAGACCACCGCCGCCAAATCCGACCTCAAGCGACTGCCCGAACCCGACGAGATCGCCAACTCGGTCATCTTCCTGGCGTCGCCGTGGGCCAATGCCATCACCGGGCAGACCCTCGACGTCAACTGCGGCGAGTACCACGTTTAAGGAGAACGCATGAGCGGGCGTACCAACGTCGGCACCGTCGAGGATCTGCACGCCTCGGCCACCAAGCTCACCGGGCTCGACGACTTCGGGTCCGATGATCACCTCGAGGGTTTGAGCGTGCTGCTCGAGTCCTATCAGCGCGACGCCGAGCTCACCGAGCTCGGCTCGAAGATGAGCCGGTACTTCCTGCGCGGGGCGCTGGTCGCCCGCGCGCTCAGCGAAGCGTCCTGGAAGGCCAACCCGGGCTATGCCGAAACCTCGGTAGCCCGGCCGATTTTCGTGACCGGGCTGCCGCGCACCGGCACCACCGCGTTGCACCGGCTGCTCGCGGCCGACCCGCAGCATCAGGCCCTCGAAATGTGGCTGGCGGAATTCCCGCAGCCGCGCCCGCCGCGCGAGAGCTGGGCGAGCAATCCGGTGTACCAGGGCATCGACGCCGGATTCGCGCAGCATCGGGTGGAGAACCCGGACTTCATGGGCGTGCACTACATGAGCGCCGCCGATGTGGAGGAGTGCTGGCAGCTGCTGCGGCAGACGGCCAAATCCATCTCCTACGAATCGCTGGCCTATCTGCCGACCTACTCGCAGTGGCTGCGCAAGCAGGATTGGACCAATGCCTATGCGCGGCACAAGAAGAACCTGCAGCTCATCGGGCTGGGTGATCAGCGGCGCTGGGTGCTGAAGAACCCGAGCCATCTGTTCGCCCTCGACGCGCTGATGGAGGTGTACCCGGACGCGCTGATCATCCAGACCCATCGCGATCCGGTGACCATCGTCGGGTCCTCGTGCAGTCTGTCCGAGCACGCCGCTCGCGGCTGGTCCACCGGGTTCACCCGGGAACGGATCGGGGAGACCCAGCTGGAACTGTGGTCGCGGGGGCTGCGCGAGTTCGATACGGCGCGGGCCAAGTACAACCCGGACCAGTTCCTGGACATCCAGTTCGAGGATCTGCGGGCGGATCCGCTGGGCACGGTCGAGCGCATCTACTCCGCGTTCGGATTGACCTTCGACGAGCCCGCGCGGCAGGCCATGACGGCGCTGGACGAGGAGAGTAAATCCGGCGACCGCAAACCGAGCCACACGTATTCCCTGGCCGATTACGGACTGACCGAAGACCAGGTCAAGGCGGAATTCCGGGTGTCCTGACCCGACCGAAAATCCTTCCAGCTATGGTTAGCATCACCTAACGCCATCGTGGGCGTTGAGTTGGAAGGACCAAGGCAATGAACGGACGCTGGAACGGGATGCCGTCGCTGCGCAAGAACGCTCTGCGCGCGACGGCACTCGGCGCGGCGCTGATGGTCGCCGCTGCGTGCAGCAGCACCTCGTCGGACACCGACGAGGTGAAGGCCATCGACGGCAATACCTACGCGCAGACCAATCTGGCGGCCAATGCCGACAAGTACAAGGCCCAGTTCACCTTCCCCGACATGGTGAACGCCTGGGGCATCGCGGATCGCCCCAAGGGCGCCGGCGGCCACTTCTGGGTCGGCGGCGGCGGTTACTCCTTCCAATTCGTCGGCGATGTCACCGCCTCGCCGGATCCCAAGCTGCAGAAGCTGTTCCAGGATCCGCTGAAGCTGGTCACCGTGCCCGGCGCGGATTCCGACACCTCGGACAAGAGCATCGGCAAGACCACCGGCGTGGTGTTCAACGGCGCGCCCATCACCTCGGATCTGTTCGTGGTGAAGGATCAGCCGGTCAGCTACGACGGCAAGGACGAGAAGCTCACCGGTTCGGCGCGTTTCATCTTCGCCACCGACTCCGGCAAGATCTCCGCGTGGACCGAGCAGGGCGCGGGCGGTTCGATCGTGCGTCACGACGGCCCCGCGCCGCTCATGTTCGACGGCTCGGACCAGAAGATGCAGTTCTTCGGCATCGCCCTCACTCCGTCCGGTGACAAGCTCCTCGCCGCCGATTTCGGCGAGAACTCGCAGATCCGCACCTTCGACAAGAACTGGAAGCTGGTGCCCACCACCGGTTTCGCCAACCCCTTCGCCACCGGTGACGCGATCGACGCCGCCGACGCCTCGAAGGGCAAGAAGGTCAAGCCCGGCGATCCGGCCCCCTGGAACGTGACCACGCTGGGCCAGCGCGTCTTCGTCTCCTACGCCGCCACCAAGCCCGGCGAGGAAGATCCGTCGAAGATCGATGCGGGCGAAGAGGATTCGCTCGACGCGGCCGCCGAGAAGGAAGCCAAGTTCAAGCCCGGCAAGGGCAAGATCGCCGAATTCGACGCCACCGGCAAACTGGTCCGCACCCTCGACGGCGCCGACCGCTTCAACGCCCCCTGGGGCGTCGTGGTGGCCCCCGACAACTTCGGCCCGCTCTCCGGCAAGCTCCTGGTCGGCAACTTCGGCGGCGCCGGCCGCATCGTCGTCCTCGACGACAAGACCGGCGAATTCGTCGATTACCTGCGCAACACCGTCAGCCAGCCGGTCGAGATCGGCGGCCTGTGGGGCCTGATGTTCGGCAACGGCGAAAGCCTCGGCGACGCCAACGCCCTCTACTTCACCGCGGGCCCGGAGGACGAGAAGGAAGGCCTCTTCGGCAGCCTCCGCCTGAAGTAATCAGTCACCCACGTGAGCCCCGAGCCGATTCCGGTTCGGGGCTCTCGTGTTTCGCGGGTTGCGGTTAGTGCGCGAGGGCGGCCTGCTGGCGGCGGAGGGCGGTGTCGAGGGCGAGGGTGTCCTCGAGGACGAGGTCTTCGGTGAGGCGGCCCCAGCGCAGGGTGAGCCATTGGATCGCGGTGTTGCGGTAGGGGGTTCCGTCGGCGAGGGTGCCGGTTACTCGCAGGCGGGCGGCGACGGTGGTGTTCCAGGGCCAGCCGCCCGCTACGACGTCTTCGAGTTCGAGGCGGATGCCGGGGAGGTGTTGTTCGAAGGTGCCGAACCAGGCGCGGAAGGCGTCGCGGCCGTGCAGGTCCGCGCCGAGCGGGGTGTCGCCGAGGAAGCGGAAGTGGACGTCCGGGGCGGCCATGCCGACGGCGGCGTCGAAATCGCCCGCGCCGGCGCGACGCCAGGTTTTCCGGACCAGGTAACGCACGATAGCGTGGTACATATAATGACGTTAACCTGCTGACTTGCTTCTAGCAAGGGACTCTAGGGAAGGGTGTGCCGTGGCTCGGACGGACTTCGGGGCGATCGCGTGCTCGATCGCGCGGTCGGCGGCCATCGTGGGGGATCCGTGGGCGCTGCTCGTGGTGCGGGACGTGGCGGTGGGGCTGCATCGGTTCGACGAGTTGCAGCGGGATCTCGGGGTGGCCACCAACGTGCTCAGCGATCGGTTGCAGCGGCTGGTGGATGCCGGTGTGCTGCAACGGGATCGGTATGCGACGCAGCCGGATCGGTTCGAGTACCGGCTCACCGGGAAGGGGCGGGATCTGGTGCCGGCGCTACTGGCATTGATGGCGTGGGGCGACCGGTGGGAGGCGGGGGCGGACGGGCCGCCGTTGCTGGTGCGCCATCACGACTGCGCGCACGTCACGGCGGCGGCGGTCAGCTGCGCGCACTGCGGGGAGTCCCTGGCCGCGGAGGCTGTGGAATACCTGCCCGGCCCGGGTGGTCGCGGGGGGCCGGGCGCGGCCTTGATCGGCGGCTACCTCAGCCCGCCTGCGTGACCGGGATCGGCAGGGCCGCAGCCCATTCGCGGGCCATGTCCTTCGGCTTCACTTCGCTGGAACCGTCGTGACGGGCGTGTTCGCCGATCTGGATCGCGCCGCGTTCGGTGAGCTTCTCGGCCGCGATCTCGCCGCCGCGATTGAAGGTGTCGCCGTACACGCTGTCGCCGAGCCCGAAGACCGCGAAGCGCAGGCCGGTGAGATCGGGGCGGGTGGCGTCCAGGGTGTCGAAGAAAGGCTCTGCGCCGGTGGGCAGGTCGCCGTCGCCGTAGGTGGAGCAGACGACCACCAGGAGTTCTTCCGCGGTCAGATCCGCGGGGTCGAAATCCATCATGTCGTAGATCGACACATCGCAGCCCGAGAGTTCGTCGGCGATGCAATCGGCGACGGTTTCGGCGGTGCCCATTTCGGTTCCGAACAAGATGACGACGCGCACACGGCTCCCTTCGATAGGTAAGTAAGCCTATCCTAACCGACGGGTTTGCCGAGCTCCACGGCTTTCCCGCGCAGTAGCGGGACTACTTGCGGCGCTTCTTCTTCGAGAACGGCTCGAAGCGCAGCGACAGGCCGTCCACGAACGCGGTGAGTGCGAGTTCGAAACTCTCCGAATCGATTTCGTCGGCTTTGGCGCGTAGTAGATGCGCCTGCTCGAGGTGTGGGTAGCGGTCGCGGTAGACCTGTACGTCATCGACGAAGCCGCGCGAGAACGAGCCGATGGTCGCGCCCATGACCAGGTAGCGGGTGGCGGCGCCGATCATGGTCGCCTCGCGGGGCGGCCAGCCCGCGCCGACCAGCCCGCCGTGCACCGCGTCGGCGTGGCGCAGGTTCTCTTCGCGCTTGCCGGGGCCGGTGGCCAGGTACGGCACGAAATTGGGGTGGGCGACCAGGGCGTCGCGATAGGACCGGGCCCAGGACATGAGCCCGGCGCGCCAATCGCCGGACTCGAAACCCGAGGTGTCGACGGTCGCCATGATGGCCCCGGCGATCTCGTCGTACAGATCGTCCTTGGTCGGGTAGTGGCCGTACAGCGAGGCCGCCTGCACGCCCAGTTCGGTGGCCAGCTTGCGCATGGACAGCTCTGCCAGCCCGTCCCGGTCGATGAGTTCGACCGCCGCGTCGCGTATGCGATCACGGCTCAGCAGCGGCACTTTCGGCCTGGCCATGGCACCTCCCTCGCCTGTCCCGGTGAAGTTATCACCTCGTCCTTGATAAACCGAACAGCGTTAGGATAGCGTGGGTCACATAAACCTAACAACGTTTGGTTAAGGAGCATTCGCTCATGGACTTCGAACTCGGCGAATCCCAGCGCGAGCTGCGCGACCTCGCGCGCGCCTGGGTGGACAAAGAGGTGGTTCCGTTCGCCGCGGCATGGGATCGGGCCGAATCGGTGGACACCGCCATCGTCGGCAAGCTGGGGGAGATGGGGTTCCTCGGCATCGAGATTCCCGAGGAGTACGGCGGTTCGGGCGGCACCGCCACCGACTACTGCCTGCTGCTGGAAGAGCTCGGGCGCGGCGACTCCTCGGTGCGCGGCATCGTCTCGGTCTCGCTGGGACTGGTCGGCAAGTCGATCAAGACCTACGGCACCGAGGAACAGAAGCGGCAATGGCTGCCCCGGCTGTGCGCCGGCGAGGCGCTGGGCTGCTTCGCGCTGACCGAACCCGGCACCGGATCCGACGCCGGCAATCTGACCGCCAAAGCCGTTCGGGACGGCGATGATTGGCTGCTCTCCGGCACCAAGATCTTCATCACCAACGGCACCTGGGCCGATGTCGCGATCGTGTTCGCGCGCAGCGGCGGGCCGGGTCCGAAGGGAGTCACCGCCTACCTGGTCCCCACCGACGCACCCGGCTTCACCCGCACCGAGATCAAGGGCAAGCTCGGGCTGCGCGGACAGGCGACCGCCGAACTCGTGCTGGACAACGTCCGCGTCCCCGACAGCGCCCGGCTGGGCGCCGAGGGCCAGGGCTTCAAGATCGCCATGGCCGCGCTGGACAAGGGCCGCATGGGCGTCGCGGCCGGCTGCGTCGGCGTCGCCAGGGGCTGCCTGGAAGCCGCGGTGAAATACGCTCAGGAGCGCGAGCAGTTCGGCAAGCCCATCGCCTCCTATCAGCTGGTTCAGGAGCTGCTCGCCGATATCGCCGTCGATGTGGAGGCGGCGCGGCTGCTCACCTGGCGGGTGGCCGATCTGGTGGAGCGCGGCAAACCGTTCGGCACCGAAGCCTCGGTGGCGAAGCTGTTCGCGAGCGAAGCGGCGGTCAAGGCCGCCAACAATGCCATTCAGGTCTTCGGCGGGTACGGGTACATCGACGAGTTCCCGGCCGCCAAATACCTGCGCGACGCGCGCGTGCTGACCCTGTACGAGGGCACCAGCCAGATCCAGAAACTGCTCATCGGCCGCGCCCTCACCGGCGTCAACGCCTTCCTCTGAAACCCCTCTCGGACAAGGAGAATCGAATGTCGAAAGTTGCCTTCGTGACCGGTGCGGCGCGCGGGATCGGCGCGGCCACCGCCGCCCGGCTGGCCGCCGACGGGTTCACCGTCGCCATCGCCGATCTGGATCCGGCCGCCTGCGCGGACGCGGTGGCCAAGATCGAGGCCGACGGCGGCAAGGCGATCGCGGTGGCCTGCAATGTGACCGACGAGGCGCAGGTGGACGCGGCCGTCGACGGCGTGGTGGCGCAGCTGGGTTCCCTCGACGTGCTGGTCAACAATGCGGGCGTGCTGCGCGACAACCTGCTGTTCAAGATGTCGGTCGAGGACTGGGACATCGTGATGGGCGTGCATCTCAAGGGCGCGTTCCTGTGCTCGCGGGCGGCGCAGCGGCACATGGTGAAGCAGAAGTCGGGCAAGATCGTGAACACCTCCAGCGTGTCGGCGCTGGGCGCTCGCGGGCAGGCCAACTACAGCGCCGCCAAAATGGGGATTCAGGGGCTGACCCGCACGCTCGCAATGGAATTGGGGCCGTTCGGGATCAATGTGAACGCGGTCGCGCCGGGGTTCATCGTCACCGAGATGACCGATGCGACGGCTGCTCGTGTCGGCGCGACCCCGGAGCAGTTCCGCGAGGAAGCCGCCAAGATCACCCCGCTGCGCCGGGTCGGCAAGCCGGAGGACATCGCGAACGTTGTTTCGTTCTTGGTCTCCGACGACGCGTCGTTCGTGACCGGCCAGACCATTTACGTCGACGGCGGACGCCGGCTCTGACGCCTCCGGTCCAAGACCCACCCCGCGCGTCGCTAGATCGGCGCGCGGGCGCACTGAGAGTTGGTTCACCCATGCAGAGAACAGTTTTCGACGCCGATCACGACGCCTTCCGCAAGACGGTGCGCGCGTTCATCGAAGCGGAAGTGGTCCCCGTCTACGACGAGTGGTACGCGGCGGGCATCGTGCCGCGCGAGTTCTATTACAAGCTGGCCGAACTCGGCGTCTTCGGCATCGAGGTGCCGGAGGAGTTCGGCGGCGCGGGCATCGAATCCTTCAAGTTCCAGGCCATTCTGATGGAGGAGACCGCCCGTGCGGGCGTGTCCTTCGGCGGCTCCGGCGTGCACGTCGGGCTGTGCCTGCCCTACATCAAACACCTGGCCACCCAGGAGCAGAAGCAGCGCTGGCTGCCCGGCTTCGCGGCAGGCGAGATCATGTTCGCCATCGCCATGACCGAACCCGGCACCGGCTCCGACCTCGCCGGAATGCGCACCACCGCAAAGCTTTCCGAGGACGGCACGCACTACCTGCTGAACGGGTCCAAGACCTTCATCACCGGCGGCGTGCACGCCGACCGCGTCATCGTGTGCGCCCGCACCGCCGCACCGTCGGAAAGCGACCGCCGCCACGGCATCTCGCTGTTCGTGGTGGACACCAAGTCCCCCGGCTACACCGTCGGCCGCAAGCTCGACAAGCTCGGCCTCAAGACCTCCGACACCGCCGAACTCAACTTCACCGATGTGAAGGTGCCGGTCGAGGACCTGCTCGGCGAGGAGCACAAGGGCTTCTCCTACCTGGGCCAGAACCTGCCGCAGGAGCGGCTGTCCATCGCGGTCGGCGCGTACGCGCAGGCCACGGCGGCCATCCGGTTCGCCAAGGAATACACCCGGCAGCGCAATGTGTTCGGGCAGCCGGTCGCGTCCTTCCAGAACTCCAAGTTCGAGCTCGCCGCCTGCCAGGCCGAGACGGACGCCGCCGAAGCCGTGGTGGATCGCGCCCTGGAGGCCCTGGACGCCGGCACGCTGACCCCCGCCGACGCCGCCTCGGCCAAGCTGTTCTGCTCCGAGGTCGCCGCCCGCGTCATCGACCGCTGCCTGCAGCTGCACGGCGGCTACGGGTTCATCAACGAGTACCCGATCGCCCGCCTGTACGCCGACAACCGGGTCAATCGCATCTACGGCGGCACCAACGAGGTGATGAAGATGATCATCGCCAAGGACATGGGCCTCTAGGCGCTCGGAACGAAGGAGTTCTCATGACCGCGACTCTCTCCCTGGCCAGCATTCTCGCCGAACCGGCGCGCCGGCGGCCCGACCACCTCGCGCTCATCGAAGGGGCGCAACGGATCACCTTCGCGCAGCTGTGGCGGCAGGCACGCGAACAGGCCGCGGCGCTCATCGAACTCGGGGTGCGGCCCGGGGATCGGGTCGCGCTCATGGGACCCAATACCGCCGACTTCCCGCGCGCCTACTTCGCGATCCTGGCGGCGGGCGCGACCGTGGTGCCGGTGCATCTGCTGCTCACCGCCGACGAAGCCGAATACGTGCTGCGCGACAGCGGGGCGAAACTGCTGGTCTGCCATGAGATGGTGACCGCGGTCGGCACGGAAGCGGCGGCGCGCGTGGGGATTCCGTGCGTGAACCCGAAAGAGCTGACGGCGGAACCGATTCCGGCCTTCGTCACGCGCGGACCGCTCGACACCGCGGTGGTGTTCTACACCAGCGGCACCACCGGGCGGCCCAAGGGCGCGGAGCTGAGCCATCTCAATATGGTCATGTGCGCCACCGTGAACGCCTTCGACGCCAATGAAGTACACCGGGACGATATCGCGCTGGGGGCATTGCCGCTGTTCCACGTGTTCGGTCAGACCGTGTCGATGAACTCGCACTGGCGGGTCGGGGCGACGCTGGTGCTGCTGCCGAGATTCGATGCGGCGGAAGCGATCCGGCTGATGAACGCCGAAGGGGTCAATACCTTCCACGGGGTGCCGACCATGTACCTCGGGCTGCTGGAAGCCGCGCGTGCGGCCGAGACGCTGCCGAAGCTGAAACTGTGCATCAGCGGCGGCGCGGCGCTGCCGCCGTCGGTGCTGGAGGAATTCGAGCGCGTCTACGGCGCGTACATCCTGGAAGGCTACGGCCTGTCCGAGACCTCGCCGACCGCCTCGGTGAACCAGCCGGAACTCGGCCCCAAGGCGGGCACGGTGGGCCATCCGGTGTGGGGCGTGGATGTCGAGATCGCCGATCCGGCGGTGCGCGACGCCATCGCACTGCTGCCGGTGGACACCGTCGGCGAGGTGGTGGTGCGCGGGCACAATGTGTTCGGCGGCTACACCGGAAAACCCGAAGCCACCGCCGAAGTCATGACCGACGGCTGGTTCCGCACCGGCGACCTCGGCATCAAGGACGCCGACGGGTATCTGCGGATCGTCGACCGGATAAAGGAAATGATCATTCGCGGCGGCTTCAACGTGTACCCGACCGAGGTCGAGGCGGCGCTGCTGCGGCATCCGAACATCGCCCAGGTGGCGGTGATCGGCGTACCGGACGAGAACTACGGCGAGGAGATCCTGGCGGTGGTGGTGCCGTCGGGACCGCTGCGCGCCGAGGAAGTCGTCGACTTCGCGAAAGAGCATGTGGCACGGTACAAGTACCCGCGCCGCGTCGAGTTCGTCACCGAACTGCCGCTCGGCCCGGCGCACAAGGTCCTCAAGCGAGAATTGAAGGAGCGGTACTCATGATCGACTTCGAGAGCTTCGATCAGCTGCGGGCGGCGGCGGGCACCGAGATCGGCGTCAGCGACTGGATCACGGTGGACCAGAAGCGCATCGACACCTTCGCCGATGCCACCGACGACCATCAGTGGATTCACGTGGACGCCGAGCGGGCGGCGGCGGGACCGTACGGGCGCACCATCGCGCACGGATTCCTGACGCTGTCGCTGGTGGTGCCGCTGACCGCGCAGGTGATGACCTTCAGCTGCGCGAGCATGGCGATCAACTACGGGCTCAACAAGGTTCGCTTCATCACCCCGGTGCAGGTCGACTCGCGCATCCGGGCGCGCTTCACCCTCGATTCCGTCACCGACATCCCCGGCGGCGTGCAAGCCGTCCGCACCGTCACCGTCGAGATCGAGGGCGAATCGAAACCGGCCTGCGTGGCCGAGAGCATCGCCCGCTACCTGGCCTGAGTCACGGCTGCCAGGAGTCCGGGTCGGCGATGGGCGTCCCGTAGCCGGCCCGGCCCGACTGGTCGATGCCGTGCGCGGCCCAGGTGTAGAGGTGCAGTTCCAGACCGTCCGGGTCGTTGAACACCAGCAGCCAGCCGATGGACGCCTCGATGATCGGCGAATGCGCGACGCCCAGCTCGTCCAGCCGTGCGGCCCACCCCTCGAGGTCCGCACGGTCCCGGGCGGCGAAGCTCACCGGGGCGAAACCCTTGCAGCCGCGCGCCGCGACCTCGTTCACCCGCAGGCACAGCTCGGTCGGGCCGAGCCCGGGCACCGAGCCCGCGACGCCGCCCACCGAGCCGTCGGCATCGCGGAACTCGTACTCCGGGCGGAAATCGAAGACCTCGCGATACCAGCGCACCGACCGCGGCATGTCGGTGACCGGGAGCTTGACGTGATGAATGCCGGCGACTTCGGGCATCGGGATCACCTTCTCCTGATTTCACCGCAGTGGCACTGCGGCGGATATTGATAGAATCCTCTCCATGACCGACGCAGTCAAGAGGCCGTATCGCGCCGCCAAACGCGCCGAGACCGCCGCGGCCACCCGCGCCGCCATCCGCCGGGCGGCGACCGAGCTGTTCGTCGAAAAGGGGTATGTGGCAACGCCATTGCGCGAGGTGGCGAAGCGTGCCGGGGTAGGTGAACGCACCCTCTACGACGCGTTCCCCACCAAACTGGATCTCTTCCAGCACACCCTGAACGTGGCCACGGTCGGCGACGAGGAACCGATCGCCGTCGCCGACCGCCCCGAAGTCCTGGCAGCCCTCGACGACCCCGACCCTCGCGCCGCCCTGACCGGCCTGACCGGCTACACAGCCGAATTGTTCGAGCGCGCAGGCGATCTCATCATGGTGGGCGTGGATGCGGCCGCCGCCGACCCCGCCATGCGCGCGGGCGACGAAGCGGGCGCGAACGCCACCCGCGCCCTGTGGCTCACCTGCACCGGCAAGCTCGCCGAGCGCGGCGCCCTGCGGGCAGGACTCGACCCCGAGACCGCCGCCGACATCCTGTTCGCTCTCGGCTCCCCGCACGTCTTCCGGCTGCTACGCCGCCGCCGCGCCTGGACCGCCGATCGCTACCGAAACTGGTTGCGGGACAGTGTTATCGCCCAGGTGCTCTGATACCTCGGAAGGACGGAGGGGATGGGCGGCTACCAGTTGACGACGCCCGGGCCGAAAGGTTCGGCGTTCAGGGGCGTGCGGTCGGGGGTCATTGTCGCGACCACGGCGATACCGGCGGCGCGGAAGTTGTTGAGGGCGCGGCCGATATGGTCCGCGGAGGTGATGAGGAGGGCGGCGTGCGCGCCGATGGCGTTCATCAACTCCGCTGAGAAGGCGGCGTTCTGGACGGTGGAGTTGGCCTTGGTCTCGGTGAAGATGCGGGAGGCGGCGATGCCGCGCTCGATCAGCCAATCGGCCATGGCCTGCGCCTCGGTGACGCCGGCCTGCGGATTGCCGCCGGTGACGATGACCGGGGCGGTGGGGGAGAGCAGGGCCGAGACATAGCCCGCGTGCAGGCGGTTGACGAGCTCGGGGCGCATCTCGCCGTCTTCCTGGAGCCCGTAGCCGAGCACCACGATGGCGGTGTCGGGGGAGAAGAGGGCGGGCAGATCCAGGCCCGGGAGGGTGAAGGTGGTGAACGAATTGATGGTCGCGAGTACGTCATTGGTGACGCCGGAGACCGCGTCGGGCTGGGTGTCGGCGTGCGCGGGCACGGCCGCGGCGGTGCCGATCATGGTGACCGCGGCGCCGGTGGCGAGCACGCGGGCGGCATAGATCCGGAACCAGTTCGGCTCCGCCTTGCGATGGCGTCCCGCGCCCGACCGCCACTGCCAGGTGGGCAGCTGCCACTCGGCGCGCAGGCTCTGCCAATCCGGGCGCAGGCTGGGCAGATTGATGCGGGCCGCCGCGCGCCGGCGATGCCGGCCCGAGACGCCCGACCGGGAGGCGAGCGTGAGGGTGCGCGGCGCCGAAGCGGACGCGCGGTGACGGACGGATTTGGATGAACGGAGCTGTGCGAACATCGCGACCCCCTGGGCAGTCAACATTGTGACCACTAGCCGGTTCACATTTCGGTCCATGATGGCGTGAAACGGCCGGGTGGGTAGGCCATTTCACAAAATCAAGATCCGATTTGTCCGACTGGGTCAACAGTGGCGGACCGGGTCAATCCCCTAGAGTTGGCCCCATGATTACTGCCATCGTCCTGATTCACGCCGAGTCCGCCGCCATCCCGGAGACCGCGCAGGCGGTGGCCGATATCGACGGCGTGGCCGAGGTCTTCTCGTGCGCGGGCGACGTCGACCTGATCGCCAAGGTCCGGGTGCGCGACCACGAGCAGATCGCCGAGGTGGTGACCGGCCGGATCAACAAGACGCCGGGCGTGATTCGCACCGACACCCACATCGCGTTCAAGTCCTACTCGCGCGCCGACGTGGAAGCCGGTTTCTCCATCGGCGAATAGCCGGTTACTCCGGCTGGAACGAGGCCCCGAGCGGATTCGCGCTGTGCCCCGGATCCACCACATTGGTGACGCCGCCCTTGCAACCGGGCAGCAGATACACCCGGACCGCTTTGCCGGTGTTGTTGGTGACCGACAGGCGCCGGGGCACCTTGCGCACCGTCATGCACCCGGTCGGATCCGGATAGTCCTCGCCGTCCACCACCACGGTCCCGCCCTCGGCGGCCTGGCGGACCGGATGCGTCGAACTCTGCGCCCCGGCGGGCACCCCGGCGATCAGCAATGCCGCCGCCGCGACCACACCGGTCACCATCAGTCCGGCGCGTAGTCCGGGCTTCCACAAGGCGGCTCGCATAAGGCCGAACTGTAGCCCGCTACCAGGCTTTTCAAGGCGGAACAACACACCTGGCCGGAATCCGGCCGGTCCGTCGCCGCCGATCGCTCAGTTGTCGCCGAGCTTGTTGGTGACCTCGACCCAGCGCTCCAGCAGCGCCGCGGCCGCACCGGTGTCGATGGCCGCGGCCACCCGCTCCAGCGCCGCGGCCAGCTTGTCATGGATATCGGCGGCAGGGTCCGAGCCGGGCAGCTCGTACGCCACCACGGCGGCGGCCGAATTCAGCAGCACCGCATCGCGGACCGGCCCGCGGTCGCCGGCCAGCATATTCCGGGCGATCACCGCATTGAGGGAGGCGTCGCCGCCCTTGAGGGCCTCCGGAGCCACCCGCTCGATGCCGAGTCGCGTTGGGTCGATGGTGGTTTCGGAGCGCTCGCCGCCCACGACCACCCAGGCGTCGGTGGTATCGGCGGTGGTGATCTCGTCCAGGCCGTCGTTACCCCGCACCACCAGCGCCGATGCCCCGCGATCGGCGAACGCGCCCGCGATCACCGGCAGCAGGTCCGGGAAGGCGCAGCCGATCAGCCCCGCGCCCGGCTGGGCCGGATTGGTCAGCGGCCCGAGAATATTGAAGACGGTCGGAATGCCGATCTCACCGCGCGCCTGGCTGGCGAAACGCAGCGAGGGATGGAAGACGGGCGCGAAACAGAAGCCGATGCCGACCTGGCGCACGCATTCGGCCACCGATTCCGGGCCGAGGGCGATCTTCACGCCCAGCGCTTCCAATACATCCGCGCCGCCGCTCTTGGAGGAAGCCGCGCGGTTGCCGTGCTTGACCACGGGAATCCCGGTGGCCGCCACCACGATCGAGGACATGGTGGAGATGTTCACGGTGCCGGAGCGGTCGCCGCCGGTGCCGACGATATCCACGGCCGGAGTTTCGACCCGCACGCGGCGCGCGTGCGAGAGCATGCCGGAAGCCAGTCCGCCCAGTTCGGCGGGGGTCGGGCCCTTCATCTTCATGGCCACGCCGAACGCCGCGATCTGCGCGGAGGTGGCGCTGTCGGTGAAGATCTCGTTCATGGCCCACGCGGCCTCGTCCTCGGACAGATCATTGCCGTCGGTGAGGATGCCGAGGATTTCTCGCCAGCTGCGCGCGCTCATTGCTCTGCCTTCCGGGTGTTGTTGCCGCAAGCCTAGTGCGACGGGCCTAATTCTTTACGCCTGGTTCGCGACCCGCCGGTTGCAGGGCGTCCCAGCCGAGCACGTCGCCCTCGTGCCGCTGGGCGATGGCGGCCATCCGGGAGCGCTCCTGCGAACAGTGCAGGGCATCGAGCACCTGCACGCGCTGCAACACCAGCTTGGCCGGATCCGACTCGTCGACCGACCCGGTGTCATAGCCGAGCTGCCCCGCGATGATCTGCACCTCATTCACCCGCACCGTGGGTATGCGCAGGTGATGCCGGAGAACGACCGGTTGGTCCGGAGTCCAGTTCAGGGCCTTCCCCAAGGCGGCCGAACACGCTTCCGCGTCATCGAAACTCGACGCCACCACGACCAGATCCGGACGCCCGGCATCCAGTTCCGTTGTCCCGCCGCGCTTGAACAATCCGCGCCACCACGCCATCGGCTCACACTCCCTCGAAATCCGGCTCAGGTTCCTCTTACCTGGGCAATCTAGGCTGCGTCGTGACACGCCGAGCGGTCGTTGAGAGACCCGCTCGCCCTGCGGTTTCCGACACGTACGACAAAGTTTCGTACCCGCCTACTCCTGTCGTACTACGACAAGTCATACTTACCGGCGTGACGACCGCAGTAGGGACCCCAGGATCGGCCATTACCCAGCGTGTGCATTCGCTGAACCGGCCCAACATGGTCAGCGTCGGTACCATCATCTGGCTGTCGAGCGAGCTGATGTTCTTCGCCGGCCTGTTCGCCATGTACTTTGTCGCCCGCGCTCAGGCCCACGGGAACTGGCCGCCGGAGCCGACCGAGCTGAACCTGAAGCTCGCCGTGCCGGTGACCGCCGTCCTGGTCGCTTCGTCCTTCACCTGCCAGATGGGCGTGTTCGCGGCGGAGAAGGGCGACGTCTTCGGTCTGCGTCGCTGGTACCTGATCACGCTGATCATGGGTGCGTTCTTCGTCGGTGGCCAGGGCTACGAGTACTACCACCTGGTCGCCGAGGGCACCTCGATCTCCAGCTCCGTGTACGGCTCGGTGTTCTACATCACCACCGGCTTCCACGGCCTGCACGTGATCGGCGGTCTCATCGCGTTCGTGTTCCTGCTGATCCGCACCACGCTCAGTAAGTTCACCCCGGCGCAGGCCACCGCGGCCATCGTCGTGTCCTACTACTGGCACTTCGTCGACATCGTCTGGATCGGGCTCTTCGCCACGATCTACTTCGTCCGCTAACCCCGGGCGCAGCGCTTCGACGGCAGCCAGCCCCCGCCGTCGGCACCAACACTTTTTGTACAAGTCGGTTCCGTCTACTCCAAAGGGACACAGATGAGTTCATCTCCCCCGTCAGCGCCAGATCCCAGCGAAGGGAACGGCGAGGCCACCAAGACCCGGAAGCAGCGTCGTATGCGGCGCAAGCTGGCCGGCGGTCTGGTTCTTCTGATGGGCCTCGTCGGAGCCGGCTTCGCGGCCGCGGCCCTGACCCCGCAGGCGCAGGTCGCAACCGCGCACGAGGACCAGTCCGCGCTGATCCGCGAGGGCAAGCAGATCTACGACACCTCCTGCGTCACCTGCCACGGTGTCAACCTGCAGGGCGTCCAGGATCGCGGCCCCAGCCTGATCGGCGTCGGTGAGGCCGCGGTCTACTTCCAGGTCTCCTCCGGCCGTATGCCGGCCGCGCGCAACGAGGCTCAGATCGAGCGCAAGCCCCCGAAGTTCGATGCCCGCCAGACCGACGCCCTGGGTGCCTACATCCAGGCCAACGGTGGCGGCCCGACCGTGCTGCGCGACGCCAACGGCGAGATCGCCCAGGAGTCGATCATCGAAGGCGCCGACCTCGGCCGCGGTGGCGAGCTGTTCCGCATGAACTGCGCCTCCTGCCACAACTTCACCGGCAAGGGCGGCGCGCTGTCCTCCGGCAAGTACGCGCCGCCGCTGGAGGAAGCCTCCGAGCAGCAGATCTACCTCGCGATGCTGACCGGCCCGCAGAACATGCCGAAGTTCTCCGACCGGCAGCTGACGCCGGAGGAGAAGAAGGACATCGTCGCGTACATCAAGGACCGTATGGAGACCAAGTCCGAGGGCGGCTGGGGCCTGGGTGGCTTCGGTCCCGCCACCGAAGGTCTCGCCATGTGGCTGATCGGCATCGTGGCCCTGGTCGGTTCCGCGATGTGGATCGGATCCCGGTCATGAGCGAACAGGAGCGAAACAGCATGGGGGCCAACCCCACCGAACCCACCGATGAGCAGCTCGACGCCATGTCGCGCGACGAGCTGGTCAAGCTCGGTACCGAGCTGGACGGCGTCGACGTCGCCTACCGCGCCCCGCGCTGGCCGGTGCCCGGCACCAAGGCCGAGAAGCGCGCCGAGCGCAAGGTCGCGCTGTGGTTCGCCATCTCCGCGCTCGCGGGCGCGGCGCTCATCGGCGTCTACCTGTTCTGGCCCTGGGAGTACAAGGGCCGCAACGACGAAGGCAATGCCGCCTACACGTGGACCACTCCGCTGTACGGCCTGACGCTGGGTATCTCCATCCTGGCCATCGGCATCGCCGTGGTGCTCATCCGCAAGCACTTCATCCCCGCCGAGATCTCCGTGCAGGATCGCCACGACGGCGCCTCCTCCGAGGTCAACCGGCGCACCCTGGTGGCGCAGCTGCAGGACGCGGCCGACACCTCCACCCTGGGCCGCCGCAAGCTCATCACCCGCACCGCGGGCCTGGGCGCGGGCATGTTCGGCATCGGCGCGCTGTTCGTCTTCGCCGGCGGCATGATCAAGAACCCGTGGGCCAAGGGCGACAAGTCGCCGCTGTGGGTCTCGGGCTGGACCCCGGACTACGAGGGCCAGACCATCTACCTGCGTCGTGACACCGGCCGCCCCGAGGACGTCGTCCTGGTGCGCCCGGAGGACCTGGACGCCGGCGCCATGGAAACCGTCTTCCCCTGGAAGGAAGAATGGCGCGGTAACGAGCACGCGACCCTGGAGTCGCTGCGCGGTATCCGCAACGCGGTCATGCTGATCCGCTTGCGCACCAAGGACGCCGAGCACGCCATCAAGCGCAAGGGCCAGGAGAGCTTCAACTACGGCGACTACTTCGCCTACTCGAAGATCTGCACCCACCTCGGCTGCCCCACCTCGCTGTTCGAGCAGCAGACCAACCGGATCCTGTGCCCCTGCCACCAGTCGCAGTTCTCCGCGACCGAATGGGGTAAGCCGGTCTTCGGTCCCGCCGCCCGCGCGCTGCCGCAGCTGCCGATCACCGTCAATGCCGAGGGCTACCTGGTGGCCGTCCACGACTTCATCGAAGCCCTCGGCCCGGCCTTCTGGGAGCGTCGTTCATGAGCCCGAGCAAAGCCGCCGTCCAGGCGAACGAAATGGACGAGCGCTACCACCTGGCCGCGTTCGCCAAGCGCTCGATCAACAAGGTCTTCCCGACCCACTGGTCGTTCCTGCTGGGTGAGATCGCGCTGTACGCGTTCATCATCCTGCTGCTGTCGGGTGTGTACCTGACGCTGTACTTCGACCCGTCCATGTCGGAGACCGTCTACAACGGCGCTTACCAGCCGTTGCGCGGTGTCACCATGTCGCGGGCCTACGAGACCGCGCTCGACATCTCCTTCGAGGTGCGCGGCGGTCTGTTCGTGCGCCAGGTGCACCACTGGGCGGCGCTGCTGTTCGCGGCGTCGATCATCATCCACCTGTTCCGCATCTTCTTCACCGGCGCGTTCCGCAAGCCGCGTGAGGCGAACTGGGTGATCGGCTCGCTGCTGCTCATCCTGGCGATGTTCGAAGGCTTCTTCGGTTACTCGCTGCCGGACGACCTGCTCTCGGGTACCGGTCTGCGCGCGGCGTTCTCGGGCATCACCATCGGTGTTCCGGTGGTCGGCACCTGGCTGCACTGGCTGATCTTCGCCGGTGACTTCCCGGGCCACATCATCATCCCGCGTCTGTACATCGCGCACGTGCTGCTGCTGCCGGGCATCATCCTGGCCCTGATCGCCGCCCACGTGGCGCTGGTCTGGTACCAGAAGCACACGCAGTTCCCCGGACCGGGCCGCACCGAGAAGAACGTCGTCGGCGCCCGCATCATCCCGGTGTTCGCCGCCGATCAGGGTGCGTTCTTCGCCTTCACCCTCGGCGTCGTCGCCATCATGGGTGGCGTGCTGCAGATCAACCCGATCTGGAACCTGGGTCCCTACAACCCGTCTCAGGTCTCCGCGGGTTCGCAGCCCGACTTCTACATGATGTGGACCGACGGCATGGCGCGTCTCATGCCGCCGTGGGAGCTGTACCTGGGCCGCTACACGGTCCCGGCGCCGTTCTGGGTCGCTTTGATCATGGGCTTGGTCTTCACCGTGCTGGTGGCCTACCCGTGGATCGAGAAGCGCCTCACCGGCGACACCGCCCGCCACAACCTGCTGCAGCGTCCGCGCGACGTGCCGGTCCGCACCGCCATCGGCGCCATGGCCATCGCGTTCTACCTGGTGCTGACGCTGGCCTGTGTCAACGACATCATCTCGCTGAAGTTCTCGATCTCGCTGAACGCGACGACCTGGTTCTTCCGCATCGCCCTGCTGGTCGCCCCGCCGCTCGCCTACTTCGTGGCCTACCGCTTCTGCATCGGCCTGCAGCGGTCGGACCGCGCGGTGCTCGAGCACGGCGTCGAAACCGGTGTGATCAAGCGGCTCCCGCACGGCGAGTACATCGAAATCCACCAGCCCCTGGGCGGCGTGGACTCGCACGGCCACGCCATCCCGCTGGAATACCAGGGCGCCCCGGTGCCCAAGAAGATGTCCAAGCTCGGCTCCGCCGGCAAGCCCGGCACCGGTTCCTTCCTCTTCGCCGACCCCCCGGCGCAGCAGGAGAAGAACGTCGAGCTCGCCCACGAGGAAGAGCACGCCATGCTCACCGCCCTCGAGGCGCAGCAGCCGACCGGTGGCAACAGCAGCCACTGATCCGGTTCGTGAAAAGGGAAGGCCCCGAGTCGAATTCGACTCGGGGCCTTCCCCGTTGTCCGGGCCGGTTCAGGACGTGAAAGATACCGGGAGCGCGCCGAAACGAAGAGCGTTGGCGAGCTGGGCCGCCGAGTCCTCGGTGAAACGGCCGCTGATCTGAATCTGATTGCCGGTGATCATGGCCTGCACGACCGGCGCCGACAGCACCTCCGAGTCCAGGCTGATGGCGATCCGTTGGTAGAGATACTCGGTGGTGAGCCTCCGCATCAGCTCGGCTGCCTCGGGCGTGAAGTTGATCAGCACCATGTGCTGAGCCGATGCGGAGTCGAGAACGGCTTCGGCCTTCTCGATACCGCCGCCATCGACCGATGACTTGCTCAGTACGAAGACCTCCTTGCCTTCGCTGTCGCACGTCACCAGCGGTAGGCGCGGGTCGTCGCCGCCGTGCAGCGGGTCGGGGTGTGTGCAGGCGATCGAGGCCATCGTCGAAGCCTGCACGCTCGGATCATTGCTCTGTCGAACCTCTTTCGCCACGGTGACCCCCGACCGGGCGGGCGTCGATGCGGTCAGCACGGGGCGAATGGTGAGGTGGGCTGTCCGTGCGAGCGCCTTGGCTCGCGAGCCGTCATCTCCGGGCACCGTGATCACGAGGGCGTTGCCCTGGACTTCCACCGAGGTGCCGTCGAGACCGAGCCCCTTCGCACGTTTCTCGATGATCCGCTGTGCCGTCTGCATAGTTTCGCTCGTTGGCCGGCCGCCGTCCGCGGTCTGCGCGGTCAGCGTCACCGCCGTACCCGGTTTCAGCTTGTCCGGCACCAGACCGCAGCCGCCGAGCACCGCCGTCGCCGCGACCACGACCAGTGCGGTTTGCAGCCCGCCGAACCGAAAAGCGC
Organism: Nocardia yamanashiensis; assembly: GCF_021183565.1. Classification (NCBI taxonomy): domain Bacteria; kingdom Bacillati; phylum Actinomycetota; class Actinomycetes; order Mycobacteriales; family Nocardiaceae; genus Nocardia; species Nocardia yamanashiensis. The sequence goes on from NZ_CP089226.1 coordinate 7,450,118, forward strand.
TGTGCCTCATACCCACCCCGTTCATCGATACAGATCGGAGCGACTATATCGGGGCGACGCCGATCAGCTCGGCTTGGTCCAGGTGAGGGCGTAGCGCCAGAGGAGGAGGCGGCGGAAGTGGGCGCCGGGGAGTTGGGATTCGGCGAGGGTTCGCATTTGGGAATAGGTTTCGGGTGGGGGCCAAGCCACGGGGGAGGGGTGGGTCCATTGGGTGCGGATGATGCGGTGCCAGGTGCCGGCCAGGAGGGTGGCGGCTTCGAAGGGGAGGTCGCGGGGGAGGTCGGGGCGGGCCATGCCGAGGATCGCGAGGGTGCCGCCGGGGCGTAGGAGGTCGCGGATGCGGGTCAGGGCGGTGGGGGCGTCCATGTGGTGGAGGGTGGCGACCGAGACTATGCCGTCGAAGGATTCGGGGGCGAAGGGGTGGGTCAGGAAATCGTCTTGGAGGTAGGTGATTTCGCCGTCTGGGGATTGGGCGCGGGCCAGATCTATGCCGTGTTCGTCCAGGTCGATGCCGGTGACCCGGTGGCCTTCGGCGTGCAGGCGGCGGGCCAGCATGCCTTCGCCGCAACCGATGTCGAGGACGGCGCCGCCTGCGGGGAGGGCGTCCGCGAGTAGACGGTGGTAGTGGATGTTGTGGTTCCAGCGCTCGGCGTCCGGGACGTGCATGGGGTCCATTGTGGCCGAGATGATCAGTCGGGCACGGATTCGGAGGGGGAGAGGGGTTCGCCCAGAAGGTCGAGAGCGGCCTGGTTGATTTTGGCCAGCGCGGTAATCAGGTGGCGGCGTTCGGTCGCGGTGAGGGTGGCGGTGACATCGGCGGCGAGCGCGTGGCGGTCACGTTCGATGGGGTCTCGAAGGTCGCGGCCGTGGTCGGTGAGCCAGAGGCGGACCAGGCGGTTGTCGCGGTCGTCGCGGCGGCGTTCGAGCAGGCCGGCCGCTGCCATGCGGGTGGCCATCTTGACGATGGTGGGGGTGGTGACATTCAGGGCGGCGGCCATTTCACCGGGGGTGCGGCCATCTTGTTCCCAGAGCGCCGCCAGTACGTGGTTCTGGCCGAGATGCAGGCCGTGGCGGCGCATGTCGCGATCGGCCAAGGCGCGCACCGCTTTCGAGGTGCGGCCGAACAGGTCGAGGAACTCGGACATGGGACCTCCGGTCGGTGGCTGCGGGGTATTGCCGGTTGATCGTTAGCCGTCTAGTGTTTTTCGATAGACGGCTAACGATCGGAGATGTGATGATACTGCTCACCGGTGCCACCGGAAACATCGGCCGCGAGCTGATGCCTGCGCTGACGGCCGCCGGGGCCGAGTTCCGGGTTCTGGTGCGGGACCCCGCCAAGGTGAGCCGGTTGGCCGGAGCTCGGATCTTTGTCGGCGACCTGGACGAACCCTCCACGCTCGCACCCGCTTTCGAAGGCGTAGACCAGCTCTTTCTGCTCGTCCCGGGCGTCGGCCTCGATCATGCTCGCCATGCCGTCGCGGCCGCCGAACGATCCGGCGTGAAGCGAATCGTTCAGCTGTCCTCCTTCCATGCCGCCCTGGAACCCCGTCCGGCCATGGGCTCTTGGCATCATGAACGCGAAGAACTGGTGCGGGCCGGCGGAATTCCCGCCACCGTGTTGCGCCCCGGCGGATACATGAGCAACGCGCTGCAATGGGCTCCCGCCATCCGAGCGGGCCGACCGGTCGACGACCCCACAGGCCCCGGCCGCTACGCCCCGATCGACCCTGCCGATATCGCGGCCGTCGCGGCCCGCGTCCTGACCGAATCCGGCCACGAAGGCAAGTCCTACAACCTGACCGGTTCCGAAACCTTCACTGTCGCAGAGCAAGTGGAGGTACTGGCGGCGGAGCTGTCCCGTCCTGTCGAGGTCCGCACCGCCGCCACTGCCGAAGCCGCACTGCGCTCCCGCTACCCGAACGGCGCACCGCCGGCCCTCGCGGCGGCCATCCTCGAATGGTTCACCATCATGCGCGCCGACACCGTCGGCTTCCGCACCGACACCGTCGGTGAACTATTGGGCCGCCCGCCCCGTACCTTCGATCGATGGTGCCGCGCCCATCGAGCCGACTTCGTCTGACCGGATGACTTCGATCAGTGCGAAATCCAGAGGCAGCGTATGGGTTCGGGCGATGAACAGGCCCGCGTCAGCGGCCAGATCGCCATAGTGGGACAAGGTGCGTTCCCGGCCGCCGACATTGCAGAGCATGTGGATGTCCCAGGCGGGTGCGAGGGATGCGGCATCGTTGTCGGGCAGGAGGCGTTCGATCACGTAGAGGCGAGCATGGGCCGGCATGGCCGCGGCGCATCGAGTCAGGATGGTGCGGCAGCGGGCGTCGTCCCAATCGTGCAGCACCCGGGACAACAGGTAGATATCACCACCACCGGGCACCTCGGCGGTGAAATCGCCCTCCTGCAAACGGCATTGGTGCAGGCACCCGGCGCGTTCCAGCGCGGCTCGCGCGGTGACCAGGGCCGAGGCTCGCTCCAGCAGGATGCCTTGTGCCCGCGGCGCGGTGCGCAGCAGTGCGGCCAGCAGCGTGCCGTTCCCGCCCGCGATATCGACGATGGTCTCACCGCCGCCCAGCTCGATGAGCTCGCCGACCTGGCCGAAGATGGCCGCGCTCGCCGCCATCGCATTGTCGAAAAGGGCTGCACCGGAGGGTGTCCCGGAGAAGTACTCGAAGTGGTGCCGGCCGAAATGATGGTCGAATCCGGCTGTGCCCGTCCGCACCGCGTGATCGAGGTGGGCGAAGGATTCGTAGAACGCTCCGCCGTACAACTGCGCCAATGGCTGCAGCGATTGCGCGGCGGAGCTCGAGAGCAGCGCCCCGGAATCGGTGAGCTCGTATCCGTCCCCGTGCGGCCGCACGATATCGAGTTCGGCGAGGTAGCGGAGCAATCGGGCCAGGCTGTCCGGGTCGGTGGCGGTCAGTTCGGCCAGGTAGGCGACCGATGCGCCGGGGGCGGCGGCCAATCGGTCGGCGATGCCGAGGGTGGCGGTGACGGCGAGTGCCTGGGTCGCCCACGCGCCGGTCATCAGGCGGAGCAGGCGGGTGGGCGCGTCGTGCGAGGCATGGCAATGCGCGGTCAAGATCGGCGAATGCCTGCCTGCCACATGCAATTCCAGGCGACGGTACGGGCGGTCCGTCGCGGTGGTGCGGAAGTAGAGAACGGTCGCGTTCTCGTGGCTGTTGTATCCGCCGCCGTCGGCGTGCATGCGGCCGCGACGCAACAGCAGGGTGCGCAGTCCGGCCAGTTCGACCGGGTCGGTGCTCTCGACCTCCAGCGCCAGATGCGATTCGTTCCCGGCGGCGCGTTCGGCGCCCGCGATCTCGGTCTGATCACCGATCAGCGCGAAGATCTCCAGCAGGCGCGGATCGCCGTCCGGGCTGGGTAGCGCGACCCGCACGATCCGCACATCCAGTCTGTCGGCTGATCTCCCGTACCGGGTGGCCAGCCGCGCCCGCACCACCATGGACGGCGTGGCCGGCCCGGCGGTCATCCCGCGCTGCGCCAAGGCAGCAACGAGGGTCTCCGGATCCGGCGGGAACACCAGTACGGCGGTGTGCGCGAAGCGGCACCGGGCCACGATCGCGGCCCGCTCGCCCGCGGTCAGACCGGGCAGCATGGCGTTCAGCACGGCCTCGGTGTCGTAGGTCGTGGCGAATCTCGCCGCGGCGTCCAACTGGTGGAGATCGAACGAATCGAGCTCGGCAGGCGCTGCCAGCGCGGGGGTCACGCGTCCTCCTGAGGGGATGGCGAAATAGGTTGTTCAGTTGTGGGACAGGGAATTCAGAGTCCGACGTAGTTGTCGGCGAAGAAGTCCTGATGCGCCCGGGAGGTTGCCAGGTCGCGCAGGCGGGAACGGCGCAGCACGCGTTGATAGTCGGCGTGTGGATCGCCGGCGGCCGGGGGATGCAGCAGGTCGATCATCCAGTGTGAGAACTCTTGGGCGCGTTCGATTATCGGCGCGTAATCGGCCGTGTATCGGTCCAGGCCGTCGAGGTCGCCGTACCGCACCGCGCTGGTGAGTGCCCGTGACAGGAGCTCGGCGCCCAGGATCGCGAGGTTGGCGCCCTTGGCTGCCGATGGGCTGATCGCGGTGGCGGCGTCCCCGGCGAGCAGCAGGGGGCCGTATCGCAGCTGATCGCGGATCTCCGAACGCAGTCGCACCAGGCTGCGCTCGATGATGGGGCCCTGGGTGAGCGGTCCGTGCCTCGCGATGTCCAGGCGCCGGTTCAACGCGGTCCAGGTGCGCGCGTCATCCCAGTCCTCGGGTGTATCGGCCGGATCGCATTGCAGGTAGTAGCGGGTGATTTCGGGGGTGCGCGGCATCTGTCCCGCGAACCCGTCGGGGTGGACGCCGTACAGCACATTCGGCGAACTCGGCGGTGCCTGCACCAGCAATGCCAGCCAGGTGATCCCGTGATCGCGCACCGCCCGTGACCCCGGAACCGCGGTGGCCCCCACCCCGCGCCCGCCATCGCAGCCCGCCACATAGCGCCCGGTGATCCGCCGCTCCCGCCCGTCGCGGTCACGAACCAGCACCCACGGCCGCTCACTCTCCAGCCCGCCGACGTGTTCCGCCGCGGTCTCGAAATGCACTGTGCCACCGTGCCGCAGAAATTCTGCGACCAAATCGGAAACCAGCGCCTGCTGTGGGTACACCGTATGCACCCCGCGCGAACCGCTTCGCCCATAACGCAATTCGAACCCGCCGTCGGGCCCCCGGAATTCGCACACATCATGCTCGCGACCGCGCTGAAGCAGACCCTCGGCCAGCCCGTGCGTACGCAGTACCCGCACCGCGTCGGGCGCCAAAAACCCTGCTCGAGCGCGGTTCTCGATCCAATGGCGAGACTGCCGCTCCACCACTGCGCATTCGATCCCCGCCGCCCGGAGCAGGTTCGCCAGCACCAACCCGGCCGGCCCCGCACCCAAAACGACGACCTCGGTGTCGATCTCGCCATCCCGGCGATCCATCGACTCCACGTTGCTCACGAAACCGTCCTAACCGAAAGGAAAGTGGTGACGCGGAAGTGTGTTCGGCGGCAGATGTTACTGGCCTTGACAAGTCCAACCCGGCATTGCTTCACAAACCGTGTGGCGGCGTGGCGGACCTGCCCTTATGCCGACAAATCGCCCGTAAAAGACATACCGCCCCGTCCCCTTCGGTGTCAGCACACCTGTCAGTCCGCTGTCAGCGCGATATCAGCGGGTCCGGCGAAAGTGTGTACATCGAACAAAGCGACCGGATCCCCGGTCCACCGAAACCACAAGGAGCACAACAAATGTCCACCATCGCCCTCACCGCCGAAGCCACCTCCACCCTCCGCACCGCCGCCTACGGCGCCGTCTCCCTCCTCGCCGCCGCCGGCGCGCCCCACAAGTCCGTCGCCCAGGCCACCATCGCCCTCACCTCCGCCACCGGCCTCGTCGGCCACGTCCTGTCCACCAAGTCCCGCGACATCCACCTCCCCGGCAAGTCCGTAGCCGAACTGGCCGACCACGTCCTCCCCGCCCTGACCTCCGCCATCCACCTCCTGAACGCCCAGTCCCCGACCGAATCCGCCAACTTCCGCACCACCGTCCTAGTCGCAGTCGAAACCGCCACCACCGCCAAAGGCCAGCCCACCCCCACCGTGAACGCCATGGCCCGCAAAATCATCGAGTCCCTCGACGCCGCCTGATGCGTCCCGTCGGCGGCGCGTCGCCCACCCGGCGCCGCGCCTAGCTGAACATCATTGCTACACAGCGGATTCTCGCCCGATATCGAGGATATCCGTCCCGTTGAGCCGGAAGACCTCGAAGAGCATGTCAGCACCCTCGTCCGCCACGAAATCGATCTCGTATTCGGTCACGGGCACCAGCGAGATCATCTGCACGGTCGCCGCATCGGCGGTCGGGAAGAAGTCGAAGCCCGCGTCGAACAGCGGACTGGTGTAAGCGATTACGCCAGTGATCGAGGTCCCGTCGATGATCGGCCGATCGCCCCCGAAGACCGACCCGTACTCCATCCCGCGGCCATTCTCGACGATCATCGATGCGATCGAATCGACGAGGTAGTGCACAAAACGCTCCTGGTCAGACCGCAAGGAGCAGACCAGTTCCTCGGGGCGAATCGCCGTGATCCGTTGAAACCGCAAGCCATTGGTGACCACCGTGACGATCCCTGGATCTTCCACCTCATAGAAGACCAAGTCGTAGCCCCGATTCCCTCGATCGGACTGCGCGGACTCCACCCGACGTGGCGACCCCAGCCGTCGCTTCAGATGCTCGAGAAGTCCTGGAATCCTCTCCATGTTCGGTCCTTGATCCCCTTGTGAGTCCGTGTCCGGGGTCCTGGTGAGCGGAAAGGGTTTCAGGTTGTCATCGGACCCCGGGATATCGCGCATCCGCTCTCGAAGATCGTCCGGCATGCTGATCGCTGCCCCGTTCGAATCGGATTCGTGCCGGGCTCGACGGTAGTGCCGGGTGACGGTGCGGGCAAACCCGATCACCGACCCGATCAGTCGGTGATCGGGTCGGTGGCTGCGGCTTCTGCGCGCGCCAGCCAGTCGAGCCAGGCGCCCGCGCCGAGGCGGGGTTCTTGGTAGCCGTCGGTGGTGCGGACTATGCGGGTGCCGGGTTGTTCCAGCCAGCGGACGAGGAGGCCGGCTTCTTCGGGGAGGGCGCCGCGGAGGGGTGGGTAGGGCGCGCGGGGGTCGGCTGCCGGTGTTGATCCGGTGTCGTCGAGAGGCGGTTCGGCTTCCGTTGATTCCAGGCGGGTTGGGATGACGGTTTCGGCGGAGGCGGCGAGACGGTCGACTATGTGCATGGGGGCGGTGCCGCGGGGTGCGTTGCCGGCGGCGGCTAGGCGGGCGTGGCGGATTACGGCGAAATGCCAGCCGCCGGCGCCGTCGGGGTGGGCGGCTATCAGTTCGGGGATGCGGGCCAGGGCGGCGAGGCGCTGGGTGCGGCGGAGGGCGCGGACGATGGGGACGGTGCGGTCTCGGAGGCGGGCGGCGGCTTCGAAATGCTCTGCGGCGGAGAGGGATTCGAGCTTCGCGTTGATGGCGTGCAGGAGCGCGTCGTCGGCGCCGGTGAAGAGGGCGCGGATCGCTTCGGGGGCGTGACTGTATTCCTTTATATATAGGGGGCTGTTTTCAGTGGCCGCGGGGCAACCGCCGACGATGGCGGGCTGGCAATCGTGGCGGCCGGTGCGGGGGATGCGGGTGGTGCAGGTGCGCAGGCCGGCGGTTTCGGCGAGGGTGATCGAGATCTCCTGGGCCTCGGTGCGGGAATTGAAGGGGCCCAGGGCATCTCGGGTGGGGGTGCGGGAGACGGTGAAGCGGGGGAAGGGTTCGTCGGTGAGGGTGAGCCACCAGGCGCGCTGCGGGAATTTGGAGCGGCGGTTGTAGGGCGGGGTGTGAGCGAGCAGGAGCCGGAGTTCGCGAACGCCCGCCTCCAAGCCGTGGGCGCACTCGACGTGGTCGACTCGGGTTGCCAGCTGGACCATTTCGCGCATGCGGGGGCGAGTGTCGGAACCGGTGAAGTAGTTGCGGACACGGCGGCGCAGGTTCACGGCCGTCCCTATATAGAGGACTTCGTCGGAGGGGCCGCGGAAGAGATAGACGCCGGGGGTGGCCGGGAGGTCGGTGGCGAGAACGCGTTTGGCGCGCTGGCGGCGCGTGACCTCGGGGAGATAGTCGAGGAGTTCGGTGAGGCTGTGCACGCCCTGATTGCCGACGCGGGCGATGAGCGCGTGCAGCACGTCCACGGTGGCTCGGGCGTCGTCCAGGGCGCGGTGGGTGGGACGGGTTTCCGCGCCGAGCAGCTGTGCGAGAAACCAGAGCTTCGCCGACGGCGCTTCGTCCTTGGGCAGCACGCGGCGGGCCAGCTGCACCGTGCACACCACTTGGAAGGCGGGCCACGGGAGTTCGAGGCGATGCGCGGCGGCGCGCAGGAAGCCGGTGTCGAAGCGGGCGTTGTGGGCCACCAGCACCGCGCCCTTGGCGAACTCCAGGAAACCGGGCAGTACTTCTTCTATGCGGGGCGCGTCCATGACCATGGCGGTGGTGATGCCGGTGATGTGGACGATCTGCGGCGGTATGGCGCAACCGGGGTTGATGAGGGTGGCGAACTCGCCGAGCACCTCGCCGCCGCGCACCTTCACCGCCCCGATCTCGGTGATGGCGTCCCCGTCGGGGCTGGTACCGGTGGTTTCCAGGTCGACGACCACGAATGTGGTGTCGTACAGCGGGGTTTCGAGTTCGTCGAAGGCCAGCTGCTGGGACACGGACAGCAAGCGTAGGCGCGAGGTCCGACAAGATTCGCGTGTCGTGGGACGGCCGCGGCCGGACCGGACCTCGCTGTTGATCTTGTTGGGCTCCGCCCCAGGTCAGCGGCTCGAGGCCGCCGGCGCCACCGAGTCGTGCGCCGAGGCATTTCCTGGGGAAATGTCTGAATATCGCATCGAGATACTCGAGATGAGATCTCCGAATTGCAGAAATATGCCGAAATGTGGTCAGGGTCACATTGATTCAGAAAGTGGATCAATTCGGGCGGACCGGCCGGATGGTTCGGCTCGGTGCCGACCGCGTGCTGCCGGCTCCCCGCGCGGTCGGGCGTGTCGCTCGAGGTCAACCGTCCAGCCCAGGTCGCGGGGTTAGGTGCTGAGCTGGTGTTATACGGAATCTGTCGAGCTCGAGCGCGTTTCACGGGCGTGTCGGCTACCGGCGGGTAGCCGCCGGGAAGCTCCCGGCAAAACCGGCGTCGTTATCGTTTCGTGATTGCTGTGACGTTTGTCGCACCGAAATGCGAGCGCGTAACTATTTCCGATCACCGAGCGTTCGTCTCGGCTTTACAAGCCACCGTTATGTCCTCGTAATCTTCCTGAGACCTCGCGGAGTCCGACGCACCACCCGGTGCGACGCTGCGGGGCAGATTGGAAGTACCTCATCATGGCGACCAACACCGTCAAGCGGGTCCGGGGCATGCAGCGCGGCGCGCAGCGTGCTGTCGCGGCCGGCGCCGTCGGCGCTGCCACGCTGAGCGCGCTGCTGCTGCCCGCCGCCCCCGCGTCGGCCCAGCCGGTGACCATCCCCGGCGTCGGCACCTTCGACGTACCGGATCAGATCCAGCTGCCGGCCGGCATTCCCGGTGTGCCGGAATCGATTCCGGTGACCATCCCCGCCATCCCCGGCGTCGAGACCCCCGGCGCGCCTGCCGCCCCGGCTCCGCAGGCGAGCCCGCGCGCGGAGGCCGTGAACGCCGCGCTGAGCAAGGTCGGCTCCCCGTACGTGTACGGCGCCGCCGGCCCGAACGCCTTCGACTGCTCCGGCCTGGTGCAGTGGTCCTACGCGCAGGCCGGCGTGAGCCTGCCGCGCACCAGCTACGAGCAGCTCAATGCCGGCTACGCGGTGTCCGAGGACGCCCTCGAGCCCGGCGACGTGGTCTCGTTCTACGGCGGCAGCCACTCCGGCATCTACGTCGGTGACGGCAATGTGGTGCACGCCTCGACCTCCGGCCAGCCGGTCAAGGTCGCGCCGATCTCGTCGATGCCGTTCGCGGGCGCGCGCCGCATCTGAGGCTCGAACCGCAGGTCGTGACCTGCAAACGAAGCGGCGGCCGTAATGATTTCGTGGCCTGCTGGACACAAGCGGTCGCCGTTTCGTAATCTTATCGAGACCTTCTTTTCCAGCACGGGGTAAGAGAACGGGACAGGCCGACGGTGGCAGCGCAGCAGCATCGAACACGGCGGGATCGGGTGCGGGACCATCGCACCGCGAAACTGGTGGGAGCGGCCCTGACCGCGGGGGTCATCGCGGTAGCCGCGGGGGCCGGACCCGCGACAGCCGATCCGGTCGCCGCACCGGCATCCGCGGGGGAAGCGGTGCAGCGGCTGGTGGATCTGTCGCGGCAGTCCGAACAACTCAATCAGCAGGCGCTCGACGCGCAGACGGACTTGGACAACAAACTCACCGTCGCCCGGGACGCCGACGCCAAGGCCGGCAGCGCCGCCGCCGCTCTCGAAGCGGCCCGTGGCGAGATCAAGAAGTATCAGCCGGTCATCGATCGCGCCGCCACCTCCAGCCTGCTCGGCGGGCGCACCAATCGGCTCAGTTCGCTGCTGGTCAGCAGCTCCCCGCAGCAGTTGCTGGATCAGATGTCCATCGTGGATCTGGTCGGGGCGCGCACCAATGAGCAACTGGGCCAATACAAACAGGTGAGCGACGCCGCCACCGCCGCCGAGAAGACCGCGCGCGCCACCGCCGAGGAGGCGCGCGCCGCCAGCAATCAGGCCGACGCCTTGCGCGCCGAGCTGGAACGCAAGCGCTCGGATCTGCAAGGTTCCATCGCCGGCGTGATCGCCGCCTGGGGTCAGCTCTCGGCCAGCGACAAGTCCGCGCTGGCCGGTTCCATGTTCCCGCCCGGCTTCGATCGGGATTCGTTGCTGCGCGGCCTGGTTCCCGGCAGCGGCACCAGCGCGCTCGCCGCCGGGCTGACCCGGGTCGGCGCGCCGTACGTCTGGGGCGCGGTCGGTCCAGACCAGTTCGATTGCTCGGGACTGGTGCAGTGGGCTTTTCACCAGGTAGGCAAGAACGTGCCGCGTACCAGCCAGCAGCAGTCCAACTTCGGCACGCCCGTGGACCAGAAGGACCTGCAGCCCGGCGATGTGGTGTTCTTCTACTCTGAGGTCTCGCACGTGGGCATCTACGCCGGCAACGGATTGATGCTGCACGCTTCGACTTTCGGCGTACCGGTCCAGGTCGCGCCGATGGGATCCACCCCGTTCCATTCCGCGCGCCGGTTCTGACCGCGCCGCACCCGGAGGAGGCAGCATGCGTACCCACGGTCCGGCCTGCGTCCCGCCGCGTACGGAGCTGCCATGACGGGATTGCGGCGATTGCGCGGGTGGTGGCTGGCGAAACGGCGGTTCCAGTTCGCGCTCACCCTGGTCACGGTCAGCGCGCTGACCGCCGCGTGCGGGGCGCTGCTCATGCTGCCCAATTCGGTACTGCCGAAACTGCGTGCGGTGGCGCCGGCTTCGGATGCGCTGACCGTCACCGATCCGCAGCTCGCCGAGTTGCGCCGGACCATGGAGTCCTACGGCAAGCTCGTGGTCGAACCCGTGCCCACCGGGGCCGGAAAGGTCGGCGCGGTGGTCGGGCATCCCGCGCGGCAGAGCGATATCGACGTGCTGGCCGGGGAACTCGCGGCGGCGACCACCGCGGTCAGCTCGCTGTGGGGATCGGACTGGTCGCAGGCTCCGGTCGTGGTGGTCGCGTCCTCGCCCGCCGAATTCGCCGCGCTCACCCATGAAACCGGAACCGTGCCCGCCGAAGTGGCGGCCGCGACGGTGGCCGATCCGTTCCATCCGGGCATGCAGCCGAAGGGGCAGCGGGTCGTCTTCGGATCCGAGGCCGGGCGGCGGCTGGGCGCGGACGGACTGCGGGTGACGCTGCGGCACGAGCTCACGCATGTCGCGACGCGGGCCGTCACCGTCGACGGTTCGCCGCAGTGGATGCTCGAAGGCTTCCCCGAATACTCCGCCTATCGCGGGCTGCGGCGGCCGATCACCGAGACCGCGCCGACGCTGACCACTCGCGCTCGCGCCGGGGAACTGCCCGCCGAGCTGCCGTCCGACGCGCTCTTCGCACCCGGCGGGCAGCCCGCACTGGCCTACGAACAGGGCTGGGCCGCCTGCGCTTTCATCGCCGATCGATTCGGTGAACAGCAGCTCGTGACGCTGTACCGGCAGCTGGCCACCGGGGCCAAGGATCGGGCCGCGGTCGACGGCATCTTCCAGAAGACGCTGGGCACACCGTATTCCGCCTTCGTCGCGGACTGGCGGGCGTGGCTCACTTCCCGTACCGCCGAAGGCGCGTGACCTGCGCGGTCACTGATCGTGCGGGCCGCCGGACTCCGCGAGATCGCGCAGGCGGTGCAGGTCGCGGCGCAGATTCCGTTGCAGCGGACCGCCGAACAGCAAGGCCACCACGCGGTCGGCGCCGCGCGGGCGCAGCAGCGTTTCCAACCGGACCTCGCAGCGATCCGCGCCGAGCGGCGTGACCGTGCGCGTTCCGGTCGCGTCGACGCCGCTGGTGGTGCGCCATTCGAACCGCACACCCTGCTCGACCGCCACCACCTCGCCGTCATTGCGATAGGTGCGCCCGGCGAACCGCAGCTGCTCGGCGGTGCGCGTGCCGACCTTGACCGGGCCTTCCGGGTCCGGGGCCATGGTGCGCACACCCTCCCGCCATTTCGGATCATTGCCGTAATCGGCCAGCAGCGCCCACACCGCGGCGGCCGGCCGGGCAATCTCGGTCTGCGCGGACAAACGGGTAGTCATCGATTCCCTCCCTCGAACCTCGAGATTCGATGGTCGCGCCGGCCGGGCTCCCGATGCCATAGTCGAAGGAGATATGGAGAGGAATCGGCCATGGGATTCGGAAAACCCGGTCGGCCCAAGGAGGATCGGCTCGCCCGGCAGCAGGAGATCTTCCTGGCCGTCCGCCCGCTGCTGACCCCCGGCCGCACCCGGCAACTCACCATGGCCCAGGCCGCCCGGCAGGCGCATCTCTCGGTCGGCGGGCTCTACCACTACTTTCCTTCCAAACGCGACCTCGTGCTCTTCGGCATAGACCCCGAGAATCTGGGCCGGGTCTGCACGGATTTCCGGGCCGAGCACGAACGCGCCGGCACCGACGCCCGCGGCCTGCTCACCGCCAGCCTGGACATGTTGGCCTGGGCCGCACTGCATTACGTACAGCCCTCGGTGCTGGCGGCGGTCGAACTCGGCCTCGACACTTTCCGCACTGCCCTCGACGACGTGCTGACCACCGAGCTCATCGGCTTGATGGAGACCGTCGGCCGTGCCTATCCCGCGCTCACCGCGGAGGGCGCCGCCGCACTGCAACTCACCCTGCGTCGCATCTGCACCCTGGCCTTCGTCGATCCGTCCATGACTCAGGCGCAGTTGCGGGACCAGCTGTGCGCCACCGTGGACGGGAACCTCGCGCGGGCGGGATGACGGACCGCACCGGCGCGTCGTGCGCGAGGATTCGGGCTGGGGCGGGGATCGGGGGGTGGTGCAGTAGGTTTGTGGGATGGGGCGAACTCTGCTGGTTACCAATGATTTCCCGCCGCGACCGGGAGGTATCCAGTCCTATGTGCATTCGCTGGCCATGCAGCTGCCGCCGGACGAGCTGGTGGTGTACGCGCCGCGGTGGAAGGGCGACAGCCACTGGAAGTTCGATGCCGACCAGCCGTTCCAGGTGGTCCGGCATCCCACCACCTTGATGCTGCCGACGCCGCTGGTGGCGCGGCGGGCACGCAAGCTCATGCGGGACGAAGGGTGTGACCGGGTGTGGTTCGGCGCCGCCGCGCCGCTCGCGCTCATGTCGCCCTACCTGCGCAAACACGGCGCCCAGCGGATTCTCGCCTCCACCCACGGGCACGAGGTGGGCTGGTCCATGCTGCCCGGGGCGCGCCAAGCCCTGCGCGTCATCGGCGATCACACCGATGTGGTGACCTACGTCAGCAAATACACCCGCCGCCGGTTCGCGCCCGCGTTCGGCGCGCAGGCCGCCCTCGAATATCTGCCGCCCGCCGTGGATTCCGAAGTGTTCAAACCGGATCCGGCCGCGCGCGCGGAACTGCGCGAACGCTACGGCCTGGGCGAACGCCCCACCATCCTGTGCCTGTCCCGGCTCATGCCGCGCAAGGGCCAGGACGCCTTGATCGTGGCCATGCGCGAGATCCGCAAGAAGATCGACGGTGCGGTCCTGGTCATCGCGGGCGGCGGCCCCTACGAGGGCAAACTCCGCGAACTCGCCAAGATCATGGAGGTAGAGAACGACGTGGTCTTCGCCGGCCGCGTCGCGTCCAAGGAACTGGCCGCGCATTACACCCTGGCCGACGTCTTCGCCATGCCCTCCCGCACCCGCGGCTTCGGCCTGGACGTCGAGGGCCTGGGCATCGTCTACCTGGAAGCCTCCGCCGCGGGGATTCCGGTGGTCGCGGGCACCTCCGGCGGCGCCCCCGAAACCGTGCGCGAGGGCGAAACCGGCCTGGTCGTGAACGGCCGCTCCGGCGAGGCCATCACCGAGGCAATCGTTTCCATCCTCTCCGATCGCGACGCCGCCGCCCGCATGGGTTCGGCCGGTCGTGCCTGGGTACAGCAGCAATGGAGGTGGGATCTGATGGGAGAGCGACTACGTGAACTCCTCGACCCGGGCGTCTCGCAGGCTCTGCGCTAGGCTCAGCGCCGTGAGCAGTATCCAGGTTGCCGATCAGACCTTCGTCGCCGCGCCGGGCACGGCCGTGGCCGAGGTGCTGGCGGATCGTGGCCGGTGGCGCCGGTGGTGGCCGGACCTGACGATTCAGGTGCGGGAAGACCGGGGCGACAAGGGGATTCGCTGGACCGTGGAAGGCCCGGTGCACGGGACCATGGAGGTGTGGCTGGAGCCCATGCTGGACGGGGTGATCATGCATTACTTCATGCACGCCGAACCGCAGGGCCTGTCGGGGATGTCGGCGCGGGACCTGCTGGCCGCCAACCGGGTGCGCCGGATCGCCGGGAAGAAGATGACGTTCGAGGTGAAGGCCCGGCTGGAGGCCGGTCGCAAGGCCGGCGTCGCGCCCGCCGCGCGCTAGTTCGCCACCATCGTGGCGGTCCGCCCGCCGCGTCCAGAAAGGAAGCGTTGCCACCCATGGCCGATCGCACTCAACGGTCGATCGTGATCGCCGCCCCGTCGGATCGGGTGATGGCCGTGATCGCCGACCTGGAGTCGTATCCGGAATGGGTCGCCGCGGCCCGCTCGGTCGAGGTGCTGGAGAAGTACCCGGACGGCCGTGCCCGCACCGCGCGCTTCGTCTTGGACGCCGGGGTCGTCAAGGACACTTACACGCTCTCCTACACCTGGCGGCCCGACGGCAAGGCGGTCAGTTGGACGCTGGTGGGCGGTGACCTGCAGAAAGCGCAGGACGGCACCTACGAATTGATCGCCCTGCCCGACGGCACCACCCAGGTGGTCTACGAACTCACCGTCGACCTGAACATCCCGATGATCGGTATGTTCAAGCGCAAAGCCGAGAAGGTCATCACCGATACGGCCTTGAAGGAACTCAAGAAACGGGTCGAAGGCTGACCGCGAGCACACAGGGGAGCCCGCCGCGGCCCACCACCCGGGTGGAGCTTTTCGTCGGCAAGGGCGGAGTGGGGAAGACGACGCTGGCCTGCGCGACCGCGCTCGCCTACGCGCGTGACGGCCGGCGGGTGCTGCTGGCCTCGCTGGATCAGGCGCATTCGCTCGGCGACGCGCTGGGTTTCCGGTTCCGGCGCGAGCCCGGCGGGGTGGCCTCGGTCGCCACCGGGCTCGATGTGATCGAAGTGGATTCGCTTGCGCTGCTGGAAGATCGGTTCCGGTCGGTGGCACTGATGCTGTCCGGTGCCGGACACGATCACGGCGTCGACGTCGGGGCGCTGGATCCGGCCGAACTCACCGGGCTGCCCGGCGTGCAGGAGATCCTGGCGCTGCTGGAGATCACCCAGTTCGCCGCGCGCGCCCGCTGGGACGTGATCGTGGTGGACTGCCCGCCGTCGGCGGACATGCTGCGCATCGTCACCACGCCCGACACGCTGCTGGGTTACCTGGAGCGGGTGTGGCCGGCGCACGCGCGCACGCTGAGCGCGGCGGGCGGGGACTTCCGGCGCGCGGTGCTGGCCGTCAGCGTCGAGCAGATCGCGTCCGCGGTGGCGGGCGCGCGGGATCTGATCGCCGATCGGGAGCGCACCGGCGCTCGCCTGGTGACCGCGCCGGAACGGGTGGCGGTCGCCGAATCCGCGCGGGTGCGATCCGCCGCGGCCCTGCTCGGACTGCGCCTGGATTCCATCCTGGTCAACCGGGTACTGCCGGAAATGCCTGCTCCCACAGACAGTGCGGACCCGCACCCCGCGGTGCGCTGGTACTTCGACCGCCGCGGCGAACAACTCGACGTGGTGGCCGAACTCCGCAAGCGAATGACCGGTATTCCCGTCCAGGTGGTCGGGCACGCCGGAGCCGAACCGATCGGGCTGGCCGCGCTTTCCGCGCTGTCCTACCAGGTCGACGCGAGTGGTAACTGGGTGGGAACGGGTCCGGTACCTATGCTTGGCACAGACGTGGACGCCGGGACGTCCGTTCCGACCGGGCCGGACGTGCGGCTCGAGTCGGGAACGGGGCTGCAGTCGGTGTTCGCGATGCGCATGCATCTGCCGGTGGTCGACGCGTCGACCCTGCAGCTGGGACGAGTGGAGGACGATTTGATCGTGGGAGCGGACGGCGTCAGGCGGCGCCTGCGCCTGGCACCGGTATTGCGGCGGTGCACGGTCGACGCCGCCGAACTCGACGGCGACCAACTCGTCATCCGATTCCGTCCCGACCCGCAGGTGTGGCCGAAATGACCAGTACGCACGACCCCGCCGCGGCGCCCGGCCCGGCCGAGGTCAATTTCGCCGAATTCGCCGAGGAACTGCGGCTGCTCGCCGAGGCCGTGCTGGAACGGGTCGAACCGGTGCTGCGCCGCACCGCTTCCGACGGGCGCGCCAACTGGGACAACTGCAGCTGGTGCCCGGTGTGCGCGGCCGCGGCCATCGTGCGCGGGGAGCATCACGATGTGGTGGCCGCCATCGCCGACCACGGGACCGCCATCGTCACGGTATTGCGCGAAGCGCTGGCCGGGGTGCCGGTGGATCCGGTGATCCCGCCGGATCTGGATCCCGAATCGGCCGAATTCCATGCCCACCACCAGCATTCGAGCCAGCGGGCGGGCATTCCGCCCGAGGCTCCGGAGGCCGCGGGCGAGGGTGAACCGGATGGCGAGCGCCGCAGGCGTTTCGGGCGCGGACCCGGGACGGCGCGCCGGCCCGGCGCCGAGAATGCCGGAGCGCCCGCGGATTCCGCGCCGGGCGGCCGCCAATCGGGGGAGCGAGGGCGGTCGAAGCCGGGTTACGTGCCCATCAACGTCACCATCAAGGCATGAACGGCGGTGGGAACGTGCCGTTGACAGTCGGAATCGATGTGGGCGGCACGAATATTCGCGCGTCGGTGGTGGACGGGGCCGGTGAGGTCCTCGACACCGTGACCGCGCCGACCCCGCAATCCGCGCGGGCGCTGGAGGACGGTCTGGCGCGCGCGGTGCGTGAGCTGTGCGCCCGGCATCCCATCGGCGCGGTGGGGCTGGCGGTGGCCGGTTTCGTCGACGAGGACCGCGCCACCGTGCGTTTCGCGCCGCACCTGCCGTGGGAGGACGCGCCCGTCGCGCAACGCCTCACCGACCGCCTCGGCCTGCCGGTCATCCTCGAACACGATGCCAATGCCGCGCTCTGGGCCGAATACCGTTTCGGCGCGGCGGCGGGCGGTCGCAATGTGGTGCTGGTCGCCATCGGCACCGGTATCGGCGCCGCCCTGCTGATCAGCGGCCAGCTCTATCGCGGAAGCTACGGTGTGGCACCCGAACTCGGCCATATCCAGGTCGTTCCCCAGGGCCGTGCCTGCGCCTGCGGCAAACGCGGCTGCTGGGAACGCTATTGCAGCGGAACAGCTCTGGTGGACACCGCCCTGGAGATGCTGGCCACCGACCCCCAGCGCTCCAAAGTCCTTGCCCGCGAAGCCCTCCGCGACCCCGGCTCCCTGACCGGCCGCCGCGTCGCGGGCGCGGCCCAGGACGGCGACCCGGTAGCCCAGGAAGTCATGGCCGACTTCGCCCGCTGGCTGGGCCTCGGCCTGGCCGCCGTCAGCGACATCTTCGACCCCGACCTGATCGTGGTGGCCGGCGGCGTCAGCACCTCCGCACCTCTCTTCCTCGACGACGCCCGCGACCACTACGCCGCCTCCATCACCGGCGCCCGCCACCGCCGCCTCGCCCGCATCCGCACCGCCCAACTAGGCGAAGCCGCCGGCATGATCGGCGCCGCCGAACTCGCCCGAGCCGCCCTCGAAGCCCCCCAAGACGCCATCCCCGCCCACCACTGACCCGAGCCGCGCCGGCGAAGCGCGATGCGCGGGTGGGCATTCGGCGTCTGCATCACCGGCCACCCCGGCCAGGTCCTACACGGTGATGCGCATTCGAGGGAGGCGACGAGGATAAGCGGGCAGCGCTCGCTGTCTCGTCGCTCGGCACACCGCCGTGTGAGCCGACGAATCGGTCCGATTGTCGGCGGGTATCGCAGCGACCCGATGTGAGTGACAGGGCCAGGCGGGGTCAGACCCTGCCGAGTCGTGGGGCGCGGGGCGCGGGCAGTGAGGCCGAGGCCGCTGCGGTACTGCGCGCTGCTCGTCGACGTCGGGCAGACCGGTCCCCGCTCTCTCCTTCTTCCGGGGGTGTGGGGGCGTCAGCCCCCGCGCTCGACATCCTCAGCTCGTAAAAGCTGGATGAACCGATCACATTGGGCGGGGGAGAGGTTGGTCACCGATCGGTCTCAGCGGTAGGGTGGGCATTTGAGTGTGGTGCCCGCAACGAGGCCGGTCCCGGGTATCGAAACAGGGGAAAGGACGCAATGTTCTACTGGCTGCTGAAGTTCGTCTTCGTGGGACCGCTGATCCAGTTGCTGAACCGGCCCAAGGTCGAAGGCGTCGAGAACATACCGGCCGAGGGTGCGGCGATTCTCGCCGGTAATCACCTGTCGTTCACCGACTGGTTGTTCACCCCGCTTGCCAGCCCCCGGCGCATCACCTACCTGGCCAAGGCCGAGTACTTCACCACCCCGGGCCTCAAGGGGCGGCTGCAGAAGTTCTTCTTCTCCGGCACCGGCCAGTACCCGATCGACCGTTCGGGCGCGAGCGCTGCCGAAGGTGCGCTGAACACCGCGCGCAAGCTGCTCGAGGAAGGCCGCCTGGTCGGCCTGTACCCCGAGGGCACCCGGTCCCCGGACGGCCGTCTGTACAAGGGCAAGACCGGTGTGGCACGCCTCGCCCTGGAGACCGGTGTCCCGGTGATCCCGGTGGCTCTGATCGGCACCGACGAGGTGTGCCCGCCCGGACCGTTCCGCTGGCGCCCGCGCAAGGTGACCGTGAAGTTCGGCAAGCCGATCGACTTCTCCCGCTACGAGGGCATGGGCGGCAACCGCTTCGTCGAGCGCGCCGTCACCGACGAGATCATGTACGAGCTCATGACCATGGCCGGCCAGGAGTACGTCGACGTGTACGCCGCCAGCCTGAAGGAAGGCGTGCCCTCGGGTTCGCGTCCCGACGCCGACCGCGTCCCGCAGACCATGGCCGGCTGAGTCCGAGCCTGGCGCAAAGCAGAGAACCCCGGGAGCGATTCCCGGGGTTCTGTCGTTTCAGCGGTCCTGCGGATTCAGAACGCCTTCATCCGCCGATGCGCCTCGATGGCCTCGAACTTGGCCAGGTTGTGGCGGGCATCGGCGAGCGCGTCGTGCGCGTCCTTCGGCACCGGCGGCAGCGCGGGGCGGCCGTGCTGATCCCAATGCTGGCGCAGCTCATTGGTGTAGCGCGGCAACGCGTTCGGCAGATCGACCATCGAGCCCCACAGCTGGCACAACGCGACGTGGTCGTAGGCGCCCACCCACGCCCACAGCTCGGGCTCCACGCCCGGGCGCGGCACCAGGAACTTGTACAGGTCGTCGCGGATCTTCTCCCGGTTCCGCCACAGCGGCGAAGAGGGCGGCGGCAGCTTGGGCAGCACGTTGCGGCGGACGAACGGGCCGGCTTTCTCCGCATCGAATTCGGTGGAGACGGCGTAATATTCGCGCCCGTCCTCGCAGACGACGGCGATCGACACCAGGTCGATGGTGGTCCCGTCCTCGATGAATTCCGAGTCGTAAAAATACCGGATGGTTCTCTCCTCAGTTCGTCGCCGCTGACCGCCGCCACCGACAAGCTCGCCGATCCGCGCGGATCGTCCGATGTGCCAGCCTAGGCAACCGCGCCCGGCTCCCGCCCGGCAGGCGCAGACCATCCGGCACGGTGTGAGTCATCCTCACCCTGGGGGTGGTCCAAGTCACCGATAGCGGTCCGTATTCTGAACGGGTGAACTGGACCGTCGACGTACCGATCGATCGCTTGCCCGAGCTGCCCCCGTTGCCCGCCGAGCTGCGTCGGCGTCTGGACGACGCCTTGGCCCGACCGGCGCTGCAGCAGCCTTCGTGGGATCCCGAGCAGGCCGCCAAGATGCGCACCGTGCTCGAATCCGTGCCGCCCATCTGCGTGCCCGCCGAGGTCGAGGAACTCAAGCTACGACTGGCCGAGGTCGCCCGCGGCGAGGCCTTCCTCATGCAGGGCGGCGACTGCGCGGAAACCTTCGCCGACAACACCGAACCGCATATCCGCGGCAATATCCGCACCCTGCTGCAGATGGCCGTGGTGCTCACCTACGGCGCCAGCCTGCCGGTGGTCAAGGTCGCGCGCATCGCCGGCCAGTACGCCAAGCCGCGGTCCTCCGACACCGACGCGCTGGGCCTCAAGTCCTACCGCGGCGACATGGTCAACTCGCTGACCGCCGATGCCGGTCTGCGCGAACACGATCCGTCGCGCCTGGTGCGCGCCTACGCCAATGCCTCGGCCGCCATGAACCTGGTGCGCGCGCTCACCTCCGCCGGCATGGCCGACCTGCACAAGGTGCACGACTGGAACCGCGAATTCGTCGCCCAGTCCCCGGCCGGCGCCCGCTACGAGGCCATGGCCACCGAGATCGATCGCGCGCTGGCGTTCATGAACGCCTGCCGGGTCAACGATCCGAACCTGTCCAGCGCCCGCCTGTACGCCAGTCACGAAGCGCTGGTGCTGGATTACGAGCGCGCCATGCTGCGTCTTGCCGAGCATCCCGTGACCGGTGAGCCGTCGCTGTACGACCTGTCGGCGCACTTCCTGTGGATCGGCGAGCGCACCCGCGGGCTCGACGGCGCGCACATCGCCTTCGCCGAACTCCTCGCGAACCCCATCGGCCTGAAGATCGGGCCCACCACCACGCCGGAGATGGCGGTGGAGTACGTGGAGCGCCTGGACCCGAACAACGAGCCCGGCCGGCTGACCCTGGTGGCGCGCATGGGCAATGGCAAGGTGCGCGATGTGCTGCCCGCCATCATCGAGAAGGTGCAGGCCACCGGACATCAGGTGATCTGGCAGTGCGATCCCATGCACGGCAACACCCACGAGGCGTCGACCGGTTACAAGACCCGGCATTTCGATCGCATCGTGGACGAGGTGCAGGGCTTCTTCGAGGTGCACCACGCGCTGGGCACCCATCCGGGCGGCCTGCACATCGAGCTCACCGGTGAGAACGTCACCGAATGCCTCGGCGGCGCGCAGGACATCTCGGACCTCAACCTCGAGGAGCGCTACGAGACCGCCTGCGATCCGCGCCTGAACACCCAGCAGTCCCTCGAACTGGCCTTCCTGGTCGCGGAAATGCTGCGCTGATCCCCGCGCGACAAGCGAATACGTACGGCCCGATCGGAATCCGATCGGGCCGTACGTGTTTTCCTATGGAAGTCAGCGATCAGGGCAACGCGACCAGCGTGATATTGGCGCCCGGCTCCACGTTCGCGGTCGGCGCGACACTCTGCGAGATGACGATCGAGGAATCGTTGGAGGCCAGCTGCCGCACCGTGACGGTCAGGCCCATACCCTCCAGTTTGGCGCGCGCGGTGGCGACGCTGTTGCCGAGCACCGAGGGCATCTCGAGCGCGTTGTTGACCAGCAGCACCACCCCGTTGCCGGAGTCCACGGTGGTGCCGGACGCGGGATCGGTGCCGATGACCTGCCCGGACTTCACCTTGCCGTCGTACTCGCTGCGGGTGGAGCTGACGGTCAGCCCGGCCTTCTGCAGGGCGGTGCGCGCCTCTTCCTCGGTCTTGCCGCTCACATCGGGCACCTTGACCGGCTGGGAGCCCTTGCTGCGGTAGACCTTCACCTGCGCGTTGGCGGGCAGCACGGTGCCGGGGCCCGGATCGACCTTGGCCACACTGCCTTTGGGTGCGGTGCTGCCGACCTCGCCGGCGTCCACGGGCGTCAATCCGGCCTCGCGAATGGCCTTGTTGACCGCGTCCACGGCCTGTCCGGGCTGGACGTCGGGGACCTTGGGCTTACCGCTGGACACCAGCACGGCGATGGTCGCGCCCTTGAGGACCTTGCTGCCCGCGGACGGATCGGTGCCGACCACATTGCCGGCCGGCACCGTATCGGAAGCCTTGTTGCGGATCTCGGTTTCGAAGCCGGCGGACTGCAGGGTGCTGACCGCCTTCTGCTGATCCATGCCCGCGATGGACGGGACCGCGTCGTAGCGGCCCACCCCGAGCCACCAGCCGCCGATGCCGAGCAGCAGCGCGAGGGTGATCACGATGCCCAGCCAGATCATCACCCGCCGCCGGGATTTGCCGCGATCCTCGATGAAATCGCCGTGCCCGGGCGGCTGCTGCTGGGTGGGCGGGGCGCCGGGCGGCGCGTAATCGGGGGCGAGTTCGCGCGCGGCGGTCATCACCCGGGTCTGCTGATGCGGCGGCTGCACGAATTCGGTGGGCGGGTCCACCGGGAGTCTGGTGGTGAGATCGGCTGCGCCGGAAGGGGACTGCCGTGCCGCGGCGGCCTGCGGGGCATGGCGTGCGGCCGGGGCGTGCCGGACCGGGCCGGGCGTGTGCGGGGCCCGGGCGGGCAGCTGCGGCGTCGGGCCGCCGACCTGGTAGCGGGCGCTGAGATGTTCGGCCGATTCCTGCGGTGCGGGCACCCGGTAATCGGGTAGCTGCAGGTCGCGGGCGATCCGGCGTAGCTCATCGGCCATCGCGGTGGCGTCGGGGAAGCGATGCGACGGCTCGCGGGCGGTGGCGTGCGCGACCAGTTCGTCGATCTCCGGCGGGACGCCGCCGATGAACCGGCTCGGGCTGGGCACGTCCTTCTCGGTGCGCTGCAAGGCGATCGAGAGCGAATTGTCGCCGGTGAAAGGCGTACGGCCGGTGAGCATTTCGAAGATGAGGATGCCGGCCGAGTACACGTCGCTGCGGGCGTCGGCATCGCCGGTGGTGACCTGTTCGGGCGAAAGATAGGCGGCCGTGCCGAGAATCACGCTGTCGGCGGTGATCTTGGCTTCGGCGACGGCGCGCACCAGGCCGAAATCGGCGATCTTCACCTCGCCGGAATCGGAGATGAGCACGTTCTCGGGCTTGATATCGCGATGCACCAGACCCGCCGCGTGCGCCACCCCGATGGCCTGCAGCACCGGTTCGGCTACCGCGCGCACCGCGTGCGGCGGCATCGGCCCGCGTTCGCGCAGCAGTTCGCGCAGGGTGCCGCCCTCCACCAATTCCATGATCAGGAAGGGGTGGTCGCCGTCCACGCCCTGGTCGTACACCGCGACCAGCGACGGGTGCTTGAGCTTGGCGACGGCGCGCGCCTCCAGTTCGAATCGCGTCAGGAATTGGGGATCGGAGGCGAATTTCGGATCCATCACCTTGATCGCGACCGGTCGGTCCAACCGGGTGTCCACCCCCCGGAACACCATGGACATACCGCCACGCGCGATCGGCGCGTCGATGCGGTAGCGCCCTTCCAGCATCTCGCCGATCAACTGAGTATTGCCCTTCCACGTCCCAGGCCGCCCGGTGCGGCTCACCCGATGGTAGTCGCGTCGGGGTGTGATGCGACCGTGGCGACGCGAGCGACTACCGTTATCGCCGTGAGTGCCTTTCCTTGCAGCGAAGACGTCCTGCCGGACTCGGTGACCCTGATCCCGCTGCCCGACGTGGCAGAACAGCTGGGCATGGTGGTCACCCGGGTGCATCAGATGCTGCGCGACCACCAGATCATCGCGGTCCGCCGCGACGGCGTGGCCGGCATCCCCAAGGAGTTCTTCGACTCCACCGGGGCCGTCGCCAAGCATGTGACCCCGCTGATCACCGTCATGCGTGACGGTAAATACACCGACGAAGAGATCCTGGAATGGATCTACAAAGAGGACGACTCGCTCCCGGGTCGCCCCATCGACGCCCTGCACGGGCCCCTGGCGCGCGAGGTCATTCGCCGCGCGGCGGCGGATCCGTTCTGAGCGCAGACGAAAACGCTCCCCGGCACTGACGTGCCGGGGAGCGTGAAAGTGGGGGTGCGGGACATGTCCCGCACCCCCACTGCTTTCCCTTGCCCACCAACGGGAACGAAGCGCTCGGCCGCCAAACCCGGTCGCCGCCTGGGGATTGCTCCGCACCCCCACATGTTTGGCGGCTGGAGATAGCGGGGAGCGAAATCAGGGAAACCCCGCATCCCGTTGTGTCGGCCGCCGCGCGAAGGGACCGAATAGCGGTCGCCAACCCGGCTGCGGTGGTCGGGGAGTTCGCGTCGGGGTGGCAGGTTGCGGTGACTGAGCCGGGGCGCGGCGCCTGCGCCGTGAGGCGGCGACCGTGGCCGGTCAGTGGGGGGTGGGGCTGCGGAATGGGTGGGAGGCGGCGAATTCTTTTGCGGCGACGCGGATTCGGCGGTGGGCGGGGACTACCGCGCGGCGGGTGAAGACGGTGTAGTCGTTGCGCTCGATCTCGTCGAGGATGCCGCTGTAGAGGGTGGCCGCGGTGCGGATGCCGGGGCGGACGCGGGGGGTCAGCAGGTCGATGCCGGGGACGGCGCGGCGGTAGATGCCGCGGTTGACGGCGATCAGGTGGGCCAGGGCGCGGCGGACGCGTTCGTCGGTGCGGCCGGTGCGGCGGCAGTGCTGGAGCAGGTCGGGGTCGACGTCGAAGGCGGAGAGTTCGTCGGCGGGGAGGTATATGCGGCCGCGGTCGAGGTCTTCGGCGACGTCGCGCAGGAAGTTGGTGAGCTGGAAGGCTTCGCCGAGGGCGGCGGCCGCGGGTTCGGCTTCGGCGCGGGGGACGACGGTGCCGAGGACCGGGAGCAGTTGCAGGCCGATGGCGGCGGCCGAACCGCGCATGTATTCGCGCAGGGCGGCCATCGACGGATAGCGGTCGCGGTATTGCGGGCCGCCGGGGATGTCCATGCGCATGGAGTCGAGGAACACCCAGAAGTGTTCCGGCGCAATCTCATAGCGCCGGATGGTGTCGGAGACGGCCAGCAGGATCCGGTCTTCGTCGTTCGCCGGGGCGACGGCCAGCGTGTGCACCAGCCGCCCGCGTAGTTCGTATTCGATGCGATCCAGCGCCCGCGTCGATTCGGCGGCGTGCGCGGGGGCGTCCGCGGCATCGACGATGTCGTCCACCATGCGCGCGAACGCGTACAGCGCGTGCACGGCCGGTCTTCGCTCCGCCTCCAGCAGACGGGTGGCCAGGAAATACGTCCGCCCGTGCGCCGCGGCGACCCGGCGGCAGTCCCGGTAGGCGCGCGCGAGCTGAGCTGCGGCCGCCGTTGCACCGATGCCGGTTTCCACCGCGCACGGGGTCGAACGTGCGCTGGTCATGTCGTGGCGGCGTGGCCGGCGTCCGCCCGCACCGCCTCGCGCTGCGGGTGGTGGGCGCTGAGCTTCAGCGGGTCCACGTTCTTCAGCGCGAGGGCGGCGACGACGGCGGCGAAGGTGGCCAGGGCCACGTGCACGAAGTTGTACAGGCCGATGGAGCCGTCGGGCTGGAAGACCAGCATGAGCCAGGTGCACAGGCCGACCAGCCATTGCAATGTCCTGGTGGACAGGGCGAATCCGGCGGCCAGGGCCAGCGGCCAGGAGTAGTACCAGGGCAGCGCGGCGGGGGAGAGGATGACGATCGCGACGAAGGCGACCAGGATGCCCATCACCGCTTCGCGTTCGGTGCTCTTGAACCGCCACCAGGCCCAGACGAGCACCGCGACCATGGCGATCGCGCAGATGGTGCGGGTCACCGACAGCACCGATTCCAGGCGCAGCGGCGTCACCCAGGTGACCATGTGCGCCATGACGGTCGGCAGCGACAGCCAGTTGATGATCTTCTTCGAGCCGGAGAGCGCGGTCAGCCAGCCGACCCCGTCACGGCCCAGCCCGGTCAGCCAGGTGGCCACCGCGAACACCACCACGAACACCGCCACGCCCAGTCCGCTGATCTTGGCGAAAGTCCGTACCGGATGCGGCAGTTCGCCTTCGTTCTGCGCGGCCCGGCGCTCGCGTTCGTGAATCATCCAGATCCACACCAGGAACGGCAGCGCCACGCCCGCGGTCGCCTTCACCGCCACGCCGATGGCCACCACCACGATGCCCGCCGCGTGATGGTGTTCGAGCACCAGCGCGATACCGGCGGTCATCAGCCCGACCATGAGCATCTCGTTGTGCACGCCGCCGATCAGATGGATCAGCACCAGCGGATTGAGCACCGCCAGCCACACCGCCACGGTCGGCTTGCCGCCCAGATGCTTGGTCAGATGCGGTACCGCCCAGAGCATCAGCGCCAGGCCGGGCAGCATGACCAGCCGCAGCGCGATGGTCCCCGCCACCACGTTGTCACCGGTGATGGTGGTGATGCCGCGCGCCATGAGCAGGAAGATCGGCCCGTAGGGCGCGGTGGTGGTGGTCCAGACCGGGCTGACATTGTCGAGCAGGATGCCCGGGTTCTGCACCGGCCCGACCAGGTACGGGTTGAAGCCGTCGCGCAGCAGCGCGCCCTGCGCGAGGTAGGAGTAGGCGTCGCGGCTGAACATGGGCACCGCGAACAGCAGCGGGAAGATCCAGATGCCGACGATGGCGCGCAGTTCGTTCAAGCTCACCATCGCGCCCGGCTGATTGCCGATGACGATGCGCCCCAAGCGCACCCACGCGGTGATCATGGCGAGCACGCCGATCCAGACGAACACCGTCGACAGCGCGTACCCGTGCCCGAAGCGCAGCCACGACAGGTGCGCGGCCTCGAGCAGCGGATCGGTGCGGCGCACGCTGCCCGCGCCGAAACCGCCGAAGGTGATCAGCAGCGCGCCGAAGAAGCCGAGCGCCGCGGCGTGCCCTTCCGGACTGCGCGCGAAATCGGCGGCATTGTGCAGCGGGTGATGCGACGGGGTCCGAGGGTCCGGGCGCGGCGTCGCGACAGCGCGGGCGCGAGTGGCGTCCGGGGCGATGGCGGCGTCCGTATCGGGGGTCGGCATAAGGCGGTCGTTCCCCCCGGAAAGGTCGGCGGCGGTCGGCCGCGCTGGATTCAGGACGCCGGTCAGTCTAGTGCTTCGCGGCCGGTGCTACCGCCCCGGTGCGGGGTGATCGGGTCCGGGCATGTCGGAGATCACCCTGTGATGCGTGCCGCGGCCAGTTTTCCGGACAGCAGCACGGTCGGCACGCCGACGCCGGGAACGGTTCCCGAGCCTGCCAGGACCACGTTTTCGCGCCCGCGCACCAGGTTCCGGGTGCGGAACGGACCGGTTTGCCGGAACAGGTGCGCGGCGGAGAACGGGGTGCCCGCGAGCATGCCCTGGCGCGCCCAGGTGCGCGGGGTCTCGATGTGGTCGACGGTGAACGCGGTCGAAATGCCTTGGTAGCCGCGGGCTTCCAGGGTTTCCAGGAGTTCGCGCAGGTAATAGGGGGTGAGGCGGTCCCAGTCCAGCGGCGCCGCATCCAGATTCGGGCAGGGGGCCAGGAGTGAGAAAGGTTCGTAGCGCCGGGTCTCACCCAACCGACCGGTCGCGTCGATGTGCGGTTCGGTGCGATCGAGGAAAAGATTCGGGTCGGTCAGCGCCGGCCGGGTCAGCAGCAGCGACGGATCGCTCATCAGCTTCCCGCGCCCGCGCCGCGCCGCGATCTCGGCGAACGTCCGCGTCCACTCCTGCCCGAAGTCGATGGTGTGATGCGCCTGCACGGGCCAGCTCGCCGCCACGTCCGCGGGCACGGTGCCGTGTGCGACCACCGCCGACGGCGAGGCGCGCAACCAGCGGCGACGGCGCAGCCCGAAGCGGGCGAGCGAGCCGATATCGGCGGTCACCACCACGGCGTCGCAGGGCAGGGCGCGCCCGTCGGCGGTGTGCACGGCGGTCGCCCGCTTGCCCTCATAGTTGATTCCGGCGACTTCGGTGTTCAGCTCGAGCGTGCCCCCGGCCTCGGTGAACGCCTTCGCCATGGCCTCGGCGATGGCACGCATGCCGCCCTCGGGGTACGAAACCCCCAGGCAGGTGTCCATATACGGGATGGCCCCGTAAACAGCGAGCGCCTGATCCGGCGAGGTCCCCGCGAACAATGCCTGGAAACTGAACAGCCGCGCCAGCTGCTCATCACCCATGATCTTCCGCACCCGCGGCCCGAGCCGGCCGAAACCGCCCAGCCGCACCAGCTTCAGCAGCGCCCGCCGCTTCTCCGGAATCCGCACCATGTCCAGGGGCGAATCGAAATTGGTGTCCATGAACTGCCCGAACTCGGCTTCGTACACCCCGCCCAGCCAGCCGCGTAGCCGCCGATACCGTTGCGCCGCACCGGAACCGCGCACCCGCTCCACCTCGGCCGCCATGGCCTTCGGATCCGAATAGACCCCGACATCACTCCCGTCGGCGAACCGCGCCCGATACGCGGGCTCCATCTCGATGATCCGCAACCCCACGCTCTCCCGGGTCTGCCCGACCGCGCCCAGCGCCTCGTCGATCAGCCCGGGAACAGTCAGAATCGTCGCCCCGGAGTCGATCTCGTAATCCGGCCCCCGGTACCGCCCGACCCGACCGCCCGGATGATCCGCGCGCTCGAGCACGGTAACCCGCCGTCCCGCGCCGATGAGATGCAGCGCGGCAGCCAGCCCGGACAGTCCGGCCCCGACGACCACGACCCGATCAGTCGCTCCCGCAACCGTTTTCATCTCGCGCCCGCTCTCCCGCCCCTACCGGAGCCGTCATCCGTCTCACGCGCCCGTCACGCGCTCGCCGCCCTGCCCGCACCTGCCCGGCCGCACACCATTCGAATGCGCGAACCGAGTCCGGTGGTCAGCGTGCCGGGGCCGGCGAACAGGACAGACCCGGTCATCGCCCGTCGGCTGTCGCTGTGCGAGCCTGCCGCGGCGGACAATTCGCCTGGTGGCTGGACCGTATCAGTGCACCGCGCGGGCGCGATCAGGAGGCCCGCCGGTCACGGCCGCCGTGCTCGGACCCGCGACCGGGCGAACATCGGCACGCGCTGTCGTGGCGCCTGATCCGCCCCGAGGTGCGTGGTCGTGGCGGCGGGCATGGCAGATCCCAGGTGCGTGGTCGTGGCGGTGGGCATGGCGGCTCCCAGGTGCGTGGTCGTGGCGGTGGGCATGGCGGCTCCCAGGTGCGTGGTCGTGGCGGCGGGCATGCGCGGCCTTGATCG
Source organism: Nocardia yamanashiensis (assembly GCF_021183565.1). NCBI lineage: Bacteria > Bacillati > Actinomycetota > Actinomycetes > Mycobacteriales > Nocardiaceae > Nocardia > Nocardia yamanashiensis. Next base: position 7,479,305 of record NZ_CP089226.1, read on the forward strand.
GGAGTTGGGTGTGATCGTGGCTAGTGGGCCTGCGCGGTTGTGCTCGAGGAGGCCGCGTGTGGTGGCCGGCAGGTCCGCGCGGCGGCGATCATCACGCCCGTGCGGTCGTGATCAGTGCGCCCGAACGGTCGTGGTCAGTAGGCCCGCGCGGTGGCGGCGAGGGCCATGGCGCGCAGCTGCTGTTTCGCGTCGGTGGTGGCGGTGCTGGCGTCCAGTGCCGTCAAGGCCTGTTCGGTGAGGCCGGTGATGCGCTGCTCGACGGCGTCGGCCGCGCCCAGTTCGGTGAGGACGGTGCGCAGTTCGGTGACCTGCTCGGGCGTCACGTCGGTGCCCAGGCTGGTGCGGATCAGCGTGGCGGCGGCCGGGTTCGCGTGGTCGGCGCGCTGGAGGGCCTCGGCGATGAGGACGGTGCGCTTGCCTTCGCGCAGGTCGTCGCCGGACGGTTTGCCGGTGATGGCGGGGTCGCCGAAGACGCCGAGCAGGTCGTCGCGGAGCTGGAAGGCGATGCCGATATCGGTGCCGAATTCGCGGTAGGCGGCGATCAGGTCGGCGTCGGCGCCGGCCAGGGCCGCGCCCATGTGCAGGGGGCGTTCGATGGTGTAGGCGGCGGTCTTGTAGCGGTTGATGCGCAGGGCCGCCGCCACCGTCTCGTCGCCGCTGACCTCGCCGTAGATGTCGAGCAGCTGCCCGCCCAGCACCTCGGTGCGCATGCCCGCCCACACGGGGGCGAAGCGGGCGGCGGCCGCGGCGGGCAGGCCCGCGTCGCGGACCATATCGTCGGCCCAGGCCAGCGCCAGATCGCCGATCAGGATGGCGACGCTCTCGCCGTAGTGAGCGGAATCACCCGCCCAGCTCCGATTCCGGTGCCGCTCTTCGTAATCCACGTGCACGGTCGGGAACCCGCGCCGGGTGCGCGAGGAATCGATGATGTCGTCGTGGATGAGCGCGCACGCCTGCACCAGCTCCAGCGCGGAGCAGGCGGTCAGCACGGCATCGGCTTCCGGCTCCGCCGCATCGCGGCCCGCGCCCAGCCAGCCGGTCCACGCGAAGGCCGGGCGGGTGCGCTTGCCGCCGCGCAGCACGAAGTCCCGCAGCGCCCCGGCGGCGTCCACGAACACCGGCCCGAGCGGTTCCACGAGCTCGGCGCGGGTCGCGAAGAACCCCTCGAGTCGTTCCTCCACGGCGGCGACGACTGCGCCCGCACCGACCGGATTGCGGGTCGGAGTACCAGGTCCGGCGGACAGAGGAACCTCCTGTGGTGTGGCCGCGCTCCCCGCGCGACGCCGAAAAATCCCCGCCGCCGACTGTACCGAGCGCCCGGTCGCCCCACGGAATCGGTCGGCCGGGAGCGCACGGCCCGGCGATCCGCCCGCCGTAGCGCCCGATTCCCCGGGTCCGAGCGGGAATTCCAGGTCGCGCCCGCACCCGGGGATCGGCGCGGCGCGGCTTCGGGCCCGGGGCCCGCGTGGAGCGCGCTCGCCGCCCCTTAAAATGACCGGGTGAGTTTCGACAATGTACGGGGATATTCGACCCCTGGCCGAGTTTCCCGCACACCGCAAGTGTCCGGAACTCGCTCCGTGGTGCAGCAGCTGGGCCCGCGGCCCGATGGGTCGGTTCCGTTCTCGGTCGAGTTCAATCCGCCGCGTGACGCGGCCGGTGAGGCTCGGTTGTGGCGGGCGGCGCGGGAGTTCGAGCGGCTGCATCCGGCGTTCGTGTCGATGACCTACGGTGCGGGCGGTTCCACCCGCGATCGCACCATCCGGGTGACCGGGCAGCTGGCGCGCGAGACCACGCTGCTGACGGTGGCGCATCTGACCGCCGTGGATCACAGTGTCGCCGAACTGCGTTCGATCGTCGGCGCGTACGCGGACTCCGGGATCCGCAATCTCCTGGTGCTGCGCGGCGATCCGCCGGGCGATCCGCTGGGCGAGTGGGTGCGGCATCCCGAAGGCGTCGAATACGCCGACGAACTGGTGCGCATGGTGCGCGACCTCGGCGACTTCCATGTCGGCGTGGCCTCGTTCCCGCAGGGGCATCCGCGCTCCACCAGCCTCGAGCACGACACCGCGCACCTGACCGCGAAACTGCGTGCGGGCGCGGAGTATTCGATCACGCAGATGTTCTTCGACGTCGATCACTACCTGCGCCTGCGCGATCGGGTGGTCAAGCACGATCCGGTCGAGGGCGACAAGCCGATCATTCCCGAGCTGATGCCGATCACCTCGCTGCGGACGGTGCAGCGCGCGGTCGAACTGTCGGGCCGGGAACTGCCGGCGGCGGTGCTGGAACGGTTGCAGAAGGCGGCCGGTGATGGGCCGGAGGAGGATCGCGCCGCGGTGCGCGCCGCCGGTATCGAGATCGCCACCGAGATGGCGCAGCGGCTCATCGACGAGGGCGCGCCGTGCCTGCACTTCATCACCCTGAATTTCGCCAAGGCCACCAGCGAAGTGCTGGCGAACCTCGGTTACACCGTGTCGGCGGCTCCCGCCTCGGCCTGATTCCAGTGCGCACGCCGGGGTTCCGTCCCCCGGCGTGCCGAGTGGAATGCCGGGATTTCGCTGGTAGGCGGAGTACCGTCGCCCTCGGACCATGATTTCGAGGGGAGCAAGCGAATGCCTGTGAGGACCGATCTCATCCGTTTCGCGGGCGTACTCGGTGCCTGCGCCCTGCTCACCGCCACCGGTCCGGCAACCGCCGCGCCATCGGGTGAGACCCAGGCCATCGCCCCCGACGCCGGCCAATTCGCCGCCCCCGCAACCGGTACCGCACAGGCCGCCGCCATGCTCGCCGCGATCAATCGCGCCAACCAGGCCGCCGCGCCCTCCGACTGGTTCTCCGCCTACGGCCAGACCCTCGACGGCCTCCAGGCTCTGGGCGTCGAACCGTTCCTCTACCCGACCGCCTCCCCGTTCTGCCTGGGCGGCACCGTGCTCGGTCTCGCGCCCGCCGTCGCCGGCGCCATCCCCGGCCCGTGGCCGCGCTACGCGGTCTCCATCCCCGGGCTCGACCTGTCCGCGGTCAAGGCGGGCCAGACCATGTTCGCCTTCGTCCCCTACGGCCTCAATGCCGACGGCGCGGATACCTCGGGCATGCAGGTCATCTGGCTCAACCTGACCACCGGGCGGGGCGGGGCGGCGCCCATGGGCTCGCTGGCGCAGGTCGTCAGCGGCATGATCCCGCCCCAGGTGCCCAACGAGCTGCGCCCGGTCGTCGAACAGGCCGTCAGCGATTTCTTCACCAGCGCCCTCCCGCGCGGCGGGGTGCGCGCCGTACCGGTCGACACCGGCTCGGGCACGGTCCTGGCGACCATGTTCGGCGTGGTCCGCAACGGCCAGAGCTCCTGCTTCTTCTTCCCGACGGTCGGAATCACCCCCGTACCCTGAACCTGGTCGGACCAACGGGTCTCGGCGGCCCGGCGGGGATACTTCGTTGGTGGTCTGGTGAGCGTGGGGGAGAAGTGGCCCGGTTCGCCGACGTGGTGGATTCTGCCTGGTTCACCGATCGGTGGGGAGGGCTCGGCCTTTCCAGGACAGCGCACGGGCGCGGTGCGCGCGATGGGAGTACGCCGACAGGCGTGCGTAGGCCGCGATCGACACTGGATGTGCCAGCGCCGCAAAGATATCGGCGCGCGCGATGGGCCCGCCGTTTTCGGTGGAGCGCGCGAGGAGCCGACCGGCTACGCCCGCCGCATATCCCAGCGCCCCGATCCGCCGAACCCTGCCGCGTCCGCCGAGCGCGGCGAGCGGCGGCACCCAATAGGCGAGCGCCGCGAACGCGCCGACGGCCAGGCTGCCCGCCGGGCCGCCGTATGCCGACCACAGCCAGCGCGTGTACCCGGCCTCGACTTCGCCTGCGCCCCGGTACATCCGGGTCGCCGCGACCTGCCCGCCGCCGACCAGCACGGTCCGCCGCCCCGCCCGCCGCAGTTCCCGGGCGATCGCCAGATCCTCGGTCACCTCACCGGCAACCGCCGTATGCCCGCCGATCGCGCGATATGCGGCGGCGTCGAACACCAGAAACTGCCCGCACGCCACCGCCATCGACGGCCGCAGACTCCGATTCCCCACCGCCACCGGCAAAGTCGACGCCCACGACCAAGCCAGCAACGGCTGCACCAGCCACTCGGCGAGCGACCCGGCCCGCTGCCGTGGCCACGGGCAGACCAGCGCCGCACCCGACCTCCGCAGTTCGCCGACCGCCGCCGCCAGCGCCCCGGGCGTCAACCGCACATCGGCATCCAGGAATACGAGCGTGCCTGCGTCACAATCGGATTCGTGCCAGTTTGCGCCGGTCTCCCGGTCTGGCTGGGTTTTCGCGCTGAAGGCGGCAGGCTCCCCGAGGCGATCGATGGGATCATCCGTTCCACCCGGCCCGCCGTCCGCCCGCGATTTGCTCCGATCGCGAGGGGATGGTGAGGCCCCGGCCAGGGCGGCCAGGAGATCGCACGCGGCGGTCTTGCCGTTCCAGCCCGCCGGCGGCTCGGTTTCGTTGCGTACCAGGGTGAATCGGGAGTCGCCGCTGATCGCGGCGGCGGCCGCGGCGTAGGTGCCGTCGATGGACGCGTCGTCGAGGACTATGACGCGCAGGTGCGGAAGTCCTTGCTGGGCAAGCAGATCGGCAATCAGCGCGGGGAGGCGGTCGGCCTCGTCGCGCGCCGGGACGCAGACGGTGACCCTTTCGGTTACCGTCGCGTCGTGCGGGCGGAGCTGCCGCATGGTGAGGCGATTGCCCAGGGCGGCAACGGCTCCGGCGACGGCGAGGCCGGTGCCCGCCCGCACCAGGCGGGCGGCGATCATTCGCGGGTGTCGGTGAAGGTCTTGTCGGGGCGGATCCAGCGGGCGGCGCGGACGTAGGCCGGCGGGTCGGGGTTGCGGCTCATGTAGGCGAGGACGGCGACCACGGCGGCGACGGCCAGGGTGATGCCGCCGACGATGCCCGCCCAGCCCGCGAAGGAGCGCGTATTCGGGTCGGAGTAGCCGACTTCGGCGTTCAGGTTGGTGACCTCGCCGGCGGGCAGCTTCCACGTCACCACGGAATCGCCTTCGCGGGTGCCGTTGGTGGTGGCCACGCGGGCGGGGAAGGCGATGGTGAACTGGACGTCGGAACCGCGCGGCGGCAGGCTCTTGAGGTCGACGCGCCCGGTCAGCGTGACCAGGTCGCCGGAGCGGCTGAACTGCAGGGTGAACATGCCCTGGGTCTGGTCGGACAGGCTGCCCAGCTGCTGCACCTCACCGAAGGTGAGATCGTCGAAGTAGACCTGGCTGCCGACGTACCCGTCCTGGGAATAGGAGTCCACGCGCACCTTGGACGAGAGCGCGTCGGGCGCTTTCAGCTGCGGGCCCTTGTCCTGGTTGTTCTGCGGCACGGCCGCGGCGATGATGCGCCCGGACACCCGGTCGTTGGACGACACGCCCATCGAGACCTGTACGCGCAGGCACCCGGTCAGCATTACCGCCAGCGCCGCGAAAAGTACGGCCGCCGCGACCCGCACCCAACGGCGCGGACGCCGCACAACCGGCGCGGATTCGAGCGTTTCCCCTGCGATGGCGATGATCGGACTCGGCTGCACGGCTCACATCGTGCCATGACCCCCGGGCCCCAGCGTGATTCGACGGGCGCGTAACGCGCGAACCAGCGGAAACCCGAGCGTGCCGAGCCCGAGGAAACCGTAGATCGCCGACACCGGCAGCCCCAGGAATACCGCGTGCGCGAGCGCCGATCCCAGCCAAGTCCACCCGAACACCGCGACCGGAACGACACGCGCCGCCCCGCTGTCGGGCGCGGTCCGGTCCCACAGCTGCAGCAGCCCCGCCATCACCGCCGCCACGCCCAGCCAGCCCACATAGTTCGTCACCGGAATATCCGGCAACCCCGGCAGCCCCGCGACACTCGAGCACCACGTCCACTGCCCATCGGCCACCATCTGCGGATCCAGGAACAGATCCCACCCCACCGCCCCGGCCGCCGTCATCGAAACCCGCTGACACGCGCGGGGATACAACATTCCGGCCACGGTCCACACCGGATACAACCCACCCGTCCAAGCCAGCGGCACGATCAACGGCACCCCGGCCAGCTCCGGCCCGATCCGCCCACTCGCATAGTCATAGCAACCGAACGGCACACCGCTGGCCGTCCCGATCATCTCGGCGACGAACCCGACCCCCGACACGATCACCAGGAACCCGGCCGCCCACCACACCCCACGCGTGATCCCGGCATGCGTCAAAGCCGTAGCGGCCGACAGCAACACCACCGCCACCGTCACCCCATCGCGCCCGGTCCCGTGCGCCAGCGGATACGTGATCTGCGCCAGCACCAGCAGCACAGCGGGCACCGAGGCGATCACCGTCGACCGGCGGTTCGGGTCTTTCACCGACGCAGGAAGCTCGGCCGGCGGGGGCGCAGGTCGCGTTCGACGAGCCGGGCGACGCTGCGGCCGCTGGCTCCGGACACGCCGCCGCCCGGATGCGTCGAAGCCCCGGTCAGGTACAGACCGGGTGCGCCGGGGACGCGGTGCCCGGCCATTTCCGGCAGTGGGCGCCACATGAACATCTGGTCTATGGACATCTCGACGTGCATGACATTGCCGCCGATCAAACCCATTTCGCGTTCCAGGTCGGCGGGAGTCTGGACGAAGCGGTCGAGCACGGTGCCGGCGAATCCCGGTGCGTGGGCGTCTACTTCGGCGATGATGCGGTCGCCTTCGTGCTCGGCGTGCGCAACCCACGAGCTACCGTCGGCCAGTTCGTAGGGATGCCATTGGGCCCACAGGGAGAGTTGATGTTGCCCGGGCGGGGCGAGGGTGGGGTCCAGGGCGCTGAAGCTCATGGCCAGCACCACCGGGCGCGGCGGCAGGTCGCCGGCCATGGCCGCGCCGTGTGCCCGCCGCAGCTGGCGCCGGTCGCTCACCAGGAGTTGCAGACCGTGTGCCGACTCTTCGGGTTTCGCGCCCGGATATTGCGGCAGCGCGCTGGTCGCCGCCCGCACCACCATGCCGATGCCCGGCCCGACGCGGATCCGCCGCCGCCAGTCCGCGATCGTGCCCGCGTCGAATCCGCCCTGCTCCAACAGCTCCAGCGTGGTCAGGATGTGACTGCCCGCGATCACGGTGTCCGCGTGCAGGTCCCGCCCGCTCGCGGTGCGCACCCGCCAGCCGTTTCCGGCGCGTGCGACGGAAATCACGGCGTCACCGGGGCTTACGGTTCCGCCATCACTCCGCAAACGCGCCACCAGGGCTTCGCTCAACGCGCCGCTGCCGCCGACCGCACGCCCGGGCGGCAGCGTGTGCATGAGCGCCGCGAACCCCACCATGGGCGCGGACCCGGGTTCGGACATGGGCGGGCCGGACTGCGCGCCGAACCAGGCCAGCGCCGCCTTCAGCCGCTCGCTGTCGAAAAGGCTGTCCAGCAGCGCGTCCCCGGTCTGCATCATCTCCCGCGAGAGCGCGTTCCCGCTGCCGCGCCCGGTCGCGCCCGCCGCCTCCCGCGCGTCCAGCCCCCAGAACGACCGCAGCAGGTTCCCGCCGGTCGGCGCGCCCCCGAACGCCCGCATGACCCGCGCGCTCCGCTCGCCCCACACCTTCACGAACCGCCGGTAGGCCACCGCATCCCGCTCCCCGCAGGCCGCGGCGATGGACGCGCACGTCCGGTCCAGGTCCCGGTGGAACACGATCGGCGGCAGGTCGGCGCCCGGCGGCGCGGGCGCGAAAGCCCAAGGATCACAGTCGATATACCGCAGCCCGAACCGTTCGAGCTCCAGCTCCTCGATGATCCCCGTGTGCCGCACCATGATGTGCGCCGACGACCCGCGATCCACCCGGTGCCCCGGGAACCGCTCCACCGTCGACACGGCTCCACCGAGCACCGTGTCCCGCTCGAGCACCTCGACCGCGTGTCCCGCCCGGGCGAGATAGCACGCCGCGACCAGCGCATTGTGCCCCGAGCCGATGATCACCACGCTCATGCGACGACCTCGCGGCGCCGGATTCCCTCCACTGCGCATCCCTTTCGTCCCGCGCTCGAAGCGGCAACCGCCACGCGCTGTGTAGTGAGTCCTCGGTGCCGGTCGCGCCGGACCCGCCCGCGTGATTCCCGGTGCGGCGGGACGCCGTTCGCCGCCGCTGGACCTGACCGCCGCCGAGCGCCGCTGCGCATCCGCCGCATCACAGCGGCAGCTGGCGTCCGAGTACCGCGAAGCGGCGGGTGTCGCCGGAGAAGATGAAGTGGCGCACGATATCGCCGAAACCCTGGCGGCGGTACAGCTTCCAGGCCCGATTGGCTTCCTGGTCCACCTCGGGGGTGGAGAGCAGGACCATGCGCTCGGGGCGGTTCTGCAGCAGCCGGGTGAGCAGGATCTCGCCGATGCCGCGGCCCTGGGCGCTGGGGTGCACGTGCAGTTCGGTGAGTTCGAAGTAGTCCGAAAGCAGGTCGCGCGCCGCGTGTTCGGGCCAGCCGGTGCGGCGCATCCCGCTGTAGACCTGCTGATGCCACCACTGGTGCGGTGCGCCGCGATACCCGTACGCGATGGGCGCGGTGCGCAGGTCGAGACGGCCGTCGTCGTCGGGGAGCAGCGCCGCCACGGCCTGCCAGCCGGGGCGCGTGGTGTGTTCGGTCCACATGGGTGCGCGCTGGTGTTCGGTGCCGCGCGGGTAGTCCATGGCCGCGACGTAGACCGACAGGGCGTCGTGCAGCCGGGCGCGCAGGGTCGCTGCCGAGAGATCGACGACGACGGGTGCGGGCGTGGTGTTCGGAGTGACTGCGGTCATCGGTTGGGCGCGGCTCTCGTTCGCGGCGGGCGGATGGATCCGACAGTAGCCCGGATGCGGGCCGTGGAACTTGTCGGTGGGTCTCTCTATATTCAATCCCAAGTGAAACCTTCGAATACTTGTTCGATCTTCATCGCCTGTGCTGGGGAATCGGGACGCCGTCCCGGACCCGGCGGGGGAATACCGGTGAGGTCCGGGCGGGTAGACGAGTGGGGAGGTACCGATGACCGGCAAAACTGAACGCCCGCCGCATTCCGGCCGGGCCGCAGATCTGTTGCGCAAGGCCGACAACCTGCTCATACAGTCGGCGGGGGAGAAGGACCCGGCCGAGCGCTTCCGCACCGCGTACCTCGCCGCACTCCGCGGCGCCGGCGCGGTCCTGGCTCTCACCGGCGCGGATCGCGCACCCCGGGCCCGATCCCGCAATGCCTGGGTGCTGATGCAGCGCGCCGCACCGGAATTCACCATGTGGGCGGACTACTTCACCGGGCAGTCCGAAACCCGCGCCGCTTTGGAGGCCGGCCTGCCCCGGCCGGTCGATGATCGGCGCGCCGACGAGTTCGCTTCGCGGGTAGGCGCATTCCTGCACGACGTGGAAGATCTGCTGGCCGCGGCGGCTCGGCAACGTCCCAGCACGGGGTGGGTCGCGGGAATGCTGGCCTGAGTATCGGCGAGTAGGTGGTAGCGCTCTGATCGAACTCGTATTATTGGTGGCAGACAGCCGCCAAGGTCGGCTATCCGTCGCCTACCCGGAGGCGACAGCCACTACCTAGTGCCGGGGGAGGTACCGTGCCACTCTCCGAGCACGAGCAGCGCATGCTCGAACAGATCGAGAGCGCGCTCTATGCTGAGGATCCGAAGTTCGCCTCGACCGTTCGGGGCGGACGGTTACGTTCTGCCACCGGACGACGCAGACTCCAAGCGGCGGCTTTGTTCGCCCTCGGGCTGTTTCTGTTGGTGGCGGGCATTGCCGCTCCGTTCAAGCCGGGCGGTTTCCCGATCATCAGTTTGATCGGTTTCGCTGTGATGTTCGGCGCGGGCGTGCTGTTGCTGATCGGTGGCCCCCGGATGTCTTCCGGTGGCGGCCGCGGCACGGACGCCGCTCCGGGCGCGAGCAGCGGTCCGGGCGCCCAGCGCGCCAAGCCGAAGAAGCAGGGCGGCTTCTCCTCCCGTATGGAGGATCGTTTCCGCCGCAGATTCGAACAGGACAACTGAACCGGTCGGTCGTGCAGCCCTTTTCGGGGCGACGCACGGGCCAGGGTTGCTCCAATAACTGAAGACAGTGCGACACGCCGTGACGCCACACCGATTTGAGGTGTGGCGTCACGGCGTTTCCTGTAGGTCGCCGACCGGCGTGTCGCGTCCCTTCCGCTTCTCCCCACCACCCCCCACGCGCATCCCCCACCCCGCCCCACGGCCGCCGGATATGCGCGCTATCTGCGGGTTTGCTGGCAGTTCCCGGAGCCCCGCCGGCGCGCGTCGCGCGTGTCGGGGGAACTGCGGCGAAAGTTCCCCACCCTCGTGATAGCTGGTGTGACCTGCGAAGTTCGCCAAGCGGGGACCGAGATCACCGCCGCTTTCGATTGAAAGTGGGGGAAAGTGGGGTAATGTGGAGCGCGCACTACAGGAGGCCGAACAGTCGAGAGGGTGATCCGGTAGGAGGTGTCGAGGCTTGTTTCTCGGTACCTATACCCCTCGGTTGGACGACAAAGGGCGACTGACGTTGCCTGCGAAGTTTCGCGACGAGCTGGCGGGAGGGTTGATGGTCACGAAGGGACAGGACCACAGCCTTGCCGTTTACCCGAAGGACGAGTTCACCGCCTTGGCGCGGCGAGCCGCCGCGGCGTCGAGAAGCAATCCGCAGGCCCGCGCGTTCGTCCGGGCGCTGGCGGCTTCCACCGACGAGCAGCGTCCCGATGCTCAAGGCCGTATCACGTTGTCGATCGAGCACCGCCGCTACGCGAACCTGACCAAGGACTGCGTGGTCATCGGCTCGGTCGACTTCCTCGAAATTTGGGACAAGACGGCGTGGGATTCCTACCTCGCCGAGCACGAGGAGGACTACTCGCAGGCCAGAGACGAGTCGCTGGGCGGGATCTTCTAGCCCGCAGCGAGGCGAGTGCCCTGCGGCCTCTGCCCGACACCGACCCTGACGTACTTCCCCAACGCCAGGTGCGGTGCTTCGGTCAGAGACCACGGGGCATTGGCCACCGCAGAGTCAGAATCGCAAGCGACCCGCCACGGCGGCCGTGCGACGTACGTGAGGCAGGAAATCCGGGAGGTCGAGGTGCACCGAAGCAGTGACGGCCCCCGCCATGTTCCGGTTCTCCTCCATCGCGCAGACGAAATCCTCGGTCCCGCACTGGAATCCGTCGACGGCGCGGTCTATGTGGACTGCACGCTCGGGCTCGGCGGTCATGCCGAGTACTTTCTGCGGACCTATCCGAACATTCGTCTCGTCGGACTCGATCGCGACACCAATGCGCTGAAGCTGGCCGGTGAACGACTACAACCGTTCGCGGACCGGATCACCCTGGTGCACACCACCTATGACGGCATCGCCGGCGCGCTGGAACAGGCCGGGCTGTCCGCCAAGGGTTCGGTGCGCGGCATTCTGATGGACCTGGGTGTCTCCTCCATGCAGCTCGACGAGGCCGATCGCGGATTCGCCTATTCGATCGACGCGCCCCTGGACATGCGCATGGACGCCACCACCGGTCCCACCGCCGCCGACGTGCTCAACAACTACAGCCACGGTGACCTGGCCCGGGTGCTGAAAATCTATGGCGAGGAACGCTTCGCGGGGAAAATCGCCTCCGAGGTGCTGCGCCGCCGCCAGCGCACGCCCTTCACCACCAGCGCGCAACTGGTGGAACTGCTCTACGACACCATCCCCGCCGCCGCCCGCCGCACCGGCGGGCATCCGGCCAAGCGCACCTTCCAGGCGCTGCGGGTCGAGGTGAACCGGGAGCTGGAATCGCTGGAGGCGGCCATGCCCGCGGCGCTGGACGCGCTCGCGCCGGGCGGCCGCATCGTGATCATGAGCTACCAGTCCCTCGAGGATCGGGTGGTCAAGTCGGAGCTGGCGAAGCGTTCGGTCTCGCGCACGCCGCTGGACCTGCCCGTCGAACTTCCCGGCATGGGACCGGAATTCAAGATTCTGACCCGGGGCGCGGAGAAGGCCACCGAGCAGGAGATCGAGGAGAACCCGCGGGCCGCTCCGGTGCGCATGCGGGCCGCGGAACGGATCGCAGGGGAGGACGCGCAGTGAGGTTCCGGACGCGAGTTCGTTTGCGGGAGGGGATCTTCCTCCGGTACACCGGCGCGCAGGCGGCCGGGACCGATCGGGCCAGGGGGAGCGGGGGCGCTGTTCCCTCCGGGATCGGGGCCGCCCTATGACGATCCGGACGCAGGCGGCGGGCCGGGGGGCTCGCCGGGTGCAAGCGGCGGACCGGGTGAAATCCGGTGCGGCGCAGCGGGCTTACGCCAAGCGCAAGAACCGTGCGGGCCGCACCGAACTGCCGCCCATGCTGCGGCGCACCGGGGATCCGATGCCGCGCGGGCGCATGTACTTCGTGGCGACCATCATCGCCCTGCTCGGTTGCGGGCTGGCCATGACGCTGCTGCTCACCACCCGCGCCACCGAGGACAGCTATCAGCTCGGCGCCGCGCGCCGGCACAATACCCAGCTCGCCGATGAGAAGGCCGCGCTCCAGCGTGAGGTGGAGGCCGCCGACTCCGCGCCCGAATTGGCCCAGCGCGCCGCCGAACTCGGCATGATCCCGGCCAAGGATCCCGCGCGCCTGGTGATCGGCCCCGACGGCCAGGTCATCGTGGTCGGCACCCCGACGCCCGCCCAGGGCTCCCCGGCCGCGCCCCTGAACACCACCCCGTCCGCGCCTTCGGCGCAGCCGAAACTGTCGCAGGCCCAGGGGGAACGCGTGGTCCCGGTGACCACCACCCCGAACGCCCCCACCACCCCGGCCAACCCGAGCGCTCCGCAAAACCTTGCCGGCCAGCAGAACCCGGTCGGCCAGAACGTGGGCGGCCAGCAGAATCCGGCAGCGCAGAACGCCGGTGCACCGACCGGCGGCGGCCAGAACCCCGGTACCCAGGCGGCCGGGCAGACGCCCGGGACCCAGAACGCGGCCGGGCAGGTGCCCGGTGCGCAGAACGGAGCCGGGCAGAACGCCGGTACGCAGAACCCGGCCGTGCAGGCCGCGCCGGGAGCAGGTCGGTGAGCCCGTCCCGCGCCGCGCGCGGGCGTGACTCGGGCCGGGGCCGTGTGGATTCCGGACGGGTGCGGGCCGCCGCTGGGCGGGGCCGGGCCGGAGCGGGTCGCGCGAGTTCGGGGCCGGGGCGGCAGTCGAGACCGCGGCCCACCCCGGGGATGGACGGGGCCACGCGATTCCGGTTCGGGGTAGGCCGGGTGGTCATGCTGGTCGCGCTGCTGGTGGCGGCCATCCAATTGCTGTGGGTGCAGAGCTTTTCCGCGCCGAAACTGTCGGCGGAAGCGGCCAGTCAGCGCACCGTGCGGCTGCCGGACGTGGCGGCGCGCGGGACCATCACCGATCGCAACGGGAAGTCGCTGGCCTACACGATCTCGGCGAAGCAGCTGACCTTTCAGCCGGTGAAGGTGCGCAAGGATCTGGCCGACGCGCACGAGAAGAAGCCGACCGCGCCGGAACCGGACGCGCGGCTGCAGGCCATCGCCAAATACATTCACGAGAAGCTGGGCGCCGCGGCTCCCGAGAAGGACGTGCTGGCCAAGCTGCGCAGTGACGAGCCGTTCGTCTATCTGGTGCGCAATGTGGATCCGCGGGTCGCCTCGGATATCAGCCTGCAGTTCCCGGAGGTCGGCTCGGATCCGCAGGAGCTGCGCGAATATCCGGGCGGCTCGCTGGCCGCCAATATCATCGGCGCGACCGGCTGGGATGGCCACGGGCAGATCGGCCTGGAGTCCTCGATGGACGCCATCCTCGCCGGTTCCGACGGTTCGCTGACCTACGACCGCGGCTCCGACGGCGCGGTCATCCCGGGTTCGTGGCGCGACCGGCAGCCCGCCGTGAACGGCAACGGCGTCGAACTCACCATCGACTCGGACCTGCAGTACTACGTGCAGCAGCAGGTACAGCAGGCCAAGGAGCTCTCCGGTGCGCAGGCCGCCTCGGCGGTGGTGCTGGACGCGCACACCGGCCAGGTGCTGGCCATGGCCAACGACTCCACCTTCAATCCGAAACTGGGACCGCAGTATTGGTCGCAATCCGACCTCGGCAACCCGTCGGTGCAGGAGGTGTATGAGCCCGGTTCGGTGAACAAGATCGTCACCGCGGCCGCGGCTATCGAATACGGCCTCACCAATCCCGATGAGGTGCTCCAGGTTCCGGGCGCCATCTCCCTCGGCGGCGTCACCGTGCACGACGCCTGGGACCACGGCGTCGCCCCGTACACCACCACCGGCGTCTTCGGTAAGTCCTCCAATGTGGGCACCCTGATGCTGGCCCAGCGGGTCGGCGAGGACCGCTACTTCGACATGCTCAAGAAGTTCGGCCTGGGCCAGCGCACCGGCGTCGGCCTGCCGGGCGAGAGCGCGGGCGTGCTGCCCACCCGCGACCAGTGGTCGGGTTCCACCTTCGCGAACCTGCCCATCGGCCAGGGTCTTTCGATGACCACGCTGCAGATGACCGCCATGTACCAGGCCATCGCCAATGACGGGGTGCGGATTCCGCCGCGCATCGTCAAGGCCAAGGTCGCCCCGGACGGCACCCGCACCGAGGAGGAGCAGCCCGAGGGCGTGAAGGTGGTCAGCCCGCAGACCGCGGCCACGCTGCGCCAGATGTTCCAGTCGGTGGTGCAGAAGGACCCGCGCGGCGTGCAGACCGGCACCGGCGGCCCGGCGGCCATCGAGGGCTACCAGGTGGCCGGAAAGACCGGTACGGCGCAGCAGATCGACGCCAAATGCCGTTGCTATTCCAGCGATCGGTACTGGATCACCTTCGCCGGGATGGCGCCCGCCGACAATCCGCGCTACGTGATCGGCATGATGCTGGACGCGCCGGTGCGCAGCTCCGACGGCAGCGGCGGCGGATCGGCCGCGCCGCTGTTCCACAGCATCGCCTCCTGGGCCTTGCAGCGGGACCGGGTGCCGCCGTCGCCGCCCGCGAAACAGCTGATTCTGCAGGCGAGTTAGAGCAGGTAGGCGATGGATGTGACCCCCGCCGCGCCCGCCGTGGGAACGGGCGGGTGACCGAACTGCGCCGTGCCGACTGCGCGGCGATCGAACACAGGTAACCTGACACGTCGATCCGAGTCCCAATACTCGGAATCGGCATAAGACCACCATCCCGGAGAGGAGCTTCGTGCCCGCGCAGTCGCCGCCCCGCGGAGATTCGGCAGAGTCGCCCCGCGGAAACTCGAGCGAGCCGCAGGTGCTCCGGCCCGCCACCCCGCAGCCGACCGGCTTGCCCACGGTGGCCGAGCTGACGGGAGCCCGCCTCGCGTCGTCGCAGGTGACAGCGTGGGAGGAGGTGGTGGTCACCGGTATCGAGCAGCGTTCCAACGCGGTTCGGCCGGGTGACCTGTTCGCCGGACTGGCGGGCGCGAAGGCCCACGGCGCGCGGTTCGCCCGCGACGCGGTGGCGCGCGGCGCGGTCGCGGTGTTCACCGATCCGGCCGGCGCCGAGATCGCCGGTGAGCTCGGCGTGCCGGTGCTGGTGCACGACACGCCGCGCGCGGTGCTCGGCGAGTTGTCCTCCGCTCTTTACGGTGATCCCTCTCGCAAACTGCGCATCGTGGGCATCACCGGCACCTCGGGCAAGACCACCACGTCGTACCTGGTCGAGGCCGGACTGGCCGCCGCCGGGCTGCGCACCGCGCTCATCGGCACCATCGAGACCCGCATCGGCGGGGTGCGGGTGCCCTCGGCGCTCACCACCCCCGAGGCCCCGCAGCTGCACGCCATGTTCGCGCTCATGGTCGAGCAGGGCGTGGACGCCGTGGTCATGGAGGTCTCCAGCCACGCCCTCGCCTTGGGCCGGGTGGACGGCGTGGACTTCACGGTCGGCGCGTTCACCAACCTCTCGCAGGACCACCTCGACTTCCACTCCGACTTCGAGGACTACTTCGCCGCCAAGCGCCGCCTCTTCATCCCCGATGGCCCGGACAGCGCCGCCTCGCCCCGCCCGTCGGTGGCCGCGCGCACCTCGGTGATCTGCGTGGACGATCAGTGGGGCCGCCGCCTGGCCGACGAGATCGCCGGCGATCTGCCGTCCGATGCCGCCCGGGCGACCGCCGCCGGGGATGCGCCGCGCCGCCTGCTGACCGTTGCGACTACTGTTGGCGCACAGGCTGATTGGACCGTCACCGCATCGGCCGAGGGTCCCGCCGGCACCCAGGAGTTCACCGCCGCGGGCCCGCACGGCAAGGTGGATGTACGCCTGCGGCTGCCGGGGGCGTACAACATCGCCAACGGCCTGCTGGCCGTCGCCGTGTGCGCGGCGGCGGGCGTGGACGAGACTTCCGCTGCGGCGGCGCTGGGCGCGGTCGACGTGCCCGGTCGCATGCAGCGGGTGGACCAGGGGCAGGATTTTCTGGCCGTGGTGGATTACGCGCACAAGCCGGCCGCGATCGAATCGGTCGTGGCCACGCTGCGTGCGTTGCTCACTGAGAAGGGGGAGGGGAGGTTGGCGGTGGTGGTCGGCGCGGGCGGCGACCGCGATGCCGGGAAGCGTCCTCTGATGGGCGCGGCCGCGGCGCGCGGAGCGGACCTGCTGATCATCACCGACGACAATCCGCGCAGCGAGGATCCGGCGAGCATTCGCGCCGCGGTCCGGTCCGGGGCCGTCGAGCTCCCGGACGGCGAGCGCGGGGAGGTCCGGGAAGTCGGGGATCGGGCCGCCGCGATCGAAACCGCCGTCGACTGGGCCCGCCCCGGTGACGTGGTGCTGGTCGCGGGCAAGGGACATGAGACAGGGCAGGAGATTTCAGGCGTGAAGTATCCGTTCGACGACCGCGAGGTGCTCGTGGCAGCCCTGTCGCGAAAGACGAGGGACCTGACGCATTCATGATCGAGATGACTCTGCGGGAGCTCGCGGAGGTCGTGGGCGGCACGCTGCACGACGTCCCCGACCCCGAGGCGAAGGTCACCGGACAGGCCGAATTCGATTCGCGCCGTGTGGGTTCCGGTGATCTGTTCCTGGCGCTGCCGGGTGAACGCGTCGACGGCCACGAGTTCGCGGCCCGGGCGATCGAACAGGGCGCGGTGGCGGTGCTGGCCGCGCGCCCGGTCGGGGTGCCCGCCGTGGTGGTCGCGCCGCGTCCGCACGCCAGCCGCGCTATCGCCCTGGCCGCCGATACCGATGGTTCCGGGGCCGCGGTCCTGGAAGCGCTCGCCAAGCTGGCCCGCGCGAGCGTGGATCGCCTGGTGGCGAACGGCCTGACCGTGGTCGGCGTGACCGGTTCCTCCGGCAAGACCTCCACCAAGGATCTGCTCGCGGCTGTACTGGCCCCGCTGGGACCCGTGGTGGCCCCGCCGGGCTCGTTCAACAACGAGCTGGGACATCCGTGGACGGCCCTGCGCGCCGATGCCGAGACCAAGTTCCTGGTCCTCGAACTGTCGGCCCGCGCACCCGGAAACATCAAGGCGCTCACCGAGATCGCGCCGCCGCGCGCCGGTGTGGTGCTGAACGTGGGCACCGCGCACCTGGGCGAGTTCGGCAGCCAGGAGGTGATCGCGCAGACCAAAGGCGAACTGGTGGAAGCCCTTCCGGCCGACGGCCTGGCGGTGCTGAACCTCGACGATCACCTGGTCGCCAAGATGGCCGAGCGGACGAAGGCCCGTGTGGTCACCGTCGGCCTGGCCTCGAACGCCGATATCCGCGCCACCGACGTCACCCTGGACGAGCAGGCCCGCGCGCGATTCACCTTGCACGCCAACGGCGAATCCATCGCGGTTCAGCTGGCAGTGCACGGCGAACACCAGGTCGGCAATGCCCTCTCCGCCGCCGCGGTCGCCATCGACCAGGGCGCGGACCTCGCCACCGTGGCCGCCGCCCTGGCTGGCGCCAAGCCGGTCTCCGCGCGCCGCATGGACGTGCGGACCCGCGCCGACGGCGTCACCGTCGTCAACGACTCCTACAACGCCAACCCGGATTCGGTGCGCGCCGCCCTCAAGGCGCTGGTCACCATGTCCAAGGCCGGCGACACCCCGCGCCGCAGCTGGGCCGTACTCGGCGAAATGGGCGAACTCGGCGACGAATCCGTGCTCGAACACGACAAGATCGGCCGCCTGGCGGTGCGCCTGGATGTCGACCGCGTGGTCGTCGTCGGCGCCGGCCGCCCCGTGCGCGCCCTCTTCCAAGGCACCGTGCAGGAAGGCTCGTGGGGCGACGAAGCCGTCCACGTGCCGGATATCGCGTCCGCCATCGAACTGCTCGACGAAGAACTCGAACCCGGTGACGTGGTGCTGGTGAAAGCCTCCAAGTCCGTTGGACTGTGGGCGGTCGCCGAACATCTGACCGGTGCGGAGCAGGAGGCCGCCCGATGACCCAGATTCTGCTCTCGGCCGCTATCGCGCTGGCCGTCTCCATCCTGCTCACGCCCGCCGTGATCAGCTACTTCGCCAAACAGGGCTTCGGCCAGGAGATCCGGGTCGACGGCCCGGAGAGCCACAAGGCCAAGCGCGGCACCCCGACCATGGGCGGCGTGGCCATCCTGGCCGGCATGTGGGCGGGTTACCTGGGCTCGCACCTGATCTCGATGAGCTACGGCGAGCCCGGCCCCTCGGCCTCGGGTCTGCTGGTGATGGGCCTGGCCACCGCGCTGGGCGGCGTCGGCTTCCTGGACGACATGATCAAGCTGCGCAAGCAGCGCAATCTAGGCCTGACCGCGGCGGGCAAGTACATCGGCCAGCTGGGTTCGGCCATCATCTTCGGCGTGCTGGCGCTGCAGTTCCGCAATGCCGACGGGCTCACCCCCGCCAGCCGGAAGCTGTCCTACGCCCGCGATATCACCACCCTGTCCATGGGCGTGATCATCTTCCTGCTGTTCGTGTCGCTGGTCGTGGTGGCCTGGTCCAACGCGGTCAACCTCACCGACGGCTTGGACGGCCTGGCCGCGGGTTCGATGAGCCTGGTGCTGGGCGCGTACATGATCATCACCTTCTGGCAGTGGCGCAATGCCTGCTCCACCCACGTGGCCGGCGGCTGCTACAACGTGCGCGATCCGCTGGACCTGGCGCTGGTGTGCGCCGCGGGCGGCGCGGCGTGTATCGGCTTCCTATGGTGGAATGCCGCGCCCGCCAAGATCTTCATGGGCGATACCGGTTCGCTCGCGCTGGGCGGTCTGCTCGCGGGCCTGTCCATCACCACCCGCACCGAACTGCTGATGATCGTGATCGGCGCGCTGTTCGTGGCCGAGGCCGCGTCGGTGATCCTGCAGGTGGCGGTGTTCCGGACCACCCGCAATCGATTGTTCAAGATGGCGCCCTTCCACCACCACTTCGAGTTAAGTGGCTGGGCCGAAACCACGGTGATCATCAGGTTCTGGTTGCTGGCCGGTATGGCATCGGCGATCGGCCTGGGCCTGTTCTACAGCGAATACCTCTCAGCGGTCGGGTGATAGGACGATGGTCGAACATGCTCCGCGGGTCCTGCGTTCGCCGGGACCCATGCTCGAATTCCTGCGCGGCCGTGACGTTCTCGTGGCCGGCTGGGGTGTTTCCGGGCGCTCGCTGATCGAGCCGCTCCAGGACATCGGCGCGCGCCCGGTGGTGACCGACGGCGGCGGCAAGGCCCTGGCCGAGGCCGCCGAACTCGGGCTGGCCACCGCCACCGCCCAGGACCTGCTGGAACCCGATGCGCTGCAACGCTTCGCGCTGGTCATCACCAGCCCGGGCTGGCGGCCGGATTCACCGGTGCTGGTTTCCGCCGTCACCGAGGGCATTCCGGTCTGGGGTGACGTGGAATTCGCGTGGTGGGTGGATCAGGCGCGCATCTACGGGCCGGTCCGCAAGTGGCTGGTGATCACCGGCACCAACGGCAAGACCACCACCACCCAGATGACGCACTCGATTCTGCGCGCCGCCGGGATTCCCAGCGTGGCCTGCGGCAATATCGGGCTGCCCATCCTGGACGCGCTGCGCCGCAATCCCGGACCGCAGGTGCTGGCCGTGGAACTGTCCTCGTTCCAGCTGCACTGGGCGCCGTCGGTGCGCCCGGAAGCGGGCGTGGTGCTGAATGTGGCCGAGGATCACCTGGATTGGCACGGCGGGCTCGACGCCTATGCCGCCGCCAAGGCGCGGGCGCTGACCGGTCGGGTCGGCGTCGTCGGCCTCGACGATCAGGTGGCCGCCGCGCTGGCGCGTAAGTCCAAGGCGCGCCGCACGGTCGGCTTCCGCATCGGCGTGCCCGCCGACGGCGAACTGGGCGTGGTGGACGGCAAGCTCCTCGATCGCGCCTTCACCAAGGCCGCCATCCTGGCCGAGACCGGCGATATCAGCCCGCAGGGCCCGGCCGGTGTGGCCGACGCCCTGGCCGCCGCCGCGCTCACCCGGTCCATCGACGTGGCCCCGCAGTTCGTGAAAGAGGGGCTGCAGGAGCACAAGGTCGGCCCGCATCGCGCCGCCTTCGTGCGCGAACTCGCCGGCGTCGAATTCGTCGACGACTCCAAGGCCACCAACCCGCACGCCGCCCGTTCCTCGATCCTGGCGCACCAGTCGGTGATC
Organism: Nocardia yamanashiensis; assembly: GCF_021183565.1. Classification (NCBI taxonomy): domain Bacteria; kingdom Bacillati; phylum Actinomycetota; class Actinomycetes; order Mycobacteriales; family Nocardiaceae; genus Nocardia; species Nocardia yamanashiensis. The sequence goes on from NZ_CP089226.1 coordinate 7,499,794, forward strand.
TGGGTGGCGGGCGGACAGCTCAAGGGCGCGGGCGTGGAAGACCTCGTCGAAGAGGTGCGCGAGCATCTCGTCGCCGCCGTGCTCTTCGGCGCGGACGCCGCCGTGATCGCCGCCGCACTCGCGCGACACGCGCCGGATGTCCCCGTGGTGGAGCTGAATTCGGGGGACGATGCTCGAATGGGTGATCCCTTCACCGAAGTCGAGCCCGAAGCGGTGATGGCCCGCGCCGTGCGCGTGGCCGCGGGATACGCCACTCGCGGCGACACCGTGCTGCTGGCTCCGGCCGCGGCCTCGTTGGACATGTTCGCCGACTACACGCACCGCGGCCGCAGCTTCGCGGCGGCGGTGCAGGCCCTGGACGAGAAGGACATCGGGAGACCGCAATGACCGCATCACGGCACGCCGGGAGTTCCACGCCGCGGCGTGCCGTGAAAACGGCCTCGGGTCCGGCCGCGCGCCGCACCGGCATGAGCTGGTTCGGGGCCTGGCTGGCCCGGCCCCTCGCCTCCTTCCATCTGGTGGTGGCGATCGCGGTGCTGCTCACCGTGCTCGGGCTGGTCATGGTGTTGTCCGCCTCCAGCGTCGAGTCCTACGCCGGCGGTGGATCGGCCTACAAGCTGTTCGTGCAGCAGGCGGTGTTCGCGGTGTTCGGCGCCGTGCTGTTCTACATCGCGCTGCGGATTCCGCTGCGGGTGATGCGGCGGCTGTCGTTCCCGGTGTTCGCGCTGTCGGTGGTGGCGCTGGTGCTGGTGCTCATCCCCGGTATCGGCTCGGAGGTGCAGGGTTCGCGGCGCTGGTTCGACTTCGGGCTGGTGTCGGTGCAGCCCTCGGAGCTGGTGAAGATCACGCTGGTGGTGTGGGGTTCGCATCTGCTGGCCTCACGGCAGAGCGAAAAGGCCGGGTACAAGGAAATTCTCATGCCCTTGGTGCCCGCGGGCCTGCTGGTGTGTTTCCTGGTCGTGCTCGAGCCCAACCTGTCCACCACCATCGCGCTCGGCATCGTGCTGTCGTCGCTGCTGTGGTTCGGCGGGCTGCCGCTGCGCATGTTCGTGACCATCGCGGCCTCGGGCGCGGTGGCGGCGGCCATCCTGGCCCTGTCGGCCGGGTACCGGTCCGACCGCATGCGTGCCTTCTTCAACCCCGGTGAGGATCCGCAGGGCATCGGGTATCAGTCGCGGCAGGCGCTGTATTCGCTTGCGGACGGCGGGATCTGGGGCCGCGGGCTCGGGCAGTCCCGGGCCAAGTGGAGCTATCTGCCCAATGCGCACAACGATTTCATCTTCGCGATCATCGGCGAGGAACTCGGATTCCTCGGATGTGCGCTGGTGCTCGGCCTTTTCGCGCTGTTCGTCTACACCGGCCTGCGCATCTCCACCCGTTCGGTGGACCCGTTCCTGCGGCTGCTGACCGCCTCGGCCACCACCTGGATCACCGGCCAGGCGCTGATCAACGTCGGCTACGTGGTCGGCCTGCTGCCCGTCACCGGCCTGCAGCTGCCGCTGGTCTCGGCCGGTGGTTCCTCGCTGGCCATCACCCTGTTCATGTTCGGCATCATCGCCAATGCCGCCCGCCACGAACCCGAGGCGGTGGCGGCGTTGCACGCCGGGCAGGACGGGCGGGTCAGCCGCATGCTCCGGCTGCCCAAGCCCGAAATGTATTCCCCCGCACGGGCCCAGGCCTCCCGCGCCCGCGCCAAGGCCAAAGCCAAGCCCAAGGTCAAACCGGCCCCGCAACGCCGCGCGCTGCCGCCCACCGGACGCGGCCGGGGCGGATCGGACAACGGCGGCCGCCGCTCGATAGATTCGGATTCGGCCCGCCGCTCCAGCCGCTCCACCGAATCCTGGCGCAGCACCCGGGCCTGGGAACCCAGCTATCCGGTCAATCACGCGAGAGAACGAGGTAATTCGAGGTGACGGCGGCCGGCCTCCCAGTGCCCGCGACCCGGCCCCTGTCGGTGATCGTGGCCGGCGGGGGCACCGCGGGCCACATCGAACCCGCCCTCGCCGTGGCCGACGCGCTGCGCCGCCGCGATCCCGCCATCCGGGTCACCGCGCTCGGCACCCACCGCGGCCTGGAAACCACCCTCGTCCCCGCCCGCGGCTACTCCCTCGAACTCATCCCGCCGATTCCCTTGCCCCGCAAACTCACCGCCGACCTGCTGCGCCTGCCGGGCCGCATCCGAGCCGCGGTCCGCCGCACCCGCGAGGTGATCGACGCGGTGGACGCCGACGTGGTGATCGGCTTCGGCGGCTACGTCTCGCTCCCGGCCTACCTGGCCGCCGGACGCGGTCTGCGCCGTACCCGTAAGCGGGTCCCCGTAGTACTGCACGAGGCCAATGCCATGGCGGGCATCGCCAACCGGGTCGGCGCGCGCCTGGCCACCCGGGTACTGGCCGCCGCACCCGATTCCGGTGTCCGCGCCGCGGGCCGTGCCGACGCCGAAATCATCGGCATCCCGGTGCGTTCCACCATCACCGCCCTCGACCGCGCCGCCCTGCGCGCCGCGGCCCGCGCCCACTTCGGCCTGCCCGCCGACGGCCCGGTACTGCTCGCCTTCGGCGGCTCCCAGGGCGCCCGCAGCATCAACGAAGCCGTCTCCGGCGCGGCCCCGCAACTCGCCGCCGCCGGGATCTCGGTGCTGCACGCGCACGGCCCCAAGCACCCCCGCACGGCCGACTTGCGCGCGACACCCGGAGCCGGTGCCGCCAAATACCTTGCCGTGCCCTACCTTTCCCGTATGGACCTGGCCTACGCCGCCGCCGACGCGGTGATCTGCCGCTCCGGCGCGATGACCGTGGCCGAGGTGTCCGCGGTCGGCCTGCCCGCGTGCTATGTCCCGCTCCCGCACGGCAACGGCGAACAGGAGTTCAACGCCCGTCCGGTGGTCGCCGCCGGCGGTGGCAGAATCGTCGCGGACGCGGAGCTGACTCCGAAATACGTGATCGACGAGGTGATACCGCTGCTCATGGATCCTGACCGGCTGACCACGATGGGCCGTGCGGCCGCCGACGCGGGCCACCGCGACGCCGCCGACGCGGTCGCGCGCATCGCGATGGAGGTGGCGGGCCGATGACAACGGGAACCCTGCGAGTAATGGAGGTGGAGGGTCGATGACCGACGCGGCCGATATCGAGCGGACGGCGGTCGATCAGCAGACCGATCTGCCGGAGTTGTTGCAGCGCGTGCACATGATCGGGATCGGCGGGGCCGGCATGTCCGGGATCGCGCGGATCCTGTTGTCGCGCGGCGGGCTGGTGTCCGGATCGGACGCCAAGGAGAGCCGGGGTGTGCTGGCGCTGCGGGCGCGCGGGGCGCAGGTGCGGATCGGGCACGACGGGAGTGCGCTGGATCTGCTGCCGGGCGGGCCGACCGCGGTGGTGACCACCTACGCGGCCATTCCGAAGACGAATCCCGAACTGGTGGAGGCGCACAAGCGCGGGCTGCCGGTGCTGCTGCGGCCCGCCGTGCTGGCCGAGCTGATGCAGGGGCACAAGACGCTGCTGGTGTCGGGGACGCACGGCAAGACCTCCACCACGTCGATGCTGGTGGTGTCCTTGCAGCACTGCGGGCTGGATCCGTCGTTCGCGGTCGGCGGCGAGCTGAACGAGGCGGGCACCAATGCCCATCACGGAACCGGCGGGATCTTCGTGGCCGAGGCCGATGAGAGCGACGGCTCGCTCTTGCAGTACGCGCCGGACGTCGCGGTGGTGACCAATATCGAATCCGATCACCTGGACTTCTTCGGGACCGACGAGGCGTACGTGCAGGTCTTCGATGATTTCGTGGACCGGCTCGAACCGGGCGGCAAACTGGTGGTGTGCCTGGACGATCCGGGTTCGCTGGGACTGGCGCGGCGCTCGGCGGCGCGGCTGGCCGGGGATCCGCGCGGCATCGAGGTGATCGGTTACGGCTCGGGCGATTTCGCCGAAGCCGGCATCACCGTCGGTGCGCGGCTGCTGTCCTGGGAGCCGCGCGATGTCGGCGGCAATGCGGTGTTCCAGCTCTCGGACGAGGCCGCGCCGCGCGGGCTGCGGCTGTCGGTGCCGGGGCGGCACATGGCGCTCAACGCGCTCGCGGCACTGCTGGCCGCCCGCGCCACCGGAGCCGATATCGACGAAATCATCCAGGGCCTGGAGGGTTTCGGCGGCGTGCACCGGCGCTTCCAGCTCACCGGGCGCGAGAACGGCGTGCGCGTGTTCGACGATTACGCGCACCATCCGACCGAGGTGCGCGCGGTGCTGTCCGCCGCCGCCGAACTGGTCGCGCAGGAAGCCCGGGACGGTGCGCGGTCGCGGCCGGGCCGGGTGATCGTGGTCTTCCAGCCGCACTTGTACAGCCGCACCGCCACTTTCGCGACCGAGTTCGGCGCGGCCCTCTCGCTCGCCGACGAGGTCGTGGTGCTCGATGTGTACGGCGCGCGCGAGGAACCGCTGCCGGGCGTGAACGGCGCGCTGGTGGCCAATGCGGTCACCAAACCCGTGCACTATCAGCCGGATATGTCGCGCGTCGGCAAACAGGTCGGTTCGCTGGCTCGGCCCGGCGATGTGGTGATCACCATGGGCGCGGGCGATGTGACCATGCTGGGCAGCCAGATTCTGGACGGGCTGCGGGCACGAACCTCACACGGGCGGTGACCGATGAGCCCGGGTGGGGGAGCGGACAGCAAATCCGGTCACGAGGACGATTGGGACGAAACGGATTCCGGGCGCGCGGGGGTCGCGGACTCCGCTGACGCCGCCGCGGCCGAATCCGCGGCGGCCCGGCGCGCCCGCTTGCGCCGGGGCCGCGCGCCCCGAGAATCGCGGCTCGGCAATGCCTTACGGTCCGGGCGGGTGCGCCTGGGCATCGCCGCGGGTGTCGTGGTGGTGATCGCGCTCGGACTGGTCGCCTGGTTCACGCCGGTGATCTCGGTCAGCACGGTCCGCGTCGACGGCCTGTCCACGGTTCCGGAACAGGAAGTGCTGACCGCGCTCGAGGTTCCGGAGGGCCTGTCCATGCTGCGCCTGGACACCAATGCCATGGCCGAACGCGTCGCCGCCCTGCCCAAGGTCCGGTCCGCCCGCGTGCAGCGGGTCTTCCCGTCCAGTGTCGAAGTGACGGTGGACGAACGGGTCGCGGTGGCCTATTTCGACAGCCCCGACGGCACCCATCTGCTCGATCGCGACGCCGTGGAATTCGCCATCGAACCGCCCTCGCCGAGCCTGCCCAAACTGGTCACCGAGCATCCCGGCGGCGCCGACCCGGTGACCAAGGCGGCCGTAGCCGTGATCGCCGCCGCCCCACCGGATCTGCGCGTCCTGGTGGAACGGATCATCGCGCGCTCGGCCTCCGATATTGCTCTCGAGTTGCGCGACGGGCGTACCGTGCTGTGGGGTGGGGTAGCGGACTCGGCGCGTAAGGCGGCGGTCGTGATGCCGGTGCTGACCCAGGACGGCAAGGTGTTCGACATTTCGAGTCCGAATCTGGTCACGGTAAAGTGAGCGATACCCATTGGGCCGCCGGAAATTTCGGTGGCTTGCCGGAAAGTCACCGCTGGTTCCGATCCCGGCACCGGAGGGCAACCGTCCACGATACGATGCGCAAGTGGGCCGGACGAGCCGAATCACACAAGATTCTGGTACTGCGTTCGGCGCGCCTGCGCCCGTAACGCGGTGGCTGCGAATACCGTTCGGCACCAGTCGGATACTTGACATAACGCTGAACCTATGGTTGAGAGTTTACCGGACCGAGACCAAACGGGTCGCGTAACGGCGAGTATCCGAAGACGACAAGCTTTTTGGATCGAAGGAAGGCGAACGCGAATGACGCCCCCGCACAACTACCTTGCTGTGATCAAGGTCGTCGGTATCGGCGGCGGCGGCGTGAACGCCGTCAACCGAATGATCGAACAGGGACTCAAGGGAGTCGAGTTCATCGCGGTCAATACCGACGCGCAGGCTCTGCTGATGTCCGATGCCGACGTCAAGCTCGACGTCGGCCGGGAACTCACCCGTGGTCTCGGTGCCGGCGCCGATCCGGAGGTGGGCCGCAAGGCCGCCGAGGACCACAAGGACGAGATCGAAGAGGTGCTCAAGGGCGCCGACATGGTCTTCGTGACCGCCGGTGAAGGCGGCGGCACGGGCACCGGCGGCGCGCCGGTGGTGGCCAGCATCGCCCGCAAGCTCGGCGCGCTCACCATCGGTGTGGTCACCCGCCCGTTCTCCTTCGAGGGCAAGCGCCGCAGCAACCAGGCCGAGGCCGGTATCCAGGCGCTGCGCGAATCCTGCGACACCCTCATCGTCATCCCCAACGACCGCCTGCTGCAGCTGGGCGATGCGGCCGTCTCGCTGATGGACGCCTTCCGCTCCGCGGACGAGGTGCTGCTCAACGGTGTTCAGGGCATCACCGACCTGATCACCACCCCCGGCCTGATCAACGTCGACTTCGCGGACGTCAAGTCCGTCATGTCCGGCGCGGGTTCGGCCCTGATGGGCATCGGCTCCGCCCGCGGCGAGGGCCGCTCGGTGAAAGCCGCCGAGGCCGCGATCAATTCGCCCCTGCTCGAGGCCTCCATGGACGGCGCCCACGGCGTGCTGCTCTCCATCGCCGGCGGCTCCGACCTCGGCCTCTTCGAAATCAACGAGGCGGCCTCCCTGGTGCAGGAAGCCGCCCACATCGAAGCCAACATCATCTTCGGTACCGTCATCGACGACTCGCTCGGCGACGAGGTCCGGGTGACCGTCATCGCCGCCGGTTTCGACGGCAGCGGTCCGGCCCGCCGCATCGAACCCGCCGTCGGCCGCCTGCCCTCCTCCTCGACGAGCACCGCCCGCGCCGTCGCCGGCGAGGTCGGCTCCGCGCGCACCGAATTCACCTCGCGCGCCCCGGAACCGGCACCCGTCCGCGCCCCGGAGCCCGCCCCGGCCCCGGTCTCCCGCATCCCGGCCCCGTCCTACGAACCGGCCCGCCCGGTCGAGCCGACGGTCCAGCACAACTCCCGCGAGCACATCCAGCCCTCCGACGATGACGACGAGGTGGACGTCCCGCCCTTCATGCGCCGGTAAGTTCCAGCGCCCATAGGGATTTCGCATAGGCCGTGCCCGCCCCGCCATCCGGGGCGGGCACGGCCGTTTCCGGGCGCCGCCGCGCCCGTCGCATGACGAGTGCCACGCCCGCCAGGTGGGAGTTGCCCGGAGTTCACCACTACCCTCGTAGGTATGACTTCAGCGGCACCGGTTTTCCGGACCAGACGAGTGGTGACGTCCCGGACGGGCGGGTTCTCGCAGGCTCCCTACGACTCGTTCAATCTCGGTGATCACGTGGGGGACGATCCGGAGGCGGTGCGGCGCAATAGGGTTCGGCTGGCCGAGAGCATCGGGCTGCCGTTCGAGCGGCTGGTGTGGATGGAGCAGATTCACGGGCGGAATGTGGAGATCGTGGACGGGCCGCGGGCGGAGCCGGTTCCTGCCACGGATGCGCTGGTGACCACGCAGCGGGATCTGGCGTTGGTGGTGCTCACCGCGGATTGCGTGCCGATTCTTTTGTCGGACGACGAGGCCGGGGTGATCGCGGCGGTGCACGCGGGGCGGATCGGGGCGCGGATCGGGATCGTGCCGCGGGTGCTGGAGGCGATGGTTTCGGTGGGGGCGAAGCCCGAGCGGATCGGCGCGTTCCTGGGACCGGCGGCCAGCGGTCGCCAGTACGAGGTGCCCGCCGCCATGCGCGCGGACGTGGAGGCGCATCTGCCGGGAAGCGCGACCACCACGGCCAAGGGGACGCCGGGGCTGGATCTGCGGGCCGGGATCCGGCGGCAGCTGGAGGCGGCGGGCGCTGCGGCGGTGGCCATGGATCCGCGGTGCACCATCGAGGACAAGACGCTGTTCAGCCATCGGCGCGGCGCGCCGACTGGAAGACTCGCCGGTGTGATTTGGATGGCATCGGAAGGAACCGCAGAATGACCGAAAACGGAGTCACCGCAAGGGGTTCCGAGATGGCGAACGAGGCGCAGGTCACTTTCGAAGGGGAAAGGGCCGAGCAACTGGCCGGTTCGCTGCGTGCCCTCACCGCTCGCATCGACGCTGCGTGCCGGGCCGCCGGGCGTGCACCCGGCGAGGTCCGGCTGCTGCCGGTCACCAAGTTCCACCCCGCTTCGGATATCGAGATCCTCTATGGCCTGGGGCTGCGCGAGTTCGGGGAGTCCCGTGAGCAGGAGGCCTCGGGCAAGGTGGCGCAGTTGCGCCACCTGTCTCGAGTGCGCTGGGAATTTATCGGACGCCTCCAGCGTAACAAGGCGAAATCCGTTGCACGCTGGGCAAATACGGTCTATTCGGTCGATTCCGACCGGTTGGCAAGTGCCCTGGACGCCGGCGCCCGAGCGGCCCTGGACGCGGGGGAGCGCGACACCCCGCTGCGGGTGCTGCTGCAAGTCAGCCTCGACGCCGACCCGGCCCGCGGCGGCGCCTACGAAGCGGAGTTGCTGGCCCTCGCAGATCAGGTGGAGACCGCCGCATCGTTGCAGCTCGGAGGCTTGATGGCGATCCCGCCGCTGGATGCCGAGCCGGACGCCGCGTTCGCGCAACTCGCCCGGCTCCATACCTCTCTTTTGGCGGAACATCCCCAGGCCACGGAGCTGTCGGCGGGTATGTCGAACGATTTGGAGGCCGCGATCCGCCACGGATCGACGTGCGTGCGTGTCGGAACCGCGTTGATGGGCGCGCGACCGATAACCTCGGCGTAGCAAAGAAACCTCATCAGTCACATTTGAAACATATGCTTGGTGACAGACGAGGTCTGAGCAGGACAACACCCCAGGCCAACCGGGGCCGAAGGAAGGTCGACCAGATGAGCACGCTGCATAAGTTCAAGGCGTACTTCGGGATGGTTCCGCTCGAGGATTACGAAGACGATTACGTCGACGACCGCGGAGTGAGTGGACCCGCCCGGAGTGCCGACGAGCGTGGCCAGCGTCGTGCCCCCCGTTCCTACGCCGATCGCGAGTACGACCGGTACTCCGACGAGCGCTACGACGACGAGCCGGCGTACGCCGAGCCGTCCTACAAGGCGCCGTACAAGCCGGGTTACAGCGTGTCCCGCCGGGACGACTACGCGGACGAGCGCGAGCGCGGCTACGACGCCGACGATCGCTACGAGCCGCCGCGCCGCCCCACCCGCATCGACACCGCGCCCTCCAGCCGCACCCGCAGCATGGGCGGCAGCGCGCCGAGCATGCGCGGAGCGACCCGCGGCGCCCTGGCCGTCGACACCGAGGCCGAGCGGCGCATGGAAGAGCTGCGGATGGAGGAGCGCCGGCTGGAGCAGCCCGCGCCGCGCCGTTCGCAGATCTTCGAGGACGGAGGCCCCTTGTCCAAGATCACGACACTGCGCCCGCGCACCTACGCCGAGGCCGCCATCATCGGCGAGCGGTTCCGCGACGGCACCCCGGTGATCATGGATCTGGTCGAGATGAGCAACTCCGACGCCCGCCGCCTGGTCGACTTCGCCGCGGGACTCGCCTTCGCCCTGCGTGGTTCGTTCGACAAGGTCGCCACCAAGGTGTTCCTGCTCTCGCCCGCCGACGTCGACGTCTCCGCCGAGGAGCGCCGCCGCATCGCCGAAAACGGTTTCTACAACCAGAAGTAACGACGACACCGAAAACCGGTGTCGTCAACGGGGGTTGCGATTTAGTCGCTGGCGCGTGTTCGGCGACTCTTGCTCGGTTCGCTCATTCGGGGGTGCGCGCGTGTCGATTTCCGCGCTGCCATAGGCAAACCTTCTGCCGCACTTCGTCTTCTACCGTCACGCCCAAAGTTCGCGGCCGTCTCGTTCTGGACTGAGCGGAGCGGAGGAGCGAAGCGGGGGAGCGGAGGGAGGGAAGAACGAGACATGCAGGCCGCGAACCCGCCCGGAGCGAAGCGCAGGGCGCGAAGGCACCGAGATCACAGTGTTTCTGTTTTGCTGATCATGGAATCTGAGGCAGAGTGGTCGGGTGGCCCTCTTCCAGGTGTTGTACTTGCTGCTCTTCGTCTTCTGGCTGCTGTTGATCGCCAGGGTCATCGTCGAGTTCATTCGCAGCTTCGCCCGGGACTGGCGACCCGCCGGGATCCTGGTGGTCATCCTGGAGGTGATCTTCACGATCACCGACCCTCCGGTGAAACTTCTGAGGCGTTTGATACCCCCAGTGAATCTTGGGGGAATTCGGCTCGATCTGTCGATTATGGTGCTGCTGTTTATCGTCTTCATCCTGATGACGATCACGGGCTCGCTCGGGCAGTCGGTAGCTCAGGTGTGACAGAATGGGCCGAAAGAATGCTTGCCCAGATCTACCGCTAGATCTCCATACGAAGCGTGAAGGGATCGTTCCATGCCGCTGACCCCCGCCGATGTTCATAACGTCGCGTTCAGCAAACCACCGATCGGGAAGCGCGGCTACAACGAGGATGAAGTCGACGCCTTCCTCGACCTGGTCGAGCAGGAGCTCTCACGCCTCATCGAAGAGAACGCCGATCTGCGCCAGCGGGTCGCCGAGCTGGATGCCGAACTGGCCGACGCCAAGAAGAACCGCGGCCCGGTGCAGGCGGTGAAGGGCCCGCAGGTCCCCGAGCCGGTCAAGGCCGCGCCGGTGGCCCCGCCGCCGCCCATGCCGGCTCCCGCGCCGGTCGCCCAGGTCAAGGCCGAGGCCCCGTCCGCGGACGCGAATCTGCAGGCCGCCAAGGTGCTTTCGCTGGCCCAGGAGATGGCCGACCGCCTCACCTCCGACGCCAAGACCGAGGCCGAGCAGCTCCTGGCGAATGCCAGAGCGAACTCCGAGCGCCTGGTCAGCGACGCCCGCACCCGCTCCGAAGCGATGATCGCCGACGCCCGCCAGAAGGCCGAGGCCATGCTGTCGGACGCGCAGAACCGCTCGGATTCCCAGCTCCGCCAGGCCAAGGAGAAGGCCGACGCCCTGCAGGCCGACGCCGAGCGCAAGCACACCGAGATCATGGCCACCATCACCCAGCAGCGCAGTGTGCTGGAGAGCCGGATCGAGCAGCTCAAGACCTTCGAGCGCGAGTACCGCGTGCGCCTGAAGTCCTACCTGGAATCGCAGCTGGAAGAGCTGGAGAACCGCGGCTCCGCGGTGCCGGTCGACGGCGGCGAGTTCGGCGAGGGCGCGTCCGGCAACGGCGCACTCCTGAAGGGCGGCAAGTAAACTCGTAACTACGGACATCGGTGTCGCATTGCCCGGTCCTGACGGCCGGGCGGCGCGGTACCTCCACCGCCGCTATCGACACAGCGCTAGGGGTTGGTGCTCTTGCTCGTAGTGACGCTCGTTCTCGCGGCCATCGGCTTCGGCCTACTGGTAACCGCGCTGACCACCGGTTCGGTGATCTGGGCGTGGGGCTGCATCGTGGTGTGTGTGATCGGCGCGGTGCTACTGCTGGTGAGCGCGTTGTCGCTGCGTGACGGTGACGAGGACGCCGAGTCCCGCCCCGGCGGCAGGCACGCCAGGCATTAGGTCTTCCGGCGCCAGGTTTCGGCAAGCGACCTGGACGGGCGGGCCGGGGGAATATCCACTGGACGCGCCCCGCTAGAATCGGACACAGCAGTAACACAGCAGTTCGGCGTCGATCCGGCCATCACCGGGGAGCTTTCGGAAGAACGGCGCGGGATTTCCGCGCTCACTAGAACCGAACGGGTGAGCCCGTCACAGCTCGCAATGAAGTGGTTCGGCCGCAGGAGTCTCGTCACGGCCGGGCAAGCGGGGTGGTACCGCGGTCACGGCGCACCGAGCGCCGGGATTCGTCCCCGTGCCTACCAGGTGAATGGCACGAGGAGACGAGAGGCCGCGATGGCGGACGAGACGACCACCCGAAACGCGTACCCCCGGGTCGAACTGGCCGCGACCGGCGGTCCGGTGTCGTTCCCGGACCTGGAGCAGCGCGTGCTCGAGTACTGGAGCGCCGACGACACCTTCCGGGCCAGCATCGAGAACCGTTCCGATGCAGAGGAATTCGTCTTCTACGACGGCCCGCCGTTCGCGAATGGCCTGCCGCACTACGGTCATCTGCTGACCGGATACGTCAAGGATTTGATCCCGCGTTTCCAAACCATGCGCGGTAAGAAGGTCGAACGGCGATTCGGCTGGGATACTCACGGGCTGCCCGCGGAAATCGAAGCTGAGAAGCAGCTGGGTATCACGGACAAATCACAGATCGATGCCATGGGGCTCGCGGAATTCAATGCCGCGTGTAAATCCTCGGTGCTTCGCTACACCAACGAGTGGCGCAACTATGTGACCCGTCAGGCCCGCTGGGTCGACTTCGACAACGACTACAAAACCCTCGACCTGGACTTCATGGAATCGGTCATGTGGGCGTTCAAGTCGTTGTACGACAAGGGTTTGATCTATCAGGGCTTCCGGGTGCTGCCCTACAGCTGGTACGAGCAGACCCCGCTGTCCAATCAGGAAGCGCGCCTGGACGACGCCTACCGCATGCGCCAGGATCCGGCGGTCACCGTGGACATGGTGCTGTCGGTGCCGGCGGATCATCCGCTGTCGGCCCTGAACGGCGCGAACGCGCTCATCTGGACCACCACGCCGTGGACGCTGCCGTCCAACCTCGCCATCGCCGTGCACCCGGACGTCACCTACGCCCATGTCGAGGGCAAGGACGGCAAGCGCTACCTGCTTGCCGCCGAACGCGTCTCGCACTACACGCGCGAGCTGGGCGACGAACCGGTCGTGCTGTCCGAGCACACCGGCGCGGCGCTGGCCGATCTGCGCTACGCCCCGCCGTTCGACTTCTTCCTCGGCCACCCGAACGCGCACCGCGTGCTGAACGCCGACTACGTCACCACCGACTCCGGCACCGGCATCGTCCATCTCGCACCGGCTTTCGGTGAGGAGGATATGGACGTCGCCACCGCGGCCGGCATCGAACTGGTGCAGCCGCTGGACGCGGGCGGCAAGTTCACCTCGATGGTGCCGCCGTACGAGGGCCTGATGGTCTTCGACGCCAACCCGGTCATCATCAAGGACCTCAAGGCGGCCGGAAAGCTGCTGCGGCACGAGACCATCGAGCACTCCTATCCGCACAGCTGGCGTTCCGGGCAGCCGCTCATCTACATGGCGGTGCCGTCCTGGTTCGTGGCCGTCACCAAGTTCCGTGATCGCATGGTCGAGCTCAACAAGGAGATCACCTGGGTTCCGGAGCACATCCGCGACGGCCAGTTCGGCAAATGGCTGGAGAACGCGCGCGACTGGAACATCAGCCGCAACCGCTACTGGGGCGCGCCCATCCCGGTGTGGGTGTCGGACAATCCCGAGTACCCGCGCGTGGACGTGTACGGCTCGCTCGATCAGCTCGAGCACGACTTCGGCGCGCGCCCGGCGGATCTGCACCGGCCGATGATCGACGAGCTGGTGCGCCCGAATCCCGATGACCCGACCGGGAAGTCGATGATGCGGCGCGTGCCCGAGGTCCTGGACTGCTGGTTCGAGTCCGGTTCCATGCCGTACGCGCAGGTGCACTACCCGTTCGAGAACAAGGAATGGTTCGAGGGCACCGCCGACGCGGCCCCGCACTCGCCCGGCGACTTCATCGTCGAGTACAACGGCCAGACCCGCGGCTGGTTCTACAACCTGCACGTGCTCTCGACCGCGCTCTTCGACCGCCCGGCGTTCAAATCGGTGGTGGCGCACGGCATCGTGCTCGGCGACGACGGCATGAAGATGTCGAAGTCCAAGGGCAACTACCCGAACGTCAACGAGGTCTTCGACCGCGACGGCTCGGACGCCATGCGCTGGTTCCTGATGGCGTCCCCGGTCCTGCGCGGCGGCAACCTGATCGTCACCGAGCGCGGCATCCGCGAAGGCGTCAGCCATGCGCTGCGCCCGCTGTGGAACGCGTGGACCTTCCTGCAGCTGTACGCCTCGACGCCCGGCACCTGGCGCACCGACTCCAGCAATGTGCTGGACCGGTACATCCTGGCCAAGCTGGCGCAGACCCGCGACGTCATGACCGAGGCGCTCGAGGTCTTCGACATCGCCGGAGCCTGTGACGAGCTGCGCTCGTTCGCCGACGCGCTCACCAACTGGTATGTGCGCCGGTCGCGTTCGCGCTTCTGGGAGGAGGATCGCGACGCCATCGACACCCTGCACACGGTCCTCGAGGTGACCACGCGGCTGGCGGCTCCGCTGCTGCCGCTGCTCACCGAGGTGATCTGGCGGGGCCTGACCGGCGGCCGTTCGGTGCATCTGACCGATTGGCCGGCCGCGACCGATCTGCCCGCCGATCCGGACCTGGTCTCGGCCATGGACGAGGTGCGCACGGTGTGCTCGACGGTGCTGAGCCTGCGCAAGGCGCAGAACCTGCGGGTGCGGCTGCCGCTGTCGGAGGTGACCGTGGCCGCCGCCGACGCGGAACGACTGAGCCAGTTCGCCGAGCTGATCGCCGACGAGGTCAACGTCAAGAAGGTCGACCTCACCACCGATGTGGCCGCGCACGGCCGCTTCGAGCTGGTCGTGAACGCCCGGGCCGCCGGTCCGCGCCTGGGCAAGCAGGTGCAGACGGTCATCAAGGCGGTCAAGGCCGGCGAGTGGAGCGAGGCCGCCGACGGCACCGTGACCGCCGCGGGCATCGCGCTGCTGCCCGAGGAGTACACCCAGCGCCTGGTCGCCGCCGAACCCGAATCCACCGCCGCGCTGCCCGGCAATAGCGGTCTGGTGGTGCTGGATTCGGTGGTCACCGAGGAATTGGAGGCCGAGGGCTGGGCCCGCGACCTGATCCGCGATCTGCAGGAGACCCGCAAGTCCCTGGGCCTGGACGTCTCCGACCGCATCACCGTGGTGCTGGATGTCCCGGCCGAGCGGCTGGGCTGGGCGGAGACGCACCGCGAGCTGATCGCCGGAGAGATCCTGGCGACCGCACTCACTTTCGGCGATGCGGGCGCGGGCGCGGCCGAGATCGTCGGCGGTGTGAAGGCGGCGATCACCAAGGCGTGATCGCGGCCGCCGCCACGGCGGCGGGTGTGAGGTGAGACAGGGGCGGGATCCGTACGGGTCCCGCCCCTGTCGCACGCTGTGATGTCGAGACCGTGGCCGTTTCCGTCATGTCGCTCCCGCGGCAGCGCGCTTGCGGCGACTAACATAGCCATCTGCTATGTCCGATTGATCCTTTTGTCGAAAGGTTCAGCATGCGGGGCAAGCGATTGGCGGTGCTGCTGGTGCTGTGCGCGGCGGGTTGCGCGGTGCGGCAGGGGGATATCGAAGTTCCGGGCACCACGACCGCCGACGGCAATGCCGCGGTGACGGCCCCGGCCCCGGTGGCGAAAACCGCGGTCCTCGAGGGGTTCTCGGCCCCGGAATCGGTGTACTTCGCGGGCGATCGGGTGTTCGTGTCCAATATGGGCACCGCCGATCGGAGCGCGAAGGACGGTGACGGCTTCCTTTCCGAACTCACCTCGGCGGGCACCATGGTGGAGCCGAAAGCCCTGCCGCGCGAGGGTGATCCGGTGCTCGACGCCCCGAAGGGCATGGCGCACATCGGCAATCGCCTGTACGTGTCCGATGTGAACCGAATCGTCGGCTACGACATGGACACTCGTGAGCAGGTATTCGAAGCGACCATGAGCACCGCCCGGCTGCTCAACGGGCTGGCGGTGCTGAACCCGACCACGCTGCTGGTGACCGACACCTTGGCCTCGTCGCTGTATCGGCTGGATCTGGACTCGCGGCAGTTCGCCCTCGTCGCCGACGGCATGTCCGGCGCGAACGGCATCGCCCTCGATCCCGCCGGTCAGGTGGCGTACGTGGCGGCCATGGGCGTGGATTTCGGCGGCGGCAATGTGTACCGCCTCGACCTGGCCGCGGCCCCGGTGACCCCGGTCCGGGTGGGCACCCTGTTCGGCATCCACGACGGCATGGCGGTGCGCCCGAACGGCGATCTGGTTGTCTCCGACTGGGTTTCGACGCCCGGCGACGAGCCCGGCACGGTCACCGTCTACGACCCGGAGGGCATCGCGCTGGCTCCGGTCGTGGTCTCCGCGCCCCTGCACGGCCCCACCGGTTTCGCTCTCGACCCCGACGGCATGAGCATCTGGATTCCCTCGTTGATCGACAACCGCGTGGTCCTCGCCCCGCTCCCCGCGACGGCTACGTGACCTGGATCTCGAGACACGCCCGGTTTGTACCCCTTGTGGCCAGTGTGGCTGATGCGATAGAACAGCTAATTGATAGCAATCGAGTTGTTCACGGCATTACCTGATGCAAGGGGCAAGTGCATGACACGCAGACTGCTACGCCGATTAGCCGTATCCCTACTCTCGATCGCGACGTTGACGGTGCCCAATGCCGTACTGGCGAGCTCCGCCTCGGCGGATTCCGGTTCTGCTTCGGGCTCTTCCTCGGGTAGTGCGAGTGGTTCTGCCTCCGGTAGCGCCAGCGGTTCAGCAAATCTTCCGCTAGCAAGCCCGCGCGCCATGGTCGCGCTCACCCTGGCCACCACCCAGACCGGTAAGCCGTATCTGTGGGGCGGCACCGGCCCCGATGCCTGGGACTGCTCCGGGTTGGTGCAGTGGGCCTTTCGCAGCGTCGGCATCGATATGCCGCGCACCACCTGGCAGCAGGCGGACGCGGGGCTCGAAGTCCCTTACGGCGCACTGCAACCCGGCGACATCATCATTCTGAACGGCGACGCCTCCCACGTCGGCATCTACGCGGGAGGCGGCAATGTGTTCAATGCCCACAGTCCGGGCGTGCCGGTCGGCCTCACCCCGCTGTCGGACTTCGAGATCTACGACATTCGCCGCTTCTACTGAATCGCGTTACTCCACAACCAGTTCCACCGGGATATTGCCCCGGGTGGCGTTCGAGTACGGGCACACCTGGTGCGCGGTCTCGACGAGCTGCTTGCCGGTCTCGTTGTGCAGATGCTCGGGCAGTTCCACGCGCAGCACGACCGAGAGCGAGAAACCGCCGCCCTCCTTGGCGTTCAGCCCGACCTCGGCCGTCACCGCCGCGTCCTCGGCCTCGATCTTCATGCGCTTGGCGACCAGCTGCAGCGCGCTGGCGAAACAGGCCGAGTAGCCGGCCGCGAACAGCTGTTCGGGATTGGTGCCCTGGCCGTCGCCGCCGAGCTCCTTCGGTCGCGCGAGGGTCAGATCGAGAATGCCGTCATCGCTGACCGAGCGGCCTTCGCGGCCGACCGAGGTGGCTACTGCGGTGTACATGGGGGCCATGATTCCTCCTAGACAGACTTGTCTGTTCACTTCGCGTTCGAGAGTAGACAGATCTGTCTGCTATCGTCAACAGTGAGATTCCGATTCGGAAGGAAGTGCAGGTCAGCGAT
The DNA here is from genome assembly GCF_021183565.1 of Nocardia yamanashiensis. Lineage (NCBI taxonomy): Bacteria > Bacillati > Actinomycetota > Actinomycetes > Mycobacteriales > Nocardiaceae > Nocardia > Nocardia yamanashiensis. The sequence goes on from NZ_CP089226.1 coordinate 7,517,100, forward strand.
GAGCGAAGCGCGTGAGCGGCTGCTCGACACCGCCACCCGGCTGTTCTACGCCGAGGGCATTCACACGGTGGGCATCGACCGCATCATCGCCGAGGCCGGCATCGCCAAGGCCACCTTCTACCGGCATTTCAAGACCAAGGAGGACTTGGTCGTGGCCTATCTGATCCGCGAGTACGAGCGGCAGCGCGGCGTGCTGGAAGCGGTGCCCGGCGACGGCGTCGACAGCATCGCGGCGATCTTCGAACGGCTCGGCGAACTCAGCTGCGGGCCCGGCTTCCGAGGTTGCCCGTTTCTCAATGCGGCCGTGGAGTTTCCGGATCCCGGCCATACCGTGCGCAAGGTGGTGGACGACTACCGCGCCTGGTTCCGCGATCTGATGGCCGATCGGCTGACCGCTGCCGGGCACGGCGACCCGGAGGGAACGGCCCGCGCGCTGCTGCTGACCCGCGACGGCGTGGCCGTCAGCGGCGGCGTCGGCGATGCCGAGACGGTGCGGGCCGGTGTGCGAACCGCCTTGGCGCACTTGGGTTCCCGGTGCTGATTCCCGTGGCCTGACTTCGGGTCAGCCGCGCGGGCGCAGGCCGTCGAGGACCTGCTCGACCAGTGCGGGGGAGTCGGCGACGTCGGCGACGCCGAGCAGGAAGCGGAAATAGACCGGGCCGTAGAGCAGCTGGACCATGGTCGCGGTGGGCAGATCGGCGCGCAATTGCCCGGCGGCGACGGCGATTTCGAGGCGGGCCCGGCACTGGGTGGCGCGCGGTTCGATGATCGTCGCGCGCACCGCCTCGGCCAGCCGCGGATCGGTCTGGGCCTCGGCGATCACGCCGCGATAGACCCCGCCCACCTCGCCCGCGAGGGCTTTCGACAGACCCGTGAACTGGGTTCGCAGGTCGGCCGCGATATCGCCGGTGTCGGGAAAGTCGGTGGCGCTGCCGAGCTGCTCGTTGATGGTGTCCAGCGCCAGCGCGCCCTTGGACGGCCACCAGCGGTAAATGGTCTGCTTGCCGACCCCGGCCCGCGCGGCGATCGCCTCGATGGTGAGTTTGCCGTAGCCATTGCGCACGGCCAGGTCCCAGGTGGCGTCCAGAATGGCCTGATGGGAGCGCGGACTGCGTAATTCCGGATTCGGGGGTGGGGTCACGGGGTAGATCCTAGCGTGGAACGAGACGCAACGTCTCGTCTTGACAGTCCATCCGGCCCGGGGCTAGCGTCATGACACGAGACGGACCGTCTCGTTCGCTGAGGTAGATCCCCGCACATCGTCGAAGGAAGCCGCCATGAGCACGCACGCCGAGCACTCCGAGACCGCCGCCGCCCGCTTCGAGCGCGGGCTCACCGTCCTGGATCGGGTCGGCGGGCCGAACGGCCGGGCCGTCGTCGAATCACTCGCCGATATCGCCCCCGACCTCGGCCGCTATGTCGTCGAATTCGGTTACGGCGATATCTATTCGCGTCCCGGCCTCACCCTGCCGCAGCGTCAGGCCGTCAATGTCGCCGCGCTCACCGCGCTCGGCTTCGCCGCCCCGCAGCTGCGCTGGCACATCGACGGGGCGCTCAATGTCGGCGTCACGCCCGCCGAAATCGTCGAGATCATCGTGCACACCGCGATTTACGCGGGCTTCCCGGCTGCGCTCAACGGCCTCACCGTCGCCCGGGCCGCCTTCGCCGATCGGCCCGAGGCCGGAAACCCGGTGTCCGCCAGCGCTATCCGGCCCGGGGAAACCACCGAACAGCGCTACCAACGCGGCCTGGCCAAACTCACCGAGGTCGATGGCGCGGCCGCCGACCACGTCCTGGCCGCCCTCGCCGATATCGCCCCGGACCTGGCCCGCTACCTCATCGAATTCTGTTTCGGCGACGTCTATTCGCGCCCCGGCCTGGACCTGAAGACCCGCGAACTGGCCACCGTCGCCGCCTGCACCGTGCTCGGCACCGCCGGCCCGCAATTGCGCGTCCACCTGCACGGGCTGCTCAATGTGGGCGGCACCGAGCAGGAAGCCGTGGAGACCATCATCCAGATGGCGGGCTACGGCGGCTTCCCGGCCGCCATCAATGCCATCGGCGCGGCCCGCGAGGTGTTCGCCGAGCGCAAGCCGGAGTGAAACCCCGGGCCCGCCGCCGCCGTCCGTGCGAACATTGCCGCGCCCTTGCTGTTCGACTTCGACGCGCGAGGAGGAAACGCATGGACGATGTGACCGCGGTGGGACGGGCGGCGGCGCCGGTGAATTCGGGGCGGCGGATCGCGGTGGCGAGCTTCGTCGGCACCGCGATCGAGTACTACGACTACTACATCTACGGCACCGCGGCGGCGCTGGTGCTGAACAAGCTGTTCTTCCCCACCTTGTCGGCGTTCGCGGGCACGCTCGCAGCGCTGGCCACCTTCGCCATCGGGTTCATCGCCCGGCCGCTCGGCGCGGTGCTCTTCGGTCATTTCGGGGACCGGATCGGGCGCAAGGCCACACTGGTGGTTTCACTGCTGCTCATGGGATTGTCCACGGCCGCCGTGGGTTTGCTGCCCGGCTACGGCACGCTCGGCATCGCCGCGCCGATCCTGCTGGTGGTGCTGCGGGTGTTGCAGGGCATCGGGCTCGGCGGTGAATGGGGCGGCGCCGCACTGCTTTCCACCGAACACGCACCGGCCGGGCGACGGGGACTGTTCGCGGCAGCCGCCCAGATGGGCGCGCCCGTAGGGTTTTTCGCCGCCACCGCGATCTTCTGGGCGTTGTCGAGCGGGTTGTCCGACGCCGCCTTCGAATCCTGGGGCTGGCGGATCCCGTTCCTGCTGTCGTTCGCCCTGGTCTTCGTCGGACTGCGGATTCGCTTGCGAGTGGCGGAGACTCCGGTTTTCGCCGCCCTCGTCGCGGATCGGGAAGCGCGGCGCGCACCGCTGGTCTCGGTCGTTCGCCGCTATCCGCGCGAACTGCTGCTGGGCGCGGGCGGGATCGTGGTGTCCTACGTGCTGTTCTACACGGTGGCCACCTACTGTCTGAGCTATGCCACCAAGACCCTGCACGTCCCGCGGAACACCATGCTGGCAAGTACTTCGGTGGCCGTCGTGGTGCTGGGCGTGACGACCTTGCTGGTGGCCCGGCAATCGGATCGCACCGGCCGCCGGGTGCTGCTGCTCGGCGGTGCGGCGCTCGCCATGGTCTTCAGCCCGGCGCTGTTTCCCCTGTTGGACACCAGGAATCCGGTGCTGATCACGGTCGGGCTCTCCGGTGCGCTGTGCTGTATGGGCATCGTCTACGGTCCGCTCGGCGCGTTCCTGCCGGAGCTGTTCGGCACCGATGTCCGCTACACCGGCGCGGGCATCGCCTACAACCTGGGCGGCGTATCGGGCGGCGGCATCGCGCCTTTGGTGATCGCGCAACTGGGGGAGAGCTACGGTTCGGGGGCCATCGGCTGGTTCATGAGCGCGATGGCGCTGTGCTCCCTGCTGTGCCTCGTCGCACTGCCGGAGACGCGCCATCGCGCCCTGGATCGGGTCTGATCAGACGCCGACCGCTTCTTCCATCTCCTCCTCGGCCTCTTCCCGGGCCTCGTGCCGCGCCGCGGAATCCGGGCTCACGGCGGGGCGCTGCTGCCGCTCGCGCAGCGCCGCCAGGCCGATGAGCACGAAACCGGCTGCCAGCCAGGCGATCAGGGTCGCCAGGTGCCCGGTGAATCCGGTGCGGCCGAAGTACAGCAGGCTGCGCGCGCCCTCGACGAACCCGGCGCCGTTCCAGAAGGAATGCAGGACACCGAAGAAGTCGTGCTGCAACCACGGGCTGTACACGCCGCCGGAGGTGGTGAAGTTGAGCATAACGAACAGCACCATCATGACCAGGGTGGTCCAGCGCTGCAGGAAGGTGTGCAGCCCGATGCCGATGGTGAGAATGCCCGCCGAGTAGATCCACGACATGGCCCAGATGCCGGCGTAATCGTGGTCGATGATGTGAAAGACCGGACCGGCCAGCACGATTCCGATAATGCTGACCGCCAGCGAGGTCCCGATGGCGAACAGCGCGCGAATCCGCATGGACAGCCCCGCGCCCGCCGCGCCGATGGCGGCCACGCTGCCGTACGAGCCGATGGACAACGCCACCAGCAGGAAGAACAAGCCCTGCGCGGTCGGATCACCCGAACTGGGCGGGGCCACATCGGTAATGGTCAGCGGCACGCCCTGCTGCGCCGCCACCGGCGTGAAGACCAGTTCGGTGGCCATGGCCGTGGTGTCGGATCCGGCCTTGGCGACCAGCAGTTCGGGATGCTGCGGGTCCGGGAGGTAGGCCCCGGCCAGTTTGCGATCCATCAGTTCGCCGACGGCGGCGTCGCGGCTGGGCAGGGTGACGACGTCGAGTTTGTCGCCGCCCTTGTCCTTCAGCGTCTGCGCCAGCACCTTGACCTGCGGGGCGTCGCCGACCACCGCCACCGCGAGCCGGTTGGGCTCGGGCTGGTGGAACGCGCCCAGGTAGGCGAGGCCCATGCCGACGCACATCAGCAGGGGGGTGAGCAGATGGGTGGCGACATGCCGGATCTGATGCGAGGCCATGGAATCTCCGAACAGTTGGTAAATGCAACTATATGAGGTTGTACTATACAACTATGAGCGGCGAAACGGTATTCCCCGGGGGCGAACCCGGTCGTGACCAGGCCATCGAGGTGATTCAGCGCGAGCTCACCGCCTTCGCGCGCCGGGCCCGGGGCCGGGCCGCCGAACTGCATCCGGAGCTGTCGCTGGTCGCCTCCAGCGTGCTCGACCTGGTCATCGAGCGCGACGGCTGCCTGGCCGCCGATCTGGCCGGGCACTTCCACCTCGACAAATCCACCGTGAGCCGGCAGGTGTCGGCCCTCGAACAGCTCGGCTACCTGGTCCGCGAGGTCGATCCGGCCAATCGCCGCAACCACATCCTGCGGGCGACCCCGGAAGGGCGGCGGGTGGCGCGCGCGGCCGCCCGCAGCCGCGCCGACGCCTTCACCGAGCGCTTCCAGGACTGGGACGACGGCGATGTGGCGCGGCTGGCGGCGTATCTGGTCCGCTACAACGCCGCCGACGAATAGACCGGGCCCGTCTCGCCGGTCGGGGCGAGACCTTCCGCTGGAAGGTGAGCGCGTAGCCGCTCAGGACTCCGGCAACTCCAGCCCCTTGGCCAGGACCGGCCACGAACTGCGCAGCGCGTCCTGCCAATACCCCCACGAATGCGTGCCCGCCTGGCTGATGTCGAAGGTCGCCGGAATCTGCAACTGCTGCAACCGCACCTGCATGTTGCGCGCGCACCAGTCGCTGGCCGCCTCCAGCACGCCACCGACCAGCAACTGCTGCATCAGCCCGCCGTCGTTGGGCCCGAGCGTCCGCACATCGGTGAGGGTGTCGTGCCGGCCCGGCAGGCCGCTGCCATTGGAGATGTAGAGCCCGAGGCCCCGCAAACCCTCGGCATGCACGTACGGATCATTGGCCGCCCACATCGGATCCTCCGGCGGCCCATACATATTCGCCGGATTGCCGCCGCCGATCGACACCACCAGCTCGGCGAACTGCCGCCCGATCGGATCGCTGATCTGCGCGCACCCGCTGTAGGCCGCCACCGCCCGGTACAGTCCCGGCCTGGCCAGCGGCAGCTGCAGCACCGACGTCCCCGACATCGACATCCCGGCAATGGCATTGACCCCGTTGGTGTCCAGGGCCCCGTCGATGATCGGCGGCAGCTCCTCGGTCAGGAAGGTCTTCCACTTGTTCACGCCGAGCTTGGGATCGCTGGTCTGCCAATCGGTGTAGTAGCTGAACGCGCCGCCGATGGGCATCACCACGTTCACGTTCTTGTCGGCGAAGAACTGCACCGAATCGGTATTGCGCTTCCAGGTGGCGGTGTCCTGCCCGCCGCCGGCGCCGTTGAGCATGTACAGCACCGGCCGCGGTGCGGTGGCGTCGGCGGGCCGCTGCACCTCCACCCGCACCTCGGTGTTCATGGCCGCCGAACGCACCCGCAGGGTGAGGTTGTGGGCGTCCACGATCTCGAAACCGGCGATGGCCGAGCCGTCCTCGGAGACCGGGGTATCGGCGAGCGTCGCGGTGCTCGTGATGGGATCCCGTGGCGCCGCCGCGGCTTCGGCGCCCCACCAAGCGGTCGGCGAACTCCCCAGCAAACACACAGCGGCAGCGAGCGCCGACGCTCGTGCACCATATCCACTACGCAAGATCCAAACCTCTTGTACATCCATACGTGATTCGAGAGAGCTGATCGCGAATCCGTTATGAGTGTTTCAGATTTGCCGGGATCTTGGGGAGACTCATAGGTGGCACCCGGCCCATGTGTGCCGGACCACCTTGTGGAACAGGGCCGTTACATTCGGACTACTCCTCGACGAGACCACGCAGCACCGGCCCGTAGTCCGGATGCGCCAGCGCCGAGGCGAACTGGGCCACCAGATAGTCGGCCGGATTGCCGGTGTCGTACCAGCGCCCGCGAATCACCTGGCCGTACACCGGGTTAGCGGCCGCGAACAGATTGATGGCATCGGTCAGATACACCTCGCCGGTGCGATGGGTGTACCAATTGTCCACCTGCGCACGCAGTTCGGCGATGATGCCGGGCGTCACCACATAACCGCCGATGGCGGCGTACGAGGACGGCGCGTCCGCGGGCTTCGGCTTCTCCTTCAGCCCGCTGATCCGCATCAGGCCCTCGCCGACGGTGTCCTCGACGACCGGCACGCCGTAGCGCTGGGATTCGGCCGGGTCCATCGGCATCAGCGCCAGCACCGGCGCATCGGTCTTGACGTAGGCGTCGATGAGTTGCTGGGCGCGCGGCACTTCGGCCACGAACACGTCGTCGGGCCACAGCACCAGCATGGGTTCGTCGCCGAGATTGCGGGCGGCGTTCAGTACCGGGGTGCCGTTGCCGTAGGGGCCGTGCTGATCCAGATAGGTGATGTGGCCCTGCCGGCTCAGCTCGCCGACCTCCTCGACGGCGTCGGCGTAGGCCGCCTTGCCATCGGCGCGCAATTGCGCGACCAGGGCCGGATTGGGGCGGAAGTGGTCCTGGATCAACGACTTTCCGCCGCTGACCACGATGGTGATATCGGTGATGCCGGAGGCGACCAGCTCGCGGACCGTGTGTTCGATGACCGGTTTGTCGCCGACCGGGAGCATCTCCTTGGGGATCGCCTTGGTCAGCGGTAGCAGGCGGGAACCGATGCCGGCGGCGGGGATCACGGCCTTGCGAATCGTCATTACCCGATCATCACACACCGGCGCTTACGTACCTGTCGGTAGCCGCGCGTAGATTCCCGATTGTGAACCCCCCTGCCCGAAATCCGAGCGAGCGTATCGTGCCTGGTCACGGCTCTGAAGCCGGTTCGGACGGGTTAGCCGGGGCGATGCTGCACCCGGATTCGCGCCCGGGCCGGCGCTGGGTGCTGCACATCGACATGGACGCCTTCTTCGCCTCGGTGGAACAGCTCACCAGGCCGACCCTGCGCGGGCGGCCGGTCCTGGTGGGCGGCATGGGCGGGCGCGGCGTGGTGGCCGGGGCCAGCTACGAGGCACGGGTGTTCGGGGCGCGGTCGGCCATGCCCATGCATATGGCGCGGCGGCTGGTGGGCGGCGGCGCGGTGGTGGTGCCGCCGCGCGGCGCGGTGTACGGGGAGCTGAGCGGGCAGGTGTTCGAGGCGCTGCGGTCGCGGATTCCGGTGCTGGAGACGCTGTCCTTCGACGAGGCGTTCGGCGAACCGGCCGAGCTGGCCGGGCGGCCGGCCGCGGCGGTGCTCGAATTCTGCGAGGAATTGCGGGCATTGGTGCGCGAGCGCACCGGCCTGGTCGCTTCGGTGGGCGCGGGCAGCGGCAAACAGCTCGCCAAGATCGCCTCCGGCCTCGCCAAACCCGATGGCGTGCGGGTGATTTCCCCCGCCGAACAGCAGGGTTTCCTGGCGGCGCTGCCGGTCGGCAAGCTGTGGGGCGTCGGGCCGGTCACCCAAAGCCGTTTGCGCTCATTGGGTATCGAGACGGTGGGCGCGCTGGCGGCGCTGCCGGAAACCGAGGTCACCTCGATTCTCGGCAATGCCATGGGCATCGCGCTGCACCGGCTGGCGCGCGGCATCGACGACCGGCCGGTGGCCGAACGCGCCGAGGCCAAGCAGATCAGCGCCGAAACCACCTACGAGACCGACATTCTCACCCTCGCGCAGCTGCGCCCGGCCATCGACGCCATGGCGGTGTCAGCGCACCGGCGGCTCACCGAGGACGGCCGGGCGGCGCGCACGGTGGTGCTCAAACTCAAGAAGTCCGACATGTCCATCGTGACCAGATCGTCCACCCTGCCTTATGCCACCGAGGATTTGACGACGCTGACCGCCGCCGCGCAGCGCTCGGCCATCGATCCGGCGGAACTGGGCCCGATCCGCCTGGTGGGCGTCGGTTTCGCGGGTTTGTCGGAGATTCGCCAGGAATCGCTGTTCCCGGAGCTGGATCAAACCGTCGAGACCGCCGAATCGGTCTCGGAGGAACCGACTCTCGGCCTCGCCGAAGTCCCCGAACCGCCGCCCGTGCCGCCGCCGACCAGGTCCTACACCACCCAGATCTGGTATCCCGGCCTGGATGTCGAGCATCCGGAGTACGGTCATGGCTGGGTGCAGGGCGCGGGCCACGGCGTGGTGACGGTCCGCTTCGAGACTCGTTCCAGCGGACCGGGTCCGGCACGCACCTTCGCCACCGAAGATCCGCAGCTGAGACGCGCTGATCCGCTCGGCAGCCTCGCGTGAACCGACGGGATTCCCGCTCTAAGGGGCAAATCGCCGAATTATGAGGATTCGGACTGAAAGTGCCGCGGCACCGCTTCCGGAGTCGGTTTCGCAGCCGACTCGTTGGTAGTCTCGGCCCTCGTGCAGCGTCGCCGGTCGGGTGCTCGGCTGTCATGTTGTCGTAACGGACCTACTCGAACGCAAAGGACGAGCAGTTGAAGCTTCAGAAGACTGGACGAATCGCGGTCGCCACCCTCGCCGTCGTAGCCGCTCTCGGGCTGACGGCGTGCGGCAGCGGTGACAAGAAGGAAACCACCAAGCCCAAGGTGAGCACCTCCAAGACCACGAGCGCGGCCCAGAACTACCCGGCGGCCCCGACCGTCGCGGATCTCAACGCGGAACTGCAGAAGGCCCTGGACCCGAACGTCCCGAACGCGCAGAAGCTGGACATGATGCAGGGCGTGCAGGCCGACCCGAACCTGCCGCAGCTGCTCAGCGACGCCTACAAGGCGAACAACGCCAGCATCACCGTCACCGGCGTGACCGACCTCGGCAACGGCACCCTGACCGCCGATGCCCAGGTCGCCGTCAACGGCGGCGCGCCGCAGAACGCCGTGGTGCCGTTCGTGGCCGAGGACGGCAAGTGGAAGGTCCAGAAGGAATGGATCTGCAACATGCTGTCGCTGGGCAACCAGACCTCGCCCGCCTGCAGCTAGCGCTTTTCCGGCGGGCCGGGCCTCCCACCAGGGCGGACCGGTCCGCCGGTGGACCGGGCCAAGTCTGCTTGCCGGACGCGGGGGAGCGCGTTCCCAGGAACGCCGCCTAATATCTCCGGTCGTGACCGACGTGTTGGAGAGAGCCGGGCAAGGCCCGGCCGGGAGTGCAGGTACCGCCGCAGTAGAACGGACTCCCGGTGGCTGGCAACGGCCGCTCGCTCTGATCGCCGGCTTGATCGCCGTCCTCTCCGCGATCGCCGTGCCGCTGCTGCCGGTCGAGGTCGACGCCGCCACCATTTCGTGGCCGCAGGACAACTCGACCCGCAGCATCGAAGCGCCGCTGGTGTCCTACGCGCCTTTGACTTTCGACGCCACCATCCCGTGTTCGGCTGTGGCGCAACTGGCTTCGACCGGCGGGACACTGGTGGCGACCGCGCCCAACGGCGCCCCGGACCTGGAACGCTACGGGTTCACGGCCCGGGTCAAGGCCGCGAGCACCGCCTCCGACGGGACCGTGACGCCCGCCAAATTCGAAGCGGTACTGCAGAATCAGGCCCTGGTCAGCGTGCCGGTCGAGCAGCTCGCGGCCGGCTGCGAGTTCACCGTGCACTCGGGCATGACCCAGACCACGGCGGTGCTGACCGGATCCACGCTCGCACCGGTCACGCTGTCCGGGGACTACCGGCCGCAGCTGGTCGGCATCTTCAGTGATCTCCCGGTCGCCGACGGCACCCAGGTCAGCGCCGATATCGACAGCCGGTTCTCCTCGCATCCGAGCCTGATCAAGACCGTCGCCATCTGGACGGCCGTGCTCGCCACCCTGGTCGCACTGTTCGCCCTGTATCGCCTGGACCGGCTCGACGGCCGCCGGGTGCGCCGCTTCCTGCCGCAGCGCTGGTGGACCTTGCGGCCCGTGGACGGCGCGGTGCTGGGCACGCTGGTGCTGTGGCATTTCATCGGTGCCACCACCGCCGACGACGGCTACCTGTTCGGGATGGCCCGCACCGCCGGTCACGCGGGCTACATGGCCAACTACTTCGGCTACTTCGGCGTCCCCGAAACCCCGGTCGGCACACCGTATTACGACCTGCTGGGCCGGATGGCCGACATCAGCACCGCCAGCCCGTGGATGCGGCTGCCCGCGCTGCTGGCCGGCATCGTCATGTGGCTGGTGCTCAGCCGCGAGGTGATTCCCCGCCTCGGCGCGCGCATCCGCCACGACAAGCTGGCCGTGTGGACCGGCGCGCTCGGCTTCCTGGCCGTCTGGCTGCCCTACTGCAACGGTCTGCGCCCCGAGCCCATGGTGGCCCTCGGCGTGCTGCTGACCTGGGTGTCGGTGGAGCGTTCGATCGCCACCAGGCGGCTGCTGCCCTACGCGGTGGCCATTCTGATCGGCGCGTTCGCCTGTACCGTCGGCCCGTCCGGCATCATCTGCGTCGCGCCGCTGCTGGCCGGTGTCCGCCCGCTGTGGCGCACCATCGACCAGCGGGCCGAGGCCATGAGCGCCGCGGTCGCGCCGGGCGCGGGCCTGATCCCGGCGCTGCGCGCCCGCTGGGTCTCCTACCTGGCGCTGGGCCTGCCGCTGCTGGCCGCGGGCGCGGTGGTGCTCGCCATCATGTTCAACGATCAGCCCATCTCGGCCATGTTCGAGATGCGCCGGGTGCACGACCTGGTCGGCCCGAACGTGCACTGGGACGGCGAATACATTCGCTACCAGTACCTGTTCATGCCCACCATCGACGGCTCCATGGCGCGCCGCTTCGGCATGCTCATGCTGTGGCTGGGCATGGCGGTGTGCGCGTTCGTGCTGCTGCGCAAGGGTGGCCGGATCCCGTTCGCGGCCGCCGGTCCCGCCCGGCGCCTGCTGGGCAGCTGCGTCGGCGTCATCCTGCTCATGATGACCACCCCCACCAAGTGGACCCACCACAACGGCATCTACGCCGGACTGGCGGGCGCGGTGGCGGTGCTGGCCGCGGTCGCGGTCGGGCCCAAGGTGCTGCGCTCGCCGCGCAATCGCGCGCTGTTCGCCGCCGTGGTGTCGTTCGTGCTGGCCATCTGCTTCGCCAGCATCAACGGCTGGTGGTATGTGTCGAACTATTCGATCCCGTTCAACGACAAGTCGATTCAGGTCGCCGGGTTCGAGCTGAGCAAGGCGTGGCTGGGACTGGCGCTGCTGTTCCTGGCGCTGGCCGGCTGGTTCCATGTGCGCGCGCCCGAACCGGGTGCGCCGCACCGCATCTCGAAACGCGGCTGGCGGCTGGTCGCGCTGCCGCCGCTGACCGTGGCCGCGGCGCTCATGGTGCTGCTCGAGGTGGCGTCGCTGGCCAAGGGCGCGGTGGCGCAGTACCCGGCGTTCTCGCTGGCCCGCTCCAATGTGGATGCGGTGCTGGGCAAGTCCGGCGGGCTGGCGCGGGACGTGCTGGTCGAGGTGGACCCCAACAAGGGCATGCTGAAGCCGGTGAACGGCGACGTGTTCGGCACCTTCACCGCGGACGCGACCGGCTTCACCGCCGAGGGCGTGTCGAAGGATCTGCGCGCCGACGACGAGATCGACACCGGCGGCGGCATGTCCAGCCAGGTGAGCAATCGCTCCGATCACACCGTGGACGGAACCACCACCACCGCACTGCCTTTCCGGTTGAACCCCGGGACGACGCCGGTGCTCGGCAGCTACGGCAGCTCGGGCGTGTCCGCGCTGACCACCGGCTGGTACGCGCTGCCCAAGGCCGACGAGCGGTCGGGGATCATCGCCGTCACCGCGGCCGGGCGGATTCGCTCGGTCAACAAGGACGGCATCGTCACGCCGGGGCAGTCGGTGGAAATCGAGTACGGGACAACCGGTCCCGACGGCGCCATGCAGCCGCGGGGGCGGGTCACGCCGATCGATATCGGTCCCGCGCCGACCTGGCGCAACCTGCGGGTGCCGCTGTCGGAGATTCCGGGCGATGCCACCGCCGTGCGGATCGTCGCCGAGGATCGCAATGGCGATGCCAAGCAGTGGGTGGCGCTGACGCCGCCGCGCATTCCGCAGACTCGCACCCTCGACGCGCTGGTCGGCTCCGAGACGCCGGTCCTCACGGACTGGGAAGTGGGCCTGCAGTTCCCCCGAACCAGCGGCCGTTCAACCACCGCTACGGCATCGCCGAGGTGCCCGAGTACCGCATCCTGCCGGATCGCGGCGGCGCGGGCATGACCACGCTGTGGCAGAGCCACGACGGCGGCGGCGCGCTCGGCTGGAGCTCGATGCTGTTGCGCCCCTACACCCTGGCCACCTACGCCAAGGACGACTGGCGCAACGACTGGGGCGAGCTCCAGCAGCTCGCGCCCATCGACCCCACGGCGGTTCCGGCCAAGGCCGCGATCACCACCGAAACCCGTTCGGGGCGATGGACTCCCGGGCCGATCAATGTGACCGGCTGGCGCTGAGAGGGACAACTCTCGTAGCTCTCAGGGGCAAGCCCCTGAAACCCCATGGTGCAGGGGCGACTCTCATAGCTCTCGGAGGCGGCCCCTGAAACCCCATTGCGCAGGCGCGATTCTCGTGGGTTTCAGGGGCGAGCGCCGGAAACCCACGTGGAGTCGACGAGGCGGTTCAGCCCTGCATCATCTCGGCCATGCGTTTCTCCATTTCTTCGGGGCTGACGTCCTCCACGTGGGTGGCGATGGTCCAGCGGTGGCCGAAGGGGTCTTCGAAGGCGGAGGTGCGGTCGCCGTAGAACTGGAGGGCCGGGGCTTGCATCTCCTTGGCTCCGGCGGCCAGGGCGGCGGCGTGGGCGGCATCCACGTCCTCTACATAGGTGTAGAGGTTGACGGGGGTGCCGCCGACGGTTTTCGGATCCAGGAAGCCGAGGGACGGGGCCGGGTCGCCGAGCATGACCACGGAATTGCCGAACTGCATTTCGCAGTGGGCGATCTTGCCGTCCGGTCCGGGCATGCGCACGCGTTCGTCGGCGCCGAACACGTGTTTGTAGAAATCGATCGCGGCGGCCGCGCCGTCCACCGCGAGCGCGGGGGAGACGACCGGGTAACCCTCGGGAATGTGTTTGACATCGGACATCGGAAACCTCCGATCGAGGTTGTTGTCGGACACCCCAGATGCTAGGCCGGGGCACCGACGACAATCGCCGGAATCTTTCGATGATCTAGGGTCCGGTGGCGCCGCTGAGTTTGCGCACCTGCGCCGCCGTCAGGGCGCTGAGCTGCTGCGAATCCGGTTCGCTCGCACCGGACATATTGATTTGCACGACCGTGGCGCCGACCAGAATCACGCTTACCGCCGAATACAACGTGACGCCCTGGCTGGTGGTGTGAACGCGGAAGGCGATCGAGGCGTCACCCGCGTTCGGCTGTTCCAAACCGCCCAGCCGGAATTCGACTTTGGTATTGTCCGCGTCCGTTCCGGAGTATTTCGTGCATTCGCGCAACAGTGATTGCACCGCCGAGAAGGCTTGCGCCGCTCCGCCGTTCGCATAGGACGCGGCATCGATATCGACGCTGGCGAAATTCGGCCCGCCGAACTCGGCCACCGCCGACGCCGCCGCGCCCGGCGCCTGATCCGCCACGGGCGCCAGCACTTTCGCGCACCGCGCCGGATCCGTCGTCGAACCCGCGCCGCTGGTACTGCCCGGCGCGGGATCCGGGAAAGCCGTATAGCCGCTGGGCAATTGGCCCGCGTCGAGCAGATCGTTGCGCAGGGTCACCTGGTCCAGCGCGGCCGCCGGCCCGGACCCGGCCGGCGGCGTCACCGACGGCCCGAAACTCGGCAGCGGCGACCCGGAATCCTTCGTGCCGCAGCCGCTTACCGCCAGGGTCACCACCGCGGTGAGGGACAGCAGCGCGATCGTCCGCCGGATCATGCGCCCCACTGCACCTGGGTGCGCAGCGTCTGCCGCAGCACGACCGAACTGTGCGGGTCGCGATAGGTCTGATTGCCGCCGACCTCCACCGCGCCCGAAACCGGCAGCGGCAGGCCGAGATCCACGGTCACATCGCCGGTGCCGTGCATGAGGTAGTCCACGATCTCCAGCTGCCCCGCTTCGTTGGGCAGATGCCACACCGTCGATTTCGGCGTCTGCACCACGTTCAGCGCGATGGTCAGCAGATTGCCCTCGCGATGGGTCAGCGTCGCGGTGGTCACCTGCTCCAGCGGTACGCTGCCCGAGATCTGCTGGCGCACCGTCCACACCGCGCCCACGCCGACCGGTTCGTCCGGGAATGCGATGGACTGGTACACCGCCTGATAGAAGGCCTGCTCCAAGGCCGCGCGCGCCACATCGGTGGTGGCGGGCTTGGGCGAGAGCCGCAATGCCGTGATCGCGCCCAGATCGCTGATGTCGAACCCGACCTGCGAGCCGTCGGCGGGCAGCAGCGCCTTGGCCATCGCCGGATCCGGTGAGGTCACCGAACCGAGGGTCAGATTCACCCGATCGTTGCCGGCCTGCGCGGTCAGCGGAATGGTCACCGCCGGCGGGGAGAAGTCCCGCACCGCTTGGCTGTTGATCTGCTGCTCGATGTGATGATCGGTGCTCAAGGTCACCTGTTGGGTGGTGCCCTCCGCGACCGCGGGACGCAATGCCGCGCGGGGTTCGGCGCCCGGTTCGATGACCGTGGTGGTCATCGTGGATATCGGCACCGTCACCTCTTTGCCGAGCCCGACCGGTTCGGTGCCGTCGGCATCGGCCGAGGTTTCCGACCGGCTGCTGCATCCGGCTCCGAACGCCGACAACGCGACCGCGAGCGCCAGCAGCAGGACTCCGGAGCGAGCGCCGCGCTGGAACCCCGGACGCGCTCGGCCGGGTGAACCGGTACAGCGTGCGGTGGCGTGCGCCGAGCTGGGGGATGAAGACAACACCGTCACGTCGAACAGGTTACGGCTCGTTCCTGATAATCAGCTTGGGATCGCGCCCGCGCCCGGGCAACCCATTGCCATAAGGAATGATGTGTCGGGTGAGTACCGACCGGCCGCGCGACCCCGACGCAGATGAAGCCGACATTCCCGTCACCGCAGAGACGTCCGGAACGGACGCCGCCGCCGGCGTGCGGGCGGACGCGACCGGGGGCGAAAAGAACGGGGCCGCCCCGGTTGCCGGTGGGAACAACGGCGCCGATGCGGGCGCGGCCGTGACTGCCGCCACCGCGCGGCCCGGCGATAACGGTGGGAAGGCCGCCGCCGACACCGACGGCGAAAAGGCCGGTGCCGCAACCACCGCCGCGGCCGACGGTGCGGGCGCTGCATCCGCTGCCGCCGCGGCCGACGGCGAGAGCGCGGAATCCGCTGCCGCCGAGGATCAGCGCGCGGCCGGGCGCAAACGCCTGCCGTTGCTGCTGACGCTCGCAGCCGTATTGCTGGGTCTGGATCTGCTGACCAAGACCATCGTGGTGGCGCAGCTGAAGCCGGGGCAGCCCATCTACCTCATCGGGGATTGGCTGCGGCTGAGCCTGGTGCGCAATCCCGGCGCGGCCTTCTCCATGGCCACCGGCATGACCTGGCTGCTCACCCTGATCGCCGCCGCGGTGGTGATCGGCGTGATCCGCATCGGCCGCACGCTGCGGTCGGTGCCGTGGGCCATCGGGCTGGGCATGGTGCTGGGCGGTGCGCTGGGCAATCTGATCGACCGGCTGTTCCGCGCGCCCGGGCCTTTGCAGGGTCACGTGGTGGACTTCGTGGCGGTCGGCTGGTGGCCGGTGTTCAATGTGGCCGATTCGGCGATCGTGTGCGGCGCCATCCTGCTGGTCGCGCTGACGGTATTCGGTTTCGAGCCGGACGGCACCCGGGCCGGCCGGAAAGAGGAGGACGAGATCGCGGAGGAGAAGACGGTATGAGGGAAACCCGGAGCATGCCCGTGCCCGACGGCCTGGACGGCATGCGGGTCGATGCCGGCCTGTCGCGGCTGCTCGGCCTGTCGCGCACCGCGGTGGTGGCGCTGACCGAGGAGGGCGCGGTCCAGTTGGACGGGGTGGCGGCGGGCAAGTCCGACCGGCTCACCGGCGGCGCCTGGCTGGAGGTCGAATTCCCCGAGCCCAAGCGCGAACTCACCGTCGAGGCCACGCCCGTCGAGGGCATGAAGATCCTCTACGCCGACGACGACATCGTGGCGGTGGACAAGCCGGTGGGCGTGGCCGCGCACACCGGCGTCGGCTGGACCGGACCCACCGTGGTGGGCGGGCTGGCGGCCATGGGCTACCGCATCTCCACCTCCGGCGCGCACGAACGGCAGGGCATCGTGCACCGGCTGGACGTCGGCACCTCCGGGGTGATGGTGGTCGCGCAGTCCGAGCACGCCTACACCCAGCTCAAGCGAGCCTTCAAGTACCGGACGGTGGAGAAGCGCTATCACGCGCTGGTACAGGGACATCCGGATCCGAGTTCGGGCACCATCGACGCCCCGATCGGCCGGGCGCGCGGCAACGACTGGAAGTTCGCGGTCACCGCCGACGGCCGCCCGTCGATCACGCACTACGACACCGTCGAGGCGTTCCAGTCCGCGAGCCTGCTCGACATCCATCTGGAAACCGGTCGCACGCATCAGATCCGGGTGCATTTCTCGGCGGTGCGCCATCCCTGCTGCGGTGATCTCACCTACGGCGCGGACCCGCGGCTGGCCGAACGGCTGGGCCTGGAGCGGCAGTGGCTGCATGCCCGGCAGCTGGGCTTCAACCATCCGGCCGACGGCCGCTGGATCGAGATCACCAGTGAATATCCGGCCGACCTCGAGCACGCCCTGGATGTACTCCGTAGCGTGTAGCCGGTGAAACGTGCCGTAATCGCCGCGATCGCCGGGCTTCTGGTGCTGCTCGACATCGTCGTCGGGGTGGCGATCCCGCCCCGCGCGGGCGTCATCGCCACCGACCGGCTAGGGCCGGATTACGGCGAGCGGATCGACGACTACCTGCTGCGCGCGCGGAACTCCTTGCAGGGCAACGACACCGGCGCGCACTGGGCGCTGATCTCGTTCACCGCGGCGGTCTCGGCCGACAGCGTGCCGGGATACGCTGCCGGGCACCGTATTTCGGAGGTCGACTATCACGTGGCCATCGACCGGGTGGCCACGCCCATCGTGTCGATCGGCGTCCCGGCCGGTGCGGCGGTGGCGGTGAAGTCCATCGACGCGGCCGGTTATCTGGTCACCGCCAACCCGGCCTACGACGAGCGTTCGGCCCGCGTGCAGCAGGTGGTGGCCGCGCGCCTGCACGCGCACTGCGCCTGCGTGGTCGGCATCGTCGTGCACGCCCCGCTGCCTGATTTGCGGAACATGGCGGACCGTCCCGGCGTGCGCGCGATCGAGGCCCTGCCCGCCGATGCCTCGGCCGGCGTGTTCGCGGTATCGCCGCTGCTCCCGGAGTATTCGGTCACGGTGACGGCGTCCCCCGACGACGGCCCGGTGCCCGCGAACTGACCCGTCCCGCGCCCGCAGTTCTAGAACGTGTTCTAATTGCGGGGAGATCTTGGAGCGGAAAGGGATCGAACGAGATGGTCGCATTCTTCACGCCGGTGGACGGCAGCCTGGTACCGACCGCGATGTCGGTGAGCGCCTGGTCGCCGACCAATCTGGCCGGAACCGCCGTCTGCGGCCTGCTGGCCCGCGAACTGGAAACCCACGGTCCCGCCGCCGATTTCATCCCGGCCCGCTTCACCGTCGATCTGTTCCGCCCGGTGCTGAACGAGCCGATCACGCTGCGCGGCGAGGTGGTCCGCGACGGCACCCGGGTCCGGGTGGTCGACGCCGCCCTCGTGCAGCGCGACGAGGTCCGCGCCCGCGCCTCGGTCATGTACCTGGCGGTCGGCGAACAGCCGCCCGGCGAGGTCTGGCAGGCCGGCCACGACCTGCCCGTCCCCGAATACGTACTCGACTCGCCGTACGGCGAGGCCCCGCATTTCAAATCCGGTGACCAGGGCTGGACGCCCGACTTCGGATCGGGTGCCAACAACCTCCGCAAAGCCGTCTGGCAGAACCTCCCGGCCCTGGTCGAAGGCGAACCCCTCACCCCCTTCCAGCGCGCCGCCTTCGTCGCCGACTGCACGAACATGGTCTGCAACTGGGGCACCGCCGGCGTCGGCTTCATCAACAGCGACGTCACCCTCACCCTGGCCCGCCTGCCCATCGGTCACGAGGTGGGCCTGCACGCCCAGGATCACATCTCCGCGGCGGGCGTCATGGTCGCCACCGCCACCCTCTACGACCGCACCGGCCCCCTCGGGACCACCGTCATCACCGGCCTGTCCAATGCCCGCCGCCAGGTCGACCTGGCCGCCTTCGCCGAGGGCCGGTCCCTCCCCGTCACCGCGAACTGAGTTCGCCGCGAGTCAGCGGAAGCGCCAGCGGGTCGCGCCGTGCGGGTCGGTGAGGCCGAGGGCGACCGCGGTGTCGGGCTCGAAACGGTAGAGGTACCAGGGGGCGGGGCCGGCGCTCTGGGCGCTGTAGGGAGCGGTGACCGCTTCGCCGTCGCGGGTCGCGGGCCAGCCGCCGGCGGCGAAGACGGCGGTCACCCGGTCGAGTTCGGCGTGATCGACGACGCGGGTGGCCGTGCCTTCGAAGATCAGGTCCGATTCGGGGAAACGGAACGAGAGGGTGCAGGCCGGGTTCGCGGCCAGGTTCTTGGATTTGCGGGTGCCCGGGCCGCTGGTGAAGTAGATGAAGCCCTGGGTTTCCACGGGGCCGATGCCGGTGGAATGCGGGCGGCCGTCCGGGCCGACCGTGCCGAGGAAGGCGGGGGTCTCGGGCAGGCCGATGCCCGCTTCGAAATGCTTGCGCACCAAGCTCCACGGCAGTTCGGCGGGCTCGTAGATATTGAGATCGGTGGCTTCGACGGGATCGGGCAGCATGATTCCTCCTCGGTCGGTGATACGAGTCGAGACGGGCGGCGGAGCGCGGATTCATCGGTCCGGTCCGGCAAGTATGTCCCGGGCCGGGTGCCTGTCGGAGGACTGTGCAAGATTGGAGGGAGCTCAGCTGAGGAGAGGGGTCGGGAACCGATGGTTTTGACTGCCGAACAGGCCGATCGGGCCAGGGGCGTGCTGTTGGGAACGGCGGCGGGGGACGCGCTGGGGGCGGGGTACGAGTTCACGCACCCCAAGCCCGATGTGGTCATCCGGATGAAGGGCGGCGGCGCGTTCGACTGGGCGCCGGGGGAGTGGACCGACGATACGGCGATGGCCATCGCGGTGGCGCGCGCGGCGGCCGAGGCCGGGAACCTGCACGAGGAATCCGGATTGGACGCGGTGGCGCGGGAATTCGTGGCCTGGTGGGACACCCGCCCGAAAGACGTGGGCGCGCAGACCAGCCAGGTGCTGCGGCACCGCGATCTGTCGGGGCGCGAGATGCAGATCCACGCGCACGAACTCGGCGGCCTGAAGGCGGGCAACGGCTCGCTCATGCGCACCGCGCCGGTGGCCCTGGTCTACCTCGACGACGAACCGATCAAATGCGCCAAGGCGGCCGCGGTGGTCAGCTCGCTCACCCACTATGACCCGCAGGCCATGCAGGCGTGCAAGATCTGGTCCCTGGCCATCCGGCACGCGGTGCTGCACGGCACGTACGACGGTGTGCGGGAAGCGCTTTCGATCGTGGACGCCGGATTCTGGGGGCCGCTGCTGGACACCGCGGAACACGGTGCGCCGGAAGACTTCCCGAAGAACGGCTGGGTGGTGCACGCCCTGCAGACGGCGTGGTGGGCCATCACCCACACCGATTCCCTGCCCGCCGCACTGGAAGCGGCGGTGCGGGCCGGCGGCGACACCGACACCACCGCGGCCATCGCGGGCGGACTATTGGGCGCGCGCTGGGGCGCCTCGGCGATTCCGGCGGAATGGCTGGAACTGCTGCACGGCTACCCGGGCTATCGCGCGGACGATCTGGACAAGCTGACCGAACGGATCCTCGAGCGCTGACGCGGGCGCGCCCCGGGGGAGGGGCGCGAAAGCCTCAGTCCGGCAGCCGGACCACGCCGTCGAGATACCGGCGGCACCGCCCCGATAGCCGCACCCGTTCCCCGGTGAGCGTGCACCGCAGGGCCCCGCCGCGCGGCGAGAGCTGGCGGGCCGACATGGTGGTGCGGCCGAGTTCCTTGGCCCACAACGGGGCCAGCTGCGCGTGCGCGGAACCGGTCACCGGATCCTCGGGGATGCCGACCCCGGGCGCGAACACCCGCGAGACGAAGTCGATCTCGTCGCCGGTGGCGGTGAGAATGGCGGCGCGGCTGAGTTTCGGGAAGATCGAGAAGTTGGGCCGGGCGTCGGCCACCTCGTGCTCGGCGGTGACCACCAGCACGATGTCGGTGCCCTCGTAGGCGCGCAGCGGCCGCACCCCCAGCGCCTTGGCGAGCGCCTGCGGAATGTCCTCGTGCACATCGATTTCGACCGACGAGACCACTGGCAGATCCAGCACCAGATCGTCGCGGTCGCGGTCCACCCGCAACCAGCCGCTGCGCGTGTAGAAGTGGACCCGGTCCGCGCCCGGATGCATATCGTCGAGGATCTGCGCGGCGGCGGCCAGGGTGGCGTGCCCGCACAGGTCCACCTCGACCGCGGGCGTGAACCAGCGCAGGTGGAAGGCCGGCGAATTGTCCGGCGGCGCACCGGCGTCCACGGGTAGCGCGGAGGTGTAGAAGGCGGTTTCGGCGAGGTTGTTCTCCTCGGCCAGGTGTTGCAGCAGCTCGTCCGGGAGCCAGTTCAGCAGTGGCATGACGGCTGCCGGATTGCCCGAGAACGGTGCGTCGGCGAACGCGTCGATCTGGTGCAGGAGGACCTCCATGAGGCCCAAGGTACCCGGGGATTCAATGCCTGCCCAGGACAAGGCAGTTCACGGCGAGCCAAACCATGCGACCAGTTTGGATGTAAAAGCAGCGGCGGCGGGCCGTGAGGCCCGCCGCCGCGTACCGGCTCCGAATTCCGCTGAGATCAGCGCTTTTCGATCACTTCCTCGGGGGCGGTGGGCAGCAGGTGCGGCGTCTCGCCCTGCAGGCGCGCCTGCAACCACCACGCGGCCTCCACCAGCACCACGCCGATCGCCCCGCACACGACCGCCGATGTCGTCAGCGCGACATTCGACGGATCGAGTTTGAAGAAGTGCCGGGTGAACGGAACGCTGAACAGGATCAGGTATCCCGCAACGGAACCCGCGACCAGCAGGATCTTCCACCAGTTCCACGGCCGCGCCACGATCGCCAGCACCCACACCGCGATGATCAGCAGCGTGATCAGCGCCGTGGTGCCGGCCTGCACCTTCTCGGTCTCCCCGGCATCGGGGCCCTGGTAGGCGATCAGGTAGGAGATGAACGTCATCACGCCGATGACCACGCCGGACGGGATCGCCAATCGCATGACGCGTCCGACGAATCCGGTGCGCGCCCGCTCGTTGTTGGGCGCGAGGGACAGGATGAACGCCGGAATACCGATGGTGAACCAGGCCGCGATGGTCACGTGCCGCGGCAGGAACGGATAGCCGATCGCCTTGTAATGGAAGATCTGCGAACCGATTCCGGCGATGCCGATCAGGAACGCCAGCACCACCGAGTACACGGTCTTGGTGAGGAACAGGTTGGAGACCCGTTCGATATTGCCGATCACCCGGCGGCCCTCGGCCACCACGTAGGGCAGGGTGGCGAACTTGTTGTCCAGCAGCACGATCTGTGCGACCGACCGGGTGGCCGGACTGCCCGAACCCATGGCGACGCCGATATCGGCGTCCTTGAGCGCGAGCACGTCGTTGACGCCGTCACCGGTCATGGCGACGGTGTGGCCGCGCGATTGCAGGGCGCCGACCATGGCGCGCTTCTGATCCGGCCGCACCCGGCCGAAGACGGTCTGTTCCTCCAGCACGTCCGCCAGCTCGTTCTGGTCGGTCGGCAACTTGCGGGCGTCGACCGCATGCGCACCGGCCGCCAGGCCCAGCGATTCGGCCACCGCGCCCACCGACACCGCATTGTCGCCGGAGATCACCTTGGTCGAAACGTGCTGGGAGGCGAAGTATTCGAGAGTGCCCTTGGCATCGGGGCGCACCTTCTGCTCCAGCACGACCAGCGCCGCGGGCGTCACGTGCCCCGGCGCGTCCTTGGCGTCGACCGACCGGTCGCTACTGGCCAGCAGCAGCACCCGCAGGCCCTTGGCGCCGATCTCCTGTGCGGCAGCGGCAATTTCGGATTCCGGATCCAGCAGCACATCGGGCGCGCCGAGCAGCCAGTTGCCGTGCTCGCCGTAGGAGAAGCCGCTCCACTTCTTCGCCGAGGTGAACGGCGCGATCCCGCTGACCTGCCAGCCGGGCGCGTCGGTGAGCGCCTCGGCGATGGCGGCGACCGAGGCGTTCGGCCGCGGGTCATCGGAGGCCATGGCGGCCAGCACGGTGCGCAGTTCGGCTTCCGGAACCTCGCCCACCGGACGGACTTCCGCGAGCCGCATGCCGTTCTCGGTGAGCGTGCCGGTCTTGTCGGCGCACACCACGTCCACCCGGGCCAGGCCCTCGATGGCGGGCAGTTCCTGTACCAGGCACTGCCGCCGTCCCAGCCGCACCACGCCGACGGCGAAGGCGATGGAGGTCATCAACACCAGGCCCTCGGGCACCATCGGCACCAGGGCGGCGACCATGCCGTTGACGGCGGGCCGCCAGGATTCCTTGGACGACACCAGCTGGTTGTAGATGGACAGCAGGCCCGCCGGAATCAGCAGGTAGGTAATGACTTTCAGAATGGTGTCGATGCCGTTGCGCAGCTCGGACTTGACCAGCGTGAACTTGCTGGCCTCGTCCGCCAGTTTGGCCGCGTAGGCGTCCTTGCCGACCTTGGTGGCCCGGTAGGCCCCGCTGCCGGACACCACGAAGCTGCCCGACATGACCTGCGCCGCAACGCCTTTGTCGATCGGGTCGGCCTCGCCGGTGAGCAGCGACTCGTCCACCTCGAGGAGTTCGGCCTCGACCACCTCGCCGTCGACCACGATCTGATCGCCGGGCCCCAGCTCGATGATGTCGTCGAGTACGACCTCCTGCGGCGCGACCGCGGTGGCCTTGCCCTCGCGCCGCACCACCGGCTGCGCCTGCCCGACGATGGCCAGCTTGTCCAGGGTGTTCTTGGCCCGGATCTCCTGGATGATGCCGACCGCGCTGTTCGCGACGATCAGCAGCCCGAACATCCCGTCGATGATCGACCCGGTGGCCAGCACCAGAATGAACAGCACACCCAGGATCGCATTGATCCGGGTGAAGACGTTCGCCTTGACGATGTCCCGGACCGACCGGCTGGCGCGCTCGGGCACATCATTGGTCAACCCATCCCGTCGCCGCTGCTCCACCTCGGCTGTACTCAGCCCTAACGTGGGTGGACTGGGCGCACTCGACTCCTGCGTCGTGATCGACATGCCGAACAGCCTAGATGGCTGTCCGGAAAACGCAGGTGAGCGGCGCTCGACCGACGTCAGCGGGTCGCCGGTCCGCTTCGGGGAATTCGTTTCGTCTGGTAATAACCGCGCGCTACGGTAGTTCGGTGAGCGAACGATCCCAGCAGGAACTAGGTGTCAGCTTCGGCGTCGGCGCGTACCTGCTCTGGGGATTGTTCCCGGCCTTCTTCGGCTTGCTGGCGTTCGCGAGCGCGGGCGAGGTGCTGGCCGAGCGGATTCTGTGGACGCTGGTGGTCTCGCTGGCGCTGCTGACCGTCTCCGGCCGCATCGGGGAATTGCGGCGGATCGACGCGCGGACC
The DNA here is from genome assembly GCF_021183565.1 of Nocardia yamanashiensis. Classification (NCBI taxonomy): domain Bacteria; kingdom Bacillati; phylum Actinomycetota; class Actinomycetes; order Mycobacteriales; family Nocardiaceae; genus Nocardia; species Nocardia yamanashiensis. The sequence goes on from NZ_CP089226.1 coordinate 7,541,213, forward strand.
TGGCGGCTGGCGTTCGTGGCCTCGGCGGCGATCTCGCTGAACTGGGGCGTGTACGTCTACGGCGTCATCTCCGGGCAGGTGGTGGAGTGCGCGCTCGGGTACTTCATCAATCCGCTGGTGACGGTGGCGTTCGGGGTGCTGATCTTCCGGGAGCGATTGCGCCGAACGCAGTGGGCCGCACTGGCGTTGGGCGCGGCGGCCGTGGTGGTGCTGACCGTCGACTACGGGCGGCCGCCGTGGATCGCCTTGATCCTGGCGTGCTCGTTCGCCACCTACGGGCTGGTCAAGAAGGTGATCAAGCTCGACCCGCTGCGGGGACTGGCGGCCGAGGGGCTGGTGGCCGCGCCGTTCGCGCTCACCGCGGTGATCGCGCTCGGGGTGACCGGTCAGGCCACCTTCGGGTCGAGCGTGTCGCATACCGCGCTGCTCATGTCGACCGGGCCGGTGACGCTGGTGCCGCTGCTGCTGTTCGCGCTGGCCGCACCGCGAGTTCCGTTGTCCACCATGGGGATCCTGCAGTATCTGACGCCCGCGTTGCAGCTGACCTGGGGTGTGGCGGTGGTGCACGAGGACATGCCCGCTTCGCGCTGGGCCGGATTCGCCTTGATCTGGCTGGCTCTGGCCGTATTCACCGTCGATGCGCTGCGGCGGTCCCGGAAGACGGTCGCCACTCCGGTCACCGTGCCGGAATAGCGCGGAACCGCGCACCCCTCATCAGATGCGCGGTTCCGGCGGGCCGGCTCAGGGTTGCTTCGTACCCTGCGCCTTTTCCACGAACTGGTTGGTATAGGTCGCGTCCAGGTCGATGCGATCGCGGACCGGTTTCACATTGCGCGAGTACTGGCCCAGGATGCGCAGGACGTTCTCCGCGCCTTCGCGTTTCATCAGGCCGTCGCCATTGAACATGCTGATGGAATCGCGCACCGACTTCACATACAGGTCCGGATTGCCGCCCGCGTACTGCGACGGCATCTTTGCGGCGATCTCCTCGGGGGAGTGCTGCTCGATCCACTGCAGGGTCTGCACGAACGCGGTGGCCAGCTTCTGCACGATATCCGGATGCGATTCGACCGTCTCGCAGCGCATGTAGAGCGAAGCCGCCGGGTAGAGGCCGCCGAGCGCCTTGCGGGTGCCCTCCTCGTTGCGCATATCGATGAGGATCTGCGCCTCGCCCGAGGTCACCATCTTGGCCACGGTCGGGTCGGTGGTCATGCCCGCGTCGATGCCGTTGTGGTTCATGCCGGCGATGAAGGTCTGTCCCGCACCGACTTTCACCCGGGTGTAGTCGGAGGTGCTCAGGCCCGCCTGACCGGCCAGGCCCTGGGTGAGGAAGTCGGTGGAGGATCCGAGCGAGGTGACGCCCAGGTTTCGCCCTTTGAAGTCGGCCGGCGATTTGATGGTCGCCGCGTCCTCCTTCGACACCAGCTCCACCTCGCCGGGCACATCGGCGAACTGCACGACGGTCTGGATGCACTGATCCTTGGCCTGCAGATCGATGGTGTGGTCGTAGAACCCCACCACCGCCTGCACATCGCCGGTGAGCAGCGCGGTTTCGGCGTTCGCGCCGGACTGTTCGCCCAGCAGCTGCACGTCGATGTCATTGCGCTCGAAATTGCCCAGCTGCTGGGTGAGCATGGCGGGCAGGTAGATGACCTTCTCCAGGCCGCCGACCATGATGGTGATCTGCGGGCGGCCGTTCTCCACCGGGATGGCGCGCGAATCGCGGCAGCCGGTGGCCAGCAGCAGCGAGGCGGCGAGGGCGAGCAGTGCGAAAGGCTTGCGGTACTTCATGCCTCACACCCCGTGGCCCGAGCCGGACTGCGCCGGACGCCATTTCAGCAGGCGGTTCTCCGCGATGCCGATCAGCCATTCCGCCACCAGCGCCACCACCGTGATGATGATCATGCCCGCGTAGATGCCGGCCGCGTCGAAGGTGCCCTGGGCATTGGAGATGAGCAGGCCCAGACCCTTGCTGGCGCCGGCGTATTCACCGACGACCGCGCCGATCAGGGCGAAGCCGAAGGCGGTGTGCAGGGAGGACAGGATCCAGGTGGTGGCGCTGGGCAGCACGATGGTGCCCAGGATCTGGGTGCGGCTCGCGCCCAGGATGCGGGCGTTGTTGATGACGTTGCCGTCGACTTCGCGGGCGCCGGTGAAGGCATTGAAGAACACCGCGAAGAACACCAGCACCACCACGGTCGCGACCTTGGAGCTCAGGCCCAGGCCGAACCAGATGATGAACAGCGACGCGAGGACGATGCGCGGAACCGCGTTGAGCGCCTTGATGAACGGGGCCAGCACATCGGCCCAGTAGCGGGAGCGGCCCAGTAGCACGCCGAGCACCACGCCGGCCACGGTGCCGATCACGAAGCCCAGCACGGCTTCCTGCACGGTGGTGTACAGCTGCAGCCAGATGGAGCCGAATTGCGTGCCCTCGGTGAACCATTCGACCAGGCGATCCCAGATCAGCGACGGCTTGGAGTAGAAGAACGGGTCGATCCACAGCGTGGCGGTCAGCTCCCACGAACCCAGCCACAGCGCCACCAGCAGGGCGCGCAGGCCCCAGGTGCGGGCCTTGGCCTTACGGGCGTTGCCGCGCACCCGCGCCAGTATCTGCTCCTCGGTCTCCACCTCGAATTCCGGTGCGCTCTTGGCGGTTTCGGCCATCACATCAAGCGACACGGGAGGCTCCCTTCTTGCGCGCCGCATCGACCTGATCGCGCAGCGTCTCCCAGATTTCCTTGTAGAGGTCGCGGAACTCCTCGGTGAGCCGCACCTCCTCGACATCGCGCGGGCGCTCCAGGGTGACGGTGAAATCACCGCAGACCGTGGCCGGGCTCGCCGTCATCACCACCACGCGGTCGGCCAGCACGATGGCCTCCTCCAGGTCGTGGGTGACGAAGATGACCGCCGCCCCGGTGCCCGACCACACCCGCAGCAGTTCGTCCTGCATGAGCTGGCGGGTCTGCACGTCCAGGGCGCTGAACGGCTCGTCCATCAGGATGATCTCGGGCTCGTTGACCAGGGTCTGGGCCAGGGCCACGCGCTTGCGCATACCGCCGGACAGCTGATGCGGGTAGTACTTCTCGAACCCGGCCAGCCCGACCTTGGTCACCCATTCCTGGGCGCGCTCGCGGGCCTCGCCCTTGGACTTGCCGCGGAAGCGCGGGCCCAGCGCCACATTGTCGATGACCGTGCGCCACGGCAGCACCGCGTCCTGCTGGAACATGTAGCCGACGCCGTCCGGGATGCCGCGAACATCCTTGCCGTGCACCAGGGTCCGGCCCGCCGAGGCCGGTTCCAGGCCGGAGACGAGCGACAGGGTGGTCGACTTGCCGCAGCCGGTCGGCCCGACCACGGCGACGAATTCGCCCGGCGCGACCGTGAAATTCAGATCCCGCACGGCGGTGTGGATACCGCCGCCGGTGCCCGGGAAACGCTTCGTCGCGCCCCGCAGCTCGATCAATGGGGAGTTCATTGACAGCTCCTGTTGTCCTGCGTCGCACGGGAGTGACGTGCAACCGATGTGGGTACGGTAAGTGCCCTGGGTCACACGGCCCGGGATTGTGCGCACAACCCGCGCAAGCGGCAATAGCGGCATTGTGCGCATTGTGCTCACGACGGTGTGCTTTGATGGCCGGGTGAGCGTGTTCGGCCGCCGCGCGTTTCCCGTGCGGTTGCGGACACAGATCGTTCTGCTGCAGGTGGTACTCGTCGCGTTGACCCTCGGCATAGCGTTCGGGGTGTTCGCCTACGTCAGTGACCAGCGCCTGTCCGGCGAATACGGGCAACGCGCGCTGGCCGTCGCGCGCACCGTCGCCTCGGATCCCGAGGTGCGTTCCGAGGTCTCCCGCTACTCCGACGCAAACCTGAAATCCGGCCCGGCTCTCACCGCCGAACTGTCCTCGGGTGAGCTGCAGCAACTGGCGGTGGCCGCCGGCCAGCGCACCGCCGCCCTCTTCGTCGTCATCACCGACGACGCCGGCATCCGCCTCGCCCACCCCGACCCCGCCCGTCTGGGTGAACGCGTCAGCACCGACCCCTCCCGCGCCCTGGCCGGCTCCGAAGTGGTGATCCGCGAACGCGGCACCCTCGGCGAATCCGTCCGCGCGAAGGTTCCGGTCCTGCGCCCCAACGGCGAATCCGTCGTAGGCGAGGTAAGCGTCGGCATCTCCACCGAAGCGGTCCGCGACCAACTCCTCCGCGACCTCCGCCGCGCCGGCCTCCTCGTCGGCCTCGCCCTCCTCGCAGGCGTAGCCGGCTCCCTCCTGCTGGCCCGCCGCTGGCACGGCCTCACCCTCGGCCTCGAACCCCAAGACCTGGCCGAACTGGTCCGCGAACAAGACGCCGTCCTGCACGGCATCGGCGAAGGCGTAGTAGCCGTCGACCCCCACTGGCGAGTCACCGTCGTCAACGACGAAGCCCGCCGCCTGCTCGGCCTGGACACCGCAGCCGCCACAACCGGCGATTCCGTCCGCGCGCAAGACGGCAGCGCCAGCGATCGAGATCGATCAGCGGGTCTGGCGACAGCGCCCTCCGCTTCGTCGGGCCACGGGCCAGGGGACGTTGCCATCGCGCCCGCCGAGCCGGGTCGCAGTGCGGGGGAAGCAGATGCGGCGGCCGAGACCTTCGGCACCGGCGGCGCGGCGGCCGAAGCGGTTCTGGCGGCCGACATCTCGCGTGCGGCGCGGGCGCTCTCCGGCCGCGCGATCGACGACATCGGGCTCACTCCCCGGGTGCTGCAAGTCTTCCGGGCGGCGGACGGGGTGCCGGTGCAAGCCGCCGTCGGTGATCGCATCGTGGTGATCACCGCTCGTCTGGTGCGGCGCGACGGCCGGGAGCTGGGGGCGGTGCTCTCCGTCCGGGACCGCACCGACGTCGAATCGCTCACCCGACAGCTCGATGCCGTCCGCTCGATGAGCACGGTCTTGCGCGCGCAGCGTCACGAGTTCGCCAACCGCCTGCACCTGCTCAACGGACTCCTGCACGACGACCGCGCATCCGAAGCCGCCCAATACATTTCGGAACTCCTCGGCTCCGGCCCGCTCGGCGCGGCACTGCCCGGCATGGACGCGGTCCACGACCCGTACCTGCAAGCCTTCCTCGCCGCCAAGGCCGCCCATGCCCGGGAAAGCGGCGTCACACTGCGCCTCGGACCCAACACTTGGGTGGACGCCAGTCTCGTTCTCCCCGTGGATGTCACCACCGTGCTGGGCAACCTGCTCGACAACGCGATCGAAGCCGCTCGCGTCGGCGAACCTCCACGCGAGGTGGAAGTCGAGCTGTTGCGGGAGGATTCGACGCTGCACCTCGCGGTGGTCGACAGCGGGCGGGGTATCGCGCCCGGCCTGACCGAAGCGGTCTTCACCGAAGGCGTCTCGACCCGCCCCGACACCGGCCTGCCCGGTGGCCGTGGGGTCGGCTTGGCGCTCGCGCGTCAGATCGCCCGTGCTCTGGGCGGCGACGTCCGCCTCGCGCACCCGGGCGGCCGGCGACCCGACGGGCGAGATTCGGAGGCGGTCGGACCCGGCGGTGATTTGGCTGCAGCACAAGGAATTCCGCTGTCGTCGCGGGACGCCGGGATGGTCGCTGCCGGCGTTTTTCCGGTCGATGCGCCGGTCGCGCCGCTGGCCGGGGCCGAGTTCATCGCGCGACTGCCGGGGGTATTGGTGGAAGGAGAATCGGCGTGGGCCGAACGGATTTGACGGTGCTGGTGGTCGATGATGACTTCCGGGTGGCGAATCTGCATGCCGGAATCGTCACGGCGCTGCCGGGTTTCACGGTCGGGGGCACCGCGAATTCGCTGGCTGCGGCGCGGGAGGCGCTCGGTGGTGCGACGGTGGATCTGGCGTTGGTCGACGTGTATCTGCCGGACGGGTCCGGGATCGATCTGGTGCGTGAGATGCGTTGCGACGCCATGATGCTCACCGCGGCGACCGAGGCCGAGACGGTGCGCGCGGCGTTGTCGGCGGGCGCGCTGGGGTATCTGGTGAAGCCGTTCGACCATGCCACGCTCGCGGCTCGGCTGGCGGGGTATGCGCGCTATCGGCGGATTCTGTCCGCGTCCGAGGTCACCGCCCGCGATGTCGATCACGCGCTCGAAGCGTTGCGGCCCGGGAGTGGCGGTGGGTCGGCGGCTGGCGTCGCTGCCGTGGCCTCGCCAACCAAAACGCTGGTGCTGGAAGCGATTCGGGCCGCGACAACCTCGTTGTCGGCCGCGGAGGTGGCTGCCGCGACCGGCATGTCACGCGCCACCGCACAGCGTCATCTGGCGGCTCTGGTCGGGTCCGGCGAATTGCGGATGCAGTTGCGCTACGGCAGCACCGGGCGTCCCGAGCAGGAGTACTCGCTGCCGCGCCGGTCCTGAGCGGTTCACGGGGTGGTGGACATGACGGCACGGACGGTGTCGCGGAGCCAGATGTGGGCGGGGTCGGCGTCCTGGCGCGGGTGCCAGGCCATGGCGAAGGGGAGGGGTGCGAGGTCGAAGGGGAGGGGAAAGGTCACCAGGCCGAACCGCTCGGCTACCGGGCTGAGGCGGTGGGGAAAGTGGCCGACGAGGTCGCTGCCGTGCAGGAGGAACAGGGATGAGGTGAAGGTGCTGGTGGTGGCGGCCACGGTGCGGCGCAGGCCTTGCTTCTCCAGTTCGGTGTCGATGGGGCTGTGTGAGCGGCCGCGCCGGGAGACGATCAGATGCCTTGCGCGGGCGAAGGTTTCCGGGGTGACGGGGGCTTCGAGGAGCGGGTGATCGGGGCGGGCCAGTCCGACCATGTGGTCGTCGAAGAGCGGTTCGGTGAGGATTTCCGGGGCGCGGGTGTCGATGATGCCGACTTCGAGGTCGGCCTCGCCATCGCGCAGGACGGGCAGGTCGATGTGGCTTTCCTGGAGGAAGCCCAGGCGGAGACCGGGCGCTTCGGCCGCGGCGCGCGCGAGCAGGGCGGGACCGTAGGCGGCGGCGATCACATCGGGCATGAGCAGGGTCATACCGCGCACCAGGCTGCGCAGATCGGTCGAAGTCGCCGCGGCGAACAGGGCTTGAACACGTTCGACCAGGTCGCGAACCTCGGCTTCGATGGCGAGCGCGTGCGGGGTCGGGACCATCACGCGGCCCGCGCGCACCAGCACCGGATCGCCCAGCGCCTTCCGGATCCGGCCGAGAGCGCGACTGACGGCCGGTTCGGACAGGTGCAGGCGGTCGGCCGCTCCGGTCACGCTGCGTTCGGAGAGCAGGGCGTCGAGGGCGACCAGCAGATTCAAGTCCAGATTGCGTGGGTGCCCGGTGGATTGCGTCTGATGCATCTATTACTTTCCTGTATTGCATTTGAGTAATCAATGCAGGCAGCATACCGTCGAAGACGTCGCGACACCGATAACCACCATGACGCTCTCGTCAGGAGTTTCCGTGTCATCCCATTCCTCCGACGCCGTGCTGGACACGGCGTCCATCCCTGTCGAACCCGCACCGCCGCAACGGATTCCGCGTGCGGTCGTGCTCACGCTGTGCGCTTGCGTGGCGCTGGCGCAGAGCATGGTGGCCTCGGTCAATCTGGCCATCCCGCTGCTCACCAGCTCCGCGCTGCATCCCGGCGGCGAACAGCTGCTGTGGACCGTGGACGCCTACGTCATCGTGTTCGCCGGGCTGCTCATCCCGGCCGGTGCGCTCGGTGACCGGTACGGGCGCAAAGGCGCGCTGCTGACCGGCCTGGCGCTGTTCGCGGCCGGTTCGCTGCTCAGCGCGGCCGCGCCGCACATGGCGCTGCTCATCGCGGGCCGGGCGGTGTCCGGTGCGGGGGCGGCGTTCATCATGCCCGCCACCATGTCCATCCTGGTCGGCCTGGCCCCGGATGCGATGGCTCGCGCCAAGGCGCTCGCGGCCTGGACGCTCGCGGTCGGTCTGGGCGGCACGCTGGGCAATATCGGCGGCGGGCTGTTGCAGCAGTATCTGTCCTGGAGAGCGCTGTTCTGGGTCGTGGTGCCGCTGGCCGCACTGCTGGCGCTCACCGTCCTCCGGGTGGTGCCGCGTACGCCGCGTCGTGCGGCGGCCCCCGATCCGTTCGGCGCGCTCCTGCTCACCCTCGGCGCGACGGCGATTCTGTACGGCATCATCGAAGGTCCCGGCCGGGGCTGGGACGCACCGGAAGTGCTCGCGGGCTTCGCGCTCGGCGCGGTGCTGCTGGTGGTGCTCGTCGCCTACCTGCTGCGGGCCGCGCATCCGCTCGTCGATCCGCGCGTATTCCGTTCGCGCCCTTTGCGAATCGCCCTGCTGGGCACCGCAGCCAGCTTCTTCGGCATGTTCGCGCTGTTCTACGTGAACGCCCAGTACCTGCAATACGCCAAGGGCTACTCGCCGGCGCTCACCGGTCTGGGCATCACACCGGCCGCTCTCGGCATGATGGTCATGCCCCGCTACGCCGTCCGCATCCAAATGCGTTACGGGCCGCGGCTTCCCGCCGCCGGTGGTTTGGCGCTCATCGCCCTGGGCCTGCTGGCGATGGCCACCGCCACACCGGGCACCCCGTACCCGCTCTACGCCCTGTACCTGATCGTGCTCTCCTCGGGCATGGGGTTGTGCGCGCCCGTGCTGACCACCGGCGTGATCGCCGGCCTGCCCGCCGAACAGGCCGGAATGGGCGCCGGATTGAACACCGCCGCACGGGAATTCGGCGCCGCGCTGGGCGTCGCGGTGGTCGGCACCGCGCTCGAGGGCCGTGCGCACGCGGTCGCCGATCCGGCTGCCTTCGCCGACGCCATGGGCACCGGCCTGGCCCTGGTCGGCTCGGTGGTGCTGCTGGCCGCGGCCACGGTGGCCCTGGGCTATCGCACCGCGCGAGCGTGAGAACGGCTCGTCAGCAGTGGTTTTCGGGAGTATTCAGCCCGACCGGCGGCCCCCGATCAGTGTCCCGCCGGGAACCGCTGCTGCAACCACCCGGTCACATACCCCAGCACCTGCGGATCGATGGTGGTCTCGATCTTCGCGTACTCGTCGGGCAGCCCGGTGTCGGCGGGTTGCATCAAATGGTTCAGCCCGTCGAACACCACCACGGTCGCGTCCGGATCCGTGCTCAGCAGTGCCCGCGCCGGACCTTCGTTCTGTTTGGCCGGCACCTGCAAATCCTTGCCGCCGTAGAAAGCCAGCACCGGAATTCGCATGGCGGACAACGCCGGAGCCGGATCGTAGGTGAACAGCCCAGCCATGTACTGCGTCACGGAGGCGTCGATCTCCGCGCTGGTCGCGCGTTCCTCGGCGGGCAGCGAATCATTGTGCTGGTAGGCGAAGTCCCGGGCGGCCGCCATATCCCCGATCCGGAAGATATTGGCCAGCCCCGACAGGAACCCGATCTGCGAGCTGAGCTGCTCGGAACTCGCGCCCTTGGCCCGCAGGATCAGGTCGTTCTGTTCCAGCACCACTTCGGAACCGGTCACCGACGGCCCCGCCATCAGGATCGCGAATGCCACCCCGCTGTCGGGCCTCGACGCGTACAGCGGCGCGAGATAACCGCCCTCGCTGTGCCCCAGCAATCCGATTCGCGCCCGGTCGATTTCGGCCCGCCCGCGCAGGAAGCTCACGCCCGCCCCCACATCGTCGGCGAGCTCCTGATAGGTGGAGGTGTCGAGATTCCCGCCGGTCCCGCCCACCCCGCGATCGTCGGTGCGCAGCACCGCGAACCCGGCCCGGGTGAGCGTATCGGCGAGCAGCAGGAACGGCTGATGGCCAAGGAGGCTCTCGTTGCGATCCTGCGCCCCGCTACCGGTGATCAGCACCACCGCCGGGAACGGCCCGGTCCCGTTCGGCTCGGTCAGCGTGCCCGCGACGGTGATCTCTCCACTGCGATAGCCGACCTCCTCGGACCGGTACGGCCACGGCGGCTTCGGTTCCTGCGGCCGGGCCCCGGCGGCTTGCGCCGGCGCGGGTCGCTCGGCGCTGGTCACGGGCGGCGGAGCCGTCGTCGGCGTCTCGGAATCGGAACATCCCGAGGCGACCAGGGCGACGAGCAGGGCGGGCACTAACGACCGCGGCAGGCGCACGATCTCCAGCCTACGCGCGCCCTGTGACTCCAGTCACAGGACGGTTGGCGGATCCGGCGGCGATTCGCTAACTTCGAACGAGTGGCGGTGCTCCTGTCGGCCGACTTGTACCGGTCCAGGGTCGGGATCGCCACGGACACAGGAGAAATCCGATAACTATTCAGTTCAACCACACCATCGTCGGCTGCAACGACCACCGGGAATCCGCCCAATTCTGGGGCGACATACTCGGATTGGAGGTGGGGGAGCAGTGGGGTCCGTTCATTCCGGTCAAAGTCGCGAATGACGTCACCTTCGATTTCGCGAACGTTCCCCCCGATCTTCCCGGCGGTATCCAGCCGCAGCACTACGCCTTCCTGGTTTCCGAAGCCGAATTCGATTCCGGCTACGCGAAAATCGTCGAACGCGGGCTCACCTACTGGGCGGACCCGCGCGGACAGGCGGAAGGCCAGATCAACCACAATGACGGCGGCCGCGGCATCTACTTCCGCGATCCCGCCGGTCACTACCTGGAGATGATCACCGTCCCGTACGGCGGCTGGCCGCAATAGCCGGCGTCAGGGCGTGACCGCCACGCCCAGGGTCAGCGCGCCATAGCTTTTCGGCGTGTGCGCTTCGTAGAAGACGTCGAGGTCGCGGATTTCGAAACCCGCGGCCTCGACCAGCCCGCGAATATCCCGATTCAGATGACAGCCGCCGGCGATGACCTTCTGAACCGGATTCAAACGGTTCTGCCAGGTCCGCACTTTCGCATCGGGCGCGCGCCCGTGCTCGACGAAATGAAAAGTCCCGCCGGGGGCCAGTACGCGCCGCACTTCGGCCAGCGCGGCCGCCACATCGGGAATGGTGCACAAGGTCCAGGTGGACAGCGCCGAATCGAAGGAATCGTCCGGGAACGGCAGCGACTGCCCGTCCAGCCCGGCGCGTTCCACCGGCACCGTGGCCGCGGTGACGCGTTCGGCCGCCATCTTCCAGCCCAGGTCGGCGGGTTCCACGGCGCTCACCGATTTCACGGCCGCCGGATAGAACGGCACATTGCGGCCGGAGCCGAAGCCGATCTCGACCACCCGCCCGTGCAGTCCCGCGCAGGTCCGCTCCCGGGTCGAATCCAGGAACTTGGATCCGCACGTCAGGTCGACCAGATGCGGCAGGAGCCGGTCTTCGTAGATGCCCACATACCCATAATGCCCCCGTTTCACACCGCCGTCGCCATAACGCTCGCGTCACCAGTCGGCAAACCGGAATAACCTCTCGGCCAACGGGAATAACTCTGGCGAGCGGGTCATTGCCCGCCGCGAGAAGGGACTCGTACCGTGGAACCCGTGAGCAATGACGCTTCCTCCCCGGGCCTATCGCACCTACCGGCCGGTGTCGGCGGTTACGCCGTCCCCGAATTAGGGCCGCTGGTACGGACTTTCGCACGACGCATGGGCGGTCGGCCCGGATCGGGGGGCGCCGTCACGGTGCGGCGGCACGGTGAAACCCTCGCCGAGATCTGGGTGGGTGAGCGTTCCGGCGGTAACGCGTGGACCGCGCACACCGGATCGATCGTCTTCTCCGCCACCAAAGGCGTGGCCGCCACGGTCATCCATCGCCTGGCCGACCGGGGGCTGATCGACTACGACGCGCCCGTCGCCGCCTACTGGCCGGAGTTCGCGGCGGGCGGTAAGCAGGCCATCACCGTGCGGCAGGTGCTGACGCATCGGGCCGGGCTGTCCGGGCTGCCGTCGATCGCCCGCGGCCTGGACGACGTGCTCGATCACCGGTTGATGGAGACACAGCTCGCCGCCGCGAAACCCGATCATCTGCTGGGCGTTCCGGCCTATCACGCGCTGACCTTCGGCTGGCTGCTGGCCGGGCTGGCGCGGGCGGTCACCGGGCGCGGCATGGCCGAACTGTTCCGCACCGAGGTGGCCGAACCGCTCGGCACCGACGGCATTCACCTGGGCCGCCCGCCCGCGAGTTCGGCGACCGTGGCCGCGAATCTGGACGGCAATCGGCTCGCCCCGGTCGGCAGCACCTACGCCTCGATGTTCCTGGGCCGCGCCTACGGCTTCCCGGCCGTGCTCGGCACCCTCGCCCGCTGCCTGTTCCTGCCCGGCCTCGAAGGTCTGGTGGACGGCGACGAACCGCCGGTGCTCGATACCGAGATGCCCGCCGGGAACGGCGTCTGCACCGCCTCCGGCCTGGCCACCCTCTACGGGGCGATCGCGAACGGCGGCATGCACGAGGGTCGCCGCTACCTCTCGCCCGGCACCATCAAGGCCATGCGCCGCATCGAGACCTACCAGCTCGATCACGCCCTCGGCTACGCGCCGATGATGTGGCACCTGGGCTATCACTCGCTGCCCATGCCGGGCGCGCGCGGCGGTTTCGGGCATGTCGGGCTCGGCGGTTCGCTGGGCTGGGCCGATCCGAATTCCGGCGTATCCATCGGTTTCGTGCACAACCGGCTCGGGATGGGCGCGCTGGTCAACGAGCAACTCGCGTCGGCATGGGTGCTGCCGCTGGCGGTCCGGGGCGCGCGTGCCGTGCGCCGTACCGCCGACCTCGTCCCGGTGCGTGAGGTAGCTTGACCGGAAGACGAAGGGCCCGGCCGGATTTCCCGGCCGGGCCCTTCGCCGCGGGTGGATCAGCGGCGGGCGATCGCTTCGAACACGGTGGGGTCCACCAGGGTCGAGGTGTCGCCCAGTTCGCGGCCTTCGGCCACATCGCGCAGCAGGCGGCGCATGATCTTGCCGGAGCGGGTCTTGGGCAGCTCCGGGACCACGTGGATATCGCGCGGCCGGGCGATGGGTGAGATCTCCCGGGAGACTTCGGCTTTCAGCTCCGCCACCAGCGCGGGACCGGTATCGGTGGCCTCGGCGGTCAGGATCACGAAGGCCACGATGCCCTGGCCGGTGGTGGCGTCGGAGGCGCCGACGACCGCTGCTTCGGCCACGCCGGAGTGCCCGACCAGTGCGGATTCGACCTCGGCGGTGGAGATGCGGTGGCCGGAGACATTCATGACGTCGTCGACGCGGCCCATCACCCAGAGGTCGCCGTCGGCATCGAGGCGGGCGCCGTCGCCCGCGAAATACCAACCGCTGGTGGCGAATCGATCCCAGTAGGTTTCCTGGAACCGCTGCATATCGCCCCAGATGCCGCGGGCCATGGCGGGCCAGGGCTGATCCAGGACCAGCAGGCCGTCGGCGTCCTTGTCGCCCAGGTCGTTCCCGTCCTCGTCCACGATCTTGGCGGAGATGCCGGGAAGCGGGGTCATGGCCGCGCCGGGTTTGGCGGCGGTGACGCCCGGGAGCGGGGAGATCATGATGGCGCCGGTTTCGGTCTGCCACCAGGTGTCCACGATGGGGGTTTTGTTGCCGCCGACGACTTCGCGGTACCAGCGCCAGGCTTCGGGGTTGATCGGTTCGCCCACGGAGCCGAGCAGGCGCAGGCTCGACAGGTTGTGGGATTCGGGGATTTCCCGGCCCCATTTCATGAACGTGCGAACCAGGGTGGGAGCGGTGTAATAGATGCTGACACCGTACTTTTCGATGATTTCCCAATGCCGGTGCTCGTTCGGGAAGTTCGGGGTGCCTTCGTAGACGACCTGGGTGACGCGGTTGGAGAGGGGTCCGTAGACGATGTAGGAGTGCCCGGTGACCCAGCCGATGTCGGCGGTGCACCAGTAGACGTCTTGTCCGGGTTTGTGGTCGAAGACGTAGTGGTGGGTGTAGGAGGCTTGGGTGAGGTAGCCGCCGGAGGTGTGCAGGATGCCTTTGGGTTTTCCGGTGGTGCCGGAGGTGTAGAGGATGAACAGCGGGTGCTCGGCGTCGAAGGCCTGCGCCTCGTGCTCGGGCGAAGCGAGAGAGACGGTTTCGTCCCACCACAGGTCGCGCCCTGCGGTCCACTCGGTCTCGATCCCCGTGCGCCGCACCACCAGCACGTGTTCGACGGTGGCGGCGGCGGCCGAATCGCCTTGCGCGGCAAGCGCTTCGTCCACCGCCGCCTTGAGCGGGGCCGCCGTGCCCCGCCGCCACTGGCCATCGGAGGTGATGACCAGCCGGGCCTGTGCGTCGTCCACCCGCTGCCGCAGCGCGCTCGCCGAGAACCCGGCGAACACCACCGAGTGCACCAGCCCGAGCCGCGCGCACGCCAGCATGGACACGACCGCCTCGGGAATCATCGGCATATAGATGGCCACCCGGTCCCCGGCCCGCAAACCGAGTCCGGTGAGAACGTTCGCCGCCCGGCACACTTCGGCCAGCAGGCCGGCGTAGGTGATATCGCGGGAATCCCCGGGCTCACCCTCCCAGTGGATCGCGACCTGATCCCCGTGCCCCGCCTCGACATGCCGATCCACGCAGTTGTAGGCCACATTCAGCTGCCCGTCCGCGAACCACTTCGCGACCGGCGCACCGGACCAGTCCAGCACCGAGGTGAACGGCCGGTGCCAGTGCAAGCGCCCGGCCTGCTCCGCCCAGAACGCGTCCCGGTCGGCGGCCGCCCGGTCGTACAGGGCGGCGCCGGTATTCGCCTGCGCCGCGAAGCCGGCACTCGGCGGGTAGGCGGCGAGACGGTCGTGCACGATGCTGGTCACTGCGTAATCTCCTGTCGAATAGTCATGCGGGGCACGGGGATTGCCGATCAGTGCGCGATGGCCTGCTCGGCGCCGACGCCGGTGAGGGAACGGACTTCCATCTCCGAAGCCTTGGCCGGATCCTCCTTGCCGCGACCGGCGAAGGTGCCGGCGATGCCGAGCACGAAGGCCAGCGGGATGGACACGATGCCCGGGTTGGACAGCGGGAACCAGTCGAAGTCCATGCTCGGCAGCATGGCCGTCTTGGAACCGGACACGGCGGGGGAGAAGACGATCAGCACGATGGTGGAGATCAGGCCGCCGTACATGCTCCACAGCGCGCCGGTGGTGTTGAAGCGCTTCCAGAACAGCGAGTACAGGATGGTCGGCAGGTTCGCCGAGGCCGCCACCGCGAAGGCGAGGGCCACCAGGAAGGCGATGTTCTGGCCATTGGCGAGAATGCCCAGCCCGATCGCCATGATGCCGACCACCACGGCGGTGATCCGGGAGACCTTCACCTGTTCGGCGTCGGAAACCTTGCCGCGCTTGATGACTCCGGCATAGATGTCGTGCGCGAAGGACGCCGACGCGGTGATGGTCAGACCGGCCACCACCGCCAGGATGGTCGCGAACGCCACCGCCGAGATGATGCCCAGCAGCACCACGCCGCCCAGTTCGAACGCCAGCAGCGGGGCCGCCGCGTTCTGCCCGCCGGCCGCGGCCAGGATCTTGTCCGGGCCCACGATGGCCGCCGCGCCGTAGCCGAGCACCAGGGTGAACAGGTAGAACGCGCCGATCAGGCCGATCGCCCACACCACCGAACGGCGCGCTTCCTTGGCGGTCGGGACCGTGTAGAAGCGCATCAGCACGTGCGGCAGACCGGCGGTGCCGAGCACCAGCGCCAGGCCCAGCGAGACGAAGTTCAGCTTCGAGGTGCCGCTGCCGCCGTATTGCGCGCCGGGCGCGAGGACGTCACGCTTGGCGACCGCCTTGGTGGCCGATTCGGACACATGCTGCTGTGCCGAACCGAGGATCTCGGAGAAGTTGAACCCGAACTTGCCGAGCACCAGCACGGTCATGAACGCCGCGCCGGCGATGAGCAGCACGGCCTTGATGATCTGCACCCAGGTGGTGCCCTTCATGCCGCCGATCAGCACGTACGCGATCATGAGCACGCCGACCACGGCGATCACCACGGACTGGCCGGTGCGGCTCTTGATATCCAGCAGCAGCGCCACCAGGCCGCCGGCGCCGGCCATCTGCGCCAGCAGATAGAACAGCGACACCGCGAGGGTGGTGAGGGCGGCCGCGGTGCGCACCGGGCCCTGCTTCAAACGGAAGCTGAGCACATCGGCCATGGTGAATTTGCCGGTGTTCCTGAGCATTTCGGCCACCAGCAGCAGCGCTACCAGCCAGGCCACCAGGAAGCCGATGGAGTACAGGAAGCCGTCGTAGCCGTAGACGGCGATGGCGCCGGCGATGCCGAGAAAGCTTGCGGCGGAAAGGTAATCGCCCGCGATGGCGATGCCGTTCTGCGGGCCGGAGAACCCGCGCCCGCCGGTGAAGAAGTCGGCCGCGCTGGCATTGTTGCGGCTGGCCTTGATCACCACCACCATGGTGACGGCGACGAACAGCGCGAAGATCGCGATATTGGCGGCCGGATTGCCGACGGTCGCGGCGGCGGCATAGGTCACGGTGCTCACGCCCGGCCCTCCATCTCATTGCGAATGGCCGCGGCGCGCGGATCCAGCTCCCGGTTGGCGAACCGCACGTACAGGCCGGTGATCAGGAACGTCGACACGAACTGCCCGAGTCCCAGCACCAGGCCGACATTGATGTTCCCGACGACCTTGGTCGCCATGAAGTCGTGGGCGTACGCGCCGAGCAGCACGTACACCAGGTACCAGGTGAGGAACAGCGCCGTCATCGGGAAGACGTACCGGCGCAGCCGATTCCGCAGCTCCTGAAACTCGGGGCTGGCCTGCACCGCGGCGAATTCCGCCGCCGTGGGCGTGTGCGGCGGGGTGGATCCGCCGACCTCTGTCGTACTCATCGAACGTCCTAGCGTGTGACGTGGCTTACTTGCCGCAGACCGTATCCAGCCGACCGTGACCGGACCATGATGTGGGCTGGGTCACTCGCCGAACGCCCGCGGTCGTGCGCCGAACGGTCGATCCCGCGCGACGAACGGTTACGCCCTTGGTCATCGCGGCGTGCTTCTGCCGGGATTCGCACGCCCACCGCATGGAAAATGCCGGAAGGAACAGGGGCGGTCAGCGGGCGCGCTGACCCGGTTCGCGATCCGCGCCCAGTCCGAGCCGCTCGGGGGCGTGTAGGCGCACGAAGATTCGCGCGACCTCCGGCACCGTCTGGCCGCGCGTCATCCGGCTCACGGCGATCATGACGGTGAAGGCGAGTGGAACACTTACCGCCGCTGGATAACTCAGCACCGCTTCCAGCCAACCCCCGGCCAGCCGCTCGGATACGCCTCCGGTCACGGACACCACGGTCGCTCCGCCGGAGACCAGTCCGCCCGCGACCAGCCCGGCCGCCGCCCCCGCGGCCGTGAGCCGCCGCCACCAGATGCCCAGCACCAGCAGCGGGCACAGCGTCGAAGCCGCTACCGCGAACGCCAGCCCGACCGTCCGCGACAGGTCCAGGGAGGCCACGGTGAGCGAAAGTCCCAGCGGGACCGCCCCGGAGACCAGCGCGGCCAGCCGGAAGTCGCGAATCCGGCCCGGCAGCATATCCGTTCCGATCACGCCCGCGAGGCTCACCAGCAGGCCCGAGGAGGTGGACAGGAAGGCCGCGATCGCGCCCGCCGCGACCAGCGCGCCCAGCAGTTCACCGGGCAGTCCGTCGAGTACCGAGCCGGGGAGCAGCAGCACGGCCGCGTCGGAGGCGTCGCCGAGTTGCCGGGCCGGTACGTACAGGCGCGCGAAAACGCCCAGCAGGATCGGGAACAGATAGAACAATCCGACCAACCCGATCACCGTCGATGCGGTCGTCCGCGCGGCCCGGCCGTCCGGGTTGGTGTAGAACCGCACCAGCACGTGCGGCAATCCCATGGTCCCGAGGAATGTCGCCACCATCAGCGAATACACCTGGAACAGCGGATGCGCCCCGCCCAATCCGCCGCCGGGCGCGAGCCATTCGGCCGGCAGCGGCTCGGGCGCGTGTGCCCCGCGCAGGAAGTGCGCCGCCAGCACCAGCGCGGGAATCGCGATGGCGGTCAGTTTCAGCCAGTACTGGAACGCCTGCACGAAGGTGATGGACCGCATCCCGCCGCCCGCCACCGTCCCGATCACGATGGCCCCCACCGCGATCGCGCCCACCCAGTCCGGTACCCCCAGCAGAATCCGCAAGGTCAGCCCCGCGCCCTGGAACTGCGGAATCAGGTACACCCCGCACACCAGCACCACCACCAGCGCCGCGAGCCGTCGCAAACGCACCGAGCCCAGCCGGAATTCGGCGAAGTCCGGCACGGTGTACGCCCCCGACCGCCGCAGCGGGGCCGCCACGAACAGCAGCAGTCCGAGGTATCCGGCGGTGAACCCCACCGGGTACCACAGCGCGTCCGCACCGTATTTCGCGATCAGTCCGGCGACGCCGAGAAAGCTTGCCGCCGAGAGATATTCACCCGAGATTGCCGCCGCATTCCACCGCGCCCCGACACTGCGCGATGCCACCAGGAAATCGGAAGTGGTGCGCGCCAGCCGAACCCCGTACGCCCCGATCCCCACCGTCGCGACCGCCGCCAGCAGCAGCGCCGCCCAGGTGAACCCCGATGCCCGCGAATCCACTTCAGTCCCCGGTCAATTCGGCGAAGTCCTGCTCGTTCCGCTCCGACCAGCGCACATAAACCCGCCCCACCCCGTACAACAGCGGAAAAGCCGCCACCCCCAGCAGCAACCACGGCAACCGCACCCCGAAGACCTCCGCCCGCCCCACCGGCCCGAGAAACAGCACCGGCAAAACCCCGAGCAGCACCACCGTCCCCACCCCCAGCCGCGCCGCCAACCCGAACTGCGCCCGAATCAACCCACCGATCAACGCCGCCCCGACCTCGGTCTGCTCGGCCACCTCCACCCGCGTACGCACGGTCCGTGCGCCCCGGCGCTCGGCCAGCACCACACGCTCCCGCACGGGTCGCCGCTGCTCGGCATTCACCGGCTCATCCTACGAGCGCCCGACTCGATTTCGGCTCCGGTCCGCCGCGCCGGCCGCAGCGGCGAATTTGGCTCGGCCCGCCCGGCCGTCGTTATATTCGGCTCGGATCCGTCCGGCCGGCTGTCGTGACGGTCCGGCTCGAACCGCTCTTGCCGGTCGGCGCGTCGGATCCGGCCCGGTCCGTCCGGCCCACCGTCGTGATGGCTGCTCGCGGATCCACTGCCCCACGCCTCGTGCCGAATTCGGGCGCGGGTTCGCGCTGATGCTCGTCCCGCCCGGAGTGGGCTCGGCCTGTTCCCAGGGTTGCCGGTGCCGGTCGATGTCGGGTCGTCCGGTGGAAGGTCGTGCCGTTCGGCTTCGTGAAGGCGTGCAAGGCTCGCCAAGAGGCGTGCCGGACCAGGTCCAGGCGGTTTCGTCGATGGTGTCGGCGGCTACGGGCCGATCGGCTGCCGTTCAGGCCGGGAAGTAGGCGGGGTCGGGTTGGCAGGTCAGGTCGGCGGCGGGCAGATTGCCGGTGGCGAGGTAGTCGTTGACGGCGGCGGTGACGCAGGGGCTGAGGCCGACGCGGAAGGCGCCGTGGATGCGGGCGCCGGCCAGGGTGACCAGGCGGGAGGCGGTCAGGTCCGCGTGCAGGGCGAGGCCTTCCTGGTAGGCGGTGCGGGTGTCGTGCTCGGAGACGAGAATGAGCGCCGGGGCGTCGTTGCGGACCGCCGTGGCGGGTTCGACCGGGTCGGGCCAGTAGGCGCAGGCGGTGATGTTGTTGGCGAACGCGCCGAATACGGGCTGGTCGGCGCGGGTGCGCTCGATATTGGCCTGGTAGTAGGCGGGATCCTGCGGGGCGCGGTTGTCGCCGCACAGGACGGCGGCCAGGCTCGCCGCTTCCAGCGGAACCGCCGCGGTCACTTTGGCTTTGAGGTCGTCGAGGTCCAGGGGGAGACCGTCGACGCCGTCGGAGATCATGCGGACGACGGTGGCCAGACGGGCGTTCCACTGCGGGTTGGCCAGCAGGGCGAAGATCATCAACGGGACGGTGTGCTCGTCGACCAGGTAGACCGAGCTGATGCTGGCGACGGGATGCGCGGCGGCCCGGCGGATCATGTCCTGGATGAAGGCGCGGACCGCGGGCGCGGTGGCGCCGAAATGGTATTCGTCGTCGTGCCGCGCCGCCCAGGCCGCCCAGTCGTCGAGGGCGTACTCGTTGATCGCGCCCATGTCCTGGTAGTGGCGGGTCCACACCTTGTCGGGATCCACGGCGCTGTCGAGTACGAAGCGGTCGGTTCGGCCCGGGAACATCTGCATGTAGACCGAGCCGAGATAGGTGCCGTACGACGCCCCGAAGTAGTTGACCGTCTGCTCGTCGAGCGCGCTGCGGACGATATCCATATCGCGAGCGGTATTGCGGGTGGTGATGTTCCGGATCTTCTCGGCGTCGGGTGTGGTGCACGCGGTGGCGAGCGCGGCCGCGAGGGTGGTGTCGCGGGCGTAGCCGAGGGCGTCGAAACCGGCCGAGTAGAGGATGCTCGGCACCGGGAAGGCGCAGCTCACCTTGTCCGAGCGCCCGATGCCGCGCGGGTCCATCCCGATCAGGTCGTATTGCGCGCGTACCGAATCCGACAGGTTCTTCTGCGTGGCCACCATGTACCGCAGCCCGCTGCCGCCCGGGCCGCCCGGATTCGACAGCAGCACCCCGCGCCGCCGGGCCGGATCGGTCGCGGCGATCCGCGAGATCGCGATGCTCAGCGTGCGACCGTCGGGCTTGGTGTAGTCCAGCGGCACAGTGACATTCGCGCACAGTGCGCCCGCGTCGTCGAGGGTGGCGTCCTCGCACGACCGCCAGTCCAGCCGCTGCCCGTAATACCGATCGAGCCCCGCCGGAATATCGGAGCCGGTCGCGCCCGCCACGGGTGTGGCCGCCGCCAGCAGCGTCACACTCAGCGCGATCCGTCGAATCCACCCGGCGGGCATGGTCTCTCCTTGCGGTCACTGGTCGGCCGTTGACATGACACCATCCGTCGGCGGAGCGTTCCAGCCCCGACTTCCGGGAGCCGGCAACGGCGCTCACGCGACGGATCGGCGTTCACCGTAGGCCCTTGCCGCGCGGCGGAACCAGCTTTTGCTTGAGCTCGCGCACCTGACGCCGCGCCACCGGCAATTCGACGGCGGGCGCGTCGCCCTCGGCGCGCAGGCGCACCACGGTCGCGGTCCCGGCCGTGCGCAGCCCGGTGACCTCCCGCAGCGCCACCAGATACGAGCGGTGCACCCGCACGAACCCGGCTTCGCGCCACCGATTCTCCAACTCGGACAGCGGAATCCGCACCAGATGCGAACCGTCGCGAGTGTGCAGCCGGGCATAGTCGCCGTCCGCCTCCACCCAGCTCACGTCCGCGCGATCGACCAGCGTGGTGACGCCGCCGAGCTCGACCGGAATGACCTCGTGCGGATCCGTTTGCCCCGGCGCGGGCGCGGCGACCGTGCGCGCGGCCACGATCCGCCGCACCGATTCCGCCAGCCGCGCCTCCCGCAACGGCTTCAGCAGATAGTCGACCGCGCCGAGATCGAACGCCGCGACCGCCTTGTCGTCGTGCGCGGTCACGAACACCACGGCGGGCGGATGCGCGAATTCGCTCAGCACGCCCGCGAGTTCGAGCCCGTCCAGCCCCGGCATATTGATATCGAGGAACACCGCGTCGACCGGATGCGCCCGCAGTACCCGCAGCGCCGAGGTGGCATCCCCGGCCTGATGGATATCGCCCACCTCGGGCTGTGCGCGCAACAGGAAGACCAGCTCGTCCAGAGCCGGCTTCTCGTCGTCTACGGCCAGCACCCGCAGCGCGCCGGGTCCGGTCTCGGTGTTCTGAGTCACAGCCGGACTATCGTACGGTGAAAGCTCCGAGCAGCACGGTGAGCGTCTCCCGCAGCTGTCCGGCATCCAGCGAATCCGCGCCCGCACCGGCCAGCTGATCGAACATCAACCCGTCGACGCAGCCCACGAACCCGAGCGCGCGCGCCTCCGCGTCCGGTGCGCCCAATCCGGCGAGCAGTTCCGCCGCGAGCGCGCGGAATCGCGCCCCGCTGTCGGCGAGGGCGCGCCGCAGTTCCGGCCGCCGCGTGGATTCCAGGGCGAGTTCGTAGCGGGCGAGCATACGTTCCCGATCCGGTCCCAGCCAGCGCGTCATGAGCGTGCACAGCAGCTCGGCTACCTGCTCGACGTTGCCGAGTTCCAGTGCCCGCGAAGGCAACTCGCCGCTGTCGCGCTCGGCCAGCCGGTCGACCGCGCCGGTGAGCAGCGCCTCGCGGGTGCGAAAGAGATTGGAGCACGACCCTTCCGGCAGCCCCGCGGCCTGATCGACCGCCCGATGGGTGAGCCCGCGCAACCCGCTGCGCGCCAGCACCGTGATGGCGGCATCGGCGAGTACGGCGCGGCGGTCCGTGGTGTCGGTCACGGTGTCTTCCTCTTTCCGCTCGATCGGACTACAACTGTAGTTACGACAAACTACAGCTGTAGTGGAGGATATCGTGAGCGAATCACGGACGGCGATCGTGGTGGGCGGCGGCATCGGCGGTCTCGCGACCGCCATCGCCCTGAGCCGGCGCGGCTGGCAGGTCGAAGTGCTCGAGCAGGCAGCCGAAATCGGCGAAGTCGGATCGGGTATCTCCCTGTGGCCCAACGGCCTTCGCGCCCTGGATGCGCTCGGCGTCGGCGACCGGGTGCGCGCCGCCGGCCGCGTCGAACTGGACGCCGGAATCCGCGACCGAACCGGCCGCTGGCTGTCCACCACCGACAGCGCCGAACTCGAGCGCCGCTACGGATCACTGGTGGTGCTGCGCCGCGCCGAACTGTTCGCGATCCTGGCCGACGCCCTGCCCGCCGGTGCGCTGCGGCTCGGCACCACCGTCACCGAGATCGAGGCCGGTCCGCTCGCGCGAAAGGTCGTGCATACCGGTGGTGTCTCGGAAGCCGATCTGATCGTCGGCGCGGATGGTATCCGTAGTGCGGTGCGTGCGGCGTTGTGGCCGGATGCGCCCGCGCCTCGATATGCGGGCTACACCGTGTGGCGGGCGATCACCGCGCCGCTGGATTTCGCGTTCAGTAGCGGTGAGACCTGGGGGCGCGGTGAGCGTTTCGGTATCGCCGCATTGTCCGACGGTGGGGCCTATGTTTTCGGTTGTGCGAACGCGCCCGCCGGGGAGCGGCGGCCGGGGCGGGAATTCGAGGAGCTTTCGCGGCGGTTCGGTGACTGGGCGGATCCGATACCCGGTGCGCTCGCGGCCATCGATCCGGAAAGCGTGCTCCGACATGACATCTACGACCTGCCGCCGTTGGACACCTTCGTCCGTGCGGGCGTGGCGTTGGTCGGGGACGCGGCGCATGCCATGACGCCGAATCTGGGGCAGGGGGCCAATCAGGCGATCGAGGATGCGGTCACCTTGGCGGCGGTGCTGGACGGGGCGCCGGTGGGGGAGGGGCTGGCGGAGTACGACCGGGTGCGGCGGCCGCGGACGCAGGCGATCGCGCGGCGGTCCCGGGTGATCGGCGCGGTCGCGCATTGGACGTTTCCCGGCGGAACTCGGTTGCGGGACATGCTCGTTCGGCTGACTTCGTCGCGTTCGATGCTGGACAGCCTCGATTCGGTGCTCTCCTGGGAGCCGCCTCAGACCTGAATTCCGGCACGGAACTTGGGTATGCGCATACTCACCTTCGTGCCGGCGCCTACGGCGGTGTCGACCACCAATCCGTAGTCGTCGCCGAACGCGGCCCGCAATCGATCGTCGACATTGCCCAAGCCCACGTGTGCGCCCTCGGCGGCGTCGAGGCCGCCGGATCGCAGCAGTTCCGGATCCATGCCCACCCCGTCGTCCTCGACGCTCACCACGCAATCGGTGCCCTCGTCGACCGCGGTGATGACGATCGTCCCGCCGCCGGTCTTGGCCGCGAGCCCGTGCCGCACAGCGTTTTCCACCAGCGGCTGCAAGGCCAGGAACGGCAGCACCACGTTCAATACCTCGGGGGCGATCTGCAGGCGCACCTGCAAAGCATCGCCGAACCGGGCGCGCTCCAGAATCAGATACCGGTCGATGTTCTTCAGTTCGTCGGCGAGGACGGTGAATTCCCCGGCGCTCCGGAAGGAATATCGGGTGAAGTCCGCGAAATCCAGAATCAATTCGCGAGCGCGCACCGGATCCGTTCGCACGAACGAGGCGATGGTATTCAACGCGTTGTAAATGAAATGCGGTGAGATCTGGGCGCGCAATGCCCGCACTTCCGCCCGGTCCAGGCGGGCCCGCGAGGCATCCAGTTCCGCGAGTTCGATTTGCCCGCAGGCGTATCGCGCCACCTCGGCCACCGCCCCCAGCATGCCGGGGTCCGGCTGCTCCGAAGTGACCGCGCCGAGCACCCCGACCATGCCGTTGTATTCGGTGACCATCGGCTGCGCCAGCAGGGTCCGTCCTTCGGTGCCCGCCCCCGAGACCAGCACCGGCCGCCCGGTTTCCACGGCCCGCCGCGCCGCATCGGCGAAGACCGGTTCGAGCGCTCCGTACGGACCGTCCCAGGCCAGCAACGCACCCGAGGAATCGGACAAACCGAGCGCTTCGGCTCCGGTCAGCGCCCGCAGCGAGGGCGCGGCTTCCCGGGCCGACTCGGCCGTGAGCCCGCGCCGCAACGGCTTCGCGGCCAGCGACGCGGTGTGCAGCGCCATGTGCACCGCCCGCTCGGCCGGCGTGGTGACGGTCCGGCGAAACCATCTCATCGCCCGATTATCACTGTGCCGCTCCCGCAGTGACATTCGCCACGACCGAACCGGGGACGCAACGCGACACGCGAGGACGCCACGCCGATCTTCGCGCTCGGCTCCGCGTGGCTTCGAAACCCGTCGGTGGGGGCGCTTAGTATGTCTGGGTGTCAGCCTCGTCGGGATCATTCGTCCATCTCCATAACCACACCGAGTACTCGATGCTCGACGGCGCGGCGAAGATCACGCCTCTGTTCAAAGAGGCGAACCGGCTGGGTATGACCGCTGTCGGCATGTCCGACCACGGCAATATGTACGGCGCCTCCGAGTTCTACAACTCGGCCAAGAAGATGGACATCAAGCCCATCATCGGCATCGAGGCCTACATCGCCCCCGAGTCCCGGTTCAACACCAAGCGCGTGCTGTGGGGCGACCCGTCGCAGAAGAGCGACGACGTCTCGGGCTCGGGTTCCTACACCCACATGACCATGGTCGCGGAGAACGCCACCGGTTTGCGGAACCTGTTCAAACTGTCCAGCCTCGCCTCCATCGAAGGCCAGCTGGGCAAGTGGGCGCGCATGGACGCGGAGATCATCGCCGAGCACGCCGAGGGCATCATCGCCACCACCGGCTGCCCCTCCGGCGAAGTGCAGACCCGCCTGCGCCTGGGCCACGAACGCGAAGCCCTCGAGGCCGCCGCCAAGTGGCAGGAGATCTTCGGCAAGGACAACTTCTTCCTCGAGATCATGGACCACGGGCTGTCCATCGAGCGCCGGGTGCGCGAGGGGCTGCTCGACGTCGGCCGCAAACTCGGCATCCCGCCGCTGGCCACCAACGACTGCCACTACGTGCACGAGAGCGATTCGGCCAACCACGAGGCGCTGCTCTGCATCCAGACCGGCAAGACGCTCTCCGACCCGACCCGCTTCAAGTTCGACGGCTCCGGCTACTACCTGAAGTCGGCCGAGGAGATGCGCGCCATCTGGGACGCGGAAGTGCCTGGGGCCTGCGACAATACGGTGCTCATCGGCGACCGCGTGCAGTCCTACGACGATGTCTGGGCGCACCGCGACCGGATGCCGATCTTCCCGGTGCCCGAGGGCTACACCCAGGCCACCTGGCTCGAGCACGAGGTGATGGCCGGCCTGGACCGCCGGTTCGCGGGCAAGGAAGTGCCGCACGACTACGTCTCGCGCGCCAAGTACGAGCTCGGCGTCATCAACGAAATGGGCTTCCCGGCCTACTTCCTCGTCGTCGGTGACCTCATCACCTACGCGCGCTCGGTCGGCATCAATGTCGGCCCGGGCCGTGGTTCGGCCGCCGGTTCGCTGGTCGCCTACGCCATGGGCATCACCAATATCGACCCGATTCCGCACGGTCTGCTGTTCGAGCGATTCCTGAATCCCGAGCGTGTGTCCATGCCCGATATCGATATCGACTTCGACGATCGCCGCCGCGGTGAAATGGTCCGCTACGCCACCGATAAATGGGGCAGCGACCGGGTCGCCCAGGTGATCACCTTCGGTACGATTAAAACCAAAGCGGCGCTGAAGGACTCGGCGCGCGTCCAGTTCGGTCAGCCCGGTTTCGCCATCGCCGACCAGATCTCCAAGGCGCTGCCGCCGCCGATCATGGCCAAGGACATTCCGCTGTCCGGCATCATGGATCCCGAGCACGAGCGGTACAAGGAAGCCGCCGAGGTTCGTGAGCTCATCAATACGAACCCGGACGTCAACAAGATCTACGAGACCGCCCGCGGCCTCGAGGGCCTGATCCGCAATGCCGGCGTGCACGCCTGCGCGGTCATCATGTCCAGCGAACCGCTCACCGACGCCATCCCGGTGTGGAAGCGCGCGCAGGACGGCGCCATCATCACCGGCTGGGACTACCCGTCGTGTGAGGCCATCGGCCTGCTGAAGATGGACTTCCTGGGTCTGCGCAACCTCACCGTCATCGGTGACGCGCTGGTCAATATCAAGAACAACCGCGGTATCGAACTCGATCTCGACACGCTGCCGCTGGAAGATCCGGCCACCTACGAATTGCTCGCGCGCGGTGACACTCTCGGCGTGTTCCAGCTCGACGGCGGCGCCATGCGCGATCTGCTGCGGCGTATGCAGCCCACCGGCTTCGAGGACATCGTGGCCGTGCTCGCGCTGTACCGCCCCGGCCCGATGGGCATGAACGCCCACAACGACTACGCCGACCGCAAGAACAACCGGCAAGAGGTCAAACCGATCCATCCGGAGCTCGAGGAGCCCCTGAAGGACATCCTGCGCGACACCTTCGGCCTGATCGTGTACCAGGAACAGATCATGCAGATCGCGCAGAAGGTGGCCGGTTACTCGCTCGGCCGAGCCGATATTCTGCGCCGCGCCATGGGTAAGAAGAAGGCCTCCGTGCTGGAAGCCGAATTCGAGGGCTTCGAAGCGGGCATGATCTCCAATGGCTTCACCAAGCCCGCCATCAAGGCGCTGTGGGACACCATTCTCCCGTTCGCCGGTTACGCGTTCAACAAATCGCATGCCGCCGGCTACGGTCTCGTGTCCTTCTGGACCGCGTACCTCAAGGCCAATTACCCCGCCGAATACATGGCCGGTCTGCTCACCTCCGTCGGCGACGACAAGGACAAGGCCGCCGTCTATCTGGCCGACTGCCGCCGCCTGGGTATCCAGGTGCTGCCGCCGGACGTGAACGAGTCCGAACTCGAATTCGCCTCCGTGGGCAATGACATTCGCTTCGGCATGGGCGCGGTGCGCAATGTCGGCGCGAACGTGGTCGCCTCGATCATCGCCGCGCGCAAGGAGAAGTCGAAGTTCACCGACTTCTCCGACTACCTGAACAAGATCGACGCCATCGCCTGCACCAAGAAGGTCACCGAATCCCTCATCAAGGCGGGCGCTTTCGACTCGCTGGGCCATCCCCGCAAGGGCCTGCTGCTGGTGCACTCCGACGCCATCGACGCCGTCATGTCCACCAAGAAGGCCGAGGCCATCGGGCAGTTCGACCTCTTCGGCGGCCTGGACGAAGGCGACGATTCGATCGCCAGCGTCTTCAATGTGAAGGTCCCCGACGAGGAATGGGAGACCAAGCACAAGCTGGCCCTCGAACGGGAAATGCTGGGCCTGTACGTGTCCGGGCATCCGCTCAACGGCGTCGAGCACGTGCTGGCCGCCCAGTCCGACACCCAGATCCCCGCCATTCTGGAAGGCGATGTCAAGGACGGCTCGCAGGTCACCATCGGCGGCATCTTCGCCAATGTGACCCGGCGCGTGAACAAGAACGGCATGCCCTGGGCGTCGGCGCAATTGGAGGACCTCTCCGGCGGCATCGAGGTGCTGTTCTTCCCGCAGTCCTATTCGGTGTACGGCATGGACGTCACCGAGGACGCCATCGTGCTGGTCAAGGCGCGCGTCAATGCCCGCGACGACCGCATCTCGCTGATCGCCAACGACCTGGTGGTGCCGGACCTTTCGCATATCGGCGTGGAGAAGCCGCTGTCGGTGATCATCCCGACCCGGCTCTGCACGCCCGACAAGATCGGCGCGCTGAAGCGGGTGCTGACCAGCCATCCGGGCACCGCGGACGTGCACATCAAGCACGTCGGGTCGCGCGATCGCACCACGGTGCTGAAAGTCGCGGACAATCTGCGGGTTTCGCCGTCCTCGGCGCTGATGGGTGATCTGAAGGCGCTGCTCGGCCCGGGCTGCCTCGCCAGCTGATCCGCACCTCCCCGGAATCCGCTGGTCACGGCGGTAGGGTGCTGATCATGGCGGCCCTACCGCGCGTGCGCAGTCTCGCCGTGCTCACGGCCGTGGCGCTGCTGGCGGCCACGGCCTGCGAGGATCACCCGCATTCGGTGGTCACCACCTCGGTCCGGCAGGCCCCGGTGCCGGGCGGGCCGCCCGCAGCCGAAGCGGTGGTCAGCGCCGGGCCGGACGGGCTGCGCCTGCGTGGACAGCCGTGGTGGCCATCGGGTTTCAACGGGCCGCAGCTGGCCACCGACTATTCGATCAATTTCGGGTGCGGTGCCGAGGTCGACCTGGACGCCTTCTTCGCCGAGGTGCCCGAGCACTCGCTGACCCGGTTCGGCCTGTTCCAGGCCTTCGCCCTCGACAAGCAGTCCGGCGAGCTCGACTTCCGGGCCGCCGACCGGGTTTTCGCGGCGGCCGAGAAACACGGGCGGCTGATCCTGCCCGTGCTCACCGACCAGGCCGGGCAATGCGGCGACGAGATCTTCAAACAGCGCGAGTGGTACATCGACGGCTGGAAGAAATCCAACCGGATCCTGGGCCGCACCATCATGAGCTTCCAGGACTGGGTGCGCACCGCCATCTCCCGCTGGCGCGGTTCGCCGGTACTGGCCGGGTGGGAGCTGGTCGGGGAACCCGAAGTGAGCAAATGCAATCGGGGCGGCTGCGAGCTGCGGCACCGGACCTGCCCCGGCGACGCGCCCCAGGTGCTGCGGCATTTCATGGACGAGGCGGGGGAGCTGGTGCGCGGACTGGATCCGCACCGGCTGATCTTCGCCGGTTTCGTGGGCGGCAGCCAATGCGGCATCGCCCGTGACGCTTTCCGCTACGTCAGCGAATCGGCGGGTATCGACGTGGTCGAGTATCACGACTATTCCGAGGACGGCAATCCGCTGCCCGGCGGCCCCAACAACGGTCTGGCGCGGCGCATCACGCTGGCCCGGCAGATCGGGAAACCGCTGCTGGTGGCCGAACTCGGCGAATACGCCGGCTCCTGCGAGTCCCTGGAGGATCGCCGCGACATCGTGGACCGCCGCATCACCGGGCAGCGGGCGGCGGGCACGGCGGGCGCGCTGATCTGGGCTTATGTACCCGATCCGCGGCCGGACGAATGCACCTACGATGTCGGCCCGCAGGACCCGCTGTGGGAGCTGGTGGCGGCCAAGACCACGCTCGGCTGAGCCTCAGCTGCCGATCACCCGGTACAGCCGCCAATCCGGTTGCCCGGCACCGTCATTGGGGATCTCCAGCTCCAAGGTGGCGATCTGCGCGCCGTTCTCGTACATGGTCGGATACCGCCGGTTGATGGCGTCGGAGGTGCCGCGCCCGGTATTCGGCACCGCCAGAATGTATTTCACGCCGCGCTCCACCGGGCGATTGAGATTGCGCACGAAGTCCGAATCGGACGGGATGACGAACCGGTCCGGACGATCGGAGGCGACCAGCACCGCGAAGCCGTACACGGTGTCCATGACGATCGAACCCGGCGGCAGGTCCAGGGCGTCCAGATAATTCGCCAGCTTCCGCTCGGTGGAGAAGGTGGCGGCGATGCGCGCGGCGTCGGCGTACTTGTCCGAGACATTGTCCGGATCCGGGAACAATACGGCGCGCAACGGATACTCCTGCACCGCCATGAGCTGGCTGTTCATCCCCAGCCCGGTCACCGGCAGCGAGCCGATGAGCAATACGGACACCAGCACCGCCGCCACCGTCACGGCGGCCCGAGGCGTACCGGACCCCGTCAGCCCGCCGTGCGCGTGGCCGGGATCCCTACGCCCGCTGTCGCTTTCGCTCGCACTCTCGCCGGGAACATCCGCGTACTTCCCCAGCCGCTTACTCGCCGGGAACCCGCGCTCCGGCACCAGCGTCAACGCCAGAATCGCGGTCAATGGAATCGCCGCGATATAGAACCGCA
This sequence comes from Nocardia yamanashiensis, assembly GCF_021183565.1. NCBI lineage: Bacteria > Bacillati > Actinomycetota > Actinomycetes > Mycobacteriales > Nocardiaceae > Nocardia > Nocardia yamanashiensis. Next base: position 7,571,366 of record NZ_CP089226.1, read on the forward strand.
GGAAGGCGAAGGTGGAACCGGTGACGTAGGTGAGGGTCTGGAACGCCAGCACCGCACCGAACAGCAGAATCGGCACCGCCGGTTGCCGATCCCGCCGCCGCACCGCCAGCGCCGCGGCGACGGGCAGCAGCAGCGGCAGGATCGGCGCGAGAATCAGCATGGCCCCGATCGAATACTGCGCGGCCTCCAGCGGATGGTCCGGCTCCCCGGCCCCCGACTGCTGCAGGATCGCGGAATTGCCGTACTGCGAGGTGAACTGCTGGAACGCCTGCCCGGTGATCAGCCAGCTGGTGGCCGCCCACACCACGAACGCCAGCGCCACCGGCGCGATCAGCAAGGCGAAATCCATCACCGCCCCGGCCGTGCGCTGCGTGGTGCGCCGCCGGTAGCTGAACCCGAACACCAGCACCCCCGCCGCCATGGCCGGCGCCAAAGCGTCGTAGCGGGTGAGATAGCCCAGCCCGAGCGCGATTCCGGCCGCCACCAGATCGTGCACGCCGTCGGTGCGCACCCAGCGCATCAGCCGACGCACCGCCCAGCAGCAGCAGAACAGGAACAGCGCCTCGCTCATCCCGTTGCCGCCGTAGAACACCACCATCGGATTGAGCGCGAACACGGCGGTGATCAGTACGCACAACCAGTGCGGCGCACCGCGATCCACGCCGATGCCCCAGACCATGGTGACCGCGCCCGCCATGAACAGCGCCGTCATCACCACCCCGGACAAGCCCCAGCGGGTGATGCCCGGAAACCATTGCGAGAACGCCACGAACGGCAGCTGTGCCAGCGAGGTCAGCGGCGTGAACACGAACCCGATGGCCGACAGGTGCGGGTCCCGGCTGAACACCGCCGACTGGGTGGCCGAGACGCGGCTCAGCGCATCGCCCATGAGATCCGCGCGCCCGGCGGTGAGGAAGGTCCCGGTCACCAGATACAGCACTGTCGAGGCGGCGAACACCACCCGGGGCGCGGGGTTCACGACTTGTCCTCCGACGATGTGCCCAGACCGTGGAAGGTCTTCTCCCAGTAGGACGGATTGCGCACCAGCTGCCAGCACCCCTTGGCCGCCGCGACCGCCATCAGCACCCAGTACAGCGGTGAGGTGAGGCAGGCGAGCAGCAGGTCCGGCCGGTCGTTCTCCCGGCAGGCGATCATGTTCATGTACACGGTGGCGGCATTGCCGAGCACCAGCGCGATGAGCGCCGGGAAGTACACCGCCGCCGGGAACATCTTCTCGATCACCTCGGGCTGGCCGAAGATCCAGGCCAGGGTGACGAACCAGAACACCAGGTTCAGGCAGGCGATGATCGGCGTCCCGGCCAGGATGAGGGTGAACCGCAGGAAGCTGACCGGCCCGATCTTGCGCCACAATTCGACGGGCCGCCGCGCGTGCACCAGCCAGCTCTGCAGATAGCCCTTGTACCAGCGCGACCGCTGCCGGATCCAGTTGATGGCATCCGGATTGGCCTCTTCCAGGGTCACCGAATCGATGACGGCCGTGGAGTATCCGCGCGCCGCGATCCGCACCCCTAGATCGGCGTCCTCGGTCACGTTGTACGGATCCCATGCCCCGATGGCGGTCAGCACATTGCGCCGGAAGTGATTCGAGGTGCCGCCCAACGGGATCGGCGCGCTGCTGCGCATCAAACCCGGCAGCAGGAAGCTGAACCACAGCCCGTAATCCATGGTGAACCAGGAGGTCAGCAGATTCTGCCGGGCATTGTGGAACGCCAGCTTGGCCTGAATGCACACCACCGACCGCGGCAGGCCCGCGAAAGCCGCCACCACCCGGCGCAATTGCAGCGGATCGGGAATGTCCTCGGCGTCGTAGATGGTGACGATATCGCCGGTCGCGGCATGCAATCCGTAATTGCAGGCCTTCGGCTTGGTGCGCGGATCGGCCGCCGGCACCAGCACGATGGTGATGTGTTCACTACCGGCCGTACCGATTCCGGCCCGTCGCGCCGCCTCGATGGTCGGAGTGTCGTCCTCCTCGAGCAGCAGGAGCGCCTGCATCCGGTCGCGCGGATAGTCCAGTCCGTTCAGCGCCGCGATCAGATCGCCCACCACCTCGGGCTCCCCGTAGGCCGGCACCAGAATCGTGTACGGCGGCAACTGCTCGTCGGGCAGCGCCCGCGCGGTGGCATCGTCGATGGTCAGGATGGCGTCGCGCGACATGCCCCGCGCGAACACCAGCACCCGGTCCACCATCACCGCGATGTACCCGAGGGTGGCCGCCGCGATCACCGCGGTGAGCGTCGGCATGGGCGCGAACACCGCGCACCCCAGCAGCACCGCGCACACCGCCAGCACCGTATTGCGTTGCCACGGCAGGAAAGCCACCGACGCCGAGGCCATCGGATTGTCCTCGCGCAGCCCGTGCACCGCCGCGTGCAGCGCCCGCTCGCGTTCGGCGGGGGTGGCCAGGCCGGGAAGTTCGCTCATCCGCCCGCTCCGATCCGGACCACCTCGCGCGCCACCGCGGTCAGCATGGGCTCGTCCTTGTACTCCGATTCCGGATCGCCCAGATCCGATTCCGGGTCGATGATCACCGCATTGCCGCGCAGCACCTGGTGCGCCTGGTTCTGGATGAGCGCGGTCACCGAGGCGTTCGGCTGCGGGAACGCCGCGTCCGGCAGATGATTGTCGGCCGCGATGAGACTGACCCGTTCCGCGCCGTCGCGGCCCTCCCAGTTCCAGCTCAGCCAGGTCCAGCTCAGCAGGTGCCGGTCGTCGACCACGGTATTGAGCCGGCCGACCACGCCGTGCCCGAGATCGATGCGCCGCGGCGGACTGACGCGGGGCTGCGTGAGCATGTATACGGTGAACTCGGGGAAGTACTCGAGCCCGCGCACCTGCTGCGTCCGGATGACATCCACCATTATCCGGCGGCGGCGAGATTCCTTGTCCCACTCCGGATTACCGCTCGCAGCCCGCCACTGCTGACGGTGCCAGCTGGTTGATGGGCCGAAGAAGCGTGAGGCCCAAGGGTATTCGCGTTCGTTCAGGAGCTGCCATCCCGGCGGTGGCGCCGGGTTGTCGGCGATCGACATGCTCGACATATCGGCGATCCGCACCAGGTACTGCTCCGGGTGGGGGATCAGCGCGATCAACGCGGTGGCGACCAGAGCGGTCACCAGGGCACTCGGTGAAGGAGAAGCCGTATGCGGCAGCAGCGGACGATCGAATGGTCGTATGTTCGCCCAGCCCCGGTAACCGAGATACAAGACCGCGCAGGCTGTGGCCACCGCGACCATCGGCGGGATCAGCTGGTAGTACAGCGCCGACGCATCCGGGTACCAGCCCCACAGTACGAACAAGGTGAGTGCGCCGGTCACGAGCGCGATGACCCCGCCCGCCAGCGCACGTCCGCGGGTGCGCCCTGCCCCGATGGCCGCCGCGACCGCGGCCGGGACCAGTAGCACCGCACCCTTGGCGACATAGGACCCGCCGGCCAGCGCCACCGCCAGCCGGTACGGCATCGGAGTCACACACAGCAGCACCAGCAGCCACACCGGCCAGAACCGGAACACCGGCCGCAGCCCGAACAGCAGGATGCTCACGCTCATCAGGAACAGCGGCGCGGCCAGCAGATCCAGATGCCAGATCTCGTACTCGTAGCGGTAGCGCAGGACCAGCAGCCCGATCAGCGCGCCCGTGCACACCAGGCCGAGCAGACCGGCGATGATATCGGTCTGCCGGTCGTAGATGGGCAGTTCCGGGCCGCGCCGCAGCGCCATCCCGGTGGCGGCGAAGGCGGCCAGCACCGGGAGGGCGAAGAAATAGCCGATATCGGAGCCCTGTCCGATGTCCTCGACCAGCTCGGCCCACAGATTCCAGAACGCCGCCCCGGTCAGCGCCACCACCAGCACCAGCCGGAAGACGGTCAGCCACGGTACATGTCGTTCCGGCGCGCGGGTCTCCTCCGCGGTGGCGGTCATGGCCGGGTCAGCGGGAACGCCGGCGCTGCAACAGGATCACGGCCCCGGCCAGCAGCCCGGCCACCAGGACGGCGCTGCCGACCAGGGTCAGCTTGCGCGCCAGCGGAATATCGCGATCGGGCTCGGCGCTCGTCGCGAACTCCTCCGGGGACGAGGCGACCGGATCGAAGAGCTCCGGTTCCCGGTCTCCGGCCTGCAGCAGCACCGGCCCGGTCAACTGGAAGGACCGCTCCGGATCCGCGACCAGCCAGTTCAGCAGGCGGTCCAGATGTTCCGGGGCCGAGGTGGAGGTGGCCACGACCACCGTGCGCTTGCCGCTCCAAGTCGCTTGCAGCGAACCGAAATTCAACGGCGGCGACAGATCGATGGTGGTCTTCAGATAGGCGTCGTCACCGTAGACGGTGAGGGTGTCGCCGCTGCGCGACAACGGCATCGCGATCGCGGACGGGACCTCGCCGTCGGGCACGATCAGCACCGCGGGCAGGCTGCCGTTCGCGGCGTCGCCGAAGGAGGTCAGTTCCGGCCGCAGCGGCACCGCCGTCAAACGCTGCAGGGCCACCAGCACCTGTGCGGCCCGGACGGTATCGGCGAACCCGGGGGTCTGCAATCCCACCCGCACCCGGGGCAGCAGCGCCTGCGGCAGCGCGCCCAGCCCGCCCGGCGCCGGCGGCGCGGACAGCGTGCTCTGCACCTCGCCCTCCGGATCGATGGTCAGCGTGACCGGCTGCTCCAGACCGCAACCGTGGGTCAGGCCCGCCTGCTGCAGAGTGACCGTCACGGTGGTGAACCGGCTCAGCAACTGATTCGGGATGGTCACCCACTGGTCGAAACGCCCGGACGGTTCCACCGGCCAGGCCGCGATCTGCCGATCCCCGACCGCCACGCTCAGCTGCCCGTTCAAGGTGTCCGGCAGCGGAGTGTGGTTGCCGTACAGATTGATTCGCACGCCCTGCGACGGCCGCCCCAAGCGGGTCTGGTCGATGGCGAAGGACACCTGCACGTACCCGATGGCGGTGGCGCTGAGCTGGTTCTGCCCCAGCTCCTGCAGCGTGGTCGATTCCGGAGCCAGCTGCGGTGCGGCGGGCAGGCCGAGGGCGGTGGCGTCGGTGCCCAGCGCCGCGCGGGCCAGATCGCTGGTGAGCAGGCGCATCTGGACCGGCAGCGACTTGGCGTCACCGGACACGGTCAGCACCGGCGCGGGCCCACCGGCCAGCCGCAGCCCCGCATCGCTGGATTCGCGCACCGCCACCTGACGTTCCAGGAAGGCGGGGGGATGATCGGGAAGCGTTGCGCCGGAATCGAACCGGCGCACGTCCACCGCCACCGGACGATTGACATAGCGCGCGGTCACCGCCGTCACCAGCTGCAGCGCCGCCGCCGATTCGGTCTGCGAGGGGTTCGCGGGCAGATACACGGTGAGCCGGTCCAGCGCCGCCGGCAGGAATTCGGCCACCGTGGCGGGCTGCTGTTCCTCCCCGAAGTAGGTGACCGCGGCATCGGTGAGCGTCATCGGCTGCCCGGTCCAGTCGTCGGGGCAGATGCCGGGTTCGGGCACCAGCGCGGAGATCAGCGTGACCGCCACCGCATTGCCCTTCACCTCCGCCCCGGCCAGCGAGATGCGCAGTGGCGCACGGGGATCGGCGGGCAGATTGACCCGATCCAGCACCTTCTGCCCCGATCGCGCCTCCAGGGTGCCGCGCGCCAGGGTCGGCGGCAGCTGCACCGTGCCCACGATGGCGGTGGGCGCCAGTCCCGGCAGGATCGGCAGGGTGAGCGTGATCTCGTGGGTCCGCCCCGGGAAACGCAGCGCCTTGCCCAGACCCAGGCTCTGCAACGCGAGCGGATGATCGGCGGGTTCGGCCGTGGCGATCACCGGGGTGGTGACGGCCAGTGCCGCGGTCGTGAGCGCCAGCAGCGCCAGGGCCGAGCGGCGCAGCACGCCGGAGGGGAGGGCACGCAGGGGCATCGCTGAGCTCCTGAGCTCTGTCGGAGGGCGCGAATCCGCCCTACAGCCAAGTGGATTCGCCGAAAACCGCACCGCTGTCGTCGACCTCGGGGGATTTCGTGAAGAGATAGGTGTAATGCCGGATGGCGACCGGCCCGGTGCACTGGTTGACGATGATGTGGAAGTCCCGGATCACGATGGTCCCGACCGTGCCCGCCACGATCTCCTTCTCGCCGACCGGGACCTCTTTCACCTCGCCGGCCGAGAGGTTCAGCGTGGCGACGGGATTCGGATTCGCGCCGAGGATGAGCGGCGGGATGGCGCCACTCGGGTCGGGGCTCAGGATCTTGCCCGGATCGATGGTGGTGCCGACGGTGAGGTCGGGGGTGGCGCCCACCGTGCCCGCGCCGATGCTCACCGCGCAACCGACGTGATAGCCGGTCTTGAGCACCCCGGTGGCGGGGCCGAGGATGTGCCCGTAGGCGATATTGTCGACGAACGCCTCGCGGGTGGTGCCCACCATATTGAGTGGGGCGACGCGATTGATCCGCTCGTCACGATGGCCGACGACGAAACTCCCGTTGAGCGATTGAATCGTGCGCTCGTGCGGCGGCAGCGCTTCGACGTCGGCATGCGCCGCTGCGGAGGGGGTGAGGGTGGCGGCTGCGATGAGAAGGCTTATGAACCCGAGTTTGCTGGCCACCAGCAGACTGTAGTAGCCGACACGTATCAATCTCGGGAAGACACGCGGTGATCAGTCCGGGAAATGCCTGCTCAGGACGATATGCGGCGCGGCCGCTCGGGAGTGATTCCGGCTCAGCCGCGCGCGAGGGCGAGTAGCCAGCGGGCCGAGGTGATGGTCGCCGCCGCCAGCACGGCGATCTGCGGCGAACCGGTGATCAGCGCCAGCAGCAGGCCGACGACCAGGCCCGCGCCCAGGGCTTCGAGCTTGTACACCGGCCACGCCGTGCCCGCGAGCTCCACGCTCGCCCGGCGTGCGGGAGAACGGTCGACCTGCGTGGGGTGAACCAGTGCCATCAGCTCAGGCTACCCGCGGACCATAAGTTCGGGCAACCGAACTTTGCTGTGGTGTGGTGGAACAAGAACGCGGCGGCGCGTGTTGTGCCCGGCATGCCACTAACCGGAGAGTACGAACCCAGCACATCCGATTGGGCCCGCGAACAGGCCGAGAAGTTCGAGAATTCGGGCGGCACCGAGGGCACGACGATCAAGGGCAAGCCGATCGTCCTGCTCACCAGCCGCGGCGCCAAGACCGGCAAACTCCGCAAGACCGCGCTCATGCGCGTCGAGCACGACGGTGAGTACGCCGTGGTCGCCTCGCTCGGCGGCGCGCCCAAGCACCCGGTCTGGTACTGGAACATCAAGGCCGAACCGCACGTCGAGTTGCGCGACGGGGCCGTGGTCAAGGACTACGACGCCCGCGAGGTGACCGGCGAGGAGAAGGACCTGTGGTGGAAGCGGGCCGTGGCGGCCTGGCCGGATTACGCCGGATACCAGACCAAGACCACCCGCGAGATCCCCGTCTTCGTCCTCACGCCCCGCGACTGAGTTCGGATCGAACAGTGCCCCGGCAGTTGCTGCCGGGGCATTTTCGTAGGTGGCAAACCGGATGATTCGCCCGATTGTCGGCGCTGCCTCGAGCGCGCGCCCCGCTCCCGGCTAGCATGTTCGGGTGTCTGATCCGCTTGCTGTAGCCGAGAAAGTGTCCAATCCGCTGCCCGAACTGACGGCGGACGAGATCGACGCGGCCGCGAAGCGAATTTCCGACATTATCGAGCCGACGCCGCTGCAACGCATCGCACGGCTGTCGGCGCTGACCGGGGCCGAGGTCTACCTCAAGCGTGAGGACCTCACCGCCGTGCGCTCCTACAAGCTGCGCGGCGCCTACAACCTGATCGTGCAGCTGACAGCGGCCGAGCGCGCGGCCGGCGTGGTGACCGCCAGCGCCGGAAACCATGCCCAGGGCGTGGCTTTCGCCTGCAAGGCCATGGGCATCAAGGGCCGCATCTACGTGCCGACCACCACCCCGAAGCAGAAGCGCGACCGCATTCGCGTGCACGGCGGCGAGTTCGTGGAGCTCATCGCCACCGGCGACACCTACGACGCGGCCGCCGCGGCCGCCGCCGATGATGTCGCCCGCACCGGCGCGACCATGGTGCCGCCCTTCGACGATCCGCGCACCGCGGCCGGGCAGGGCACCATCGCCGCCGAGTTCCTGGAACAGCTGGGCCGCGCACCCGATCTGGTGATCGTGCCGGTCGGCGGCGGCGGCTGCCTCGCCGGCGTCGGCACCTATCTGCGCGAAAGGTCCCCGCGCACCGCCATTCTGGGCGTGGAGCCCTCCGGCGCCGCGTCCATGACCGCCGCGCTGGTGGCCGGGGGACCGGTGACGCTGCCCGAGATCGATCCGTTCGTGGACGGGGCGGCGGTGCGCCGCATCGGCGCGGTGCCGTTCCAGGCGGTGTCGCGCTTCGGCGGCCACGTCCGCTCGCACGCCTCGCTGCCGCTGCTGACCAGCACCGAAACCGATTCCGGCGCAGGGTCTTTCCGCATGATGCAGGTCGACGAAGGCGCCATCTGCACCGCCATGCTCGAGATCTACCAGAACGAGGGCATCGTGGCCGAACCGGCGGGCGCGCTGTCGGTGGCCGCGCTGCGCGAAGTGCACATCGAACCCGGCTCCACCGTGGTGTGCCTGCTGTCCGGCGGCAACAACGACGTCTCCCGCTACGGCGAGGTGATCGAGCGTTCGCTGGTGCACCAGGGCCTGAAACACTATTTCCTGGTGGACTTTCCGCAGGAGCCGGGCGCGCTGCGGCGCTTCCTGGACGAGGCGCTGGGGCCCGACGACGACATCACGCTCTTCGAGTACGTCAAGCGCAACAACCGGGAAACCGGTGCGGCGCTGGTGGGTATCGAACTGGGTGCGCCGGAGGGACTGGACGCGCTGCTGAGCCGCATCAAGGCCTCGCGAATCCAGTGCGAGCGGCTGGATCCGGGTTCCCCGGCCTACCGCTACCTCACCTAGACGTGCAGCCGGTAGCCGGCGGCGGCCGGGTGGATCAGCTTGGGCGCACCGAGTTTGCGTTCCAGCCTGGTCATCAGGTCGTCGACGGCGACCGGTGACGGCTCGTTGCAGTATTCGGCGAGTTCGCCCCGGGTGACCAGGCTGCCCGGCCGCGCGGTCAGCAGTTCCAGCGCGGCGAATTCGCGCATGGTCATGATCAGCAGCACCCCGCCGCGCTGCACCCGCCGCCGGACCCGGTCCACCACCAGATCGCCGATGGTCAGGATGGGCGACGGGGCTTGCGCGCGGCGCTGGCACAGCGCCCGCACCCGGGTGGCCAGCTCGCCGAGCGAGAACGGCTTGGCCAGGTAGTCGTCCGCGCCGCCCGCGTAGCCCTCGGTCCGGATCGCGGGACTGTCGCGGGCGCTGATCAGCAGCGCGGGGGTGTGATCACCCGATTCGCGCTGCCGGCGCACCAGATCCAGGCCGTCGCCGTCGGGCAGCCCGCGGTCGACGATCAGGCAGTCGTAGAGCCGGGCCCCGCAATGCCGGCACGCCTCGGCCAGATTCCGGGTCAGATCGACGGTGAATCCGGCATCACGCAAACCCTGGGCAACGCGTTCCCCCAGCTCGTCGTCGTCCTCGCACACCAGTACCCAGGCCGTGCGTCCGGTTCCTCGATCGTCGAGCATGGCGCCAGATTGTCACAGAGATCATGAACGAATCATGAGCGATCGCCGTATAGGTCCCGCGCGTTAACACTACGGTCGCGGTTAACAACCGCGTCGGGGGCGCGCGATGACTCGGGTAGTCCACTACGCATGAAACCGAACAGTCAGGGGCGGAGGCTAGTTTCATGAAGAAAAGGCTGGTGGTGTGCTGCGACGGCACTTGGAAAGCCGAATCCAGCGACACCGTTTCCAATATCGTGAAAATCGCGCAGGCCGTGAGCTTGCGAGGCACCGACGACAACGGGGAAGTCGTCGGGCAGCGGGTCTTCTACGTTTCCGGTCCGGGAGCGCGCGGATTCGCCACGGACAAGCTGCTGGGCGGCGCCTTCGGCTACGGGCTCGAGGCGAATCTGTCCTCGGCGTACTGGCAATTGGCGCTCAACTACGAACCCGGCGACGAGATCTACATCTTCGGTTTCAGCCGCGGCGCGTACACCGCGCGCAGCCTGGCGGGGATGATCGACCGGCTCGGAATCCTCAAGCCCGAGGCCATGATTCGCAAGCAGATCTATAAGGAGGCGCTCGATATCTACCGGACGCCGAAGCCGCAGCGGGACGATCCGGTGCCGGATCCGGCGGTGAAATTCCGGAACGAGAACTCCTTCCCGGATTCCAGCCGGATCCATTTCCTCGGCGTCTTCGACACCGTGGGCGCGCTGGGCATTCCCGGGATTTCGCGCCGGCGCTACAAATTCCTCGACGTGCATCTGTCGAGCGGCGTGCACTGCGCCCGGCAGGCGCTGTCCATCGACGACCGGCGGCGTGCGTTCGAACCGTGCCTGTGGACGGTGCCGGTGGAATTGCGGCACAAATATCGCCGCACCGATCGGGTCAAACAGGTCTGGTTCGAAGGCAGGCACAGTGATGTCGGCGGCGGTCTCGAACGTTGTGTGCTGTCGGATCTGTCGCTGCGCTGGATGATTCACGAGGCGCACGCCGAGGGCCTGGAATTCGATCCGGTGCGGCTGCGCGAGTTGCTGCCGGACGCTCCGGCGCCGGCGCTGCGGCACCAGATCCGCACCTGGCCGGGCCTGGGTTACAGCATCCTGAATCTCGTTCGGCTGCTTCGGCATCCGCGCAGCAAGCGGTTCTACTGGGACGCCTGGCGGCGGCTGCTCACGGACGGCGACCAGAACAGCTACCTGGCCTCGACGGTCGATATCTCCCAGCACGCCAACCTGCGCCGCTGGGCGGCCGCGCTGCCGGACGACGCGGCGCTGTCCGGCCTGATCGAGCAGATACCCACCGGGCCGCTGCCGCAGCGGCGGCCGGTCCCGGTCACCCGGCCGATCTTCGTGCCGGAACCGGCCGCGACCGACACCGTGCTGGTGCTGGAGACGACCGAACCGGACGACGAGTCGGCTGCCTGATCAGCGCACCAGCAGGGCCACGGGCAGGCGCGCGAAGAGCTTCTCCAAGCGCGCCCGGCCCGAGAAGGTGTGGCCGGTGAGCCGATCGGTCCAATGCCCCTGCGGCAGATCCAGGACCGTATCGGCCCAGCCGCCCTCCTCGTCGAGCCGGATGCTGTGCCGGGTGGCGGCCACGATCACCTCGGGCGTCTCCCCGGCGCGGCCGCGCGCGAAGGACACCAGGTGCGAGGCCTGCTCGCCGCCGGCGAAGAGCGGGGTGTAGGTGCCGCCGACGAAACAGTCCGGGCGTTCCCGGCGCAGCCACAGCGCATAGGCCGCGATCCACATCTTGACCGCGCCGGACGGGTCCAGATCCGGTGTGCCGGTGAGCGATTGCAGCAGCAGGGTGCGGTGGGTGAAGTCGACCGGGCGGCGATTGTCGGGATCGACGAGCGCGTCCTCCCACAGTTCGGTGCCCTGGTAGATATCGGGGATGCCGGGCCCGCACAGCTGCAACAGCTTCTGCGCCAGCGCATCCGACCAGGCGTGGGTGGCCAGATCGGTGACGAACTCGCCGAGTTCCGCGCCGACCGGGCCGTCGATGACGGCGTCGATCCAGCGGTGCACCTGATTCTCGAATTCGAGATCCGGTTCCTCCCAGGAGGATCGGGTGCCCGCCTCGCGAACGGCCTTCTCCGCGAACACGTGGATGCGTTCCCGGAATCCGGGCACCACCGCGGCCGGGCGGCCGTCGGCGGGCCAGGCGCCGAACATGTTCTGCAACAGGAACAGCGTGGTCGCGCCGTCCGGGCCGGGGGCCATCTCGTTCCAGGTGGTGACCGCGCGCGCCCAGATATCGGGCACCTGCGAGAGCATGCCGATGCGGGCCCGCACATCCTCGCCGCGTTTGGTGTCGTGGGTGGACAGCGTGCTCATGGCGGCCGGCCAGCGCACGGCGCGTTCGGCATTGGCGAGATGGAACTCCACCAGCGAACGACCCCAGCGGGTCGGGTCCGCGCCCAGCTCCTGCAGCGACACCAGGCGCGCGGCGCGGTAGAACATGGTGTCCTCCACGGCTTTCGCGCTCATGGCCACGCCGACCTGATGGAAGCGCACGGCCGCCTCGCCGTGCGCCGCGAGCGCGGTCGCCAGCACCTGCAGCGGCGCGGTGAGTTCGCCGTTGCGCCGGGCCACCTCGGCCACCACCGCGCGCACCACCCCGGCCAGCGGCGCGTAGTCGGTGCGGGCCACCGGCATGAACGAGAGCACTTCGATGACGGCGTTGGTGAGCGACATGGTGTCGAAGGTGCCGGCCCGCGCATCCTGTTTGACGGCATTGACCAGGCGCCGGATCTCGGGAACCAGCATCGTCTCGGCTACCGCGCGTTTGATGCGGTGCCGCTGTTCGTCGAACCAGGCGCGGTCACTGCCGTGCCCGGTGAACTGCCGCGAGAGCTCGGTGAGTTGCTTCTCACCGTCCGGGTCGATGAGCACCCCGCCGATATCGGCGAGCGCGTCGTAGCCGGTGCTGCCGTCGATGGGCAGGGTGGCGTCGAGGGGTTCCTGATCCGAGAGCACCTTCTCGACCAGCAGCAGCCGGCCCGGGCCGATGAGTTTGCGCAGCCGGGTCAGGTATTCGGCGGGGTCGGCCAGGCCGTCGGGATGGTCCACCCGCACGCCGTCGATCAGGTCGTGCTCGCACCAGGCCGCCAGTTCCCGATGGGTGGCGTCGAAGACCGCGGCCTCCTCCTGCCGCACCGCGGCCAGCCCGCCGACCGTGAAATAGCGCCGGTAGCCGCACAATCCGGACTTCCAGTTGACCAGCCGGTAGTGCTGTTTGTCGTGGATGCGCAGCGCGTTCTCACCGTCGGTGCCGGGCGCGATGGGGAAACGCATATCGTGCAGCGCCAGCATCGGTTCCGGGCCGCTGCGGTCCACGGTGAGCGCGGCCGGATCGTTCTCGTTGGCCAGCACCGGCAGCGCGATGCGCCCGCCCGCGCCGTTGGCGGGACCGAAGTCGATATCGAACCAGCGCGCGTACTGCGAATCCTTGCCGTTCCGCAGCACGTCCCACCACCAGGCGTTCTGCCGCGGATCGGCGACGCCCACGTGATTGGGCACCAGGTCCACGATCAGGCCCATACCGCGGCTGCGCACCTCGTCGGCGAGCGCCTTGAGCCCGGTCGGCCCGCCCAGCGCCTTGGACACCGTGGTCGGGTCGGTGACGTCGTAGCCGTGGGTGGAGCCGCGCGCGGCGGTCAGGATGGGCGACAGGTACAGGTGCGAAATGCCCAATTGCTGCAGGTATTCGGCGATGCCGCGGGCATCGGCGAAGGTGAGCGCGTCGGGCCGCAGCTGCAGCCGGTAGGTGCTGCGCACGGGCGTCTGCCGGGCGATGGGTCCGGTGGTGTGTTCGGGCGAGCTGGTCATGGCGGTATCGATCATGCCGTACGGCGGAGGACGAGCAGACAACGTGCGGGGACTTGCACGGTGGACGCGGCGGGGTGCACGCGCGGCGCGGCGGGTATGCCGGTGGGGGCGGAGCAGTCCAGGGCTATCTCCCAGTTATTGCCGTGTTCCGGGTCGGGCAGGGTGAAATCGAGCGCCGCGTCGTGGGCGTTGAAGCAGAGCAGGAACGAGGCGTCGGTAATGCGTTCGCCGCGCGGCCCGGGTTCGCGAATGCCGTCGCCGTTGAGGAAGACGGTGAGCGAGCGGCCGAAACCGTTGTCCCAATCCGGATCGGTCATGGGCGCGCCGTCCGGGGTGAACCAGGCGATGTCGTCGGGATGGTCGTGAGTGGGGGCGGGGCGCCCGTCGAAGAAGCGCCGCCGCCGGAACACCGGGTGCGCGGCGCGCAGAGCGACTGCGCGGCGGGTGAATTCGAGCAGATCGGCCTGGGCGTCCAGCAGCGACCAGTCCATCCAGGACAGGGCGTTGTCCTGGCAGTAGGCATTGTTGTTGCCCTGCTGGGTGCGGCCGAATTCGTCGCCGTGCAACAGCATCGGGGTGCCCTGGGACAGCAGCAGGGTGGCGAGCAGATTGCGTTGCTGGCGGGCGCGCAGGGCCAGGATCGCCGGATCGTCGGTCGGGCCTTCGACGCCGCAGTTCCAGGAGCGGTTGTAGTTCTCGCCGTCCAGGTCGCCCTCGCCGTTGGCGGCATTGTGTTTCTCGTTGTAGGACACCAGATCCGCGAGGGTGAAGCCGTCGTGCGCGGTGACGAAGTTGATGCTGGCCGAGGGGCGGCGGCCGGTGGCCTCGTACAGGTCCGAGGAGCCGGTGAGCCGGGAGGCGAACTCGCCCAGGGTGGCCGGTTGCCCGCGCCAGTAATCGCGCACGGTGTCACGGTATTTGCCGTTCCATTCGGTCCAGGCCACCGGGAAATTGCCGACCTGATACCCGCCCTCGCCGACGTCCCACGGTTCGGCGATCAGCTTGACCTGGCTCACCACCGGATCCTGGTGCACCAGATCGAAGAAGGTGGACAGCCGGTCCACATCGTGCAGTTCCCGGGCCAGGGTGGCGGCCAGGTCGAAGCGGAAACCGTCCACGTGCATCTCGAGGACCCAGTAGCGCAGCGAATCCATGATCAGTTGCAGGGTGTGCGGATGCCGGACGTTGAGGCTGTTGCCGGTGCCGGTGTAGTCCATGTAATGCTGCGGATCATCGTCCACCAGACGGTAATACGCGGCATTGTCGATGCCCCGGAAGCAGATGGTCGGCCCGAATTCATTGCCCTCGGCGGTGTGGTTGTAGACCACGTCGAGGATCACTTCGATATCGGCGGCGTGCAGGGCGCGCACCATGGCCTTGAATTCGCTGACCGCCGCGCCGGGCGCCGGGCTCGCGGCGTATTCGGCGTGCGGGGCGAAATAGCCGAAACTGTTGTAGCCCCAATAGTTTCGCAGGCCGCGGTCCAGCAGGATGCGGTCGTGCAGGAACTGGTGCACCGGCATCAGTTCGACGGCGGTGATGCCCAGGCCGCGCAGGTGCTCCACGATCGCCGGATGCGCCATGCCCGCGAAGGTGCCGCGCAGGGGCGGCGGGACCTCCGGATGGGTTTGCGTCATGCCCTTGACGTGGGCCTCGTAGATGACGGTCTCGTGATAGGGCCGCCCGGGCGCGCGGTCGCCGGCCCAATCGAAGAACGGGTTGATGACCACGCCGGTCATGGTGTGGCCCAGCGTGTTCTGACCGTGGTTGTAGGGTGCGGCATCGGCCCCGAACTCGCCGGTGAACGCCTTGCCGTACGGGTCGAGCAGCAGCTTGGTCGGATCGCAGCGCTGCCCCAGCGCCGGATCGTAGGGTCCGTGCACGCGGAAACCGTAGCGCTGACCGGGGCCGACGCCGGGCAGATAGGCGTGCCAGACGTACCCGTCCACCTCATCCAGGGGGATGCGGGTCTCGCGGTCGCGCTCGTCCAGCAGGCACAGCTCGACTCGCCGGGCGACCTCGGAGAACACCGAGAAATTGGTGCCGGCTCCGTCGTAGGTCGCGCCCAGCGGGTAGGCGGTTCCCGGCCAGACCCCGAGCGGGGCTTGGTCGGTGGTCGCGGGGGCCATGCCCAGACCCTATCGGTCGGGCGTGCGGTCCTCGCCGAGTGCCCTGCGCCAGGTCTGGCCGAGGAGATCGTGGCCGAAACTGTGGTGCGAATTCGATTCCGCCAATTCGAATCCGGCGCGCTCGTAGATGCGCCGGGCGGCGGTCAGCACGTCATTGGTCCACAGCACCAGTTCGCGATAGCCGGCCGCGGTGGCGAAGCGCAGGCATTCGTCCACCAGCGCGCTGCCCACGCCCAGTCCGCGGGCCGACGGTTCCACCAGCAGCAGGCGCAGCCGGGCGGTGGTATTGCTCTCCCGCATGCAGTAGACCGCGCCGACCGGGACGCCGTCGTACTCGGCGATCCACGCGCGCTCCCGTTGCGGGTCAAGGGAATTCAAATAGTCGGCGACGATGCGGGCAACCAGCGCCTCGTACTCCTCGTTCCAGTCGTACTCCTCGGCGTAGAGCACCGCGTTGCGCTGGATCACCCAGCCGTGATCGCCCGGCTTCGGAGCGCGCAAGGTGACATGAGCCGGGTCCGGCTCACCCGCGTCGAGAATGTTCTCGATGGTGCGCATGGCGCCGACCAGCCGGTTCCGCGCCGCCGGCGAATGCGGCCCCAGCAACTCGCCGATCTCGCGCTGCGACCGCGAATCCAGCTCCGCGAACACCTCCCGTCCCGCCGCCGTCAGCACCACCACCTGCTTGCGCGCATCGGTCTCCGACCGCCGCCGCGCCACCAGCCCCCGCTCCTCGAACCGGGTCAGCATCCGGCTCAGATACCCCGCGTCCAGATCCAGATCCCGCCGCAGCGCCACCACCTCGGCGGCCCCGAAACTGGCCAGTTCGAACAGCACTCGCGCCTCGGTCAGCGAGAATTCGGTATCGAGCAACCCACCCCGCAGCACTCCGATGATGCGCGTATACCGCCGGTTGAACGCACGCACCGCGGCGATGTGCCGCGCATCGACGGTGTGACCGGTGTATTCGCTGGCGCTGGTCGCCATGGTCGGCTCCAATCCTTTGACTTGGTCAAAGAATACGCCGTGCGGGCCGGTCGTGGCCGGATTCGCCGGGATTCCCGCTGACCGCACCCGGACTCCCGGAAACGCTGTTCCGGTGATAACTTGAACGGCGTTCAAGGCTGTCGCGGCGGGTGCCGGGCGGCCGGTCACCGACCCGGAGGACGACCCGTGGCAATGACCCCCGACGAGATCAGCGCCGTCGACGCGGCGCACGTGTGGCATCCCTACGGCGGGTTCCCGGCCAGTACCGAGCCGCTGGTCGTCGCGTCCGCCTCGGGTACCCGATTGACCCTCGCGGACGGGCGGGAACTGGTCGATGGCATGAGCTCGTGGTGGGCGGCGGTGCACGGGTACGCGCATCCGGTGCTGGACGCGGCGCTGCTGGCGCAATCGCGGCGGATGAGTCATGTCATGTTCGGCGGGCTGACTCACGAACCGGCCGTGCGGCTTTCGCAATTGCTGGTGGAGCTGACGCCGGAGGGGCTGGACAAGGTTTTCCTCTGCGATTCCGGATCGGTGTCGGTGGAGGTCGCGGCGAAGATGTGCCTGCAATACCAGCGCGCGCTCGGGCGGCCGGAGAAGCGGCGGCTGTTCACCTGGCGCGGCGGGTATCACGGCGACACCTTCACGCCCATGAGCGTGTGCGATCCCGAAGGGGGCATGCACTCGCTGTGGACCGATGTGCTCGCCACCCAGGTCTTCGCGCCGACGCCGCCGAGCGAGTATGAGCCGCAGTACGTTTCGGAACTGGAACGGCTGCTGGCCGAGCACGCGCACGAGGTGGCGGCGGTGATCGTCGAGCCGATCGTGCAGGGGGCGGGCGGGATGCGATTCCACCATCCGCGCTACCTCGAAGATCTGCGCCGGCTCTGCGACGAGCACGGCGTGCTCCTGGTGTTCGACGAGATCGCCACCGGATTCGGGCGCACCGGAACGTTTTTCGCCGCCGACGCGGCCGGGGTGCGGCCCGATGTGATGTGCGTGGGCAAGGCGCTCACCGGCGGGTACATGACACTCGCCGCGGCGCTGTGCACTTCCGAGATCGCCGAGACGATCAGCCGCGAGCACGGCGGGCTCATGCACGGGCCCACCTTCATGGGCAATCCGCTGGCCTGCGCGGTGGCGGTGGCATCCATCGAACTGCTGCGGTCGCGGGACTGGCAGGGCGAGGTGCGGCGCATCGAAGCGGAACTGAAAACCGGGCTCGCACCGGCGCGGGAACTCCCCGGCGTGGCCGAGGTGCGGGTGCTCGGCGCCATCGGCGTGATCGAACTAGACCATTCGGTAGACATGCGGAAGGCGACGCATGCCGCAGTCGACTCCGGCGTGTGGTTGCGGCCCTTTCGCAACCTGATCTACTCCATGCCGCCGTTCATCAGCGGCACCGCGGACGTCTCGCGGATCACGACGGCCATGCTCGCGGCTGCTGCCGTCTGATCGCGATCGGTCAACGGCTGGCGCGTTTTTCCTTCACCCGATCGGGACTCTCGCTGTCCGACAGCACTTCCCAGACGCGGAAAACGCAGTGATAGTCGTCGGACCAGCCCCGGGCGATCAGCATGAAGGTGTCGCCGTCGCGCAGGATGGTGCGGCGGCTGACCATCTTCGGATGATCGGGGATGAATTTCGACACGAGGTCGGGCACCTTCGCGAGGGCTTGTTCGCGGGTGCCCACCACCTCGGTGAGGACCTTCGGACTCCAGCTCTTGCTATCCCCGAAGCCGGTCGTCTGCTCGACCACTATGGCCCACCGTGGCATCGCGCAGCCTCCTTACGCCTACCACCATAGCGCCGGCCGGCCAGTGACACTTGAACGCCGTTCAAGTATGCTTCCGAGCTGTGACCGCCGATCCCCTCAGCTGGCTGGACCGTCGCGCCGCCGAGCGCGTGGACGCCGGGCTGCGCCGTGAACTCCGCCCCCGCGCTCCCGAGACGGCGAGCATCGACCTCGCCTCCAACGACTATCTGGGCCTGGGCCGCCATCCCGAGGTCATCGAGGGCGGTATCGAAGCGCTGCGGAAGTGGGGCGGCGGGTCCACCGGTTCGCGTCTGGTCACCGGCACCACCACCGAACACGAGGCGCTGGAAGCCGAACTGGCCGAATTCGTGGGCGCGGAAGCCGGACTGGTCTTCGCCTCCGGGTACGCCGCCAATCTCGGTACGGTGACCGCCTTGGCCGGCCGGGACGCGCTCATCGTCTCCGACGCGGGCAGCCACGCCTCGCTGGTCGATGCCTGCCGCCTCTCGCGCGCCCGGGTGGAGATCGCGCCGCACCGGGATGTCGCCGCCGTGGACCGATTGCTGTCCGCGCGCACCGAGGAACGCGCGCTGGTGCTCACCGACTCGGTCTTCAGCGCGGACGGTGACCTCGCGCCCCTGGCGGACCTGCATCGCGTAACCCGGGCCAACGGCGCGGTTCTCATCGTCGACGAAGCCCACGGTCTCGGCGTGCGCGGCGCAGGCGGCCGCGGCCTGGTCCACGAGGTGGGCCTGGCCGGTGCGCCCGATCTCATCATCACGGCCACCCTGTCCAAGGCGTTCGGCTCCCAAGGCGGCGTGGTCCTCGCCCCCGAACGGGTCCGCGCCCATCTGATCGACACGGCGCGCACCTTCATCTTCGACACCGGCCTGGCGCCCGCCGCCGTCGGCGCGGCCCGGGCCGCCCTCCGCCTGCTGCGCGCGGACCCCGATATGGCCACCCGGGTCCTGGCCCGCGCCACCGACCTGGCCCGCATAGCCGGTGTCCCGCAACCCGATTCGGCCGTCGTCTCGGTCGTGCTCGGCGAAGCCCAGGTCGCCTACGACGCCGCCCAGGCCTGCCGGGCTCGCGGTCTCGACGTCGGCTGCTTCCGCCCCCCATCGGTCCCCGAGGGCACCTCCCGCCTCCGCCTGACCGCCCGCGCCAATCTCACCGAGGCCGAACTGGCCACCATCGCAACAGTTCTCGACGAAGTCCTGGCCACCGCCCGAAACCGCCGCCCCGTCTCCGCATGACCTGTCACCGGCACGGTTGCCGCGCCCGCCCCGGCAACCGAATCCGTAGCCGCACTTACCTTTCCGCACCCGCTGTTCGAGAGGCGACACCGTGACCCTGCTCTTCATCACCGGCACGTCGACCGATGTCGGCAAGACCGTCGCCACGGCCGCCCTCGCCGCGACCGCCCGCGCCGCCGGAGCCTCGGTGGCCGTGGTCAAACCCGCCCAAACCGGCGTGGCCCCGGGCGAACCCGGCGATCTCGCCGAGGTTGTCCGTCTCAGCGGCGTCACCCGCACGGTCGAACTGGCCCGCTACCCCGAGCCGCTTGCCCCCGACACCGCCGCCCGCCGCTGCGGCGCGCCACTGCTCACCCTCGCCGAAACCGCCGCCGCCATCGAGTCGTGCGCCGACGCCGACCTCACCCTGGTCGAGGGCGCGGGCGGGCTGCTGGTCCGCATCGGCGAATTCACCCTCCTGGACCTCGCGCAGAAACTCGACGCCCCGGTCCTGCTGGTGGCCGCCGCCGGTCTCGGCACCCTCAACCACAGCGAGTTGACCACCCGCGCACTGCAATCCGCCGGCGTGCGCTGCGCGGGCCTGGTCATCGGCTCCTGGCCGGAAACCCCCGACCTGGCTTCGGAATGCAACCGCACCGACCTGCCCGCCGTCACCGGCGTGGACCTGGTCGGATCGCTCCCCGCCGGAGCCGGCGGCTGGCCCGCGGACCGCTTCACCGCCGCGGCTCCCGGCTGGTTCGACCCTGCCTGGTCTGCCCACTACCTGCACCCCGCGAAGTAGCCCGCGGCCGGTCAGGTTCGCGGATAGAAGACGCGGTTTTCGGCGAGCAGTACTGCCGCAGCGGCGATTTCGCGGTCGGAGCCGTCCAGCAGGGGGAGCACGTCGTCCGCGTGAAAGACCGGCAGGTGCAGGGAACCGTGCTGGTGAGCTTCGACGAGGCGCACGATCAGGTCGCCCGGGAGCCGGGGCGGCGGGGTGCGGTGGTCGGGGGAGGGCATGGCCGACAGCATTCCGGGGTGGGGTGACAGGTGGCGGTGCGCGAATGTCGGCTCATGAATTCCTAATGGGTGCTCTGCCAGGGTTGGGGGATGGACGAGTTCGCGGCGATCGCGCACGTGCTGCGGCGGACGACTTTCGGGCCGTTTCCGGGGGCGGTCGAGCGCTGGGGCGGCCGGGCGGCGGTGCTCGACGGGGTGCTGGACGCGCCCGCGCTGGAGGTGGGGGCTCCGGTGTTCGACGACGGGGACGAGGACAATGCCGGTGGGCCGGTGGAGGTTTGGCTGCGGGCCATGCGGGATCCCCGGGCGGGAGTGCACGAGAAGCTGGTGTGGTTCTGGCACGGGCATTTCACGTCGAGCCATGACAAGGCGGATTCGTGGGAGCTGATGTGGCGGCAGCATCGGGTGCTGCGGCGGCATGCGCTGGGGAACTTCCGGGAGCTGGCGTGCGCCATGACCGTGGACGGGGCCATGTTGCAGTGGCTGGACGGGGACGGGTCGGTGGTGAGTGCGCCGAACGAGAATCAGGCGCGGGAGCTGCTGGAGCTGTTCACCGTGGGGCGGGGGAATTACGGGCAGGCGGATGTGCGAGCGGCGGCGGTGGCGTTGTCGGGCTGGTCGGTGGATGCGGGCGGCGCGGTGTCGTTCGAGCGGGAATCGGGGAATTCCCGGCGGGTTTCGCTGCTCGGCCGGGAGGTGGTGGGGGCCCGGGATGTCGTCGATGTGCTGTGCGATCGGGTGGAGTGCGCGCGGCTGGTGGCCGGGAAACTGCATTACTTCTTTGTCGGAGGAGTGGCTTCCGAACAGCGGCTGGGGGAGTTGGCGACGATCTTCCAGTCGGCGGGGCTGGAGATCCGGCCCCTGGTCGAGGCGATACTGCGGCACGAATCGTTCGCCGCGGCCGTGCACACGCGGCCGCGCTATCCGGTCGAATGGGTGACCGCCGCGCACGCAGTGTGCGGAATCGATGATCCTGCACTGGCTTTCGAGGCCATGACCGGGCTCGGCCAGTCGCCGTTCTATCCGCCGAACGTGGCGGGCTGGCCGCCGGGCACGCGCTGGCTCGCCCCGGGCACGGCCGTCGCCCGCGCGGCGGCCGTGGTGGACGCCCCGGTGCTCGGCGAAATCGCCGGAGCCGCGGACCCGGTCGCCGTCGCGTTCGCGCGCGCGGGCATCCACGCGCCGACCGCCGCGACCACCACGGCGGCGCGCGATCTCGTCTTCGCGCTGCGCCGCGATCCGCGGCAGGCCGCTTCCGCGCTCCTGGCGCTGGTCCTCACCGCACCGGAATTCGTGCTGGCATGAATTCGGTCGACTGGACGAGCCAGGTCTCCGCTATCGCCGCGATCGGGCGTGCGTGCTCCGGTATCCGAGAGCGCTTCCCGGATCACCGCTCGGCCGCCCTCGATCCTGGCGTCGGCGCGGCATCGTCAGCTCCACGAGCACAAGGAATCTCATGATCGAATTCGATCGCCGCACCGCGTTGCGGGCCGGGCTCGCCGTCGGCGCGCTGGGCGTGGCAGGCGGGTTCGCGGCCCGCGAAATGACCCGTACGCCGTCACCGTCGGCGACCAAGCCACCGGCCCCACCGCGCCCCGCCGCACTCGCGCATCGCAAACTGGTCGTCATCGAAATGGCCGGGGGCAGTGACGGATTGTCGATGACCGTGCCCTACACCGACTCCCGCTACCGAGACCTGCGCCCCACCACCGCGATCGACGCCGAGCGCGTGCACCCCATCGACTCCGCGCTCGGCTTCCACCCCGAACTGGCGCTGCTCGCCGCGGGCGGGGCGGCGGTGGTGCCCGGCGTCGGCATCGCCACCCCGGATCTCTCCCACTTCGAGATGCTGCACCGCTGGCAGACCGGCGATCCGGACGGCACCGTACGCCCCGGCACCGGATTCCTCGGCCGGCTGTGCGATCACCTCGGGGATGCGAGCGCACCGGCCGTCGGCGTGGCCCTGGGCACGGGCGACAGCCGGGCGCTGGCCTGCGAGAAGGTCACCACCCTGTCGGTGGATGCCGAAAACGACGGCCTGTTCCCGGTTTTCGAGGACGAGAACGTGCGTGCCGCCTGGCTGGCCGCCCAACGCGCCATGGCGCATCCCGACCGCGCGGACACCCCGCTGTTCGCCACCGCCCGCGCCGGAACCGCTGCCGCCCTGCGCTTCTCGGACGCCGTCGCGACCCTGCCGCCCGCCGCCGACGGCTACCCCGGCACCGATCTCGCCGTCCAATTGCGGCTGGCCGCCCGCCTGCTCGCCGACGATGCCCTCGGCCTGCGCATCATCCACATCCCCATGGGCGCGGATTTCGACACCCACACCGACCACCCCGCCCGCTACGCCGCGCTCATGTCGGACCTGGACGCCGCCCTCGCGGCCTTCCGCGCCGATCTCGCCGCCCGCCGCCTCACCGACCGCGTGCTGATCTCCGCCTACAGCGAATTCGGCCGCCGGGTCCCCGACAACGGCTCGAGCGGCCTGGACCACGGCGCAGCGGGCACCGCCCTCCTCCTCGGCCCGGTGAACCCCGGCGTCTTCGGCGAGATCCCCTCCCTGCGCGCCCTGGACGCCGACGACAATCTCCGCGCCACCACCAACATGACCGAGTTCTACGCCACCCTCGCCGAATCCTGGTTCGGCGTCCCCGCCACCGACGTCCTCCCCGGCGCACCCCGCCCGATCCCGGGCGTGATCGCCGCATGACGGGCCGCGCCTCGGGGGCAACTCTCGTCCCGGTTCCGGGGGTGATCGCCGCATGACCGGCCGCGCCTCAGGGGCAACTCTCGTCCCGGTTCCGGGGGTGATCGCCGCATGACCGGCCGCGCCTCGGGTGCAACCCTCGCCCAGATCCCGGGGTGGTCGCCTCATGACTTGTCGCGCCTTGGGAGCACCTTTCGCTCAAATCCCGGGGGTGATCGCCGCATGACCCGCCGCGCCTCAGGGGCAATCCTTGTCAGCAGCACTTCTGCGGGTGTTTTGCCTGATTCGGTCTTGGTGGTGCGCCACCTGCCCGGACTTCTTCGGGTGCTGTAATGGCGAAGGTGCGGGTGCTGGTGTGCGAGGACGATCGGGAGCTCGGCGACGAGGTCGCCGCGGGATTGCGGGCCGCCGGGTTCGCGGTGGACCTGGCGCGTGATTACGCCGACGCGGACTTGAAGATCGCGGTCAACCACTACGACTGCCTGGTGGTCGATCGCGGCCTGCCGGACGGCGACGGACTGGATCTGGTTCGGGCGCAGCGCGATTCGGGCCGCCGCACCCCGGTCCTGATGCTCACCGCTCGCGACGCCCTCGCCGACCGCCTGGACGGTTTCGCGCACGGCGCGGACGATTACGTGGTCAAACCGTTCGCCATGGACGAACTGGCCGCCCGCGTCCGTGCGCTCTGCCGCCGTCAGGAGCTCCCCGAACCGACCCGCACCACCGTGGCCGACCTGGTGATCGATCGTCCCCGGCGGCGCGTGCATCGCGCGGGCACCCTGCTCACCCTGACGCCCAAGGAGTTCGGCGTGCTGGAGTTGCTGGCCGTCCGCGCGGGCACCGTGGTCACCCGCGCCGAACTCATCGAATGCTGCTGGGATGAAATGGCCGAACCCGCGTCGAACGTCGTCGACGTGATCGTCCTCCAGCTCCGCCGCAAACTCGGCGACCCGCCCCTCATCGAAACCGTCCGCGGCGTCGGCTTCATGATCGGCTCGGTGCGCAATGCGCCGTGACCGCGCGTCGGCGCTGACGCCGGGCCGGTTCCGGCGGACGCGCTGGGCGTTGACGGGGTTGTTCACGGTGATCACGGCGCTCTGCCTGATCGTGCTGGGCGGCGTTGCGGCGTCGATCGATTCGCAGTCGCGGGACCGGGCGCTCAACGACGGGGTCGATCGGGTGGTGACCGGATTGGCGCGGGAGGTGTATTGGGACGAGGACGGGAACGCTGATCTGGAGGTGGTGCGTGATGACGACCTCGCCCAGGGGACCACGGCGGTCGCGGTGCTGGTTCGGGACGGGGAGGGCCGTTGGCGGGAAGCGTTCGCGCACGAGCGCGCCGGACTGCCGGAGCAGCTGACCGAACTCGCCGCGCATACGGCCGACGCCGAGGAACTGGTGCTGAGCACGCTGCCGGATCGCGACGGGAACCGGGTGCGGGTGGCGGCGGAACCGGTGTGGGGCAATGAATCCGAGGTGAGTGCGGTGGTTTTCGCGGCGGCGGGGACCGCGGCGGGTGAGCGGGACCATCGGCGTCTGCTGCTGGCCCTGGAGTTGGGCGGGCTGGCGCTCGTCGCGGTGGCCGCGCTGGCCGGGCATCTGCTGTCGGGCGTGAGTATGCGGCCCGCCGCGCGCATGCTGGCCGAACAGGAGCGATTCCTCGCCGACGCCTCGCACGAACTGCGCACCCCGCTGACCAAGCTGCGCCTGTATCTCGATGCGGCCCTGCGTGATCCGGCGGATGCCCGGCGCGCTGTCACCGATGCCCGCACACTCACCGACCGCATGGGCCGCCTGGTCACCGGCCTGCTGGCGCGCACCCGCGCCGAGACCGGCATCGGCGAACTCGATACTCAGCGCCTGCATCTGGATCAATTGGTCGAAGGCGTGGTGGCCGAGAGCGGCCTGCCCGGCATCGACCTGCGCACTGAACCCACTGCGGTACACGCTGATCCGGACCTGCTGTCCCTGGCGGTGCGCAACCTCGTCGACAATGCCGCGGTGCACGGCGGCGCGCCGATCGAGGTGACGGTGGCGCGGGGCCGCGTCACCGTGCGCGACCACGGCCCGGGATTGGATCCCGCCCTGGCCGATCCGTTCGAGCGCGGCGCGACCGGCACGGGCGGGCGGCACGGCATCGGCCTGTCGATCGTGCGCTGGGTGGCCCAGGTACACGGCGGCTCGGTCGAGATCGCCGACGCGCCCGACGGCGGCGCGGTCGCCACACTCGCGCTGCCGCCCGCCCCCGAGGCGTGATTTCGCCCCGCCCCGAAGGCCGGCCTGCCGCGCGTCGCCACCTCGGGCCGGGGGCGGCGATGGCGATCCACGCCCATCCCGCCGAGGGCGATCGTGAGCCGGGCGCATTCGGCGCGACACGCAAGCCCCCTGGCGGTTCCACCCAACCTCCTGTGATCTAGGTCACCTCGGGCGTATGGTGCTCGCGTGACCGCCACCAATGTCGAATGGCTCGTGAGTGCGCAGCGTCCGAACGTTTTCCGCGCGCTGCTGGACGCGCGCTCGGTCCGCACCTGGATGGTGCCGGACGGAATGACCAGTCGCATCCACGAATTCGATGCGCGGGTGGGCGGGCGCTTCCGCATCTCGCTCACCTACGACGTGCCGAACGCGGCGGGCAAGACCTCGGCGCGCACCGACACCTTCCACGGCTGTTTCGCCCGGCTGGTCCCGAATTCCGAAGTGGTGCAGACGGTCGAGTTCGAGACCGAGGATCCGGAATTACAGGGTGAGATGACGATCAGCTACACCCTGGCCGACGCGCCCGGCGGCACCCGCATCGTGGCCCGGCACGACAACCTCCCGCCCGGCCTGTCCGCCCAGGACAACGAGGTCGGCTTCCGCATGGCGCTGTCCCGGCTGGCCGCGGTGGCCGAACGCTGGGTGGCCGCGCATCCCGAACCCGAGTGACCCGGCCGGCTCCCCGGTAGGGCTTGATCGTTTCCGGCTCGTGCTTACAGTGGGTTGGTATGGCCTTGCCGGATTACCCCAATCCGTCCACGGTCGCCGAGTACGACGACCGGCGGCGCCGGGCCCGCCTGCTCGACACCCGCTGGGGGCAGGACTGGGTGCGCTGGCGGCGCGCCCGGCTGTTCCTGTTGCGGCTCAGCCTGATTCCGCTGGTGCTGCTGGTGATCTTCGCCCAGTACATGGCGCGCGACGTGGCCCCGGAACGCGCCCGGCTCGCCCGCACCACGCCCGCGGTGCTGCCCATCGCCGGTCCCGCCGACCCGCAGGCCCGGGACACCGCCGTTTTCGACCTGGTCGGGCTCGGCGTGCTCGACGCCTCCGACACCGCCCGCGCCCTGCCCGCCCTCGCCCGGCTGGGTTCGGTGTGGGCGGTGCGCTACGACAATGCCGGTATCGACACCAAGGTGATCGCGGACCTGATCGTGAAGGTCACCGAGGCGGCGAAGATCCCGAACGTCACCCTGGTCGGGCACAGCATGGGCGGGGTGATCGCGCTGGAGATCGCCGCCCACCTGCACACCGAGAGCACCCGGAAAGTCGTTGCGGTGGTACTGGATTGCACGCCCGTCGACCTGCACGCGGTGCGCCCGGAAAGCCGCGACCAGGGCGAGAACATGCAGCGCTGGATGGGCTGGATACCCGGCGCGCGCGAGAGCCGGATCCTGCGCTTCACCGTCGAGACCTATGCCCGCCACGAGCGATTCCTGCGCGGCCGCAACGGTTTCCGCGCCGATGAATTCCGCGAGGTGGTGCTGGACGTGCTGGAGGACAAGATCTTCAATACCGACACCGCCAGCAACGGCCTGATCGAAGCCCAGTTCAAGGCGATCGTGTCGGGCGGCGCGGTCGACGATCTGCGCGCCCTGGCCAAACCGGCGGACGGCAAACCGCGCCCGGCCATCGTGTTCATCCGGCCGCACGAGGCCTACCGCGATCCGATCGTGGACGTCGAGTACTCGCATCGGGCCTTGATCGACCGGGTGGGCGGTGTGGACGGCACCCTGCTGGTGGTGACGACCCGGACCACCGCCCACGCCAATCCGATTCAGCGTCCCGAGGAGTACAACACGGTCATCGCGCAGCAGATCGTGCCGTTCGTGCGGCTGGTGCAGCGGGAATCCGGGACGGGAGCCACGGCGGGCCGATAGCGCGCCTCGCGGACCGGCGGGCTCACGCTGCGGGCCGGATCACGCCGTCGCGGTGGCCAGTTCCGACAGGCGCGCGAACTGGGCGTCGGACAGGCGCACCGAGCGGGCCGCCACGTTCTCCGCGAGATGTTCGAGCGAGGTGGTGCCCGGAATCGGCAGGATGGTGGGGGAGCGGTGCAGCAGCCAGGCCAGCGCGGTCTGGGCGGGCGTGGCCCCGATTTCGGTGGCGACTTCGGCGACCGGCGAACCCGGGCCGGTGACCGCGCCCCCGGCGACCGGGAAGAACGGAATGAACGCGATCCCTTGGGCGGCGGCGTAATCCACCACGTCCTCGTGACCGCGTTCGGCCAGGTTGTACATGTTCTGCACGCTGGCGATCGGGGTGATCTGCTGCGCGGCCCGCAACTGTTCGACGCTGACCTCGGACAGGCCGATATGCCGCGCCTTGCCCTCCTCGACGAGCTGCTTCAGCGCGCCGATCTGATCCTCGAGCGGGTACGCCGGATCCAGGCGATGCAGCTGCAACAGGTCGATACGGTCCACTTTCAAACGGCGCAGGCTCAATTCGGTCTGCTGGCGCAGGTAGGCGGGGTGCCCGAGCGGTACCCATTCGACCGGGGAGGGCCGCAGCACGCCGACCTTGGTGGCGATCACGACCTGATCGGCGTACGGGTGCAGCGCCTCCGCCACCAGTTCCTCGTTCTCGCCGAGCGCGTACGAGTCGGCGGTGTCGATGAGGTTCACGCCCAGCTCGACGGCCTTGCGCAGCACGGCCTTCGCCGATTCCCGATCGGCCGGCGCCCGCCAGATATGGCCCATGCCCGCCTCGAACCCCGGCTCCGGGGCGGCGGCCAGCCGCATGGTGCCGTAGCCGAGCCGGTCGACCGTGAGATCGCCGCCGAGTTCGAATGTGTTCGCCATCGCCATATCCCTTCGCACTGTGGTTGCGGTGGGGTTGAACTCGGCGGCGGTCCGGGGCATTCCCGGCGGCTAGCGGACCGTGTCGTCGAATGCCGGGCGGATGCCGGAGCGCGGCGCCAGGTTCCAGGTCTCGAGCTGGACGCGGACCTGTTCGGCGGCATCGATGTTCAGCGGGCCGCTGGTCCACAGCGCGTACGGCAGGTTCAGGAACCGGCCCGCCGTGACCGCGCGCAGATTCTGGATGCCAGGCTTGGCACGCAACAGGTCCACCTTCTGCTGGAAACTCTGCGGCGGATAGTCCACGAAAACGATGGCATCCGGATCGGCCGCCGCCAGCCGCTCCCAAGACACCGCGGTCCAGGTGTCGGATACGTCTTCCAGTGCGTTGCGGGCGCCCGCGGCTTCCAGAATCGCCTGTGGCGCACCGAATTTCCCGCTGGAGAAGACGGTGTCGGAGGCGCTGTCGAACACGAAGATCGTGGGGGTGCGCTCGGGTCGCGGCGCGGCCCGCAATGCCGCGAGCCGGCGGTCGATATCGGCGGTGAGCTGCGCGGCCCGCTCGCTCCTCCCGGTGATGGCCCCCAAATCCGTGAGATCGGTCCGCAGTGCCGTCCACGCGTCGGTGATCCCGCGTTCCCCATCGGCCTGCCGGCAGCTCTCGGTCAGCACATACGGCGCGGCGCCCGCTGTCCGCAGCGAATCCGGCGTCAGGTTCGTCGCCTCGGAGTATCCGTAGTTCCAGCCCGCGACCATCACATCCGGCCGCTGCGCCAGCACCGTCTCCCGCGAAGGGTATTCCGGCGCAACCTGATTCAGCCGGTCCACCGCATCGCCGTAATGCCGCCGCAGCGTGTCGGCATCGCGCTTCAGGCTGGACACCGCCGCCACCTGATCCTGTGCGCCCAGCGCCAGCGCCATGGAGATCAGGTTCCCGTCGTTGACGAACATCCGCTGCGCCGGCGCCGGAAACGCCGCCTCCACACCGCAATTCCGCACGGTCAGATTCCCGCTCGCCGCCTGCGGACTCCCGCACCCCGCCACCGCGATCGCCACCACGGCCGCGGCCCCCACGACTCGCCCCGACCGGGTTCCTTTCGCCGACCTGCGTTTCGCGACTCGCTGCGCGGAGCCGGGCTTCGCTCCGCGTGCTACCGCGCCGCCGTCCGTGATCGGCGTAGCAGTCGCCGCGAATCTCGTAATCCTCTTCACGCCTGAGCCTTTCGCGCAGTGATCAGCAAATGTGTTTCCCCGGTCTCCGGATGCGCGACCCGCGTCGCGCCCACCCCGAAAACCTTCTCGAGCACCTCGTTCCGCAGGGCTACCCCCGGCTCCGCCAGCGGTTCGGCCCGCCCGTCGTGCACGACCAGCACCCGGTCGCAATACCGGTCCGCCAGCGCCAGCTCGTGCAGGCTCATGACCACGGTCCGCCCCAATCCCCGCGCCAGTTCCAGTAATTCGAGCTGATGCGTCACATCGAGGTGATTGGTCGGCTCGTCCAGCAGCAACACCGGCGTCTCTTGCGCCAGCGCCCGCGCCAGCATCACCCGCTGACGCTCGCCGCCCGACAGCCGATGCACCGCCCGTCCTTCGAACCCCGCCAGATCCACCCGCCGCAGCGCCTCCGCCACCACGGCCCGCTCCCCGTCCCCGCCCGCACCCCACGGCGGCAGATACGGCGTCCGCCCCAGCGCCACCAGCTCTCCGGCGAGCAGATCCTCCGGCGGCCGCTCGTCCTGCCCGACCATCGCCACCAGCCGCGCCCGCTCCCGCCCCGAAATCCGATGCACCGCATGCCCGCCCACGCGCACCGCACCGTGGACCGGCGCGGTCAGCCCGGCCAGCGTCCGCAACAGCGTGGTCTTCCCGCACCCGTTCGGCCCGACGATCCCCACCACCTCACCGGGCTCGACGGCGAACTCGACGCCCGCCACCACGGTCTGCCGCCCCGCCGCACAAGCCAGCCCGCGCACCTCGATGCCGACCGCCCCGGCGGATCGGGCCGCGATTTCCGTGGTGGCGTTCGTGTCCGATGCGGCGCGCCGGAACCACCGGTGGGCCGAGGCGCCCGCTGCGTTCCGCCGCCGCCTCATGCCGCACCGAACCGGTAGCGGCGGCGGCCCATCAGGAGCAGGAAGGCCGGTGCGCCGATGAGGCCGGTGAGGACGCCGACCGGGATTTCGGTGGGGCGCACCAGGACCCGGGTGGCGGCGTCGGCGGCCACCAGGAAGATCGCGCCGCAGAGGGCGGAGGTGGGGAGCAGGATGCGGTGGCGGGGGCCGACCAGGAGGCGGGCGGCGTGCGGGACGACCAGGCCGACGAAGCCGATGCCGCCGGAGACCGCCACCAGCACGCCCACCAGGATCGCGAGCAGGATGAACAGGGCGATTCGCAGCTCGCGCACCGGGACTCCGATGGAGGCGGCCGCGTCGGGACCGAGATTGAGTGCGTCGAGCCAGTTGGCGGCCAGCATGAGGGCGGCCGCGCAGGCGGCTACGACCGTGGCGGGGAGCAGGATTCGGGTCCAATCCGCGCCGGAGAGGCTGCCCAGCAGCCAGAACAGCACCGATTGGGCGGCGGCGGGATCACTGCTGCGGAAGATCAGGTAACTGCTGAAGGCGGCGAAGGCCGAGCCGAGCACGGTGCCGGTCAGAACCAGGCGCAGCGGCGTCAATCCGCCTTGGGCCAAGGCGATCACGAACACCGCCGCGGCGGCGAGCAGGGCACCCGCGAGGGCTCCGGCCGACAGCGCCCAGAGTCCGGCGCCGGCGAACACCCCCGAGGTGATGACCGCCGCCGCACCCACTCCCGCGCCGGAGGACACCCCGAGCAGGTAGGGATCGGCGAGCGGATTGCGCACCAGGGTCTGCATGGCCGCTCCGGCGAGCGCGAGGCCCGCGCCCACGATGGCGGCGAGCACGGTGCGCGGCACCCGCAATTGCCACACGATGGTGTCCAGCCCGGAATTCGCGGCGTCCCCGCTGATCCGCCGGACCAGTACGTCGACGACCGAGCGCACCGGCACGATCTCCGCACCGAACCCCGTCGCCACCACCATGGCGACGATCAGCAAACCCCCGAGCAGGGGTATCCACAACGATGTCCGCGCACGGCTCATCGACCTAGCTCCACAGGCAAATCGCGGCCTCTCCAGAGTTCCTTCGGCAGGGGAGGTCTGACTCGCGCGCGAAACCCGCACGCTCACAGTGGCGCGACCGCTCCGGATTCTCACCGGATTCCCGCACCTGCCAACGACAACGCCGAAACTCTACCGTCCGGTCTCGAACGTCCACGCCACCACCTTTATTGAAAACTATTTCCAATAAAGGTGGTGGCGCCCGTCGCGGGGTGCGTGCGGGGGTGATCCCGCCGCGGCTCAGCGCACGCGGGTGCCGAGCAGGTGACGGACGCCCGAGACGAAGAGTTGCAGGCCGAAGTCGAACCGCGCCGTCGCATCCACGGTGTCGTGCAGCGGCGAATTCTCCTCGGTGAGCGCGCCCGCGGAATCCATCTGGATGCGCGACTGCTCGTCCACGGTCTGACCGAGCACGTAGTACAGCAGCGTGAACGCCGCGAGATCGGCTTCCTCCCTGGTCATTCCGGCGCGAATGGCGGCCGAGGCCAGGCGCTCGCGGCCCTTGGAGGTGGTGAGCCGGGAGGCGTAGGTGGACGAAACCAGTTCCGCCCCATCGCGATAGGTGAGCAGGCAGGACCGCAGCCGGTGCGCGAGCTCGGTGATCTGACTCGACCACTCGGTCGCCTCGACGGCCTCGTCCATGGGCGCGAGAATCCGGTCCGCCACCGCGCCCAGCAGCGCCTGCTTATTGGGGAAATGCCAGTACAGCGCCCCGGGCTGGACATGCAGCGATCCGGCCAGCCGTCGCATGGTGAGATCCGCGAGGCCGTACTGATCGAGAATGGCGATGGCCCCGTCGACCACATCCGTGCGGTGCAGTTGCACTGATTCCGACCCCTTCGTGTTCCGGCTCACGTTTCCGGCTGCTAGCCTACCCTGAACACCGTTCAAGTTGCTCGGCCTACGGGGCCGGACGAAGGGATTTGCGCGCCATGACCCAGGCAGCCGTCACCACCGAAGCCGCCGGCCCGGCCGGCGACGACATTCTCGCCATCGCCCGCGAGCAGGTGCTCGAACGCGGCGTCGGCCTGAACCAGGAACAGACCCTCGAGGTGCTGCGGCTGGGCGACGACAAGCTCGAGGAACTGCTCGCCCTCGCGCACGACGTGCGCATGAAGTGGTGCGGTCCCGAGGTCGAGGTCGAGGGCATCATCTCGCTCAAGACCGGCGGCTGCCCGGAGGACTGCCACTTCTGTTCGCAGTCCGGCCTTTTCCAGTCGCCGGTGCGCGCCGCGTGGCTGGACATCCCCTCGCTGGTCGAGGCCGCCAAGCAGACCGCCAAGACCGGCGCGACCGAATTCTGCATCGTGGCCGCCGTGCGCGGACCCGATGAGCGCTTGATGGCGCAGGTCGCGGCCGGCGTGGAGGCCATCCGCAACGAGGTCGACATCCAGGTCGCCTGCTCGCTCGGCATGCTGAACCAGGATCAGGTGAATCAGCTGGCCGCCATGGGCGTGCACCGCTACAACCACAATCTCGAGACCGCGCGCTCGCACTTCCCGAACGTGGTCACCACCCACACCTACGACGAGCGCTGGGAAACCCTGCGCATGGTGCGCGAGGCCGGTATGGAGGTCTGCTGCGGCGGCATCCTCGGCATGGGCGAATCCCTGGAGCAGCGCGCCGAATTCGCCGCCGACCTGGCGTCGCTGGAGCCGGACGAGGTGCCGCTGAACTTCCTCAACCCGCGCCCGGGCACCCCCTTCGGCGACCTCGAGGTGCTGCCGGCCGCCGACGCGCTGCGCGCCGTGGCCGCCTTCCGCCTCGCGCTGCCGCGCACCATCCTGCGTTTCGCGGGCGGTCGGGAGATCACCCTCGGCGACCTCGGCGCCAAGCAGGGCATTCTCGGCGGCATCAATGCCGTCATCGTCGGCAACTACCTGACCACCCTGGGTCGTCCCGCCGAATCGGATATCGATCTGCTCGGCGAACTGAAGATGCCGATCAAGGCGCTGAACGAAACGCTCTGAGATAGTAGGAAGATGGTCGTGGACATCGAGGAGCGATACAACCCGTTCACGGGTAAGCGCGTGGTGCCGGGTCTGGACGACCCGATTCCACCTTCCGCCGCACTGGGATTGGAGCCGCCGCGCTTCTGCCAGCAGTGCGGCCGCCGGATGATCGTGCAGGTCAGCCCCGACGGCTGGTGGGCGAAATGCTCCCGGCACGGGGTGCTCGACTCCAGCGATCTGGAACGCCGCTAGTGGCAGCCACCGTGGCCGGCGCCGCGCCCGGGAGGCTATCCGCCGAGGTCGTCAAGCGGGAGGGCCGGGCCGCGGCGCTGGTCTTCCTCGCTGTCGCCGCGTTCAGCGCGCTGGGCGGGGTGGTGTGGGCGTATCTGGCTCCCGCCGAACAGCTTCTGGTGGTGGAGCCGGATCGCGGGGCGCCGCTGACGGGGGAGAGCACGCATCGGTTCGATGCGGTGGCCATCTACGTGCTGATCGCCATGGTGGTCGCGGTGCTGACCGCGGTGGCGACCTGGCGGTGGCGGCGGGTGCGCGGGCCGATCCTGCTGGTCGGTCTGCTCGCCGGTGCGGCGCTTGGCTCTTCGCTCATGCGCTGGGTGGGGGAGGCGGTGGCCGAGCAATTGCACACCCGGCCGGCGCATCCTCCGGTGAAGTCGATCGTGGAGATCGCGCCCATCGTGGAAGGCTGGCCGGTGCTGCTGGTGCAGCCGCTGCTGGCGGCGCTGGTCGTGCTGATCATGGCCGCGCTCAGCACATCCGACGATCTGGGCAGTGGTGAGTACCTGCCGTTCGGTGGGGAACTGCCGCAGCCCGAGGTCGTCGCACCCGGCTTCGGCACCGCCATGACCTACGGCCCGTATGCCAATGGCGCTCCGGCGCAACCGCTCGGCCCGCGCGATCCCGTGGTGCCGTTCGAGGCTCCCGGCGCCGTGCCGGAATCCGATCGCACCCGCTGAGATTCGCCGCACCGCGATCCGCGCACTGCTCGCCGGGCGCGCGGAAATTCACTGGCACCTGTCGGTGGGCGCCCTTACCGTGGAGCCGGACTTCACGGATGTAAGGGGGACCGGCCATGGGCGCCGTCGCTTCTCAGCCCGGTCCCGCCCCGGAAACCGCCGGGGAGCGACCGGGTCTCACCGCGTGGCGGCAGCGCCACGAACTACGCCGATCCAATGCGGCGCAACCCGTTCCGAGCGGACGGGCATACAAGCGCGCCGACAAACACCGCAAGCGCGATCGCGATTAGTCAGCGCCCGTCATCCCGACCTGTTTCCCCGTCATCCCGGCATGCTTTGAGCCGGGATCCACACGGTATGGATTCCGGCTGAAAGCATGCCGGAATGACGAAGTGGCGGTTAGCTGGGCGGTCGCAGGGCCGCGAATTCGTCCGTCACCCGGATCTCCGAGTCGGTGAATCGGTAGACCGCCGCGGGCCGTCCGCCCGCACGCCCGGGAGAAGCCGTCGCACCGGTCGGAGTGATCACCTTGCGCCGGGACAGGACTCGTTGCAGGTTCGTGGTATCCACGTCGTAACCCAGTGCCGCGCAATAAATCTCGCGCAGCGTGGACATGGTGAATCGCTCCGGCGCGAGCGCGAAGGCGATGTTCGTGTACGAGAGCTTCGCCGCCAGCCGGGTGCGCGCGTGCTCCACGACGATGCCGTGATCGAAGGACATGGCGGGCAATGCCGACACCGGATGCCAGCGGGTGTCCGGCGGCAGTTCCGGCTCCGCCGTCAACGGCACCAATCCCAGATAGGCCGAGGCGATCCGGCGATCCCCGGGCACCCGATGCGGATCGCTGAACACCGACAGCTGCTCCAGATGCGTCAGCTCCCGCACATCGACCTTCTCGGCCAGCTGCCGCGCCGCCGAGGCGTCCAGGTCCTCGTCGTCGCGCAAGCGCCCGCCGGGCAGCGACCAGGTGCCCTTCGCCGGGTCCAGCGCCCGCTCCCAGAGCAGTACCGCGAGTTCGGTGTGCTGGCCGGGCGGGCAGCGCTGGGTGACGGCAGCGGCCTTGCCGTCGGTTCCGGCGGTATTGCGTCCAGCGGCCGCGGAACTTGGCGCTGAACCGCGATTCGCATGTCCTGCACCACTTTCCGATCCGGTGCTAGCACTTCTACCTGCACCGACGGCGTCCGGGAAGCGACGAACCTGGAACACCGCGGTGAGCGTTTCGTGGATGGTGCTACTATGGGGCACGTTTTCGATTCTAAGTCGAAAACCGGTTGTATGCGAATCGGCGAAGCTGCCGGGCGCATGAGAGAAGGAGCCATGCCATGGCTGCACTAGGTGCGACGATCGCGCTGTCCGAGCGCATCGTGGACGGCCCGTCGGGTTTCGCGGGCGTCGAGGCGACGCCCGAGTGGGCGGCGGAGATCAAGCGGCTGGCGCGCGAGCGCAATGCCACCATCCTGGCGCACAACTACCAGCTGCCGGAGATCCAGGACGTGGCCGACCACGTGGGCGACTCCCTGGCGCTGTCCCGGATCGCGGCCGAAGCGCCCGAGGACACCATCATCTTCTGCGGCGTGCACTTCATGGCCGAGACCGCCAAGATCCTCAGCCCCGAGAAGACCGTGCTCATCCCGGATCAGCGCGCGGGCTGCTCCCTGGCGGACTCAATCACCGCCGAACAGCTCGCCGAATGGAAAGCCGAGCACCCGGGCGCGCTGGTGGTCTCCTACGTCAACACCACCGCCGCGGTGAAGGCGCTCACCGACATCTGCTGCACCTCCTCCAATGCCGTCGACGTGGTCGCCTCCATCGACCCCGACCGCGAGGTGCTGTTCCTGCCGGACCAGTTCCTCGGCGCGCACGTCAAGCGCCTCACCGGCCGCGAGAACATGCACATCTGGATGGGTGAGTGCCACGTGCACGCCGGCATCAACGGCGACGAGCTCAACGAGCAGGCCCGCACCCACCCGGATGCCGAACTGTTCGTGCACCCCGAATGCGGTTGCGCCACTTCGGCGTTGTACCTGGCCGGTGCGGGCGAGTTCCCGGCCGACCGCGTGCACATCCTGTCCACCGGCGGCATGATCGACGCCGCCAAGGCCGCCAAGTCCAAGCAGGTGCTGGTCGCCACCGAGGTCGGCATGCTGCACCAGCTGCGGAAAGCGGCCCCGGGCATCGACTTCCAGGCCGTCAACGACCGCGCCTCCTGCGCCTACATGAAGATGATCACCCCCGCCGCCCTGCTGCGCTGCCTGGTGGAGAACCGCGACGAGGTGCACGTCGACCTCGAGACCGCCGCCCGGGCCAAGAGCTCCGTGCAGCGCATGATCGAGATCGGCAACCCGGGCGGCGGCGAGTAGCCATGGCCCCCGCCGGGGCCGTGGGCATCGGCGTGGAAGAACTTCACCAACCTTCGGCCATGCGTCCATCATGGCGGCGGGTACGCACGGTCTCCCCGGGAAGGGGTGGATGTAGTGAACACATCCGTATCGATCACCTGGGAAGCCGAGGCCGACCTGGTGGTGGTGGGCGGCGGCGTCGCGGGTCTGACCGCGGCGCGCACGGCATCGCTGCGCGGGTTGCGCGTGCTGACGCTCAGCAAGGGCGGGCCCACCGACACCTCCACGCAGTACGCGCAGGGCGGGATCGCCGTGGTTGCGCCGCACGGGGATTCGGTGGAATCGCATGTGCACGACACCGTGGTGGCGGGGGCCGGGCTGTGTGATCCGGCGGCGGTGCGCTCCATTGTCGAAGGCGGCGTGGATGCCGTCGCGGCGTTGACCGATCTGGGCGCGGTGTTCGATCTCGGCCGGGACGGGGAGGTTTCGCGGACCCGGGAAGGCGGGCACAGCACCCGGCGAATCATTCACGCCGGGGGCGATGCCACCGGAGCCGAGGTGCAGCGGGCCTTGAACGCGGCCGGGCTGCCGGTGCTGTTCGGGGCCGCCGTCCTGGACATCGTGACCGGACCCGAAGGGGTGCGGGGCGTGATCGCGGTGTCGGAGCAGGGATTCGGCGTGGTGCACACGCCCGCCGTGCTGCTGGCCACCGGCGGGCTCGGGCAGTTGTACGCCTGCAGCACCAACCCCGCCGGGGCCACGGCCGACGGCATCGCGCTGGCGCTGCGGGCGGGTGCGCTGGTGTCGGATCTGGAGTTCCTGCAATTCCATCCGACCGTGCTGTTCACCCCCGGCGGGCTGGGGCGGCGGCCGCTGATCAGCGAGGCCGTGCGCGGCGAGGGCGCGACTCTCGTGGATTCCCAAGGTGAATCGGTCATGGCGGGCGTGCACGAACGCGGAGATCTCGCACCCCGCGATATCGTCTCGCGCGCGATCGCCGCCCGGATGCACACGCTCGGCACCGACCACGTCTACCTCGACGCCCGCCGCCTCGACGGCTTCGCCCAGCGCTTCCCCAACATCACCGCCTCGTGCCTGGCAGCCGGAATCGACCCGCGCAACACCCTCATTCCGGTCGCCCCCGCCGCCCACTACCAGTGCGGCGGCGTAGTCACCGACACCTCCGGCCGCACCGCAGTCCCCGGCCTCTACGCCGCCGGCGAGGTCGCACGCACCGGCCTGCACGGAGCCAACCGCCTCGCCTCCAACAGCCTCCTCGAGGGCCTGGTGGTCGGCGAACGCGCCGGTGCCGCCGCCGCCGAACGCGCCGGCAAAGCCGCCGCCATCTCCGAAGTCGGCCCCCTCCGCTTCCCCCGCGCCGACCGAAAACTCCTGCAAGAACTCATGACCGAACGCGCTTCGGTAGTCCGCGACGGCGACGGCCTCCGCTCCGCCGTCCTCCGCATGGTCGGCCTCATCTCCGACGTCAGCGCCCCCGACCTCCCCGTCCGCTTCGCCCTCGGCAAGGCCACCCCGCCCGCATCGCCGAACGGACAAGCCCCGGACGCCGCCACGGAAAACTCCGATTCGGCCCCAGCACGTTCGGATTCCGCCGCCGCGGTGATCCGCGAACTCGAGGACTCCGCACTGACCCTCACGGCCCGAGCCCTCCTGCTGGCCGCCGCCGCCCGCACCGAAAGCCGCGGCTGCCACACCCGTTCCGACCACCCCGACCCGCGCGAGGAACTCCGCCGCAGCACCGCGGTCCGCCTCGGCGCCGACGGCCGCCCCAAACTGATCACCGACGGCTGGGCGGAAGACCCCGCGCCCTCGATGCGGTCCGCGTCGTGAGTCGCGCTGTCCACCGCAGGTCGGGAGGCGGCGACGCCGCCCGCGCCGGTCTGCACCCCGCCGCGGACTTCGGTGGCCCGTCGGCAGCCCCGCTGCCGACGCCCGTCCCGGGCGGAGGGCCTGCCGCCCGTCACCACCGACCCGGCATACCGACCGGTCGCGGCAGTCGGGTTTCCCGGCGCGGCGACTTCATCCGGCACGCTTCACCTTTCACGCGAGAAGGAACGTTGTAATGGCACTCGATTCCGCATTGGATCGCGACGAGGTCGTCGCGCTGATTCGTACCGCGCTGGACGAGGATCTGCGGTATGGGCCCGATATCACCACGGTGGCGACGGTTCGGGCTGACGCGGTGGCGAAGGCGGCCATGGTGTCGCGGCAGCCGGGGACGGTGGCCGGGCTGGATGTCGGGCTGCTGGTCCTGGACGAGGTGATCGGGGCGGGCAATTATGAAGTGAGCGAGCGGGTCGCGGACGGGACCCGGGTGCAGCCGGGGGATACGGTGTTGCGGCTCGTCGCGCCTACGCGGCAGTTGCTGACCGCGGAACGCACGCTGCTGAACATCGTGTGCCATCTGTCCGGGATCGCCACCGCGACCTCCGCGTGGGTGGATGCGGTCGAGGGGACCGAGTGCAAGATCCGGGACAGTCGTAAGACGCTGCCCGGGCTGCGGGCGTTGCAGAAGTACGCGGTGCGAGTCGGCGGGGGCGTGAATCACCGCATGGGACTGGGTGATGCGGCGTTGATCAAGGACAATCACGTGGTCGCGGCCGGGTCCGTGGTGGCCGCGTTGCGCGCGGTGCGTGAGCTGAATCCGGAGATCGAGTGCGAGGTCGAGGTGGACAGCCTCGAGCAGCTGGACGCGGTGCTGGCCGAGGACGTGCAGCTGGTGCTGCTGGACAACTTCCCGTTGTGGATGACGCAAGCCGCGGTGCAGCGGCGCAACAAGACCGCACCGGGGACGAAACTCGAGTCCTCCGGCGGCCTTTCCCTCGAGATGGCCGCCGACTACGCCCGCACCGGCGTCGACTATCTCGCCGTCGGCGCCCTCACCCATTCGGTGCGGGTGCTGGACCTCGGTCTCGATATGTGAGTCTCAGAGCCCGAACTCGCGCGGGTCCAGGTGCAGCACCTGGCAGGCCTCCTTGACGGCGGCGATCTCGTTGGCATCGAAATTGCCGTCCGCATTGCCGATCATGATGCCCATCTGCACCACCGCGCGGGCCTCGGTGTCCTTACCGGTGGCCTTGGCGATCTGCTGCATGACATAGGCGCGCCCGAACGCCGGATCCATGGTGATCCGATTGCAGTTGTCCTCGAACAACGTCCGCAGTTCGTCGGTGGGGAAATGCTGCAGGATGGAATCCGAGCCGATCAGCTGCGCCACCCGCATGCGCTCACCCGGATCGATGCTGCCGTCCGCCGCCGCGACCAGCGCGCAGATGCCCATGGTGGCGTCCCGGAACGTGCCGCCGCGCAGATCGTTTCGCTTGGCCAGTAGTTGTTCTCGCCATTTCGGCGCGCTGTCCATCAATTTGCTGATGGACGTGGCATGCGAGATGAGGCGATTGAGGAAAGCCATGACACACTCCGAGAATTCT
Organism: Nocardia yamanashiensis; assembly: GCF_021183565.1. NCBI lineage: Bacteria > Bacillati > Actinomycetota > Actinomycetes > Mycobacteriales > Nocardiaceae > Nocardia > Nocardia yamanashiensis. The sequence continues at coordinate 7,611,525 of NZ_CP089226.1, forward strand.
TCCCGGACCGACACCACAACCCCCGTGTCCAGGTCCGGACTGCGCGACGTTACAAGCAGACCCTAACAGCCGGTCGGCCGGTAGGGACACGAAAATTATTCGGCGACAATCCTACTCGTATCGGCCGCGGTACGGGGGCGTGACCAGCGAGTTAAGTGGTGAGTTCGCGTTCGAGCGGAGTACGGAAGCGTGGGATGGGCCGTACTTCGCCGTACCAGGCGCGCAGGCGTTCGGCTTCGGCGGCGATGGCGGCGGTCGCTTCCGCCCCGGCGTCCTCCAATAGCTTCCAGACGATCTCGCCGTCGGCGCGCTGCGCCCAGCCGCCGACAATGTGCCCGTTCCACCAAATGGTCGGTCCGACATTGCCATTGCGATCGAACAGCGCCGGGCCGTGCTCGCCGAGATACCAGTCGCGGGACTGCCAGCCCATCGGCGTCGGATCGAGCGCGGGCAGCAGCGCGGCCCACGGTTCCGGTTCCGGGGTCGGTTCCAGGTCGTCGGACAGCACCAGCCCGGTGGTGCCGTCCAGGTCCACCTCGGTGACATCCAGTGCCGCCAAGGTCTTCTTGACCTCGCCCGCGGTCCAGCCGGTCCACCATTTGATATCGCTCACCGGCGCGGGCCCGAAGGTCCACAGCCACCGCCGCACCAGTTCGGCGCGCGCCCGGTCCGCCGCGAGCGCCGGAATCCCCTGCGGCACCCACGATTCCACCGGCGCCCAAGTGTATTGACTGCTGCCCCAGGACCCGTTCGGCCGCCCGCGCACGATCCGGCCCTCCGCGCCGAGGGTCACCAGCACCCAGGTGGTGATGCTGGTCGGCTTCGAATACGGCTTCCCCGGCGCGGTATCCACCTGCGTCCGTAGTCGCGGCACATCCTTGCTCAATTGCGCGCCCGTCGCGGCTCCGCGCGTCAGCAGCGCCGCGTGCGTCTCGGCTTCGACCTCGGCCCACCACGCGGCGACATCCCCTTCGACCGCCCCGAACTTCGCCAGATACCCCGCATACGTCTTGCGCTGCTTGAGTGCCAAGCCGTCCCCGCACGAAGCCTGCAAGGCGGGAACCAGATCCAGCGGTGCGACGAACATGGTCCGCCGCATGGCGAGCATCCGAAGCAGCGTCCGATCCTCGTACAGCGCCTTCTCCACGTGCCCCGGCTCGGCGGTCCGGCTGCGCGCCGCGATCGACAGGAAAACCGTCGCCGGATCGGTCGCATGCAGGACAACCATCGACCGCACGATCGCATCGACATCGTCGCTGCGCTGGGCCATGGCCAGCCGATGCCGAACCCCCACCCGAGCCCGCCGCTCCGCCACACTCATCGCACGCACGATCGGAGGGTAACCGCTCCCACCGACACGCCCCGCTATCCCCGCGCCCGCGCCTGCGGTTCCCCGCGCAGCGGCGCGGACGAGCGGCCCAGGGTGTGTGCGACATGCCGAGGCGTGTTGGTGCTGCGCGATGCGGCAGGTGTGGTGCTACATCCGGCGGCACGGTGCGGTTGCTAGGTATCTCGGCAGGGGTGCAGGTGCCACGTGGCGCGGCGCGTGGTGTGACACCTGGTGGACGCCGACGGCGCGGGTGCGCTGAAGCGGGGGTGGGACGTGCGATGATGCCGCGATGCGAGGTCGGAGCGCAGGGGCTGTGGTCGGGGCGGTAGTGGCAGTGCTGGTTGCCATGGGCGGTGTGGCGCTGGGGGTTTCGGCCGCTTCGCGGGCCGGTGCGGATCCCGTGGGCGGCGTGCGGGTCGATATCCGGGACGTGTCGTTGATCGTGGACGGGGAGACCGCGACGGGGCGGGTGTACGAGCCGTATCGGGAGCGGCCGGGGGATGTGGAGGCGCGGGATCTGATCGTGGCGGTGCACGGGCATGCGGGGAGCGCGGCCGACTTCGAGGGGTATATGAGTTCGATCGTGCGCAATACCGGTGCGCCGCTACTCACCATGGATCAGCGGTCGGCGGAGAGCGTGTGGCGGACGGGGGAGTGGAATGTGTGGGCGGGCTGGCGGGACACGGTCGGCGCCACGCAGTGGTATCGCGGTGCGCACCCGGCGATTTCACGGACCGTGCTGTGGGGGTGGAGTCAGGGCGGGGTGACCAGCTGGCTGGTTCTCGCGTTTCCTGCCCGCGGTCGCCCTGTCGGACATGTTCGTCCACCAGCAGGACATCCGGCGTCCCCTCGGGTACGAGCGAAAAGTACCGGCGGACCGCATGATTCAGGTCCTCGGCAGCCCCGACCCGTTCGCCTTCCCGCGCCGCTATCTCAAGGGACTGCGCTGGGAAGCCTCGGATGTGCAGTGGGCCAAGGGTTCCGGCCCGCTGGTACGCGGCCCCGGCGAAGCGCTCGCCCTCGCGATGGTCGGCCGCCCCGCCGCGCTCGATTCGCTGGCCGGCGACGGCGTGCCCGAACTACGCCGCCGGATTACCGGCTGAAGTTCTCGGTCGATCGGGTTCGGAGCGATGCGCGCGGGCCGACGCTCGGCCGATCGATCGCGGGAGTGCCGGGGCGGCACGCAAACGTGCGGTTGCCATCTTCGCCGCGACGGACGCCGGTCAGCGCCTGACGTTTTCGGCGGCCAGGCCCGCGAGTAACTGTAGCGCCGTGGCGCTGGGGGAGTCCGGTTCCACCGTGTGCGCGACCAGCGCCTGATCCGGATCGTCGGGCAGGCGCAGGGTTTCGAAGCCGAGATCCAGCCGGCCCACCACCGGATGCAGATACACGTATCGGCCGTGCGTCTTGTCCTTGAGTTCATGCTCTTCCCAACGGCTTTCGAACTCCGGACTGCCCCGGCGCAATTCCTCGATGAGTGACGCGATCGCGTCGTCACCGGGATTGCGGGCCGCGTCCAGGCGCAGATACGCGACCACGTCCGCGGCCTTGGCGGGCCAATCCGCGTACAGCTCGCGCATGCCCTCGTCCAGGAACACCAGCCGGGCCAGATTGCGCTCCCCGGGCGGCAGCGCGCCGAAATCGGTGATCAGCGCGGCCGCCAGGCGATTCCAGGCCAGTACGTTCGTGCCCCGGCCCACGATGTAGGCGGGCACGTCGGCGGCCGAATCCAGCAACCGCTTCAACCCCGGCCGCACCTGCTGTTCGGCGTGCGGCTCCTCACCCGACCAGGGGCGGGCCAGCCGGTAGAAGTGTTCGCGCTCCAAGGGATTCAAGCGCAGCGCCCGCGCCACCGCGTCCAGCACCGACTCCGAGAAATGCAGCGTGCGGCCCTGCTCCAGGCGCACATAGTGATCCACGCTCACCCCGGCCAGCAGTGCCAGCTCCTCGCGGCGCAGGCCCGGCACGCGGCGGCGCGCACCGTGATCGACCAGGCCCACCTCGGCGGGGGAGAGCCGGGCGCGGCGCGAGCGCAGGAATTCGCCGAGTTCGGCACGTCGATCCAAGGTCATGTCACCCAGTATCCCGGGCGCCGGCGAGCGCATCCTGGTCATCCCGTGCCCAGGCTCGCGCGGCACTGTTTACCCCGCTTGCGGACCGCGAAAGTAGTGGTCACAGCCGGAACGAGCCGGCCCCGGAGCAGTCCTCCGGGATGCAGCATCAGGAGATATCGAATGACCAACACCCGTCCCTTCGGCGACACCGGCATGGACATCACCCCGCTCGGCTTCGGCACCTGGGTCATCTCGGGACCGAACTGGGAGTACTCGTGGGGCGCCACCGACGACGCCGATTCCATCGCCGCCATCCGGCACGCGGTCGAATCCGGGATCAACTGGCTCGACACCGCCCCCGCCTACGGGCTCGGCCACGCCGAAACCCTGGTCGGGCGGGCGCTTTCCGGCATTCCGGAAGCCGATCGGCCGTACCTGTTCACCAAGACCGGCCTGATCTGGGAGGACGGCGACGACCGGCAGGGGCCGCCGCGCCGCGTCATGCGGCCGGAGAGCGTGCGCGCCGAACTGGAAGGTTCGCTGCGCCGGTTGAACGTCGAGCAGATCGACCTGTACCAGGTGCACTGGCCGGACACCGGCGCGGTCTTCGTCTACGGCGGGGAGGGCGAGAGCATCGCCACCCCGACGCCGCTGGAGGAGTACTGGCAGGTCATGGCCGACCTCAAGAAGGAAGGCAAGGTCCGGGCGATCGGGCTGTCCAATCACAGTGTGGCCGAACTGGATCGGGCCGAAGCCGTCGCGCACGTCGATGCCATCCAGCCGCCGTTCTCGGCCATCAACCGCTCCAATGCCGATGAGATCGCCTGGGCGCACGCGCATTCCACCGGCGTGATCGCCTACTCGCCCATGCAGTCCGGGCTGCTCACCGGCGCGTTCACCGCCGATCGGGTGCTCGCGGCCGACGACTGGCGTTCCGCCAACCCGGATTTCACCACCAACCTGCCCGCCAACCTCGCCCTGGTGGACGCCTTGCGGCCGATCGCGGCCCGGCACGGTGCGTCCGTGGCCGAAGTGGCGCTCGCCTGGGTCAATGCCTGGCCCGGACTGACCGGGGCGATCGTCGGCGCACGCACGCCGGCGCAGATCGACGGCTGGATCGGGGCGCTCGCGCTGGAGCTCACGGCCGCCGACCTCGAGGAGATCGCGACCGCCATCCTCGCCACCGGTGCGGGTTACGGCCCCGCCCGGCCCTGACCCGAACCGCTTCTGCTGGAATCGATTCGGCTTTCCCTTGAACAGACCGTCACCCAACCGAGGAGCACCCATGTCCCTGCACGTCGTCGCCGAACTGCGCGCCGAGTCCGGCCAGGAAGACCGCCTGCGCACCGCTCTCGAATCCATGATCGAGCCGTCGCTGGCCGAACCCGGCTGCATCTCCTACCAGCCCTACGTCAACCCCAACGACGCCGCCCAGATGGTCGTGGTGGAGGAATGGACCGGCGCCGCCGCCCTCGAAGAGCACTTCGCCACCCCGCATTTCAAGCACGTGGCCGAGGTCCTGGAAGGCATCCTCGCCGAGCCGCTCACCATCCGCCGCCTCGTTGCGGAGTAGCGGACCAGCGCAGCTTTCCCGAGCTCCTGGCCGGGATCCAGCACGCCGTGGAAGTCGCACCGGCGGGTGGATTCCGGCCGAAGCCGAATGTCGGCCATGTTCCGAAGCCGGCCGCGCGGCGTGCCCTCGTGCACGGTGCGCCCGTCCTCGTATCGGCCCACACCATCGGTGCCGAGCCGAGGGTGTGACGAATGCCCGGGCAACAGCAGGTGCCGACCGCGGTGATCGTCGGTACGCTCACCAGTGTGATGACGCGGATTCGATCGACAGTGCTGCTGCTGGGCGCACTCGTCATCGCCGCGTGGGCCGTGCTGTATCTCGCTGCGGCCGAACCCAATTCGCTGATCGTGCTCGGTGCCGCGGCCCTGGTCGCCGTCACCGCCGCCATGCTCTCGGCGCAGCGGCTGCCGATCCACCTCACCGCGAACGCCGGACCGCCGGAATCGGCCGGTCAGCGTCGCCGCGGCGCCTACCTGCGGCAGAGCAATCCCGACACCGCGGGGCGGCCACGCCCACGAGCGCCGGGGACCCTCACCGCCTGACCCGGGCCTGTCACGGCCGGGCCGGGCTTTCCACTGCCCCGAACCCTTTTCGCCCCCGCGTCCGCGCGCGGGCACTCGCAGTGAGGTCCCCTCGTGCTCGATTTCATCTATTACCCCGTATCCGCCGTGCTCTGGCTCTGGCACACGGTCTTCGCGTCGGTGCTCGGCGCGTTCAGCGGCGTGGCCTGGGCGCTGGCCATCGTCTTCCTCGTCATCACCCTGCGCGCACTGTTGTTGCGCCCCTTCCTCGCTCAGCTGCGCTGGCAGCGCGGCCTGACCCGCATGCAACCGCAGCTGGCCGAGATCAAACGCAAACATGCCGGTGACCTGCAGCGGCAGAGCCTGGAAATGCAGAAGTTGCAGCGTGAGCACGGCGTCAGCATGCTGGGCGGCTTCCTGCCCATGGTCGCTCAGATCCTGGTGTTCCTCGGCCTGTTCCACGTGCTGCGCTCGTTCCAGAACCCCGACGTCGCCAACTACGTCTTCGGCCCCGGGCAGGTGCGCTCGTTCCTGGACGCGGACCTGTTCGGCGTCCCGCTCACGGCCACGCTCACCAATGGCGCGGCGTCCACCGTCGCGGTGGCCGCGGTGGCCATCCCGCTCATGCTGCTGGCCGCCCTCGCCACCCATATGACGGCCCGGTCGGCCATCGCCCGGCAACGGGAATCCGGCATCGAGCCGACCCAGCAGACCGCGATCATGAACATCCTGTCGCTGTGGGTCTTCCCGCTGGGCGCGCTGCTGTCCGGCCTGATCTTCCCGATCGCGATCCTGCTCTACTTCCTCGCCCAGAACGCCTGGACCTTCGCCCAGCAATACGTCGTGCACCGCAACGAAACCCACACCGCCACCGAGCCTGCCCCGGTCCCGGCGCAACCCGTGAAATCCCTCCCGCCTCGCCCTGGTCAGCGCCCGGCGGCACGAAAGCGCCCCGCGAAGCGCCCCGCCTGACCCGCGGCGCCCGGCAATCCCACGCCCGCGAGCGGCCCGAGCGTGTCCAGCGACCGGATCCCCGGGTCCGGCCCGGGCTCGGACCGCATTTCGCGGGCCCGGGGGCACGACCAGGCGACGGCCCGGGGTGTGAGCTGGGTCGCAGCGGGTGCGACGCGGCCGGCCCGGGCCGGTCCAGCGGATAAGCGCTGGCGGTGACCGGATAGTCTGGTAGCTGGTCGTGAGCGGTATTCGATGCCTGCGCGGCCTCCGTGAATCAGCACAGACAAGGACTCTTGAGCGCTATGACAAGCCGCATCGAGCTCGCCCGCGTGGATCTGCGCGGTCGTACTCCCACTGCTGCCGAACTGCGCGCGGCACTGCCGCGTGGGGGCGTCGACGTGGACTCGGTGCTGCATCATGTGCGGCCGGTCGTGGAAGCGATTCGCGATCGAGGGGTCGAGGCGGCGCAGGAGTACAGCGAGAAGTTCGACGGGGTGCGGCCCGCGTCGGTGCGGGTGCCCGCGGCCGAGCTGGAAAAGGCGCTCGCCGAGCTGGATCCGGCGGTGCGGACCGCACTGGAGGTCGCCATCGAGCGGACCCGCAAGGTGCACAACGATCAGCGGCGGACCGACAAGACCACGCAGGTGGTGCCGGGCGGCACCGTCACCGAGCGGTGGGTGCCGGTCGAGCGGGTCGGGCTGTACGTGCCGGGCGGCAATGCCGTGTACCCGTCCTCGGTCGTGATGAATGTGGTTCCGGCGCAGGCCGCGGGCGTGGACTCGCTGGTGGTGGCCTCGCCGCCGCAGGCGCAGTTCGGCGGGCTGCCGCACCCGACGATCCTGGCGGCCGCGCAGTTGCTGGGCGTCACCGAGGTGTGGGCGGTCGGCGGGGCGCAGGCCGTGGCGTTGCTGTCCTACGGCGGCATCGATACCGACGGGGCGCAGCTGGAACCGGTGGACATGATCACCGGGCCGGGCAATATCTATGTGACCGCGGCCAAGCGGCTGTGCCGGGGCCTGGTCGGCATCGACGCCGAGGCCGGGCCGACCGAGATCGCCATCCTGGCCGATGCCACCGCCGATGCGGCGCACGTGGCCGCCGACCTGATCTCGCAGGCCGAGCACGATGTGCTGGCCGCCAGCGTGCTGGTCACCGACAGCGTCGAACTCGCCGATGCCGTGGACGCCGCGCTGACCGCGCAGATGGCGGTGGTCAAGCACCACGATCGCGTCGCGGAAGCGCTGTCGGGCAAGCAGTCCGGGACCGTGCTGGTCGACGACATCGCCCAGGGGCTGCGCGTGGTGAACGCCTACGCGGCCGAGCACCTGGAGATCCAGACCGCCGACGCCGCCGGGGTCGCCGCCCAGGTGCGCAGTGCCGGAGCGGTTTTCGTCGGCGCGTGGTCGCCGGTCTCGCTCGGCGACTACTGCGCGGGATCCAACCACGTGCTGCCGACGGCCGGATGCGCCCGGCACTCTTCGGGTTTGAGCGTGCAGACCTTCCTGCGCGGCATCCACGTCGTCGAATACTCCGAGGACGCCCTGAAGGACGTCGCGGGACACGTGGTGGCGCTGGCCAATGCCGAAGACCTGCCCGCGCACGGTCAGGCCGTGTCGATCCGGTTCGGAGAACTGTCGTGAGCGCTGTGACCGTCCCCGGTTCGAACATCACCCTCGACGATCTGCCGCTGCGGGACAACCTGCGCGGCAAGAGCCCTTACGGCGCACCGCAATTGACGGTGCCGGTGCAGCTCAACACCAACGAGAACCCGCACCCGCCGAGCAGAGCGCTGGTCGACGATGTCGCCGAATCGGTGCGCGCCGCGGCGGCCGATCTGCACCGGTACCCGGATCGCGACGCGGTCGGGCTGCGCGGTGATCTCGCCGCCTACCTGACCGGGCAGACCGGCATCGCCGTCGACACCGCGAACGTGTGGGCGGCCAACGGCTCCAACGAGATCCTGCAGCAGCTGTTGCAGGCCTTCGGCGGACCCGGGCGCAGCGCACTGGGTTTCGTGCCGTCGTATTCGATGCACCCGATCATCTCCGAGGGCATCGACACCGAATGGGTGGAAGCCAAGCGCAACGGCGACTTCTCCCTCGATATCGACTACGCCCTCGCGGTGATCGCCGAACGCCGGCCCGACGTGGTGTTCGTGACCAGCCCCAACAATCCGACGGGGCACAGCATTCCGGGCGCGGACCTGGAGCGGATTCTCGCGGCCGCACCGGGCATCGTGGTGGTGGACGAGGCGTACGGGGAGTTCTCCAGCGCGCCGAGCGCCATCGGGCTGATCGATCGGTTCCCGGCGAAACTCGTTGTCAGCCGCACCATGTCGAAGGCGTTCGCCTTCGCCGGCGGGCGGCTCGGTTACCTGGTGGCGGCTCCGGCCGTCATCGACGCCATGCTGCTGGTGCGCCTGCCGTACCACCTGTCGGTCGTCACCCAGGCCGCCGCCCGTGCCGCGCTCCGGCACGCCGACGAGACCCTCGCCAGCGTCGCCGAGCTCGCCGCCCAGCGCGATCGTGTCGCGATCGCCCTGCGCGGCATGGGTTTCGAGGTCGTGCAGTCCGACGCCAACTTCCTGCTGTTCGGCCGCTTCACCGACGCGGGCCGGGCCTGGCAGCGCTACCTCGACGACGGCGTGCTCATTCGCGACGTCGGCATCCCGCACTATCTGCGCGCCACCATCGGCCTGGCGGCCGAGAACGACGAATTCCTCCGCGTCAGCGAGAAACTGGCGTCCGACGAGCTGATTCAGCTGTGACCACGGAAGCGACCATGGACCGTATCGCCCGGGTGGAACGCACCACCAAGGAATCCAGCATCGTCGTCGAGATCAACCTCGACGGCTCCGGCAAGACCGATATCGCCACCGGCGTGCCGTTCTTCGACCACATGCTGACCGCGCTCGGCCAGCACGGCAGCTTCGACCTGACCGTGCACGCCAAGGGCGATATCGAGATCGAGGCACACCACACCGTCGAGGACACCGCCATCGTCCTGGGCCAGGCGCTCGCGCAGGCGCTCGGCGACAAGAAGGGGATCCGCCGCTTCGGCGACTCCTTCATTCCGATGGACGAGACCCTGGCTCAGGCCATCGTGGACGTCTCCGGGCGGCCGTACTGCGTGCACACCGGCGAGCCGGAACACATGCTGCACACCATCATTCCGTCGGCGGGTCCCGGCGCGTCCTACTCGACCGTGCTCAACCGGCACGTGTTCGAGTCCATCGCGCTCAACGCCCGCATCGCCCTGCACGTGCGGGTCCTCTACGGCCGCGATCAGCACCACATCACCGAGGCCGAATTCAAGGCGGTGGCAAGGGCTTTGCGCGCCGCCGTCGAATACGATCCGCGCGTGACCGGTGTCCCGTCGACCAAGGGAACCCTGTGACCAAGAAACTCGCCCTCCTGGACTACGGCTCCGGCAACCTGCACTCCGCGAGCCGCGCGCTGGCCCGCACCGGCGCCGAGGTCACCATTACAGCCGATCCCGAAATCGCCTTGGCCGCAGACGGTCTCGTCGTCCCCGGCGTCGGCGCCTACGCCGCCTGCATGGAGGGCCTCAAGTCCGTCCGCGGTGACCGGATCATCGGCAAGCGCCTCGCGGGCAGCCGCCCGGTTCTCGGCATCTGCGTCGGCATGCAGATCCTCTTCGAACGCGGCGTCGAATTCGGCGTCGAAACCGAAGGCTGCGCCGAATGGCCCGGCACGGTGGAACGCCTGGACGCCCCCGTCCTCCCGCACATGGGCTGGAACACCGTGAAAGCCCCCGAGGACTCGGTCCTCTTCGCCGGCATGGACGCCGACACCCGCTTCTACTTCGTCCACTCCTACGCCGCCCAGCACTGGGCCTGGAACGACAACGACAGCCAGATCGCCCCCGCCAAGCTCACCTGGGCCGAACACGGCGTCCCGTTCCTGGCGGCCGTCGAGAACGGCCCGCTGAGCGCCACCCAATTCCACCCGGAGAAATCCGGCGACGCCGGCGCCCAGCTCCTGCGCAACTGGGTCGACTCCCTCTGAACCCACGAAACCCCCGCCACCGGCGGGGGTTTCGCATATCCGGCCGCGGCCGCCGGTCCGCCCGATATCAGGGTTGACCCCGAGTGGAAATGCGGGCGAACACCGGATCCGCCCGGCGGGCCAGCAGCCTAGTTTCGAGTGACGAGGAGGTCGTCATGAGATCCACAGCGGTTCCGCTGGGCGTCATCGGCTTCTACTCGGTGGTGGCGAGCTTCGCCTTCGCCACCACCGCGGCGGAGACGATGTTGCTGTACCCCAATATTTTCAAGGACATTCCCGACTCCCTGGCGCAGACCCAGGACTTCATGAGCGTGGTCGCGGTCGGCGACGTGATGCGGCCGATGGGCGGTGCGCTGACCCTGTGCGCCCTCGCGGCCGTCATCGTGGCGTTGTGGTACCGCATCGGCCGCGGCTGGCTGGCGGCATCGCTGCTCTCACTGATCAGCGGCCAATTCCTGCTGTCGATCCTGTACCAGTGGCCACGCGCGAACATCCTGTTCGACGACCGAGACCAGCACACCCGAGCCGAAATCGACCGTGCGGCATCCGAATTCCTGATCGCGCAGGGCTTCCGGATCGGGGCCGCGCTCTTGACCGCGGTATTCGCCGTGGCCGCCGCACTGGTCTGCTACCGGGCCCGGGTGCTGGCCAAGGCGAGCGTGCCGGCAGGTGCGATGGCGCGGGTCTAGCGCGGGCGAAAGCGGGTCGTGGGTGCCACCAACGAACTTTGGTAGATTCCAGCGATGGACATCGCGCCCGAGGGAGCGTCCGGCAGATTGCGCGCCCTGCCCACCCGCTTGATCGGCCAGGTCGCCATTCTCGCCAATCGCGCCACCGAAAAAGCCTTGGCCGACACCGGATCCCGCCGATACCACTACGCCCTGCTCGCCACCCTCGACGAGAACGGCCCGCTCAGCCAGGCCGAGGTGGGCCGCCGGACCGGCATCGACCGCAGCGATGTGGTCGCCGCGGTCAACGATCTCGCCGACCGCGGCTTCCTGCTCCGCGCGCCGAACCCCTCCGACCGGCGGCAGAACATCCTCACCCTCACCGCGGCGGGCCGCGCCCACCTCCGCGACCTCGACGATCGCCTGGAAGCCGCTCAGGCCGAACTGCTTCCGGGCTTCACCGCCGCCGAACGCGCCAACCTCGTCCTCACCCTGACCCGGGTGCTGGAGAGTCACGCGCGCGATTGAATCGTCAGTTGGCGTGCGACTGGTTGAAGTCCTGCCACGGCGAGCAATTGTCCGAACGGCTCTGCGACGGGCAGATCATGAAACCGGTGACGCGGCGGCCGTTCGGCGTCCGGCCGGAATGCGCGAGCGCCGAATCGCCGGACTCGTGCGCGAACAGGTACTGGTAGCCCTTCCAATCCTGGCCCTCGAAGGTGTACTTGAGGGTGGCGTCGCTGCCCGCCGGCGCCCACACCCACACCCAGCTGCCGTCGGCCTCCGCCTGCGCGCCGTTCCATTCGTAATGCACCTTCGCCGCGGCGGTTCCGGTGGCGAGCGCCAGCGTCGCGCCCAGGGCCGCCACGGTGGTGAGAAGGGTTCGCATCGTCGTCATGTCCGCTCCTTGCCGGTATGTCGCCCGGTGTCTCCGGGCTCGGACAGCAGATTCCCGGCGGCGGCCGTGCGGACGGAAGTGCGGAGATCGAAAACGGACTGCGGAAGTCATTGTGGCCAGGTAGTTTTCGATCATCCCGGGTTAGAATTCCGGACGTGGTGGAGGCGTCGGAGCAAGACGAATTCGACGCGGGGGAGCTGTACGCGACGGCGGCCGCGGTGCGCAGCCGGGAGGATTTCGGCGCCCTGCTCACCGCGAGCGCGCGGGCGGGGCGGATCTCGGTCGGGGCGATCAAGACCCAACTGGGCGGCACCCGCAGCGTCTACGACTGGTTCACCGGAAAGACGCTGCCCCGTGACGCACGCGACGCGCGGCGGCTCGCGGACCTGCTCGGGCGCGTGCTGGCGCGGCGCTACCCCGACCTGGATGTGGCCGATCCGATCTTCGACGCCTGGCAGCGGCTCGCCGAGCAACGGCAGGAAGACGCCGCGGTCCGCGCGCTCTCGAACCGGCGGCCGAATGCCGGTATGCGCTCCAAGGATTCGCGGGATGCGGTGCCGGTCGACACGCCCGATGGTGGTTACGCCGCCGGCGGGTCTCGGGTCGATCTCGTGCGGCGGACGTCGGCGGCGAGTGCCCGCGCGGGTCGCGGTCGGCGGCTCGCGGCGGTGGCGGTCTCGGCGGTGATCGGCTTCGCGGCCGCCTTCGCCATCACCCGCCTGGCCGTCACCCCGGACCCGATCCCGAAGCTCTCTTGCGCCGAATCCGCGAATGTCGATGCGGGCCACGGCTTCGTGCAGTTCGGCATCGCCTACGGTCCACCGGGAGATCCGTATCCCAAGCAGCACACCGAGATACGGATACAGACGCACGAATCGGGTGGGTGGATCGTGTACGCCTATCTGGCGAAGCCGAGTTCGGAGCGCGACCAGATCCGGCTGGAGTGGAGTGATGTGCAGAAGCCGGAGGACGATCAGGTGCATCGGTGCGACGGGCGGGCCGTCAATCTGGTGCAGCAGACGACCGGGATCCTGGCGCGCGGTCCGCGCGGTGAGCCGCGGTGGTTCCGGGCCTGCGGCACGGTCGCGACGGAATTTCAATGGCCGGGACGCGGCCTGACCGCCTGCACGGGATGGAATCGACCCGATGACTATTGAACGGCCCTCGCGCCGAACCATATTCGCGTGTGTGCTGGCGACCTTGGCGGGGGCGGCGGCGGGTATCGGCGTGGGCATCGGCTGGGACGACTGGACCGATCCGGCGAGTTCGTTCACGCCCAACACGACCTCACCGCTGCTGGCTTTCGGAATGTGCGGGGAACGGCTGCAACCCGATCCGGCCGTCCCGTCCGTGACCGTCGGCGACCCGTCGACCGCCTTCGACACGCCCATCCGGAACCGGCAGATCGAATTGCGCGCCCAGCGGCATCCGGAATACGGGTGGATCGTCTGGGCGGAGCTGGTCGCGTCGGCTTCGCCGCAGGACCATCTGTGGCTGGACTGGACCTACACGCGCGAGCAGGACACCAACCCGGCGCTGTGGCGGATGTGCGAACAGCCCGTCACCGCCGGCCGCGCCACGCCCGCGCTGCGGGTGTACGACGACCACGGCCGGTCACGGTGGTTCCAGGCGTGCGGGCAGGTGCCGCCGCAGGATCGCGGGTCGCGGGCCTCGGGGACCTTCTGCACGCAGGATTGGAACCGGCCGAATTGACCGGTCGGCCCGGAAACGGGGGATCGAGGGGTAACCAATAAGATGCTTGCGTGAGTCTTGTGCTGCTACCTGCCGTCGATGTCGCCAATGGTGAGGCCGTGCGCCTCGTTCAGGGAGAGGCCGGCAGCGAAACCTCCTACGGTTCGCCGCGCGACGCCGCCCTGGCCTGGCAGCACGCGGGAGCCGAGTGGGTGCATCTGGTGGATCTGGACGCGGCGTTCGGCAAGGGCAGCAACCGGGACCTGATCGCCGGGGTGATCGGTGAGCTGGATGTGAAGGTCGAGCTGTCCGGCGGGATTCGCGACGACGAGTCCTTGAAGGCGGCCCTCGCGACCGGGTGCGCGCGGGTGAACATCGGCACCGCGGCCATCGAGAACCCGGACTGGTGCGCGCGGGCCATCGGCGAATACGGCGACAAGATCGCGGTCGGGCTGGACGTGAAGCTCATCGACGGCGAATGGCGGCTGCGCGGGCGCGGCTGGGTCACCGACGGCGGCGACCTGTGGGAGGTGCTCGAACGCCTGGAGCGCGACGGGTGCTCGCGGTACGTGGTCACCGACGTCTCCAAGGACGGCACCCTGACCGGGCCCAACCTGGAACTGCTGAGCCAGGTCGCCAATGCCGCCGAAGCGCCGGTCATCGCCTCGGGCGGCATCTCGGTGCTCGACGATCTGAAGGCCATCGCCACCCTGGTGGAGGAAGGCGTCGAAGGCGCGATCATCGGTAAAGCCCTGTACGCGGGCCGGTTCACCCTGCCCGAAGCCCTGGCCGCGGTTCGCTAGCGCCGATGGAACTCGCCGAGCTGCTCACCATCGCCAGCGATGTGCTCGACACTGCCGCACCGCGTTTCGTGGAGGGGATCGGCGCTCCCAGCGCAGTCCAGAAGGGGCGCAACGATTTCGCGACCGCCCTCGACCTGGAGCTCGAGAAGCAGATCTCGGCGCAATTGGCCGAGCGCACCGGAATCCCGGTGCACGGTGAGGAATTCGGCGGACCACAGCTGACCTCCGGGACGGCGTGGGTGCTCGATCCCATCGACGGGACCTTCAATTACTCACAGGGACACCCGCTCTGCGGCATGCTGCTGGCGCTGGTCCGCGACGGCGTGCCGGTGCTCGGCCTGACCTGGCTGCCCATGCAGGGTCAGCGCTATGCCGCGGCCGTCGGCGGGCCGGTGTTCCTGAACGGAAAACCGTTGCCGCCCTTGGAAGCCGCGAAACTCTCGGACTCCATGATCGGCTTCGGCACCTTCAATATCGACGGCGCGGGCCGCATCCCTGGCATCTTCCGGTTCAACCTGCTGGGCGCGCTCAGCCGCCTGTCCGGCCGCCTGCGCATGCACGGCTCCACCGGAATCGACCTGGCCTACACCGCATCCGGCGTGCTCGGCGGCGCGGTCGTGTTCGGCCACCACCCCTGGGACAATGCCGCGGGCGTCGCCCTGGTGCGCGCCGCCGGCGGCGTCGTCACCGACCTGCTGGGCCGGGACTGGACCATCGAATCCGGTTCGGTGCTCGCGGCCGCCCCCGGCGTGCACGAAGAACTACTGGACATGATCACCGTCACGGCCGATCGCGTCCGAGGAGAGGTATCGCAATGAGCTTGGCAGTCCGTGTCATCCCCTGCCTGGATGTCGACGCCGGCCGCGTCGTCAAGGGCGTCAACTTCGAGAACCTGCGCGACGCGGGCGATCCCGTCGAACTCGCCGCCACCTACGACGCCCAGGGCGCCGACGAACTCACCTTCCTGGACGTCACCGCCTCCACCGGCGACCGCGGCACCATGATCGACGTCGTCACCCGCACCGCCGAACAGATCTTCATCCCGCTCACCGTCGGCGGCGGCGTCCGCACCGTCGAAGACGTCGACCGCCTCCTGCGCGCCGGCGCCGACAAGGTCTCGGTCAACACCGCCGCCATCGCCCGCCCCGAAGTCCTGCGCGAAATGTCGGAACGCTTCGGCTCCCAGTGCATCGTGCTCTCGGTGGATGCCCGCACCGTCCCCGAAGGCGGTCAACCCACCCCCTCCGGCTGGGAAGTCACCACCCACGGCGGCAAACGCGGCACCGGCATCGACGCCGTCGAATGGGCCATCCGCGGCGCCGAACTCGGCGTCGGCGAAATCCTGCTCAACTCCATGGACGCCGACGGCACCAAAGCCGGCTTCGACCTCCCCATGATCCGCGCCGTCCGCGCCGCCGTCTCCGTCCCCGTCATCGCCTCCGGCGGCGCCGGCAAGGTAGCCGACTTCGCCCCCGCCGTCCAAGCCGGCGCCGACGCCGTCCTCGCCGCCAGCGTCTTCCACTTCGGCGACCTCACCATCGGCGAAGTCAAAACCGCCATGCGCACCGAAGGCCTCACCGTCCGCTGACCCAGCTCCGGAAAGGCGTCGCTTGACCACCGATCCGGCTCCACCCCAACCCGAGCCCGACCCGTCCGAGTCGAATCCCGCGGTGACCCAACCGGATCCGGCCGCCGTCGCCGCGCAGTCCGCGGATTCCGCCGATGCACCGGAAACGGGCGGCGTCTCGAACCCGCGCGGAGGCAAGTCCGACGACGCACCTTCGCGGCGGAAGCTGCATGCCGGTGTCGCGGTCGGTGCGGTCGGCGCGGGACTCGTGCTTGGCGGCACGCTGCTGGCCGCGTACAGTCGGTTCTGGTCCGAAGGCCGTGACCTGTCGGACTGGGCTGCAGTAGGCCGGGATTGGCTGGGTAAGTTCCGGATTCCGACTGCCGGTCTGTCCGAGAGCTGGGGGGCCTTCGCCCTGGTGATCGGCGTGATCATGCTGGCTGTCGTGGCGGATCTGGTGCGTCGCGCTTCGGCCGCCGAGCCGTCCGACCGAGTGAGTACATGGGTGTTCGGCATCGGAGCGGCGGCGCTGGCACTGGGCGGCTACGCCCTCTCCCAGCACCTGATCGGCGTCGTCGACGATATCGGGTTCTACTATCCGCTGTTCGATCGTCTGCCGACTGCGGCCGGCGCGATTCTACTGATCTTGCTCGGCGCAATCCTTGCCATCGGGCTGTGCCGCCCGGCGGCTGTGCGAGCGGCGGGGAAGCGGACGCTGGTCATCGGTGCCGCTGCGGGCCTGTTGATTTCGGCGGGTGTAGCCGGCACGGCCGTGTACGCCGGTGACGACGATCGGCGCGTCGATCACACCACCGTTGCGGCCGTGCCGGTTCCCGCGGCGCCCACCCGCCTCGGCACCGAACGGTATCGAGTCCCGGTGCCGCTCATGGCCATCAGTCGTCAAGCCGGTGATATCGCCACCGCCGGAACCGGTTTCGTGCTGGCCGACACCGCAGGTCTGACCGCCTATGACGGTGCGACAGGCGCTCCCCGCTGGCACTACCGGCGATCGGATGTCGTCGACGGCGATCGCAACGGGGTGAGCTATGTGAGCGGCTCGTTGCTTTCGGCAGACGGCGGCACGGTGGTGCTCGCCCAGTGGTACAACGCGGGACTGACCGCCTTCGATGCCATTACCGGTGAGTTGCTGTGGACCCGCTCCGAATTCGCCGATGCGACCGGACAACTGCTGGTCGACAGTTCGCGATTCGAATCCGAACAGACTGCGTGGCGGCCGGTGCTTGCGGTAGGTGATGGACCGGGGACATTGGCCGCCACCGACGGCAGTCGGCTGGCCCGTTTCGACGCGCGCACCGGGAACCGGATGTGGGTTGTGGAACTGTGCCGGGCGAATCATTGGTACGTGGCGGTCACCGGCGTCGCGATCTCCCGGATCGCGCACTGCGGTGCGAATCGAGGCGTGGTCACCGCGCTGGATCCGGTCACCGGTGCGGTGATCGGCGAGCGCACCTGGGAATTGCGCGAACACGACGGTGGTTTCGCCCCGCAAGTGTAGCAGTATGGCGATGCTTTGGTCATCAGATTCGATACGGCGGCCGATGCTTTCGCGAAGCTGGTCGTCGCCAACCCGCGGCGGTTGGCCGACGCGACGGTGGTGCCCGGTGGCACCGGCGATATTCTGGCGGTCGACCCCACCGGGACGGATCTGCTGCTGATTCCGCGAAATACCCCGTACGACGGCGATGTGCTCGAGGTCCGCAGGGTGCACGATCCGCGCTCGGCATACCGTCTCGCCGGTATCGAGGAGCGAGGCTCGGCCGGTATCCGGCCGCCGGACCTCTTCCTCACCGATCAAATCGTCGAAGCCAACTACTTCGGCCTGTCCGGTCCGGAATTCCACCCCGAGGTGCGGGCCTGGAATCGTGCCGACGGCTCGGCCGCGGAATCCCAGGTGCTCTCGGGCGCGGCCGTGGGGCAGGCGGGCGAGGATGCGCCGTTCTGCAAGGTATCCGGCCCGCGGGTGGTGCCGGGCGCGACCCTGGTGTTCTGTTCATGGCGGGACCGCGTCGAGCTCATCGGCTTCAACCCGCACTGACCGCCCGATCGTTGCCGTCCGGAACGACCTTGCTATAACCGAGGCATGAGCCTCGACCCCGCTATCGCCGCCCGTCTCAAGCGCAATGCCGAGGGGCTGTTCGCTGCCATCGCGCAGGAGAAGAGCACCGGGGATGTGCTGATGATGGCTTGGATGGATGACGAGGCCCTCGCTCGGACGATCGCGACGCGGAAGGGGACGTACTACTCGCGGTCTCGGGAGCAGTACTGGGTGAAGGGGGAGACCTCGGGGCATACGCAGTATGTGCACGAGGTGCGGTTGGATTGTGATGGGGACACCGTGCTGCTGATCGTGGATCAGGAGGGGGCGGCCTGCCACACGGGGACGCATACCTGCTTCGATACCGATGTGCTGCTGGCGCAGGGGGATGTGCTGCTGGGGGGCGCGGAGTAGCTGGGGCGCGGGCGTTCTCAGTGGACGGGGGGTCGTCCGGAGCGGCCCAGGCCGCGGGCCATGCCCTTGTCGAGCTGGGCGACCAGGGTCTCGCCGAGTTCGAGCAGCTGTTTGGTCTGTTCCTTGTCGAGGCCGTCGAAGACGAGGCCGCGCACGGTTTCCAGATAGCCGGGGGCGGCTTCGGTGACCTTGCGGAAACCGGCCTCGGTCAGGACCGCCTGGGCGCCGCGCCGGCCGGCGATCGAAACGCGTTGCGCCCAGCCGAGGCGTTCGAGTTTGGAGATCACGTGCGAGAGGCGCGATAGCGATGCGTTTGCCTTCTGGGCAAGCTCACTCAGTTGCAATCGGTGCCCTGGTTCTTCGGAGAGCAGGGTCATCACGAAGTATTCGAAATGGGTAATCCCGGACTCGCGTTGCAGCTGAGTGTCCAGTGCGGCGGGCAGGCGAGTGGTGAGGGCCACGAGGGTACGCCAAGCTCGCTGTTCCATCGGATTCAACCACTTGGTCACCGTGCGCGCCCTCTCGTAGCAGCCAAGTGACTTGTTGTGCCGGTGGCTCTGTCGGCTGGCGGAAGAGGAACGGCGAGTCACCCGCACGTTGAAGTTTGCCACGATTTCGCTCAACCGTCACGGGGTTGCTCAATGACGTGACATCGATCACGCGTGTCGCCACGCGGCTCAGTTCGCGCCGAGGTCCGGGGGATTAGCTGGGATTTCCGGCGACACGCGCTGCTTTTCTTGTTCCGCCCGTTGTTTCTCGGCACGATGCCGGCGGAATCGCCTGCGCACCACCAGAAATGCCACCAGCAGGAACAATACGGCGGCGGCGATGGCGCCGGTCATCGCCGCTCCGCGAAAGGCCGGCGCGTCGACATCGAGAATGCGTTGTCCGGCGTGTGCGGCATTGGAGTTGCCGAGCACGATGGTCAGCGTCATCAAATTCGGGACGGCGAGCACGACGGCCAGCACGGCGGAAGCGCCCGCAATAAACGGACCACCCCGTTTTTTCCAAGTGGTGCCCGCGAACAGGAACAGCAAAAGCGGGATCAGCGTGCACAGCAATCCGATGATCAAGCCGTACCAGATGCCCTTGGAGAAACTGCCCGACACCATTTCCGCGATGCGCTGCGCCCACCAACGCGGAATGAACGCCGCCAGAATCAGATAGGCGATCCACAGCACGAGCGCCAGCAACAGCAGGGCAATGATGCGATTGCGCCACGTGACGAAGGACGAACTCTTCCGTTCCGGCTGTTCCGTACTGGGCGTAGTCATGTCAGCAGCGTATGCCGGAGGCGCCGGACAGGGCCGGAACGCCACTCCGGCTACGCCCCAGCGCCGCCGCGGACCAGCGCCCAGCCGCGCCGGACGCCGACGAACCGCAGCGCCGCGCCGAGAATGATCAGATACACGATCACGTACATGTTCAGCAGGATCGGCGAGACCGGCCACGACGGCGGGAACAGGAACCAGCCCACCACCACCCAGGTCTCGGTCCAGTGGTAACTCCACGCCCCGGCCGCCAGATACAGCGCCCCGGCCGCACCCCACCAGCGCGGTGCGGACTGCGCCCGGTGCACGCAGTACACGAACAACGGCACGAACCACACCCAATGGTGATTCCACGCGAACGGCGAGACCGCGCACGCCGTCATCCCGCTCAGCGTGACCCCGAGCAGCCGCTCCCCGCGCTGGTACAGCGCCGCGCTCACCAGCAGCCCCACCACCGCGACCGGCACCGCCAGCAGCAGCCAGTACCGCATCTGCACCGGATGATCCAGCAGATGCGCGACCGCCCCGCGCAGTGACTGATTGGCCGGCTGGGTATCGGGCGCGATCCGGTCCGAATGGAAGAACGTCGAGGTCCAGTACTGCCGCGAATCCGCCGGCAGCACGATCCACGCGATCAGCACGGTCGCCAGGAACGTCGCCGCCGCCGTGAGGGCCGCCCGCCACTGCCGCAGGACCGCGAACTGCACCACGAAAAACAGTGGCACCAGCTTGATTCCGGCCGCGATCCCCACCCCGATCCCGCGCGCCCGGCTGCCGTCCGGCCGTGAGAATCCCAGCAGCACCAGCGCCATCAGAATCAGATTGATCTGCCCGTAGTACAGCGTCGACCGCACCGGTTCCAGGAAGGTGCAGGTCAGGGTGATCAGCGCGCTCACCGCCGCGAGCCGCCGAGTCAGCGTGTACCCCAGCAGTTTCCAGCACAGCAGCACACATCCGAACAGCATGACCAGGTTCAGCGCCGCCCAGGTCCCGTTCACCCACCCCCACGGCACCGCCGCGATCGGCAGGAAACTCAAGGTGGAGAACGGCGTATAGGTGTAGGACAGCCCCGCCAGCGTCGGATCCTCGTACAGCGGGATATCGCGCAGCACCCGCAGCGCCCCGTCCCGGTAGATGTGCGTGTCCAGCCCGCCCGCCAGCATCCCCACTTCGCGCAGGTGGGGATCGACCGTGGCGAACAGCAACACCCCCGACAGCACCGAGGTACAGGCGAGGATGAAAAACGTTGTGCGCCCGAAGTTTTGCGCAGGCACCCGTCCATCATCCCGCGATGGCGCGCCAGCGTCCTCCGTTCTCGCACCGGTGGTGGTCGTGCTGGTCAAGCTGTGCCCCCTCGGAATTCGAATTCACGTCAGGTCGCTCGAGCAGGCGCGCACCGGATCAGGGTGCGCTGAAAGACAGATCCAGGGTTTCGAAATCGGTGACCCGCGGCGGCTGCGGGAAGGCCCGCCCGGCCGGGGCGGGCGGGAAGTCAGCCCCGGGTCCGCAGGAATTCGAGCGCTTCGTCGGCGTGCACGTTGGCGCGCAGCTCGCTCGAGATGACCTTGGCGATGGTGCGGTCGGGATCGATGACGAAGGTGGTGCGCTTGACCGGGACCAGGGCGCCGAGCAGGCCGCGTTTGACGCCGAATTCGGCCGCCACCTTCGCGCCCTGATCGGAGAGCACGGGGTAGCCGAGGGACTGCTTCTCGGCGAAGCCGGACTGCACGTCCACCGAATCGGCGCTGATGCCGACGCAGGTCGCGCCCAGGGCCTTGAATTCGCTTGCCAGATCCCGGAAATGGCAGGCTTCGGCGGTGCAGACGGGGGTGTTGGCGGCGGGGTAGAAGAAGAGCACCACCGGGCCGTCGGCCAGGAGGGATTCCAGGGTCCGCGGAGCGCCGGATTGATCGGGGAGAGAGAAGTTCGGGGCGAGCTGGCCAGCCTTCATGTTAGGCAGACTAACTGAATGAGGGTCCCGGGAGCGCAACCCCCGGGACCCCCGAAAAACCGGGTCACCCACCGTGAGCCCGTGGATCACACGCCGATCAGGGCGGCGACTTCCGGGTTCTTGATGTCCATGACATCGAGGATGCCGTGCGCCCGCAGGAACGGCTTCAGCTCCCGGATCCGATCGGTGTGCTCGGCGTACTCGTCCGGGAAGCTGCGCGGATCCAGCGCCTCCAGGGCCTTCACATACGTGACGAAAGAGGCGATGGCGGAATACTTGCCACCACCGTTCATGCTCATCATCCGCGGCGGCTGGCCCGGCATCATGCCGTGACCGACCTGCGGAGCTGCGTGCCGTGGACCCTCCGGTGCGACCGGTTGCGAGGGGTACATCTGTGTTGAACTCCTCTCGAATGGGATACCGCGTGCGACCTCTCCAAGTACTGCTGAGCAGAGTCTTCTGCCGGAGCAGGATGCCGCGAGTGTAGTGATGACCGCTTCAGGTATTCGCGGCGGAGGGTCCTGCGGCTGGGAGGGGATAGCGATTTATATCCCGGCCCCCGGGCCTGGAATGATGTGGTCATGCACGGCTCGCCTAATGACAACACCACGTCCCGGGAACAGTTCCGTGAGCTCGCGGCCGACCACCGGGTGGTCCCCGTGACCCGAAAGGTGTTGGCGGACTCGGAGACTCCGCTCTCGGCCTATCGCAAGCTGGCGGGGGACCGGGCCGGGACCTTCCTGCTGGAGTCCGCCGAGAACGGGCGCTCCTGGTCCCGATGGTCGTTCATCGGCGCGGGCAGCCCGTCCGCGCTGACCGTGGTGGACGGCGAGGCGGCGTGGCTGGGGCAGACGCCGGCCGACGCGCCCGTGGGCGGTGACCCGCTGGTCGCGCTGCGGGAGGCGCTGGAGGTGCTGCGCACCGAGCGGGTGCCCGGGTTGCCGCCTCTGACCGGCGGCATGGTGGGGTATCTGGGCTATGACGCGGTGCGGCGCATCGAGCGGCTGCCGGTCCTCGCGGCCGACGATCTGCGATTGCCCGAGATGGTGCTCATGCTGGCCACCGACCTGGCCGCGTTCGACCATCACGAGGGCGCGATCACGCTCATCGCCAATGCCGTCAACTGGAACGGCACCGACGAACGCGTGGACGAGGCCTACGACGATGCGGTGGCGCGGCTGGATCGCATGACCGAGGCACTCGCGGCGCCCGCCGATTCCACGGTCTCGGTGTTCGACCGCCCCGAACCGAACTACCGCCGCCAGCGCACCTCCGAGGAATTCGGGGCGGGCGTGCGCCGCCTGGTCAAGGAGATCGAGGCGGGCGAAGCGTTCCAGGTGGTGCTGTCGCAGCGCTTCGAGATGGAGTACGGCGGCACGCCCATCGACCTGTATCGCATGCTGCGGGCATCGAACCCGAGCCCGTACATGTACCTCATGCACATTCCGGACGGTTCCGGCGAGACCGCGTTCTCCATCGTCGGCTCCAGCCCCGAATCCCTGGTCACGGTGAAGGACGGCGTCGCCACCACGCACCCGATCGCGGGCACCCGCTGGCGCGGCGCCACCGAAGAGGACGACCTGCTTCTCGAGAAGGGCCTGCTGGCCGACGAGAAGGAGAACGCCGAGCACCTCATGCTCGTCGATCTCGGCCGCAACGATCTGGGCCGCGTCTGCGAACCCGGCACCGTGCGCGTCACCGAATACCGCCACATCGAGCGCTATTCGCACGTCATGCACCTGGTGTCGACGGTCTCCGGCCGCCTCGCGCCCGGCAAGGTCGCCCTCGACGCGGTCAACGCCTGCTTCCCCGCCGGCACCCTCTCGGGCGCACCGAAGGTCCGCGCCATGGAACTCATCGAGGAACTCGAACCCACCCGCCGCGGCATCTACGGCGGCGTGGTCGGCTACCTCGATTTCGCCGGCGACGCCGACACCGCCATCTGCATCCGCACCGCCCTCCTCAAGGACGGCACCGCCTACGTGCAGGCGGGCGCGGGCGTGGTCGCCGACTCCGACCCGGAATACGAGGACGTCGAATCCCGCAACAAGGCGATGGCGGTCCTCAAAGCCGTCGCCGCCGCGGAAACCGTCCGCGCCTTCCGTCCGGGAGAGTCGGCGCAATGAGCGATCCGGAGGGTGATCCGGCCTCGGCCGGGAGCACGAAGCGCCCGGCTGCGGCAGCGCAGGAACAGGCGAGTTCTGCTGCTGCGCAGCAGAACTCGGGGGCGAGCCGGAGCGAGGGCGGCGTCGCTGCCGGCCAGGTGGATGCCGCCGAATCGGATACGGCGAAGGCCGCCCGGGGCGCGCACGAGGCCGGAACCGATTCAGCGGCCGAGCGAGACCGATCGGCGGCAGAGCTGCGCGCGGCAGCCCATGACGCCGCCGAGCCGGAAGCTGATCGGGCGCAGGCATTGTCCGACTTGCGGGCAGCTGCCGATGACGCTGACGCGGCCGAAGCAGCCGCGGCGCAGGCCGAGGCGGATGCGCGGGCGGCCGAGACCGATGCCGCGAGTGCGGGACGTAGACCTATCGGCGCGGTGGTGCTGCTCGCAGTCGCGGCGGCCGCGCTGTGGGGGTCTTCGCGCATGACGTGGGCCAGCCTCGAGATCACCAGCGACTATGGGTTGCCGCGCACCAAGGATCTGGACGGCGGTGTCTGGTTCGGGGCGTTGACGCCACTTGCCTTGGTCTTCCTGGCCACCATCGCGGCCGTCTTCGCCACGCACGGCTGGGCGCGGCGGGGGATCGGCGTCGTGGTCGCGGTGCTGGCGGCGGTCGCGGCTGTGCCCGGGTACGCGGTTCTGGTCGGGCGCGGGAACACCGCGGAACGGGCCGCGCGACTGGCCGAATTACACGGAGGCGACCACGCGGGCGCGGTGACGACCTCCACCCTGCCCGCGGTGCTGTCGCTCGCGGGCGCGGTGGCCGCCTTCCTGGCCGGTCTGCTGCTGGTCCGGACCTCGTCGACGGCCGCCAAGATGTCCGGCAAGTACGACAATCCGGCCAAACGGAAGCTGTCGGCGGCCGAGCAGGTCGCCGAGCATCACGTGCGTTCGCAGCAGGCCGAATACGGGTCGCCGCAGGGCGGTGAACAGCAGCTTTCCGGCCGCGTGCTGTGGGATGCGCTCGACGAAGGCGTCGATCCGACCGATATCGAAACCAATACCCCTGCCGCACACGATGATCCAGGTAGCGGGGACGCGGGTCACCACGCCCGCTGAGCAGGTGGGGGACCGGAACCCGGTCGCCCGGACAGACCCGGCGTCAAGCACGGGAACATAGCCATTTACTCTTTATCAGCATCGGTGAGACAGCGCCTGGGGGGATTTCTCAGGCAGCAAGTCCGTCTCCCCAGAAAGGATTCGAGCCAGATGACGGTACTCGACTCGATTCTCGACGGGGTCCGCGCGGATGTGGCCGCGCGCGAAGCCCTCCTGGACTTCCAGGCTGTGAAGGCCGCCGCCGCCAAGGCCCCTTCCCCGCGTGACGCCAAGGCCGCGTTGCACGCGGACGGTATCGGCGTCATCGCCGAGGTGAAGCGGGCCAGCCCCTCCAAGGGCGCGCTCGCGGACATCCCGAACCCGGCCGACCTGGCCCGCGCCTACGAGGACGGCGGCGCCCGCATCATCAGCGTGCTGACCGAGCAGCGCCGTTTCGGCGGTTCCCTCGCCGATCTGGACGCCGTGCGCGCCGCGGTCGACATCCCGGTCCTGCGCAAGGACTTCATCGTCGGCCCGTACCAGATCCACGAGGCCCGCGCGCACGGCGCGGACGTGATCCTGCTGATCGTGGCCGCCCTCGAGCAGGCCGTGCTGGAATCCCTGATCGATCGCGCCGAATCGCTCGGTATGACCGCGCTGGTCGAGGTGCACACCGAAGAGGAAGCCGACCGCGCCCTGCTGGCCGGGGCCAGCGTGATCGGCGTGAACGCCCGCAATCTGAAGACCCTCGAGGTGGATCGCGACGTGTTCTCGCGTATCGCCCCCGGCCTGCCCAGCGAGGTCATCCGCGTGGCCGAGTCCGGCATTCGCGGCACCGCGGACCTGCTGGCCTACGCCGGTGCGGGCGCGGACGCCGTGCTCGTCGGCGAGGGCCTGGTCACCAGCGGTGACCCGCGCGCCGCGGTGGCCGAGCTGGTCACCGCCGGAACCCATCCCTCCTGCCCGAAGCCGGTCCGGCGGGGCCGGTGAAAGAGCCGATGACACAGACGAACATCCCCGGTAAGAACACCCTCGGCCTGCCCGAGGCCAGTGCGGGCGTCGCGCACAAGAGCGCGCACGAACCGGATACCGGCGGCCATTTCGGCGTCTACGGCGGCCGCCACGTGCCCGAGGCGCTGATGGCCGTGATCGAAGAGGTCACCGCCGAATACGAGAAGGTGCGGCTGGACCCGGGCTTCCTGGGCGAGCTGGACCGCCTGCAGCGCGACTACACCGGCCGTCCCTCGCCGGTGTTCGAATGCAAGAACCTGGCCCCGCACGCGGGCGGCGCGCGCATCCTGCTGAAGCGGGAAGACCTGAACCACACCGGATCTCACAAGATCAACAACGTGCTGGGCCAGGTGCTGCTCGCCAAGCGCATGGGCAAGACCCGCATCATCGCCGAGACCGGCGCGGGCCAGCACGGCGTCGCCACCGCCACCGCGTGCGCGCTGCTCGGCCTGGAATGCATCATCTACATGGGCGCGGTCGACACCGTGCGCCAGCAGTTGAACGTGGCCCGCATGCGGCTGCTCGGCGCCGAAGTCGTCAGCGTGACAACGGGTTCGCAGACGCTCAAGGACGCCATCAACGAGGCGCTGCGCGACTGGGTCACCAATGCCGACCGCACCTACTACTGCTTCGGCACCGCCGCGGGCCCGCACCCGTTCCCGCTCATGGTGCGCGACTTCCAGCGCATCATCGGCCTGGAGGCGCGCGAGCAGGTGCAGGCCATGACCGGCCGCCTGCCCGATGCCGTAACCGCTTGCGTCGGCGGCGGTTCCAATGCCATCGGCATCTTCCACGCCTTCATCGACGATCCGTCGGTGCGCCTGATCGGCTACGAGGCCGCGGGCGACGGCGTCGAAACCGGCCGCCACGCCGCCACATTCACCGGCGGCTCGCCCGGCGCGTTCCAGGGCGCGTACTCGTACCTGTTGCAGGACGAGGACGGGCAGACCATCGAATCGCATTCCATCTCCGCGGGTCTGGACTACCCGGGCGTCGGCCCGGAGCACGCCTACCTCAAGGACACCGGCCGGGCCGAGTACTACCCGATCACCGATACCGAGGCCATGGACGCGCTCATGCTGCTGAGCCGCAGCGAGGGCATCATCCCGGCCGTCGAGTCGGCGCACGCGGTCGCGGGCGCGCTGAAGCTCGGCCGGGAGCTGGGCGAAGGCAAGATCATCGTGGTGAACCTGTCCGGTCGCGGCGACAAGGACATGGACACCGCGGCCCGCTGGTTCGG
Source organism: Nocardia yamanashiensis (assembly GCF_021183565.1). NCBI lineage: Bacteria > Bacillati > Actinomycetota > Actinomycetes > Mycobacteriales > Nocardiaceae > Nocardia > Nocardia yamanashiensis. The sequence goes on from NZ_CP089226.1 coordinate 7,638,758, forward strand.
GCTCTTCGACAAGGAGGCCGAGGCGTGAGCCAGCAGTCCCGTCTCGCCAATACCTTCGCCGCGGCCCGCGAGGAGAACCGCGCGGCCCTCATCGGCTACCTGCCGGCCGGTTACCCGGATCTGCAGGGCTCCATCGACGTGTGCCGCACCATGGTCGAATCCGGTTGCGACATCATCGAAGTCGGCGTCGCCTACTCCGATCCGGTGATGGACGGCCCGACCATTCAGCGCGCTGCCGAACAGGCTCTCGCGGGCGGCGTGCGGGTGCGCGACGTGTTCAAGGTCGTGGAGGCCATCTCCCAGGCCGGCGGCAAGGCCGTGGTCATGACCTACTGGAATCCGGTGCTGAAGTACGGCGTCGAACCCTTCTCCCGCGATCTCGCGGCGGCGGGCGGTCTCGGGCTCATCACGCCGAACCTGATTCCGGAGGAGGCCGACGACTGGTTCATCGCCTCGTCCACCCACAATCTGGATCGCATCTTCCTGGTCGCGCCGTCCTCCACCGAGGAGCGCCTGGTCAAGACCCTGGAAGCCTCGCGCGGATTCGTCTACGCCGCCTCCACCATGGGCGTGACCGGCGCCCGCGACGCGGTATCGGACATGGCTCCGGCGCTGTGCGCCCGGGTGCGCGCGCACTCCGACATCCCGATCGGCGTCGGCCTGGGTGTGCGCAATGGCGCGCAGGCCGCCGAGATCGCTTCCTACGCGGACGGTGTCATCGTCGGTTCGGCGCTGGTGAGCGCCGCCGCCGAGGGCCTGGGCGCGGTCGCGAAGCTGACCGAGGAGCTCGCCCACGGCGTGCGCTCGGCGGGCGTCGCCTCGTAATTTCCCGAACGGCGAAGGGCGCGTATCGAACTCGATACGCGCCCTTTTCGCATTCCGCAGAATGGTCTGTGGCTACTGTTTGGCAAACTAACGAAAATGGTCGAATTCGTTTGTCAAGCATGCTTTATCGCCCTTAACCGTGCGATTTGAGGAGGCGCTGAGAAGTTAGTTAATGTTCAGCAATATGTTGAGCATTCTCGCACCCGCACCTCACAAGGAGCGGTTGCCCGACAACGAGGTCGATCCGCTCTACAAGCGGCTGCGCTGGCAGATCTTCATCGGCATCTTCTTCGGGTATGCCGCGTACTACCTGGTTCGCAAGAACTTCGCGCTGGCCATCCCGTACCTCACCGACGGCGAGCACGGCGATTACTCCAAAGGCCAGATGGGCCTGGTGCTTTCGGCTATCTCGCTGTCCTACGGCATCTCCAAGTTCGTCATGGGGCTGATCTCCGACCGCTCCAATCCGCGCGTCTTCCTGCCGCTGGGCCTGGTGCTGTCGGCGAGCGTCATGCTCTTCATGGGCTTCGTGGAATGGTCCACCTCCAGCGTGCTGATCATGTTCGTGCTGCTGTTCGTCTGCGGCTGGTTCCAGGGCATGGGCTGGCCGCCGTCCGGGCGCACCATGGTGCACTGGTGGTCGCAGAAGGAACGCGGCGGCATCGTCTCGGTGTGGAACACCGCGCACAATGTCGGCGGCGGCCTGCCGCCCCTGCTGTTCCTGATCGGCATGGCCTGGTTCCACGACTGGCGCTCGGCGTTCTACATGCCCGCGTTCCTGGCCATCGCGGTCGCGATCTTCGCGTACTTCATGATGCGCGACACCCCACAATCGGTGGGCCTGCCGCCGATCGAGGAGTACAAGAACGACTACCCGCCGGATTATTCGGCCAAGGACGAGCAGGAGCTCACCGCCAAGCAGATCTTCCGGCAGTACATCCTGCCCAACAAGCTGCTCTGGTACATCGCGTTCGCGAACGTCTTCGTGTACCTGCTGCGCTACGGCGTGCTGGACTGGTCGCCGACCTATCTCAAAGAGGTCAAGCACTTCACCCTGGACAAGTCCTCGTGGGCGTATTTCCTCTACGAGTACGCGGGCATCCCGGGCACGCTGCTTGCGGGCTGGATGTCGGACAGGGTGTTTCGCGGCAATCGCGGCGCCACGGGCGTGTTCTTCATGGGCCTGGTGACGGTGGCGATCATTGTGTTCTGGATGGCTCCCGCCGACAGCCCCGGCATCAGCATGGCGTGCATGATCGTGATCGGCTTCCTGATCTACGGTCCCGTCATGCTGATCGGCCTGCACGCGCTCGAACTGGTGTCGAAGAAGGCTGCGGGCTCGGCGGCGGGCTTCACCGGCCTGTTCGGCTACCTCGGCGGCTCGGTCGCGGCCAGCGCCGTAATCGGTTACACCGTGGACCATTTCGGCTGGAACGGCGGTTTCGCGATTCTCATCGGCGGCGGTATCGGAGCGGTGCTGTTGCTGATTCTGACCATGGTCAGCGAGAAGAAGCACAAGGAACAAATGGAACTGGTGGAGGCGCGCTGACGACGGCGAGTCGCGGCGTGGCGACCGGCAGCGGTGCTCTCGGATCAGATTCCAGTACGGTGGGCGCGTGACCTTACGAGCCCTTGCCGAGAGCACCGGCGCCGACGTTCTGGCCTACATTCCCAGCCCCGCCCGCGGCGTCTGGTACCTCGGACCCTTCCCGCTGCGGGCGTACGCGCTGTGCATCATCATCGGCATCGTCGCGGCCATCTGGCTGGGGGAGAAGCGCTGGCAGGCGCGCGGCGGACAGGCCGGCATGGTGCTGGACGTGGCCATGTTCGCGGTGCCGTTCGGTCTGATCGGCGGGCGGCTGTACCACGTGGCCACCGACTGGGAGAAGTACTTCGGGCCGGGCGGGCGCCCGGGCGACTTCTGGAAGGTGTGGCAGGGCGGTCTCGGCATCTGGGGCGCGGTGGCGCTGGGCGCGTTCGGCGCCTGGATCGCCTGCCGCATGTACCGAATCCCGTTGCCCGCCTTCGGTGATGCGGTGGCGCCCGGCATTCTGCTGGCGCAGGCCATCGGGCGGCTCGGCAACTACTTCAACCAGGAGCTCTACGGCCGCGAGACCACCCTGCCGTGGGGTCTGGAGATCTACGAGCGGTACTCCGGCGCCACCCCGGACATGATGAACGGCACCTCGTCCGGCGTGATCATCAAGATCGTGCAGCCCACCTTCCTGTACGAGATGGTGTGGAATTTGCTCGGCGTGGCGGTGCTGCTGTACCTGGATCGCAAGTTCCGGATCGGGCACGGGCGGCTGTTCGCGCTGTACGTGGCGATCTACTGCTTCGGGCGGTTCTTCGTCGAGCTGCTGCGCGATGACGAGGCCACCCACATCGCGGGCATTCGCATCAACTCCTTCACCTCCGCGGTCGTATTCCTCTGCGCCGTCGCGTATTTCGTGTTCGCGACCAAGGGCCGGGAGACACCGGAGCAGCTGCGGCCGGGCATCGAGCGGCCGTGGCCGTGGCAGCTGGGCGCGCTGCGGGCCTTCGGCGCGGCGGGCGCGGTGGCATCCGAACCGGCGGGCACGGTGGCATCCGAACCGGAGGCCGGCTCCGAATCACCGTCCGACGGCAACGAATCCGGCGAGCCCGGCGATAACACCGCAGAATCCGGCGATTCCGAGCCGGTGGCGAAGGACGATGTGAAACTCGACAAGACGGACAAGGTCGACTCGGGCAAGAATGACTCCTGACCACCCGGTATCGGGCTGACCGGCCCGGCGTTTCAGGAGGATCGAGTGACCGACCCGTTCAACAAACAGCCCGAACAGGGCCCGCAGTACGGCGCGCCCGGCACGGGCCCGCAGTACGGTCAGCCGCAGCAGCCCTACGAGCAGCCGCAGTTCGACCAGCAGCAGCCCTACGGCGCGCAGCCGCAGCCCCAGTACGGTCAGCCGCAGTACGGCCAGCAGCCCTACGGCGCACCGGGTTACGGTCAGCCCACGCCCTACGGCGCGGATCCGGAGGCGCCCTTCGGCCGCAATGTGTTCGGCGTTCCGTACTCGGACAAGAGCAAGCTGACCGCGGGCCTGCTGCAGATCTTCCTGGGCGGCTTCGGCGTCGGCCGCTTCTACCTGGGCTACAGCACCATCGGCGTGCTGCAGCTCGTCGTCACCATCGTCACCTGCGGGGTCGGCAGCATCTGGGGTCTGGTCGACGGCATTCTGATCCTCGTCGACAAGGTGCCGGACCCGCAGGGCCGCCCACTCAAGGACTAGCGCCGGGCGCGCGACACACCGACTTCGGCGGGCACCACCGGGCAGGGCGGTGCCCGCCCGCCGCTATCATCACCACCGGAAAACGCGCAAGGTTTACGCGCGACGTGAGCATTGTCGTGCCGAGTGGTCGGATTGTGGCGTACCCTTTGCCGGTTGTTTGTCGCGTGGTCGTACCACGCTCGAGGAGAGGTGTTCCCCGCCGTGCGTCGTCGTAAGCTCTTCGCCGCCCTGGCCGCCGTCGTGGTGGCCGCCGGTATCACCGCCTGCAGCAGCAGCTCCGACTCCGACACCCTGAAGGTCGGCACCGAGGGCACCTACTCGCCGTTCAGCTACAAGGAGAACGGCGAACTCACCGGGTACGACATCGAGGTCATCAAGGCCGTCGGCGACAAGATCGGCCGCAAGGTCGAGTTCGTCACCACCACCTGGGATTCCATCTTCGCCGGTCTGGAAGCCAAGCGCTTCGACCTGGTCGCCAATCAGGTGACGGTGAATCCCGAACGCACGCAGAAGTATTCGCTCTCGGATCCGTACACCACCTCCGAGGGCGTCATCGTCACCAAGACCGGTGACTCCTCCATCCACGCGCTCGCCGACCTGAACGGCAAGAACTGCGCGCAGTCCTCCACCAGCAACTGGTCCAAGGTCGCCTCCGGCGCGGGCTGCAAGGTGGACAGCGTCGAGGGCTTCGTACAGGCCGTGCAGCTGCTCAAGACCGGCCGCGTGAACGCCACCGTCAACGACACCCTCGCGGTGAACGAGTACATCAAGAAGAACGGCACCGGCGATGTGCAGGTGGGCGGCAAGACCGGTGAGATCAGCAAGATGGCCTTCGCCGCGCGCAAGGATTCCCAGGATCTGACCGACAAGATCAACAAGGCGCTCGGCGAGCTGCGCGCCGACGGGACCCTGGCCAAGATCTCCGAGAAGTACTTCGGAACCGACGTCAGCAAGTAACCCGATATGCCGATCGCGCTGAGCGACACCCTGGCTCTCGACGACGCGACCTGGTCGCTGATCCGGGAGAACCTGTGGCCGATGCTGAAGGCCACCGTCGAGATGACGCTGCCGCTCACCGCGATCAGCTTCGTCATCGGCCTGACCATCGCCGTGTTCGTGGCGCTGGCCCGGATGTCGAAGATGTGGCCGGTGCAGGCGGCGGCCCGGTTCTACATCTCCATCATTCGCGGCACGCCGCTGCTGCTGCAGCTGTTCATCATCTTCTACGGCCTGCCGAATCTCGGGATCGTCTTCGACCCGTTCCCGGCGGCGGTCATCGCCTTCAGCCTCAATGTCGGCGGGTACGGCGCGGAAATCGTTCGCGCCGCCATCCTTTCGGTCGCCGAGGGGCAATGGGAGGCGTCCTACGCGGTCGGCATGAGCCATGCGCAGGCCCTACGGCTGGTCATCCTCCCGCAAGCCTCGCGCATCGCGGTGCCGCCGCTGTCCAACACCCTCATCTCTCTGGTGAAGGACACCTCGCTGGCCTCCACCATCACCGTGACCGAGTTGCTGAGAACTGCCCAGGACGCCGCCGCGCCGACCTTCGACTTCTTCTGGCTCTATACCGTGGCGGCTGCCTACTACTGGGTAATCTGCCTGATCTTGGGCTTCGGGCAGTCCCGGCTGGAGACCCGCCTGGCGCGGCACGTAGCCCGCTGACCCGGTGTTTGCTGAACTGTAGGTGTATATCTTTCGCGACAGCCCGTGCCCGTTCAGCGGGACGAATGTCACAGGTCTAGGGTTGTTCTCGTGATGCGACGAACGAAGATTGTGTGCACTCTCGGGCCGGCTGTGTCGTCCGAGGACCGTATTCGTGAACTCGTCGAGAGCGGCATGGACGTGGCGCGGCTGAATTTCAGCCACGGCGAGCACTCCGATCACGCCGAGAACTACAAGAAGGTGCGTCAGGCCAGCGATCTGCTCGGCCGCGCCGTCGGCATTCTCGCCGACCTGCAGGGACCGAAGATCCGTTTGGGACGGTTCATCGAAGGCAAGACGGTGTGGGCTACCGGAGAGGAAATCCGGATCACCGTCGACGATATCGAGGGCACCCACGATCGCGTCTCGACCACCTACAAGCAGCTCGCGGAAGATGCCAAGCCGGGTGACCGGCTGCTCGTCGACGACGGCAAGGTCGGCCTGACGGTCGAACGCGTGGACGGCAACGACGTCGTCTGCCGCGTGACCGAAGGCGGACCGGTCTCCAACAACAAGGGCGTCTCGCTGCCCGGCATGGACGTGTCGGTTCCGGCCTTGTCGGAGAAGGACATCGAGGATCTGGAGTTCGCCCTCAAACTGGGCGTGGACTTCATCGCGCTGTCCTTCGTGCGATCGCCCTCCGATGTCGAACTCGTGCACGAGGTGATGGACCGGGTCGGCCGGCGGGTGCCGGTGGTGGGCAAGCTCGAAAAGCCGGAGGCCATCGACAATTTGGAGGCCATCGTGCTGGCCTTCGACGCCATCATGGTGGCGCGCGGCGACCTCGGCGTGGAACTGCCGCTCGAGCAGGTTCCGCTGGTGCAGAAGCGCGCCGTGCAGATGGCGCGCGAGAACGCCAAGCCGGTCATCGTGGCCACCCAGATGCTGGAATCGATGATCACCAACTCGCGCCCGACCCGCGCCGAGGCCTCCGACGTGGCCAATGCGGTGCTCGACGGCGCGGACGCGGTCATGCTCTCCGGTGAGACCTCGGTCGGCGACTACCCGATCGAAGCGGTGCGGACCATGGCGCGCATCGTGCACGCCGTGGAATCCGAATCCTCCACCCGGGTGCCGCCGCTGACCCACGTGCCCCGCACCAAGCGCGGCGTCATCTCCTACGCCGCCCGCGATATCGGCGAGCGCCTCAATGCCAAAGCGCTGGTTGCCTTCACCCAATCCGGCGACACCGTGCGCCGCCTCGCGCGCCTGCACACCCCGCTGCCGCTGCTCGCCTTCACCCCCCAGGCCGAGATCCGCAGCCAGCTCGCTTTGACATGGGGCACCGAAACGTTCATCGTTCCTCCGGTGAAGGACACCGACGAGATGATCCATCAGGTCGACAACGCCCTGCTGGCCATCGGGAGGTATCACAAGGGTGACCTCGTGGTCATCGTGGCGGGCTCCCCGCCGGGTACCGTCGGTTCCACCAACCTGATTCACGTGCATCGCATCGGCGAGGAGGACCACTAGGGTGAGTGCGTCACTGGGCGCGGAGCCGTCCGCTGAAGCGGTAGCGGATCCGGAGGGGACCGGTCTATCCGACGATCTCCGGGTCCTGCTGCGGATTCTGGATCTGGCGGAAGAGGGCCCCGACATCTTCATCGGGCAGCATCCCGAGAAGGTGTGGAGCCGGACCTTCGGCGGCCAGCTGGTCGCGCAGGCGATCGTCGCCGCGGGCCGGACCGTCGGACCCGAGCGCCCGGTGCACGCCGTCAACGCGCATTTCGTGCGCGGCGGCGATACCAAGAAGCCGATCGAATACCACGTCGACCGGCACCGCGACGGGCGCTCGTTCGCCAATCGCACGGTCACGGCCTACCAGGACGGGCAGGAACTGTTCGTCATGCTGGCGGCCTTCCAGGACTACGGCAAGGGGCTCGAGCACGGGACCCCGCTGCCGGAGGTGGCGGATCCGGAAGGGCTGCCGCGCGTGGAGGAGTCGTTCGCCGGGCTGGAAGACAAGCTCGAAATGTTCGTCAACGCACCGCATCCCATCGATATGCGGTACACGAACGACCCGGCCTGGATCATGAAGGGCAAGGGCGAGAGCCTGGACTACAACCGGGTGTGGATGCGGACCGACGGGCCGCTGCCCGAGGATCCGATCATTCACGTTGCGGCGCTGGCGTATTCGTCCGACACCACGGTGCTGGATTCGATCATCACCACGCACGGGCTGTCGTGGGGGCACGACCGGATCCTGGCGGCGACGGTGAACCATTCCATCTGGTTCCATCGGCCGTTCCGGTTCGACGACTGGTCGCTGTACGCGACGGAATCGCCGGTGGCGGCGGGGTCGCGCGGACTGGCGCGCGGGCATTTCTACTCGCGCGGCGGGGATCTGCTGGCGACCACGGTGCAGGAAGGCGTGATCCGGCACTTCCCGCCGCGCCGCTGAGTCTCTTTCCGAACCTCGCGGGTCACGCTGACAAGGCGTGGCCCGCGTTGTTCTTCATCCTCCGCGCCACCGGCCCGCATCCATCAGGATGCGGGCCGCATCCGTTTTGCGTCAGATGAGTTCCCGGTTCTCTTCGAGCTCGAAGTTCTCCCGTTGCAGCGCGTGCACGATGTACGGGATGGGTTCGTCCGCCGAGAGGCCGAGGATCAGCTGCTGTTCCAGCTTGGCGATCCCGGCTTTGGTGAGCTGCCGGGCCTCGCCGACGAGGGAAAGGGCGATCTCGTACGTTCGCCGGTCCCCGGGCTCGTCGTCCGGATTGTCCAGACGCCATTGGGTTTCCAAGACGGTGTGCGTCGGATCATCGCATTCGACCGGAAGCGTGAACCTCCAGGCGAAGATATCCCGATCCGCCACATGGTCGTCGACAATGCGGCACACCGTCTGAACGACATGATCGAGAGTCTGCGGTGTCACGTAAACATGGAGCGAAACATCCGAAATTCGTTTCGGCATGTCCTTGATCCTGTTCCTGTGTCGAACCACCGGCCGGCGGTGGTGTTCCGCGCGGAAGTGTAGCTCTTTACCGGACCAAGCGGGCAGACAGGTGCATTGACACGCAGGGTTTCGTTGCGACTTCGATGCCTAGTGCGCCGAAGTTCCGGTGCGCGAAGCATGTTGGGCGCCCGGCTCGCCCGCCGGTCCGACCGGTTTGCCCGGCTGGGCGGGTTTGCCGGATTGTCCACGGCCGCCGGGCAGTACGAGCAATTGCGGGCGCTGATCGCCGCCCTCGCCCCGGGGATCGATGGTGGCCTGCGGGTGCTGATGGGCGTGCAGCGCGAGCAGCAGCGGCACCAGGGCTTCGGCGATGCGATCGCCGACCTCGCAGAACGCCTGTGCGGACAGCCCCACCGGATCGGAGATGTTCTCCCGGCCCACATAGGCGAGATCGTCACGCGCGGCGTGCAATCCGACCACCGTGCGGGCGCCGCTGACCTTGGCGATGCGGTAGGCCTCGAGCAGGGTGAAAGTGCGGGGGAGGGCTTCGGGCACCAAGTCGCGCACCTGCTCGCGCAGTTTGTCGGTCATGGTGAGCACCAGGTCGGCGCGGTGCACCATTTCGGGTTTGAGGCGGCGGGCCTTGAAATTGCCCGGATCGCCGCCGAGCCCGGTGATGGTCTGCGCGGCAAGCGGTTCCACCGGGAAACCGACCAGCGCGCGCACGCCGGCGCTTTCGGCCGATAGGTCATCGAGTCCGTGGTCGGCGGCCACCGCGAGGGTCAGTCGTTCGGCAATGACGGACCGGCAAACGTTTCCGCTGCACACGAACAGCACATGCATGGGCACAACGTATGCCCTTCGTGTTTTGTTCGAAACGCTTCCGTGACCGAATCACACCTTTTGACCGGGATGTTCATGATGCGGTCGGGTGTCGGACGCATGCTGTTCGCTATTACGTACCGATTGGTCCAAGGGGCAACATGTCAACGCCCCTGGAATGTGAGCATGCAGGTTCGCGCTCAGCAAATCAATAGCGGGCGTGAACAGGTTCGATTCGTAGAGTTCCGACTCCTCGACCACCGGTGCGATTTCGGTGCGCGCGCCGTGCACCCGCCCGCGTGTGGAGAACAGCCGCCCGCGCGCCGGGACCATGGGCGCGAACTTCGCCAGTCCCGCACCGGGACCCATATCGTCGTACACCGAATCGATGCCGCCGCGGGCGAAATACGCCTCGTGCCAGAAACCGGTGCCGCCCGAATCCTTCAGGAACTGCTGCCACCAGATGCGGTGCGGTTCCGAACGGGTCCAGCGCTCCAGGCTTTCCAGATCCCGCCAGTACTGCCGGGCGCCCCAATGCGGCGGGAACATCGACCACACGATGTCCTCGTGGGCGAGCAGGCCGTCCGGGCGATCGTGATGGGACCGATACAGTTTGGGCCCCACCCCGAGCAGCCGCAGTATTCCTTTGGGTTTGCGGACCCGCATACCCAGCAGAATCACCACCAGATCCGGATATTCCGAAAGATCGGCCGTCACCCTGTGTACCCGCATCGGCGACCTCCCAAGATTTTCGTCGCTTTGCCGGGTTGTACGAGTAGCCGGGGTGAACGGTTCGAAACATCGGTGAATCAGTCGGTATCAGTTCAGCATCGACACCACCGCGCGGGTGGCATCGGCCAGCAATGCGTTGTCGGCCTTGGCGTCGGTCCCCGTTTTGCTGCTCAGCAATGCGATGACGACCGGCACGCCCTTGTCGGTCCAGGTCACGGCCACGTCATTGGCGCCGCCGCGTTCGGTGGTCCCGGTCTTGTCGCCCACCGTCCACCCCTGCGGCAGTCCCGCTCGAATCCGCTGTCCGCCAGTCGTATTCGCGAGCAGCCAGCCCTTCAGCATTTCCCGCTCCGGCTCGCCCAGCGCATTCCCCAGCACCAATTTCTCGTAGTCCGCCGCTACCGCCGCCGGTGAAGTGGTGTCCCGTTCGTCCCCCGGCGTATCGGTATTCAACTCGGTTTCCCAGCGGTCCAGCCGTGAAACGGAATCGTCCAGTGAACGCAGAAACGCCGTGAATTCGCCCGGTCCGCCCTGCAATCGCAGAATCAAATTCCCCGCCGTATTGTCACTGACCGTGATCGCGGCCTGGCACAATTCGGCCACCGTCATCCCCGTTTCCACCCGCTGTTCGGCCACCGGCGAATTGGCCACCACCTCGTCCGCCCCGAACCGGATCACTTGATCGAAATACCCGCTCGACAACGGATAGTCCTTCAGCAGCGCCCCGCAAGCCAGCGCCTTGAACGTGGAAGCCATGGCGAACCGCTCCCCGCTCCGATAAGCCACCTCCCGCCCGCTCTTGGTATCCACCGCATAAACCCCCAGCCGCGCCCCGTACTTCTCCTCCAGCCCCCGCAAAGTCGTTTCCCCCGCCGACCCCGCCCCCGCCATGTTCTTCGCCCCCGCGGCCCCCTCACTGCTCCCGCACCCCGCCAACGCCGAAACCACCACGAGCCCCGCCGCCAACCCCCGCCACCCGAACCGCATCCGACTCCCTCTCCTAAGCGAACCCATCCGATCGCGCCCCACCCTGCCACACCACTTCCCCTGCCCCACCCCGAGTTTCGATTCCGCCCTCCACCGAATCTCCACACCGACCCCCACCCATTCCCACACCCCCTCCCTACCCTCGAAACCCGAACCCCGGCCCCCACAGGGAGACCCACATGCCCGACCCCACCGACTTCACCCGCTGGACCATCGAATTCGAAGCCAGAGCCACCGCCCGCCGCGCCGCCGGCGACCCCGACTGGACCCGCGGCGCCACCCTGCACCCCGTGCTCATCCGTAGCATCCAGCGCTTCCAGGTGGGTGAAGACGGCGACGGAGCGAACCTCATCACCAAAGCCGACGCCGCCGGCGACTCCACCTACGCCGCCGCCGTCCGCCTCTTCGTGGCCGAAGAACGAAACCACGCCCGCCTGCTGTCTCACCTCTTGAATTCCGCAGGCGCGCAAACGATCCCCTCTCACTGGACCGATAGGGTGTTCGTCCGTCTCCGCCGCGCCCTGGGCCTGCGCCTGGAACTGATGACCCTGATGGTCGCGGAGGTGATCGCCCTCGGCTACTACCAAGCCCTGCACGAGGGCGCCCCCGATCCCCTGACCGCCCAGGTGGCGGCCCTCATCCTCGACGACGAACGCCGCCACGTCCCCTTCCACACGCAACGCCTGCGTCAATCCTTCGCCGCGACCACCGGCACCGTGCGAACTCTCGGCACCTGCGCCTGGTGGCTGGTCTTCCTCGGCGCGACCGTGGTCGTGGCCCTCGACCACGGCCCCGCTCTACGCCGATTGGGCGTCAGCCGAACGCGATTCGCCGCCGGCGGCCTCGCACTGTTCCGCGATATCGTCCGCGTCGCGACGAACGGCCGATTCCGCGACCGATGCGCTGCGGGCCGCGTGCCCCTAGGGTCCGTCTCGCCGTCGCACTTCGTGATCGGCGGCGACGCGACGGAGGGAATCGGGCCATGAACATTTTCGCCCAAATGGAAATCGACAGTGCCATAGGCGAACTGGTGGTGGACCAGTTGACTCCCGACGCCGCGCGAGCGGTACTCCACGTCCACGCCGACGGCCCGAAACTGAAGGTCGACTTGGCTTCCGACACGCAGGGCGCGTTCCCCGGCTCCTCCGAACTCTCCGCCGCTCTCCTGAGACTCTTCGCCCTGCATCATGAACAAGGCACCGGCCTGCTCGGTGTCACCTACGAGTTCACCAGAAACCCCGACGACACCTGGGCCATGGGGCAGAGCTTCGACTACGGCGATCCCGAACCTCACTACCGCCCGGGCCGTCGGCGCGGCCTGCTCCGCTGGTTCGGCCGCGGTTAGATATCGCGTTTTCGTTTCGGGGCGTGGAGGTTTCGAACGAGAAGAGGGTCGTCCCGGAAACTCCGGGACGACCCTCTGTTTCTCGGTGCCGAGTGTGGGACTCGAACCCACACCTCGCGAAGGCGAGTTTTCGAGGATCCAACCTGGCCGGAGCGATCTTGGGCCAGGGCGACCTGGGTGGAGCGGACTTCACGGAGACTGACCTGAGCAAGCCGTTCATCGATCCGGCAACTGTGCTGGAGGGAGCCGATTTCAGTGGCGCGAACCTGACGAAGAGTCGCGGCGCACGATGACGAGCCGCGGAATCTGCGAGATGATCGGACTTCGAGACGGCGACGATCTCGGGGCTCCAGTCCCGGTCGCGCCGCCCGGGGGAGGAGTCTCGTGATGTCGCAGTACCTGCCACTCATCGGAGTGCTCGTGGGCGGACTGCTCACGTTCGCGGGCGGATTTGTCGCGGAACTCGTGCGCTGGAACCGAACTCAGGCGGTCCGATGGGACGAACGCCGCCAAACGGCCTACGCCGATTATGCGTCTGCCGTCAAAGCCGAAACCATCCTCTACCTGAAGATTGCCAACGCGAAAGGTGTCTTTCCCGCCCAAAACCCAGGAATCGCAGACCTGCCCGCCTTGCTGCCCTTGCTGACCGAAGCCGAGCACACCCGCACCGAACGCTTCGCTATCGTCCAACTGATCGGTGCAGCCCAGGTGGTCGACGCCGCCCGCGAATGGCAATCCTCCGTCTGGCGCCTCGGCGCGATACTGGCCCCGGAGTTTTCCGGCGGCCGCCTCCATTTCGAGGAGCTCTACGACGCGGCGACAACTGCTCGCTTCGAGTTCTATCTGAAGGCTCGCGTGGACCTGGGTGTCTCCAGCGACCTGACACCTCCGATCTCCCTCTCCGATTGGACCACCCGTTGGTCGGTGAACGGGTCGAACCCGAATCCGTGAGACTGTTGCCCGACGGTCGGAAGTTGCCCGGAGGAACTGTGAGAATCGGGTGGTATGAGCCTTGATTGGACGAGTGTCGCCGTGTCGGCCACTACCGCGACGGCGACGCTGGGGGGTGCGGCGCTGACGCAGTTCTTCGGGATCCGGAGCAAGCGGGTCGATGCGCGGTTGCAGAGTGCGGTGCGGGCGGAGGAGCGGGCGGAGACGGCGCGGAAGGAGGAGTTGAGCGAAAAGCGTTCCTGCCATGCGGCTCTCAATACTTCCGTGCATTACTTCCGGGCCGTCGCGCGCCGCTACCTGGCGAGGAAGGGCACGCCGGATGCGGATGTCACGAAACTCGAGGCGGCGTGGGAAGCGTTGCGGGAGAACTACGCGCACGCGCAGATGGTGCTGTCCGATCGTGCGCTCGATGTCGCGTCGGAGGTCACCCGGTACGTCGAGGTCGGACATCGGGACGTGCTCGATGTCGATCCCGCCGATGCCGATCGGGTCGCGAGGATCGAGGGTTTTCTCGCCGACGATATGGGGGCCGCCGTGCGGTTGTTGCGACGGGCGCTGCGGGAGGATCTCGGGATCGCGCCGCCCGCCGAGGTCGATATCGACGCGCGGCTGGTCGACCTGCGGGCGGCGCGCCGGAGCTATCAGGGTTCCCCGGCTCCGCGGCGTCCCGCCCGGCCGGACCACTGGTGAAAGCGCTGCCGTAAAGGATTGTCCCGCAAGGAATCAGGCAAAGCGCCGCAGTTTCGGAGCAGTACGTCCGCGAATACGACGAGGGTCGTCTCGGAAACTTCCGAGACGACCCTCTCGCTTGGTGCCGAGTGTGGGACTCGAGCCCACACGTCCTTCCGGACAACGGTTTTTGAGGTTGACCTTCTCGACGTTTGGGGATTGTTGGTGGTGACTGGTGAGTTCGTGGTCGGGCCGCTGAGCAGCGGGTTTATGTGTTGGTCTTAGCTGGATAGGTTGCGGGTATTGAGGGCTGCTGCGTACCGCCGACGTACCATAGCTCCTCCCCGGGAGGTGGAACGCGGCTTCGCGCCCTGTCGGCTGACGCCAGGTTGTCTCGTTGGCTGCGCATTGTGAACTGCACTGCGACCGTTCTGACTTGACGTGTTCCGGTCCTGATTTTCCGGATTTGAGAGAACGGTCTCCAGCATGCCCTCTGGACCGCCAATCAGGTGAATGGCCATGGCGACATGCAGATGGTCTCGGACGGAGCTGTCTTCCGAGATCTCGCGGGCGAGGACTAGGGATTCTTCAAACTGCCGATCTTGACGGAGCTTGTCAAAGAACGTGATCAGCAGCTCGCGACTCTGGTTCGACGTCCGGAAGAACAGTGCCGCAACCGCCTCGAAGATTGTCGCGGCGACAAGTTGAATCCCCGCCACACCGATCTGATCGAAGCCCTTGCTGCCGACGGTATAGAGCGCCCACACGATCACCCCAAAACCGATGGTGGCCGCGCCCAATGAGAAGAGAAAGCTGATCTGGGACTGGAGTAGGCTGCGCGAGTGGTACTGGTTGAACAGTGCCGCGTTGGATACGACCGCGGCTTCTGTTGCTGATGCTGATGTACCTCCGCTCGCGAGGATACGTGTTCGCTCGATCTCCGCGTCGAGTCGAATCCTCTCGGCCCGCGACTCGATCAACGGGACTCCGAACTGGTTAATAGCCGCAGCAACGGCGGCGAACACACCACCTGCTCCTACAGCGGCGACAAGGATTTCTAAGACTCCAGACACCCAACTAATCCAACACGAGATGGGTGCGGGTGTCTGCCGGGATCGAAATCAGCACTAGGGGATACAGGAGCTCGGACCCCTGGCTGCAGTTCAGTGCAGCCCGCTTCGTTGATGGCGAACACCCAACTATCGGACTGGCCGTGTCATCGTGAATGTTGCTGTGCTGCAATGCTTCTCCGCCGCATACTTAGAGGTATTTCGATAGGATGGGGGTATCTCTTCGGCCGGTTCTCGGTTACCTCTTACGCGGTGAAATTTGAGGAATCTCATGTTCATCGGTGGACCATTGGCAACCGCAATCGATCGGGTCTGGGACGGCATCCGCCGGCGCCACCCCGATGTCCCCGAAGCGGTGGTCGCGATCGCTTCGGGCTCGACCGGCCGCGGTCGCGCGGTGCGGCTCGGGCACTTCGGGCCGGACCTGTGGAGCCGCTCCGGCACCGCCATGCCGGAATTGTTTCTCGGTGCTGAGGGTTTGGCCGCTGGTGCCCACGATGTGCTCGCTACTCTGCTGCACCAGGCGGCCCACGGAATCGCTGTCGTGCGTGAGGTGCCTGCAGTGAGTGATGGCGGCCGGTATCACAACGGCAAGTACCGGCAGATCGCCGAGGAACTCGGCCTTATCGCCGAGCGTGCGCCACGCACAGGCTGGTCGATGACCAGGCTGCCGGATTCCACCGTGGCCGAGTATCGGCGCGAAATCGGTGTTCTGGACAGGGCGATCGTGGCTTACCGCCTGCCCGAACCAGTTGGCGAGGAAACCAAGTCGGCTGCCGAGGATACTGTCGACGCCGACTATGCGGCACCGGGGACCAAGTCGGCTGATCGCAACGGCAGCCCGCTCATCTGCCGATGTGAGCCGCCGCGCCGGATTCGCGCACACAAGACGATCATCGCCGCCGGGCCCACCCTCTGCGGGATCTGCGGGCAGCAGTTTGCTCAATAATGCATCGATGAAGTCTCTCCCTCGTAGGAGGGGATCAGGAATCCCTCCTACGCGGTGATTCCAAGCCGACTTGGTGGCAGAGCATCGAACTATTGCTGGAGGAATGGACCTATGGCTTCCCGAACTGTCTTCGCCTCAATGGGGATCGTGATCGGTGGGCCCTCGTAGACCACGTTGTATCCCTGCGCCGTGACAGTCCACGAAGCAGTCACCTCAGTCAATGACTTGTCGACAAGGACCAGGACTACATCGTCAAGCTGATTCTTCCACGGGGGATGGGGTCGAAACCGCTCGATGTCGATCGTGACTGTGACCGTGTCGTCATCGGATTCCCAGTGGATCGCATAGCCTTTCGGTCGCGCGGCCTGCAGGAGACTTGCGTCGATGAGATACCCACTTGCAGTGGGGAATACGGGCGGCAGCACCCTCGCGATGTCGAAGTGCTCGGCGCTGCGCGAATCGATTCCACGTACACCGTTGATCGTGATGTAGACCTGCACATCGTTGAAGAAGCCGCCTGACAGGTTCTTCACACGAAAACTGAGTGCTGGGCCGACGGTCGCGGCGAGATAGTCCAGGCAATCTGGCCAAGACGTGCGAACTTCGGCCTCCCATCGCTGAAGGTGCTTCTCAAGCCTGTCGCCAGTCGGTCGTGGCTGTTTTCGGTAGACGTTGTTCAGCGTCGAGAGTTTCAGCTCCAGATAGGCGTCAGAATTCTCGGGCTGTTCCTCGGCATCCTCCCGAGCTTTCCTGGTGCCGTAATCGAGGTGGGTTTCGAGCACTTCGGCGCTGTCGGTGAAGTAGCCGGCACTGCCGCCGATGCTCAGCTCGACCTCGATCGGTAGCGGGCCTGGGTCGATGCCCAGATAGTGCTTGCGCACAGGGTGCATACGCGGCCTGTCGAGGATGCCCATGATCCGTTCGAGGTGGTACAGCTCAATGGCAATGCCGCCCCCCAACTCCTTCAGATCTTCCCGCTGGGACAGCAGAAGTTCCTGGTTAGTAACGAACGCAAAACCTTTCGGGGCATACTTCTTGGCTGCTTCCAAGTCGGCTTTGAACTTGTTGGTGATCGTGGTGATGGTCTGCTGGTCGCGGGGGAAGTACACCCCCGCTATCCATGGCTCACCGTTCCGAGTGATGTGGAAGTCTCTTCCTCCATCTTTCCCACCGAGTGGGTGTGAGGGATCTATGTCGCCGTATCCCTCACTGTCCAGAATCTGGCCAGCCAGGCGTTCTGATGGCGTCTGGCCATAGGTCCATTCGCGCAGCCGATGCCAGGTCTCGTCCTGCCTTGTCATAGCAGCAGTTGTACTCGAAGCGTCGAGGAAGTCGATCTGCGGCTCCCCTTGCCGCGCGCAGGCTTCAGAGTTACTGCGTAAGAGGGGATCCTGCTGCTCTGGCACAGGTTGGTCAGATCCTCGGCCTCACAGACGAGACGAACATACCTCCCGCATAAGAGGGAATGTCTTCCCTTCGTAAGAGGTGGTCCCTTCGTTGTGGTTTTACCCGGAACCCGGCACGCACCGCATCGTGATGTTTGCTCTCAACCCTCCCCGTTGTGGTCTGCTTCCAACGCAACTCACATGCCAACGCAACATCCGCGCCCACCCGTCCCCTTGTGGTCCCTCTTGTGGTCTTTTCGAACCTCTCACTCTCTGTCGCGGTCTGGCAGTACCAGGTTCGAGGGCCGTGGGCTGTCGGCGTCGCGGGTGATCCAGTCCTATCAGGTGCTCAGCCAGGTGTTGCGCTATGCGATCAAGGCCAAGCGCCTAGCGGCGAACCCGGCTGAGGAAATCGATCTCCCGGCGCTGGTGTCTGGGGAACGGCGGTACCTCACCCACCTCGAAGTGATGCGGCTTGCGATGGCCGCCGGCCGGTTCCGGCCGCTGGTGTTGACCCTGGCCTACACGGGGATTCGCTTCGGCGAGGCTATTACGTTGAGGGTCTCGTCGGTAAACCCTGAAACGCAGCGGATCACCGTGGCTCGTTCGGCTACTCCTGTTACCGGTCAGGGCTACGTCGAGACCGACACTAAGAACCACACCACCCGCGCCGTACCGATCCCCGCAACCTTGGCGAAAGAACTAATGGTGCTGCTCGAAGACCATGAGCCCGATGCCCTGGTCTTCCCAAGTCATAAGGGCGGGTTTTTGACCTCCACTGAGTTCCGGTGGGTCTTCGATCGGGCGGCCCGGGATGTCGGGTTAAAAGGGGTTGTGCCGCACGGGCTTCGGCACACAGCTGCATCGCTGGCGATCAGTGCGGGGGCGAATATCAAAGTGGTGCAACGGATGCTGGGGCACAAAACTGCGATGCTGACCCTGGACCTGTACGGTCACCTGTTCCCGGACGATCTCGATGCTGTGGCTGAGGGGATGGAGTCCGGCGCGCAAGCTGCTGCGTACCAGCTGCGTACCGCATAACAAAAGGGCTGTTTCGGTGATCACCGAAACAACCCTTTGCCTTGGTGCCGAGTGTGGGACTCGAACCCACACGTCCTTCCGGACAACGGTTTTTGAGACCGTCGCGTCTGCCAGTTCCGCCAACCCGGCGCACCGGATGGAAAGCATAGCGGGTTCGGGTCGGGAGACCAAAAGGGGGCGGGGACACGCGGGTGACGTTGTGATACTGGTCGGTTTGCGCTGGGTAGATGGGTTGTGTGGGCGGGTGGACGGTACTCTTTGGGTTACTCGGGTGCGTGCCGATCCCACGAGGGTGGCGTCGGACCGGTGGTCTCGGGTGTTGAGTATGCGAAGCGACAGGGGTTCATCTATGGGAACGACAGCAGGGGGCGGTTCGAAGAAGGATGCCGCGGCGTCCGCCCCCAAGCGGGTGGTGGTTGCCGAGGACGAGGCGCTCATCCGGATGGACCTCGTGGAGATGCTCTCGGAAGAGGGTTATCTGGTGGTGGGGGAGGCGGGCGACGGTCAGCAGGCCGTGGACCTGGCGGAGGAGTTGCGTCCGGATCTGGTGATCATGGACGTGAAGATGCCACGGCGGGACGGGATCGACGCGGCGGCCGAGATCGCCTCGAAACGTCTTGCGCCGGTGGTGATCCTGACGGCGTTCAGTCAGCGGGATCTGGTGGAGCGGGCACGCGACGCGGGGGCGATGGCGTACCTGGTGAAGCCGTTCACCAAGTCCGATCTGGTGCCGGCGATCGAATTGGCGGCGAGCCGCTTCCATGAGATCGCCGCATTGGAAGGCGAAGTCGCGAATCTGACCGACCGGCTGGAAACACGCAAGCTGGTCGAGCGTGCCAAGGGTGTGCTCATGCAGACCCAGGGCCTATCGGAACCGCAGGCGTTCAAGTGGATTCAGCGTACGGCCATGGACCGTCGCACCACCATGAAGGCTGTTGCCGAGGTGGTGCTGGAGAATCTGGCGCCGAAGTAAGCCGGATTTGCTCCGTTATAGCCCCTCTGTTGCCACCGATATGCGGAACTGCTTTACGCAGTGGTAACACGAGGGGCTCTTTCAATGGTTGCGATGTCACATGGATGATCCGAATGTGATGCGGAGCTAACGTGGTGGGGATATGTTCTGAGCCAGGCCGATAGATGAGGCGGCCCGCCCGGCAAGCCGGGGGAGCACAGAACATAGAGGTGAATCGTGCTTGGTTCAAAGACGCGCGGCTCTGTGAGCAGTAGGCGACGGTGGCGCACGGTGCAGGCTGCGGTCGCAGTCGGAGCGGCGGTCGCGCTCACGGTGGCCGGCTGCAGCAGTTCGTCGACCGACGACACCGGTAAGAAGAACCGGTCCAAGCTGGTCGAGTTCGTGAAGTCGTACGACGGCCCGGGCCTGGCTCGCAATTACAAATGGGGCTCCAACGGTGAGCTCGAGAAGGCCCTGATCTGGATGTACAAGGTCGACGCCTCGGGTGAGATCAAGCCCGTGGTGCAGATCGACAGCACCGGCAAGGAGGTGGCCGCCACCGATCAGGCCGCCGCCGCCAAGGCCGCCGGTGACGGCAAGGCCACCTGCACCGAGCAGTCCATCGCGATGGCGGGCCCGCTGACCGGCCCGAACGCCAACCTCGGCCTGAACATCGTGCGCGGCGTGCGGCTCGCGCTCGACGAGTTCAACAAGGCCAACCCGGGCTGCAAGGTCACCCTCAAGGAGTTCGACACCGAGGGCAATCCGCAGAAGGCCACCCAGGTCATCCCGACGATCATCAACGACAAGTCGATCGTCGCGCTCATCGGACCGACCTTCTCCGGCGAGACCAAGGCGACCGGTCAGGTGCTCAGCGAGGCGAACCTGCTCGCGCTGACCCCGTCGGCCACCAACCCCGACCTCACCAAGAACAACTGGAAGACCTTCTTCCGTGGCCTCGGCAATGACGCGGTGCAGGGCCCGGCCGTGGCCAAGTACCTGCAGACCAGCGGCAAGTACAAGAAGGTCTGCGTGGTCAAGGACAACACCGAGTACGGCACCGGCCTGGCCAAGAACCTGACCGAAACTCTCGGCCCGATCGCCGACGCCGGCTGCGCGGCGGACGTCAAGGAAGGCGACAAGGACTTCTCGGCGGTCGTCTCCAAGCTCAATTCCGCCAAGCCGGACGCCATCTACTACGCCGGTTACTACGCCGAAGCGGCCCCGCTGGTGCAGCAGCTGCGTTCGGGCGGCGTGACCGCGGAATTCATTTCCGCCGACGGCACCAAGGACGTCGAGTTCGTGAAGCAGGCCGGTAATGCCGCCACCGGCGCGTTGCTCTCCTGCCCCTGTGGCCCGGCGCCGGATTCCTTCGCCGCCGCGTACAAGGCGTCGAGCGGTTTCGACGCGGGCACCTATTCGACCGAGGGCTATGACCTGACCACCATCGTGCTGAAGGGCATCGCGGCGGCCGGCAGCAAGTAGTTCCACGTATTCGGAGAACAGCGTGTGCCGGGAATCCGGTGAGACCCACCGATTCCCGGCACACGCGTCTTCCTCGACGGCGAGAGTAGCGAATGAGTTTTCCCGTTGCGACGACCCTGCTCGCGGGGTCGATCGAATTCAACGTATCGGGGGTGGTCGACCAATTCTGGCGGCTCACCGTGGACGGTTTGTCCTACGGATCCATCTATGCCTTGGTCGCGGTGGGCTACACGCTGGTCTACGGCGTGCTGCGGCTGATCAATTTCGCCCATTCGGAAATTTTCATGGTGGGCATGTTCGGCCAGTATGTGGGCTTGATGGCGCTCGGGTTCGAACCCAGCGGCAATGCCTATTCCAAGGGCTTGATACTGACCGTCGTCTATCTGTTGCTCGCGATGCTGATCGGTATGGCGGTGGCCGGTGGCGCCGCCGTCGGCCTGGAGCGCGTCGCGTATCGCCCGCTGCGTAAACGCGGTGCGAAACCCCTGATCTTCCTGATCACCGCGATCGGCATGTCGTTCGTGCTGCAGGAGTTCGTGCACTACGTGCTGCCCAAGATCTCGCCGCGGCTGGGCGGCACCAATGCCCAGCAGCCGATCATCCTGGTGCAGCCGACCGAACAGTTCTCGATCTTCGGAGCGCCGGTCACGAACATCACCCTGGTGATCATCCTGGCCGCGGTCGGCCTGGCCGTGGCGACCGAATTGCTCATCAACCGAACCAAATTCGGCCGCGGCATCCGCGCGGTGGCGCAGGACCCGGACACCGCGACGCTGATGGGCGTCTCGCGGGAGAAGGTCATCATGCTCACCTTCCTGGTGGGTGGTCTGCTGGCCGGCGCGGCGGCGCTGTTGTACACCTTGAAGATTCCCAACGGCGTCATCTATTCCGGCGGATTCATTCTCGGCATCAAGGCGTTCAGCGCCGCGGTGCTGGGCGGTATCGGCAACCTGCGCGGCGCGCTGCTGGGCGGGCTGATCCTGGGCCTGGTGGAGAACTACGGCCAGATCCTGCTCGGCACCCAATGGCGTGACGTGGTCGCGTTCCTGGTCCTGGTGGTCGTGCTCATGTTCCGCCCCACCGGCATTCTGGGTGAGAGCCTCGGGAGGGCGCGCGCATGACCGAGACAGTGAAACGCGGTGTGGGCGACAAACTTCGAACCTGGTGGGGCGGTTTGTCGCGGCCCGCGCAATGGGGCGTCGGAATTCCGGCGCTCATCCTGCTGGCGCTGCTGCCCCTGTATCCGCCGCCTTTGATCGATACTCCCGGCACCAGCTTCGGCGGCGTCATGGCGCAGTTCGCGATGGTCGCGCTCATCGCCATCGGCCTGAATGTCGTTGTCGGCCAGGCGGGTCTGCTGGATCTGGGCTATGTCGGCTTCTACGCGGTCGGCGCGTACACCGTCGGTCTGCTCACCAGCCCGAACAGTCCGTGGAATCAACTCGACGAAGGCGGCTGGCTGAAGCCGGGCTGGGCCTGGTGGGCGTGCGTGCCCATCGCCATCGCCATCACGGCGATCTCGGGCCTGATCCTGGGTTCGCCGACGCTGCGTCTGCGCGGCGACTACCTGGCCATCGTGACGCTCGGCTTCGGTGAGATCGTGCGCCTGATGGCCGACAATCTCGGCGAGATCACCAATGGCAGTTTGGGTTTGGCCGGTATCGCCTATCCGCGGGTGGGTGTGTCCGACGATCACCCGACCGGCTACTTCTCCTCCGGCAACCTCGGCGACACCGATGTGACCAGCCCCGTGGACCGCGCCAATTCCGGCACCTGGTGGTTCTGGCTCGGCATGGTGCTGGTGATCCTGGTGCTGCTGGTGGTCGGCAATCTGGAGCGCAGCCGGGTGGGCCGCGCCTGGGTGGCGATCCGCGAGGACGAGGACGCCGCCGAGATCATGGGTGTGCCGACCTTCAAGTTCAAGCTGTGGGCGTTCCTGATCGGCGCGTCGATCGGCGGACTGTCCGGTGCGCTGTACGCGGGCCAGGTGCAGTTCGTGGCGCCGCCCGGGTTCAACATCATCAACTCGATGCTGTTCCTGTGCGCGGTGGTGATCGGCGGCCAGGGCAACAAGCTGGGCGTGATCGTGGGCGCGTTCCTGATCGTGTACCTGCCGAACCGCTTCATGTCGGTGCAGATCGGCGGGCAGTCGCTCGGTGACTACAAGTACCTGTTCTTCGGTATCGCATTGGTGGTTGTGATGATCTTCCGGCCGCAGGGGCTCTTCCCCGCGCGTCAGAAACTGCTTGCCTACGGACGGCAGGTGTACCGGGCGGTGCGCAAGCCCGCGCCGGTTCCGGCCGAGACCGCCGGAGCGGCGTCATGACCGGGCCCGGCGGCGCGCTCTTCGACAACGAGGACATGGCGGCGGGCTATCAGGCGCCGCCCGAGGAAGCCAGCGCGGGCATGCTCGACGTGACCGAGGTGCTGCCGATCTACTCCGACGAGAAGGTCGTCGCCGAGGTCGTCGCACCGCATCGCGAGATCGAAACCGCCGTCGGCGCACCGCTTTTGCGCACCGAGGGGCTGACGGTGAAGTTCGGCGGCCTGACCGCGCTGGACGATGTCAGCTTCGAGATCAAGCGCGGTGAGATCCTCGGGCTGATCGGGCCCAACGGCGCGGGCAAGACCACCTGCTTCAATGCCATCACCGGCGTGTACCGGCCGGCCGGCGGCACCGTGTTCTTCGACGGCAAGCCGCTGACCAAGTCCAAGCGCAACGAGATCACCCGGCTCGGCATCGCCCGCACCTTCCAGAACATCCGGCTCTTCAACGAGATGACGGCGCTGGAGAACGTGGTGGTCGGCGCGGACGCCCGGCATCGCACCTCGGTGCCCGGCGCGGTGTTCCGCACCGCCCGGCATCGGCGCGAGGAGCACGACGCCATCGAACGAGGCATGGCGCTGCTGGAATTCGTGGGCATCGCGCCGCACGCGGTGGAGAAGGCGCGCAATCTCTCCTACGGCGATCAGCGCCGCCTGGAGATCGCCCGCGCCCTCGCCACCGAACCCAAGCTGCTGTGCCTGGACGAGCCGGCGGCGGGCTTCAATCCGAGCGAGAAGTCGGCGCTCATGGAGCTCATCCACAAGATCCGCGACGACGGCTACACGGTGCTGCTGATCGAGCACGACATGCGATTGGTCATGGGCGTCACCGACCGGATCGTGGTGCTGGAATTCGGCCGGAAGATCGCGGACGGGTTGCCGGAGGATATCCGGGAGAATCCGGCGGTCATCAACGCCTATCTGGGCGTGCCGGACGACGGCGCGAAACCCGTTGCGCCCGAACCGGAGATCCGCAAGATCGCGCCCTCGCCCGCCGACACCACCACCACGACGGTCTTCGAACCGATCCGGGACCTCGAACCGCCCGCGCCGGAGCCCGCTCCCGCGCCGCTGCTCGAAGTCGACGATATGACCGTCAACTACGGCAGAATCGAAGCCCTGCACGGGATTTCGCTGTCGGTGGGTCAGGGCGAACTGGTGACGCTGCTGGGCGCGAACGGCGCCGGCAAGACCACCACCATGCGCGCCCTGTCAGGTCTGCTTCCGCTCACCCGGGGCCGAATCCTGTTCGAGGGCAAGGACATCACCCGGATGAAGGCGCACGAACGCGTTGTCGCGGGCCTCATCCAAGCCCCCGAGGGTCGCGGCGTCTTCCCCGGTATGACGGTGCAGGAGAACCTCGACATGGGTTGCCACGCCCGGCCTTTCGATTCCAAGGCCGAGTACGGCGAGACCCTCGACTGGGTGTTCGACCTGTTCCCCCGCCTGGCCGAACGCCGCAAGCAGGTCGGCGGCACCCTCTCCGGCGGTGAACAGCAGATGCTCGCCATCGGCCGCGCCCTGATGGCCCGCCCGAAGCTGCTGCTCCTCGACGAACCGTCGATGGGCTTGGCCCCCATGGTGATCCAGCAAATCTTCAAGATCATCGCGGATATCAACGATCAGGGCACCACCGTCCTGCTCGTCGAACAGAACGCCCAGCAGGCCCTCACCCGCAGCGACCGCGCCTACATCCTGGAAACCGGCGAAGTAACCAAAACCGGCGACGGTGCGGCCCTGCTCCACGATCCGGCGGTCAAATCCGCCTACCTCGGCGTGGGCTGACCCCGCCGGGAACCTCGGGCCGGTCGCGCGTGCAGGGCGACCGGCCCGAGCCGTTTCACCGAGACGTCAAGCGCGAAAACCACTTCGGGCCGGCCACTCATCCGAGTGACCGGCCCGAAGCTCTTGCAGGGGCGACAGGACTTGAACCTGCAACCTGCGGTTTTGGAGACCGCTGCTCTGCCAGTTGAGCTACGCCCCTTGGCGTGCGGTCACGCTACCAGGATCGCGCCCGGGAACGGAAATCGGTTTCCCGTGTCCGCTCGTACGGCGCGCCCGACCATATGTGGCATACTCTGCGCAAATCCAGATCGAAACTGGATAAGTAGTGATCAGATCCCCGTACGGGTTGTCTGCCGCGCATTGAGGGGATGCGATACATGCTGGAAGCTGATATTCAGCAATTGCGGGCGCTGACCGTGCAGGTGAATACCGCCGCGACCGCCATCGACGGCATCGATGTGCGGACGTCCGGCAATGCCATCGGCGAACTACTGCCCGGATCCGGGCTCGGCCCGGTCTGTGCCCAGGCGGGCGAGTTCATCGAAGGCTCCTGGCTGCGCATCGCCCAGCGGCTGCAGAAACTGTCCGGGATCGTGACCACGGCCGCCGACGACTACCAGGTCACGGACGAGGAGTTCGCGAAAAGGCTGGCGGCCATGGAATTCCAGGTGCGAGGGGCGCACTGATGCCCACCCGCAGCCAGGTCAAGGACTGGGACAAGGGTCTCGGCAAGCTGTCGGAATGGGCCACCGAGATCGAAACCGACACCCAGGGCTACGAAACCCAGCTTGGTTCGATGGTCACCGGATTCCGCGGCACCCGCTGGACCGGCCGCGCCAAGGACGCCGCCGAGCACCGCTTCACCGAGGAGGAGCGCGAAGGCCGCAACCTCAGCCAGGAAATCCGCGATGTCGCCGCGGCTGTCCGCGCCGCCGACGTCCGACTCTCCAACGAACGCCGCATCCTGCTCGGCCGCGTCGACGACGCCGAAGGCGACACCTCCACCCCCATCCGCCTCACCGTCGACGACAACTGGAAGATCGGCACCCAGATCGTCGGTACCGTCTCCGACGAAGACCGCGCCAAGTTCGAAGAACGCAAAACCCACCACCAGGGCCTCATCGACCTCGCCTACACCAGCCTGACCGGCGCCCTCACCGAGGTCGCCACCGCCATTACCGCCGCCACCCAGGAAGTCCGCGTCCGCGGCGACCAGATCGGCAATGGAATCGAAGCCGCCCCAACCGATTTCAGCGATGCCGGGAAGGTCGGCAATGAGGACGGCAAGGCGATTCAAGGCGCGATCCGGCCCGACGGTACCTACGACACCGACGCGCTCGACCGTATCGCGAGCCATATGCCGCAGAGCATCCTCAGCGACAAAGACCTCCAGACCATGGCCCAGGGCGGGGATGTGTCTTCCCTGCCCGCTCCGCTGCAGGACTACTACCGCGAGTTCTACAAGGCTGCGGGCAAGGACGGCATCCTCGCGATGAGCGAGTACCTGAAGGGGCAGGAAACAGCGGGGAATCCGCTCGCCGCCGCTCGTCGCGACACCCTCGCCAACGGTCTGGCGGTCATGTCCAACGAGCACGTCGGGACCGGCCGCAACGCCGATGGAACTCTCCGCTCACCCGGCGGCTACCAGCAACTGCCCCAGGATCTGCGCGACTTGGTCTCGACGCGGATCGGCGGCTCCGACGGCAATGCGGGGCGCTACCCGAACGCCGCGCCGCTGGATTCGGGCCGAGCCCGGTTCCTGCTGGAATCCCAGCAATTCGGTGACTTGATCAAACAGGCGAGCCCCGGATACACGCCGGGCATCGAATTCTCACGCGAACTCACCCGCCAGGCCGCGACGTTCGCCGCGCTCGACGGCAGCTCCCTCAACCCGAACGTGCCGGGCGGCAACATCCCCCGCGGATCCCTCGAATCCACCATGCGTGACTACCTCGAGGTCTCCGGCCGCAATCATGTCGCCACCACGCAGCTTCTTACCGGCCAATCCGAGCCGGGTTGGCCCCCAATGGAATCCGGTTACGACCCGAAGAGGGTCATCCAACCCCTCCTGAACTACGACTGGACTGACTCCGGGGGCAAGCAAGCACCCCAACTTTTCTCGTGGATCGGCGAGGATGCGGTGGAGCGACCCGCCGCGGGCGGGCACCCGGGTGTCACACTCTCGGAATCCCAATTGGCTGGGAAGGCCGCATCGGGGTTGGTCAGCCTGCTGACCCAGGACGGTCCGGGCAAGGGAGATTCCGGTCTCTTCGCCGACTTGATGGATATGCCCGGAGTCGACAAGCATTCGCTGGGGCAGGTGAATCCCGGACTGACGCAGCAACTCGCCGGCGCCCTGATCCCCTATCTCGATTCCATGGCGCTGGCGCCGGAGGGCATGGATCGAACCCACAGTTTCGAAATGCCGGACGGCGCCGAACGCGACCTGAGCGCGGTCCGGCTGTCGACGCTGTTCAACTCCGATCCCACCGCGGCCGGAGCATGGAATGGCGCCATCGCCGATCGAGTAAACGACTACGCCGGGCAGTACGCCGCGTTGCACGGGCAACCGTCGAACGATCGCTTCGCGCTGGCGGACGCCGCCGGTCGCCTGCTCGGGTATCAGGATCAGGGCGCTCGCGCGGAAGCATTCGATCGCGGTCTGAATATCGAGGAAGCCGAGAAGCAGCGTGTCGAGCGGATCAAGCTCGGCGTCGACATCGCCGGCACCGTGCTGTCCGGTGGAATCGGTGAGAAGGCCTGGGCTGGAGGCACATTCGTCGATGTCGCCGCCAAGATGATCGCTGATGGCGTAAAGGAAGACGACACGTCGATTCCCGCGCCGCATCAGCGAATCGACAATGACGATGCCCGGGCCCAGAACTTCTATCGGATGCTGCAGGAGATGTCGAGGAACAGTCCGGGGTTCTTCGATGCCGTTCCGCGGAACGCGGCTCCAATGTCGCCCGAATGGCTCGAAGACGGACATCTGCGGGACTATGGCGACATCGTCGGACCGGGCGGTACCGACCGTAACGCACGCAACACGTCGGCCTTCACCTCGACCGCTGACGGTTGGCTGAACGGGCTGGATGTGAAACCTGGCGACTTCTTCCAGCAGACCGATATCCGCCGCCAGTCCTATTTCGGTTTCACGAGTTCACGGGATGACTACAGCAGTCGGGTACTGAAAGGAAACTGATGTCGCGATCGTTTCTCCGGTGCTGTGCCTGGATCGGGATCGGATGCCTGTCGGTGACGGCTTCCGCCTGCGGTGCGGACACAGCTGACGGCGATGAACCCGGCAATGCCACACCGCCGTGGGCGATTTCGTTTCGATGGTCCGCGGAACCCGGGGTGGATCTGGAGTCGCGCGAATCGCAGAAGGTCCGGGCAGCGATCGAAAGCAACACCATCGCGGAGTACCTGAATGTGGACTACGGCTATCCGGGATGGTCCGCGGAGCCCTGGGCGGTCGGAGTCGAGGCGAGGCTCGCGCATCCGGAGGTGGCGGGCATCGGTACCGCGTATCTGCACATTGTCCCGGTCGAGACTCCCAGCGGTGTGGTGACCGTCGTGTGCAAGGACATGACCGGGACGGCGAAGAAGTCGGGTGAGAGTTACCCCTATCCCGATGCATCGGATCCGCGACAGGCGCTGGAAGTGATCGCAGTCTCGACGAGGACAGGCAGCCCCCGGCCCACGATGGAAGGCACGCATCCCTCGAAAGTCCCTCCGGGCCCGGCGATTCCAGGTCCCGCGAACCGCTCCGCGCGTCCGGCCGGCAATGTTTTCAGCGGATATCTTCAGGTCAACTATCCGGGCACCCTGAACCCGCCGCCCTATGCTGATGCGTGCACTGCGTGGACCGAGTCCCGCTGGGGCGGTACCCGGCCCCCAACACCGACCCGTTCCGTCGCCGAGCCCCCGAAGATCGAACCCTTCTCGCCTGGCTGGCCGGGCTGACAACACGGGTCGTGCCCGGTGGCGACGGATGTCGGTGGGGCTCCCTAGACTCTCTGGCGTGACCCCTGCCTCTACCGATCAGCGTCCGAGTGCCGTGTCCGCGACAAACGCCTCCACCGAGCAGCCGACCCTGCTGCTGCTGGACGGTCATTCGCTGGCTTATCGCGCGTTTTACGCGCTGCCGGCGGAGAACTTCAAGACGCAGAGTGGGCAGACCACGAATGCGGTGTACGGGTTCACGGCGATGTTGATCAACCTTTTGCGGGACGAGAAGCCTACCCATGTGGCGGCGGCTTTCGATGTGAGCCGGAAAACGTTCCGGACCGAGGCTTATCCGGAGTACAAGGCGAATCGGGCTACCACGCCGGATGAGTTCCGGGGGCAGGTGGAGATCACGCAGGAGGTGCTGGGGGCGCTGGGGATTCCGGTGATGGCCATCGACGGGTATGAGGCGGATGACCTTATTGCCACGTTGACCACGCAGGCGGTGCCGCAGGGGTACAAGGTTTTGATCGTTACCGGGGATCGGGATTCGCTGCAGTTGGTGAATGACGATGTGACGGTGCTGTATCCGAAGAAGGGCGTTTCGGAGCTCACCCGGTTCACGCCGGCGGCGGTCGAGGAGAAGTATGGGCTGACGCCGGCGCAGTATCCGGATTTCGCGGCGCTGCGCGGGGACCCGAGTGACAATCTGCCGGGGATTCCGGGGGTGGGGGAGAAGACCGCTACCAAGTGGATTCGGGAGTACGGGGATCTCGAGACGCTGGTGGACAAGGTGGACACCGTGAAGGGCAAGGTGGGGGATGCCTTGCGGGCCAATCTGTCCAGTGTGGTGCTGAACCGGCAGCTGACCGAGATGGTGAAGACGGTGCCGCTGCCGTACGCGCCGGACCAGCTGGCCATGCAGCCGTGGGATCGGGACAAGATCCACCGGCTGTTCGACGACCTGGAATTCCGGGTGCTGCGGGATCGGCTGTTCGACACCCTCGCGCCGGTGGAGCCGGAGGCGGAGTCCGGGTTCGAGATCAGCGGTGCGGCGCTCACGCCCGGGTCGGTGGCCGACTGGCTCACCGACCATGCCAAAGCCGGTGAGCGGCACGGGGTTTCGATCGTGGGCACCGGTACGCCCATTCACGGGGATGTGAAGGCGATCGCGCTCGCCGCCGCCGACGGTGAGGGCGCGTACATCGATGTGGTCGCGCTGACCCCGGAGGACGAGAAGGCGCTGGGCGCGTGGCTCGCCGATCCGGATGTTCCGAAGGCCGTGCACGAGGCCAAGGCCGCCATGCACGCGCTCGCCGGACGCGGGTGGAAGCTGGGCGGTCTCACCAGCGATACCGCGCTGGCGGCATACCTGGTGCGCCCGGGACAGCGCACCTTCAACCTCGACGACCTGTCGCTGCGCTACCTGAGTCGCGAACTGCGCGTGGAGGATTCGGGCGAGGCCCAGCTGTCGCTGCTGGACGAGGAAGGCGCGGCGGACGAGGAGATCGCCAAGGGCGAGATGCTGCGCGCCCGCGCGGTCGCCGATCTCGCCGATGCCTTCGACGCCGAACTCGAGCGCATCGAATCCACCGCCCTGCTGCGGGATATGGAACTGCCGCTGCTCACCGTGCTCGCCGAGCTGGAACAGGCCGGCATCGCGGTCGATTCGGCGCAGCTGGAAGAACTGCAGCGCGAATTCGCCGACCGGGTCGCCGAAGCCGCCGAAGCCGCCTACGGCGTGATCGGCAAGCAGATCAACCTCGGTTCGCCCAAACAGCTGCAGGTGGTGCTGTTCGACGAACTCGACATGCCCAAGACCAAGCGCACCAAGACCGGCTACACCACCGACGCCGACGCCCTCGAAGGGCTGTACGAGAAGACCCAGCACCCCTTCCTGCAGCACCTGCTCGAACACCGCGACGCGACGCGGCTGAAGGTGACCGTGGACGGCCTGCTCAAGTCGGTCGCCGACGACGGCCGCATCCACACCACCTTCAACCAGACCGTCGCCGCCACCGGCCGGCTGTCCTCCACCGAGCCGAACCTGCAGAACATTCCGATCCGCACCGACACCGGCCGCCGCATTCGCGACACCTTCGTCGTCGGCCCGGGCTACGAATCGCTGATGACCGCGGACTACAGCCAGATCGAAATGCGGATCATGGCGCACCTGTCCAAGGACGAGGGGCTCATCGAAGCGTTCAACTCCGGTGAGGACCTGCACAATTTCGTGGCGTCCAAGGCATTCGACATTCCGATCTCCGATGTCGATCCGGAACTGCGCCGCCGCATCAAGGCCATGTCCTACGGTCTGGCCTACGGCCTGTCCGCGTACGGCCTGTCGCAGCAGTTGAAGATCAGCGCCGACGAGGCCAAGGTCCAGATGGACGTCTACTTCAACCGCTTCGGCGCCATTCGCGACTATCTGCAGGATGCGGTCGAGCAGGCCCGCAAGGTGGGCTACACCGAAACCCTCTTCGGCCGTCGCCGGTATCTGCCGGATCTGGACTCCAGCAACCGGCAGCGCCGCGAGGCAGCTGAACGC
The DNA here is from genome assembly GCF_021183565.1 of Nocardia yamanashiensis. NCBI lineage: Bacteria > Bacillati > Actinomycetota > Actinomycetes > Mycobacteriales > Nocardiaceae > Nocardia > Nocardia yamanashiensis. The sequence goes on from NZ_CP089226.1 coordinate 7,670,446, forward strand.
ATGGCGCTCAACGCCCCCATTCAGGGCACGGCCGCCGACATCATCAAGGTCGCCATGATCGACACCCAGCAGGCCATCCGCGCCGCCGGCCTGAAATCCCGCATGCTGCTGCAGATCCATGACGAACTCGTCTTCGAGGTCGTCCCGGGTGAACGCGAACAGCTGGAAGCCCTTGCCCGCGAGCACATGTCGAAGGCCATCGAGCTTTCGGTGCCGCTCGAGGTGTCGGTCGGCGTCGGCCGCAGCTGGGACGCCGCCGCGCACTGAGCGTTTCGTCCCCGGCGTGTCTCAATGCGCTCCGGATCGTCCGGAAACGCCCGCTCTCCTTCGGGAGGCGGGCGTTTTCGTATTGTCCGAACAGTCGGAAAATAGCTCTGAGCGGCGGGTGTTCACGAAGCGTTCGGTATCGGGTCCGGCGGGGTTTGCCGACTGTGACACCCGGCACTCCTAATCTGGCACTGACATACCGGGTGACCTGCGACAAAGTTACTCGTGGGTCGATTGCGAATATGGTTGCCATCGACGAGGAGTGCCCTTATGCTCGGTGCCGTGCCGAATCCCGTCTACAGTCGCAAGCTTGCGCGAGGTGTCGCCGACCGCGACCGTGCAACGCTTCTTCCGCTCACCGCGATGGTGACTGTAGCGCGCGTACTCGTAGTTCTCCGCCGTAGCGGGGTCTGATTCGGACCGGCCCCTCGCTGCGGCCGCTTGAACACTTTTACCGCTGGTCCCCTCTGCCATTTCTCTGGAAGAAGTCGGGAAGACCTAGTTCAATGACCATCACACTTGATGCCCACACGTTCATCGCCGCTGCCCCCGCGAGCCTGAAGGCCGAGGCCAGCAGCCTGACCCCCGCCGAGTTCAACGACCGGTACTGCGAGCACAGCGGTCCGATCAAGCTCAGCGACTGGACCTCCATCGGCCGGACGGCGACGCTCGAAATCGCCGACCACCTGCGCACTTTCGTGGCGACGGGTAGCCCGGTGGCGGCGCTCACCTCCGCTCTCTACGACGAGGGCTACCCGGTGGAAATTCTGCAATTCCATCAGCGGCGTACCGAATCCGGCATTGCGACTTTCGTGCAGTGCGAATTCAACGGCCGGCGCGGTTGGGGAGCGGCACTGGCGGACGACTCCGCCGAGTCCACGATCCGCGCGATGATCGCCGGGATCAACCACCTCGGTTCGCGCTTCTGAAAAACGAAACCCGCCCCCGCTACTGACGTAGCGGGGGCGGGGTCGTGTTGTAGGGAGAACGCCGCACCTGTCGATACGAGTAGGGGCGGGGTCGCGTTGTGGAGGCGAGGCCGCCCCCGGCTACCGAGGTAACGCGGGGGCGGCATCGTGAATACCGTTGTGGCAGTGGGTTTTACTGCGCCTGCTGCTCGGCGAGCTGCTTGCGCACCTCTTCCATGTCGAGCGCCTTGACCTGACCGATCAGGTCCTCGAGGGAATCGGCGGGCAGCGCACCCGGCTGCGCGAAAACGAGCACGCCTTCACGGAACGCCATGATGGTCGGGATGGAGCGGATGTTCGCCGCCGCCGCCAGCCCCTGCTCGGCCTCGGTATCGACCTTGCCGAACACCACATCGGGGTGCTTCTCGGACGAGGCCTCGAAAGTCGGGGCGAAGGCGCGGCACGGTCCGCACCAGGCAGCCCAGAAATCGACGAGCACGACGTCGCTCCCGGTGACGGTCTCGTCGAAGTTCTGCTCGGTCAGGGTCTTGGTGGCCATGGTGTCCTCTCGTGGTCGGTTCACCCGGTCCAACACCGGGCCCCGCAGCTATGTTCCTGGCGTGACCGGCCACTCCCGGGCCCGTCACCGTCCCATCGCCGGTTACCCACAACGGTAGCCCGGGAATCGTGCCCGGCCGCCATGCGCACCCGGTCGCGCGCAGGTTGCGATATGTGCGCGGGCGTGTGCCTACTCGGCGGGGAAGCGGCAATTGCGCGAGGATAGCGGGATGAACGACAGCGAGACCTTACGGCTGGGATTGATCGAAGGGGACGGCATCGGGCCGGAAGTCGTGCGCGCCACCCGCGCGGTGGTCGACGACGCCATCGAGGTCGTGGGACTGCCGCCGGTCGAATGGGTGCCGCTGCTCATCGGGCACGCCGCCATCGCCGAATACGGGAATCCGGTGCCGGAGGAGACCCTCAAGGCCCTCGAAGGGTTCGACGCCTGGATCATGGGGCCGCACGACAGCGCCTCCTACGGGCCGGAGCACCGGATCGGCCTGCCGCCCGCGGGGGCGGTGCGCAAACGCTTCGGGCTGTACGCCAATATCCGCTGGGCCCGCACCCACGAGGGCGTGCGCGCGGTCGCCTCGGATATGGATCTGATCATCGTGCGGGAGAACAGCGAAGGGCTCTACGCCGACCGCAATATGTTCGCCGGTTCGGGCGAGTTCCGGCCCAGCCAGGACATGGCCCTGGCGGTGGGCGTGTTCACCCGCCCGGCCATCGAGAAGATCGCGCATCAGGCTTTCAAGATCGCCAGCCGGCGGCGCAAGAAGGTCACCGTGGTACACAAGGCCAATGTGCTGCCCATGACGATGGGCCTGTTCCGGGACGTGTGTTTCGAGGTGGCGCTGGACTATCCGGACGTCGAGGTGACCGACGAGCACGTCGACGCCATGGCCGCGCTGCTGGTCCGCACCCCCGCCGATTTCGATGTCATCGTGACCGAGAACCTCTTCGGCGACATTCTCTCGGATCTGGCCGGCGAACTGAGCGGTTCGCTCGGTATGGCCGCCTCGCTCAACAGCTCCGATACCCAGGCCATGGCGCAGGCCGTGCACGGCGCCGCACCCACCCTGGCCGGGCACAATCGGGCGAATCCGACGGCGCTCATACTGTCCGCGGTCGGCATGCTGCGCTGGCTGGGAACCCGGGATTCGCACAGCGCGCTCTACCGGGCCGCGGAACGAATCGAACACGCGGTAGCGGAGACGTTGCGGGCCGGGGTCGCCACATCCGATTTGGGTGGGTTAGCATCTACGACCGAATTCACCGAGCAGGTGCGCGCCCGGCTGCACCGCTGGTGAGCGCGCACTTCCGGGACCGGGCGTGTTCGGCCACGCGACAGCGTGTCGCCGATTAATGTTCGGTTACCGACCCGCACGGACGGTCCGACCCGCCTAAGTTTCAAATGGCGGGCGACGCCCGGATGTCGCGCAACCGAACTGTGGAGGACTGCTGTGTCTGTTCGTAACTCACTCCGCGGGCGTGCCCTGCGGGCCGCCTGTGTACTCGCCGGCGGCGCCCTCGCGCTCACCGCGTGTACCAGCAACTCCGAGACCACCCAGCCCGAGGCGGGCAAGGTCGACGTCGCCAAGGTCGACACCATCGCGGGCAAGGTGCCGGACAACATCAAGTCGACCGGCAAGCTGACCGTCGGCGTGAACGTGCCCTACCAGCCGAACGAGTACCGGGACCCGAGCTCGGGCAAGATCGTCGGCTTCGACGTGGATCTGATGGACGCGGTCGCCAAGGTGCTCGGCCTATCGGCGGACTACAAGGAAGCCGACTTCGAGAAGATCATCCCGGCCATCGAGGCGGGTACGTACAACCTCGGCATGTCCTCGTTCACCGACAACAAGGAACGCGAGAAGACCGCCGACTTCGTCACCTACTTCAACGCGGGCAGCCAGTGGGCCCAGCAGAAGGGGAAGACGATCGATCCCGACAATGCCTGCGGCAAGCGAGTCGCGGTGCAGCGCACCACCGTTCAGGACACCGACGAGATCCCGGCCAAGTCCGCCAAGTGCGTGGCCGCCGGTAAGCCGGAGATCACCAAGGTGGCCTACGACGAGCAGGCCCAGGCCGCGCGCGCTCTGGTCGACGGTCAGGTGGACGCCTTCTCCGCCGACTCCCCGGTGACCGCGTACGCCGTCAAGCAGGCCGGCGACAAGATCGAGCTGGCGGGCAAGATCTTCGACTCGGCCCCCTACGGCTGGCCGGTCCAGAAGGGCTCCGCGCTGGGCCCGGTGCTGCAGGAAGCCGTGCAGTACCTGATCGACAACGGCCAGTACAAGAAGATCGCCGAAGCCTGGGGCGTCCAGGAGGGCGCGATCTCCAAGTCGGTCATCAACGGCGCCTCGTAATCGATCATGTCGCAGGACGAGACCAATCCCGCAGCCTCGGCTGCGACGGTCGCGGCGAGCACCGAGCCCGAGCCGATCAAAGCGATTCCGCTGCGACGGCCGGGCCGGTGGATCGCGGCCGCGGTAATCCTCATCGCGCTGGGCCTGTTCGTCTACGGCGCGGCCACCAACGAGGCCTACCACTGGAACACCTACTTCAAGTACCTGGGCGATGTGCGAATCGCCAAGGGCGCCTTGGTGACCCTGGAACTGACCGTGCTCGCCATGGCGATCGGCGTGGTGCTGGGCGTGGTGCTGGCGGTCATGCGGCTGTCGCCGAATCCGGTGCTGCGCTCGGTGTCCTGGGCGTACCTGTGGATCTTCCGCGGCACCCCGGTGTACGTGCAGCTGGTGTTCTGGGGCCTGTTCCCCTCGCTCTACAAGACCATCACCGTCGGCGTGCCGTTCGGCCCGTCGTTCGCGCATTTCGATGTGCAGCACTGGTCCGCGCCGTTCTTCTTTGCCATGATCGGCCTGGGTCTCAACGAGGCCGCCTATATGGCCGAGATCGTGCGCGCCGGCATCAATTCCGTCGGTGAGGGCCAGCGCGAGGCGTCGGTGGCGCTGGGCATGTCGTGGACGCAGACCATGAGCCGCACGGTGCTGCCGCAGGCCATGCGGGTGATCATTCCGCCCACCGGCAACGAGCTGATCTCCATGCTCAAGACCACCACCCTGGTCACCGCCATCCCGCTCACCACCGACCTCTACGGCCGGGCGCGGGACATCTACAGCGTGAACTTCCAGCCGATTCCGCTACTGCTGGTCGCCGCCACCTGGTACCTCGCGGTCACCAGCGTGCTCATGGTGGGCCAGTACTACCTGGAGCGGTACTACTCGCGGGGCCTGTCGCGGCAGCTGACCGACAAGCAGTTGCGGGCGCTGGCCCAGATGCAGCGATCGGCGGTGGAGGGCCAGTGAGTCTCGATATGTCCAAGGGCGCAACGGGTTCCGGCGAGCTCATGGTGGCCGCCGACCGGGTGTGCAAGAACTTCGGCGCGCTGCAGGTGCTCAAGGGCATCTCGCTGGAGGTCAAGCGCGGCGAGGTGCTGTGCCTGATCGGGCCCTCGGGTTCGGGCAAGTCCACCTTCCTGCGCTGCATCAACCATCTCGAGCAGGTCAATGCCGGACGGCTCTACGTGGACGGCGAACTCGTCGGCTACCAGGAGAAGAACGGCAAGCTCTACGAGCTGCACCCGCGCGAGGCGGCCCGGCAGCGCCGCGATATCGGCATGGTGTTCCAGCACTTCAATCTGTTCCCGCACCGTACGGCGCTGGAGAACATCATCGAGGCGCCGACCCAGGTCAAGAAGATCAAGAAGGCCGATGCGGTCAAGCGGGCCAAGGAGCTGCTGGCCCGAGTCGGCTTGGCGGACAAGGCCGATGCCTATCCGGCGCAGCTGTCCGGCGGGCAGCAGCAGCGGGTGGCCATCGCGCGTGCCCTGGCCATGGATCCCAAGCTCATGCTCTTCGACGAGCCCACCTCGGCGCTGGATCCGGAGCTGGTGGGTGAAGTGCTCGGCGTCATGCGGGAACTCGCCGCCGACGGCATGACCATGGTGGTGGTGACGCACGAAATGGGCTTCGCCCGTGAGGTCGCCGACCAGCTGGTGTTCATGGACGGCGGCGTGGTGGTGGAAGCGGGCGATCCGCGCGAGGTGCTGGCCAATCCGCAGCACGATCGCACCAAGGCGTTCCTGTCGCGGATCCTCTGACGGCACAACGACATTCCGCCCCGCTCCGGCACCTCGGAGCGGGGCGGAGTCCGTTCAGGACGCGGTGAGGAAGTCCAGCACGGTGGCGGTCTGGCCGAAGACGGCGTGACCGACGCCGGGCAGTACCCGCACCGTGTGATCGGGGACGAATTCGCCGATGCGGCGGGCGGTTTCGGCGGAATCGAGCATGACGTCCCGATCGCCGACGATGGCCAGCACCGGCATGGGCAGGTGCGCCAGCTGTTCGTCGGTGAACCGGGGGAGCCGTTCGGTGCGCGGGTTGAAGTGCTCGAAGATCAGGACCACCTCGTCGAGCACCGGTTCCAGCTCCGGGCCGGACAGGCCGGTGACTACGCTCGCGGATCGGCGCAGGTCGTGGCGGCCCAACAGACGCGGGATGATCGATTTCAGGAGCCAGCCGTAGCGCTGCCTGCCGATGCCGCCGGGGCACAGCAGGGCCAGCTTCTCGACCTTGTCCGGACGCCGGACGGCGTAATCCATTGCGGTCCAGCCGCCCAGCGACATTCCGACGAACGCCGCCCGCGAAATGCCCAGTCCGGCAAGGACATCGTCGATCCACTCCGCGACGGCCTCGGTGCCGAGCACCGGACGCGACGGAGCACTGCCGCCCGGTTCGCCGGGCATATCCACCGCGTAGGTGCGGAAATGCCGGGACCAGGCGGCGATATCGCCGAGCCAGGCGGTCGAGTTCGCGCCGGAACCGTGCAGCAGCACCAATGGCGGCGCGTCGGCCGGGCCGGAGATCACGACGAAGATATCGCCCGCACGGGTCGGGATCTCGCGGTGCTCGGCGGGGACCGGCCACTGCGCGAGCCGGGCCTGATAGCGGCGCGCGACGGTCTCGGCGCCGGCCTCGGATTTGTAGATGGCGCTCATGAACCGAGCACTCCCTCCATGTATTCGAGCAGCCGGGCGGTTTCGCCCAGGCCGCCGACGATGATCACTTTCAGGCGGGCGCGTTCCGCGTCGTAGAAGGTCTGGAAGCGCAGCGGCTGATCGTTCGGGTGGCGATTGCCGGTGGCGCCGGTGAGCAGGCTGCTGAGCCGGTCCACGGTGGCGCGGTCCACGGCATCGATCTCCACGATGCTGGAGACCTCGGCGTGCCGTTCCCGGGCGGCGGCCTCGCGCGCGGTGGCGGGGGCCGGGCCGCCGGTGAAGGCTTCCAGGTCGGCCTGATTGATGCGGTACTGCTTGCCGATGCGGGTGGCGGGCAGCTTGCCGTCGCGCACATAACTGCGAACGGTGCGCACGTGCAGGCCGAGACGTTCGGCGACGTCTTCCACGGAGTACAGGCGATCAGTCACGTGAACTACCTTAAACATCCCTATCTGAAGGCGCAATAGGGAGTGATAGGGAAGTTTGCGTACTACTTCTCTCGAACCTTCCCCGGCGGCGCGCAAATCAACTACCTTTCGTAGTAGACATCTCTGTCGCCTGTCTGGGAGGTAGCGCCATGCGAGCGCTGGCAGTACCGGAACACCGAATCACCTTGCCCCAATGGAGTTTTCTGCAATGGGCGGTGCTCGTCGTGGGTGTCGCGCACATCGTGTGGGCCATCGCCGGCTGGATCGCCGAACCCAGCTTCGCGATGGGCGAGCACGCGCCCGCCACCCAGATCCTGGGCATGGACTACAACGCCTGGCACGGGCTGGCCGGGCTGCTGCTGTTCGGGCCCGCGCTACCGGCCGCGACCCGCAAGAGCTGGGCGGCCTGGTACTGCGTGCTCGCGGCCCTGGGCGGCGGGTTCGGCGTCGGCATCTGGGCGCTGTTCTCGCACAATGTGCTGGTGTTCAGCTTCCCCAACCACATCACCGACGGCATCATGCACCTGGTCACCGGGGCGGGCCTGCTGGCGCTGGTGGTGGTGCAGGTGGCGTGGGACGGTGGGCTGCGGCCGGTGTTCCTACCCGGCGCGGCCACGGCGTGAGCGTCGTCGCGGCCAGTGCCCGAGCGCGTTCGCGGTTACTGCCCGATCGCCATCGCGGCCGGATCCTTCCAGTTCGCCAGTGCGATACGGAGTTGTCCCAGTAGCACTTTCGCGGGCGGGCTGAGCGGCCGCTCGGTATTCCAGGCCAGCACCAGCCGTCCGCTCATCTGCGGATCGATCTCCAGTATGCGCACCCCGAGCGCGGCGGCGTCGGCGGCCGGAATCGGCGGCACGATGGCGATGCCGAGCCGGTAACCGGCCAGCCGCATGAGCAGCGGGGGAGCGCCGGCCTCGAAGGCGAAGTTCGGGGTCAATCCGGCGGCGTGGCAGGTGTTCTCGAAGCGGCCGCGGATGCCGGTGCCGGGCGGCAGGCAGATGAGTGGGTGCTCGCACAGTTCGGCGAGACCGATCCGGTCGCCGAAACCCGGGGCCTGCACGGCGACGGCCGCGACCAGCCGGGTGGTCAGTACCGTCTCGGTGCCGATGGCCGGATCCAGTTCGTCGCCGGACAGGCTCATCAGGGCGATATCGAGGGCGCCGCGGCGCAGCGCCGCGTACATGGCTTCGGAGGTGTCCTCGGTCAGCGAGATGCCGATCTGCGGATGATCTTGGTGAAAGGCGCTCAGCTCCTTGGCGATATCGAGTTCGCCGTCAGCGGCGCCCGCGATCAGGCCCACCCGGACGTGCCCGCGGAGCAGGCCGGTGAATTCGTCCGCGGTGTGGGTGATCCGCTCCGCGGCGGCCAGTGCCGCGCGGGCCAGCGGCAGTACCGCTTCGCCGACCGGGGTCAGCGTCACCGACCGGGTCGAGCGGAGCAGCAGGGGCTGGCCGAGTTCCTTCTCCAGCTGTTTGATCTGCGCGCTGAGTCCCGGCTGGGCGAGATGCAGGCGGGCGGCCGCGCGGGTGAAGTTGGCTTCGTCCACGACGGTGACGAAGTAGCGCAGCTGCCGCAGTTCCATAACTGCTGATTCTAGCTGCGAGAAAATCTATCTGTTGGAATTATCAATCGGTGGCGAGCAGAGTCGAAGGCATGACATCGAACGCCTCGAACACCGAACTGCCCGCCACCACCGGCCCGCTCTGCCAGCCCGGCGATCCCGGGTACGACGCCGAAATCGCGGGCTTCCAAACGGCTTACACGCATCGCCCGGCCGTGGTCGTCGGCGCGGTGCACGCCGAGGATGTGCGCGCGGCCGTGGAATACGCGGCGCGGCACGGACTTCCGATCGCGGTGCAGGCCACCGGGCACGGCCTGTCGGTCGCCGTCGAGGGCGGCGTGCTCGTCAATACCGCTCGTATGAAGGACATCCGGATCGATCCGGCCACCCGCACCGCCCGCGTCGCCGCCGGGGTGCAGGCCGGTGAACTGATCGAAGCCGCCGCCGCGCACGGCCTCGCGCCGCTCAACGGCTCCTCGCTGTCGGTCGGCGTGACCGGGTACGTCCTGGGTGGCGGCATCGGGATTCTGGCCCGCGAATTCGGTTATGCCGCCGATCATGTGCGGGCGGTGGAACTGGTCACCGCGGACGGCCGGCTGCGGCGGCTGGAACCCGGCGACGAACTGTTCGGCGCGGTACTCGGCACCGGCGGCAATTTCGGCGTGGTGACCGCGCTGGAGCTCGAATTGCTGCCCATCGCAACGGTTTACGGTGGTCAGCTGCAGTTCGACACGCCGCTGGTGGCGCGGGCGCTGGAGGCTTGGCGGCTGTGGACCACCGATCTGCCGGACGCCATGACCTCGGCGTTCACCGCGCTCACCTTCCCGGACATCCCGCAACTGCCGCCGCACCTGCGCGGGCGGTATGCGGCGACGATCAATATCGCCTACACCGGATCCCCCGAAGACGGGGAACGGCTGGTCGAACCGCTGCGTGCGGTCGGTGCGCGGCTGGTGGACGACCTGCGGGTGATGCCGTACACCGACAGCCACGCCATCTACCGCGACCCCGATTCCCCGCACGCCTACATCGCCACCAATGCCCTGCTGTCCGAACTGCCCGCCGAGGCCACCGACGCCTTCCTGGAGCTCACCGGACCGGATGCCGCCGTGCCGGTGGTGGCCGGATTCCGGCACCTCGGCGGGGCGCTGCGGCGGCGCGGGCCCGGCGCGGTCGCCGTCGGCCATCGCGAGGCGGAATACGTGGCGCGCGTCCTCGCCATGCCCCGGCCGGACAATGCGGCAGCCATCGACGAGCACTTCGGTCTGATCCGAAAGACCTTGGAGCCCTGGACGATCGGCCACAACTTGAACTTCCTCTACGGCGGCGGCGACCGGGCCGATGAGGCGCAGACCCGGGCCGGATTCGACCCGGGCACCTACGACCGCCTGGCCGCACTCAAGACCGAATACGACCCGCGCAACCTGTTCCGCGGCAACCGCAATATCCGCCCGAACTGAGGTGGCGGACCTGGATCGCCGCCGCCCTCCACTCGGGCGGCGGCGGAATCTCGAGGGGGTTCGAGGGCTAAGCCCCTGAGAGACACCAGAGTCGTTCTCTGCTATCGTCGTGATATCACTTCGATACTAGGAGAGTGTCATGGAGTTGCGTCAGGCGTTCCGGTTGAACGGTTTCTTGATGCTGGGCGTGCTGGTGCTGATCGTCGCCGGGGCGTTCGGCATCCTGGCCGCGGTATCCAGCGGAGGGGATAACCCGCCTGCCGCGGCCGGGGTCGTCCTCGCGATCGCGATCATCATCGGCATCGTCATCCTGACCGGGTTCGTGGTCGTGAATCCCAACCAGGCCAAGGTGATTCAGTTCTTCGGCCGCTACATCGGCTCGGTCAGCGAATCCGGCTTCCACTGGGTCGCCCCGTTCAGCAGCCGCCGCAATATCTCGCTCCGCGTGCGGAACTTCGAAACCCAGAAGCTGAAGGTCAACGACTCCGACGGCAATCCCGTCGAGATCGCCGCCGTCGTCGTCTACCAGGTCGTGGACAGCTACAAGGCCGCCTTCGCCGTCGACGACTACGAGGACTTCGTCCAGACCCAGTCCGAGACCGCCGTCCGGCACCTGGCCACCACCCACCCCTACCAGTCCGACGAGGCCGAGGGCACCAGCCTGCGCAACGGCTCCGAGGTCGCCGAGGAATTGACCGTCGAGCTGCGCGAACGCACCGGCCTGGCCGGCATCGAGATCCTGGAAGCCCGCATCACCCACCTCGCCTATGCCCCGGAGATCGCCCAGGCCATGCTGGTGCGCCAGCAGGCCGCGCAGGTGGTGGCGGCCCGCAGCCGCATCGTCGAAGGCGCGGTCGGTATGGTCGGCATGGCCCTGGATCGACTCGCCGAGCAGGGCGTGGTCGAACTCGATGAGGAGCGTAAGGCGGCAATGGTTTCCAACCTGCTGGTCGTGCTGTGTGGTGACCGCGCCACCCAGCCCGTCGTCAACACCGGATCGCTCTACAACTGATGTCCGCCGCCAAACGCGAGCCGAAACGCGTACTGCTCCGGCTGGATCCAGCCGTGCACGACGCCATCGCCAAGTGGGCGGCCGACGACCTTCGCAGTATCAATGCTCAGATCGAGTACGCCCTGCGCTTGGCCTTGAAGCAAGTCGGCCGGGAACCGAAATAGCATCGAACCCCTTGCGCCCCCGCATCATTCGATACGGGGGCGCACTGCTGTCCGCTCCGGTCGCCGACCGCCGGCGGCTGCCGCGAACCCGCCCGAATACGCTGTCCCCGTGCCACTATCGTTCGATACCGCCGGACTCCGCCAGGTCGATACCGATCGCTGGATCAGCCCCGATACCGGCGACATGTTCCATCTCCAGTACCACGACATGGTGCCCGACCTGCCCGCGCCACTGGAACAGCTCGACACCCTGCGCCGCCGATTGGCCGAGATCCACGCCCGAAACGGTTGTCTCATCGAAGCCTTCGTCATCGGCGTCGACGCCCAGCCCGCCCTGCTCCGCCTGGAGAAACTCCCGCATCCGCAATTGCCGCGCGGCCAGATCTTCGCCGCCTCCATTGTCGTGCCCAAGGATCGCTGCAGTCTGTCGCTGGCGATCCTGTGCCCCGAAGCCGGGGTGACCGGTATGCGCGAGGCCATGCTCGGCGCCCAGCTCGGCTTCGACAATTTCTACCCGCCCCACCCCTACGCCCCGGAAGTGCAGAGCAAGCTGCCCTTCCACATCGCCGACGACATCCGGTACGACCAGCAGTTCCCGGAGCATCCGCTCACCCGCGCCCGGCAGCTGGTCGCGCGCCTGGTCCCCGGTATGCGCCTGGACCCGAATTTCGCCGGGCTGCCGTCTTTTCAGCCGTGATGGACGCCGATCAGGAGACGAGTTCGGCGCTGTCGATGAGGTAGGTGTCGCCGGCGCGGGCCAATTGGGCGCGGCGGTGCTCGATGGCGGTGCGGCCGTCCTTGAAGTGGAAGGACAGGGTGTAGGCGACCGTCAATTGGGCGGAGTCGGCGGATATCGCCGAGATGGAGACGGAATCGACTGTGTCCCAGAACTTCCGGTAGTTGTCGTAGCCGCCGATGTAGGTCTGGTAGCTGGTGGTGAGACGGGACCAGGCGGTCGCCGTATCGGCGGGCAGCAGGGTGTAGTGCGCGCGGACGAATTCGGCTGCGGCGGTAGCGGGGTCTTGCGCGCCGGCCGTGGTGGTGGTCCGGGGGCCGGGAAGCGAGGTGGTCGGGTCGGTGCTCAGCAAGGGGAGGGTATTCGTGGCGGGGGCGGGCAGGTAGGCCCCGCTCGTCCGGGAGGTCGCCTGCGGTGCGGCCGTGTCCGAGGAGGTGTCGCTCGGCAGGCGGACCAGCACCACGGTCACCGCGCCGACCAATGCCACGGCGATACCGGCCGCCCAGGCCAGGGCGCTGAGGGAGCGTTGTGCCGGGTCCTGGCGGCGGGTCTCGCCGCGTGCCGGCGGGCCCAATTCGGTGTCGGCGGTAGCTGCGGTCGCGCGGGTGAGCGCGGCCGGATCCGAGCTCGCGCTCCGGTCCGCGCCGGCGAACGGAACGACCTGTGTGGCAGCGGTTCTGGCGATCGTGGTGGCATCGTCGCGGTCGTCCGCCAGCGCGGCGCGGGCGGCCGCGGCCAATGCGCCCGCCGTCGGGAACCGGTCCGCGGGCTGCTTGGCCATGCCGCGCGCGATGACCGCGTCGAAGGCGGCGGGTACGCCGACACTGCTCGCGGACGGCCGCGGCGGCGGCGTCGACAGATGCGCCGCGATCTGGCGTTCCACGCTCGTGCCCGGGAACGGTTTCGAACCGGTCATGCATTCGTAGAGCACGCAGGCCAGCGAATACACGTCCGCGCGCCCGTCGTAGTCGCCGTGGTCGAGCCGTTCCGGAGCCATATAGGCGAAGGTGCCGATGGCCGCGCCCGCCGTGGTCAGGCCGGCGTCGCCTTCGCCGCGCGCGATGCCGAAGTCGATGAGGTACGCGAAACCATCGGGGGCGGTGAGGATATTGGAGGGCTTCACATCCCGATGCACGAGCCCGGCGCGATGTGCGGCGTCGAGCGCGGCCGCGACCTGCGCGATGCAGGACACGGCGGCGGCCGGGGTCAGCGCGCCATCGGTGTTCAACAGCGTCGCCAGATCGGTGCCCTCGACCAGGCGCATATCCAGATACAGGCGGCCGTCGATTTCGCCGTAATCGTGGATGGGCACGATGTGCGGTTCGCTCAGGCGCGCCGCGACCTGCGCTTCCCGGCGGAACCGGGCCCGGTACACCGGATCGTGCGCGTACTCCGGCGGCAGCACCTTGAGCGCGACCACGCGTTCGGTGCCGGTGTCGTAGGCGCGATAGACCTGACCCATCCCGCCCGCGCCCAGCAGCCCGCGCAGGCGATAGCGGCCGAACGGGGTTTCCTCCTCCACTCGGCTAGGCCTATCACGTTCCGCGCCGGGCCGACAGCCCTCAGTTCGGTTTCTCGGTGACGAAAATGGCTGTGCCTGGGAAGATCTCGCCGCGCAACGGACTCCACTGACCCCATTCGCGGTCCAGCCATTCCGGCCAGTCCGGTTCGATGATGTCCTTCAGGACCAGCCCGGCGGCCACGATCTCGCGCACCCGGTCGCCGATGGTGCGGTGATGCTCCACGTAGGTGGGCTCGCCGTCGGCGTCCAACTCCACATAGGGCGTGCGATCGAAATAGGGGATGGCGGCGCGCAAACCGTCCGGTCCGGGATCGTCGGGGAAGATCCAGCGCATCGGATGATTCACCGAGAACACCCAGCGCCCGCCCGGCTTCAGCACCCGCCGCACCTCGCGCATCACCTGTTCGGAATCGGCCACGAACGGCACCCCGCCGAATGCCGAGCACGCCAGATCGAAGGATTCGTCGGCGAACGGCAACTCTTCGGCACCCGCTTGTACCAAGGGCACGCGCGGCCCGCCGGCGTTCATCGCCGCCACGCCGCGATCCAGCATGGCGCGCGAAATATCCAGCCCGAACGGGTGCGCACCGTGCGCCGCCAGCCAGCGTGAGCACGGCGCCGAGCCGCAGCCGATCTCCAGTACGCGCTTGTCCTCTATATCCCCGAGCAAATGCCAGTCACCTTCGTGCAACCCCTCCGGGCACCACACGAATTCGCCTGCGGGTGAATCGACTCCGAGGAAATCGGCGTGGGTTTCGTGATAGGCGTCGGCGTCCGCGTCCCACCAGCGGCGGCTGGCGCGGCGGCTGGCGGCGGAATCGACCTTGGCGCGGGTCACCCCCGTGGTGCCGAGCAGGGCGTTCGCTGCGGCGTGCCGGGCATCTTCGGTAGGCTCGGGGTGATCTTCGGGCATGGTCTCACCCTATCGACCCGCGTGGAAGTACCCGTGTTTGCTTGGTACAACACACCTCGCGTACGCTGTTTCCCGCGAGTGTCTTCTGTACCCGATTCGCAGGAGCCGAGTAGAGCAGACAATCGTGCTGTGAGTCCGCATGCTTTCCAGGGCAGCGTTGTGCTCCGTCGCAGCGATGTGCTGTTGCATGGCCAACGTTAGTTCCATCGCTGTGTGTTCGCAGCAATACCGAAAGTCCACATGTCCACTACCGACCACAATCCGTCCGGAGCCTCCCAACACATGCCCACCACTGTCACTTCGCCGCAGGTAGCCGTCAACGATATCGGCTCTGCCGAGGACTTCCTCGCCGCCATCGACAAGACCATCAAGTACTTCAACGACGGTGACATCGTCGAAGGAACCATCGTCAAGGTCGATCGGGACGAGGTCCTTCTCGACATCGGTTACAAGACCGAAGGCGTCATCCCGTCTCGCGAACTGTCCATCAAGCACGATGTCGACCCGGCCGAGGTCGTTTCCGTGGGCGATGAGGTCGAGGCCCTCGTTCTCACCAAGGAGGACAAGGAAGGCCGCCTGATCCTGTCGAAGAAGCGTGCTCAGTACGAGCGGGCTTGGGGCACGATCGAGGAGCTCAAGGAGCGTGACGAGGCCGTCAAGGGCACCGTCATCGAGGTCGTCAAGGGCGGCCTGATCCTGGACATCGGCCTGCGCGGCTTCCTCCCGGCTTCGCTGGTGGAGATGCGTCGCGTCCGCGACCTCCAGCCGTACGTCGGCAAGGAGATCGAGGCCAAGATCATCGAGCTCGACAAGAACCGCAACAACGTGGTGTTGTCGCGTCGCGCCTGGCTGGAGCAGACCCAGTCCGAGGTGCGCAGCGAGTTCCTGCACCAGCTGCAGAAGGGCCAGGTCCGCAAGGGCGTCGTGTCCTCCATCGTCAACTTCGGTGCCTTCGTGGACCTGGGTGGCGTCGACGGCCTGGTGCACGTCTCCGAGCTGTCCTGGAAGCACATCGATCACCCGTCCGAGGTCGTCGAGGTCGGCAACGAGGTCACCGTCGAGGTTCTCGACGTCGACCTGGACCGCGAGCGCGTCTCCCTGTCGCTCAAGGCGACCCAGGAAGACCCGTGGCGTCAGTTCGCCCGCACCCACGCCATCGGCCAGATCGTGCCCGGCAAGGTCACCAAGCTGGTTCCGTTCGGTGCGTTCGTGCGCGTCGAAGAGGGCATCGAGGGCCTGGTGCACATCTCCGAGCTGGCCGAGCGCCACGTCGAGGTCCCGGACCAGGTCGTTGCCGTCGGCGACGACGCGATGGTCAAGGTCATCGACATCGACCTGGAGCGTCGCCGGATCTCGCTGTCGCTGAAGCAGGCGAACGAGGACTACACCTCCGAGTTCGACCCGTCGAAGTACGGCATGGCCGACAGCTACGACGACCAGGGCAACTACATCTTCCCCGAGGGCTTCGACTCCGAGACCAACGAATGGCTCGAGGGCTTCGAGAAGCAGCGCGAAGAGTGGGAGACCCGGTACGCCGAGGCCGAGCGTCGCCACAAGATGCACACCGCTCAGATGGAGAAGATGGCCGCGGACGCGGCCGCGGAGGCCGCCAACGGTGGACCGTCCAACTACTCCTCGGAGAGCGGCGCGCAGGCGGCCGGCTCCTCCTCGTCGGCCGAGCCGGCCGGTGGGTCGCTGGCGTCCGACGCCCAGCTCGCCGCCCTGCGCGAGAAGCTGTCGGGCAACGCCTGATTCGCGTCTCGTCGCGTGAGCGATAGCTAGACAGAAGGAAGCCCCCGGGTCCTGACGGACCCGGGGGCTTTCTCGTGGGGAGGGAAGGAAAGCGTCCGCGTCGCAACCGAGCCGGGGCATTCCGATGGCGGGCGAGGCCGATGCGGCCATGGCGTCCCGACGGCGGGCGGGAGCAGGCGCAACGGCCGGGCCTTCCTCCAGCGCGGGGCAGCCCGATGCGGTTCGGCACGCGGCCGAATTCCGCCGGGTATCCTCGAATGGATATGTCCGAGTCCGTCGTGGAGTCGCCCGGATCCCTGTGGGAGCGACGCAAAGTCGAGGCCATGAGCCGTATTCAGCGGGTGGCGCTGGACCTGTTCGACGAGTACGGGTATCGCGATGTGACGGTGGAGCGGGTGGCCGCGGCGGCGGGGGTGTCGCCGAGTTCGATCTACCGGTATTTCGGGACCAAGGAGATGCTGGTCCTCTACGACGAAGCCGATCCGCAGGTGCTGGACGTGCTGCGCACCGCGGGCGGCGGCGAGGTACTGGATTTCGGTGCGCTGCTGGCCATCGCGCGGCCGCTGGTGCCGGTGCTCACCGAGGCCATGATCACCGAGGATATGGAGAACCGCACCCGGTTGCGCATGCAGCATGTGCTCACGATTCCGGAGGTGCGGGACCGGCAGACCCGGCAGATGCGGGAGCTGGAGGACCAGTTCCGGCTGTTGTTCGCCGAGCGCAGCGGCCGCGACGCCAATGATCTGACGGTGCGGATCGCGGCCGCCACCTCGATCTGGGGCTGTATGGCGGCCCTGAACCATTGGGCGGGAACGGGTTTCGAACGCCGCCTGAAGGATGTCTACGACGAGGCGCTGGATTCGATCCTGTCCGCGCTGGAGGCCGTCGTCTCCTGAGTGCGGCGCAGGCGCGGCAGCCACCAGTTCCAGCGGCCGAACAGCTGCATGAAGGCGGGCACCAGAATCAGCCGCACGATCACCGCGTCGATGGCGACGGCCACCGCCAATGCGAAGCCGATCTCCTTGAGCTCCAGCACATCCGCGGTCACGAAACTGGCGAACACCGCCACCATGATGGCCGCCGCCGCGGTGATCGGCCGGGCGGTGCGCTGGAGTCCCTCGGCCACGGCGGCGGTGTTGTCGGGATTGCGATCCCAGGCCTCCTTCATCCGCCGCACCAGGAATACCTCGTAGTCCATGGACAACCCGAACAGCACCGCGAACACCAGCATGGGCAGATACACCTGAAGGAATCCGGCGCTGTGGAACCCCAGCAGCGATTCACCGAACCCGCCCTGGAACACCGCGACCGTGATCCCCAGCGCCGCACCGGTCGCCAGCAGATTCAACGCGATCGCCTTGACCGCCAGCACGATACTGCGGAACGCGTACACCAGGAAGGCCAGCGACACGGTCAGCACCAGCGCGATCACCCACGGGAAACGCGTGGTGATCAGCTCGGAGACATCCGCGAAGGTCGCCGGCACCCCACCGACCTTCACCTCCGCGGCTTCGAGATCACCGGCGCGGGAACGGATATCCGCGGTCAGCTCGGCCACGGTGGTGGAATCGAAGGCATCCTCGGGCACCACCATGGCGAGCATGCGCCCGCCGGCCTGCTGCGGCACCACCGAGGCGATGCGCGGATCGCGGTTCAGCGCGGCGATGAAGTTATTGGCGTCCACGAAACCGTTGCCGGACAAGGCCGTATCGCCGGGCCCCGACACCGCGAGCTGAATGGGGGAGAGCAGACCGGGTCCGAAGTTCTCCTGCACCAGCCGGGTCGCCCGCCCGGACGGATGATCGCCAAGCGAACCCAATCCCATATCGATGCCGTACTTGATACCGGTGAGCGGCAGGGCGGCCGCCGCCAGCAATGCCACGCCGGCCGCGCCGAACAGCACCGGACGCCCCATGACGGTGTGCGCCCAGCGCGTCCACGCGCTCGAAGCGGTGGCCGCGCGCGTCTCGGCCGGCCGCAATCTCACCGGCAGCGCACCACGATTCACCGCCGGGCCCAGCGTGGCCAGCACCGCGGGCAGCAGCGTGAACGCGGCGGTGAGCGTGCCGATCACCGCGGTGACCACGCCGACCGCGACACCGTTGAGCATGGGCAGCCCGACCACCACCAGCGCGCACAGCGAGATCATCACGATCAGCCCGGAAGCCAGGATGGTGCGCCCGGTGGTGTCGAGCGCCGCCCCGACCGCGGCCTGGATGTCCTTGCGCGCCTTGCGATCCCGCACCCCGCGCCGGGTCAGCTCCTCGTTGAACCGGCTCACGATGAACATGGCGTAGTCGATGGCGGTCCCGGTGCCGATCATGGTCGCCACCGACAACACCAGTGAATCGAAGGTGAGAAAGCTGGTGAGCCCGAACAGCACGCCCACCGCCAGCGCGATGCCCGCCGCGGTCACCGTGATCGGGATGCTCGCCGCGGCCACCGCGCCCAGCGCGAGCACCAGCACCAGCGCCGCCACCGGCAGGCCGATGCTCTCCCCGCGCTGCATATCCGCGGTCTCCATGCGCATGAGCGCGCCTTCGACCGGCGCGTACCCGGCGACCATGGCGTCCACGCCGGAAGCGGCGACCGGGTTGAGCGCGGTCTGCAAGCGCTCGGCGACATCGACCCGCTCCGACATATCGCCGTTCAACCCGGCGATGCCGAACGCGGTGTGCCGGTCGGCCGAGATCTGCAGCTTCGCATTGCCCTCGAACGGCCCGATCGCGCCCGCGATGCCCGCCGTCGCCCGCGCCTTCCCGATGGCGTCGTCGATGGCCGCGCGGAATTCGGGGGAGTCGGCGGTATAGCGCTCGGAGTGGAAGACGATGAGGTCCTGCTCGGTCCCGAAGGTCGAGAAGTGCTCGCCGGCAAAGCGTTCCACCTCCGCCGATTCCGAGCCGGGCACGCCGTAATCCGGTGCGCCGAGCCGCTCGTGCAGCGCCGGGTAAGCCGCCCCGCACACCACGACCAGCAGCAACCACACCCCCAGCACCACGCGCCGATGCCGGGCCATGCGCATCCCCCAGCGCCCGACGAAACCGAGCCGCTCCGCCGGGACGGGCGCGGCGGGCCGGGCTGGTGCGGCGGATCGTGTCATGGTCCCCTCCGGATCCGGATACCTGAAAGTCACTCTCAGGTATTGCCCATCAGCCTAGGAGCGCTGGCTCACACCTGCAAGTGACTGTCAGGAATTCGACATTTTCCTTGCACGACTCGCCATTCCGGGTTCGCCGCCGCGACATGACGCCGCGGTTGGATGCAACCGGCACGCTCAGCTGACATGATCTGGGCGCGTTGCGCATTGCAGACTCAGCGGAAGGTTTCTTCGGAACATGGGCGTCTTCGCCGGTTTGAACAGACGAGATTTTCTGGCGAAGGCCATGGCCGCGGGTGGTGTCGCCGCGCTGGGCGCCTATGCGAATCCGATCATCGAGCGCGCCTACGCCGCCGATCCGGCGGGTATGGGCGGGCTCGGCGATATCGAGCACTTCGTACTGCTCATGCAGGAGAACCGCAGTTTCGACCACTACTTCGGAACCCTCTCCGGGGTACGGGGTTTCGACGATCCTTCCGCGTCCTGGCAGCAGTACGGCTGGACCCCGGGCGTCGGACCGGCCGCCGACGGCTACGTACTCCCGTTCCGTCTGGACACCGAACGCGGCGCGACCCTCGACGGCGAATGCATCAACGACCCGGATCACTCCTGGGCCGCCATGCACGAAGCCTGGAACGGCGGCGGCAACGACCGCTGGATGCCGATGTCGATCAAGTCCGTCGGTCCCGGAAACGCCCCGGCCGCAATGGGTTACTACACCCGCGCCGACGTGCCCGTGCATCACGATCTGGCCGACGCGTTCACCGTCTGCGACAACTACCACTGCTCGGTGCTGGGCCCGACCGACCCGAACCGGCTGTACTGGATGTCGGGCACCATCGACCCGGACGGGATGAACGGCGGCCCGCTGCTGGAGACCCCGGCGCTGATCCCGCAGAACGCCTACAGCTGGCGGACCATGCCGGAGAACCTCTCCGCAGGCGGCGTGAGCTGGAAGATCTACAACAATCGCGATCTGGGGCCGCTGTCCTCGGTCATCCTCGACGGCATGCTGGGCTGCTTCAAACAGGCCGCCGACCCGAATTCCGAACTGGCGCGGCTGGGTAAGGCCCCGGTCTACCCGAACGACTTCGCCGCCGACGTCGCCGCGAACCGGCTGCCCGCCGTGTCGTGGGTGATCCCGCCGCTGTTCAACTGCGAGCATCCGGCGCTGCCGCCGGCCCTCGGCGCGGTCGGCATCATGCAGGTGCTCGACATCCTCACCTCGAATCCGGCGGTGTGGGAGAAGACCGCGCTGATCATCAGCTACGACGAGAACGGCGGCTTCTTCGATCACGTGACGCCACCGACCCCGCCGCCCGGCACGCCCGGCGAGTACGTGACCGTGCCGCTGGACCGGGTGTCGAAGTCCATGGGCATCGCCGGGCCGATCGGACTCGGCTACCGGGTGCCGTGCCTGGTCGTCTCGCCCTACAGCCGCGGTGGCCTGGTGGCGTCGGAGACCTTCGACCACACCTCGCAATTGCGTTTGCTGGAACGGCGTTTCGGCGTCGAGGTGCCGAACCTGACCGCGTGGCGGCGCGGCGTCACCGGCGATATGACCTCGGCCTTCGATTTCGCGGCGCGCCCGGACAGCACGAAACCGGCCTTCGCACCGGCGGATCGGAAGGTGCAGGCCGCGCTCGCGCAGTGCGGGCCGAACGTGGCCCTGGGTACGGCGACGGTCGGCACGCCGTATCCGGTGCCGCCGAACTCGATGCCGGTGCAGGAGCCGGGGACGCGCCGCCGCCCGAGCGGTCTGCTGGTCTGAATCCACCGCCGCGGGGCCGTCTTTCGAGCCGACGGCCGCCGGGCACACGACAACGGCCCAGTCCGCAGGGGCTGGGCCGCGGGTGCGAGAAGATCAGCCGACTGTCGCCGGAACCCAGTGGGCCGCTGTCGCCGCGGATTCGGACCGTTTTCGCATGGCCGCGAAGCTGTGCCGAGCCGGATTGATCAGCATGGAAAGCCACGAACGGCGGTGCTCGGCGAGCATCGCCGCGACCGCGGGAATCTGGATGCAGTGCATCGTGCCCGGCAGTCCCAGACGGTGGCGACCCGTCTGGATGTTTCTGGTGCCCAATGATGTTCCTTCTCTTGCGTTTTACCGGCCTGGAATCGCCTCCGGCGAACCTTAGCCGAACAAAAGTGTGTGTCACCGTATTTTGCGCGACATTCGCCCCGGCGTGTCGGAATGTTGCCGACGTACGGTCGGGATTGGTTGAAAAAGTTGCGAATTGGTCTCGTCGATATCACGGAATGGGCAAGTACTGCATGTGCAGGTGAAATTGCCCCGGCGAGTGGGTAATCGGTTCGTTTGAGCGCCCTGAAGTGAAGCACTCGCAGGTAGATGCGAGACTGGGGCCATGTTGCGAATCGGCCTCACCGGAGGCATGGGTGCGGGCAAGTCCACCGTCGCGCGATTGCTCGTGCAGCGCGGTGCGGTATTGGTGGACAGTGATCTGATCGCTCGCGAGGTGGTTGCCCCGGGTACGCCCGGATTGGCCGCGCTGGCCGAGGCTTTCGGTCCGGATATTCTCGCCGCCGACGGCAGTCTCGATCGTCCGGCCCTGGCGGCCAAGGCTTTCGCCAGTGACGAAGCGCGCCGGACGCTCAATGGGATCACGCACCCGCTGGTCGGTCAGCGCACCAACGAGCTCATCGCCGCCGCCCCCGCCGACGGCATTGTGGTGCAGGATATTCCGCTCCTGGTCGAGAACGGCCTGGCCCCGTTCATGAACCTGGTGGTCATCGTGGACGCCGCCGAGGAGACCCGGGTCCGGCGCCTGGTCGAATTCCGCGGAATCGACGAGGCCGACGCCCGCGCCCGCATCGCCGCCCAGGCCACCGATGAGCAGCGCCGCGCCGTCGCCGATGTGCTGCTGGACAACAATGGCGACAACGGCGTGATCGACGCCGAGGTGCACCGGCTCTGGGACGAGCGCCTGATCCCGTTCGAGCGCAATCTCCGCAACGGCAATCCGGCCCCGCTGCCGGAACTGCCGGTGGTGGAGGCGAATCCGGAATGGCCGGCGCAGGCCGGGCGCCTGATCGCCCGGCTCGCCGTGGCATGCGCGGCCGACGCCCAGCGCATCGAGCACGTCGGCCCGACCACCGAACCGGGCAAGCCGGCCGCCGATATTCTCGACATCCGCGTCACCGTGGCGAGCACCGAGGTGGCCGACGGGCTCCGGGATCGCTTGGCGGCCATCGGTTTTCCGCCCATCGATACGGGGGAGTGGCTGCACGCGAGCGCCGACCCGGGCCGGCCGGCGATCGTCAGCCTGACGGTGGACTGATCCCGCGCTACTTCCAGGTCAGCTTGATGCCGTGCGCTTCCAGCCACGGTTCGAGCAGGTGGCCGTGCGCGGCGATGCCGTCGATGACCGCGGTGGCGGTCTCGATCGCCTTCTGGGCTTGGGCCAGGTCGAGGTAACCGGCCGAGTGGGCCGCGAGCAGCTCGTCCACGTCCAGCAGCTCGACCTCGCGATTGCTGCGCACCACCAGATCCAGATAGTGGTCGACCGACTTCCAGGTACCCGGCTCCACCTGGGCGAATTCGCCGAGGTCGATGTAGTAGTCCTGATCGCGCAGGTCCGCGGGCGTGAAATGGAAGACCGTCACGCGAATGGAAAGGCTGGGCAGCAGCCAGGATTCGATGTAGTGGAACTCCGGATGATCGGAGGGACGCGCCATGTACAGCCCCCAGGGCTCGACGTGGTAGCGCTCCACCTGCCGCACGAATCCCTTGGGATCGATATTGGTGAGCTCGTCGACATGGAAGTACTCCACCTTGGGCCGGTGCAGGTCCACCGTGGGGGCGTGAGTCATGCCTCTCAGGATCGCGGTTCGAGCGGCGGTCGTCCAGGGGAGCGAGTGTTGCGTCGCCGACAGCTTGCTGGGCGGCCGGGCGCGGTTCGGGCGAATTTCGCCGAAACCCGATCTGAAGCGTGCGTATTTCGCTAATGTGCGGCTGACCCGCCGCACCTGGGCGGGGGAGCACAACAAAGGGAAGTACCTGCATGAACGCACAGAAGGCCCGGGTTCGTCGGGTCGGTATGGGGCTGTCCACCTTCGGCGCGCTGACCGCGACCATGGTGCTGGCCGCGCCCCAGGCCGGCGCGTGGGTGGGCAATCTCGAGGTATCGGGCAGCGACCACAAGGTCGGCTGCCAGTACACCCTGACCGCGTCGGTCGAGGTGGACCGGTTGTCCACGGTGAAGTTCACCGACAACGGCAAGGACATCCCGGGCAGCCCGGTGTCGCCGTCGTTGCTGAGCAACAAGGTGACCCTGAAGTGGACGCCGGACACCGCCGGATCGCACAAGATCGAGGCGCGGCAGATCCTGATCAGCGACTCCATTACCGTCCAGGTGGGCGCGAGCAGCGGCACCGGCAGCTTCGGCTGCGGCGGCGGACTGGGCGGGCTGATCCCGAGCCTGTCCGGCTAGGCCGGCAAGTCCTGACCAACGAGAACCGCCCGGGCCGAGCGCAAGACGGTCCGGGCGGTTTTTCGTATTATCCGCTCACAGCCAGGTCAGTGCGATGCCTTTGGTGGCGAACCAGCGATCCACATCGTGACCGCAGCCCGCGATGCCGTCCACCACGTGCGCGGCCCGCTCGATGGCCTGATGGGTGCGCGCGGTGTCGAAGTGACCCGCCGCGTGCGCGGCCAGCAGTTCGTCGATGCCCACCAGTTCGGGGACTCGGCCGGGCCGGGCGACCACGTGCAGGTAGTGCCCCTCGGCCCGCCACTTCTTGGGCTCGACCGGCCCGTAGTCGCCGATGTCGAGGTAGTAGGTCTGCCCGCGGTCGTGGCCGGGTCGCAGGTGGTAGACGGTGGCGCGCAGCGACAGCTCCGGTAGCAGCCACGATTCGATGTAGTGGAAGCGCGGGTTGTCCACCAGGCGCTCGACGTACAGGCCCCACGGTTCGGCGTGCAGCCGCTCGACCGGGTGCAGATAGCCGTGGTGATCGGTCCAGGACAGCTCGGCCAGATTGAAGAATTCGAGTCTGGGGCGGTGCGGGGAAGCCGAGTGGTTGGTGCCGCTCATCCGATGGGGGTCCACTCCATTCGTGGAATTGCGCTGTGGCATACGAAGACCGGTCATCGTCACGCCCTTCTCGACTCGTCCGACCAGCCAGATCAGGTTACACCTGCGGGCTGGGAACGGAACCCCTCTGAGCGAAAAGGAATTTCACTGTCATCGGCTCGAAATTTTCGTGAAGTATGTTGCAAGACGGGATAATTCGGACATTTGTGAACTGATCGGTTTGTTCGATCGGGTGGCGTGCCCGCCGCCGCCCGTCCGGCGCTCCGGAGGGCCCGGTGTGACCGGATGCATACCCTGTCGGCTCGGCCGGGCGGAATCTGTCGGTGGGTCGTCCTAGGCTGGTGAACATGGCTTTCGCAACCGAGGTTCCCGGCGACCTGCCGCTGGCGCATTCCGAGCACCGGCCGATCGGCGAGATCGAGCGGCTCGGGGGACAGTTCCAGGTGGTCAGCGACCATGTGCCGGCCGGTGACCAGCCCGCCGCCATCGCCGAACTCGAGCGCCGCATCAAGGCCGGCGAGCGGGATGTGGTGCTGCTCGGCGCGACCGGTACCGGTAAGTCGGCCACCACCGCCTGGCTCATCGAGAAGTTGCAGCGCCCGACCCTGGTCATGGCGCCCAACAAGACGCTGGCGGCCCAGCTGGCCAACGAGCTGCGCGAGATGCTGCCGAACAACGCGGTCGAGTACTTCGTCTCGTACTACGACTACTACCAGCCCGAGGCGTACATCGCGCAGACCGATACCTATATCGAGAAGGACAGCTCGGTCAACGACGATGTGGAGCGGCTGCGCCACTCGGCGACCTCGAGCCTGCTCTCGCGCCGCGATGTCGTGGTGGTGGCCTCGGTCTCCTGCATCTACGGACTCGGCACGCCGCAGTCCTACCTGGACCGTTCGGTCACCCTGGAGGTCGGCGGCGAGATCGACCGGGACCGGCTGCTGCGTTTGCTGGTCGATGTGCAATACACCCGCAACGACATGTCCTTCACCCGCGGTTCCTTCCGGGTGCGCGGCGACACCGTCGAGATCATCCCCTCCTACGAGGAATTGGCGATCCGCATCGAATTCTTCGGCGACGAGGTCGAGGCGCTGTATTACCTGCATCCGCTCACCGGCGATGTGGTGCGCAAGGTGGATATGGTCCGCATTTTCCCGGCCACGCATTATGTCGCCGGTCCCGAACGCATGGAACGCGCGGTGCGCGATATCGAAGCGGAACTCGAGACCCGGCTCGCGGAATTGGAGAAGCAGGGCAAACTACTGGAGGCGCAACGACTTCGGATGCGCACCCAATACGACCTGGAAATGATCAAACAGGTCGGCTTCTGCTCGGGTATCGAGAATTACTCGCGGCATATCGACGGGCGTGGTCCCGGCACCGCGCCGGCCACCCTGCTGGACTATTTCCCCGAGGACTTCCTGCTCGTCATCGACGAATCGCATCAGACGGTGCCGCAGATCGGCGCCATGTACGAAGGCGATATGTCGCGCAAGCGGAACCTGGTCGAATTCGGCTTCCGGTTGCCGTCGGCCGTCGACAACCGGCCGCTCACCTGGGAGGAGTTCGCCGACCGGATCGGGCAGACGGTGTACCTGTCGGCCACGCCCGGCCCGTACGAATTGGGCCAGGCGGGCGGCGAATTCGTCGAACAGGTGATCCGCCCGACCGGTCTGGTGGATCCGCACGTGGTGGTGAAGCCGACCAAGGGCCAGATCGACGATCTGGTGCACGAGATCCGGCTGCGCACCGAACGGGACGAACGGGTGCTGGTCACCACGCTCACCAAGAAGATGTCCGAGGATCTCACCGACTATCTGCTCGGGCTGGGCGTGCGGGTGCGATACCTGCATTCGGAGATCGACACCCTGCGCCGGGTGGAATTGCTGCGGCAGCTGCGGCTCGGCGAATACGACGTGCTGGTCGGCATCAACCTGCTCCGGGAGGGTCTCGACCTGCCCGAGGTCTCGCTGGTCGCGATCCTGGACGCCGACAAGGAAGGGTTCCTGCGGTCGGGCACCAGCTTGATCCAGACCATCGGCCGCGCGGCGCGCAATGTGTCCGGTGAGGTCCACATGTACGCGGACAAGATCACCGACTCCATGCGGCACGCCATCGACGAGACCGATCGCCGCCGGGCCCGGCAGATCGCCTACAACGAAGAGCACGGGATCGACCCGAAACCCTTGCGCAAGAAGATCGCCGACATTCTCGACCAGGTGTATCGCGAGGCCGAGGACTCCGAGGTCGAGATCGGCGGCTCGGGCCGCAATGCCAGCCGCGGCCGCCGCGCCCAGGGTGAACCGGGCCGTGCCGTCAGCGCCGGGGTGTACGAGGGCCGCGATATCAAGTCCATGCCGCGCGCCGAACTCGCCGACCTGGTCAAGGACATGACCGAGCAGATGATGAATGCCGCCCGCGAACTCCAGTTCGAGCTCGCGGGCCGCCTCCGCGACGAGATCCAGGACCTGAAGAAGGAACTACGAGGCATGGATGCGGCGGGCATTCAGTAGCCGCCTCCCCGAGCCTCCAGCGGGCGGCGAAGGGCCGTTGGCACATGGCAACCCGTGCCGACGGCCCGCCACCCTGCCGATACTGGGCGTACCCGGCAAGTTGCCCTCGCCTGCGCCAAATCAGTTGTTGCGCGAGTTGGCCATCCAATCGGTCACTCGGCGCTCGGCCTCTTCGCGTGACACGTCCTCGACGCGGGTCATGACCACCCAGCGGTGACCGAACGGGTCCATGACGCGCCCGTAGCGGTCGCCGGTGACGAAGGTCTGCGGCTCGTCCACGTAGCGCGCCCCGTTTTCGCGGGCGAGTTTCGCGACCGCGTCGACGTCGGGGCAGTAGTGGACGATGCTGGTGTGCACCCAGCCTTCCTCGGGGGCGCGCACGCCCTCGTCGGGCATGGGCATGCCGATCTGAATGGTGGAATCGCCGATCAGCAATTCGGCGTGCGCGGGCTGACCATCGGGAAGATCGTTGCGGCTCACCACCTGCGCGCCGAAGACGGTGGAGTAGAAGTCGATGGCCCGGTTGCCGTCGGGAACGGCCAGGAAGCAGGTGATGGAGTGGTAGTTCTCGGGAATCGGATGCACTGTCTCGCTCATGTCCCCAACTCTCGTCCGGGCCGCCCGCTCGTTCTTGTAAGAAAGCGACACCCCCATGACTGACAGCATTCCCGGCCGGTTCCACCCGCGCCCGGTCCCGCCGCCGGAAACCGCGAAAGGCATTCTGCGGCCGTGGGAACAGCTCCGCACCGGCAACCACCGCCGGCTCGCGGCGGGGGAGCGGGTGTGCCGCTATGTCGAGTGGTACTGGGCCGTCAGCTGGGACCTGCGCGGTATGCCGCCCTACTACGCCGAGGTGCTGCCGTTCCCGGCCGTCAATCTGACCTTCGAACGCGAACACGACCACACCGGCGGCTTCGTCACCGGCGTCTGGAGTACCAAGTACACCCGCGAATTGACCGAGGAGGGTGAGACATTCGGCGTGAAGTTCCGGGCCGGCGGGTTCGGCGCCTTCACGGGTCTGGACGTCGGCGCGCTCCGTGACACCTCGGTGCCGCTTCTGCAGGTGCTGCCCGCGGCGGCCGGCCTGTCCGAAAGAGTCCTGGCCGAGCCCGAACTCGAGGGCCGCCGCGCCGTGGTCGAGGACTTCCTGGTCGGCGAGTTCGAGCGGCGCGGCGTCGCCGACGACGAGTCCTATCGCCTGGTGCTGCGGATCATCGAAACGATGGAGCAGGACCGCGACCTGACCCGGGTGGATCAGCTCACCACCCTGTTCGACATCCCCATCCGCACCCTGCAACGCCTGTTCCGCCGCTATGTCGGCACCAGCCCGAAGGCCGTGCTGCGCCGCTACCGGCTGCAGGACGGCGCGCACCTGCTGGCGGAGGGCCGCACCACCGATCTGGCCGCGCTGGCGCTCGACCTCGGCTACTTCGATCAGGCGCATTTCACCAACGAGTTCACCAAGGAGATCGGTATGGCTCCGCTGGATTACGCCCGCACCTCGCTACCCTCCTGACAAGATCGAGTATGGGAATAGCCCACCTTCCTGATGAGTTGGTTGCCGTATCACCCAATGGCGGTTTCATCGAAGGAGTGGGCCATGGACGTGCTGGTTTTGATCGGACGAGTGCTGTTCGTCCTGCTGTTCCTCAGCTCCGGCTTCGGCCATATCGCACAGGCCGACGCGATGGCGCAGTACGCGAAGTTCAAGGGCGTGCCCATGCCCAAGCCGGCGGTGCTGGCCTCGGGCGTGCTGCTGATCGCCGGCGGACTGAGCGTCCTGCTCGGCGTCTGGGCCGACCTCGGCGCGCTGCTGCTGTTCGTCTTCCTGCTCCCGACGGCGTTCCTCATGCACGCCTTCTGGAAGGAAACCGACCCGCAGGCCAAGCAGACCGAAATGGTCTCGTTCAACAAGGATCTGGCGCTGGCGGGCGCGGCGCTCATGCTGTTCGCGTTCTTCGCCTACGTCGGCACGGATCTCGGATTGACCATCACCGGACCGCTTTTCAGTCTCTGAACCGGCCCCGGATCGGCCGCATCGATGACGGCGTTAGTATTGCCCGTCATCGATCGGCCGAAGGGATAGGGAACGCATGCAGATCCTCAGCGTGATTCTCGGCTGGTTCTGGGCCGACTATCGCTAACGTGTGACGAACCTCCCAGCGCCGCAATAAGGTTCGCGATTTCTGTGCCTTCTCACAATCGTTCGCCTTTTTGCTGGTAGTCAGGGTCGTTCACGGGCCGCTCCGGGAATGTGTCCCGGAGCGGCCGCGCCACGCAAGTGTGATGTGTTGCGATATCGAAAATTTCCGTCGGTTATGCCGCTATTGTCAGGCGAAGTTGCCGCGGTGGTAACCGCACCACGCGGGGGAAACCGTGGCCCCGACCCTTGTACTTGGAGGAGAGAATGACCGCCTACCGGACGATCGTCGTCGGTACCGATGGCTCGGACTCGTCGTACGTCGCCGTCGAGCGGGCCGCGGCTCTGGCCGGCGACGAGGGTGCGACGCTGTACATCGCTTGCGCGTACTACCCGACCGACGACCGCGATGTGGCCGCCGCCGCCGACGTGCTCAAGGACGAGGCCTACCAGGTGCGCGGTTCCGCGCCCACCAGCGAGATCCTGCGCGTGGCCCGGGACAAGGCGACCGCCGCCGGCGCCACCAATATCGTCGAGAAGGCCGTCGTCGGTGAGCCCGTCGAGTCGCTGCTGAGCCTGCTCAAGGAGGTGGAAGCCGATCTGCTCGTGGTCGGCAACCGCGGCCTCAACACCCTCGCCGGCCGCCTGCTGGGTTCCGTCCCGGCCGACGTGGCCCGCAAGTCCCGCGCGGATGTGCTGATCGTGCACACCGTGCGCTGAGCGGGAGGAATTTCGGGGGCAGGCCCCCGAACCCCCTGAAAGCCGAAGAACGAAGCGGCCGTACCCGGTTGGGTACGGCCGCTTCATCGTTCGAGTGCCGGTCTTCACCCGGCCCGGGGCTCGGGGGCGCGCCCCGAACCCGCTCACCGCAGCCGGTGCAGGACCTCCGGGAGGTCGGCGGTGTGCACGACGGCCAGGCGCTGGGTGGCGCGGGTGAGGGCGACGTAGAGGTCGTTCATGCCGCGCGGGGATTCGCCCAGGATGCGGTGAGGTTCGGCGAGGATGACGGCGTCGAACTCCAGGCCCTTCACATCGTGGACGGTGAGCACGCGCACCGAATCACCGTTCAGGTGGCCCAGTTCCGGCATCAGGTCGTGCGGGACGATGACGGTGGTGGTGCCCGGATGGTCGGCTTCGGCGTCCACCAGCCGCTTGATCTCGGTGGACAGTTCGTCCGCGTTCACCCGGTGCGCGGTGGGCCGGAAGCCCGAATCGCGGATGGAGCGCGGAATCGACACGCCCGGGTCGATCTCGGCCAGCACATCGGCGGCGATCGCCATGATCTCCGACGGCGTGCGGTAGTTGACCGTGAGCTCGGTGAGCTTCCACCGCTTGGCTACATACGGTTCCAGGACCTGCTGCCAGGACGACGCCCCGGCCGGATCGCCGGTCTGCGCCACATCCCCGACCGCGGTGATCCAGCGATTGGGGATGCGCCGCATCACCATTCGCCACGCCATTTCCGAAAGCTCCTGCGCCTCATCGACGATGACGTGCCCGTAGGTCCAGGTGCGGTCCCCGGCGGCGCGCTCGGCGGTGGTCTGGCTGGTGCGCACCTGCTGGCGTTCGGCGAGCTGAGAGGCGTCGATCAGGTCGTAGGCCATGAGCAGTTCGGGATCGAGTTCGTCCTCGAGATCCTGTGGCGCGGAACCGGTCAGGATGTCGAGGGCGTCCTGCGCCTCGGCCAGCTGGGCGCGCCAGCGGCGGCGGGCGCGTTCGCGTTCCTCGGTGTCGTCCACGCCGAGCAGTTCGGCCAGCTCGTCCAGCAGCGGCGCGTCGGCATCACTGAATTCCCCGTGGTCGGGGCGATATAGCTCCTCCCGATCGGCGGCGCTCAGCTGTCCGGCGGCACTGGCGAGCCGCTTCGGGTCGGCCCACAGCCCGGCCAGCACGTCCTGCGGGCTCAGGATCGGCCACAGTCCGGCGATGGCGCGCTGGATATCGGCGTCGGCCCGCATCTCGTCCCGGATCTCGGTGAGATCGGTCTGGCTCAACAGGTTCCGCCCGCCCAGCGGATTGGCCCCGATGGCCTGCGCCAGCTGATCGGTGAGCGCGTCCACCACACCCGCCGCGAACACCGGCCGCGCCAGATTGTGCGGCCGCCGCGAGGACCGGGCCCGCCCGCGCGCCTTGGTGACGATCTTGCGGTCCAGGGTCAGGTCGTGTCCGTCGAAGTGCAGCCGGATCGGCTCCGACGGCACCTCCTGCCAGTCCCGCACGCCCTTCTTCAGCACCTCGAGCATGTCCAGGGAACCCTTGAGCTCGCCCGCGCGCAGCGAATCCTCCAGCGTCGCCTGCACTCCCGGATATAGATTGCCGATGGTCGAGAGCAGCACCCCGGTCTCGCCCAGCGACGGCAGCACCTGCCCGATGTAGTCGAGGAAGGTCGAGTTGGGCCCGATGATGAGCACGCCGGCCTTGTCCAGCTGCTGCCGGTAGGTGTACAGCAGGTAGGCCGCGCGATGCAGCGCCACCGCGGTCTTACCGGTGCCCGGCCCGCCCTGCACCACCAGCACGCTCTTGTGCTCGGAGCGAATGATGGCGTCCTGCTCGGACTGGATGGTCTCGACGATGTCGTTCATATGCCCGGTGCGGGCGGCATTGAGCGCGGACAGCAGCGCGCTCTCGCTGCCGACGCCGCTGTCGTCGTTCACCACGCCGTCGCGGCGTGCGGCATCCAGGTCGAGGTATTCGTCGTTGACCGCGGTCACCTTGCGATTGCGCGAACGAATATGGCGGCGGCGGGTCACCCCGTCGGGCGCGGCGGTGGTGGCGAGATAGAACGGGCGGGCCAGCGGTGCGCGCCAGTCCAGCAGCAGCGTCTCGTAGTCGGCGGACTCGTCGAGAATGCCGATACGCCCGATATAGCGGTAATCGCCGCTGCCATTGCTGCCGTTGGCTTCGGCAGGCGATCCGTCGCCGCTGACGCCATCGGCCAGGTCGATACGCCCGAAGCACAGACCGTGTTCGGCCGCATCGTATTTCGACAGATCCTCCGAATACAGCTGCGTGTAGGACTCACGCTCACTACGCGCCTGCGGCGTGCCACCCGTCTCCAGCAACACCGTCTTCAACCGCCGCTGTGCATACGCGCGCATACCGTCCAACTGCTGGTAAAGCTTCGTCAAGTACTGCTGTTCACGCTCCAGATCCGGGGATTCCGCCGCGGCGGGATCGGACGCGGACACAGGGCGCTCCTCAGTCAGGTCGGGCAAAACGGAACTCCTTGATCACCACGTCTGTCGCGTGCGCACGACTCGCGAACCATCGAAGAACAGAGTTGTCGATTCTAGTTCGCGAATCGCGCCGCTGCCGTATCCGCAGGTAAACGTGATGGTGGCAACTCCACGACCGCCACTCGCATACCCGCTGACCAGCCGTGCAACCGTCCGGTTTCAGGAAGCGTGGGTGTTGTCGGTGCGTCGGATGAGCTTCCCGCTGTCACGGTGACTGGGCGGCTTGGCGCGGTACATGGCGATATCCGCGTCGTGCAGCACCGCCTCCGGCGTGCGCGTCTCACCCGACCCCAGGCGCGTGATGCCGATCGAGGCGTTCACCTGGATCCGATGCCCGCGCGCGATGATCGGCTCGGCCATGGCCTGCTGCAAGCGCCCGGTCAGCAGGGCCAGATCCTCGTCACTGGTCCGCCCCGACAGCAGCACCAGGAATTCGTCGCCGCCGATCCGCCCTACCACATCGTCGGACCGCAGCCCGCGCTGCAACCGCTGCGCCACGATCTGCAACACCGTGTCGCCGATGGCATGCCCGAGTGTGTCGTTGATGGCCTTGAACCCGTCCAGGTCGATGAACATGACCGTCGAGACCGGCAGCGCCTCGGTGGTGCCCAGCGCGGCGGCCAGCCGCGACAGCACCAGCGCCCGATTGGCCAGCCCGGTCAGCGGATCGTGCGTGGCCTGGTACTCCAATTGCCTTCGGCTGGCCCGGAATTCGGTGATGTCGTTGAAGGAGGACACGGTGGGGGAGTTGGGGTCGGCCGGATTCAGCACCCGGCAACTGGTTGACAGCCAGCGGCGTTGCCCGTCGGGCCGGTCCACGCCGAAGACGAAGCGGGTCACGGCTTCTCCGGTCGCCATGGTGCGCACGATCGGGTACTGGTCGGCCGGCAGCGGCTGGGCATTGGCATCCAGCAGCGACAGCGGCAGTTCGGTGTACGGCACGCCGATCAGATCCGGCCCGTTCCAGCCGAAGATGCGCAGCGCCGCCGGATTGATGGATTCGATCTTCCCGCTCCGGCTGATCACCACCACGCCCTCTTCCAGCTGCGAGACCACGGTGGTGAAGAACTGCTCGGCGCGCCGCTGGGCCGCCTCGGCCCGGCGCTGCGCGGTCAGATCGTGCAGCACCACCTGATAGGCCAGCCGGTCGTGCCAGGCGGTGAGCACGGAAACGGTCTCCACGTCCACGGTGCCGCCGTCGCAGCGCAACAGCGTCATCTCGGCGGGTTCGGAGGCGGTTCCGGTGATGGTGAGCCGGCGAATGCGATCCAGCATCCCCGGCAGCGAGGCCGGGTCCACGAAAATGGTGACCGGCTGCCCGATGATCTCCTCGGCCGATCCGGCGGCCAGCATCCGCACGGTCGCCGGGTTGGCGTAGACCACTCTGCCGCGCTCGTGGACGACTACGCCATCGGGGCTGTAGTCGACCAGGGACCGGTAACGCTGGGCCAGTTGCTCGGCATCGGTCGGTGCGTTTGCCCGATCGTTACCCACCACCACTTGCACCCCCTGATCGTCATTGCGACATGTCGTTGGAGCACGGCACCAAATTGTTGTCGGAGCGATTGCTGGCACATCGCGCCGAGGGTATTGAATGAATCACAGTTCCGCACAGCATCGGCCCGAGAGTGGTGATCATTACGGGCACCGGATCGAGAAGGAGCGATGCAATGCCTGGCACCATCCCCAACCCGCCCACCGCTGAGCAGCACCAAGATCATATGACCATTGCCGGAATCGGCGCCGTCACCGGGTACGGGTGGGGCCGGGAAACCCTCTGGGAAGGTTTGCTGAGCGGTAAGCCAGCGGCCCGGCTCTATCCAGGGTACGGGCCGGAACGGGATCGGCACGGCTGGGTTGCCCGCGTGCCGGACGGCGGCGATCCGGAAATCGGTCCGAGCCGGTATGTGCGCGCGGTCATGGAGTCGGCGCGCGAGGCCGTCGCCGATGCCCGCGCCCGCGGCTGGCGGCAGGGCCGCACGGTCGGTCTGCTGCACGCCATCGTGCTGGGCAATGTGTACGAATGGCGGGACTTCTACGTGGTGGACGGGGCGCGCCGGCGTTCGCGCGACTATCTGCGGCTGCTGCCCTCCACCCCGGTGTCGATGCTGATGAGCGAGTTCGGTTTCCACGGGCCGTCGATGAATGTCACCGCGGCCTGCTCCTCCGCCAATGTGGCATTGCTCACCGCGCAGCTGTGGCTGGCCCAGGGTTTCGCCGACGATGTGATCGTGGTCGCCACCGATCTGTCCGCCACCCCGGACATGGTGGAGCCCTTCGTCGCGCTCGGCGCGGCCGTCGACGACACCGATCCGCTCGACGCCTGCCGCCCGTTCCAGGAAGGCAGCCGCGGCTTCGGATTCGGCGAGGCGTCCACGGCTTTCGTGGTGACCCGCGAGGCCGACGATCCGTATGTGGCGGTGCTCGGCGGCGGCATGTCCAACGACGGCTACCACGTGATCTCGGTGGAGCCGTCCTACGAGCAGATCTTCGACTGCGTGCGCCGCGCCCTGGCCAATGCCGATGTGCGGCCGGAGGAAGTGGCGTACCTGAACACGCACGGTTCCGGCACCCAGCAGTGCGACGACGCCGAAACCGCTTTGCTGGCAGCGCTGTTCGACAACAACCCGCAGGTGGTCGCCACCAAACCCTTGACCGGGCACTGTCAGGCGGCCGCGGCGGGGGTGGAGGTGGCGGCCATCGCCATGGGTTACGAGCGCGGCCTGGTGGTGTCCTCCCCGATCGTCGCGCCGGCGCACGCCCGGCTGGTCGACGGCGTGGCGCCGCATACCGGCGGCATCACGGTGAAGACGGCTCTCGGTATGGGCGGCCACAATTCGGCGCTGGTGCTCGGCCCGATCGGTTAGTGCAGCGGCACCGACCAGTGCAGTTTCGTCCCGGTCTCCTCGCCGTCGGCGTCGCGGCGCGGGTACACGGCCAGCCGTCCGCCCGATTCCTCCGCCCGCCGGGCGAGATTGGTCAGCCCGCTGGGCGTGATGTCGTCCGGAATGCCGCAGCCGTCGTCGGACACCAGAATGGTGAGATCGTCGGCCACCCCGATATCGATGGTGATGGTGCCCGCCCCCGAATGCCGCACGGCATTGCTGACCGCTTCGCGCACAACGGCTTCGGCGTGATCGGCGAGGCTGGGTTCCACCACCGACAGCGGTCCGGTGATGTGCATGAGGGCGCGGATCTCGGTATTGGTGGTCTGCTGTTTGACCGCGCGCTCGATGCGCTGGCGTAGTCGGGTGGAATGCCCGTCGCCGCCGTGCAGGTCGAAGATCGAGGTGCGGATCTCCTCCACCACGTCCTGCAGATCGTTGATGGTGTCGGAAAGCCGTTGCCGCACTTCGGGCACCCGGGCGCGCGGGACGGTGCCCTGCAGCGAGAGCCCGATGGCGAACAGCCGCTGGATCACGTGATCGTGCAGGTCGCGGGCGATGCGGTCGCGATCGGTGAGGATGTCGAGCTCGCGCATGCGCCGCTGCGCCACCGCCAATTGCATGGCCAGCGCGGCCTGATCGGTGAACGCGCCGATCAATTCCACCAATTCGTCGGAGTAGGGCATGGATTCGGCGGTGCGCAGCGTGATCAGCACGCCCAGCGTGGAGTCCGGGGTGTGCAGCGGCAGCACCAGCGCGGGGCCGAGATCGGGGATGAACCGGCCCAGATCCACCTGTTTGGCATCGTCGAAACGCAAAGGGGTGCGGGTGTTCAGCGCCTGGCCGACCGCGGTGCCGGTGGTGCGCACGGTCGGGTTGGCGGGATCCTCGCCCGGCCCGGACCATTGCGCCACCACCAGTTCGGTGACCTCCTCCGGCGGCGCGTCCGGATCCGGCACCACGGCCAGCAGCGCGCGCTGCGAGGCGGTGAGTTCCCGAGCGTGCTCGACCACGTGGGCCAGTACCTGATTGGGTTCGGTGCCGGCCAGGAATTCGGTGGCGATATCGCGGGTCGCCTCGATCCAGGCCTGCCGGGTGCGCGCGGATTCGTAGAGCCGGGCATTGTCCACCGCGATACCGGCGGCGGCGGCCAGCGCCTGCAACAGCACCTCGTCGTCCTCGGTGAACGGATGTCCGCCGGATTTCTCGGTGAGATACAGGTTTCCGAACACCTCGCCGCGAATCCGCACCGGCACGCCCAGGAAACTGCGCATGGGCGGATGATGCCGGGGGAAGCCGACCGAGGCCGGATGCCGGGCGAGATTGTCCAGCCGGATCGGCTCCGGCGTGCTCAGCAGCAGGCCCAGCACCCCGTGGCCCTGCGGCAGATCGCCGATCAGCGTGCGGATCTGCTCGTCGATGCCGTGATAGATGAACTGGGCCAGTTGTTTGTCGTGCCCGCGCACCCCGAGCGCGCCGTAGCGGGCGTCGACCAGTCCGGTGGCGGCCCGCACGATGGTTTGCAGGGTCTGGTCCAGATCGAGGCCGGAGGTCACCGCCAGCATGGCTTCGACCAGCCCGTCGATACGGTCGCGAGCGTCGATGATCTGCTCTACCCGGTCCTTCACCTCGGTGAGTAATTCGCGTAATCGCAGCTGCGACAGCGTTTCACGCACTGAGTAGGGACCGGTGCGTGGGGCGTCGTGCATGGTTGTCCTGCTGTCCGGCGGAGGCGCACACGGCATCGGGTATTTTACGGCCCACCCGATTGCCGGAGGGTTGTTCTGTCGAACGTGACTGTCCCACAGCCGGTTCGAGGCGCGGCAACTATTTGCCAACCTTTTACCGGAATGATTTCCCGGAAAGTGGTCCGGATTGGGACTTTCGGCACTGTCGGCGCGGCACCCCCGCGTGATGGCATGAATGCGGGTTGCCGGGTCGGGAAACGGGAAGTGGGTCGGCTATGGGCGCGTCGGAAGTGTGGTCGAGTGGGATCGATCCGGATTTCGTCGTGACCACACGCGGACCCGTCCCACCCGCGGAGGTGACCCGACTGGTGCGCGGCCTCGGCCGGATCCTGCGCCGGCACGGGCTGGACGGACCCGTCAGGGCCCGCCTCGACTGGCCCGGTACCGAGGGCGAAACCACCTTGGTACAAGCCGGAATCCGGGCGCTGGGGAAGGCGTACCGGGTTCAGGTCGCCGGGCCGGGACGGTTTGCGACCACGTTCGCGTTGGAACGCCTCGACCTGCGACTGGGCTGCCCACCGGACGAAACGTCCCGGCCCTGGCCGGACCCGGCACGACCGGACCTGGGTGTGGTGAGCGCACCCAGTCCGATTGTGCGGCGCAAGGATTGCCTACTACAGGTGTCCACGCCCACCGCCGCCGCCAAGGTGCTCGATGCCCTGGACTACGACGCGCACCTGTTCACCGACGCCGATTCCGGCTTGGACGCGGTGGTGTGCTGGGCCGGCGCCGGGGCGGTGCGCACGCTGCGCCAGCACCGGGATCCGGTGCCGGTGCTGCTCGAGGACGAAGCCGCCGCGGTGCTGTGCGGGGGCGGGCTGCCGTATCTGTTCTTCACCGATCCGGATACCTTGCGCGGGCGGTTGCTCTACCGCCGATTCGACGGCGACCTGACCCTGGTCACCGCCGCCGACGCGGCGGAGCGGCCGCGCGAACGCGCGCTCGCGCCCCGGGCCATCACCACCGGATGCGTGCGCCGGCCGCTGCCGGAGCTACCCAGCGCGATCGGCGCGACCGAGAACCTCGCCGAGCCCGCGTATCCGAAAGCGGTGTGACCCCCGTCATTCCGGCATGCCGAAAGCGCGCAGGGATGCCGGCCTTGGGGAAATAAACACGCTTTGACCAGCGTTCAGGCTTCTTGAACCGAACTTGTCGGTGGGCACGCCTAGCATGGCGTCGGGGGTAGTTCTGGATGCCGAAACGTTGGAAGGACGGCTAGTGGCGGATCGCCTTACGGTGCGCGGAGCACGGGAGCACAACCTCAAAGGGGTCGATCTCGACCTACCCCGTGACAGCCTCATCGTATTCACCGGTTTGTCCGGGTCGGGCAAATCCTCGCTGGCCTTCGACACCATTTTCGCGGAAGGCCAGCGCCGCTACGTCGAATCGCTGTCCGCCTACGCGCGCCAGTTCCTCGGGCAGATGGACAAGCCGGACGTGGACTTCATCGAGGGCCTGTCTCCGGCGGTGTCCATCGACCAGAAGTCGACCAACCGCAATCCGCGCTCCACGGTCGGCACCATCACCGAGGTCTACGACTATCTGCGCCTGCTGTTCGCGCGCGCGGGCATTCCGCACTGCCCGACCTGTGGTCACCTCATCGAGAAGCAGACCCCGCAGCAGATCGTGGACCAGGTGCTCGCCATGGAGGAGGGCATCAAGTTCCAGGTGCTCGCGCCGGTGGTGCGCACCCGCAAGGGCGAATTCGTCGATCTCTTCGACCAGCTGCACTCGCAGGGCTACTCCCGCGTCCGGGTGGACGGCGTGGTGTATCCGCTGACCGACCCGCCCAAGCTGAAGAAGCAGGAGAAGCACGATGTCGAGGTGGTCGTGGACCGCCTCGCCGTGAAGCCCAGTTCCAAACAGCGCCTGACGGATTCGATCGAGACCGCGCTGCGGCTGGCCGACGGCATCGTGGTGCTGGACTTCGTGGATCGCGACGAGCACGCGCACGACCGCGAGCGGCGTTTCTCCGAGCGGCTGGCCTGCCCGAACGGGCACCCCCTCGATATCGAGGATCTGGAACCGCGTTCGTTCTCCTTCAACTCGCCCTACGGCGCCTGCCCGGACTGCACCGGTCTCGGCATTCGCAAGGAGGTCGATCCGGATCTGGTCGTGCCGGACCCGGAGCTGAGCCTGGCCGACGGGGCCATCGCGCCGTGGTCGCGCGGGCAGACCGCCGAGTACTTCACGCGCCTGTTGTCCGGTCTGGCCGAGGCCATCGGTTTCAGCATGGACACCCCCTGGCAGGATCTGCCGGCCAAGGCCCGGAAGGCCGTGCTGGAGGGCAGTTCCGAACAGGTCCACGTTTCCTATACCAACCGGTACGGCCGGAAGCGTTCCTACTACGCCGATTTCGAAGGCGTCATGCCGTTCCTGCAGCGGCGCATGGATGCCACCGAGTCCGAGGCCATGAAGGAGCATTACGACGGGTACATGCGGGATATCCCGTGCCCCGTCTGCAATGGCGCGCGCCTGCGGCCGGAGATCTTGGCCGTCACCCTGGCCTCGCGTGGCGGGCACAAGTCGATCGCCGAGCTGTCGGACCTGTCCATCGGCGAGGCCGCGGACTTCCTGAACTCGCTGACCCTCGACGAGCGGCAGGCCGCCATCGCCGCCCAGGTGATCAAGGAGATCCAGGCCCGCCTGGGCTTCCTGCTGGACGTCGGCCTGCAATACCTGACCCTGTCGCGCGCGGCCGCCACCCTCTCCGGCGGCGAAGCGCAGCGCATCCGGCTCGCCACCCAGATCGGTTCCGGTCTGGTCGGCGTGCTGTACGTATTGGACGAGCCGTCCATCGGCCTGCACCAGCGCGACAACCGGCGGCTGATCGAAACCCTCACGCGGCTCAAGAGTCTCGGCAACACCCTCATCGTGGTCGAACACGACGAGGACACCATCCACGCCTCGGACTGGGTGGTCGACATCGGCCCGCTCGCCGGTGAGCACGGCGGGCAGGTGGTGTACTCCGGACCGTACGAGGGCCTGCTGAAGGATCAGCGATCCCTCACCGGCGCATACCTTTCCGGGCGCGAACGCATCGAGGTCCCGATGGTGCGGCGGCCGCTGGACAAGAAGAAGCAGCTCACCGTGGTCGGCGCGGTCGAGCACAATCTGCGCGGCATCGACGTGAGCTTCCCGCTGGGCGTGCTCACCGCGGTCACCGGCGTCTCCGGATCCGGTAAGTCCACGCTGGTCAACGACATTCTCGCGACCGTGCTGGCGAACAAGCTGAACGGTGCGCGCCAGGTCCCCGGCCGGCACACCCGGGTGAACGGGCTCGACCATCTGGACAAGCTGGTCCAGGTCGACCAGTCGCCCATCGGCCGCACCCCGCGCTCCAACCCGGCCACCTACACCGGCGTCTTCGACAAGATCCGCACCCTGTTCGCGGCCACCACCGAGGCCAAGGTGCGCGGCTACCAGCCCGGCCGCTTCTCCTTCAATGTGAAGGGCGGCCGCTGCGAAGCCTGTTCCGGCGACGGCACTTTGAAGATCGAGATGAACTTCCTGCCGGATGTCTACGTCCCCTGCGAGGTCTGCCACGGGGCGCGGTACAACCGCGAAACCCTGGAAGTCCACTACAAGGGCAAGACCATCGCCGAAGTCCTGGACATGCCCATCGAGGAAGCGGCCGACTTCTTCGAACCGGTGACTTCCATCCACCGCTACCTCAAGACCCTGGTGGACGTCGGCCTGGGCTACGTGCGCCTGGGCCAGTCCGCGCCGACCCTGTCCGGCGGTGAGGCCCAGCGCGTCAAGCTGGCCGCCGAACTGCAGAAGCGCTCCACCGGCCGCACCGTCTACATTCTCGACGAGCCCACCACCGGCCTGCACTTCGAGGACATCCGCAAGCTGCTGACCGTCATCAACGGCCTGGTGGACAAGGGCAATACGGTCATCGTCATCGAGCACAACCTGGACGTCATCAAGACCTCCGACTGGGTCATCGACATGGGTCCCGAAGGCGGCTCCGGCGGCGGCATGGTCATCGCCCAGGGCACGCCGGAAGACGTTGCCGCCGTGGCGGAAAGCTACACCGGCCAGTTCCTGAAGGAAGTCCTGGCGGCCGGCGAAGCCACCGCGCCGAAGGCCCCGGCGAAGAAGGCGGTCGCCAAGAAGGCCGCCGCCAAGCCGACGGTGGCAGCCTCGGCCAACGGCTCGACCGCCAAGAAGTCGACCGCGAAAAAGGTCGCCGCCCCGAAGGATCCGGACCAGGCGGCCGCGGCGAAGAAGGCCGCAGCGGCTCGCCGGAAGGCTGCCGCCCTGCGCTGACATCCGGTGCGGGAGTCTTCCCCTCGTCATCCCGGCATGACGAGGGGAAGGCGAGCGTGCCGGCATTCCCGCACACCCCACCGACAATCCGTGCCAGTCGTCGAATCACCCCGCCCGAGGGCACCTGTCCTGACTAGGCTGGATTGGTGTCCGAAGATCAACTCCCACCCGCTGTGACCCGCTCGGTATTGCTGAATGCCGCTTTCGCACAAGCGAAACGGGTTTCCCGGGTGGAAGTGCGCCGCATCACCATGCCCGCCGGAACCACAGCTGGACTGCACGTGCACAACTGCCCGGTGGTGGGCAGTATCGAGGCCGGTGCGGTGGCCTTTCGAATCGAAGGCCAGCCGGAACGGACACTGCGGCCCGGCGATGTGTTCTTCGAACCGGAGGCCGCTCGTATCACCCGCTTCGACGCACTCGACGAGGACGTCACTTTCCTCGGCTACTTCCTGCTCGGCGCCGATCAGTCGCCGGGGATCGAATTCCCCGGCGACTGAACCGTTTACAGCATCGGGGCCGGTATGGCGGCGACGAATCCACCGTCGATGACCAGGTCCTGGCCGTTCACGTAGGACGCCTCGTCGGAGGCCAGGAAGGCGACCGCGTGCGCGACATCCTCGGCGGTGCCGGTGCGCCCGGCGGCCACGGCCGTGACCACCTCGGCGTGCGCCTCGGGGGAGACATTGTCATGGAACATGGGGGTTTCGATATAGCCCGGGCTGACCGAGTTGACCCGAATTCGCCTGGGAGCCAGCTCCGCCGCGAGGGTGTGAGCCAGGTTGTGCACCGCCGCTTTGGTAGCCGAGTACAGAGATGCGCCCGGCATGCCGCGATGCAGCGTCCAGGACGCGTTGATCACGATCGAGCCGCCGTCGGCGAGCAGCGGCAGGGCCCGCTGGATCGTGAAATACACGCCCTTGAAGTTGATTCCGACCACTCGGTCGAACTCGTCCGGGGTGACCTCGCCGATCGAATCGAAGCCCGCCACACCGGCATTCGCGAAGACCACGTCGAGGCGTCCGAAGCGAGCCCGGACGGTCTCGACCAGCGAGTCAAGCTCACCGAGCTCGGCCACATCGCCGCGCACCGCGAGAATGCGCTCGGCCGCCTCGGCCGCGTCGAACCTCCTGCCGAGTTCCTCGGCCGCCGCGTCCAGGCGTTCCTTGTCGCGTCCGGTGATGACCACCCGGGCGTCCTCCGCCAGCAGCCGGTTCGCGGCGGCCAGTCCCATACCGCTGGTGCCGCCGGTGACGAGGGCGATCTTGCCGTTGAATCGAGAATTGCTGTGCGTCATGACATTCAGCATTCCGAGCCGGGGAAGGGGCGAACAGTGCGCAGTCAACCTGGGTCCGGCAACACCAGGCAGCCGGAATTCACGCGGTGACGAGCCGCCCGGGCAGCAGTTCGGCCAGCCGTTCCTCGGTACCGGTGCCCGGCCGCGGGTTGTACAGCTCCAGATACCACTCCGGATGGTCGATGACGGCGAGAGTGGTCTTGTCGAAGATCAGATCCCCGGCTTCCGGATGCTGCACCGCCTTGCGGGTGCGGGTGGGTGCGGCGACATCGTGCCGTGCCCACAGTTCGGTGAATTCCGCACTCGCCCGGCTCAATTCGCCGATCACCCGTTCGAACCCCGGATCGCCGGGAGCGTAGGCCGCATCGGCGCGATAGGCCGCCACCACTTCCGGTGCGACGATCGCCCATTCGGTATGCAGATCGCGGTACTGCGCATTGGTGAAGAAGCTGATGAGGCAGTTGTGATCGCCGTCGTCGTAGCCGAACACCGCCCGCGTGCCGTCGTTGATGGCCAGGATGTTCCAATATCGATCCCGCAGGATCGCCGGGCGCGGTGCCCAGGAATCCAGCAGCCGGCGCAGTTCGGGTTCCACCCGCGCCCCCGGAACCTGGTGCGCCCGTGGCGGATTCAGTCCGGTCAGCACGAAAAGATGGGTCCGTTCGGCATCGCTCAGCCGCAGCGCCCGGCTCACCGCCTCGAGCACGTCGGCCGAGACATTGATATCGCGCCCCTGCTCAAGCCAGGTGTACCAGGACACCCCGACCCCCGCGAGCTGCGCGACTTCCTCCCGCCGCAGCCCCGGCGTGCGCCGCGCCCCGGACGACACCAGCCCCACCTCGCCGGGCGTCAGTCGCGCGCGGCGGGTGCGCAGGAAATCCCGGAGCTGGGCACGCCGGAGCTGTTTCGAAGCTACTGGTTCGCTGGCCATGCCGGAATACAACAGTGCCCGGTCCGGACTTAGTCCGGACCGGGCACCGCCGTCACTGCTGAACTGCGCTTACTCCGCCGCGACGGCCGTGGCCTCGCTCTTCTCGGCCAGCTTGCCGAAGTCGAGCTTGACCAGCTGGTCGGCGAGATGGAAGTAGCGGTCGTCGTGGGTGATCACGATGATCGTCTTCCCGCGCGCCTTGAGATCGGTGAGGATCTCGCGGTAGAACACGTCGCGGAACTTGGGTTCCTGGTCGGCGGCCCATTCGTCGAAGAGCAGGATCGGGCGGTCTTCCAGCAGCGCGGTCAGC
This sequence comes from Nocardia yamanashiensis, assembly GCF_021183565.1. Taxonomy (NCBI): domain Bacteria; kingdom Bacillati; phylum Actinomycetota; class Actinomycetes; order Mycobacteriales; family Nocardiaceae; genus Nocardia; species Nocardia yamanashiensis. The sequence continues at coordinate 7,714,236 of NZ_CP089226.1, forward strand.
AGAGCGAGGCGCTTGCGCTGGCCCTGGGAGAGCGCGATGGTCGACAGCACACCGTTCTCCACCGTCACCTTGTGATCGATCTGCAACTCCCGCAGGTACTTTCGCACCTGCTCGTCGATGCCCGGCTCGAAGCCCAGGTAGTCCTCGAAGAGATGGAAGTCGGTGAACACCGCCGAGGTGTGCTGGCGGAACCACTCGATGTTCTGGTGATTGATCTGCTCGCCGTTGAGCGCCAGGAAACCGGTCTGCGGCACGTAGAGCCCGGTCAGCAGCTTGGCCAGGGTGGACTTGCCGCTGCCGTTGCCGCCGACGATGAAGGTGATCTGCCCCGGCTCGAAGGTGAGATCGATGGGGCCGAGCTCGAAACCGTGCTCCCCGTTCGCTTCCGGGGGCCGGCGATCCATCGGCAGCGGACGGCCGTCGTGCCCACCGTGGTTGAAGAACCGGTGCCCGTTGACATCCGGACCGGTCGCTCCCGGAGGACCGGCGGGACGCCGCCCCTTCGGATGCGGCGGCGGACCACCGGGACCGCCGTGGCCGGGACCACCGGGACCACCCGGACCGGGGTGACCGCCGGGACCGGGATGGCCCGGGCGTCCGTCCGGACCTTCCTGTCCCGCAACGCCTTCCGGCCCGTCACCGGCCGCGAGCTGCGCCCGGGTAGCGGCCGGATGCAGACCCGCCCCACGCGGACCGCCGCCCATTCCGGGCGGGCCGTCCGGCGGGCCACCCGGAATGGGCGGCACCGTCGACGGCGGTTCGAAGCGGTAGCTGTAGCCGGCGTTCACCAGCTCCAGCCGCGCCGAATCCACCGGCGGCCGATCGTCGTACGGCAGGTTCTCCTCGTTGTGCATGGATTCCATGTCGAGGTTCATGGTCCGGATCTTGCTCAGCGCCACGTCGCCGCGCAGCAGGTCCGGAATCCGGTGCATGAAGTTCTGCATCGGCATCGACAGGAAGGTGGTGACCAGCACGTAGCCGACCATCACGCTCTGATCCAGCTCGAACCAGCGCGCGATCCCGAACAGGATGAGCGCCATGGTGCCCAGCTGCAGCAGCTGGCCGAAGCCCTGCCCGATCGAGAACTTGGAACCCGCCTCGACATTCTGGTCGCGCAGGCTGCCCGCGGTGCCGAGCAGGTGGCGGTCCATGAAGTCCCGCCGCCGGCCGCGGTGCAGCTTGAGCTCCTTGATGCCGAGCGTCACGGCCTGGTACGACCGCAGCAGCGAGTCCTCGTTCTCCCGCGCTTCCTTGTACAGCGTGCGGACGCGCTTGAGAATCACTTCCACGCAAGCGATTCCGAGCAGGGTGCCCGCGACGGTGACCGCGAAGACGGTCCCGGACACGATCACCAGGTACACGAAGCACCCGACGATGGTGGCCAGGTCGACGCAGATGCTCGGGATGGCGGTCGCGGCCTGCGACAGCGACCGCACATCCTCGGTGAGCGTGGCCATGAGCCGGTGCATGCCCAGCCGTTCCAGCTGCTCGAGCGGCGCCGACACGATGCTCGAGCTCAGATCCGACCGCAGCCGGTAGATCGCGTCCTGGGCCAGACGGATCAGCAACACCTGCGAGACCACGCCACTGACCAGGATGACCAGCGCCGTGACGACGAAGGCTTGGACGGAGACGGGCGGGTGCGGCGGAGGTGACACGACACCGCGGATCAGTGTCACCAGGTAGGTGTTCGCCACGCCGGCAATGAGACCCGCGGCGACGACGGCGACGATCCGCACCCAGGAGATCGAGATGAGGAATCTGATGAGTTGCATGATTGCTGCTCTCTGAAACGGCAGGTGTTCGCCGTTACCGGCGGACGATGTCGAAGATCACGCCTTCGAGAGTCACACCCGGAGCGAAGGAGAAGGCCACGCCGGTCGAGATCGGCTTGTCGGTCTCCGACTGGGCGATCATCTGCTCCAGCACGAAGATCAGCGAGACGCTGAGCATATTGCCGTGCTTGGCCAGGATATCCCAGCTGGGGGCCGCCACATCGGGCGAAATCCCCAGCGAGGCAATGGACTGCTCGATGATCTTCGGCCCACCCGGGTGGATGGCCCACAGATCGACATCGCGCTTGGTCATGCCGTGCCGCTCCAGCACCTGCGTGACCACCGGGTTCACCCCGCGCAGAATGTACTGCGGCAGGTTCTCCGACAGATCGCAGGTGATGCCGTTGTCGTTGACGCCCAAGACGATTCCGTCCTCGGCGTCGTCGAACAGGTAGCTGAAGCTGTCCCGGATGACGACCTTGCCCGGGGCGAGGGGCTGCTGCACCCCGCCGGCGCCGATGACCACCGCGCCGCAGCCGTCACCGAAGAGGCTGTGGATGATGACGTCATTGATGTTGTCGTCGAAAACCGCGTTCACCGAGCTCAATTCGAGGCAGATGACCAGCGACTTCTTGTCCGGGTTGGCGCGCACATAGTCGGTGGCGGTGCGGATCGAGTTCATGGCCGCGGCGCAGCCCATGAAGTTCACGATCACGCGGTTCACCGCCGGCGACAGTCCGAGCTGCTTGACCACGGCCACGTCGACGCCGGGAGCGATGAAACCGGTGCTGGTGGCGAAGACCACCTGGCCGATATCGCTTGCCGTATCGGCGATTCCGGCGATGGCGCGTCGGGCCACGTCGACCGCCAGCGGGGTGGCGAGCTCCTTGAACAGGTGCATCCGCTCCCGGATGGTGCCCGGCTTCTTGCTGTAGGCCAGGAATTCGGGATCGACCGGATTGACCGCCAGGTGCCGGGTGTCAATCTTGGTTTTCTGGTACACCCGCGGAATTCGCGCGCGCTGGGTAGGATCAGAGAACAATTCCGCGACCTGAGCGGCGGCATCGGACTGATCGAAGACCTGTGCCGGCGAACCGGTTGCGACGCTTTCGATCACAGCGATGGTGGTCGGCGGCGCGGGCGGCAGCTGGGCCAGGTCGAAGGTCTCGCTCCCCGTCGTGTAGCGGGTTGCCGCGAAAGGCTGAGCGCCCCCCTCATCAATGGTGATAGACACGAACTTTCTCCCCTCGGATTTCAGTGCAATAGAAATTCGATCTTGGTGCGGTCGGCGCATGTTGACCGCACCCCGATCCTTCCGGCCCGGTGTTTAGACCGTTCCGATCCCCGTGAAGCCCTGCACCGTGTAGACGACGCAAGTCTTCAGAGCAAGCGGCGAGAAATGCTCTCGCATGAAGCCCCAGTTCCGTTCCTTCGCATCGTCGGAAGGAGCCAGGAGGTAGACCTTGACCTGCTTGGGCAGCCGGTCGGTGAAGAAACTCTTCGCGGGCAGCCACTCGACACCGAACTTCGCGGCCTCCTCGCGGACCACGTCCTCGCTGGCGATATTGGCGAAACCGCTTCTCTGATAAGGCAAGACGTGATGAGCGCGGTGCGAGCTCAGGCCGGCCGACAGGAAGCAGTCGACGTAGCGGTTGCCGACCACCTTCAGGTCGTACGCCTGCTCCAACTGGTTGATACCCCAGTCCTCGGTATTCGTTTCGATTTCCTCGGTATCCATCTCGAAGTCGTGCGAAGCCACGACCAGGAAGGTGGAGATCCACAGGCTGATCACGAACTGCAGCACCCAGGCCCAGATATCGCCCATCACCAGGAACAGCACGAACTCGCCCACCAGCAGGAAGCGCACGCCGAAGGAACCGATGAAGTGCGGCAGCGCGCCCTTCCAGGTGCCGTACATGTCCTTCACGCCCACCTTGCGGGTGAGCCGGCAGACATCCAGCAGACGCATGATCATGCCGGTCATGGTGTGACCGAACTTGTGCGCGGTGTGGATCGGGATCCGGAACAACCGGGGGATCCGCACCATCATGGTGAAGACGTTCTTCTTGATGTCGACTTCGCTCTGCGTGTGCGGGTGATGCAGCAGCGCGTGCCCGTCCGCGGTCACGAAAGACAAAGCGACATAGTTCAAGTCGAACGCGTTGACGCAGATCTTGTTCCAGCCCTTCTGGGCTCGATGGATCGCGTAGTGGCCGAAGCCGGCCAGCGAGGAGCGCAGCAGCACCATCGCGATCACGAAGACCGGCAACGGCATCCAGTCGCGCTCGAACAGCCGCAGGCCCTGCACCGCGAAGTACAGCACCGCCAGGATCGCGACCGTGATGTTGAAGTAGGTGTCCATCCGCTTGATGCGGGCGGCCAGCTCCGGCTCCTTGAGCCGGGCCTTCACCTTGTGCAGCAGGTCTTCCTTGTTGCCGAAGTTGTACTTGGGGGTGTCGCGCCAGGAGTCGAAACCCTCGTTGAAAAGGAAGTCGGGAGCGTTGGCCTTGGGATGGATATCTTCGGGCAGCGCATCACGATTCAGCGCGTACCGCTCGATCATCCGGCCGATGGCTTCCGGATTCTTGTGGTAAGAACCGATGATCGAAGTGATGTCACGGTTCTTGGTGCGGCCGATGAAGAACTCGCCGCCGGGATGCTTGGAAATCCAGTCGTTGAGGTCGTAGGCTTTGCCGTTGTAGACCCACACGTTGGTGAGCGGCGGCGGGCCGTCGAGAGGCGGGCGCTGGAAATCCCGCTCCTCCACCTCCGGCCGTTCGTCCGTCGTCATGATGTTCCTCCACACGCACTTACACAGTTCGAGCGTTCCGACTGTATAGTCGTTGCCCCACCTTGCATTTCACTGAACAATCTCTTAAACCACCAGCGGCGTCAGTCCGGGCATCCGTCGTGGTGACGGACCTGCCTGCTCACAGCGCGTCGTACAGGTGATGACGACTTCATCGTGAACCCCCGGGCAAAGTGTTTCGACGGCGGCCGAAACACGCTGGCTTCCAACACATTGGACCCCTAAGCATGCGGGTCCGAGTCACGCTTTGTCCGAAAAACGAAAGCCGATCCGGTCAAGCGGGGGCGACAGTGGCTGCCGCCGCTCCGCTCCGCCCGGATCGGCTCCGCACTATTCGACGAGCTCCGGCCTAGCCTGGTGCGCTGATCAGCTGCCGGGCTTGGTCACGGTGACCGGCTTGCCCCAGTCGGACAGGGTCACGGTGACGGTGCCGTTGTCCTTCTTGATGACGGCCTGCACCAGGTTCGGGCCGGTGCCGGGCGACGCGGCGGTCGACGGCAGGGTGGTCGCGGTGCCCGACGGCGGGGCGACGTCCTTGATCCAGACGGTGATCGGCAGGGTGCCGCCGCCGTCGCCGAGCTTCGGCACGACCGGGTCGATGACCGAGGCGTCGATGGTGCCGGAGACCTTCACCGCGTCCACGCCGTTGACCTTCTCGCGGGCCTCGGTCTTCGGGTTCTGGATCTTGGCGATCACGTTCGCCAGGCCCTTGTCCTTGTCCAGGATGATGCCCGGATCGTAAACCTGTTCGGCCGGACCGACCTTGGAGTACGCCGAGCCGTCGCCGGCGTACAGGGTCTTGTCCACGACCAGGAACTTGGTGGAGGTGTACTCGGCCTCCGGCTTCAGCTTCACCTCGGCCTCGCCGATCGCCTGCCCGGCGCCCTGCGGCTGGTTGGTGACATCGGCCTTGACGCTCTTCACAGGGAGGGTCGACAGGTCCTTGGCGGTCAGGGCCAGGTGCACCGCCTGCAGGGTCTGCGTGGTGCGAGCCGATTCCTGGACGATCTGCGCGCCCTCGGGCAGCGGCGTATTGGCGGCCACCGAGGAAGAGGTGGAGCCGCCCTTGTCGTCATCGGACGAGCAACCCGCGACGAACCCGACGAGCAGGCCCGCGGCGAGGACGGCGGCGGCACCGCGACGGCGCAGCCGTCGACCGGTCGAAGTGTTTCCTTGAGATATCACGTCATTCATCTACAACCCCCGAAGAGTCAGATCATGTTCGTACGGGCAGCGGCCGCTGCCCGTCGTAGTATGCAGTACTTCGTACGTGCACGCGTAGATCGCCCGATATTCCGGCATCCGCGCAGCACCGTCGTGCAATGCGCCGAAACCCGAACCCGCGGTCTCGCACGGCATTACGTTTCCTGGATCGGGCGCGTCGGGCAACTCATTAACAACATCGGCTGCGCGCCGGGCGTGGACGGGCGTGTCGAAGGTGTTCGGGCGCACAGCATCCGGGGAGTGTTCCGATGGCATCCGAATGGCAATCGATCTTCGGCAGAAGGGTTCCGCCTAGATTAACTTATTTGTGAACTCTCATTACCATCCCGCAACTTTCTCGCTAACAAGCCGCTCATTTTCCGCGCACCAATCCGGTCTCGAAAGTCCGGAGCTCCTGCGGCGCCAGCAGGCTCCAGGCCTCGCAGCGGAGCTTTCCGGGCCGCTTCACCCCGCTCGCCCGCAGCGCGGTATGCGTGGCGTGCGCGATCCGCGCCCCGGCCGCCGCCGTCGGCTCGTACTCGGTCACCTGCCACTCGCCCTCGTCATCGAGCACCTCGACGCCGCACCCGGCCGGACCGAACCAGCCCTGCACGATCCGGCTGTCCGGATCCTTCCGGCGGCTGATCATCCAGACCACGGTGTTCGCGAAGGGTTGCAGGACGGGTAGATCCGCGGCCAGGGATTCGAACAGCGGATACAGCAGATCGTCCAGCCGGGCCCAGCTGCGGGCCATGGGCTCCGGGAAGTGGTCCGCGGATACGGATTCGGGCAGTTCCGGGTCCAAATCGCCCGGGGTGATCACCCAGGATCGGGTCCGGTCCCACGGACGGTCGTCGTACTCGTCGTCGCGCCCTTGCTCGATCTCCCAATGGCGCTGCGCTTCAACGGGCTTCGTTGGTGTCATTTCGAGAGTCAGCTCCGGGTGTCCGCTCTCGAGTAGTCGGGACAGCTTGAACGTCACGTCCGGGCGCCGCCAGCTCGCCCACGCATCGGGACCGCCGACCAGTGTCGGGATGCCGAGCAGGCGAACGCATTCGGTCAATGCCTCCGCGTATGCCGAATCGCCGACGGTGGCGGCCAATGGCTGGGCGAGGATCAAGCGGTCGAAATCGCCGAAGCCGAAGCGCTGTACCGCGGTCAGGTGGAGCGTGCCCTCGGCGCGCAAGGAGATGAGCGCCTCGTCCGATCTGGATTCGGCCTCGACAATGGCCTGATTGCGTCGAGCGCCCCGATGGTCGGTCAGTTCCCTGGCTTCGACCGGCCAGCCCGCCGCGCCGACCACGCGGGTGACATCTGCTCGGGACCAGTATCCGGGATCGGTCTCGGTCAGCAGTGGAATCGCAGCCAGGAACGGAGACCAGTCGATTCGGTCTTTGAGCAACTGCTCGAATGTCGATTCCGGAGTTGCGGGCATGCGACCGAGCGGTCTTTCCAAGTGCAGTAGCACGGCGCCGCGGCTGAAGCTCAGACCCACGGTGACCGACGGCAGCGGCCAGCGCGGATGAAGCGTGCCGGGACCGGCCTCGGTCGGTCTGTCGAGGATGAGCCGCAAGGCGGCTGCCAAATCATCGAAGGTGTCCAGCAGTGCGGAACGATCGGCGTGCTTCCCGTACTGTCCCATATCGACGAGGATCCGCTCGAGGGTTTCGCTGTCCGGGTCGAAGGCTGCCTGGGCCACGTAGGCGCCCTCCGGCCCGAGCCGCATCGAGAGCACGTTGCCGGGATAGCCGGAAACTGGTGCGCTCCAGCCGATCCGCTCGGCGAAGCGCGCGACATCCGCCGTGTGCCAGGTCCAGTCGAAATGCGCGGCCGTCTCGGCAACAGCCACCGCGCCGGGCAGGTCGACCCGCTTCCGCTTCCCCACAGTTCTCCTTGCGCTCGGTGGTGAACGCTAGTGCCCGCCACCGACATCCGGAATCGGTCGGTGCATAGGTATTGACCGTCGCAATTGACTCGGCTGGCGGCGCGGCGGGCAGCGGGCGGATCCGCGACGGGTGTGGATCTGTCCGGGCCGATGCTCGCCCGCGCGGGGGAGCTGGCACTCGAGGAAGGCGTCGGCAATGTCCGCTTCGAACGGGGTGACGCGCAGGTCTTTCCGTTCCCGGGCGCCGGATTCGATGCCGCGCTGAGCCGTTTCGGCATCATGTTCTTCGCCGATCCGGTCTCGGCCTTCGCCAATATCGCGCGCGCCCTGCGCCCCGGCGGCCGCCTGGCCTTTCGTGACCATGCCGGACATCCCCGACGCCACCGAATTCATCACGGCCTGGGGCCCGCTGCGCTACCACCGCATGCTGTCCGGTTTCGCCACCGACGACCGGGTCCGTACCGCCGTCTCGAATGCCCTGCGCCCCTTCGCCACCCCCACCGGCGTCCGCCTGCGCGGCACCGCCTATCTGGTCACGGCCGCCACCCCACTACCGTGATCCGCATGTCCCCGAGAAAGGCAGCGGCGTTGCGCGACAGCGCGGACGAACACGGACTCCGCGCCCACCTCGTCACCACCGCGCAACGCCTCATCGCCGAGCAGGGCGCGGCCGGTCTCACCGTCCGCGCCATCGCCCGCGCGGCCGGCGTCGCCGACGGCGTCCTCTACAACCACTTCGCGGACAAGGACGACCTCCTCACCGCCGCGGTGACCGCCCACGTTGTCGCCGCCCACGCCGCCCTCGGCGATCTCCCATCCCCCGGCACGGCCACCGTCGAACAGAACCTCCGCACCTATCTCCGCGCCGGCCTGGCCCTCCATCGCGCCGTCCTCCCCGTCTTCGCCGGCCTGCTCGCCACCCCGGCGGTCCTGACCCGCTTCGCCGAATCCGAAGCCCGCGACAGCGATTGGCGTGCCCACCTGACCCGCTACCTCAGCACCGAACAGGAACTCGGCAGGATCGCGCCCGCAGCGGATATCGACGCGGCCGCCGCCATCCTGGTAGGCATCTGCCACGACCAGGTCCTCACCACACTCCTCTCCGGTGCCCGCCCCCACCCACCCCGCCAACTCGACATCGACGCGATCATCGCCACCCTGCTCACCGGAATCGCCCAGCGCGACACCTGATTCCGTATTTCCGGATGGCCAGATGCTGGATGCCGGTTGTCGTGGCTCGGCGGGGTGCGGAAGCGCCGGGCGGATGAACTCACCTGTGGCGCAGGCCGGTTCGGAGGCTCCACAGGTGCTGGGGTTGGCCGGCGGCGAACGCGTGGCACCACAGTTGATCGGGGGTGGTGATGCCGTGGCCGTGCAGGGTTGCCAGGACCGCCGCGGCGATGCGGTCGCCGGATTCGGCGCCGGGCGGGAAGTCGAGCATGCAGGGCAGGCCCTCGGGTTCCTGGAATTCCAGGCGGCAGTCGGTATCCCGGAACCAGCCTTGGGCGAGCCAGCCGTCCGCCGCGCGGCCGGTGCCCAGGCTCCAGACCACGCAGCCGGCATACGGATGTAGTTGCGGCATGTCGGCCGCCATCGAGTGGAAGAGGGTCTTCAGGAAGTACTCGAAGTCCGACCAGTCGGTGACCTGACGTTCCGCGCCCGGCCATTCGAAGTCCATGGCGGCCCGCAGCGATTCGTCCTCGCGATCCGGGACGACGCTCCAGCAGGCGTCGGGAATCCAGTCCTCGCTCCACTTCTGGTTCAGATACGCCTCTTGCTCGGTGGCCTCGGTCGGCTGTACTTCGAATCGGAGACGAGCCGGTTGTGCGAGCTCGCGCGAGAGCGTGAAGATCGCTTCGGGGCCGCGCCACCGGGCGAACGCGTGCGGTCCGCCGACCAGCGGGGGCGCGCCCAGCAGCCGTACGCATTCGGCCAGCGCCGCACGGTACGCCGCGTCGATCACCGCGGGCGCGAGGGACTGGCTCACCTCGATGCGCATGAACTCACCTGATCCGGATCCGGATCCGGATCCGGTCAGCGGCCGCTGGGCGCGATCGGCGAGCAGACGCGCCGATGCGTCCGGCGTCGTCAGGTCGGTTCGAATGTCACCGGCTCGGTTCACCGCCGGTGCACCCCACCCGACCGATTCCGCCAGCTCTGTCATCTCGGCACTCGTCCAGGCGCCGGGAACCGCTTGCACCAGCAGCGATATCGCCTCGACCAGCGGCGACCAGTCGCTCAACCGCGCGTATCCGGCCGCGGCGTCGGCCCGCTCCCGCCGGGCCCGGTCGAACCCGGCGCGCGGCCGCACCGTCAGATACACGCCGGAATCATTGTGCTGCAAGGTGATCGCCGCGAACTCGCTCACCCACGATGGCCCGTGCTCACCCTCGGCGGGCTCCTCGGGAGCCCCCAGGCGGGCGCTGACGCCGGCGCTCAACTCCGACGCGGTACGCGCGGAAGCCGCGGCGTCGTCGGATCGGAGAATCTCGAGCGTCAGATCCGACAGCGCGTTCTCGTCGAAGAAGTACGCGTTCCCCTCGATCGGCGGGACGCTCTCCGGCGCCCGGACCTTCAGCATCCGGCCGCCCCATTGCTCCTCGGGCTCCGGCCAGCCCAGCTGCCCCAGGAACTCGCGGAGATCCGCGCGCGTCCACGCCGCCTCGAACCCCGCCGCCGTGCAGGCGAACCGCACCACGTCGGCAAGCCCGGCCCCCACTGTCTCGCTCACAGTCGCGACGTTAGCAGCCGGTTCGGACAGGTGAGGGCACGAAAACGGCCCGGCGCGATCGGTATTCGATCGCGCCGGGCCGGAAGTTCGCGGAGCGGCTCAGTACACGGGGCCGGTGTACTTCTCGCCCGGGCCCGAACCCGGCGCGTCGGGGTACTCCGAGGCCTCACGGAAGGCGCGCTGCAGGGACTGCAGGCCATCCCGGATGGGTCCGGCGTGCGGGCCCAGGTATTCGACGGAGGCGGTGACCAGACCGGCCAGCGCGGTGATCACGCGGCGGGCCTCGTCGAGGTCCAGGTGCGGGCTGGCCGACGGGTCGGGTTCGCCGAGGCCGAGCTTCTCGGCGGCGGAGCTCATCAGCATCACGCAGGCGCGGCTGATGACCTCGACGGCGGGGATCTCGGCCAGCTCGCGCACGACCTCGCCCTCGATGAGGTGCTCGGTAGTATTGGCCAGCTCCTCGTTCACTGCTGCCTCACTCATGAGGTAGAGCATGGCACCGACCGGGTAGTCGCTGGTCGCGCGGGTGGGCGATTCGGAGGATCGCGAGGTGGGTGTTAGACTGACCTGCGACGACCGCCCCGGACCGGTTCCTGCGACCTAATCGGGGCATTAAGTGGAGCCCGACTCCCACCGTCAACCGATCGCTTTGCACCGCAACAGCACCAGGTTCGACGGTCCGGTCGCCCATCTTTTACCGGATGGGTTTCTCGTGCGGGTTTTTCCTGCTCGGGACGTGACGCGAGTGGTTTGCGTCCGCGATCGGTCGACTCGGGCCCCGTGTTGGAGAAATACCAACCCGGGGCTTTCGTGTTGAAATTGGGGTTGAGTTATTGCTTGCGGTCGTTGACGAACCGCTTGACCTAGGAGGCCCCATCAGCACTGAGACCCGCATCAACGATCGCATCCGCGTACCCGAGGTCCGCCTCATCGGACCGGGCGGCGAGCAGGTTGGGATCGTGCGTGTTGAAGATGCACTACGCGTCGCCATGGAGGCGGACCTCGACCTCGTCGAGGTCGCACCGGACGCGCGCCCGCCGGTATGCAAGATCATGGATTACGGCAAGTTCAAGTACGAGACCGCGCAGAAGGCGCGTGAGTCCCGGAAGAACCAAGTGCAGACCGTGATCAAGGAGCAGAAGCTCCGGCCGAAGATCGACGACCACGACTACGAGACCAAGAAGCGCAACGTCGTTCGCTTCCTCGAAGCCGGTTCGAAGGTCAAGGTCACCATCATGTTCCGCGGCCGTGAGCAGTCGCGTCCGGAACTGGGTTTCCGCCTCTTGCAGCGGCTGGCCTCCGACGTCGCCGATCTCGGTTTCGTCGAAACTTCGGCCAAGCAGGACGGCCGGAACATGACCATGGTCCTCGCTCCCCACAAGGGCGCGAAGACGCGGGTGAAGGCGCAGAACGACGCCAGCTCGGCCCCGCGCAGCAATGCGCCGGCGGCGGAAGCTCCGGCCGACGCCCCGGCTGCCGAGGTTCCGGCGGCCACCCCGCAGCAGTAATAACGAACAGCACACCGGAGGTCAGGGGGTGACCCCTGCCTCCGGCACGACAGAACTGAGGATTCCATGCCGAAGATGAAGAGCCACAGCGGCGCCTCGAAGCGATTCAAGGTGTCGGGCAGCGGCAAGCTGCTGCGTCAGCAGGCCAACCGTCGCCACCTGCTCGAGCACAAGCCCTCCACCCGGACTCGTCGTCTGGACGGCACGGAGGTCGTCGCGAAGGCCGACGTCGCTCGCGTCAAGAAGCTGCTCGCCAAGTAAATACGGCTGAGCAAGCCGCAAGCGATCCGTCAGCGGAACGCATAAAACGACCAACTCCGGGCGCAACCGCCGCGCCCGCCTATCGATCAAGGACTGAAAAGTGGCACGCGTCAAAAGGGCCGTCAACGCTCAGAAGAAGCGCCGTTCCGTTCTCGAGGCCTCCAAGGGCTACCGCGGTCAGCGGTCGCGCCTGTACCGCAAGGCCAAGGAACAGCAGCTGCACTCGCTCACCTACGCCTACCGCGACCGTCGCGCGCGCAAGGGTGACTTCCGCAAGCTGTGGATCACTCGTATCAACGCCGCCGCGCGTCTGAACGACATGACCTACAACCGCTTCATCCAGGGCCTGCAGGCCGCGGGTGTCGAGGTGGACCGCAAGATCCTCGCCGAGCTCGCCGTGTCCGACGCCGAGGCGTTCGCCGCCCTGGTCGCGGTCGCCAAGGCCGCGCTGCCGGCCGACGTCAACGCCCCGGCCGCCTGATTCGGTCTGCGTGACGACACAACATCATTCGGAACGACCCGTGGAAGCGCTCTCCGAGCGCAATCCGCGGGTCGTTTCCGCTGTCAAACTCCATCGCGGGCCGCAGCGCCGGAAGACCGGGTTCTTCCTGGCCGAGGGCGCGAACTCGGTCGAATCCGCCTTGGAGACGGGCCGTATCGAAGAGCTCTTCTATTCGATGAAGGCCGCCGAACGCGAGCACGAACTGGTCGCCGGTGCCGCCGCGCAAGGGGTGCGCACCACGCTGGTGAGCAATCGCGCCGCGGAGATGCTGGGGGAGACCGTGACCCCGCCCGGCCTGGTCGCCGTCTGCCGCCTGGTGGACGTGCCGCTGACTTCGGTGCTGGAGGCGTCCCCGCGCATGCTCGCCGTGCCCGTCGCGATCGCCGATCCCGGCAATGCCGGCACCCTGATCCGCGTGGCCGACGCGGTCGGCGCGGATGCCGTTGTGCTGGCCGGTGATTCGGTCGATCCGCACAATGGCAAGACCGTACGCGCCTGTGCCGGAAGCCTTTTCCACATTCCGGTGGCCCGGGCCCGCGGTATCGACGCCACCCTCGACGCCCTGGAGGCGGCCGGTATCGCCATCCTGGCCACCACCGCCCGCGGCGAGGTGAACCTCGACGAAGCCGACGAGATCCTCGCCGGACCGGTCGCCTGGCTCTTCGGCAACGAGGCGCACGGCCTGGACCGCGCCGTCGCCGCGCGCGCCACCCATCGCATCCGCATCCCCATTCACGGTCGCGCCGAAAGCCTCAATCTGGCCGCCGCCGCGTCCATCTGCCTGTACGCCAGTTCCCGCGTCCAGCACGCGAAGTGATCGCCGCGCGGCGGCGCCGTCGCGGCAGGTACGGCGCGATTTAGTGTGCTGGCAGGTAGCCCGTACTCTTAGCCGGTGACATCGCCCAGCACTCTGCGGTCCGGTGCGCTCTCCCTGGCATCCAGCGTGGTGATCGGGGTGGCATCGGCAGGTCCCGCGTACAGCATTACCGCCACCCTCGGTCTCGTCGTCGCGGCCGTCGGGTTGCAGGCGCCGATCATCGTGGTGCTGGCATTCGTCCCGATGTTGCTGGTGGCCATCGGGTATCGGGATCTCAATGCGGTCGAGCCGGATCCGGGCACCACGTTCGTATGGGCGACCCGGGCGTTCGGGCCGTTCACCGGATGGATGGCCGGATGGGCGATCGTCGTCTCCGATCTGCTGGTGATGGCGTCCCTGGCGCAGATCAGCTCGCAGTACACCTTCCATCTGGTGGGGGCCGACGGCATCGGCTCGGATGCGACGAGCATCTGGGTGCTGCTGCTCGGGATCGTCTACCTGGTGGTGATGACCGCGGTGGCGGTGTTCGGCATCGACGTGTCGGCGCGCTTGCAGAGCGTGCTGCTGGCGGTCGAGTTCGGGATGCTGGTGGTGTTCTCGATCGTGGCGCTGGTGCGGGTGGCCATCGGGCATGCCGCGGCCACGGCGTCCGCGTTCAGCTGGGATTGGTTCGATCCCTTTGCCATCGGGTCGTTTTCGAGCTTCGTCAACGCGCTGCTGCTGATGGTGTTCATCTACTGGGGCTGGGATTCGGCGGTCTCGGTGAACCAGGAGACGGTGGATCCGCGGCATACGCCGGGGCGGTCGGCGGTGCTGTCGACCATCACGCTGGTCGCGCTGTACCTGGTGGTCACGGTGGCGGCGCAGGCGTTCGCGGGCGCGGGCACCGAGGGGCTGGGGCTGGCCAATCCCGATCATGTGGACGATGTGCTGGGCGCGCTGGGGCAGGCGGTGTTCGGGGACAGCACCCTCGGGTCGATCGCGGTGCATCTGCTGTTCCTGATGGTGCTGACCTCGGCGGCGGCCTCCACCCAGACCACGATCCTGCCGACCGCGCGCACCACCTACTCGATGGCCGTGCATCACGCGCTGCCCAAGCGGTTCGGCGAGATCGATCCGAAGTACCGGACGCCCGCCTTCTCCACCATCGTGTTCGGCGGGGTGTCGATCGTGCTGTACGTGGCACTCAATTTCGCGTCCGGCGGCCGGTTGATCGCGGAAGCGGTCACGGCGATCGGCATCTCGATCGGCGTGTACTACGGGCTCACCGGCGTCAGCTGCGCCTGGCTGTACCGGGACCGATTCGCCACGGACCGTAGGGCTTTGGTGATGAAGGGGATCCTGCCCGCGCTGGGCGGATTCGCGCTGCTGTTCGCGGCGGGCTGGACGGCGGTCACCTCGTGGTTCAGCGCCATTTTCGTGCTCGGCGTGGGGACGCTGCTGCTCGGTGTGCCGCTGTATCTGATCCTGGCGCGCATCATGCCGCCGTTCTTCCGCGGCGAGGTGCTGGCGCGCGAGCTGCCCGCCCCGACCGAGGACATCATCGAGGCGGACGCGCCCGCGCAGCGCTGAGTGGGAGCCGAACGGTTCGGGCGCGCAACCGGTTTCAGTCGCCGGCGGCTTCGATATCGGCGAGTATCTCCTGCGCCCAGGGCGCGTCGGCGGCCCCGTCGTCGGTGACGCCCATGGCCGCCATATCGGTGAGCAGCATGCCGGTGGCCATGAACTGGCGCACCGCCAGGACCGGGGCGCCGGTCAGATCCCGGACGGTGGTGTAGATATTGCCGAAGCGGGCGCGGATGGCCCGGCCGATCTCCGGATCGACTCCGGCGGCGGCCAGCCCCTGCAGGAAGACCCGGGGCAGGTCGCGCTCGGCGAGGAAAACCTTGTACTGGCGGCCCATCGCGTGCAGGCGTTCCTGGGGCGGGGTGTCGGCGGGCAGCTCCTCGACGGCCGCGCGGAACAACTCGTCGATCCGGTCGCAGACCCGGGCCAGCACTGCCAGGAACAGCTGCTGCTTGGTGCCGAACAACCGGATCACATACGGCTGCGATACCCCGGCCCGGCGTGCGATCTCATCGGTTTTGGTTGCGGCGTAACCAGATTCGGCGAAGGCGGTGATGGCGGCCTGTAGCACTTGCTCACCGCGTTCGGTGGCGGTCATCCGGGTTCTGGTCATGCCCCTCATCCTCCTCGATGTGGTCGCGTATTGACATGTTATCAGTCAATGCATACTCTTCGATTCATAAGTTATCAGTCGATAACAACAAAGGAATCGCCGGTATGACCACCACCCTCACTTCCACGCCCCGTACGGCGGACACTCGACGCCGGCCGCTCGCCGCCGTCCTGGCCGCCGTGGGCATCCCCATGTTCATGGTCACCCTCGACAACCTCGTGGTGACCAATGCGCTGCCGGTCATCAAGACCGAGCTCGGTGCCTCGCTGGCGGACCTGCAATGGTTCGTGAACGCCTACGCGCTGTCCTTCGCCGCGCTCATGCTCACCGCCTCCGCGCTCGGCGACCGGATCGGCCGCAAGCGCGTATTCCTCATCGGCATCACGCTTTTCACGCTGGCCTCGGCCGCCTGCGCCCTCGCCACCGATCCCGGGATGCTCATCGCGGCCAGGGCGGTGCAGGGCTTCGGTGCGGCGGCGGTCATGCCGCTGTCGCTACCGCTGCTGTCGGCGGCGGTGCCGGAGAAGCTGCGCAGCGCCGCCATCGGCATCTGGGGCGGCATCTCCGGGCTGGGCGTGGCGCTCGGCCCGGTGGTCGGCGGCGCGGTCGTCGACGGCCTGAGCTGGCAGTGGATCTTCTGGATCAATGTGCCCATCGGCCTGCTGGCGGTGCCGTTCGCGGCCCGCGTCCTCGGTGAATCCTTCGGCGAGGCGAAGCGTTTGGACCTGCCCGGGCTGGTGCTGTCGGCGGGCGGCGTGCTCGCGGTGGTGTGGGGCGTGATCCACGGCGCCGACGACGGCTGGACCTCGGCGAACGTACTGGGCGCGCTGCTCGGCGGCGCGGTGCTGCTGATCGCCTTCATCGGCTGGGAATGGCGTTCCCCCGAACCCATGCTGCCACTGCGGCTGTTCAAGTCCCGCGGGTTCAGCGTCATCAACGCCATCATGGTGACCTTCTCCATGGGCGCCTTCGGCTCGATCTTCCTGCTGGCGCAGTACTTCCAGGTGGTGCGCGGTTACTCCCCGCTGGAATCCGGCATCCGCACCCTGCCCTGGACCCTCGCCCCCATGTTCGTCGCGCCGCTGGCCGGGCTGATCGTGGACAAGGTGGGCCCGCGCGTCCTGGTCGGGATCGGTCAGGCGTTCCTGGCCATCGCCCTCGGCTGGATGTCCCTCATCACCAGCGTGGACGTCTCCTACAGCGCCTTCCTGCTCCCGTTCGTCCTGGGCGGCATCGGCATGGGCCTGACCTTCGCTCCGTCCTCCACCGTCGTCATGGCCAGCAGCGCACCCGCCGACCAGGGCATGGCCTCGGGCACCACCAGCACCATCCGCGAAGTCGGCGTCGCCCTCGGCATCGCCGTGCTGGCCTCCGTATTCTCCTCCTACGGTGCGTATCTCACCCCGCAGAGCTACGTGGACGGCCTGGCCCCCGCCGTCGGAGTCGGCGCGGCCATCGTCGCGGTCGGCGCCGTCATCTCGCTGCTGCTACCCGGTCGCAAATCCTGAAATCGCCGCCGCCTGTGCCCCTGCCGGAATCGGCAGGGGCACAGGCGTTTCCGGAAGTCAGTGGGCGGGTGCGCTGCCCAGTTCGGCGGTGATCGCGCCCGACAGCAGGTGGCGAGCGCGGTCCAGGGACAGCGAGCCGCTGTGCCAGCGCTCGGAGAGTCCCTCGATGAGGGCGGTGAGCCGTTCCGCGGCGGCTGCGGCATCGACGGCGGCGGGGATGGTGCCGGTGTCCTGGGCGGCGCGAACGAGGGTGGCGATATCGGTGTTCCAGGACGCGGTGGTGGCGGTCAGGGGGGCCCGCAGGTCGGTGTTGAATACCGCGCTGGCGCGCAATTCGCCCCAGGCGATGGAGGTTTCGCGGACGTCGTCGCGGTCCTGTAGTTCCGCGAGCAGTGTGGCCTCGAGCTGGGTGCGCGGGTCGGCGGAATCGATCCAGGCGTCGTCGGTGTAGGACTGGGCGCGGTGGTTGACGTGGGCGAGGGCGGCGTGCAGGACTCCCGAGCGATCTTTGAAGTGGTAGTAGATCAGTGCGGTGGAGACGCCGGCCTCGGTGGCGAGCTTGTCGATGCGCAGGCCGCGGACGCCGTCCTGGGCGATGACGCGGACGGCGGCTTCCAGAATCTGAGTGGCGCGGTCTGACACGGTTGTCACCTTATGGGTTAGTGGGCGGGCTCTTGCTGGGTGGTGCAGTGGATGCCGCCGCCACCGGCCGCGATGGCGTCGATGTTCAGCTGCACGATCTGCCGGTCGGGGAACAGCCGGGCCAGGGTGTCGTGGGCGGCGGCGTCGGCGTCCGCATCGCCGAATTCGGGGGCGATGACCGCGCCGTTGCAGACGTAGAAGTTGATGTAGCCGGCCGCGAAATCGTCGCCCGGGTTCGCGTAGCGCAGGTCGGTGGGCGCTTCCAGGGTTTCCACCTCCAGCGGGCGGCCCTGCGCGTCATTGGCGTTGTGCAGGATCTCGAGGTGGGTGCGGGTGATGTCGTAGTCGTAGGACTCCTCGTTGTTGTCGAGCCCGGCCACCACCACCCCCGGGCGGGCGAAGCGGGCGTAGAAGTCGGTGTGGCCGTCGGTGATGTCCTGACCGGCGATACCGGGCAGCCAGATCACCTTCCGGATGCCCAGCAGCCGGTCCAGTTCGGCTTCGACCTCGGGCTTCTTCCAGCCCGGATTGCGATTGGCGTTCAGCACACAGGATTCGGTGATGATCGCGGTGCCCTGCCCGTCGACCTCGATACCGCCGCCCTCGAGCACCAGATCGGTGTGCACGGTCCGCACGCCCGCCCGATCGTCCACGAACGCGGCGACCTTGGCGTCGCGCTTGTGCTTCTGCTTGCCGCCCCAGCCGTTGAAGTTGAAATCGACGCCGCCCCAGCCGTTTTCGCCGCGCACGAACACCGGTCCGGTATCGCGCATCCACAGGTCGTCGATATCGGTGGCGATCAGCTCCACGTTCGCGCCGCCGATCAAGCAGCGCGCCAGACCCATCTCGTCGGGTCGCACCAGCATCGACACCGGCTCGAAACGCGCGATGGCGACGGCGATACCGGCCAGATCGCGCCGCACCTGCGGCAGCAGTTCGTCGCCCCAGATCGGTTCGCTCGGGCCGAAAGCCATCCAGGTGCGCTTGTGCGGATCACCTTCCTCCGGCATCGCCCAGCGGCTGCCGTCGCTTCCGGAACCGCCCGAATCGGACTCCGACAGATCGTCGCAGGCGGTGGCCAGCAGCCCGCCCACGGCCACCAGCAGGCTCGATTGCATGAATCGGCGTCGTTGCATCGCGTATCTCCTCGCGTCTGTCAGGCCGCGTGCGGGCAACCCGAACGCTAGTCGCTGACTAACTTTTTGATCAAGATTGGTGAGACGGGTGTCTCGGCGCGCCCGGTCGCGGGCGGGTGCTAGCGGGCGGGTTCCTGCTGGGTGGTGCAGTGGATGCCGCCGCCACCGGCCGCGATGGCATCGATGTTCAGCTGCACGACGCGCCGGTCCGGGAACAGTCGCGTCAGGCTCGACAGCGCCGCGTTGTCGGCCTGCGGATCCCCGAATTCCGGAGCGATGACCGCGCCGTTGCAGACGTAGAAATTGATGTAACCGGCTGCGAAATCATCGGATTCGAACTGCGGCCGCACTCGCGACGGCCCGGCCAGCACCTCGACCCGCAGCCGCCGGCCCCGGGCATCGGTGGCCTCGTGCAGGATCTCGAGATGCTGTCGGGTGACGTCGTAATCGAAGGAATCCGGATCGTTGTCGAGTCCCGCGACCACCACTCCCGGCCGCGCGAACCGCGCGTAGAAATCGGTATGCCCGTCGGTGATGTCGTACCCCGCGATCCCCGGCAGCCAGATCACCTTCGAAATGCCCAGCAGATACGCGAGTTCCTCCTCCACGTCCTGCCGCTTCCATCCGGGATTGCGATTGCGATTCAGCACGCAGGACTCGGTGATGATCGCCGTGCCCTCGCCGTCGACCTCGAGCCCGCCGCCCTCCAGCACCAGATCGGTCTCGAGCGCCTCCACCCCGGCCCGCCCGCAGATCTGCCCCGCCACTTCCGCGTCCCGCCGGTGCGACTGCTTGCCGCCCCACCCGTTGAAGTTGAAATCGATCCCGCCCCAACCGGATTCGCCGCGCACGAACACCGCCCCGGTATCCCGCGCCCAGATATCGTCCAGCACCGCCTCGACCAACTCCACCCCGGGCCCGGTCAACTCCCGCGCGATCGCCATGTCCTCGGCCCGCACCAGCATCGACACCGGCTCGAACCGCGCGATCGCATTGGCGATATTCGCCAGATCCCGCTGCGCCTGCGGCAACAACTTGCGTCCCCACACCCGCTCGGTCGCCCCGAACGCCATCCAGGTCCGCGCGTGCGGCTCGCCTTCCTCGGGCATCACCCAACGCCGCTCGTCCTCGCCGGCCTCGTTCCCGAGAATGCCGTCGATGATCGCCCAGCCCCGGTTCAACAATCCACGTCTGCCCATTTTCCCGATCCTTGCTTCCCATGCTCTCGGCCGAATCTCGAATCGATCACGAACAGTGAGGTCAGCGACCGATCGGCAACCCCAAACTACCTCTGACTAAAAATTTGGTCAAACACTGTGCGCGGTGTCACGCGCCCGGCCCGATGGCGGGCGCGCCGGGCCGATCGGCGCGCCGCCGGGCGGCGAGCGGGCATCAGAAGACGAAGCCGCGCAGGGCTACGAAGCGCAGGCCGCCGACCGCGGCCATGATGCCCACCACGGCCGTGGACTGGGCCAATTCGTTCAGGCCGGGGGCCCAGGAGCCCAGCCCGGCCAAGGCGCCGGTGCTGATCAACAGGCCGATCAAGGCCAGCCCGCCGCCTTCGTACTGGGCCTTGAACCAGCCGACCCGGCCGGCGGCATTGAAGGTCAGTTTGCGGTGCAGTTCGTTGGCGATGACGGTGCTGACGATGGAGCCCGCGGTGTTGGCGACCAGGGGGCCGATGCCGTTCATGGACATGAACAGCAGGACGTAGGCGACATTGCTGGATCCGCCGACCAGGGCGAAGCGGATCAACTGGGCGAAGACGTGGTCGCCGCGCAGGTAGCGGATTGCCGTGCTGTTCATGAGGACCACTGTCGGCGGGGGCGCTTACAGCGGACTGACATCGTGCTGACATCGGCGCTGACAGCGGGGGATCCGCCGGTCAGGGGGCGTAACGGACCGGCCGGGAGGCCGATGCAGAGGGCATCGAGGGGCGGGCGATCTACGGCGGGTGAGCGGTATGCGTGGGCGATTACGGCTGGTGCGGCCGATTCTGGGTGTGATGGCGTCCGCGGCGCTGGTCACCGCCGGCTTGCTGGCGTTCGATTACAGCGAACCGCAGGAGCCGGCGTGCAATTTCACGGTGCCGCTCGCGCCCTACACCACGGTGACTCCGACGACGCCGCACTGGCTGGACGCCGGGAACTGAACGTCAGGCCGCGGGCGCGCGCCTGCTCGATCTCGTTGCATTTGCGTGCGCGCGGCCTGCGGAAATCCAGGTGAAGCGGGCTGATTACAAGGCTTACGATGCGACCAGCAAGAATGGGAGCCAGGCAATCCGCCTGACCCATACCGCCCAGGGGAGAGACGAAGCATCGTGGCCGACGATATCGACCGTGCCGAGCAGACCGCGGCTTTGAGTGAGGAATCGCTCGCCGCTGCCGCGGAAGCCGCCGAGAAGGCGTTTGCCGCCGCCAGCACCCTGGACGAGCTGGCGGCCGCGAAAACCGAGTACATGGGCGGTAAGTCGCCGATCTCCCTCGCGCAGCGGTCGCTCGGCACCCTCCCGAAGGAAGCGAAGGCCGAGGCCGGTAAGCGCGTGAACGTGGCGCGTGGGCGGGTGTCCGCCGCCTACGAGACCCGCCAGGCCGAGCTGCTCGCCGAGCGCGACGCGGCGGTGCTGGTCGCGGAGGCCATCGACGTGACGGTGACCGCGCGGCGGGAACCGGTCGGCGCGCGGCATCCCATCGCGGTGTTGTCGGAGCGGGTCGCGGACGTCTTCGTGGCGATGGGCTGGGAGGTCGCCGAAGGTCCCGAGGTCGAGACCGAGCACTTCAATTTCGATGCCCTGAACTTCCTGCCGGATCATCCGGCGCGCACCATGCAGGACACCTTCCACATCGCGCCGGAGGGTTCGCGCCAGGTGCTGCGCACCCACACCTCGCCGGTACAGGTGCGGTCCATGCTGTCGCGCGAGCTGCCCATCTACGTGGTGTGCCCGGGCCGTACCTTCCGCACCGATGAGCTGGACGCCACCCACACCCCGGTGTTCTCGCAGGTCGAGGGCCTGGCCGTCGACAAGGGCCTGACCATGGCCCACCTCAAGGGCACCCTGGACGCCTTCGCGCGCGCCCTGTTCGGCCCGAACACCACCACGCGCATGCGGCCCAGCTTCTTCCCCTTCACCGAACCGTCCGCCGAGGTGGACGTGTGGTTCGAGGACAAGAAGGGCGGCCCGGGCTGGGTCGAGTGGGGCGGCTGCGGCATGGTGAACCCGAAGGTGCTCATCGCCTCCGGCATCGACCCCGAGGTGTACAGCGGTTTCGCGTTCGGCATGGGCCTGGAGCGCACCCTGCAGTTCCGCAACGGCCTGTCCGATATGCGCGACATCGTCGAGGGCGATGTGCGTTTCACCGTGCCGTTCGGCATCCAAGCCTGACCCGACCCTTCGATACGAGGAAGCGAAACGTCAAGTGCGAGTAGCGCAATCCTGGCTGACCGAAATCCTGCAGCGCACCACCCCCGGCTGGTCGGTGACGCCGGAGGAGCTCGACGCCGGTTTCGTCCGGGTCGGGCTGGAAGTCGAAGAGGTCGATCCGGTGACCCCGATCGGCGGCGAGATCGAGCGTCCGCTGGTGGTCGGGCGGGTGCTGGAGATCACCGAGCTGACCGAGTTCAAGAAGCCCATCCGCTTCTGCAAGGTCGACGTCGGCAATCCGGAACCGCAGGAGATCGTCTGTGGCGCCCGGAATTTCGCCGTCGGCGATCTGGTCGTCGTGGTGCTGCCGGGCGGTGAACTGCCCGGCGGTTTCAAGATCTCCTCGCGGAAGACCTACGGGCACACCAGCAATGGCATGATCTGCTCGGTCGCCGAACTCGGCATCGGCAAGGATCACTCCGGCATCCTGGTGCTGGAACCGGGCACCGCGGAGCCGGGCGCGGACGCCAATGTGGTGCTGGGCCTGGACGATACGGTCATCGAGCTGGCCATCACTCCCGACCGCGGGTACGCCTTCTCGGCGCGCGGCCTGGCGCGAGAACTGGCCTGCGGGTTCGACCTGGAGTACAGCGATCCGGCCGTGCGCCTGCTGCCGGACTCGGAGACCGAAGCCTGGCCGGTGAAGATCGAACCGGAGTCGCTGTGCACCCGTTTCGCGGTGCGCCGGGTCACCGGGATCGATCCGAAGGCCGTGTCGCCGTGGTGGTTGCAGCGCCGGCTGCTGCTGTCGGGCGTGCGTCCCATCTCCCCGGCCGTCGACGTCACCAACTACGTCATGCTCGAGCTGGGCCAGCCGCTGCACGCCTTCGACGCCGCCAAGGTGCGCGGCGGGTTCGTGGTGCGGCGCGCCAACAAGGGCGAGACTCTGCGCACCCTCGACGAGGCCGAGCGCACCCTGGACGCCGAGGACGTGGTGATCGCCGACGAGTCCGGCGTCATCTCCCTCGCCGGCATCATGGGCGGCGCCAGCACCGAGGTCGGCGCGGACTCGACCGACATCCTCCTCGAGGCCGCGACCTGGAACCCGGTCGCGGTGGCGCGCACCGCCCGCCGCCACAAGCTCGGCTCGGAGGCCAGCCGCCGCTTCGAACGCGTGGTGGACCCCGAGGTGAACCTGGCCGCGCTGGATCGCGCCGCCACCCTGCTGGCCGAAATCGCCGGTGGCACCGTGGAATCCGTGCTCACCGACGTGCGCGTGCCCACCCCGGGCCCGCAGCCGATCAGCATGGACATCGACCTGGCCGACCGCACCGCGGGCGTGCAGTACGAGCGCGGCGCGGCCACCCGCCGCCTGCAGCAGGTCGGCTGCACCATCGAGGTCGGCGTCAGCGAGACCGGGCACGGTCAGCTGGTCGTCACCCCGCCGACCTGGCGGCCCGACCTGACCCAGCCCGCCGATCTGGTGGAGGAGGTGCTGCGCCTGGAAGGTCTGGACAAGATCCCGTCGGTGCTGCCCACCGCCCCGGCCGGACGGGGGCTGACCGCCGAACAGCGCCGCCGCCGGGCCATCAGCAAGGCCGTCGCTTTCGAAGGCTGCGTCGAGGTCCCGGCTCCGGTCTTCATGTCCGGCACCGTGTTCGACACCTGGGGCCTGGACGCGGACGACCCGCGCCGCAACACCATGCGCGTGCTCAACCCCCTCGACGTCGATCGCGCCGAGCTGTCCTCCACGCTGTTGCCGGGCCTGCTGGAGATCGCCGCCCGCAATATCTCGCGCGGTGAACGCGATCTCGCCATCTACGCCATCGGCCAGGTCACCCTGTCCACCGGCAAGACCGGCGCGGTCGCCCCGCTGCCCGTCGACCGCCGTCCCACCGAGGACGAGATCGGCGTGCTGCTGGATTCCCTTCCGCTGCAACCGGTCCGGATCGGCGCGGTGCTCACCGGCAAGCGCGAACCGCGCGGGCCGTGGGGTCCGGGCCGTGCCGTGGCAGCCGCCGACGCGTTCGCGCTGGTGGACGCCATCGGCGATGCCGCGGGCCTGACCATCGAGCGGCGCGCGGTGGCCTACCTGCCGTGGCATCCCGGTCGCGGCGCGGAGCTGCTGGTGGACGGCGTCGTCGTCGGCCACGCGGGCGAACTGCACCCGGCGGTGCTGGAGCGTTCGGGCCTGCCCCCGCGCACCTGCGCCATCGAACTCGACCTCGATGCCCTCCCGCTGCGCGAAGTCCGTCCGGCCCCGGTCATCTCGGCCTTCCCGGCGGTGCTGCAGGACGTGTCCATCAGCGTCGAGAAGACCGTCCCGGCCGCCGCCGTGGAAGCCGCCCTGCGCACCGGCGCGGGCGAGCTCCTGGAAACCATCTCCCTGTTCGACGTCTACGAGGGCGCGCAGGCCGGCGAGGGCCGCAAATCCCTCACCTACGCCCTGCGTTTCCGCGCTACCGACCGGACGCTGACCGAGGACGAGGCCAGCGCGGCGCGGGACGCGGCAGTGGCGCAGGCCGCCGACACGGTCGGCGCGGTGCTGCGCGGCTGACGCCGGAACCGTTCGGGCACACCGGATTCGACGCCCCGGTGATCACGGCACTGCACCGTGATCACCGGGGTTTTCCTTTTCCGGCAGTCCAATTGGTGGGATGAATACGCGGGAAGTCTGTAAGCGGGCGCATAGCCGGGTGCAGAATACCGGGGTGGAAGCTGATGTGGTGGGGCGCGCGACGCTGCGCAAGGTGACCCTGCGGCTGGTGCCGTTCCTGGGGTTGCTGTATTTCGTGAACTATCTGGACCGGGTGAACATCGGCTTCGCCGGACCGAACGGCATGAAAACCGATCTCGGTTTGAGCGAGACGGCGTTCGGGTTCGCCTCCGGGATCTTCTTCATCGGATACCTGCTGCTCGAGGTGCCGAGCAACCTGGCGCTGCACCGCTTCGGCGCGCGCCGCTGGATCGCCCGAATCCTGTTGACCTGGGGCATCATCGCCTCGGCCATGGCGTTCGTGCCCAACGGCACGACGCTGGTGGTGCTGCGGTTCCTGCTCGGCGTCGCCGAGGCCGGTTTCTTCCCCGGCATCCTGCTGTACCTGACCTATTGGTTCCCGCAACGGCATCGGGCGCGGATCGTGGCCCTGTTCATGACCGCCGTGCCGATCTCGACCGCCCTCGGCGCCACGTTGTCCAGCCTCATCCTGCAGTACGGCGACGGCGTCTTCGGCCTCACCGGCTGGCGCTTCATGTTCCTGGTCGAAGGCCTGCCCTCGCTGGTGCTCGCGGCGGTCACCTGGTGGTATCTCACCGACCGCCCGGATCGGGCGAGCTGGCTCGAACCCGCCGAAAGGCAATGGCTGGCAGCCGAACTCGAAGCCGAACAGGCGAAAGCCGAAGCGGCCGAGCACTGGACGCTGCGCAAGGCGCTCACCCATCCGCGCATCCTCGGCCTCGCGCTGGTCTACGGCGGCATCGTCTATGGCTTGTACGCGCTCGGCTTCTTCCTGCCCACCATCATCAACGGCTTCCAGGAGCAGTTCGGCACCCACTATTCGGTGGTGCAACGGGGCTTGATCAATGCCGTGCCCTATGTGATCGGCGCAGTGGTGATGGTCTGGTGGAGCCGCCACGGCGACCGCACCGGCGAACGCGCCTGGCACGTGGCGCTCCCCGCCCTGGCCGGCGGCCTGGCCATCCCGGTGACCCTGTATCTGGGCAACCCCTTCGCCGCCATGGTCGCCGTGACGGTGTGCGCGGTCGGCGTGCTCGCCGCCCTCCCGACCTTCTGGGCCCTGCCCAGCACCTTCCTGTCCGGAGCCGCGGCCGCCGGCGGCATCGCGCTGATCAACTCCATCGGCAATATCAGCGGCTTCGCCGCCCCGTACATCACCGGCTGGCTCAAGGACTGGACCGGCACCCAGAAGGCCGGGCTGTGGGTGGTCGGCTTCGCCATGGTGGGTTCGGCGGTGGGCGTGCTGCTGTTGTGGCGCGGCACGCGGTCGAGCGGGGTCGGCGCGCGGGCCGAGGTGGGGTAGGAAAGGGGGATGCGGCATCCGGCTACTCCGATACTCAATGCGCTGACCTACCTTCCGGATCGGCGGATCGTGGCGACCCCGGAACAGTTCGGGGTGGGGTACGAGGACCTCATGCTGACGACCGCCGATGGGGAGAGGATCAACGCCTGGTTCGTGCGGGCGGCGGGGAAACCGTTGGGGCACTTGCTGTTCGCGCACGGGAACGCGGGGAATATCGGGGATCGGTCGCCGGTGCTGGCGTTGCTGTCGGCGGTGGGGTTCGATGTGCTGGTCTTCGACTACCGGGGGTTCGGGCGGAGCAGCGGGCGGCCCGGTGAGGCGGGGACCTATCTGGATGCGCGGGCGGCGCGGGAAGCGCTGCTGGCGCAGCCGGGAGTCGATCCGGAACGGGTTGTGTACCTGGGGAAGTCGCTCGGGGGCGGGGTGATGACGGAGCTTGCGACCGTGCACCGGCCCGCCGGACTGGTGCTCATGTCCACGTTCACCGGTCTGCGGGCGGCGGCAGGGGCGGTGTATCCGATCCTGCCGAAGGTGTTCGTGCCCGATGCCTATCCGTCGCTGAAGCGGATGCGCCAGGTCCGCTGCCCGGTGCTGGTCATGCACGGAGAGGCCGATGAGATGCTGCCGGTGGCGATGGGCCGGGCCCTGTTCGCGGCCGCGCCGGAGCCCAAGGAATTGATTGTGTATCCGGGGGCCGGGCACAACGATCTGATCGGGATTCCGGGCTGGGCGGAAACCCTGGCGGCCTGGGTGGCCGGGCTTGCGTAGCCTGGCTGCATGAGCCATGCCGAGGGACTTGCTGCGGAACTGGGGAAGTTGTCGGATGCCGAGCTGGCCGCGGTGGTCGGGGCGGCGACGGATGGGCGGGCCGGGCTGGCGGCCCTGCACGAGGTGGCGCTGTCGGTGGCGGTGACCGTGGGTCATGCCCCGCATATCGATAATGTGATGCCTGACACGCCGGAGCCCGCCGAGTCGTCTCGCGCGCTGATGACCGATACGTTCCAGCAGGTCGGGACGGGTCCGGTGGTCGATGCCGAGCTGGTACCGCCCGCGGGTATCCCGGTTGGGCCGGGGGTCGCGGGGTATACGAACAACGGTGTCCCTACTTTCGAGTCAGTTCGCGATAAGGTCGAGCAGCGCTACGGCACCGCGCAGGGGATGAGCGAACTGGATTCGCAGACGCCGGTGGGTCGCAGCGTGGAGGAACAGTGGGACGCGCGGGAGAAAGCCGCGCGGGAGCGCCTGGAACAGATTCGGAAGTCGGTGCACCGCAGCGACAAAGGCTGAGATCCGGGGCTCCGTCATATCGGATGGGTGGAAACTGTGACCGAGCCACGGGAAATCGCCGAACGGCTGCTCGACCTGCAGGTCGATTGGATCTTGTCGGAAGTGACCGGTGAGCGCTTCGCCGAGGTGATCGCGCGGGACACCGACGCCGTCATCGGCGTCGCCGACACCATCATCTTCCGCGACGTGGTCGAGATCGACCAGGCCAAGGCCACCGTCGCGACCATCATCGACCTGATCGGCGGCTCGCCGGTGCTGGGCGAGATGGTCGGCGCGCTGGCGCCGGCGCTGTACGACGAGATCGCCTCCAACAAGGACTACACCCTCGGCGACGTGGTCGAGCGCGAGCCGGTCGAGCAGCTGCTGGAGAAGATCTTCGGCATGCACCAGGCGCAGGAGCGCATTCTCGAGCGCCTCACCGAGAGCCCGCTCATCGCCACCGTGGCCGCCAAGTTCGTGGACAAGCTGGTCGACGATCTGATGGAAGCCAACAAGCAGATGGCCTCCAAGATCCCCGGCGTGGGTTCGCTGGTGTCCATGGGCACCAATGCCGCCAAGTCGGCGCGCAAGGCCGCGGAGAAGGCGGGCGGCTCCTTCATCGGCGAAATGGCCGGTAAGGGAGCGCAATTCGCGCTCAAGCGGACCAATAACGCCATCCGCGACATGCTGCAGGACGCGCCCGTGCACGATGCGGCCATGGAGTTCTGGGATCTGCACGCCGGGGAGCCGGTCGCGGGTCTGCGCGAATACCTCTCGCAGCAGGACCTGAAGGACCTGGCGCTGATCATCTACCGGATCGCGCTGACCACGCGCGAGAAGGAGTACTTCGGCGTGCTGGTGGATCAGGGCGTGGAGGTGTTCTTCGAGAAGTACGGCGATCACACCCTCGCGGCCATGCTGCCGGAGCTGGGGCTGTCGGGCGAGGCCATCTCGAACGAGATCCTGCGCTACGGCCCGGCCGTGGTGGAGGCCGCCAAGCGGAACGGCGTGCTGGCCAAGCTGGTCCGGGAGCGGCTGGAGCCGTTCTACCTGTCGGAGCCGGTGCTCGCGGCCATCGCCGGGAAGTAGTTCGGTACGACACTGGGCCGCTCTCCTGAAAAGGAGTGCGGCCCAGTTGCTTTCAAGGAATCAGCCCTCGACGATGGCGATGCCGTCGATCTCCACCAGCATCTCCTCGCGCGGCAGTCCGGTGAAAACCGTGGTGCGGCTGGGCAATACGCCGCCCGGCGTGGTGTGCTCGGTGACGAACTTCCCGTACGCCTCGTTCATGATCGGGAAGTCTTCCCGCTTGGTGAGATACACCCGCAGCATCACCACATCGTCGAAGCTCGCCCCGCCCGCCTCGACGATCGCCTTCACGTTTTCGAGGGTCCGGGTCGTCTGCGCCGCGACATCGCCCGGGAACAGGTATTCGCTGGTCACCGGATCCACCGGCCCCTGCCCGGACACCTGCACGAACGGCCCCTTGCGCACGCCCTGGGAGAAGGTGTGGGCGGGCGCGGGCGCGTTCTCGGTGCGGATGGCGATCTTCTCGGTCATGCGTTGCCTTTCTCGGGGCTCGGGCTCCAGCCGAGCTCGGTGGATACGGCCTCGCCCGTCGCCCGCACGCGGGGCAGCAGGCCGAGGACCTGGTCGTGATCGAGCAGCATGTCCGGCACCGACATGGACAGCGCGGCGACGACCGCGCCGGTGCCATTGCGAATCGGGACGGCCACGCAGTTGATGAAGCTCTCGTGCTCCTCGTGGTCCTCGGCGAAGCCTTGGGACGCAACGAGTTCCAGCTCCGCGAGGTACTGCTGGGGATCGCGGATGGTGCGTTCGGTGAACTTGCGATAGTCGAGCCGCTGGGCGATGCCCGCCCACTGCTCGCGGGGTAGCCCGGCCACCAGTATCTTGCCGACGGCCGTGCAGTGCAGGGCCGCGGGGCGGCCGATGCGGGAGTACATGCGCACGCTGTGGGTGGCGTCGAGCTTGTCGATGTACACGGCTTCACCGGATTCGTAGGTGGCCAGGTGCACGGTCTGCCCGGTGTCGTGGTTCAGCGCGGTCAGATGCGGGCGCGCGATGGTGCGCACGTCGCGGCCCTCGAGGGAGTGATTGGCGAGTTCGAAGAGCCGGGTGCCGAGCCGGTAGCGGTGTTCGCTGTCGTGGGTGACGAAGCGCTGCGCCTCCATGGTCTGCAGCAGGCGCAGCACGGTGGATTTGTGCACGCCGAGCGTAACCGCCAGCTGGTCCAGGGACTTCGGCTCCTCGCCGAGCTGTACCAGGAGGGTGAGGGCGCGCTGGAGACTCTGGCTCATGAGGGGACATTCTCGGGTACGGCCGCGAAGGTGCGGTAATGCATGCCCGCCCATTCCTCGGCGGTGACGGCGGCGAGGGATTCCAGCAGGGCCAGGGGCGGTAGTTCGGCGACGTCGCCGGTGCCGGTGAGGGCGGCGGCGGCGCACAGGTGGCCGAAGCGCAGCAGTTGTTCGTGCGGGCGGTTCTGCAATAGCGCAGCCAGGTAGCCGCCCGCGAAAGCGTCTCCCGCGCCGATTCTTTCGGTGACCTCTAGGGTGAGTGCGGGGACCTCCAGGCGCTCGCCGCCGAGGAATCCGGTGACCGAATGCTTGTCGTTCTTGACGATGAGATGCCGGGGTTCGGGGAAGGCCGCGCGCAGCTGATCGGCATCCTCCAGGCCGAAGACGGCGAGCGCCTCGTCCGCGCCCAGGAAGACCACGTCGCTGCCGCGGATATGGTCGGCCAGGATCTCGGCGGCCACCGCCGTACGCCGATCCCACAGCGCCGGACGGTAATTCAAATCGAAGCTGATCAGCCGCCCGTCGCGCGGATGCGCCAGCAGCGCTTCGGTCAGCGCGGTGGCACTCGGCGACAACGCGGTGGTGATACCGGTGAAGTGCACCAGCCCTGCCCCGCTGATCAATGCGTGCGCCGCTTCGAGGTCGGCGGGGGAGAGGGCGCTGGCGGCGGATCCGGTGCGGTAGTACAGCATTCGGCTCGCGCCGGCTGGCAGATCGTGCGGGCGTCCCGATCCGCTGCCGCGTTCCTTCACGTAGACGGCGGTCGGCCGCGCCGGATCGACGGTCACCGCGGAGGTGTCCACGCCCCGTTCCGCGAGCTGCCGCACCAGGTATCGCCCGAACCCGTCGTCACCCACCCGCGACACCCAGGCCGTGGGCACCCCCAACTGGGTCAGCACCCCCGCCACATTCGCCTCCGCTCCCGCCGCGCCGCGCTCGAACACCGGCGAGTCCTCCAGCGGCCCGGGACGCGCGATCAACACCGCGAGCCCCTCGCCCACGGTGACGGCCTGCGCGGTCGGCTGGATCACACCGATCTCCTTCGAATGCTTGCGGGTTTCGGACATTACGTGCAGACTAACCACGAGAAACACGATGTGCAACAAGCGTTGCAAATTATGCAATGCAGGTTTGCTCTGATTGGAAGGAGCGTCGTGGCCTCCGACAATGCCGTCGCCCCCGCCCCCGGTGATCTCTCGGCCTTCGCCGACACCGTGCTCGGCCCGCAGCACAAATCGCTGCCCCCGGCCGCCTGGGGCCTGACCGTGCGCGAATACCTGGCCACCGCACCCCATCTCGACGATCTGCAAACCCCCGTGCTGACCATCGACCGCGCGGCCCTGGACAACAATCGCGCCGTCATGGCGGACTGGGCCGACGCCGCCGGTATGAAGCTGGCCCCCCACGGCAAAACCACCATGTCCCCCCAGCTCTGGCGCGAACAGCTGGAAGCCGGCTCCTGGGGCATCACCCTGGCCA
This sequence comes from Nocardia yamanashiensis, assembly GCF_021183565.1. Lineage (NCBI taxonomy): Bacteria > Bacillati > Actinomycetota > Actinomycetes > Mycobacteriales > Nocardiaceae > Nocardia > Nocardia yamanashiensis. The sequence continues at coordinate 7,745,659 of NZ_CP089226.1, forward strand.
CCGGCTGGCAAGCCCAGGTCGGCCGCTCCTTCGGCCTGAACCGCATCATGCTCGCCAACGCCCTCCTCGACCCCGCCGGAATCCGCTGGGCCGCAGAAGAAATCGCCGCCGACCCCACCTTCGAGCTCTACAGCTGGGTGGACAGCGTCGCCTCGGTCCGCGAAATGGAACGCCACCTCGAATCCGCACCGGAGGGTGTCCGCCTGTCCGTGCTGGTGGAGCTCGGCGGCCCGCACGGTCGCACCGGCGCGCGCGGACTCGCCGCCGCGCACGAGGTCGCGGACGCCGTCCACAAGTCGCCGCGCCTGATGCTCGCGGGCGTAGGCGGTTATGAAGGCGCACTCGCTCACGACCGCACGCCCGCGGGCCTGGCCACCGTCCGGCAGTATCTTGACGAACTGTCGATACTGCATCGCGAACTCGCCGATTCGGGTCGCTACGACGAGTTCGTCACCGTGCCCGGTGACGTTGCGGGCGCTTCCAGCGGTGACGATGCCGTTGTCGCCGGTGCCGGGGACGGATCGGAGTCCGGCGCCGGCGTTCCGCGCGGAGGCTCCGGAGCGCCCGGCGACGTGGATGCCGGGCCGATGCGCGCCGCCGCAGACGAATCCGAACAGCCCGGGCGCGATGTCCGATCGGTATGCGGCGAGGCCGGCGATCCGGTCACGGAACCTACCCGGACTGGGGCGACCGACAACGATTCCGGCCGCGTGGATGCCGCCCGAGCGGGCGACGGGCACAGCCCCAGCCGCATTGTGCGACGGAGCGCGATCGTCACCGCAGGTGGTAGCGCGTATCCCGATCTCGTGGTGGAGCGGCTCGGCGCGCTGGCGGACGAGGCCGGCGCGCAGGGTGTTCCGACGACCGTGGTGCTGCGGTCGGGGGCCTATCTGGTGCACGATGACGGGTTCTACTCGGGGATTTCGCCGTTGGCGCAGGGGGTGGCGGAACATCCGCTGCGGTCGGCGATGCACGGCTGGGCGCGTTCGGTGTCCCGGCCGGAAACGGAATTGGCGCTTCTCGATGCGGGTAAGCGCGATCTTCCGTTCGATGAGGGGCTGCCGGTCCCGCAGTTGGTTGCGGGACCGGTGGCGCCGGAATTGCCTGCGGGGGCTCATGTTTCGGCGTTGAACGATCAGCATGCCTTTCTGCGGTTGCCCGGGGGCGGGGACGCGGATGTGCCGGTGGGGAGCGTGGTGCGGCTGGGGTTGTCGCATCCGTGCACGGCGTTCGACAAATGGCGGCTGATACCGGTGATCGACGATGCGGGGGCCGAGCGGCCGCGCGTGGTCGATTTCCTGCACACCTTCTTCTGAGCGGAACATGATGGCCGAGTTACTGATTCGCGATATCGACGTCGTCGACGGTTCGGGCGGGGCGGTGTTCCGGGCGGATGTGGTGGTGGACGGCGGGCGGATCGCCGCCATCGCCGCACCGGGCACCGTCGCCGGGGCCGACCGGGTGCTCGACGAGGGTGAGAACCTGGTGCTGGCGCCGGGATTCATCGATATGCACGCGCATTCGGATCTGCATCTGCTGACCGATCCGGGGCATTTCCCGAAGCTGAGCCAGGGCATCACCACCGAGGTCATCGGGCAGGACGGGCTGTCCTACGCGCCGATCGACGAGCCGACCCTGGACGTGGTGCGCCGCCAGATCGCCGGGTGGAACGGCAATCCCGCCGACCTCGACTTCTCCTGGCGGACCGTCGCGGAATACCTGGACCGCCTGGACGGCGCGGGGATCACGCCGAACGCGGCGTATCTGGTCCCGCAGGGCACGCTGCGGCTCATGGTGGTGGGCAGCGAAAAGCGTGACGCCACACCGGAAGAGATCGCGAAGATGCGCGAGCTGCTGGCACAGGCTTTGCATGAAGGTGCGGTCGGCATGTCCAGCGGACTCACCTACACGCCCGGAATGTACGCCGACACTTCGGAACTCGCGGCCCTGTGCGAGGTGGTCGCGGAGTTCGGCGGCTTCTACGCCCCGCACACCCGCTCCTACGGCAAGGGCGCATTGGACGCCTACGCCGAGATGATCGAACTGTCCCGCCGCACCGGCTGTGCCCTGCACCTGACCCACGCCACCATGAATTTCGGCGAGAACCGCGGCCGCGCACCGGAATTGCTCGCCATGATCGACGCGGCCCTGGACGACGGCTGCGATATCAGCCTCGACACCTACCCCTACCTGCCCGGCTCGACCACCCTGTCGGCCCTGCTGCCCAGCTGGGCCATGTCAGGCGGACCGGACGCCGCCCTGGCGCGCATCGCCGACCTCGACACCCGCCTGAAGATCGTCGCCGACGTGAACATCCACGGCTCCGACGGCTGCCACGGCGTGACGGTGGAATGGGAAACCATCCAGATCAGCGGTGTCGCCAACCCCGAACTGAGCAGCTGCGTCGGCAAGACCGTCGCCGAACTGGCCGTCGAACGCGACCTGCCCCCGGTAGAGATCTTCTTCGATCTCCTCACCCGAGACCAGCTGGCCACCACCATCCTTCAGCACGTCGGCCACGAGGAGAACGTGCGCGCCATCATGCGCCACTCCCGCCACATGGGCGGCACCGACGCCCTCCTGGTCGGCGACCGCCCCCACCCCCGTGCCTGGGGCACCATGCCCCGCTACCTCGGTCACTACACCCGCGACCTCGGCATCCTCACCCTCGAGGACTGCGTCCACCACCTCACCGGCCGCCCCGCGCAACGCCTGCGCCTGCGCGACCGCGGCCTGATCCGCACCGGCTACGCCGCCGACCTGGTCCTGTTCGACCCGGTGGCCGTCACCGACACGGCGACCTTCGAGCAGCCCAAGCAGCAGGCCGAAGGCATTTCCTATGTCCTGGTGAACGGTGAATTCGCCTTGGACGCAGGCAAACCCACCGGCATTCGCGCCGGACGCGCACTGCGCCTCGACGCGGTGCGAGGGGATACCCGTTGACCGCCCCGCGACAGGCCGAACCGGCGCCCGGCTCCGCGATCGGCATCGCTCGTGCGGCGGCTCGGCGACGCCTTCGCGCGGAGTCGGCTGCCGATCCCGGTTACCTCGCCCGGAGTCGCGCCTTATCGCGCACAGTTGGCCCGCCCGCAGTGGATTCGGACGCGTGCACTGCTGACTCGGCGATTGCGGCAGCGCCGGAGGCGGCAGCACGGCAGCGTTTTTCATCTCACCGCACCGGGTTCGGCGCCGTCATCGCCGATGCGGCGCATCCCCGACCGATACGCGTGGCCACCACGCGGAAGGAGTTGTCTTGACCACCGCAATGGAGGCCATTCTGGCGGACCGGGCGCTGACCGTGGTGCGCGCGCCGGAGATACCGGACCCGGTGGCCTTGGCCGACGTGCTCGCCGGCGCCGGGATCCGGGCCGTGGAGCTGACTTTCACCACGCCGGGCGTATTGGATTGCCTGCGTGAGGTTTCCGCGGCCGGACGGGCGGTGATCGGCGCGGGGACAGTGCTGAGCCGTGAGCAGGCCGAGGCCGCCATCGATGCGGGGGCGCGGTTCCTGGTCACGCCGGGTGTCACCGCTCCCGTCGCGGCGGTGGCCGCGCAGCACGACATTCCCGTTGTGATGGGCGCTTTCACGCCCACCGAGGTGATGCGCGCCCTGGACCTGGGCGCGGCCGCCGTCAAGATCTTCCCGGCCCGGGCGCTCGGCCCCGGCTATCTGAAGGATTTGCGCGGTCCGTTTCCGGGCGTGCGCTTGATCCCCTCCGGCGGGGTCAATGCCGGTAATGCGGCCGAGTTCCTCGCCCACGGCGCGGTCGCGGTCACCGCCGGCACCGATGTCGTCCCGCCCGCCTCCGTCGCGGCGGGCGACTGGCCGGAAATCGCCGCGCGCGCCGCGGCTTTCGTTTCATCGCTGGAAGGTAAACCATGAGCGCCACCGTCGACTGGCTGCGCACCACCACGCCGGGACTGCTGCTGCTCTGCGGTCTCTCGATCGCCGTGCTGTTGATCGCCATCATCCGGTTCAAACTCGAACCGTTCATCGCCCTGCTGCTCACCGGCCTCGGACTCGCCCTCGCGGCGGGCCTGCCGGTGGCCAAGATCGTGGGCACGCCGCTGAAAGCCGGTGAGTCCCTGCTGGAAACGGGCTTCGGCGGCATCCTCGGCCACATCGCCGTCATCATCGGCTTGGGCACCGTGCTCGGCGCGATCCTGGAGCGATCCGGCGGCGCGGACGTACTCACCGAGAAACTGCTGAAGGTGTTCGGCGAGAAGGGCGCTCCGGTCGCCATGGGCCTGCTCGGGCTCATCTTCGGCATCCCGGTGTTCTTCGATATCGGCATCTTCGTGCTCGCGCCGCTGGTGTACGTGGCGGCCAAGCGCGGCGGGCGCTCGCTGGTGCTCTACGCCATGCCGATGCTGGCCGGCCTGTCCATGACGCACGCCTTCCTGCCGCCGCATCCGGGCCCGGTCTCGCTGGGCGGACTGCTCGGGGTGAGCCTGGGCTGGCTCATCGTCATGGGATTCGTCTGCGGCATCCCGGGATTCATCGCCGCCGGCATCGTCTGGGGCGGTTGGATCGGCAAGCGGGTGCACGTGGAGGTGCCCGAGGAATTCCTGGTACGCAAGGACAACGGTGACGAGCCGAACGGCGCCGCGCCCACCCCGGGTGACGGCACCGGCTCCGCGCCGGGCGAAAGCGGTTCCGCCGCTACCGCCGCCGCGACAGCTACCACCACCGCGACAGCCACCACCGTGACCAAGCGCCCGCCCTCGGTCGCCTTGATCGGCGGCATCATCGCCGTCCCGCTCATCCTCATCCTGGGCGCGACCTTCGGCAGCCAGCTGCTGATCGCCAATTCCAAACCCCTGCAGGTGCTGACCTTCCTGGGCACCCCGGCGGTGGCCCTGCTCATCACCGTCCTGATCGCCTTCTACGTGCTCGGCCTGCGCCGCGGCTCCTCCGTCCAGGAACTCAGCGCCATCACCGCCGAATCCCTGCGCCCGGTCGGCATGCTGCTGCTGGTGGTCGGCGCGGGCGCCTTCTTCGGAAAGGTGATCTCCGCCACCGGCATCGGCACCGCCCTGGCCGAAACCATGTCCGCCGCCGGGCTTCCGGTGATCGTGCTGGCCTATCTGATCAGCTGTGGCCTGCGCATCGCCCAGGGGTCGGCGACGGTCGCCATCGTCACCACGGGCGGCATCGTGGCCCCGCTGGTCGCCGGGCACGACTACTCGCAGGTCTCGCTCGCTTTGATCGCCATGGCCATCGCGGCCGGGTCCATCATTCTGAGCCATGTCAACGACGGCGGTTTCTGGATCATCAGCAAGTACTTCAACCTGACGGTGAAGCAGACGCTGCAGACCTGGACGGTGCTGGAAACCGTGCTGTCGGTGGTCAGTTTCGCGGTGGCCGCGCTGCTGTTCGCGGTGCTCAGCTGAGCTGTTCGCCGTGCCGGGCCGGGGGTATTCCGGCAGAGTGGACCTCTCACCCACTCTGATACGGAGATTGCTCATGGACATACCGATCACCGGTGCAACTCTGACGGTGCGGTCGTCCAGCCCCCTGCTCGTCCTCGAGGCGGGCGCGTACGAGCTACATATCGAAGGCGAACTGGCGGTGCACAATCCGGCCGGTCCGACCATTCACCGCATCCCCGGTGAGCCGCACACCGACGAACTCGTCGCCGCGCTCACCGGGGCAGTGGTGTCCGCGGTGGTGAACGACGACGGGGAATTGCGCATCGATCTGGATTCCGGGCATCGCCTGGTGGTGGAACCGGATCGCTACTTCGAAGCCTGGACCGTCACCGCGCCCGGCCGCTTCCTGGTGGTCTGCATGCCCGGCGGCGAATTGGCGGTCTGGACGCAGGAGTCCTGAGCTTGCGCCGCGGCGGTGGGCTGTCAGGAGCTCACTCGCCACGGCGTCGGCCCGTGTGGGATACCGCTCAGCACGTACGACGGAACCCACCGTCGGCATCGACGAGGCCCGCGTTCATGCCGTCCCCTCGCGGGCATCCGTGGTGATGGCCATGCGATCCGCACGACCGAAACAGAGCATCCCGATCCGGAGGGGTGCACGTCAAGGCGGGAGTGTGTCCCAAATTGTCCCACCTGAGCGGTTCGCGAATGTTCTACATGGTTTGCTATACGTCATGCGCATACCGGATGCGACGGTATGGCGAATCGGTTCGAGAGAGGCAGGAGAACGGTGGCCGATACGCACGCCGGGATCGCGAATTATCTGCGGGAGCGCCGTGAGGTCGCCGGACTGAGCCGGGCCGAACTGGGCCGCCGGGCCGGGGTGTCCGAGGCGCTGATCCAGAAGATCGAACAGGGCAGCCGCACGCCCACCGCCACCGCCCTGGCCGCGCTCTACGAAGCCCTGGACGTGCCGCACCAGTACCGTGAGCACGCCGCCGCCGTGCTGCAACCGGGCCTGGCCGGGCTGGCCGCCTATCACGAAGCGCCCGAACCGGCCGAACTCGCCTTCCTGCACGGCCTGCCGAATCCGGCCTGCTACCAGACCATGCCCGCACTGGACGTGATCGCCGCCAACGAGGCGTACCTGCGCTGGTTCCCGGGCCTGGTGGTGGGCGGCAATGTCATCGAATGGATGCTCTTCGATCCACGGTCGCGCGAAGCCATCTCCGAGTGGGATTACACCGCGCACATCATGGTGCATAGCTTCCGCTACATGTCGGCCGGCAATACCGCTCCCGAACGAGTCGCCGAGATCGTCGCGGCCTGCGGGCAGTCGCCGGACTGGGATCGCTTCTGGCACACCGATATCGCGCCCGCCGACATTCCGCGCAAGCCCACGAGCATGCGCTCGCCCGACACCGGCGAATGGGTGCCCATGTACATCCAGCTGTTCCGCTACGAGATGCCGCGCCGCCCCTGGTGGATGTACTCGGTGGTGCCGATTCCCTGAGCCGGCCGTCAGCTCGCCTTGCGCAGCACCGCGATCGGGAAGCGCCGCTCGCTCAGCGCGCGATAGGTGGCGAACTCCTGATATCCGGCGACGAGCAGCTTCCAGAGCCGCTCGTACTCGGCGTCATCGTCGACCACGTGCACCTCGACGGCCCAGCGATCCGGTCCCACCTGCACTTCGGGTCGCGGCGTGGTGACCAGGTTCCGCCACCAGTTGGGCAGGTTCGGATGCCCGCCGTTGGACCCGCACACCAGCAGGTCTTCGCCGTCGCGGACCAGCATGAGCATGACCGGCCGCGGCTCCCCGGATTTGCGCCCGGTCACGATCAGCCGGAACACCGGTTTGCCGGAGAGCGTGGTGAACCGGGTGCCGCCGAACCGGTCGTAGAGGCGGGCGTGCAGGCGCGCGTAGAACCGCGCGGCCGCGCCCAGGTATTTGGTCGAGTAATGGTTGAACCGTCCCGCCAGCGTGAGCTGTCCGTTTCCGGAAGTATTGTCGGCCATCTGTTTTCCTCACGCCGAGCCGTCGTCTCGGAACTCACCATACACAGCGTCCAGTGAATCGCCGGGCCGTACCGGCGCGGTCAGTTCACGCAGGGAATGCTGCCGCCCAGATCGGTGACGACCGGTTTCCCGGAGTCCGGCACATCCGAGGTCGAGGTGGTGGGCGTCTTGGACACGGTGGTGGTCGGGGTGGCCGCGGTGCTGGCCGCCGCGCTCGGATCGAGCGAGTCCGGCAGCTGGAAGTCGGTGCCCAGCACCAGTTTCACCCGCCCGAGCTCGACATTCGGCGACGAGGCGACGGGGACGCCGCCGAGCATGTCCGACAGCTGCTTGGCATCGGTCTCCGCGCCCGTGCCGTAGTAGACGATGGTCGAGGAGCCGTCGGCATAGGTGCCGTTGCTGACCTGACCGGTGGCGAAACCCTTGGCGCCGAACGACTTCGACACCTGCGCCGCCATGCCCGGGGTGCCGGTGGCATTGACCACGTCCAGGGTGGAGGTCGGCACCGTGGTCGGCGTGGTGGGGGTAGCCGACGGTGTGATGCCGAAGGCCGCCTGCACTTCCTTCTTGATGGCCTTCGGATCGATGATGTTCACGTCCTGGCCGTTGATGTTGTCGTAGCGCAGCACCGGCAGCGTGCGGAATTCGATGCTGGGGGAGTCGGCGCGGCCCAGCGTGGTGAGGAATTTCAGCAGATCCCAGTCGTCGGACACCACCACGTCGCGGTGCGCGGCCTCCATCAGCTCCTTCATCCGGGTGACATTGAGGATGGTCCCGGAATCCTTGAGCGACTTGGCGACCGAGGTCAGGAACGCCTGCTGGCGGTGCGTGCGATCGAGGTCGCCATTGGGCAGGCCGTGGCGCTGGCGCACGAAGGACAGGGCGTTGGCGGCATCGAGATGCTGGGGTCCGGCGGGGAACACCGCGCCGGAGTAGTAGCTGTCGTCGACCGCGTTCTTGAGGCAGACATCCACGCCGCCGAGCGCTTTGGCCAGATCGTAGAAGCCGACCAGGGACACCTCGGCGAATTTGTTGATGGGCACCCCGGTGAGCGTCTTGACCGCGGCGCGCACCGAATCGCGACCGGCCTCGCGGCCCTGGCGTTCCAGTTCCACCTTGTCGGTCATGCCCTGCGCCTTGAGCTTCTCCTCGGTGTAGTACTTCTTCAGCCCGTAGGTTTCCTTGATCTTGGCGTGGTCGTAGCCGGGGATGCCGGTCACCGCCACGTAGTCGTCGCGCGGGATGGAGAAGGCCACGATCTTCTTCATGTCCTTCGGAATGTGCATGAGGATCAGCGAATTGGCGTTGTAGCCGCCTTCGGAGCCGTCGCCGGCGTGCAGCTGATCGAGAATGTCCTTGGGCAGATCGTTGCCGTTCAGGTCCTTGCGGGTGTCCAGGCCGATGATCAGCAGGTTGATATCGCCGGCCAGGGAGCGGTCTTCCTCCGGGATGATGTTGGTGCGGGTGAAGCCCGATTCCGCGGCGGTCTCGCCCCACCAGGTCACGCCCGTGATTCCGAGCACACCCACCGCGACGAGCGCCATGACGCCGCGTCCGCTGTTGCGCAGCCAGGCCCGGTCGGGCTTGTCGCCGGTGGGCGCGTCGGCCTTGCGATGGCTCGCGCGCCGTCGCCCGGTTGCCGGACGTTCGCGCGGTGACCGGCCGGATGCGGGCGCTGCCGAACTCCGGCTCGCGTCGCGGGCGTCGCGGATGGCCGGGATCGGTTCGGTGTTGTCTTCGTACATGGCCCTGTCGAGTCTGCCGGAGCGAACGGGGTGCTGTCGGATTCGAACCCACCTGTGAATGAGCTTGCACAGTCGTGCATAATCATCACATGGCGGATACCTCGGTTGGGCCCACATTGCGGGTCGCGGTGGCTGGTGCGAGCGGGTACGCGGGCGGTGAAGTCCTGCGCCTGTTGCTCGGACATCCAGATTACCGAAGCGGGCGTATTCAGATCGGTGCGTTGACCGCGGGATCCAATGCCGGTTCCACGCTGGGGGAATTGCAACCGCATCTGCTGCCGCTGGCCGACCGGGTCCTCGAGGCGACCACGCCCGAGGTGCTCGCGGGCCACGATGTGGTGTTCCTCGGCCTGCCGCACGGGCAGTCCGGCGCTATTGCCAAAGCGTTGCCGGAGTCCACCATCATCATCGACTGCGGCGCCGATTTCCGGCTCACCGACGGTAAGGCCTGGGAGAAGTACTACAAGTCCGAGCACGCGGGCAGCTGGCCCTACGGTTTGCCGGAATTGCCCGGCGGCCGGGACAAACTGCGCGGCGCCACCCGGATCGCGGTCCCCGGCTGCTATCCGACGGTGTCGAGCCTGGCGCTGGCCCCGGCCGTGGCCGCCGGCATCATCGAGCCGAACGTGAACGTGGTGGCCGTCAGCGGCACCTCCGGCGCGGGCCGCAAACTCGATGTGGGCCTGCTCGGTTCGGAGGTGATGGGCTCGCTGCGCGCCTACTCCATCGCGGGCGCGCACCGGCACACCCCGGAGATCGCGCAGAACCTCAAGGCCGCGAGCGGCGATGCCGCCCTGGACGTTTCGGTGTCCTTCACCCCCGTGCTGGCCCCGCTGCCGCGCGGCATCCTGGCCACCTGCACCGCCCCGACCACCGTGGACGCCGCCACCGCGCGCGCCGTCTACGAGAAGGCCTACGCCGACGAGCCTTTCGTGCACCTGCTGCCCGAAGGCGTGCTGCCGCAGACCGGTTCGGTGCTCGGCTCCAATGCCGTCACCCTCCAGGTGACCGTGGACGCCGACGCCGGGCTGCTGGTGGTGATCGGCGCGATCGACAACCTGACCAAGGGCACCGCGGGCGCCGCGGTGCAATCCATGAACCTGGCCCTCGGCATCGAGGAGACCGCAGGACTTTCCACCGTAGGAGTGGCACCGTGACGACAGGCAACGCTGGCAAACTGGTCCGGACCCAGGGCGTGACCGCGCCGCTGGGCTTCCGCGCCGCCGGTATCGCGGCGGGCATCAAGGTGAGCGGGAAGCCGGACCTGGCACTGGTTTTCAACGAGGGACCGGAGTACGCGGCGGCGGGCGTGTTCACCCGCAACAAGGTCAAGGCCGCGCCGGTGTTGTGGTCGCAGCAGGTGCTGAAGACCGGCCGTCTGCGCGCCGTCATCCTGAATTCCGGTGGGGCCAATGCCTGTACCGGCCCGGGCGGCTTCCAGGACACCCACGCCACCGCCGAGGAACTCGCGAAAGCCTTGAGCAACTGGGGCACCGAGACCGGCGCGGGCGAGATCGCGGTCTGCTCCACCGGTTTGATCGGTGACCGGCTGCCGATGGGCAAGCTCATTCCGGCCGTCACCGAGATCGTGCACGAGATGGGCGGCGGCCTGTCCGGCGGCGCGGAGGCGGCGCGGGCCATCATGACCACCGATACGGTGCCGAAAGAGGTCGCGTACCACCACGCGGACAAGTGGAATGTGGGCGGTATGGCCAAGGGCGCGGGCATGCTCGCGCCGTCGCTGGCCACCATGCTGGTGGTGCTGACCACCGACGTGGTCGCCACGCCGGAGCAGTTGGACGCCGCGCTGCGCAACGCGACCCGCTACACCTTCGACCGCCTGGACGTGGACGGTTCCTGCTCCACCAACGACACCGTGCTGCTGCTGGCCAACGGCGCGTCCGGCGTCGCGCCGTCGCAGGACGAGCTGAACGCGGCCGTGCTGGCGGTCTGCGACGATCTGGCCGAGCAGCTCATGGGCGATGCCGAGGGCATGACGAAGCGCGTGCACATCACCGTCCAGGGCGCGGTCAGCGAGGACGAGGCGCTCATCGGCGCGCGGGCGCTGGCGCGCGACAGCCTGGTCAAGACGGCGTTCTTCGGGTCCGATCCGAACTGGGGCCGGGTGCTGGCCGCCATCGGCATCGCGCCCATCGAACTGGATCCGGACCGGATCTCGGTGTCGTTCAACGGTTCCCCGGTGTGCGTCGACGGCGCGGGCGCGCCCGGCGCGCGCGAGGTGGACCTGTCCGGGATGGATATCGCGGTGCTGGTGGACCTGGGCCTGGGCGATGGCACGGCCACCATCCGCACCACCGACCTCTCGCACGGGTACGTCGAAGAGAATTCGGCGTACAGCTCATGAGCACTGTGCACGAAGAACTCTCGGCCTTGGACAAGGCGCACGTTCTAGCCGGCGCGCTGCCGTGGCTGCAGAAGTTCCGGGGCAAGATCGTGGTCGTCAAGTACGGCGGCAATGCCATGGTCGACGAAGAACTCAAGCAGGCGTTCGCCGCCGATATGGCGTTCCTGCGCACCGTCGGGGTGCACCCGGTGGTGGTGCACGGCGGCGGCCCGCAGATCAGCGCCATGCTGAAAAAGCTGGGGCTGCAAGGGGAATTCCGCGGCGGCTTCCGGGTCACCACCCCCGAGGTGATGGATGTCGTGCGCATGGTGCTCTTCGGCCAGGTCGGCCGCGAACTGGTCGGGCTGATCAACGCCCACGGCCCGTACGCGGTCGGCATCTCCGGTGAGGACGCGCACCTGTTCACCGCCACCCGCCGCACCGTGCAGGTCGACGGCGAGGCCACCGATATCGGCCTGGTCGGCGATGTCACCTCGGTGAATCCCGATGCGGTGCACGACCTCATCGCCGCCGGGCGCATCCCGGTCGTCTCCACCATCGCGCCGGACGTGCACGGCGTGGTGCACAACATCAACGCCGACACCGCGGCGGCCGCACTGGCCGAGGCCATCGGGGCGGAGAAGCTCGTCGTCCTCACCGATGTCGAAGGGCTGTACACCAACTGGCCCGATCGGTCGTCGCTGACCTCGCGCATCGACACCGCCGAACTCGCCGACTTGCTGCCCCGCCTGGATGCGGGCATGGTGCCCAAGATGGAAGCCTGCCTGCGCGCCGTGCGAGGCGGCGTGCCGACCGCGCACGTGATCGACGGGCGGGTGCCGCATTCGGTCCTGCTGGAACTGTTCACCGGGGAGGGCATCGGCACGATGGTCACCCCAGCTCAGGAGAAGCCATGACGACAGCCGACATCCAGCAGCGGTGGCAGACCGCGCTGATGAACAACTACGGCACCCCGAAGATCGCGCTGGTGCGCGGGCAGGGCGCGGTGGTCTACGACGCCGACGGCAAGCGCTACCTGGACTTCCTGGGCGGTATCGCGGTCAACAGCCTCGGGCACGCGCATCCGGCGATTCTGGAGGCGGTCACCGGGCAGCTCGGCACGCTCGGGCACGTGTCGAATCTGTATGCCAGCGAACCGGTCATCGAACTGGCCGAGCGGCTGCTCGCGCACTTCGGCGACGGGCACGGCCGGGCGTTCTTCTGCAATTCCGGCACCGAGGCCAACGAGGCCGCGTTCAAGATGGCGCGGCTCACCGGCAAGACCAAGATCGTCGCCTGCGAGGAGGCGTTCCACGGCCGGACCATGGGCGCGCTCGCGCTGACCGGGCAGCCGTCCAAGCGGGAACCGTTCGCGCCCATGCCCGCCGGCGTGGTGCACGTGCCCTACGGTGACGCCGCCGCGCTGGCCGCCGCCGTGGACGACGACACCGCCGCGGTGTTCCTCGAACCCATCATGGGCGAGAGCGGCGTGGTGGTGCCGCCCGCGGATTACCTGGCGCAGGCGCGGGCCATCACGAAAGAGCATGGGGCGCTGCTGATCCTGGACGAGGTGCAGACCGGCATCGGCCGCACCGGGGCGTTCTACGCGCACCAGGCGGCGGGCATCGTGCCCGATGTCATCACCCTGGCCAAGGGGCTGGGCGGCGGGCTGCCGATCGGCGCGGTGCTCGCGCAGGGTGACGCGGCCGAACTGCTGCAGCCGGGGATGCACGGCACCACCTTCGGCGGCAATCCCGTCTGTGCCGCAGCGGCTCTGGCGGTGCTGCGCACCATCGACGAGGAAGGGCTGCTCGCGCACGTCGAGTCCGTGGGCAAGATCCTGGTCGACGGCATCGAAGAGCTACATCACCCGCTCGTCGACCATGTGCGCGGCGCGGGGCTGCTCATCGGCATCCAGCTCACCGAGGACGTCTCGGCGCAGGTGAACGATGCCGCGATCGAGGCCGGTTATCTGCTGAATCCCGCCAAGCCCAATGTGATTCGACTGGCTCCGCCGCTCGTGCTCACCGAAACCCAGGCCGGCAACTTCCTGTCCGACCTGCCCGGCATTCTCGACGCGGCGCAAGCCAAGGCGAAGGAGACCAAGTGACCATCCGGCATTTCCTGCGTGACGACGACGTCACCCCGGCCGAGCAGGCGGAAATCCTCGCCATCGCAGCGGAATTGAAGGCCGCGCCGCTCTCGCGCAAGCCCCTGGCGGGTCCGCGCGGCGTCGCGGTCATGTTCGAGAAGAACTCGACCCGCACCCGCTTCTCCTTCGAGATGGGCATCGCGCAGCTCGGCGGGCACGCGGTGGTCGTGGACGGCCGCGATACCCAGCTGGGCCGCGAGGAGACCCTCGCCGATACCGGCCGGGTGCTGTCCCGCTATGTCGAGGCCATCGTGTGGCGCACCTTCGAACAGGTGCGTCTCGACGAGATGGCCGGAGCCGCAACGGTTCCCGTGGTGAACGCGCTCTCCAACGAATTCCATCCCTGCCAGGTCCTCGCCGACCTGCAGACGCTGAAGGAGCGCAAGGGCGACCTCACCGGCCGCAAGCTCGCCTACCTCGGCGACGGCGCGAACAATATGGCGCACTCGCTCATGCTCGGCGGCGTCACCGCGGGGCTGCACGTGACCATCGCCGCGCCCGAGGGTTTCGAGCCGTTCCCGTGGATCGTGGACCTGGCGCAGAAGCGGGCCGCCGAGACCGGGGCGAGCATCACCTTCACCGATGACCCGCAGGCCGCCGCCGACGGCGCCGACGCGCTCGTCACCGACACCTGGATGTCCATGGGCCAGGAGAACGACGGCCGCGATCGCGTCGCCCCGTTCCGGCCGTTCCAGGTGAACGCCGACCTGCTGGCGCGTGCCGCGTCGGATGTGACCGTGCTGCACTGCCTTCCGGCGCATCGCGGGGAGGAGATCACCGACGAGGTCATCGACGGCCCGCACAGCGCGGTCTGGGACGAGGCCGAGAACCGCCTGCACGCGCAGAAGGCGCTATTGGTCTGGCTGCTGGAGAAGTACGACGGCGGACGCGCGTGAGCACCGGCGAACGACGCCCGGCGACCGGCAGATCGGGTGCGGCCATCGCCCGCACCCGCGCCGGTCGCCAGGCCCGCATCGTCGCCATCCTCGCCCAGCACGAGGTGCGCAGCCAGACCGAACTGGCCGCGCTGCTCTCCGGTGAGGGCATCGAGACCACCCAGGCCACGCTGTCACGGGACCTGGACGAGCTGGGCGCGGTGAAGTTGCGCGCCGCGGACGGCGGCGCGGGCGTGTACGTGGTGCCCGAGGACGGCAGCCCGGTGCGCGGGGTCACCGGCGGTACCGAACGGCTCTCCAAACTGCTCGGCGATCTGCTGGTCTCGACCGACGCCAGCGGCAATATCGCCGTGCTGCGCACTCCGCCCGGCGCGGCGCACTTCCTGGCCAGCGCGCTGGATCGGGCGGCGCTGCCGGAGATCGTGGGCACCATCGCCGGCGACGACACCATCGCGGTGATCGCCCGCGAACCGCTGACCGGGGCGGAACTGGCCGCCAAGATCGAAGGGCTGGCCTAGCTTTCGCCGGTGCGGATGCCCAGGTGCATCTGCACCCGGTCGGCGTTCACGCCCGCCGCGAAGCGGAACAGCTGCAGCTGGATGGCGTCCTGCCGCCCGGTCGCGGGATCGCGCACCAGGATGGGGCCGCGATCGCGGTGGAAGCGGACTTCGCCCGCCGCCCAGCAACGCTGGAAGTCGGGATTGCGCGACAGCTCGGCGAACAGGTCCCGGCACGAGGGCAGATCGGTGTGCTTGGTGAGGCGGCCGCGCAGCAGCGCGACCGCCAGCTCCGCCTCGGCCCGCCATTCGACCATGATGGCGCGGGCCTCCGGGCTGCCGAACACCCAGCGCAGGATATTGCCGTCCGCGACGATGCCGGGAAAGGCCGCCGCATAGGAGTCGTTGCAGGCCAGCACATTCCAGCTGATATCGACGCAGGCGGCCAGGGTGTCGCCGAAATCGGCGAGCATCGGGCCCGCGGACGCCGACACCTCGGCGCGCAGCTGCGCCACCGTCGGCACCGGCCGGAAGACGCCGCCGGAGAATTCGGTCAGCTGCCGGCGTTCGCCCTCGGTCAGCGGCCGCAGCGCGTCGAGATAGCGTTCCAGCGCGGTCAGCACCGACGTCGTGGGCCGCGAGCGGTTCCCCGCCTCCAGATGATTGATGTAGCTGGAACTGATGCCGGTGGCGAAGCCGAGCCGTTCGCGCGACAGCTTCCGATCCTCCCGGAGTTTGCGCAGCAGCCAGCCCAGGTGCGGGAGCGCGGGACCGATGGCTTCCGTCATGAGCTCGCCTCCGGCAGCCGGCGGCAGATCAGGAACCAGATCCAGCCGGGGTGGGCGGCGGATTCGTGAATGAACGAATTCACTTCGGCGGGAAAGGGTTTCCCGGTGCCCGGTTCGAGTAGATACATCGGCCGGGCGGCGCGCTCGAAGACCATTCCGGTATCCCAGTGTGCCCGGAACTCGGGGTAGACCGACATTTCCGCCAACAGTTCCCGGTGAATCTCGGGATTACCGGTGATGGCGATCATGGCCCGGAATCCGGCCACCAGATTGGCCGCCTCGTAATCCCATTCCGGGAGTGCGGTTCTGGCTTCCGGCGCGGCGAAATACCAGTGCAGCACATTCCCGATCTCGCGAATTCCCGGCGTCACCGCGGCGTAGGAGTCGTTGCACGCCAGCACGTTATAGCGGCAATCGAAATACATGGCGGGGCTGGGCTCGGCCGCCCGCAGCAGCCGCACCATATCGTCGGTGATCCCGGCGCGCAGTTCGGCCACCGTCGGCAGGTTCGGCAGCGCCAGTTCGGCCAGCTCGTAGAGGTGCCGCCGGTGCTCGTCGGAAACCGGCTCGATCGCGTGCAACTCCCGGATCAGCACCTGCACGACCTCCGCCGTCGGGCGATTGCGCCCACCCCGTTCCAGCCGCGTCACATAACTCGCGCTGACCCCCATGGCCATGGCGAGTTTCTCCCGCGAAATGCCGCGAGCATCTCGCAACCGACGTAACAAGTCCCCGAAACTCGGGGCTTGAATACCGCCAATTCTGCCGGTGTTCATCGCCCTTCCAACCATTTTTTACGCATCCTCCGGCCACCTGCCGGAACTATTGCGAACGCCGAAGCTACCACAGGTCGGCGATATTCGACGGCCGAGGCGCATCCGGACCCGGGCGGGATGGCGGCCACATTCTCGAATATCCGCGCCGTCCGGCTCCCGGGAAAAGCCGCCGTTCATCCGGCCGGCAGGTGCAGCTGGATCTGTACCCGGTCGTGATGGTCGCCGGCGGCGAGGCGGAGCGATTGCGGATGCGTCGCGTAGCGGGCGCCGGTGACCGGATGCCGGAGTTCCATCGGGCCGCGATCGCGCTGATAGCGCACCTCGCCCTCCTCCCACACCTGCCGGAACTCCCGGAACCGGGACAGCTCGGCCAAAAGGCCGGCGCACCAGGCCGAGTCGGCTTGCCGGGCGATGCGGCCGCGCAGCAGTCGCACCGCCAGTTCCGTCTCCTCGCGCCATTCGACCAGCAGCTGCTTGGATCGGGGGTCGGCGTAGAAGCAGCGCAGCATGTTCCCGTCGGCGACCACGCCCGGGAATGCCTCGGCATAGGAGTCGTTGTAGGCCAGCACGTTCCAGCCGGCGTCCAGGCAGCAGGCCGGGGCGGCGTCGAAATCGGCGAGCAGGCCGGCGGTCTGCGCGGTGACCTCGGCGCACAACTCCGGCAGGGTCGGGTCCGGGCGGACGAGACCGCCGGACAGATCGTCGAGCTGCCGCCGCTGCGCGTCGCCGAGCGATCCGGCCTGCTCCATTTCCCGCAGCAGCGCGGTCATCACCGCCGCGGTGGGGCGGCTGCGGTGCCCGGCTTCGAGCTGGGCGATATAGCTGGCGCTCACGCCCGCCGGGAACGCCAGCCGTTCCCGCGAAAGCCCGCGCTCCAGACGGAGTTTCCGCAGCAGCCGGCCGAAATGCGGCAGGGCCGGGTGGTACTGCGGCATCAGCACGCCTCCGGCGCCGGCGCCCGGCGGCCCAGGTAGAGCCAGATCCAGCCGGGGTGCGCGGCCGACTCGTGCACGAAACCGTGCACCTCGGCGGCGATGCGTTCGCCCGTATCCGGGTCGCGGTAGAGGATGGGACGGCGGTTCCGGTCGTAAAAGGATTCGTCTTCCCATTTCCCGCGAAATTCCGGAAAATCGTAGAGCTCGGTGAGCAGCTCGGTGAACGATTCGGGAGAATCGCTCCGGCCGATGGTCAGCCGCAGCCCGGCCGCCATCATCGACGCCTCGTAGTCCCATTCCGCCAGCGCTTGTTTCGCGATCGGATCGGCGAAATACCAACGCGCTATATTTCCGTCCCGCGCCAGACCCGGCATTACCTCGAAGAAGGTTTCGTTCCCGGCCAGCACGTGGTAGCGAATATCGTAATAGCAGGCCGGATTCGGTTCGGCGGCGGCGAGCAGCGCGCGCATGTCCGGGGTGATCTCCGCCCGCAGCTCGGCCACCGCCGGTGCCGTCCGGGACAGCGGCACCCCGGCCAGTTCGTGCAGATGCCGCCGTCGCACCGCGGATATCGGTGCTATCCGGTCCAGCCGGTCGATCACCACGCGCAGCACATCGGGTCCGGGATTGCTGCGC
Organism: Nocardia yamanashiensis; assembly: GCF_021183565.1. Lineage (NCBI taxonomy): Bacteria > Bacillati > Actinomycetota > Actinomycetes > Mycobacteriales > Nocardiaceae > Nocardia > Nocardia yamanashiensis. The sequence goes on from NZ_CP089226.1 coordinate 7,763,817, forward strand.
GCCCCCGATTCCAGCCGGGCCACATAGCTGACGCTCACCCCGATCGACATCGCGAGTTTCTCCCGCGAGACATTCCGTTCATCCCGCAAGCGGCGCAGTGACTCCCCGAAACTGGGCGGCCGTAAGATCCTGCGCCTACCGGGGACGTACTGCTTATCGATCACTATCTGAAACTATCAGACACGTAAAATTTCTCTCGAATTCGCCCGGATGCAATTACTGGCCGGAAATGTAAGCGAGCCCACTTTCCAAGCCGCCTCGGCAGTGTCGACGTCGCATCATGCGGCATCGAAGGAAAGTGAACACGTTTCAAGTGATCTCGAGCGCAGCCGTTTTTCCTTCAACCGTCGATGGCGAGGGCGTACAGCCGGCCGTCGCCGAGGACGTAGAGGCGATGCGTGGCGGGGTCCACGGTCAACCCCTGACCGGGGTACGCATCGGCCGGCAGTACGGCGGTGCGCGAAGTTCGTTTACCGTCCGGATCGATCGCGGTCATGACGTACTGGTCATTGCGTTTCAGGGTCAGGTACAAGGTGTGGCTGATCGGATCGACGGCGATCCGATTCGACGACGTGGCCTTGAAGCCGGAGTCCAGGTTCACGGTGGTGGTCCGACCCGAGGCCGGGTCGGCGGCCGCGATCGTCATATCCGTGGTCAGCACGTACGCGATGTGCGAGCGCGGGTCGACGGCAAGCGCCATGCCGTTCCGCACCGGCACGCTTTTCGTGACCTGCACGGTTATCGGATCGATCCAGAGCACTTCGGAATTCGACAGCTCCACGACGCTGTGGTCGCCGGTGTCGACGGCGATCGCGAGGATGAAGCTGTTCTGCCGGATCGTCGCCGCCACCGTGCGCTCGGCCAGATCGACGACGATCGCATCGCTGGTGCCGATCGGTACGATCGCGCGCCGGGCGCTGGGATCCCACGCCGGGGGCTCGGAGCCGCCGACGGGCGTGAGATCGAGGGTGCTCAGTACCGCGCCGGTGTCCGGGGCGGCGAAGGTGACCGCCTGCGTGTCGAACAGCGCCAGATAGGTACCCGCGGGATCGGCCGCCACGCCGGTGAGATTGCGCCTGCCGGTCCGGACGGTGACCGTGCTCCGGATCGCATTCGTCGCCGGATTCACCACGGTCACCGAGCAATCCGGCTCGTAGCCACCGTCCACGTACCGCTTACCCGCCACCACCATCGCCTGCGGGTCGAAAGCGAAGGCCTGTGGATTCGGGCCCACGTCGGACAGCGTCGCCGCCAGATCCCAAGCGGGCAAGCCGGTATCGCGCCGAATCCACCACACCGTCGTCGTGATCGCGAGCAGAGTTACGACGGCGCAGATCGCCACGCGCACGGATTTGCGTTGCGGCACGCCGAACCTGCCGGGTTCGCGGCGGTGCTTGGACTCTCGCGGGGTGTCCGGCGCTGGGGGAGGAGCGCCCAGGTAATAGCCCGGCGGGACGCCGCCGGCCGGGTCGGGCACAGTGACTGCGTGCCGTGCGGCGTCGGTCGACTCGCGTCGCGCCTCGGAGACCGTGGGCGCGCTCTCCGGTGCAAGGCCCGACGGATCGACGAGGGATTCGGCCGAGTCGAGTAGTGGTTCGGGCCAGGCGGTGCGCGCGCCCGGAGGCGCGGTGGTGCGCAGCGCTCGCCTGGCGGCGGCGGCCAATTCGCCCGGGGCCGGGTAGCGGTCGTCCGGGTGCTTGGCCATCCCGCGTGCCACGACGGCATCGAATTCGGTTGGCACGCCGGGCCTGATCCGGCTCGGCGCCGGGGGAGCGATCGAGAGGTGCCCCGCGATCTGCTGTTCGACCGCTTCGCCGGGGAAAGGCCTTGTTCCGGTGAGACATTCGTGGAGCACGCAGGTCAGAGCGTAGACGTCCCCGCGAGCATCGCCGCGGCCGCCGGTCAGTCGTTCCGGGGCCATGTAGGCGAAGGTGCCGATCGCCGCGCCGGTGCGGGTGACGGTGGGATCGCTCCCGCCGCGCGCGATCCCGAAGTCGATGAGGTACACGAAGTCTCGTGCGGCGACCAGGATATTGGAGGGCTTGACGTCGCGGTGGTACAGGCCGTGCCCGTGCGCGTCGTCGAGCGCGTCGGCGACCTGCTCGACAATCGCGACGGCTCGCTCCGGGGTCAGCGCACCGTCGCGCCGCAGTATCTCGCGTAGGTCGCCGCCCCGGATGAGTCGCATATCCAGATAGAGGCGGCCGTCGATCTCGCCGAAGGTGTGGATCGGTACGGCGTGTGGATCGGTCAGCCGGGACGCGGCGTACGCCTCGCGCCGGAATCGTTCCCGGAACTCGCTGTCCGCGGCCAGATTCCGGGGCAGCACCTTCAAAGCCACCAACCGGTCGGTAGCGGTGTCGTAAGCCTCCCAGACCTCGCCCATCCCGCCCGCGCCGAGCAATCCGCGTAATCGGTACGGCCCGAACCCCGTGCCCTCCATACCGGATCCTCCAGGCCAGCTCCCGCCACCGAACAGCCCCACCCTAACCGGCCGTCGCCATTCCGACCCGCCGAATTCCGCACTGTCGCTTCAAGATCAGTGGCACACCGGTGCGGGGATTTCGGACAGATCACCGCGGTGGTGTGCCACTCGACTTCGACCGTGCGCGTTTTAGTTCGGGACGGTCAGCGCGTGGCCGGGGGCGAGGACTTGGACGTCGGTATCGGGGGAGAGGTCCGCGGTTGCATCGCGGTAGAGGTCGGGGCGGTTGCGGACGGATTTCGTCATGATGCGGTCGCCGAGCGGGCCGCTGGTGAAGGCGTAGTGGATGGGGACGGCCAGGCGCGGGCGGAGCAGGCGGGTGAAGTCGGCGGCTTCGGCGGCGTCCATCACCTCCTGGCGATTGGCCAGGGGGCGGATGCGGAGGCCGTTGATGGGGAGCAGGGCCAAGTCGATTTCGGGGAAGCGGGAAGGGATTTCGTCCAGGTCGGCGATGCGGCGGGTGTCCGCGCCGAAATAGGCGGTGTGGCCGTCGGCGCGCAGGACGAACGTCACCTCGGGGACGCCGTGGCTGGCGGGGGTGGCGATCACCTCGACGGGGCCGAGATGCGTGCTCTCCCAAGGGTCCAGCTCGACGACGTTCGGGAAGCCGGCGGCGCGGACCCGGCGGGCGATGCCCTTGGCGACCGCGAACGGCACCGACTTGTCGGGGTAGGCGGCCAGGGCGTCCAGGTCGCAGTGGTCGTAATGCTCGTGACTGATCACGATGCCCGCGAGTGCGGGCAGGTCGGCGGCGGTCGCGAAACCGCGCGGCTCGCCGGGGTAGTAGAAGCGGCGTTCGGAAAACCATGGGTCGGTGAGGATCCGGGCGCCGCCGAAATCGAGCAGGACGCTGGCGTGGACGACACGGGTGACTGTCAGCATGGGGCACATCCATAAGAAGACGGGTGTCTGGTTATGGAAGTAAGTAGACAGCCGTCTTGTTATGCTGTCAAGGTGACGGAAAAGAATTCCCGGAGCCGGAACCGGCGGGGGGAGGGGGCGCGGCTGCGCGACGAGATCGTCTCGGCGGCAAGCGTTCTGCTCGAAACCCTGGACGGGCAGGAAGCGCTGTCGCTGCGGGCGGTGGCGCGTGCGGTGGGCATCGCGCCACAGAGCGTGTACCTGCATTTCGCGGATCGACGCGAGCTGCTGACCGCCGTGTACGCGGTGCGGTTCGCGGAATTGCGTGCGGCGCTGGAGGATTCGCAGCGCGATCCGGAACCCTCGGCGCGGCTGGCCGCGCTCTGCCGGGCTTATCTTGACTACGGGCTGGCGCATCCGGGTCACTATCGGGTGCTGTTCGGGACGGCCGGGACGCCCGGCTGGGAACCCACCGCCGAGCAGCTGCCCGGGCTGCCCACCTTCCAACTGCTGGTGGATGGGCTGATCGCTTGCAGCAGTGCGGATCCGAAGGTCGACGCGACCTGCCTGTGGGCCGCGCTGCACGGGCTCGTCACCTTGCGGCAGGACCGGCCCAGCTTTCCGTGGCCGGAGCCGGCGGTGCTGGTGGATGCGCTGGTACGCGGTTATGTGCGCTGAGTGATCCGGGCCTGAAGGGTTGTTTATGACTGACCAGTCATTCATAATAAATCCATGCCGAAGATCGTCGATCGCGCCGCCCGGCAGGGAGAGATCCTGGACGCCGCGGCAAAAGTGTTCGCGCGCAAAGGCTTCACCGCCTCCCGGATAGAGGACGTGGCCGCCGAAGCCGGGATCGCCAAGGGCAGCGTGTATCTCTATTTCCCCAGCCGGGACGCCCTGCTGGCCGGAGTGTTCGAGAGTTATGCCGCCCGCTCCGCCGAAGCCCTCGCCGGACTCGGCGACGGCCCGCCGCTCGACCGGCTGGCCGCACTCGTGCGCGGGGCCATCGACATGCTGGCCGCCCATCCCGACCACGCCCGCGTCCTGCTCGACGTCTGGGCCGCGAATCCGCCCATCGACATGGTCGCGGTGTATCGCGAATACCGCGGCGCCATAGCCGAATTGCTGCGCGAAGCCGGGGCGCGCGGCGAATTGCGCACCGGCATCGGCGCGGAACACGCCACCGTGCTCGTCGGCGCCATCGAGGGCTGCCTGGTGCAAGCCCTGGTGGATCCGGACCTCGCCCTGCGCGAACTGGCCGAACCGGTCATCCAGGTCTGCATCGAAGGAATCCGCGCATGAGCACGCTCGCCGAACACATGATCGCGCCCGGCGCCACGCGCGGTGAGATGATCGCCGCGCTCGGAGCCGGAATCACCGGGGCGGCAACGGTATCCGGCCTCGCCCTCCACGCCGGGCTCGACTGGTGGCGTATCGCCGTCATCGTTTTCGTCGCCTTCGATATCTTCGGCGGCGTGGTGGTGAACGCGACCGCCTCCGCCAAACGGCGCTATCACGGACCCGGCCGGGACGCCCGGCATCACCTCGGCTTCGTGGCGATCCACCTGCAGCCCTTCCTGCTGGCGTGGGCGGTCCCCGGTTTCGGCTGGGCGCCCGCCCTCGTCATCTACCTTCTCGCGCTCCTCGGCGGCGTCATCGTCACCAGCGCACCGCTGTCCCTACGCCGGCCGATCGCCTACGGCGTCACCGCGATCGGAGTCCTGGCGGCGACCTCCCTGCTCACCGTGCCCCAGGTCGCCGCCTGGTTCGCCCCCGTTCTGTTGATCAAACTGCTGCTGGCCCACCTGCTCCCGGAAGAAGCCGCCCACCCGGCGAACGCGTAACCCACGGCGAGGTGATTCCCGCGTCGGGTCCGGGTCGCGTGCGCTCGCCATATGTGACGATTGGCCCGTGCCCGACTGGACCTATCACCCGCTGCGGCCCGCGGCGAACGTGCTGCTCGGCGAACGTCGCGCCCAGCGTTTCGCCCTGCGATTCCTCTCGGCGCTGGTGGCGGTCCCCGGCGGCGGGTATGCGATCAAGCGTGTGTTCGACCATCCCGAGCCCCCGGTCGAATGGCAGGACCGGTTGGGGGCCGTCGTACCGGTCTCGGTGGCGCGCGACGCGATTCGTGTACTGCCGGTCCAGGGTGCTCGAGTGATCGAGGTCGGACCGGTCGGTCCTGATGCCGTAGCGGCGGTGCGCGCCGCCGCTATGGGCCGCCGGTGCCCCGTCATCGCCCGGGCCACCGATCCGGCTACCGCCGCGGCGCTCGACGGGAGCGTGGACGCGGTATTCGTGGAGCCCTCGGCAGGAATCGATAACGCTGGATTCGGTTCGGGCAGCGCGGCGGCGCTCGAAGGGAACGCGGACGCCGCCACAGCGGAGCCGGCTGTCGACATCGAGCTCGGGAGCGGCGGATCGCAGGAGACGGTGAATCTCGCTGCGGCCGGGTCGCCGACGCGGCGCTATCTTCGCGATCCCGATATCGCGGAAACGCTGGCGGCGCTGCGGAATTCGGATGCGCTGGTGCTGGCGCGGCCGAGTGTGCTGGTCGAGGCGGGGCCGGGATGGTTTCAGCGGGTGATCGAGGCCGCGCTATCGACCCAGCCGCCGCCGCAGACTTTGCGGGATGTGCCGATCGATCCGCGGCGGTGGCCGGGGTGGTTCTGGGGGTTGTTGGTCGGGGCCGGGATGATCGTGGCGGGGCTGGGGGCGACGGCGATCACGCTGGGACCGGTGCTGCTGTGGTACGACCGGGACTATCTCGGGACGGACGTCGACGGGTTGCACGCGATCAATCACCATCTGGTGCATTTCCTGCAGCACGATCGAATCACCATGGCGGGCAATATGATCGCCATCGGGTGCCTGTATGCCGGGCTGTCCTGGGGCGGAATCCGGATGGGCCGGGAGTGGGCGCGCAACGCGTTGCTGGCGTCCGGGTTGATCGGGTTTCCGACGCTGTTCTACTTCCTGGTGATCGGGTTCGTGGAGCCGCTGCACGTCACGGCCGCGGTGGTGCTGTTCCCGATGTGGGTGCTGGCCGTCGCACGCCGGCCGGGACCGCCGCGCTGGACCACACCGCCGCCGTGCCCGGAACCGATCCGCCGCCGCGCCCTCGTCGGGCAGTTGCTGATCGTCGCCATGGGCATCGGCGTCATGATCGGCGGCATCGTCATCTCGTGTGTGGGGCTCACCTACGTCTTCGTTCCGACCGATCTCGCCTTCCTGCGCACCGACGCGGACACCCTGCGCGCGGCCAACGAGCACTTGCTCCCGTTCATCGCCCACGACCGCGCGGGCTTCGGCGGTGCGCTCATCTCGACCGGCGCGGCCATCCTGCTGCTCGCGCTCTGGGGCTGGCGGCAGGGCGAGGCGTGGGTGTGGTGGACCCTGCTCGCGGCGGCGTTCGCCGGGTCGGCGAGTGCGCTGATCATCCACTTCTTCATTCACTACACGGCCTTCGTACACCTGCTTCCGGTGTATTTCGGCACCGTCGTCATCCTGCTGGGACTGGGTCTGGCCAGGTCATATCTGCTCGAGGGACCCCGGTTATGAATGGGCTTGCATCGTCATGCATAATCATTTGCAGCACGCCGGGGGGCTGCCGCAGAACCGGACGCAAGAATCGAGGAGCACTGACATGACCAAGCGCGTCGTACTCGCCTACTCGGGCGGGTTGGACACCTCCGTAGCCATCAGCTGGATCGCCAAGGAGACCGGCGCTGAGGTCGTGGCCGTCGCTATCGACCTCGGCCAGGGCGGCGAGGACATGAACGATGTGCGCCAGCGCGCCATCGACTGCGGCGCCGTCGAATCCATCGTGGTCGATGCCCGCGACGAGTTCGCCAACGAGTACTGCCTGCCCACCATCCAGGCCAATGCGCTGTACATGGGCCGCTACCCGCTGGTCTCGGCCATCTCCCGGCCGCTGATCGTCAAGCACCTGGTCGAGGCCGCCGAATACCACGGCGCCGACACCGTCTCGCACGGCTGCACCGGCAAGGGCAACGACCAGGTCCGCTTCGAGGTCGGCATCGGCGCCCTCGCACCCGACCTGAAGGTCATCGCGCCGGTCCGCGACTACGCCTGGACCCGTGAGAAGGCCATCGAATTCGCGGGCGAGAACAACCTGCCCATCAACGTCTCCAAGAAGTCGCCGTTCTCCATCGACCAGAACCTGTGGGGCCGCGCCGTCGAGACCGGGTTCCTCGAGGACCTGTGGAACGCGCCGACCAAGGACGTCTACGACTACACCGTCGACCCGACCGTCAACTTCGAAGCGCCCGACGAGCTCATCGTCACCTTCGACAAGGGCATCCCGGTCGCCATCGACGGCCGCCCGGTCACCATGCTCGAGGCCATCACCGAGCTGAACAAGCGGGCCGGCCGCCAGGGCGTCGGCCGCCTCGACATGGTCGAGGACCGCCTCGTCGGCATCAAGTCGCGGGAGATCTACGAGGCGCCGGGCGCCATCGCGCTGATCACCGCGCACCAGGAGATGGAAGCCGTCACCATCGAGCGCGAACTCGGCCGCTACAAGCGGCAGGTCGAGCAGCGCTGGGGCGAGCTGGTGTACGACGGCCTGTGGTACTCCCCGCTCAAGCGCGCCCTCGACGCGTTCGTGGCCGAGACCCAGCAGCACGTCTCCGGTGACGTCCGCATGGTCCTGCACGGCGGCAGCGTCGTCGTCAACGGCCGGCGCTCGGACGAGTCGCTCTACGACTTCAACCTCGCCACCTACGACGAAGGCGACACCTTCGACCAGTCCCTCGCCAAGGGCTTCGTGCAGATCCACGGTCTGTCCTCGAAGGTCGCGGCGCGGCGGGACCTCGGCAAGAAGTAGTAGCCTGCGACCGGGGGACCGGTCCAAGGAGGCGCGCCCATGCGAACCGATGACGACAGTTGGGACATCACGGAGAGCGTGGGCGTGACCGCCATCGGCGTCGCCGCCATGCGGGCCTACGAAACCCGGCGCGGCGACGCGCTTTTCCAGGACCCGTACGCGGCGAAACTGGTCTCCGCGGTCGGATCCGAGCAATGGGATGCGCTGCTGGCGGCGGCGCTCGACGGGCAGCAACCCGACGGCGGTGACTTCCTCACCGGGGTGATGGGGTATTTCCTCGTCGCCCGCACCCTGTACTTCGACGCCTACTTCGATGCCGCCGTGCGTGCCGGCATCCGGCAGTTCGTGATCCTGGCCTCCGGGCTGGACGCGCGCGCCTATCGGCTCGAATGGCCTTACGAGAGCCGCGTTTTCGAAATCGATCTGCCGAAGGTGCTGGCGTTCAAGGCGCGGGCGCTGGCTGACGATCAGCCGGGGACCGATCGCCGGGAAGTGCCGGTGGATCTGCGGCAGGACTGGCCGAAAGCCCTGCTGGACAAGGGCTTCGAACCGGAACTGCCGACCGCGTGGCTGGCCGAAGGGTTGCTGCGCTATCTGCCCGGGCAAGCCCAGACCCAACTGCTCGAACACGTGCACGCGCTCAGCGCCCCGCGCAGCCGGATGGCGCTGAACATCGGCACCGGGCGCAGTGCCCTCTCCCGCGAATCCACCGATAAACGCGCGAAAGCGTTGTCCGAGGCCGGGATTCACGCCGACCTGGAACAGCTCTGGTACCCGTGGGAAGGCCGCACCGATCCGCGCGATTGGTTCGGCATGCACGAATGGCTGGTCCTGGACGGTGACCCGGTGGCCCAGCTCGAAGATCGCGGCCGTAGCGTGCCGGAGGCGGCGCGCACCGATATGGCCGGCCACATCCTGATGACCGCAATCCGACCCGGAGGAGACAGCACACGATGACGCAGCAGAGCGGCGGAACCAATGAAGGTGCGCTCTGGGGCGGGCGCTTCGCGTCCGGACCGGCCGCGGCCATGGCGGCGCTGAGCAAGTCCACCCATTTCGACTGGGTGCTCGCGCCGTACGACATCCGCGCCTCCAAAGCCCATGCGCGCGTGCTGCACAAGGCCGGGCTGCTCACCGAGGGCGAACTGGCCGCCATGCTGGCCGGGCTGGATCAGCTGGCCGCCGACGTGGCCTCGGGCGCGTACGGTCCCGCCGAATCCGACGAGGACGTGCACGGTGCGCTGGAACGCGGGCTGATCGAACGGGTCGGCGCCGAACTCGGCGGCCGCCTGCGTGCGGGGCGCTCCCGCAACGACCAGGTCGCCACCCTGTTCCGCATGTGGCTGCGCGATGCCGCGCGGCGGGTGGCCGCCGGCGTGCTCGATGTGGTCGACGCGCTCGTCGAGCAGGCCGCCGCGCATCCGGACGCGGTCATGCCCGGCAAGACGCACCTGCAGGCCGCACAGCCGGTGCTGCTGGCGCACCATCTGCTGGCGCACGCGCACCCGCTGCTGCGCGATATCGATCGGTTGCGCGATTTCGACAAGCGGGCCGCGGTGTCCCCCTACGGTTCCGGCGCGCTCGCCGGTTCGTCGCTGGGCCTCGATCCGGAAGCCATCGCCGCGGATCTGGAGTTCGACGCCGCTGCCGCCAACTCCATCGACGCCACGTCCTCGCGCGATTTCGCCGCCGAGGCCGCCTTCGTCTTCGCCATGATCGCCGTCGACCTCAGCCGCATGGCCGAAGAGGTGATCATCTGGAGCACACCGGAATTCGGCTACATCACCCTCGCCGACGCCTGGTCCACCGGCTCCTCGATCATGCCGCAGAAGAAGAACCCCGACGTCTCGGAGCTGACCCGCGGCAAGGCGGGTCGCCTGATCGGCAACCTCACCGGGCTGCTCGCGACATTGAAGGCCCAGCCCCTGGCCTACAACCGCGACCTCCAGGAAGACAAAGAGCCGGTCTTCGACTCGGTGGCCCAGCTCGAACTCCTCCTCCCCGCCATCGCCGGCCTGGTCTCCACCCTCACCTTCCACACCGACCGCATGGCCGAACTCGCCCCCGCCGGCTTCACCCTCGCCACCGACATCGCCGAATGGCTTGTCCGCCAAGGCGTCCCGTTCCGCGTCGCCCACGAAGCCGCCGGCGGCTGCGTCCGCGCCGCCGAGGCCCGCGGCGTCGGCCTCGACAAACTCACCGACGCCGAATTCGCCGCCGTCGACCCGGCCCTCACCCCCGCCGTCCGCGAGGTCCTGACCGTTCAGGGCTCCATCGCCTCCCGCAACTCTCGCGGCGGCACCGCCGGCGTCCAGGTGGCCAAGCAACTCGAGGAAGTCCGTTCGGCGGCCACCGAACAGCGCGGCTGGTTGAACTGATGTCGCGACCGGGCCGGTGTCATCCGGCCCGGTACGACCGGTTTCGCAGCTCCGCCGGTAGTCGCGAGCGGTGCCGGACGGCTAGTGGCGGCTGGTCCGGGCGGCCTCGATGCGGGCGGCGAGTTCGACCAGGTCGGCGGCGGGGCCTTCCGGGGGTGTGCGCCGGAGCCAGACGGCGCGGAATTTCCTGGTCAGCACGATCGCATCGGTGAGTTGCACCTCGCACAGTGTGCCCGCGCGCAATTCGTGCGCCACGATCAGCCTGCTCACCACGGCCGGCGCGAGGCCATTGCGCGCGGTGGTGAGAATCGCTGCCGCCGAACCGAGTTCGGCGGCGGGCGGTGCCGGGGTTCCGTGCAGCTCCAGGGTTTCCCACACGGTGTCGCGGGTGCCGGAACCGTGCTCGCGCCACAGCAGCGGGGTGGCGGCGAGTTCCCGCCAGCTCAGCGGACGGCGGCGGGCCGCCCAGGGATGGCCGGGGGAGGCGACCACGACCAGTTCGTCGGTGGCCAGTACCCGGCTGCCCAAACCCGCTGGGGCGTGCGGTCCCTCGACGAATCCGAGATCGGCTTCCCGGTCCCGGATCGCGGCGGTCACCTGTCGCGAGTTCGCCACGTCCAGCACCACCGCCAGCTCCGGGCGCAGCTTGCGCAGGGCGGTCAGCCAGTGCGGAATGCGATGGTCGGCGATGGTCGTGGACGCCACGATCCGCAGGCTCGGGCGGGCGGCGCCGTGCAGCGCGGCGATCCCCTCGTTCACCGCTCGCGCGGCGCCCAGCAGCGGCGCCGCCAGATCCACCACGGCCTGACCCGCGTCGGTGAGCACCGAACCGGTTCGCCCGCGATCGAGCAGACGCAGCCGCACCCGCCGCTCCAGCGCGCTGATCCGCATGCTCGCGGCAGGCTGACTGATACCGTGCCGCCGCGCGGCCGCACCGAGACTGCCCAGCTCCGCCACCGACACGAGCAGATCCAGGACTTCCAGATCGGGCGTTCCCGGCGGCAAAGGCATAAGCACACCTTATGAGGTGATCGACTCCCGCCCGCTACCCGCGGCCCGCGCCGCCCGGCAGCATCATGCATGTCCGCTGCCGGCGGGCTCGAAAACCGAGGAGTTCCAATGACATTCGTGATCGGCGCCGCCTGCGTAGACGTCCTCGACAAAGCCTGCATCGAGGAATGCCCGATAGACTGCATCTTCACCGGCAGCCGCATGGCCTACATCCACCCCGACCTGTGCACCGACTGCGGCGCGTGCGAACCGGCGTGCCCGGTCGAAGCCATCTACTACGAAGACGACATCCCCGCCGACCAACGGCAATTCGTCGACGACAACGCCCGCTTCTTCACCGAAACCCTGCCGGGGCACGACGCGCCGCTCGGAACACCGAGCACCGCAACGGTGCTCGGGGGCGTCGCGGCGGACACCGCCTATGTGACCGGCTTGCCCCGGTAAATCGGGGTTCCGGCCCGGCGCTGGGAACGGGAGACGAGTGCGTCCCGGGCGCATTGCGGTGCGGGTGGTCAGGGTGGGTTCAGGGTTCGGTCAGGGTGGGTCTGCGCCATTTGCGGTAGGGATGATCATCCGACAGTTCGATTCCGGGCGGCGGGCGGGTTTCTAGGCTCGCGGATATGACTGCGTGTGAGGGTGATTCGGGCGGGTCTCGGCGGATGGATCGGCGGCGGTTTCTGATCGGGACCGCGGCGGTGCCGTTGCTGGTGTCGATGGCGGCTTGTTCGGCGGGGGGTGGGGCGAAACGGGCGGGCGGGCCGGATCTTTCGGGGATGGATGCGGGGGTGCGGCCGCAGGATGATCTTTATCGGCATGTCAACGGGGGGTGGTTGCGGGAGTATCGGTTGCCGGCGGACAAGCCTGCTTTCGGGACGTTCGACGAGTTGATCGATCGGACCGAGGATCGGTTGCGGGAGATTCTCGAAGGGTTTTCCGGTGCCGCGGTGGGGACCGATGAGCATCGGCTGCACGCTGTTTATGCGGGATGTCTCGATACGGCTGCGCGGGACCGGGCGGGGATCGCGCCGTTGTCGGATCTACTCGCCGACATCGAGAAGGCTGGCGGCAAGGGCGATCTCGCGAAGGTGATGGGACGGCTGACCGCGCTGGGGGTGCCGGGACTGATCGGTGTGCGGGTGCAGCCCGATCGTAGGGAGCCGGCGCGGCATCGGGTCTATCTGTCGCAGTCGGGGCTCGGGATGCCGGACGGCGCCTACTACCGGGACGGGCAGTATGCGGATCAGCAGGCCGCGTATCGGGTCTACCTCGAACGTATCGGGCGCGCGGCGAATATCGCGGAGGCGGAGGCGGTAGCGGCTCGCGTATACGAGGTGGAGAACCGAATCGCCGGTGGGCACGTGGATCTCGCGCAGCTCATCGAATCGCTGTCGACCTACCACGCCTACCGCTGGGCTGAACTTCGGGATCTGGCACCGGGATTCGATTGGGACGAGTGGCTCGCGGGTGTGACGGGGCGGCCTGGGCGATTCGAGACGGTGGTGGTGGATCAGCCCGGATACCTGCCCGTGGTGGGCCGGGTGTGGGCCGAGACCGACATTGCCGTGTGGCGGGACTACCTGCGGATGAAGGTGCTCTCGCGTTACGCGCCGGCCTTGTCCGCCGCGTTCACCGCAGCTCACTTCGACTGGAACGACCGGACTTTGCAGGGGACCCGGCAGCCGCCGGAGCAGTGGCGCACGGCCGTCCGCACGGTCCGGGAACGGCTCGGGGACGCGCTCGGGCGCGCCTATGCCGCACGTCATTTCCCGGCCGAGTCGAAGCGGTTGGCCGAAGCGCTGGTGGCGGATCTGCTGCGTGCGTACCGGACCGCGCTGGGGGAGGCCGGGTGGATGTCGCAGGCCACCCGGCAGACCGCTGTCGCCAAGGTGGACAAGGTGGTCGCCATGGTCGGTGCGCCGTCGCACGGCCGCGATTACACCGGGCTGGATATCCCGCAGGGCGATTTCGTCACCGCTCTACGCGCCGCCGACGCGTTCGAATTCGCTTGGCAATTGGGCAAATTGGAGCGGCCCGTGGATCGCGGCGAATGGGATTTCATGACGCCCGCCGACGTGAATGCCAGCTACAGCTGGGAACTCAACCACATCTGCCTGCCCGCCGCCATCCTGCAACCGCCGTTCTTCGATCCGGATGCCGACGCGGCCGTCAACTACGGTGGTATGGGCGCTGTCATCGCGCACGAAATGGGTCACGGGTTCGATACGGGCGGCTCCAAATACGATGCGGACGGCGTCCTGCGGGACTGGTGGACACCCGAGGACAAAGCGGCTTTCGAGGGGAAGGCGGGTCTGGTCGTGGAGCAGTACAACCCCCTCGTACCCGAAGGTCTCCGGCCGGAGCAGCATGTCGACGGCTCGCTGACCGTTACCGAGAACCTGGCCGACCTGCGCGGATTGACGACGGCCCTGGCGGCGTTCCGGCTCGCCGAACAGCGCAGGGGAGTGGCGGATCCGGACTTCCGGCCGCTGTTCCAGGCGTACGCGCGGCTGTGGCGGCTGTGCGCGACCCCGGAATACCTGGCCATGATGGTCGGGCTCGACTCGCATTCGCCCGCCGAATTCCGTGTCAACCAGGTGGTGCGCAATATGCCGGAGTTCTATACCGCCTACGGCGTTCAACCCTCCGACCGTATGTTTCTGGAAGCCGGGAAACGAGTCGCCATGTAATTCGCGCGACTGCCCACCGAACCCACTGACGAAGGACTCAGCCATCGACGAACCCGGCGTGCACCTGCGCAAGATCACCGCGGCCACCGTGTACGAAGTCTGCCGGCTCAGCACGACCCTGTCGGCCGAGCAGCGGAACATGGTCGAAGACAACGGCATATCCATCGCCGAAGCCCATTTCTCGGATACCGCCTGGTTCCGCGGTATCTACCACGGCGACGAGCCGATCGGGTTCCTCATGCTCGACCTCGGTATGGAACCCGACCAACCCGGCGTGTACCTCTGGCGTTTCATGATCGCCGGACCCCATCAGGGCAAAGGCTACGGCCGCCGCGCCCTCGAACTCGTCAGCGCCCGCCTCCGCGCCCGTGGCACGCACGCCCTCTACACCAGCTATGTCCGCGGGCCGGGCAGCCCCGAATCCTTCTACCGCGCAATAGGCTTCGAACCCACCGGCCGCCTGCTCGACCACGAAACCGAGGCCGTGCTGCGCTGGTAGCCGGATGGACCGCTCAGGCGGGCAGTACGCCGGTGATGAGCTGGATGTGCGCGGTGGGCGGGGATCCCAGCACTCCGAGGTGCTGGGTGATGACCGAGCGGATGCGGTGGGTGCGTGGTTCGCGGAGCCACAGGCGCGGGCGGTCCCGGGTGTAGGCGACGGCTCCGTCCTGCCACAGGGTGCGGAACTGGTGGTGGCTGCCCATTTCGGTCAGGAATTTGCGGGTGCGGGCCGCGCTCGCGGTACGGGCCAGACGGCCGCGCAGGACGCGGACGGCGATCGCTACCTCGTGTTCCCACTCCGGCAGGATGTGCCGGGCCCGGGCGTCGGTGAGCATCCAGCGCAGGGCGTTGCCGTTCTCCCGCATGCCCGGGAAGGTCGCGGTGTGGAGGTCGTTGCCGGCCAGCAGGTTCCAGTAGTCGTCGTAGTAGCCGACCAGGGTCGCGGGCTGGCTGGCGAGTCCGGCGCCGAGCGCGGGTTCGATGAGTGCGCGCAGTTGCTCGACTCCGGGTGGTTCGGTTTCGCCGTGTCCGGCCAGGGTCAGCAGTTCGCGGCGCTGCCCCGCCGACAGGGCGAGGGCGTGGTCGAGAACGCGCATGACCGCGGCGAGGACGTCGCGGGTCGGGCGGGCGCGGGTGCCCTTTTCGAGCTGGTTGATGTAGCTGGCGCTCACGCCGGCATTGAATGCCAGCCGTTCCCGGGAGAGTTTGCGTTCGTCGCGCATGCGGCGCAGGGCCGCGCCGAGGGTGGGCGGCGCGATCGGGTGAGTGGTGGACATGCAGAGGGCGGACATGCGCCTTCACCTCCTGGAGGTCCCGCACGCGCCGGCATCGACGCGTGCGAGGCCGCTCATCCCCGACCGAGCAGTTCGTTTGTTTCTATCCGATCTGCCCGATCCGCGGAGGACATGCCACTCGGAAGTGATCCGGTTGTGATTCGAGCGCTCAATCAGCCGCGGTTTCGTGGACACTGCGCCAGCGCAGGCCATTGCGGGCCGCGGGGTCGGGCAGCAGGACCGCGGTGGTGAGTCGGGACGCCGGGCCGTCGGGGCCGTGGTGGATCTCGCGGAACCGCGCCACCGCGCAATCGGTGGAGCTGTGCAGGACCGCGATATCGGCGATGTCGATGGTGAGGCCGGGCGCCGCATGGCCGGCCCCTCGCAGACCGCTGAGCAATTGCTCCCGCCCGATCACCGCGCCCTCCAGCGACACCATGGAGAATTCCCGGTGGACTTGCGCTTCGAACCGTTCTCGGGCATCGGTGGCGTCGGCGGTGCCGAGCCACCGGGCCAGATCATCGTGCAGGGTTCTGATTTCGCCGACGAGGGCTTCGTGATCGATTGTCACAGAAGTCATCCTATGTGTCGGGCGCGCCGGGGTCTTGTACAAAATGGCCCGGTAGATTCGGCTGATGCGGGTCGATGAGGATGGCGGCGGGAGTTCGTGGCGTGGTGTGCCCGCTGAGCAGCTGCGGGATCGGGTGGCGCGGGCGTTGGACGGGTTCTCGCGGCGGGGGATCGAGCTCGACGGGCGTAAGGCCGCCGCGGTGCTGATAGCCATCGCCGAGGGCGATGGGGGACCGGGGATCTGGCTGACCGAGCGATCGGCGGGGCTGCGGGCGCATGCGGGGCAGTTGGCGCTGCCGGGCGGAAAGCTGGATCCGGGGGAGGACGCGGAGGCCGCCGGGCTACGGGAATTGGCGGAGGAGCTGGGCATTGTCGTTTCGCGGTCGGCGGTGCTGGGATTGCTCGACGACTACCCGACGCGGTCCGGGTATGTGATCACGCCGGTGGTGGCTTGGCTCGGGCGATCGCGGGCCCCGGTGCCGAACCCCGCCGAAGTGGCTGTGGTGCATTGGATTCCGCTCGCGGAGCTGGACGTCGAGCCGCGTTTCGCCCCGGTTCCCGGGTCCGACCGGCTCGCCGTCCAGCTGCCGCTGCTGGGCGGGCACCTGCATGCTCCGACCGCCGCGATCCTGCACCAATTCCGTGAAGTCGCGCTCCATCACCGCGCGACGCGCGTCGACCACATGGACCAGCCGCGCTTCGCGTGGGAATGAACCGGCTCATCGACCCGCGGTGGCCACCGGTCGCGGTTGCTCGACTTCGCCTACGCCGAGCGCACCGGCTCGCTGCGGTAGCGGGAGGGTGCGCCGTCGATATTCAGGACCTGCCATAGCCGGCGGGTCAGCGGGTTCATCAGGCCGAGATCGGTTGCCAGGCGGCGCATGTCGCCGAAATAGCCGGAGAGGATGCGGCGGGAGTTCGGGGAGCGCCAGTAGGCGTCGGCGAAAACCTCGTCGGGGATGCCGAATTCACGGGCGAAGGACTTCGGTGGGACGGTGATCTCGCCGGCCAGCCAGCGCATGGCGATGGGGAAGGCCAGGCCGCAGATGTGCCGGAAGATCGGGTTGGTCTGGGCCAGGTGGGATTTCAGGAATTCACCGGCGAAGGAGATGTGGCGGGCTTCCTCGGCGATGTGGATCTGCATGCAGCGCAGTACCGCCGGCGGAATGTTCGCGCCGTTGCGGATGATCTCCTTCTGCAGGTGATCGATGGGTTCCTCGCCGCCGAGAATGCCGATGAACAGGATGAGGTGGGCATAGCCGCCGGCCACGCCGATCAGGGGGGACAGCGCCCGGAAATGCCGTCTACCTGCCGGGACGTCCTCGCCGATGCGGTTCACCAGCTCCTGGAACATCTGGATGTGATTGCATTCCTCGGTCATCTCGTGCATGCAGTACCGGAATTCGGGTGACCCGTTCGGCAGCTTCATGACGTACTGCATCATGCCGCGAATCAGGATGCTCTCGAACATGAGCCCGACCTTGACGGCGTAGGCCATGCGCCAGCGCCCGATGTCGATCTGCCGTTGCAGCGGCAGCTCCTGATACCAGCGGGTGCCGCCGAGCGGGTCGTAGTCCGGCAGCACCCAGCGCGGATCATCGCGATCGATGGCGAATTCCGGTGAATCCCAATCGATGTCGAGATACGGATCGAAATTGACGTCGACCGAACCCTGGGACAGGGTGGCCAGGATTTCGTCGTAGGAGTTGCCTCGCGGCGCCGCCAACGTCATTGTTGCCTCCTGGGATACTCCGGAAAGCCCGCGCTCAGAGCGAGCGGGCGATGATTTCCTTCATGATTTCGTTGGTGCCCGCGTAGATCTTCTGGACGCGGGCGTCGGTCCACATGCGCGAGATCGGGTATTCGGTCATGTAGCCGTAGCCGCCGAACAATTGCAGGCATTCGTCGGCCACCGACATGGCGCGGTCGGACACCCACCACTTCGCCATGGCCACGGTCGGAATATCCAACTCGCCCACCAGGTGCCGCGAGACGCAGTCGTCCACGAACACCCGCGCGACCCGGGTCTCGGTGGCGACCTCGGCGAGCGTGAACTTGGTGTTCTGGAACGCGAAGATCGGCTTGCCGAACGCCTGCCGGTCCTTGGTGTACGCGATGGTCTGCGCCAGTGCCGATTCCATGCCCGCCACCCCGCCGACCGCGATGATCAGGCGCTCCTGCGGCAGCTGCTGCATGAGCTGGACGAAGCCCAGCCCCTCCTGCTCGCCGAGCAGATTGGCGACCGGCACCCGGACGTCGTCGAAGAACAGTTCCGAAGTGTCCTGGCCCTTTTGGCCGATCTTGTCCAGCACCCGCCCGCGCCGGAAACCGGGCCGGTCGCCCTCGATGAGGATGAGCGAGATGCCCGCCGCCCGGTCCTCCGGATTCGTCTTGGCCACCACGATGATCAGATCGGCCTGCTGGCCATTGGTGATGAAGGTCTTCGCGCCGTTGACCACGTACTCGTCGCCCTCGCGAATCGCCTTGGTCTTGACGTTCTGCAGATCCGATCCGGTCCCCGGTTCGGTCATGGCGATGGCGCCGACCACCTCGCCGCTGGCCATCTTCGGCAGCCATTGCCGCTTCTGCTCCTCGGTGCCGTAGGCGAGCAGGTAGTGCGCGACGATGCCGCTGTGCAGGCTGGCGCCCCAGGCCGTATCCCCGCACCGCGCCTGTTCCTCGATGAGCACCGCTTCGTGCGCGAAGGTGCCGCCGCCACCGCCGTAGGTCTCCGGAATCGACATGCACAGCAGGCCGAGTTCGCCCGCCCGGTTCCACAGCTCCCGGTCGACCTGGTGCTGGGCGGCGAAGCGTTCCGCGTTCGGCTGCAGTTCCTTCTCACAGAAGGTGCGGGCGAGCTCGCGCAGCGCGTCGAGTTCGTCGGTGTGCCAGCTGGAGCGGTGAGCGGACATGGTTCTCCTCGGCGCAGGCTTGGGTACACCATGTACCCGGCGTCTGGGTACATGGTGTACCCGCAAGGCTGTCCGGCGCAAGACCCCGGGACCGATACGCTGGGCCGGTGGTGCACAGTCAGGGCAAGGTGGACAGCTTGCACGCCCGCCGGGCGGCCAGTCGCGGTGATCGGGGCGAGGAACGCCGTCGGGAGATCGTCACCGCGGCGATCGCGGCCATCGAGGAACGCGGTCCGAGCGCCAGCACCGGTGATTTCGCTACCCGCGCCGGCCTGAACCGCGCCCACATCTACCGGCATTTCGCCAGCAAGGAAGAACTCGACCGCGAGATCACCCTGCGGCTGTACCGGGAGCACAAGGAGCGCATCCGCGACGGCATCCGCACCCACGAGACGCCGATGGACGCCATCCGCGGGCCCATCACCCGGCATGTGACCTGGGCGCACGAGCACCCGAACCTGTTCCGCTTCCTGGTCAGCCGCCGCTACGCCCGCACCGACGACGAACGCCCCGGCAGCGAGAGCGCCTTCGCCTTCGAAATCGCCTCCGCCGGAAAGCGATACATCCCGGGCTTCACCGAACACCGCGATATGGCCGACGGCTTCATCGTCGCGGTGCACGGCCTGATCGACGCCTCGATCCAGTGGTGACTCGACCATCCCGACGAGACTCGCGAACGTTTGATCGAGCGCCTCGCCACGCAATCGTGGCTACTGCTGCGGCAGCGCCTCGACGAGATCGGCGCCGAGATCGTCGAGGGCTGACCGGCGTTCTCGGCTCAGCCGTTCTGGTACCCGCTGGACCCGAAGCCCTGCATCCAGCCCTTGCCGGAGCCCGAATTGCCCAGCATCACCCAGAAATTGGACCAGGCGCTGCCCGGGCCGATGAGCGCCTGCGCCGACCCGGTGGTCAGCAGATCGTTGCCGAGCGCGGACCCGGTGGTCGCGAGGTCGTAGGAACCGCTCGCGGCGATCTCGGCATTCGACGGCGTCCGGCTGGACCCGGTGTCGACCAACAGCCGGGCGAGCTGACCGGATCCGGTGCCGAGCAGGACCGCGAGATCGGAATTCAGCAGCGCCGATCCGGAGTCCGCGACGGGCGCGGCCGGTTCCGGCGAAACGACCGGTGCGGCTTGGGCATTGCCCGCACCGAGGGCGAGGGGGATGGCGATCGCGGCGCTGAGGAGCGCGATCCGATGATTCATGAGTGGTGCCTTCCTGTGTGGATGCCAACCCTAAGAAGACTCCGCTGGTATGAAACGACCATATTTCTACTGGCATGGCCACCGGGGGCCGGGCGGACCGGGCCACCCCGTTTCGCTTCGAGACCGATCGGTTCGGGTCTACGCTGGCAAACACTTCGTAACCACAATCCAGCGGACCCGGAGAACGTCATGGGATACCGGCGGGGTGTAGGGGTGATAGTCGTGGCCGTGGTGTTGACGGTCGCGGTGGGGTGTGGGTCGAGCACCGATTCCACGGCATCGCGCGAACCCGGATATGCCGCCACACTGCGGCCGATCATCGAGAAACTCATGCGGGACAATGTGATTCCGGGCGCGGCGGTGCGGGTGGAATCGCCCCGCGACGGGAATTGGACCGCCACCTTCGGCACCGGGAAGCTCGGGGCGAATGTGCCGATCACCGCCGACGATCATTTCCGGTTCGGCAGCAATACCAAGACCATGACGGTCACCGTGCTGCTGCAACTGGCGCAGGAGGGCAAACTCGCGCTCGAGGATCCGATCGGCAAATACTGGCCCGGTGTGCCCAATGGGGACCGGATCACCCTCGCTCAGCTGGCCGAAATGCGCAGCGGGCTTTTCAGTTACACCTTCGACGAGCAGTTCAACGCCGACCTCGACAATCAGCCGCAGAAGGTGTGGACTCCGGAGCAGCTGCTGGCCATCGCCTTCTCGCATCCCGTCCAATTCGAGCCGGGGGCGAAATTCGACTACTGCAATACCAATACGATTCTGCTGGGGCTGGTCATCGAGAAGGTGACCGGCAAGCCGGTGGGCGACAGTTTCCGGAAACGTATCTTCGAACCGCTCGGGCTGCACCAGACTTCGTTCCCGGCGGCCACGGACAATGCGATTCCGGATCCGCACCCGCAGGGGTACGCCTTCGGCACCAATGTCTCCACCCTCGAGACCTTCGCCCTGCCGCCGGACCAGCAGGCCGCCGCCGTGGCGGGCACACTGTTGCCGAGTGACCAAACGCTGTCCAGCCCATCGTGGACCTGGACGGCGGGCGGGATGATCTCGACCGTCGGCGATATGACCACCTATGTGAAGGCTCTCGCTGACGGAACCCTGCTCGACGCGCAGATGCAGCGGCAGCGCATCGACAGCATCGCCCCGATCGATCCGGCAAATCCGCAGATGGCCGGCTACGGCCTGGGCATCGTCAGGTTCGGCACGCATCTGCTCGGGCACGACGGCCAGATGCCGGGCTTCATGACCTTCATCGGATCCGATCCCGAGTCCGGCCTCACCATCGTGGTCGCCACCAATCTGGCCACCGTCCCCGCCGGCGAAGGCTCGGCGCTGGTCCTGGTCAAGGGCATGCTGCCGACGTTCTACCCCGACAGTCCGAAATAGATCGTGCGCGTCAGCGGGCGGGCTGCGCCGAATTGCTTTCGCACAGCGCGGAATTCAGGGCCGCTCGCATATCGGTGGCGCGGGCGTCGCTGCCGCCGGGATCGAGATTGACCATGATGGTGGCGGTGCGGCCGTCCGTCGTGGCACCACTGATGGTCGAGAAACCGAAGATATCGCCGTCGTGGCCCCAGTAACTGCCGCCGCAGGGGAGCGGGGAACTGGTCAGGCCGAGGCCGTAGGCATTGCCGCCGGCATCGCCGATCGGGCGGGTCGTCATCATCGCCTCGAGTTCGGCCGGGCGCAGTAGTCGCCCGTCGAGCAGCGCCGTGAGGAAACGCTCCATATCGCTGGTGCTGGAGATCATCTCACCGGAGGCGCCCGCGATGGACGGGTTGAATTCGGTCAGATCGATCAAGCTGCCGGCCGGTTTCGCATAGCCCCGCGGATGAGCGCCGGGAATCGCGGACAGGTCCCCGGGCACGGAGGTGTCGCGCAGTCCGAGCGGTTGCAGGATGCGCCGTTCGATCTCCGCGCCGGACGGCTGTCCCGTGACCTTCTCGATGAGCATTCCGGCCAGCAGATAGTTGGTATTGGAGTAATCCCAGCCGGTTCCGGGCGCGAACACGCGGGGGTGGGCGAGCGCGAGCCGCACCAGTTCACGCGGTTCGTAGTGAGTGGACATCGATCGCAGGACCTGGTCCATATCGAGGTACTGCACGTAATCGGGCAGGCCGCTGGTGTGCTGCAGCAACTGCCGGACACTGATCTCGTTCCCACCCTCGACGACGCCGGGCAGATACCGCTCGATCGGTGCGTCGAGCGCGAGGTGGTCCTCACCGGCCAGCTGCAGCACCACGGTCGCGACGAACATCTTGGTCATGCTGCCGATCCGGAATCGATTGTCGTCCAGCATTTCCGCGCCGGTCCGGATATCGGCCACGCCGCTCGAGAGCACCGTCCGGCCTCGTGGGCCGTGCACCGCCAGCAGCGCACCCGGCACTTCATCGGTGGTGGTCAAGCGCTGGAGGATTTCGCGGGCCTCGGTGTACCCGGCCGGTGCGGCGGTATCGGCCCGGCCTACCGCCGGACTCGCGCACAGCGTCACCGCCGCAATGCACAGAGTGCCGAAAAAGCGGGTGCGTCCAGGCATTTCTTCCTCCATCGGTGGGGTCGGACCTCATGCTAGGAAGCCGCGGTCCATATCCACCTCACCCGCGAGAGCCATCCCCGACGCCGCATCCGATACCTGAGAGCCAGGACGCAGCGAAAACAATTGCGCCCGTGGCATTCTCGATCGGGAATGCCACGGGCGATGCGCTCAACCGCGCCGGTAGTTCTGATGTTTGGCCGCCGGTACCGCTATGCGGCCGGCGTCGTGAATCTTTCCGGTGGCGGCCTGCTGCTGCTTACCAGACTTCCCCCGCCGCTCGCGCCGCGACAATCGCGGCTGTTCGGCGGGGGTCTCCACCTTGATTTCGGGGTGCGGAAACTGTTCGGGCACAGGTCCTCCTAAAGAGAATGAGCGACCGATCACCGGATGTGTGGCCGGTCGGGATCGGGAATGCGCCGCGGCGCGAAAGCGGCGGCGAGGCGTGAGCAGAGCTCACGCGAGAAGGCTCAGGAGAACAACTGAATCCACATGGGAGCCACTGTAGCGAGGCGCCCGCACGGCGCGCATCCCATTTATGAGCTGCGAGTTTGCCGTTGACTATGCTGCGGCCATGACCTTGCTGCTACTCGGACTGGCCATCGCGTGCGAGATCACCGCGACCGTATCGCTGAAGGTTTCGGAGGGGTTCAGCAAACTTGTGCCGTCCATCATCGTGGTGATCGGGTACGGGGCGGCGTTCTTCTTCCTGTCGCAGGCGTTGAAGCGGGGCATGCCGGTCGGGGTGGCGTACGGCATCTGGTCCGCGGTGGGCGTCGTTGCGGTGGCGACCATCGGGGCGCTGTTCCTCGACGAGCACCTGTCCCTGGTGCAGATCGGCGGGATCGTGCTGGTGGTCGCCGGGGTGCTGGCGCTGGAACTCGGTGGGGCGCACTGAGTTCCGGCGCTCAATCCTGGACGCGCACGTCGTATCCGGCGTCGGCCAGGGCGGTGAGGACATCGTCGCGATGGGCCGGGCCGCGGGTTTCCAGGGTGAGCAGCACCTCGACCTCCTCGATGGCGAGCCAGGCCCCGGTCCGCGAATGCGCCACATCGAGCACGCTCGCGCCGGTGCGGCCCAGCTCGGTGAGTAGTCGCGAGAGACTGCCCGGGCGATCGGAAATGGTGATGCGCGCCGACAGATAGCGCCCGGCGGCGCTGAGACCGTGCCCGACCACCCGGGTCAGGAACAGCGGGTCGATATTGCCGCCCGACAGCACCGCGCACACCGGCCCGCGCAGGTCGAGTTCCGCCGGGGTGCACGCCATCAGCGCCGCCACCGCGGCCGCCCCGGCCGGTTCGACAATGAGCTTGGCGCGTTCCATGCACAGCAGCAGCGCCTTGGACAGCGCGTCCTCGTCCACGGTCAGAATGGCCGGCGCGGCCTTCAGAATGTGCTCGAACGGCACCTCGCCCGGTAGCCCGACCGCGATGCCGTCGGCCATGGTGGCCATGCTCGCCAGCCGTTGCGGTTTACCGGCCGCGAGCGAGGCGGGCCAGGCGGCGGCCTCGGCGGCCTGCACGCCGATCACCCGCACCTGCGGCGCGAGCGCTTGCAGCGTCGCCGCGATACCGGCCAGCAACCCGCCGCCGCCGGTGGGCACCAGCACCGTGCCGACGTCAGGGATCTGCTCCAGGATCTCCAGCGCCACCGTCGCCTGCCCCGACACGATATCCAGGTGATCGAACGGGTGCACCAGCGTCGCGCCCGTCTGCGCCGCGAATTCGTGTGCGGCGGCCAATGATTCGTCGATGGTCTCGCCGACCTGATGCACCGTGGCCCCATACGCCTTGGTGGCCACCAGCTTCGGCAGCGCCGCCCCCACCGGCATGAACACCGTAGACTCGATGCCCAGCGAGGTGGCCGACCACGCCACCCCCTGCGCGTGATTGCCCGCGCTGGCCGCCACGACGCCGCGCACCCGTTCGGCCTCGGGCAGATTGGCGATCCGGTTGTAGGCCCCGCGCGGTTTGAACGATCCGGTGCGCTGCAGGTTCTCGCATTTCAACCGCACCTCGTGCCCGGTCCGCTCGGACAGCACCCGCGAGGACACCACGGGGGTCCGGCGAATGACCGGTGCCAGCAGGGTCGCCGCCGCTTCGATCCGAGCCAGGAGATCCATGGCCGCCATGGTGCCAGGAGTTAACGGGTCTGTCGCGTAACGGACGGCTTCGCGCGACCCTATTGCGCGGGCGAGTCGATGGCGGGACCGTGGCATATGGCCTCTCCCACCGCCCTGCCCGCGGAGGTCGAAACGGTCCTGGATCGGTTCTTCACCGCGGAGTTGTCCACCCACGCCCGAGACCACACCCCGATCACCACCCCGGTCGCCCCGCTGTGGCTGCCGGAACGCGGCCGCATCCTGGTGACCGCCGGCATCGGCGCGCCGCTGAAGGTCTTCAATGCCCGCCGCGATCCGAAAGTCGCGCTGCTGTACTCGAATCCGGTGGCCAGCGGACTGGATGATCCGCCCGCCGTACTGGTGCAGGGCGAAGCGGAGGTCGACCCAGGCATCAGCACGTGGGACGACGAACTGGAACGCCAGTTCACCAAGGTGTGGGCGACGCAGACCAAAGGCGTCATCGGCGCCGATCCCATCACCAAACGTATGTTCTGGTGGTACTACATGCGGCTGAAGATCCATATCCGGCCGGTGCGGGTGCGCTGGTGGCCGGGCCGCGATATGACGGCCGAACCGCGGGAGGTGACGCTGTCATGAGCCTGGCCGAGCGGATATATCCAGCGCTGCAACGCTTTCCGGACGGCGCGGTGCTCGTCGCCTACGACGCCGACGGCTATCCGGTCAGCCTGCGCTGCCGCCCCCGGCTGGAGGGCGAGACCCTGGTGATCGACCGGCCGAAATGGTTCGACGGGGTGGACGGCCCGGCCGCGCTGCTCGGGCACCGCCATGACGAACAGGGCTGGAATCTGCGGTTCGCGCAGGCCAAGGGTGTGATCGAAACCCAGGACGGCACCGTGGTTTTCCTGCCCATGGGGCTGAACGAGAACACCGGCTCGCCCGGGGCGATGATCCGGTTCGTGCGCGGCGGGCACCGGGCCGCCACCGAGTATCTGCGCCGCCGCGACCTGCCCCGCCCGCCGATTCCGTGGGACACCATCAAGGCCGCCCGCACCGCGGTATCGAAAAGGCGCTGACCAGGCACGACACGTAGCACGCAGCCGCGGTACACGGGTGTTCCGGACTAAGGTCGGACCGATCGGTCTGATTTATCGCCGCCACCCCTACCGCGGAAGCGAGCAGCATCGTGCCGAAAGCCGGGAAAGTCCTTGCCACGCTGGCGTTCTCCATCGCCGCCGGCGCGGTGCCGCTGCTCGGCGCGCCCGCCGCCCACGCCACCGTCGGCAGCTGCGGCAGCGGCGACTTCCGCTGGACGGCGGTCCGGGGCGGCATCACCATGCAACCGCAGTTCCTCACCTTCACCTCGGTGGGCCGGTTGTGGGATTGCGTGAGCACGACCGGCATCACGGGCGGCACCTTCACCGGCGTGCACACCGCGTGGTCGGACTGCATGCATCCGGCGGACGGGCCGATCACGGTCAACATCCTCTGGTCCAATGGCGAAACCAGTACCCTCGAAGGCCCCTGGCCGGTCGGCATGATGCAGCCCGCGGTCGGCCCGCTGGAGGTGATCGGCGGTCTCGGGCAGGGCAGCCGCGCGCAGATCAGCGCCACCTACGAGATGGGGACCCCGGAGCAGGTGCTGGGTTGCATGGGCGCCGGAATCCCCACCGGCGTCGGGCGTTTGACCGCCACCATCCTCTGAATCGCTGCCGCGCACGGTCTTCGGCCCCGCCGCCTCGATCTTGGGCGGAAAAGATATATCGATCCCGAAATGGACTGGAAAAAGTCGGGAAATCCAGGGGCAATAGCCGATTCCTATCTTGGTCCGACCATTACCGGATTTCGGATCGGATGCACAATGACCGATATCGCCTCTCCCGCGACGACGGCGGGGTCCCCTGCGCCCCCAGTCTACGACCCGCGCCTCACCAATGACGATCTGGCCCCCTTGCGCGAACAGCGCTGGGGCTCGTACCACATCTTCGCCTTCTGGATGTCGGACGTGCACAGCGTCGGCGGATACGTCACGGCCGGCAGCCTTTTCGCGCTCGGCCTGGCCGGTTGGCAGGTGCTGGTGGCCCTGCTCATCGGGATCACGATCGTATATTTCCTGTGCAATCTGGTGGCCGCGCCCAGCCAGCGCGCCGGCGTGCCCTATCCGGTCATGTGCCGCAGCGCTTTCGGGGTGGTCGGAGCCAATATCCCGGCCATCATCCGCGGGCTGATCGCGGTGGCCTGGTACGGGATTCAGACCTATCTGGCGTCGGCGGCGCTGATCGTGGTGGCGGTCAAGCTGTTCCCGGGCCTGGCGCCCTACGCGGTCACCGACGACTATGGCTTCCTGGGCCTTTCGCTGCTGGGCTGGGGCGCGTACCTGGTGCTGTGGGTGATTCAGGCGGCCGTGTTCTGGCAGGGCATGGAATCGATCCGCAAGTTCATCGACTTCTGCGGTCCCGCGGTCTATGTCGTCATGTTCTTCCTGTGCGGCTATCTCATCTACAAGGCCGGCTGGGGCGCCATCGACCTGCAATTGGGCGCGGTGAAGTACCACGGCTGGGACGCGCTGCCGGTGGTGCTGGGCGCCATCGCGCTGGTGGTGTCCTACTTCTGCGGGCCCATGCTGAATTTCGGCGACTTCTCCCGCTACAGCAAGTCCATGACGGCGGTGCGGCGCGGCAATCTGCTGGGCCTGCCGGTGAACTTCCTGGCCTTCTCGCTGCTGGTGGTGATCACCGCGTCGCTGACCATTCCGGTGTACGGCGAACTCATCACCGATCCGGTGGAGACGGTGGCGCGCATCGACAACACCTTCGCCATCGTGCTCGGGGCGCTGACCTTCACCATCGCCACCATCGGCATCAATATCGTGGCCAACTTCATCTCCCCGGCCTTTGATTTCTCGCACGTCAGCCCGCAGAAGATCAGCTGGCGGATGGGCGGCATGATCGCGGCGGTCGGCTCGGTGCTCATCACGCCGTGGAACCTGTACAACAATCCCGACGTCATCCACTACACCCTCGAGGTGCTGGGGGCGTTCATCGGACCGCTGTTCGGGGTGCTGATCGCCGACTACTACCTGGTGCGCAAGCAGACCATCGTGGTCGACGAGCTGTTCACCATGTCGGAATCCGGAAAGTACTGGTACCGCAAGGGTTTCAACCCGGTGGCGGTGGCGGCCACCGTGGTCGGCGCGCTCGCCGCGGTGTTCCCGGTGCTGGCCAAGAACGTGTACGGCATGCACACCGCCGCCCAGTACAGCTGGTTCATCGGCTGCGGTCTGGCATTGATCGTCTATATGGTTCTCTGGCGATTTGCCGGTAATTACGCGCTGGGCGGTAAAACCGTGCCGCAGCCAACATGATCCACACGGTCAGCCGGGACGCGGTGGTCGTCAGTTCCGGTGTGCCGCGACGGCGGCGAGTACCCCGGCGAGCCACGGCGTGTAGCGGTCCGGGTGCTCGGCCACCTCGGCTGCCAGCCGCTCCGGATCCACCCACTCGATCTCGGCGACCTCGTCCGGGTTCGGTTGCGGCGCAATGCCTTCCGCCGTGCCGATGAGCACGTGGTCGAACTCGTGCTCGACCCGTCCGGTGGCCGGATCGGATGCCCGGTAGGTGAATCGGCCGACCTCGGTCAGGTCGGCCGACAACCCCAGCTCCTCGCCGAGCCGCACGGCGGCGGCCTCGGCCACGTCCTGCCCGGGCAGCGGATGCCCGCAGCAGGTGTTTGTCCACAACAGCGGGAAACGGGTTTTCACCGCGGCCCGCTGTTGCAGCAGCACCCGGCCGGTGTCGTCGAACAGCAGCACCGAGAAGGCCCGGTGCAGCTGTCCCGGCGCGGTGTGCGCCGCCGCCACCGGCAGCGAGCCGGCCGCGTTGCCCTGATCGTCCACGAGCTCGACGAGCAGGGTTTCACGGTCGACCACCGGGGTGGCGTCGGAAGCGTCGAGAGTGCCGGTCACCGGCCTACCTTATCGGCGGCGATCAGCAGGTACTGGAAGCTGCCCTCCTTGTACGAGGTCAGGAAGGGTTTCTCCACCCCGGTCGCGAGTTCGGAGTGGGTGCGCATCTCCCAGTACGGGATGGTGGCCGGGGTGAGGTCGGTGACCGCGACCGGGACCAGATTGTTGGCCGCCAGGGCCTTGAAGTACTCGCTGCGCGGATGGATATTGCAGCCGTAGTGCGCGTCGATCCAGCTCACCGAGGCCGAGCGGGCGCCGAACACGTCATTGGAGCAGCCGGTGATGCAGACGTAGCGCCCGCCGGGTTCGAGCAGCCGGGAGAACTCGGCGAACAGCTCGTAGAGGTCCACGTACATGGTGGTCTCGTTGGTCCAGATGCCGCGCCGCGAGCCGGTGTCGAACCCGGTCTCCAGCATGTTCTTGAAATGGAACCGGACCTTGTCGTCGACGCCGCGGTCCTTGGCCTGGGCATTGGCGAAACCGGCCTGGTATTCGGAGATGGTGACCCCGTCCACCGCGCAGCCGAAGCGCTGATTGGCCATGAAACTGGTGCCGCCGCGCCCGGATCCGCCGTCCATGAGCCGATCGCCCGGCCGGACGTCGCCGAGATGGTCGAGCAGGATATCGGCCTGGGCGGTCTCGAGCCGGTGCAGATCCTTCACGATGCGTTCCTGGCGGCCCTCTTCCGGCCCTTCCAGGATCGACCAGTCCGGATCGCCGAGGCCGTAGTGGTGGTGGAAGAGTCCGTCCACCTCACCGAGCACGGTGTTCACCCGGTCGTCATTGGGATTGTTGTTCCAATACGCCGCAACGGATTTCTGATATTCGGTGCGCAGGACACCATCGGCTTCTGGCTGAAGCGCGGTCATGTCGGTCATCCTTTCGATCGTTGTAGCGGCGACTGTCGGGCTGCGCGCGCCGTCCGCACCGGGACGCCGCGGTCCCGGCGCGGCCGGTGGGTGTCTGCTCCACACCGTGCGCCGGAACCGGGGGCCGGACCCGTCGCGCTGCGCCGAGGGCGAGCGCGGCACCGTTGGTGCCCGGTGCGGGACGCGGCGGATCGTCCGATCAGTCGGACTGGCGGGCTACCAGCACGTTGTCGAGAATGCCGAGCGCGTCGGGGACCAGCACGGCGGCGGAGTAATAACAGCTGACCAGGTAGGAGATGATCGACTGATCGTCGATGCCCTTGAAGCGGACGTTCAGGCCGGGCTCGTACTCGTCCGGAATGCCGGTCTGGTGCAGGCCGACCACGCCCTGATCCTTCTCACCGGTGCGCATGGCGAGGATCGAGGTGGTCTGGTTCTCGCTGACCGGGATCTTGCCGCACGGGTAGATCGGCACGCCGCGCCAGGCGGGCACCCGATGGCCGTCCACCTCCACCGGATCCGGGTAGATGCCGCGCTTGCTGCATTCGCGCATGAGCGCCGCGATCGCCTTGGGGTGGGCCAGGAACAGTTTGGTGCTGCGCCGCATGGAGAGCAGCTCGTCCATATCGTCCGGGGTCGGCGGGCCGGACTCGGTGTAGATGCGCTGCTTCAGGTCGCAATTGTTGAGCAGGCCGAAGTCGGGATTGTTGACCAGGTCGTATTCACGCCGCTCGTACATGGCCTCGATGGTCAGCCGCAGCTGCTGCTCGACCTGATCGTGCGGATCGTTGAACAGATCGGCGACGCGGGTGTGCACGCGCAGCACCGACTGGCCGAGGCTGAGTTCGTACTCGCGCGGCGAGGCGTCGTAGTCGACGAAGGTGCCGTCGAGCAGCGGCTCCCCGGAATGGCCGGAGGAGACCACGATTTCGGCTTCACCGTATTTGTTCTGCGGGGCGGCGGGCGCGTCGGCCACCGCGGCCAGGTGCTGCGCCAGCGCCGGAATGTTCTCCGAGAGTTGCGCGAGCGCCTGCCGGGGCAGCACCAGCATGGTGGTCGGGGTGACGGTCTTGACCGTGACCGGCCAGATGGCGTCCTGGTCGACCAGCATCTCGTCACCGAAGAAGTCGCCGCCGCCGAGCATGCCGACCTTGGTGGTCTCGCCGTATTCGCCGGTGCCGATCTTGCTGAGCTTGCCGTGCACGATGAGCAGCACCTGGTCCATCGGGTTGCCGAATTCGGCGACCACCGTGCCCGGCTGCAGATCCCGCTGTTCGAAGCGCTGGGCGACCGCCGTCAGCACCTCCTCGTCGTCGAAACCGCGCAGCTGCGGCAGTTCCTGGAGCTCGAGGGGGATGACCCGCGCGCTCGAACCGTTGATGACGAACTCCACCTCGCCGTTGCCGACGGTGTGGGTGAGGCGCCGGTTGACCCGGTAGACACCGCCTTTGACCTGAACCCACGGCAGCGAGCGGGTCAGCCACCGGGAGCTGATGCCCTGCATCTGGGGTTCGGATTTGGTGGTGTGGGCGAGCCGGCCGGCGGCGGTGGTACTGAGGGTCTTGCGAACGTGGTTGGTTTCGGCCTGGGTGGGCAGTTCGATGGTCATGCTGCGTTCCTCGGATCGAAGGGCCACCGCGGGTTAACTGGCGGTGGAGTCCACGGCGAAGCGGCAGGCCGCGAAGGGGCCTGCAAGAACTAGTCAAGTGAGTGAAAAGACATGCGCAACAATGCGTTCCAGCGGTAACGATGGTAAGACTGCGAGCTATTCACGCGCAGGAAAACTCCAGAAACGGGAAATTTGCAGGTTCACATTCAGTGATTCGGAGCCGCGACCGGCTTGGCGTGGCGGGGACGTGCGGGGCCCGCATGGCGCTGCTCACAAGCCCCGCGCAGTAGGCTGGCTCTATGGCAAGCTCATCTGGACGCGTTGGGGCGGATGACGCTGGTCACAAGCAGAATAGGTCTGGGAGCACAGCCTTGAAATTCAATACGAAGTCCGTTGTGGGGCCGATGCAGCGCCTGGTGGCGACCGCCCAGAACGGACTCGAGGTGATCCGGTTCGGGGGGCTGGTTCACGAGATCGAGTCGTCGCCGTACGAGATCGTCGAGCGCAAGCGGATGTATCGGCTGCGGCATTACTTCCCGGATGCCGTCGGAACCGACCGGCCGGTCGTGGTGCTGGTGCCGCCGATCATGGTGACCGCGGAGATCTGGGACGTGAATGCCGCCGACGGGGCGGTCGGTATTCTCAATGCGGCCGGAATCGATTGCTGGGTGGTCGATTTCGGCTCGCCCGCCACCGAGGAAGGCGGCATGGACCGCGACCTGGCCGACCATGTGCTGGCGGTCAGCTCGGCCATCGACACGGTCAACGAATTGACCGGGCGCGGCGTGCATCTCATGGGTTACTCCCAGGGCGGCATGTTCTCCTACCAGACCGCGGCCTACCGCTACGGCAAGGGCGTGGAATCCATCGTCACCTTCGGCTCGCCGGTGGACGCGGTGGCCGGCATGCCGTTCGGGCTGCCGCACGGCCTGGTCTCCGACGCCGCCGACTTCCTCACCGATCACGTGCTGAACCGGCTGCCCATCACCGAATCCATGGTGCGGCTGGGCTTCCAGGCCCTGGACCCGATGAAGACCGCCAAGGCGCGCCTGGACTTCCTGCGCCAGCTGCACGACCGCGAGGCGCTGCTGCCGCGCGAACGGCAGCGCCGGTTCCTGGAAGCCGAAGGCTGGCTGGGCTATCCGGGGCCCGCGCTCACCGACCTGCTGGAGCAGTTCGTCAAGCACAATCGAATGATGCTGGGCGGGTTCGTGATTCGCGACCAGCTCATCTCGCTGGCGGAACTGAAGTGCCCGATCCTGGCCTTCGTCGGCGAGGTCGACGATATCGGCCAGCCCGCCGCCGTGCGCGGCATCGTGCGCGCCGCGCCGAACGCCGACGTGTACGAGGCCAGCATCGTGGCCGGGCATTTCGGACTGGTCTCCGGCTCCACCGCCACCAAGCACACCTGGCCGCTGGTGCGCGAATGGGTGAACTGGCTGAGCGGGCGCGGCGAACTGCCGCCGGAGATCGAGCGCATGAGCGCCGATGTGGTGCGCAAGGGCCCGACCTCGCCGCTCACCCGCGCCGTGCACGCCGTCGGCAGCCTCGCCGAGGCCGGCACCAGCCTGGGCAAGACCATCGAGGGCGTGGCCGGGCAGACCCTGCGCAGCACCGTCGAACTCACCGGTGAGGCGGCGCGCGCCCTGCCCCGGCTGACCCGCCTCGGCATGATCCAGCCGCACACCCGGATCTCGCTGGGCCGCTTGCTCGCCGAGCAGGCGCGCCGCAATCCGTCCCGGGAATGCTTCCTGTTCGACGACCGCGTGCACACCCAGCAGGCCGTGAACCAGCGCATCGACAATGTGGTGCGCGGGCTCATCTCGGTCGGCGTGCGCCCGGCCACCCGGGTCGGCGTGGTGATGGAGACCCGGCCGTCGGCGCTGGTGACCATCGCGGCGCTCTCGCGCCTCGGCGCGGTCGCGGTGCTGCTCGCGCCGGGCAGCGAACTGTCCGAGGTGGCCGCGCTGACGGGCGCCAAGTTGCTGGTCACCGACCCGGAGAACCTGTACGCCGCGGCGGCCACCGGCCATCGCGTGCTGGTGCTCGGCGGTGGCGGCGAGGCCCGGAACCTGGACGTGCCCAGCGGTTCCGATGTCGTGGACCTGGAGCGCATCGATCCGGATCAGGTCACCCTGCCGGCCTGGTACCGCCCGAATCCGGGGCTGGCGCGCGAGCTGGCGTTCATTCTGGTCACCGGCACCGGGGACAAGTTCGACGTCAAATACGTGACCAACCACCGGTGGGCGCTGTCGGCGTTCGGCACCGCCTCGGCCGCCGATCTGGGCCGCCGCGACACCGTGTACTGCCTTGCGCCGCTGCACCATTCGTCCGGTTTACTGGTGAGCTTGGGCGGGGCGGTGGCGGGTGGTTCCCGTATCGCGCTGGCGCGTTCGCTGGATCCGGCGCGGTTCGCCGAGGAGGTGCACCGCTACGGCGTCACCGTGGTCACCTACACCTGGACCATGCTGCGCGACATCCTCGACGCCGACACCTTCCCCAACGGTCACCCGCATCCGATCCGCCTGTTCATCGGCTCCGGCATGCCGGCCGGTTTGTGGCGGCGCACCCAGGAACGCTTCGCGCCCGCCAAGGTGCTCGAGTTCTACGCCTCCATCGAGGGCGATGTGGTGCTCGCCAACGTGGCCGCCGACAAGATCGGTTCCAAGGGTCGCCCGGTGCCCGGCACCGCCAAGGTCGAACTCATCGGCTACGACCCGGAAACCGACGAGATCCAGGTCGAGGAATCGGGTTTCGCGCGGCGCTGCGCCGACAACGAGGTGGGGTTGCTGATCGGCAAGGCCTCGGAGATCGTGGACGTCTCGGCCGGCGGGCTGCGCGGGGTCTTCACCTCCGGTGACGCCTGGATGCCGACGGAGAACCTCTTCCGCCGCGACAGCGATGGCGACTACTGGCTGATGGATCGCCGCGACACCGTCATCCACACCCCGCGCGGGCCGGTCTACACCCAGCCCATCGTGGATGTGCTCAACGACATCACCGCGGTGGACCTGGAGGTCGCCTACGGGCTGCCCGCCGGGGACCGCACCCTCGCGGTGGCCGCGCTGAACATCCGGCCGGGCCTGCGCCTGGAACCCAAGGACGTCACCGAAGCGATGCGCGCCCTGGCTCCCGACCAGCGCCCCGATCTGATCTACGTGGTGGACGATATTCCGCGCAGCTCCACCTTCCGCCCGTCCACCCGGGCCGTGCAGGCGGCGGGCCGCCCGCAGCCGGGCGACCGAACCTGGTGGTACAACCGCGAATCCGAGGCGTACGAAATCCTCACCCCGGAGCTCGCGGACCGCCTGTTCGCCTGATCCCGCCGGTAGTATGCGTGTGGTGAATCCCGTCGCCGCACGCGTACTGTCCACGGTCGCCGGACAGCTCGGCAATCCGCACGGAACCCTCGGCAAGCTCACCGCCCGCATTCTCAACCGCGGCAATCGATCCCTGATAGACGCCGCGGTCGACGCCGCCGAACCGGGTATCGGGGACGCCGTCGCCGATATCGGTTTCGGTGGGGGAGTGGGGCTTTCGCTGCTGCTCGCCCGTGTCGGCGCGACCGGGACGGTGCACGGCTTCGACATCTCGCCCGACATGATCGCCCGCGCCGCATCGGACCTGCGCGGCGAGATCGCCACCGGCCGCCTGACGGTCGCGCCCGGCTCGCTCACCGATCTGCCCCTCGACGACGCCGCCCTGGACGCTGCCATCACGGTCAACACCGTCTACTTCATCCCCGACCTGGCGCCCGCCTGCACCGAGTTCGCCCGCGTGCTGCGTCCCAAAAGCCGCATAGTCATCGGCGTCAACGACCCCGACGGCATGGCCAAGGCCCCGTTCACCCGCTACGGCTTCACCCTCCGCCCGGTCGCCGAGATCCGCGCCGCGTTGGAAGCAGCGGGCCTAGAGGTCGAGCACCGCCAGATCCCCGACCGGCCGTTCACCGGCCACCTGCTCATCGGCCGCCGCGCGGGCTGATCCGAGAGCCCGGTCCGCGCCGTTCGGCCTGCGCCGAATGCGCGCGGGGTCCCGAAGACTGCATCTCGAACGACCCGACGGCATGGCGAACGCCCCGTTCACCCGCCACCGCTGCACGCCTCCGTCCCGTCGGCAAGGTCCGCGCTGCGCTTGGAAGTGGCGGGCCGCGAGACTGAGCGCAGAGCGACGCCCGGGGTGGCCTGCGCCGTCGTTTTCCGGTGCTCGCCGGAAGTTGGTGCCGCGACGCGCGAATCCTTTTCGTTCGGGCCGGCCTCTTATGGTGGTGACTGTTCAAACGAAGGCCGAGAGCGTCGAGGAGTCGGGTGGAGTGGAGCGCGGGTGGGCCGGGGAACGGCTGGTCGAAGCCGCGCAGCGGGGGGACCGGGCGGCCATTGCCGCGGTGGTGAGCGGGGCGCATCCGCATGTGCGGCGGTTCGCGCATCACCTGTGCGCTTCCTCCGATGACGCGGAGGACGCCGCGCAGGAGGCGTTGATCATCCTGTATCGCAAGATCGGGACGTTGCGCGCCACGTCGGCGATCGCGTCGTGGATGTTCCGGATCGTGCGCAACGAATGCCTGCGGCGGGCCAAGGCGGTGTTCCAGGCTCCGGCCCGATACGAGTACGACGATTCCGAGATCACCGTTTCCGCGGAGGACGAAGTGCTGCGGCGGCTGGACGCGGATCAGCTCGCGGCGGCGATTGCCGGGCTGCCGCCGGTGCAGCGGCGCGTGCTGATCATGCGCGATGTGCTCGGCCATTCCGGGCGCGCGACCGCCGACGCGCTCGGGTTGAGCACGGCCGCCATGAAGTCGCAGCTGCATCGGGCGCGCGTCGCGGTGCGGGACAGTCTCGTCCTCGCGCGCTAGACCACCACCTCACTCCTCCCGTATCGAAGGGAAGCTTTGTCATGCTCATGTCCGGATCTCCCGCGCCCCGAATGGAATTCGAGGACACCACCGGTCGCCCCTGGCGACTGGCGGACCATAACGGCGAGCACAGCGTGCTGCTGTACTTCATGCGCTCGACGTCCTGCCCCGTCTGCAACCGGCACGCCCGCGATCTCGTCGCGAGGCGAAACGAATTCGACGACAGCAATGTTCGCGTCGTCATCGCAATACCCGAGGATCGGGAAACCGGCGCGGCGTGGAAAGCGAAGCACGGCATACCGTTTCCGGTGCTGGTAGGCGGCGCGGCGACCCCGCACGAGTCGATCGGCTTGACCCGCAAGGTCTTCGGTTCGATGCAGCAATCGGGCACCCTGCTCGTCGATCCCGACGGCGTCATCCGCCACATCCACGGAGCCACGGTTCCGCTCAACGGCTACGACCGGAAGGGCATCCTCGCGGCCATCCGCGGTTAGCCCGAAAACGGCCGCCGCACAGTGTGTGCGGCGGCCGGAGTCGTATTCGGGGTCCCTCAGACGGTGAACGAGGTGACGCCCTCGATCACCCGGTCCAGCTGCTCGGTGGTGAGCCCCGGCCACAGCGGCAGGCGCACAACGGTTGCCGAGAACTCCGCACTGCGCACACACGGCACCGGGGTGCGGCCCAGCTTGAGGCCCGCCGGGCTGGAATCGAGCGGAATGTAGTGGAACGGCGCGACGATGCCGAGCCCGCGCAGATGCGCGATGAGCTCGTCGCGCCGGCCCTCGCCGGGCACCCGCAGGAAGTACAGGTGCGCGGTGTGCTCGCGGTCCTCCGGGACCGTCATGAGCTGAACATCGTTGCGGGCGGCCCATTCCGGCAGCCCGGCCGCGTAGGCGTCCCACACCCGGTGCCGATTGGCCTGGATGGTGTCGAACTCGGCGAGCTGCGCGTCCAGTACGGCGGCGTTCAATTCACTGGGCAGGTACGAGGATCCGATGTCCTGCCATGAGTACTTGTCCACCGCCCCGCGTAGGAAACGCGCGCGGTCGGTGCCCTTCTCGCGAATGATCTCCGCACGGGCCATCAGGATCTCGTCGGTGAGTAGCACCGCGCCGCCCTCACCGCAGTGCACGTTCTTGGTGTCGTGGAAGCTCAGCGCGCCGATCGAGCCGATGGTGCCCAGCTGCTGCCCCCGGTAGGACCCGCCGAGGCCGTGCGCGTTGTCCTCGATGATGGCGAAACCGTGCGCGTGCGCGAGCTGCCGCAGCCCTTCCATATCCGCCGCCACCCCGCCGTAGTGGATGACCACCACGGCCTTGGTGCGCGGGGTGATGGCCGCCGCCACCGACTCCGGATCCAGATTGCCGGTCGCCAGGTCGATATCGGCGAACACCACGGTCGCCCCGCGCAACGCCATCGCCGTCGCGGTGGAGGTGAACGCGAAACTCGGCACGATCACTTCGTCGTCGGGCCCGAGTTCCAGCAGCAGCCCGCCCATTTCGAGCGCGGAGGTGCAGGA
The DNA here is from genome assembly GCF_021183565.1 of Nocardia yamanashiensis. Classification (NCBI taxonomy): domain Bacteria; kingdom Bacillati; phylum Actinomycetota; class Actinomycetes; order Mycobacteriales; family Nocardiaceae; genus Nocardia; species Nocardia yamanashiensis. The sequence continues at coordinate 7,801,487 of NZ_CP089226.1, forward strand.
GGTGGTGAGCAGCGCGTGCGGCGCGCCGGTGATGTCCTTCAGCTTCGCGGTCGCGGCCGCGGTGAACGGGCCGTCACCGTGGCTGTGGTCCGACGACAGCACCGCCTCCACATTGGCGAGCTCGCGGCTCGCGCGGTACGGACGGCTGAAGATGATGCGGTCAGTGCTCACCCGGGTCGAGTCCCCTCGCGTTGCTGTGGATTTCACGATGGTGTTCCCGGCCGCGTTCCTCCGGACGCGGGGTCGGCGAATCCACCGTCAGATACAGGGGTTTGCCCACGAGCACGTGCAGCGCCACCCCCAGGTACTCGGCGATCAGGCCGAGCGAGAACAGGATCGCGCCGGTGCACAGCAGCAGCACGGTCATCAGCGAGGCCCAGCCCTCGGGATCGGTGCCGCTGTCGGTGAGCGCGTGATAGACCACCCACGCGGCCATCCCGCCGCCCGCGAGCGCCAGTGTCACGCCCAGCAGGCTCACCAGGCGCAGGCCGCGGGTTCCGCTGCACAGCACCATCTTCCAGAACAGCGAGAACAGCCGGCGATAGTTGTAGCCGGATTCCTCGCGGCCCTCGGCGCGCAATTGCACCGGCACCTGCGCCACATCGCTGACCACCCAGGTGAGCGCCACATCCAGGTACACGCCGTTGGACGCCACCTCGGCCAGCTGCCGGGCGATATCGCCGCGGATCAGCCGGTAGCTCTCGAACCGGGTCGAATCGGGGAAGGCGAAAACGGTCGCGAGCACGATCTTGGCGCCGCGCGAGGTGATATTGCGCAGGAAGCCGTGCGGGCGGGTATTGACCGGCTTGGAGTACACCAGGTCGGCGCGCTCGTGCAGCGCCGCGTCCAGGAAGTCGCCGATGAACGCCGGATCGTGCTGCCCGTCCTCGTCCATGGTGACGGTCCAGTCGCCGCGCGCCGCCGCCATACCGGCGATGGTGGCCGCGTCCTGCCCGAAATTGCGGCTCATCCACACCACCCGCACCTGCGGATAGGTCTGTTCGAGCTCCTGCAACACCACATCGGAGCGGTCCGGGCCGTGATCGTGCACGAGAATGATCTCGTCCACGCTGAACACCGCGCCGCCGGGCGAGGCGGTTTCGGAGCCCAGTTTGTCGAGTTCGGCGACGAGCGCCGCAATGGTCTCTTCGCCGCGATACACGGGTACCACCACCGAGACCGCGTGCACTCGGCTGCGCGGCGGGGCGGAGGTGGTCTCGTACGAACGGGACGGAATCGGCATCAGCTGGATCGACTTTCGAAGACGGTGCGTGCCGGAACTCCTCGCCAAATTACAGAGCCCGAGCCGCCGTGAACTCTAACACGGTGCAGGTCGCGATAATCGGCTCGGAGTTTGCTCACGCCATCATCATTGCGTCATCGGTCGATGCCTTCCACAGCGACGCCCTGTAGGGTCTGGAACTCGTGGTGGAAAGTGCATTTTCGACGGTGGCGCGGGCCACCGAATCCGAGGCCGAAGCAACCCACGAAACCGCACGACGTGATGTACGTCGCTGGGCGTTGTTCACCGCGCTCGGGGTGACGCTCGGCTATCTAGCGGTACTGCTGGCCGACGCCCGCCACTTCTACACCGACGACACCGAATCCCAATACACCGGTTTGTGGGTGTTCTTCGGGCGCGCTTTCCGCAATGGCGACTTCCCGCTGCTGGTGCCGCAGCAGTGGATGACCGGCAACTACACCAATGAGGAAGCGGGACTGTTCAACCCGCCGCAGCTGCTGATCGATCTGATCGCGCCCTCGGTGCCGAACCTGGCGCTGTACGCCACCGTCGTCAAGCTCGTCTTCGCGATCATCGCCGGGCTCGGCGTGTACCGCGTCTGCCTGGCCTACGGCAGCCGTCCGGAATGGGCGGCCGCGGCGGGCGTGGCGTTCCCCTTCACCGGGTTCTTCCTGTTCTTCGATTCCGCCAGCTGGATCACCTCCATGACCGGCACCGCGTGGATGATCCACGCCTGGGCGTCGGCGGTGCGGTACTCGCGCGGCAAGAGCGGGCCGATTCCGGTGTTCGTGTTCCTGTACCTGGCGATCTCGGTGCAGTACGTGTTCCCGGCGGTGGAAGCGGTGCTCATGCTGGCCGCGGTCGCGGTCGGGGAGCTGGTGGTGCGCGGGTGGAAGGCGGCCTGGGCGCCGCTGGCCCGGCTCGCGGCGGTCGCGCTGTGCGCGGGGCTGGCGGGGCTGATCACGTTCCTGCCCTCGATGCTGTCGGCCAAGGTGAGCTGGCGCGGCACCTCGCAGATCAATAACGACCAGTTCCTGACGGTGCCGTGGTCGGAATCGCTGAACGCCTCGCTGCCCTCGACCATGCCGGCGTTCACCTCCTGGTGGGGGTATGTGCAGCCGCTGCCCATGGTGTACATCGCCTGGTTCCTGATTCCGGCGCTGGCGTTCGTGGATTGGCATGCGGCGCGGCAGCAGTGGAAGCAGTTCGTGTCGATCGCGCTGTTCGCGTTGATGGCGTTGTTCTGGACCGCCGGGCCCGGGACCATCGGGCCGCTGCGGTGGCCGGCGCGCGTGCTGCCGATGCTGGCGCTGGGGTTGCTGGTGCTGGTGTGCGTGCTGCTCGGGCGGTTCGGCACGGTGCGCGGGTGGCGTAATCGCTGCGTCGCGGCCGGGGTGCTGATTCTGGCGCTCTGGGTGCGCAGCTTCTCGGCCGATCCGCACGATGTGGTCTGGCATGTGCTGTCCGCGGTCGTGGTGGCGGCGCTCGGTGCGGGTGTGGTGTGGCTGGTGCGCACCAAGGGGCTGGGCGCGGGCGTGGCGCTGACCATCGTGGCCATGTTCCCGATCGCCTACTTCCAGGTCGATGCCGCGCAGCCCAACATCATGTCCTGGAACCTGCCCGCCAATCGCGAGGAGGCCAAGGCGGCGTTCCCGAAGTTCGACACCGGGACGACCCTGCAGCTGGGCGATCGCGGGTTGCTGCAGCCCGCCGACAAGAGCCTGTCCGGCGCGTACGGTTCGCTGGTCTGGGGCAATTACGCCAAGGACCTGGAGAAGGACTACGTCAACGGCTATACGCCCAACGGCCACTTCTACTTCGGTGAAATGCTGTGCATGCGCTGGGACGGCAGCGTCTGCCCCGACTCCTACCGTCGCATGTTCGCGCCCGAACCCACCACCGGCCGCACGCTCGCCGATCTCATGCTGATCGACCGGATCGTGTTGCAGAAGGCCATGTTCCCGGATGCCGGTAACCAGCCCGCCCCCGACGGCTGGCATTTCGTGCCCGCGGCCGGCCACGAGAAGTACATCTGGGTGCTCGAACGCGACAACGGTCCCATCTCCACGGTGAACGGCCGCGTCGGCGACGCCCACAATGTCACCGCCGCCTCGATTTCCGAGACCGGCACCACCAGCCGGATCGAGGTGAGTTCCGAAACCGGTGGCCGCCTGACCCTTTCGCGCCTGGGCTGGCCCGGCTACCGGGTCACCTTGAACGGCAAGACGATTCCGTTCCACACCGTGGCCAAGGTGTTCGTGGCCGTCGACATCCCGGCGGGCACCCGGAACGCCGAACTCGAGGTGTCGTGGCGTCCGCCGGGCTGGAAGATCGGCATGGCATCCGCCGCGGCCGGTCTGGTCGGCCTGGGCCTGCTGCAATGGCTGTACCTGCGTTCGCGCCGCGACGAGGACGGCGACGACGGTGACGGCGGCGCACCGGCCACCGGCCCGCGCCCCGATCGTGAACTGGCGGACTCGCTCTCGTGACCGCCGTCGACTCCGGCCCCGCCGGACCACTGCTCAAGCTGGTCCGGCGTCAGGAGATCGCCTTCGCCCTGGTCGGCGGTTTCAACACCGTCATGGGCATGGCGTTCACCATCATGTGGCTGGCCGTCCTCGACGGCCCAGTCTCCACCGACGTGGCCGCCGCCCTCTCGGTTCCCCTGGCGTACTGCGTCAGCCTCCCCATCGCCTTCGTCCTGCACCGCACCCTCGTCTTCCGGGTCCGCGGTCAGGTCCTGCGCGACTTCATCGCCTTCGTCGGCGTCAACCTGGTCGGCATGCTCCTCAACACCGCCCTGCTCTGGTTCGCGGTATCGGTCCTCGACCTCCCCAAAAACCTCTCGGCGATAGCCGTGATGGCCCTGGTGGCGGTGGGCAGCTTCTTCGGCCACCGCCACATCTCCTTCCGCCGCCCCACCCACGATTCCCACCCCGAACCCCCGGCCCGGTAGTTTGTGACCATGTCGGAGGAAACCTTGGACGCCACCCTGCTCAGCCTGCTCGCCTGCCCCCAGGACAAAGGCCCGCTCCTGCTCGTCCACGACGACAACGGCGACGCCGTCCTCTACAACCCCCGCCTGCGCCGCGCCTACCCCATCGACAACGGCATCCCCGTCCTGCTCACCGACGAGGCCCGCGACGTGGAAGACAGCGAACACACCGTCTTCATCACCCAGGCCTGAACGCCGGCTCGGGGCCGCTGCGTCAGTGGAGCTCGATGTCGCCGGTGAAGTAGCGCTGGAGCGTCGGGCCCACGATCGCGGTGAGTTCCTCGATGGGCATCGAGGCGATGGGCTCCAGTTGGACGATTTTGCGGGTTACCAGGAGGCCGGCCAGTTGGGAGGCGGCGAGGGTGGCTCGTTTGAGGCCGGTGCCCGGGGGCGAATCCACGCGGGTGCGAACGTCTTTGAGGACTACCTCGAGGAGGAAGGTGCGGGCCAGGGCGGGGTCACCTTGGCTGAGCAGGCCGCGGAAGGCGGCGACGGCTTGGATGCCGATGGGGGAGTCCCAGACCGTCAGGACGGCTCGGATGATGGTTTCGCCGAGTCGGTCGACGGGAGCGGCCGCGATCTGGGCCAGCACCACTTCGGGGTCGATCGGCAATTCCAGTGCGGCGGCGAAGAGTTGCTGTTTGGTGCCGAAGTAGTGGTGGACCAGGGCGGGATCGACGCTCGCGGCGGTGGCGATGGAGCGGATGGAGGCCTTGTCGAAGCCCACTTCGGCGAACCGCACCCGGGCGGCGTCGAGGATCGCCTCCCGGGTGCCGGACTGTCCCGGGCGTCGGCCGCTGCGGCTGCCGTTGCCCGAGCTCACGCGGTGCGCCGTCGGAGGGTCGCCGCGCCGAGAGCCAGTGCGACGGTGGCGAATACCGCCACGATCGCCAGATCACGCCACATCTGGCCGGTGACGCCGGAGTGGGTGGAGACCTGTTGCAGGGCGTCCACCGCGTAGCTGAGCGGCAGCACATTGCTGATCGCTTCCAGCCAGCCGGGCAGCTGACCGCGCGGCACCAGCAGGCCGCAGAGGAAGAATTGGGGCAGCACGATCACGGGCATGAACTGTACGGCCTGGAACTCGGTGCGCGCGAAGGCGCTTGCCAGCAGACCCAGCGCGACGCCCAGGACCGCGTCCACCACGGCGATCAGGATCACCAGCAGGGGACTGCCGGCCGAGTCCAGGTCCAGCAGCCAGAACGCCACCACGCAGGCGATGACGGCCTGACCGGTGGCGGCCACCGAGAACGCCGTGCCGTAGCCGGCCAGCAGGTCGAACTTGGCCAGCGGCGTGGTCATCAGGCGCTCGAGGGTGCCCGAAACCCGTTCCCGCTGCATGGCGATGGCGGTGATGAGGAACATGACCACGAACGGCAGGATGCCGAGCATGGTGATGCCGACCCGGTCGAACAGGCGCGGCTGGCCGGACAGCACCGGATAGTTCTGGTACACGAAGTACAACAGGGTCATCAGCAGCGCGGGCACCACCAGGATCATGGCCACGGTGCGATGATCGGCCCGCAACTGCCGCAGAATACGCACGGTGGTGGCGGTGTAGCAGCGCAGCGGTCGCGGTCCGGCGGGACGCGAAAGGGTCGCGGTCACAGCTGTTCTCCCATTCGAATGAGCGCGAGGAAGGCGTTCTCCAGGCTGGATTCGCCGGTGTCATGCCGCAATTCGTCGGGACTGAGCTGCCCCAGCAGCCGCCCTTCCCGCATCAGCAGCAGCTTGTCGCAATGTTCGGCCTCGTCCATGACGTGACTCGAAACCAGCAGGGTGCGGCCCTGTCTCGCGAGCGCGTGGAACTGCTCCCACAGGTCCGCGCGCAGCACCGGATCCAAACCCACGGTGGGCTCGTCCAGCACCAGCAGATCCGGATTCGCCACCAGCGCGCAGGCCAGCGACACCCGGGTGCGCTGCCCGCCGGAGAGCTGATTGCCGCGATGCCCGGCATGCCCGCTCAAACCCACGGCGGCGATGGCGGTTTCGACATCGGCGGCCGAACAGCCGTACAGCGCACCGAAATACGACACATTGTCGGTGACGCTGAGGTCGTCGTAGATGCTGGGCGCCTGGGTCACGTACCCGACCTTGCGGCGCAGCGCCCGCGACCCGGCTTCGTCGCCGAGCACCCGCACCGACCCGGATTCCACGATCTGGGTGCCGACGATGCTGCGCATCAGGGTGGTCTTGCCGCAGCCGGATGGACCCAAGAGTCCGGTGATGCTGCCGCGCGGCACGGTCAGCGATATGTCCTGGAGTACCTGCCGCCCACCGCGACGCACTTCCAAGTGCTCTATCGCGATGGCGGCGGTGTCGGGCGACGTCACGGTCTGCCTCAATTCATCGAGTGTTGAATTCACTACGTGATGAATTCTGCGCGCGGGCAGCCGCCGACGTCAAGACCCTTCTGCGTGTCGCTGCGTGTCAGTGCCCGGAGTGCTGGTGGGAAGGGGGAGCGCCGGCCTGCGCGCCCGGGTCCACGACCACGAATTGGCCCATCATGCCGAGGTCCTCGTGCCAGAGCAGGTGGCAGTGGAACATGTACGGATTGTTCGGATCGCTCGGTCCGTCGAACCGCACCGCGAGTTGCACCGTGCTGTTCGGCGGCAGGAACACGGTGTCCTTCGGGCCGCTCAGGGCCGCCGAGGGTGTTGTGCCGTCCACCGCGGTGACCCGGAACTGCACATCGTGGATGTGGAAGTTGTGCGGCATGCCGTCGCGATTGCGCACCGTCCACAGTTCGGTCTCGCCGCGCGTGATGGTCGCGTCGATCCGGCTCATATCCATCGCCTTCTCGTTGATGGTGCCGAAGTCGAGGTTGAAAGTGCGCTCCCGCTCGGCATCCGATGCCTGCGGGGTGCTCGCCGGGACCAGCGTTGAAGGCAGCGCGGGTGACGGCCGCAGGGTTTCGGCCGCGCGCAATTCGAGGAGATCGAAGCGATCGTCGCCGCCGCTGAACCGGTTGCCGAAGAAATCCAGTCCCAGGTCCGGGTTTTCGCTGCGCAGCGTCACCCGCTCGCCGGGGCGCACCCGCACCACGATCTCGGCCCGCTCGCCCGGTGAGAGCCGCACGTGGTCGAGGTTCGCCGGTCGTTCCAGCAGTCCGCCGTCGGTGCCGATGAGGTCGAATGCCCGCCCGTCGGAGAATCCGAAATTGTAGATCCGGGCCGTCGAAGCGTTGAGCAGGCGCAAACGCACCAGCTCGTCGCTCACCGTCCGGTACGGGGCGAGCGTGCCATTGACCATGGTGCGGTCACCGAGCGTGCCGATATCGGCGAAAACTCCTCGCCCGTAGCCGAATTGGTCGCCCTTGAACTTCACGTCCTGCACGATGACCGGCAGATCGTCGACGCCGTAGGTGTGCGGCAGGGTGAGCGCGCTCGCGGTGTCGTCGTCGAGGATGTACATCCCCGCCAGCCCCTTGCGCACGTGAGATTCGGTGGCCCCGTGCGGGTGTGGGTGATACCAGAGCGTGGCCGCCGGCTGATCCACCGTCCACTCCGGCGTCCAGCTGCCGCCCGCCCGCACCATCTGATGCGGGCCGCCGTCCATCGCCGCCGGGAGATGCATGCCGTGCCAGTGCACCGAGGACGCCTCGTCCAGCTGGTTGGTCACCTGAACCCGCACGCGCTCACCGCGTTTCGCGCGCAAGGTCGGTCCGAGATAATCCCCGTCGAACCCCCACGTCGCGGTGCGCTGCCCCGGCCGGAACTCCTTCTGCCCCGCGCGCATGTTCAACTCGAACACCCGCGTGCCGTCCGTCTCGACCTTCGACTCGGCCAGCGGTGGCACCCACAGCTCCTCGGTGAACGCCATTCCGACGGTGGACACGTCCGCCCGCGAGTACGCCCACCCGAACCAACCGCCCACCGCCAGCACGATGACCACCACAAATGCCCCGAGCCCCAGCAGTATTCGCCGGGCCCGCGATCCTCCGCTCGCCATGCCGCTGACGTTAGGAAACCGGGTGCTCTCCCCACATCGGGCAGCGCCCGGAGATTCCCCCGGACCAGACCCTGAACCGCCCCCGAACCAACCCCTGCTCGCGGCTGCAATGGCACCGCCCCCTTCCGTGGGGCCGTGCCGCGAATCCCGAGCTGCCGCCCGATTGAAGAGGTATGTCCGATGCGCGGCTGACGAAAGTCTGACGGTCGGCGCTAACCCGGTATGTCGGGCTGCTCGATGCGCCCCGCCGCGGTCACAATCTCCGGCATGACCGCTGTTCCCACGACCGATGGAGGCCGCCCGTGCGGGTATTGCTGACCGGTGCCGCCGGATTCATCGGATCGCACATTCATCGCGCCCTGTCCGATGCCGGGCACGAGGTCGTCGCCGTCGACCTCATGCTCGCCGCCGCGCACGGGTGCGCCGCCCTGCCGCCCACCGGCATCGACCGGGTGGACGTGCGCGACCCGGGGGCCCTCGACCCCTATCTGCGCGGCGTCGATGCCGTTTGCCATCAGGCCGCTGTGGTCGGTGCGGGGGTGGACGCCCAGGACGCGCCCGCTTACGCCAGCCACAACGATCTCGGCACCGCCGTCCTGCTCGCGGCCATGGATCGCGCGAAATGCCGTCGCCTGGTGCTGGCTTCGTCCATGGTGGTGTACGGCGAAGGCCGCTACCTCGATGCCTCGGGAGCGCCCGCCGAACCCGCCCCGCGCCGCCGCGAGGATCTGGAAGCCGGGCTCTTCGACCACCTGAATGCCGACGGTGAGCCCCTGACCTGGGCGACCATCGACGAGGATGCGCCGGTGCGGCCCCGCAGCCTGTACGCGGCGAGCAAAGCGGCGCAAGAGCATTACGCGACGGCCTGGGCGGCCGCCACCGGCGGGACGGTCACCGCGCTGCGCTATCACAACGTGTACGGCGACGATATGCCCAGGGACACACCGTATTCCGGTGTTGCCGCCATCTTCCGATCCAGTCTGGAAGCGGGCGAGTCCCCGCGCGTCTTCGAAGACGGCTGTCAGGCCCGAGATTTCGTGCACGTCCGCGATGTCGCCGCCGCCAACCTCGCCGCCCTGGAGCACCCCCTGCCCGGCTTCGTCCCCCTGAACATCGCGTCCGGCGTCCCGATCACCATCGCCGAAGTAGCGTCGATCCTGGCCACCGCGCACGGCGGCAAACCACCGGTGGTCACCGGCGACTTCCGCTCCGGCGACGTCCGGCACATCGTCGCCAGCCCCGAAAAGGCCCGCACCGCACTGGGTTTCAGTGCCGTGGTCACGCCCCAAGACGGACTGGCCGACTTCGCCACGGCTCCGCTCCGGGTCGCAGTCGGAGTCGGCGCACCCAGTTGGAGGTAGCGCCCGCAGGGTCTGCTTCGGTATCGCGCGGGATTTCGAAGATGCCGGGATACCGTCGGCCGCGTCATCCCGGCATGCTTTCGGCCGGGATCTCGCATATCGAAGCAAGATTCGGGCCGCCAGCGCGCCGGAACGACCGAGTGGGAGCGTGCTGGAATCACAGGTGGGAGCACGCGTCCGAATGGCGGGCGAGTGAGTATCAGCGGGTTATGGTGGGACGGAGGAGGGGAAGACGGATTTCGAAACGTGCTCCCCGCTCGCGGTTCTCGGCATGGATCTCGCCGTGGTGCGCCTGCACCAGCCCCGCCGCGATGGCCAGCCCCATCCCGCTGCCGCTGCCGAGCGCATCGGCGGTGGGGGTGCGGGCGGCGGTGCCACGGTAGGCGATCTCGAAGATTCGCGGCAGGTCCGCCTCGGCGATACCCGGCCCGGTGTCGTCCACTCGTGCCCAAGCCCGCTGACCCTCGATGCCGGCCGACAGCGTGATGCATCCACCGGACGGCGTGTGTGCGAGAGCGTTGGCCACCAGATTGGTCAGCACTCGCCCGAGCGCACGGTCGCTGCCCGCCACCGGGATCCGGTAGTCCGGCTGCCGTGCCTCGAGGGTGATCCCCGCGCGGGCGGCGGTCGCCTGGTTCGCGGCCAGCACCTCGTCGATCACCTCGCGCAGGTCGACCGGTTCCAGTTCCAGCCGCAGGGCCCCGGCATTGATCTTCGACATCTCGAACAGGTCGTCCACCATCGCCGACAGCCGATTCGATTCCCGCACCAGCTGATTCGCGTACCGCTGCACGTCATCGGGCCGGCTCACCACCCCGTCCGCGAGCGCCTCGCCCATGGCCCGGATACCCGCCAGCGGAGTGCGCAGGTCGTGACTCACCCAGGCCACCAGTTCCCGCCGCGACTGTTCGGCGGCGCGTTCCTGGGCGAGCATCTCCTTCTCCCACACCATGGTTCGCGCCTGCGCCCGCCCCAGCAGCACGGCGGCGGGCACGGTCACTGCCGTCACCACCCCGAGCACGATGGCGGTGCGTTCCAGCGCATCGTCGAACATGAGGCCGCTCACCGCGACCACTCCGGCTAGGATCGCCACAGTCGGAATCAGCACCAGGACCACAAGGTTGGTGGTGACCGCCCGATTCCTGGTGTACCGCAGCAGGAGCGCGCCCACCAGCACCACGGGTAGCGACCCCGCGAGCGCGTACCCGACCAGCCCGGACGTGTCAGTGGGCATGGCCGCCACCGCTTCGTCGCGACGACCGCAAACCCCTGAAGGCGGCTGCCGGAATCCGGCCGACATCCCCGCGCGGCCCCCGCTGGTCCCGCTGCTCCTGTCGGTCTTGCTGCTCGCGTGGGTTTTGCTGCTGGCGCGGGATTCGGTGCTCTCGCCGGTTTTCCTGGTCCGGCCGGTCGCGGCCCGGCGTCTCCAGGCCGGGAGCGGACTGCGCCGGGCTCATCGGGTGGACTCCGGAGTGGACTCGTCCTCGCCGGAATCGACTCGGCCCCAGGCATATCCGCGCCCCCATACCGTGTCGATCAGGTGCGCGTCGCCGAGCTTGGCGCGCAAGCGCTTGATATGCACAGTGACCGTGGACAGATCCCCGAAATCCCAGCCCCACACCTGCGCCAGCAGTTCGTCGCGGCTGTATACCCGGCGCTGATGCGCGAGCAGGAAAGCGAGCAGATCGAATTCGCGGGCGGTCAGCTCCACCGGTTTGCCCGCGATGGTCACCGTGCGCGAGTCCTGCCGCAATTCCACCGTGCCGCCGCGCAATACCTGATCCGACACCGGCACGGCCCGGGCCCGCCGCAGCACGGACGCCACCCGCAAGGCCAGCTCCTTGGGGCTGAACGGTTTGGTGACGTAATCGTCCGCGCCCGCCTGCAACCCGATCACCCGATCGTCTTCCTCGCCGAGCGCGGTGAGCAGAATGATCGGCGTCTCCGGATGCGGCCCGGACCGCACCGTCCGCACCAGTTCGATCCCGTCCGGCGCGGGCATCATCACGTCCAGGACCGCCAGGTCGATGTCATTGCGCGCCAGCACTTCCGCCGTCGCCCGCCCGTCCGCGGTCTCCACCACGTCGAACCCGTCCCGTTCGAGATAGCGGCGCACCACCTCGCGCACCACCGGATCGTCGTCTGCCACCAGAATGCGCACGGTCCTCACCAATTCGTCAGTATCAGGTGGGCGATCGCCAGCGTGCCCACGGCTTGTACGGTCAGCCAGCCCCGCTGATTGTCGCGCGGCAGCAATGCGGTTCCGGCCAGCGCCCACACCTCGAACGGCAACCAGATCCGCTCGGTCTCGGCCTTGCTCAGTCCGCTGATATCGGCGGCGAGTATCGCCAGCACCCCCGCCGCCGCGACGAGGGCCGCCGGATCGGCCTCGGATCGCCAGCGCGCCAGCCATTCCCGAGCCGGGGCGATCAACGACTCGGTACGCGCGGCCGGAGCGGGTGCGGCATCGATCTCGTTGTGGGAGGAGGTAATTCGCTGGGTTTCCGGTTCTGATTCGAACGACGTGCCCACGTCGGCTCGCCGGGCGAGTGTTCGAAGCCGGACCCGCGCTCCGCCGGCGGACCCGGGCTCGTCCGGACGGGCTGCCGACCGTGCCGACCGCTGCGGCAGCAGCCGCAATCCGGCCCACACCCGGTACCCCGAGGCCGCGGTCGCCAGTCCGACCGCGCAGACCGTCGCCGCCAGATTCGCCCATACCCAATAGGAGTACGGGCGTTCGCTCGCGATGCCCTGGTAGTAGCGCTCCACCACGAGGTGATAGCCGTCGACCCACCAGAATCCGGCCGCGGTGAACGCCGCGACAACCACCGCCACGCCCAAGAGCGCGGGCAGTAATGGCCGGAAGCCGCGGGCGGCCAGCACGGCGGCGGCGGGAATCGCCATGAGTACCAGGCCGTAGCTGAGATACAGGGTGAAACCGAACAGCAGACCGGATGCCAATGCCGTCACCGGCCAATCCCGTTCGAGCCGGGTGGCGAGTGCCAGCAGTGCCACCGCCCACGCGCTCACGCCCGCGAACAGCGCGTCCGCCGATACCGCGATCCAGATGGCGGCCGGGGCCAGCACCAGGAAAGGCATTGCGGCACGGGCCCGTAACTCCGAGCCCAGCGCTCGCACGGTCACCGCCACCGCGATCACCGCGCTGGTCCCCGCGAGCAGGCACAGCGTCGCCGCCCACCCGCCGCCGCCGAGTCCGATCCGATCCAGCAGCACGAAGGTCAGCAGCGCGCCCGGCGGGTGCCCGGACACGTGCGTGGTCCACGAATCGGGCTGGAAATCCAGGATGCGGCCCGCGAATCCACTGATCATGGTCCGGATTCCGCCCACCCCGCCGACCTCGTGCAAATATTCGTCGCGGGTGGTGAGCCGGCCCGCGAACCCGCGCTGCCACCCGTCCACCATGGCCAAGGCGAAGGCCCACGCGATAGCGGTGAGCCAGCCGACGCCCAGCAGCCGCCCCCACGACAGGCGTCGCGCCAGCGCCGGACCGTGCAGCACCACGCCCGCCGCGAGGGCCACCGCGGGCACCGTGCCCCACCCGACGTGCGGCAGCCAAGCGCCGAAGATCGGTGCGGCACCGGCGTACAACGCATCCCGCCACTGTTTGCCCATGATTCGCGGCAGCAGGAACGCGGTCGCGACGAGTACGACGGCGGCCCCGGCGCACAGGCGATCGACCCGGCTGGGCACATACCGCGCGACCGAGGTCGCGGAAGCGTTCACCATGTCAGCCACCCTAGGCCCGACACGCCCGCCGACCCAGGTGAAACGGCATCGTGCCAGCTCCCGTCATACTTTCGTCATCGTGTCCGCGGCCGTGACGGGCGTCGCAGGCCGTACGGTTGCGGCCATGACCGAATCGGACGAGCAGCCCGGGGTCACCGTCGTGATCCCCTGCCGGGACGAGGCAGGCGCCTTGCCCGGCGTACTCTCCGCAATCCCTCCCGGCTATCGGGTGATCGTGGTGGACAACGGTTCCACCGACGGCACCGCCGAGGTCGCCCGCGCCGCCGGCGCCACCGTGGTGAGCGAATCCACCCCCGGTTACGGCAGCGCGGTGCACGCCGGAGTCGACGCCGCCACCACCGAACTGGTCGCCGTACTGGACGGCGACGGTTCCATGAACCCGGCCGAACTACCCCGCCTGGTCGCGGAATTCACCCCCGGCGTGGACATGGTCGTCGGCCGCCGCCGCGCCACCGTGCCCGGCGCGTTCCCGCTGCACACCCGAATCGGCAACTGGGCCTTCGCCTTCCGCCTACGCCGCCGCTACGGCCTGCCCGTGCACGACATCGCCGCCATGCGCGTCACCCGCCGCGACCGACTGCAAGCCCTCGGCCACCTGCACGCCCGCTCCGGCTACCCCCTCGCGCTCCTCACCCGCGCCGCCGACGCCGGCTGGCTGGTGATCGAACGCGACATCACCTACAGCCCCCGCACCCACGGCGATTCCAAGGTGTCCGGCTCCTGGCTCGGCACCGCACGCGCCGCCCGCGACTTCTGGAGTGTCCGATGAACCCGAAAGACATAGACCGCACCGGCTTCCCGTGGCTCCCCGCTCCCAAACGCGCACCGGCTCCCGCGGCCGGCGAATCCACGGGGGGACAAAGCGCTTCCAGCGGAGGCCCCGTCGGCGCGACAGCAGCCGATCCCGCAGTGGCGCAGACGCAATCGCGCCACCCGGTCGCACCGACGGCGGGCTACGGTGCGACGGCGATTGGGTCGAACGCCTCGGCGACTGGGCCGAACGCGACGGTGACTGGCCTGAATGCCCCGGCGATTGAGCCGAACGCGGCGGTGACTGGGTCGAACGCGGCGGTGACTGGGCGGAATGCTGTGCCGATTGGGCCGAACGCCATGGTGACTGGGCCGAACGCGACGGCAGCTGTGCCGAACGTGACGGCAGCCGTGCCGGATGCCACGCCGCCTGAACCGAATGCCACGGTGGCTGCGAGGTGGGGTGGGGCGAGTGTGCGGCGGGAGCCTATCGCCGCGACCGCGCTGGTGGTCGCGAAGTCGCCCATCGCGGGGTTCGCCAAAACTCGTCTCACGCCGCCGTTCTCGCCGGTGGAGGCCGCTTATCTGGCGGCCTGTGCGCTGCTGGATACCCTGGAAGCGGTGCGCGACAGCGGGATCCAGTATCCGATGGTGGCGTGGACCGGGGATATCGATCGGGCCGAGCGGCGGATCGAGATCGCTTCGGCGCTCAAGGGTTTCACCGTGGTTCCGCAGCGCGGGGACGGATTCGGTGAGCGGCTGGCGAACGCGCACGCCGACGCCGCGCGTTTCGGCCTGCCGGTGCTGCAGATCGGCATGGACACCCCGCAGGCGTCTCCGCGGCTGCTCGCCGAATCGGCGACCCGGCTGGTGGAAACCGGTGAGGCCGTGCTCGGGCCCGCGGCCGACGGCGGCTGGTGGGCGCTCGGGCTCAGCGATCCGCGCCCGGCCCGGCTGCTCACCGAGGTGCCCATGTCCACCGATCGCACCGGTGAGCTGACCGCGAACATGGTGCGGCGCTGCGGATTCCAGGTGCACGAGCTGCCCGAGCTCACCGATGTCGACACCTACGCGGACCTGCTCGAGGTGGCTGCTGTGGCGCACGGGCGGTTCGCGCGCACGGCGCTCGACCTGTGCTCGGCCGAAGCGACCGCGCACCCGGTGAAAACAGCGGTGTCCCTGTGAATCTCGTAGGCCCGGCCGCCCCTCGGAAAGGCCGTTCGTGGTGAATACGCTGCTACCGCCCGCGCTGAGCCGCCGCATCAGTCCCGCTCGATCGGCGGCGGTCACGGCGCGGGTCGGCATCGCCCTCGGCATCGGAGTGGTGATCGTCTTCCTGACCGGACTGATCAGCCATCTGATCCAGCATCCGCCCGAGTGGTTCTGGTGGCCGGCGCATCCGGTCTGGCTGTACCGGATCACCCAGGGCATTCACGTCACGGTCGGCGTCATGCTCATTCCGCTGCTGCTGATCAAGCTGTGGTCGGTGTACCCGCGGCTGTTCCTCGCACCCGTTTTCGGCAAGCTCACCGCGGGGATCGCCGATGTGCTGGAACGGCTTTCGGTCGCGGTGCTGATCGGAGCGATGATCTTCCAGCTGGTCACCGGCTTGTTCAATACGGCCCAGTACTACCCGTGGAAGTTCTTCTTCCCGACCACCCACTACGCCATGGCCTATGTGGCCCTCGGTGCGCTAGCCGTACATCTGGCGGTGAAGCTCCCGGTGGTTCGGCAGGCTCTCGCCCGTCCCGTCGTCGAGACCCGGCCCGAACGGGCAACAGGACTCTCACGGCGCGCCCTACTGACGGCCGCGGGGGTGGGCGCGGCCGTCGCGGGCTTGGCCATTGCCGGCCAGACCGTTCCTTTCCTGCGCTGGGTATCTCTGCTGGCTCCACGCAGTGGCGAAGGGCCGCAGGGCATTCCGATCAACCGCACCGCCGAGGCGGCCGCCGTCACCACCACGGCCCGCGCCGCCGACTACGCCCTGCGGGTCACGGTCGGCGGCGCGACCCGGACCTTCTCGCGCGCCGACCTGGAGGCGCTACCGCAGCACGACAGCGCCCTGCCCATCGCCTGTGTCGAAGGCTGGAGCGCCCAGGGGAATTGGCGCGGCGTCCGCCTGCACGACCTGCTGGCCCGCGTCGGTGAATATCGCGGTGGCGACGTCCGTTTCGTATCCCTCGAAACCACCGGCATCTACGGTTCCTCGACCCTGCCGCGCCCGCACGTGATCGACGACTCCACGCTGATCGCGCTGCGCCTCAACGGCGAAGAGCTCTCCCTCGACCACGGCTACCCCTGCCGGCTCATCGCCCCGAACCGCCCCGGCGTCCTGCAGACCAAATGGCTGAAGTCCATCGAGGAACTGACATGACCGTATTCCGTTGCGCCCTGGTGGCTTTCGGCATCGCCATTGCCGCCTACGGCATCGACCTGCTGCTGGAGATGTCCACCGCCGACCTGAAATCCGTGGCGCTCTGGTTCGTGGGCGGCATCCTCGCCGACGACCTGATCTTCGGACCGCTGGCCGCCCTGCTCGGCCTGACCGGGCACCGGCTGCTCCCCGCCCGGTGGTGGCCGGCCTGCGCGGTCGGCGCGTTCGTCTCGCTCGCCCTGGTGCTCATCGCCGTACCGGTGCTGGGCCGCGAGGGCGCGGTGCCCGGCAACGACACCGTCCTGGACCGGAACTACACGCTGGGCCTGTGCGTCGCGCTGGCCGTGGTGTGGGCGGGTGTCGCCATCCACCTGATCGCTCGTCGTGAACACGCCGCCGCACCGCTCGCGCCCGCCCCGGCGGACCTCTAATCTCTGGTCGTGACCAGCAAGGATTCCGACGCGGCCGTCGAGGCCGAGAATGCCGCCGAGGGTGGGCAGCTCCGCGCCTCCACCCTGGAACTGTTCTTCGACCTCGTGTTCGTCTTCACCATCACCCAGCTCACCCACGCCTTCACCCACCATCCCGGCTGGGCGGCGTTCGGTCAGGTGGCGCTCATGTTCGGCGTCATCTGGTGGATGTACGACGGCTACGTGTGGCTGACCAACGAGGTAGCGCCCAGCAGTTCGGCGCGGCGCACCTGGCTGCTCGTCGGCATGTTCGGATTCTTCGTGCTGGCCTTGGCGATTCCGGGCGCGTTCACCGGATCCGGGCTCGCGTTCGGCCTGGCCTATCTGCTCATCAATACCGTGCACACCCTGCTGTTCCGCGCCAACGGCGGCGCGGCGGCGGTGGCCGCGGTGCTGCGGCTGGCGCCGCTCAACGCGCTGTCGGCCGGACTCGTGCTGGCGGGCGGGCTCATTCACGAATGGCCGCGCTACGTGCTGTGGGGCCTGGCCTTCGCGCTCCAGATCATCACGCCCTATCTGATGGATCCGGGCGGGTTCGTCATCCGCACCACGCACTTCTGCGAACGGCACGGGCTGGTGCTCATCGTCGCGCTGGGCGAATCGATCGTGTCCATCGGAGCGAGCCTGACCGGCATGGACATCACCGTCGGCCTGGTCGCCACCGTCGGCCTCGGCCTCGGGCTGGCGTACGCGCTGTGGTGGGCCTACTTCGGCCTCGACGACGAACGCGGCGAACACGCCCTGGAGGCGCTGCCGGGTTCCGAACGCGGCCGCCCCGCCGTACTGGCCTACGGCTACGCCTTCTTCGCACTGCTGCTCGGCATCACCATGACCGCCGCCGGGCTGAAAATGACCATCGCGCACGGTAATACGCCCGCCACGGCCGCCGCCGCGCTCGCCCTGTCCGGCGGCGTCGCGCTCTACTTCCTGGGGCAGTGGGCATTCCGGCTGGTGCTCGGCCTGCCGCGCCCGTGGTGGCGGCTCATCGCCGCGTTCGCCGTCCTGGCCACCGCCCCGATCGGCATCGCCTGGGTGGCGTGGGGTCAGCTGCTGGTGCTGTTCGTGGTCGGCTACGCGTTCGTGATCGCCGACGACCTCATGAGCCTGCGCGCGGGCGACCACAGCGCGTACCTGCGGACCGGGGCAGGCATCCACGGCGGCGACGAAGCGGGACCCGCGGTCGGCGAAAACCCCTGACGAAAGGGCCCGGCGGTGGTGCGCCGGGCCCGAATCGCGGGTAGGTCAGGAACGTTCGGGCAGCGCGCACCCGTCCGGGCCGCAGGTGTCGGCATCGGCGACGATCTGCAGTTCCGGGGCGTGATCACTCCACGCCTGCTCCAGCGCCTGCGCGAACACCTCCGGCGGCTGCGCGCCGGAAACCCCGTACTTGCGATCGAGCACGAAGAACGGCACGCCGCGCGCACCGAGCTGCGCCGCCTCGGCCTCGTCCTTGCGCACCGCGTCGGCGAACGCCTCCGGATCCTCCAGCACCGCGCGCACCGCCGGCTCCTCGAACCCGGCATCGACGGCGACCCGCACCAGTCGTTCGGCATCACCGAAGAGCGGCTGCTGCTCCGCGAAGTTCGCCGCGTACAGCGCATCCAGCAGCGCTTCCTGCTTGCCCTGTTCGAGGGCGAAATGCAGCAGCCGGTGCATATCGAAGCTGCTGCCGAAGTCGCGGCCCGAGGTGACATAGGGCAGCCCCATCGCCTCGGCCTGCGCCCCGATACCGCGCTCGTTGGCCGCCGCCTGCGCCTCGCTGATCCCGTACTTCTCGGCAATGTGCGGCACCACCGCATCGCTGTGATCCTTCGGCAGCGACGGGTCCAGTTCGAAGGACCGATGCACCACCCGGACGGCGTCCCGATACGGGAACGCCGCCAGGGCTTCCTCGAACCGCCGCTTGCCCAGGTAGCAGAACGGGCAGTTGATATCGGTCCAGATCTCGACCTGTACGGCCATCACACCTCACTCCAACGACACTGTTTTCGCGGACCGGATGGCCCGCCACCAGGTGTTTCAACCGCCGTCCCGCACCCGGAATTCCACCGTGACCCACGTCACAGCACATGACTGTCACGTTCCCGGGGGCTCGTCTGTCCCATATCCGACCCAGCAGGAACGAGCACACGGGAGCAAGACATGAACGCCGACAACACCATTCGACAGATCGTGGTTCTGGGCGCGGGCTACACCGGCATGCTGGCCGCCATCCAGCTGGCGCGGCGCACCCGCAAGATGGCCGGGGTGGAGATCACCCTGGTGAATCCGTCGGCCCGCTTCACCGAGCGGCTGCGCATGCACCAGATCGCCGCCGGGCAGGAGCTGGCGGACCACCGGATCCCGGATCTGCTCGCCGGCAGCGGGGTCGCGTTCCATCAGGCCGCGGCCACCGCCATCGACACCGCGGCGCGCGCGATCACCCTCGATGACGGTGCGGTGCTGCGCTACGACGAACTCGTGTACGCCCTGGGCAGCGCTACCGACACCACCCGGGTGCCCGGCGCCGAAGACCACGCCTGGACGTTGAACGATCCCCGTCTGGCGCACCGGTTCTCGGTGCGGCTGACCGAACTGGCGGCACAGCGCGGGCAGGTGACCGTGTGCGGCGGCGGGCTCACCGGCATCGAAGCCGCCACCGAGATCGCCGAAGCCCATCCGGGACTGACCGTCACCCTGGTCAGCGCCGAACAGCCCGGCGCGATGATGGGGGAGAAGGCGCGCGCCCACCTGAACCGCGCCCTGGACCGGCTGGGCGTGATCCGGGTGGTCGGCGTGAAGGTCACCAAGGTGCTGCCCGACGCGGTGCGCCTGGATACCGGTGAACTGCTGCCCTCGGACCTGACCCTGTGGACCACGGGCGTCAAGGTGTCGCCGCTGGCCGCCGAGGCCGGAATCGCCACGGACGCCAAGGGACTCGTCATCACCGACGCCACCCTGCGCTCGATCTCGCACCCGGAGATCCACGCCATCGGCGACGCGGCCGCCGTCTACATGGCCTGGGGTCAGGTGCACGGCACCTGCCAGACCGGTATGGCCAGCGCCGGATACCTCGCCGCCGCGCTGGCCAGGCAATTGCAGGGCAAGAAGGTCAAGCCGTTCCGGATCGGCTACTTCCACCAGCCCGTCAGCCTGGGTCGTCGCGACGCGGTCATCCAGTTCACCAATGCCGATGACAGCCCGAAGCGCTGGTACCTGAAGGGCAAGGCCGCCGTCGCCTACAAGGAGAGCGTCTCGAGCAGCCCGGTGCCGACCTTCAAGATGAGCAAGCATGTGGCCGTGCGCGCGCAGCTGTCGAACGGTGGCCGTGCCACGCGGAAGACCGCGTGAATCCCGCGGTGGGGCCGGAATCCCCCGAATCCGGCCCCACTCGGACCGCTAACCAACTAGACCGGTAGGTATGAGTCCCATGCAGGACCGCACGACCGAAACCCCGAACCGCGACATCGACCCCTTCGTCGAACACCGTCGCCTGCTCTTCGGCACCGCCTATCAAATGCTCGGCACCGTCACCGACGCCGAGGACATCCTGCAGGACGCCTGGCTGAAATGGCATGCCGTGGACCGGGATTCGGTGGAACACCCCAAGTCCTACCTGGTGCGCACGGTCACCAATCTGGCGCTCAACCGCCTCACCTCCGCCCGGGCCACCCGCGAGACCTATATCGGCCCGTGGCTGCCCGAGCCCTTGATCACCGCGGCCGACGCCGCCCAGGAGACCGAAATGGCGGACACCGTCTCGACCGCCATGCTGGTGGTCCTCGAAACCCTCGCCCCCGTCGAACGCGCCGTATTCGTGCTGCGCGAGGTGTTCGGCTACTCGCACGCCGAGATCGCCGGCTTCCTCGACCGCCCCGAAGCCACCGTCCGCCAGATCTCGCACCGCGCCCGCAATCACGTGCACTCGCGCCGCCCGCGCTTCGACACCGATCCCGAAGCCCGCTCGGAGATCACCGAGAAGTTCATGGCGGCCTGCCACGGCGGCGATCTCAACGCGCTCATGCAATTGCTGGCCCCGGAAGTCACGCTGTGGAACGACGGCGGCGGCATCGTCACCGCCGCGCGCCGCCCGCTGCACGGACCCGATCATGTGGCGCGCTGGATCCTCGGCGTGCTGGCCAAACCCGTCTCGACCGGCTTCGGACTGGAAACCGCCGTGGTCAACGGCGAATTGAGCATTCTGTTCACGCTCGGCGACTACCGCGGCGGCGCGCTCACCTTCGATCTGGTCGACGGGCGCATGGAAAACATTCGCTTCCAGGTCAATCCGCAGAAGCTGGCCGGGCTGGCCCGCGCCGACGAGCCGGAAGCCTGAACTGGCAGGCGAATCAGCACCGCCGCCCCGTCGGCCGGGACCGCCGTACCGCGATGGCAGAATCGGGCCTCGTGTCAGCCGAGGAACTCGCCGTGGAACCATTGGCCGCCGCCCGGCGGTTGCTGGGCGCGACGCTGTGGTCGGGGCCGGTCGGCATGCGGATCGTGGAGGTCGAGGCGTACGGCGGTGACCCGGCGGGGCCGTGGCCGGACCCGGCCGCGCATTCCGGGCGCGGCCGCACGCCCCGGAACGCGGCCATGTTCGGGCCGCCCGGGGTGCTGTACGTGTACTTCAGCTATGGCATGCACACGTGTGTGAACGTCACCAGCGGCCCGGACGGGGTGGCCAGTGCGGTGCTGATCCGGGCGGGGGAGATCATCGCCGGAGTCGAGGCGGCGCGGGCCCGGCGACCGGCCGCCCGCACCGACGCCGCTCTGGCGCGCGGGCCCGGCAATGTCGGCAGTGCGCTCGGGATCGCGCTGAACGATTACGGCACCGCGCTTTTCGATCCGGCATCGCCCATCCGGCTCGAGCTCGGGCCCGAAATCACCGATCTGTCAGCCGTTTCCGTCGGCCCCCGGGTCGGCGTCAGCCTGGCCGCCGACCGGCCGTGGCGACTGTGGCTGCCGGATTCCCCGGCGGTCTCGGCCTACCGCCGCAGCCCGCGCGCGCCGCGGGCCGCGGGATAGCGCCGCTACTTCGCCGCGTAGATGCGGTGGTACAGCTCCCACAGGGTCCGCGCCGTCACCTCCGCGCCGGTGCGATCGGTGTATTCCTGTACGTGCCGGGCGAATTCGACCTGGGTCGCCCGGTCCATCGTCAATCCGTATTCGGTTTCCAGCAGATACGCGATGCCACCCTTGCCGGACTGTGAGTTCACCCGGATCACCGCCTCGTAGGTGCGGCCCACGTCCGCCGGATCGATCGGCAGATACGGTACCTCCCAAGGGATTTCACGCTCGGGCTGCCCGGAGCGCACCGCCCGCTCGCGATGCTCGGCGAACCCCTTCTTGATCGCGTCCTGATGCGTGCCCGAGAACGCCGTGTACACCAGCTCGCCGGCGTAGGGATGGCGCGGATGAATCGGCATGCGCGTGCATTCGGCCACCGTCGCCGCCACCGCGTCGATATCGGAGAAGTCGATGCCCGGATTCACGCCCTGCGCATGCAGATTCAAGGCCAGCGTCGCCAGATCCACATTGCCGGTGCGCTCGCCGTTGCCGAACACGCAGCCCTCCACCCGCTGCGCGCCGGCCAGCACCGCCAGCTCCGCGCACGCCACCCCGGTGCCGCGATCATTGTGCGGATGCACCGACAGGATCACGCTGTCCCGCCGCGCCAGATTCCGGTGCATGTACTCGATCTGGTCCGCGTACACGTTCGGCGTCGCGATCTCCACCGTCGCGGGCAGATTCAAGGTCACCGGCCGCTCGGGGGTGGCATCCCAGAGCGTGGTGATCCGATCGCACACGTCCAGCACGAAATCCGGTTCGGTCGCCATGAACACCTCGGGCGAGAACTGGAACCGCACATTGGGCATATCCCCGGCCAGCTCCAGAATGTCGCGCCCGCCCGCCATGATCAGGTCTGCCACGCCCTCGCGCGAGACGCCCAGCACGACGTCCCGCCACACCGGCGCGGTGGCGATGTACATGTGAATCACCACGGGATTGGTGATGCCGCGAAGGGATTCGACGGTCCGCTCGATCAGATCCCGGCGGGCGGGCGTGAACACCACGATGGCGACATCAGCGGGCGCGATGCCCTCCTCGGCGATCAATCGCACGAAATCGAAATCGGTCTGCGAGGCGCTCGGATACCCGACCTCGATCTCCTTGTAGCCCATGGCCACCAGCAGTTCGAAGAACCGGCGCTTGCGCACCGGATCCATGGGCTCGGCCAGCGCCTGATTGCCGTCCCGCAGATCCACCGGCACCCACAGCGGCGCCTCGGTGATGCGATTGCCCGGCCAGCGCCGATCGGTCAGCGGAACCGAAACTCGTTGGTACACATCGCGATAACGATGCGATGGCATGGGGGAGGGCTGCTGGCGATTCCAGGTCGTGGAAGTGGACATGCTCGGAATTCCTTCGCGTCGGTGAGAGAGGACCGGCGCGGCACATCGACCCGCGGACGGGGCGCCGGTCGATCAGACCCCGTCGCGGCGACGAAGGAGAAGCAGGGCACCCGTATGCATGTGGCCTAGACTAGAGGGCAATAACTCCTCAGACAAGTAGAGAGGTAGGAGAGGTATGGCGCAGGTCCAGCGGCACCCGCTCGCCGCCCAGGCCGCCGAGGTACTGCTCGGCCGGATTCGGGCGGGGGAGTGGGCGCTCGGCCACAAGCTGCCCGGGGAGACCACGCTGTCCGCGCAGCTCGGCGTCGGCCGCTCCACCCTGCGCGAGGCCATTCGCGAACTCGCGGGCAAGGGCGTGCTCGAAAGCCGCCAGGGCGCGGGCGTTTTCCTCACCGCGCTGGATGTCGCCGAGGATTGGGACACGGTGCTGCGCCGGGCCGACATCATCACGGTGATCGAGGCGCGCATCGCCATCGAAGCCGAAGGGGCCGCGCTCGCCGCCCGCCGTCGCACTCCCGCCGATCTGCGCGCCATGCTGACCGCCCTGGCCGCCCGCGCCGAAGCGGGGGAGGTGCTGGAACGACTCGTGGACGCCGACACCGCATTCCATCGCACCGTGGTCGCGGCCGGGCACAACGACGTGCTGAGCCAGATGTTCGACGCCTTCGTCCCGCGCCTGCGGCACGCCATGATCGACATGCTGCGCATCCGCCCGATGGCCGATCCGAAGGCCGACCACACCGCGCACGAAGACCTGTACGCCGCCATCCGCGCCCGCGATCCGGAGGCCGCCGCCACCGCCAGCCGTGTCCATCTCACCGCTCTGAAGGACGCCTTCGAACGCTGACCCGCGGCCCGAAAACCCTGTCCGACCACCAGTTATGGTCACGGAGAAAATTTCTTCCGCGATCGCGATGAGTTTCCGCACCGGGCTCCGTCAATACCGGCAAGCGCGCCGCACCGACCGAAACCCAAGCCCCGTAAGGACACTCGCCATGACCGCCATCACCGCCCCCGCCCAGTCCGCCGCCACCACTCCCGCCGCCACCGGCAAGACCCGCAATCGCGTGCTGTGGACCCTGCAGATCGTGCTGGCCCTGTTCTTCATCATCGCCTCGGGCCTGCCCAAGCTGGTCGGCCAGTCCGACGCCGTGCACGCCTTCGACACCATCGGCTGGGGCGACTGGTTCCGCTACTTCACCGGCGTCGTCGAGATCTCCGGCGGCATCGGCCTGCTGGTGCCCCGCCTGACCGCCCCGGCCGCCGCCGGCCTGTCCATCACCACCGTGCTGGCCGCCGCCACCCAGGCCTTCCTGCTCGATGCCCCCGCCCTCGCCCCCTTCCCGCTGGTCCTGGCGGTCGTCTTCGCCTGGATCGCCTACGAGCGCCGCGCCGGCTTCACCTCCTCGGTGAAGCGCTAGCCCTCGGGACAACCTGAATATTGCCTCGACCCGAAGTCCGCCGCCGATCACAATCGGCGGCGGACCTTCGTATGTGCGGCCTCCCGCAGCTGCGCATATCTACGTGCGGAAAGATGGGTGACGTGAGCGGAACCGACATCATCGACGAACTGACCTGGCGCGGGCTGATCGCGCAGTCCACCGACCTCGACGCCCTGCGCGCCGAGATGGCCAAGGGCCCGATCACCCTCTATGCCGGTTTCGACCCGACCGCCGCCTCCCTGCACGCCGGGCACCTGGTCCCGCTGCTCGCGCTCAAGCGCTTCCAGCGCGCGGGCCATCGCCCCGTCGTATTGGCCGGTGGCGCAACGGGTCTCATCGGCGACCCGCGTGACGTCGGCGAGCGCACCATGAACTCCACCGACACCGTGGCCGAATGGGCCGGGCGCATCCGCTCCCAGCTGGAGCGCTTCGTCGATCTCGGCGACGCCCCCAACGCGGCCGTCATCGCCGACAATATGGATTGGACCGGCCCGCTGAGCACGGTCTCCTTCCTGCGCGATATCGGCAAGCACTTCTCGGTGAACGTCATGCTGGCCCGCGACACCGTCAAGCGCCGCCTGGAATCCGACGGCATGTCCTACACCGAGTTCTCCTACATGCTGCTGCAGGCCAACGACTACCTGCAGCTGCGCCGCAATTACGACTGCACCTTGCAGGTGGGCGGCTCGGATCAGTGGGGCAACATCATCGCCGGCGTCGAGCTCAACCGCCGCGTCGACGGCGCGCACGTGCACGCCCTCACCGTGCCGCTGGTGACCTCGGCCGACGGCAAGAAGTTCGGCAAGTCCACCGGCGGCGGCAGCCTCTGGCTCGATCCGGAGATGACCAGCCCCTACGCCTGGTACCAGTACTTCGTGAACACCGCCGACGCCGATGTGGTCCGCTACCTGCGCTGGTTCACCTTCCTGTCCAAGGAGGAACTGGACGAGCTGGAGCAGGCCACCGCCGAACGCCCGCACGCCCGTGAAGCGCAGCGCCGGCTGGCCGCCGAGATGACCACCCTGGTGCACGGCGCGGAGAACACCGCCGCGGTGCAGCTCGCCAGCCAGGCGCTGTTCGGCCGCGGTGAACTTCGCGAGCTGAACGAGCCGACCCTGGGCGCGGCGCTCACCGAGGCGGCCGTCGACGGCACGGTCGCCGAGGCCAAGCCCGGCGACACCATTGTGGATCTGCTGGTCGCGGCCGGTTTGTCGGAGAGCCGCGGCGCCGCCCGCCGCGCGGTCAACGAAGGCGGCGTCTCGGTGAACAACGAGAAGGTCGCCGATCTGGAGTGGACCCCGGCCGACGCCGACTACCTGCACGGCAGCTGGCTGGTGCTGCGCCGGGGCAAGAAGAACTTCGCCGGCGTGCGCCGCGCGGGTTCGTAATTCGCCGGACCGATACGAAAACAAGATCGCCGAGAGCTGGGTCACAAAACCGTGCCCCGACCCGGCGATCTTGTTGTTTCGGGGGTCGGCGACCTGCGCAGACGCGGCGCTCACCAGGCGATTTGCATTCGCGTTTTCCTGGGCGTAACTTAGTCCAGGTCAGAGCGACACGGACACCGACCGGGTGCCAAACGCCCAGCTCAGAGGCTGGCAACGAGGATCCGGAAACGAGGTTGTACGAGGAGCGCCTGGCTTGAACACTCCAGCCTCGAAATTGGTTCTTGACTCTGTGGAGTCTGACCGTTAGGCTGGAACGGTTGCCTCGTTGGACATCTGATCAACTTCAGGTCGAAAACGTGTGCGTGTGTTCTTTGAGAACTCAATAGTGTGTCGATGAATGTCAGTGCCAAATATTTAATTTGGTTCCGATTCCTCACCCCCCGTGTGAGGGTCGGACATTTAGTCAGCAAATACTTTTTGCTGGCGTTCATTGCTAGGTTTTCGGACTCTGGTTCGAGATACTTCTGATTCGCTGCTTCGGCGGTAAATCTAGAGTCTTCAACGGAGAGTTTGATCCTGGCTCAGGACGAACGCTAGCGGCGTGCTTAACACATGCAAGTCGAGCGGTAAGGCCCTTCGGGGTACACGAGCGGCGAACGGGTGAGTAACACGTGGGTGATCTGCCTCGCACTCTGGGATAAGCCTGGGAAACTGGGTCTAATACCGGATATGACCACTTGGTGCATGCCTTGTGGTGGAAAGGTTTACTGGTGCGAGATGGGCCCGCGGCCTATCAGCTTGTTGGTGAGGTAACGGCTCACCAAGGCGACGACGGGTAGCCGGCCTGAGAGGGCGACCGGCCACACTGGGACTGAGACACGGCCCAGACTCCTACGGGAGGCAGCAGTGGGGAATATTGCACAATGGGCGAAAGCCTGATGCAGCGACGCCGCGTGAGGGATGACGGCCTTCGGGTTGTAAACCTCTTTTGACAGGGACGAAGCGCAAGTGACGGTACCTGTAGAAGAAGCACCGGCCAACTACGTGCCAGCAGCCGCGGTAATACGTAGGGTGCGAGCGTTGTCCGGAATTACTGGGCGTAAAGAGCTTGTAGGCGGTTTGTCGCGTCGATTGTGAAAACTTGCAGCTCAACTGCAAGCTTGCAGTCGATACGGGCAGACTAGAGTACTGCAGGGGAGACTGGAATTCCTGGTGTAGCGGTGAAATGCGCAGATATCAGGAGGAACACCGGTGGCGAAGGCGGGTCTCTGGGCAGTAACTGACGCTGAGAAGCGAAAGCGTGGGTAGCGAACAGGATTAGATACCCTGGTAGTCCACGCCGTAAACGGTGGGCGCTAGGTGTGGGTTTCCTTCCACGGGATCCGTGCCGTAGCTAACGCATTAAGCGCCCCGCCTGGGGAGTACGGCCGCAAGGCTAAAACTCAAAGGAATTGACGGGGGCCCGCACAAGCGGCGGAGCATGTGGATTAATTCGATGCAACGCGAAGAACCTTACCTGGGTTTGACATACACCGGAAAGCCATAGAGATATGGCCCCCCTTGTGGTCGGTGTACAGGTGGTGCATGGCTGTCGTCAGCTCGTGTCGTGAGATGTTGGGTTAAGTCCCGCAACGAGCGCAACCCTTATCTTATGTTGCCAGCGCGTAATGGCGGGGACTCGTGAGAGACTGCCGGGGTCAACTCGGAGGAAGGTGGGGACGACGTCAAGTCATCATGCCCCTTATGTCCAGGGCTTCACACATGCTACAATGGCCGGTACAGAGGGCTGCGATACCGTGAGGTGGAGCGAATCCCTTAAAGCCGGTCTCAGTTCGGATCGGGGTCTGCAACTCGACCCCGTGAAGTTGGAGTCGCTAGTAATCGCAGATCAGCAACGCTGCGGTGAATACGTTCCCGGGCCTTGTACACACCGCCCGTCACGTCATGAAAGTCGGTAACACCCGAAGCCGGTGGCCTAACCCTTGTGGAGGGAGCCGTCGAAGGTGGGATTGGCGATTGGGACGAAGTCGTAACAAGGTAGCCGTACCGGAAGGTGCGGCTGGATCACCTCCTTTCTAAGGAGCACTTCTCCAGAAGCACTTCACACAGGTGAATGTCGCTCTGGCAGAGACCGTTTCGGAAACATACGTTTTCCGGCGGACGCTCATGGGTGGAACACTGACAAACTCATCGCATCAAGGCACCGGCCATGTCCGGAGCCGCGATTGATATACCGACACACTATTGGGTCCTGAAAGAACACGCGAAAGCGAGTTTTTTCCAGGCAAAAAACGATCCGCTCGGATCTCCTAGATACCGGTCCTCTTCGAGGGTGCTGGTCTTGGAAAAGTATTCGATGCGGGTGTGTTGTTTGAGAACTGCACAGTGGACGCGAGCATCTTTGTTAGTAAGTGATAAAGAGCGTACGGTGGATGCCTTGGCACCAGGAGCCGATGAAGGACGTAGTAGGCTGCGATAAGCCTCGGGGAGCTGTCAAACGAGCTGAGATCCGAGGATTTCCGAATGGGGAAACCCGGCACGAGTGATGTCGTGTCACCCGCACCTGAATATATAGGGTGTGTGGAGGGAACGTGGGGAAGTGAAACATCTCAGTACCCACAGGAAGAGAAAACAACATGTGATTCCGTGAGTAGTGGCGAGCGAAAGCGGAAGAGGCTAAACCAGGAGCGTGTGATAGCCGGCAGGCGTTGCGTTTCTGGGGTTGTGGGACTCATTTTCTTCTCACTGCCGTGAGGAGCAAGAGTAAGAAACCAAGTTGTTAGCTGAAGTGGTCTGGGACGGCCTATCGTAGAGGGTGAGAATCCCGTAAGCGAAAACATCTTGGCTCTTGTAATGAGCACCCGAGTAGCAGCGGGCCCGTGAAATCTGCTGTGAATCTGTCGGGACCACCCGATAAGCCTGAATACTACCTGGTGACCGATAGCGGACTAGTACCGTGAGGGAAAGGTGAAAAGTACCCCGGGAGGGGAGTGAAATAGTACCTGAAACCGTGCGCTTACAAACCGTCAGAGCCCTCTTGTGGGGTGATGGCGTGCCTTTTGAAGAATGAGCCTGCGAGTCATCGGTGTGTGGCGAGGTTAACCCGTGTGGGGGAGCCGTAGCGAAAGCGAGTCCGAATAGGGCGAACGAGTCGCACACTATGGACCCGAAGCGGAGTGATCTACCCATGGCCAGGGTGAAGCGACGGTAAGACGTCGTGGAGGCCCGAACCCACTTAGGTTGAAAACTGAGGGGATGAGCTGTGGGTAGGGGTGAAAGGCCAATCAAACTCCGTGATAGCTGGTTCTCCCCGAAATGCATTTAGGTGCAGCGTCGCGTGTTTCTCACCGGAGGTAGAGCTACTGGATGGCCTAGGGGGCCCACAAGCTTACCGAAGTCAGCCAAACTCCGAATGCCGGTGAGTGAGAGCGCGGCAGTGAGACTGTGGGGGATAAGCTTCATAGTCGAGAGGGAAACAGCCCAGATCGCCGGCTAAGGCCCCTAAGCGTGTACTAAGTGGAAAAGGATGTGGGGTCGCGAAGACAACCAGGAGGTTGGCTTAGAAGCAGCCACCCTTGAAAGAGTGCGTAATAGCTCACTGGTCAAGTGATCCTGCGCCGACAATGTAGCGGGGCTCAAGTACACCGCCGAAGCCGCGGCATTCACGCATTATCCCGCCTTCGGGCCAGGAGCGTGGATGGGTAGGGGAGCGTCGTGTAGCCAGGGAAGCGGCGGAGTGATCCAGCCGTGGAGGCTGCGCGAGTGAGAATGCAGGCATGAGTAGCGAAAGACGAGTGAGAAACTCGTCCGCCGAATGACCAAGGGTTCCTGGGCCAGGTTAATCCGCCCAGGGTGAGTCGGGACCTAAGGCGAGGCCGACAGGCGTAGTCGATGGACAACGGGTTGATATTCCCGTACCCGTGTATCCGCGCCCAATGGCGAATCAGTTGTGCTAAGTATCCAAAAGCGGACCTATCACCTTCGGGTGAAGAGAAGTGGCTGCATACGACCCTGGCTGTAGTAGTCAAGCGATGGGGTGACGCAGGAAGGTAGCTGGGCCAGGTGATGGAATACCTGGTGTAAGCGTGTAGGGCGTGGTGTAGGCAAATCCGCACCGCATATAGCCTGAGACGTGATGCGTAGCCGATTGAGGCGAATTCAGTGATCCTATGCTGCCGAGAAAAGCCTCTAGTGAGTTGGTACACGGCCCGTACCCCAAACCGACACAGGTGGTCAGGTAGAGAATACTAAGGCGATCGAGATAACTGTGGTTAAGGAACTCGGCAAAATGCCCCCGTAACTTCGGGAGAAGGGGGACCCAGCCCGGTGAACACCTTTACGGTGGGAGCTAGGAGGGGTCGCAGAGACCAGTGAGAAGCGACTGTTTACTAAAAACACAGGTCCGTGCGAAGTCGTAAGACGATGTATACGGACTGACGCCTGCCCGGTGCCGGAAGGTTAAGAGGACCGGTTAGCACTTCGGTGCGAAGCTGAGAATTTAAGCCCCGGTAAACGGCGGTGGTAACTATAACCATCCTAAGGTAGCGAAATTCCTTGTCGGGTAAGTTCCGACCTGCACGAATGGCGTAACGACTTCTCAGCTGTCTCAACCACAGACTCGGCGAAATTGCAGTACGAGTAAAGATGCTCGTTACGCGCGGCAGGACGAAAAGACCCCGGGACCTTCACTATAGCTTGGTATTGGTGTTCGGTACGGTTTGTGTAGGATAGGTGGGAGACTGTGAAACATGCACGCCAGTGTGTGTGGAGTCGTCGTTGAAATACCACTCTGATCGTATTGGACCTCTAACCTCGGACCCTGATCGGGTTCAGGGACAGTGCCTGGTGGGTAGTTTAACTGGGGCGGTTGCCTCCCAAAATGTAACGGAGGCGCCCAAAGGTTCCCTCAGCCTGGTTGGCAATCAGGTGTCGAGTGCAAGTGCACAAGGGAGCTTGACTGTGAGACCGACAGGTCGAGCAGGGACGAAAGTCGGGACTAGTGATCCGGCACCGGCAAGTGGAAGCGGTGTCGCTCAACGGATAAAAGGTACCCCGGGGATAACAGGCTGATCTTCCCCAAGAGTCCATATCGACGGGATGGTTTGGCACCTCGATGTCGGCTCGTCGCATCCTGGGGCTGGAGTAGGTCCCAAGGGTTGGGCTGTTCGCCCATTAAAGCGGCACGCGAGCTGGGTTTAGAACGTCGTGAGACAGTTCGGTCTCTATCCGCCGCGCGCGTCAGAAACTTGAGGAAGGCTGTCCCTAGTACGAGAGGACCGGGACGGACGAACCTCTGGTGTGCCAGTTGTCCTGCCAAGGGCACGGCTGGTTTGCTACGTTCGGAAGGGATAACCGCTGAAAGCATCTAAGCGGGAAGCCTGTTCCAAGATGAGGTTTCTCACCCACTTGATGGGTTAAGGCCCCCAACAGACCATTGGGTTGATAGGCCGGAACTGGAAGCCCGGTAACGGGTGTAGGTGACCGGTACTAATAGGCCGAGGACTTACCAACAAAGCTGCTACGCGTCCACTGTGCGGTATCTGAAACAACACACTGCCGTGTGTTGAGCGGATACCACGAACTCCCGCAAGGGATTCGAGGTATCTACGCTCCACTCGCGGTGGATAGTTTCATAGAGTTACGGCGGCTATAGCGGTGGGGAAACGCCCGGTCCCATTCCGAACCCGGAAGCTAAGGCCACCTGCGCCGATGGTACTGCACTCGACAGGGTGTGGGAGAGTAGGACACCGCCGGAACATCATTCGCGAAACCCCCTGACCTCACGGTCAGGGGGTTTCTGCGTTCCGGGGTAGATCACTCGCCGGATAGGTAGTCCTACCCTGTTGCCACCCTTCCGATTCCGTGAAGCTGACGGCATGAAGAAGCACTGGGGGTCCTTCCGCTCGGCGACCACGCGCAAAGCCCACCTGACCTCGTGGCGCACTGCTCATCGCCTGGATTCCCTGCAGGGCAAGACAATTCCGGTCCCCGGTGAATTCGCCGGCGATTTCCGCCTCCTGACCGGTCGGATGCTGACCCTCGCCACCGGCGTTCACATCGTCCCCGCGGTCTTGGCCGCCGCCCTATCGCTGTTGATCGTGCGAATGCTGCGGACCGGTTCCTACACCTACTGAGCGACTCACTACAGTGGACCGGTGCGCCTCGTGATTGCTCGCTGCCAAGTGGACTACGTCGGCCGTCTCACCGCCCATCTGCCGATGGCCCGTCGCCTCATCATGGTGAAGGCCGACGGCTCGGTGCTCGTCCACTCCGACGGCGGCTCCTACAAGCCGCTGAACTGGATGAGCCCCCCGTGCTGGCTCGAGGAACGCGAAAGCGATTCGGAGACAGCCAAAGCCCTGTGGGTGGTGACCAACAAGGCCGGCGAGGAACTGCGCATCACCCTCGAGGAGATCGAGCACGATTCCGCGCACGAACTCGGCGTCGACCCCGGCCTGCAGAAGGACGGCGTGGAGGCCCACCTCCAGGAACTCCTGGCCGAGCACATCGAAACCCTCGGCGCGGGTTACACACTCATCCGCCGCGAGTACATGACCGCCATCGGCCCCGTCGACATCCTGTGCCGTGACGCCGACGGCGCGACGGTAGCCGTGGAGATCAAGCGCCGCGGTGAGATCGACGGTGTCGAACAGCTGACGCGCTACCTGGAACTGCTCAACCGCGACCCGCTGCTGGCCCCCGTGGCCGGCGTCTTCGCCGCCCAGCAGATCAAGCCGCAGGCGAAGACCCTCGCCACCGACCGTGGCATCCGCTGCCTCACCCTCGACTACGACGCTCTGCGTGGCACCGAGAGCGACGTTTTCCGGCTGTTCTAACCTCGATACCATGCCCCGCCGGAAACCCCGCCCCAGCCCGTCCGCGGCGCGGTTCCAGCAGGAACCGCGCCCCATCTCCGATTCCTTCGGCCGCACCGAGGCGGGCCCCGACGGCGAGACCTACCAGGTCCGCAATATCGCCGGCTCCCGAGCCACCAAGACCTACCGCTGCCCGGGCTGCGACCACGAGATCATGCCCGGCGTCCCCCACCTGGTGGCCTGGCCCGCCTACGGCGGCGAGGACGACCGCCGCCACTGGCACACCGGCTGCTGGAACGGCCGCCGCACCCGCACCATCACCCGCAAGTGGTCATGAGCCGCCGCAAGCTGATCGGCTGGGCGTCGCTGGTCTGGATGCTCTGCGTGTTCCTCGGCGGCATTCTCTTCGTCGGCTACTCGTTCGTGCTGGGTATGCGGATCGCGCAGTGGACGGGTTCGA
Source organism: Nocardia yamanashiensis (assembly GCF_021183565.1). Lineage (NCBI taxonomy): Bacteria > Bacillati > Actinomycetota > Actinomycetes > Mycobacteriales > Nocardiaceae > Nocardia > Nocardia yamanashiensis. The sequence goes on from NZ_CP089226.1 coordinate 7,834,896, forward strand.
GCGTCGCGGTCGTGTTCGCGATCCTGATCAGCCCCCTGGTAGGCGCCGCGCTCTGGATCGCACTGCTGGGCGTGGCCTGGCGTCGCCGGCGCGCTTACCTGCGCACCGCGGGAGCCCCGGCGGAAGGCGCGATCACCGCGGCTCGATTCCGTGAGATCCCGAATCGCAACAGCCCTTTCAACACCTATCAGCTCCGCGTCGAGGTGGCCTTCACTCACCCGGAATCCGGCGCCGATCACACCCTGGAGAAGCGCTATCGTTTCCCGGAATGGCATGCGTCCAAAGCGACTTCATTGCGTGATCGCTGCACCGTCGGCGCCTCGATCCCGCTGCTGGTCCGCCGGAACCACGCCGCTTTCGATCTTCCCGAGCGTCCGTCCTGGGCCGATATCTGGTGAGTTCGACCCCCGATAACTGGGGGCCGTCATTCCGAGTCCCGCTGCGGGAGTGATCATTACGCTGCCTCGTGAACTGAAATCTGTTCATTTCACAGGGAGTTGGATTGAGAACACATCGGATCGGCATCGCGGTGGCGGCTGTCGCCGGAGCCGCTATGACCGTCGTCGCGGCGCCGGACGCGGCGGCCGCCGTCGAGGACCTGAATGTCTACGTCGGGGATTACACGCACAGCGAGCAATGGATGATCACCGGGCGGACCTCGGTGTGCTCGGGTGTCATCTGGATCCTCGACAACGGCAAGCCGGTGACCGGTAAGGCCATCGATCCGGGAAATTGGCAGTGCGACAAGGGATATCCCGACTATTACATGGTGCCGTGGCGGCCGACCACTACCGGTGTCCATCACATCGTGATGGAGCAGCGGGACGCGAGTGGGAAAGTGATCAGCTCGATGTCGAAGGACGCCGAGGTGAAGAAGACGCCGTGCGTGTTCATCGATGGTGGTAGCGCGGGTTATGCGGCGTGCAATGTCATGTCCGGCAGCGGTTTCTGACCGGCCGGGTCACGGCATAAGGAAGGCCGCTCCCTGGAAAGGGAGCGGCCTTCGAACGGTGGGTGTCGCCCGGTCGGGTTGAATTAGCTGGAGATGTCGGCGTTTTCGCGCTCTTCGTCGACGATCTCGTCTTCCCGAACGTCGGAGATGGCCTTGCGGCCCTTGTTCGCCAGGGAGCGCTGTTCCGGTGCGCCGTCGAGCAATTCGCTCTCGCGGTTGACGGCGGCCAGCATGGCCGGCACGGAGTCGAGCTGGCCGCGGATGCCGAGCAGCTGGGCCAGTACACGGCCGCGCAGCACGCGCATTTCCTCGGCGAGTTCCTTGGCGTGCGCGATCTTTCGATCGGCGGTGTTGGTCGCCGAGGTGATGAGGCGGTTGGCCTCGTCGGTGGCGTCCTTGATGCGCTGGGCGGCCTCGGCGCGCGAGGTGGCCTCGAGCTCTTCCATGGCGCGGGTCAGCTTGGTGCGACGCTCGGCCATGGTGACCTCGAAGTCCTGCTGCGTCGCCTTGCGCTTGGCCTCGGATTCCTTGGTGAGGCGGTCGGCTTCGGCGTTCGCGGCGTCGACGATCTTGGCGGACTCGGAGCGGGCGTTCGCGAGGGTCTGCTCGAATTCGATTTCGAGGGCTTCGCGCTTCTCTTTGGTCTCGGAGAGGAGCGATTCGTACTTACCGCGCATTTCGGTCGCCTGCTGTTCGGCGATCGAAATCATTTCGGCGGCCTCGGCCTGGGCCTGCGCGCGCACCTCGGAAGCCTCGTCGGAGGCCAGGCGCAGCATGCGCGAGATGCGATCGGACATGCCCTCGGCGGTGGTCGGCGGCACGGACAGCCGGTCGACTTCCTTACGGAGCTCGTCGATCTCGTCGCGGGCGTCCTCCAGCTGGGCCGCCAAGTTGCGGGCCTGGGCTGCGGCGGCATCGCGATCGGTTGCGGTGACCCTTAGCTCGGCATCGAAACGGTCGAAGTAGTTACGCACCTCGTCACGGTCATAGCCCTTCCGCACAACGGTAAAGGGCAGTGCAACGAAGCGATTACGATCGGGCTCAGTGGACGACATGCCCCACAAACTACAGCCTGCCGACCACTGATGGTGACCCGACCGCGAATGTTGTTACAGCCTCTTTAGGGAGCTGAACTCCGGTACTAGTGGGTAGTTTTCGCGGCCGGTTCGACGAGTTCGACCAGCACACCGCCAGCATCCTTGGGATGGATGAAATTGATGCGGGAACCAGCGGTTCCGGCGCGCGGGGCGTCGTACAGCAAACGCAAGCCCCGTTCACGAAGTTGCTGCGAAACAGCTTCCACATCGGTGACCCGATAGGCGAGCTGCTGCAGGCCAGGCCCGTTTCGGTCGATGAACTTGGCGATCGTGGACTCGTCGTTGAGCGGAGCCAGCAACTGCAGCGCAACCGAACCGGCGGGAGCGCCCGCGACGGACAGCATGGCCTCGTGCACGCCCTGCGCCTCATTGATCTCGCGATGCGTCTCGACCATGCCGAGATTGTCTCGGTACCAGGCCACCGCGGAATCGAGATCCGGCACCGCGATACCGACATGATCGACGGCGGTGACGTATTCCGTGGGGATGAATTCGGTGTTCTCGGTGTTGCTCACACCACCGACGGTAGCGCGCACCCTCGGAAGGATGCGGACGTGCCGCACGTTACCTTTGAGTAAAGGCTCCGATGGTTGGCGGGGCCGACTCATCTGACGTAAGCGAGGCCCTCATCGTGACCACCACCTCCGTCATCGTCTCCGGTGCGCGCACCCCTGTCGGGCGACTGCTCGGTTCGCTCAAGGACTTCAGCGGGTCGGATCTCGGCGGCATCGCCATCAAGGGCGCGCTGGAGAAGGGCGGCGTCGCGCCCGAGCTGGTCGATTACGTGATCATGGGTCAGGTGCTGACCGCCGGCGCCGGCCAGATCCCGGCGCGGCAGGCGGCGGCGGCCGCGGGCATCTCCATGGATGTCCCCGCGCTCACCATCAATAAGGTGTGTTTGTCCGGTATCAATGCAATCGCGTTGGCGGATCAGCTGATTCGCGCCGGGGAGTACGAGGTCGTGGTGGCCGGCGGCATGGAGTCCATGACCCAGGCCCCGCATCTGCTGGAGAAGTCCCGCGAGGGCTTCAAGTACGGCGACGTGACCCTGCGCGACCATATGGCCTACGACGGCCTGCACGACATCTTCACCGATCAGGCGATGGGCCTGCTCACCGAGCAGCGCAACGACGCCGACGTGATCAGCCGCGAAGACCAGGACGCGTTCGCCGCCGCCTCGCACCAGAAGGCGGCCGCGGCCTGGAAGAACGGCGTCTTCGCCGACGAGGTCGTGCCGGTGTCCATCCCGCAGCGCAAGGGTGACCCGATCCAGTTCGCCGAGGACGAGGGCATTCGCGCCGACACCACCGCCGAATCGCTCGGCAAGCTGCGCCCGGCGTTCCGCAAGGACGGCACCATCACCGCCGGCTCCGCCTCCCAGATCTCCGATGGCGCGGCCGCGGTCGTCGTCATGAGCAAGGCCAAGGCGGAGTCCCTCGGCCTGTCCTGGATCGCCGAGATCGGTGCCGCCGGCGTGGTGGCGGGCCCGGACTCCACCCTCCAGGACCAGCCCGCCAACGCGATCGCGAAAGCCTGTGCCAAGGAAGGCATCTCGCCGGCCGACCTCGACCTGATCGAGATCAACGAAGCCTTCGCCGCCGTCGGCATCGCCTCCACCCGCAAACTCGGCATCGACCCCGAAAAGGTCAACGTCAACGGCGGCGCCATCTCCATCGGCCACCCCCTCGGCATGTCCGGCGCCCGCATCGTCCTGCACCTAGCCCTCGAACTGAAGCGCCGCGGCGGCGGCATCGGCGCAGCCGCCCTCTGCGGTGGCGGCGGCCAGGGCGACGCCCTCATCGTCCGCGTCTAACCCGCGACCGCATCCAGCGACCGCTGCGGCCCACGCCGCAGCGGTCGCTGCGTTAAAGGGAGAAACAGGGGCAAAGCCCCCGAGATGACCCCTTCCACCCGCGTGAGCGGGTGTGTGACCGGCTCCACTACGAGTCGTCGTAGCTATTCCGGCACAATGGGGGCCGTGGAAATCTTCGATCTGAGCACTGTTGCCAAGCGGGTCCGGTTCTTCGGCATTGTGGAGGCTCCGTCGTGGGCGCTGCTATTGCTCGGGTCGGTGTTGAAGCGGGCTGATTCGCTCGGTATCGCCGATGCGCCCATCAAGTGGCCGGTGATGGTGTTCGGGATGCTGCACGGGATCGTGTTCGTGTTCTACGCGATCAGCGTGCTGCTGGCTTCGCGGGAGTTCGAGTGGCCGGGCAAGGTCACGCTGATCGGGTTGGCCTCCAGCGTGATTCCGTTCGCTTCGGTCTTCTTCGAGCGCTGGGCGATCAAGTCCGGCCTGCTCGGTGAACTCAGCCAAGCCGCGAACCCCGCCGCCGCACGTTCGTGACAGACTGGAGGGCGTGACTCGACCTGCACGCCGTCCCTCCGCCGCAGTTGCCGCCGCCATGTCGGGCGCGGTGGATTTGTCCGCTCTGAAGCAGCCCGCTGCCGCCGCCGCGGATGTCCCCGGAGGCCATGCCGTCACCGAGGCCGATTTCGAAGACAAGGTGCTGCGCCGTTCGACGCAGGTGCCCGTGGTGGTGGTGCTGTACTCGCAGCGCAGCCCCGGCAGCGTCGAACTGGTGCGCCTGCTGGAGAAGCTGGTCGCCGGCAGCGGCGGCGACTGGGATCTGGCCAGCGTCGAGGCCGAGGCGAACATGCGCATCGCCCAGGCGTTCCAGGTGCAGGGCATTCCGACCGTGGTGGCGGTGGCCGCCGGTCAGCCGCTCGCCGACTTCACCGGCAATCAGCCGGAGGAGCAGGTCACGCAGTGGCTGGCCGCCGTGGTGGACGCCGTGCGCGGCAAGCTGCCCGGTGTGGGCGCGGGCGGCGAGGCCGAAGCCGAGGCGCCGGAGGATCCGCGTTTCGTGGCCGCCGAGGAAGCCCTCGAACAGGGCAATTTCGATGGCGCCATCGCCGTCTACCAGGAAATCCTGAACGCCGAACCGAACAATGCCGACGCCAAGGCGGCACTGCGCCAGGTGCAGTTCATCGCTCGCGTACAGCAGCTGGACCCCCAGGCCCTGGCCAAGGCCGACGCCGACCCGGCCGACCTGGACGCCGCCCTGGCCGCCGCCGACCTGGAAATGTTCAACCAGCAGCCCGAGGCCGCGTTCGACCGGCTGATCGCCCAGGTCAAGCGCACTGCGGGCGATGACCGCACGCGCGTCCGCACCCACCTGCTGGAACTGTTCGAACTCTTCGACCCGGCCGAGCCGATCGTGATGGCGGCCCGCCGCAAGCTCGCCGCCGCCCTGTACTGACGCGCGAATCCACGCCGTGCCCCCTCCCGTATCGGGTGGGGGCACGAGTCATATTGGGCCGCAACAATTCTGACCGCCGCGGTATTCCCGCGAGCGGGGCGAGAACACTCACAGCCCTTTCGTCCCCCGGACCACGCATCGCGAAAATAGCCTCGTCCCATGACTTCCCGCACCTACGAAGCCCTGTTGGCCGACGGCCCCGGACTGTTGGCCCTGAACGCACGCGCGGTCCGCGCCAGCGTCGATATCGTCTCCGCGCTGACCGCCGACGATCTCGACGCCCCCACCCCGTGCACCGGCTGGACACTGCGGGATCTGCTGGAGCACATGATCGTTCAGCACCACGGCTTCGCGGCGGCGGCCCGCGGCGGCGCGGCGGACCTGGCCTGCTGGCAACCGCGCCCGCTGGGCCCGGATCCCATCGCCGAATATCGCGCGGCGGCGCAGGATGTGCTGGCGGCCTTCGCGGAGCCCGGCGTACTGACGGGCCGCTTCGCCCTGCCCGAGGTGCGCGAGGGCGCGAAACTACCCGCCCCGCTGGCGATCAGCTTCCATTTCGTGGATTACGTCGTCCACTCCTGGGACGTGGCGAAGACCTTGGGCGCCACGGTGAGTTTCGATCCGGAGGTGCTGACGGCGGCGCTGCTGGTCGCGCGGGCCGTGCCCGGCGGTGATTCCCGGACCGCGCCGGGCGCCGCGTTCGCGCCGGAGGTGCAGACCGGTGACGACGCACCGGGGCTGGATCAGGTGGTGGCGGTGCTCGGCCGGAATCCCGGCTGGCCGCATTGAACCCGGACGGTTCCCCACCGACGGGGCGGGTGGGGAACCGCGCTCGGCCGTTACTTGGCGGTGGTGCCGGAGCTCAGGGAGGGGAGCAGCTTGGCGATCTCGGTCACGATGGACGAGGAGCCGGTGCTGGTCGGATCCGGCTCGCCCACGGCCACCACGGGCGTCAGCTCCACGGCATCGGCCGAGGCGAGGCCGGCGCCGGCGGTGAGAACGCCGGCGACAGCGGCGGTGGCGAGCGCGAAAGTACCCAACTTCTTCATGCGAATATCGTTCCTGTTCAAGAGAATTAGATTGGCAGGGTTGCACCCCTGCCAACCCCTTTATCGGGGTGTGGGGGCGGTAGCCCCCGGGATTGCGGCCGCGTCTCAGTCCTATCACGATCAGAAGCTCTGTCGTTTGACATTGATTCCCTTGCCCAGTGATCTGGGGGCAGCCGGTAGCGGGAATCAGTCCGGTAGCAGCCAGATTCCGCTGTTCGGCGGGAGCGTGATCGATGCCGAGGCCGGGCGTCCGTGCGCCGGTTCGCTCGTCGCCTCGACCGCACCGAGGTTCCCGATCCCATTGCCGCCATAGGTGATCGCATCGGTATTGAGGATCTCCCGCCACCGCCCCGCCGCGGGCAGCCCGACGCGGTGATCGCGATGCTCGGACCCGGAGAAGTTGTAGACGCACGCGATGATCGACCCGTCGGTCCCGTAGCGCAGGAACGACAGCACGTTGTGGTCCCGGTCGTCGGCGTCGATCCAGGCGTACCCACCCGGCGAGGTGTCCTGGCTCCACAGCGCCGGCTGCGCGGCGTACAGCCGGTTCAGATCCCGTATCAGCGTCTGAATCCCTTGGTGCAGTGGGTTTTCCAGCTCGTGCCAGTCGAGTCCGCGATCGTGGTCCCACTCCCGGAACTGCCCGAACTCCTGCCCCATGAACAGCAGCTGCTTCCCCGGATGCGCCCACATGTAGGCCAGCAGCGCCCGCACCCCGCCCGCCTTGGCGAAATCGTCCCCGGGCATGCGCGTCCACAGCGTGCCCTTGCCGTGCACCACCTCGTCATGGCTGATGGGCAGCACATAGTTCTCGCTCCAGGCGTAGGTGAGCGAGAAGGTGATCTCGTTGTGGTGCCAGGCGCGATGCACCGGATCGTGCGCCAGATAGCCGAGCGTGTCGTGCATCCAGCCCATATTCCATTTCATGGTGAATCCCAGCCCGCCGACCTCGGTGGAGCGGGTCACCCCGGGCCAGGTGGTGGATTCCTCGGCCACGGTGAGCACGCCCGGATGATGCTTGTGCACGGTCGCGTTCATCTCCTGCAGGAACGCGACGGCCTCCAGATTCTCCCGTCCGCCATGGATATTGGGCTCCCAGTCGGGGCGCGAATAGTCGAGGTAGAGCATGGAGGCGACCGCGTCCACCCGCAGCCCGTCGATATGGAATTCCTCGATCCAGTACCGGGCATTGGCGACCAGGAAGTTCCGCACCTCGTGCCGCCCGAAGTCGAAAACGTAGGTGCCCCAGTCGAGTTGCTCGCCGCGGCGCGGATCGGCGTGCTCGTAGAGGGCGGTCCCGTCGAACCGCGCGAGCGCCCATTCGTCACGCGGGAAGTGCGCGGGCACCCAGTCCAGGATCACGCCGATGCCCTTGCGGTGCAGGTGATCCACCAGATACCGGAAATCGTCGGGGGAGCCGAAGCGCGCGGTCGGCGCATAGTAGGAGGTGACCTGGTAACCCCACGACCCGCCGAACGGATGCTCGGCCACGGGGAGCAGTTCGACATGCGTGAAGCCTTGCCCCAGCACGTATTCCGCCAATTGCTCGGCGATCTCCCGGTACCCGAGCCCCGGCCGCCACGACCCCAGGTGCACCTCGTACACGCTCACCGGCGCGCGATTGGGATCGGTGGCGGCCCGCCCGCGCAGCCATTCCGCGTCGTCCCAGGCGAATTCGCTCGCCGCGATGACCGAGGCGGTGGCGGGCGGCAGCTCGGTGGCGAAGGCGAACGGGTCGGCGTGATCGACGGTGCGCCCGTCCGCGCCGTGCACCCGGTACTTGTACTTGTCGCCCACCCCGATCCCCGGCAGGAACACCTCCCACACGCCGGAACCGCCGAGTTTCCGCATGGGCGCGGTGTTTCCGCTCCAGCCGTCGAAGTCCCCGATGACCGCGACCCCGCGTGCGTTGGGCGCCCACACCGCGAACGCCGTGCCGGTCACCTCCCCGTCCATGGTCTCGTACCGCTTGGGATGCGCCCCCAGCACTTCCCACAGCCGCTCGTGCCGCCTCTCGCCCAGCAGATGCAGATCGAATTCGCCCAGCGTGGGCAGGAACCGGTACCCGTCGGCGTCGATGACGGTGCGCCCGTGCGGATACGTGGTGACGATCCGGTAGTCCCACAGTTCCGGGAACGGCACCACGCCTTCGAAAACCCCGTGCCCCAAGGCTTCCAGCGGATGATCGCTCCCGCCGATCCGCGCCGCCGCGGTCTCCCCGTGGGGCCGCAGCACCCGGATGACCGTCCCTTCCGGATGCGGGTGCGCGCCCAGCACCGTATGCGGATCGGGATGGGTGCCCGCCGCCAGCAGCAGCAGATCCCGCCGGTTCATCGCAGCGATCTGCGATAGGCGAGTTCGGTGCGCGCGGCGGCGGGCACGGGCGGCAGGGCGAGAATATGCGCGGCCGCGCGCGCGGGATCCAATCGCACGTAATTGCTCTGGCCCCAGTGGTATTCCTCGCCGCTGATCTCGTCCAGCACCACCGGCCGATCGTGCCATTCCCGGCCGATGGCGGGCAGATCGAGCGACACCATGGCGTGCTCGGTGCCGAACGGATTCAGGTTCACCACCACCAGCACCGCGTCCCCGGTGGTCGGGTCGAACTTCGAGAAGGCCAGCACCGCGTCGTTGTCCACCTGATGGAAGTGGATGCACCGCAGCTGCTGCAGCGCCGGATGCGTGCGCCGGATCTCGTTGAGCCGGGTGATCAAGGGCTCCAGGGATTCTCCGCGCGCCGCCGCCGCGGCGAAATTCCGGGGCCGCAGCTGATACTTCTCCGAGTCGAGGTATTCCTCGCTGCCCGGCTGCACCGCTTGATGCTCGTACAGCTCGAACCCGGAGTACACGCCCCAGGTCGGCCCGAGCGTGGCCGCCAGCACCGCGCGGATCGCGAACATGCCGGGACCGCCGTGCTGGAGTGATTCGTGCAGGATGTCGGGCGTGTTCACGAACAGGTTGGGCCGCGCCTCGTCGGCCTTGGCCGCCAATTCCATGCCGAATTCGGCGATCTCGTGCTTGTGTACCCGCCAGGTGAAGTACGTGTAGGACTGGCTGAACCCGCGCCGCGCCAGTCCGTAGAGCCGGGCCGGCCGGGTGAACGCCTCGGACAGGAACACGATCTCCGGATGGTCGCGATGCACCTGCGCGATCAGCCATTCCCAGAAGTCCGCCGGTTTGGTGTGCGGATTGTCGACCCGGAAGATGGTGACGCCCAAGGCGATCCAGTGCCGCACCACCCGCAGGATTTCCGCGTACAGCCCGTCCGGATCATTGTCGAAGTTGATCGGATAGATGTCCTGGTACTTCTTCGGCGGATTCTCCGCGTAGGCGATGGTGCCGTCCGGCAGCGTGGTGAACCACTCCGGATGCCGTGTCACCCACGGATGGTCGGGCGCGCACTGCAAGGCCAGGTCCAGCGCCACCTCCAGCCCCAATTCCCGTGCGGCCGTCACGAATTCGGTGAAGTCGGCCTCGGTGCCCAGCGCCGGATGGATGGCATCGTGCCCGCCCTCGTCCGACCCGATCGCCCACGGCGACCCCACGTCCCCGGGCGCGGCGGTCAGAGAGTTGTTGGGCCCCTTGCGATTCACCTTGCCGATGGGATGCACCGGCGGCAGATACACCACGTCGAACCCCATGGCCGCGATGCGATGCAGTTCCACGGCGGCGGTGGCGAAGGTCCCGTGCACCGGCTTCCCGTCGGCATCCCAGCCGCCGGTCGAGCGCGGGAAGAATTCGTACCAGGCCCCGAACAGCGCCCGCTGCCGCTCCACCAGCACCGTCTGCTGCGGCCCGTGAGTCACCAACTCGCGCAACGGCGTTGCCCGCAGGATCTCGCTCACCTCGGCGCTGAACGCCGGTGCGACCCGCGCGGGCAATTGCGCATCGCCGCGCAAAGCCTCGGCCGCGCCGCGCAATATCTCCCACTGCTTCTTCGGCACCGCCTGCGCGGCGCGTTCCAGCAGCCGCGCCCCGATCTCCAGATCATTGGCCAGATCGACCGCGCTCTGCCCGACCGCCAGCTTGGCCTCGACCCCCGATCGCCAGGTGGTCAGCGGATCGCTCCACCCTTCGATCCGGTAGGTCCACGCACCCGGTTTGCCGGGCGTGAACACGGCATTGAACACATCCGGCTGATAGTCCGGCGTCATCCGGATCCGCTGGGTGCGCGAGGATCCGGGCGCGCGCACCGCCAGCGTGGCGGCCACGGCTTCGTGCCCTTCCCGCCAGACCACGGCCCGCACCGGGAACACCTCGCCGACCACGGCTTTCGCCGGTCGGCCGCCGGGGATTGCCGGGGCGATGTCATCGATTGCGATGCGGCCGGTCACCCGTTCGAACTTACCGGGTGCCCGGCCCGCGCGGCGTTCCGGACCGGCGAGGCGCGCGGGGCCGGCCTACTGCTGGCCGGGCTTGAGGAGCACGAACAGCCCGTTGGCTTCGGCGCACAGGCGGTCGCCGTCGTGCAGGGTGGCGCGCACGAAGATCTTGCGGCCTTCCTGGCGTTCCACCCAGCCGTGCACCTGCAGTTCGGTGTTGAGCGGCGTGATGGAGCGGTAGTCCACGTGCAGGTACGCGGTGCGGGTGGCATTGCCGGAGTAGACGGCCGCGGTCATGCCCAGCAGATCGTCGAAGCCGAGGGCGATGTGCCCGCCGTGCGCCGCCGCATTGCCGCCCAGATGGAAGGTGCGGAAGGTGATGCGCGCGTGCACGCCCTCCTTGCTCACCTTGTCCACCAGGAACGGCGGCAGGGTGATATTGCCGCGCGAGGGCAGGTCGGTGCGGTGCCAGGTCGGCGCGGACCATTCGTCCACCACCGCCGCGTCCAGCTTGTCGTTGAGTTCCTTCAGCGTGGCGATGGCCTCCAGAGCCAATTCGTCGCTGGGACTGACCAGCCGCGCCTTGTCCATCAGCGTCCGGACCTGGTCGATGAGCTCCCCGTAGTGGGGGCCGCCGACGCTGTTGTCGCGTGCCAGTTCCCGGATCGGCCGGAACCCGCCCTCGTGATGCTCCTGGGTGGGGTCTGCCTCGACCGCCTGAACCTGCTGCTCGCTCATATGAAACACGTTATCGGTTGCCGATGGGATGCTCACCTCGGGGATGGCTCAGCGCCGCCGCGCGTCTGACCTGCAAGGTTCGCGGCCGTCTCGTTCTGGACCGAGTGGAGCGGAGGAGCGAAGCGGGGGAGCGGAGGGAGGGAAGAACGAGACATAGAGGCCGCGAACCCGCCCGGAGCGAAGCGGAGGGCAGAATAGACCCCGTGAAGGCACTGCGTCGATTCACTGTCCGCGCTCATTTGCCCGAGCGGCTGTCCGCGCTGACCGAGCTGGCCACCAATCTGCGGTGGTCCTGGCACGGGCCGACGCAGGACTTGTTCGCCGAGCTGGATCCGGGGCTGTGGCTGGAGGTCGGGCACGATCCGGTGCGGATGCTGGGGGAGGTACCGGCGGAGCGGCTCGATGAGCTCGCTGCCGACGAGGCGTACACCCGGCGGGTCGATGCGGCTGCCGCGGATCTCGCCGATTATCTGGCGCGGCCGCGGTGGTTCCAGAAGCAGACGGGCGGGCCGAAGGGGATCGCGTACTTCTCGATGGAGTTCGGCGTCACCGAGGTGCTGCCGAACTATTCGGGCGGGCTGGGGATTCTGGCGGGTGACCATCTCAAAGCCGCGTCGGATCTGGGGTTGCCGCTCATCGGCGTCGGATTGCTGTATCGCTCAGGCTATTTCCGGCAGTCGCTGACCGCCGACGGATGGCAGGCCGAGCGTTATCCCGCGCTGGATCCGCAGGGATTGCCGCTGCGGCTGCTCACCGAGGGCGGCGCGCCGGTGCTGATTCACGTGGCGATGCCCGAGGGCCGGGTGCTGCGGGCCCGGGTGTGGATCGCCCAGGTGGGCCGGATTCCCTTGCTGCTCTTGGATTCCGATATCGCGGAGAACGACCCGGAGCTGCGCGCGGTCACCGACCGGCTGTACGGCGGCGACCAGGACCATCGCATCAAGCAGGAGATCCTGGCCGGTATCGGCGGCACCCGCGCGGTGCGCGCCTACACCCGCGCAGACGGCCTGCCCGATCCCGATGTGTTCCACATGAACGAGGGCCACGCCGGTTTCCTGGGCATCGAGCGCATTCGCGAATTCATGTCCGCCGGAATGGATTTCGATGCCGCGCTGACGGCGGTCCGCGCGGGCACCGTGTTCACCACCCACACGCCGGTGCCCGCCGGTATCGACCGTTTCGCGAGCGCCCTGGTGCGCCGCTACTTCGGCGGTGCGCACGGGGAACGCGAATCGCTGGTGCTGCCCGGCGTTTCGGTGGATCGCATCCTGGCCATGGGCCGCGAGGCCGATCCGTCGGTGTTCAATATGGCCCACCTCGGCCTGCGACTCGCCCAGCGCGCCAATGGTGTTTCGAAGCTGCACGGCGAGGTCAGCCGCGAGATGTTCGCCCCGCTCTGGCCCGGCTTCGATGCCGCCGAGGTGCCGATCGGCTCGGTCACCAATGGCGTGCACGCCCCCACCTGGGCCGCCCGCGAATGGATCGACAAGGCCCGCGAGCTCATCGGCGACGAACTGGTGGAGGAGGCGCGCGGCTGGGAGCGGCTCTGCGATGTGGACCTGGGCGAACTGTGGTCCACCCGCAATGCCCTGCGCGGCGTGCTGGTCGCCGAGGTGCGCCGCCGGCTGCGCGCGTCCTGGCTGGAACGCGGCGCGGCCCCGGCCGAATTGGGCTGGATCGACGAGGTTTTCGATCCGCGCGTGCTGACCGTCGGGTTCGCGCGCCGCGTGCCCACCTACAAGCGCCTCACCCTCATGCTGCGCGATCCCGAGCGCCTGCGCGCCATGCTGCTCGATCCCGAGCGCCCGGTGCAGCTGGTGGTGGCCGGCAAGTCCCATCCGGCCGATGACGGCGGCAAGGCGCTGATCCAGCAGATCGTGCGCTTCGCCGACGATCCGGCGGTCCGGCACCGCATCGTCTTCCTGCCCGACTACGACATGTCCATGGCCCGCTACCTGTACTGGGGTTGCGATGTCTGGCTGAACAATCCGCTGCGCCCGCTCGAGGCCTGCGGCACGTCGGGCATGAAGTCGGCGCAAAACGGCGGCCTCAATCTCTCCATCCGCGACGGCTGGTGGGACGAGATGTACGACGGCGAGAACGGCTGGGCGATCCCCACCGCCGACGGCGTCCGCGACGAGCACCGCCGCGACGATCTGGAGGCGTCGGCGCTCTACGAACTGCTGGAACGCGCGGTGCTGCCCCGCTTCTACGACCGCGACCACGACGACCTGCCGGTTCGCTGGATGGAAATGGTTCGCCACACCTTACGGACCCTGGGCCCGAAAGTGCTGGCGTCCCGCATGGTTCGCGATTACGCCGTCGACTACTACGCCCCCACCGCGGCCGGTTACGCCGCCGTCGCCGCCGACGACTTCAAGGGCGCCCGGGAACTCGCCGAATATCGCCGCCGCGTCGAATCCGCCTGGCCCGCGGTGAAAGTCGTGCAGGTCGACAGCTCCGGCCTGCCCGACACCCCGGTCATCGGCGCGAACCTGGCGTTGCGCGCCCGCATCGATCTCGGCGGCCTCGCGCCCTCCGACGTCGTCGTGCAGGCCGCCCTGGGCCGCGTCACCCCGAACGACGACCTCACCGACGTCCACACCATCGCCATGACGCACAGCGGAACCGATTCCGGCACCGACGTTTTCACCGTCGAGACCCCGGTCCCGGTCTCGGGCGCGGTCGGTTACACCATCCGCATCCTGCCGCACCATCCGCTGCTGGCAGGTGACGCCGAACTGGGCCTGATCGCCACGCCCAGTCCCTGATCGTCAGGTCGGCAGGACCAGGGTGCGCTTGAGGATCTTGCCGGTGGCGTTGCGCGGCAGCGAATCCAGGAAGGTGACGTCGCGCGGCACCGAGAACCGGCTGACCCGGTGCCGGATGTAGTTGCGCACCATGTCCGAGTCGAGGCCGGAGCCGGGGCGTTTGACCACGAAAGCCGCCAGCCGCTGGCCGAATTCGCGGTCCGGCACCCCGACCACCGCCACCTCGCTGACCTGCGGCAGATGCGAGAGCGCCTCCTCGACCGCGCGCGGGAAGACGTTCTCGCCGCCGGAGATGATCATCTCGTCGTCGCGGCCGGACACGAACATCTTCCCGGTGGCGTCGAGATAGCCGATATCGCCGGTGTCGAGCATGCCGTCCGCCTCGTCCGGCGGCGTGGCATCGGTGTAGCCGTCGAAGAGCATGTGATTGCCGACGAAGATCCGCCCGACCACCCCGACCGGCAGCGGCCGCCGATCCGGGCCCAGCACCGCGATCCGGGTGCCCAGCGGCGGGCGTCCGGCGGTGGTGGGGGACAGCCGCAGATCGGCGGGATCGGCGATGGACGCCCACGACACCTCGGTCGAGCCGTACACGTTGTAGAGGATGTCGCCGAAGGCCTCCAGGAACTTCAGCACCACCGCCCCGGCCAGCGGCGCACCGCAACTGGCCACCACTTTCAGGCTGGACAGGTCGTAGCGTTCGCGCACGTGCGCGGGCAGGTCGAGAATGCGATTCACCATGACCGGCACCACGATCAGCGCGGTGATGCGCTGTTCGGCGATGCGCCGCAGGCACTCCTCGGCGTCGAAGCGATCGCTCAGCACCACGGTGGCGCGAATGGCCGTCGAGATCTGCAATGCCGCCAGCCCCCAGGTGTGGAACAGCGGCGAGGGGATCAGCATGGTCTCGTTGACCCCGAACGGAATTCGCGACAGCAGCGCCGCCACCGTCCCGAAACCCTTGGGATGCGGCCGCCGCGCGCCCTTGGGCGTGCCGCTGGTGCCGGAGGTGAGCACGACCAGCCGCCCGGGCCGCGGTGATTTCCGCGGGGGCTGCTGCCGCATGGCGATCAGCTCCTCGACGGTGGTGCGCCCCGGCACCGGCGCCACGTCGTCGGCGGTGAAGCGCGGCAGGTCCGCGGGCAGATACCGCACCAGCGGCTCGAACTCGTTGTCCACGAACAGCGCCGCCAGCTGATGCCGCTGCACGATCTCCTCGACCTGCCGCGCGGCCAGCCCGGTATTGAGCAGCACCGCGTCCGCGCCCGACTTGCCCGCCGCCACCATGCATTCGACCATCCCGCTGTGATTGCGGCACAGCAGCCCGATCGCGGTGCCGGCCCCGAAGCCGAGCGCGGTGAAGGCCCCGGCGAGGGCATTGCTGCGGGCGTGCAATTGCTCGAAGGTGCTGCTGTAGCGGTCGTCCACGACGGCCAGCCGCTGCGGGGAGTGCGCGGCCGCGGCGGCGTATCCGCCCGCCATGCTGAAGCCCCATTTGGCCAGGCTGCCGATCTGCCGCAGCCCGACATCGGGCCGGAAGGTGCGCACCACGCCGGAGGCCACCATCTGCTTGGCAACGCCCGCTTGCAGTTTCATCGGCGAATCCTCGCCATTGATGATGACCGCGGTGGGCGCGCCCTGGATCAGTTCGGCGACCCGCCGCAGGCCCTGCTGCACCCAGGCCGTCACCGCCGAATTGGGCAGCTCGGCCAGCAGCGGATGCACCCGGCTCGCCTTGAAGCAGGTGACCATGACCCGGGTCTGCTCGCCGATCTCGCGCAGCCGCACCGCCGCGAAGCTGCCGTAGTCGGGGCAGTGCAGTTCCAGGCTCTCCTGATCGCGCGCGATCCGCAGCAGCACCCGCAGCGTCCGGATCTCCAGGCCGGCGCCGCCGACGCGCAGATTCAGCGTCTGATGTTCCTCGGCGGTATCCGGTGTTTCACACGCGCCGATTCCGGGAAATAGCCGAGGGTAGGTCTGCGGCTCGACGAGCACATCCCAGATTGCTTTGCGGGCGATCGGAAATTCGGCGATCGCATCGATGACGTCGGTAACCACGTGCTTGCAAACTCTCGTCGGCCGGTTCCCCTGTCGTCCGGCGATAACGCATTTGTAACGTCCCAGACAGTTTAGGTCAAGGCTTCGTAATTACCGGCCGGTAATCAGTTAAATTGCGGACTAATTGCGCTGCTCGCACTGTGAATTCAAGGGTGAGGCAGCTGCGATTGCCGATGGTTCGCCGGGCCGGGTTGAGTCCCGGCGAACCGGACAAGTACGGTGCCCAGGGCATCTTTCTACCCTCCCGCCGACTGGAGACAGCACACTCATGAGCACCGGCGTCCTCACGCGCACCAAGGGGCGCGTCGACGAGTACTTCGGCATCAGCCAGCACGGATCGACCGTCAAACGTGAGCTCATGGCCGGAACCATCACGTTCCTCGCCATGTCGTACGTGCTCGCCGTGAACCCGTCCATCCTCGGCGACGGCCCCAACGGCGCGCTGGGCGACAAGGGCATGCCGGTGCAGGCGGTCTTCACCGCCACCGCCGTGGCCGCCGTCTTCGGCACCCTGGTCATGGGCCTGTGGGCCAAATACCCGGTGGCCCTCGCTCCCGGCATGGGCCTCAACGCCTTCTTCGCCTACAGCGTCGTGCTCGGCATGGGAATCCCGTGGCAGGAAGCGCTTTCGGGCACCCTGCTCTCGGGCATCATCTTCTTCGTGCTCGCCATCACCAAGGTGCGCGAGAAGATCATCGACGCCATCCCCATGCAGATGAAGCTGGCCGTCGGCGCCGGCATCGGCATGTTCGTGGCCTTCCTGGGCCTGAAGAACTCCGGCATCGTGGTGGCCTCCGACGCCACCTTCGTGCACCTGGGCAACTTCCACCACGGCACCACCCTGCTCGCCGTGTTCGGCCTGGTCGTCACCGTCGTGTTCCTGGTGCTGGGCTGGCACGGCGCGGTGCTCTACGGCATCCTCTCGACCACCGTGCTCGGCATCGTCTGCGGTCTGGTGGAACTGCCGAATTCCCTCGCGGCACTCCCGCACGGGCTGGACAAGACCTTCGGCCAGGCGGTCATCCACCTGCCCGACGCCTTCACCCAGCAGATGATCATCGTCGTGCTGACCATGCTGTTCGTCGACTTCTTCGACGCCTCCGGCACTTTGATCGGCGTCGCCAACCAGGCCGGGCTGCTGACCAAGGACGGCAAGCTCGATCGTGCGGGCCAGGCCCTGGCGGCCGATTCGGTCGGCACCGCCGCCGGCGCCATCATCGGCACCTCGACCACCACCGCCTACGTGGAATCCACCGCGGGCGTCTCGGCGGGCGGGCGCACCGGCCTGACCGCGGTGTCCACCGCCTTCTGGTTCCTGGTCGCCATGTTCTTCTTCCCGCTCTTCGCGGTCGTCGCGGGCGTGCCGGCGGTGACCGCCCCGGCGTTGATCGTGGTCGGCGTGCTGATGGCAAGGGCCCTGGGCGAAATCGAGTGGGGCAAGCTGGAGTACGCGGTCCCGGCCTTCCTGACCGTGATCATGATGCCGCTGACCTACTCCATCGCCAACGGCATCGCCATGGGCCTGCTGTTCTATCCCGTGGTCATGGTGGCCAAGAAGCGCGCCCGCGAAGTGCATCCGGTCATGTGGGTGCTCGCGGTCATCTTCCTGTCGTACTTCTGGTTCCTGGCCGAATGATTCGGAATCGGTGACCCAGGTCACCCATTCGGTGCGGTGGCGGCGGAATACGCTGCCGCCGGGGCCGGTTGGCTCCCACTGTCGGCGGCGATACGGACCATGGTCCGTTTTCAGGATCGCGGCCGGGACGCAGACCGACCGATGAGAAACGAGCAAGCCATGACCACCCTCGAGCAGACAGTCGAGAACGCCATGACCACTCCGAACACCACCGCCACCAACTCCGTCACCGGCTCCGATATCGGCCTGCTGATCGCCCGCGTGGGCTTCGGCGGCCTGCTGGCCGTACACGGCTCCCAGAAGCTCTTCGGCTGGTTCAACGGCTACGGCTGGGACGCCACCACCCAGGCCTTCGACGGCATGGGCTACAACCCCGGCAAGTTCTTCGGCACCCTGGCCGGGCTCACCGAACTCGGCGGCGGGCTGCTCCTGCTGCTGGGCCTGCTCACGCCGCTGGCCGCCGCGGCCGCGCTGGGCACCATGATCAATGCCGCGAACGCGACCTGGAGCGGCGGTTTCGCCATGTGGGAACTGCCGGTGCTGTTCGGAATCGCCGCCGCCGCACTGGCCTTCACGGGTCCGGGTCGTCTGTCGCTCGATCACGGCCGGCCGTGGCAGCGGCACGGCCTGGTGTGGGGCGCGGGAGCGGTGGCGCTGGCCGTCGTGGCCGCGATTGTCACGCTCGTGCTGAAGTCGGCGCTGTAAGAAGAAGTTTCGGGTCCCCGCGCCGCGTGCAGGGCTTGGCGCGGGGACTACGGACACATCCGAT
Organism: Nocardia yamanashiensis; assembly: GCF_021183565.1. Taxonomy (NCBI): domain Bacteria; kingdom Bacillati; phylum Actinomycetota; class Actinomycetes; order Mycobacteriales; family Nocardiaceae; genus Nocardia; species Nocardia yamanashiensis. The sequence goes on from NZ_CP089226.1 coordinate 7,853,551, forward strand.
GTGGGAATTGGGGGGTCACCGGAGTATCGCCTGCCAATTTACTTCTGATCGGAAGCATGAGCCACCCCTGTGAGTGTTCTCACAGACGTTCTTGCATTTGTTAACTCGTTTTAGTAAGTCGCGCCAAGGCTTTCACCACAACTTGGGGATCGGACGTTTCCCAATAGGGCGGCAGCGAGGCGCGAAGATATCCGCCATAGCGCGCGGTCGCCAGGCGAGAATCCAGAATTGCGATAACTCCGCGATCGTCCACACTGCGCAACAAGCGCCCCGTGCCCTGCGCCAGCAGCAGCGCCGCGTGATTGGCCGCGACGGACAGAAAACCGTTGCCGCCCCGCGATTCCACCGCGCGCTGCCGGGCCACCAGCAGCGGATCGTCCGGGCGCGGGAACGGAATCCGGTCCAGGATCACCAGACTCAGCGACGGACCCGGCACATCCACGCCCTGCCACAGCGAAAGCGTCCCGAACAGTGAGGTTTCCGGGTCGTCGGCGAACTTGCGCACCAGTGCGCCGGTGGCGTCGTCGCCCTGGCACAGGATCGGGGTGTCCAGGCGTTCGCGCAGCAGTTCGGTGGCGGCCTTGGCGGCGCGCATGGACGAGAACAAGCCCAGCGTGCGGCCGTTCGCGGCGGTGATCAGCCGTTCGATCTCGTCCATGTACGACTGCGGCAGCCCGTCCCGGCCCGGCGCCGGAAGATGTTTGGCCACATAGAGAATTCCGGATTTGGCGTGGTCGAACGGCGAGCCCACGTCGACCGATTCCCAGCGCAGCTTCTTCTCGTCCGACGGCGCTTCCTTGCCGGTGGCCAGCGCCGGATCCACCTGACTCGCGGACTTGGGCGGCAGGCCCCAGGTGACCGCCAGATTGTCGAAGGAACCGCCGATCTGCAGGGTTGCGGAGGTCAGCACCACGGTGGCCTCGGCGAACAGCCGGCTGCGCAACAGGCCGCCCACCGAGAGCGGGGCCATGTGCAGCGTGCGGCGGGCGACGCCGCGCAGTTCGTCCGACGCCAGCCACACCACATCGCGATGGGCGGCCGGATCGGGTTCCTCGAAGGTTTCGAGCACGCGCACCACCGCGTCGTGCACCTCCTCGACCGCGGCGAGCGCCTGATTGCGAGCCGCCGCGCCTTCCGGATCCCCTTGCGGCGCACTGGAACCCTGTGGATTCAGGGCGGTGCGGGCGTTCCAGGCGGCATCGCGGACCAGCGCCAGCACGGGGGCCGCGCCGTCGGGCAGGCGGTCCCAGCGGCCGGGGTTCAGATCGTCCAGCAGCGCGTGCCAGGCCTCGGCCGCACCCTCCAGGCGATCCACCTCCTGCTCGTCGATGAGCTTGGTGCAGCGCTTGGCGGCGGCGCTGATCGAGGCGGTGGACAACTCGGCGGTGGCCACACCGGTCACCCGGTCGACCAGCTCGTGCGCCTCGTCGATCACCACCACATCGTGTTCGGGCAGTACCTGGATGCCGCTGATGGCGTCGATGGCCAGCAGCGCGTGATTGGTCACCACCACATCGGCATTGCCGGCCTCCGCGCGCGCCTTCTCCGCGAAGCAGTCCTGCCCGAAGGAACAGCGCGACTTGCCGAGGCATTCACGGGAACTCACGCTGACCTGCCGCCAGGCGCGGTCGCTGACGCCCGGGGTGAGCTCGTCGCGGTCGCCGGTCTCGGTCTCGGAGACCCATTCGTTGAGCCGCTGCACTTCGCGCCCGAGCCGCGAGATGGCGAAGGCGTCGAACAGCTCGGCTTCGGCGGGTTCGTCCGGGATCGCGCTGTTGACCTTGTTCAGGCACAGATAGTTGTTGCGGCCCTTGAGAATCGCGAATTGCGCGACCCGCCCGAGGGGTTCGGCGAGCGCCTCGGACAGGCGCGGCAGATCCCGGTCCACCAGCTGCCGCTGCAGGGCGATGGTCGCCGTGGAGACGACCACGGTCCGCCCGGTTCGCACCGCGTGCCGCAGGCTCGGCACCAGATAGGCCAGGGACTTGCCCGTGCCGGTCCCGGCCTGGACCGCCAGATGCTCCCCGGTGTCGATGGCATGCGCCACCGCCGCGGACATGGTCTGCTGACCCTTGCGTTCCTTCCCTCCCAGCGCCTGCACTGCGGTGGCCAAGAGCTTCGGTACGGGAGGGAGTTCGGGCACGGCGGCCAGATTACCGAGCCGATCCGACAACCTCACGCGAACCTCGGCGAGCGGCGGTTTCGCGCCACCCCGGTCGCGTCACACCGGGGTCAGTTCTCCAGGGTTCCGGCTAGTTCGACGCCCGCGGCGCGCAGCTTGTCCAGGGCGGTGTCCACGGTGGCGGGGGAGACGGCGGCGGTGAGGCCGAGCAGGACGCGGGTGTCGAAACCGGCGGCGCGGGCGTCGAGGGCGGTGGCGCGCACGCAGTGATCGGTGGCGATGCCGCAGACGTCGACCGCGTCGATGCCGTGCTCGCGCAGCCAGTCGGCCAGGGTGGTGGAGCCGTCGGTGGCGGTGCCTTCGAAACCCGAATAGGCCGCCGTATAGGCCCCTTTGGAGAAGATCTCCTCGATGGGGGCGATATTCAGGTTCGGGTGGAACTCCGCGCCCGGGGTGCCGGCGCGGCAGTGCGGCGGCCAGCTGTCCACATAGTCCGGCGCGGCGGAGAAGTGCGCGCCCGGATCGATGTGGAAGTCGCGGGTGGCCACCACGGCGCTGTAGTCGGACACGCCGAGATACTCGGAGATCCGATCGGCCACGGCCGCCCCGCCGGTGACGGCCAGCGACCCACCTTCACAGAAATCGTTCTGCACGTCGACGACGATCAAGGCCCGGCTCATGGCTTCCTCCCGATGCCAGCGGCTGAACCCGGGCGGGTCCGGCGCTCGTATTGCATTGTGCCGCCCGGCTCCCAGTCGGTCCACGCGGCGTCATCGGCCCTTGCCCGAGAGGAACGACATGGCGGGGAAGCACATTGCCTGGATACTGCGGTTCGTGGTGGTTTCCGCGTTCTGCTTCATGGGTGGGACCATCGTCACCGCGGTGGCGCTGGGCGACCGGCCCGACGATCCGGGCGCCTGGGTGAGTCTGGTCCTGCACGGCCTGCGCAGCGGGGTCGGCTACGCGGTGGTCGTGCTGATCCTGCTGTTCGTGGCGGCGGCGATCGTGGGGAAGGTGAAGGCGCGACGAGCCGCTGCCACCGACTCCGGCGAGCCGGCCACCGACTCCGGCGAGCCGGTGATCAACTCAGAAAAGTCGTCGGAATAGCGGGTTCCCCGTCCGACAGCTTCAAACCCTCCCACGGCAGGCTGACCAGCCCGCGCGCCACCAGGTCCCGGCTCTCCTGCAAGGTCGGCTGGTCCGGCAGCACCTCCCCGCCGCGTACCAGCGGAGTTTGCAGATCGCGGCTCTGATAGCCGTTGGGCGCGGGCGGTGCGGCGGCGGCCGGGTAGACGATCTCCTCCACCACGGTCCCGCTCGAGCGGGACAAGCGCACGGCCTTCTTGGTCCCGCCGCGAGATTCCTTGTGCGAGCTGCGTTTCGCCACCGGCACGCCCTCGACCTCGACCAGCTTGTAGACCATCCCGGCGGTCGGCGCGCCCGATCCGGTCACCAGCGAGGTGCCCACGCCGTACACGTCCACGGGTTCGGCGCGCAGCGCGGCCATCGCGTATTCGTCCAGGTCGCCGGACACCACGATGCGGGTGCGGGTCGCGCCCAGCGCGTCGAGCTGGTCGCGGACCTGGCGGGCCAGCACGCCGAGATCGCCGGAATCGATTCGGACGCCGCCCAATTCGGGCCCAGCCACCTCGATGGCGGTGGCCACGCCCTTGGTGATGTCGAAGGTGTCCACCAGCAGCGTGGTGCCCACGCCCAGCGCCGCCACCTGGCTGCGGAACGCCTCGGCCTCGTGCGCGCCGTCGGATCCGCTGTGCAGCAGGGTGAACGCGTGCGCGCTGGTGCCCGCGCTCGGCACGCCGAAGGTGCGGGCCGCCTCCAGATTCGAGGTGGCGTCGAAACCGGCCAGGTAGGCGGCGCGGGCGCTGGCCGGCGCGGCGAGTTCGTGAGTACGGCGCGAACCCATTTCGATGGTCCGGCGCCCGCCCGCGGCGCTGATCATGCGCGCCGCCGCGGCCGCGATCGCGCTGTCGTGGTTGTAGATCGACAGGATCAGCGTTTCCAGCAGGACGCATTCGGCGAAGGTGCCGCGCACGGTCAGGATCGGCGAGCCCGGAAAATACAGCTCACCCTCCCGGTACCCGTCGATATCCCCCGAGAACCGGTACCCGCGTAGCCATTCCAGCGTGCGCTCGTCCAGGAATTTCGACACCACTGCGAGTTCGTCCGGCCCGAAACGGAATTCGGCCAGCGCGGCCAGCAATCGCCCGGTCCCCGCGACCACGCCGTACCTGCGGCCGTGCGGCAATCGCCGGGCGAATACCTCGAAGGTGCACTGCCTTTGCGCGGACCCGTCGGACAATGCCGCCGCGAGCATCGTCAGCTCATACTGATCGGTCAACAGTGCGGTGCTCGTCACGCCATCAGCGATCTTCACGCTCCCCACTCTAGGCATATGCCCCGGCCTCGCCACGTCCCCGCGCCACGCCCGGGACGCCGGGGCGTCTTGCGGTCGGTTGTCGGCGTGTCGCGGGCTGTTGTTTATCAGCAGTCGAGTCGTACCCTGGACGTTATGGGTCTGTGTACAGATGACACTGTCCGGGTCGCCGCCGGTCCGGCCGGTGGGAACGTGACACTGTCGGCGGCACAGGCGACCCCCGAGGCGATCGAGTACAGCGAAATCCTGGAGGCCGAGGATCGGCCCTGGGTGACGGTCGTTTGGGACGATCCGGTCAACCTCATGCACTACGTGACGTACATCTTCCAGAAGCTGTTCGGTTACAGCAAAGGCAAGGCAACCGAGCTCATGCTGAAGGTGCACAACGAGGGCAAGGCCGTGGTGTCCTCGGGCTCGCGCGACAAGATGGAACACGACGTCCAACGCCTGCACGCGGCCGGACTGTGGGCGACCATGCAGCGTGACGACTGATCCGGGCGACTACGGTGAACCCGTGCGGAAGTGGAGCAGAAAGAACTCCCTGGGCGGGTTGAAACTGAAGTCGGAAATGGACGGCCACGAAGCGGAGGTCCTGCGTTCGCTCGTCGGCGCCGTCACCGGACTGCTCACCGACCGGGCCCGCTCGGCCCCCGAGGACGATCTGGCCGCCCTCACCGGGCTACAGCTCGGCAACAACACCCCGCCCGACGATCCGCGATTGCGCCGGCTGCTGCCCGATTTCCATCGCAGCGAACCCGGGTCGCCCGATGCCGAACGCGCCGATATGAACAGCGCGCTGCGCAGCCTGCACGAGCCGGAGATCATCGACGCCAAGGTCTCGGCCGGGCTGGTGGTGCTGGAAACGCTGCCGCCGCAGGGCGGGAAGATCGTGCTCACCCCCGAACAGGCCGACGCCTGGCTGAACGCGCTCAACGACGTCCGGCTGGCGCTGGGCACCGCGCTCGACATCAGCGCCGACACCCCCGATCAGCTCGATCCCGACGACCCGCGCGCGCCCAGCCTCGAGGTCTATCACTGGCTCACCTGGATGCAGGATTCCCTGCTGCAAGCCCTCGCGCCCTAGCGCCGACCGCCTTCCCGGACAGGAGAACCGTGTGAACAGCGTTGCCGGACCGCGCAATTCGATCACCGATGTGGCGGGCGTGCTCGTCGGCCACCATCACGCCCTGGACGAGAACGCCGCCATCGGCTCGGGCGCGGCCACCGGGTGCACGGTGGTGCGGGTGCCCGGCGGCGCGGTCGCCTCGGTGGACGTGCGCGGCGGCGGTCCCGGCACCCGGGAGACCGACCTGCTGGATCCGGGAAACACTGTGCGGCAGGTGAATGCGATCCTGCTGACCGGCGGCAGCGCCTACGGCCTGGCCGCCGCCGACGGCGTGATGCGCTGGTGCGAGGAGCACAAGGAGGGGATTCCGATGGATCCCGCCGATCCGGCCCGGGTGGTGCCGATCGTGCCGGGCGCTGTCATCTTCGATCTGCCGGTGGGCTCGTGGCATATCCGCCCCGACGCCGACTTCGGTTTCCTGGCCGCCGATGCCGCGAGCCAGGACTTCGCGCGCGGTTCGGTCGGCGCGGGCGTGGGGGCGCGGGCCGGATCCATCAAGGGCGGAATCGGCACGGCCAGTGTGAAATTCACCGACGGCCCGGCCGCGGGCGTCACCGTCGGCGCGATCATGGTGGCCAATCCGGTCGGCTCGGTCTTCGATCCGCGCACCGGATTGCCGTGGGGGAGCGGCACCGACGGGGCCGAGCATTTCGCCCTGCGGCCCGCCGGCGCCGAACAGCTGGCCGCCGCCAATGCCCTGGCCGTGAAGGGCACCGTGCTCAACACCACCATCGGCGTGGTCGCCACCGACGCCGCCCTGGACAAGTCCGCGTGCCGCCGGCTGGCCGCCACCGGACAGGACGGCATCGCCCGCGCGGTCCGGCCCGCGCATTCGCCGCTGGACGGCGACACCGTCTTCGCGCTGGCCACCGGTCAGGCCGAAGCACAGCCGGATTTCCCACTGCCCCCGGCCTTCCCGGCGGATCTGCTGCTGCTCGACCAGCTCTGTACCGCCGCCGCGGTGTGCGTGGAGCGGGCCATCGTGGACGCCATCCTGTCCGCCACCTCGGTCGCGGGGATTCCGGCCTACGGGGACCTGTTCGGAGCCTGACCAGGGGGTGTGCGCGGGCGCGCCGGGAATACCCGAATATTCTCACCTGTTGACGACAACGTTTGGCCGCCACGGCCGAGCCGCGCCGGGATCGGAAGGATGCGACAGTGCTGGTGATCAGGGCCGACCTGGTGGACGCCATGGTGGCGCACGCCCGCGCCGACCATCCCGACGAGGCGTGCGGGGTCATCGCCGGGCCCGAGGGGTCCGACCGGCCCGAGCGTTTCATTCCCATGATCAATGCCGCGCGCTCGCCGACCTTCTACGAGTTCGATTCCGGTGAACAGCTGAAGCTGTGGCGCGAGATGGACGCCGCCGACGAGGAGCCGGTGGTCATCTACCACTCGCACACCGCGACCGAGGCGTACCCGAGTCGCACCGACATCTCCTTCGCCTCCGAACCCGATGCCCACTACGTGCTCATCTCCACCCGCGATCCGGAGCGGCACGAGCTGCGCAGCTATCGGATTCTGGACGGGCAGGTCCAGGAAGAGCCCGTCCAGATCGTCACCACCTGAAAGCAAGGAGTCCCAGTCATGCCGGTCACCGTGTCCATTCCGACCATCATGCGCCCGATCACCAAGGGCGAGAAGCGAGTTCAGGGCGAGGGCGCGACCCTGGCCGCGCTCATCGACGACCTGGAAGCCAACTTCCCGGGGTTGAAGGAGCGTTTGCTCAAGGACGGCAAGCTGAACCGCTACGTGAACATCTACATCGACGACGAGGACGTGCGTTTCGCGGGCGGGCTGGACGCGCAGGTGACCGACGGCGGCACCGTGACCATTCTTCCGGCGGTCGCCGGCGGCGCGCGCTAGCCGTGGCGCGCTACGAGTCGCTGATCGCGACGCTCGGCGACACCCCCCTCGTCGGGCTGAAGAACCTGTCCCCGCAATGGGACGGAGAGAACCACGTGCGGCTGTGGGCCAAGCTCGAGGACCGCAATCCGACCGGCTCCATCAAGGACCGCCCGGCGCTGCGCATGATCGAGCAGGCCGAGGCCGACGGACGGCTCACCCCCGGCTGCACGATTCTCGAACCGACCAGCGGCAATACCGGCATCTCCCTGGCGATGGCCGCCAAGCTCAAGGGCTACCGGCTGGTCTGTGTGATGCCGGAGAACACCTCGGTGGAACGGCGGCAGCTGCTGACCATGTTCGGCGCCGAGATCATCGACTCCCCGGCCGCGGGCGGCTCGAATCAGGCTGTGGCACTGGCCAAGCAGATCGCCGCCGAAAATCCGGACTGGGTGATGCTCTACCAGTACGGCAATCCGGCCAACGCGCTCGCGCACTACGAGACCACCGGGCCGGAGATCCTCGCCGACCTGCCCGAGATCACGCATTTCGTGGCGGGCCTGGGCACCACCGGAACCCTCATGGGCACCGGCCGATTCCTGCGCGAGAAGGTCCCCGGCATCGAGATCGTGGCCGCCGAACCGCGCTACGGCGAACTGGTCTACGGGCTGCGCAATCTCGACGAGGGCTTCGTGCCGGAGCTCTACGACGAATCGGTGCTGACCTCGCGCTTCTCCGTCGGCCCGTACGACGCGGTCAAGCGCACCCGCGAATTGGTCCTGGAAGAAGGCATTTTCGCGGGCGTCTCCACCGGAGCCATCCTGCACGCCGCGCTCGGCGTCGCTCGCAAGGCGCAAAAGGCGGGCCGGACCGCCGATATCGCCTTCGTGGTCGCCGACGGCGGCTGGAAATACCTCTCCACCGGCGCCTACGACGGCACCCTCGAAGAAGCCGAAGAGCGCCTCGACGGGCAACTCTGGGCCTGATCGGTCGGTACGCTCGGGATCGGAACCCCAGGAGGTGCTGGCGATGAGCGGCGGCATGGGCGCGTCGTTCGATCCCGAGCGGATCGAACGACTGCGCAGGCAACTCGACAATCCGGGCGCGACCTCGCGAGGTCCGAGCCCGGTCCGGCCGGCGGGCGATCCGGCGCGTCCGGGCAATCCGGTGAAGCTGTTGTGGCAGCGCGCCATTGTGATCATTCTCGGGTTTACCGGTCTGCTCTACGGGGTAGAAGCCGTCGACCAGGTGACCGGGGACCGGCTCGACTACGAGGGCGGGGTGGAGCCGCGCGAGATCGACGGCCTCGACGGCATCCTGTTCGCACCTGTGCTGCATGCCAATTGGGAACACCTGATCGGCAACACCCTCCCGGTGCTGGTCCTGGGCCTGCTCACGCTGCTCACCGGGATCGGCCGGGGCCTGGCCGCGACCGCGATCATCTGGGTGATCGCCGGAACGGGCGTGTGGCTCACCGGCGCCACCGGGTCCGTGCACGTGGGCGCCTCGGTGCTGGTCTTCGGCTGGCTGACCTACCTGCTGTGCTGGGGCTGGCTGGCCCGGAACTGGGTCTTCGTCGCCGTCAGCGTGGGGGTGGGGTTGCTGTACGGCTCGATCCTGTGGGGCGTGCTACCCGGACAGCCCGGAATCTCTTGGCAAGGGCATCTTTTCGGGGCGGTGGGTGGTCTGGTTGCCGGATGGGTACTCTCTGCTCATGAACGTCGTCATCGTCGCGGGGCCAACGCCGGCCGCCCTGTTACGTCGGGGTGACGCTGGACCCGGTCGGCGTTTTGGGGGATCCCTCCTTTGAGCGAGACAGCAGCGTGGCAGCATGGGGGAATGCGCCTCACCGTCATCGGGTGCTCGGGCAGCGTGTCCGGCCCGGATTCCCCGGCGTCGGGATACCTGCTCACCGGCCCGGACATGACTCCCACCGTGATCGATTTCGGACCCGGAGTACTCGGCGCGTTGCAGCGCTACCTGGATCCCGGTGAAGTCGACATCTTCCTGACTCACCTGCACGCCGACCACTGCCTCGACCTGCCCGGTCTGCTGGTGTGGCGGCGCTACCACCCGAATCCGCCGAGCGGCAAGGCCATCGTCTACGGGCCGTCCGACACCTCGCTGCGGATCGGCAACGCCTCGGCCGAGATCGGCGGCGAGACCGACGACTGGTCCGACGTCATCGACATGCGCCGGTGGGTGACCGACGCGCCCATCGGCTTCGGGCCCGGGCACACCGTGGAAGCGCGCCGCATGTTCCATCCCCCGGAGTCCTACGGGCTGCGCATCACCACCGCCAACGGCCGCACCCTGGTCTACACCGGTGACACCGCGCTGTGCGACGAGGTCTTCGAGCTCGCCCAGGGCGCGGACGTACTGCTGTCCGAGGCGTCCTGGACCCACGATCCGGCCAATCGCCCGCCCGGCATCCACCTCTCGGGCCACGAAGCGGGATTGATCGCCGCCCAGGCCGGCGTCGGTGAACTGCTGCTCACCCACATTCCGCCGTGGACTTCGCGCGAGGACGTCATCGCCGAAGCCAAGGCCGTGTACTCCGGTCCGGTGCACGCGGTCTCGCCCGGCGAGGTCTTCGACATCTGAGGGTGGCGTCGCCACCCGGTAAGTGAACGGCCCGGCCCGCGTTTCGGCGCGGGCCGGGCCTTTGCTCACTTGTCTCCGCGCGCGGTTAGGCTACTGCCGTGTCGAAACGAGCCGATGGACGTGCGGATGACGAACTCCGCGAGGTAAAGATCACCCGTGGGTTCACCACGCATCCGGCGGGTTCGGTGCTGGTGGAGTTCGGGCAGACCCGGGTCATGTGCACCGCCAGCGTCACCAACGGGGTGCCGCCGTGGCGGCGCGATTCCGGATTGGGCTGGCTGACCGCCGAATACGCCATGCTGCCCGCCGCCACCCACACCCGCTCCGGGCGCGAATCGGTGAAGGGCAAGGTCGGCGGCCGCACCCAGGAGATCTCCCGGCTGATCGGGCGTTCGCTGCGCGCCTGCATCGACCTGTCCACCATCGGCGAGAACACCATCGCCATCGACTGCGATGTGCTGCAGGCCGACGGCGGCACCCGCACCGCCGCCATCACCGGCGCCTACGTGGCGCTCTCGGATGCCGTCACCTACCTGGCCGCCGCCGGGCAGCTGACCGACCCGCAACCCATCTCGTGCGCCATCGCCGCCGTCAGCGTCGGCGTGGTCGACGGCCGGGTCCGGCTGGACCTGCCGTACGAGGAGGATTCGCGCGCCGAGGTCGATATGAACGTGGTCGCCACCGACACCGGCACCCTGGTCGAGATCCAGGGCACCGGCGAGGGCGCCACCTTCCCGCGCTCCACCCTGGACAAGCTGCTGGACTCCGCGCTGGCGGGCTGCGAGCAGATCTTCGCGATCCAGAAGGAAGCCCTGGCCCTGCCGTACCCCGGCGCGCTGCCGGAACCGGAAGAGGCGAAGAAGCGATAATGCCGCGTCAGGTGCTGGTGGCGAGCCGGAACGCCAAGAAGCTCAACGAATTGCGCCGGATCCTGGACGAGGCCGGGATCGCGGGCATCGAGATCATCGGCCTGAACGACGTGCCGCCCTACGAGGAAGCGCCGGAGACCGCCGCGACCTTCGAGGGGAATGCCGTCGCCAAGGCCCGGGACGGGTTCGCCGCGACCGGATTGGCCTGTATCGCAGACGATTCCGGGATCGCGGTGGACGCCCTCAACGGCATGCCCGGGGTGCTCTCGGCCCGCTGGTCGGGCACGCACGGCAATGACGAGGCCAACAACGCCCTGCTGCTCGCGCAGCTCGGTGACGTGCCGGACGAGCGCCGGGGCGCGCAGTTCGTGTCGGCGTGCGCGCTGGTGGCCGACGGCGTCGAGGAGATCGTGCGCGGGGAATGGCCGGGCACGATAGCCCGGAAACCGGTGGGGGACGGCGGATTCGGTTACGACCCGCTGTTCGTGCCGGAAGGCGGCGAAGTGTCCGCCGCCCAGCTCACCCCCGCCGAGAAGGACGCGGCGTCGCATCGCGGCCGGGCGCTGCGGCAGCTGCTGCCCGCGCTGGCGGCCCTCGCGCAGGACTGAATTCCGCTGCGGGGAAAGAACAATGGGGTTCGGGGACCAGGTCCCCGGACCCCTGTTTCGCAGTAGGGGGCTGTTGCTCGGCCGGCCGGAGACGACCGCGCCCCGCCACAGTAGTGGCGGGGCGCGAATCTGGAACTGGGGTTTCTAGAGTCCGAAGGCGCCCTTCACTTCCTGAGTCCGCTTGTGCTCGAACACGAACGACAGGAACGGCACCGTGCCCGCCAGGCAGGTGAGCAGCGTGGTCACCGGCTTCCAGCGCGCCTTGATGCCGAGGTCGATGGTGAAGACCAGGTACAGCATGTAGAACAGCCCGTGCACCTGGCCGATGTAGAAGAACCAGCTCGGCGCGTCGTTGCGATCGTCGAGCAGCAGGTACTTGTAGACGATCTCACCGGTCAGCACCAGCAGCCAGACACCGGTGATCCAGGCCAGGATCCGGTAGCGCAGCAGCGCCCCGCGGATCTTCTCGGTCGTCGCGGCGCCGATCGGCCGGGGCGCGACGGTGGCTTCGGTCGAATTGTCGCTGGTGGTCAACCGGCGTTCCTCTCGGTATTGCGCAGCCCCGCGTCCCGGATCGCCTGATCCAGATCGTGGGCGTGCAGATCGGCCAGGTATCGGTTGTATTCGGCGAGTTCCGGATCCTCGTCCTTGACCGCCTTGGGGCGTTCGGGCAGCAGGCCCGCGGGAATCTCGCGCGGCGCGACCGGCTTCACGCGCTGGGCGCGCGGCGCGGTCTCGCCGGGGGCCTGCGGCGCGGACTCTTCCTCCGCGTCGCGTTCCAGGCGCACGAATCGGAAGTAGGCCCAGACGACGAAGCCGGCGAACAGCGGCCACTGCAGCGCGTAGCCGAGATTCTGGGCGGTGCCCGTGCCGGATTCGAAGCGCCCCCACTGCCAGTAACCCAGGCCCAGGCACGCCGCGGCCGCCACGACCACGAACACGATCAAGGCCGGGCGGCGTTGGGGAGCGGACACGCCCTCCACGGTACCTGCCTACTACGCGCCCCGTAGTAAGAGGTCCGGGGAAAGCGCGGCCGCCGCGACGAAGGTCGCGGCGGCCGGGCAGCCGATCGGGAGCGGGCTCAGAACTTGTATGTGACGCCGGTCAAACGCTCGGACTCGGCCCACAGCCGCTGCCAGAGTTCGCGATTCTGGGACAGGCGGCTGGAGGAGCACGGCTCGACCGGGCCCTGGGTGCCGCGGAAGCGGTTCGGACCCCAGTAGACGGTGGGGTCGGCGTCGGGTTCGGTGGCGGCGAACAGCGAGGAGTGCGCGGCGCGGGCGGGGGAGTGGCCGACCAGCCGGACGAACGGCTTGGAGATCTTGTCCAGCGGGGTCTCGGTGCGGGCGAACAGATCGGTGGCCGAGACACCCGGGTGCACGCCGTAGGAGCGCTTGGCCGAACCGGCCTCGGTGAGGCGGCGCTGGAATTCGCGGGCGTACATCAGGTTCGACAGCTTGGACTGCGCGTAGGCGAGATTGCGCTGGTAGCGGCGGTTCTCGTAGTTCAGGTCGTCGATCCACAGCTTCGGCGTCTGCCGGTGCGCGATGGAGGCCAGGGTGACGACCCGGTCGCGGATCTTGTCCAGCAGCAGGCCGGCGAGTGCGTAGTGGCCCAGATGGTTGACGCCCCACTGGGTTTCGAACCCGTCCTTGGTGCGTGAGAACGGAATGTTCATCAGCCCGGCGTTATTGATGAGCACGTCGATCTCGCCGGACTTCTCGGCGAACTCGCGCACCGAGTCCAGCGACGCCAGATCCAGCGCCGCCACCTGCACATCACCGTCGATCTTGTCGGCGACTTCCTGCGCCTTGGCGGTATTGCGGCAGGCCATGATCACCGTCGCGCCCTTGCTCGCGAGCACCTTGCTGGTCTGCTCGCCGATGCCGCCATTGGCGCCGGTGATCACGAAGGTGCGCCCGGACTGGTCCGAGATTTGGCTGGGCTTCCATGCCATGGGAGTTGACCTCACAGGTTCGGCGTTCGATGTGCACCGTCGCACTCGCTCGCTCAACCTTACTCCAGAGTAAGTTCCGGCGGAAGCGTCCGCGCCAGGAATGACGCCAGGAATGACAAGCCGCCCGGCCCGCCTGAACGGCGGGCCGGGCGGACCGAGGGATAGGGAGGGGGTGAATGCCTGGCGGTTAAGCCCACCGGCCGTCTGGGTCGGATTGGCTGAGCCTGGCCGGGTAGGCCGGGCCCGTAGGTTCGGCCAGGCCCGTCTGGTGGGCCGAGCTTCCCGGATGGGCCGGGCTTGTCGGATCGACTGGGCTTGCTGGCTGCGGTGAGCTTGCCGGATCGGCCGAGCTTGCTGGATCGGCCGAGCTTGCTGGATCGGCCGAGCTTGCTGGATCGGCCGAGCTTGCCGGATCGGCCGAGCTTGCCGGATCGGCCGAGCTTGTCGGATGGGCGAGACCGGTGGCTCAGCCGAGGAGGTCGGTGAGGCCGCGGGTGCGGGAGGGCTGGCGGAGTTTCTGCATGGCTTTGGCTTCGATCTGGCGGATGCGTTCGCGGGAGACGCCGAATACGCGGCCGACTTCTTCGAGGGTGCGGGGGTCGGCGCCGTCCAGGCCGTAGCGCAGGGAGATGACTTGTGCCTCGCGTTCGGCCAGGGTGGATAGGGCGCGCTTCAGTTGGTCGTGGGCGGCGGCGTCGGTGACGGTGACCGATGGGTCGGGGAGGTGGTCGGGGATGAGTGCGCCGAGTTCGGTGGCGTCCTCGTCGCCGATCGGCTGGTGCAGGGAAAGCGGTTCGCGGTCGAGGCGAATCAGTTCGCGGACCTGTTCGACCGGTAGCGATAGTTCGGCGGCGACGTCCTCGGGGGTGACGGCGCGACCGAGTCGCGGGGCGAGGGTGCGCTGGGTGCGGCGGACCTTGTTGAGCGCTTCGACGATGTGGCCGGGCAACCGGATGGTGCGGCTCTGCTCGGACAGCGCGCGGCCGATGGACTGCCGGATCCACCAGGTGGCGTAGGTGGAGAACTTCAGTCCGCGGCGATGCTCGAACTTCTGCGCGGCGCGCATCAGCCCGAAGGTGCCCTCCTGGGTCAGATCCAGCAGCGACATGCCGGTGGGCGCGGTGTAGTGCTTGGCGATGGAGACCACCAGGCGCAGATTGGCGCGGACCATGTGGTCCTGGGCGCGCCGGCCGTCGGTGGCGGTGCGAGTCAGTGTGCGTCGCTCCTCGGTGGTGAGTTCGCTTGCGGTGGTTCCGGATTCGTCGAGCCGGGCCTGGGCGAGCAGACCGGCTTCGATGCGTTCGCCGAGCGCGTACTCCTCGGCGGCGGTCAGCAGGGCGGTGCGCCCGATCTGCCGCAGGTAGTCCTTGATTGCGTCTTCACTCACGATTGCGGTAGCCATCGCGAACAAACTTAGAGCAGACCTAAAAATATGTCAACAGTGTTTTTGGGACGGAATCAGATATAGTCGTCGCCATGAGTGCGCCCCCCGCCGACACCGGCACCCGCCCACCGGGCCTGCGCGAACGGAAAAAGCAGCAGACCAGGCAGAACATCTCCAATACCGCCACCCGCCTGTTCCTGGAGCGCGGCTACGACACGGTCACCATCGCCGAGATCGCCGAAGCGGCCGAGGTCGCCAAGATGACGGTCACCAACTACTTCCCGCGCAAGGAAGACCTGGTGCTCGACGTCCACGAGGTGTTCGTGGCGAGCCTGGCGCGGACCGTGCGGGACCGCGCGGCGGGGGAGTCGGCGCTGGCGGCGCTGCGGCGGGACTACCTGCGGGCGGCGGCCGAACAGGACGCCGTGGTGGCGGGGTTCTCCGGGCCCGAATTCGCCCGGCTGCTCACCGGAAGTCCCGCGCTGGTGGCGCGTTTACGCGAGTTCCACGAGGAGCGGGAGCGACTGCTGGCCGAGGCCCTCGCGAGTGAAACCGATTCCGCGCCGGGCGATCTCGGCCCGCGCATAGCCGCCGCCTTGCTGGCCGGTGTGCATCGGACCCTGTTCGAGGAAACCCTGCGCCGCACCGTGGCCGGGGAAACCAACGACGTCATTGCCGAGGCGCTGACCACGCAGATCAACCAGGCTTTCGATCTGCTCGAACCGGCCCTCGGCGGCTATGCCCTGCGCTCCGCCTGACCCCGCTCGAAGTTAACCGTGTCGTTGCCAGATCAAGGCTGGTGAGCCACACATACTGGGCCGATGACGGGTGCCAGCGCCACCGCCGATGTCCCTGCCGTGCCCGCGCAGATCGGCCGCGGGCGTCGCGACATCATCTTCGCCACCGTGGCGCTCGGCATGCTCATGGCGGCGCTCGACTCCACCATCGTGGCCACCGCGCTGCCGACCATCGTCGCGGATCTGGGCGGCGCCGGGCACATGGCCTGGGTGGTCACCGCGTACCTGGTGGCCGAGGCCATCGCCACCGCGCTGTCCGGCAAGTTCGGCGACCTGTTCGGCCGCAAGCTGGTGTTCCAGCTCAGCGCCACCATCTTCATTCTCGGCTCGATCATCGCCGGGTTCTCGCACGATATGACGCTGCTGATCATCGCGCGCGCCGTGCAGGGCCTGGGCGCGGGCGGGCTCATGGTCACCTCCATGGCGCTCATCGCCGACGTCATCCCGCTGCGCGAACGCGGCAAGTACCAGGGCGCGCTGGGTGCGGTCTTCGGCATCACCACCGTCATCGGCCCGACCCTGGGCGGCCTGTTCACCGACCATCTGAGCTGGCGCTGGTGCTTCTACGTGAACGTGCCGCTGGCCATCGTCATGATCGCGGTGGCGGCCCGCACCATCCCGATGACCCGGGCGGCCACCAAACCGATCATCGACTACCTGGGCATCGCGCTCATCTCCATCGGCGTCACCTGCCTGATCCTCGGATTGGATTGGGGCGGCAACGAATACGCCTGGGGCTCGCCGATGATCATCGGCCTGTTCGTCACGGCGGCGGTGATGACCGTGCTGTTCGTCCTCGCCGAATTCCGCGCCGCCGAACCGATGCTCCCCATGCACCTGTTCCGCAGCAATGTGTTCACCGTGTGCTCGATCCTGAGCTTCATCGTCGGCTTCGCGCTGCTGGGCGCCATGACCTACCTGCCCGCGTATCTGCAATACGTGGACGGGGTTTCGGCCACCGCGTCCGGCATCCGCACGCTGCCGCTGGTGGTGGGACTGTTCGGCACCTCCATCCTGTCCGGCGTGATCGTCGGGCGGACCGGGCAGTACAAGGCGTTCCCGATTCTCGGCACCGCGATCATGGCGGTCGGCCTGTACCTGATGTCCACCATGGGCGCGGGCACGCCGTTCTGGAAGCAGGCGCTGTACATGCTGATCCTGGGGCTGGGCATCGGCCTGGCCATGCAGGTGCTCACCATCGTGGTGCAGAACAGCGTGCCGTACGCGGATCTGGGCACCGCCACCTCGGGCGTGACCTTCTTCCGGACCATCGGATCCGCTTTCGGGACAACGATTTTCGGCACTCTCTACGTGAATCAGATCACGCCGAAACTGGGCGCGGCGGTGATGGAGGCCAAGGTGCCGCCGGAGGCCGCGCAGAGTCCGGAACTGCTGCGGCAGCTGCCGCCCGAGCAGGCCGCGCCGATCATCACCGCCTACGCCGATTCCATCGACTACGTCTTCCGCTGGGTGGTGCCGGTGGCCGTGCTCGGCTTCATCGTGGCGTGGTTCCTGAAGCAGGTGAAACTGCGCGACAGCGCGCGGGCCGAGGCGAGCGATGTGGGCGAAGGCTTTTCGATGCCGGATTCCGCCGACCGGGTGGTGCAGCTGGAGCGCGCCGTCGGCCGGGTGCTGCGCAAGCTGCGTGACAATCAGCTGCCCGATCCGGAAATCCTCAGTGCCGCGGGCAGTTCCCTCACCCGCGACGAGGCGTGGGCGCTCGGCCAGGTGCGGATGTTCGGCAAGGTGCGCGGCGAGGCGACCTTGAGCGAAGTGGCGCACACCTATTGGGTGCCGCAGGAGGTGGTGGCCCCGGTGTACGAGAAGGCCGAACGCGACGGCTTCATCCGGAACCACGGCGGCACACTGACTCTCACCGACAAGGGCATCCAGGAACTGGACCGGGTCCGGGGCGCTTGGCGGCGCTGGCTGGAATCGCAGATCGACGACTGGGATGTCACCAATCCCAAGGATCGCGATCTGCTGGAGCAGGCCATGGACAATATCGCCGCCAAGCTGCTGGACGAGGCCGACAGCCCGGACACCCTCTCCGCCCACCGGTAGCGGGCGGAGCGGGCGCGGATCAGGCCAGGGAGCGCACCGGCTGAACCGTTGCGTCCCAATCGATCCGGAAACGCTGTTCGGGCGCGAAGGTCTTCTCCGGGTTCAGCGCCTTGAACATCAACGGCATCACCAGGCCCATGGCCGCCCGTGCCACCGGACCGGCGGCCTTGGTCTGGTTCATTCGCGCCACCCGGGCCGCGACCGCTTCCACCCGGGGCCGCCGCAGCGCCTCGTAGGTGGCGAAAGCCTTTTCCGGATCCGGGATGTCGCGCAGGCAGCGCGCCAGTTCGATGGCGCTCTCGATGGCCAGCGACGCCCCCTGCCCCGAGGTATTGCTGGGCGCGTGGATGGCGTCCCCGGTGAGCACCATGCGCCCGCGATACCAATGCGGCACCGACGGCATGATGTGCAGCGCCCCGATGGTCACCAGCTGTTCGGGCGTGGTGCTGCGGGCCAGCAGCTCACCCGGCTCGTCCCCCGCGTAGGTCTCGCGCAGGATCCGCAGCCATTCCCCGGCCGGTACCGCACGCGCCTGGGTGAGCGAAAGGTATTGCTGGTGCGGTAGATTCGCGCCCCAGGCGATACGCCCGTCCGGCATGGCCCAGTACAGGTAGTAGGCCCGTTTCCCGAACGCGAACACCATGCTCTCCGCGGGCAGGCGCAGGTCCGGGATGTCGGTGTACGCGCCGAAGCCCAGCATGCGCAGGTAGGTCGGCCCGGGCGCCTTGGGATCGACCAGGGTGCGCACCGCCGAGCGGATGCCGTCCGCGCCGATCAGCACATCGGCGGTCGCGGAACTGCCGTCGGCGAAGATCGCGGTCACGCCGTCGGCCCGCTCCTCCACCTCGACCAGGCGTTTGCTGTATTCGAACGGCACCCCGGCGGCGACCGCGCCGTCGTGCAGCACCTGGTGCAGGTCCGGCCGATCGACCAGCCGCAGCGGTTCGACGTCGGTCAGCATGGGTGCGGTGATCATCTTCTTGCCGACCGACATGGCCTGCCGGCTGAGCGGGACGGCCTTGGCGCGTACCGCGTCGGCGACCCCGATGAGCTCGAGCGCGGCCATCCCGTTGGGTGCGAGGGCCAGATTGGATCCGATGCCGTAGGCCGGTCCCGGATACGCCTCGTACACGCGGGCGTCGATGCCCGCTCTGCGCAGCGCGGTGGCCGCCACCGGACCGGAGATGCCACCGCCGATGACGATGGCGGAACGAATGGTGGACATGGTTGTCTCCCTGTGGGTTCGAGTAATCAACCCGAACCGGTACGCGTGCGGAGAACCCAGTTATCCTGTAGTTGCCAAACTCGGTGCCGAGTTCGCCTGCACGGACGCGGTTCGAGACGGTGTTATCCCGGGCTTCGGCGGCGGTGTTGCAGCACCCTCGCCGGGGCCCGGTTTCGTCTGTGGATCAGTCCTGCCGGGGCGCCTGCTCCGGCTCGCCCCCTTCCAGCAGCGCGGCGAAGTCGGCGGGCATGACGCCGTCGCGATGGAACGCGCGCCAGCTCTCCAGGTCGGGGAAGGTGCCGTCGCGCAGTTCCGCCCGCAGGGCGGTGGACCAGCGCAGTTCGGCCTCCAGCATGGCCAGTTCGTAGTCGTCTTCGATGGTGAACAGGCGCGGCAGCGCGCCCGCCAGCGCGGCCGCGCGGTCGCGATGCGCGGCGATCATGCTGTCCAGCTTGGCGATTCGCTCGGTGAGCAGGTCGGCGACCTCTTCCGGCGGCAGCACCGACAGCACCGACAGGCCGGCGCGGAAGGGGCGCTGCTCGGCGGCCGGTTGCCCGATGAGTTCGCGGGTCCAGTCGGCCAGTTCGGCGCGGCCGGCCGCGGTGATGCGGTAGATGGTGCGCTCGGGGCGGGCGCCGTCGCGTTCGCTGCCCGCGACTTCCAGGAACCCGTGCTTGGTGAGGTTGTCCACGACGGTGTACAGCGAGCCCCATTTGACACCCATATCGGTGTCCTTGCCCCACTGCCGCAACCGATTGGCGATCTCGTAGCGGTGCCCGGGCTGGACGCCCAGGGTGGACAGCACCGCCAGGCCCGTCAGGTTGGTGACTTTGCGTTTGGCTGCCATCTCGAACACCTCCGATACTCGTAGACAAATATACGTCTACGAGTATTCGGCGACAAGTTTTCGATTGGCGGGAGATCCCGGAGGCTCAGGCGGCGTCGAATCGGGCGCGCAGGATATCCGCGGTGGCTTGATCGGCGGGCAGGAACGCTTCCAGGTGCAGTTCGGACAGGGTGATGTCGGTGGCGGTGGCGAACGAGGTCAGCGTGGTGATCAGGCGCAGCTCGCCCGCATCGCTCCGCAGGCGCAGCGGCACCGCGAAACCGATGTGATTGGGGCCCGGATCGACCGGCGGCAGATAGCCCACCAGTTCGGCGATGAGCTCGTCCAGCAGCGGATCCGGACTGCGCGCGGCCCGATTGCGCAGGCTGTCGACGATATGGCGCCCCCACTCGGGCAGATTCAGCACCCGCCGGGCCAGCCCGTCCGGATGCAGCGCCAGGCGCAGCACGTTCACCGGGGACCGCAGCAGTTCCGGCGCGCAATCCTCGGTCAGCAGCTCGAAGGCGGGATTGGCGGCCACCAGCACGCCGAACGGGCGGGTGACCACGGCGGGGTAGGGGAGATGACCCTGCAGGATGGTGTCCAGCGCGTGCCGCACCGCGCCGAGTTCCGGTGCGTCCAAAGTGGATTCGGGAAACGCCGGTGCGTACCCGGCGGCCAGCAGCAGGCTGTTGCGCTCGCGCAGCGACAGTCCCAGTGATTCCGCCAGCCGCACCACCATGGTCCGGCCCGGATGCGACCGCCCCTGTTCCAGGAAACTCAGGTATCGCTGACTGGTCTCGGCTTGAATCGCCAAGTCCAGCTGGCTGATTCGCCGCATTCCGCGCCAATGCCGCAACTGCTGCGCGAACGGGGTCGCCTCCACTACCGCCATGGTCGTCATGCCTCCACTGTCCGGGACCGCGAGCCGTCCCGCGATTCCCCGCGGGGAATGACGAAGGCGGCCACTCGATCATTCCCTGCGGGGAATCGCGGCGTGTTCGCCCGCCGGACAAACTTCTCGGCATGCACGAGCCACTGTCTCCACCGCCGACGGTTCCGAGGGCGGCGCGGGTTACGACGTGCTCGCGCTGGACGCGGACGGCCGCATCCGCAGCGATCACCAGTACATCGGCCCCGCGTAACCACCCGCACTGCCAGTTTCAGGAGAACGAATCATGAATGCCCTTGCCTACCATGTGGAATCGCTGCGCGGCCTGGACGGCCTGAGCCGCCGCGCCCAGGAAATCCCGGTTCCCGGACCGCATCAGGTGGTGGTCCGGGTGCGGGCCACCTCGCTCAATCGCCGGGATGTGATGCTGCTCGAGGGCACCTATCCGCTGCCGCTGAAAGCGGACACGGTGCCGCTGGTGGACGGCGTCGGCGAGGTCGTCGCGCTGGGCGATGGCGTGACCCGCGCCGCCCTCGGTGACCGGGTGGCCGGCAGCTATTTCGTCAATTGGATCGACGGCCCGCAGTCCCTGGCGCTGGCCGCCGAACAGTACGGCGCGAACTTCGACGGCTGGCTCGCCGAATACATCGTGCTGGCGGAACAGTCGGTGGTGCACGTGCCCGCGCACCTCACCGACGAGGAAGCCGCCACGCTCACCTGCGCCGGACTGGTGGCCTGGTCCGGGGTGGCCAAGCCGGTCCCGGCCGGAGCGGGGGAGACGGTGCTGACGGTCGGCACCGGCCCGGTCGGGCTGTTCGCCGTCCAGCACGCGAAAATGCTGGGCGCCCGGGTCATTTCGATCACCTCCACCGCCGACAAGGCCGAACGGCTGCGCAAGCTCGGCGCCGACGAGGTGGTGGATCGGGCGAGCACGCCGGACTGGGAGCTCGCCGTACAGGAGCTGACCGGCGGCCTCGGCGCGGACCATGTCATCGATGCGGTCGGCATGCTCACCCTGCCGAAATCCGTTGCGGCAGCGGCCTATGACGCCCGCATCACCCTGATCGGCGCGAAGGCCTCGGAGGTGCCCGCCGCGGCCGCCGATATCTTCGGCGGCAAATATCTCTCCATCCGCCGGGTCGCGGTCGGCAGCCGCACCGATTACGAGGCCATGAACGCCACCATCGCCGAGCACGGCCTGCGCCCGGTCATCGACAGCGTCTTCCCGTTCGACCGGGCCGCCGACGCCTACCGCCACTTCATGGAGGGTGACCCGTTCGGCAAGGTCGTGATCACCGTCCCGTGACCGGCCGTCAGCACGGTCCCGTGATCGCCCCCGAATGCGGTGCGGTGTCGGTGGGATGCTCAGACGGGAGCGGCCGCAGTGACTGCGGCGCTGGAGAATTCGCGGATGCGCGCCGTCTCGTTGCTGCTCAGCCACAGCAGCGCCCATTCGATCGGCGGGGCGTCGCGAACCGGCAGGTAGGCCACATCGGGGCGCGGGTGATAGCGGCGGGCGTGCGCGCCGACGGGCAGGGTGCCCTGGCCCGCGCCGACCAGGGCCAGCAGTTCGGTGGTGGTGGCGAAAGCGGGCTGCTCCAGGGCGGTGGTGCGCTCGGCCTCGGCGGGCGTGATCGAATCGCGCTGCGCCAGTGGGTGGTTCGCGGGAACGGCGAGCAGTCGGGCCTCGGTGACCAGGACGGGACCGCGGCGGATATCCGTTGCGTCGATCGGGAGCGTGCCGAGGGCGATATCCGCCTCACCCGCGCGCAGGGCCGGAATCACTTGCGCCGGTTGGGTTTCGCGAATGCGCACGGTGCAGTCGGGCAGGGTGGCGCGGAGCAGTTCGGCGGCGCGCGCGACCAGCTGGCTGGTGGCGGCGTCCACGAAGGCGACGGTGAGCGTGCCGCCCCGGCCACGCGCGGTGTCGACGGTGCGCCGCACCGCCGCGCCGATCCGGTCCCAGGCCGGGCGCAGATCGGCGTACAGCTCCCGCCCGGCCGCCGTCACCGCCACCCGGCGGCTGCTGCGCTCGAAGAGCGGAACCCCCAGCCGCCGTTCGAGTTTCGCCACCGTCTGGCTGACGCGGGCGGTGGACAGGCGCAGTTGTCCGGCGGTGCGCCCGAAATGCAGTTCCTCGACCAGGGTCAGGAACACCTCGATCTCGTGCCGCTCCAGCATGCCGTCACCCATCTTCAAGCCTGGCTTAACGATCGTTCCCTACTTTCGCATTGATGCCGCAGGTGGCGCACGGGAGGGTGGACTCATCCGGTCAACGAACCACCGAGGAGTCACCATGTACGTCACCGCAGCCCAGGCCCTGTCCGCCACCGACGACGCGGCCGCGGTCCGCGAACTGCGCGATCGCGCCGAGATCCTGGACGCCCTCTACCGTTTCGGCCTCGGACAGGATCTGCAGGACAAGGAACTGTTCGCGTCGTCCTTCACCCCCGACGCCGAACTCGACTTCGCCCCGGCCGCTGCGAAATGGGGTGCGGAGGTGCCCGTCATGCGCGGTCGCGGGGTCATCGTCGACACCATCCTGAGCGGATTCACCGGGCGGGTGGACACCACCCATCAGGTCACCAATCCGCGCATCGCCATCGACGGTGACACCGCTCGGCTGACCGCCATGGTCGAGGCGCAGCATCTGCTCACCGCCGATCACTCGGTCTTCGCGCTGCTGAAGAACTACTACGACGTGGAGCTGCGCCGCGACGGCGGCCGCTGGCTGCTGCACCGGGTCCGCATCGCCAATTCCTGGTTCACCGGCACTCCCTCGGCGATCTTCTAGCAATCGTTATCGATAGATATTGAGCTGGAACAATTCCGTACCGTGTAGTCCGTTCTGCATCCCGGCAAACCTGTGTACCGTCCGTGAAGGACGAGCATTTCGGATCGGCGGCACAGGTTTCGAGGCGAAGGGATGCGGGTTTGGCACTCGGTGCGGTGCGGGAGAAACCCGCCGCGGACAAGACGGACGACACCCCCGGCGTCATGGCGTCGGGCGAGATGTCGCCCCGAGTGCTGGTGGTATTGCTCGTCCTGTCCTTCGGCCTGGTCTTCGCCCTCATCGGCGGCCCGTTGAAAGCCGGACTGCACCGTCCCGCCGCCGACACGTCGGGCTCGGTCACCACCACGCCCGGCACCAGTTCGTCCCAGCAGCCGGTGAACGCCGCGCCCCCGCCGCCCGCCGCGGCCCCGCCTCCGCCGCCGCCCGCACCCGTCGAAGAGGCGCCGGCCCCCGTTCCCGCCTACACCCCGCAATCCCAGCCCGTCGATATCGCCCCGGTGGAGGCCCCGCCCGAGCCCCCGCCCCCGGCGCCGGCCGCCCCGCCGCCCCCGCCCATCCCGGATATCCTCGCGCCCCTGATTCCGTTCCTGATTCCACCTCCGCCCCCGCCGCCCCCGGCTCCCTGACCGGCCCGGCCCGGAATCCGAAGGAGCACAGCCATGCTCGGCAGCGTCGAACCCGAACGGCCTTCCAGCACCGGCGATATCACTCCGCGCAGCCTGGGCGCGGTGGTGCTGGTGTCGGGGCTGATGGTCCTCGCCATCGGCGCGGGCCTGCTGCTCACCACCGCCAGCGACCGGGGCGGCGACTCGAACCGGCCCGGCGATTCGGAATCGATCGACGATCGGCGCCTTCCGGATTCGCCTGCGGGCGTGGCGAATCCCGCCGGGGCGCCGGCGAGCGGCACGGTGGGCGTGCCGTCCGGCGGCGCGGCCGGTGCGGTGATTCCCGGCGCGCCCGTCGTGCCCTCGGGTGTGGTGCCGGTCAGTCCGGTGACTCCGCCCGGTCCCGCCGCACCGCATCCGGTCGAGATCCCGGTGGTGATCCCGGCCGTGGTCCCGCTGCCGGTCATCGCTCCGATCGATGCCGCCGCCCCCATCGGCGGCCCGGGCTGTTCGCGCGCCGCCCTGCTGCTGCCGCTGACCCTGCCGAACGGCGGCTGGGTGTGCACCGATCCGGTCCCCGCCGCCGAGCAACCCCGGCTCGGAGCTCCCTGCTCTTCGAACGGCGTTGCCGCGCAATGGGATCTGCTGCCGATCGCCCGCTGGATCTGCGTGCCCCAGCAGCCCGCGCCGCCGGCTCCGCCCGCGCCGGCCGAGATCGCCGAACCCCAGCCGGAGTTCCCGGCCGAGCCCTGATCAGATCCCGGAAACGTCCGCCAGCTGCCCGATTCCGTAGGTGACGGCCATGGCGAGCGCACCGCCGATCACCACCCGCAGCACCGCCCGCTTCGGGTCGCTGCCGCCGAGTCGTGAACTGACCGAACCGGTTGCGGCCAGCGCGATCAGCACGGCGACGAAGGTCACCGGAATCCGCCACTGCACCGGCGGCAGCAGAATGGCGATCAATGGCAGCAGCGCGCCGAGGGTGAAGGAGACGGCGGAGGAGATCGCCGCGTGCCACGGATTGGTGAGATCGTCCGGATCGAGCTTCAATTCGGCTTCGGCGTGCGCGGCGAAGGCGTCGTGGGCGGTCAGCTCCTCCGCCACCTTGCGCGCGGTCGCATCGGAAAGACCCTTGTCGCGATAGATCTGGGTGAGTTCGGCGAGTTCGTATTCCGGTTCCTCGGCCAGCTCGCGCCGCTCCTTGGACAGCAGCGCCTTCTCGGTATCGCGCTGGGTGCTGACCGAGACGTACTCCCCGGCCGCCATGGAGATCGCGCCCGCGGTGAGCCCCGCGATGCCCGCCGTGAGAATCGACGAGGTGTCGGTGGACGCCGCCGCCACACCCACCACCAGTCCGGCCGTGGACACGATGCCGTCATTGGCCCCGAGCACGCCCGCCCGCAACCAGTTCAGCCGCGAGGCCAGACTGCTGTCGTGCGGTTCGTGCGGATGCGGTAGCCCGTCCTCCGGCTCGGCGCCGCTGCCCGTCGTCTCATCCACACCGGCAGCCTATGCCAGCTCCGGCCGGGCTTCCGGGATCCCGATTCGCTGTGTGCCGCACGCTCAGCGGGCGGCGGGCCGGGTGGCGGGCTGGAACTTGAAGGAGACCGCCTCCATGATCGGCTTGTGCTGCGTCTTCTGCACCGCCGCGATCCGCCACTGGCCGTCGGCATCGCGAATCACCGTGTAGGTGGCCAGTTTTCCGAGCTTCTTCGGATTGCCCTTCGAGGACTCGCCCCGGGTGACGACGATCGCGGTGTCCCGGCCGTAGCGGCGGATCTCGAGGATCTCGACGGTCAGCCGGCTGCCCTTCAAGAAGCTGTCGAACAGCGCCTGGTGCGCGCTCCCGATCTCGCCGCCGCCGTGATAGACGGTCCCGACGTAGGTGACGTCGGTGGCGTCCGCGGTGAAGCAGGCTCCGTAAGCGGCGCCGTCGCCGTGGTTCCAGGCGTCGCGGCTGCGCTCGATCAGGGCGCGGATGGCGGTGGTGTCGGCGTCGATGGTGTTCATGGGAATCGGCCTCCGTGCTAGTCTTCTGCGTGGAAGATGCTTCTTCTTTGAAGAAGTATCTTCGTTGAGGAAGAGATTACGAGAGGAGAGTCGGCCGTGTCAATGCCCGCCGCCGGCAGCCCGCACGAGGTTTTCCGTCGCTATCTGAGCGCCGTGGTGCTGCATGCCCAAGCGGGTGCGCGCGCGGTCGGACTGGGGGCCACGGATCTGTACGCGCTCAACATCCTGGAATTGCGGGGCGCCATGACCCCGGGGGAACTCGGTGCGCGGGCCGGGCTGACCACCGGCCCGACCACCCGGCTCATCGATCGGCTGGAGGCGGCCGGCTGTGTGCGGCGCGCCGCGGATCCGGGCGATCGCCGGAAGGTGATCGTGGAACCGGTCGGGCAGCCCGCGGAGCTGGAGCGGGTGCTGGCTCCGGCACGCCGGGCGATCGGCGAGATCATGGCCGGGTACACCCCGGAGCAGCGTGAGTTGCTCTTCGATTACTTCGGCCGCGCCGCAGCCGCTTTCGAGCAGGCCGCCGCCGCCATCGAATAATGTCCCGCGCCGCGCGGGGGAGGGATGGCTCTCGTTTTGCGGTGGATGCGACCGAATTGCTGGAACGATGAAGATCATGGTCGGTCTTCTCTCGCGCTGGTGGTCTGTCGTCGTCCCACTCCTCGCGGCGGTGGTGCTGGCCGTTTCCTGGGGGCGGGAGCCGGGTCCGATCGCCGCCACCGTGATCGGCGCGGCCCTGATCGGCGCGGTGTTGTCGGCGGTCAGCCATGCGGAAGTGGTGGCGCACCGGGTCGGCGAGCCGTTCGGTTCGCTCATCCTGGCGGTCGCGGTGACCATCATCGAGGTCGGCCTGATCGTCACCCTGATGCTGTCCGGCGGCGACAAGGCCGCCTCCTACGCCCGCGATACCGTCTTCGCCGCGGTCATGATCACCTGCAATGGCATTTTCGGCCTGTCGCTGCTGGTCGCCGCGCTGCGCAGGCGCGTGGCGGTATTCAATGCCGAGGGCACCGGCGGCGCGCTCGCCACCGTCGCCACACTGGCCACGCTCAGCCTGGTGTTGCCGACCTTCACCACCAGTGAACCCGGCCCGGTCTTCTCGGGTGCGCAGCTGGCCTTCGCGGCGGTCGCCTCCCTCGTGCTCTACGGCGTCTTCGTCATGGTGCAGACGGTCCGTCATCCCGACGACTTCCTGCCGGTCGAGGAGTCCGGTGACGACGAGCGTGCGCATCTGCCGTCCAAGAAGGAAGCGCTGATCAGCCTGGTGCTGCTGCTGGTGGCCTTGATCGGCGTGGTCGGGCTGGCCAAGACGGTGTCGCCGTCGATCGAGGACGGTATCGCCGCCGCCGGCCTGCCCGCGTCCGCGGTCGGTGTGGTCATCGCGCTGCTGGTGCTGCTGCCGGAGACCATTGCCGCCGTGCGCGCCGCCCGCGGGGAGCGGGTGCAGATCAGCCTGAACCTGGCACTGGGTTCGGCCATGGCCAGCATCGGCCTGACCATTCCGGCGATCGCGCTGGCCTCGATCTGGATCGAGGGCCCGCTCATGCTCGGCCTCGGCGCGACGCAGATGGTGTTGCTGGCCCTGACCGTGGTGGTCGGCGCGCTCACCGTGGTGCCGGGCCGCGCCACTCTCCTACAGGGCTGCGTGCACCTGGTGCTGTTCTCCGGCTTCCTGTTCCTGGCCGTAAGCCCTTAGCGCACTAGGCGTTCCAGCGATAGACCTGTCCGTCGCGCAGTTCGACGGTCGCGGCCGGTTTCACGCCGCGGCCCGATAGCAGCGCCATCACCCGGGTGCGGCCGCGCGTGGTGACGCCGTCCTCGGTCCAGTGCACGTAGGGGTGCACGAGCTGTGCGAACCGGGCCCAGTCGCCGGATTCGACGGCGTGCATGACGGCGGTGACGGTGTCGTCCACGCGGCCCAGTGAACACGCCGCGGGCCCGGCTACGGGCGGGTTCGGCGGATTCCTCTGAATAGCTGACAGTTCACTAACAAGGTCGGTCGGGTATGGCTCACCCCCGGAAAACCCCTCGGCCAAGGGTTCGCCGCGCCCGTGTGCGAACTCATGCCCATGCCGATCCACTCTGATAACGCGTTACAGAATGCCTGGTCACATCGGTAATCTGCCCCATGGCCAGCTCTGTTTCCGGGTGTACCGGACAGTTGCGGAGAGGTCTGTGTCACACCTGGAGCGGATTTGTTGTAACTCGGCGTAACCATTAGCTTTGATGGCAGGCAGTGTTGCCGATCACGGAGAAGAAATTTTGAAGCTCGTCACCAAACAAGAGAGTGCTGTCCGCATCGTGCGCGACAACTTCTCCGGCACCGTGGTGGCCTCGCTGCGCACCTTCGGACGTGCCGCCGGCATCGCGCAGGAAGCGGTTTCGGGCACGTTCTCCGATCTCGCGCGCGGGCAGTTCCAGTGGAAAGAAGCCATTCTGCAGGCGTGGCGGCTGATCACGGTCACCGCGATTCCCGCCATCCTGATGGCCATTCCGTTCGGCGTCATCGTCTCGGTCCAGGTCGGCAACCTCATTCACACCCTGGGCGCGGATTCGCTGCTCGGCGCGACCGGCGGCCTCGGCGTCATCAAGCAGGGCGCGCCCCTGGCCACCGGCTTCCTGCTGGGCGGCGCGGGCGCGGCGGCGCTGGCCGCGGATCTGGGCGCGCGCACCATCCGCGAGGAGATCGACGCGCTGAACACCATGGGCATCAGCCCGATTCACCGGCTGGTCATCCCGCGCATGGTCGCCATGATCTTCGTGGCCCCGCTGCTGAACGTGCTCATCATCTTCGTCGGCGTGCTGGCCGGCTACATGGTCGCCATCGGCGGTCAGGGCGTGACGCCCGGATCGTATTGGGCCACTTTCGGTTCCTTCACCACCACCGCGGATGTGTGGGTGTCGCTGCTCAAGGCGGTCATCTTCGGCTTCCTGGTGGTGGTCATCGCCTGCCAGCGCGGACTCGAGGCCAAGGGCGGCCCGCGCGGCGTGGCCGATGCGGTGAACGCCGCCGTGGTGCTGTCGGTGGTGTCGATCGTGACCGTCAACCTGGTCGCCACCCAGATCACCGCCATGTTCCTGCCCACGAGGCTGGCCTGATGTCGGCTACCTATGTGCCCAAAGGTCTGGGCTGGGCGGCGCGCGCCTATCGCCGCCGCGGTCTGGTGCTGCGCCGGGTCGAGAACCTGGGCTTCGTGCTGGCCTTCGTCTGGCAGGTGCTGTCGTCGATTCCGTTGACGCTCAGGCGCTATCGCGACGAGACCATGCGGGCCATCACCAATATGACCTGGGGTCGCGGTTCCATCATCGTGGGCGGCGGGACCGTGCCGATGATGATCGTGCTGGGCCTGGTCATGGGCGCTTCGGTCGCGGTCGAGTCCTTCGCGACGCTGGACATGCTGGGCATGGGCCCGGTCACCGGCCTGGTCTCGGCCTACGCCACCACGCGTGAGCTCGCGCCCATCGCCGCCGCCATCGGGTTCGCCGCGCAGGCGGGCTGCCGCATGACCGCCGAGATCGGTTCCATGCGCATCTCCGAGGAGATCGACGCCATCGAATCGCTCGGCCTGCGTTCGGTGCCGTTCGTGGTGACCACCCGGGTGCTGGCCGGCGCGGTCGCCATCATCCCGACCTTCCTGATCGCGCTGATCCTGTCCTACGCGGCCTGCCGCGGGCTGATCACGCTGGTGCACGGGTCGGCGGCGGGCGTCTACGACCACTACTTCTTCCAGTTCGTCTCCGGCTTCGACGTGATCGCGGCCGTGGTGAAGGTGGCCATCTTCGCGGTGGTCGTCATCCTGATCCACTGCTACTACGGCTTCTTCGCCACCGGCGGTCCGGAGGGCGTGGGCATCGCCTCGGGTAAAGCGGTGCGGGCCTCGTCGGTGGCGATCATCGCCATGGACATGGTGCTCTCGCTCGCGCTGTGGGGCTTCAACTCGGCGATCACGTTCACGGGGTAGGGGATGGCGAATTACGGAATGCCGGGTGTGGCCGTCGATCGCAAGCAGGCGATGACGGTCGGCGCGGTGGCGCTGGCCATCGTGCTCGCGGTGACGGCGGTGTGGACGGTCTACCGGTCCAATAAAACCGAAGCGGGCCTGCCGATTTCGCTGCGCACCGAGCAGATCGGCGACGGCGTGCTGGTGGGCACCGAGGTGCGGGCCAATGGCGTGGTGGTCGGCAAGGTCACCGCCATCGACCCGGATCAGAAAGGCACGCAGCGGATTTCGCTGCGCCTGGACGATTCGCGCATGTTCGGGCTGGACGACAGCCTGCTGGTGGATTACGCGCCCGCCAACCTGTTCGGCATCAGCGAGATCGAACTGCGCAAGGGCGCGGGCGGTGCGCCGTTGCGCTCCGGTTCGGTCATCGACCTGACCGGGCGAAAGTCCGCCGACGTGTACGACGCCACCATGGGCTCGATTCTGCGCAGCATGTCGCAGATGGGCGGTTCGGTGCTGACCCCGCAGATGGCCTCGGTCATCGCGCAGGCCGCCGCCGACACCCAGGCGCTCACCCCGCTGGCACAGGCGCTGATCACCGCGCAGCGCACCATCGCCGACAACCAGCGAATGCCGCTGTCACAGCTGTTCGGTGAACTCGGCCCGGCCTTCGACGGCGGCGGTCAGTTCGCGGGCGCGACCGTGCAGGTCATCGATCTGATTCGCAGCATCCAGCGGTTGCAGGCCGATCGCGCCGAATACGACAGGGGCGTCGCCATCGTGACCGGGCAGCTGCTGCCCATCCTGGCGAACACCCTGGGGCAGGCCGGAACCCAGCTGTCCGGGACCACCGACGCGCTGGTGCCGCTGCTGAGCGCGCTGGCCCAGATGGTGCCCGCCCCGCAGCAGTCCTCGGCCGAATTGCGCACGCTGCTGGAGCGTCTGCGCGCCGCCATGCCCGACAACGGGCAGGGGCCGGTGCTGAATGTGGAGGTCGAGCTGAAGAGCGTGCCCGCGGTCATCGCACCGCTACTGGGAGGAATGCGATGAGTGTGAAGGCCGCGGCGTGGCGGCTGGTGTTGTTCGCGGGCGTCATCGTGGTGGTGCTCATGCTGGTGCTGACCGCCATCCAGCGGCCGGTCTCGGGTGAAACCGATTCGCACGAAGCGATTTTCACCGATGCCAACGGCCTCAAGGTCGGCGACGACGTGCGCATGTACGGCGTGCAGGTCGGCAAGGTGAAGGGCATCGAGCTGGAGGGGAACCGGGCCAAGGTCAGCCTCACGGTCAAGACCGACGCACCCGTCTACGACAACTCCAAGCTCGCTATCCGGTACCAGAACCTCACCGGGCAGCGCTATATCGATCTGCAGCAGCAGCCGCAGCCGGGTAAGGCCATCGCGGCGGGCGCGCGCATCGACATCGATCACACCGTGCCGTCCTTCGATGTGACCAGCCTGTTCAACGGCTTGAAGCCGGTGTTGCAGACGGTGTCTCCGGAGGCCATCAACCAATTCAGCGCCAGCATGGTCGCTTTGATCGAGGGCGACGGCAATGGCGTCGGCCCGGCCATGGACGCCATCGGCAAGCTGGCCGCACACGTGGACAACCGGCAGCAGGTGATCGGCACCCTGATCCGCAATATGTCGGACCTGTCCGATCGCCTGAGCGGCCGCGTGCACTACCTGGTGCCGCTGCTCGCCCAGCTCAGCAATATCTTCGAGGCGCTGCAGCAGAACATCGGCGGGCTGGCGCAATTCGCGGCGACCGCGCCGTCGGTGCTGCGGCCCATCGACGCGCTGCTGCGCACCCTCGGCATCAACAGCGGCCAGGACGTGGACACCTTGATCCGGCAGATCTTCCCCGACGGCAAGCAGGCGGTGGAGCTGCTCGGCCGGCTGCCCGCCGTGCTGGCCGCCGCGGACGCCTCGCTGCCGTCCCGGCCGTCCGGCTGGAAACCGTTGTGCAGCAAGGGGAACGCCGAACTGCCCGGCATGCTGAAGGTGCTGATCGGCGGACAGCAGGTGACACTGTGCAACGGATGAGACTGCCCCGCTTGCGATTCGGCGACGACCGCGTGATCGACGAACCCACCCGGGTGAAGCGGGAACTGCGGCGCGGCATCATCGGGGCGGCGCTGGTGGCGGTGCTGCTGCTGGGCGCGGGCGCACTGTACGTGCTGCCGCTGGGCAAGCACACCTACACCGCCGAACTGTCCGAGGCGCAGTCGGTGAAGGCCGGCGACGATGTGCGCGTGGCGGGCATCTCGGTCGGCGAGGTGAAGTCCCTGGAGCTGAAGCCGGACAAGGTGATCATGAAGTTCACCGTGGATTCCGATGTCTTCATGGGCGATCAGACCTCCCTCGACATTCGCATGCTGACCATCGTCGGCGGCCACTATGTCGCGGTGTTCCCGGCCGGTACACAAGCCCTGGGGGACAAGGCGATTCCGGCCGATCGGGTCCGGCTGCCCTACAGCCTGGTGCAGACCTTCCAGGACGCGGCCGCGCCGCTGTCGAAGCTGGACGGCAACAGCCTCAACCGCAATCTGGCGGCCCTCGGCGATTCGCTGCAGACCGCGCCGGACAGCCTGCGCACCACGCTGACCACCGTCGGCAATTACGTGGACGCGCTGGATCGGCAGCGCACCCAGGTCTCGAACGCCATCTCGGTCGCCGACGAGTACGTGCGCATGTACGACGGCGCGAAATCCGATCTCGGCCGCCTGATGGACAATGCCAACCTGCTGGTCACCGTGCTGGAGGCCAAGCACACCGAGATGGCCGAGGCCCTCCGGCTGCTCAGTGACGTGGTCGGGCGGCTGGGCGGCGCGGCGCCGGCCTGGGACGAGTCGCTGAAGCCGAAACTGAACGCCGCGCTGGAGCAGCTGGAACAGCTCGGCGAGAAGTTCGGCCCCACCCTGACCGCCGCGCACAGCCTGCAGACCAAGCTGTCGGAACTGGTGATCCCGGAGGGCGGCGTCACCGTCGACCAGTCGCGGCAGACGGTTCCGCTGCCGGCCATCTGCATCCCGGCGCCCGGAAAGGACTGCTGATGCTCAAGCGATTGCTCGCCTCACAGGCGTTCATGTCGGTCGCCGGCGCGGTCCTGGTGGTGGCGCTGGCGGTGGTCGGGTACTTCGTCTACTTCGATCCGATGAAGAAGACCCAGTCCTACTGCGCGCTCATGCCGGACGCGGTCGGCCTCTACGTAGGCAACAAGGTCACCATGCGCGGCATCCCCGTGGGCACCGTGACCTCCGTCGAATCCGAGGGCGCGAAGGTCGCGGTCGGGTTCGAGGTGGACGCGAAGTACCCGGTGTACGCCGATGCCGCCGCCACCACGGTCGCGGATTCCATTGTGGCGGACCGGAATCTGGCGGTGCTGTTCAGCGGGAAGAACACCGCGCGCTGGAACCCCGGCGACTGCATCACCAAGACGCTGACGCCCAAGAGCATCACCGAGACGCTGACCGCGCTCGCGGATCTGTCCGCGCAATTGCAGGCGGCGCAGGCCCCGGACGCGCTGGAACGCGGTCTGGGAGCGCTGGACGCGGCGACGGCGGGCGCGGGTCCGGAGATCAACGCGATCGTCAAGAAGCTCGGTTCGTCGCTGTCCGCCCCCGACGCCGACATCGGCCATCTGGCGGGCATTTTCGATGCCTTCGCCTCGGTCGGGCAGAAGGTCGAGGCGCATTGGGGCGATCTGCGCTCCATGCTGCTGCGACTCGCCCCGGCGCTGAACAATGCCAGCAGCGAATTGCTCGGTCCCGGTGCGGAATTGATCGACCGGCTGGGTCAGGCCCTGCCCATGCTCAACGATCTGGTGACCATCGCCGGTGATCCGATCATGCGGGCCCTCGACGACACCATGCCGCTGCTGCGCCTGCTGCGCGCCAATGTCGGCTCCATGTCCGAGATCATGCAGAAGCTGCCGGTGCTGACCAGCGCCGCCGAGCACATGATGGGCTCCGGCGTGACCTACGGTTCGCCGCGCGTGGCACTGTCCGCGGAGCAGTCCGAGCAGGCGTGCGCGGCGCTGAACGCGCTGCAGCCGGGCCGCTGCGCCCAGCCGTCGGACCTCGATATCCCACTGGTGCCGCTGGTGGTCGGAATGGCAGGTGCGCGATGAGGACCATTACCCTCCGTCTTCCGGCGCTGCCGAAACGCGCCCTCGGTGCGGCGGTCGCGGCGACCGCGTTGATAGCGGGTGCCGGCGGCTGTGCGTTCGATCCGTCCTCGGTGCCGGTGCCGGGCACGTCGGTTTCCGGTCCGACCTACAACATCCACATCGAGTTCGGCAATGTGCTGAACCTGCCCGCCCGCGCCAAGGTGATCGCCAACGGCGCGCAGGTCGGCACGGTTACCGGTGTGCGCGTGGTGGATTCGGCGCATTCCGGCGGCAAGGGCGGCTACGTCGTGGTGGACGCCGAGATCTCGAGCAAGGTGCAGCTCCCGGCTACGACGGTGGCCGAGCTGCGGCAGAACACGGTGCTCGGTGACATCCACCTGGCGCTGACCACGCCGCCCGGCGGTTTCGGCAAGCTGCTGCCGGACGGCGGCACCATCGGCCAGGAGTTCACCCGGCCGCCGGTGCAGCTGGAGGACACCATGGCCGCGCTGGCCGCCTTCACCCAGGGCGGGGCGGTGAATCAGTTGCAGGACATCATCAATCGCATCAATTCGGTGCTGCCCGCCGACCCGAACGAGACGCGGCGCATCGCCCAGAACGCGGGGACCAACTTCCAGGACCTGGCCGCGAATCTGGATGCGGTGGACTCGCTGCTCAACGGCCTGGGCACCAATGCCCAGGTGCTGCACGACGGTGTGGACTACCTCGATCATCAGCTGAGCCAGGAATCGGTGGACGCCATGACCGGCATCACCGCGTCCATCAACGGCGTGGCCGGGCTCTTCACCGCACTGGGCCGGCTCGGCTCCTCGCTGACCTGGCTGGAGCCGCTCGCCACCTCGGGCAATGCCGCCGCGCAAGCCTTTGTGCCGCTGGCACTTTCGGGGCAGGGCCTGGACCTGTCCAAGCCCTCGAACCTGGCGCTGCTGCTTTCCCTGCTGCGGGACAAGCTGATTCCGTTCGTGGAGCAGGGCCCGAAGGTGAATGTCACCGGGGTGCAGGCGGATTCGGTGTCCAAGGACGACAAGACGGCCGCGATTCTGTCCGGTCTGCGCGTGATCGGAGCGGTGCGATGAAATGGGGATCGCTGGCCTCCCTCGGCGGTATCGCCGCCGTCACCGTGCTGGGCGCGAGCTATCTGACCTTCGGCGTGGTGCGCGCCGATCCGTTCGCCGAATACACCCGCGCGTCCATGGTGCTGTCGAATTCCGGTGGCCTGAGCGTCGGTTCGCCGATCCTGCTGACCGGCATGAAGATCGGCAAGGTGACCTCCATCGACGGCACCGCCGCCGGTATCGAGGTCGGCTTCCGGGTGGACGCGGACCGCAAGGTCCCCACCGACAGCGTGATCAGCATCGAACAGCTCTCGGCGCTGGGCGAACCGTACGTGGAGATCCGCCCCAAGACCGGCGGCGGCCCCTACCTGCGCGACGGGCAGCGCCTGGACACCGCGAGCGTGAAGTCGCCGCTGTCCATTCCCGAGGTGTCGCGGCTGGTCAACAAGGTCATGAACCAGCTCGACCCGAAGGTGGCCGCCTCGCTGGCGAGCACCCTCGGCGCGGCCTTCCACGACACCGAATCCAGCATGCCGGCGCTGACCCGGGCCGGCGATCTGCTGGCCGCGGCCATCATGAGCCGGGAGCCCAAGATCGCGCAGCTGCTCAACAGCTTCCAGGCCGCGGCCTCGGATATGGACGGCATGGGCGCGGCCACCGCCGCCGCGGCCCCGGCCTTCCTGCGCTTCGAGAAGTCCCTGGAAGAGCTGGTGAACGCGGTCGGTAGACTGGTGGACCGCGCGCCCGGCCCGCAGGTCTATCTCGAAGACGACGGCCTGGCGCCGTTCCTGACCAAGCTGAGCGACTGGCTGCGGCAGGCGGGACCCGAATTGCAGATTCTCGCGCCGCAACTCCGCCCGCTGGTGGATTCGGCGCGCACCGCGGGATCGCAGATCAATATCAGCGGCCTGATCACCCAGGCGCTGGCCAATACCGGTGACAACGCCGTGCGCGTGCAGGTCAACGTCAAGTAGTAGAGGAAGGTATGCGGATGTCCGAGGGCACCGAACCGAAACGGGCGGTCGACGCGGAGTCCGCCGCCGAGACCGAGCCGCAGGGCAAGACCATTCAGCTGAAGGTCTCCACGCTGGCGCTCGCCGCGGCGGCCGTGGTGCTGATCGGCGCGCTCGTCACCATGACGGTGCTGTGGTCCTCGGCCCGCGGCGAACTGCGCGACCGCGATGCCCGGGCCGCCGACGACAAGCACGCCGAACAGGTCGCCACCGATTACGCGGTGGGCGTCTCGACGGTGAACTACACCGACTTCAACGCCTGGATCGCGCGCCTGCAGAAGAACACCACCCCGAAGCTGGGCGCGGCCTTCGACGCGGGCAAGGGCGAACTGCAGAAATTCATGGTGCCGCTGCAGTGGATCTCCAGCCCGACCCCGCTGGGCGCGCAGATCGTCAACCGGGACAACGGCGCGTACAAGGTGAACGTCTATCTGAACGTCAACACCAGCAATACCCAGCGCCCCGACGGTTTCGTCTCGACCGTCTATTACACGGTGAGCGTCGACCCCGAGGAAGACTGGAAGGTCACCGAGGTCAGCAGCATCGACCTGCCCCTGCCCAAGCAGTAGTCAGGCGTGGCGGAGCCGGTCCGCCAGGCGAACCGCCAGCGCCACGATGGTCAGCGTCGGATTGGCGTGCCCGTTCGTCGGGAACACCGAACTGCCCGCCACCCACAGGTTCTCCATCCCGTGCACCCGGCAGTCGGCGTCCACCACCCCGGTCCGGGGATCCGCCGACATCCGGGTGGCGCCGGTGGGATGCGCCCAGTCGGTGAGCCGCACCGGCAGCGAACTGTCCTCCCGCGCCCAATCGTGCAGCTCCGGCGGCGGGAACCCCAGCCGGGTGAATTCCCCGGCCAGCAGCGCCGCCGCCCGCCGCACCGTCCGGTCCTCCTGCGCGCTCAGCCGCCAGTTCACCCGCGGTAGCGGCACCCCGAACCGATCGGCCTTGTCGCTCAGGGTGATCCGGCTCTCCGGATCCGGCGTCTGCTCCACCATGCAGCGCAACTCCACCAGTTCCAGCTTGCGCGGCAGCCCGGTGTGATCGATGAGCCGCCGTTTGGCCCCCGACAGCAGCAGTCCCGGATTGCTCGCCACCGTCCGCGCGTCGTGCAGGTTCAGCTGCCCGCGCAGCAGGTTCTTCACCGATTCCCACGGATCGTCCTCGGCGGGCACTTCCTGAATCCACAAGGCGCAGTTCAACAATCCCTCGGCGGCCTGGATTTCCGGCGACAATGCCACGCCGTGCAGGAAGGTGTGTTTTCCGCCCCGCGTTTTCACCACGTATTTGCCGAAACGGTCGCGCGCCGCCGCGGAACCGTGCGGATCGAGCGTGCCGACCACCCCGCATCGATGGTCCAGCAGGTACCGTCCGACCATATCGTGCCGATTTCCGAGACCGGCCGGAAGTTCGCGGTTGGAGGCGAGCAATAACCGGGCGTTCTCGATTCCCCCGGCGGCCAGCACAATTCGCGCCGCATTCACCGTGCGCGGTTTTCCGTCGGCGTCGACGACGCGCAATCGGACTACCTGTCGGCCGACCGGATCGGTATCGAGGTGGACGACGTTGGCATTCACGATGATTCGCACATTGCCGGCCGGAATATCGGCCAGATGCGGCCCGAATCGCTTGCTGTCGAAGGGATCCGCGGGATCCTTGCTGATCTGCCAGAAGAACGGGCGCAGCCGGCGCCGGTCCAGATCCGGCACGGGCGGCGGCCGGTCCGCCAGCTCCCAGAAGCGATCGTCGGTGAACTGCCCGCCCGGGCCCAGCCCCAGGTGCGCGGCGGCGCGGTCCAGATACGGTTCCACCTGGTCCGGTCCGATCGGCCAGCCGGAACCGGGCACCCAGGACCGGGTCCGGTAGTCCAGGGCGTCCAGCGGGGCGCAGCGCCCGCTCCAGGTATGCGAGCTACCGCCCAGAATTCTATTGCGCGCGTTGCGATATGGCATGGCCCGCGCGGCCCCGGCATTCTCCAGGTCATTGAGTTCGTCGGTTTCCGGGGTGATTTCGAAACCGCCGCTTTCCAAAATGAGAACGCGCAGTGGCGATCCCGCGAGTTCGGCGGCGAGGGTGGACCCGGCCGGGCCCGACCCGATTACGCACACATCGGTGGTGAGTTCGCTGTCCCGGATCGAACGCAAGTCGTCGATACGCACCGGAAATCCTTCCGCACCCGCATCCACCCCCGAGACGGACGCACTTTCGGCTGACCCGCGCTCATCGTAACCGCTCAATTGCGTGGCCGGGGCGCAAGTTTCGATCAACAACCGGTCTGTGCGAATGCGCGCACATATCCCGCCGACTGCCGTATGTACATCCAGGCCCAGAACGCCAGACCCGAATCGCTGGGGCTCGCCACCATCGTGATCTCACCGTCGAAGCATTTCTCCACGATGTAGCGCGCCCGCGACACGTGCGGGGTGTAGGTGATCACGATCAGGTGCTTCCAGCCGTTCAGCTTCGCGCGCCGGCCGATCTCGCGCGCCTCGCCCTGGGTGGTCCACGGATCGGGCACGAAGCACGACACCGTGAAGTCGAAATGCCCTGCGCAGTAACGGTTCATGGCCGGATCGCCGGCCCCGGTGGAGCGGGAGATGAGCAGCTCCGGGGCGAGCCCGCGGCGCGCCAGGTCCAGGCCCAGATCGAAGCGTTCGTAGGCGGTGCCGCCCAGTACCACGATGGCGTCGGCCGGGCGCAGCGGATCCAGCTGCGGGTGCACGTAGACCGGTATCCCGGCGTAGACGATCGCGGCCAGCACCGCGACCAGGGTGGCGACGGCGGCCGCGGCGCGGCGGTACCCAGGCACACGTTCGACGATACGGCCGGTCGCGCGGGGCACGATGACCCGGTCGTTGCGATCCAGGTCACGTTCATGGCATAGTCCTCGCCTATGTGAGACGCAGTGGTCTCACATAGGTTGGGAAGGCAGAAAGTTGATCAAGCCGAAGACGGCGCGCCGCCCGGGCGCGCTACGGGTCGTGATCGCCGCGGCGGCAGTGGCCCTGACCGCGACCGGAACCGCGACCGCCGAACCCGCCGAACAGGCGCCCGTGGCGCCGGCGGCGACCATTCCCGCACCGCCGGAACTGGATCCGGGCTTCTATCACCCGGCCGCCGCGCTCTACGCGGACAAGGCCCCCGGCGAGATCATCGCCGCCCGGCAGATCAATGCCGCCAACCTCGGGCTGATCCCGCTGAATGTGGACGCCTGGCAGGTGTCCTACCGCTCCACCAACACCCGCGACGAGGCCATCGCCGCCGTCGCGACCGTGCTCAAGCCGCGCGGTTCCGCGCCGGACAAACTGGTCTCGATGCAGATCGCGCAGGACTCGCTGGGCGGCTACTGCGCCCCGTCCTACGCCGTGCAGCAGTGGTCCGCGAGCGCCCTGGTCGGGCAGATCGTCGCCCCGGCCGAATTCGCCATCTCACAGGGCGCGCTGCAGCAGGGCTGGGCGGTGGTGATCCCGGACCATCAGGGACCCGACAACGCCTATGCCGCAGGGCCTTTGGCCGGACGCATCACCCTCGACGGCATTCGCGCCACCCGCAACTTTCAGCCCATGCGGCTGACCGAGGACGCCCGCATCGGCATGTACGGCTACTCCGGCGGGGCCATCGCCACCGGGCACGCCGCCGAGCTGAAGCAGTCCTACGCCCCCGAGCTGAATATCGTCGGCGCGGCCGAGGGCGGCGTGCCGTCGGATCTCGGCACCGTGCTGAACGTGGCCAACGGCCAGGCGACCTCGGGCCTGGTGCTGCACGCGGTGCTCGGGCTCAGCCGCGAATACCCGGATTTCAAGCAGTACCTGGACAGCAATATGGACCTGCTCGGCAAGGGACTGTCCTTCGTGCACCAGGGGCTGTGCGTCCAGTACGCCACTTCGCTGCTGCCGTTCCTGAACCTGAAGGGCATGCTCGGCGCGAGCGGCGATCCGATGCAGGCGCTGGCCGTGGTGGACGTGCTGAACAAGACCCGCATGGGCAAGTCGGTGCCGGATATGCCGATGTACCTGTGGAACGCCAACCCGGACGAGGTGATCCCGGTCGGGCAGGTCAACACTTTGGTCGACACCTACTGCCAAAATCCCTCCGCCGATGTGAAATACACCCGCGAGCACTTCGGTGAGCACGTCGCCACCGAGATCTCCGGAGTCGGTCCCGCGCTGCTGTGGATGAAGGATCGCCTGGACGGCGTTCCGGCGCAGCCCGGTTGCTCCACCACCGACGTCGGCTGGCTGGCACTGGATCCGGCCGGAACGCAGCTGGTGCTGTCGACCTTCGGTGAACTGTTCGCGTCGTTCTTCGGAAAGCCGATCGGCGTCAAGTAGCGGCGGTCCATGTACAGGGCGGGCGACGGGCCGGGGGCGTCGCCCGCCCTTGGCGTTTCATTGATTCGCCTGCACACAGAACGGCCGGCCGGTATCATCGCGCGCGCTCGCTCACCACCTGGAGGACCCGTGCCCGCGAAACCCACTGCCGCCGAACTGCTGGCGACCGTCGAAGCCTCCCCGGCGGCCGTCGGAGCCCACGACAAGGCCGCCTGGGTGGGCTTGTTCGCGGACAACGGCAGCGTCGAGGACCCGGTCGGATCGCGACCGCACATCGGCCGCGCGGCCATCGAGCGGTTCTACGAAACCTTCATCGCGCCCAACGGAATCGCCTTCGACGTCACCAACGACGTGGTGTGCGGGACGACGGTCTTCCGCGACCTCACCATCGCCACCACCATGTCCACCGGCGTCACCCTGCACGTGCCCATGCACCTGCGCTACGACCTGGCCGAGGTGGAAGGCGCGCTGAGAATCGCTGTGCTGCGCGCGCATTGGGAACTGCCCGGCATGATCGCGCAGCTCATGGGCTCCGGCGTGCAGGGCCTGCTGGCCGGGGCGAAACTGGGGCCGCAGCTGCTCGGCAATCAAGGCGTCGGCGGCGCACTGGGTTTCATGCGCGGCATGCGCAGCGTCGGCGCGAACGGCAAGCGGGCCGCCGGGCAGCTGCTGGACGCCTTCGCGCGCGGCGAGGTGCCCGCCACCCGGGCCGTGCTCGCGCCCGTGCCCAAACTCGTCTGGGCCGACGGCGACGCGATGTCCCTGGAGGACTTCACCACTCGCGCCAAGGGCCTGCGCTGGAGCAAGCCCATCGCGGCGGGCCGCCACGTCACCGCCTCCGTCGAGACCCGCGCCGGGCGGGGAATCGCGCAGCTGGACTTCACCGATCGCGGCGATCGCGTCGAGGCGGTCCGAATCTTCGTCTGACGCGGCCTATCTGTCCCCGGCTCCCACGATCGCGTCCAGCGGATCGGTCTTGCTGAAGGTGGTGCCGCCGGCCGCGCCGACCACCTTCCCGTGCACGCTGATCAGCCATTGCCCGCATACGCACCGCAGGTATTGCACCGAGCGGTGGGAGGACACAGCCGTGGGGGAGGGCCAAGCGCAGGAAGGGCATTCGGCTATCACCCGTCCCATCCTGCGCGGCCGGGCGCCCACTCACCATGATCGACACGCGGCGGGCCGCAAACTTGTTGCGAATAGGTCAGTTCGGGCCCGCCCCGCCGCGGCGTATCGCGGTCGGCGTTGTGCCCCACCAGCGTTGGCAGCAGCGAGTGAAAGTCGATTGTTCCGAAAGCCCGACCAGCGAGGCGACCTGGCTCATCGGCATATCCGTGGTGGTCAGATAGCGCCGGGCCTCGCTGCGCCGCACCTCGTCCAGCAGCGTGGCGAACGATGTTCCCTCGGCCGTCAGCCGGCGCTGCAGGGTGCGCGGATGAATGGTCAGAAGCCGTGCCACGGCGCCGATTTCGGGTGCGGCGGTGCCCAGCAGCTTCTGTAGCGCGATCCGCACCTTGGGCGCGAGCGCGGTCGCCGCGCCCCCGGCCTGCTGCGCCAGGAACGCCATGGCGAGCCGGTGCAGATTCTCGTCACCACCGGAAAGCGGACGATTGGCCAGCGCGGCGGGCACCCGCAGCAGCGCGGCCTGGCATTCGATTCGCACTGGCGCGCCGAAGAATTCCTCGTACACCCGCAGCGGGGCGATCGGACGATAGGGCAGTTCCACCGAGCGCAGTCCGTAGCGCTCCTCGGTGAGACGCTGAATCGCGTGGTGCACGAACGCGAGTCCCACATCGGTGCCCTGCACCGGGGTCGGCGCGCCCGGCGTGGTCACGCCGTAGCGCAGCGCGACCACCCCGCGATCGCCGTACGGATCGGCCGCCATGGTCAGGCTCAGCGAACGCGCGTGCACGAAGAGATAGCGCGAAGTGCACTCCAGCACATCGGCGAGGGTGGGGGAGTTCCGGATGGCCAGCGCCAGCGGCCCGAGCATCTCCAGGTCCTGCCGCCGCGACATGCGCAGGCCCAGATCCGGGCAGTCCAGGCGATGCGCGGCCAATTCCATGGCGGCGGCGACGGCGTGATCGGACACCAGCAGTTCGTCGGTGTCCAGGGCTTCGACCGGCAGCCCGCAGAGCACGGCGAACTCCTCGGCATCGCCGCCCAGCTCGGCCACGGTGGCGCGGAAGCCGCGCAGGCCCGCGGATCTGATCACCGACATGTCGTCCAGAATCAAATACTTGTCGCGCAGAGTCAAGAAAGTGGGTGCAACCGCCAACAGACTGGTAGGCATGAGCGCTGTGGACACCCTCGCCGAACACCTCGATGTCGTGATCGTCGGAGCCGGCCTGTCCGGCATCGGCGCGGCCTACCGCCTGCAGTCCGAGCACCCGGGGCGCAGCTACGCCGTGCTCGAGGCGCGCGAGCGCCTCGGCGGCACCTGGGACCTGTTCCGCTATCCGGGCATCCGCTCGGACTCGGACATGTTCACCCTCGGCTACCCGTTCAAGCCGTGGCGCGACGCCAAGTCCATCGCGGACGGGCCGTCCATCCTGCGCTACATCACCGAGACCGCGGCCGAGAACGGCATCGACCGGCACATCCGCTACGGCGCGAAAGTCATTGCCGCCGAATGGGACAGCG
The DNA here is from genome assembly GCF_021183565.1 of Nocardia yamanashiensis. Lineage (NCBI taxonomy): Bacteria > Bacillati > Actinomycetota > Actinomycetes > Mycobacteriales > Nocardiaceae > Nocardia > Nocardia yamanashiensis. Next base: position 7,896,791 of record NZ_CP089226.1, read on the forward strand.
CCGCCTCGCGCTGGACGCTGACCATCGCCCAGCGGACCGCCGACGGCACCGAGAACCGCACGCTCACCTGCAACTTCCTGTACTCCTGTGCGGGCTACTACGACTACGACCGCGGCCACGAACCGGTCTTCCCGGGTATCGAGGACTTCGCCGGTACCCTCGTGCATCCCCAGTTCTGGCCCGAGGACCTGGATTACGCGGGCAAGAAGGTGGTGGTGATCGGCAGCGGCGCGACCGCGGTCACCCTGGTCCCGGCCATGGCCGAACAAGCCGAACTGGTCACCATGCTGCAGCGCAGCCCCACCTGGATCTCCGCCGTGCCGGGGCGCGACAAGCAGGCCGACAAGATCCGCGAACTGCTGCCGCCGGACCTGGCGCACCGGGTCATCCGCACCAAGAACATCCTGTTCAATATCGGCTTCTACCAGTACTGCCGGCGGCGGCCCGAGGCGGCGCGCAAGCTGCTCACCGGGCTCACCACGCGCATTCTCAAGGATCGCGATCTGGTGGCCGAACACTTCACGCCCGAGTACGACCCCTGGGATCAGCGGCTGTGCGCGGTGCCGGACGCCGACTTCTTCAAGGCCATGCGCAAGGGCAAGGCCGAGGTGATCACCGATCACATCGAAACCTTTGTGCCGGAAGGCATCCGGCTGAAGTCGGGGCGGGTGATCGAGGCCGATGTGGTGGTCACCGCGACCGGTCTGCAACTGCTCGCCTTCGGTGGCGTGCAACTGCGCGTGGACGGTGCGCCGGTGCGGCTGTCCGACGAATTCGTCTGGCAGGGCACCATGATCAGCGGTGTGCCGAATTTCGCGGTCTGCATCGGCTACACGAACGCCTCCTGGACTTTGCGTGCCGACATCACCTCGCGCCTGGTGTGCAAGATCCTCGGCTTCATGGACCGCAAGGGTTACACCGCCGTGGTCCCGCAGCCGCAGGCCGGGCTGAACCAGCGCCCGCTGCTGGATCTGGCGTCCGGTTATATCCAGCGCTCGATCGACGCGTTCCCGCGTCAGGGCGACAAGCATCCGTGGACGGTGCGGCAGAACTACCTGCTGGATTCGCTCACCACCTTCCGTACCGATCTCGGCAAGACGCTGCGGCCCGTCTCGAAGGACAGGACCCTTCAGTCTGTTTGAAATGTCGGCGGGTGAGAATCACCGCATGAGGTTCTCCCACAAGGTGTTCGTGGCGGCCGCGGCCGCCATCGTCCTCGCCCCGCTGCCCGCCGCCGTCGCCGCACCCGGCTCGGGCGGCGGCGCGGCCGGAAGTGGTTCCGGCGCATCGGTTTCCGCCGCCACCGGCTCCAGCGAGGTGCCGACCGCCCCCGCGAGCAGCGCCACGCTCATCCTGGCCTACTCCTTCGGCAACCGGATGCCCGCCGGCGCGGACCCGGACCGCACCATCGGCGAACCCGGCCCGGTGAACGAGGAACTGGCCGCCGCCGTCATGGCCGCGCGCGGCGACCGCAACACCCCTGTCTACGCGCAGACCGAGATCGCCCAGGTGCTGCGCACCCGCTACGGCCTGACCGACGTGGTCGCCATCGATCCCGTCCGCGATGCCGACGGCAAGCTGATCTACCTGTCCACCGACGGCGTGGCGGCGAAGGTCGCCGAACTCCGCGGCGGCGCTGCCGCCGCCGACCGGGTCGCCGTGGTGGCGTTCCAGGACCACCTGTGGCGCGCCACCGCCACCACCGCGAAGCGCGGCTTCACCGCCTTCGCGCCCGAGGGCGTCACCATGCCCAGCACCTACGACCCGCAATCGGGTCAGCTCTGGACCACCAGCGCCCTGCTGTACATCCCGACCGACCTCCTGGGCCGCCTCGCGCTGCTGCGCTGAACCGCGTTCCGGCACCGCCCACGGCGAGGACGAAGATCCGGCGACGCGCCGGGCGGGGTCGCGCGAGGCTGCTCGGCGTGTGCGGACCGGCGGTGCCGGCTGCCACGCTGGCACCGTGACCCTCGAAATTCGCCCGCTGATCACCGCTCCCGAGTCGGAGTCGCGGCCGGGGCGGTGCCGGTCGTTGCCGTCGCGTTCCCGGCCGGGTCCGCAATCGCGGGCGGCGCGGAATCCCGCGGTGCGAAAGGCTTTGCCGCCGCCGGCGGTGGGGCGGTGCGTATTCCGGCCTTCGCAGGATGGCGAAGAGGCGGCGGCCGGCGAAGGGGATTCGCGGGCAAGGAAATTCGCGGGGGCGGCACTGCGGGCGGCTTTGGAGACCCTCGACGGGCGGCGTTCGGTGATGCAGTTGACCGCCCTCGCCGACCGCTCGGTCTTGGCGGCGATTCACACGCTGTGCACGGCGGATGCGGTCCCGGGCCGCGAGCTCGGGCCCGCGTCCCTCAGCAGCGTGAATGTGATCATGTCGGACCCCCGCACCGCCGAAGTTTTCGCCGGATACGATCGCGGAAGTCGGCATTTCGCACTGGCCGCCCGCATTCTGCGCGGTCGTTCCGGGTGGCGGTTGACCGCATTCCGAGTGCGCTGAAGACCGTCTGGTCTCTCCGGTAATAGCAGAATTGCCTGATCTCCCGGAATTCCAATCGCGCCTGGTTTGAAACCTCACTGCTGCGGCATTAGCATTTCGGCGAATAGCGGCACCTCTACGTGGAAGGGCAGTCCATGGCGAAGAAAGTCACCGTAACTCTGGTTGACGACTACGACGGCGAATCGAAGGCCGACGAAACCGTCTTTTTCTCGATCGACGGGAACGAGTACGAGATCGACCTGTCGAACAAGAACGCCGACAAGCTGCGGGAGTCCCTCGAGCCCTGGACGGAGAAGGCGCGCAAGGTCGGCCGCTCCACCAAGCGCAAGGCGGGCGTGATCGCGGGCGGGCGCACCCGCCCGGCCGTGGACCGCGAGGAGAGCACCGCGATCCGGGAATGGGCGCGGGCCCAGGGGCACCAGGTTTCCTCGCGCGGCCGTATCCCGGCCGAGATCGTGGACGCCTACCAGCGCGCCAAGAAATAACCCACCGCATTCCCCGGAGGGCGGCGGAAATTCCGGGCGCGGGCGACCATCGGTCGGCCGCGCCCGTTTTTCTGTCCGGAATACCGCCCGCACCCCATCGGACCAGCCCATTTCACTACCGGCGGAGTACCGATGGCTGGTCGATTTGTGTGGATCGGCCGGAACTATTCGCGAATGCCCGCGGCTTTCCGGAACCGGCGCTCAGGCCGCGTGCGGAAGCGGCGCGCCGCGCGGCGGCAGTTCGGCGCGGATGCGTTCCAGCAGCTGCCGGGCGCGAGCGCGATGGTTCTCGGCGGCCGCGCCGTCCCCGAGTGCCGCGGCCAGTTCGGCGAGGACGGCGTCCATCGGACCGAAGGCCGTCATCCCGGTCTCGATCCCGGCGATGGTGCCGGTGTGCGGCGAAAGATAGTGGTACAGCTCGCGGATCGCGGCCGTGTCCCCGAACGCCAGCGCCGCCCGCGCCCGCAGCGCCGAGGCCAGGACCGGATACAGCCCGGTCCCGATCGGGTCGGAGGCCTCGAACACCGCCCGCGCCCGCTCCGGTTCACCCGCGTCCAGCAGCGCCAGCACGTACGCCTGCGTCACCGCGTTCGGCAGCACCGGATAGGTCTCGGCGATCGGCCCCGCCAGCTCCGCCAGATCCCCGCGCGCCCACCCCACCGCGATGGCGCAGAACAGCTCCGATTCCCGGTCGTTCATGGTCTGCGCCTTGGTGATCCGCTCCCCGTACTGCGCGTAGAGCCGTTCCGCCGCATCGATATCCCCGCGCAGCAGCTCGGTGGTCGCCGCGAAACAGCTCACCCGATCCAGCAGCGCCCGCAACTGCCCCTCGTCCGCGAATTCCACCGCCAGTCCCGCCTGCCGCCCCGCCTCGCGCAGATCGGCTCGCGCCACCGCCGCCCGATACCCCAGATCGTGCGCCACCGCCCGGTATTCGGCCAGCCCCGCCTCGGTCGCCAGCCCTTCCAGCTCGTCCGCCAGTGCCAAGAACTCGGGCCCGCAATCGAATTCCAGATACGTCACCGCATTGATCGCCGCACAGATCTCTTCGGCTTCGCCCAATTTCCGCGCCACCGCCAGCGCCGACCGCGCCAGCCGCTGCCGCAGCTCGTACTCGTAAACCCCCGTCTCGAACGTCGCCGCGATCAGCAGCTGGATCAAGGTCCGCGTCGACCCGGCTGTCGCCGTCCGCTCGGACAGGACCGCGAACCCGCTCGCCCCCGCGGTCCCTTCCCGCCCCGATGGTGCCGCGAATCCGTTCGCCCCCGCTGTCCCGCCTCGCCCCGGCGACGCAGCCGCCCGAGTTTCGGAGTCCGTATGCCCCGCTGCGCCGTCGGACACCGGCCGAGCCGCGAAGTCCCGGTGGCTCGCTGTCGCATCCGAGACCGGCCGAGCGGTGCGGCCGGTACGGTCCGCTGTCACGTCCGGTGCCGACCGAGCCGTGCGCTCTCCGGCCCCCGGGGGCGTGGCCCATCCGGGTCCTGGCTCGGATCCCGCAGGGCCCGTGGCGATTCCGGTCCCGTCCGAATGGCGGCCGGTCCGGTCCCGGGCGCTGTCGGCCGGCCGGTAGCCGTTGCGGCGGGCCGCCCGGTGGGGAGAGCGCTGCGCGGCAGGCCGTAGCGGGCGAGCGCGCTGGAGAGGGCCTGGCGTATTCGGTTGTCGGGGCGCTTCCATTCGCGGATCGGCCAGATGACGGGTGCGCGCCAGCAGGTGAGGGCCTGGGCGCGCAGGGCCGGGTCATCGAGGCGTTCGGCGAGGTCGAGGGCGCGCCGGCGTTCGGCGCGGGCCTCGCGGTGGTGATTGTCGTAGGCGTAGGCGGCGACCAGGGCGCAGCGGGCGTCGAGCAGGGCGCGGCGGTCGGCGCGGTCGGCGTGCTCGCCGTCGTGACCGGCGAGTTCATGGAGTTCGACGGCGGCGCGGGCCAGGCGCACCGTCTCGTGCCGCATACGGCGGCGCATCCGGCGCCGCGCCGCGTCGTTCACGTATTCGATGGCGTGCCCGGCGGTTTCGGAGCTGGCGCCGAGCAGCGCGTGCCGGGCCAGCACCTCGGAATCCCGGGCGGCGGGATAGGCGTGCGCGTTCGCTTCCAGCAGTTCCAGTGCGGCCCAATGCATCCGGCCGCGCCGCAGGGCGGGTATGCCGAGGTAGACGGTGTCGCGCAGCAGGCTGTGCTCGAAGGTGATGCCGCCGTTGCGGCGCGTGCTGACCAGTCCCGCGTCCTCCGCGGCGGCGAGCAGGTCGATCAGCTCCTCTTCGCTCAGTCCCATGTCCAGGCTGAGGATCCCGAGCTCCACCCCCTGCCCCCAGATCGAGATATGTTGCAGCACTTCGGCCACGCCCGCCGGCAACCGCCCGATCCGGGTATTCACGATCTCCCGGATCGAATCCGGTACCTGATCGGTATTCCCCTGCACCGCAACCAGTTTCGCCAGCTCCCGGACGAACAGCGGATTCCCGCCCGCCCGCTGATGCAATTGCGCCAGCAGTTCCTCGCCCACCGGCTCCACCCCCGCCGCCGCCAGCGCGCCGCGCGTCGCCGCCAGATCCAGCCCGCCCAGCTCCACCCAGGCCGCGGTCTGCGGGGCGAGGGCGGCGGCGGTGGTGTGCACCTGCGGCTCGGCTTCCGAGCGCCGCAGCGTCGCCAGCACCAGGACGGCCTCGTCGCGCAGCCAGCTCACCACCTGCCGCAGCACCTGCAGGGTCGCCGTGTCCGCGCGCTGCACATCCTCGAGCAGCAACACCACCGGCCCGGAAGCGGCCGCGCGCCTACATCGTTGCGCGAGGGTGCGCGACATCGTGAACGGATCGTCGGCGCTCGGCGCGTCGGCTTCGGCGGTGACCGCGTCCAGCCGGCTCAGGATTTCCGACCAGGCCCAGGCCGCCGGCGCGCCCTCGATCTCGGGACAGCTCCCGGTCGCGGCCGTCCAGCCCGCGGCGGTGAGCGCGCCGAGCACGCTCTCGGCCAGCGTCGACTTGCCGATCCCGGTCTCGCCGGTGATCCACGCCAGCCGTAAGCGCCCGCCGCGCTCGGCCTGGATCCCACCGCCCACCCCGTCGGCGATCCGCAGCAGTTCCGACAGCTCGGCCGCATAGCCCGACAGCCCGCCGGGCCGAGCCGTCGAATACCGGTGCGGCGCCGGGCTTCCGGCATCGCCCACCCGGGGCTCCGAATCGACGGCCTGATTCAGTATCGCGATCTCCAACTGCCGCAACGCGATACCCGGATCGATCCCGTATTCCCCGCTCAGGAATTCTCGTGCCCGCCGGATCGTGGTGAGCGCCTCCAGCTGCTGGCCCAGCCGGTACTGCGCCGACGCCAGCAGCCGCACCAGCTCCTCGCGCCCCGGATGCGCCTCGAACAACGGCCGCAGCGCGAGTGCCACCTCCCCGGCGCGGCCCAGTTCGAGTTTGGCCTGGGCGTCGAGTTCGACGGCGGTGAGATGCAGTTCGGTGAGCCGATTCGCCTCGGCCGCAGCCCATTCGGATTCCGCGAACGCTTCCAGCGCGGGCCCGTGCCATTGCGCGAGCACATTTTCCAGCATTCCGCTGCGCACCGCCGGATCCGGAATTTCCCGCGGATTGCCGACGATTTCCTGATAGTTTCGCAGCCGCTCCTCGAAGGCCCAGGCATCGACCGCGTGCTCCGCCATTTTCAAGGCATATCCGGACGATTCGGACACGATATAGCGGGCCGGCGCCCGGCGCGGGCGATCCGGTTCGAACAGCCGCCGCAGATTGTGAATATGCACCTGCAGTACCGAAGCGGCTTTCGCGGGCGGCCGGCCCTCCCAGAGGTCGTCGATGAGGCGTTCGGTGGAAACCGCCTGACCTCGGGCGACGATGAGCCGGCCGAGTACGGATCGCTGCATGGGAGTTCCGAGCGGCACGTCCCGCCCGCCGACCGACAGGAGCAGGGGGCCGAGCACCCGTAGTTCCGCTCCGGTCATTCGCGCCCTCCTACGCCCCAAAAGCAAACCGGACGTTCGCCACAAGAAGAGCACTATCTCGCAAAAACCTCGAGATGCCAAAAGGTTGCTAAACAGTTGTCGAATAGTTACGGACCGGCACGCCGGCGCCCGAAAACCCGTGCTAAAGAATTCTATTCGCATGGCTAAGCAGTGACGATCGTCGCACAACTCGGCCGGAAGTCAACCGGAAGAGCCGTGCGCGACACTTCCGAGTGGAAGCAACCTGAGCGAAGGGCGGTTGGCATGTCCCAGCAATCGGATTTCCCGCGCGGAATCGGTGAAACCGGAGTCGAACCGGATCACGCCGGCTTCTATCTGGATCGCGACGGCGACATCTGGGAGAAACAGTCGCGCGGCTGGCGCTTAGTGCTGCAGCGCGGCGTCGCCGTCGACCCGCTGTCGCTATGGGATTGGACCGACGGCCACGTGCGCGACTACGCGCCGTTCGCCCCGGTGGGAGCGGGCAACTGACACCTCCCGCCGCACCGGCTATTTCGGGACGATCACCCCGGTGAGGTGGTCGTAGGCCACCTGCGCGTGCAAGCGCACCCCCGTGACGAGGGTGTCGTCATCGGCGTAGAAGTGCGGATTGTGGTTCATGAACAGCCCGCGCCCGCCCGCGACCGGCACCGGCATCCCCTCGGCGTTCAATTCCGCGTCCTGCACCCCGAGCGTCACATACAGCCCGCCGTACTTGTTCACGAATTCGGACACATCGTCGTACCCGAGCGTCGCCCCGGTCGGCACTACCCGCTCGTCCCCGGCCACCCGCCGGAAGGTCGGCAGGGCGGCGTCCGTCCACGCCTGCTCGTTGTGCACCGCGGGCACGTCCTGCAGGAATTCCACGGTGGCCGAACAGTTATAGGCCTGCGCGGAATGTTCGGCGAGCGTCCGCACCCGCTTCTGCACCTCGCCCATATCGGCTTCCATCGAGCAGCGGATCGTGCCCCAGAGCGTCACGCTCTGCCCGATGATATTGAACCGCCCGACGTCCTCGACATGCCCGATGCTCACCGTCACCGGATCGAAGGCGCTCACCTGCCGGTAGATCTGCCCGATGCCGGTAAGGATCGCGCCCGCCGCGGGCAGCGGATCGATACCCATCCACGGCGTGGACCCGTGCACCTGCTGCCCGGTGATGCCGATCTTGATCAGGCAGGACGCGCCGAACTGATTGCCGACCCGATACCCGATGTACCCCTTCGGATACGGCGTGACGTGGAAGCCGAACGCCATCGTCGGCTCCGGGTCGTCGAGCGCGCCCTCGGCGAGCATCTCTCGCGCCCCGCCCTTTTCGTCGACCGGCGGCCCTTCCTCGGCGGGCTGGAAGACGAAAAGCACTGTCCCCGGTAGTTTCTCGCGCATCCCGGCGAGCACGGTCGCCGCGCCCAGGAGCATCGCGGTATGGCAGTCGTGCCCGCAGGCGTGCGATACCGGGAACGGCCCGCCCGGATAGTTCTGATCCACCACGTGCGAGGCGAACGGCACGCCGCACAGGTCCGGCACCGGCAGCGCGTCGATATCGGCGCGCAGCGCGATCACCCGATCGCCGGGCAGGCCGCCCCGCAGCACGCCCACCACCCCGTACCCGGCAACCCCCCTACGCACTTCGTCGAGACCGAGCGAGGTCAGCTCGTTCGCGATCAGGGCCGCGGTATTCACTTCGCGATTGGACAGTTCCGGGTGCTGGTGCAGATGCCGCCGCCACCGCACGACCTGCGCGGCTGTCGCCTGTGCCCGGGAGTCGAGTTCGTCGTAACTGGCGCTCATCCGGCTCCGTCCGGTCGGTCCGATGTCCGAACACAAACTCGTCACAGCGTATTGCCGTCCTCGGTGAGGCTACTACTGTGAGAGTCGAGTTCGCCATCCGTTAGCTGACGCGCCGGCACACTCTTCGACCGAGGAGGTCGACGCGCCACCCGATGCCACGAGGTGATCATGACTCAGGGTTGGCCAGGTTCGATGGGATCGTTCGACTCGTTCGACGACATCTTCAATCGCTTCTTCAGCTCCGGGATGTCCCGGCAGCCACCGGTACAGCGGATCGATCTGAGTCGTTTGCTGAGTGAAAGCTCGAAACAGGTGGTGGACGGTGCGCGGCAGGCGGCGCACGACTGGGGGAGCGCCGAGATCACCCCCGAGCACCTGCTCTACGCGGCCGCGGACATCGAACCGGCGAAGAGCATCATCGCCGAGATCGGCCGGGACCCGAAGCAATTGCGCGAGACGATGCGCGCGGCCGCCGGCAGCGGCGTCGGCGCGCACGGCGGCGATCACGCCCTCGCCCTCAGCCCCGCCGCGAAGCTCGCCCTGCGGAATTCGCAGCGGAGCGCCGCCGAGGCGGGCAGCAGCTATATCGGACCGGAGCACATCCTCCTCGGCATCGCCGCCACCGACAGCCCCGCGGCGCAGGCCCTCGCGGGCGCGAAGATGCCCGCGAGTAGCGCCCCGAACGCGCCGAAACCGCCGAGCGAGACCCCGACCCTGGACGAGTACGGCCGCGACCTCACCGCCGAAGCCCGGGCGGGCCGGGTCGATCCCGTCGTCGGCCGGGCCGCGGAGATCGAGCAGACGATCGAGATCCTCTCCCGGCGGCGCAAGAACAATCCGGTGCTCATCGGCGATCCGGGCGTCGGAAAGACCGCCATCGTCGAGGGTCTCGCGCAGCGGATCGTGAACGGGGATGTGCCCGCGACGCTCGCCGACCGCCGAGTCGTCGCCCTGGACGTGAGTTCCATGGTCGCCGGTAGCAAGTACCGGGGCGAATTCGAGGAGCGGCTCACGAAGGTGCTCGACGAAGTCCGTGCGCACTCCGACGAACTCGTGATCTTCATCGACGAACTGCACACGATCGTCGGCGCGGGCGGCGGTGGCGAGGGATCCATGGACGCCGGGAATATGCTCAAGCCCGCGCTCGCCCGCGGCGAACTGCACGCGATCGGCGCGACCACGATCGACGAATACCGCAAGTACATCGAGAAGGACGCCGCGCTCGAACGCCGCTTCCAGCCGGTTCTCGTCAGTGAGCCGTCGGTCGCGGACACCATCGAGATCCTGCGCGGGCTCGTCGACGTGTACGAGGAACACCATCAGGTGCGCTATCTCGACGAGGCGCTCATCGCCGCCGCCGAACTCTCCGACCGCTACCTCACCGACCGTTTCATGCCGGACAAGGCGATCGATCTCGTCGACCAGGCGGGCGCGCGGGTCCGACTACGCACGCGCACACCGGATCCGAAGGTGCGCGAACTCGACGAGGAGCTACGCCGCCTGAACCGGGAGAAGGACGCCGCGGTCGCGGGCGAGGACTACGAGAAGGCGAACAAGCTCAAGGCGCAGATCGGGAAGCTCGAGCAGCAGACCGAGGACGAGTTCGATCGCACCTCCATCCCGACCGTCGAGGTCACCGATATCGCCGAGGTCGTCTCGCGCCAGACCGGCATCCCGGTCGCCGATCTCACCACCGAGGAACGGCAGAAGCTGCTGAAACTCGAAGAGGCGCTGCATAAGCGGGTCATCGGCCAGGAGGAGGCGATCGTCGCGGTCTCCGAGGCGGTCCGCCGCGCCCGCGCCGGCATGAAGGACCCGAACCGTCCGATCGGCTCCTTCCTCTTCCTCGGCCCGACCGGCGTCGGCAAGACCGAACTCGCGAAAGCCCTCGCGGAGCAGGTATTCGGCGACGAGGATCGCCTCATCCGCTTCGACATGAGCGAATTCCAGGAGAAGCACACGGTCTCCCGTCTCGTCGGCGCGCCGCCCGGATACGTCGGCTACGACGACGCCGCCCAGCTGACCGACAAGGTCCGCCGGCAGCCGTACTCCGTCATCCTCTTCGACGAGGTCGAGAAGGCGCACCCCGACGTCTTCAATGTTCTCCTCCAGCTCCTCGACGACGGCCGCGTCAGCGATTCGAAGGGCCGCACCGTCGATTTCAAGAACACGATCGTCATTCTCACGAGCAATATCGGGTCGGATCTGATCCTCTCCGCGAAGGACGGCGACCTCGACTCGATCACCCCCCTCCTGGAAGAGCGTCTCCGCCAGCACTTCCGGCCCGAATTCCTGAACCGCCTCGACGAGCAGATCATCTTCCATCGTCTCGACCAGGCCCAGCTCCGGAATATCGTGAACCTCGTCCTCGACGGGACGCGCCGCCGGCTGCGCGCTCAGGACATCGAACTCGACGTCTCGGACAAGGCGATGGACTGGCTCGCCGAGAACGGCTACCAGCCGGAATTCGGTGCGCGCCCGCTCAAGCGCACCGTGCAGAAGCAGCTCGATAATGCGCTCTCGAAGAAGATCCTCGACGGCGCTCTCGCTCCGGGCGACACGGTCCGCATCGACGCGGACGAGAACGGTCTCGAGATCGAGGCGATCCATCACACCGGCGGGCAGAAGACCGACGCGAAGATCGAGGAGGAATCTATCCTCTCCGTCCCGAAGTCCGGTAAGGGCTCGAAGTCCGAGCACGCGAACGGGAACGGGAACGGGAAGGCCACCGGCAAGAGCTCGAAGGGCAAGGCCTCCACGAAGAACTGACCCCGGAAAGCCGCAGCGCCGCATCGGATCCCGACGCGGCGCTGCTCCTTCTCTTCCCTTCTCCCGCTACCGCCGCGCACGAGCCGTCAACTGCCCGTACCCGATCACGTGACTGTTCATCGTGAACGTCGCCACGGCGGGCGGCGTACTCGCCGGCAACTCCAGGCTCGCCGTATCCAGCGCGACGACCGTGATCACGTACTCGTGCGCCCTATCCCCGGCCGGCGGGCAGGGCCCCAGATACCCGGTCGCCCCGGCATCGTTCGTCCCCGCGACACCGACCGCCCCGCCCCCGAACTCCCTCGCCTGCACCGGAATATCCCAGTTCAGCCAATGCCAGAACCCGCTCCCCGTCGGCGCATCCCGATCGAACATCGTCACCGCGAAGCTCCGCGCCCCCTCCGGAACCCCCGACCATTCGATCCGCGGCGCCCGCCCGGCCTCGCTGCACCCGAACGCATTCGCCCAGAACCCCCGCGGAATCGCCTCCCCGGCACCGATATCGGCACTACGGACCTCGAATCGCGCGGCGGTATCCGGAATCCCGGACCGCACGTTCACGCCCGAAGCTCCGGCGTCGCCACTCTCGGCGCCACACCCGCCGGTCCCGACCGCCACGACCGCCGCCCCGATAACCGCGGCGATGGATCCTGCAGTGCGCTTCATGACGTCCTCCAACAGCTCTCTTGCTCCCTTGCGTGGGCATCATTGAAGCAGAGCGGTTCCAAGATATGAAACCACTTTCCTAATATATGAGACGCAAGGCGAAGTAACCCGAAGCCTAGTCCCTTGTCATTAATCCCGAACCCGCGTTAACTTCCGTAAATGACCGACGCCCCCGCCCCGCAGCCCCTACCCCTAGGTGACCGCTTCGCCGAGGGCCCATTCCCGCCTCACCACCCCGGCTGCTTCGGCTGCGGCCCCGCGAACCCCGCATCCCCCCGAATCACCTTCCAGCGCCAAGGAAACCTGGTAAAAGGAACCTTCACCCTAGATCTCCGCCATCAGGGCGCCCCCGGCGTAGCCCACGGCGGCATCCTCGCCGCCGCCCTCGACGAAGCCTCCGGCGCCGTCCTCGTCCCCCTCCAACTCCCCGCCGTAACCGCGAAACTAGACGTCACCTACACCGCCCCCGCCCGCATCCACCGAGAACTCCAAGTCACTTCCCACCTGGTCGCCCGAGCCGGCCGAAAACTCTTCATCCACGCCGCCATCACCGACGACGAATCCCCGATAGCCTCCGCCGACGCCCTCTTCATCGAAGTACCCCCCGCCCACTTCCTCCAGTTCGGCGCCACCCCCGGCGAACTGCCCAGCGTCGGCGTCTAACAGTCGAGTGGCACACCAGCGCGCTCGAATCGGGCAAATCCCCTCGGTGGTGTGCCGCTCGACTATCAGAACAGGGTGGGTGGGTCGGTGGGGATCGGGTGGGGGAGGGGAGCTAGCGCGGGGACGAGGGCTCGGACCTCGTCGTGGAAGCGGCGGGAGAGGGTGCGGGCTTGGGCGTTGTCGGGGGTGTGGATGAAGACGGTCGGGGAGCGGCCTTCGCGGAGCCAGGCGGCTGTCGTGTGGACCCAGGGCTGCCAGCCGGCGATGGTCGTCGCGGCGTCGTCGCGGCCGTGGTAGCGGACGATCGGGTATTCGGTGAGGGCCTTCGTGCGGCGCGGGACTCGCGGTTTCTTCGCGTAGGCCTCTTGTTCGGCGGGGCTGACGGGCGGCGTCGCGAAGAGGACGGTGGTGTCGAACGGAATCCATTCCGAGCCGGTATGTTCCAGCAGCGCTTCCAATTGAGCTATGGCTCTGGGGTTTTCGAAGAAAGCGGGATGGCGGACTTCGACAGCCGTCCGGTAGTGCGATGGCAGCCCCTCGAGCAGGTTCGACAGCGCGCGCAGGTCGGTGAACGACGCCGGCAGCTGAATCCAGAGGGCGTGCAGGCGGCGGCCGAGGGGCGCGATCGCGTCGAGGAAGCTGTTCATATCGTCGTCGATGCCGGAGAGGCGGCGGTCGTGGGTGACGGTGCGGGGCAGCTTCATGACGAAGCGGAAGTCGGGATCGGTTTGGCGGGACCAGGACTCGACGGTGCGGCGCTGCGGAGTCGCGTAGAAGGTGGTGTTGCCTTCGACGGCATTGCACCAGGAGGAGTAGGCGCGCAGGCGCTCGGCCGGGGGTAGCGGCTTTTCCTGCCATTCCGGGTGTGTCCACATTGCGCATCCCACGTGCAGCCGCATACCTGCCACGTTAGGTCAAGGACTTCTTGGGCCGCAGCCAACCGAAGGTAAGCTCCACGGCTCGGCGCCAATTGTCGTACTCCTCGGCACGCAGTGTCGGATCCATGCGCGGCGTCCACTGCGCGGCGACTCGCCAGTTGTGCCGCAGACCTTCCAGATCCGGCCAGTAACCGACCGCGAGCCCCGCCGCGTAAGCCGCTCCGAGGGAAACGGTTTCGGCGACTATCGGGCGCATGACCGGTATGTCGAGCACGTCGGCGATGATCTGCATGAGCAGGTTGTCCGACGTCATACCGCCCGCCACGCGCAGCGCCTCGGCGTGCAATCCGGAGTCGGCGTTCATGGCCTCGACCACGTCCCGGGTCTGCCAGGCGGTGGCCTCCAGCACCGCTCTGGCGATGTGCCCCTTGGTGATATACGACGTGAGCCCGATGAGCAGACCGCGCGCGTCACTGCGCCAGTGCGGCGCGTACAGCCCGGAGAAGGCGGGCACGAGATAGCATCCGCCATTGTCTTCGACTGTGCCCGCGAGGGTTTCGATCTCCGGCGCGCTCGCGATGAGTCCGATATTGTCGCGCAGCCACTGCACGAGCGACCCGGTGACCGCGATCGGCCCTTCGAGGGCGTACACCGGCTCCGAGCCCACCTGATATCCGATGGTGGTGAGCAGCCCGTGCTTGGAGCGCACCAGCTCCCGCCCGGTGTTCATGAGCAGGAATCCGCCTGTGCCGTAGGTGCATTCGGTCTCCCCGGGCGCGAAACAGGTCTGCCCGAACAGCGCCGCGTGCTGATCCCCCAGCGCCGCCGCGATCCGCACGCCCGGCACCGCCTTGCGCGCTATCCCGAAGTCCCCGGTGGACGGTTCGATGCGTGGCAGCATGGCGGCCGGGATATCGAAGAAGCGCAGCAGTTCGGAGTCCCAGTCCAGGGTTTCGAGATTCATGAGCAGCGTGCGCCCGGCATTCGTGACGTCGGTGACGTGCACGCCGTGATCGGCCCCGCCGGTGAGATTCCAGATCAGCCAGGTCTCCATGGTCCCGAACAGCACCTCGCCGCGTTCGGCCCGCGCCCGCAGCCCGGGCACCGAATCGAGCAGCCAGCGCAGGCGCGGTGCGGCGAAGTAGGTAGTGAGAGGCAGGCCGCAGAGTTCCCGGATACGTTCCGCCCCGGGCTTTTCCCGGAATTCGCTGACGAGTTCCTCGGTGCGCACGTCCTGCCAGACGATGGCCCGCCCGATCGGCGTCCCGGTATTGCGATCCCAGACGACGGTCGTCTCACGCTGATTCGCGATGCCGATCGCCGCCACCTGATCGGCGGTGATCCCCGAATCCCGCAGTGCCGCAGGCACGATGCGCTCGACATTCCGCCAGATCTCCAGCGCGTCCTGCTCCACCCAGCCCGGTCGCGGGTAGTACTGCCGTTGCTCGCGCTGCGCCACCCCGGCCAGCCGCGCGCGCTGATCGAACAGGATGCACCGGGTGGAGGTGGTGCCCTGATCGATGGCCAGCACATACCGTTGCGTCATTCGCGCGCGCTCCTGTCGTCTGCGAAAGTCATTGTGCGCCACCGAGATCACGGGATACCGCCGCGGCGGCATCGCGCACCTGGACGACGAGCGGCGGCCGGAAGCGGAGTTGCCCGTCGCAGAGGTGATCGATCGGCCCGGTGATCCCGATCGCGCCCACCACCAGTCCGCCGCGCCCGCGAATCGGCGCCGCGATGCCCGCCTCCCCGGCCCGGTACTCCCCGATATCCCCGGCCCAGCCGGTGCGCCGGACCTCCGTGAGCGCCCGCCCGAGCGCCGCCCGATCGGTGAGGGTGCGATGGGTGAGCGCGGGCAGCTCCGCCTCGCGCACCGCGGCCGACAGCTGAGAGTCATAGGCCAGCAACACTTTTCCGAGCGCGGTCGCGTGCGGCGGCAGCATCTCGCCGACCTCGAGGGCTTGCTCGCTGTTGTCCGGCCGGAAGACGTGGTGCACGACGGACACCCCGCCGTTCACGAGCGCGGCGATCCGCACCGACTCCCCGCTGCGCGCCGCGAGCGCGTCCGCGCGATTGATGGCACGCGACCGCAACTCATTGGCATCCAGCATGCCGCCGCCGAGTTCCCGCAGCGCCGACCCGAGCTGATACTTCCCGCTCGCCAGATCCTGATCCACGAATCCGACGCCCTGGAGCGTGCGCAATATGCCGTGCACGGTCGGTTTCGCGAGGCCGAGCGCGGCGGCGATCTCGCCCACGCCCATGCGCCCGGAGCCGCGCGCGAGCAGCCGCAGGACAGCGGCGGCGCGTTCGATCGACTGGATCGGTCCGGGCATATCGGAAACCTATCAGCAAACCGTTCGGCATTGTCGAACGGCAACCCTGGGCGACATCACGATCGCTTCCTAACGTGGACGTCGGGCGTAGTGACTCAATGACGAGTTTCCGGGAAGGACCGAGATGACGCAGTACGTCGGAGCCATTGATCAGGGCACCACCAGCACCCGCTTCATGGTTTTCGATCACGGCGGGAATGTGGTTGCCCGCCACCAGCTCGAGCACGAGCAGATCCTGCCGCAGGCCGGCTGGGTGGAGCACAATCCCGACGAGATCTGGGAGCGCACCCGCACCGTCATCAAGAGCGCCCTCGCCGGGGCGAACCTCACCGCGAAAGACCTCGCCGCGGTCGGCGTCACGAATCAGCGGGAGACCACGATCGTGTGGAACCGCAAGACCGGGCGGCCGTACTACAACGCGATCGTCTGGCAGGACACCCGCACCGATCGCATCATCGCCGAGATCGAGAAGGCCGGGCATACGGAACTGATTCGCGGCCGCGCCGGACTACCGCCGGCCCCGTACTTCTCCGGCGGCAAGCTGAAGTGGATCCTCGATAATGTCCCGGGCGTGCGGGCCGCCGCCGAACAGGGCGACGCGCTCTTCGGCACCCCCGACACCTGGCTGATCTGGAATCTCACGGGCGGCGTGCACGGCGGCGTCCATGTCACCGATCCCACGAACGCCTCGCGGACGATGCTGATGGATCTCGAAACCCTGGACTGGGACGAGGAATTGCTCGCCGTGTTCGGGGTGCCGCGCGCGATGCTGCCGCGGATCGTCCCCTCGTCGAACCCCGAGACCTTCGGCACGACGAATCCGGACGGTCCGTTCAAGGGTGCGGTGAAAATCGCCGGTGTACTCGGCGATCAGCAGGCCGCGACCGTGGGGCAGGTCTGCTTCCGGCCCGGTGAGGCGAAGAACACGTACGGCACCGGGAACTTCCTGATGCTGAATACCGGTACAGAGATTGTGCACTCGAAGCACGGACTGCTGACGACGGTCGCCTACCAATTCGGCGACGAGAAGCCGGTTTACGCCCTGGAGGGATCCATCGCGGTCACCGGCTCCGCCGTGCAGTGGCTGCGCGATCAGCTCGGAATCATTTCCGGCGCAGCGCAGATCGAGAATCTGGCGCGCCAGGTGCCGAACACCGGCGGGGTGTACTTCGTGCCCGCCTTCTCGGGTCTGTTCGCCCCTTACTGGCGGGCGGATGCGCGCGGCGTGATCGTCGGGCTGTCCCGGTTCTCGAACAATGCCCATCTGGCCCGGGCGACGCTCGAATCCATCTGCTACCAGACCCGCGACGTGGTCGAGGCGATGCAGCAGGATTCCGGGGTGAAGCTCGATACCCTGCGCGTGGACGGCGGCGTGACCGCGAACGAACTCGCGATGCAGATCCAGGCCGACTTCCTCGGCGTCCCGGTCTCGCGGCCGGTCGTACCCGAGACGACCGCGCTCGGCGCGGCCTATGCGGCCGGACTCGCGGTCGGGTTCTGGAAGAACACCGACGAACTCGTGGCGAACTGGCACGAGGACAAGAACTGGCAGCCGACCTGGAGCGAGGAGCAGCGGCAGCGCGGGTACGCGCGCTGGCTGAAGGCCGTCTCGCGCACGCTCGACTGGGTCGATCTCGACGATGACGAGATGGACTGACCCGCAATGACTTACCGCACCGACGACAACAAGGAGCATGTCGTGTCCGCACATCTGGATCCCGCCTACCGCGCCCGCGCGATCGATTCGCTGGGTGACACCGAGATCGACGTCCTCGTCATCGGCGGAGGTGTGACGGGCGCCGGCGCCGCACTCGATGCCGCCTCGCGCGGCCTGTCCGTCACCCTCGTCGAGGCCCGCGACTTCGCCGCCGGCACCTCGAGCCGGTCCTCGAAACTCATCCACGGTGGCCTGCGCTACCTCGAGCAGTACGACTTCGCGCTCGTGCGTGAGGCTTTGAAGGAACGCGGGCTGCTTTTGAACAAGCTCGCCCCGCACCTCGTGCACCCGGTGTCCTTCCTCTTCCCCCTCCAGAAGCACTACGAGCGCTTCTACATCGGCGCGGGCATCGCCCTTTACGACACGATGGGCGGCGCGCGCTCGGTGCCGATGCACCGGCACCTGAGCCGTTCCAGCGCACTGGATCTCGCGCCCGCTCTGAAGGAAGACGCCATGACCGGCGCGATCCGCTACTACGACGCGCAGGTCGACGATGCCCGCCATACGATGATGGTCGCCCGGACCGCGGCCCAGCACGGCGCGACCGTTCTCACGCGCACGAAGGTGACCGGCCTGCTCCGCGAAGGCGAGCGGGTCGTCGGCGCGAAGGTGACCGATCTGGAAACCGGTCTGGAGCACAGCATCCGGGCGAAGACGGTGATTTCGGCGACCGGCGTCTGGACCGACGACATGATCCGGATGACCGGGGTGGACTTCCCGTTCCATGTGCGCATGTCGAAGGGCGTGCACATCATGGTGCCGCGGGAACGCCTGAATATGGACACCGGCCTGGCGATGAAGACCGAGAAGTCGGTGCTCTTCGTGATCCCGTGGGCCGAGCACTGGATCATCGGCACGACGGATACCGACTGGACCCTGGACAAGAACCATCCGACCGCGAGCGCGGCGGATGTCCAGTACATCCTCGACCATGTGAATTCCCTGCTCCGCGAACCGCTTACGCGCGCCGATATCGTCGGCACGTACGCCGGTCTGCGGCCGCTGATGACGGGCGCGTCGAAGGAGACCTCGAAGCTCTCGCGGGAGCACGCGGTCGCCGAACCGGCTCCCGGCCTCTTCGTGATCGCGGGCGGGAAGTACACGACCTACCGGGTGATGGCCTCCGACGTGATCGATGCCGCCGCGGAACGGCTCGGTAGCGATGTCGCGCCGTCCGTGACCGCGAACCTGCCGATCCTCGGCGCGGTCGGCTACCAGGACATGCTCGACGATCTCGCCGGTGTCGCCGCCCGCGCGGAGGTCCCGGTCGCGGTCGTCGAGCATCTGCTCGGCCGCTACGGTTCGCTCGCGAACGAGATCTTCGACCTCGTCGCCGCGGTTCCCGAACTCGCGCAGCCGATTCCGGGTGCGGAGGATTACATCGCCGCGGAGGCCGTCTACGCGGTCACGCACGAGGGCGCGATGCATCTCGACGATCTCCTTACCCGCCGTACCCGGATCTCGATCGAGGTTCCGGACCGCGGCCTGAAGGCGGCTCCCGAGATCGCCCGTCTTATCGCCCCGCACCTCGGGTGGGATGACGATCGTACGAACGCCGAGACGAATCGCTACTACGACCGCGTGCACGCGGAACTCGCGGCGAACGAGGCGAACGACGACGAGGCGGCGAACGCGGCCCGTCTTGTCGCCGTGAGCTGATCTTCTCGGGGATTTATCGATAGACCGAAAGCGCTGTGCCGGAAGGGATTCCGGCGCAGCGCTGGTCGTCGTTCCGCCGACTTTCCGCCCCTTCCGCCGGTTTGTTTCCCGGCTCCCGAGGCCCTAGCGTGTTTCTAGAGATTTGCCAGAGGAAAGACCGTAGAGTCTTTTTCGGCATCGCAGCGACCGCCGACCGGGAGGCGCAGTTATGGACTTCAGCTCGATTTTTCTAAGTGAAGCACTAGGCACGGGAGTGCTGATCCTGCTCGGTGCGGGCGTGGTAGCGAACGTATTGCTGGCTAGGTCGAAAGGTCTCGACGGCGGCTGGCTCCTGATCACTTTCGGCTGGGGCCTCGGCGTCTTCGGCGGCGTCTACGTCGCGTATAAGACCGGCGGCCATCTGAACCCGGCCGTGACTATCGGGAATCTCTTCGCCGGCGCCGAGGAGTACGCCCCCGGCGTCCCCGTGAACTTCACGAATACGGTCGCGTATATCTCCGGCCAGCTCGTCGGCGCCTTCCTCGGCGCCTGCCTCGCCTTCCTCGCGTACAAGAAGCACTTCGACGCCGAGCCCGACGATACGAAGAAGCTCGCCGTCTTCGCGACCGGCCCGGCGATCCGCTCCTATCGCTGGAACTTCCTTACGGAAGTGATCGCGACCTTCGCCCTCGTCTACGTAATCCTCGCCTTCGGCCATACCCCGAGCGGCCTCGGCCCCCTCGCCGCCGCCCTCCTCGTCGTCGGTATCGGCGCCTCCCTCGGCGGCCCGACCGGCTACGCGATCAACCCTGCCCGCGACCTGGCCCCGCGCCTCGCCTACGCCCTCCTCCCGACGAGCCGCCCCGCGAACGTCCTCCCCGAGCGCATCCCCGCCGACATCTCCGCCGGTGGTTCGGCCGAACGCATCCCCGAACAGCTCCCGGCGAACGCCGCCCCCGGCCACAAAACCGCCGACTGGTCCTACGCCTGGGTCCCCGTTTTCGGTCCCCTGCTCGGGGGCGCACTCGCTGGATTGACCGCCCAGGTCTTCCTCTGAGGCAGGCGCCGACCGGCTAAACATCTTTGTGTCTCATTTCACATAACTATTTGGATACGCGGGCGGGCGGGTAACCGGTCATGGTCCGAGTTCATTCGAATAGAGGAAATCGGAGATGAGCACTGATATGGCGACTTTTTCCGAAGTACCCGGTACTGCCCGCGCGGGACGTGATCCCTACGACGACATCGAGCCCTGGCTCGCCGAACTGGCGGCGTTCGACACGGACGACCCCGGACGGCCGGTCCTGCGGGAGCGGATCATCGAGCGGTGTCTGCCGCTCGCCGAGCACATCGCGCGGCGGTTCGCGGGGCGGGGAGAGGCGTTCGAGGATCTGCTGCAGATCGCTCGGGTGGGGCTGGTGCTGGCCGTCGACCGGTTCGATACGACGCGTGGCACCACATTCCTGTCATATGCGGTGCCCACGATCATGGGCGAGGTGCGCCGGCACTTCCGCGATACGAGTTGGTCGGTGCGGGTGCCGCGCCGGCTGAAGGAGCTGCATCTGCGGATCACCGCGGTCACCCCGGACCTCGCGCAGCGGTTGAATCGGATGCCGAACGCGGGCGATCTGGCGTCCGAACTCGGCACCGATCGCGAGGAGATCGCGCAGGCCCTGGTGGCGGCGAACGGCTACAGTCATGATTCCCTGGATGCGGAGCTCGAAACCGAAAGCACCGCAAAGGTTTCCCGGCTGCACACGCTCGGCGTCGAGGAACCGGCCTACGACCTGGTCGACGAAACCCTCACCGTGGAGCCCCTGCTGGACACCCTCTCCGACCGCGAACGCACCGTGCTGGAACTGAGCTTCTTCCAATCGCGGACGCAGTCGCAGATCGGCGCCGAACTGGGCGTCTCCCAGATGCAGGTCTCCCGAATCCTGAACCGCACCCTGCGCACCCTGCGCGAACGCGCCCTCGCCGCGTGACGGGTCATTCGGCCGGCGCCGTGCTCCCGCCCACCAGCCGGACGATCCGCACGGCGGCGAACAGCGCCGCCACCGCCACGATGCCCGCCACGGTGACGACGTGTTCGACATTCACCGCGGGCACCCAGTGCACGCTGCCGCCCCGGATCACATAGGCCCCGACCGGTTTCGCGCCGAGACCGAAACCGGCGCCGGACCCTTCGGCGCCCTCCTGGATGCCGCCGCCGCCGCCGCCGCCCCCGGCGATCGCCGAGACGGGGATGACGGTGACGCCGTCGTGCTCGACGGGTTCCGCGAAAACCCGATGGCTGGTGAGGGATTCGCGAGTGGCGGACAACAGCTCTTGAACGTTCATGGTGCGGCCTCCATCGGGGACCGGCCTGAACCGCCGGTCGCTGCGGCTCATCTCATTGTCGGGTCCCCGATGGCGTCGCGGTGCGGGTTCAGCCGATCAGGATCGATTCCTTGTCCGCGCGTTGGGCTTCGCGGGCCAGGGAGCGGTCGCGCTGCTCTTCGAAGCGGACCACGTCGCGGCGCAGCTTGTCGAGGTAATCGCCCAGGTTGTTGCGGATTTCGTCGCCGCGCGGGCCGAAGTCGTTGCGCTCGAAGACATTCCACTTCTTGAGTACGGGCATGATCACCTCTTCGAGGTGCTGGCGCAGGTCGTAGATGCCGTGCTTGGCCATCAGTACGCCGTTGCGGCGGAAGTTCGGCATGCCCGCGCCGGGCATCTGGAAGGTCATGATGATGTTGGAAATCGCCTCCATGGCCTGGTCGGGGGACAGGTCCAGCGCCGCGCCGCAGAGATTGCGGTAGAAGATCATGTGCAGGTTTTCGTCGGCGGCGATGCGCTGCAACATTTTGTCCGCTATGGGGTCATTGCACACTTTGCCGGTATTGCGATGAGAAACGCGAGTCGCTAATTCCTGGAAAGTGACATAAGCGACGGAATACATAAATCCGGCAGCGTTATACGCCGCCTGGGTGCCGACATAGTTCTTGATGAGATTGGCCGCCCGGTAGCCATTGGTCATATGCACCATGCGCGCGTTCTCCAATGCCACCGGATCCACCCCGCGGGTCACCACGAGATAGTCGCGAATCACGATGCCGTGCCGGTTCTCCTCGGCGGTCCAGCGGCCCACCCAGGTGCCCCAGGCGCCGTCCTGGGAGAAGTTCTCGGCGATTTCCCGGTGATAGCTGGGCAGATTGTCCTCGGTGAGAAGATTGGTGATCATGGCGGCCTTGGCGACCTCGCTGAGTTGCGACTGCTCCGGATCCCAATCGATCCCGCCCATTGCTGCAAAGTTGCGGCCTTCCGTCCACGGCACATAGTCGTGTGGATGCCAATCCTTGGCCATGGATAGATGCCTGTTCACATTCTGCTCGGCGATCGGCTCCAGCTCGATGAGCAACTCGAGCTGAGTGAGATTCCTGGCCACGGTCGTGCGCCTCCCTTGAAATGGCTCGTCGCTGCGGAATGATGGTGGAGATCAACGCCTGTCAGCCGGAATGGCCGGCAGTGGAACGAGGGGATTCCAGGCGATCGCCGCGTCGGCCGCGGGGGAGCATCCGAGGGAATCCGGGATGCCCGCGTGTCCATGAGGAGACTGGTCGGCTTCGCCTCGGATAATCTAGCCCAGTTCGCCCGAGATTGGCTCTACACCCCGCCGAAGTTCTTCGCGGTGGGTTCGTTCGCTAGCTGCAAAACAGTCCTTGACAGCCCACGCGGATCGAGTCTTGGTTCGCCGGAGCATTGCTACGGAGAGTGAACAATGCAGACGCCCAACCGAAGGAAGTTCCCCGATGTCGTCGTGACCTCCCTCGCCGCCACCACCTCGATCGCCGGTGACGTCGACTCCACCTGGAAGGGACTGCTCAACGGCGAGAGCGGAATCGACGTCCTGGAAGACACCTTCCTCGACGATTTCGACCTGCCGGTGCGCATCGGCGGCCACCTCAAAGTCGAACCGGGCACGGCCCTCACCCGCGCGGAGACCCGGCGCTGGTCCTACGTCGAGCAGATGGCCGCCGTCCTGGGCCGCGAGGTCTGGCGCAATGCCGGCAGCCCGGAGGTGGACGGCGACCGGCTCGGCGTCGCCATCGGCACCGGCCTGGGCGGCGCGGAGGTGCTCATGCAGGCCCGCGACCGGCTGCAGGCGGGCGGCTACCGCAAGGTGTCGCCGATGACCGTGCAGGCCATCATGCCGAACGGCCCGGCGGCCGTGGTGAGTTGCGAGCTGGGCGCGAGGGCCGGTGTGACAACGCCGGTTTCGGCTTGTTCGTCCGGTTCCGAGGCGATCGCGAACGCCTGGCGGATGATCGTCATGGGCGATGCCGACATGGTCGTCACCGGCGGCGTGGAGGGTTCCATCCAGGCGCTGCCGATCGCCGGCTTCTCCATGATGCGCGCCATGAGCACCCGCAATCACGATCCCAAGGCCGCCTCGCGCCCGTTCGACAAGGATCGCGACGGCTTCGTCTTCGGCGAGGCGGGCGCGCTGATGATCATCGAGACCGAGGAGCACGCCAAGGCCCGCGGCGCGAAGATCCACGCCCGCATCATGGGCGCGGGAATCACCTCCGACGGTTTCCATCTCGTCGCCCCGGACCCGGAGGGCAGCGGCGCCGCCCGGGCCATGTCCCGCGCCATGGAGCACGCCGGGATCACCAAAGCCGATGTCTCCCATATCAATGCGCACGCCACCGCCACCCCGATCGGTGACTACGCCGAGGCGAACGCCATCAAGCAAGCGGTGGGCAACCATGCCGCGGTGTACGCGCCGAAGTCCGCTCTCGGGCATTCCATCGGCGCCGTCGGAGCCCTCGAATCGGTCATCACGGTGCTCAGCGTGCGCGACGGAATCGTCCCGGCCACTCTCAATTTGGACAATCAGGACCCCGAAATCGACCTGGACGTGGTCAAGGGCACGGCACGGACCGGTCAGTACGACTACGCGCTCAACAACTCCTTCGGCTTCGGCGGTCACAATGTCGCCATCGCCTTCGGCCGGTACTGAGTGACGTACGAATCGACACCCTGTTAGAGTTCTCCAGCCCCAGCTACTTCCGGGCCTTCGTGTCGATCTTTGTTCGGTGTCACTGCACAGCCACGCTCGGCTGTGAGTTGAAAAAGGATAGGGAATGATCGGCGAGACTTTCGATGACTATCTGGACGAGCACGGCAATATCAGGATTCCGGCCAACCAGACCATGATCGACCTGGTCGACAAGCACACGGTGGCAGCC
Organism: Nocardia yamanashiensis; assembly: GCF_021183565.1. Taxonomy (NCBI): domain Bacteria; kingdom Bacillati; phylum Actinomycetota; class Actinomycetes; order Mycobacteriales; family Nocardiaceae; genus Nocardia; species Nocardia yamanashiensis. The sequence goes on from NZ_CP089226.1 coordinate 7,921,412, forward strand.
GGAGACGAGCTCGCCTACCGCTTCGTCGACTATTCGCGCGAACGCGACGGCGAGCGTTCCGAACTCACCTGGAACGAGTTCGGCGTCCGGCTGCGTGCGGTGGCCGCCCGGCTACAGCAGGTCACGCAGCCGGGCGACCGGGTCGCCATCCTGGCGCCGCAGGGCCTGGAGTACGTCGTGGCCATGTACGCCGCGGTGTACGCGGGCAATATCGCGGTGCCCCTGTTCGATCCGGACGAGCAGGGCCACTCCGACCGGTTGCACGCCGTCCTCGCGGACTGCACGCCCTCGGCCATCCTCACCGTCGGCTCCGCCGCGGCCGGGGTGCGCGAACTGTTCAAGAACCTGCCCGCGCCGCAGCGCCCGCGAATCATTGCGGTGGAGGCGATTCCGGACAGCGTGGGCGCGACCTGGGTGCGGCCGGACATCAATGTGGATTCGGTGGCCTACCTGCAGTACACCTCCGGGTCCACCCGCACGCCGGCCGGTGTGGAGATCACGCACCGGGCGGTCGGCACGAACCTGCTGCAGATGGTGAACGCCATCGGCATCACCGAGAAGGCGCGCGGCGTCACCTGGCTGCCGCTGTTCCACGACATGGGCCTGCTCACGGTGATCCTGCCGACCATCGGCGGCAAGTTCATCACCATCATGTCGCCGAGCGCCTTCGTGCGCCGCCCGTACCGCTGGATCAAGGAACTCGCGGCGCAGGAGGACGGGGCCGAGATCTTCGCGGCCGCACCGAATTTCGCCTTCGAGCACGCGGCGGCGCGCGGTCTGCCCAAGCCGGGCGAGGACCTGGACCTGTCCCGGGTGATCGGCCTGATCAACGGCAGCGAGCCGGTGTCGGTGACCTCCATGCAGAAGTTCAACGACGCCTTCGCGCCGTACGGGCTGCCCAAGACCGCCATCAAACCCTGCTACGGCATGGCGGAGGCGACGCTGTTCGTCTCGGCGACCCGGCGCGACGACGAGGCGCGGGTGGTCTACGTCGACCGCGGCGAACTCAATGCCGGGCGCATGACCGAGGTGACCTCGGACGCGCCGAACGCGGTGGCCCAGGTGTCCTGCGGCTATGTGGCGCTGTCGCAGTGGGCGGTGATCGTGGATCCGGAGACCGGCGCCGAGAAGGCGGACGGCGAGGTCGGCGAGATCTGGCTGCACGGCAACAATATGGGCGTCGGCTACTGGGGGCGGCCGGAGGAGACCGTGGCCACCTTCAAGAACCGGCTGGTCACCCGGCAGCCGGCAGGCAGTCACGCCGAAGGCGCCGCGCCGGACGCCATCTGGATGCGCACCGGGGATTTCGGGTCGTATCTGGACGGCGAGCTCTACATCACCGGCCGGGTCAAGGATCTGGTGATCGTGGACGGGCGCAATCACTATCCGCAGGATCTGGAGTACTCCGCGCAGGAGTCCAGCACCGCGCTGCGGCCGGGATTCGTTGCGGCCTTCTCGGTTTCGGCGAACCAGCTGCCGACCGAGGCGGTCGCGCCGAACGGCGTCTCGGTGAAGCCGGATCCCGGCGATGCCGCCGAGGCGCTGGTGATAGTGGCCGAGCGCGGTACGGGCGCGGCCAAATTGGATCCGGAGCCGATCACCGAGACCGTGCGGGCGGCCATCGCCAAACGGCACGGGGTGCAGGTGCGCGATCTGCTGCTGGTGCCCGCGGGTTCGATTCCGCGCACCTCCAGCGGCAAGATCGCCCGGCGGGCCTGCCGGACGGCGTATCTGGAGGGCACGCTGCGCGGCGGGTATCAGCAGCGCGACTTCCCGGACGCGTCGGACTGAGGCCGGTGTGAGCGCCGGGCCGATTGCTGCGATCGGCCCGGCGCTGACACGGCCTTCGCGTGGAACGCGCGAGAGCAGACCGGTCTGTACACTCCTGCTCCGTGTGGAAACTCGCCCGGATCGGGCTCCTCATCGCGATGAGCGCAGCGGCGGCGCTGCTTTCCGGGCCGGTGGCCCTGGCCCAGCCGTCGGCCGGCTCCCCGGCGCCCGAGACGGTCTGCGGCTCGCCCTTGTCGGCGGCCGAGCTGGACACCATTGCGCGACTGTCGAATACCGGTGACCTGACCGGAGACGCGTTGCAGCGCTTGACCATCGCCGTCGAGCGCAATCACGAGATCACCGAAATCCTCATCGCGCACCGGGATCGGCGGGGGCTGTTCGGCATCGGGCTGGACGGCGTCGAGCAGGCGGCGGTCATGCCTCTGCAGAACGATCCGGGAGCCTTCCACGATCGCGAGTACGCGCACGCCATCAGCCTGGAGCTGCTGAGCCGGTACCTGAACAATCTGCACGCCGCCTTCACCGGCGGAACCGTGGAACCGCACTGGGCGCGCTACTTCGAATTGGCCGGGGACTGCACCGTTTCCGGCGCACAGGCGGCCATGGCCGGATATAGCGCGCACCTGGCCGTGGACCTCGCCTACTCCATCGCCGCGGTGCACACCCGGCCGGACAATGCCGACGACTACTTCAAGATCGTCGCCGCCATCGCGGGCGCGGGCGAGGTGATCGTGGACCGCACCAAGGAGGTCTACCAGGCCGACCTCGGGCCGCTGTGGCGCTTCTACTTCTTCGGCGAGGGCCTGGATCTGCTGCTCGGCAAGGGCGTCGCCACCAAACCGCTGCTGGTCGCGGCCGACCTCGGGGCGAATGTGGTGATCTTCGGAAACGGCCTGGCGCTACAGGATCCGGTGCTGCACGATCCCACCGTGCTGGAGATCCAGGCGCTGACCGCGGCGGCGGACGTGGCCTTCGGGGTGCTGGCCCAGCTGCGCGCGCTCTGACTCAGGGCCGGGTCCGCGACGGCCCGCGCCCGATCGCCTTGGCCAGATACATCTCGTAGTCGGCGGCCTGCAGCAGATCGTCGGCCGTGGTGTCGCCCGCGCGATCGGCCGCGATGCCCACGCTCGCGGTCACCGTCAGCCGCCGGCGCGTCACCTCGAACGGCCGGCTGAACGAGCGTCGCACGCAGCGCGCGATATCCTCCACGGTCCCAACCGATTCCGGCTCGGTGGCCCCGGAATCCGGGATGAGAATCACGAATTCGTCACCGCCCATGCGCGCCACCAGCTGGCCGGGGCCGGTGGCGCAGCCGGTCAGCCGCGCGGCGGCCTGCACCAGCAGCTCGTCGCCGACCGCGTGCCCGAAGGTGTCGTTGATGGCCTTGAACCGGTCGAGATCCACGTAGCAGAGCCCGATCCGGGCCTCCGGATCGGTGAACGCCGCCGCCAGCGCGTCGAAGAAGCGGGAGCGATTGGCCAGCCCGGTGAGCTGATCGTGGTGGGCACGATAGCGCAGCCGCTCGGCCAGCACCCGCTGCTCGGAGATGTCCTCCACCAGGATCAGCGTGTACTGCGGCAGGCCCTGATCGTCGCGGATGAGCGAGACGTTGATCTTCGTCCAGACCGTGCGGCCGTCCTTGTGCGGATAGGCCTTCTCCATGTGCACGTTGTCGACATCGCCGCGCAGCACCGACGCGTACAGGCCCCACATGTCCGGATCGTCGGCTGGATGGCCGAGGTCGGTCACCGACAGCGCGCACATCTCGGCCTGGGTGTAGCCGAGCATGTCCGCGAACGCGGTATTGACCTCGATGATGCGCCCGGTCATATCCGAGAGCCCGGTGCCGATCCCGGCCTGCGCGAACACCGCCCGGAAGCGAGCCTCGCTGGCGCGCAACTGTTCCTGCACGCGCTGGCGCGCCGCGATATCGGCCATCCGCACGCTTTCCTGTTCGGCCAGCAGCCATTCCCGGAAGGCCCGCACATAGCCGGTGGTGAACGCGCCGATCAATTCCGCGGCGCGCGCGGCCGGAATCTCCTGCTGCCCAGCGAGATACGAAGTCAGCACGTGAATGCTGCGGCCCAGCACCTCGTCGCCGACGAAATGCGCCCGCGCCAGTTCCGCGCCGAGTTCACCCACCTTGGCCGGGGATTCGGCGCTGCGCGCCACCGCGTCCAGCTCGCGGACGATCCGCTGCAGCAACGCCCGGGCTTCGGATCGGCTCATGGGCACCACGTGGTCGCGGGCTCCGCGTGCCAACGCGGCTACCCACTCCTGCACCACTGCGGCGTGCGGGCCACCCTGCTCCGGCCCCACCCCGGGATCCGACGCCATGGAGATCGATGGTAGCCCGACCGGTCGGTGCTCGCTTCGCCTGCCCTCCCGGCGAATATTGGGATACCATTGCGGCGCTTCACGATTGGCTCTGACCACGTGCTATTTCAGCGGGAAGATGGGGATCCGATGACCAGACCGAGTTGGGCGCCCGAAGGCATCGACTTGGACCGCCCGAGCGCGTCGCGGGTCTACGACTACTTCGTGGGCGGGATGCACAATTTCGAGATCGATCGCCAGCTGGCGCGCATGATCGAGCAATTCACCCCGAACGTCGCCGAGACCATGCGCGCGAACCGGGATCTGCTGCGCCGCTGCGTCCGGTACCTCACCGATGCCGGCATCGATCAGTTCCTGGATCTCGGGTCGGGCATCCCGACCGTCGGGAATGTGCACGAGGTCGCCCAGGCCCGCAATCCCGAGGCGAAGGTCGTCTACGTCGATATCGACCCGGTCGCGGTGGCGCACAGCCAGGCCATCCTGGCCGACAATCCGCTCGCCCAGGTGGTGCACGCGGATGTGGCGGATCCGGCGGCGATCCTGGCCGATCCGGCGGTCACCAAGCTGATCGACTTCAGCCGGCCGGTGGCGGTGCTGCTGCTCGGCGTACTGCATTTCGTCCCCGACGACGCCGATCCGGCGGGAGCGGTCGCGCGGCTGCTGGAAGGGTGCGCGTACGGCAGTTACGTGGCGATCACGCACGCCACCGCCGACGGGCAGCCGCCGGAGGTGCTGGAGGCGCAGAAGCTGTCGGGGCGGACCTCCACCGAGATCGTGCTGCGCAGCCGCGAGGAGATCGCGACCTACTTCCTGGATTGGACCCTGGTCGATCCCGGGCTGGTGCACCTGCCGCTGTGGCGTCCGGACAATGCCGCCGATGTGGGTGAGCACCCGGAGCGGTCCGGGGCGTACGGCGGGCTGGCGCGCAAGGACTGACCTCCTACGGAGGCGAAGAGCAAAGGGTGGCGTCGTGCGGAGGCACGACGCCACCGGTTCGTTGTGGCGGGTGGGGGCGTCGGGCTCGACGCCCCCTTCGTTGTGTTCGATTGTCCGGCAGGGGATCACGCGGTGGCGGGCACCTCCGATCGGGCGGGCCGGCGGAAGGTGAGCACCGCCAGGATCGCGGCGACGGCGGCGATGACGGCGGCCGTGCGGAAGGCGGCGGCGAAACCGTCGGTGAGGGCGAGGACGTCACCGAGGTGTTCGGCCCCGGCCGCCGATGCGATGGCGGTGGCGACGGCCAGGCCGAGCGCGGAACCGATCTGGTACCCGGTGTTCACGATGCCCGAGGCCAGTCCGCCCTCCTCCGGCGCGGCGGCCGAGATGGCCGTCTGCAGGGACGGGACGAAGGCCAGGGACATGCCGAGCGCCGCGACCAGCGAACCGGGCAGCACGTCGACCCAGAAATTGCCGTCGGCGCGGATGAACGACAGCCACACCAGCCCGGCCGCCAGGATCAGCAAACCCGCGATGATCATGGTGCGGGCGCCGAAGCGGGCGAACAGCTTCGGGGACAGGGCGATCATTCCGGCCATGATGAGCGCCGTCATGGGCAGCAGCGCCGCGCCGGACGGGAAGGCCGAGTAACCGAGCACCTGCTGCAGGTACAGGTTCAGGAAGAACCACATCGGCACCCACGCCGCGCCCAGCAGCACCTGGGCCAGGTTCGCCGCGCCGAGATCGGGGGCGCGGAAGATCTCCAGCGGCATGAGCGGTTCCCGGCGGCGCCGCTGAATCACCACGAAGGCGGCCAGCAGGACGACGGCGAGGGCGAACACGCTCAGGGTGGCGGCCGACAGCCAGCCGCTCTCCGGTGCGCGGACCACGGCGAACACGGCCGCGCCCAGACCCAGGGTGGCGGTGAGGCCGCCCAGAATGTCCACCGAACCGTGCGGGGCGAGCGCGCCCTCGGGCAGCAGGGCGGGCGCGGCGAGCAGCGCGATCAGGGCGATCGGGATATTGATGTAGAAAACCCAAGGCCACGAAGCGTATTCGGTGATGAGACCGCCCAGGAAGACGCCGGCGGTGCCACCGGCGGGGGCGGCCGCGCCGTAGACCGCGAACGCCTTGGTCAGCTCGCCCGGGTTGGACCCGAACAGCATCATGAGCAGGGTCAATGCGGACGGTGCGATGAGCGCCGCGCCCGCACCCTGTACGCCGCGGCCGATGAGCTCGAGCGTCGCGGAGTTCGCCAGCCCCGCCACCAGTGAGCCGGCGCCGAGGACGGCCCAGCCGAGCTGGAAGATGCGCCGGGCGCCGACGATGTCGGAGAGCTTGCCGCCGAGCAGCAGCAGGCCGCCGAACACCACCACGTAGGCATTGAAGACCCAGGACAGGTTCTCCTGCGAGAAGCCCAGGGAGGTCTGCATTTCCGGTAGGGCGACGCCGATGATCGAGGTGTCCATGATGACCATGAACTGGGCCAGGGCGATGAGGGACAGGGCGACCCACCGTCGTGCGGACGGTGGCGCCGAAGTGCTGGTGGACATGGGGATCACTCCTCGGAGGCGGCGGCCACAGGCGCTGTGCCGCTGGGCAATTCGGACTTCCCATGTATACCCATGGGGGGTACCTGAATTGAAGACCTCCGGAGAGTGATTGATTTCATACCCCTAGGGGGTACTCAAACTGGGCGGACGTGTGCGATGAGCGCCTCCAGTGCGGCGGAAAGCCGTTCCCGCGTTTCGGCATCGGCCACCAGCCCGTCCGCGCCGACCATCTGGCTCAGCACCGTGATGCGCCCGCTCGCGGCCTCGACCAGCTCCGCGCCGACATATCCGAGCACCGTCCGCAGCGTCGCCACCGCCTCGTCGCCCCGGCCCTCGAACGCGACATTCACATAGGCGACCGGCTTTTCGTGCAGATCGGCCGCGCCGACCGTCCACTCCAGGAGGTTCTTGAGACTGCCGGGAATCATCCCCGCGTACTCCGGACTGCAAATCAGCACCGCGTCGGCCGCGCCCAGTTGCTTGTGCAAGTCCTGGACGACAGGCGGTTCGGGCTCTTCGCCGGGTACGAACTGCGGCAGGTCTCGCAGTCCGTCATAGAGCGGGGCCTCGACCCCCTCCGGCGCCAGTGCCGAGATGGTCCGCAGCGCGGCCGTATTCGTCGATCGATCCCGGGTGCTGCCGGAGATCAGCAAGATGCGCAGGGGTGTACTCACCATTGCGGGAACGTACCCGGCCGAGCCGCTATTTCGGTGCGCTGATCCCGCCAGGTGGGGGTCCGGGGGTCACACCCCCGGACCCCTCTTCCTGCTGGTGGCGGAGCCCCCGGGGAACTCCCGGTCCCAATGTGTGGGAGTAGCTGCGACATAACCTGTCACACTCTCTCATTTTAGGTATCGTGGCTTCATGCCGCGCTGTCCGAGACAGTTATGACGATTCGGATTCGGTTGCGCGACAAGTGCATAGCAAGTGTTTGTGCTGGAAGGGCAGGCAACGATGACTGCGAACACCGATCCGGGCCGGCTGCTGTCGGCCAAGCCCATGTCGGCGAAGATGCTCCCCGGATTGCGGCTTCCGGCCCGCGCCTGGCGCATCGAATACACCTCCACGGACGCGCACGGTGAGCCGAACCGGGTGACCGGGACGGTGCTGGTGCCGCGTGCGCCCTGGCGCGGTGCGGGCACCCGTCCGCTCATCGGCTATGCCGTCGGCACCCAGGGCATCGCGCACACAGTGGCCGCCGCGTCCTGGCAGCTGCGCTGGGGTCTGGAATACGAATCGCTGTTCATCCGCGCCGCCCTGCGCCGCGGCTGGGCGCTGGTCGTCACCGACTATCCCGGCCTGGGCAGCCCGGGCACGCATCCGTACGTGATGGGCCGCGCCCTCGGTCCCGCCGTCCTGGACAGCATTCGCGCCGCCCGGCGGCTGAACGCGGCCCGCCTCGACCCGGGCGGCCCGCTCGGCATCTACGGCTATTCCGAGGGCGGCTGCGCGGCCGGCTGGGCGCTGCAACTGCAGCCCACCTACGCGCCGGAACTCACCATCGCCGGCGGCGTGGTCGGGTCCGCCCCGTCCGATCTGGCCGACATGATCGCCTTCCTGGACGACAGCCCGTACGCCTTCCTGCTGTTCTACGGCGTGCTCGGCCTCGATGCCGCCTACCCGGAACTCGATGTCCTGCAATACCTCAAGCCCTCCGGCAAGGCCCTGGCCGCGCTCTTCCGCCGCACCCACGTCATCCCCGCCGCGGTGCTGGGCGTGGGCGTCGGCGCGGTGCTGCCCAAGAAAGTCACCACCTACTGCCACCGGCTGCCGTTCGAGGTGCCCGCGGTCAAGCGCAAACTGCGCGAGAACACCCTGGGCGCACTGGCTCCCGCCGCCCCGGTGCTGGTCGCGGGCGGCACCGCCGAGCAGATCATCCCGTATCCGCAGGCGGTCAAGCTGGCCGAGGACTGGAAGGCGCTCGGCGTGGACGTCACCATGCTGAGCATGCGGGGCCGCGAACACATCACCGGCGCAATGGCTTTCGCCGGTCCGGCGATGCGCTTCCTCGCGGAGTCCTTCGAGCAGTCCAGGACCACCGCACTGCCCAAGGGCGCGTAGGCCCCGGGGAGGGAATCAGGTCGGACGCTGCGCGCGCCGATACGCGGCGGGCGTCGTGCCCGTCCAGCGTTTGAAAGCGTGGATGAACGGCGTCGCTTCGGCATAGCCCAGGCGAATCGCTATGTCGTCCACCGAGAGTGGGGTGGCGGAGAGCATCTCCTCGGCCAGGGCTTGGCGGACCTCGTCGAGCAGGGCGCGGTAGGAGGTGCCCGCCGCTTCCAGGTGCCGGCGCAGGGTGCGCTGGCTGAGGTTGAGTTCGCGCGCCACCGCGTCGAAGGTGAGCGGGGCGGCGAAACCCGTTGTGCCGGAACCGGGCAGCAGCCGATCACGCACCTCGGCGGCGATGCCGGTGCGCGCGCTGCGCCGGTGCAGCAGGTCGCGGCACTGCGCCACGCACACCGCCCAGGTGGGCTGATTCGCCTGGGGGAGCGGCTGGGTGAGCAGATCCGGGTCGATGCCGAACATGGTGTGCGCCCGTTCGAAGCGGGGCCGCACGCCGAACAACGATTCCAGCCGCCCGGCCTGATCGCCTGCCGGATAACCGAATTCGGCCCGGGTGAGATCGACGCGCGCGCCGATCAGATCGCTCATCACCCGATGCATGGCCACGATGTCGCGCTCCACCAGGAACTGCTGTACATCGGCCGGCACGGTGTCGTGGTGAATCCAGGTCACCACCTCGCGCGGCCGCGATTCCACGATCGGCGTGCAGAAGGCGAAGCCGAGCCGGTAGTAGCGCAGTGCGAGCGAAATCGCCTCCCGCAGCGTGGGACTGGTGACGCACGCGTACCCGAAGATCCCGAAGGTGCTGATCCGGTAGCGCCGCCCCACCTCCACCCCGAGCGCGGGCACGTGCGCCAGTTCGCGCACCAGATTGCGCACCACGGTCAATTCGGTCTCGGCGGGTATCTGGGCATCGGGATCGCTCAGCACCCCCGCGCTCAGCCCGGTGCCCGCGAGCACCCGTTCGGCGGCCACCCCGTGCTCGGCGGCGAACTCGGCCATCACCGCCACGCTGGCGGTGCCGCGCGGGAAATGCCAGGTCCGGACGTCGGGTTCCTCGACCGTACTCATGTGTCGATTATGGCCGAATCTATGGATTTTCTGGCCGTCTCGCTTTCCCGTCGCGGTATCCGCAGGTCGTAGCGTCATTGTCGACCACAGCGCAGTGAGGAGACGACCATGAGCGGCACCGGTTCCGGCCCGTCGATCATCATCATCGGCACCGGGTTCGGCGGCATCGGCATGGCCATGGAGCTGACCCGGGCCGGATTCCACGATTTCGTGCTGCTCGAACGCGGCGCGGACGTGGGCGGGGTGTGGCGGGAGAACACCTACCCGGGCGCGGAATGCGATGTGCCGTCGCCGCTGTACTCCTTCTCCTACGAGCCGAACCCGGACTGGTCCAAACGCTGTGCGCCGCAGGCCGAGATCCAGCGCTATCTGCGCGGGCTCACCGAGAAGTACGGGCTGCTGGACAAGATCCGTTTCGGAGCCGACGTCGCGGCCGCCGAATACGACGATGCCACGGGCGCCTGGACCGTACGTCTCGCCGGGGGAGACGTACTGACCGCGGCCCTGCTGGTGTCGGCGGTGGGCCAGCTGTCGCGCCCGGCGGTGCCGAACCTCCCCGGCGCGGAGAGCTTCGCGGGCGCGGCCTTCCACTCCGCCGAATGGGATCACTCGGTCGAGCTGACCGGCAAACGCGTCGCCGTCATCGGAACCGGCGCCAGCGCAATCCAATTCGTGCCCGCCATCGGGCCGCGGGTGGCCGGCCTGACCCTATTCCAGCGCAGCGCCACCTGGATCCTGCCCAAGCCGGACACCGACTACGACGCCGCCCGCCGGGCCCTGTTCCGGCGCCTGCCGCCGGTACTGCTCGCCGAACGCCTGGCCTGGTGGGCGCTGTGCGAGACGGTGTCGCTGAGCATCGTCGACATTCCGGCCATCCGCCCGCTGGTCTCCGGCATCAGCAAGCGGCATCTGGCGAAACAGGTGGCCGATCCGATCCTGCGCGCCAAGCTGACCCCCGACGCCCCGCCCGGCTGCAAGCGCGGATTGTTCTCCAACGACTATTTCCCCGCGCTCACCCAGCCCAATACGCGGGTCGAGACCACCGCGATCGCCGAGATCACGCCGACCGGCATCCGCACCGCCGACGGGACGCTGCACGAGGTCGACGTGATCATCTACGGCACCGGGTTCAAGGGCACCGAATTCCTCTGGCCGATGAGTGTGACCGGCGCTCAGGGGCGCAAACTGCACGATGAATGGTCCGGCGGCGCAAGGGCTTTCAAGGGCATCACGGTTTCCGGTTTCCCGAATATGTTCCTGCTCTACGGCCCGAACACCAATCTCGGCGCGGGGTCGATCGTGCACATCATCGAATCCCAGACCCGCTATATCCGCCAGGCCGTGGCCCTGCTCGCCGACCGGCCCGGGCACGTGCTCGAGGTGCGCCCGGAGGCGGAAGCGGCCTACGACAACCGGATTCAGGATCGCCTGGGCCGTTCGGTGTGGAACTTCTGCACCAGCTGGTATCGCAATGCCGCCGGGCGCATCACCAATAACTGGCCGGGCACCGTCACCGGATACCGGCTGGAGACGCGACGACTGGATCCGGCCGACTACCGCCTGACGCGGGTCGGCTGAGCGACAACGGATTTCGAGGAGTGCACATGCGTTTCGACTACGACGTCATCGTCATCGGCTCCGGATTCGGCGGCAGCGTGAGCGCGCTGCGATTGACCGAGAAGGGCTACCGCGTCGGCGTGCTGGAGGCCGGCCGCCGCTTCGCCGACCACGAGTTCGCCAAGACATCGTGGCGTGCCCGGCAGTTTCTGTGGGCTCCGGCCTTGGGCTGCTTCGGAATTCAACGCCTGACCCTGTTGAAGGACACCTTCGTCATGAGCGGCGCGGGCGTCGGCGGCGGTTCCCTGGTCTACGCCAACACCCTCTACGAGCCGCCGGAGAAGTTCTACGCCGACAAGCAGTGGGGCCATATCACCGACTGGAAGGACGAGCTGGCCCCGCATTACGACCAGGCCAAACGCATGCTGGGCGTGACCGTGAACCCGGCCACCACCCCCACTGACCGGGTGCTGCGCGAGGTCGCCGAGGAGTTGGGCGTCGCCGACACCTACCAGCGCACGCCCGTCGGCGTGTTCTTCGGCGGGCCCGGGCGCAAACCCGGTGAGGACGTGCCCGATCCGTTCTTCGGCGGCGTCGGCCCGGACCGGCGCGCCTGCACCCATTGCGGCGAGTGCATGACCGGCTGCCGCCACAATGCCAAGAACACCCTGGTCAAGAACTATCTGTACCTGGCCGAAAAGGCCGGGGCCACCGTGCATCCGCTGACCACCGTGGTGAACGTGCGCCCCCTGAACGGCGGCGGCTTCGCGGTCGAGACGGTGCGCACCGGACGCTGGATTCGCAAGCAGCGCAAGGAGTTCACCGCCGAACAGGTGATCTTCGCGGCGGCTTCGCTCGGCACCCAGCGCCTGCTGCACCGCCTGCGCGACCGCGGCTCGCTGCCGCGCATCTCGGACCGGCTCGGCTACCTCTCGCGCACCAATTCCGAAGAGCTGCTGGCGGTCCGCAGCCGGAACGCCGCCAACGATTTCACCAAGGGCGTGGCCATCACCTCGTCCATCCATCCGGATCCGGACACCCATATCGAACCGGTGCGCTACGGCAAGGGCAGCAATGCGCTCGCCGCCATGACCACGGTGATGGTGGGCGGCCAGCCGCCCCGCGGGCGGGCCTGGCTGCGCGAGATGGTGCGCAATCGGCGGGACCTGTTCCACCTGCACGATCCGCGGCGCTGGTCGGAACAGATGATCGGGCTGCTGGTCATGCAGTCGGTCGACAATTCCATCACCACGTACACCGAGCGCGGGCTGTTCGGCCGCAAACTGACCACCCGGCAGGGCGAGGGCGACCCGAACCCGACCTGGATTCCCGCCGGGCACGAGGTGGCGCGCAAGGTGGCCGCGAAGATCGACGGGATACCGACGGCCAGTGCGAGCAGCAGCATCTTCGATATCCCGATGACCGGTCACTTCCTGGGCGGCTGCGCCATCGGCGATTCCCCGGAGACCGGCGTGGTCGATGCCTATCACCGCCTGTACGGCCATCCTGGGCTGCACGTGATCGACGGCTCGACCATCTCGGCCAATCTCGGGGTGAATCCGTCGCTGACCATTACCGCCCAGGCCGAGCGCGCGATCGCGCTGTGGCCGAACAAGGGCGACGCCGATGCCCGTCCGGAGCCGGGCGCCGGGTATCGCCGGATCGCCCCCATCGCGCCGAAGCGACCCGTGGTGCCGCCCACCGCTCCGGCGGCGCTGCGGCTGCCGATCGTGGGGATCGGCTGACAGGGTTAGTCGGAGTCGGGGGCCCGATGCCGCCCGCCGCTCGGTGCACCGGCCGGACCGGGGAGTTCGAGGGTGGGCGGATCGGCGTGGTCGGCGCGCAGGCGGGCACAGAACGCCTCGAGGCTGCCGTAGCGGTGCAGTATCTCGGCTAGCAGACGCTGAGTGGTCGTCACCATTCTCGGTTCGTCACCCGGTGGCGGGTGGATGTGACAGATTGTGCCAAACGCCAAGTCGGGCAGTTGGTTTCCCACCTGGAGCTACTGATCGAAGACAATCCGGACATCGTCCGATTCGGGCAGGGTCTGGCAGGCCAGGGTGAGTCCCATGGCGATCTCCTCGTCGATGAGCGCCTCGTTCATGAGCATGCGGGTGCGGCCCTCCCGTACCCGGCACACGCAGGTCCCGCAGGCGGATTCACGGCATACGTACGGGGCGTCGATGCCGTTGTCCAGCAGGACATCCAGTAGTTTGCGGTCGCGTGGCCAGGGCAGGGTGTGGGTGGAGCCGTCGATCTCCACCCGTACAGTCCCCGCACCGTTGGCCGTGACGGAGGGTTCCTCCCGGCGGGGCGGGGCGGCGTTGGACAGTTCGGACGGTGCGACCGCGACCGGGCGCTCGAACGGATTGTCGGTCAGCGACCGGTACTCCTCGCGATGGATCGCGCGAGCGGGGACGCGCAGGTAGGCGAGTGCCCGGGTGGTCACCGTGGCGAAACCTTCGGGGCCGCAGAGGAATACGTCGTACTTCCGGTACGGCCGCAGCATGGTGGCCAGCCCTTGCGTGCCGGGCAATCCGCGCTCGGATTCCAGCCAGTGCAGTACCACCAACCTGCGCGGATACCGCCTGGTCAGCTCGCGCAGCTGCCGTTCGAAGATGATCGACGCCCGATCCCGGTTCGCGTACAGCACCACCACCCGCCCGCGCCCCGTCGTCAGCGCCGATTTGGCGATCGACATGATCGGGGTGATCCCGCTGCCCGCCGCGCACAGCAGGAAATCGCGATCCAGGGAACGCGGCGAGAAGTTCCCCGCCGGTTCCAGCACGGTGAGTATCGAACCCGCGGAAACGTTGTCGCACAACCAGTTCGAGGCGTACCCGCCCGCCGTCCGCTTCACCGTGACCGCCGGCCGGTCGTCGCAGTGCGGGCTGCTGGAGAGCGAATAGCAGCGCGCCACCGATCCGGTGCGGTCGCTCGGCACCCGCACCGTCAGGAATTGCCCGGGCGCGTAGGCGAATCGGCCGCTGAGGTCGGCGGGCACATCGAAGATCAGCGAGACCGCGTCGGCGGTCTCGCTGACGACTTCGCGCACCTTGATCCGGTGTGCGCGTGCGCTCATCCGGCCCCGCCCCGGCCGAGCAGCAGTTCACCCACGGCCTGGATGCGTTCCATCGAAAGCGGTTGCGTCAGCCGCCGATTCACCCCGGGCGCGAGCCGCATGAGGAAGTACCCCAGCCACGCCTCGGTGCGCACCGGCACCACCGCCAGATCGAAGCGGATGGCCCGCTGCACCGCCCGCGCCACCAGGTCCGGGCTCATCGGCGCGACCGGCAGCCGTTCGGCCAGCTGCTGCAATTGCTCGGTGATCCACTGCCCGCGTTCCAGCAGCGCCGGATCCACGCCCACCGCGACGGCGTGCCGCGCGATATTCGTATTGATCACGCCCGGGCAGATGGCGCTCACGCCAACGCCTTTCGGCGCCAGCTCGAGCCGCAGGCATTCGGTGAGCATCTTCACCCCGGCCTTGGACACCGAGTACGCCGACATCACCGGGGTGGGCGTGAACGCCGCCGCCGAGGCGATGTTCACGATGTGCCCGCGCTGCTGCGCCTCGATCATCTGCCGCCCGAAGGTCCGGCAGCCGTAGACCACGCCGAGCAGGTTGACGCTCAGCTGCCGATCCCAGTCCGCCGGCTCCAGGTCCAGAAAGGCCCCGCTGACCAGCATTCCGGCATTGTTGACCAGCACGTTCGCCACGCCGTAATCCGCGCACACGTCCCGGGCGAACAACTCCCAGGCCGCCGGATCGGTGACATCGAGCTGCATGGCCACCGCCCGCCCGCCGGAATCGGTGATCCCGGTGGCGGTGGCGACGGCGGCCGCCTTGTCGATATCGGAGACGATGACCTGCGCCCCGCCCCGGGCGAAGCGCCGCGCCACCGCGCGCCCGATGCCGCTGCCGGCGCCGGTCACCACCACCAGTTCGGGGTCGATATTGTTGAGCTTCAACGGATTACCTCTCAGCCGATCCGGTCCAGCAGTTCGCCGTCCGCGCCGAACAGTTCCTGCCGCCACTGCTCGAGCAGGTCATCGGTATCGATATCGTCGGGATGGAAGCCCGGCCGCAGATAGGGCCGCATCTCCTTCAGCAGCCCCCGCACGATCGGCCCGCGCACCAGCGCCACCGACTGCCGCGCCACTTTCAACGGTCGCCAGCTACGCGGATCGCTCAGGATCGAGGCCAGAATCCCCACGGACACCGCGGGAATGGTGAGGTAGTACATCCCCGCCATCACCCCGATCCGCACGGCTTCCGGCCCGCCCCGGTCCCGGAACACGTCGAAGGCCACCGATTTGTGCTCGAGCTCCTCGAAGGCGTGCCAGTTCAACAGGTTCCACACCTCCGGATCACCGGGGATGTCCTGGATCTCCTGGGTGCCCAGCACCCGCTTGGCCAGCGTCGCGGTGTAGTGCTCGGCGGCCGCGGTGAAGGCCAGGTGCACATGCCGCGGCACCAGGTTCTCCACCATGATCACGCCGCGCTCGCGCAGCGCCCCCGGCCCGAAGGTGAACAGCCGGACGATGGGAAAACCGTTGTGTATCAACTGATCGTTGAGCGCGCGATGCTGCTGCCCGTGCACGGCTTCCTGGCCGATGAAGCCGGCCACCCGCTTCTTGAGCACCGGATCGGTGATCTCGCCGGAGAACTTGCGCACCGAGCGGATGAACGATTCCTCGCCCGGCGGGAAAGCCCCCGACAGCACCGCGATCAGATGGGTGAGCGGAATATCGTCCTGGACGAAATGATGCGCCATCGGCTCGGGCTGCCCGAACCGGAATCGCATGCGCCGCACCTTCGGGTACGGGTCGAGGGACGTGCTTGCCTGGTTGCGACCGATCGCCATTGGTCGGTCCTTTCTCTCTGGAGTTATGGCTATTTCAAGTGGTCGTTGAGGACGCCGTTCTCGCCGAAGAGCTCACGCTGCCAATGGCCGAGCAGGGCGGAGGTGTCGATATCGTCGGGATGGAAACCGGGCCGCAGATACTTCGCCAGCTCGGGCATCAGCCCGCGGAACAGCGGCCCGGTGAACAGCCGGTACGCCTCGCGCGCCACCCGCACCGGCTGCCGCCGCGCCGCCGGATCGCGGGCCAGTGACACCGCCAGGCTGGCATAGGTCAAGGGCAGGGTGAGCGCGTACATGGCGGCCATGACGCCGATCCGGGTGCGCTCGTCGCCGCCCGCCGCGCGGAAGACGTCGAAGGCCACCGATTTGTGCTCGAGTTCTTCCAGCGCATGCCAATTCAGCAGATTCCACACCTCCGGATCGCCCGGAATGGCCTGCAGTTCGGGGCTGGACAGCACCCGCTGCGCCAGCACCGCCGTGTAGTGCTCGGCGGCGGCCGTCATGGCCAGGTGCACCACCGCGGGCAGCCGCTGTTCCAGGCGCAGCATGCGCTCCTTGGCGCGTTCGGAGTCCAGCCATTCGATGGGATAACCCATTTCGACGAGTTTGTCGTTGAGCCGCCGGTGTTCCTGGCCGTGCATGGCCTCTTGGCCGACGAAGCCGGTGACGCGTTTCTTCAGGGTGGGGTCGGTGACGAGTTCGGCGACCCGGCGGACCGAGCGGATGAACGATTCCTCGCCGGCCGGGAAGCCGCCGGACATGCCCGCCACGAAATGGCTGAACACCATGTCGTCGTCGACGAAGTAGCGATCGCCGGAATGCTGTTGTCCGAAGCGGAAAGTGATGCGCCGGGTCTTGGGATACCCGGTCGCGGGAAGGGTATTGACCATCTGGACCATCCTTGGTGCAACACTGAGTACCTAGTACTGAGTGTTCGATGTGAGGTCAGTGTAGGATTGTCCCAGACAGTCTGCAAGGGGGTTCGCCGTAACGGATCGAATTACAATCTGGCGCATGGCCTCCCATCCACCTCACGAGCGTCCGGGTGAGCTCAAAGGTGATGCCAGGCATGACCGCTGGCACTCGCACCGCGCCACCGTGCGAGCCGAACTCATCGAGGCCACCATTCGCGCCATCGACGCGCACGGGCCCGAGCTCTCCATCGACGATGTGGTGAAAACCGCTGGTATACCGCGTCCCAAGCTGTACCGGTTCTTCGGTGACAAGGTGGAGCTGCTGGCCGCGGTGAGCGGGCGGGTGCAGCAGCTGATCGTGGAACGGGTGACCCCGCATCTGGATCCGGCCGGACCGGTGCGCGACGGCATCCGGACCGCGCTCATCGCCTATATCGATCTGGTCGCCGAGCGCCCCAACCTGTTTCGCTTCATCGTCAGCTCGCAGGTGGTGACCGCGTTCGGCGCCACCCGGCTGCTCGAGGACGGGCGGCCACTGTCCGATACGGTCGCGGATTTCTTCTCCGGCCTGCTCCGGCTGCGCGGCGCGAACGGCGATCACACCCAGTACGCCGTGGACGCCATGCTCGGCGCGATCGGGCTGGGGGTGCTGCGCTGGCTCAACGAACCGGTCATCACCGCCCGGGAACTGGCCGAGGAGCTGACCGCCTTCGCCTGGGGCGCGATCGCGTCGACGGCCCAATCCCGCGGTCTCACACTGCATCCCGACGAACCGCTGACCGGGCGGCCGGCGCTGAGCGAACCGGCCGAGCGTTAGCCGTGCAGTTCGCGCTGCACGGTCGCGGTGATCTCGCTGGCGGTCAGGATCATGGCGCACAGGAAGTCGATCAACTGGGCGCGGTCGATGGCGAGGTCGCCGCGCAGCCATTCGGTGAGGATCTCCAAGCCGCCGAAAGAGACGGTGCGGGCGGCCAATTCGGCGTACACGCCGGTGACCGCGGCCGCGCCGAGCAACTCCCGGCCCTGGTCGAGCATGACCGACGTGGCGGTGCCGACCAGTTCGGCCCGGCGGGCGCGCAGCTCCTCGGTCGTCTGTAGTTCCAGGAACAGCCGTCGCCGCAGCGGATCGTCGGCCACGATGGCGACCACGGTCTCGATGACGGCGCGCAGTCGCAGGCGGGTATCGGAAGGAGTGGCGGCCAAGGGCGCGAGCATCTCGGCGGTGATGGCGGCCAGCTGCTCGTCCAGCAATTCACGAAGCAACTGGTCGGTATCGGTGAAGCTCTCGTAGAAGTACCGATCGTTCAATCCCGCGCGGGCGCACAGGGCCCGTACCTTGAGCCCGGCCGAACCCTGCTCCGCGATGAGTTCCCCCGCGGCCGCGAGCAGGCGCGCCCGGCGTTCCCGCCGACGCTGGTCGGCGCTGAGTCCGGCGTATCGACCCGTGGCTGCCGTCACATCTCCGCCTCGTTCATTGCCCGCCCCCACACTGTGGTGAACACTATCACCAGATTTTGTTCACCACCGCAGCAAGGACCGATCCATGACCCTGCCGTCCATCCTGTCCGAGCGCCTGCGCCTGCCCGCCGTCGCCTCGCCCATGTTCATCGTGTCCGGGCCGGAGCTGGTGATCGCGCAATGTCAGGCCGGGATCGTCGGATCCTTCCCGTCGCTGAACGCGCGCCCGCAGTCGCAGTTCCGCGAATGGCTGGTGCGGATCAACGAGGAACTGGCCAAGTGGGATGCCGACAATCCCGAGCAGCCGGCCGCGCCCTACGCGGTGAACCTCATCGTGCACAAGAGCAATGACCGGCTGGAGGAAGACCTCGCCACCGTCGTGGAATTCCGGGTGCCGATCGTCATCACCTCGCTGGGCGCGCGGCCGGACGTGAACGAGGCGGTGCACTCCTACGGCGGCATCGTGCTGCACGACGTGATCAACGACTTCTTCGCGCGCAAGGCCGTCGAGCGCGGGGCCGACGGGCTCATCGCGGTGGCGGCGGGCGCGGGCGGGCACGCCGGAGCGCAGTCGCCGTTCGCGCTGGTGCAGGAGATCCGGGCCTGGTTCGACGGGCCGCTGCTGCTGTCGGGGTCCATCGCGCACGGCCGTTCGATTCTGGCCGCGCAGGCCGCCGGGGCCGATCTGGCTTACATCGGTTCGGCTTTCATCGCCACCGACGAGGCCAATGCGGTGCCGGGCTACAAGCAGATGATCGTGGATTCGGCGGCGGGGGACATCGTCTACTCCAACTTGTTCACCGGGGTACACGGGAACTATCTGCGCGGCAGCATCACCGCCGCGGGCATGGATCCGGACAATCTCGGCCAGTCCGATCCTTCCGCAATGGATTTCGGCACCGGTGAATCCGAATCCGCCACGCCGGGGGCCAAGCCCTGGAAGGATATCTGGGGTTCGGGTCAGGGCATCGGCGCCGTGGACGCGGTGGTGCCCACCGCCGCGATCGTCGCCCGGCTGACTCGGGAATACGCCGCGGCGAAGGAGCGGCTCGCGAGCCTGTAGCCCAAGTGCGGGCGGGATATTCGTTCCGAATGCCCGTTTCGGTAAGATCGGTGTAATACTATCGGTCGGCATCGAAAGAGATTGCACGGCAATTCTTTCCGATGCCGACCGTTTGTGTGCGCCGGTAGGGGGTGTGCGAGAACAGAAGACAGGCACTTCATCGAAGACGTCGTAGCGCAGGGGCAATTCGTCGATACGGTGTGGGTGTTGGATGCGACCCGAACGCGCTGCGGGTCATACACGCGCGGATGACGCCGCCGGAGTCGTCGTGCGCGCGGTGGTGGCCACTGTTGATTCCGCAGATTTGAATGCTGCTCGCACATAAGGAATCTCGCGTGTACGACCCATTCCCCGATCACCCCGCCGAGCTTTCCGCGACTCCGACCGATCTTTCGCTGCTGCTCCGCCCCGCCCCGCCCGGCACCCCCACCGATCGCATCCGACTGCACGGCGGCAAGGGCTACATGCTGTGGGCCGATGTGCCGCCGGCCTTGGTCATGGGCAGTTCCGGCGGTTCCGGAGCGACCACCACCGCGCTCGGAATCGCGGCCGCCGCATACGAATCCGGCGGTCATTCGCCGATCGTGGTGGACGCCACCGCCACCGGCGGCGATCTGGCCCGGCGCGGCTGCGACACCGTCGATCCGGCGGGCACGGTGCAGTCCTGGCTGAATATGACCCACCGCAATCTGGTGTCAACCGTGCTGGACAGCTGCGGTGAGAACAGCGCCAATGTCGGCGTGCTCCCGCGCGGCCCGGAAGCCCTGCCCCGCCGCGAAAGCTACGCCTCGGTCCACCGCGACCTCAGCGGCGCGGGCTGCCTGCCCGTCTACGACGGCGGCGCACCCATCACCAATCGCGCGGTGGCCCCCCTGCTCTGCGACCCCCGCATCGCCCTGGTGATCACCATCGCCGCCCGCCCCGACGCCGTGAACCGCCTGAAACCGGCCCTGATCTGGCTCGACGACAACTACAGCCAGTACCACCTGGCCGACGCCGTCATCGTCGTCACCAGGCAGCACCCCAAAGACGGCCCCCTCATCGCCGAACACACCCGCACCTACCTCGGCGAAGTGGTCCGCGGCGTCACCGAGATCCCCTACGACCCCCACCTGGCCTCCGGCGGCCCCGTCAGCTGGAAGAAGCTGGCCCCGCCCACCCGCGCCGCCTACCGCCAGGTGGTGAGCCTGCTCAGATAGTCCGCACGGCGCGCCACCAGGTGCCAGGCGACGGCGTAAATCGCGAAAGCGACAGCGCCCCACCGAATCGCACCCACGAGCGCGGCCCGCACGAGATCGTAGCCACCGGACCGGACGTACGCGGTGAGGGCATGCGTCACCCCGAAGGCCACGAAAACCCCTGTGCCGCCGAGCACCCACCGTCGCGGCCCCCGCCCGAGCCCCGGGCGCGGCGGCCCCGGCGGCGTCCGGCGATACCAGCCCGCCGCGGCGAAGGCGAGCGCCAGCAGGCCGCCGATCGAGGACAGGTAGCCGAGCACGTTGTAGAGCTTGTGCGGTTCGATCACGGTGGAGCGCAACCAGGGCCAGCGTGCGACCAGCGCACCGTCCCGCTGCACCAGGCTGTCCCAGCACACGTGCGTGATCGCGCCCGCGACCACCGCGGCGGCCAGCCGGGGCAGCTGCCGGACATCCCACTCCGGCTCGCGGATGCGCCGCCGCCACCCGTCGGGAGCCAAGGCCGTCAACGGATCCGCCGCCACTCCGAACAGCGCTGCCAGCAGCAACAGTCCGACCGTCAGGTCCGAGGTCACCGTGCCGGCGAGCGAATGGGTCGGCAACGGCATCGAAATCGGCAGGTAGTAGACCACGTCGGGGGCGAGCGTTCCGGCGATCAGGCCCGGCAGCGGCAGCCGGTGGCGTAACGGCAGCGCCGCTGCGGGGTGGGCGAGGGTGAACGGCACCGTCGCAGCATGCCGCGCGCGAGCCCGCTCGGCCGGGATCGCACGGTATCTCCACAAAGAATTTTCGATCCCCGCGTAAAACCGTCTGACATGGGATGATTCCCGGGATTCGGGGTCCGAGGGGGCGCTGTTCGGGGGTAGCGGGTCGTTCGCATGAGTAACGCCGGGGCGCCGGGGTGCGACGTCTCCCCTGACATGACAGGCGTCGGGGCCCTGTCCATCCACTTGCGGCTTTTTCTCGAATGGGGTTCTGGGCATGGCTTTCGGCGAGTTCGTGCAGAGACAACGCGCCTTGCTGGCAAAAAACAAGAAGATCACGGCGTCCGCTTCGGCACTCGGGGTGCTGGGCGTGGCGACCATCGTGGCCGCGTCGTGGTCGTTGACCGCCTCGCACACCACCGAGACCGCGGACCCGGCTCTGCGCGCTTCGGTGACGGAATGCCATGACATGGTGACCATTTCGGTGGCGGGGCGCGGTGACACTCCGGTCGCGGGCACCACCAGGATGCTGGTGGACGCGAACGGCAACGAGCTGCCGGCCGCGGTGTCGGGGGATCACTCCAGCCAGTGGCTCGATCCGGTGGTCAATGCGCCGCGGGCCGCCGAGGGCGAGGACTCCTACCAGGCCGTCTACATCGCCTATCCGGCGAACATGGCCAGCTACGAGGACGCCGTGAACACCGGTGTCGCCAATACCCAGCAGGTCATGCGGGATATCTCGGTGGCCTGCCCGAACACCAAGTTCTCGATCGTGGGCTACAGCGAGGGCGCGGATGTGGTGCGCCGGGTGGCCATGAAGATCGGCAATGGCGAGCCGGACGCCAACGGGCGCTACGAGACCGTCAATCCCGACGATGTGGTCGGCGTCGTCATCCTCGCCGACTCGGGGCGTTCCGAGGGCGAAGGGCCGTTCATCGGGGCCAAGAACCCGTACGGCAACCCGGACAACTTCGATACCAAGTACCAGAACGGCACCGGCTCGGCGAGCGGCTCGGGTGCGCTGCCGGGCAACTCCGGCGGGTTCGGCAAACTGGGCGGCAAGATCGCGTCCTTCTGCTCCGACGGCGACCTCACCTGCGCCGCGCCCAAGAACATCTCGCTGCTGCAGCTGGTGGTGAACGTGGGCCGCCAGATCAATGCCGACCAGCTGGAGAAGGAAGGGCTGAACCCGGTCACCGGCCAGGACGTCGCGGTCAACCTCGCCAATATCGCCATGAAGGCGTTCGCCGACATCCAGTCCCAGAAGAACTGGATGGCCTCCGACGAGACCTTCCTGTCGGTGCTGCTGCGCGTCTCGGACCCGAACTACAAGCCGGGCGAATCCAAGCCGCAGACCCAGCAGGCGGATTCCATTGCCGCCGAGAACATGTCGCCGCTGGCCTACCTGCCGCAGAAGGTCTTCAACGAGATCATCGGGCTGATCACCACCAACCAGAACACCATTCCGGTCATCCTGAGCGACCCGTACAACCTGACTCTGGGCCCCAACGGCACCGGCCATCACTTCGACTACTGGCGTGACGCGAAGCCCGAGGACGGCAAGCAGCTGACCTCCGCCGAATACGCCGCCGCCTGGCTGACCGAACTGGCCAAGAAGGCGCAGGCCGGGGAACTGAAGACCACCACCACGACCAAGCCCGCCGAGAAGGCCGCACTGGCCGCCAGCTCCTCGGGTCAGCCGAGCACCACCACCGGCAAGCCCGGCACCACCACCTCGGGCACCACCACCCCGGGCGGCACCACGACCACCGCGCCGACCACGACCACGGCTCCGAACACCACGACCCCGGCCGCGGCCCCGCCGACGACCACCGTGGAAGCCGTGGCCCCGGCCACCACCACGCCGGAGGCGGTCAAGCCGACCACCACCGCACCCACCACCACGACGGTGCCGGCGACCACCGCGCCCGCCACCACGACGGCCGCGAAATAGCAACTGTCACACGGCCTTCCGTCCCGCTCACCGGGGGACGGAAGGCCGTTCGCTATTTGGGCGCGGCTCCGGGGCCGCGGTCGCGGCCCGGAACGCCGCGGCGGTCTGCGGCACCAGCAGCGCGGCCACGATGCTCAGCGCCGGGCCGATCGCCATGGACTCGAAAGCCGTCGTGTACGAGGCGTGATCGGTGACCACGCCGAACAGCAGCGGACTGAGCACCCCGGCCAGCTGCCCGCCGAAGATGATCACGCCGGTGGCCGCGCCGATATAGCTGCTCGGCAGCGCGCGCAGCGGAACCGCGAACGCGGGCATGAACGCCAGCCCCGCCAGGAACGTCATCACCGATCCGGTGAGCACGAACAGCGGGAAGAACCCGACCCGCGGCAGTACGAACAGCAGTATCGAGGTCAGCATCATGGCCGGCACCACCAGCAGCCGCGGATGCCCGCCCAGCCGATCCGACAGCCGCGCGCCCAGCACCACCCCGGCCGCCGCCGCCAGCGTGGACGGCACCGCCGCGATCGCCACCACCGTCATCGACAGCCCGCGATCCTCGTGCAGGAAGGTCGGCAGCCACGCCGTCACGCCCCACACCAGCACGTCGTAGCCGAAGAAGATGACCGCGAACCCGAGCAGCGCGGGCGACAGCAGCACCCGCCGCCGGGAGGCGGCGTCCACCCCGGCCGTCGGATGGACGCTGTCCTGCGGCAACGGTTCCGGCATCCAGCGCCGCCAGGCCAGGATCACCGCCACGCCCAGCACCGAGATGATCGCGAACATGGCCCGCCACCCGACGGTCGGCAGCAGGATGCTGGCGATGACCGCGGCCAGCAGAATGCCCACCGCGTTCGAGGCATTGGTCCAGCCGGTGGCGGTGGTGCGCTGTTCGGGGGTGCTGCGCTCGGCCAGCGCCTTGATGGCCGCCGCCGGGAACACGCCCTGCACCAGGCCGAACAGGAATCGCATGGCCAGCAGCGCCAGGAACGACCAGGCCACCGCGGTCAATCCGGTGAAGATCGACCACGCGATCAGGCCCACCACCCCGATCCGCACCGCGCCGTAGCGATCGGCGAGCAGTCCGCCCGGCACCTGCGCGGCGGCATAGGAAATGAAGAAGACCGAAACGAGCAGGCCCTGCTGGGTGTGATCGAGGCGCAGATCCTCGCCGATGTACGGCAGCGCGAAATTGATGACCGTCCGGTCGACGTAGTCGACGACCCACGCCGCGAAAAGCAGCACGATGGTCAGCCGGGTGGTGCGTGGCATCCTTGCCCCTTCATCGAACGCGAGGCAACGTGTCCTCTGGCAGGGTCGCGGATTGCGGGCCCTTCGGAATCCGCAGATTACCTACCGGCCGGGCACGTGGCTTGCCCTCAAACGTATGGGCCGGACGCCGCCGGCGCACCGGAATCGCGCCCTCCGGCGGGCGGCGCCTGCTGCCCGCCGTAGGCCGCCAGCGCCCGCGCCACGATCTCGTCCAGGCGGGCGTGATGCGCTCCCTTCCAATAGGTTTGGCCGCAATCGGCGCAGCGCGCGAAGCTGTCGTAGGTGCGGCCGGTGCTGTCGGGCAACAGCTCTCGCACCGATTCCTTGTCCGCCGGGCGCAGCACCCCGTTGCAGGAGGTGCAGCGCGTCCACGGGGTGAGCGGCGGGGCGAAACGCGACAGCACGTCCTCCAGCTGCTCGGCCGGACGATGGCTGTAAATGTATGCGCCGGAGTAGATTTCGCGGCGGCGCAACAGGCCCCGGTCGCGGGAGAGCAGTACCCGCTGCTCGGCGGCCGAGCGGGCGGCCAGCGCGGCGTCGCCGATATCCGGGTTCTCGTAGGCGGCGTCGATGCCGAGCAGCCGCAGCCGCCGGGCGAGCGTGCCCAGGTGGATGTCGAGCAGGAAGCGCGGCGGTTGCGCGAGGGCCAGCGGCCGGGCCACCGCGAGCACGGTGACGGCCTCCCCGCCGACCGGCACATGACTCGGCCCGACCGTGCGGCCGTCGACCCGCAGCTCGCCCACCTCGGTGAGCGGCACCCCCAGCGACTCCACCACGTGTCCGAGGCCGGCCACCCCGTCCACCCGCACCGCCCCGGCCGCGCGCTGCCCGACGAACACTTGCAACTCCGGCGCGACGGCGACCCTGATCTCCCCAGCGTTCACCCAGCCAGCATGCCAAAAGTCCAGGCCCGGCGGGCAACTCGTTTTCCCGGCGATTAGGCCGCGCCGGTCCGGGTAGAGCCAGGAACGGGCCGACGTCGCGGCCCACGGCAACACCCGGCTACTGCGAAAGGATTGATCGGCCATGCCAGATCCCAAGAATTCCGGACAATTCGGCAATCGGACCGATACCGCGGAGCAGGCCAGCAAGGGCGGGAAGGCGAGCAGCGGCAGTTTCGGCAGCGCACGCGGCGCCGACCCGCGCGAGGCCGGCAGGAAGGGGGCTCAGGCCCAGCCGACCGCGGCCAAGCAGAAGGGCGGTCAGCGCAGCCATTCCCGCTCGGATTCGTAATCCGCGCCCGGTCGTGGGAGGGATCGCCGCCGGCGATCCCTCCCACGGGTTTTTCCGGATGATCCGGACAATGTGAATTGACGTCGAATTTCAGCTGTGCGTGGCCTGGCGCACATTGAAGAGCCGCAGAACATTTCGTTAACCATTTGTTTGCGAGCCTGTGAGTTGCGGGGATCTGACTTTGGTGATTTTCTAGTTGCGCAGGTCGAATCGACCCACCGACGGAGCTGAGTTGTAAAACCCGTCGAGTGCCATTCCCGGCAGCGTCGCCAGCCGCACTCCTCCTCGGCCTGCCCGCTTCAAAACAGAAAGTCGCCGTGCTCCGGCGCACTCCCTGATGCAGGTTCGAAAGGACTCAGGCCGTGAACGCACCCTTTTTCAGCCGTGCCGCAACAGTTCTCGCCGGAATCGCGATCAGTCTCGCGGTCCCGGGCCTGGCTACCGCCGCGGAGGTGGGCGACGCCGCCGCGCCGCCCACCGACGCGGGCAGTTCGCAGACGGTATTGCCACAGCTCGGCAGCGGCAGCGCCGCACTGGGCACCGGCAGTTCCACCGCGGGCGGGGTGGCCGGGGCGCTGGGCACCGGCAGTTCCGCCGCCGGTTCGGTGGGCTCCCTGATCCCCGGTCCCGGATCGGTGCTGGGCCTGCTCGGCACCGGCAGCGGCGCGGCCAGCGGATCCGCGCAGGCGGGCGGCACCCTGGCGTCCGCGCTGGGTACCGGCAGCGCCGCGGCCGGATCCGGTTCCGCGGGTGCGAAATAGGCCGTCGAAGGCCGGATGGGTTTCCCGGTGCAACAGCACCTCTCAGCTATTAACTTCCAATTCGCCAGCACGGTTCATGGGCGCTAGCGCAATCATTCTGCGCACGATGATTTCTTTACGGAATTCGAACGCCCAACCGTAGGCACGAAATTCGATGAGGACCGTCGAGATGGAATACACCCACCTGTCCGAATTCGCCGTGCGCCCGGGAGCATTGACCCTGTGGCGACCGGAACTCGTCCCCGGCCACGATTGGACCCCGGACGATCGCCCGCTCACCAGCGTCCACGTCCGGCATTGCCAGGGCGCCGACGCCGCCGATCCGCGACCCGGGCGCGGGCGCTGGATCGGCACCATCTTCGAAATGGACGCGCCTTTCCATCCCGAGCAGTGGCGGGAAACCGTGCGGCTGTGGCACGTTCGCCACGAAGGACTGCGCACCACGCTCGCCCATCGCATCGAGGGCGAACCGGGCCGGCTGGTGTGCGCCGGGGAAGCGGTGACCGTCACCGACGAGCCGGTGCCCGGCGTCACCACGCCCGCCGCGCTCACCGCGTATCTCACCGACGCCCTCGAACTGCGGTTGTCGCCGCTGCAATGGCCGCACTGCCTGCTCGCCACCGTCGAGCACGACACCGCCGACTTCACCGTGCTGATCGCCGCCGACCATTCGGTCATGGACGCCTATTCGCAGGCCATCGTGATCCTGGAACTGCGCACCCTGTACCGGTCGGTGGCGGCCGGGGAAGCGGCCCGCGAATCGGTGACCTTCGGCAGCGCCGCGGATTTCGCCGCCTACGAACGCGCGGCCGCCGCCGCGCTCACCCCGTCCTGCGCCGGAGTGCAGCTGTGGCAGCGTTTTCTGGACGGTTCCGGCGGTATGCTCCCGCGTTTCGAACCCGCCATCACCCGCGGCAGCGACGCCCCCTCCGCCGATCCGCAGACCAGCGTCTCGCGGAAACTGCTGGAGCTGGCCGAACTCGAACGCATCGAGGACGCCGTCACCGCGCGCGGCCATCGCCTGACGACGGCGGCGTTCACCGCCCTGGCCATCGCCTATCGCCGCACTTTCGGCTATCTGTCCATGCGCGCGATCATGCCCATCGCCACCCGCCCCGATCTGAAGTGGCTGGAATCCATGGGCTGGTTCGTGAACGTCGTCCCCTTGGACATCACCCTGGCCCCCGATCTCGACCCGGACGCTTCCCTCGAATCCACCCGCACCGCACTGCGCCGCTCCCGCGCCGCCAACGACACCACCTGGACCCGCGCCCTCGAGCTCCTGGACTGCACCGACCGCCCCCGCTTCGGTATCTCCTTCCTCGACATCCGCGTCCTCCCCGATCACCAACTCGTCGAAGCCCTGCGCGGCCACACTCTGCGCGCCGAGTGCTACTCCGGCGACGAGGTCTTCTTCTGGATAGTCCGCGCCACCGACGGCCTCCGCCTCTCCACCCGCTTCCCCGCCGCCTTCCCGGCCGCCGAAATGGACCGCTTCCTAGCCGAATTCACCCGCGCCATGCGGGAATTCACCGTCGGCCTGCCCACGGACGAGCAGTCCGCGCCGCCGATCGCCACCCCGGCGGGGCAGGTCCCGGCCGCTCTCACGCCATGCCCACCCGCCGCCGTCGTTCTGGGCACCGACGACCGGATCCCGGTCGAGCAGCCGAGCCCCGCCCCGGCACGGGTCTGAGCCATGCACGCCCTACTGGCCTTCGCGGGCAGCCGCGGTGACGCCCAACCGGGAATCCTGCTCGCACAGGAGCTGATCCGGCGCGGCCACCGTGTGACCCTGGCGGTCTCGCCGAATCTGGTCGGCCTGGCCGAAGGGCACGGCATCGAAGCCGCGCCCTTCGGCCTGGACAGCGCCGAACTGCTGCGCGCCCAGCGCGACGACGAGCGCTTCGCCGCCCGCAACCCGCTGCACCGCCTGCAAGCGGTCTTGGACCTGCAACGCCGCGGTTTCGCCGAAGCCGCACTGGATCTGCTCCCCATCGCCCGCACCGCTGACATCGTCGTCACCGGCATGGCCTGTGAGGAGGCAGCAGCCGAAGTGGCACGGCACCGTGCAATCCCATTGGCGGCCTTGCACTTCTTCCCGATCCGGCCCACGGGTGCGGTGCCGGTGTTACCTACCGCATGGGCGTCCCGCCTGCCCGCCGCTGTGAACCGGCTCGGCTGGCAGTTGCTGACCAAGGCCCGCGCCGCCGCGTTGGCTCCTGAGATCGCCGCGCTGCGTGCCGCGCTCGCGCCGCCGCGGGCGGGCGCCGAACGGCTCGAGTGGACGATGCCGACGCCGCGAGCGGTGTGGGCCGGTCTGCGGCCGGGGGCGCTGTTCGGGGCGATACCGGCCGTCGCCCGCAACCTGACCCGCGTCGGCGAATTCGATCTCACCCATCGCGACGACGGCCCGCGCGATGCGGCCACGGGCGCCGCACCCGGGTCTGTTACCCGGCACCGGGGTGATCGGCCGGACCGTACGGTGCTGCACGCGTATGACGCCGAGCTCTTTCCGGGGTTGGCGAATGAGCTCGGGGAGGCGTTCATCACCGGATTCCCGGTGGTGGAGGCGGACAGCGGGATTGCCGGGGATGCCGCGTTGAACCAATGGCTCGGGGCGGGCAGTGCGCCGGTCTATGCCGGGTTCGGGTCCATGCCGGTGGCCGATCCGGCCGCTACCGCGCGGATGTTGCGGGAGGTCTGTGAGCGGCGGGGGATGCGACTGCTGCTGGCGGGGAACATGTTCCGCGGTGGGATCGAGGGCGATGTCGCCGTGGTGACTCAGGTCGATCATCAGGCGGTGCTGCCTCGGTGTGCGGTGGCCGTCCATCACGGCGGGGCCGGGACGACGGCGGCGGCGCTGCGGGCGGGGGTGCCGTCGGTGATCTGTTCGGTACAGGCCGATCAGCCCTATTGGGGGCGGCAGCTCGAAAAGCTCGGGCTGGGTGTGGCATTGCCGTTCGCCCGGCTGACGGGGGAGCGGTTGGAAAGGGCGTTGCGGCGGGCCACGGAGCCGGAGCTGGTATTGCGGGCCGCCGCGTACGGCATGCGTTTTCGGGACGACGGGGTGGCACGGGCTGCCGCCGTCGTGGAATCCATTGCCTTCACGGGCGATTCGCCGAGCAAGATTGGAGAGATCCGATGACGGCTGAGATCGCCATCGAAACCCGGGGTCTGGGTAAGACTTTCGGCAGCACCACGGCCGTGGACGGCGTCGATCTGACGATCGAGGCGGGCACGGTGTTCGGGTTGCTGGGGCCGAACGGAGCCGGGAAGACGACCACCGTGCGGATGCTGGCCACGCTGCTGCGGCCGGACAGCGGGAACGCCACGGTGTTCGGTTACGACGTGGTGCGCGATGCCACGGCGGTGCGGTCGATGATCGGGCTGACCGGGCAGTACGCGGCTGTCGACGAGAACCTCACGGCGGTGGAGAACCTGCGGTTGTTCGGCCAGCTGCTGGGGATGACCCGGCGGGCCGCGAATCGGCGGGCCGAGGAACTGCTCGAGGAGTTCGAGCTGACCGGTGCCGCCAAGCGGCGGGTGGCCACGTTCTCCGGCGGGATGCGGCGGCGGCTGGATCTTGCGGCCACGCTGATCACGTTGCCGCCCTTGATCTTCCTGGACGAGCCGACCACCGGGCTGGATCCGCACACTCGGGAGCGCATGTGGTCGGTGGTGCGCGCGCTGGTCGATCGCGGGGCGACCATCCTGCTCACCACCCAGTACCTGGAAGAAGCCGACGCGCTGGCCGACCGGATCGCCGTCATCGACCACGGCCGGGTGGTGGCCGAGGGTACGGCGAGCCAGCTGAAATCGTCGGTGGGGGAGGAGATGCTGCGCATCGACCTCGCCGATCCGGGACAGCGGGCGCTCGCCGACGCGGCCGTGGAGCGGATCACCGGCGTCACGCCATTGCATGGGGATACGCCCGCCACGCTCGCGATCCCCCTGCGCGACAGCGATATCGCCGCCGAAGTCGTGGCGGCCTGCCGCACCAGCGGCATCCGGCTGCGGGGCTTCGCCGTCGACCGGCCCGACCTCAACTCGGTATTCCTGACCCTCACCCAGCACGCCGACCGGAGGCTGACATGACCGTGCTCGCCGAATCGCCCCTCGCGGTCCAGCCGGTGCCACGAATCGAACGCCGCCCCACCGTGATTCACGTGGGCCCGCGCGCCGCCCTGCGTCAATCGCTGATCATGGCCAAGCGCGGCATGCTGACCTTCCGGCACAGCCCGCAACTGCTCTACGACGCCGTGCTGCTGCCCATCATCGGCCCGCTGCTGTTCGGCAATGTGTTCGGCACCGCCATCGCGGGCAGCCTGCACGCCTACCTGCCGACCCTGGTGCCGGGCGTGCTGGTGCAGATCGTGCTGACCTCCTCGGTGGCCACCGGCGTACAGCTGTCGGAGGACATCCGCTCGGGCGTCTTCGACCGCTTCACCTCCATGCCGATCGCCCGATCCGCTTCCGTGACAGGCGCATTGCTGGCCGGCGCCACCCGATACGTGATCGCCGCGCTCATGGTCCTGCTGGTCGGATTCGGCATGGGTTATCGCCCCGACCACCCCTTCGGCCTGATCGCCGGCGCGGGCCTGGTCGTACTGGCCACCACCGCCATGAGCTGGATCTTCGCCTTCATCGGCGTCACGATCGCCAGACCCGCTGCCGTACAGGGCATGTCGATGCTGGTGCTCACCTTCCTCTCCTTCGCCTCCAATGCCCTGGTCCCCGTCGAGGCCATGCCGACCTGGCTGCGCCACGTCTCGGACTACAACCCCGTCTCGCATCTGGTGGCGGCAGTGCGCACGCTGGCCGACCACGGCACCCTCGGCTCCGACTTCGCCTGGTCGGCCGGGGCGGCCCTGCTCGTCGCGATCGTGTTCGCCCCCTTGACCGTCCGCACCCTGCGCGCCCGCTGATCGGAGCATTCGCATGGCCATCAATCGGATCACCGCCGACGACGACCTGTTCCTGAAACTGCACTCCCTCTACGGCAATGCCCTGGTCAACCAGCTCGCCTGGCGTTTCGACGAGCCCCTGGACCGGGAAGTCCTGCAACGCTTCCACGCCCACCTGACGCACGGCTTCCTGTCCCGCCGGGTCGAACGCACGGCTGTCCCGATCGCCCGGCCCTGGTGGACCTGGTCCGGCAGAGCGATTCCGCTTGTCTACCAGGAACTTCCGGTGGAGGAGGACGGCGTGCTGGACTGGTACCGGGCACAGAGCCGCGTGGATTTCGACCCCGCCGCCGGACTGGTGTGGCGGTTGTCCGCCGCGCCGACCGCCGATGGCGGCACGCTGCTGTCGCTGGTGACCTCCCATGTCGGTGCGGACGGCGGCGCGGTGCTGTACGCGGTGGGCGACGCACTGCGGCAACTGGATTCGGGCGCGCGGCCATCGGTGGCGCACAGTTCGGGCCGCCTGATCGGCGACGTTCCGGGATTCGAGGCTTCCGGCGGCGGTCTGCTCGATTGGACGCTGGCCCGCTACCGCGCCCACGCCGCGGACGCCCGCGGCCAGCTGGTCGCCGCCGCCAAGGGCATTCGCGCCGCGATAGCCGCCCGCGGCGTCCAGGAACCGGCGCGCAATCCCCGCCCGGCCGACCCCGAACTACCCGTCGGCCCCGAGTACACCCCCGCCGACCTGGTGGTGGAAGTCGCCCTGTCCGAATGGAATGCGGTGGCCGCCGCCCACGACGGCACCGCCAACGGCCTGATGGTCGGCGTCGCGGTCGGCCTGCTGGGCCGCAGCGAACGCATCGACGACGGCGCGACCGTCCGCGTCGACATCCCGCATTCGCTGCGCACACCGGACGACCCGCGCGGCAATGCCACCACCGGCCTGCCCATCGCCGTCGCCTACCGCAAGGGCGACCGCACCGATCTGCGCCAGGTGCGCACCGCCGTCAAACAGGCCGCCGCCGCCTACCGCGATCCCGCCACCACTCCGGCCCTGCAACACCTGCAACCCGTCCAGATGCTGCTGCCCAAACCCGTACTGGCCTGGTTCTCCCGCACCGCCAAGGCCCCGGAATGCCTGTGCACCAATCTCGGCGAGACCGGTCAGGGCGTGGCCACCATCGCCGGCGTGCGCGCCCGCTCGGTGCTCATGCGCCCGGTGGTCTGCACCGGACCGGCCGCCACCTTCCGCCGCATCGAGGTCGGCCTGAATCTGTCCTGGTCCAGCGACGGCGAAACCGTCATCCTGGCGATCACCGGGGCGGACCCGGACCGCTTCCCGACCCGCGCCGCGCTGCGCGAACTGGTCACCGCGGAGTTCGACGCCTGGGGTTTGCGGCCGGTTTTCTGGACCTGACCGGCACCGGTTCGATCGGAGATCGTTGTTGACGCCCGGCCAATTTAGGTGTAACCATGAGGTACAGTAACCTTCGCCACACCTGAGGAGGGTCTGACAATGGTGTCAGCATCCGTGACCACAGATCCCGTGCTCGCGCTCGCGCGGCAGTACGCCGACAAGCTCATGCTGCTGTCCCAGGGCTCGGTCGACAAGCATTTCGACCCGTTCACCGATATCGATTGGGACCACCCCGATTTCGAGGTGCGCGCCGACGATCCGCGCTGGATTCTCCCCGAGTCCGGCGACATGTTCGCGCGCCACCCCTGGTATCAGGCCCAGTCGCAGGCCCGCAAGATCGCCATCGGGCTCTGGCGGCAGGCCAATATCGCCAAGGTCGGCCTCCAGTTCGAGACCCTGCTCATCGGCGGCATGGTGCAGCACACCTTCAAGCTGCCCAATGGCGACGCCGAATTCCGGTACTGCACCCACGAGGTCATCGAGGAGTGCAATCACACCCTGATGTTCCAGGAGATGGTGAACCGCATCGGCATCGACGTGCCCGGCATGGGGCCGATCCTCAAGCAGCTCACCTATATCGTGCCGCCGCTGGCCGCGCTGTTCCCGAATCTGTTCTTCACCGCCGTGCTGTCCGGCGAGGAGCCGATCGACCATATCCAGAAGGCGATCCTGCGGGCGAACGAGGATATTCACCCGATCATGCGCGGGGTCATGGCGATTCACATCGCCGAGGAGGCGCGGCACATCTCCTTCGCGCACGAGTTCCTGGAACATCATGTGCCGCAGGCGGATCCGCTGAGCAAGTTCGTGCTCTCGCTGGCCTTCCCGATCGTCATGTGGATCGGCGGGCGGGCGATCATCGTCCCGCCGCGCGCGTTCTTCCGGGAGTTCGGCATCCCGCGCGAGGTGCGCAAGGACGTGTTCTTCGGGCTGCCCGAATCCAAGGAGACCTTCGCCGGTTTCTATGGCGACGTGCGCGCGCTGGCCAAGCGCATCGGCCTGATGAACCCGGTCTCGAAGCGGGTCTGGAAGGTGCTCGGCATCGACGGCCCGAGCACCCGCTACCGCTCGGAACCGGATCGTCCCGGGCAGGTCCGCGCCGCCTGACCAGGGTGCGCCCGCCCGATGTAGACGTAACTTCAGATCACATGTAATCTTGGTCGCGTCCGGACGCCGGTGTCCGGACGCGCGACCAGTGAAGCGAGTACCCCCAATGACGCGGCATGTCGACGTACTGATCATCGGCGCGGGCCTGTCCGGTATCGGCATGGCCTGCCACCTGACCCGGGAGCAGACCGGGCGCAGCTACCTCATTCTGGAACGCCGCACCGCCATCGGCGGGACCTGGGATCTGTTCAAGTACCCCGGCATTCGCTCCGACTCGGACATGTACACCTTCGGCTACGGCTTCCGGCCGTGGATCGGCACCAAGGTGCTGGCCGACGGCCCGCACATCCGGCAGTACGTCGAGGACACCGCCAAGGAATACGGCGTCACCGACCACATCCGCTTCGGCCGCAAGGTCGTGAAGTCGAGCTGGTCCAGCGCACAGAACCGGTGGACGGTCGAAGCGCACGACGAGCGCACCGGCAAGACCGAGACCTACACCGCGAACTTCCTCGTCGGCTGCACCGGCTACTACGACTACGACAAGGGCTACCGCCCGGACTTCCCCGGCGAGGAGAAGTTCCAGGGCCGGATCGTGCACCCGCAGCACTGGCCCGAGGACCTCGACTACACCGGTAAGCGGGTGGTGGTCATCGGTTCCGGCGCCACCGCCATCACGCTGATCCCGTCCATGAGCAAGGACGCCGCGCACGTCACCATGCTGCAGCGCTCGCCCACCTACATCGCCGCGCTGCCCGCCGACGACCCGGTCGCGGTCGGGCTGAAGCTGGCGAAGGTGCCCGCCGCCATCGCCTACAAGGCCGGCCGGGCCCGCAATATCGCCCTGCAGCGCGCGAGTTACCAGCTCTCGCGGACCAATCCGAAGCTGTCGGCCAAGCTCATGCTGGCGGCGGTGCGGGCGCAGGTCGGCAAGCACATCGACATGCGGCATTTCACGCCCAGCTACAACCCGTGGGATCAGCGGCTGTGCGTGGTGCCCAACGGCGATCTGTTCCGGGTGCTGCGCAGCGGTAAGGCGTCCATCGCCACCGACACCATCGAGACCTTCACCGAGCACGGGATCCGGCTGTCCTCCGGCGAGGAGCTGCAGGCCGACATCGTGATCAGCGCGACCGGGCTGAACGTGCAGATGCTCGGCGGCTCGACGCTCGAGGTGGACGGCGAAACCCTCGCCACCCGGGATCTGGTGGCCTACAAGGGCGCACTGCTGGGCACCGTGCCGAACATGATGGTCATCCTCGGCTACACCAACGCCTCCTGGACCCTGAAGGCCGATCTGGCCGCGGAGTACTTCTGCCGCATCCTGAACCTGATGCGCGACAAGGGATACACCAATGTCGTCGCGATTCCCGAGGAAGGCGATCGCTCCGAGGCCTCGCTCATGGGCGGCGCGCTGACCTCCGGTTACATCCAGCGCGGCGACGGCGTCATGCCGCGTCAGGGCACCCGCGGGCCGTGGCTCGTGATCAACAATTACTTCCGCGATCGCACCATGCTCCGCAAGGAAGCGATCGAGGACGGCATCCTCCGGTTCGGCCGCACCGCGCGGAGTGCGGCCCCGGTGGACGCCGAATCCCGCTCCGCCTGAGCTGATTCCACGAGAACGGGCCAGTGGCGCTGCCGCTGGCCCTTTCGCATGCGCGAGGCGGCGCGCAGCATGGGGTGATGACTGTCGAATCGCTCCCCACCCCGCTCCCGGATCATGTGCGCGCGGCATTCGGCCCCACCGTGACGTATCTGAACGCGGCCAGCTGCGGGCTCATGCCGATCACCACCGCCCAGGTGCTGGAACGCGCGGACCGGCAGCGGGTGACCGGTGAGTTCGAGATTCCGGCGGTGGATGCCGTGGTGGCCGACTGCCGGGCGTCGATCGGCCGGTTGACCGGGTTCCAGGCGCGGCAGATCGCCATCGGCGCGCAGGTGTCGCAGCTGGTCGGGGTGATCGCCGACAGCCTGCCGGCGGGCGCGAAAGTACTGCTGCCGGAAGGGGAATTCGCCTCGGTGGTGTGGCCGTTCCTGGCGCGGCCGGACCTGGAGGTGCGGACGGTGCCGCTGGCCGGACTGGCCGCCGCGGTGCGGCCCGGGGACGCGCTGGTGGCGGCCGCCGTCGTGCAGTCGGCGGACGGTGCCATCGCCGATATACCCGCGGTGGTCGCGGCCGCGCGGGCGGTGGGTGCGCGGGTGCTGTTCGATCTGAGTCAGGCGGCGGGCTGGTATCCGGTGCACGCGACCGGTGCGGACTGGGTGGTGGGCGTCGGCTACAAGTGGCTGCTCGCGTCGAAAGGCAGTGCGTTCCTTGCCGGTACCGATGCGGCGCTCGACACGCTGCGGCCGGTCGCCGCGGGCTGGTATGCCGGATACAACCCGTGGGAGACCTGCTACGACGCGCCACTGCGCTTGGCCGCGGACGCGCGCCGCTTCGATGTGTCACCGGCCTGGTCGGCGTGGATCGGGTTGCGCGTTTCGCTGGAGCTGATCGAATCCATCGGCATCGAGAACATTCGGCGCCATGATGTCGCGCTGGCGAACCGGCTGCGCAAGGGACTCGGCCTGCCCGAAGGGAATTCGAGCATCGTGGCCACCGCGGTCGGGGCCGAGGCGCTGGAGCGGCTGCGGGCGGCGCGGGTGATCGGCTCCATCCGGGCGGGCCGGTTGCGGCTGGCCTGTCACCTCTACAACACCGAGGAAGATATCGACCGCGCCCTGGATGTGCTTGCCGGATAAGGGATTCCGGCTCAGATCGGCTGGAATCCCGACCCGATGCCCTTGCCCGCGTCCACCGCCGCCCGCACCGCCTCGAAGGAGATGCCGATGACGGGGGAGTGGAAGGGGTTGTACTGGCTGGTGCAGCTGAACCGGAAAGCCCTGGTGTCGTTGATGAGCGGCGCGGACACCATGCCGACCAGGCGATCGCCCACCGTCAGCGGGCCGCCGGAATCGCCGTAGCTGGAACAGGCCTGTTCGATCACGCCGACCGGGCTGGAGGCCAGCACCGCGCCGCAGGAATGCCCGCTGGTGCGGCCGTTCTGGCACACCACATCCCAGGCGTCCGGGGTCGGCGCGGTGCCGGCGATGGTGGTGCCGCCGACCGTGCGCAGCGGATCGACCAGGGCGGGATCGAATTCGATGACGGCGTAGTCGAGCTGCTCGTCGGCGGCGCGGACCACGCCCACCACGCCGGCGTCCCGGAACTGCTCGCCCGCGACCGGCGTACCGGCCTCCGCGCAATGCCCGGCGGTGAAACCGACCAGGCGGCCCGCGCCGTCGTAGCCGATGGTGGTGAGACTGCACTTGGTGCTGCCGCCGAGCACGATGCCCGACCCGCCGCCGAGCGGGATCTTCGTGCCCGGCTCGGCCTGGGCCGATGGTGCGGACAGCCCCAGCGCGATGATCACCGCGGCCGGTGCGATCCAGCGGTGCGATTCGAGCATGCCCAACCACCCATCCGTCTCGTTGTGTAACTACACGGTAGCTCTCCTGCTCAGCGCAGCCAGACCGGCCGCTGCGCGGCATACGGATCGGACTGGACGCTCGGTACATCGGCCCAGATCATGGCCTCGCGCCGGTCGAGAGTGTAGCGAGGCCAGGCGGCTCCCGGGTCCCCGTTGCTTATGAAGGACACCCAGGATTTGTGGATGGCGTCGGCCAGCGACTGCGGGGGATTGGGGCCGGCGATCTTGGTCACCCCGTCGGCCTTCAGCAGATCGAAGGCGAAGGGGACATCGAGGCAGTGGAAGGCCATGCCGCGGTACTCCGGGGCCTGCGATCGCCAGGCGAACTCGTAGAGCCAGGTCGGCTGATCGCGGCCGGCGCGGGCCTCGGCGACCCGGTAGGCCGGGGCGCGCAGCAGGGCGTCGCTCTGCGCCTGGCCGGACAGTTCCGCCGCGCTCTGGCCCGGGTAGGCGGCCTGGAAGCCGGCGGCGTCGAAACCCATGGCGGCCAGCGCCATCGGCAGGGTGGCGTCGGTGACCGGTGGGGTGTCGCCGCTCAGCGCGGCGCCGTTGAACTCCTGCGTGGTGAAGCCGAGGAGTAGTGGAACGTCCACGGCGGCACTGTTTTTCACCATGTCGGTGCTGGACTGTGGAATCAGGGTGCCGTCGGCCCATGGCGCGAGCCCCAGCAGCAGTGCCGGTGAACTGTCCGGTCCGGCGGCGCGCAGTTTGTCCTCCAGGGCCTGGATCTGGTCCCGGCCGAGATCTTTCATGGCCGCCGCCGTGGCGGGCAGTCCCGTGCGCTTGGTGAACAGCGCCGACATGGCCATTGCCGTTGCCCGGTCGTTCGGTTGCGACATCGCGCCCGACTCCGAAATGCCCGCCCGGAAAAGCCCTTTCGCCGCGGGCGTACCCATCAGCGCCCACAGCGCTCCGCCGCCCGCCGACTGCCCCGCCACCGTCACCTTCGCCGGATCCCCGCCGAACGCCGCGATATTGTCGCGCACCCATTGCAGGGCGGCGATCCAGTCCAGCACCGCGCGGTTGTCCGGGGCATCCTCCAGGTGCAGGAACCCTTCGATCCCCAGCCGGTACCCGACCGAAACCACCACGACCCCATCGCGATTGAACGCCGCCCCGTCGTACCAGGGACTCGCCGAACACCCCGCCACGAACCCGCCGCCGTGAATCCACACCAGCACGGGCAGTTTCGCGTCCCGCGAAGTCTCCGGCGTGAACACGTTCAAATTCAGGATCCCGTCCCCCGGAATGGTCGGCTCCGGAATAGCGGTCACCTCCGCCAACTGCTTCCGCTGTGCCGTAGGCCCGTATTTCACGCAATCCAGGGTCTCCCGCCACGGCGTCGGCGCCACCGGCGCCGCGAACCGCAACGCCCCGACCGGCGGCGCGGCGAACGGAATCCCCAGGAACGCGAACCCCGTCTCCCGCCGCACCCCCCGAACCGGCCCATGGGTAGTGGAAACGACATCCGCCTGCGTCCCCGCCTCCGACTTGGTGGAGCAAGCCGCGGCCAAAGCCAGCGCCCCCGCTCCCAGCAGCAGCGACCGCCGCCCGATCTTCTCCGCGCCCATTCCGACCTCGATGTTTATATATGTCAACAGTTGAAAAAAATCACCGCCAGCATAATCTCTACCCAATGACTCCTCAACCGGCCCGGATTCTCCGCCGCGCATCAGCCGCCGCCCAGCGGACGGTCACGCCGCGGAACCCGGTCACGTGCTGCCCGATAACGCGCGGCCCGGTCCCAGGTGGCGTAATTGCGCGCGGGCGGGTGGCAAGTGGCGCTGTCGTACGCGGGCCAGTGACCAGCAGCCCGGGTGCCGACGGCCCTGGCGCTTTCGTTGTTCTGCCGGACCCGGTCTCGCTATGACCGCCGGCGAATCCTCCGTCGCACCCGCGGACGCGGCCGCCGTCCGCCGCCGCAACCTCGGCTCGGTCCTGCGGCACGTCGCCGACCACGGCCCCTGCGCCCGCACCGAGATCGCCGCCTCCACCGGCCTGGCGCACGGCTCTGTCACGGCCCTCGTCGCCGACCTCATGGACCGCGGCCTGCTTCGGGAGGACGCCGCCCAGCGCAGCGGCACCCGGGGTCGCCCCGGCCGGCCGGTCCGGCTCAACCCCGCCCGCGCCCTCACTCTCGCCGTCCAGATCAGCGCCGACCACCTCCGCGTCCGCGCCGCCGACCTCGCGGGCACGACGCGCTGGGACGCCGCCGAACCCCTGCGGGCTCCGATCGCACCCGGCGATATGGCCGATGCGATCGCCGCCCTCCTCGGGCGTGCGGTTGCAGCCACCGTCGAGCCGGCCGAGCCGATGCGCCAGCAGAGCCGCATCGTGCGACCGGTCGGTCCCGATTCGGGTGCGAGAACTGGATCGGCGGACCCGGTCGCCGGTTCGGCGCCGGACGGCTCGGCTCGGGTCGCGCGCCGGACCACCGCCGGCGCCGGTGGCGCCGATGCGGCGGCGGTCCCGGAATCCGATGCGGCGGAGGCTGTCTCCGGGGCGCCGGTGGTCGTGCGCGTGGTGGTCGCCATGGCCGGGCCGGTGCGGGACGACAGCGCGCGAACCGTGGTGGTGGCACCGGATTTCGGGTGGCTGCGGCCGGTTCGGCTGGGGGAGTTGATCACCGCGCGGCTGCCCGGGCTGGGGTGTGCGGTGGAGGTGGTGAACGACGGAAACGCGGCGGCGCTGGCCGAGTTCCATGCGCGCGGGCGGGGGCGGGAGCGGGTGGTGCTGATCGAGGCCGGGACCGGCATCGGCGGCGGCGTGGTGACGGACGGGCGCATCGAGATCGGCAGTCACGGGGTGGCGGGCGAACCCGGGCACATGCCGGTGGGGCTGGACGGGCCCGAATGCGTGTGCGGGGCGCGCGGCTGCCTCGTGGTGTACGCCGGACCGGAGGCGGTGCTCGGGGCGGCCGGATTGCGGGAAGTGCTGCGGGACAAGGGCGTATTCGCGGCATCCGGGGAGCTGATGGCATTGCTCGAAGCGGGGGACGAGCGGGCCGTGGGGGCCGCGGAGGTGGCGGGGCGCGCGCTCGGGGCGGCGGTGCAGTCGATCAGCTCGTTGCTCGATGTGGATGCGGTAGTACTCGGCGGCGCACTGGCGCAATGGTTTCCGTGGCTGCTGCCCGCGATGGAGCTGAGCTTGTCGGGGCGGCGGGCATTGGTGCCGGGGTTGCGGTTGGAAGTCGTGCCGGCCGTACTCGGTGCGGATGCCATTCTGCTGGGGGCGGGCGAGTTCGCCAGGCGCGCTGTGCTTTCCGATCCGGCGGTGGTGCCGTCGCTGCCGCTCGGCTGACAGTTCAGGCGATCGGGGTGGCGAGCAGCAGCGCCACCAGGACCAGGCAGGTGGCGGCGGTCAGCCAGGCCATGGCGTGCCGGCTGAGATGCCGATTGCCGGTGCGGATATTGGTGAGGGTGAGGGCCCGGAACTCGCGGTCGGCGGTCTGACGGCCTTCGGCGAAAGCGGGGTCGCCGGGATGCAGATCGTGCGGGAGCCAGGGCAGGAAATGCAGTGTCCAGAGCGCCCCGGTGTCGTCGGTGACGTGCAGGCGCAGCCCGGTGCGGCGGCGGACGAGCGCGAAACGGGCGGTGAGCGGATGCGGGACGAGGCGCGCCGCCAGGTGGACGAGGATGGCGGTGACGGCCACCCCTCCCGCCGTCACCGCCATTATCGCCCGCGACAGCGGCGGGATGCCCTCGAGCATCAGTGCCGCTGCCGCGAAGATGAACCAGCAAGGTTGCAGGACAGGCATTTCCAGTGGTGTTCGGGTACCGGTGACGGTGCCGGTCAAACTGGATCGGCGCGGGTCCATGAGATCGTCCTCCCCGGGATCTCGGAACGGATTGCCGGATAACGATTTCGACGGCTCAGGCGCAGGGCACCGCGGCGGTGCAGTGGTCGCAGTGCCGGATGCCGTGCAGCGGCCGTCGCCGCGCGCGCCCGGCCCGCCGCCGATCGCGCTGTTCGACCCGCTGTGCCAGGCGCACAACGACTTCCCGCAATTCCATGCCGAGTTCACCGGCGCGGAACTCGGCCAGTTCCAGGGCGGGCCCGGCCCCGGTGAGTTCGGGATCGCTGAGGATCTCGTCCAGCACCATGCCGCTCTTGGCCTGATCGAAGGTGAGCACCCGCGCCGGCAGCCAGCTCAGGATCCAGCCGTCACCGGAAGTGGGTGTGCACACTGCGAATTCGGGTGTGCGGTCGCTCGTAATGGTCCAGGGAGTCATGTAGAGGGCCACGGGCGTACACCTCCTCGAAGGAAGCAGGGACCACTCGACGGTGGTCTGTGACATCAATGCTAGGTCATGGCGTCCATGTAGAGAAGCGATAGTTTGTGTCTCGTAAGGCATTTGGGTAAGCATTAAATGCCACTGAAATATCAGAACGCACAACAGGTATCGCGAAAATGTCCGGAACTAGGCGAGATTGCCTGGAGTGCAGGCGAAAACCAGCCATGGAGTGGCAGCAATGCTTGCC
The DNA here is from genome assembly GCF_021183565.1 of Nocardia yamanashiensis. Taxonomy (NCBI): domain Bacteria; kingdom Bacillati; phylum Actinomycetota; class Actinomycetes; order Mycobacteriales; family Nocardiaceae; genus Nocardia; species Nocardia yamanashiensis. Next base: position 7,963,524 of record NZ_CP089226.1, read on the forward strand.
GTGCGGTATCAAGATTCTCGCTGGTCGGCCCCCGAAACCCGCCCCCGGCCACCGCGAAACTGAAAATCAGAAAACCCACTCCAGTTGCCTGGCATACATGACACATCGTGCTTAGGATGGGGCACGCACGACACGTTCTGGGCACCGCAATGCAGAACACGATGGGAGACAAGACATGTCTCGCTCCGCCCAAGAGGGCGAGCCGGTCGGCACGCTGGTGCGCCGACTCCGCAAGGAACGCGACCTCACCCAGGCTCAGCTGGCCACACGGGTGGGTTGCTCGCGCAGCCTGGTCCAGCAGATCGAAAACAACACGCGCATACCGCCTCTCGCGCTGCGCGAACGGTTGAGTTCGGTGCTGGGCGAACGCCTGCCCACGGGCATCGCGGAATCCGAGGACGATATCGAGACCAGCGAACTGCGCATGCGTTTCAATATCCTGCTCGGCAAGGATCCCGCCGTGGTCTCCCGCGTGCTGGCGGTGGCGCAGAGCCTGGTGGACGCGGCCGGCGCGCGCGGCGAAGTGGAGCCGCTGCGGTCCATCGCCGAACGTCAGCTGGAACGCGCGGAAGAGGTCTTGACGCAAATCCCGTCCGGCAGCGCCACCGTCTGGGAGTGGAACACCATCAACGACTGGCTCACCGTGCTGGGCCGCGCCGCCACCGCCATCTGCGCCATTCACACCGCCGACCTGGGCACCATCGGCGGTGACGTGGGCGACGAATACCACCAGGAGATCCTGCGGCTGGCGGGCGCGGGCGTGACGGTGCGCCGGCTCTACGTGGTGGACGCCATCGAGGACGTGGTGCCCTACGAGGACAAACTCTGGCAGCAGGTCAAGGCCGGGGTGGAAACGGTGCTGATCAATCGCGCTTTCGCCAGCAATGCCCAGAGCATGCTCATCGTCGACGAGAGCTATGTCGCGACCGGGGAATACGATATGGGCCGCCGGGAACGGGTGGCCACCCGCTTTTCGGCGCTGAAGCACGACGTGCAATTCTCCCAGCGCAGATTCAACAAACTCTACGAACTCAGGAGTGCCGGAATGGCTCTCGTGGTCAACGACGTCGCCGCGCGACCGGAACTGGCCCGGTATCAGCGACTCGGCCAGGACGACTGTCGCGCCCTGTTCCGCGCCGCCCTGCGCCAGGCGTGGGGCGACGGCAATGGGGAGCCGCCGGTCGAAGGCGCCGCCCGGTGACCGAACCGACCGCGCTGTGGTCCCGCGCCAAGCGGCTCAGCTTGGCCAATCGTTCCGACGAGCGCAAGAAGACCGCGCGCGCCTTCCTCGGTGAGCATCCCGTCTTCCGCGGTACGCACGGGCGGGTGTATCAGGGCGTCATCGACGCCTATCACGGCGAGACCGAGCTGGCGATGGACACCGCGGCCGCCGCGGCCCTGGACGCGGCTTGGCGCGAGCTCATGACCGGCGCGCAGCCCGAGGAGTACTGGAACGGCTGGCTGTACGACAAACGCCAGCCGACGCTGCTGCGGAAACTGGCCGCCGAGCGGTTGTTCCAGCGGCTGCATCGTCCGGTGGCGACGGTCCCGGGGGTGCGCGTCGCCCCCGAAGAGGTACTGGTCTGTCCCTACTCGAGTACCATCCTGCTGGAGGAAGCGGTCGCCACGGTCGCTCGTCCGGGCGGCGTGCTGGTAGCCCCCGAGGGCTACTACAAGAGCGCCGAAGAGCACATCGTCAAGTTCGGCCTGTCGCTGGTCACCAGCCCTGCCACCCCCGACCGCTCCTTCAAGATCGATCCCCGTGCCCTGGCCCGCACCCTGGAGCAGCATGCGCACCAAGGCGATCTGTGCGGCGTCATGCTCACCCTGCCCGGCAATCCCGTGGTCGGCGACTACACCGTCGCCGAGCTGACCGAGATCGCCCGCGTCCTGGTGGACGCCGACGTCCCGATCATCTGCGACATGTCCTTCGACCTGCTGGTGGACAACCATCTACCCCTCGCCGCGCTGACCGTGGACACCGCCGCCGGCCCGGTCCGCCTCTACGACCGCATGGTGTGCATCACCGGAAACTCCAAGGCATTCAATGCCTTCGGCCCCTGCAAAGTGGGCGCGATCTGCTCCGGCGATGCGCGCTGGCTGACCGCCGTCCGCGACCGCCTGCGGGTGTCGTTCCAGCGCGAAACCACCCACCTGGTCCGCGCCACCATCGAGCACACCACCGAGGACTACCTCGCCGCCAACCGCCGCTACCTGAACGACCAGGTCGAAGCCGCCTACCGCATGCTCACCGACATCAACACCCGTTGCGGCGCCGAGCTACTCCGCCCCCTGGGCAGCCGCCAGGGCATGTTCATGACGGTCGAATTCGACGCCGAACTCATGGCCACCGCCGGCGTCCGCGAACCCTACGAACTCGAGGACCTACTGCTCACGGTAGCCGGAATAGATTCGGTTGCCCTGGACCGCACCGGTTCCCGCCGCCTCGGCGTCCGCCTCAACGTGGCCGCCCCCCGCCGCCACCAGGACGCCGAACCGACGGACCTCCTCGGCGAACTCTTCGACCGCCTCGAACACCTCCTGCACCGCCTCCGCGCGGGCCTGTCCTACCCGGATGCCCTGGGCGAGTTGCGAATCCCCGCCATCCCGGTCGCCTCGTGATCGTCGGCGTCCCCCGCGAGACCGCCGACGGCGAACGGCGCGTAGCCCTGACCCCCGCCGACGTGGAACACCTCGCCGCACAGGGCATCCAGGTCCTCGTCCAACAGGGCGCGGGCTGGCGCGCCGACTTCACCGATGCCGGTTACCTGCGGGCCGGAGCCGTGCTGCTCCCCGACCAGGACTCGGTTTTCGCCGCCGCCGACGTGGTGGCCTGGGTGAAACCCCCCGCCCGCGAATTGGATTCGCTCCCGCTGCGCTCCGGCCAGGTGCTGATGGGATTCCAGGATCCGGTGCATCGCCGCGGCCGCCTCGCCGAGCTGGCCGCCCGCGGGGTGAAATCGATCGCTTTCGAACAACTTTCGCGACGTCCCGGAACACGCGACCCCGATCCCCTCTCGGCCATGAGCCGCATCGCCGGTGCCGTCGCCTACCTCGAAGGCCGCGCCTTGCTGCCCTTCGCGCGCGAGACTGCCACGCGTCCGGAGTCGATCCACGCCCTGGGGCAGCGCGTTTCCAACGACGAAGGCGGCTCCCACGAGCCGCGAGTCGGCGGACAAGATGTTCCGCCGGATGGCGTCGGCTCCCCCGAAGCGGGCGAATCGCAGCTGGGGCGGAACGCGAGTCGCGCCCTTGTGATCGGGGCGGGACAGGCCGGGCTGGCGGCTGTCGCGGCGGCCGTGGACGAGGGCGATGAGCTGCCCATCGTCATCGGTAACCGGGCGGCTCAGCGTGCTACCGCCCTTGAAGCCGGTGCGGACCGGTTCCGCCTCGCCCCGAGCGCGGATGCCGTGAGTGAGGTGATCCGGCGGTTCACCCCCGACCTGGTGCTGTGTGCCGCCGGCCAGCGCGGGAGCGCTGCGCCGGTGCTCCTGGATCACGCTGGGCTGGCGGCGCTTCCGGTAGGGGCGGTGGTGGTCGACTTGACTGCCAAGGCGGGCGGCAACTGTGTCGCGACGGTCGCCAATGCGACGGTTCGGGTCGCGAACGGCGTCCTGGTCATGCATCGCTCGAACTTTCCGGCCGCCCGCCCGCACCTGGCCAGCCGGGTCTACGGCGCGGCCACCGCCGCGCAGATCCTGGGCTTGGCCGCCGCTTGGCGGACGGTCGCCTGAACCGTTCCGGAAACAATCGCCGGAGATTCGCTGAATCCGGTCCGGTGGGTGGTTCGATGGTCTGATGGAACTGCGGACGGACCTTCCCGGTGCTATCGATGCGCTGCTGCCTGATATGACGGGGCTGCTGGAGCAACTGGTTTCGATTCCTTCGATCGCGTTTCCGGGGTATCCGAAGGAGAACGTGCAGCGGGCGCACGACCTGGTTGCCGATGAATTGCGCAAATCGGGTGTGGGTGACATCAGGGTGCTGGAGCTGCCGGATACCTCGCCGGTGATCTACGGGCGGATTCCGGCTCCGGAGGGTGCGCCGACCGTGCTGCTGTACGGGCATTACGACGTTCAGCCTTCGGGGGACGAAAGTCAGTGGCACACACCGCCGTTCAAGGCGATCGAGAAGGACGGCGCGATCTACGGGCGGGGCGCGGCCGACTGCAAGGCCAATGTGATCGCTCATATCGGTGCGTTGCGGGCCTGGAACGGCAAGCCGCCGGTCGGCGTCACCGTGGTCATCGAGGGGCAGGAGGAATACGGGTCGGTCTTCGACGACTATCCGGCGGAGCATCCGGACCTGTTCCGCGCCGACGCGCTGCTGATCTGCGATGCGGGCAATATTCGCGCCGGCACGCCGACCCTGATCACCGCCCTGCGCGGCGTGGCGGATGTCTTCGTCGAAGTCCGGACCTTGGCCGCGCCGGTGCATTCCGGCCAGTTCGGCGGCGCGGCCCCGGACGCCCTGCTCGCCCTGATGGCCGCCCTGGCCACCCTGCACGACGCCGACGGCAATGTGGCGGTGGCGGGGCTGCGGCGCGACCAGTGGACCGGGATGAACTACACCGACCAGGAATTCGCCGAAGCCACCGGCATGGAACCGGGCATGCCGCTGCTCGGCACCGGCCCGATCGGCGAGCGCATCTGGTACGGCCCGGCCATCACCGTCATCGGCTTGGACGCCCCGCCGACGAAAACCGCTGCCTCGGCGGTGGTTCCGTACGCGAAGGCATACCTGAACGTGCGCGTGCATCCGGAACAGGATCCGGCCGAAGGGCAGCGCGCGGTCATCGAGCACCTGAAGCAGGTCAAGCCGTTCGGCATCGAACTCCAGGTCACCGGCGGGGACGTCGGAGCCGGATTCGCCGCGGGCACAAGCGGTCCCGCGTACCGGGCCATGAGCGCGGCCATGAAGAAGGCGTGGGGGACGGACGCCGTCGACTCGGCCATGGGCGGCTCCATTCCGCTCACCAATTCCATGGCCGCCGCCAACCCCGGCTCCGAGGTGCTCATGCTCGGCGTCGAGGACTCCGAATGCAATATGCACGGCTTCAACGAGCGGGTGCTTTTGAGCGAGTTCCGCAATATCGCGCTCGCCGAAGCCGAATTCTTCCAACTCTTCGCGGACGGGATGCGCAAGTGACCGAGGCGGTAGACACGGCTCCGAAGCCGGCGCAGCACAAGAAGAAGCACGGCTTCCCCTCCACCTACACGATTCTGGCCGGCGTCACCCTCGCGGTGTGGCTGCTGGCCTTCGTGATTCCGCCCGGCGTGTACGAGATGGACGCGCAGGGCCATCCCATCGCGGGCTCGTATCACCGCATCGATTCCACCAAGAGTTTCGTGGAACGGCTGCGGGACTTGTTCCTGGCGCCGATCAACGGGCTCTACGGCATCGAGGACAAGACCGGTCAGGTGGGCCCGGATCTGTCCGGCGACCTGTACGGCGCGGCCGCGGTGTTCATGTTCGTGCTGGCGGTCGGCGCGTTCATCACGGTCGCGTTCGCCACGGGCGCACTGGATTCCGGTATCGGCCGGCTCGCCTACAAACTGCGTGACCGCTCCTTCCTGCTGATCGTCGGCATCATGGTGGTGTTCGCGGTGGCGGGCACGGTGGAGGGTTTCGCGGAGGAGACGCTGGGCTTCTACGCCCTGCTGGTGCCCTTGATGCTGGCGCTGGGCTACGACCGCATGACCGCGGTCGGCGCGATCATCGCGGGCGCGGGCGTCGGCGTGTTGTGTTCCACCGTCAACCCTTTCGCGACCGGCACCGCGTCCTCGGCGGCGGGTGTGGCCATCGGCGACGGCATCGTGCTGCGCGTCGCCATGCTGATCGTGCTCACCGCCGTCACCGTCGCCTACGTCCTCTGGTACGCCCGCCGCGTCAAAACCGATCCCGACAAGTCCTGGTCCGGCTGGCTGCCGGGCGACCGCGAGGTGAAAGCCGAAGACCACGAACCGGATCCGATGACCAAGCGCCAGGTCGCGGTGCTGTGGCTGGTTGGCCTGACCTTCGCCTTCATGATCTTCTCGATCATTCCGTGGGGCACCGTCATCAAGGGCCCGGACGCCCAGAAGTATCCGTGGGAGCTGGACTGGTTCTTCCCGGAGCTGACCGCCCTGTTCCTGGTCGGCGCGGTGGTGGTGGGCCTGGTCGGCGGCCTCGGCGAAGCCAAGATGAGCGAGCAGATCGGCAAGGGTTTCGGCGATTTCGTGGGCGCGGGCATCGTCATCGTGCTGGCCCGCGGCGTCACCGTCATCATGAACAACACCCAGATCACCTCGACCGTGCTGCACGCCCTGGAAGGCGTGGTCACCGGCACCTCGTCGGCGGTGTTCGCGGTGGCGGTGTTCCTGGTGAACGTCCCGCTGGCCTTCCTCATCCCGTCTACCTCCTACCTCCGGCCACGCCACCCTGGCCATGCCGATCATGGCCCCGCTCGCCGATTTCGCGCATGTGCCGCGTTCTTTGGTGGTCACCGCCTGGCAGTCGGCCTCGGGCTGGGCGAACCTGGTCACCCCGACCACGGCCGTGGTGACCGGTGGTATCGCCCTGGCCAAGGTCCGCTACGACCGGTACGTCAAATTCATCGCCCCGCTGATGGGCATCCTGTTCGTGCTGATCTGCGTGTTCCTGGCGGTGGCGGCGCTGATCGGCTAGCCCGCGGTGAAGCGCTCCCAGGCGAGTCGCAGGTGCGCGGTCATATCGATGCTCTCGTCGATGAGCCACCGCGACTGCAACCCGTCGGTGAGCGCGAGGAAAACCGTTGCCATGGAATCGATATCGACGTGCTCGGGCAGTCGCCCGGCCGCCCGCATACCGCGCAGCACCGTGGTCATTCCCTCGGCGCTGCGCCGATAGTGCTCGCGCATGTACTCGTGCGCGGGATGGCGCGGGTCGGCCGCGGCGGCCTGCATGTGGGTGAACAACTCCACCAGCCCGGGCACTTCGATATTGCGGCGGATGAGCTCGAGCAGATCCTCGGGTTCGCCGTAGTGCGCGGCCATGGCGGCCCCGTCGATATCGTCGCGCTTGCGCAGCACGGCGACGAACAGCTCCTCCTTGGACCCGAAGTAGTGCAGCAACCCGCTCTGGCTCAGTCCGACCGCCTCGGCCAGTTCCGCCACCGAGGTCGCCAGGAACCCGCGCTCGGCAATGGTCCGCAGCGCGGCCTCGAGAATCTGCTCCCGTCGTTCGATGCCCTTGCCATAGGGCCCGCGTTTCGCCACCGCCCGAGTGTATGCGCTGCTGGCGGGCCACCTTGCCGTCCAAAACCGAGCACTGTACGGTTTTCGTTATGCGATTCCGCCGCCGCACTCTCGCCCTGCTGACCCTGGCCGCCACCGCGGCGCTCACCCAGACGGCCGCCCCGGCCTTCGCGCGCCCGGAGCCGCCCGCCCGGGTCGCACCGCTCGGCGACGACTTCCTGTGGGGTGTGGCGGCCTCCGGGTACCAGTCGGAAGGGCATGCGCCGGACAGCAATTGGTCGCGCTATGTGGCGGGCGGCAAGGTGTCGGATCCGTACCACGATTCGATCGACTTCTTCGAGCGCTACAGGTCCGACATTCAGCTGGCAAAAGGCTTGGGCGTGAAGGTCTATCGCATCGGCATCGAATGGGCGCGCGTACAGCCGCAGCCGGGCGTGTGGGACGAGCAGGGTCTGCGCTTCTATGACGATGTCATCGCGTCGATCCGCGCCGCCGGTATGCGGCCCATGCTCACCATCGACCACTGGGTGTACCCGGGCTGGGAGGTGGACCGCGGCGGGTGGAGCAATCCCGGCATCGTCGCCGATTGGCTGGCCAATGCCCGCGTGGTGGTCGATCGTTTCGCGAGCGCGGACCCGCTGTGGGTGACCTTCAACGAGCCCCTCGCCAATATCGCCCTGGAGATCGGCTTCGGCGGCATGCCCGCCACCTCCTACACCGCCATGCAGGACAAACTCGCGCAGGCGCACAACGACATCTACGACTACATCCACGCGAAGCAGCCCGGTGCGCTGGTCACCAGCAATGTCGCCTACATGCCCGGTGTCGAGGAGGGTGCCAACGGCCGCTTCGTCGACAGCATCGCCGCCAAGCTCGACTACGTCGGCATCGACTACTACTACGGGTTGTCCCCGGACACGCTCACCTCGATGGCCGCCGTCAAGGACATGTGGACCCGCCCACTCCAGCCGGAGGGCATCTACTATGCGCTGCAACACTATTCGCGTAAATTCCCCGGCAAACCGCTCTACATCGTCGAGAATGGCATGCCCACCGACAACGGTCAGCCCCGCGCCGACGGCTACACCCGCGCCGACAACCTCCGCGACAATATCTACTGGATCCAGCGCGCCAAGGCCGACGGCATGAACGTGATCGGCTACAACTACTGGAGCCTCACCGACAACTACGAATGGGGCTCCTACACACCGCGTTTCGGCCTCTACACCGTCGACGTGCTGACCGACCCGACCCTCGCCCGTAAGCCCACCGACGCGGTCCCGGCCTACACCGAGATCACCCGCGCCGGCGGCGTCCCCGCCGACTACCGCCCCACCCGCGCCCCGCAAGCCTGCTCGCTGGTGGACGCTCTCGACAGCTGCACCGACCCGGTGACGGTCCCGCGCTGATCACCGCGTCACGAGCGGTGCGTGCCCGGCCCGCCCTGTGCGGCGTCGCGCACCAGCGCCGTGTCCACGAACTGCTCGAAGCGCACGATCTTGCCGCCGCGCACCGTGAAGTGGTGGGCCACCCGGACATTCAGCGGATTGCCGGTGGCCTTGTGGGTGGCGGTGTAGCGGGCCAGGACGACGACGGTTCCGGCGAGCGGGAAGCCCGCCATCTCGGTCCATTCCACGTCCGGCGCGAGGGTTTCCCGCAGCGCCGCCAGATCGCCCGCCGAGGAGGCGAGGTACTGGCGGCGCACCACGGCGGCCGGGGACTCGTCGATCCCGTTCAGCCCCATGTCATCTCACCCTTCGCGACCTTGGCGCCGAGGTTGGCGGCGATCTTCAGCCCGTAATCGGGGTACGCCTCCAGCAGTGCGGCCTCGGCGGTGGCGGCGTCGGGGGAGTCGGCGACGACCTTCTCGAAGAACCAGAGGTAGTCGCTGGTCTGCCGGATCGCGGTCTGATCGGTGGGCGCGCCCGCCGCGCGGTGACCGGCCACCACGAAGGTCGGATCCAGGGCCAGCAGCTCGTCCGATACGGCCCGCCAGGCGGCGCGCTACTCCGGCGTGGCGGTGTCGGCGGTCCACACGTGCAGGCCCTCGAACAGCAGCACCCCGCCGAACAGCGCGCGGGCCACGGGTTCGTAGACGTACCAGGCGCGATCGCCGAGAGCGTCGGTGGCGCGGCGAACCTCGAGGACGGTGCCGTCCACGCTGACGGTGTCCGCGGTGAGGGTGTCGATATTCACCAGCCGGGTGGGCAGGTTCGCGCCGAGGTGCGCCCACGCCATGAACCGCCGCCCGGCGTCACCGGCGAGATCGAACTGACCACCCTCGCCCGCATGCGCGAACGCGCCGGCCCGACCGGCTTCCGCACCCCGCAACGCCTCGACTTCGACATCCTCCTGCGCATCGACGCGGGCACGGCCTCGCACACCGTGGACTTCACCGAATACCCCCTCGCGCCGGGTGACGTGCTGTGGATTCGCGCGGGCCAGGTCCACCAGTGGGGCGCGATCGCCGCGATCGACGGCCCGGTGGCGCTGTTCACCCCCGCGGCGATCGACCCCGGCAGCCGCGAGCGGATCGGCGCGGCGGGTGTCGGCACTCCGAACCACTGGCCCGCACCGCTCTCGGCCGTCCGCCCTGCTCAGATCGCCCTGGCGGCCGTCTTCGCCACCGATCCCGCGACCACCGCACCGGGGCGCGGAAGGGCTGTGAGCACGCCGGATTCTCTGGGCGGCAACGCCACTCGGGATGCGGCTCGCGCGCATTTGCTCGCGGGGGCTTTGCTGCTGCTCGCGCTGGCCGCCGCTGCCGGTGATGATCGCGCGGCCGCCCCTACGCGGGAGGCGTTCGTCTGGTTCCGGGACGAGGTGGAGAAGACGTTCGCGACACGGCACAAGGTGGCCGATTACGCTGCGCGGCTGGGGTATTCGACGCGGACATTGAATCGGCTGGCGCGGGAGAACACCGGGTTGAGTGCGAAGCAGCTCATCGATGAGCGGATCGTGCTGGAGGCCCAACGGCTGCTGGTGCACGGGAAGGAACCGGTGGCGCGGATCGCCGAACGCCTCGGGTTCGACGATCCGTCCAATTTCTCCAAGTACTTTCAGCAGCGCGCCGGTGTCACGCCGCTGGGGTTCCGGGAGCGCGCGGTCAGCGCAGCGCCGGAATGACCTCGCGTTCGAACAGTTCCACGCCGGAGGTGTCGTACGCGGTCTCGGGGAAGACGTGGATCGAGTAGCCCAGGCCGAGAGCCTTGACGACGGAGAGCTTTTCGACGACCTGCTCCGGGGTGCCGACGGCGGGGGAGGTCCGGAAGAGATCCTTCACGTGCTGCTGCGCCCCGTCCGCGCCGACGAAGGGGGTCAGCCGCGCCTCCAGCGCCGCCAGCCGGTCCTCCACCTCGGCCTCGGTCGCGCCGACCAGGGTGTTGAAATTGGAGCTGCGGGTGATGGCGTCGAAATCGGTGCCGACGTCGGCACAGTGGGCGCGCAGCAGTTCGGACTTCTGGGTGAAGGTTTCCGGATCGCCCGCGAAATTGGTGTACGAGGCGTACTTCGCGGCAATGCGGAGCGTCTTCTTCTCGCCGCCGCCCGCGACCCAGATCGGAATCCCGCCCTCCTGCAACGGCAGCGGCCGCACGATGGCCTCGTTCACCTGGTAGTGCTTGCCGTCCAAGGTGGCCTTGCCGGTGGTCCAGGCCTGCTTGAAGATCTGCACGCCCTCGTCGAGCCGCGCGAGGCGTTCACCGGCGCTCGGGAAGCCGTATCCGTAGGCCCGCCATTCGTGCTCGTACCAGCCCGCGCCGATACCCATCTCGACGCGCCCGCCCGAGATCAGGTCGACGGTCGCGGCCACCTTGGCCAGGTACGCCGGATTGCGGTAGCTGATGGCGGTGCACATCTGCCCGAGCCGCACCCGCGAGGTGACCGCCGCGAAGGCCGACATGAGCGTCCAGGCCTCGTGGGTGGCTTCCTCGGTGGGCACCGGGACGGTGTGGAAATGGTCGTAGACCCAGATGGATTCCCAGGCGTCCGTGGCGTCGGCGCGTTGCGCCAGGTCCCGCATCACCCCCCACTGTGCCGCCGGGTCGATACCGACCAGGTCGAGTCGCCAGCCCTGTGGGACGAAGAGGCCGAAGCGCACGTGAATCTCCCTTCGAGATGTACTGATCAAGCACACTGTCACGGTTTCGCGAGGACGTCACAATGTTTCCGCGCCGCCTGCGTCGAAAAGCAAATTGTCCCAGACGGGTTAGTCTGGATCGGCGGCGGCCACAGGGGGACGCCACTCACGGAAGGCGCTCGACGATGAGCACGATCGACCTGACCACGCCCGACGGCACCATAGACGCCCTGCTGGAACGCCCTTCGGGCCCCGGACCCTGGCCCGGGGTGGTGGTGCTGCACGACGGTCTCGGCATGAGCGCCGACACCCGCCGCACGGTGCGCCGCCTCAGCAACAACGGTTATCTCACCATCGCCCCGAACCTGTTCGCACGCGGCCGCGTTCGCTGCGTGCCCACCCTGCTGCGCGAGGTCGTGACGGCCGCACCCGGCGTCGGCACCCGCGATATCCTGGCCGCCCGCGAACTGCTGGCCGCCGACCCGGACTGCACCGGCAAGATCGCCGTGGTGGGTTTCTGCCTCGGCGGCGGCTTCGCACTCCTGGTGGCCCCCAAGGGTTTCGACGCCTCCGCCCCGTTCTATCCCTCCGGCAGCGGCAAATACGCCGACTTCCTGCGCGGCTCCTGCCCGGTCGTGGCCAGTTACGGCAAACTCGACCCGGCCAACCCGGGGCGCGGCACCAAACTGGAGCGCACGCTCACGGAATACGGTGTGGCTCACGACGTCAAGACCTACCCCGGCGTCACCCACTCCTTCGCCAACGAGACCCCGGCCGAACCCCTGCTGCGGGTCACCGGCCTCGGCTACAACGACGAGGCCACCGAGGACGCTTGGCGGCGCATCTTCGCCTTCTTCGGCAAGCACCTGGCCTGATTCAGTCCCGGCCCCGGGTGAGCAGGGCCAGCGAGCCCGCGGCCAGTACGGCCAAGGCGCCCAGCATGATCGGGTAGCCGAGGCCGAGGCGGTCGTGCAGCAGTGCCATCACCACCGGCACGCCGAAGCCGAGATAGCTGACCGCGTAGAAGACGGCGTTCAGACCGGCCAGATCGTCGGGACGGGCGATGCGCTCGATTTCCAGCAGCCCGGCGACCAGGCCGATGCCGAAGCCCATGCCGAGCAGGATCGCGGTCAGCACGGCCAGCCACAGCTGCAGCAGCCCGGAACCGATTGCGGCCGCGATCATTCCGGCGATGATCAGCGCGAGCGCCAGCGCGGGCAGCCGCAGCGTGCCGGGACGGTCGAGGCGGCGCGCCACCGATTGGATGCCGAACCCGCAGCCCAGCGTGATGACGGTGATCAAGGCGGAGAACGCGATCGGCGCCCCGTGCACCCTGGGCATCATGAGCGTGGGCATGATGGCGTAAGCCGTTGCGGACGAGGTGAAAAGGAAGATCGATACGGGCAGCGCGATCCACCGGAAGCGGCGGTGACCGGCGGCCGGGACCTTCAGATCGTCGAGCAGTCGCGACCGGTCCGCCTGCGGTGCGGCGGTTTCCGGTGTCCGCCAGATCAGGGCGGCGGCCAGCACGCAGAGCAGGGCGTTGATCAGATAGGCGAGGCTGTCCGGCAGCGGCCCCCACTGGGCCAGCACGCCCGCGACGCCCGCGCCCACGCCGAACCCGCCGGTGAGGCTCATGGCCGAGCGGCGCGCGCCCGCACCCGGGGCGGTTTCCGGCGCGTACGGCGGCTGCGAGAGCTCCTTGAGCCAGCTGCTGCCGACCGCCATGGCCAGGCCCAGCGCCACGCCGCACAGCACCCGGCCGGCGGAAAGCATGGGGACGGAATCGGATCCGAAGGCCAGCAGCAGGGCGCCGGCGGCGGCGATCAGCGGCGCGGGACGCATGAGCGGGCGGCGGCCGTAGCGGTCCGACAGCGGCCCGCCGATGAGCAGCGCCGGAATGATGCCCAGCACGTATTCGAACAGCAGCAGATCCACCGTGGTGACCGGCAGTCCGTCCCGCTTGTACATGACCAGCAGCGGCGTGAATTCGTTTCCGCCCCAGGCGATCGCGAAGATGGCGAGCGCGACGGCCGGCCAGGCCTTCGCCGCGGTGCGGGTGCCGGTTGCCGGAGCGCCGACGGAGGTCAGCGTGGCCATCACAGTCCTCTCAATTTCACGCGATGCACGTCCATCAGGTGCTCGGCCAGTGCGGCGGCGAAGCCCGTGGGGTCCCCGGCCTCGATGAGATCGGCCAGGCGCGTGTGTTGTTCGATGATCAGGTCGGTATCGGTCTCGCCGTGTCGCAGCGCGACGCTGTTCATCCGCCGCTGCCGTTCGCGCAGCGAGTCGTAGAAACCGGTCAGCAGCGGGTTGTCCGCCGCGACCACGTATTCGCGATGGAAATCGGCGTCCACGACGGCGAATTCGTCGAGGTCGCGGGCCGCGGCGAGGGCGCGTTGGGTGTCCAGGGAGGCGCGCAGGCGCGGCATCAGCGCCGTGCGATCGGTGTCGGCGAGCGCGCGCACCGCACCGGTCTCGACCACGTACCGCGCGTGGATCACATGCTCGGCTTCGTGCGAGGGCACGGGCACGATGAGCGCCCCGCGCTTGGGGTAGAGCCGCATCCAGCCCTCGGTCTCGAGCCGCAGGAAGGCTTCGCGCACCGGTGTCCGGGAGGTGCCGAGCAGGGTGGCGATCTCGCCCTCGCTGATCAGCTCGCCGCCGGGCAGTTCGCCGGTGAGGATGCGTTCCTTGACCTCACGGTAGGCGCGCTCGGCGGATGAATACGTCTTAGACACAAGTCGCAGCCTAGGCGACCGACCGGTTGGATTTGCCGGGTTGTGGCTGGCATCACCGGCTCGCATGCAACGGCATGCAGCTGCCCTCACTTGCGCTCACGGCGTGTGTCCAGGGATGATTCGCGTGTTGGCATGCTGCCAGTAGGAGACAGGGAGGTCTGCAATGGCGAACGACGCCACCACGCCGCTGAAGGACGTCGTCAACGGGGCGCTGGAATTCACCATTCCGATCGCGCACAAGATGGGCGTCGAAGCGCTCGAGGTCCGGCCGGGCTATGCCGCCAACCGGGTGCCGATCGAGGGCAATGGCAATCACTTCGGCGTCATGTACGCGGGCGTGCTGTTCACCGTCGCGGAGATCCTCGGCGGCGGCATCGCCATCGCCACCTTCGACACCGCCAAGTACTTCCCGCTGGTGAAGGATCTGCAGATCTTCTTCAAGAAGCCGGCCAGCACCGATGTGACCGCGGTGGCAGAACTCTCGGACGAGGAGATCGCCCGGATCGCCGCCGAGGCGGACGAGAAGGGCAAGGCCGACTTCACGCTGAAGGCCACCGTCACCGATGCCAATGGCGTGGTCGTCGCCGAGACCGTGGGGCTGTACCAGCTGCGCGCGCACGGCAAGTAGGACAGGCGGCGAGGCGGGCGGGCCGGAATCTCCGGGGCCGCCCGCCTTTTCCGTGCGATCAGGCGATGATGATGTAGCCCTCGCAACCGGTGCCCGCACTGCCCGGCCATTCCGACCCGCTCACCTTGAACGGAATCGCGCCCGGCCCCGGCACGCCCAGATCGACCTGGGTGGTCACCGGCTTGTAGGTGTCGGGCAGGTTCACGCGATTGCCCTGCATCTCGATGCGCGCGTCATCGGTGAAATTGTCGGAGGTATTGATCTCCAGCGTGGTCGGCACCCCGGACCGCGCCATGATGGTGGTCTGCCCGCACTTGCCCTTCGAGTAGTCGAGGGTGAGCTTCTGCGGTTGCGGGGCATCGGCGAACGCCGACACCGGCGCGAGGAACAGACCGGCAACGCCGAGCGCGGCGAGCAGGGTGACGCGGCGGAGGTAACGCTGGGACTTGGTATTCACGAGCAACCTCTCCAGTAGTCACGGACATGGGGTCCCCCCGGAGCGAACGCCGCAGATCATGCCAGATCAGGCGCAGACATTGTCACGCAGGCAGGTCAGCAGCAGCAGTGTCACATCGGCTTTGGGCGGTGCGGTCGCGCGCGGTCGCTCCGCCAGCGGAATGCGCTCGAAGTCCGCGGCATTGGCCGCGCCGAGCTGGGTGGCGGACCGGAAACCGTACTTCTTCCAGGCGATCTGCTGAATCTTCGAATCCTGGAGCGCGGTAATGAGTTGCTGCGCCTCGGCGGTCAGGGCGAGCACCGGATTGCTGTTGAAGATGGTCGGCTCCGGGTACAGCATGCGGGTTCCGGCCAGCAGTGCGTCGGTGGCGGAAGCGTTGTCGCGGTAGGCGACCAGCTGCTGCAGGATCTGGTTCTCGTAGCCGGCGTACAGCGAGGCCGCGCCCTGGATCAGCCATTCCCGGAAGCCGCCGTCCGAACTGTCCGATTGCAGGCCCTGCGCGTCGTAGAGCCCGCGCACCGTGGCCAGCCCGGCCTTGGCTTCGGTGAGGGTCGGCGGCTGGTACACGTCACCGGAGGCCACCACGGTGAGTTCCAGTTGCATGAGCGTGAATCCGGAGTTGGAGGTCTTCGGATCGGTGCTGGTGACGCGGATCGGCCCGGCCAGGTTCTGCGCGCCGATCGACTCCCACTTCTGTTTGGGCAGCACGTATTCCAGCAAAAGCCGCTTGAGATCCATGATGTAGTAGGAGTTCTCGCGCTTGCCGACGATGCCCGCCCTGACCAGCGCGTCGGTGGCGGCGGGTCCGGCGTAGATCACCTCGGGCGATTCCAGCACCGATTCCGCCCGGTAGTCCGGGAAGTCGCTCATGGTGTGCTTCTGCTCGAATACGCTGCGCGCGCTCGCCGAGGACGGCCACAGACAGCCGATGCGCTGCGACCGCAGCTGATCGGTGGGCACCTGCGCCAGTTCGTAGGAGCCGCGCTTGTCGAAGCGCACCTCGAGGCCGTAGTCCTCGCGCAGGATGCGCGTCACCTCCGGATCGGCCATCAGCGCCGACTTCTCGGAGCCGCCCAGGCAATTCAGCTTGGTGACGGCGGCCGGGGTCTGCTGTGCGCCGCGGATCACCACGACGCCGATCACGATCGTCACCACGGCGAACACGACGGCGATCAGCACCGGTAGACGAGACTTGTTCATCGCTCCTCGCTCGGGGGCAATCGGGTGGGGAAGATCAGTTCGAGGTGCGCCAGATCGGTGAAGAAGCCGGTCAGGTCCGCCGCGCCGAATTGCTCGGCGGCGTGCGCGGTGAAGCCCTCGAAGCCGCACAGCACCTCGCGTCCGCGCGCCAGCAGGGTCTCGGCGTCGGTGTAGGCGGTGGGATGCGCCTGGATCTCCAGATAGCGTTCCAGTGCCGATTCGACGCCGGTGAGTCCGCCGCGGAGATGTTCGGAAACGGTGGAAAGCGCGGCCGGATCCAGCTTTTCGGTGCGCTCGAGCACGCGCGGCACCGTGTCGCAGGCGCGCAGCAGGGCCGCGCGGGTGGGTGCGTCGGTGACCCGTCCGGCCAGCGCCGCCACCCGCACGGCGGCCTTGTGCACCTGCCGCGCCCGCTGTTTCCGCTGCCGCGCCGTCGCGATCGGTTGTCCCGCAACGACTGTCAGCACCGCGAGCCCGGCAGCGACCAGGGCGGCCCCGGCGACCGACCCCAGCACCGCGTAGATGCCGAGGAAGGCCGCGACCAGCACCGCCAGCGCCGTGATCAGAACCGTATTGCCCGGCAAGCGAACTCCTTACCGGTATCCGGTGGCCTGGCGCAGCGCCGCCACCATATCGCCGGAGGCCAGGAACGAGCCGCCGGTGCGCTGCGCGATCTCCCGCAACGCCTTGGTGTTGGTGCCCTCGCCGAATCCGATGGCCACCACCGGGATTCCGGTCTTGGCGATATCGGCCAGGCCATTGCCGCCCTGGGTGTCGTCGCCGTCGGTCATCAGGACGACCAGCCGTTTGCGATCGGGCGTGGCGGCGTCGAACTGGCGGGCGGCGGCGGCCAGGCAGTTGTAGATGCCGGTGTTGCCGTCGGGTTTGCGCTTGCGGATGGCGTCGTGCAGCGTGTCCAGGCCCGAAGTGCTGTTGCCTTCAACCCATTTCATGCCGTCGGTCGCCGAGCTGAACACCAGCACCGCGGTGCGATCCTTGGGGCCGGTCTGCAGCAGGTACTTCTTGGATTCGACCGGATCGAAGAGCAGGTTCGCGGCCTGCCGCACCCCGTCCCAGCCGCCGTTGCCGTCCATGCTGCCGGAGGCGTCGATGCAGTACACCAGGTCGGTGGGGGTGCGGTAGACGGTCTGGTAGTTCTCCAGCGCCGCTTCGATGACCGGACTCGCCGGGTAGGTGATGGGCTGCCCGGTCAGCGTCGCCTTGACGCCCCACGCCGGATCGAACACGTCCTTGGGCGCGTCGGGCAGCGAGAGGCCGATGCTGGTGATGGGCCGCCGGCCGAGCGCGGTCAGCCGCTTCTGGGTGTCCGCGGTCAGCAGGAAATCCTGCAGCTTCTGGAAATTGCGCTGCTTGTCGGCATTGTCGCCGTGCGGCAGGAAGCCCAGCGGAGCGTCCGAAATCGCCAGCACGCCTTTGGGATACACCACGTGCAGCGGTTCCTGACCCTGCTTGACCAGTTCCTGGTTGCGCTCGATCACCAGGTCTTCGTAGGTGAACAGCGTCTTGCACTGCTGCGGGGCGGCCAGGCATTCGTCCATGAGCAGGCCGGTGGACGGCGGCGTCTTGGCGAAAGCGCGAGCGAACCGGGTGATGCCGGTGCGCACCGGTTCGGAATCGAGCTGTTCCTTGGTGAGCGCCACGCCCGGGCCATTGCCGGCGAAGTAGTTCAGGAAGCCCAGCAGCACCGTCGCGCCCGAATTCGATTGCGTCGGATTGGTCATCCACGCCGTCGTCTTCTTGGCCTCGACCGCGGTGAGGATCTCCTCGATGCCCACCTCGCGGTCGGTGAAGCCGAGCGCGTCCAGTTCGGACTTGCGGCCCGCGTACACCAGCGGTGTGGAGAACATGGGCTGCGCCTGCTTCAGCCGCCGCCCCGTGTCACCCAACTGCTGAAACACGCTGGAGGCGAACCAGAACGCGTCATAGGGCGGGGTGTCGCCCTGCTGCAGCAGCCGGGCCTGATCCACCGACCCCAGCTTGGTCATGGTGCAGGTGAGGCCCTGCTCCCGGCACCACGGTCGCACGATCTGCTCGAACACCGCCTCGTGCTCGGACCCCGCCACGATATTCAGCACTTTCGGATCGCCGTCGTAGGCGGTGACGGACCCGGATCCCGGCTTGTCGGAACCACATCCGGCCAGCAGCCCGCAGACGGTGAGCAGCGCTGTGACAAGCACTTTCGTGCGCCGGTCTCGCAATTTGGCGCATCCTTCCCCTCGGTTACGAGAGCTTAAGCACCCGGTGCGGATGGGAAGGTGAACTGACGATGTCGTATCGGCGAAACCCTGGCGCGAAATTCGCCATGGCGCAGGGGATCCGGTCGATCCCGCTCAGACGGTGAGACCGTCGACGGGCAGCGGCAGCGGGCGTTTGGCGAGCCGATTGTCGCCGGAGGACCGGCCCTGTACGCGCTTCACGGCCCACGGCACCAGCGCGACGCCCGCCCAGCGGAACTCGGCGGCGATGGCCTGCACCAGGTTTCGTTCCGGCAGCTCCGGGAACAACGGCCGGGTCCAGGCGTCGTCGCTGCCGGGCAGACCCAGCGCCTCGGCCAGCGCGTCCGCGATCCGCTGATGGCCGAGCGGGCTGGCGTGCAAGCGATCCGGGCTCCACAGCCGGGGATCGGCGACCACGGCGTGATGCGCGGCCTCGGCGACGATCACTCCGTACCGCGCCGCGGCTTCCCGCACCCGGTCGTTCATGGCGGCCACGCGCCCGCGCACCGCCCGGGCCATCGGAATCAGGCGTCCCACATCGGGAAACGTCAGGGTGGCCACCACCGCTCCGGTGCCCGCGAAGGCCGCGAACATGGCCTCCACGTGTCCGGCCACCTCATCGACCTCGAAGCTGGGACGCAGCAGATCGTTCATGCCCGCGAGCACCGTCACCAGATCCGGTTCCAGCGCCAGCGCCGCGTCCAGCTGCTGCGCGCGGATCTGCCGTGCCAGCTTGCCGCGCACCGCCAGATTCGCGTACTGCAATCCGGGGTTGGCCAGTGCGACCTGCGTGGCAAGCCGATCGGCCCAGCCCCGCAACCCGGTCACATCGTCGCCGTCGCCGACGCCTTCGGTCTGGCTGTCGCCGATGGCGACGTAACGCGTGAAGTTCCCAACGTTCATGACGGACCGGCCTTTCGGTGCGGGTAGCCGGATCATCTCAGGAATAGCCGCCCGCGTCTGTACGCGTTCGAACTGTTCACCCGCGCGACCCGCGCCCGCTACGACCTGCTCTCCTCGTCATTCCGGCGTGCTTTCGGCCGGAGTCTCACTGGTCGAACAACCGATCAGCCACGGCGGCCCCGGATTGCGCGCCGGGCGGGACGGCGAAGAAGGCGCTACCGGTGTGCTGGATGACCGCGTTGAGCCGATCGGTGGCGGCCAGCGCGGTCTGGGCTTTGATGAACTGCTCGGGCGGATTGTTCATGTAGGCGGCGAACAGCAATCCGGCATCGAGCTTGTCGTGGCCGCTGTGCGTGTGCTCGGGTGTGCCGGGGGCGTGGGTGTGCTCGGCTTCGCCGGTGGCGGCGCCCGGAGCCGTGGACAGCAGCGTGCCGTAGTCGTAGTTGTAGCCGCGGCGCAGCATGGTGATGCCGTTGACGAGGCGGACGTGGGCATCGGCGGGGATGGCGAGTTCGCCATTGGGGAGGCGCTTGGCGAGATCCACGGCGTCGGTCTCGGTTTCGCCGCTGAGCGGAGCCCCGTCGCTGCGGCGTCGCCCGATGATGTTGTTCTGCTCGGCCAGCGCCAGCATGTCCCAATCGGCGGTCTTCATGCGGATCTTGCGGAATACCAGATAGGTGCCCTGGTGGAACCAGTCCGGTTCGTCGGCGGCGTCCACCCAGACGGCTTTGTCGAATTCGGTGGTCCCGCGCTTGGGGTTGGCGGTGCCGTCCTTGTGCCCGAACATGTTTCGCGAAGTGCCGCCATCGACGGGCTGGCTCAGGAAGCCGTGCTGCGTCCAGCGGATATTGCCCAGGCCGGGCATGCGGGCGCGCAGGGCCCGGAACGCGTGGCTGACCACCTGATGGTCCTCGGCGCAGATCTGCACCATGACGTCCCCGCCGCTCCAGGCGGACTGCAGTGCGTCCCCGGCGAATTCGGGCAGTTGGCGCAGGTGCTTCGGCCGCCGCCCGGCCAAGCCGAAGCGCTCGTCGAACACCGCCGGACCCAGTCCGAAGGTGATGGTCAGGCGCGCCGGATCCAATCCGCTGGCGAAGTCGGTGCGGACGCTGAATCCCGGTGCGTCGGCGGGATTCTCGGGCGCATCCGCACCAGTCGTGAGGGCGGCGGCGGTCTCGGTCCACACCGTCAGCAGCTCCCGCAGCACCCCGCGATCCGCCCGCGCGATATCGACGGCCAGGAACATGGCGTTCGCCTGCGGCGGCGTCGCGATCCCCGCCTGGTGCACGCCGTGGAAGTCCTCGACCCGTGCGGGTTTCGCCGCATCGCTCGCGGTGCCCCGCCCGATCGCCACCCCGGCCGCCGCCACCCCCGCGGCCGCCAGGCCCGACCCGAACAATGCGCGGCGCGAGACCCGTCCGCCAGCTGTACTACCCGTCGTAGTATTTTCGCTCACTCGCGCCAGGGTAGCCACATTCCGGCTACCCTGGCGAGTGCGCTACGTCACGTAATCAGCTGTGCGACAGCCGAACCAGCATCTTGCCGGTGTTCGCCCCGCCCATCATGGCGGTGAAGGCGTCGAATGCGGAATCGATGCCGTCGTACACCGTCTCCTCGGCGCGCAGCGAGCCGTCGGCCAGCCAGCCGGCGGCCTTGCCGATCCATTCCGGAATCTGGTGGTAGTGGTCGCTGACGTTCATGCCGCGCAGATTGATCCGCTTGCCGATGGCCAGCGGCAGATGCGGCGGACCGGCGGGCAGCTCCACGTCGTTGTACATGGAGATGGCCCCGCACAGGGCGATCCGCCCGCGCAGGTTCATGTTCATGATGGCCGCGTCGAGATGATCGCCGCCCACATTGTCGAAGTACACGTCGATGCCGTCCGGCGCGGCCTCGGCCAGGCGCACCGGCAGATTGCCTTCGCGGTAGTCGATGGCGGCGTCGAAACCGAAGTCGGACAACAGCCGCGCGGCCTTCTCCGGCCCGCCCGCCGAACCGATGACCTTGCTCGCGCCCAGTTGCTTGGCGATCTGCCCCGCGACCGAACCGACCGCGCCCGCCGCGCCGGAAATGAACACCACATCGCCCGGCTGGATCGGGGCGACCTCGGTCAGGCCCGCGTAGGCGGTGAGGCCGGTGGTGCCCAGTACGCCCAGGTATGCCTGCGGCGGAGCCAGATTCGGGTCCACCACCTGCACGGCGCCGGCGTCGAGCAGGGCGTATTCACGCCATCCGGCGAAGTGGGTCACGGTCGCGCCGACCGGGATCGCGTCCGCGCCGGACGCCACCACGGTGCCCACCGCACTGCCGGTCATGGCCTCGCCGAGCACGAAGGGCGGGATGTAGGACTCGACATCGTTCATCCGGCCGCGCATGTACGGGTCCACCGACAGCCAGTCGTTACGGACCAGGACCTGGCCGGGGCCGGGATCGGCGACGGTGGTGGTGGCGAATTCGAAGTCGCCGAACTTGGGTTCGCCGACGGGGCGGGCGATCAAACGCCATTCACGACTGGTCACGGTCATCGGATTGTCTCCTGGAGGTTCGAGTTTCATTGGGGGAGTGCGGCATCCACCGCGCGCCGCAAGAGCTCCGGACGCCCGGTGCCGATCAGGCCGACGGTGAGGGCGAGGAGGATATGCGCGGCATCGCCCGGATCGTCGGTGTGCGCATCGGTGAGCACCCGGGTCAGCAGGCGGTGCAATTCCTCGGTGAAGCGACGGCAGATATCGCCGCTGAGCCGAGCTTGTTCATCGAAAATCTCGGTGGCGTGCGGTGATTCGGCGAACGGCCCGGCGGCCAGCGCCACTTTCGCGGCCAGGATGCCGTACACCCGCTCCGCGAGCGCGCCCTCGGACGCCGCGGCGTGCTGCGCCTGCGTGAGCGCCTGGTCGTGCAGGCGTTCGGCCACTCGCCGCACCGCATCGTCCTTGTTGCGCACGTACTGGTAGACGGCGGACCGGGAAACGCCTGTCTCCGAGGCGATATCGTCCATGGTGGTACGCCGCGCGCCGTACCGCAGCAGGCACCGCAGCGTCGCGTCGAGTACATCCGTGGTCCGGTCCGCCATCGAAATCACAGCGCTTTCAACAGCTCCGCGGCCAGCGGGGCGGAGGACGCCGGGTTCTGCCCGGTGAACAGATTCCGGTCCACCTCGACGTGCGGGGCCCACGGCTCGCCCTCGCGGTAGTCCACGCCCAGCGCGACCAGGCGGTCCTGCAACAGCCACTTGGCCTTGTCCGCGAGCCCGGCCTGGGTTTCCTCGGCATTGGTGAACGCCGCCACCCGGTACCCCGCGAACGGCGACTTGCCGTCCGCGTCGGCGGTGGCCAGCAGTGCGGCCGGTGCGTGGCAGACCACGCCCAGCGGTTTGCCCGAAGCCAGGGCCGCGTTCAGCAGTGCGCCCGAAGTGGCGTCCACCGCAAGGTCTTCCATCGGCCCGTGTCCGCCGGGGTAGTAGACGGCGTCGAAGTCGGTGAGGTCCACGGTCGCCAGATCGATCGGCGAGTTCAATTCGGTGGCCTTGCTCAAGGTATCGGCGATCCGCTGAGCGCCCTCGGCGCCGCCGTTGGCGTCGGCGGCGAGGCTCCCGCGATCGACCGCGGGCACCACTCCGCCGGGCGTGGCCACCACGATCTCGTGACCCGCGCCGGTGAAGGCCTCGTAGGGCGCGACGAACTCCTCGGCCCAATACCCGGTCGGATGCTCGGTGCCATCCGCGAGCGTCCAATAGTCGACTCCGGTCATGACGAACAGAATTTTCGCCACTGCATGCTCCTTCATACGGAACGGTCTATTTGCCGACGATCTGACATTCCGTATCCGATCTGTCAGTCCGTCACCGATCTCAACGTAGGCGCGTAAATATCGTCTGACCAATAGACTCGCCAATATGAGGCATAGGCAAACCGATGGTTCCCTCGACCTGACGCAGTTGCGCACCTTCCTGGCCGTCTATCGGTCCGGCTCCATCACCGCAGGTGCCAGCCGTGTCGGCCTGTCTCAGCCGACCGTCACCACCCAGCTCCAAGCCCTCGAACGGCAGTTGGGTGGTCCTCTCTTCGAACGCCTCCCGCGCGGTGTGACCCCGACCCCGGCGGCCCACGATCTGGCCGCCCGGGTGGCCCCGCCGCTCGATGCCCTCGAGTCCATCGCCGGCGGCTCGGCGGCCGATGTGACAGCCCCCGAACCCCCCGTCCTGCTGGGCGGCCCCGCCGAACTCCTCGCCACCCTGGTCCTGCCGAAGGTGGCCCCGCTCATCCATGACGGCGTCCGCCTGATCGTCTCGACGGGTCTGGCCGACGATCTGCTGGCCGATCTCCGCGTCGGCAAACTGGATCTGGTGCTGTCCACCATCCGCCCGCGCGGCCGCACCGTCCTGTCCGAACCCCTGGCGGACGAAGAGTTCATCCTCGTGGCCGCCCCCGACCTGGCCGCCCGCATAGACCTCGACCGCCTGCGCGCCAGCGACCTCACCGGCGTCCCATTGATCTCCTACGCCCCGGACCTGCCCATCCTGCGCCGCTATTGGCGCCACGTCTTCGAAACCCGCCTCGAAGCCGAACCGGCACTGGTCATTCCGGACCTGCGCGCCGTCCTGGCCGCCGTAGCGGCGGGCGCCGGCATCAGCGTCCTACCCAGCTACCTCTGCGCCCGCGAACTGACCGCCGGCACCCTGATCCCCCTACTCCGCCCAGCAGATTCCCCCATCAACACCGTCTACCTGGCCCGCCGCGTAGGAGGCCCCACCCGCCCACACACCGACCTGGTACACACCCGCCTCCTGGAAGCCGCCGAAACCTGGCGCACCTGCGTGGATTGACCCGTCGCGCGGCTGATCAGCGCGTGAGCCCGGCGCGAACGATGGACAGCAATCGGTCGGCTTGCGGATCGTCGGCCGCCGTGTGCCCGATCCCGTTGGCCGCGGCGAGCAGATCGGCCACCTGGAGATCGGGTTCGATCGCGCCCGCTCGCTGTGCCCGGTGCAGTAGGTCGGCGGCGGCGGTGTGCATCGTCTCGTGCCACTGCTGGTACAGGGCGGATCGCTGCCCGGTGGTGTCGGCCGAAATGGCGAGGGGGAGATCGCTTTTCGTGGATACGTGGGTGATGAAGGCGCGCAGCCAGACGAACAGCGCATCCACTGGCGAGTCGTCGTCCAGCAGGGTGTGGCCCAATTCGCCCAGGGCGGTGACCTCCTCGGCGTAGACGGCGATGACCAGGTCTCGCCGGGCCGGGAAGTGCCGGTACATGGTCGCGTTGCCGACTCCGGCCCGCCGGGCGATTTCGTCCAGTGTGGCGTTGACGCCGAGCTCTTCGAAGACTTCGCGCGCGGCCGCCAGCACCAGGTCGTAGTTGCGCTGCGCATCGGCGCGCCGAGGCCGGCCGGTCATCTTTCTCCTTGTGAAGTGGGGAGCCACTGCGGACCGGCTGGCGATTCACGAGACGATCGCACGCCACGGGCATGTCGCCGACGATCGGGACTGGGATCGCTGGCGTGACGTGTTCACCGAAGACCTGGTCATGGACTTGGCGGACTTCGGTTTCGGTGAGATCCACGGCCTGGACTCGCTCCGGAAACTCTCTCGCGACAACGAACACGACCCCGGTCAGCCCCTGGGTCACCACGTCACCAATATCGTCGTGCTCGAACCGAAGGCCGATCGGGTGCGGACGCGATCCAAAGGCTTCGCGGTCAACGCCGACGGCACCACCGGCACTGTCGTCTACGAGGACGCGTTCCGCCGCGAACCGCAGGGTTGGCGAATCTGCCATCGCAAAGTCATTTGCCTGCCGAAAGATCGGCACGGCAGACTGTGATCGGGGGGAGCCTCCCCGTGCGTTCGAAGCAAGGAAGGCAAGCAATGAAGATTTTCAAGATCGCAGCTATCGGTGGGGTCACCGCCGCCGCACTGATCGGTTTCGCCGGCCCGGCGGCCGCGTCGACGCCCATCGCCCACACGCCCTGTACGCGCAGCGAGATGATGAAGCCGGACTGGGATGTGAACACCGGCGAGCCCGTCATCTGCGTCAGCACCGGTGGCACCGGGTTGAAGTGGGTTCCCGACGCGACTCGCTGATAGCGCGTAGCTCGAGCGAGAAGGCCCGGACCGTAATGGTTTTCGGGCCTTTTGCATTGTGTCCCGACTTGGTGCGGGTTCAGCTCGCGGCTGGGAGGACCCGCCACATTTTCCGTGAGCGCGGGCGGGGCCGGGGCGCCGCGTGTTCGATGCGGCGGCGGGCTTCGTGCGTGGTGATGCGCAATAGGTCGGTCAACAGGTCCACGGTGTCGCGGTAGCCGGTGTCGGCGGCGAGGCCGCGGCGTTCGGCTTCGGCCACGGCGGCGCGCATGGCGGCATCCAGCCGGCGCCGGCGGCGTTCGGTTTCGACTAGGGTGCGCAGCAGGTCGACATCGGCGAGTTCTGGCCATCCTGAGGCTGGAGCATTCGGCGCCAGCGCGGTCGAATGTATGTTCACGCGAGGTAGCCTACCGCAGAATAGAACATATGTTCGACTAATGTTTCGACGGGTTGATCGATAGAGGATTGTGGTGACTGCGGGTAGGCCCCGTGCCGCGAATGACGGCACTGTTTCGTCCAGCCCGGGGTTGAATCAGGCCGCGTAATCCTTGGCGGCGATGGTGCGGGCGACCTTCTGGGGTGCGCCGCCGATGAGCCCGCGCCAGGGCAGGTAGGGGAGCAGGCGCACGTTCAGGTTGCGGAAGCGGATCATGGCCTTGCTGGCCGGGGCGTACCAGGCGCCGGTGCCGTCGGCGAACTTCTGGCAGGCGTCGACCATGGGGCGCATCTGCTGTTCGTAGGCCGCGAAGGCGGCGGTGTGATCGCCTGCGGCGGCGGCCAATTCGCCCGCCAGCAGGTAGGCGCCGACCAGGGACAGGTCCGCGCCCTGGCCGGACAGCGGGGAGGCGCAGTAGCCGGCGTCGCCGACCAGGGTGACGCGGCCCTTCGACCAGGTGTCCATGTGGATCTGGACCATGGCGTCGAAATAGAAGTCGGGAGCGGCGTCGAGGTGGGCGAGCAACTCCGGCACCTTCCAGCCTTGACCGGCATAGGTCTCGGCCAGGATCTTCTTCTGCTGCAACACATCCCGGTAGTCGTAGTCGATGGGATCCGACGCCCAGGCGAAGATCGCCTTGGCTTCGGTGTTCTCGCGGGCGCTGTAGGAACCGGCGACCGTGCCCGGGGTGTTGTAATCCAGTTCCCAGTGGTCCAGTTCCAGGAGGTTCGGGATCGTGTAGATGCTGATGTAGTACCCCATGTGCCGCGCGAAGTCGGCTTCCGGGCCGAAAACCATTCCGCGCGTGTGGGAATGGGCTCCGTCGGCCCCCACGACCAGGTCGAAGGTGCGCGGTGCGGCATGGTCGAAGGTGACATGCACGCCGTCGTCGTCCTGGGTGAGAGTGGCGATCGAGTCGCCGAAGATGTATTCGACGTCGTCACGGGTGGCCTCGTACAGCACCCGCGCCAGATCGCCGCGCTGAATCTCGGTGTCCCCGTTCGCGCCCACGCCGTTGAAGAGCTCACTCGAAATGCTCGCGCGCGCTTTGCCGTTCGCATCCACATACGAGGTACCCCGCTTGCCGGTGCTCAGTTCGTGCACCCGTTCGAGCAACCCCATCCGCCGCACCACCTCGGTCGCGGTGCCCAGCACATCGATGGCCTGCCCGCCCTCGCGCAGCGCCGGCGCCTTCTCCACGATCGTCGGCTCGAACCCGTACCGCCGCAACCAGAACGCGAGGGCCGGTCCCGCGATGCTGGCGCCGGAAATCAGGACCTTGCGATTGCTCATCTGCTCCATGTCTCAAACCATAAGACGATTTGCGCAACTGCGCAAGACAAATGTCTTAGGCGATTGCGCTACACTTCCGACATGGGAAATCGCGAGGATCTGTTGACCGGCGCTCGGGCCTGCCTGTTCGAGAAGGGCTACGCCCGCACCACGGTCCGCGACATCGCCACCGCGGCCGGCGTGAGCATGGCGGCGATCGGCTACCACTTCGGCACCAAGGAAGCCCTGCTCACCGCCGCTCTGGTCGAGGCCACCGAGAACTGGGGTGCTGATCTGGAACGGGCATTGGCTGAGGTCCCGGCTGAGGAAACCGACCCCTGGAAACGATTCGCCGCCCGCTGGGACGCCGCACTGACCACCATCGCCGCCCACCGCGGCGTCTGGTCCGCCACCTTCGACGCGCTCGCCCACCCCGAAGCCCGCGCACAACTGGCGGGAAATATGGAAGAAGCCCGCACCGGCCTGGCCCGCCTCTTCGACGGCGTCGCCGACACCGGCACCCCCCACCTCTCGGGCGCCCTCTACCAGGCCCTGCTCACCGGCGTAGCCGCCCAATACCTGATCGACCCCGAAACCGCCCCCACCGGAACCGATCTCGCCGAAGCGCTGCGCCGAATCACCGATACCCCAGGCTGATTCGGCGCTCCGGGTGGTTAACGGAGGTAGGGCGTGAGTGCGCCCTGGTCGCCGAACAATTCGGTGCGCCAGCGCTCGAGGAGTGCGGCGTTGTCGGTATCGGTGGGGTGGAATCCGGGGCGGTTGTATTCGCCGATGAGCCGCCACATCCGGCGGTCGATGAACGGCAGGTGGCGTAGTTTCAGCGCGCTGCGGATCAGGCGGATCGGGTTGTAGGCGGCGCGATCCCGGACGAGTGAGACCGCCGTGCCGAGGATGACGCCGATGATGAAACCGGCGGTGACCAGGCGCATGCCCCAGACGCGGCGGCGCTCGCCGCCGCCCATGGCGCGGTAGACGTCGAAGGCGACCGACTTGTGTTCGGATTCCTCGTAGGCGTGCCAGAGCAGCATCGTCCGGACTTCTGTTTCACCAAGGAGCGCTTGGGCTTTCGGGTCGGTGAGCAGGATCTCGGCGACGGTCGCGGTGTAGTGCTCCAGCGCGGCGGTGAAGGAGAGCCGGGTGAGCGGCGACAGGAGTTGATCTATGCGCGCGAAGACCCAGGTGACGGCGCGATCGGCATTGTGGGTCGGATAGCCCATGTCCTGCAGCCGGTCGTTGAGTTCGCGATGCTCGCGGCCGTGGGTGAGCTCCTGGCCGATGAAACCCGCTACCTGGTCGAACAATTCGGGATCGGTGATGTCGGCGCGGAAGTGCTTGACCGAGCGGATGAAGAAATCCTCGCCGGGCGGGAAGACCGCCGACAGGAAGGCGACGGCGTGGCTGAGCACCAGGTCGTCGTTCGCGTAGTGGTGCCGGTAGGTCTCCACGGGATACCGGAAGCGGATGCGCCGCGGCTTGATCGTGCGTTCCCGGCGAGTCGGTGGATTTTCGGTCATGAGAGCGTCCCTAACCTCAATAATGCGACACCGTGTCGCCATTGATGAGGACAAAGCTACACCGCGCTCACCGGCCGAACAAGAGAAAATGCGACACGGTGTCGCAATAGATGCGGTGGTTCAGGCCGGCCGGTTCAGGGCTGAGGCCACCAGGTCGTCGATCGGCACATCGACATCGATAGTGACCCCGCGCAGCCGCGCATGACCCTCGAGCAGGATCAGGAACGAATCGGTCAGCATCCGCGCCACCCCCGCCGCGTCCCAACCCTCGGGCGTATCGCGCAACCACCGCGTCACCGCGCCGTCGATCATCGACACCATGGCGAAGACCGCGACGTCCAACCCCGGATCGGTCTGCCCGAGCAGTGCCGCGATCGGCGTGATGAACGACGAGATCTGCCGCGCGATAGCGTCTTTCGCGGAGATGACGGCCGTCGACCCGGTGAACCCCTCGTGCGAGGCCAGCTCCATCCACTGATACAATCGCGGATGCTCGGCCACCAGATTCACATAGTTGTTGACCGCTATGGACACCGTCTCCCGCACGGTCTCCGCCGGATCGAGGACCGGCATCACCGCATCGAGATACATCTCGACCACATGCTCCCGAGCCTGATTGTCCAGATCCATCCGATCACTGAAATGCCGGTACAGCACCGTCCGGCTGATCCCCGCCCGATCCGCGATGTCCTGAAACGAGATCTCCGCCCGCGGCTCCGACTCCTCCACCAGCTCGATCAGCGCCTCGATGACCGCACGCTGACGCTCGGCGTTGCGATCGGCCCAACGCCCCTCCGTGCTCTTCACCCTGCGCGACACCACGCCCACAGCATTCCATCCCGGCCGGATCGCCTCGAACAGCCACCCGGCCGGGCCTGTCGGGAGTGCTCAGTTGGCCTGTTGCGCGCGGTATTCGGTGACCGGCAAGCCGCCGACGCCTTTCAGGGGCGGGCGGTGACGTAGCCGCCGTCGGCGGCGATGACGGCGCCGGTCAGGAAGGTGGAGTCGGTGAGGTGCAGGACCGAGTCGGCTATTTCGGCGGGTTCGGCGACGCGGTCGAGGACGGCGAGGGCGCCGAGGGCGTCTACGTCGGAGCCGGAGTGCAGGGGCGTGCGGACGATGCCGGGGGCCACCTCGTTGACGCGGATGCCGTAGGGGGCGAGTTCGGCGGAGAGGGAGACCGTGAGGGCGCGGACGCCGCCTTTGGAGACCATGGGCGCGGTGACGGGGAAGCCGGTGATGCCGTGGGAGAGCAGGACGGTGGTGATGTTGACGATCGCGCCGCCCAGGGCTTGGTCGATCATGCGGCGGGCCACGGCCTGGGTGATGAGGTAGGTGCCGCGCAGGTTGCCGGTGAGGAAGTGGTCGAGGTCGGCGGGGGTGACGTCGACGAAGGGGGCGGAGGCGAAGGTGCCGGCATTGTTGACCAGGATGTCGACGGAGCCGAAGGCGTCCACGGCGGTGTCGACCAGGGCCTGGCCGGCCCGCTCGTCGGTGAGGTCGGCGACGAGGTGGCGGATGCGGTCGCCCGCGCCGAGTTCGGTTGCGGCAGAAGCGAGTTTGCCCGCGTCGCGGCCGCTGATCACCACATTGTCGCCGCGCTTCAGCAGGGCCGCCGCGACCGCGTAGCCGATGCCGCTGGAGCCGCCGGTGACGATCGCGGTGCGAGAAGTCGTTGTTGTCATGCTTCGAGCTTCGGGCCCGGCGGTATATAAGTCTACGACGTGGATTTGCGCGTATTACTAGACTCAGCTTATGGATCTGGATGTGCGTGATCTGGAGTTGCTGGACGCGCTGGCCGGTGGCGGGACCTTGCAACAGGCGGCGGACCGGCTGTATGTGAGCCAGCCGGCGTTGAGCCAGCGCTTGCTGCGGATGGAGGAGCGGCTGGGGACGGCCGTGTTCGATCGGGTGGGGCGGCGGCTGGTGCCGAATCAGGTGGGAGTGCGTTTGCTGCCGCGCGCATCGCGGATTCTCGCGGACCTGGCGGCGGCCGAACGCGAAGTGCGGGAGGTGGCGCGCAGCGGGGATCGGCATATCCGGTTGTCGACCCAGTGCTCCACCACGGTGTCGTGGTTGACGCCGGTGATGCGGGAGATGCGAAAAGCCTGCCCGGACAGTGTGATCCGGATGGTGAGCAATGCGGACGACGATCTGTCGGACGCGGTGCTGGCGCAGGTGGTGGATGTGGCGGTGCTGACCAAGATGACCCCGGCGGCCGAGCAGGTGCGGCTCACGCATTTGATGGACGACGAGATGCTGGCCGTGGTCGCGTCCGAACATCGCTGGGCGACAAGGAAATACGTGACCGCGCGAGACTTCGCCACCGAGAACCTGATCCTGTACGACAGCTACGACCAGAGCCGCCCGAACGCCCTGCCGCTGCCGATTCCGCCCGGGGCGCGCCCGGATCGGGTCACCATCGTCCCGATGCTCACCGAACTCGTGGTGGAGCTGGTCGCGGCCGGGGAGGGGGTCGGCGTGCTGCCGTCCTGGGTGATCGCGCCGTACCTGGCGCGCGGCGAGGTGGCCACCGTGCGGATGGGTCAGCGCGGTGAGACCAGGGCCTGGTACGCCGCGACCCGGGTCGATGACGAGCGGCCGCACGTGCTCGACTTCGTCGGCCGGTTGCGGGCTCATTTCCGGGACGATCCGGTGGACTAGGCGGGCCAACCTGCCGGGAAGTGGCCATTCGCCGTGCGCACAGCACGAAGGCCGGTCGGTACACGACGCGCGTGCACCGACCGGCCCGACCGGATCTCAGCTCTGCGCAGGCACCGGATTCAGTTGTGCCGCCAGGGCTTCGGCGGTGGCGGGGAACCGATCCAGCAGCCCGGTCACCTCGCGATTGCCCGCCGGACCCGCCTCCTGCCAGCCGCCCTGGACGCCCAGCAGGGCGGCGAGCGCGTCACAGGTGTCGGGGTGGGCCGCCAATAGATCGGTGGCCGGTCCGCGGGGTGCGGAAGCCGCCGGTATCGCGGGCGCGGTGTGCTCGGCCGACCACGGTGGAACGAAGGCGTCCACGGCCGGGAGCGAACCGGGGAAGGTGCGTCCCGCTTCCCGCACCAATGCCGGAATCAGATCGCCCGCTTGATCTTTCAGCGTAGTGATCAACTTCGGCAGCCAGGGCAGCAGAACGGTGTCCGGCAGCCTGCCGAAAGCCTTCGACAGCAGCTCCACGACGAACGGCTTCAAGCCCGGAGCCGGATCGATGGCCTGCACGAACCCGCTGACGTACTGCGGAACCGTCGGCAGGACAAGAGGATTCGACAGCATCCCGTCGCACCGCTCGCGCAGTTCCGCCATGGTCAGCAGCCCGAGCTGGAACCGCGCCGCCCACAACAGCGCCACCTTCGACGGCGCCTCCGGATGCGATTGCAGCACAGCCAATTCCAGCTGAGTGTGATCGCAACCGAGCGACAGCGCCAGGTTCTCCATGCCGAACAGGAAGCCCAGCATGGCCGCCACCTGAGCCGAGCCGGTCTCGTCATCGGCGAACGCGGTCGGCAGCAGCGTGCAGTAATGCGAGTAACCGGCCGTCACGAACCGCCCGCACCAAGTCGGCAGACCGCCTTCGGTGGAGCGATAGTAGTTGAGCAGCAACCGGATTCGCCGCAGCACGGCGGGCGCGCCGTCCACCGTGCGCTCGGCCGCGAGGAGTTCGATGGCACGATTGCCGAGCTCGTCGGCGAGCCGCGCCGAACCCAGGAACACCAGCGCGTCCTCGACGGCTTCGAGGGCGATGGCCGCCGTCGCGGTCGGCGCGGCCACGGACCTGCGCAGGCGCTGCTCGAGCACCTGCTCCACCGACACGCCCTCATAACCCAGCTCGACCAGCGACCGCTGATACTTCCCGAGCCCGATATCCCAGCTCTCCTGGATCGAACTCTCGCCCAGCCCGCGCGAACCCATGATCGGCCGCAGCGCATCGGCCGGCAGCAGCTTGCGCAACAGCCACAGCAGATCCGAGCACGGCCGCAAATCCGGATTCGTTTTCAGATCCAGCAGCGCCCGTTGCAGATTCCGCTTGTTGAGATCCAGCCCGAGCGGCTGCAACCGGTCGAGCACATCACGCGCCAGCGGCGGCAGCGCCTCGTATCCGACCTGCCCGATGCGGTCGCCGCCGAGCAGGATCTCGCACAGCCGGGCCACATCGCGGCGGCCGGGCACCTTGTCCTTCTCGATGCAGGTGACCGCCGCGTCCTGGAAGTCGTACGGGGTGGGCCGGGCGCGATTGCGCATGCCCGCCAGCAGGATCGACGTCTCGAAGACCGAGATGGCGTCCGCGGTGCTGGCCAGGTAGCCGTTGCGCCGGGCCAGCCGCACGATATCGACCGACCATTCCAGCAGTTCGGCCTCGTCCAGGGCATCCAGGACCGGCGGCCGGGACAGGAAGCTCGAAAGCTGGTCCGACACAGCCGAATCCGTCGTGACCGGGCCGAGCGGCTTCTTGGCCTTGGTCTTGCCGCCCTGCTGCCCGGCCAGCTGGAAGGTCTGCAACTTGCCGCGCCGCACCCCCTTCGACCAGGTGGCGGCGGCGATGGACACCGCACCGCCGGCCAGCCCGAACTGCGCTTCGATGGCCGAATGGCTGGACGGGATCAACCCGTAATGCCATTTGGTCGCCGACCGCGGCGTGATCTCGAACGGCGCGTCGCTCGCCAGCCCGAACTGTTCCACCCGGCTGGCGGCGTGCGCCGCACCGCAGATGTACAGCGCCCGTTCGGGATCGGCGCCGGTGGCGGCCAGATGCTCGCGCATGCGCGTCCACATGTACCGCTCACGGTCCTCGTCCTCGACGGTGCTGCCGCGCCGCAACCGCCGGAACAGGCTGCCGATCATCACCATGACCTGGCGGTAGGTGTCGTAGTCGGCATCGGCCAAGGGCTGTTCGACGTACTGATCCCACCATTCCGACCAGTGCCGGACCTTGCCGTGGTGCAGCAGGTACTCCTCGAGTTCGGCGAAACGCGGTCGCAGATCGCCGATTTCGATGCCGACCGCTTCCCCGTGCAGGCCGTCGCCCGGCTTGGCCTCGGCCTCGGTCTTGTCTTCCCTTGGCGCCCACTGGAATACGTGATCCGTGGACCGATCCACCAGCACCAGCTCCACGCCCGGCGTATCGAGCGCGTAGGCGATGGCCTGGTATTCGGCCGAGGATTCGGTGATCGGCGCGACGATGGACAGCGGCGCCCAGTCGATCGGGAAGTCCGCGGTCTCGGTGGCGAACGCCTGCAAGGCCACCGGCAGCCGGCAGTTGCGCAGTTCGTCCAGCAGCGGCCGCAGATCCTCGCACAGCTCCAAATAGATGACGCTCGGTTGCTTTTCGCGCAGCCGCCGCACCATCGCCAGCCCGGAGGCGGGCGAATGATGGCAGACCGGGAAGATCTCCAGCTGCTCCGACAGCGCCCGATCGACATCGTCGACGATGCCCGCCAGGATGTCGCCCGCCGCGCCGGGCGCGCCCGCGAAGGTCGCGGCCGCGTCCACCAGCTGATCCCGCAGCGCCGCGAAAGTATCGGGCGCGGAACGAATATCGGAGACGGTCACGACAGTCTCGCGATCGCCGCCCGGCCGCCCTCCAGGAATTCGGCCCATTCGCCGCCCTTCTTGTCCTTGCTGCGCGGTTCCACCACGCCGTGCAGGTACTTGTTCAGGATGGCGAGGTCCTCGGGCTGCCGGCGCACCAGCGAACCCACCAGCGACCCGGCCAGGGTTTCGGCCTTGAGCGCGCGCTCGCCGAAGAACTGGCTGTGCAGGATGGCGTCCTCGAGCACGCCGATCTGCTCGGCCGTGGACAGCGCCGACTCCAGCTTGTCGTCGTCATTGGTGGAGGCAGCGGCGGCCGCGCGCAGGTCCGCGAAGCTGTCCAGCAGGATGTCGAGCAGCGTGGGCGGCAGTTCCAGTTCGATCTGATGGCGGCGCAACAGTTCCGCGGTCCGGAAGCGCACGATCTCCGCTTCGCTCTTCTTGTTGGACACCACCGGGATGCGCACGAAATTGAAGCGTCGTTTGAGCGCCGAGGACAGATCGTTGACGCCGCGGTCGCGGCTGTTGGCGGTCGCGATGATCGAGAAACCGGGCTGCGCGAACACCACATTGTCGTCGTCGAGCTCGGGAATCGAGACGTACTTCTCGGACAGAATCGAGATGAGCGCGTCCTGCACGTCGCTGGTGGAGCGGGTGAGCTCTTCGAAACGCCCGATCACGCCCTGCTCCATGGCGGTCATGATGGGGGAGGGGATCATCGACTCCCTCGACTGCCCCTTGGCGATCACCATGGAGATGTTCCACGAGTACTTGATGTGGTCCTCGGTGGTGCCGGCCGTGCCCTGCACCACCAGCGTGGAATTGCGGCTGATGGCCGCCGACAGCAGCTCGGCCAGCCAGCTCTTGCCGGTGCCCGGATCGCCGATCAGCAGCAGTCCGCGGTCGGAGGCGAGGGTGACGATGCTGCGCTCGACGAAACTGCGGTCGCCGAACCACTTCTGCTCGACCACCCGGTCCAGCCCGTCGGCGCGTTCGGAGCCGAGAATGAACAGCCGCACCATCTTCGGGCTCAACCGCCACGCGAAGGGCTTCGCCCCGTCGTCGATGGACTCCAGCCAGTCCAGTTCCTCGGCGTACTTGGTCTCGGCGGGGGCGCGCAAAACGTCGTTCATGGTGTTCTCCTAGTCGATGAAGTTCTTGAGCTCGTGCACGAGCTTCTGGATGCGGCCCGAAAGGACCGGGGTGCCGAGCTGTTTGAAGCGCTCGCGGAACCACGGGTTCACGCTCTGATGGCCGGAGCTGTTGACCGAGCCGACGGGGATGAACTTCACCCCGGAGCGATGGACGGCCTCCATGCTCTCGTACAGCTCCTGGCACTCCCATTCGTAGAAGTCCGAGATCCACACCATGACGGTGTTGGCCGGATCCTCGATCTTGGGCTGGGCCAGGGACATGGCCACGCGGCCGTCGGTGCCGCCGCCGAGCTGGGTGCGCAGCAGCACCTCGAACGGATCGTGCACCCAGGGGCTGAGATCCAGGGCATTGGTGTCGTAGGCGACCAGGTGCACGTCCACCTTGGGCAGGCCCGCGAAGATCGAGGCCAGGATGGTGCAGTTGACCATGGCGTCCACCATGGAACCGGACTGGTCCACGACCACGATCATCTTGGCGGGGACGGTGCGCTTGGCGGTGTGCTTGTAATACAGGCGGTCCACGTAGAGGCGCTCGTCCTGCGGGTTCCAGTTGGGCAGGTTCTTCCAGATGGTCTTGTCGACATCCAGGTTCCGCAGGATGCGCTTGGGCGGCACGGTGCGGTCGATGGTGCCGACGCTGGTCTGCGCCACCTGGGTGCGCAGCACCTCGGCGACCTCGTCCACGAAGCGCTTGATGAGCGCCTTGGCATTGGCCAGGGCGACGCCGGACAGATTGTGCTTGTCGCGCAACAACTGTTCGACCAGGGACATGCTCGGGGTGAGCTGCGCCGCCAGTTGCGGATCGGCCAGCACCTCGCGCAAGCGCATGCGGTTGACCAGATCGGCTTCCAGGTCGGCCAGGACGCCGCGCACGGCTCCGGCCTGCTCGTCGCCCAGGCAGTGCTTCAGCCATTTGGCATCGGACTGCCAGCCGGCCAGCTGACCCGCGCTGACCGCGCCCGCACCGGTGGCGAAGACGTTCAGCAGCAGCTTGGAAACGATTGCGGCAGTGCGCACATCGTCCGCGCTGACACCCGGCTCCGTCTCGGTGGGCTGCTCGGCCTCCGCTTGATCGGTGGCCTTGGCTTGATCGGTGGCCTTGTCGTCGGTGAAGTCGAGGCGTTCGAACTCGCCGCGCATCTCCGGAAAGCGTTGCACCACTGTATCTATCGATACGCCGGGATCCAGGACGGCGAGGGGCAGGCCCAGGTCTTCGACGATGCCCGCGCTCGCGGACTCCAGTGTGGGCTGTTGATCCCCGCTGAAGACACCGGCCAGTAGACGCCAGTACAGAATCTGGCGCCGCGTCTCATGATTCGGCCCACCCGTCACCCGACCGCCGCCCCCCATGGAATCGCTTCGCGATGCTGTATTCATTTGCGCAGCAACCGTCCCGCGCGTTCGCGCAGCACCGCCACCGCGTCGCCCGATTTGGCTTGTGCCTTGGCGATTTTCGGATCGGTCGGGCCGAGCGCCCAGTCACCGCCGTGGATCACGGTGAGCGCGCCCTTGACCTTGCGCTGCACCGCCAGCGGACGCACCGACCAGCCGGCGGCGTCCCAGCGCAGCAGGCCGATCATGGCGCTGGAGTTGGTCACGGCGACGGCGGTGAGCGGGCCGCTGGTGGGCAGGGCGTGCAGTTCGACGCCGAGCCGGTGACCGTCCAATTCCATTGCGCCATCCTTGAACCGGTACCCCTCGAGCAAAACCGGTTCGGCGATGTGCACGGGATCGCGGTCCAGCGGTGCGACCGCGGGGGCCTGCGCCTCGTTCAGGAGCACGGTGGCGGTGACGAACGGATCGGCGGACTCCCCGGCCTTCGCCCGGACGTCGTGCCACACCAGATCACCGGTCGCCGTGAGCGGCATATCGGTGAGCTCCAGAACTCGATGCCCGGCCAGCGCGGCGAGCAATTGCGGATGCCCGCTCAGCAGCTGCCAGACGGCCGGGCCGACAATGGTGTCCACCTTGGCGGCGCTCACCGACACCCGCACCCGCCGCGCCGGCGCCCCATTGCTTTCCAGCACGCCGTACACCTGCGCCTGCACCGCGGTGCCGTGCTCGTGCACGTCCACGCCGAGGATCAGCAGGCGGCCCGAAACCGTCTCGGGCGCAGTCGATTCGGCAGTGCGCCAGGACAGCAGCAGGGCGCGGGTCCACAGGTCGGCCCAGCGGCGCGCGGGAATCCGGTCCATGGTCGCGACGGGCGAGGAGGCGCCGAGTTCGGCGGTGAAGCCGTCCAGCAGCACCGCGAGCCGCCGCAGCGCGGGATCGGACAGCAGGGCTTCCACGGTTTGATCCGCGGCGGCCACCAGGTCGTGATCCACGCCCCGCCAGCCGGCGATGGCCAGTTCGCCCAGCCAGGCTCGCGAACCCACCGCGAGCGGGCTCGGTGCGGCCGTCGCGGTCGCGGCGTCCCAGCCGGATCGATTGCGGCCCAAGGCCGTATCCAGCTGACCGAGTAGGGCGTCGTGCACCGCGCCGAGCAGGGCGGCGCGGGCCGCGGCCAGTGCGGACAGCTGATCGGCCCCGATCGCTCCGGTGCCCAGCTTCGCCGCCGCTTCGGCGACCGGCGCGGCCAGCGGCGAACCGGCCACGGATCCGGCCAGTGCGGCCAGCGCGGCGGTCTGCCGTTCGGAGACCCGGGCGAAACCGTCCACGAGCGCGGTGTCGAAACCGTTCACCACGTCGAGTGCCGCCGTCACGCCCTCGGGCGAATTCTCCAGCAGCGCAGTCAATTGCACGCTTCGCATCAGCGACCCACCCCCGCCGGGAACCATTGCAGCTCGGGAATCGCGGTCTGCGTGCCCGGCAATTCCAGATACGTCAGATGCCGCAGGAACCGGCTGAACACCGCCGCGGCGGGCGCGGGATCGCGAGATCCCTTGAGGCAGTGCGCCAGACG
This sequence comes from Nocardia yamanashiensis, assembly GCF_021183565.1. NCBI lineage: Bacteria > Bacillati > Actinomycetota > Actinomycetes > Mycobacteriales > Nocardiaceae > Nocardia > Nocardia yamanashiensis. Next base: position 8,001,890 of record NZ_CP089226.1, read on the forward strand.
CGAGCCTTCCGGCACCTCGACGCGCAGGAAACGCGCCACCCGGTCCTGCCCGTACTGCAGTACCGCTTCCTCGATCAGCGAGTCCAGATGCTTGCAGGCCCAGCCCTGATTCAACCCGCCGCACGGCCGGTTGTTATTGGTGCTGCAGCTCAGCCCGTGCGTTCCCGCCGTCACCGAGGCCACGTAGACCCGTGCGATATCGGACCCGCTCGACACCACGCCCTGCAGTCGGCCGTCGGCCAGCTCGACGAAGGGCACCTTGTTCAGCTTACGCGGGGCTACCGTCGGCGATACCCGCACTACAGAAGTACTTTCCCACTCCGGTTCATCCGGTGTGGCGCTCGGATTCGAGACCATCGTTCTCCCTCCCGGTCGATCACGATGGCCATAAGGTATGCGACGGCACCGACAAGTGCCGCCCCACCCTCGAATGCGCTGGTAGAACCGGTCGAATCCGCTGCGGCGGAAGGCTATTGCAGCGCCTTGTCCGCCCCGCGGTGCAGTTCCACCGGCGCGGTGTTGCGCGCCGTCGCCCGGTCGATCCCCTTGGCCGCCGGGTTGGCCAGCTCGAGCTGCGCCTTGCGGTCGAAGAGCACCTTGGTCAGTACGCAGGCGAGGTTGGCGTCCAGGTCCTCGCGCACCAGCAGCAAATTGGGCACCACGATGGTCCGCACATCGGCCGGCAGCCCGTAGGTCGCGGCGGGGATGATGCCCTGCTCGTACACCGGGTTCACGGTGCGCATCTTGTCCAGCAGGTCGGCGATGTCGAGGAACTTCACCTTGTCCTTGGCGGTGGTGAACAGGTCGGTGATGCCCGGTGTGGGGAGGCCGCCGGACCAGAACATGGCGTCGATGGAGCCGTCCTTCAGGCCGTCGACGGTCTTGGTCAGGTCCAGGCGCTGTGCGGACACGTCGGTTTCCGGGTCCAGGCCGGCGGATTTCAGCAAGCGCTGTGCGATTACTTCGGTGCCGGACTTGGGCGAGCCGGTGGAGACGCGTTTGCCGCGCATATCGGCCAGGGAATTGATGCCGGATCCGGTGCGGACGATCACCTGGGTGTAGTTGGTGTAGATGCGTGAAATAGCGCGCACCGGTTGCTTTTCCGTGAAGCTGCCGGTGCCCAGGGTCGCGTCGGCGGCGGAATCGGCGAGTGAGAATGCGAGTTGATAAGTGCCCGAGACGAGCTGCTGAATGTTCTGCACCGAAGCGCCCGTCTCGGAGGCGGTGGCTTTCACCTTTCCGCCGGTGGCGTCGGAAATCTGTTCGGCGTAGGCATTTCCGAGCGCGAAGTACACGCCGGTGGCATTGCCGGTGGCGATGCCGATGCGGGTTTCCTGGCTCACCTCGCAGGTGACCGCACCGCCCCGGTCGGCGGTGGGAGTGTCCCGCCGCCCGCCGCAACCGGTGAGCAGGCCCGCTGAAACCAGTACGGCCACAGCGATAGTCGTGAACTTCCTCATGTCATTTCTCCTGTTCCGCCGGCACCCCCGCCGGACGAGTACCCAGCCGGGTGAGCGCTGCCGCGACCGCGAGCAGGGCGACCCCGATGCCGAGCGTGATCGGCGAGGGGTAGAGCAAGGCCAGCCCGGCCGCTCCCGCCGCCAGCCGGGCAGTCGTATTCGCCTGTCCCGCACCGAGAATCCAGCCGCCGGTGGCCATGGCGAGGGCGGCGACGCCGAGGGAGACGAGGGCGGTGACCGTGATGATGTCGACGGCTGATCCGCGGCCCAGCAGCCGTTCGCCGGAGCCCGTGAGGACGAACACGATCGGCACCAGGAAGGCGGGCAGGGCGTAGCGCAGGGTCTGCCACATGGTGGCCATCGGGCGCGCTCCGGTCACCGCCGCGGCGCCGACCGCGGCCAATGCGGTGGGCGGCGTCACCTCGGACAGGACCGAGAAGTAGAAGACGAACATGGCGGTGGCGGGCGCGGAGACGCCGAGCGTGAGCAGGGCCGGGCCGATGATGGCCCAGCCAATGACGAACGACGCGGTCACCGGAATGGCCAGGCCCAGCAAAGCCAGTGCGACAGCGGCGAATACGACGGTGAACGCCAGAACTACGGTCGCATTGTCCGAGATTGCCGAAGCGGCCCGCACCAACAGGGCTGCCAGTTGCGACCCCAGCCCCGTCTTGGTGGTCATCGCGGTGATGATCCCGGCGGCCGTGCACACCGCCACGACCGGCAGGGCCGCGCGAATTCCCATGGAGAGCGCCGTGAATGTGCCGAGCGCGAATTCGCCGAGCCTTCCGCGCTCCGGCGAGTTCCGCTGCCGGGCAAGCCGATCGGCAATGGCGAGCAGGAAGGCGAGGACGGTCGCGTAGACCACGGCGCGCGTGGCGCTGACCCCGATGATCAGCAACACCACAATGGCGATCAATGACAGGAAGTGATATCCGAAGCGCCCCAGCAATTTCCAGGCGGAGGCGGGTTGCTCGCTCTCCGTGCCGGGGTCGACCGCGCGATGCGGGAACCGCCTGGCATCGATCTCGACCGCCAGCAGAATCCCCAGGTAGTAGAGCAACGTCGGAATTGTCGCCCACACCAGCACCCGAAGGTACGAAACATCAAGGTACTCGGCGACTATGAACGCCGCCGCCCCCAATGTCGGCGGCGACAGGATCGCTCCCACGCCCGCCGCCGCCAGCATCCCACCGGCCTGCTCCGGCCGATACCCCGCCCGACGCAGAATCGGCCAGGTGACAACTCCCGTGCTCACCGCGGTGGCGGTACCGGACCCCGAGACCGTGCCCAGCAGGAACCCGGAAGTGACGGCCGTGCGTCCCGCCGCGCTCCGCGACCGCCGGAACAGCGACACCGACAGATCCACGAAAAACCGTGCCGCACCGGAGAAGTCGAGTACCGCCCCATAAATGGTGAACAGCACGATATAGCTGGCCGCGACATCCAACGGTGTCCCGTAGAACCCGCTCCCCGAGTTGTACAACGCGTCCACGATCTGATCGAAATCCAGCCCCGCGTGCGCGATGGACCAATGCTGCGGCAGAAATCCCCCGTAATACCCGTATCCCAGGAATGCCAAGCACACCACCGGCAACACCCACCCGGTGGTCCGCCGGCAAGCCTCCAGCACCAGCAAGAGCGTCACCGCCCCCATCCCCACATCCACCGGATCCAGCAACCCCTGCCGATCCAGGAAGTCGTTGTACCCACCCCCGCCGGACCCGATCCGCCACGGCCACACCGGGTACAGGCACACCGCCAACGCGATCGCCGCCAGTACCCAGTCCACCGCGGCAGGTCCGTCCATCCGGTCCAGCCACCGCACCCCGATGCCCGAGCTGTAGCTCAGGAACACCAGCGGCAGCGCACACCCCAGAAAAACAACCAGAAAATACTGACTGCCCTGCGGCAGCGGCCGGAACACCTGCCACAACACCAGCACCGCGATCGCGAACGCGCACAAGGCAACCAGCCGCCCCGCCCACCCCGGCAACTGCCGAGCCGGCCGCTCCTCGTCATCGACCACCAGCTCAGCGGGCACCGCCGAATCCGGTCTCTCACCTTGCAACCCGGACATGCGCGAAACATACCGCCGTCCCGGTTGCCACACCGCCTATTCGATCAACACCGGATAAACGCCCGCCCCTGCCGGTCCGTGCTAACGCGGACGACTCACCCCGTATGTCCCGTCCGACTTGGTGACCTCGATCGTGACGGTCTTGGGCACGCCGTCCCGGGTGAGCGTGCACTCGTACCTGGCCCCTACGACCACCTGCATCCGTTCGGGACACCGGACATCGGCAACCTCGGTAATGCCGTAGCTGTCCCTGAGCACCCGGGTGATCCCGTCGGCGACGCTCGCCTGGTCGAAGTATTCGGTGGGCTGGAAGGAACCCAGGTCCAGTCCCGGGGTTTCGCCGGCCGCCGGTCCGGACGTGAGACATGCTGTGAGAGTGGCGATCCCGGTGAGGGTGCCGAGCGCGACGGTGCGGCGGAGGGAATTCTTCACAGCCCGCATGCTAACCGGCATGTGAGGTATCGGGAATCTCGTGGATCCAAGGCCAGCCGGCGGCTGCCGCGATCTCCATGAGCTGCGCCCGGGCGCCGCAGGCGGCGGGTGTCGTGCCTTGCCCCGCAACGCAATTCCGGTGGGGGAACATCAATGCCTGGACGGATCTGGAGTATGTCAGCGCTTGCGAATCCTGCGGAAGGCGTTCGTGCCGAATCCGGGAAACCGTGTAAACCATCGTTTTTCACCCGGCTCGGTGTTGGGCGTGCTGGCGGTGTCCGGCTCGGCTGGAATTTGCCGGGATGTCGATATGTCCGCCTCCGGTGAGGGAGAGTCGGAGAAATCGGGCATCACCGTCCGACCGGTTGTTTAAATAGTCGCCGATGAATATCCAAATCGAAATTGCGGCGCAGAACGCGCTGAGTGCGACGAGTGCCCATGTCTCCCAATGCATTACGACCACTCCTTGCTGGTGGAGGTTCATTGACATCTCCTAGTAGACACCCAGCTTCGAGGAATTGGAACGTTCACAACGCGATCTCAACGAAATATGATGGAGGCCCAACGCGGAGCATTCACCAGGGAGCATCCCGGATAGCGAGGCTAACGATATGGCCGGATCTACTATCCCGAGAAGGGCATTCGGTCGCCTTTTGCGGACATTTCGAGAACGTGCAAAACGGCCATTGCTGGCGGCCGGAACGCGTATCGAGATTTCTCCGCAGACTTTGGATCGTTTGGAGAACGGACAACAAACCAAGATCACCACTCCGCAGATCTCGGTGCTGCTGGACCTGTATCAGGTGACCGACGGCGAGCGCGCGGAAGCACTCGAGCTGTGGGACGAGATACGGCGGCAGGCCGCGGTGGCGAAAAAGGAAGGTACGCACAAGGGTTGGTGGCAACAGTACAGCGACCTGTTCGCACCGCATCTTCAGCATTATCTGCGGCTGGAGGACGGGGCCGACCATATGACCACGCATCAGCTCGTGATGGTGCCGGGCCTACTCCAGGCTCCGGAATACCGGCGCGCGATCATTCGGGCGAACGATCCGTCGTTGTCACCGGTCGGTGTGGAGCGTCTGCTGGAACTTGCCATGCGCCGCAAGGCCAGGCTGGACGATCCCGGGTTCCGTCTCGAAGCCCTGCTGTCCGAGGCCGTGCTGCATCATCAGCCCGGCGGGCCGCGTGTCATGTCCGAACAGCTCGGCTATCTGGCCGAAGCCAGTGCGCACGAGCGGATTTCGATACGGGTCGTCCCATTCACCGTAGGCATGCATCCCGGGCTCGTGATTCAATCGTTCTCGCTGCTCGAATTCCCCCGGCTGCCCAGGAACCTGGTCGATCCACCCGTCGTCTACCGAGAGGGTGCCGACGGAGCGCTGTACCTCGAGCGCGACGATGTGATCCAGCGTTGCCGCGCGGCGATCGCGGGTATTCAGCAGGTGGCACTGAGTGAGGAAGACACCCGGGAACTGGTGTCCGCCATGGCGAAGGAGTACGCGGCGTGAGCATCCATCCACCCATCCGGACCTGGTTCAAGTCGTCCAGATCGGCGACACAGAGCGAGTGTGTGGAGGTCTACCTCGACGCGGGAGCGGTCGGCGTCCGCGACTCGACGGAGGTGGGCCACGGCCCCGAACTGTGGTTCACCGGCGAGCAGTGGGACGTCTTCCTGCGGAGCGGCATCTGGCAGCACTGACCATCTGGAACATGGAGTTTTGCTCCACTAGCACCCCTCCACCGTCGGTTTCCTGACAGGATGGCTCGCAAAGTGGAGCAAAAATCCACTCCGGCCCCCACGGAGCGTTCGTAGATGTCACAACCGGGCTATTACCCGACTCGCTATCCGGTTCCAGCGCAGCGGCTTCCGCAGCAGGTGCGCCCGTCACTCTGGTGGGTCGGCGCCGGGGTGGCGGTGATCCTGGCCGGGATCATCGGCGCGATGCTGGTCGCCTTCAACGGGCTCACGGGAATGGACGACCGGGTCGACAGCTTCCAGCGGGTCTCCGTGCCGGGGCTCGGGGATCTGCATCTGGCGGCGGGGCGCGACTACACGGGGTACTACGAGTACACCGGTGCGGGCGAGTCGGGTCCGGCGCAGCAGGCGGCGGTCAAGCTGAGTGATCCGACCGGCAAACCCGTCGAATTGCAAACCTATGAAACGAATTTGAGCTACCAGGTGCATTCGCGCGAAGGGCGCGCCGCGTTCACCTTCCACGCCGATAAGGACGGCACCTACCGGCTCACCACGGTCGGCAGCAACAGCGTGACCGTGGCGGTCGGCTCGGGCATCGGCTCCTCGCTCGCGTGGAGCGTGCTGATGCCCTTCGCGTTCGTCGCCGGCGGGCTGATTCTCGGCTTGGCGATCGTGGTGACCGTTGTCGCCCTTCGTGATCGGGACCGGAAGCGAGCGGCTACCACGCCACCGGGCCCAGGCGGTCGATGAAGATGCCCGACGGGCCGTCGGATTCCAAGGTGGCCAGGCGGAGGAACGAGTCGGTGCCTTCGGTGACGGTGAGGGCGCCGGTGTTGTTGTTCATGTCGGTGGCGGCGAACTTGTGATTGGCCACCTCACCGGGGGTGGCGACATTGAATTTGATGCCGGGCAGGGCCTGGGCGTAGCGGACGGTGACCATGTTCAGGGCCGCCTTCGACGAGCTGTAGCCGAGTTCGTGGAATGTGGAGGCGCGCTGCCCGGGGTCGGTGACGACGGCGAAAGAACCGACGCCGCTGGAAACCATGACGACGCGGGGATTGTCGGAGGCCCGCAGGAGCGGGAGGAAGGCGTTGGTGACCCGGATCGGACCGTAGACATTGGTGTCGTACACGGAGTGGATCTCTTCGATCGTCACTTCGGCGGGGTTGGTGCCCTTGCCCGGCGCGCCGGCGTTGTTGATGAGGACGTCCAGGCGGTCGGTGTGCGCGCGGACCGATTCGACGGCGGCGGCCACGGATTCGTCCGAGGTGACATCCAGCGGAACCAGGATGGCGGTGAGGCCCTCGGCGGCCAGCTTGTCGACGGCCGCCTGTCCGCGGGCGGCGTCACGGGAGCCGAGGAAGACCGTCCAGCCCTGGGCGGCGAGCCGGCGGACCGATTCGAGGCCGAGGCCCTTGTTGGCGCCGGTGACAAGTGCGGTGGTGGGGTTCGTGTTCGTCATGCCCACCAGACGTCCGGCCGCCGCCGGACGTGACAGGGTGTGTCCGGCGTCACAATTCAGTGGATGGCGAGCGGGATCTCGGCTTCGAGGCGGGTGAGCTTCTCCGGGTTGCGCACGAAGTAGAGGTTGACGATGCGGTCGCCTTCGACCCGGGCGGCCAGCACGCCGTCCAGTTCGCCGTTCACGTGGAAGCGCAGCGCCGGAGCGCCATTGAGGACGATGTGATCGATGGTGATCGCCGCCGCGGTCTTGGCGATCCCGCCCAGCATGAACCGAACCACATTGTCCGCGCCCGTGATCGGCCGCAGCGCGGCCTGTTTGATCCCGCCGCCGTCGCTCATCGACACCACGTCGGGCGCGAGCACATCGAACATGCCTTGCAGGTCCCCGGTTTCCAGGGCGCGCTGGAACGACTCCAGCACCACCTTGGTCTGCGCCGCCGACACCGTCGCTCGCGGCCGCCGGGCATCGACGTGCAGGCGGGCGCGGCGCGCGATCTGCCGCACGGCCGCGGGCGTCTTGTCCACGGCGGCGGCGATCTCCTCGTACGGCACGTCGAAGACCTCGCGCAGCACGAACACGGCCCGTTCGGTCGGGGCCAGGGTCTCGAGCACCAACAGCATTGCGGTGGAAAGACTGTCGGCCAGTTCGACGTCGTCCGCCACGTCGGGCGCGGTCAGCAGCGGTTCGGGCAGCCATGGCCCGACGTAGGTCTCCTTGCGGCGGCCGAGACTCCGCAATCGATCGAGCGCCTGCCGGCTGGTGATCTGCACCAGATACGCCCGGTGATCGCGCACCGCGGTGAGATCGACGGTCGCCCACCGCAACCAGGTCTCCTGCAAGACGTCCTCGGCATCGGCGGCCGAACCGAGCATCTCGTAAGCCACCGTGAACAGCAGGTTCCGATGCGCCGAGAACGCCGCCACCGCGACATTCCCGGCAGCCGTCTCCGTCATCGGTGCTCCTCCTGCTCGCCCGCCGATCTCCGCACCCACCGTACTTCGATGTCGTGTCAACGTGTACCGGAGATCGGCGCCGCTCGCGAGCTTCAGGTGCGAGCGGCCGCCCTTGCCTGGGCGTATTCGATGACGTCGGAAGCGAATTCGGGGGTGTCGGCGCAGCTGCGGAGGAGTTGGTCCACGGCGTGATCGAGGTCCGGCCCGGGGCCGTCGTCGGCGAGCAGGACGACGATCGCCTCCCAGGTGCCGGTCTGCGGATCGGGCAGGGCCTGTAGCTCTTCGAGGTACCGGCCGGGTTCCAGGAGGCGCAGGGCACGGCGCGCGTAGGCGTGCACCCGGCGCGGGAGTTCGGCCCGGATGGATTCGATATCGCTCGGGCGGACATGGCCCTGCTGGACCGCGTCCAGGCGGATGGACCACCATTCGGTGGTCTCCGGGGGCAGGGCGTCGGGGAGCAGGCCGGGTCCGGTGGCGGACTCCAGGGGCGTGGGGGAGAGGGCGAGCTGCTCGTTGCGCCAGTTGCAGTACTCCCACCACGGAGTCGGGGTGGCGTTCAGCTCCAAGCCGAAGCGGAGCAGTTGCTGGCCGCCGGTCCAGGTGCGCACGGTGCGGGTGCGGCCGACGGTGGCCACGCCTTCGGGCTGGATGCAGACCCAGGTCGGACCGTCGCCTTCAAATCCGTACGGCTCCAGCAGCTTTCCGGTGTCGCGCATCAGGCGGCGCAGGGCGGATTCGGGTCTGACCATGTCGGCAGATTAGCCGGGGGCGGCGACAGAATCGGGTAACACAAGATCGCCAGGCGTGCCGGGGCGGGTGCGGCCCGGTCCGCTGTGGACCGGGCCGCACGGGTGCTATTTCTTGCCGCCGATGACGCCGTACTCGGTGAGGAGTTCGCCGATCTCGGTGGTGTCCAGCTTGTCCAGCAGTCTGCGGCGCAGGAACTCCGGGCCGGGAATGTGGACCGGTTCGCCGTCGCGCAGGCGGGTGGCGGCGGTGAGCAGACTGCGGACGTCGTAGGTGGAGGCGAAGACCTCGGGGACGCCGCGTTCGATGTCCAGGAGCTGGTAGGCGGCCTCCATCCCGGTGCGGACGGAGTATTCGGTGGTGAAGATGCAGTCGCGGGTGGTTTCGGCGAACTGGCCGATGAAGGCGAAATTGACCGCGCCCTCGGGGACCACCTGGGGCCGGTCGCCGGCCTTGCGGGGCATGAAGAAGGCGGTGACGTACGGCATCATGACCGGCACCGTCTTGGCGGCGTTGGCGGCCAGTTCCGGGATGTCCTCGACGGGGACGCCCAGGTGGTACAGCCACTCCTGGGTGATCTCCTCGCCGGTGCATTCCTGCATGGTCTTCTTGACGTAGTCGCCGGGCTTGTCGACGAACAGCGAGTACACCCAGACCACGATCTGATCCTTGGGCTGCTGCTTGAAGTGCGGCTGGCGGTTGACCGTCCAGCTCAGCAGCCAGCTGGAGTCCTTGACGGTGACGATGCCGCCGGTGACCACCTTGCCGCTGAACGGATCTCGCTTACAGATCTTCTGAATGTATTCGGGGATACGCTGATCCAGCGTGGTGACGGTGGCCGATTCCCATTTCGTCTCGGGGATATGCGATCCGAACACCTCCGGGCGGCCGAACGCCGGATCCTTGGCGGCGATGCGCCGCCACAGATCCCACGCCGGGGCCGGACCCTCGTTCAGCACGGCCGGGGTGTGATGGTCGCCCTCGTCGGAGTTCTCGGTCAGCGAGCCGATGGTCATCAGCAACAGATCGTCCGGCCCCAGGTCGACGCCGCCCTCGACGCCCTCGGACACCCAGTGAATCCTGGTGGCCTGCTTGCGCTTTCCGCTCAGCTCGAAATCCACATCGGTGACCGTGGTGTCGAACTTGAACGTCACGCCCTGATCCAGCAGCCACCGGTACAGCGGCAGCACCAGCGACTCGTACTGGTTGTACTTGGTGAACTTGAGCGCCGAGAAATCCGGTAGGCCGCCGATGTGGTGCACGAAGCGATGTAGGTACAGCTTCATCTCGAGCGCCGAATGCCATTCCTCGAAGGCGAACATGGTCCGCCAGTACATCCAGAAGTTGGACTCGAGGAACTCGTCGGTGAAGACCTCGTCGATCCGCTTGCCCTCCATCTCCTCACGGGTGGCGAGGAAGATCTTGGTGATCTCCTTCTGGGCCTTCTCGCTGAGCGTGAAAAGGTCCTTGGTGTGCGCGCTTTCACCGCGATTGACGGTGGCGCGCTCGAGCGAGAAGTTCGGGTCGTCCTTGTTCAGCCAGTAGAACTCGTCCAGCACGCTGGCCCCGTCGATCTCCATGGACGGGATGGTGCGGTACAGGTCCCACAGGCACTCGAAATGGTTCTCCATCTCGCGCCCGCCGCGAATCACGAACCCCTTCTTGGGCTCCTTGATCCCGTCGAGCGCGCCGCCGGGCAGCTTCAACTCCTCCAGAATGGTGATCTTGCTGCCCGGCAGCTGCCCGTCCCGGATGAGGAACGCCGCACCGGACAGCGAGGCCAGCCCCGAGCCCACGAACCACGCCGTCTTCCGGTCCACTCCGGCCGGCTTGCGGGGCCGGGCGAAGGCTTCGTAATTGCCGTTGCTGTAGTACATGAGACTCCTATCCGCGAATTGGTTCGAAGTGCCTGTCACGCAACCTGTTTCAGTACTTGTAGAACCCCTCGCCGGTGGCGATGCCGAGCTTGCCCTGATCGATGTAGTTGGCCTTGAGCCATGCTGCGAGGGGCGCGGCGGCCGGATCCGGGCTGTTGGCGAGAATGTTGTACGGGGTGGTGAGCCCGATGATGTCGAGAATCTGGAACGGCCCCATCGGTGCGCCGGTGCCGATCCGCCAGGTCTTGTCCACCGCGTCGGGCTCCGCGTACCCGCCTGCCGCCAGCGCCATTCCGGCGTTCAGCAGCGGCACCAGCAGCGAGTTGAGGACGTAACCCGCCTTCTCCTTGTGCAATTCGATGGGCACCATGCCGATGGCCTTCGCGAAATCCACCACCGCCTGGAATACCGCCGGATCGGTGTCCGGGGTGCCCATCACCTCGGCGGTGTTCATCTTCCACACCTGGTTGGCGAAATGCAGCGCCAGGAACTTGTCCGGCCGCCCGGTGAAATCCTTCATGGCGCTGGGCAGCAGGGTGGAGGAGTTGGTGGCGAAAATGGTGCGCTCCGGGGCGAGTTCGCCGAGCTTGCGATAGGTCTCCTGCTTGAGCGAAAGCACCTCGGGGACCGCCTCGATCACCAGATCGGCGTCCTTGACCGCCGCCCCCAGATCGGTGGTGAGCGCGATCCCCGCCGCCACCGCGTCGGCCTTGTCGTCCGCGCCCGGCATATGGTCGTTCTTGTAGGCTGCCGCCAGCCCCTCGAACCGCTTGCGCGCCGCGCTCAATGCCTCGTCGCTGATGTCGTACGCGGTGACGTCGAAGCCGTGAAACGCTGTCTGATAGGCGATCTGGGAACCCAGTACGCCGGTGCCCAGTACGGTCACCTTCCGGATCTCGATGCTCATGCCTGTCGTTCCTCTCCTGATGTGAGGTGGTAACCGAGCTCCGCGCGGAACCCGGCGACAATCTGAAGTACTTGTGCGCAAACGTCTTTCACCGCGTCCGCCCCCGCGTGCGCGCCGGTGGCGGGTTGGGCGAGGGTCAGATTCAGCACCGCGAAGGCGCTGCGGCCCGCCAGCTGAGCCCGCCGCTCCAGGTCCGGCGGCGCCGCGCCGTGCGCTCGCGCCTCGGCGGCCAGCCGGTCGGCGATCATGGATTCCAGCTGCGCGATCATGGCCAGCCCCTGCGCCCGGTAGGTGTCGGTGGGCGACCCGAACAGCAGTTCCCGCTGATAGGCGACGGTGTTCTCGGCATTGTCGGTGGCGACGTCGAGAATCGTCCGCATGATCGTCAGCGCCGCCGCGCCCGCGTCGCGTTCGGCCCCCGAGCGCCGCCCGGCCAGTTCCAGCGCGTGCCGAAACCGCTCGTTGTAAACCATCAGCAGCAGTTCGCCTTTGGAGGCCGCGTAGCGGAACAGCGTCCCCGCCGCGATGCCCGCGCGATCGGAGACCTGTTGGGTGGTGACCTGCCCGTAGCTGTTTTCAGCAAACAGGGTGGAAGCGGCCTCGAAGATCCGGGCCCGCTTGTCCTCCACCTTTTGCACACGCCTGCCGACGTCGCTGTTTCCGCTGGAAATCGTCACCTGCCACCTCCGAAATCGAACAGTTTTCTGAGTGGGCTCATTTCTGAGCATACTCAGAGCAACCGTTCGCGCAACCCCGGTGGTCAGGCCGCCGCGAGCACCTCGTCGCGGGCCAGCAGGTCGGCGTAGAAACCGTTGCGGGCCAGCAGTTCCCGATGAGTGCCGCGCTCGACGATCCGTCCCTTGTCCAGCACCACGATCTGATCGGCCTCGCGAATGGTGGACAGCCGGTGGGCGATGGTGATGGTGGTGCGCCCGGCGGCCAGGGCGTCGATGGCGGCCTGCACCTCGCGTTCGGTGCGGGTGTCCAGGGCGCTGGTGGCCTCGTCCAGCACCATGACCGGCGGATTGCGCAGGATGGCGCGTGCCACCGCCAGGCGCTGCTTCTCGCCGCCGGAGAACCGGTAGCCGCGTTCGCCGACCATGGTGTCGTAGCCCTCCGGCAGCGACTCGATGTGGTCGTGGATCTGCGCGGCGCGTGCGGCCGCGTGCAATTCCGCGTCGGTCGCGTCGGGTTTGGCGAAGCGCAGATTGTCGGCCACCGAGGCGTGGAACAGGTAGGTCTCCTGCGACACCACGCCGACCGCCGCGGCCAGATCCGCGAAGGACAGCTCACGGATATCGATGCCGTCCAGGGTGACCCGCCCGGCGGTGGGATCGTACAGCCGCGCCGTCAGATAGCCGAGAGTCGTTTTCCCGGAACCGGTTTCGCCGACGATGGCCAAGCTGGTGCCCGCCGGCACGGTCAGGTCGATATCGCGCAGTGTCTGCCGGTCCGCCGGATCGTAGGCGAACCCGATGCCGTCGAACCGCACCTCGCCGCGCACCTGCTCGGGCAGCGGCACCGGCTTCGCCGGTTCCTCGATATCCGGCCGCAGATCCAGGTATTCGAAGATGCGCCCGAAAAGCGCCATGGAGCTTTGGATTTCGACGCCGGTGGACAGCAGCATGACCGCGGGCCGCAGCAGTCCGGCCTGTAGCGTGGTGAAGGCGACCAGCGTGCCGATGGACACCAGCGGATGCCCGGACGCCGAGGTCAGCCCGGCCGCCCAGTAGATGATCGCGGGCATGGCCGCCATCACGATGCCGATGGTGGACTGCCGCCAGCGCCCGGCCATCGAGGACCGGATCTCCAGATCGACCAGGCCGCGCGATTCCCGGGTGAAGTCGTCGATCAGCGCGGGGGAGCGCCCCATGGTACGGGCCAGCAGAATGCCGCTCACCGACAGCGACTCCTCGACGATGGCCGACATGGCGGCCAGCTGTTTCTGCCGCTGCGAGGTGATGCGCCGGCGTTCGGAACCGACCCGGCGGCTGATCCACACGAAGACCGGCAGCATGGCGAGGGAGACCAGGGTGAGCCGCCATTCCAGGGCGAACATGGCGATGACGGCCGCGATCACCGAGGTGGCATTGGAGACCAGCGAGGTGGCCGTGGAGGTGACGGTGGACTGCATACCGCCGATGTCGTTGGCGATGCGCGACTGCACCTCGCCGGTGCGGGTGGCGGTGAAGAACGACAGCGGCATCGATTGCAGCCGGGCATACACCGCCGAGCGCAGATCGTGCATGACGTCCTGGCCGACCGCGGTCGAGATATAGGTCTGGAGCACGCCGAACACGCTGGTCGCGATGGCGACCACGATCATGCCGGCGGCGAGGACGGTGAGCAGGCCGGTGCGCCCGTGCGGCAGGGCGTCGTCGATGATGCCGCGCAACAGGAACGGGGAGGCCAGACCGGCCAGCGAGGAGAGGCCGACGAGGGCGGCCACCAGGGCGAGGCGGCCGCGATACGGGTGGAACAGCCGGACGATCCGGCGGAGCTGTGGTTGGGAAGCCATAGGCGCCTCCTTTCGAAGGAACTACGCGCTATAACTGAGCTTGGCTCATAATTCTTCCCGAAACAATGACCTATGCTCAGAATCATGGCGAATGCCCCGGAACCCGACCTGCCCGAGCTGTTCCTGCGCACCTCCAAACGCATCCGGCGCAATCAGACGGCCCGGCTCGCACCGCTCGGGCTGACCCCCTCGCAGGGGCGGGCGCTGCGCATCCTCGGCCATGCCGAGGCGCCGCTGTCCATGTCCGCCCTGGCGGGTTACCTCGGCATCGTGCCGCGCTCGGCCACCACCGTGGTCGACGGGCTGGCCGCCGCCGGTCTGGTGTCCCGGGCGCCCGATCCGGCCAACCGGCGGTCCACGCTGGTCACGCCGACGGACGCCGGAAGGCAAGCGGTGCAGGCGATGTCGGCGGCCCGGCGCGCCGCCGCAGCGGAGATCTTCGCCCCGCTCTCGGCGGCGCAGCGAGAAACCTTGCGGGACTTGCTCGCCCGGCTCGTCGAGGACTGATCCGTCGCATCTGCGCCAGCTCGTGCACGGGGTGGCGCAGGCCACGTCTTGCTATGTGTTGTGGCACAAGTTACTGTCCAGTCAGTTTGGGAACGTTGGGGTTCCCATGATTCGACTCGGGGCATCGAATGCGATTGAAGAAGGCCGGCCGTCGCGCGGCCGGGGCACTGGCCGCCGTCTCGGCCGCGGTGGTGGTGGGCGGATTGCTCAGCCCGGTCACCGCGGCCACCGAACCGGACGCCGGATCGCTCGGCGCGGCGTGGACCGCCACCCACGACGGCGCGCCGCAGTATCCGGGCGTGCACATCGACTGGGACGTGCCGATCACCATGAGTGACGGAACGGTCTTGAAGGCCAACGTCTATCGGCCGATGGACGCCGCCGGCAATATCGTCGATACGCCGCTGCCGACCATCGTCAACCTCACGCCGTACACGAAACTCGTGTCCATGGTCGCGGAGTCGGCGCTCTCGATTCCGGGGCTCTCGGATGTGCTGACCGGATTCCTGAACGGATTCGATCTCTCCGGCGTCGGGCTGGGCGGGCTCTCCGAACTCTCCAAGGTGGTACCGGGCGGGGCGGCGCGGCTGTTCGCCGCCGATCGCAAACTGGTGCAGAGCGGCTACACCCAGGTGGTGGCCGATGTGCGCGGAACCGGCTTCTCCGAAGGGGTTTGGCAGGTCTTCCAGGAGCGCGAACAGCTCGACAGCGTCGAGGTGATCGACTGGGCGAGCAAGCAGTCCTGGTCGGACGGCAAGATCGGGATGAGCGGGATCTCCTATTCGGCCATCAATCAGGTGCACGCCGCCGCGCGGCAGCCCGCGGCGCTGAAGGCGATCTTCCCGGTCGAGCCGGGCAGCGATCTGGTGCGCGATGTGCTGGCCACCGGCGGCGCGCTCGGATTCGGTTTCATCCCACCGTGGTTGCTCGGCGTGAACGGCCTCAAGTGGATGCCGGATCTGGTGTCGATCTTCGGCGGCAACTTCGACTGGAAGTGGCTGGGCGATCGCCTGACGAGCCCGCTGACGTTCTTCGACTACGTGATCCAAGCGCTGACCATCAATTCGGTGCCGGAGATCCCCGACACCCTGAAGTCGTTGCTGGAGACCGACAGCCCGCTGCGCACCGCCTGGCTCGGGCATCCGGAGAACGTGCGGGTCCCGACCTTCGTCTACGGCGGCTGGCACGACATCTTCACCTACTCCGAACCGCGCATCTACGACGCGATTCCGCTGCCCGCCGGGCAGAAGCAGCTGATCATGGGCGATACCTACCACGCCAATCCGGGCAGCGGGTTCGGCAATCCGGGCGCGCCGCCGCGGCTGGACGTCTTGCAGCGCGCGTGGTTCGACAAGTGGCTCAAGGGCATCGACAACGACATCGACTCCTACGGCCCGGTCACGCTGTTCCAGCAGGGCGGCGGCTGGACCAGCACCGGCCAATTCCCGCGTGCCGAGGTGGATTACCGGCGCATGTACCTTTCGGCCGAGCCCAGCGGCACCACCGCCACCAGCCTGTACGACGGCAGCCTGAGCGCGGAACCCGGTGCGGCGGCACGGCTTACGGTGGGGCCGGGCATCATGAGCCTGTGCTCGCGGGACAGCGCGCAGATCACCGCCGGCGTCACCGCGATCCTGGATGCCTGCGCCAAGGACGCGCGGCCGATGGAGCTCAACGGGCTCACCTTCACCAGTGCGCCGGTGAGCGAGGCGACCTTGATCTCCGGGGCGGTGAACCTGCACCTGAACACGGTGCTGGACGCCACCGACGGGTACTGGAGCGCCACGCTCAATGACGTTGCGCCGGACGGGAAGTCGACCGTGCTCACCTCCGGGCAGCTGACGGCTTCGCTGCGCAAGGTGGACGAGTCCCGGGCGACCCGGTCGGCCAATGGCGACTACATCGACCCGTATCCGTTCCTGACGCTCGCCGACCGGGAACCGCTGGTGCCGGGTGAGCGGACCGAGCTGGATCTGGGATTGACCGCCACCGACGCGGTGCTGCAACCGGGGCATCGGCTGCGGGTGGATGTGTTCGCGTTCAACTTCCCGCGCGGGCTGCCGTTGCGGCCGCTGCTCAACGAGAGCGGATTGCTGCCGCAGCACGTGGAACTGGATCCGAGCGCGCCGAGCTGGATCAATGTGCCGCTCAGTCGCGCGTTGTGAGCGGTAACGCGGTGGGGGACAGCACTTTCCGGAGTGCCGAACCCATCGCGTCTAGTTCGGCGTCGTCGAGCTTGCCGGCGAACCGGCGTTGGATACCGGCCAGATAGTGCGGGGCGGCTTCGCGAAAGCGTTGCCGCCCTTCGGCCGTGATGGCGACGAACGCCGAACGGCCGTCCTCGGGATTGGCTTCGCGCTGCACCAGGCCGTGTGATTCCAGTTCGGTCACCAGGCGGCTGACCCGGGTGCGGCTGAGCACTACGCGTTCGCCGAGGTCGCTCATCCGCAATCGAGTCGGGCCGTCGAGTTCGAGCAGGACGTCGTACCAGCTCAGCGGCAGGCCGGTGGCGCGGCGCAATTCGGCGTCGAGTTCGGGGACGAGCTTGGCGTGCACCTGGAGCAGGGCGGCCCAGGCGCCGACGGCGGGATGGCTGCGAGCGGGAGGTTTCGGCACGGGCTCAGCCTAGCCTATTGCGTGCGCGCGCACATAAGTAGTAGCGTGCACACGCACATAAATTTCGGTTCGGAAGGAAAACCCATGACCGCGTTGATCACTCGTGACGAGCTCGTCAAGGAAATCGAGGCCGGGAGCGTGATCGTGCTCGACACCCTCGGCGGCGAGTACTACGCCAAGGCGCACCTGCCGGGGGCGGTGGCGCTGGTCGACGACGATGTGGAGGCACAGGCGCCGATCCTGCTGCCCGATCTCGACGCCGCCATCGTCACCTACTGCTCGAATCCGGCGTGCGCGAACAGCCAGCAGGTGGCCACCCGCCTGGAAGGACTCGGCTACACCAACGTCCGCAAGTACCGTGAGGGCATTCAGGATTGGAGCGAGGCGGGGCTGCCGATCGAGCCCTGACACCCCGGGGTCAGAGGGTCGGGTGCGGGCGGGCCTGTTCGAGTTGGGCGGCAACCGGGAGGATGGTGGTTTCACCGTTCGCCGGGGCGATGAGCTGGACCGACAGGGGCAGACCGTCCGCGCCCAGTCCGGCGGGCAGCGCGGCGGCCGGGTGGCCGGTCACGTTCCAGAAGCTGGTGTAGGCGATCATCGGCAGCGCGGCCAGCATGGCGCGCGCCGTACCGCCGCCGTCCAGCACGCCCAGTCGGGGCGGGCGGCCGGTGATGGTCGGGGTGAGCAGCAGGTCGTAGTCGCGGAAGAGCGCTTCGGCCTTGCGCGCCAGGGCTTCTCCGTGTCGGATGGCCCATTCGATCACCGGCCGCCGGGCCCAGGCGCCGAGGCGCACGGTTTCGCGGGTACGGCGCTCCAGCAGTGCCGGATCCTCGACCGCCGCCGCCTCGGCGCGCACGCCGCCGAAGAACTGGGGCAGGAACGCGGCCGTGGCGTCCGGGAACGGAGGGTCCATCTCGAAGACCGAATGCCCCAGGCGGGTCAGAAGTTCCGCGGTCTCGCGGACCGCACGCACATGCTCGGGGTGCGGTTTCGTCAGCGCCGCAGGGGCTTTCGTCGTATAGCCGATGCGGAGCACGCCTGGATCGCGCCGGGCGGCGGCGGTGAAGGACATGATCGGCTCCGCGGCCTGGAAGCGATCCTGCGGTGCGCCACCGCGAATCACGTCGTAGACCAGCGCCGAGTCCGACACGCTGCGGGTCAGTGGGCCGGTGACGCCCAAGGCCCACCACAGGTGCTCGTTGGGTGCGACCGGCACCCGCCCGCGCTGCGGCTTCAAGCCGAACAATCCGCAGCAGGCCGCGGGAATCCGGATCGATCCGCCGCCGTCACCACCCAGCGCCGCCGGTACCAGCCCCGCCGCCACCGCCGCCGCCGAGCCGCCGCTGGACCCGCCCGTGCTGAACTCCCGGTTCCACGGATTGCGGGTCACCCCATAGGTGCTCGATTCCGTGAACGGCCACTGCCCGAACTCCGGCATGGCCGTCTTGCCGACGATCACCGCGCCGGCCGCGCGTAGTCGGCGCACCACCTCGGCATCGGCGCGCGCCGGGGTGCGGTTGGCGCGGGTGCCGAAGCTGGTCACCACGCCCGCCACGTCGATCTCGTCCTTGATCGCGATCGGAATACCGTGCAGCGGGCCGAGTTCCGCGCCCGCCGCGCGTTCCTTGTCCCGTTCGGCGGCCTCGGCCAGCGCCGCCTCGCGCAGCACCCGGGTGAAAGCGCCGAGATCAGCCGCGGCCTCGATGCGTTCCAGCGTGGCCGCCACCAGTTCCGTCGCCGATACGGCCGCGCCGTCGAGGGCCTCGCGCTGCCGTGCGATCCCGGCGGCGGCGATCTCGTTCACTCCCATACGTCTGGATTCTGGCAGCATTCGCGGCGGCGCGAGCGGCCGCCGCGAATTTTCAAGCGCTGGCTTTCCACTCGCCGGAGGTGGCGGTGGGCGAACCGTTCGCCGCCTTGCAGTACACGGCCTTCCCGTCGGCGGTCGCGCCCAGCTTGTCCTCCTTCGGATTGCAGGATTCGCCGACCTCGTGCTGGCCGGCGGCGACGCGCTGGTTCGGCACGCTCCACGCGGACGCGTCCGTGCGCTGGGTGCGGGTGCACAGCACCCGGGTGCCGTCGGCGGTGTAGCCGAAATACCCCACCTGTTCGGCGGAGCACGGCGCGCCGGCGCTGATCGGGTTCAGGTCCTGCCAGCGCAATCCGGAATCCCCGGCCGTATCGCAGGTCAAGGGCGTGAGATTGGCGCTGTAGCCCGTCTCGCCTGCTTTCGTGCACTTGTCGCCGGCCTTGATGACGGTGGGCGCGGCGGACGTGGTGGTCGTGACGCCGCCACAGGAGTAGGCCTTGCCGTATTCCTTCGACGCGGTTTCGCCGAGGCAGCCGAAGACCAGGGCGCCCGCCGAGTTGAGCTGGATCGCGGTGCTGGCCTTCTCGTTCACGCAGACCAGCCCGGATTCCTCCATGCGGCAGTCGTAGTCGTCGAAGGTCACCCGGCTGCCATAGGCCAGGGTGTCGCCCTTGCCGAGCAGGAACTGACCGGGATCACCGGCGTTCTTGCCGATCCCGAGAGTTTCGCCGGGGAAGTCGACCCAGCTGGCGACCCAATTGCCCTTGGCCAGCGCGGCCGGACGCTGCGGCGGATTGTCCCAGTTCACCAGGCACGCCAGGCCTTCCTTGCCGCGGGGACCGCCCTTGGGCGTCATGCACTGGATCTTCCCGGACGGGCTGACGAAGGCCACCCCCGAACCGAGATTATTGGTCTTGCCGTCCGATTCGCTGGTGGCGCTGTGGAATTTGGAACTGTCGACCTGCTTGCCCGCCTTCACCCAGGCGGCCACCGAGGCCAGTGGCGCTCCGGCGACCGGAGCGCTGGGCCCGGTGGGCGCAGCGGAGGTGGTGACGGCGGCGCGCGGCGTGGTGGTCACCACGGCCTCGGCGTCGACGGCCGAACTGCCGAAATGCCGCGCCGCGAAGAACCCGCCGACGGCCAGCACCCCGACCAGCACCACGGCCAGCCCCATCAGCGCGTATCGCACCGCGCCGGAACGCTTCCCGCCGCTGCCGCCGCCCGGCGCCGCGGCCGGGGCATCGCGGATCGGCTCGAACACCTGCGTGGGCTGATCCCACAGATAGTTCTCGTCCCCATACTCCGGAAACTCCTGCCGCCCGGGTCCGGACGAGTCCCGCGCGCCGTACCCGGATCCTTCGCGCGCACCGAACACCGAGGTTTCCTGCGCGCCGTATCCGGATGTTTCGTGCGCGCCGAATACCGAGGTTTCCTGCGCGCCGTGCCCGGATTTTTCGTGCGCGCCGAATACCGAGGTCTGCTGCTCGCCGTACCCGGATTGTTCGTGTGCGCCGAAGACGGAGGTTTCCTGCGCGCTGTACCCGGATCCTTCGTGCGCGCCGAATACCGAGGTTTCCTGCGCGCCGTATCCGGACCCTTCGTGTGCGCCGAACACGGAGGTTTGCTGCGTCTCGTTTCCGGAGGACCCGGGCGCCTCGAAAGCGGTGGTGGGCTCGTGCGACCCGTAACCCGGCTGCGGCCGCTGACCGTATCCGGGCGTCTCGTGCGGCTCGTATCCGGGAGTCTGCCGGGGGCGATAGCCCGGCGACTCTTGCGGCTCGTATCCCGGAGGCATCGGCGCCCTCCAATCCCTATGACGCGCAGGCGGATCGGACGCTCCGGTCTACCTCGCGGACAGCATACGGTCGGGTGTCCGTTTTCGCGCAGCCGTGCGATCGGGCGGGATCGGTCATCCGATCGATTGCCGTGTTTCCCGGGGCCGGGTGGACTCCGGCCGGGATGCGGGTGGCCGGCCGATCGCCCGCTTACGGTGGGTGAATGGATTCTCCAAAGGCCGGGCGGCCGAGTTTCGCCAGTGCGCGCGCCATTCCGGGGCTGCTGCGGTTGATGCGGGTCAACCGGACTTTCCTGGACGCCGATCGGGCGCGGAAACATCTGCGGGAGCGGAGCGTGCGCCCGCGCCCGTACGGACCGCCGCGGCGGTTGCGATCGGATGTGGAGGTCGCGGTCGGGCGGCGGGACGGGTGGCCGATCTACACGCTCACGCCGAAGCGGGGGCGGGCGCGGGGTGCGGTGGTGTACACGCACGGCGGGGGCTGGGTGAACGAGATCTCGCCGCAGCACTGGGGGTTGTGCGCGGATATCGCGGCCGAGGCGGGGCTGGCGGTGACGGTGCCGATCTATCCGCTGGTGCCGTTCGCGACCGCCGCCGAGGTGGTGCCGGTGGTCGCGGAAATCGCTCTCGAACAGCGGGAACAGTACGGAAATGTGTGTCTGGCAGGGGATTCGGCGGGCGGGCAGATCGCCTTGTCGGCCACCGTGCTGTTGCGGGACGCGCACGGGGTGCGATTGCCGCGGACCGTGCTGATCGCGCCGGCGCTGGATCTGTCCATGAACAATCCCGAGATCGATATCGTGCTGCCGACCGATCCGTGGCTGGGGCGGCACGGGATCCAGGTGTTCATCGAGCACTGGCGGGGCGAACTGCCCCTGGACGATCCGATCGTGAGCCCGCTGTGCGCGGAGTTCGACGGGCTCGGACCGCTCACCGTCTTCTGCGGATCGCGCGACATCGTCTATCCGGACACCGAACTGCTGGTGGACAAGGCGCGCGGGGCGGGCGTGGACGTCGAATTCCACGACGGCGTCGGGCTGGTGCACGTGTACCCGCTGACCCCCACGCCGGAGGGCAAGGCCGCGCGAAAGGTCATTTGCGAGCGGCTGAGCAGCGCGTTCAATCAATGATTGAAATATCGTTTGAAACCTGTTTCACTACTCGGCATGGTCGAGAAGGTCGCCGCGGGCACCCGCGAACGGTT
Organism: Nocardia yamanashiensis; assembly: GCF_021183565.1. Lineage (NCBI taxonomy): Bacteria > Bacillati > Actinomycetota > Actinomycetes > Mycobacteriales > Nocardiaceae > Nocardia > Nocardia yamanashiensis. The sequence continues at coordinate 8,023,960 of NZ_CP089226.1, forward strand.
GCTGGCCGCCGCTGAGCGGTTATTGCTCACCGAGCCGTACGACGAGGTCTCGGTGCGGGGCATCTGCACCGCGGCCGGGGCGAATCCGGCTGCGGTGCACTATCACTTCGGGTCCAAGGAGGCCCTGGTCGGCGCGCTCATCGAGGATCGGCTGGGTCCGCTGTGGGCCGACCGGCTCACCGATGTGACCACCGCGCACGCCGATTCGCCCGCCGCGGTGCCGGCGGTGGTGGACGCGGTGCTCGCGCCTTTCGTGGAGCTGGCCGCCGACCCGGTCGGGCGGCTGCATCTGCGGCTGCTGGCCCGCTTCGTCATGCGGCGGCAGCTCACCGCGTGGCGGCTGCCCTGGTTCCGCATGGACTCCTGGGTCGGCCTGCTGCCGGAGCTGGCCGAGCTGGAGGCGCGCCGCCGCTGGATGCTGGCCTTCGACCTGATCATCACGCAATTCGGCAGCACCGGCGACCGGGAGCTGTCCGAACGAGCGGTGGCCACCCTGCGGACCTTCGTGGTGGCCGGACTGACCGCGCCGACAGGAGAACAACAGTGACCGACGTCTTCGCCCCCGCCCGGCTGGGGCCGCTCACCCTGCGCAATCGGGTGATCAAGGCCGCGACCTTCGAGGGCCGCACCCCCGATGCCCTCGTCACCGACGAGCTGATCGAATTCCATCGCGAAGTGGCGGCGGGCGGGGTCGGCCTGACCACCGTCGCCTACTGCGCGGTCGCGCCGGGCGGGCGCACCGACCGCCATCAGATCTGGATGCGGCCGGAAGCCGTTGCGGGACTGCGGAAGCTGACCGATGCCGTGCACGCCGAGGGCGCGGCGGCGAGCGCGCAGATCGGGCATGCCGGGCCGGTCGCCAATGCGGCGTCCAATCGGCTGCCCGCGCTCTCGCCCAGCCCCATGTTCAGCCCGCTGGGGATGCGGTTCATGAAGGTGCCCAATGAATTCGAGATCCGGGAGCTGATCGACGCGCACGTGCGCGCGGCCCGGCTGGCCGAGGAATCCGGATTCGATGCCGTCGAAATCCATTTCGGGCACAACTATCTGGTGAGCGCGTTCATGAGCCCGCTGCTCAATCGCCGCAAGGACGCCTACGGCGGATCGCTCGCCAACCGGGCGCGGCTGGCGCGGGAAATCGCCTGTGCGGTAAAGGAAGCCGTCGGCGGGCGGCTCGCCGTCACCGCCAAGCTGAATATGGAGGACGGGCGGCCCGGCGGCCTGACCCTGCCCGATTCCCTGCAGATCGCCGCCTGGCTGGAGGCCGACGGCGCGCTGGACGCCCTCGAATTGACCGCGGGCAGTTCCCTGCTCAATCCCATGCTGCTCTTCCACGGCGACGCGCCCCGCAGAGCCTTCGCCAAAACCCTGCCGGGACCGGCGCGCTGGGGCTTCCGCCTGATGGGACGCGCCTTCCTGAAGGAGTACCCGTACCAGGAGGCCTATCTACTGGAGCGCGCCCGCCAGTTCCGGCGCGAGCTGTCGATGCCGCTCATCCTGCTGGGCGGCATCACCAACCACGACACCATGCGCACCGCCATGGACGAAGGCTTCGACTTCGTCGCCATGGGCCGTGCCCTGCTGCGGGAACCGAATCTGTTGCGACGCATCCAATCCGATTTCACCACGCGGTCGGCGTGCGTGCACTGCAACGAGTGCATGCCCACCATCTACACCGGCACCCGTTGCGTGCTGCGCCCGGTGCGCTGACCGCTCACTCGCCTTGCGACAGATGGGTTTTGGCCTCGTCGTACCCGGCCGCGGCGGGCGCTTCGGCCGGACCGTAGATCACGTGGATGACCCCGGACGGGAACGGCGTGGCCGAGATCAGCCGCAGCGGAACGGTCACGCCGTCGTCGAACAGCCGCTCACCCTTGCGCACCGCGATCGGATGCACCAGCAGGTGCAGTTCGTCGAGCAGGCCCGCTTCCAGCAACTGCCGCACCACCGAGGGCGAACCGCTCATGGCGATATCGGTGGCCCCCGGCTCCCGCTTCAATTCCTCGACGGCCTTGACCAGATCACCCTGCAAGAGTTCGGAATTGCGCCAATCGGAATCCAGTTCCCGGTGTGACACCACGACCTTGCGGGCATCGCCGAGCGCCTTCGCCATCCCCGCGTCCGGCCCACCGGCCTCCTCGCGGCCCGGCCATGCACCCGCGAAACTGTCATAGGTATTACGCCCGAGCAGCAGCGTGTCGGCGGAACCGAGCTGGGCGTTGACCGCCTCGCCCATGGCGTCGTCGAAGTAGGGGAAGTGCCAGTCCTGCGGGTCGGCGATAACGCCGTCGGCGGAAATGAACAGTCCGGCGGTGAGTTTGCGCATGATCGTGCTCCTTGTTTCGAGGTGAGGGTCAGTTGGCCGCGGTGAGGAATTCACCGGCGGGCGGGGTCAGCAGATCGATATTCGGGTTGTGGCTGAGCTTGGCGATTTCCACGTGCTCGGCATCGGGCAGCACGGCGGTGATGCCGGCCGCGCCGGTGCGCAGCAGCTTGCCGCTCTTGCCGCCCGACAGCACCAGCACGGGCACCTTGACGCCGGACCAGTCCGCGGCGCGCAGAGCTTCGCCGCGCATGAACGGGTTCATGATCGCCCAGTCGTGCGCGGTCGCTTTCGCGGTGCGCTGCAGGTCTTTCCACATCGGCGTCAGCGGCATGAGCGCGGTGAAGAACTTCGGCATGCCCATGCCATTGATCATGTAGAACTTCACGACCTCCTTGTCGCGACCCGCCGCGATCATCGGATGCAGGGTGTCGGCGAGGTCGGCGGCGGGCACGAAATCGTCGTGGTTCACCACGAACGGCGGCTCGAACGCGATCACCCGGGTGAGGCCGGGGATGCGACCGGACGCGGCGGCCCGCAGCGCCAGGCCCGCGCCGGACGACCAGCCGAACAGGGCCGCTGCGCCGCCGACCGCGTCGACCAGGGCGGCCAGATCGTCGATCTCGTTCTCGACGTCGTAGACGCCGGGGGTATCGCCGCTGTCGCCGCGCCCGCGCCGGTCGTAATTGATCACGGTGAGGCCGTAGTCGGCGGCCAGGCGCTGCGCCAGCTGCACCATCTTGGCGAAGCCGCGGTGACTGAACGCGCCGCCCACCAGGATCACCGTGCCCGCGTCGCCGCCGGCGTAGCGGTCGTAGGCGATGTCGATACCGGCGGGGGTGGTGATCTTCTCCATGTCGGAGCCTTTCGTTTCGAGCTGCGGAGCGGCCGTCGCGGCGCTGTCGGAGGTGTTGACGGCGGGCCCGCCGGAAACTAATCGGTCGTTCGCACGGGAATCGATTCCGGCCGCACGCGTTGGGTCCGGATATGAACTCGGCACTTCAGGACGTGCGCTTCTCGATCCTCGACCGTTCCCGGGTGCGGGCCGGGCAGAGTTATCCGGACGCGCTGCGGGAGACGGTCGAGTTCGCGCGGCTGGCCGAGGAGTGGGGGTATCACCGCTTCTGGGTGTCGGAGCATCACAGTGTGCCCGGGGTGGCGGGGTCGGCGCCGACGGTGCTGGCCGCGGCGGTGGCGGGGGCGACCTCGCGGATTCGGATCGGCACCGGCGGGGTGATGCTGCCCAACCATCAGCCGCTGGTGGTGGCCGAGCAGTTCGGGGTGCTGGAGTCGGTGTATCCGGGCCGCATCGATATGGGGCTGGGACGGTCGGTCGGGTTCACCGACGGGGTGCGGCGGGCGCTCGGGCACGGCAAGGACGATGCCGAGGATTTCGACGCGCGCCTGACCGAATTGCTCGGCTACCTCGAGGCGGGCCGGAACGGGGTGCACGCCTGGCCCGCCGAAGGGCTGCACATTCCGGCGTACCTGCTGGCCACCGCGTCCGGGGCGGATCGGGCGGCGCGGTTCGGGCTACCGCTGGTGATCGCGGCGGTCTCCGGGGTGGAGCCCATGGTGGAAGCGATCGCGCGCTACCGCAACGACTTCCGGCCGAGTGCACAGCGCGCGGAACCCTATGTGATGGTGTCCGCGTCGGCCGTCATCGCCGACAGTGCCGAGGCAGCGCACCGGCTGTTGCTGCCGGAGGCGTGGTCGGCCGCGTATTCGCGCACGCGCGGGGAATTCCCGGCGCTGATCGCACCCGAGCAGATCGAACGTGAGCCCATGACCGAGCGGCAGCGCAAGATCTTCGAAGAGTCGCTGCGCGGGCACATTCACGGCACCGAGGAGACGGTGATCCCGGAACTGGAGGACCTGGTCGCGCGCACCGGTGCGGACGAAATCCTCGTCCACACCAGCACTTACGATCGCGCGGCCCGCCTGGAGTCACACCGCCGGCTGCTCACCGCAGTGCGGCGCGCGCCCCGGCGGCTTCCAGTTTGATCCGGGCGGCCTCGGCCACATCCTTGTCGACCTTCTCCAGCACCGCCTTGGGGGCGGCCTCGACCAGATCCTTGGCCTCCTTCAAGCCCAGCCCGGGAATGATCTCGCGCATGGCCTTGATGACCTGAATCTTCTTGTCCCCGAACGATTCCAGCACCAGATCGAATTCGCTCTGCTCGTCGGGGGCCTCCACCGCCGGGGCGTCCTGGACGCCGGGCGCCACCACGGGCGCGGCGGCGGTCACCCCGAACTCCTGCTCGAACGCCTTCAGAAACTCCGAAAGCTCCAGCAGCGTCATGGATTTGAAAACGTCGAGCAACGCTTCGGTGGTCATCTTGGCCATAATCTTTTTCCCTCGAACGCCGACCGGGCGGTGCCTCCCATGATAGGTCAACGCAGGTCACCGCCGCCGAAGATATTTGCTGATAGTTCACATTTCGGTGTGGTCTCCGGCCTTGCTCAGCAGGGTGGTGAGGGTGGACAGGTCGGTGGTGCGGGAGCCGCCGGCGAAATCGAGGGTGGCGTAGGCTCGTTCGGCTGCTTCGGGGTGGCCGGCGCCGCAGGCGTCGGCCACCATGATCGGGAGGTAGCCCAGGTCGGTGGCGTGGCGGACGGTCGGTTCTATACCTACTTCCAGTGCGATGCCGGCGATGGCGAAGCTGTCGATGCCCAAGTCGCGCAGGGCGATATCGAGGGGGGTGCCCGCGAAGGCCGACATGGTGATCTTGTCGAAGACCACCTCGTCCGGGCCGGGGGTCAGTTCGGGGATCAGTTGGTAGTGGGGCGAGCCCTGTGGGAAGGCCGTGCCGAGTTCCGCCGGATCGTCGACGTGCTGCCACTCCATGGCGGTGCGCAATTGCGCGACGCCGGCGGCGGCGGGCGGAATCGACATGTGCCGGGTGTAGAAGACGCGAAAACCATTGGCCCGGGCCGCATCCCGCAATTCTGCGCAGGCCGCGGCGATGCGCTCACCGTCGGGGATCTGGCTCACGATGCCGACCTGCATGTCGTAGATGATCACCGCCAGCCGCGCCGGATCGCACGCGTCCTCGACGGTCTGCGGAATGCTCAGGCCGTACGCGCTCCGCATCGCGGCCTCACGCGGTCCGGTCGTAGGGTTCGGACACGTCCACCTCGGCGGCCATCAGCGCCTCCAAAGGCAGTGGCGCGGTGACGGGTACGTAGGTCCACTCCAGGAAACCCTTCTTGGTGAGCGGGAAATCCTCGATGTAGCGTTGGGCTTCCTCGACGCTGTCCACCTCGAACACGATCACCACGCCGGGTTCGTCGGCGCGGGCGTAGTTCTCCCGCACGATCCCGGCCTTCCACAGCCGCCACACATTCGCGACTTCCTCGGGCAGGTACGGGGTGATGGTCTCCAGGGTGACGCCGGGCTTGAATCGATCGAATGTAATCACCTTCATGAGAACCCATGGAAGCGCGATGATTACAGTGTTACAAGAACGCACTTTTCGGTAAGTACCGGAGGCGAGGATGCCCGCGAAGCGCTACTACTGCCCGGTCGAGGTGACCGTCGACCTGATCGGCGGCAAATGGAAGCCGGTCATCCTCGCGCACCTCAAGGAAGGCGTGCGGCGCTACGGCGAACTGCGCCGGCTCATGCCGGGCACCAGTGAGAAGATGCTGGTGCAGCAATTACGGGAGCTGGAGGCCGACGGCCTGGTGCGCCGCACCGTGTATCCGACCGTGCCGCCCCAGGTGGAGTACGACCTGACCGAGGAAGGCTGGAGCCTGGTCCCGGTGCTGACCGCCCTCTACGAATGGGGCGAGAAGCGGTGTGCGCGAACGGGAGTCGTGATCGACGAACCGTAACCCCCGTTCGCGTGGGCGATTACGCGGCCTTGTCGCCGCGCTCGAGGTGCTCGTCCCGCAGCTTCCGGTGCATGGCGCACCGATGCACCGGTCCGGGCTTGACGAATGCGGGATCCAGGCGTTGGGCGAAGGTGAGGTTGTCGCGACGCCAGCAATCCATGCAAACCGGCTCGTCCATGATGTCCTCCTCGGGGTTCTCCGCGTTGAAAGCCTCGCAGCGGTGGAGTTCCCCTTTTTCATGGAATCAGCCGGTCGTGTCCATCACCTCACCGGATTGTTACGAGCGATGGCGTCAGGTCGCGGACGGGCTCAGGGCGTCGGCCGACAGGGCGGTCAGATAGTCGCGTTCGGCGGGGGTGAGCGGGCGGGACGCGCCGTCGGCGATGGCGACCAGGACCGAGGTGGCGGTGAGGTAGACGGTGTCCGTGTCGCGGATCTGGTGCGCCAGTGTGAAAGACGAGGTCCCGATGCGCTGCACCACCGTCGTCACCGTCACCGGCTCGCGGCGGAACACCAGCGGGGTGCGGTAGCTGAGGCTCTGCTTGGCGACCACGACACGCCATGCGGCGTCCGGGGATTCGTGCGCGGCCAGCAGGTCGGCGCGGGCCTCGTCCAGGTACTGGGCGAACACCACGTTGTTGAGGTGCTGCAGCGCGTCCATATCGGTGCGCCGCAATTGGATCTGGTAGGTGTGCATCAGGCGGTCAGCTCCTCGAGCATGTGGCGCTCGGCATCCGGGATCGGACGCGATTTCTGGGTGGCCTGATCGAAGGCGACCATGACGCACACCGCCTTCGAATACACCACGTCGTCGTCGCGGATCTCCTGCTCCAGGGTGAAGGAGGAGCCGCCCACCCGGGTCACCCAGGACTCCACCCGGACCGGATGCGCGCGGTAGCGCAGCGGGACCAGGTAGTCGATGTCCATCTGGGCTACCACGCTGGAACCGGAGAACTCGCGCGACCGGAACAGGTCGATCCGGGTTTCCTCCAGGTAGCGCAGATGTTCGGCATTGTGCACGTGCCCGTCGGCGTCCATATCGGACCACCGCAGGGGGCAGAGGAAGAGGTGTCGAGCCACCCGGCATTCATACCAAGCGGGCGCTGCGGGCCGTGCGGGGCTACCCCGTGCCGGGCCGGGCGAGCAAACGCAGGAAGTGCTCGACCTCGGCCTGAATGGCGTCCCGACCGGGGCCGAGATACTTGCGCGGGTCGCTCAGCTCCGCATCTCCGTCCAGCACGCCGCGCACCGCCTCGGCCAGTGCCACGTTCAACCGGGTAGCGATGTTCACCTTCGCCATGCCGTGGCGCACCGCCGACCGCAACCCGGCATCCGGCACCCCCGATGACCCGTGCAGCACCAACGGCACCGGCAACTTGGTGGCGAGCCGCGCGATCAGCTTGTCGTCCAGGCGGGCGTCCCGGCGGTGCATGGCGTGCGAGGACCCCACCGCCACCGCCAGCGCGTCCACGCCCGTGGCCGCCACGAACGCCACCGCCTCGTCCGGATCGGTCCGCACCCCCGGCGCGTGCGCCCCGTCCTTGCCGCCGACCTCCCCGAGCTCGGCCTCCACGTGCACGCCGCGCTCATGGCACCACTCGGCGATCCGCGCCGTCTGCGCCAGATTCTCCGCGTAGTCCAGGGCCGACCCGTCGAACATGACCGAGGTCATCCCCAATCCGACGGCCTCCCTGATCAATTCGAACGAGGTGGCGTGATCGAGATGCACCGCCAGCGCCGCCCCGCTGCCGCCCGCGACCTCCAGACAGGCGCGTGCCAGCGGCCGCAGGCCGCCGTGATACCGCACCGTATTCTCCGAGATCTGCAGCACCGCAGCCTTCTTCGTGGCTTCGGCGGCTGCCGCGATCGCCTCGGCGTGCTCCAGCGCGATCACATTGAACGCCCCCAGACCACCGGGGCGGGCCGCCACGATCAGATCGAATATGGGTAGCAACGGCATCCGCGCCTCCAGCAGCTAGCAGTTCTCACGCACGCGCCTCCCGTGCACTCGCCCCCAGTTCGCTGACCACCACCGCGGGCAGCAAACGCGCCCGCAAACAGGTGTCGATCGCCCCCGCGATCGGAACCACCACGGCCGCGGCCGAAGTGGCGATGGCATCCCGCAGGATCTCGGGCCAATCCGGTGCGCCCCCGGCCGCCAGCCCCGCCGCAACGGCGGCCGCGGCGGCATCGCCCGCGCCGGTCGGATTGCCCGACAACGGTTCTCCCAGCCACGCGGCCCATGCGCCGGACGTGGTCGCCGCCACCATCCCCGCCGCGCCGCGCGTGGCGATCACGGCCCGAACCCCGCCGTCCACCAGTGGGCGCAGCCGGGCGGCCAAGGCTGCGGTCGATCCGCCGCCGGCCCCGAAAACCGCTGGACCGGAGGAAGTCTCGTCCACGGGGCAGGCTTCGAGGCCGTCCGGGTCGATGACGCCGGTCGCCGCGGCGGCGGCGCTCGGCCCGAGCAGCCGGGCGAGTTCCTCGTTGTTCGGCATCAGCACGACGCCGGGTACGGCCGCGGCGAGCAGCAGTGCCGGTCCGTCGACGTCGCAGATGACCGGCACGCCCGCGGCGAGCGCGATCCGGGCCAGGTCGGCGGGCACCGAATCCGCCACGCCCGCGGGCAAAGAGCCCGACACCACCAGCCCGCGCAGTTCGGGCAGCAGTGTCCGTACCCGATCCAGCAGCCGGTCCACCGACTGCCGCGGATCGTTCACCCGGGCTCCCGGCTCCCACAACCCGGTAGCGGTCCCGTCTCCGGACTCGCTGACCACCAGCGTCCGCCGCACCCAGGGCAGCGCCGGCACGAAGTCCGCCGACAACTCCGCCCCCACGGCCGCCCCGAACTCCAGATCCGCGAATCCCGTGGTGCGCACCGGCTTCCCCAACTGCGCCAGCACCCGCGCCACATTGATCCCCTTACCCCCGAGCCGCTGCTCGACGGCCAGCACCCGCTGCGCCCGCCCCCGCGCCAGCCGCTCGACGCGATAGGTGACGTCGTACGCGGGATTCATTGTCACGGTGAGGATCACCCCGGCCTCCGACCCGGCTGTCGTCCGCCCCGAGTTCGGGCAGCAGCCTGCGCGCCGCCGGTCCAGAGCCCTGGTCCGCCACCGATTCGACGTGTACTCGTGGGGTGCATATGTCGCCGGCTCGCCCGGCGCGGAGACGGCCCGGTGGTCCGACGTGCGGGCTGCTGCGAGGTCATGACAGCCACCTGCCGCGGCGCATTACGCGGCGAAGTCGCAGGTTGTCGTCCAGGACGATGGCGTCGGCGTACATGCCGGGGCGGAGGTCGCCTACTTCGGGGAGGGCGGTGGCCGCGGCGGGGGTGGCGGTGGCGGCGGCTACCGCGTCGATGAGGGGGACGCCGCAGTGGTGGATCGACCAGCGGAGGCAATGAAGGAGGGTGGCGGTGCCGCCGGCGATGGAGCCGGAGGGGACTCGGGCGGTGCCGTTGGTGACGTGGACGGTTTGCGGGCCTAGTTGGTAGGTGCCGTCCGGCATTCCGGCGGCTTGCATGGCGTCGGTGACGAGGGCGATGCGGCGCGGGGCGGTGGTGAAGGCGAGGGCGGCGAAGCCGGGGTCGAGGTGCACGCCGTCGCCGATGAGTTCGATGGTGGCTTGCTGGGCGGCGGCGGCGACCAGGGCGGCGGCGATGGGGCCGGGGTCGCGGTGGTGCAGGGGGCGCATGCCGTTGGCCAGGTGGGTGATGAGGGTGGCGGGGCCTTCGGGTGGCAGGGCGGCGCGGAAATCGGGGAACGCGGCGTCGCTGTGGCCGAGGGCGACGGTCACGCCGTTCTCGGTGAGCAGTTTCGCGGCGGCGGCGAAGCCCGGGAGTTCGGGGGCGAGGGTCATGACGCGCAGCGTGCCTGCGGCCGCTTCCAGCAGGCGTTCGATCAGGCGCGGGTCGGGGTGCCGGAGGAGAGCGGGGTCGTGTGCGCCGCACCGGGTTTCGGACAGGAAGGGGCCTTCGATATGGATACCGGCCAGGGTGCCGTCGGCGACCAGGCCGCGCAGGGTGGTCACCTGGGCGATCAGGTTCTCGGGCGTGGCGGTGACGATGCTGGCCAGCACGGAGGTCGAGCCGGCGCGGTGATGGAAGGCGGCGGCCGCGGCGGCTTCGGCGGGGTCGACGGTGTCGAAGCGATGGCCGAAGCCGCCGTGATTGTGAATGTCCACCAGGCCGGGCAGGATGGTGCCGAGGAACGCCGGGGGCGATTCGCGGGGCGTGGCGGAGCGTTGCGGGACTTCGTGAATGGCGGTGATGCGTTCGCCGCGCACGGTGATCACCGCGTCATCACGGACGCCGGCGGCGGTGATCAGTCGGCCGCGCAATTCCATACGGACCCGATCCTCAGGCGAGCGCACCGGCGCGGGCCAGCTTCGCGGCGCCGACCAGTCCGGAGCGGATACCGAACTCGCCCAGGGCGACTCGCGGCACGGGCGCGACGCGCAGCAGCGCGGACAGCCGCGAGTGCAAGGTGTCGGTGAGGACCGGCCCCGCCCCGGCCAGGCCGCCGCCCAGCACGATCAGTTCCGGGCAGGTGGCGTGGATGGTGCCCAGCAGCGCCTCGGCTATGGCGTCGATGGCATCGTGCACCACCGCCCCGGCATCCCGGTCGCTGCCCAGCGCCGCGAAAACCGCTTCGGCTCCGGAGATTCCGCGTCCGGTGCGGCGGGTGTACGCGCGGGCGATATTGGGTCCGGACGCGACGGTCTCGACGCAGCCGATATTGCCGCAGGGACAGGGCAGGCCGTCACGATGCCGGACCGGAATGTGCCCGAACTCGCCCGCCTGCCCGGCCGCGCCGCGCACCAGCCGGCCGCCCACCGAGAGCATGCCGCTGATGCCCGTGCCGACGATCAGCACGCACACGTCGTCGCTGCCGCGGCCCGCGCCGTAACGCCATTCGGCCCAGCCCGCCACGGTGACATCGTGGTCGATGAGCACCGGCATGCCCCAGCGCCCGCCGAAACGGTCGCCCACCTTCACATCCCGCCAGCCGATATTGCTGCTGAACACCGCCAGCGAACGCGCCGGATCCACGATGCCGGGCAGGATGACGGCGGCCCGGGCCACGCGATCACGGCGGGCGGCGGGCAGTTCGCCGAGCAGCCGCGCGCCGAGATCCTCCATGGCGTCGAAAGCGGCCACACCGCGCGGGGTATCGACGGTGGCGGTGCTGACGACCGCGCCCGCGCCATCGGTGATCTCACCCTTGATGGTGGTACCGCCCACATCGATGCCGAGCACCAGATCCCCGGCAGCGACCTCGTTCACGATGTTCCCCTTACCCGACCGGAATCATTGCAGCACAACCGAACGGCTCAGACCGCGCGGATGATCGGGATCCAGTCCGAGTTCGGCCGACCGCAGCAGGCACAGCCGATGCACCCGCACCAGCTCGGCCATGGGGTCGATGGCGCGATGCTCGAAATTCGCTCCGGTGCGGGCGATCTCGTCGCCGAGCCCGGCGGGCAGCGCACCCAGCCCCCATACCGCCCGGCCCGGCGCGGCAATGCTGATCGGTCCGTGCCGGTATTCGGCGGCCTGGTACGACTCGGCCCAGGACTGGCAGGATTCCCGCAGTTTCAAGGCGGCTTCGTCGGCCAGCGCCGCCGCGAAACCCATACCCACGAAGGAGATCTGAGCGGCCCCGCGCACCCCGGCGAGTGAGATAGCCGGATCTTCGCCGAGTACCGCGCGCGCCTGCGCGATCGCCGGATTCAGGTCTTCGCCGAGATGCCAGCGCAGCACCGCGAGGGCTGTCGTCGCGAACCGCGTCTGCACCACCGAGCGCTCGTCCGCCCAGTCGATCAGGATCGGATCGGCCGAATCCAGCACGGGGGTACCGGGACTGGAGCAGATGACGGCGCGCGGTGCCCCGGCGGGCAGCGCGCGCAGGGCGTCGATCACCTCGGTGGTGGTCCCGGACCGGCAGATCACCAGGTACCGGTCGTACTCCCGGGCCCGCACCTCGCTGGCGGGCCAGGCATCGGTGAGCCCCTGACCGGCGGCTTCTCGCACTGCGGAAACGGCGCGCGCCATGAACAATGAGGTCCCGCAGCCGATCACCGCCACGCGTTCCCCGGCGGCGGGCAGCAACTCCCGATACTCGGCGGCAACCGCGGCGGCTCGCACCCAATCGTCGGGCTGGGTGGCCACCTCTGCGGCCAAATGGGTTTCGGGAATCCGATCGATCGGGCTCGGCACCCACCCAGCATCAACCCGGTGATCGTTCATGTCAATTTTACAGTCCAAACGAGCACATTCGATCAAGAACAGCAGTAGATTCAGGCCACTCGACTGGTTCGGTCCGCATCCGTGGTTCGTCACGTCGGGTGTGAACTTGAAAGGTCCCGATCGTGAAACGTCCACTGCGCGGCGCGCTTTCCTCGATGGCGTTGCTCACCGGCCTGGTCCTGACGGTATCGTCCTGCGGGTTCGGAGGGAACAAAACGGACGACTCGGACCCGAATCACCTCACTTTCCTGGCGCCGGTCTACAGCGACGGCACCAAGGGCGCGTGGGACGCGATCATCGCCGACTTCCAGAAAGCCAATCCCGATATCCACGTCGAATTGCAGATGGAGTCCTGGGATTCCATCAACGACGTGGTCCGGACCAAGCTGCAGTCGAAGTCGACCACCCCCGACATCCTGAATATCGACGCCTACTCCACCTTCGCCACCGACGGCCAGCTCTACCCGGCCACCGAGATCGTGGACGCCTCGGTCATCGCCGATATCCAGCCGGGTTTCGCGCGCAATGCCTCGATCGACGGAACCCAGTGGGCGCTCCCGCTTTTCGCCTCCACCCGGACCCTGTTCTACAACACCGAACTGTTCGCCAAGGCCGGCATCGCGAGCCCGCCCAAGACCTGGTCCGAGCTGACCGACGACGCCAAGAAGATCCAGGCGCTCGGCGGCGGGGTCTCCGGCTACGGCCTGCCGCTGGGCAGTGAGGAAGCCCAGGGCGAGACCTCCATCTGGACCTTCGGCGCGGGCGGCAACTGGTCCGACGGCGGCAAGATCACCGTCGACAGCCCGGCCAATCTGGAGGGCGTGCAGGCCATGAAGGCCATCGCGGAAGCCGGTGTGACGCAGGCCAATCCGGGCGCGACCAATCGCGCCGACGTGCTGAACGCCTTCTACCAGGGCAAAATCGGCATGATCGAGGGCCTGCCGCCGACCATCAGTCAGATCGCGGCCAAGAACCCGGGCCTGAAGTACGCCACCGCGCCCTCGCCCACCAAGACCGGCGACCCGGTGACCCTCGGCGTGGCCGATCACCTGATGGCTTTCAAGAAGGACGGCGCGAAAGCCGCGGCGGTGAAGAAGTTCCTCAGCTACTTCTATTCCGCGGCGGTGTACGCCAAATTCGTGTCCGGCGAACACTTCATCCCGATCACCGAGAGCGCGGCCAAGGCGCTCGCCGACGATCCGGTGACCAAGGCGTTCGCGGCGACCCTGCCGGTGGCCAAGTTCTACCCGAGCAACAACCCCAAGTGGGGCGCCGCACAGGGCGCGATCAAGCAGCAGATGGGCACCATCGCGCAGGGCAGTGATCCGGCCGCGGTGCTGGCGAAGATCCAGCAGGCGGCGAATTGAGCAGTGGCCGGGGCCGATTCGCGCCGACGCTGCGGGCGTTACCGTGGATCGGCCCGGTGCTGGTGCTCATCGCGGGGGTGGTCGCGTTCCCCGCCGGGTACATGGCGTGGACCTCCACTCGTGACCTGAACGCCTACGGCCAGGATCGCGGATCGGCCGGATTCGGTAACTTCCGCAGGCTTTTCGATCTGGAAGAGCTGGGCGGTGTGCTCGCGCACACGGTCGTCTGGGTGGTCGCGGTCGTGATCATCACACTGGTGCTGTCGGCGGGGCTGGCGCAGTTCCTGAACAAGGACTTCCCCGGTCGCACGGCGGTGCGGCTGGCCATCCTGGTGCCGTGGGCGGCCTCGGTCGTGATGACCACCAGCATCTTCTACTACATGCTGGATCCGGACGTCGGCATCGCCAATCGTTTCCTGGTCGATATCGGCGTGCTGGACAAGGGTTTCGGTTTCACCAAGCAGCCCGGTCCGGCGTTCGTGGTGGCGATCGGGGTGGCGGTGTTCGTCTCGATTCCGTTCACCACCTACACGATTCTGGCTGGGCTGCAGTCGATTCCGGGCGACATCGACGAAGCCGGGCGGGTGGACGGCGCCGGCGCCTGGCAGCGCTACCGGCATCTGACCCTGCCGCAGCTGCGCCCGGCCATGGCGGTGGCCACGGTCATCAACATCATCAACGCCTTCAATTCGCTGCCCATCCTGCAGGTGCTCACCGGCAGCATCGCGGGCTTCTCGGCGGACACCACGACCACGTTGACGTTCAAGCTGATCCGGCAGAACCAGCAGGTCGATACCGCCGCGGCGATGAGCGTGCTGAACTTCGTGCTGATCATGACGATTATCGCGATCTACGTGAAGCTGATCCGCCCGGCGGGGGAGGAGGCGCGATGACCCGGCGGCGCTGGGGACTGACCGCGATCGGGGCGCTGCTGGCGGCGGTGTTCCTGCTGCCATACCTGGTGATGGTGCTCGGTTCGCTGAAACCGCGGGCGGAGATCCTGCGCATTCCGCCGACCTATCTGCCCGAGGAATGGCGGCCGGGCAATTACGGAAGCGTGTGGAGCGCAACGGAAACGCCGCTGCCGTTCAACCTGATCAGCACCCTGGTGATCTCGATCGCCGCCACCCTGCTGGTGCTGGCGGTGGCCGTCCCCGCCGCGTATTACACGGCGCGGCGGCGGTTTCCGGGCAAAGCCGTGTTCCTGGGCCTGGTGCTGATCACCCAGATGCTGCAACCCGTGGTGCTGGTCACCGGCCTGATCCGCGAGTTCTTCGCGCTCGGCATCAATGACACCTGGGTGGCCATGATCCTGGTGAATGCCGCGTTCAATCTGTCCTTCGCGGTGTGGATCCTGCACAGCTTCTTCGCCGGGGTGCCGGTGGAGGTGGAGGAGGCCGCGCAGCTCGACGGCCTCAACCGCTGGCAGATCCTGACCCGGGTGAGCCTGCCGCTGGTGTGGCCCGGCATCGTCACCGCGACCGTGTTCGCCTTCGTGTCCTGCTGGAACGAATTCGCCGCCAGCCTGGTCATCCTCACCACGCCGGAGAACCAGCCGCTGTCGGTGGCGCTGACCAAGTTCATCGGTCAGTACGACACGGCTTGGCAATATGTCTTCGCCATCTCTACGGTCGGCATCGTGCCCGTTGTCATTCTGTTCGCGCTCATCGAGAAGCGCCTGGTCGCCGGCCTCACCGCCGGCAGTGTCAAATGACCGCACCCGCCGATCGGTCCCAGCGCTGGAATCGCCTGCTGGAACTGCTCGCCCAAGGGGGACGGCTGTCGGTGGAGGAGGCCGCCGAACGGCTCGCCGTCTCCCCGGCCACCATTCGCCGGGACTTCACCGCGCTGGCCGATCAGCAATTGGCGACGCGGACGCACGGCGGGATCGTGGCCACCGCCGTCGCCTACGACCTGCCCGCGCGGTATCGCGGGGGCGGCGGCGAGGCCAAGCAGCGGGTCGCGGAACACGCGGCGGGGCTGGTGCGGCGGGCCGAAGTGGTCGGGCTCAACGGCGGCACCACCACGACGGCGGTGGCGCGAGCGTTGGCCGGGCGGCCCGACCTGACCGGGCCGGACGAGCTGACCATCGTCACCAACGCGCTCAATATCGCGGGGGAGATGGTGTTGCGGCCGCATCTGCGCACCATCTGCCTGGGCGGGATGGCGCGGCGGGAATCCTATGAACTGCACGGGCCGCTGGCCGAACTGGCGCTGGCCGAATTGCGCTTGGACACCGTGATTCTCGGGGTCGGCGCGATCTCCGCGACCGCCGGGGCGCAATGCCGGCACCTCGACGAGGCGGGCGTGAACGCGGAAATGGTGCGGCGCGCCGAGCGGGTGATCGCGGTGGCGACCGCCGACAAGCTCGACCGCACCGCGCTGGCCCGGATCTGCCCGATCGAGGCCATCCACACCCTGGTGATGGACGAGGCGGCGGATCCGGCCGCCATTGCCGCGATCCGCGAGGCCGGGGTCGAAGTGCACCTGGTCTGATCCGGCGACCCGGCGGGCTACCGTGGAGGCGAACCGTCGAGAAAGGGGCTGCTGGTGCGGGAACTTCGGGTCGCGGTAATCGGATTCGGGCTGGCCGGGGCGGTGTTCCACGCGCCGCTGATCGCCGCCGAACCGCGTATGCGGGTGGCGGGCGTGGTGACCGGATCGGCCGAGCGGGAAGCGCAGGCGCGGCGGGAGCATCCGGGCGTGCGGGTGTTCGCGACGGCCGACGAACTGTTCGCGGCGGCGGGCGATTTCGATCTCGCCGTGATCGCGACGCCCAATCGCACGCATGCCGAACTCGCCGTGCGGGCCCTGGAGCACGGGTTGCCGGTGGTGGTGGACAAACCGTTCGCGGTCACCGTCGCAGAGGCCGAACGGGTGGTCGCGGCCGCCGACCGGGCGGGGCTGGCGTTGTCGGTGTTCCAGAATCGGCGCTGGGACAATGACTTCCGGACCGTGCGGGCGCTGATCGAGGCCGGCCGTTTGGGTACCGTCCGGCGCTTCGAATCCCGCTTCGAACGCTGGCGGCCGGTCACCAAGGGCGGCTGGCGGGAGACCGGCAGCGCCGAGGACGGGGCGGGCATTCTGTTCGACCTCGGCAGCCATCTGGTCGATCAGGCGCTGACGCTGTTCGGTCCGGTCACCGAGGTGTACAGCGAACGGGATCGGCGGCGCGACGGCATCCGCACCGACGATGACGCGTTCCTCGCTCTCACCCACGCGTCCGGGGTTCGCTCGCATCTGTGGATGAGTGCCGTTGCCCCGCAACTGGGTCCGCGTTTCCGGGTGCTCGGCTCCGAGAACGCCTATGTCAGTTACGGTCTCGATCCGCAGGAAGCCGATCTGCGCGCGGGGCGGCGACCGGATGACGGAAAGCCCTGGGGCGTAGTGGAACCCGAACATTGGGGCTTGTTCGGAACCCCGGACGACACGCATCCGATTCCCACCGAACCGGGCGACTACCCGGCCTTCTACCGTGCCATGGCCGCCGCCATCGACCACGGCGGCCCGGTGCCGGTGGACCCGCGCGACGCCATCGAAACCCTGAAGATTCTCGAAAGCGCCTGACCGTCAATTGATTCGGAAGCGGTTGCGGTACTCGGTCGGAGTGGTATCGAGGGTGCGGCGGAACGCGCGGGTCAATGTGTCGGTGGTGTTGAACCCGCAGGCGGCGGCAATGCGCTCGAGGGTGTGGTCGGTGGTCTCGAGCTGATTGCGCGCCACTTCGACGCGAGCGGATTCGAGATAGGCGGCGGGCGTCATGCCCAGCTCGGTCTTGAAGATCCGGGTCAGCTGCCGGTCGCTGACATGCGCGTGCGCGGCCAGATCGGCCACGGTGATCGGCCCGGCCAGATGGCGGGTTATGTACTGGCGCAGGACTTCCACCCGGCGCGTGGTGGAGACCGGTTCGAGATTGACGCTGAACTGGTTCTGGCCGCTCGGGCGCTTGAGGTACATGACCAGCTGCCGGGCGACGCGCAAAGCCGCCTGCTCGCCGAAGTCATCGGCGACCAGCGCCAGCGAAAGATCGAGGCAGGCGGTGAGTCCCGCGCCGGTCCAGACGCCCTGATCGACGATGAAGATGGGATCGGCGTCGACCCGCACGGCCGGATGCTCGGCGGCCAATTGCGGTGCGGTGGACCAGTGCGTGGTGGCGCGCTTGCCGTCCAGCAGCCCGGCGCCGGCCAGAATGTGCGCGCCCACGCACACCGACGCCACGCGGCGGGTCTGCGCGGCCAGGCGTTTCACCCACTCCACCACCATCGGATCGCAGAGCGCGCGGACCCGGCGGGCGTCGTCCACCTCGACCGCGCCCGGCACCAGCAGGGTGTCGATGGCGCGCCCGGAGATCTCCTCGAACGTCACATCGGGCAGCACCCGCACCCCGGCCGCCGTGGTCACCGGGTCCAGGGTCGCGGCGGCCAGCACTACCCGATACCCGGTCGGCTCGTCCATTTCCCGCTGGAGCAGCGCGAAGACCTCCGGCGGTCCGGTCACGTCCAGCAGATCGACGCGATCGAAGAGGACCACGACGATGAGCCGTTCCAGGGCGCCCACACTGATCTCCCGTCGGTCGGCGATGTCGGTATCTGCATGTTGCATGACATTGCCGACATATGCGAACCGCCCATAGCGTCGAAGGCGGCCACCACACGGTGGTTCCGGACTATCGAGAAGGGCATTTCATGGCTACCACCCTGCGCGACCTCAACGGCTTCGACCAGACCCCGGCCGCGCTCGCCGATTCGACGCTCATCCTGGTCGACTACCAGAACACTTACACCCGCGGCGTCATGGAACTCACCGGCTGGGAGCCCGCGCTCGAAGCCGCCGCGGCGCTGCTGGACCGGGCCCGCCGGGCCGGGGCGAAGGTCATTCACGTGGTCAACGACGGCGGCGCGGGCACTCCGTACGACATCACCGCCGAGATCGGGCAGATCCATCCGGCCGTCGCGCCGATCGCGGGCGAACCCGTCGTGGTGAAGACCGTGCCCAACGGTTTCGTCGACACCGAGCTGGGCGCGCAGGTCGATGCCGCGGGCAACAAATCCGTGGTCATCGCCGGTTTCATGACCCACATGTGCGTGACCTTCACGACCGAGGGCGCGTTCCTGCGCGGCAATCTGCCCACCGTCGTCGCCGACGCCTCCGCCACCCGCCCGCTGCGCACGGCGGTCGCCGAGGTCCCGGCCGAACAGCTGCACCAGGCCGCGCTGGCCACCATCGGCGACCTCTACGGCATCGTGGTCCCGTCCGCCGCGGCGCTGAACTAGCCGAGCAGCCCGCCCAGCATGCCGCCGCTCTGCCCGGCCTCCTGACCGCCGCCGGTGCCGCCGAGGAAACCGCCCGGCGGCAGTTCGGAGGGCTGCACGATGACGAAGCCGCGACCGGAGAACGACAGCGTCACGCCCTCGCCGGTGGAGCGGCCCATGAGGCGGCTGAAACCGAACGAGTCATTGCGCTTGATACCGGTCTGCAGGCTGGAGGACCAGGCCACCGCGGCCTGTGGGTCGGCGTAGGTGGGCTGATCGACATTCAGCACGACGGGGGAGCCGTGCGTGGTGATTGCGATCCGGCCGCGCCCGGTGAAGACGCAGTTGAACAGGCCCGCATTGCTGGCGTAACCGGCTGCGCCCTGCACCCTTTGGATGTTGTAGCTCAGGCTGGTGTCGAAGGCGAGGACGTTCGCGCCGTTGATGGTCAGGCCGTCGGAACCGTCCAGATCCACAGTGTGGACGTCGGCCGCGGCATTGGCGAGGAACAGATCGCCGTGACCGGACACGCGCATGAGGGGTACGCCCTCGCCGGTCAGCCGCTGCTGGATGGCGCGGCCGATACCGCCGGACCCGAGCGCCTTGAATTCCAGATTGCCCTGGTAGGCGACCATGGAACCGGCGCGGGCCAGGGTCTCGCCGTTGACGGCGACGCGAATCATCTTGCCGCCCTGCTTCTGAATGCCGGGACCGTTGACCTCGGCGTGGCTGGGATTGAACAGATCGCTCTGCATCGGCGGCATTCCTTGCTGGGACGGGGTCGAGGGAACCGGTGCGTACTGGGGCGCGGGCGGGTACGGCTGCGGCGACGGATACTGCTGCGGCGGTGCGTGACCCGGCGGGGGCGGCGGCGGTGCGGCCGGACGCGGCGGCGCGGATTGCTGCGGTGCGGATTGTTGCGGCGGGGATTGCCGGGGCGGGGATTGTTGCGGCGGCACGGACTTCGGCGGCTCCGGCTCGTCGTCGATATTCACGCCGAACGCGGCCGCGATGCCCGCCAGACCGTCGTCGTAGCCCTGGCCGACGGCGCGCACCTTCCAGCCGTCGCCGCGCCGGTAGATCTCCACGCACACCACGCCGGACTCGGTGGTCAGCCCGGTCATCTGGAAAGTCAATGTGCCCGAGTCGGATCCGATGGTGGCCAGCAGCGGGCCGGCGGCGGCGAAGGTGGGCGGGCCGCTGCCGTCCAGGCTGGCGGTGATGGCGACCTTGTCCACATCGGCGGGCAGCGCGGAGGTCTGCACGTCGACCATGTCGCCGGCGCCGCGGCCGTGCCGGTACACCACGCCGGGACCGACCGGCTGGTTGAAGAACACGAAGTCGGCGTCCGAGCGCACCCGTCCGTTCGCCGCCAGCAGCAGCGCGGACACGTCGACCCCGGCGCTGGAGCGCACGGTCACCGTCATCCGGTCCCCGGGCGCGGGCCGATTCTCACCGCGCGCCAGCCCCGTCACCGCGCACCCACCCGACTCGACAGCTCTCGCACGCCCTCCAGTCTGTCGTGCGCACGCCGCCGGTGCCAGCGACCCGGCGTGGCGCGCTCAGTCCAATGGCACTGTCGGCCCGAAGAACCCGACAATCCTGCCGATCCGCCCGTCGTCGGTGAGCTCGGCCAGATCCAGGCCCTCCGGCAGCGCCGACCCGTCGGCCTGCACCACCCGCCAGGCGAAACGCGCCACCTCGTGGTGCTGATCGACCCGGCTGGTGCGCACCACCCGGGCGCCCGGCCGCCGCGCGATCATGGTCTCGATGTGCGCGAGCAGCTCTTCCGGGCCGACGGTCTGGATCCGCGGATCGGTGTAGGTGGCGTCCGGCGCCCACACCTGGCCGAGGAAGGTGCGCCGGCGCGCCGGATCGGGATCACTCCACGCCCGGCAGTAGGTGTCGATCAACTGCTCGAGCGGTGTATCGGAATCGGCCATGGGTCATCCTTTTCGGCGTCCTCAGCGCACCACTTCGATGATGTCGCCGGGCCACAGGTAGTTGTAGAAGGTCTCCGCGCCCTCGGGCGTCATACGGATGCAGCCGTGCGACTGTTCCTCGGTCGGGCCGATATGGGTCGCGATATCGCCGTCGAAGAACACCGCCCATTTCATCGGCACGTTGTGCAGCGTGCTCCAGTGGTCCTCGCGTTTGAAGTCGACGTCGAACACGCCGACATTGGTCTCGTACCCCGGCCGGCCGTGCGAGATGACGGTCGGGCCGTAGGTCACCTTGCCGTTGTCCATCAGCCAGGCTTCATTGGTGGACAGGCGCATACAGCCGCGCGCGTTGGCCGCGGTGCACGGGGCCACCACCGGTGCGGCGGGCGGGCTGGGAATCAAGGGCGCGACGCCCGGAATATCGGGGCCGCCGGGCCAGAGTGGATCGGCGTGCGCGGGTGTCGCGAGCGCCAGTCCGGCCACGGTGATGGCGGCGAATGCCAGGGAATGGGTTGCCGAGCGGAGAAAACGGTTGTCACTCATGGAGATCCGACCTCTCTGTGCCTTACCTGGCTCCTAATTGTGAACCTGTCCGGTATGGAATCGGGGCATAACCGGCCCGACCCGCCGTCGTTCACTCTCGGACACCGCGTTTTCCGGCCCGGCGACCGCCCGATTTCAGCGCAACGGCACGCCCACATCGCTGCCGCCCTCGGCGGTCAGCCGGGTGCGGACCTTCACCAGCGCGGGCGCGGGCACGAAGCCGCCCGCGAAGAGCGCTTCGCCTTGGCGGAACCACGGCGATTGCGCCAGCAGGGCCGCGGGGGCGTAGCCGAAGTAGGTGCCGAGCTCGTCCAGATCCAGCGGGGAGGTCATCTTCATCAGGGCGAGGTTGTCGCACTGGGAGATGATGCCGGGGTGCACCTTCGAGGGCCGCTGCGTCGAAAGCAGCAGCCACAGGCCGAATTTGCGGCCCTCGGCGGCAATCTGGATGAGCCGCTCCCGGACCGCCACCGCGATCGGCGAATCCAATTGCGGGGAGGCCAGATTGTGCGCCTCGTCGATGACCAGCAGCACCGGGCGGCGTTCCTCGCGGCGCGCCCACAGCTCGTCCAGCAGCGCCAGCGCCACCACCAATTGCTGTCCGGGCGTGGCGAATCCGCCGAGGTCCAGCACGGTGGCATCGGGGCGTTCGGCGACGATATCGGTGACCGCCGCGCCGTCGCGGGCCCAGACCTCCCAGTTCAGCAGGCCCAGATTCTCGATCCGCAGCGCCAGCCGCTGCTGCGCGGCCACCCCCGCGCCGGTCAGTACCGGCAGGATGTCGGCCAGTTCGCCGTTCGCCAGCAGCGGCGCCAGGCGCAGCAGTTCGTTGAACTCCTCCCGATCGGCGATCGGATCCAGCCGCAGCACAGCGGCTTTCGAGGCGAGCGGCAGATCGGTGAACCGGGCGCGCAGCGGCGTGCCGCCCTCGCCGCCCGGGCGCAGTACCCGGATATCGCGCTCCCGCAAGGCCTTCGCGGTCGCGCCGGTGGCCTCGGGGCGCACCTCGCCGAGCCGGATGAAATCGGAATTCGGGTCCAGGATGACCACCGGCAGCGCGGTGTGCGCGATCAGCTGCTCCAGCACCACGCCCAGCGCGTAGGTCTTGCCCGAACCGCTCTGCCCGCACCAGAAGGTGTGCCGGTTGAATCGCTTGGGCAGCAACCGCGCCGGGCCGCCCGGCGGGGTGAGCGTCGCGCCGACCTCCAGCAGTGCGCCCGTGGTCTCGTGCAGGGTCTGCACGGTCTCCTCGTCGACAGGTTCCAGCAACCCGCGCCCGAAGGCATGGCTGGCGCGGGTGTCGATGCCCTCGCCATTGAGCACGCCGATCAATCGGCCGCGCAGGCGCACCGGCGCGGACTCCGAGCGCTCCTCGATCAGGCCGAGCTGCCGATGCCCGTCGGTGCTGATCACCACCAGGGAACCGGCGACGAACGCGCTGTCGGCGGCGTCCGGAACCAGGAACGAACGACCGTCGTCCGAGCGCGCCGCGAGTTGTGACCGGCCGACCGGCATATGCTGCCACCTCCAGGTATCGCCGCCTGCCCGGTCCGGGCCGAGCTGCGCGGCCGGGAATAGCGAACTGTCAGCGACCATTCTGCCAACGAAGTTTGTGGTATTCCGTAAGCTGAGCCCTCTCGATCGGTACGGAGCAGGAGTTTGCAGGGGTGAACGGCACAGCACTGGTCGATCGGATCGAGCTGCGGGGCGGTGGTGACGAACGCTCCGAGCGGGAATGCCTCGAACAATGGGAGGCGCTGCTCAGTGAGACCTATGTGCCGCTGGCCTTCGATCCACTGCCCGCCCCGGCCTTCCACGGGCGGGTGGTCTCGGGACGCTACGGCGAGCTGAGCCTGTCCACCATCGGCTCGACCGCCCAGATCGTGACCCGCACCTCCGGGCTGCTGTCCGCCGCCACCGACGAATACCTGCTCACCACGATTCAGACCCGCGGCCAGGCCCGGTTGCATCAGGACGGGCGGGTCGCGGACGTGGTGCCGGGCTCGATGGTCTGCTACGACAGCACCCGCGAATACCGCTGGGAGGGCACGGCGGACTGGGAGATGCTGGTGGTGCAGATCCCGCTGAGCGTGCTGCGGGCGCGGCCGGACTTCAGCGACGACGACATCCGCACCGCCGTCCCGCTGCCGCAGCTCGGCCCGACCGGCGTGGTGTCGCGCTTCTTCCGCGATCTGGCCGAGGTGCAGGCGGAGAACCCCGAGGGCGCGGCGCTGCTGGCGACCCCGGCCGTCGACCTGCTCGCCGCGGTGCTGCGGCAGACCACCGGCGGCCGCCCCGCCGAACCGGCCCGCGACGCGCTGGAACGGCAGCGGGTGCTCGACTACATGCGCCGCCACTGCGCCGATCCGGGCCTGACCGTCGACCGCATCGCCGACGGCTGCCGCATGTCGCGCCGGTCCCTCTACCGCGTCTTCGACGAATTCGAGGACGGCCCCGCCACGGTGCTGCGCCGCATGCGCGTGGACCACGCCTGCGATCTGCTCGCCCGCTACCCGAACCAGCCCATCTCGATGGTCGCCTACGCCTCCGGGTTCCTCGGCGAACGCCAGTTCTACCGTGCCTTCCGCGAGGAGAGAGGCGTCACCCCGTCCCTGTTCCGCGCGGGAGGCGCAGCGCGCCCGGGGGATTGAGCCCGCCGCCCCGCGACCCGTCATCGCGGCGAGTCACCCGCTCGTCATCCCGGCATGCGGTCAGCCGGGATCTCACCGGTCAGACCGCGCTGCTCAGCTGCACGCTGTGCGCTCCGGCCCGCCGGCCGCTGAATACGCAGTCCGCCAGGGAAAGTCCGCTCACGTACGAGTTCGAGCAGACGCCGACCGCCGCCCGGCCCGCGGCGAACAGGCCGGGGATGGTGCCGCCGTCGGTGGTGCGCACCGCGCCGGTGTCCTCGTCCACCAGCAGGCCGCCCAGGGTGAGCATGGGCGTCGGGTAGGTGAGGCGCTCCTTGAACGAAATGTCCAGCAGCGCGAAGGGTCCGGTGCGGATGGGCTTGCGGATATCGTCCGGTTTGCCCATCGGGTCGGGGCGGCCCGCGTCGATGGCGGCATTGTGCGCGTCCACGGTCTTGCGCAGCGCCGCCGGTTCGATCCCGGCGCGCGCCGCCACGTCCTCGACGGTCGCGCCGGTGATGCCGAGCCGCAGCAGCCGCTCGCCCTGCATGCGCTGGAACCACACCGACTGCGGCCCGAGCTGCCGTTGCGCCTCGGCGGCCAGCGGCGCGTCGATCAGCAGCCAGGCCCGATTGCCCGGACTGGCGGCGATGGCCGCGCCCAGCGCCGCGCCATAACGGGATTCGTCGACCATGCGGCGGCCGTCGGCGTCCACCGCCAGCGACGCGAACAGCGCACTCGGCGGCGCGATGAACCGCCAGGTGGAGATGGCGTCCATCTTGCCGGTGGCCGCGCCCAGCGCCTCGGCCATCCGGATGCCGCTGCCGTCGTCACCGGCCGTGCCCAGCGGAAGTCCTTCGGCCCAGGGGTAATCCGGCGCGTGCCGCGCCACCATGGCGCCATTGGCGATGAACCCGCCGGTGGTCAGCACCACCCCGGATTTGGCCCGGATCCGCACCGGCCGCCCGTGCTTGCGCTCGATGCGGTCCATCAGCACCTGCACGGCCTGCCGCAGACCCTGGTGGTACACACCGGGTTTGGCCGAGATCTTGGCCAGCGCCGCGAACCGCCGCCGCACCCCGGCGGGCGCGCCGCTCAGCGTCGTCGCCTCCACCCCGACGACCCGGCCGTCCTCGAGCACCAGTCGCGTTGCGCGCGTGCCGGTTTGCAGCCGCACCCCGCGGTGCGCCGCCGATTCGGCCAGCGGCCCGAACACCTTCTTGCCCGACACCCCGCGCCCGTGCGCGCGATGCCCGCGCTGCGCCGGTTTCGCCAATTCCCGGAAGCCGCCGGAGTTTTCGCTGCCCGAGTAGTACAGGTAGTGGTCATCGGTCGGGTAGGAGGTCTTGTACGGGCACAGCGACGGCTGGAACGGCACCCCGTGCCGGCTCAGCCACTCGATCAGCTCGGCCGACCCTTCGCAGAACCGCCGCAGCGTCTGCTCGCTGACCGCGTCGCCGACCTCGGCGCGCAGATACGCCAGCATGTTCTCGACATCGTCCTCGACGCCCGCGGCCCGCTGCACCCAGGTGCCGCCGCCCGCGTACACGATGCCGCCGGAGAGCGCGGTCGCGCCGCCGCCCAGGAATCGATCGAGGGCCAGCACGTCGGCCCCGGTTTCACGGGCGGCCAGCGCCGCCGCGACGCCCGCGCCGCCGTAGCCGACGACCACCACGTCGGCGCTGGAGTCCCAGGTCCGCACCATTGCGACACACCTTCCCGAATGCGATCGGCCCGCTTTGCCGAATCAGGCAAAACTATAACGTGTTCTCGTTTGCAACGCCGGGCGCGCCGGGTGCAACGGCGCGGGTTCCTTGCCGGGTGTCAATACCGCTGTGGCCGTTGCGAGTTGGTGGTTATCCAGCGGTCTGCCGCCCGAAATGTCGCTTATTCTGGTTCGCACACAGCTGAACGGATACTCATGAACGAGAACGATCTACGGCAACTGGAGATCCCGCTTCCCTTCCAGTTCGAACAGCATCCGCAGGCACACCAGGCCCAGCAGGCCGCCCGCACCTGGGCGAGCCGTTTCGAACTGCTCCGCGACGCCTCCGCCGCCCGCAAGTTCGACGACCTCGGTTACGGCCGCTTCGCCGCCTACTGCTCCCCGACGGCCAATTTCACCGATCTGGTGCTGCTGACCGAATGGATCGCGCTGTTCTTCGTTTTCGACGATCTGCAAGGCAAGGCCGTCACCGCCGGGCGGCTGGCCGAATACGACGACCTGCGGCACGCGGCGCTCGGCGTGGTGCATCAGCGCGGCCTGGCCGAACCCGCCGAACCGGTGCTGGCGGCGCTGTCGAACCTCTGCAAGCGCACTTTCGACCGCAATTCCCAGGATTGGGCCCGGCGTTTCGAGCTGAACCTGCACATCTGGCTCACCGGCCACGCCCGCGAGAACGCCTTCCGGCACGCCGGCGCCACCCCGACCGCGGCGGAGTTCGTGCGGGTGCGCCGTGACGCCAGCACCATGCAGCCCATCCTGGATCTGATGGAACTGGTGGAGCACACCGAGATTCCCGACCCGCTCTACTACGGGCCGAGCTATCAGCTGATCGTCGCCGCCACCACCGACATCATGTGCTGGATCAACGATCTGCACTCGCTCGCGGCCGAGGTCGAGGCCGGCGACCCGATGAATCTGGTGATCGTGCTGCGGCGCACCGCGGGGCTGGATCTGCCGCAGGCGGTGGCCGAGGTGCGCCGGATGATCGACGAGCGGATCGCCGAGCATCAGGCCGCGACCGACGGCATCGTCGCGGAGATGGACGCGCTCGGGCTGCCGGCGAATTTGCGCAATGGTGTCCGGCGCTGCCTGCGCGACGGCCGATCGGCAATTGCCGGGATGGAACTCTGGGACCGGACCGATACGGTCCGGTTCGCCGCGTCGGCCGCGCAGCACCGAGATCTGGACTACGACAGGGACTTTCTGCTCGAGTCCTGAACGGCGGTCACTGCCCGCCGTTGCGCACCTTGTCCCGGAACTGCCCGGGAGTCAGACCGGTCTCGTCCCGGAAGGCCCGGAAGAAGTGCCGGTCGGTGGCGAACCCGGAGGCCGAGGCGATGGAGGTCATGGAGCGCGTGGAATCGGCCCGGATCAGGCGGCGGGCGTGCTCGATCCGCATGCGCCGCATGATCGTTCCCGGTTCCCCGAAGCCCTCGCACACCCGGTACAGCGTGCGGCGCGAGATGAGGCAGGCGCGCGCGATCTCGTCGACCGTCAGATTCGGTTCGGTGAAATGGCTGCGGATGTAGCTCAGTACCTGCCGGCGGGTGTAGAGCGAATCCGGCGGTGCGGGCGAGCTGTTCCCGGTGGCCAGCAGCACCGCCGAGGACAGCATCATGGCGGCGTCGCCGCGGAAGGCGGTGACCGCGCGGTTCACCTCGGCCGGCGGCAATTCGCCCAGGCCCCGGAAGAATCCGGCGACCAGGCCCAGTGCGCCGTCGGCCGGCATGGCGGTGGCCACCGGGAGCTGGTCCCGGGTCAGCCCGGCGTGGTCGAGCACCAGTTGCAGCGGCGCGCGGACCAGCGTGGACACCGCGTGATCGGTGCAGCGGCTCTCGAACGGCTGGCCGGAGTCGAAGAAGGCGATGGTGCCGGGCTTGGACACCGCGGTGCGCCCGCCCTGTTCGGACCAGTTGGTGCCCTCCACCACGATGTTCACCAGCAGGAACTCACCGGTGGACTGGGCGATCATGCGCTTGTTGCGCAGCGCCCGCTGTCCGTCGGAGTGCATCTGCGATACCGCGAAACCGTCGAACTGGGTGCTGACCACCCGGCCCTGCCAATGCCCGTGGGACAGTGGTTCGATCGCGGTCGGGATTATCGCGTCCGCCATCAGGGCTTCCCACTGCTCGAAAGCCTGACGTGGCGAAACCGTCGAGGACGAGGACACCTCGACAGAGCCCGTAACGGCTTGCTCCATGGTGGCTATCTTCCCACTGCAACCAGCACCTGAACCACCTTTCGAACGAGTTATCCGATTGCCCGCCCTCGCGCTGCGGAGCCGTCGCGGCACCCGGATCATGAATGTTGCCGATCGCCGGGCGATTTCGAAACGGAGAGTGTCAATGCAGATCGAACAGGTATCCGACTCGGTGCACGTGGTCACCGGAACGAACGTCAACTGGGCGCTGATCAGTGACGATTCCGGGGTCACCCTCGTCGATGCCGGATATCCCGCCGATGCCGCGGACGTGCGGGCCTCGATTCGCGAAATCGGCCACGACATCGCCGATCTCGCCGCGGTGCTGGTCACCCACGCGCATCTCGATCACATCGGCGGAATTCCGCCGCTGGTCGCGAAACTCGGCGTGCCGGTGTACACCGGCGCGGACGAGGTCCCGCACCTGAAACGCGAATACCTGCAGCAGATCACTCCGCTCGAAGTCGCCGCGCAACTCTTCGTACCCGGCGGCCTGCGCTGGGTATTGCAGACCGCCCGCGCCATCGATCCGCTGAAAGGCGGCCTGGGCACCAAGATTCCATCCGCCGTCGCCGCCGAGCCCGAAATCCTGCGCGAACTCCCCGGCGGCCTGGTGGCCATCGCGACACCCGGCCACACCACCGGCCACACCGCCTACCTGATGCCATCCGAGAAAGTCCTGTTCACCGGCGACGCCCTGGTCACCGGCCACCGCATCGCCCGCACCGAAGGCCCCCAGCTCATCCCCTCGGTCTTCCAGCACGACGAACCCGCCGCCCTGGCCTCGGCGCGCGCCCTGGCCGACTACGACGCCGAGATACTCGTCCCCGGCCACGGCAAGCCGATCCACAGCCCCATCTCGGTCCTCGTCGCCGACCTCTGACCCACGGGAAATTCCGGCGCGACCGCGCGCGAAACCCCGGACATAATGCGGCATGGGAGTTTTCAGTCCGCGCTGCCCGGTCGGGGAATTGGAGCGGCTCTGGATCGAGGAGATGATGAGCTGGTGCGCGGCGCAATTCGGTGACCGGACGCTGCGCACCCCGGTCATCCTGCCGACCGGTGACTTCTTTCCGGGGGACTATTCGGGGACCGAATCGCAAGTGCGATCGCTGGTCGAGCGGGTGGCGGGATACATGGGGGTGGAACGCGATCGCATTGTGGTCGAGGTGCATCCGGATGGTGTTTCGCTGCCGGAGGCGCTCGGTTATCCGGAGGGGTCGACGCGGGGGGAGGCCGGGCATTACCGGCTCGAGCACGGGCGGGCGGTGGTCTCGCTGGAGATGTCGCAGTTGCGGGCGCCGGTGACGCTGGTGGCGACCGTCGCGCACGAGCTGGCGCACGAGCGGCTGCTGGGGGAGGGACGCATCGAGCCCGATCGGCACGACGGGGAACAGCTCACCGATCTGCTGACGGTATTCCTGGGGCTGGGGGTCTTCAATGCCAATGCGGCATTTCAGTTCTCCCAGAATCAGCGCGGGTGGCAGTCGCAGCGGCTGGGATATCTGCCGCAGCCCATGTTCGGCTATGCGCTGGCCTGCTGGAGCTTCATGCGCGGGGATTCGAAACCGGTGTGGGCCGGGCATCTGGACACCAATCCGCGCGTGTACATGAAACAGGGCCTCAGGTATCTGCGGGCGAATCCGGACGCGCTGCCGGGCTGGCGCGATCGCGTGCGCTGATCTCGATCCGGCCCGGGTGTTGCACCGCGCGTACGGACCGAATGCCCGTTATGGTCGGACGGGTGGCCAGTAAGTCGGTGCCGCCCGCCGTGGAATTGACGGTCGGCGCGCACACGGTACGGGTGTCGAATCCGGATCGGGTGTACTTCCCCGACACCGGAGCGACCAAACTCGACCTGGCGCGGTACTACCTGAGCGTCGGCGACGGCATCGTCAACGCCCTGCGCGACCGGCCCTGCATGCTGCATCGCTTCCCGAAAGGCTTGCCCGGCGGCAAGGTTCACCAGAAGCGGCTACCCGGCGGCGCCCCGGACTGGATTCCGACCGTGCAGCTCTACTTCCCGCGCTACGGCCGCACCGCCGACGAACTGTGCGTGGAGAAACTCGCCGATGTGATCTGGGCGGTGCAGATGTCGACGGTCGAGTTCCATCCCTGGAACTCCCGGCGCTCCGACACCGAACTGCCCGACGAATGGCGCATCGATCTGGACCCGATGCCGGACTGCCCGTGGTCGCGGGTGCAGCGGGTGGCCGGGGTGGTGCACGAGGTGCTCGACGAACTGGGCGCGGTGGGCTGGCCGAAAACCTCCGGCGGCAAGGGTTTGCACATCTACGTGCGCATCGCGCCGAACTTCGGATTCCAGGATGTGCGCCGGGCCGCGCTGGCGTTCGCGCGCGAGGTGGAGCGGCGCGCGCCCGCGGACGTCACCACCACATGGTGGCGCAAGGACCGCGATCCGCGGCTGGTGTTCGTGGACTACAACCAGAACGCGCGCGATCACACCATCGCCGCGGCGTATTCGGTGCGCGGGGTGCCCGCGGCGACCGTGTCCACGCCGGTGCGCTGGGACGAGATCCCCGAGGTGGATCCGCGCGACTTCACCATGACCACCGTGCCCGCCCGCTATGCCGAAGTCGGTGATCTGCATGCCGGCATCGACGCGGCGGTCTTCGATATCGACCCCCTGCTGGACTGGGCCGACCGCGATCCGGTCGATCTCGACAGCGGTGACGACTGAGCCGCCGGGGATCGGGAGGCGGTGGCGAAATCCCGCCGCACGAGCGCCCGCTGCGCGACAGGAACTCGAAACCTCCTGTTCGCCACCGGGTGGCACGCTCGCCGCGGCCGGATTCGGTCGCAGGTCGGCGCCGCTGGGCGATGCGAGAGAAGTGGGTTTCGAACGTGCGGGTTCGCTCGGCCGGACGCGGCGCGGCAGTACTGACCGTCGCGGGCATGCTCGCCGCCGCCCTCGCGGCGCTGCCGGTGGCCGCGGGCGAACCGGGGACGAACGCGACCGGGCCGGGGGCCGCGGCGGTTTCGGCGGACGGTTCGCGCATCGTGGATATACACGGTGACGGCCGGTACCTGACGCTGACCGTGTTCTCCGCCGCGATGAAAAGCGAATTCACCGTGCACGTGCAGCGCGCGGCCGACACCTCCGTGCCGCGGCCGGTGCTGTACCTGCTCAGCGGCGGCAGCGGCGGCAAGGGCCCGGGGTCGTGGGATCAGCAGACCCGTGCCGGGGAGTTCCTGGCCGGGAAGAACGTGCACGTGGTGCAGCCGATCGGCGGGGCGGCCTCGTACTACACCGATTGGCGATCGCCGGACCCGCGGCTGGGCATCGTGCGGTGGAAGACCTATCTGACCGAGGAACTGCCGCCGCTCATCGACGCGGCGCTGCACACCAGCGGCGTGAACGCCATTGCGGGAGTGTCGATGTCGGGCACCTCGGTGCTGCAATTGGCGATCGCGAAACCCGGGCTGTACCGGGCGGTGGCGGCCTACAGCGGATGCGCGCGGATCGCCGATCCGATCGGGCAGGCGTACGTGCGGCTCACCGTGGCCTACAGCGCCGGCGACGCGGGCAATATGTACGGCCCGCCTGGCGATCCCCTGTGGGCCGCCAATGATCCCTACCTGAACGCGGCCGGACTGCGCGGGGTGGAACTGTTCCTCTCCAGCGGCAATGGCATTCCCGGCCCCTATGATCGCACCGGCGATCATCGGCTGGCCGGCGGCGGTGCGGTCGCGCTCGCCAATCAGGTGCTGGTCGGCGGCATCATCGAGGCCGCCACCGAACAGTGCACGCGCAGCATGGCGGATCGCCTGGCGGACTTGGGAATTCCCGCGACCGTGGTGCTGCGTTCGTACGGCACGCATTCGTGGGGTTACTGGGAGGACGAGCTCGCCGAGTCCTGGCCGGTGCTGGCGCGCGGACTCGGACTTTAAGCGGCACAAGCTTTCTGTCAGAATCTTGAAAGTCCAGGCCCGTAAACATATGGGCGTAAGGCCTGGAACGCACAGCCGCCCAAAGGTATCCGCATCACGCAGCATGTGATGCAGAGGGGGAACACATCATGAAGTCGTCAGTCGCCGCCCGGATCGGTCTCGTCTGCGCTGCCGTCGTCACGCCGGTGCTGCTGGCCGCGCCCGCGCAGGCCGAACCGCATCCGAACGCCTGCCTGGTGGTCGAGAACAATACGCCGCGGGTCGCCACCATCACCCTGCACAATCGCTCGTTCCAGGGCTCGCGCTGGGATGTGAAGCCGTGGGACAACACCATTCTGACCGATGGCGACCGGGCCATCGCGACCTCCGACGGCGACTGGAACCTGAACGGCCCGTCCGGTTCCTGGCGCTACGAGCCGGACCTCAACAACGCGCGCTGGGGCTGCTCCGGCTCCTGGGTGTTCACCATCAACTGACGCGGTAGCCGCCGGGACCTCAATGCCGCTTACCGTGCACATTGAGGTCCACGGCTTCCCGGATGAGTTCGGCCAGCGCCCGCTCGTCGATGACGTCCTGCTCGGTGATATCGATGGCGCGCCGGGCGTTCCCGTCCAGGCTGGCATTGAACAGCCGCCCGGGATCATCCAGCGCCGCACCCTTCATGAAGGTCAGTTTGACCGCGCTCTTGTAGACCTCGCCGGTGCAGATGATGCCGTCGTGCGACCAGACGGGCGTGCCGGGATTGCTGGCCTTCGCCCATTTCCACTCCTCGACCACCTCGGGATCGGCCGCGTGGATGACCTTGCGCACCTGGGCCAGGGTGCGCCCGCGCCAATCGTCGAGATCCCGGATCCGCTGGTCGATCTTTTCCGAAGCGCTCTGGTCGTGGTCCGTCATCTACATCTCCTTCGGCGAGTGACATAGAGCGTGCGTCCAGGTCCAACCATACGGCCGTACGGGCCGGGGCCCGGCAGCGCCGCGCCCCCGCCCGGTAGGGTCGGCGCGGTGAACGAGGCGATCCGGGGACTGCGCTCGGTGCGGCATTTCCGGCCCGATCCGGTGCCGAGGGCGACCGTCGAGCAAATCATCGAGGCGGCGCGGTGGACCGGGTCGGCGCGCAATCGGCAGCCGTGGCGGTTCGTGGCGGTGACCCGGCCGGAGATCCGGCGGGAGCTGGCGGGGCTGGGCGGGTACGCCGTGCATCTCGCCGACGCGCCGCTGGTGCTGGTGCTGGCCGCGCACGACAACGGTTTCAGCGATACCGAATTCGATATGGGCCGGATCGCGCAGTCGGTGTGCCTGGCCGCCGCCGGGTACGGGCTGGGCAGCTGCCCGACGACCTTCCATCCGGCCGGGAATGTCACCCGGGCGGCCGAGACGGTCGGGCTGGCATCGGACTGGTTACCGCGCCACGCCATTGCGATCGGCTATCCCGACCCGGCGAAACCGACTGCGCCGAACGCTATTCCGCGGGGTCGCAAGCCGGTCGCGGAACTGCTGACCTGGGTGTCGTAACCGGTGCGGTTGGTCTACTTGGGGATCGGCGGGCCCGGGTCCAGACCCATGGCCTCACGGGCCTTGCGAATGAAATACAGCCCGCCGCGCGCGGTTTCGCGCGCCACCCGGACCTGACCGAGGGTGGTCGCGGCGGCCAGCTGGGTCCGGGCGACATTCATGCGATCGGCGGCTTCGCCGAGCGCGTCCAGGGCCTCGGCGTCCTCGGGATCGAGGAGCACCAGTTCACTGCCCATCCGGTCCAGATAGCCGCGGACCTCGGTCTTGGCGTCGGCGACCCGCTCCACGTCGCCGGTCCATTCCCGGGAGATCCACCACGCGGCCACGGCCAGCGCGGCCAGCACGAGCACGAGGAACAACAGTCGACCCACGCCTCCAGCTTACGGCGAGCGGACCCGCTGCCCGGTCGCCGCCGGGTCGCGTTTTGGGCAGTGTGCTGTGGCGGGCCCGGTGATTTTCGTGCCATGTCACCTGTTCGGGATCGGGTTGCGCTGGCAGCGTGCAGTGCATGAACAGGGTGGTTCGGGCGGGGCGGCGTTCCGCTCGCACGGGTGGGACGAAAAATATTGCGCGCACGCGGAGTTCGGCCGCGTGGCTGGTCGCCGCCGTGGCCGCCGCGACCATCGCGCAGGCCGGGCCGGCGGCCGCCGATCCCGAACCGGTGAGCGCGGCGAGCGATCGGCAGGAGGAGCAGCTCTCGGCCCGGGACGGCATCGCCGTCTCGTATGTGAGCCTGGCGCTGCCGTTGCCCGCCGGTGCGCCCGCGCATCCGGCGAGCTGCGACCGGGTCGGGTTCCTGCGCTACCGGGCCGTCGACGGGCCGGCCGCGTCCGCCGACGCCGACCGCGTCGTCATCCAGCAGCAGGGCCTGCACGGCGGCTCGGTCAACTCCGACAGCGTGGCCTTCAATACCGTGCATTCGGCGCTGGCCATGGGGCAGCGCATCGAGTACTGGGCGCTGGCCCGGCGCAGCACCTGCCTGGACGAGACGCTGGGCTTCGATTACGCACTGCGGACCGGCAACTACCTCGATGCCGTCGACTACTACTTCAACGGCATGCCCATCGACGGGGTGCGCTTCGCCGGGTTCAAGGCCTCGAACGAGCTGGGCGTGCTGGATTACATGGGCCTCGAGCGCGTGGTGCGCGACCAGTACGAGGTGATGCTGCACGAGATTCCGGAGCAGGCGGTGCGGCAGCGCAAGTTCGTGTGCACCGGAATCTCCCTGGGCGGCTTGGTGACCGGGTTCTTCTCCGACTGGGAGTTCGACGGCCGGCCCGGCGCGGATCAGTGCGCCGCCTTCGCCGCGCAGGATTCCATGGTCTCCTCCGATCCGGTCGCCCTGCAGAACACGCCGTTCCTCAGCGCCGTCACCAATGCCATTGTGAGCCCGCTGGATTCGCTGCTGCAGACCGGATTCCGCGCCGATGTGCTGCCCCGCACCTTCGGTTCCGCGCCCGGGCTCGGCACCCGCGCTTTCGTGCTGCTGCGCCTGGCCGGGCTCGCCGCCCACCTGGATCCCGACGGTGAAAGCCGGCTGCTGGCGCATCTTCCGCACGATGCCGATATCGACGGCACCCTGAACACCTTCTTCGCGCCGACCTGGGCGGCCTGGGTTACCGATGGCGCGGACGGTTCCGGGACCATCCGCGACTTCCGGTTCACCAATACCGCGCTGCTCGGCGTGCTCATCGACAACAACTCGTCGAACTTCTCGCTGTTCCAGCAGGGGCTGGGCGCGCTGGACGGCGGACCGGTGCAGGACAAGTCCTTCCCCAATCCCGGTGAGCTGACCCAGCTTCCGCTATTGGGCAACTTCCTGCGCATCACCGCCGGGCCGCAGCGGCGGGTGGCCCCCACCGATCGCACCGTGCTCTACACCTGGCGCAACTACGACGACGTGATGGGCGTGCCCTACACCTCGCCGAACCACGAAGTCGCCGACATTCGCGACGTGGCAAGGCAATTGGGCACCGGCTACCCGAGCGCGTACTGGGAGACCTACTTCCCGCTCCGCCTGGTGATCGATATCGGCGCGGGCTACGGCGGCACCCGCACCGGTGACCTCGCGGCCCTGCGCTATCACGGTATGAGCCGCCTGAAGCCGAACTTCGTGGCCTGGGCGGGCGACAGCCCCGTCCCGCCCGCCACCGGCACCTTCTTCCCGACGCCGGCGCTGGCCCGGGTGGTGACGCTGCCCGGTTACAACCACATCGACACCATCGGCGCGGCGGCGACGCAGAACGACGGGCAGCCCGACCCGAGCGGCTGGCAGCTCGCTCTGTTCCTGCGCAGCCTCGGCTGAGACGCGCGGGTCGATCAGGCGGCGTGCCCGATGTAGTTCACCGAACCGCCGATGGCCCCATCCTGTTTCTGGCCGATCAAGGTGTCGATGAAGGCGTGCTGGGCGCGCAGGCCCGCACGCGCCTGCCGGACCCGCCAGCCGGGCAGCAGTATGCCCGCGCCGGAACGCGCCAGGTTCACCGGGAACTTGGCCACCGGATACCAGGGCGGCATGTAGTCCGGCAGGCCCAGCTGGCGCATGCGGCCCCGGCCCAGGAACGCCGTGCTGATCGAAAGATGCTGCGCCCAGGCGATTCTCCGGCGCAACCCGGTCAGGTGCTCGTAGTGCCAGGTGAGCGGATCGTCGGTCATCGGGCGGGCCAGCTGCGCGCTGGTCTCGTCCGGGGCGGTGAGCGCGGCCAGGTAGTGGTACAGCCGGCGGGTGGCGTCGACGAATCCGTTGGGCAGATAGCGTTCCTCGATGCCCATGACCCAGCCGACGTACCGGGTGAGGTGGGCGATGGCGTCGAGTTCCTTGGGCGTGAACAGGTTTCCCATCATCATGCCGGTCAGGGCGGGGGCGAAGAGCGCGCCCAGCATGGTGACCGCCATATCGGTCTGATTGACCGGGACGCCCCAGTCCTCGGCCCGCCATTCCGGCCGCGCGGCGACGTGCCGCCGGACGAAGGTGTGGATCAGCCGCACGTGCAGCGTGGATCGAAAACCCTTGCCGCCCGGGCGCATTCCGTCTTCCGAGATCACATCCAGCGCCCAGCGCAGGGTTTCGGCGAAGCGCTGCCCGCCGCCGGTCGCCCCGCTCTTGCCGGTATTGGTGAGCATCAGCGTGCGATTGATGCCGGAGGCCACGAATCCGCCCAGGAACGGCACGTCCCGTGCGAGATAGATGCCGTCGAGACCGGCGGACTGAAAGGTGATCTCGCCCAGCTTGATTCGATCCCAGTCGACCCAGTCCGGGGGGGTTTCCACCCGGGTGAAGAACTCGCGCAAGGGTTCCGGGGCGTCCGGGACGCTGTCGATACCGTGTTCGAGCGCCTGATCGAAGATCGGCCGCACCTGGCCCATACCGGCGGTGTACATCCAGTCGACCAGCGCGTCCATCGGGGCGTCGCCGACGGTGAGGGCGGTCCCGATGGCCTCCCATTCGGTCTCGGTCGGCGGCTTGATGCCGAGCAGTTTGACCGTCGGGCCGAGCACGGGCACGCGGGCCTGTTCCCGGGGGTGGCGCGTCGGAATGGATCGGGTGCGCGTCATCGAGCAGCTCCTTTGCCACTCTGGTGATACTCATCACCAGATATCTGGCAATAGTCTCCACCAGAATCAAAGGCGTGACAAGACCCGACTGAAAATCTCTCACTCACTCACGAATGGGCGGCTCAGGCCCGGGGGGCTACCTTCGTGTCGGTGGTCCGCGTGACCTCGTAGCCGAGCAGCCGTTCGGCTTCCTCGATGCCGCCCTGCAGATCGCCGACCGCGTTCATTTTCGACAGGTCCAGGCCGATGGTGACCAGCGTCAGCGCGATCTCCGACGACAGCCCGGTGATGATGACGTTCGCGCCCATCAGCCGGGACGCCTCCACGGTCTGCACCAGATGGTTCGCGACCGTCGAATCGATGGCGGGCACGCCGGTGATATCGATGACCACGACCTTGGCCCGGTTGCCGCGAATCGCGGACAGCAGCTGCTCGGTGAGCTGGCGCGCCCGCTGCCCGTCCAGCACCCCGATGATCGGCAGAATGAGCAGCTGCTCGCGCACCTGCAACACCGGCGTGGACAGTTCGCGAATCGCGTCCTGCTGCTGGCGAATGATGCGCTCGCGTTCCTCCACGAACGACACGCCCACGGTATTGGCTATCCGATTGGCCGCCGGCTCGTACACGTCCAGCATCTGGTTCAGCAGCTCGAAATCCGTCTGATACTTCTCGAACAGACTGCGCGCCAGCACATCTCGCAACAGCAGCACGATCCCCAGCACCTCGTCGGTCTCCACCCCGCGCGGAATGATCCGCTCGGACAGATTCCGCGCGTAGTTCTGCAGCGCCTCCACCGACCCGGTCTCGAGCACCTCGACGTAGTTGTCGTACACCGAGGTCGCCTCGGAGAAGATCTCGTCGTCGGTCATGGCCGTCAGCAACTTCGCGTCCGTGATCCGCAGCGCCCATTTCTCCCGCAGTTCGGTCCGGTTCCGGCGTAGGTGATCGACCAGTTCGGCGAGCAGGGCGGTTCGCACGGCGATCACTCCGGCATCCGGGAGCAGGTCGATGGGAAGCAGGCTTTGCGACACGTCCGACATGCGAGTTCGTCTCTCTGTTTCGCCGTCGGCGATATCACGGGTGCGGTGACGTCGCCGGCGGCAGGGGCGGAGCTCGGCGGTGAAAGCACGGCACTGTGCTCGCAGAGTTGAGCGTCGGCCGGCCGGGCCTGCCGGCGGGCGCGAGACGCGCCCGGAACCGGAGCAAATCCCTGGTCAGCGGCGGACGCTGAGCATGGTAGCCCGATCCGCCCCGCCCCGTTGCCGTTTCGCCCGCTCGGGGCGGGATCGGCGCGCGGGAGGCGAGAACGTGCTACCGCGGGCAGTTGGACGGTGCGGGGCGGCCCGCGAAACGGTCCGCGGCCCAGGCCGGGAAGCGATCCGCCGCGGTGGCGACCACGGTCTCGTGATCCTGGCCGGGGAACTCGTTGTACTCGACCGGGACCCCGGCCTTGCACAGGGCGGTGCGTTCGCGGCCGGTGAGCTCGGCCGGGGTGGTGATGTCGTCGGTGCCCTGGTAGACGGCGAAGGGCATGGCGCCGGCCGGGCGCCAATCGTCCACGGCGGTAAGGGCGTTCCACCAGGTGCTGCCCGGGGTCAGGGCGGTGGGCTGGTAGGAGTCGCGCAGCGGGGCCGCGGCATCCCAGATATCGAAGCAGCCTTCGGCCAGGGCGGGCAGCATCTCCATGGCGGGCGGGGTGAGGAAGTCCTGGTAGCGCAGCTCCGGATGGGCGGCCTTGATGCCCGGCAGGGTGGAGATGACGTAGCCGGCGTTGGCGGGACCGCGCATGGAATTGGCGGTGAGATCGCGGATCCGCACGGCGGGGGCGATGAGAGCCGCGCCGACGCCTTCGAATTCGGGCGCGTAGGAGCGGGCGATGGATTCCACGCGCATGGTGGTCTGACCGCCTTGGGACCAGCCGTACTCGACGAAACGCTTGGTGGCGTTCAATTCCGGCAGCCGCTGGACCGCGCGCAGCATGTCGAGTGCGGCTCGCGCATTCACCTCGCCGACCATGTAATAGGCGGGGCCGGGCAGGCCCTGGCCCGGGTAGTCGCTCATGGCGACCACGTGACCCGCCTCCAGCATGGCCTCGATGGCGGGGACGCGCGGGCGGTCCCCGTCGTACATGCTGCGCCGCGAGGGCGCGCAATTGTCGGCGAGACCGGTGGTTTCGTGATTCCACAGCACCATGTCCCGGGGCTCGGAGCCGCGGCCGAGGGGTGCGTAGATCTCGCCGGACACGTATTTCTTCACGCCCGGCTGGATCTCGGAGACGTAGACGATATTCCAGCCCTGCGCACCGGCCGGGGCGTCCGAACGCGGCTGCACCCGGAAGATGTCGCCCGCCTTCGCCTCGGCGGGCGGCTGCTCCTCGACCGCCCAGAAGGAGGTGCCGGCCGGTCCGGCCGGCGCGCTCAGCGAAACCGGTTGGGGCGCTGCGTCATCCTTACCGCAGCTGGTCAGCGTCAGCGCGGCGGCCAGCGCGGCCGCGCCGATCACCGTCGTACGTCTCGTTCCGGGACCCGGCATGTCGTTCTGCTCCATATCTATCGGGGACACGCCCGAGTGAAGCAGCGCGCCGGAGCGTCGTGGGCCGCCCTTTCATTCAATGAGAGGGCCGTAGTGCCGGGCGTGATCCGGAGCCGATTCTGAGCGCACACCACCCGCACAGATGAGGAGTTCGGAACAGATGCGAACCCGAGTCGCGATCATCGGATCCGGTCCCGCGGGGCTGCTGCTGGCGCAGCTGCTCGATCGCGCGGGCATCGATTCGGTGCTCGTCGAACGCCAGTCCGCCGCACACGTGCAATCCCGGATCAGAGCCGGGATTCTGGAGGCGGGCACCGTCGAACTGCTGCGCCGGGCCGGGGTGGGGGAGCGGCTGGACCGCGAAGCCATCGAACATCGCGGCATCTATCTGCAATGGCCCGGCGAGCGCCGGCACCTGGACTTCACCGAACTGGCGGGCCGCGCGGTCTACGTCTACGGGCAGACCGAGGTCACCAAGGATCTGCTCGCCGCCCGCGAAAAGGCCGGGCAGGCAGCGTTCTACGAAGCATCCGAGGTGGCGCTGCACGATGTCGCCACCGAGCGCCCGTACGTGACCTTCCGCGATGCCGACGGGGCCGCCCGGCGGATCGACGCGGATGCCGTGGTCGGCTGCGACGGCTACCACGGACCCAGCAAGCAGGCCATTCCCGCGCACCTGCGGCAGACCTGGGAGCGCGCCTACCCGCATGCCTGGCTGGGCGTGCTGGCCGATGTCGCGCCGTCGACCGACGAACTCGTCTATGCCTGGCATCCGGACGGATTCGCGCTGCACAGCCTGCGTTCGGAACACGTGAGCCGGTTGTATCTGCAGGTCGATCCGGCCGAGCGGATCGAGGACTGGAGCGACGACCGGATCTGGGAGGCGCTGGCCACCCGCCTGGGTCTGGACGGCTGGACGCTGTCGACCGGGCGGATCACCGAGAAGAGCGTGCTGCCCATGCGCAGCTTCGTCACCGCGCCCATGCGCTACGGCCGCCTGTTCCTGGCCGGCGACGCCGCGCACATCGTCCCGCCGACCGGGGCCAAGGGCCTCAATCTGGCGGTCGCGGATGTGGCGGTGCTGGCGCGGGCGCTGACCACACTGCTGCGCGACGGATCCGCCGAACTCGCGGATGCCTACTCCGACACCGCATTACAGCGGGTATGGCGGTGCACGCACTTCTCCTGGTGGATGACCAGCATGCTGCACCGGCACGGAGACGACTTCGACGCGCAATTGCAGCTCGCGCAATTGCGGCGGGTGGCGAACTCCCCGGCGGCGGCTCGCGAACTCGCGGAAAACTATGCGGGACTGCCGATTCCGGGGGGCCTCGATGGCTGAGTTCCTGACTTTGCGGGCGGCCGTCGCGGAACTGGTGACCGACGGGTCGACCGTCGCGCTGGAGGGCTTCACCCATCTCATTCCGATGGCCGCCGGGCACGAGATCGTCCGGCAGGGCAAGCGGGATCTGACCCTGGTGCGCATGACCCCGGATCTGGTGTACGACCAGCTGATCGGGGCGGGCTGCGCGCGCAAGCTGATCTTCTCCTGGGGCGGCAATCCGGGCGTCGGCTCGCTGCACCGGTTCCGGGAAGCGGTGCAGCACGGGCGGCCGCATCCGCTGCAGATCGAGGAGCACAGCCACGCGGGCATGGCCAATCGCTATCTCGCGGGCGCTTCCGGATTGCCGTTCGCGGTGCTGCGCGGTTATGCCGGAACGGATCTGGCGAAGGTCACGCCGACCATCGAGTTCATCACCTGCCCGTTCACCGGGGAGCGGCTGGCGGCGGTGCCCGCGCTGAACCCGGATGTGACGGTGATCCACGCTCAGCGCGCGGACCGGCACGGCAATGTCCAGCTGTGGGGGCTGCTCGGGGTGCAGAAGGAAGCCGTGCTGGCGGCCCGGCGCAGCCTGGTCACGGTAGAGGAAGTGGTGGACGAGCTGACGCCCGTTCCGGGCGCGATCGTGCTGCCGCAGTGGGTGATCAGCGCCGTCGCGGTGGTGCCCGGCGGTGCGCGGCCGTCCTACGCCCAGGACTACTACGAGCGCGACAACGACGCCTACACGCGCTGGGACCCGATCGGCCGTGACCCTGGCCGGTTCCAGGACTGGGTGAACGAGATCCGGGCGCAGGAGGTTTCGTCATGACC
The DNA here is from genome assembly GCF_021183565.1 of Nocardia yamanashiensis. NCBI lineage: Bacteria > Bacillati > Actinomycetota > Actinomycetes > Mycobacteriales > Nocardiaceae > Nocardia > Nocardia yamanashiensis. The sequence goes on from NZ_CP089226.1 coordinate 8,065,697, forward strand.
ACGGCGGCACAGCGGGCGGAGTACACCGCCGACGAGATGATGTCCATTGCGGCGGCGCGGGCCCTGGGCGGCGACCGGCGGGTGTTCGTGGGCATCGGATTGCCTTCCACCGCGGCCAATCTGGCGCGGCGCACGCACGCGCCCGACCTGGTGCTGATCTACGAGTCCGGGGCGATCGGCGCGAAGCCGGGACGGTTGCCGGCTTCGATCGGCGACGGCATCCTGGCCGAGACCGCGGACGCGGTGGTGAGCGTGCCCGAGATGTTCAACTACTGGCTGCAGGCCGGGCGCATCGACATCGGGTTTCTCGGTGCGGCGCAACTGGATCGGTACGGCAATATCAATACCACCGTGATCGGCGAGTACGGCGATCCGAAGGTGCGGTTGCCCGGTGCGGGCGGTGCGCCCGAGATCGCGGCCTCCTGCGGGGAGATCTTCGTGGTGACCCGGCAGAGCCGCCGCAGCTTCGTGGACCGGGTCGACTTCGTGACCTCGGTCGGGCACGGGCGCGGGCCGGGGGACCGGGCGGCGCTGGGGCTGCGCGGGGCCGGGCCGACGACCGTCATCACCGATCTGGGTGTGATGCGGCCGGATCCGGAGACCCGGGAACTCACCCTGACCGCCGTCCATCCCGGCGTCACCGTCGCGCAGGTGATCGCCGCGACCGGCTGGCCGCTGCGGGTCGCCGCCGCCCTCGGCGTGACGCCGCCGCCGACTGCCGCGGAGCTGGCGGCGCTGCGTGCCCTGGAGGCGGCGCGATGAACGACGTATTCGTGATCGACGGTGTGCGAACGCCTTTCGGGCGCTACGGCGGTGCGCTGTCGGCGCTGCGGCCCGACGATCTGGCGGCGCATGTGCTGGGCGAACTGGGCCGGCGCACCGGGCTGGATCCGGCCGAGGTCGGCGATGTGGTGTTCGGCGCGGCCAATCAGTCCGGTGAGGACAATCGCAATGTGGCGCGGATGGCGGCGCTGCTGGCGGGCTGGCCGGCCACGGTGCCGGGCACGACGGTGAATCGGCTGTGCGGGTCCAGTCTGGACGCGGTGTTCCAGGCCTCGCGCACCATCGCGGTCGGTGACGCCGGGCTGGTGGTGGCGGGCGGCGTGGAATCCATGAGCCGCGCCCCGTGGGTGATGGCCAAGCCCGGCAAGGGTTTTCCGGCCGGCAACGAGACCCTGCATTCGACCACGCTGGGCTGGCGGCTGGTGAATCCGCGCATGCCGGGACAGTGGACGATCTCGCTGGGCGAATCGACCGAACTGCTCGCCGAACGGTACGGGATCGATCGCGCGGCGCAGGACGAGTTCGCGGCGCGCAGTCACCGCAATGCCGCGCGCGCCTGGGCCGAGGGGCGGTTCGCCGGTGAGGTGAGCGTGCCGCCGGGTGTCGAGCTCGCCCGGGACGAATCGATCCGGGCCGATACGACGCCGGAAAAGCTTGCGGCACTGCGGGCCTCGTTCCGGACCGACGGCACCGTGACGGCCGGTAATGCCTCGCCGCTCAGCGACGGCGCGGCGGCGCTGCTGCTGGCCGATGCCGCCTCCGCCGATCGGCTCGGGCGGAAACCGCTGGCGCGCATCGCCGGTCGCGGCGCGGCGGGCGTGGACCCGGACGTATTCGGTATCGGGCCCACCCGGGCGGCCGAAATCGCTTTGCGCCGTGCGGGTATCGGCTGGAGCGACCTGGTCGCGGTGGAACTGAACGAGGCGTTCGCCGCGCAATCCCTGGCTTGCCTCGCGGAGTGGCCGGAGCTGGACCCCGCTCTGGTCAATGTGGACGGCGGCGCGATCGCCATCGGCCATCCGCTCGGGGCCTCGGGCGCGCGCATCGTCACCACCCTGACGCGGCGGCTGCGCGAGCGCGGCGGCGGTTACGGGCTGGCGGCCCTGTGCATCGGCGTGGGACAGGGCCTGGCCCTGGTCCTGGAAGCATGACGATCGGAAGAGAGCGATGACGACACCCCTGCGGACCCCGCCCGGCTATCGGCCGGATCCTGCGGAAACCCATCCGCCCCTGCACTTCCCGGCCTATCGCGCCACCGAACTCCGGCATCCGAGCCAGCCGCTGATCCTGCTCCCGCAGCTGCTCACCGAAGTGACCGGGCCGCTGCTCGGCCCCGGCCGGATCGGCCCCAAGGACAATGATCTGACCGCCCAGCACGCGGGCGAGCCGATCGGCCCGCGCATCCTGCTGTTCGGCCGCCTGCTCGACGGTGACGGCCGCCCCGTGCCCGACGCGCTGCTCGAGATCTGGCAGGCGAACGCGGGCGGCCGCTACCGCCACACCGGCGACCGCTGGCCCTCCGCGCTGGACCCCAACTTCTCCGGAGTCGGCCGCACCCTCACCGACCCCCAGGGCCGCTACGAGTTCACCACCATCAAGCCCGGCGCCTACCCCTGGCGCAACCACGACAACGCCTGGCGCCCCGCCCACATCCACTTCTCGGTATTCGGCCGCGCCTTCACCCAGCGCCTGGTAACCCAGATGTACTTCGAGGACGACCCCCTCTTCGCCCAGGACCCCATCTACAACTCGGTCCCCGAAGCCGCCCGCCCCCGTCTGGTCTCGCGCTTCAGCCTGGAACGCACCCGCCCCGAATGGGCGCTCGCCTTCGAATTCGACATCGTGCTGCGCGGCCGCGCGGCCACCCCGTTCGAGGAGCCGCACGATGACTGACCTTTATCCATCGACCCCGTGGCAGACCGTCGGACCCTACCTGCACATCGGATTGACCTGGCCGGACGGCGCTTTCGTGGTGCCGGAGGGGACGCCGGGCGGATTCTGGCTGCGCGGCCGGATCGTGGACGGCGCGGGACAGGTACTCCCGGACGCACTGGTGGAAACCTGGCAGGCCGATCCAGCCGGCCGCTTCACCCACCCCGACGATCCGCGCGACAACGCCACCGCCTGGCGCGGCTTCGCCCGCAGCGACACGCGCCCAGGCGAATTCGCCATCTACACGGTGCACCCCGGCGCACTACCCGGACCGTCCGGCACCGTCCAGGCCCCGCACCTGGACCTGTCCATCTTCGCCCGCGGCCTGCTGCAACGCGTGGTCACCCGCGTCTACTTCCCCGGCTTCACCGCCGCGAACTCCCTCGACCCGGTCCTGAATTCCATTCCAGCACAACGCCGGGACACTCTCATCGCGATACCCGACGGCGACGACTACCGCTTCGACATCCGCCTGCAAGGCGCGCACGAGACGGTGTTCTTCGATGTCTGAGTTGTTCGGCCCGTTGCAGGCGGCCGGTCCGGCGGCGCAGGCCACCGACGACGCCGCCTGGCTCCAGGCGCTGCTGGACGCGGAAGCGGGACTGGCCTGGGCGCAAGCCGATACCGGGCTGATCCCCCTGGAGCATGCCGCCGCGATCGCCGCAGCCTGCCGTGCCGATCTCTACGACGCCGCCGAAATCGGCCGCGCGGCAACGGGTATCGGCAATCCCGCCGCACCGCTCGTCCGGGCGTTGACCGCTCGCGTCGCGGATCGCGAAGCGGCGGGATCGGTGCACCTGGGCGCGACGAGTCAGGACATCATGGACACCGCCGCCATGCTGGTGGCGGACCGCGTCATCGACGCCTGCTGGGACGACGTGACGGCCTGTCGCACCATGCTGGCCGGGCTGGCCGAACAGCACATGTGCACCCCGCAGGCCGGTCGCAGCCTGCTCCAGCAGGCCCTGCCCGTCACCTTCGGCCTCACCGCCGCGGGCTGGCTCTCGGCGCTGGAATCCGCTGCCGACCAGCTCGAGCGGATCCAGCGCGAGCGGCTGGCGGTCCAATTGGGCGGAGCGGTAGGAACTCTGGCCGCGCTCGGTCAGGCCGGTCCCGACGTCCTTTCCGCCTACGCCCGCCGCCTCGACCTGCCGGACCCCGGTCTGCCCTGGCACACCGACCGGGTCCGCATCGCCGAACTGGCTGCGGCATTGGGCACCGTCGCGAGTGTCGTTGCCAAGGTGGCCCGCGATATCACCCTGCTCGCCCAGACCGAGATCGGCGAAGTCTCCGAGATCGCGCCGGGCGCGGGTGGATCCAGCACCATGCCGCACAAGCGCAATCCCATCGCGGCGGTCGGTGCCGCCGCCGCTGCCGCACGGGCTCCCGGACTGGTGGCGACGCTGCTCGCGGTCTCGGCGCACGAGCATCAGCGCGCGGCGGGAGCCTGGCACGCCGAGTGGCGTCCGCTGAACGAACTGCTGCGCTGCACCGGAACGGCCGTGCACTGGCTGCGGACCAGCCTGTGCCGGTTACGTGTTCACCCGCGCGTCATGCGCCGGAATCTGGCCGGCACCGGCGGCCTGCTCATGTCCGAACAGGTCACCGCCGCCCTGACGCCCGTGGTGGGGCGGCTCGCCGCCCACGACGCGGTCACCGCCTGCGCCCTGCGCGCCGCCGACGGCAGCGGCGACTTCGCCGACCTGCTGCTGACCCACCCGCTGCTCGCCCCGCACCTGAATCGCGCCCGCGTCGGCGCGCTCCTCGAACCGTCGACCTACCTGGGCAGCGCCCGGATCTTCGCGGAACGCGCCCTGGCCGCACACCGGCGGCGCGGACGCGACGCCGCAGCCGAGTATGCCGGCGCTGACGCCACCGGCCGGCACTCCGGAGCAGACGTCACCCACCTCGGAGCCCGTTGTGGCGCAGGGGAATCCGGCCGTGTGGACTCCGGCGCCGCCGGGCGCGCTGTCGAGGTACGGGCCGAGGTGCGTGGTGCGGCCGAGGGAACGCCGGTGGTGCTTCTCAACGCGCTGGGTAGTGACATGCGGATTTGGGATTCGTACGTGCGGCCGCTGGTGGACAACGGGTTTCGGGTGATTCGGTTCGATGCTCGCGGACATGGGGATTCGCCGGTACCGGCGGGACCGTATCGGGTCGCGGATCTGGGGGCGGATGTGGAAGCGTTGCTGGATTGGCTGGGAGTCGAATCCGCGCATCTGGTGGGGGTTTCGCTCGGCGGCATGACCGCCATGTGGCTGGCCGCGCACCGCCCGCATCGGGTTCGCGGGCTGGTCGCGTGCTGCACCTCGGCCCGGCCGGGCAATGCCGCCGGATGGATCGAACGCGCGGCCGAGGCGCGGGCCGAAGGTATGGGTGAGATCGCGGAAGCCAGTGTGGCGCGCTGGTTCACGCCGCAGTGGCGCGCCGCTAATCCCGAAATCACCACGCGGATGCGGGAATTGACCACGGATACGCCGCCGGAAGGCTACGCGGCGTGTTGTGAGGCGCTGGCGGGGCTGGACCTCAGCGCCGAGCTGGCTCGGATCGGCGCGCCGACGCTGGTCCTGTCCACGGAGCAGGATCCGGCCTTCCCGCCGGAGCACGGCCGGGACATCGCGGCTCGCATTCCCGGCGCGCGGTTCGAATCCATCGACGGCGCGGCTCATTTGGGCACCGTCGAGCAGCCCGAACGTTTTCTTCCCCTGATCATCGACCAGCTGAGGCGGATCCCATGACCGACGAATCCCCGAATACCGAGGCCGGCACGGCGGTGCGCCGCGCCGTCCTGGGCGATGCCCACGTGGACCGCGCGCAGGCCCGCATCACCGAATTCACCAGGCCCTTCCAGGAGTATCTGACCCGGGCGGCCTGGGGTGAGGTCTGGACCCGGCCCGGTCTGGATCGCCGTATGCGCAGCGCCGTCACCTTGGCGCTGCTCACCGCGCTCGGCTGCGACGAGGAACTGGCCATGCACGTGCGCGCCGCGGTCCGCAACGGCCTGACCGAGGCCGAGATCAGCGAGGTGCTGCTGCACACCGCCCCGTATTCGGGAATCCCCAAGGCCAACACCGCTTTCGCGGTGGCGGAACGGGTGCTCGCGGAAATCTCCGCCGGCGCCGAGTGATCCCGGGTCCCGGACACGAATCCGGGACCGGCGATCGACATGGCGATGCCCGGCCCCTACCCGGGGCCGGGCATTCCACGAATCAGGAACCGAAGGAACCGGTGCTGGGCTTCGGGTCCGGCGTCGGATCGGTGGGCTTCTCGGCCACGTTCACGACCTTGGTGGTCGAGGACCCGGCCACGCCGCTGCGCCCGGAGAAGATCGCGCCGATGGTGTACGCGCCCGCCGCGCCCGGCGTCCACACGAAGGTGGCCTTGCCGTTGGCGTTCACGGGGATGTCGCCGAGCACATTGTCGCCGGCCTTGAACTGGATGGTGCCGCCCGCTCCGGCCGGCGTCACGGTCGCCTCCAAGGTGATGGACTGGCCGACCTTCGCCCCGGTCACATCGGTGATCACGGTGCTGGACACGGCATCGCTGGACACCGTGATGTTCGGGCCCTTGTTCTGGTAGGTGCCGTCACCGAGCGACCCGCCGTAGTGCATGGAGGTCGGCAGCGGGGTGTCGCGGGCGCAGTTCACGCCCACCTTGTACTGCACCTCGAAGGTCTGCGACTTGGGGTTGATGTTCGGGTACACCGGGTATTTGGTGATGCCGAACTCCGCGCGCACCCAGTCCGAGGACGAGGTGTCGAGCTGGACCTGATCGCCGCCCATCTTGGCGGAGCCCGCGACCGGGGTCAGGCAGGCGGGGTGCAGATCCTTGACCGAGTAGATGTACTCGACCGGAATGCCGGTGCGCTCGAACATCGTCGTGACGGTGATGGTGTCGCCGACCACGGGATTCACGTTCGACACGGTCCGGGTGAACTTGCTGTTCCCATCGCTCCAGGTGATCGTTCCCGGTGCGGCCGCCGCCGTCCCGGGGAACGCCGCCACCGCGAACCCGGCCGCCACCGCGAACGCGGCCACCGTCCTGGCCGTACGCTGCATTCTGCTGTCCGCCATCATTTCTCCCACGTACTCCGGGTGCCCCTCGACATCGTCATCGAGGCGCTGATGCACCCGAGTTGGCGCGATTAGATCATGGTCAGCCGTCCAGTGGACACGATTCCGAAATGAACGCATGTCAGATTGTGGGCCCGGGGCAGTGCCGAAAGCCCGGCGGCCGTGGACGCCGGGCTTCCCCTCATTGGATTCAGCCCGGGAACGGCATCTGCTCGGTGGCCACGGTCAGCCAGCGCAGGTTGGAGAACGCGTCGATGCCCCAGCGCCCGCCGAAGCGGCCGTAACCGGAGTTCAGCGCGCCGCCGAAGGGAGCCTGCGGTTCGTCGCCGACCGACTGATCGTTGATGTGCACGATGCCGGTGCGCAGACGCCGGGCGACCCGCAGGCCGTGGGTGGCGTTCTCGGTGAGAATGCCGGCGGTGAGGGCGTGTTCGGTGTCGTTCGCCTTGGCGATCGCCTCGTCGTCGGTGGCGAAGGTGTCGACAACGCACGCCGGGCCGAAGATTTCGGCGTAGTGGATGTCGGCGGCGGCCGACACCTCGGTGAGGACGGTGGCCGGGTGCACCGCGCCCCGCGGTGCGCCGCCGCCCGCCCGGACGGTCGCGCCCTTGGCCACGGCATCGGAGACCAGGCCCGATACCCGCTGGGCGGCGGCCTGGTTCACCATCGGGCCGATGACGGTGTGCGGGTCGGCGGGATCGCCGGTGGGCAGCGCTTCGACCACGGCGGTCAGCTTGTCCAGGAATTCCGCCGCCAGCGACTCGTGCACCAGGACCCGGTCGGCCGACATGCAGATCTGGCCGGAATTGGCGAAAGCGCCGAAAACCGTTGCGCGGACGGCATAGTCGATATCGGCGTCGTCGAGGACGATGAGCGAGTTCTTGCCGCCCAGTTCCAGCACGGCGGGCTTGAGGTGCTCGGCGGCGAGGGTGCCGATGATCCGGCCGACCGTGGTGGACCCGGTGAAGTTGACGGCGCGCACGCGATAGTCGGCGATCAGGGTGCGGGCGAGCTCGGGGGCGTCGGCCGGATCGTTGGTGATCACGTTCAGCACGCCCCCGGGCAGGCCGGCCTCGTGCAGGGCATCGGCGATCAGCAGTCCGCTGGAGATCGGCGCGGCCTCACTCGCCTTGAGCACCACCGTGTTTCCGGCGGCCAGCGGCGCGGCCACGGCGCGGGCGGACAGGATGATCGGCGCGTTCCAGGGCGCGAACGCCGCCACCACGCCGAGCGGTTCGCGGACCGCCAGGCCGAGCACGCCGGGGTTCGCCGAAGCCAGGACGTCACCGCGCGGGGCGGTGATCGCGGCGGCGGCCTCGCGGAAGACATTGGCGGCCAATCCGATATTGAATCCGGCCCAGGGCGCGGCTCCGCCGACTTCGCCCGCCATATGCTCGGCGCCCTGTGTCGCGCGCGCCTCGAGCAGGTCGGCGGCGCGGGTGAAAATGGCGCGCCGCTCGAACGGCGGCAGGGCGGCCCAGGCCGGGAACGCGTGCTGCGCCGCGTCGACCGCGGCGGTCACGTCTTCGGCGGCCGCCGCGGCCACCGTCGCGTACACCGCACCGGTGTAGGGATTGACCACGCCGGTGGTCCGGCCGGATCGGGCGGGGGTCTCCGCGCCGCCGATGAGCAGCGCGCGTGCGATTGCCATGGGATGTCCTCGGTTCCAGCGCCCGCGGCGCGCCGGGCGAGGCCGCGCGATCCGATCGGGCGATCAATGGTTCGTCCGAGCATGGTTCGGCTGTGTCCGGCGCCACTACCGCGATTTCATTGAATGGAAGCCCGCGCGGCGGCGGCGCGGCATCCGGGGTGAGCAGTGCGAAGATGGCCGGGTGACCGGCACCATCGACGACGACCATGAAACGGGACCCTCCACCCTGTACCTCGTCAAACGCCTGGAGCTGGCGGTGCGCGCACTCATGGACGACGCCCTGCGCCCGCTCGGGCTGACCACGCTGCAATACACCGCGCTGACCGTGCTGGAACGCCGCAGCGGGCTGTCGTCGGCGCAGCTGGCGCGCCGGTCGTTCCTGCGCCCGCAGACCATGAACGTCATGGTGCAGACCCTGGAGGAGCGCGGGCTGATCCAGCGCGATCGCGATCCGGCCAATCGGCGGGTGCTGGTGGCGACGCTGACCGAGCGGGGCCGGGAAGTGCTGCGCGAGGCCGCCCCGCATGTCGAGGGCATCGAGGCGAGCTTGCTCGGCGGGATGAGCGCCGCACGCGGCGAAGCGTTCCGGGGCGCGCTGCGGCACGGCATCACGGCGCTGACCGCCGAGGCCAAACTGCGCCAGGTCGCGGAAATGCCCGGCGACTGAACGCCTTCGGGCTCTCATTCAACGAAAGGATCGATTGACGCTCACCGCGGCGGTGCGGTAGCTCTATCCCATCAATCATCAGCAATACTGATAAAGGAGTGGTGATGGACAGCCGCACCGAACCCTGGGGCAACACCGTCACGGTGGAATTCGACGAGGGCATCGCCTGGGTCACGCTCAACCGCCCGGACAAGCGCAATGCCATGAACCCCACCCTCAACAACGAGATGGTGGCCACCCTCGACCACCTCGAGGACGACGACCGCTGCCGCGCCCTGGTGCTCACCGGCGCGGGCGAATCCTTCTCCGCCGGAATGGATCTCAAGGAGTACTTCCGCGAGGTCGAGGCCAAGGGCACCGTCGCCGCCCAGCTGCGGGCCCGGCGCACCAGCGTCGAATGGCATTGGCGGCGACTGGCTTTCTTCTCCAAGCCCACCATCGCCATGGTCAACGGCTGGTGCTTCGGCGGCGCGTTCACCCCGCTGGTCGCCTGCGATCTGGCCATCGCCGATGAGAAGGCGCAGTTCGGCCTGTCCGAGGTGAACTGGGGCATCCCGCCGGGCAGCCTGGTCACCAAGGCCATGGCCGCCACCGTCTCCCAGCGCGACGCGCTGTACTACATCATGACCGGCGAACCCTTCGACGGCGCCCGCGCCGCCGAGATGCGCCTGGTCAACGAGGCCGTGCCGACCGAGCGGCTGCGCGAGCGCACCCGTGAACTCGCCCTCAAGCTGGCCGCGCTGAACCCGGTGGTGCTGCACACCGCCAAGGTCGGCTACAAGTACGCGGCCGAGCTGACCTGGGCGCAGTCCGAGGACTACCTGTACGCCAAGCTGGACCAGTCGCGCACCCTCGACCCCGAGCACGGCCGCGAACAGGGCCTGAGCCAATTCCTCGACGACAAGAGCTACCGGCCCGGCCTCGCCGCCTTCGACCGGTCCAAATAGGCTGCGGCGCGAACTGCGAGAGAGGTGAACGTGCGCAATCGAGGACTGGGCTCCTGGCCCGCACGCCGGGCCCGGATGGCCCCGGACGCCGTCGCCATCACCTGCGCCGGCGACTCGATCACCTACGCGCGGCTCAGCGAGCACGCCACCCGGGCCGCGCACGCGCTGCGCGGCCTGGGGGTGCGCGCCGGTGACCGGGTCGCCTACCTGGGCCCCAACCATCCGGTCTATCTGGAGGTGTTCTTCGCCGCCGGGCTGCTGGGGGCGGTCTTCGTACCGCTCAACACCCGGTCCACGGCGGCGGAGCTCGAGTACGCGCTCACCGATTCCGGTGCGGCCGTACTCGTGCACACCGGCGAGCACGATGCCCTGGTGACGGCCCTGCCCGGCACCGTCACCCCGGGCATCGTGCGCGTCGGCGCGGCGGGTGAGGCGGGCGGCTACGCGGAGCTGCTGGCCGCCGCGCCGACCGAACCGATAGACGAGCCGGTGGAGCAGGATCAGGACTGCCTGATCCTGTACACCTCCGGCAGCACCGGCAGGCCCAAGGGCGCGGTGCTCACGCACGGCAATCTGACCTGGAACTGCATCAATGTGATCATCGAAACCGATGTGGCCACCGACGAAGCGACGTTGGTGGCCGCACCGCTGTTCCACGCCGGCGCGCTCGGCATGGTGTGCCTGCCGACCCTGCTCAAGGGCGGGCGGGTGGTGCTGCTCGGCAAATTCGATCCGGCGACCGTGCTGGAGATCATCGAAACCGAACGCATCACCTGGATGTTCGGCGTGCCCACCATGTTCGACACCCTGGCCGCGCATCCACGCTGGGCCGAGACCGATCTGTCCAGCCTGCGTATCCTGCTGTGCGGCGGATCTCCGGTGCCGCACAGCACGATTCGGCGCTACCTTGATCGCAGCCTGAGCTTCGTGCAGGGCTACGGCATGACCGAGGCCGCGCCGGGCGTGCTGCTGCTGGATCGCGAGCACGCCGAATCCAAGCTCGGATCCGCCGGCGTGCCTTCGTTCTTCACCGAGGTGAAGGTGGTCGGCGCCGACGGCGAGCAGGTGGCCGTGGGCGAGCGGGGCGAGGTGCTGGTGGGCGGCCCGAATGTCATGCGCGGCTATTGGCAGCGCCCCGACGCCACCGCGGAATCGTTGCGGGACGGCTGGTTCCACTCCGGCGATGTCGCCACCGTGGACGCCGACGGCTACGTGTTCGTGGTGGACCGGATCAAGGACATGATCATCTCCGGTGGTGAGAACGTCTATCCGGCCGAGGTGGAGAACGAACTGTGCCACCATCCGGCGGTCGCCATGTGCTCGGTCATCGGCGTACCCGACGCGCGCTGGGGCGAGGTCGGCAAGGCGGTGGTCGTCCCGGCCGGGCCGGAGCATCCGGAAGCCGCTGAGCTGCTGGGCTTTCTGCGCGAGCGGCTGGCCGGGTTCAAGGTGCCCAAGTACCTGGAATTCGTGGCGGAACTGCCCACCACGGGTTCGGGGAAGATCCGCAAGGCCGATGTGAAGGCGCTCTACGGGCGCATCTGATTCGGCCGGGCGACAACGAAAGGCCGGTTCCCTCAAGGGGAACCGGCCTTCTTCGTGCGTCGGTCAGTGCGCGGTCAGCTCGGGTTCGGCCGCGCGTGCCGTCCGGGCGGCGAACGCCGGGCTGTGGGCGATCAGCACGGCGATGGCCGACAGCACCGTCATGCCCGCCAGATAGACGCCGATGAGCAGCGAACTGCCCGTGCCGGCGAGGATGGCCGTGGCGATGATCGGGGACAGCGAGCCGCCCAGAATCGCGCCGAACTGATAGCCGATGGATGCGCCGGAGTAGCGCACCCGGGTCGGGAACAGCTCGCTGATCACCGCCGGAAGTGGCGCGTACTGCGTGGTATTGGCGATCAGGGCGACCGAACAGCCGATCAGCGCCGCCAGTACGATGCCGGTGTCGAAGATCGGGAAGAACGCCAGCGCCGCCCCGACCTGGAACACCGAGCCGATCAGCATCAGCTTGCGCCGGCTCCAGCGATCGGCGAGCGTCGCGGTCACCAGCGTCGCCACGAACTGCACCGCGCTGGCCACGATCACCACGATCAGCAGGCTGTTGCGCGAGTACCCGATCTCCTTGGTGCCGTAGGAAAGAATGTAGGTCAGCACGATATAGCCCAGCGCCGGGCTGGACGCGGTGGCGAAGATGGCGATCAGCACGCTCTTCGGGTACACCCGCAGCACCTCGAGGATCGGCAGTCGCGCCGTATCGTGTTCGGCCGCTTGCTGTTCGAACATCGGGCTCTCGCTCAGCTGCCGCCGCGCGTACAGCCCGTAGATCACCAGCACGATGCTGGAGACGAACGCCACGCGCCAGCCCCAGCTGGTGAAGGAATCACCGGCCCAGGTCGAGAGCATCAGCATCACGCTGTAGGCCAGCACCGCGCCCGCGGGCACGCCGAGTTGCGTTGCCGCGCCGTAGAACACGCGTCTTTTCGGCGGCGCGTGCTCGATGGCCATCAGTGACGCGCCGCCCCACTCCGCGCCCACCGCCACGCCCTGCAGCAGGCGCAGCGCCACCAGCAGCACCGGGGCCGCCATGCCGATCTGATCGTAGGTGGGCAGCAGGCCCACCAGGACGGTGGAACCGCCCATGATCAGCAGCGAGATGATGAGCACCCGCTTGCGGCCGAAGCGATCGCCGAAATGCCCGGCCACCACTCCGCCCAGCGGCCGGGAGAGGAAGCCGACCGCGAAGCTGGCGAACGAACCCAGTTGGCTCACCGCGGGATTGGACGAGGGGAAGTACTGCGGCGCGAAGATGAGGGCCGCCGCGGCACCGTAGAGGAAGAAGTCGTACCACTCGATGGCGGTTCCGACGAAGCTCGCGACGGCGGCCTTGCGGGCCGCCTGCGGGTTCGTCGGGGTCGCGCCGTCGCTGGGCTGGCTGTGCATCAACCGGCTCCTGTTCGATCAAGGGCTGAATCGCCGAACAGGAAAGGCCATGCACCGGCCCGCTCTCAATACGTCTTTCCGTTCAATGAGAGAACTGGATCACAACCAGAGCGAAGGGCTATGACCGATCGGCGGGTTTCAGTCCCAGCGCGCGGACCGCATTCTCCTTCATGATCTTTGGCCGGACGTGCGGTTTGATGTCGAGCTGCTCGAAATCGCGCACCCAGCGTTCCGGGGTGAGCATCGGATAGTCCGAGCCGAACAGCACCTTGTCCGCCAGCGGGCCGTTGGCCGCCCGGAGCAGCTGCGGCGGAAAGTATTTCGGCGACCAGCCGGACAGGTCGATGTACACGTTCGCCTTGTGGGTGGCGATGGAGATGGCCTCGTCCTGCCACGGCACCGAGGGATGCGCCATGATCACGGTCAGTTCCGGGAAGTCGGCCGCCACATCGTCGAGCAGCATCGGGTCCGAATAGCGCAGTTTGATGCCGCGCCCGCCCGGCAGGCCCGCGCCGATGCCGGTCTGACCGGTGTGGAAAAGCGCTGGGACGCCCAGGGATTGCAGTTCCTCGTAGAGCGGATACGCCTTCGGGTCATTGGGTTCGAACGCCTGCAGGCTGGGGTGGAACTTGAACCCGCGCACCCCGTGCTCGGTCACCAGCCGCCGTGCCGCGCGCACGCCCGCCGCGCCGCGCGCCGGATCGATGGAGCCGAACGGGATCAGCACGTCCGCGTGCCGCGCCGCGGCTTCGGCGATCTCCTCGTTGCTGAGCGCCGGATGTCCGGTGGTGGCCTCGGCGTCCACGCTGAACACCACCGCGGCCATGTTCGCGGCGCGGTAGTGCGCGGCCAGATCGTCCACGGTGGGCCGGGGGGTGTGATCGCCCTTGAAATACGCCTCGGCGGCGTCCATGAGCTGGTCGTCCAGTGCCAGGTGACCGTGGTGATCGGCGTGGATGTGGGTGTGCACGTCGATGGCGGTGATCCGGTCCAGATCCAGCGCCGATGGGTTGTTGACGGGTGTCGTCTCGGAGTGGTACATAAGGCATGTATATCAGTAATCCTGATAATCGAACGACCGGAGGAGGCCGCCATGGCCAGATCGATGAGCGGCGAATCCCTCATGTCCCGGGTGGTCCGGATCTACGAGGCGTTCGGCCCCGAACATCGCGCGGTCACCCTCTCCGAACTGGCCCGGCGCAGCGATCTTCCGCTCGCCACCGCCTCCCGGCTGGTGAACGAACTCATCGACTACGGCTGGCTGCGCCGCGACGCGCAGCGCCGGATCTGCATCGGGGTGCGCATGTGGGAGCTCGCCTCCCGGGCCGCCCCGACCTTCGGGCTTCAGGAAGCGGCGATTCCGATCATGTCCGATCTGCACGCCGCCATCGGTCACCACGTGCAATTGGGTGTGCTGCACGAGCGCGAGGTGCTCTACATCGAGCGGCTCTCCGCCTCCCGCTCCATTCGCAACAAGGTGCACCTGGCCGGCCGCCTGCCCCTGCACGCCTCCTCCACCGGGCTGGTGCTGCTCGCGCACGCGCCCGCCGAACTGCAGGAAGCGGTGCTGGCCGGGTCTTTACGCGCGCTCACCACGCATACCCTCGTCGAGCCGGACCGGCTGCGCTCGTCGCTGAGCGAGATCCGGCGCACCGGAATCGCCTACTGCCCAGGCTATGTCGACGAATGCGCGACCGGGATCGCGGTGCCGGTGCGCGCGGCGGGCGGGCGGACCGTGGCGGCGTTGTCGCTGGTGCTGCCCAACAACGCCTCGGCCCGCTCGGCCATCCCCGCGCTGCGCGCCGCCGGACTCGGCATCTCCCGATTGCTCGGCGGGGCAACGGAATTCCGCGCCACGGCGTGAGCGTCAGGAGACGAGCGGCTGCTCCGCCGATTCGGTCAGCCGCACGATATCGAGAACGCCCCCGCCGACAAGCCGGTCCGCGTCACCCGCCGCTGAATCGCGAGTGTCGCTTCACCTTCGCGCAGGTGGCGCATGTGATGATCGCTCACGTGTTGCCACCTACCGAAGGTTGTGCCGCTCATGCCTAATGGATTATCCGATTGGTTGCGAAGTCTGCAGATAGACGTGGAAGATCTCGGTATCCACAGCTTCGAAGATCTGTTCGCCGTGAGTGCGCTACTCGACATCGCCGGCACCGGATCTCTTTTCGAGAACCCCCTCTACCGAGCTCCCACCTGGTCCTGAACGGATCCGGGGGACCGGCTCCGGGTGAAAACCGCATTGAAGCGCTAGCGTTTCACTACTCTTCCTCTCGGTGGGCGATCCGGCTCGCCGAAAGGAAGAGAAGGTCTCCATGTCAAAGCGTTCGATCGGCGCCTGTGCCGCAGCCGGTTTCGCGGCCCTCGCCGCCCCCGTCCTCCTGGCCGCCCCCGCCTCGGCAAGCGTCACCGGCATCAAGGTCGAAGGATCGACCGCGGGTTCCGACTGCGCCGTCGCCGCCACCTGCCGCATCAGCGTCACCCTCTCCGGCTCCGACGCCACCTCCCCGATCACCGTGAAGGTCGACGGCGTCACCATCGTCGACGCCCTCACCCCCGCGAACAGCACCCCCACCATCGAATGGACGCCCCCGGCCAAGGCCAAATACACCGTCACCGTGACCCAGGCGGGCAAGACCGCCCAGCTCGAGGTCGGCGTCCCCGGCCGCGCCGAATCCAACACCGGAATCCCCTCCGGCGCAACCGATCTCATCAAGCTGCTGACCGGTTCGGCGGGCTGATCGCGTTCCGCCCTGCTGTTTGCTCGATGGTTACCGGGCGGCGCGGGGCGGAGTGCGCAAACTCTGAAACGGAAAATCCCGGCTCCGCCCGCATGGGGGGATTGCCGGGATTTTCTTTGTGCGCGAGGGGGGACTTGAACCCCCACGTCCGTGGACACCAGAACCTAAATCTGGCGCGTCTGCCAATTTCGCCACTCGCGCTGATGGTACGACCGTCCAAACTTTACCGGGTCTAACGGGGATCGCGAAGCATCGGGCGGGTGTGGCGTACTGGTCGGTAACCCTACCAGGGATTATAACGATTTGATAAACCGCAATGTGAGGAAGCCTCACATTTCCTTCACCGGTGTAACCACGCTCACCAGCGTGTTCAAACATGAGGGAGGGTCATGTTTCGGACGGTTCTGGGACGACCGTACAGAAATACTCGGGGGTAGGTCACGGGGTGCGGACCAAACATGAGGAGATCCTCATGATTTTGTGGAATCCTCGCCATCTACCAGGGCCAGATGGCCGGAGGAACACCTGCGCACCGTGAGCGCGGCCCAGTCCTGAGGGGGCGGGCCGCCAGGAGAAGGAAGTCGAACGTCTTGACGATCAACGAGAGCACTGGAACCGGACCGAAGGCCAAGGTGGCGGGGAAGAGCCGGGAGAGTGGAGTCAGGTCGTCGCTGCTGGACCGGTTGCTGGGGGGTGCGCCGTACGCCCTCGCTTTCGGTGGACAGGGGGCGCAGTGGCTGACCGAGCTGGAGGAGATCGGGCGGGATTCCGCACTGGAGCCGGAGCTGACCGCACTGGTCAATGACGCGGCCCGGCAGCTGGAACCCGTTGCGGCACAACTACTCGTGGTGCGTCCCGTCGGGTTCGACCCGATCGCGTGGATGCTCGAGGAAGAGATCGCCGACCCGGAGCAGGGGGAGGTGTCCGGAGCGCCGTCAGCGCAGGTGTTGCGCTCCGCGGCCGTCTCCATGCCCGGCGTGTTCCTGACCCAGGCCGCCGCCTTGCGCGCGCTGCGCCTGCAGGGCCTGGACACCGCGGCGCACGCGCCCACCGCCGTCATCGGCCACTCGCAGGGCCGGATCGCCGCCACCGCCGCCGAGGCGCACGGGCAGCGCGATGCCGAACTGCTGGCCATCGCCCAGTTGATCGGCGCCGCCGCCGGACTGGTCGCCCGCCGCCGCGGCCTCATGCCGGTGGGGGAGAAGTCGCCCATGGTGGCGGTCTCCAATGTCGATCCCGAGCAGTTGCGGGAAGTTGTCGACGCGCTCATGACCGACATCGCGCCGGAGAAGGCCGCGGTGCTGTCCATCCGAAACGGCCGCCGCCGCGCCGTGCTGAGCGGCCCGGTCGCCCAGCTGGATCGGGTCCGCCAGCGCTGCGCCGAGATCAATGCCGAACAGGCCAAGGAACGCGACGCCAAGAAGCGCGGCGGTGCGGTCTTCGCGCCGGTGTTCGAGGACATCCCGGTCGAGGTCGCCTTCCACCACCCGGCGCTGGCCGAGACCGTCGACCTGGTCAAGGGCTGGGCGCAGCAGTGCGGCCTGGACGCCGAACTGGCCGCGAGCCTCGCCCAGGAAGTGCTCGTCGATCCCATCGACTGGGTCGGCATCGTCGACGACACCGTCGCCCAGGGCGCGCAGTGGATCCTGGACCTGGGTCCCGGCGACCTGCTCTCCCGCCTCACCTCCGGCTCGCTCAAGGGCACCGGCGTCGGCGTGCTCGCCGCCGCCACCCGCTCCGGCCAGCGCAGCCTCTTCACCCCCGGCGCGGCCCCCGAAATCGCCCCCGCCTGGGCCGAATTCGCGCCCAAGCCGGTGCGCCTGCCCAATGGCCGGGTCGTGGTCGAGACCGCGTTCACCAGGCTGACCGGCCGCTCCCCGATCCTGCTCGCGGGCATGACCCCCACCACCGTGGACGCGAAAATCGTGGCGGCCGCGGCCAATGCGGGCCACTGGGCCGAACTCGCCGGCGGCGGCCAGGTCACCGAGCAGATCTTCGCCGATCGCGTGGAAGAGCTGAAGACGCTGCTGCACCCGGGCCGCGCGGTGCAGTTCAACTCGCTGTTCCTCGACCCCTACCTGTGGAAGCTGCAGCTGGGCGGCAAGCGCCTGGTGCAGAAGTCCCGTTCCGCCGGTGCGCCTTTCGACGGCGTCATCGTCACCGCCGGCATCCCGGAACTCGACGAGGCCGTCGCGCTGATCGAGGAGCTGACCGAGGCCGGCATCACCCACGTGGCGTTCAAGCCCGGCACCGTCGCCCAGATCCGGGCCGTGCTGCGCATCGCCGACTCGGTGCCCGGCTACCCGGTCATCATGCACATCGAAGGCGGCAAGGCCGGCGGGCACCACTCCTGGGAAGACCTGGACGACCTGCTGCTCGACACCTACGCCGAACTGCGCGTCCGCGACAATGTGATCGTCTGCGTCGGCGGCGGCATCGGCACTCCCGAGCGCGCCACCGAATACCTCACCGGCGCATGGTCGCAGGTGCACGGCTACCCGGCCATGCCGCTGGACGGCGTACTGGTCGGCACCGCCGCCATGGCCACCCTGGAGGCCACCACCGCGCCCGAGGTCAAGCAGCTGCTGGTCGACACCCCCGGTACCCCGGACTGGGTCGGCGCGGGCACCGCGTCCGGCGGAATGGCTTCCGGCCGTTCGCAACTGGGCGCCGACATCCACGAGATCGACAATGCCGCCTCCCGCACCGGCCGCCTGCTGGACGAGGTCGCCGGTGACGCCGACGCCGTGGCCGAGCGCCGCGCGGAGATCATCGAGGCGCTCAACGGCACCGCCAAGCCGTACTTCGGCGACGTCGCCACCATGACCTACCTGGAATGGCTGGAGCGCTACGTCGAGCTGGCCGTGGGCCTGGACCGCCGCAAGGACTTCGACTGCGGCGGCGACTTCGCCGACGCCATCGCCGAGGCCACCAAGTCGGTGTGGCTGGACATCACCTGGCGCGACCGGTTCGCGGAAATGGTGCGCCGCACCGAATCCCGCCTCAACCCGGCCGACCGCGGCGAGATCGCGACCCTGTTCGCCGACGACGCCGCGTTCGAGACCCCGGTCAAGGCCATCTGCACGCTGAAGGAGCAGTACCCGGCCGTCGCCTCGGCCGTGCTGCACCCGGCCGATGTGCCGTTCTTCGTGTCGCTGTGCAAGATTCCCGGCAAGCCGGTCAACTTCGTGCCGGTGGTGGATCAGGACGTGCGCCGCTGGTGGCGTTCGGATTCGCTGTGGCAGGCTCACGATCCGCGCTACACCGCCGATCAGGTGTGCATCATCCCGGGCACCGTCGCCGTCGCGGGCATCACCCGCGTGGACGAACCGGTCGGTGAACTCCTCGACCGCTTCGAACAGGACACCGCCTACTCCCTGGTGCGCGCGGGCGTCGTCCCGGCCGCCGTCGACGGCCGCCGCCGCGCCGCCGTCGCGGGCGGCCTGCTCGACATCGTGCTCGCCGCACCGGATGTGAACTGGGCCGGCCGCACCACCGTCAACCCCATCCACCGCCTGGGCGATCTCGGCGAGTGGACCATGAACGGCAAGGGCGCGATCCACCCGCCCACCGGTGCGACCCTGTCCGCCACCGAGGGCCCCGAATCCGACCACGCCTATGTGGAATTGGCGGTGCCGCTGCTGGGCAAGGACGCCGTCCGCATCCGCATCACCGTGCCGGTCTCGGTGTACAACGGCGGCGCGCCCGTCATCACCGAAGCCGATGCCGACGCCGCCATGACCGCGCTGCTGGCCGTCGCCGCCGGGCAGTCGCTGCCCGAGGTGAAGGTCGTCAACGGCACCCCGGTCGCGCACCTGAACGTGGCGTGGAGCCCGGACCTGATCGCCGATCACGCCGGCGTCACCGGTTCCGGTCTGCCCGAACACCTTTCGACGATCGGCCGCACCGCCCCCGACGTGCTCGTCGGCGCCTGCTGGCCCGCGGTCTTCGCGGTGCTCGGCGCGACCCGTACCGCCACCGGCGCCAGCGTCATCGAGGGCATGCTGGACCTGGTCCACCTCGACCACCAGATCGATCTGGTCGGCGAATTGCCCACCGGCGCCAGCGTGCTCGCGGTCAAGGTGGAGGCGGGCGAGACCCTCGACACCGATCTGGGCCGCGTCGTCGAGGTGCGGGTGCGCATCACCGGCATGCTCGACAAGGTCGAGACCGGCATGTCCATGCCGACCATCGCCACCCTCACCGAGCGGTTCGCCATCCGCGGCCGCACCGGCGCGGGCGAGCTCACCGATCCGCCGCGCGCCGCCGGTTCGCTGTCCGAGCAGGCCGCCGACACCCCGCGCCGCCGCCGTCGCGACGTGACCATCCAGGCTCCGCGCGCCATGTCCGCCTTCGCGCAGGTGTCGGGTGACTTCAACCCCATCCACACCTCCGGCAATGCGGCCAAGCTGGCCGGGCTGGGCGATCCGATCGTGCACGGCATGTGGCTGTCGGCCGCCGCGCAGCACGCGGTGTCGGCCATCGATCTGAGCGACAAGGTGCCGCCGCGCACCATCACCGCCTGGACCACCCGCTTCCTCGGCATGGTGCGCCTGGGCGCGCAGATCGACGTGCGCGTGGAACGGGTCGCGGTGGACGCGGGCACCGAGATCATCGAGGTGTCCTGCCGCATCGACGGCGATCTGGTGATGACCGCGACCGGTCGCATCGCCGCGCCGAAGACCGTGTACGCCTTCCCGGGCCAGGGCATTCAGGCCAAGGGGATGGGCCTGGACGCACGCACCCGCTCCAAGGCCGCCAAGCAGGTCTGGGACGAGGCCGACAAGCACACCCGCGAGGCGCTGGGCTTCTCGATTCTCGCTGTGGTGCGCGACAACCCGACCTACTTGAAGGCGCGCGGCGTCGAATACCGGCACCCGCAGGGCGTTTTGCACCTGACCCAGTTCACCCAGGTGGCGATGGCCACCCTCGGTGTGGCTCAGGTGGCCGAACTGCGTGAAGCCGGCGCGTTCATCGAGGGCGCCATGCTGGCGGGTCACTCCGTCGGCGAGTACAACGCGCTGTCCGCCGTCGCGGGTGTGCTGCCGCTGCACGCGGTGCTCGAGGTGGTGTTCCAGCGCGGCTCCGCCATGCACGAGCTGGTGCCCCGGGATGCCCAGGGCCGCAGCGACTACCGCATGGCCGCCATCCGGCCCTCGCAGATCGGCATCGCCGACGACGAGGTGATCGGCTGGGTCAAGGGCATCGGCGACGCGGCCGGGGAATTCCTGGAGGTCGTCAACCTCAACCTGCGCGGCGCGCAGTACGCCATCGCGGGCACCGTGAAGGGCCTGGAAGCCCTCGAGGTCGAGATCGAGCGGCTGCGGGCGCAGACCGGCGGCAAGCGGGCCTTCGTGGTCATCCCGGGCATCGACGTGCCGTTCCACTCCACCGTGCTGCGGGCCGGCGTGCCGGACTTCCGCGAGAAGCTGCGCGGGCTGCTGCCGGAAGACCTGCATCCGGAAGTGCTTGTCGGACGCTACATTCCGAACCTGGTGCCGCGCCTGTTCAACCTGGAGCGCGACTTCATCCAGGAGATCGCCGACCTGGTGCCGTCCGAACCGCTGGCCGAGGTGCTGGCGAACTTCGACGAATGGGCGGCCAAGCCCATCGAACTGTGCCGCGTGGTGCTGGTCGAGCTGCTGGCCTGGCAGTTCGCCTCGCCGGTGCGCTGGATCGAGACCCAGGATCTGCTGTTCACCGACGTCGAGCACGGCGGGCTGGGCGTGGAGCGGTTCGTCGAGATCGGTTTGGCCGCAACGCCTACCGTCGCGAACCTGGCCTCCAACACGCTCAAGCTGCCGCAGTTCTCGAACACGGTGGTCGAGGTGCTGAACATCGAGCGCGAGTCCGGCATCGTGTACGCCACCGATACCGATCCCGCGCCGGTGGAGGAGCCGGAGGAGACTCCGGCCGCCGAAACCGCTTCGGCCGCAGCGGCTCCCGCCGCCGCCCCGGCTCCCGTGGCCGTGCCGACCGGCGGGCCCACCCCGGACGACATCGCGTTCAATGCCGCCGACGCCACCCGCGTGCTCATCGCGCTGTGGACCAAGCTGCGCATGGACCAGATCGGCCCGGTGGACACCATCGAGGGCCTGTGCGACGGCGTCTCCTCGCGGCGTAACCAGCTGCTCGTCGACCTCGGCGCGGAGCTCTCGCTCGGGGCCATCGACGGTGCGGCCGACGCCGATATGGGTGCGCTGTCCAATACCGTCGATCGCCTGGCCCGCACCTACAAGCCGTTCGGGTCGGTGCTGTCCGACGCCATCGGCGATCACCTGCGCAAGGTCTTCGGTCCCTCCGGCAAGCGCCCCGGCGCCATCGCCGATCGGGTGAAGAAGGTCTGGGGCCTGGGCGACGGCTGGGCCAGCCACGTCACCGCCGAGGTCTCGCTCGGCACCCGCGAGGGCGCTTCGGTGCGCGGCGGCGATCTCGGCGGCCTGGTCTCCGGCGGCCTGAACGACGGTGCGGCCGTGGACAATGCGATCGACGCGGCCGTGCAGGCGGTCGCCGCCCGCCGAGGCGTCGCGGTCTCCATGCCGTCCGCCGGCGGCGGGGGCGGCGCGACCGTCGACGCGGCCGCGCTGGGCGAGTTCACCGAGCAGATCACCGGCCGCGACGGCGTGCTGGCGCAGGCCGCCCGCGTGATCCTGGAATCCCTCGGTCACGTCGAGCAGCTGTCCGCGCCGGAAGCCTCCGACAACTCGCTCATCGATCTGGTCTCGGCCGAATTGGGTTCGGACTGGCCGCGTCTCGTCGCGCCCGCCTTCGACGCCAAGAAGGCCGTGCTCATCGACGACCGGTGGGCCTCGGCCCGTGAGGATCTGGCCCGGCTGTGGCTGGGCGAGGATGCCGCGCTCGCCGACTTCGCGGTCGACGGGTTCACCGGCGCCGGGGAAGCCGTTGCCGCACAGGCAAACTGGTGGCGCGATCGGGCCAAGCGCGAAGCGCGCTCCGTACTGGCCGGGGTCTACGGCAGCATTGCCGAGGCCGCGGTGAGCGCCGCGGAGCCGGGCGCCTGGTCCTCCGATATCGCCGTGATCACCGGCGCCAGCAAGGGTTCCATCGCGGCGGCGGCCACCGGGCGACTGCTCGGCGGCGGCGCGACCGTCATCGTCACCACCTCCAAGCTCGACGACGCCCGCCTGAGCTTCTACAAGAAGCTGTACCGGGAGCACGCCCGCAATGGCGCGACCCTGTGGGTGGTGCCCGCGAACATGGCCTCCTACAGCGATATCGACGCGCTGATCGACTGGGTCGGCAACGAGCAGGTCGACAATGCCGGCGGGGCCAAGATCCTGGTCAAGGAGGCGATGACCCCCACCCTGCTGATGCCGTTCGCCGCGCCCCGCGTGGCCGGTGACCTCTCCGACGCCGGCGCTCGCGCCGAAATGGAGATGCGGGTGCTGCTGTGGTCGGTGGAGCGGCTCATCGGTGGCCTGTCCACCCTGGGCGCGGACCACGACGTGGACGCCAAACTGCATGTGGTGCTGCCGGGTTCGCCCAACCGCGGCCTCTTCGGCGGCGACGGCGCGTACGGCGAATCCAAGGCCGCGCTCGACGCCGTGGTCGCCAAGTGGCGCGCGGAGAAGTCGTGGGCGCAGCGGGTCACCCTGGTGCACGCGCTGATCGGCTGGGTGCGCGGCACCGGGCTGATGGGCCATAACGATCCGCTGGTCGAGGCCGTCGAGGCGGCCGGGGTGCAGACCTGGTCCACCCAGCAGATGGCGGACGAGCTGCTCAAGTGGTGCACCTCGCGGGCTCGCGTGGTGACCGCCGCCGGACCGCAGCAGATCGACCTGACCGGTGGATTGGCCAATGCCAAGCTGGATCTCGCCGCGCTCGCCAAGGGTGCGCACGGTGAGGCCGAGGAAGCCGAGGCCGCCGCGGAGAAGAGCGACGTCGCCACCATCGCGGCGCTGCCGGCCCCGCCGACCCTGTCCTCCAAGCTGCCCACCCCCGAATGGGGTTCGGTCACCGCCGATCTCGACGATATGGTCGTCATCGTCGGCGCGGGCGAGCTCGGGCCCTACGGCTCGGCGCGCACCCGCTTCGAGGTCGAGGTGTCCGATCAGCTCTCCGCAGCGGGCGTGTTGGAGCTGGCCTGGACCACGGGCCTGGTCACCTGGGAGAACGATCCCAAGCCGGGCTGGTACGACACCGAATCCGGTGAGTACGTGGACGAATCGGAGCTGGCCGAGCGCTACCACGACACCGTGGTGGAGCGCTGCGGCGTGCGGCGCTACGGCGACGACGGCGCGATGATCGACAATGCCATTCCGCTGCTGACTTCGGTGTTCCTCGACAAGGACCTGTCCTTCGTGGTCAACAGCGAGGCCGAGGCGCGCGCGTTCTTCGCCGCCAACCCGGAGCAGACCGTCATCACGCCGGTCGAGGGTTCGGGCGACTGGAACGTGATCCGCAAGGCGGGCACCGAGATCCGGGTGCCGCGCAAGACCAAGCTGTCGCGGTTCGTGGGCGGTCAGATCCCGACCGGCTGGGATCCCACCAAGTGGGGCATCTCCGCCGATATGGCCTCCTCTGTGGACCGGGTGGCGCTGTGGAACATCGTCTGCACCGTGGACGCGTTCCTGTCCTCCGGCTTCAGCCCCGCCGAGCTCATGAGCTGGGTGCACCCGGCGATGGTCGCCAACACCCAGGGCACCGGCATGGGCGGCATGTCCTCGATGCGCTCGCTCTACATCGACAACCTGCTCGGTGAGCCGCGCGCCAACGACATCCTCCAGGAGGCGCTGCCCAACGTCGCTCTCGCCCATGTGGTGCAGAGCTACGTCGGTTCCTACGGCGGCATGATCCACCCGGTCGCGGCCTGCGCGACCGCGGCGGTCTCCGTCGAGGAGGGCGTGGACAAGATCAAGCTGGGCAAGGCGGACCTGGTGGTGGCCGGCGGCTACGACGACCTCGGCATCGAGGGCATCGTGGGCTTCGGCGACATGTCCGCCACCGCCGACTCCGCCGTCATGGCGGGCAAGGGCATCAGCGACCGCTACTTCTCCCGCGCCAACGATCGCCGCCGCGGCGGCTTCGTCGAATCGCAGGGCGGCGGAACGGTTCTCCTCGCCCGCGGCTCGGTGGCCCTGGAAATGGGCCTGCCGGTCCTCGGCGTGGTCGCCTACGCCCAGTCCTTCGCCGACGGCGTGCACACCTCCATCCCGGCCCCCGGCCTGGGTGCGCTGGGTGCGGGCCGCGGCGGCCCGGAGTCGCGACTGGCCAAGGAACTCGGCAAGCTCGGCGTCTCGCCCGACGAGATCGCGGTGGTCTCCAAGCACGACACCTCCACCGCGGCAAACGATCCCAACGAGTCCGAGCTGCACGAACGCCTCGCCACCGCCATCGGCCGTTCGGAAGGCAACCCGCTGTTCGTCATCTCGCAGAAGACCCTCACCGGTCACGCGAAGGGCGGCGCGGCGGCCTTCCAGATGATCGGCCTGTGCCAGGTTCTCGAACAGGGCGTCATCCCGCCGAACCGCAGCCTCGACTGCGTCGACGAGAAGATGAAGGCGTACCCCCACCTGGTCTGGCTCCGCGAGTCCCTCCAGGTCGGCGACCGCTTCCCGCTCAAGGCGGGCCTGGTCACCTCGCTCGGCTTCGGCCACGTCTCCGGCCTGGTCGCCATCGTGCACCCCCAGGCCTTCGTGGAAGCCATCACCGACGCCGACAAGCGCGAGACCTACCAGCGCCGTGCCGAAGAGCGCCAGCTCGCCGGCCGCCAGCGCCTCACCGAGGCCATGTGCGGCGGCGCCCCGCTCTACGAGCGCCCCGCCGACCGCCGCCTCGGCGGCGACGGCACCCCGGCCAAGCAGTCCCGCCAGCTCGAGGCCGAAACCCTGCTCAGCCCGACCGCCCGTCTCGGTGCCGATGCGACCTACGTCTCGGTCCCGAAGGGCCCGGCCTGCCAGTAGATCCGAGTAGCTGGGCGGGCCCGCGTGTCGACGCGGGCCCGCCCACTTCTTTGCCCGGGGCGAAGCTCCGGGTAGCCCTGCGGCGCAACGCAACTTACGCCGGCGGAGCCTACGGAACCGTAGGCTCCGCTGGTATGTTGCGCCCAGACAACAGCACTCAAGAGGAATCGAGGAGTCTCATACCGTGACGATCCTTGGTATCGGACTGGACTTGGTCACCATTTCCGAGTTCGCCGAACAACTGGAACGCACCGGCACCACCATGATCCGGGAGAGTTTCACCGCGGGAGAGCGCCGCTATTGCCAAAGCAAGGGCACTGATCCCGCTCGTAGTTATGCCACCCGGTGGGCCGCCAAGGAGGCGGTCATCAAGGCTTGGGCCTCTTCTCGGTTCGCTCGGAGTCCGCAGATCGGGGAC
Source organism: Nocardia yamanashiensis (assembly GCF_021183565.1). Taxonomy (NCBI): domain Bacteria; kingdom Bacillati; phylum Actinomycetota; class Actinomycetes; order Mycobacteriales; family Nocardiaceae; genus Nocardia; species Nocardia yamanashiensis. The sequence goes on from NZ_CP089226.1 coordinate 8,091,778, forward strand.
AACCCTTATCCGTTGATCGAGGTGGTCAATGATGCCTGGGGGCGGCCGAGTATCAAATTGCACGGGCTGGCGGCGGAGTTCCTGCCGCGGGTGCGGGTGCATCTGTCGCTGACGCACGACGGGGATACGGCGGCCGCCATGGTGGTGCTGGAAGATCCGGGTGAGCTAGCGGACTTGATCAACGGCTAGTTCATGTCGGGCTCGACCGGCGTGCGCTGGCCGCCGGTCCGGGACTCCTTCTCGGCAATCAGCAAGTAGGCGACCATGAGTCGCTTCAATTCGGCCACCGCGTCCTCGTGGCTGAGGCCGTCCTGGACGGAGAAGTTCAGCATCGAGTAGACGACGTGCACCAGCACCTGGGCCATCATGGAACGACGGCCGCGCGGGGTGCGCGGCATGAGCGGGCGGAGCATCTGGGCTACCGCCTCGGCGAATTCCTTCTCGTGGATGGCGCCCGTCGCGCGGGTCGACGGCGTGGACTGCATGGCCAGCCAGACCTCGCGGCGCGACGGGTCGGTCATCCACAGATCGGCGAGATGATCCACCAGGGCGTTCATGTGGCGGAGCCAGTCCATGGACGGGATCTCGCCGTGGAATTCGGACAGTTCCTGGGAAACCGCCACCAGGTCTTGGCGATTCAGCTCGCAGACGATCACGTACTTGTTGGCGAAGAACTGGTAGAGGGTGCCGATCGGCACCTCGGCGCGGGCCGCCACTTCCTCACAGGTGAACGATTCGAAACCGACCTCGACCAGCAGCTCCCGGGAGGATTGGAGCAGGGCGTCGAACTTGCGTTTGGACCGTTCCTGCGTCGGGCGGCGACGCGGCATCAGTTCCTGCGGGTCGTCCTGCAACTCCAACGCAGGGTCCGGTCGTCGTGTCGACCTGGTTCCCGTGCGCGCTTCCACGTTCAACAGCCTAGAGGTAGCGACACGCTGATGACACGCTGCGGTACTTCGTGTGTCCCTATCTCGTCGTAGGTTCGCACCCATCCACACCCGGGAGTGGCTCCGAACACTCATCGCAGCTGCTTCCCAGCTGCCCCTCAGCGCTTGACAAATGGCTCCGCCCAGAATCTCCGGGCTTGCCCCGCGGCAGACCCGGATCCAGGGGCCGCGAGAGTTTCGTTTCCGGCTCTCGCGAGCCTCGCCCCGGGAGCCACGAGAGTTTCGTTGCATCGACACAACGTTGGAAGGCTGATCTGTGGTTGCTTCTGCTGTTGTTCGTTCCGCGGTGACCATCGGCGTCGCTACCGAGCGCGGCATCGTGCGCGCGGTGGCACTCGCCGACGGTGACAAATTGACCGAGCGCGTGGTGGACGAGCGCGTGGAAAAGGTTGTCGGCGATACCAAAGCCGATCTCGCCGCCGCGGTGGAGACGGTGCTGGAGGAACTGGCCGACAAACTTTCACCGGATCGCGAAGTGGTGGGCGCGGCGGTCGTGTACCGGGATGCGGCCGAACGCCGGGCCATCGTGACGCGGCTGGCGTCCGGCCCGTGGCACGAGGCGTCGCTGGTGTCGGCCAAGGCCGCGCATCTGGCCGTGGCGCGGGCCATGAGCTGGGTGGACGAATTCGAGGACCTGGCCATCTGCGAAGTGGTGCCGGGGTTCCAGGCCTTCTCGCTGATCGATCCGGACCGCACCCGGGTGCTGGCGGCCGTGACGCTCAATGGCGGGGCCACCACCGAGGAGGCCATGCGCGCGGCCGTCACCGCCGCCTGGGATCAGTTCGACGCGGCCGGGGTGAAACCGGACGCCGTGGTGCTGATCGGTTCGGCCGCAACCGAACCCGCCGTGGTGGCGGCGCTGGAGTCCGGGTTCGGCGCGCCGGTGATCCCGTGCGCGGTGGCCGCGAACGCGCCCGCCCTGGGAGCCGCGCTGGCAGCGCTGCCGGAGACGGAGTTCGCCGGGGAAGCCGCGGAACGGATTCGGCGGGCGCGGGGTACCGCCGCGCTGTTCGCGGCCGCGAGCGTGCTGGCCGGCGGACTGGTGGTCGGCGGCGTGTACACCGCGAGCAGCAATTCCAAGACCGTGCCCGAACCCCGGCTCATCGATGCCCGGGTGTCGGCGGACGCGCCGCACAGCCCGCCGCCGCAGCCGATCGGCGAGACCGGGCTCGACACCGGCTCCGCAGGTGACATCGTCGACGGCCTGCCCGGGCCCACCCCTACCGAGGCGGGCGCACCGCTCACCGAGCAGACCACGCCGCAGCTGCTGCCCGAACCCGAGATCGTGACGCTCGACCCGGCCACCCTCAACTGGGGCCCGGACCGCACCGAACGCCCCTCGAAACCGCTGATCAAGGCCCAGCCCGAGGGCGAGCGGTCCAGCGCCACGGACTCCATCATCCCGGCCCCCACCCACACCGTCGGCTCCCCGACCGAAGGCGGCCTGTTCCCCGGCGAACTGGCCCCGCCGCCGTTAGGCACCCCCGAATTTTCCAAATGGTGGGACAACCACTGGCACATGATGGTTCAGTGGGCGGCACAGCTGCTGCCACGCGTCTGAGACGAATCGACCCACCCGATCCGCCGGCAGACGCCGAAAAGACGGGCGGTGCCCACCCGTGGGCACCGATCTCGACGGGAGCAGGGGCGATGTCGAGGCCCGAGTCCCGGCCCGAACCATGGCGACGCGAGCGCGTGGCGTCCCACGGTGCGGGCCGGGGCTTTTCGTATCTGCCCCGGTCCGGCGGTGAGCCCCGCCGGATCCGAGGATTCCTCCTGAGCGGGCCCCGGTCTCTACCCTCATTACACGTCCGGCCCCCGATCCGTTCAGGATCGGGGGCCGTCCAATCTCGTGCGGTGCGACCGCTAGACCGACAGGTCGCGGCGCAGTTTCGCCACGTGCCCGGTGGCGCGCACGTTGTATTGCGCGACCTCGATCTTGCCGTGCTCGTCCACCAGGAAGGTGGAGCGGATGACGCCGGTGACGGTCTTGCCGTACATGGTCTTCTCGCCGAAGGCGCCGTAGGCCTGCAGTGTTTCCTTGTCCGGGTCGGACAGCAGGGGGAAGGTGAGTCCTTCGTTGTCGCGGAACTTGGCCAGTTTGGCCGGCTTGTCGGGGGAGATGCCGATGACATCCAGCCCGGCCTCGTTCAATTCGCCCAGGCTGTCGCGGAAATCGCAGGCCTGCTTGGTGCAGCCCGGGGTGCTCGCGGCCGGGTAGAAATACACGATCACCTTGCGTCCGCGATAGTCCGACAGCGAGACCTCTTTGCCGTCGGCATCGGGCAGGGTGAAGGCGGGCGCGGTATCGCCGGGACTGAGTCGGTGGTTCTCGGTCATGCCTGCACGGTAGTAGACGGGCCTGACCGGGTGTGAGCGATACACTCCAGGGCAGGTCAACAGCGCCGCCCGGGGTGGCGGCTTTCAGACAGGAGTGTGACGTGGCGAGAGACACCGAGGCGATCGAGCGGGAGATCGAGGCCGCGCGTAACCGGCTCGCGAGCACCCTCGACGAACTCGCGGTGCGGGCCGACCCGCAGCGGCTGGCCGACAATGCCAAGCAGTCGTTCGTGGCCAAGGTGAACGAGCCGAAGATCAAATACAGCCTGATCGGGGCGGGCGCACTGGTCGCCACCCTGGTGCTGGTGCGGATCTTCCGCCGCTGACGCGGCGAAACGCCTTGCAAGCAACCGGGCCCCGGATCCTGACGGATCCGGGGCCCGGTGCATGAGGGGGTACTTCGGTTCCTTGCACCGCGGCCCCGATCCGTGAGGATCGGGGCCGCGAAGTTTGTTGCGGCGCTAGCCGCGGATGCCCGAATCAGACGGTCGGGCAGGCGAATCCGTCGCCGTCGGGATCGAGGTGGGGGCCGTAGCCGGGTTCACCGCGGAAGAGGGGGGCGTGGCCTGCGGCGCGGGCTTCGTCGCAGTTCTTGTAGGACCCGCCGGCCGAGCCGGTCTGGGTGAGATTCGCCGAACCGGTCGCGCCGGAGCCGGTGTCGATGGTGGAGGAGCCGGTGCCGGACGACCCGGTGGGGACGTCGGCGGAGGCGGCGGCAAGCGGGGCGAGAGTCGTCAGGCTCGCGACGCTGGCGGTGACGAGTAGCCGGCGAACGTTCATGTATTCCTCAATGTCGGCGCAATAGGTTGGTAGCGGCCCGGTTCGGCGCGGTTACGCCACCGCTGCGGGTTGTGGCACGGTGGCCGGTCCGGTCCGGCGTCTACTGTTCTGGCGCAACGTTGCATTGTCAACCGGATGGGCTATCCATCGAGGTAGAACCCCTTCGCAGCCTTCGCGGTCGGGACCCGTTCCGGCAGAACGCGTCCCATTCGTCCTGTTGCGCCGTTTATGTATCGCCCTCGCGGGCATTGTGTTTCGCAAAGCTCAAAAATTGTGCCGGATGAATTCCGGGGAATCGGCCGGGTCACCCACCGTTGGTGTCCGTGTCAACTATGCGTCGCTAGGATGGAACCCATGACCCGCTGGCTGAGCGACGAGGAACAGGCGACCTGGCAGTCCTATATTCGGCTGCGGCAGCGCCTCGACGCCGCCATCGCCGCCGGGCTCACCCGCGACGGCCTGTCCTACTCCGATTACGAGGTGCTGGTCGCCCTCGCCGCCGCCGGCGGCAACCTGCGCGCCAAGGAACTGGGCGCGGAGATCTGCTGGGACAAGTCCCGCCTGTCCAAACACCTCTCCCGGATGGCCGCCCGCGGACTGGTCGGCCGCTGCCAGGCCGTGGACGATGCCCGCGGCCGCGAGATCATGCTCACCGACGCCGGCCGCGCCGCCCTGGAGGCCGCCGCGCCCAATCACGTGGAACTGGTGCGGCGGCTGTTCATCGACGAACTGGACCCCGAAGAAGCGGCGGCCATGCGCTCGCTCTCGGCCAAGGTGGTCGCCGAGGCGGAGCGCACGGATCTGCCCGAGGCGCGCTAGCTAACTTCCGGCGGCGTCCTCGCCCGGCTGGTCCGCCGGCTTGCCGAACTGCCCGCGCCAATCCCCGAACGGTTCGTCCCGCTCCCGCACCGCATCGCGGAAACCGGCGGTGGCGGCGCGCAATTGGAAGGCGTATCCCTCCCGCGTGTGCCGCGAGATCCCATCGAACACGGTGCTGATCATCCCGGAATTCAGCACGCCCTGATTCAGCAGCGCACTGTTGAGCGCCAGCTTCGCCATCACCAGCTGATTGATCGGCACCTGCGAAATCCGTTGCAGCAGATCCTCGGTGCGCGCGTCCAGCTCATCGGCCGGCGGCGCCTCGATGGCCAGCCCCCACTCGGCCGCCTGCTTGCCGCTCAGGCTGTCCCCGGTGAACAGCAGTCGCTTGGCGCGCTGATCCCCGACCCGATGCGCCCACATCCCGGCCGCCGGAATCCCCCAGGTGCGGGTGGGCGGATACCCGAACCGCGCGTCCTCGGCGCAGATGATCTGATCGGCGAACAGCGCGATGTCGGTCCCGCCCGCGATGGCGAACCCGTGCACCTTGGCCACCGTCGGCTTGTTGGCGTGCAGCAGGCTGGCGAATCCCCGGTTGAACCGCGACATCATGGCGTAGTCGACCATGGGATCCCAAGTGCCCCAAGGATTGTGATTGCGCGCCTGCACCACCGGATCCAGCACCGTGCCCTCGGCCGGCTGCGCTCCCGCGCTCGGCGCGAAGCTGTTCTCGGCGAAGATCGACAGGTCGTAGCCGCCGCAGAAGCCCTTGCCCCGCCCGCTCACCACGATGACGTGCACGCGCGGATCCAGGTCGGCGCGTTCGACGGCCGCCGCCAGCTCGACCGGCGTATCCGAGGTGATGGCGTTCCCGTGCTCGGGGCGGTTGAAGGTGATGCGCGCGATCCGCCCCGTCACCTCGTAAGTCAGTGTGCGCCCGGTGAATCCGTTCTCGGGCTGCGGACGCCCCTCGAACAGGGAGTCGTCCCCACCGGTCAGGTCGTCGCGCCAGGCGGCCGGTCGGGTGCCGGCGTGGTTCTCGTAGTCGGGTGACACGCAAGCAGTGAACCCCGGTTCATTTCTTGCTGTCAAGAGCCGCGCCCGGGTCCGCCGCCCTCATTCCCAGGGTTTGACCGGTGGTTTCACCCAGAGGATCTTCTCGTCCGCGAACTCCCGCCGCGCGCCAGGATGCGCCGGATTGCGCTCGGCCCAGGCGTCCTTCTCCGCCAGCATGCGGGCGACGACCTGCCAGGTCTCATCGGTGCTCGGTGGATTGGCGTCCGCGGCCCGCGCCAGTTTGCGCCGCTGCGCCATAGGGAGGTCCAGGAGTTCGCCGCCGGTGATCCCGCGCTGCCAGACGTAGGCGGCCAGCCGCCGGGCCTTGTCCTCCCGGCTGCGGCTGGCGTGATCGGAGTGCGCGTAGTCGGCCATCTCGCATTCCCTCAGGTAGGTAACTCTGTCGAGGCGACCCTACCGCAGCCCGCCGACAGGTACCTTGGACGCATGCCGGAGGCCGCGGGCGTTCCCGATTCCCTCGTCGTCACCCCTGCCAGCCGACAGGACTGGTCGGTCGTCACCGAATGGGCGGCCGCCGAAGGCTGGAATCCGGGGGAGCGGGATCGCGAGGCGTTCTTCGCCCAGGACCCGGAAGGTTTCCTGCTCGGCCGCCTGGACGGGGAACCGGTCTCGGCGGTCTCGGTCGTCAACTACAGCCCCGAATACGCCTTTCTGGGTTTCTATCTCGTTCGCCCCGACCTGCGCGGCCGTGGCCTGGGCATGGCCACCTGGAAGGCCGGTCTCGCGCACGCGGGCAGCCGGGTGATCGGCCTGGACGGAGTTCCGGACCAGCAGAACAACTATCGCCGCAGCGGCTTCGAACTCGCCTATCGCAGTGCGCGATTCACCGGGGTGCCGCGGCTCGATGCCGTGGACGACAGCGTGCGCGCCCTGGAGCCCGCCGACCTGGCCGCCGTCCACGCCTACGATTCGGCTTGTCTCCCAGCCGATCGCACGCCGTTCCTGACCGCCTGGCTCGCCGACCCGGCCAACCTCACCCTGGTGCGAGTCGTCGACGGCGTGCTCACCGGTTACGCCGCCGTCCGCCCGGCCCGCGATTCCCTGCGCGTCGGACCTCTGTTCGCAGACGACCCCGGCACCGCCCGCGCCCTGCTCGCCGCCCTCACCGAACGCACCGGGGGAGTGGAACTGGCGGTGGATGTCCCGCTGCGCAACGAATCCGCGGTCGCACTGGCCGAACAGGCCGGTCTCGCACCGAGTTTCGAGACGGCGCGCATGTACACCGGCCCGGTGCGCGACCCGCACCCCGAACGGGTGTACGGCGTCACCACCCTCGAACTCGGCTGATTCCTCGTCCGTGCACGTCCCGGTCATTTCCGGCCGCTATGCTCCGGCGGAAACCGTCAGGGAGGGAAACAGTGACCGAGGAGCAACCGCAGCCGCATTGGCCGCCGGTCGAGGATCCGTCGGCCGTCACGGCCGCGCCGGCCCCGGCCGCCTATCCGCCCTACCAGGGGGCCACCGGCTACCAGCCGTTTCCCGGCGGTGCACAGGCCTATCCGGGCACCGAACCGGGTAAACCGCCGCAGACGGTGCTCACCGCGTTCTATCTGATGCTGGCCGCCGCGGCCGCGAACGTGGTCGGCCTGTTCGTCGGTCTCGCGCAGCTGCCGACCGCGCGCGAGGAGGCGCGGCAGGCTTCGGACGGGGTGCTCAGCGATCAGACGATCGACCTCATCGTGAACATCACCGTCGGCGTCTCGGTGCTCATCGAGGTGATCTCGGTCGGGCTCTGGATCTGGCTGGCGTTCGCCATTCGCTCCGGCAAGAACTGGGCGCGCATCACCGGCACCGTGCTGTTCGGGCTGTATTCGGCATCGATGCTGTTCAGCCTGGTGAACGTGCAGAGCAGTGCCGCGGCCGCGCTGGCGATCAGCGTCCTGGTGTGGCTGATGGCGGTGGCGGTCACGGTGCTGATCTGGGTCGGCCCGGCCCGCGCATACTTCCGCCCCGCGCAACCGCAGCTCCCATACCCGCCCGCGCAGTATCCGTCCTGGACCTACCAGCCCGCCCCGTATCCGCCCGCGCAGCATCCGCCGGATTCGAATCCGGCCGGACCACAAGGACTCTGATCAGGAGATCGACCGGAGCTACAGCGGCCGAATGGATTTCGCGAGCCGTGCCGCCGCTTCCCGATCCACCGGCGCGGTGGCGTCACCGAGCCAGGTGACCCACCACCGGTACACGCCCCGGCGCACTACCGCCCCGTACACCTCGGCCGGTGGATTGCTCGAGCCGTTGAACACGATGCGGTGGAAGCACGACCGGCCCTGCACCGCACGCCCTTTCACCTCCGCGCAGCTGGTATCCACCTGCTCGCCCGAACTGGGGAAGAAGAACGCGCCCATCCCGCCGGCGAGCCCACAGGCTGCCGCCCCGTCATCGGATTCCGCCGCCGCGAACAGGGTACGGTCGAGCTTGCCGAGCAGGATCATCCCGCTCCCGCTCCCGCTGCCGCTCTGCCGTAGAGCCACCTGACCGAAGATCAGGTGATCGTTGCCGCGCGGGTTCTGCTCCCACCCCTCGGGTGGCACGAAGCTCATACCGGCCGCGGCGCTGTCGATCCGCGCCGCCTCGTCCGCACTCGGCCGCACCGACCGGAACACCAGGCACCCGACGCCGCCCAGCCCGATCACCAGCATCAGCACGCATGCCACGACGACCCAGCGCGCCGTCTGCGGCGAGACCGCCGCCGGCCCCGGATTCGCATTCACGCCGCGACGCTAGCAATCCAGTGGCTACGGCCCGGTGCACCGCCGGGTCGGCGCGCCGCACGGATTCACAACGATCAACCCAGGAATTCACCAGGCGGAGGGCCGGACCCGACCCGGCGTCACCATCCGGGCCAGGCTATTCCGCACCGCGACCGCCGCGTCCGGCCCGAGCGTCCGCACCCAGTGCGTCGTGTACGCGGCCAGCGCGGCATCGGCCGCTCGCGTACACGCCCAGCCTCGGGCCGTCAGCGTGACCAGCTTGGCCCGCGCATCGCCCGGATGCGGATTGCGTTCCGCGTAGCCCTTTTTCACCAGCTCCTCCACCAGCTGGCTGGCCGCCTGCTTGGTCACCCCGAGATGCTCGGCCAGCTCACCGACGGTCGCCCCGTCCGGCGCCATCCGGGCGAACGCGAAACCGTGGGTCGGCCGCACATCGTCGAATCCGGCGGCCACCACACCGGCATTGACGGCATCGGTGACCTCGGCGGCCGCGGCGAGCAGCAGTAGGGGCAGGTCCTGGGCGGGCACGGGCATACCTCGAATCTTGGCACTTGACAGAGTAGTCAACTATCTTGACTATATTGGACAAGTAACTTGACTAAAGGAGATGACATGCCGATCACCCGTGCCGCCGATGCCCAGGTCTTCGAAATGCACGGCACCACCTTCACCTCCCTGATCCGGCCCGCCGCCGGCAGCGCCGAACTGTGCGTGTGGCGGATCGAGATCGCGCCCGCCACCACCGGTGTGGCACACCGCGTCCTGCGGGAGGAGGCCTTCGTGCTGCTGGACGGCGAGCTCACCATGGTCATCGACGGTGAAGCCGCCGACCTGAAATCCGGTGACGCCGCCATCGCGCTCGCCGGATCCACCATCCAGCTGAACAATTCGGCCGCGACCCCGGCCACCGTGCTCGTCACCGCCCCGGTCGGCTTCACCGGCGAACTGCTCGACGGCACCGTGGTGAACCCGCCGTGGGTGAACTGACGCGGTCGGCGAAGAACCCCGGCGAATCTGTCTCAGACGATTTACGCTGAGGGTTCGATGCCGACCCCGTGAGGACTCGTGATGAGCGAACTCTTGTCCACTGCCGAATCGTCCACGCCCGCGGTGCATCCGGACACCCGGTTCGATATCGGCCCGGTCCGGTATTCGAAACTGTTCGCGCGCAATACGGTTCCGATCCGGATGTCGGACGGGGTGCTGCTGTCCGCCGATATCCTGCGCCCGGGCGATGCGAACGGCCCGGCCGGGGAGCCGTTGCCCGCCATCGTGAACTTCACCCCGTACAACAAGATGCTCAATCGCCATGGCATGCGGATGAATACGGTGGCGCGGAAGGCGGCGGGGCGGGTGCGCGCCTCCGATCGCAGCCGGATGCGGGCGCGGGACGTGCTGCGTACGCCCGCGGGCGGGGTGCTCGAGTCCTTCGCGATCAACCGGACGGCGGTGCGGCGCGGCTACGTCGGGCTGATGGTGGACGTGCGCGGCACCGGAAGTTCCACGGGCGCTTGGGATTTCTTCAGCCCGCGCGAACAGCAGGACTATGTCGAGGTGTTGCGCTGGGTGCGTGAACAGCCCTGGTGCAACGGGGATCTGGCGGTCACCGGCATTTCCTACGGGGCGATCTCGGCGCTGCACAGCGCGGCGCAACGGCCCGAGGGCCTGCGGGCCGTGTACGCGATCGAGGCGGGCGAGGACCCGCCGCGCGAACTCGGCCTGACCGGCGGCGTGCTCACCCCGGGCATGATGCTGTGGATTCTCGGCGTCGGCGGCGGCAAATGGCTACCGGCCTGGCCGGGCCTGATGCGCGAGGGCCTGGCCGGAGAGTTCCTGCGCGAGCGGCTGACCCGGCGATCGGGCTGGGTGCGCCGCGCCGCGCGCCTGGCGTTCGGCGATCATCCCGACGGCTATCTGAATCCGATGTGGGCGGAGAAGCTGCCCGACCTGGAGCGGATCGAGACGCCCACCTGGATCCACGGCGGCTGGCACGACGTCTACAACCGCTCCAATTTCCGCATGTACGACCGCATTCCGGTGCCGGGCGGCGCGAAACAGGTACTGGTCGACGACTCCTACCACCTCACTCCCGGGTCCGGGTTCGGCGATCCGGGCAATCCGCAGGCCATCGACGAATTGCAGACCGCGTTCTTCGACCGCTGGGTCAAGGGCATCGACAACGGCATCGACCGCTACGGCCCGATCACGTTGCGCCGGCAGGGCGACGGGCATTGGATCCAGCGCGCCGATTACCCCGATCCCGCCGCCGAGGTGCGCCGGCTGTACCTGACCGGCGACCGCACCGGCACCGCTCCGCACGCCGCCGTCGACGCGGGCCTGTCCGCCAAGCCCGACGAGGTGGAGACGCGCCTGCCCGTTCCCGGCAGCCGGGTCAGCGCCGTGTCGAACAACAGCGCGGTCATGACCATGGGGGTGACGCTGTTGCTGGGGCACGCGCACGGCAACGACGACCGGCGCAGCGAGGCGACCGCGGTCACCTTCACCTCCGACGCGCTGGCCACCGATCTGATCCTCACCGGCCCGATGAACCTGCACCTGCACGCCGTGGCCGACGGCACCGACGCGTTCTGGTCGGTCACGGTCTGCGATGCGCACCCCGACGGCACGTCGGTGCCGCTGACCCGCGGCGCACTGCTGTCATCCCATCGCCACACCGACGAGGCCGCCAGCTACAAGGTCGGCGACGAGCTGCTCTTCCCGATCCATCCCCTCACCGCCGACACCGCCGCCCCGGTGGTACCCGGCGAACCCTTCGACCTCGATATCGAGATCAACCCCACCGAGGCGCTGCTGCGCGCCGGGCATCGCCTGCGAATCGCGGTGAGCCGCACCAGCTTCCCGCGCCACCTGATTCCGCGCTGGAAGCAGCGCGAGATCACCGGCCAGGCCGTGGTGATCGACCCGGACCATCCCGGCTATCTGAGTTTCCAGGCGGTGGAACCGATTTCGTGAAACGCCGCGGGCGTCAGGGCGCGACGGGACCCTGCGGTCCGACGATGAAGGTGGCGTTGCCCTTGTCGTCCAGGCCGGTGTCGATGATCTTGTCGTCGAAATAGGCGGACGATTCCGGGTCGAGGAAGATGCGGGCGCCCTCGGCGGTGAACACATCGTCCTGTTCGGCGGGTGCGGCGGTGACCGCGAGTTCGAAGGTCTGGGCGCTGTCCGACGTCGAAATGCGCAGGCCGCACTCGTCGGGGACGCCATCGCCGGAGGTGATACCGCGGACCGCTTCGGCGGCGGTAGGAGTGAGCATCAGCATGAATCTGTCCTCTTCCGCTGTCGGTGACACCGGTGCGACGCACCGGCCGTCCTCCGGGTAACCGATCGCCGAGCTCCGAAACAACGCTAGGTCAGGGACCTGAGGGCGGGTGCGACGAAGCGTTCGACCATGCGGCGTTCGGCGGCCGGATCGGGAAGCGGCCAGGCCAGCAGGGCCAGCACCACGCGCACGATCCATTGCGCGGCTTCGGGGTCCGGGGCGGCGCCGGTCAGCGCGATCGCGATGCGGCCGAGTTCCGGTGCGGTGGAGAGGTATTCGTCGGCGCCGCCGGCTCGCACATTGGCCAGCCACTGGGCCAGGGTGGGGTCCGTGCGGATGGCGCGGATCGAGGCGACTATGCCCTCCACGATGCGGTCCTGGCCGTGCAGTCCGGCGACCTCGGCGGCGACGCGGTCGGCCACCTTCACGGCGGAGGTGGCGATGACGGCGCGCACCAGATCGGATTTGCCGCCGGCGTGGCGGTAGAGGGTGGCGCGGGAGCATCCGGCGCGGGCGGCGATCTCGTCGATGCCGACGGCGGCGATGCCGCGTTCCAGGAACAGGGCGGTGGCGGCGGCGAGGATGCGCTCGCGTGCGACCGTGCGCCGGTTTCCGCCGGCGAGCCAATCGTCGCGCTGGTTCGGCATGCGCACTCCTCAAGATAGCCACGTTCGGCGCAGCATCTCAGCCTGAGATGGAATCCGCAATATGTCTCACCGAGTTGGCGGGCTGAAAGGCAGTTCAACTGCTATTTCCGTGGTTTGCACGCGAATGCCCCGTGCGCGTCTCTACTTCCCGAATCTCATTGCGAGATGACCGTTGACACTCGTTTCAGCGCTTGCGACGGTGACGCGGCATCAGCTCGCAGGCAGGAGACAGCATGACAATGGCGTCCGTGGCCGAGATCGACATCTTCGATCCGGCCCATCTCGAGGACCCGTACCCGATGTACCGGATGCTGCGGGAGCACGCGCCGGTCTACCGGGTGCCCGGCACCGACTTCTATCTGATCTCCTCGTGGGAACTGGTGTCGCAGGTGTGCGCCCGCACCGAAGTCTTCTCCTCCAACCTGACCGCGACCCTGATCCGGCAGCCCGACGGCGCCGCCGCCGTCTTCGACATGGACCACGGCGGTCAGGCCGTGCACGTCCTGGCCACCGCCGACGATCCCGATCACCGACAGCACCGCAAGCTGGTATCCACCGTGCTGTCCAAGCGAATTCGCGCCATGGGCCCCACCGTCGAGGAACTGATCGACAGCCTGTGGGTGTCCGAACTGCGCGACGGCCGCATCGACTGGGCTACCGGCATGGCCGACCGGCTGCCCCTGGCCCTGGTGGCCGCCATCATCGGCCTCCCGTCGGAAGACGTTCCGCGCCTACTGGATTGGGCCTATGACAGCACCGAGATGCTGGGAGGCGTGGTGCCCGCGGAGCGGATGGGGCCGCTGATCATGTCCGCCGCCGAACTCACCGGCTACCTGTATGAGCAGCTGACCGCCGCGAGAACCGATGCGGCCCGGCGGGATTCGGGACAGGATCTGCTGGGTGTGCTGGCACGCGCGGTCGAAGCGGGCGAACTCCCGCACGAGGTAGCGGTTTTGAATCTGGTCCAGCTGGTCGGCGCGGGCGGCGAATCCACCGCCGGCCTGATCGCCAGCGCCGCCAGGATTCTCGCCACCGACCCCGGCCTGCAAAACCTACTTCGCGAACAGCCGCACCGCATTCCGGCCTTCCTCGACGAAGCGCTCCGCCTGGAATCACCGTTCCGTGGCCACCACCGCCACGTGGTATCCGATACCGAACTAGGCGGCGTCCCCCTCCCCGCCGGCAGCCACCTGCTGCTGCTGTGGGGCGCAGCCAACCGCGATCCCGCCGTCTTCCCCGACCCCGACGCCCTCGACCTCGACCGCACCACCTCCCGTCACCAGATGGCCTTCGGCAAGGGCATCCACTTCTGCGTCGGCTCTCCCTTGGCCAAGCTCGAAGCCCACGCAGCCATCTCCGCCCTCCTGGACCGCAGCGCTTCGTTCTCCCTGATCGAGGACGCCGCCCCCATGTGGGTCCCGAGCCTGTTCGTCCGCCGCCACCAGACCCTGCCGCTGAAAATCACCACCAACTGATTTGGTCCGCGTCCGCCGCGGTCCGGCCGGAGTTACAGTGACGGCAGGCGACCGCTGAGGACATCGATGAACACCGCACCATCACGCAATCCCTGGGCGGCTGTGCGTCCGGGGGACGATATCGCGCAGCTGACGCGACAGGTGTCGCGGGCGCACCGCGTGTTCCTCGACGGTGCGGACCGGAGCTTGCCGGGCAGGCAGATCCGGCCGGTGGTGCTGGATTCGTGGGAGCGCAGCCGGGGGAGCGGGGTGGATCCGGATCGGTTCGCGGCGGCGGTGGATCTCGGGGACGTGGAACTGCGCCGGTACCGGTCCGAGCATCCCATCGCGCATATCCGGCCGGTGGTGCGGAAACTGCTGGTGGAGGACGCGTCCGAGGCCGGGTTGCTGGTGGCCATCAGCGATGCGCAGGGGCGGCTGCTGTGGGTCGACGGCGAGGCCGGGCTGCGGCGGCGCGCGGATGCCATGGGATTCGTGGAGGGCGCGGACTGGAGCGAGGACCGGGTGGGCACCAATGCGCCCGGAACCGCGCTGGCGCTCGACCATCACATTCAGATCTTCGGTGCCGAGCATTTCAGCCGGGCCGTGCACGAGTGGAGCTGTTCGGCCGCGCCGGTACACGATCCGGTCAGCGGGCAGGTCATCGGGGCGGTCGATATCACCGGCGGCCCGAGAGTGGCCGCGCCCGAAGCGCTTTCGCTGATCCGGGCCACCGTGGTCGCCGCCGAGGCGGAATTGCGGCTGCGGCTGCTGGATCCGCCGCGCGTGCTCGGAGAACGGGCGCGGCTGCGCGTGCTCGGCCCGGCGGGGCCGATGCTGCTGCGGGAGGACGGGGCGCGAATCCGGTTGTCGCAGCGGCATGCCGAGATACTCGTACTGCTGGCGGAGTATCCGGAGGGCATGAGCGCGGACCAGCTGGCGCTGCTGCTGGACGAGACCGAACTGGATCCGGTGACGGTGCGGGCCGAGCTGTCGCGATTGCGGAAACTGCTGGGCGGCACCGCCCTCGGCTCACGGCCCTATCGGCTGCTGCTCGATCTCGACACCGATCTCGGCGAGGTGCGGCGCGGCTTGGCCCGCGGTGACGTGGCGGCGGCCGTGCGCGCGTATCCCGGTCCGCTGCTGCCGCGTTCGCTGGCACCCGGCATCGCGCAGCTGCGGGCCGAACTGCGCGGGCGGCTGCGCGCGGCACTGCTGCGCTCACGGGATCGGCGGCTGCTGGCGCGCTGGACCGAATCACCGGACGGGCGTGAGGATCTCGCCGCATGGACCGTCTACCTGGAGGCGCTGGACCCGTCGTCCTCGCTGTACGCGCAGGTGAAATCGCGGGTGGGACTGCTGGACCGACAACTGGGCGTCTGACCAGTTTGTTGCAACGTCGGCGCAACAGCACCGCTTCTAGTGTCACAGGTCACACCGACCGTCAGCTGACCGAGGAGCTTCGCATGACCGTCTTCGCCCGTCCCGGAACCCCCGATGCCGCAATGGCTTACCGGCCCCGGTACGACAACTGGATCGGCGGGCAGTGGGTGGCGCCCGTCAAGGGACAGTACTTCGCGAACCCGACCCCGGTGACCGGCGAGACCTTCTGCGAAATCGCCCGCGGCACCGCCGAGGACATCGAACTCGCGCTCGACGCCGCGCACGCCGCCGCACCGGCCTGGGGCAAGACCTCGGCGGCCGAGCGCGCGGTCATCCTGAACAAGATCGCAGACCGGATCGCGGAGAACCTCGAGGCCATCGCGCTCGCCGAGAGCTGGGACAACGGCAAGCCCATCCGGGAAACCCTCAATGCCGACATCCCCCTCGCCATCGACCACTTCCGGTACTTCGCGGGAGCCATTCGGGCACAGGAGGGTTCGCTCTCGGAGATCGACGCCGACACCGTCGCCTACCACTTCCACGAACCGCTCGGCGTGGTCGGCCAGATCATCCCCTGGAACTTCCCCATCCTGATGGCCACCTGGAAGCTCGCGCCCGCACTGGCCGCCGGCAATGCCGTGGTGCTCAAGCCCGCCGAGCAGACGCCCGCCTCCATCATGTTCCTGATCGAACTCATCGGGGATCTGCTGCCGCCCGGCGTCGTCAATATCGTCAACGGCTTCGGCGTGGAGGCGGGCAAGCCTCTCGCGTCCAGCCCGCGCATTCGCAAGATCGCCTTCACCGGCGAGACCACCACCGGCCGGCTGATCATGCAGTACGCCTCGCAGAACCTGATCCCGGTCACCCTGGAGCTGGGCGGCAAGAGCCCGAACATCTTCTTCTCCGATGTGCTCTCCGGCGACGCCGACTTCCAGGACAAGGCCCTGGAAGGCTTCACCATGTTCGCGCTCAACCAGGGCGAGGTGTGCACCTGCCCGTCGCGCGCGCTCATCCAGGCCGATATCTACGACGAGTTCCTGGCGCGGGCGGTGGCGCGCACCGAACTGGTCCGCCAGGGCGATCCCCTCGACACCGACACCATGATCGGCGCGCAGGCCAGCAACGATCAGCTGGAGAAGATCCTGTCCTATATCGAGATCGGCAAGGGCGAGGGCGCGAAACTGCTCACCGGCGGCGAGCGCGCCGATCTGGGCGGCGACCTGTCCGGCGGCTACTACGTGCAGCCGACCATCTTCACCGGCGACAACGCCATGCGCATCTTCCAGGAGGAGATCTTCGGCCCGGTGGTGTCGGTGACCTCGTTCGAGGACTACGAGCAGGCCATCGCCATCGCCAACGACACGCTCTACGGTCTCGGCGCGGGCGTCTGGTCGCGGGACGGATCCACGGCCTACCGCGCGGGCCGCGATATCCAGGCCGGCCGGGTGTGGACCAACACCTATCACCAGTACCCCGCGCACGCGGCCTTCGGCGGCTACAAGCAGTCCGGCATCGGCCGCGAGAACCATCGCGCCATGCTCGACCACTACCAGCAGACCAAGAACCTCCTGGTCAGCTACGCCTCGAAGGCTCAGGGCTTCTTCTGATGCCCGCACCCCGCCGGGTACGTGCCACCGCGGCGGCGATGGACCTGCTCCGTCGCCTCCGCGCGGCACACGGCCCGCTCATGCTGCACCAGTCCGGCGGCTGCTGCGACGGCTCGGCCCCGATGTGTTACCCCGCAGGCGAATTCATCGTCGGCGACCGCGACATCCTGCTCGGCCTGCTGGACCTGCGCCTGGGCCCGGACGAGATCCCGAGTACCGCACCGGATTCCGGCGACACCGCACCGGTCTGGATCTCCGGCCCCCAGTTCGCCGCCTGGCGGCACACCCAGCTCATCCTCGACGTGGTCCCCGGCCGCGGCTCGGGCTTCAGCCTGGAAGCCCCGGAAGGCATGCGATTCCTCAGCCGCGCACGAGTTTTCGACCTGCACGAACAGGAGGCGCTGGCGGAGTCGCCGGAATTGACCGGCGAGATGTGGGAACAAGGAATGCGGCCCACCGCGGCAGCCGTGGAGGCCCAGGTGGTCGTCTTCGCCGCCGATGCGTGCCCGGTACCCGGGCCCTCCGCTGTGCGCCATCAGGGACTCGAACCCCGAACCCGCTGATTAAGAGTCAGCTGCTCTGCCAATTGAGCTAATGGCGCCTGGCATTCGAAAGCCCCGGCAACAGTGTTGCCGGGGCCTTCGTGGTGCGCCATCAGGGACTCGAACCCCGAACCCGCTGATTAAGAGTCAGCTGCTCTGCCAATTGAGCTAATGGCGCGTACTTCGCTGCCGGAGGTGATCCGGCGGCTCTGCGGTGCGGAAAGAAGATTAACAGGGATGCCGCGGGAAAGTGAAATCGGCTGGTTGGAGGGGGTTTTGTCGGGATGGCAAAGATTCGTTCACGGTGTTAACGCGCGAGGCCCCGGCGGGGATGTAGGGGTGAGCCCTGCGGGGGCGGACGGCTTGGTCGTTGGTCGGGGCTTGGACCTGGCAGAATGTTCCGAGCGTGGTCTCGACCGATTCCGCAGGCGTGGCTGGTCGAGCAGGCGTGGTCGGGGCCGGGTCCCGGAGGCCGACTGCGCACCGAGACGTGAAGTGGGGTTGCAAATGATCGCAGGTCAGGGCCGGCGCCGGTCGAGGAAGTTGCTCGGATCCGTGGCGGTGTTGTCCGTACTAGCGCTGGCGGTAGCCGGCTGTTCGGGGGGATCGTCGAAGGACTCCTCCACTGTCGCAATCGATTCCAATCCGCTCAGCGAGCTGGTGAAGCCGAAGCTGCTGGCGCCGGTCAAGGACGGTCAGAAGGGCGTTTCGCCCGGCGATCCGCTGGTGTTGAAGGTCGAGGACGGCAAGCTCACCAATGTGACGCTGACCAACCCCGAGGGCAAGCCGGTGGCCGGCGAGCTCGCGCCGGACGGGCTGTCCTGGAAGTTGACCGAGCAGTTGGGTTTTGCGCGCACCTACAAGCTGGCGGTGGACGCCATCGGGCTGGGCGGTGCGGCCAACACCACTATGAGCTTCAGCACCATTTCGCCGAACAATCGCACCCACCCGTACCTGCTGCCGGGCGAGAACGAGACGGTCGGCATCGGTCAGCCGGTGGCCATCCAGTTCGACGAGAACATCCCCGACCGCAAGGCCGCCCAGGCCGCGATCAAAATCACCACCACGCCCGCCGTGCAGGGCGCCTTCTACTGGGTGAACAACCGCGAAGTGCGCTGGCGGCCCGAGCATTTCTGGGCGCCGGGCACCAAGGTCGATGTGGCCGTGGGCGTTTACGGCAAGGATCTGGGCAACGGCCTGGTCGGCGATTCGGACATCACCTCGACCTTCACCGTCGGCGATTCCATGGTCTTCACCGCCGACGACAACACCCACATGGTGACCGTGGAGAAGAACGGCCAGGTGATCAAGACCATGCCGACCTCGATGGGCAAGAACTCCACGCCCACCGACAACGGCGTCTACATCATCGCCGACCGGCACGAGAAGATCATCATGGATTCCTCCACCTACGGCGTGGCGATCAACGCGCCCGACGGCTACAAGACGCCGGTGGACTACGCGACCCGAATGTCCTACTCGGGCATCTTCTTCCATTCGGCCCCGTGGTCGGTGGGTGCGCAGGGGTCCTACAACACCAGCCACGGCTGCCTCAACCTGAGCCCCAGCGACGCCCGCTGGGTCTTCGAGAACGCCAAGCGCGGCGATATCGCCATCGTCAAGAACACCGTCGGCGGCACGCTGTCCGGCGTGGACGGGCTGGGCGACTGGAACATTCCGTGGGAGCAGTGGAAGGCCGGCAACGCCGACGACAACCGCTGATCCTGAAACACGGAAGGGCACCGGCATAGCGCCGGTGCCCTTTTTCATGCTCGAACCAGTCGGTCCCCGGGAAGCGCCGGGAGGCTACTTCTTGGTGCCGGTGCCGGGGATGGTGTCGCCGGGCTTGACGGTCATGGAGTTGCAGCCGAACGAAGCCTCACCGGAGATCGGCACGGCACTGCCCAGCGCCATGCACAGGTTCTTGAAATCGCCGAAGATCAGCTTGTCCAGATTGGGCAGCCCGAAGGAGCCGGTGCCGGTCGAACCGGTGGAGGCCAGCCCGCCCGAACTGCCGGCGCTCTGCACCGAGCCGCCGCCCGCGCTCCCGGTCACCGCGGTCATCACATCCTCGTCGGCCTTGTCCTTGGAGTCGGTGGCGGCGGCATCGGTGAGCACGATTTCCGCGGATGCGGTGCCCGCCGTCGCGGTGAGAATGGCTGCGGTGGCCAGCAAAGTGGTTAGGGCGGAACGGTTCACAATGAGCGGCTTTCTTCTTCGAGCGCGAATTCGGGGGCCCCGACACCCCCGTGTCGGAAGAAGTCTACGAAGATCGAGTGGGCCGCGCCACAGAATCAGATACAGTGACGTTTCAGTCACATGCCGATGCGTGCCACCGCCCGCACCGGAGCGCCGTCCGCGCCCGGCAGATACAGCGGGAAAAGGGAAACGTCGAGGTCGTGCCCCGCGTGCTGGGCCGCCAGCAGTTCGGGCAGATTGGTGAGATTCTCGGCGATGACCGCGTGCGCGCCGCAGAGGATGCGATGCACCGGGATCTCGTGCGCCGGGGTGGGGTCCACGCTGAGCGCGTCGATGCCGATGGTGCGGACGCCGGAGTCGATCAGATAGCTCGCGGCCTCCGGGGTGAGATACGGGTGGGCCAGGTAGTCGATGGTGCCCCAATGCGCCGACCAACCGGTCGCGATCAAAACGATGAGGCCGGCGGACACCCGCCCCTCGAAATATTCGCGCCCGATCGCACCGCGCGGTTCCAGCCCGCGCGCGTCCACCACCACCGCCCGGCCCGTGAACCGTTCCAGCGGGAGCATTTCCAGGGTGGGCAGCGCATCGTCGATATGCGCGGGGGCGTCCACGTGCGTCCCGGTCTGCGAACCCAGATCCAGATGCAGCACGTTCACCCCGTCGGCGGCGACGGTGAGCGCGGGCGTGATGCGCACTTCCGGATCGCCGGGATAGACCGGCATTCCGGTGCGCAGCGGAACCGACAGGTCGATCAGGCGCATGCGCTCATCGTGCCAGTTGCAAGGCCAGCGCGGCCGCGGCGGGAACCAGATACAGCACCGGGAAGATGGCCGTCCCGTACGACTTGGCGCGGATGGTGGTGGCCACCGCACCGGCGAAGTACAGGATCAGCCCGATCGCGGCCGCCACCCCGATGGCCGGGATGAAGAACCCGGCCACCAGGCCCAGCGCGCCCGCCGCCTTGGCCGCCGCCAGGGGCGTCCACCAGGTCTGCGGCACCCCGTACTGGACCAGCGGCTGCACCACGAAGTCCTTGCGGGTGGCGAGCGAGAAGCCCGAGAAGCCGATCCACAGGGCGGCGGCGACGGCGACGATGTGGTACGCGGTGTTCATTGAAATCACTGTCCTTCCAAGCGGTTCCACCGTGGTCGGTGGTTCGCCTGGATGACGACGTCAGGTCCGCGAGTGTGACATGAGATCCGGGTCACTCGGCGCGGCCGCCTTGCCCAGCACCGAATGCCGGCGGCTGTAGGCGAAGTAGACGACGGTGCCGATGGCCATCCAGATCACGAAGCGCAGCCAGGTCTCGATGGACAGGTTCAGCATCAGCCACAGGCAGGACAGCGCGGCCAGGATGGGGATGAGCGGCACCAGGGGGACGCGGAAGCCGCGCTTCAGGTCCGGGCGGGTGCGGCGCAGGATGATCACGCCGATCGACACCAGCACGAACGCGACCAGGGTGCCGATATTGACCATCTCCTCGAGCGTGCCGAAGTCGACGAACCCGGCCAGCAGCGCGCAGACCACGCCGACGATCACGGTCAGCCGGACCGGGGTGCCCTTGGCGCCGGTGTGGGCCAGGCCGCGGGGCAGCAGGCCGTCGCGGGACATGGCGAACAGCACCCGGGTCTGGCCCAGGTACATGACCATGACCACGGTGGACAGGCCCGCGAGCGCGCCGATCGAGATGATGTTCTTCACCCACATATCGCCGTGGATGGCGAAAGCCGTTGCCAGGGTGGCGTTTCCGCCCGCCAGCTCGGTGTAGGGCACCATGCCGGTGAGGATCAGCGAGACCGCCACGTAGAGCACGGTGACGATGGCGAGGGAGCCCAGGATGCCGCGCGGCACATCGCGCTGCGGGTTGCGGGTCTCCTCCGCGGTGGTGGCGACGACGTCGAAGCCGATGAAGGCGAAGAACACCAGGCTGGCGGCGGCGAGCAGGCCGTACCAGCCGTAGCTGGTGCCGCCGGAGCCGGTGAGGAAGGCGAACAGCGACTGGCGCACACCCTCGGCCTTCTCCGACGGCTGGGCCGGCGGAATGTACGGGGTCAGGTTCGAAGCCTTGAAATACGTTGCGCCGACGACCAATACGAGGGCGATGACCGCGAGCTTGATGGCGACGGCGATGGCGGAGACGCGAGAGGAGAGTTTGGTGCCGGTCGCCAGCAGCGTTCCGACCACGGCGATGATGAGCACCGCGCCCCAGTCGAAGTGGATCGAGCCGAGTTCCAGAATCGGTGGGCGGGAACCGAGTACCTCGCCGAGGTACTGCGACCACCCCTTGGCCACCACCGAGACGGCCAGGGCGAATTCCAGGATCAGGTCCCAGCCGATGATCCAGGCGATCACCTCGCCGAAGGTGGCGTACGCGAAGGTGTAGGCGCTGCCCGCCACCGGCACCGTCGAGGCGAACTCGGCGTAGCAGAGCGCGGTCAGCCCGCAGGCGATGGCCGCGAACACGAACGCCAGCGAAACCGCCGGTCCCGCAACGGAACCGGCGGTGCGGGCGGTCAGGGTGAAGATGCCCGCGCCGATGACCACCGCGACGCCGAAGATGGTGAGATCCCGGGCCGTGAGGTCCTTGCGTAGCTTGGAATCCGGTTCGTCGGTGTCCCGGATGGACTGTTCAACCGATTTGGTGCGGAACATTCCGCTGGCGAACGACACTGTTCATTTCCTCTCTGGTACCGCTGCGATCAGATCGACCGCGGAATGGCGTCGAGCCGGCGCTCGGCGAAACGATTGGCGGCCGCGCCGGTGCCGATGCCCTCGGCGCGGGCGGCCGCGATGATGTCCCGGCAGCGGTCGAAGATGCCCCTCACGTCATCTTCGACCGCCTCCGGAGTGGCTCGGCGCAGTTCGCCTTCCACCTGGATGAGCCCGCCGGCGTTGGCGACGAAATCGGGCACCCAGGTGATGCCGCGCTCGTTCAGCGCGAATTCGACCTCGGGGGTGGCGAGCTGGTTGTTGGCCGCGCCGCAGACCAGCTTGGCTTCGATGGCCTCGGCGCTCGAGGCGGTGAGCGTGCCGCCCAGGGCGCACGGGGCGTACACGTCGACGGGCGCGGTGGCCACGGTGCTCAGCAGGCGCACCGACGGGTGATCGGCCGAAACACGCTGTAGCGCGGCCTCGTTCACGTCGGTGACGCACACCTCCGCGCCGTCGGCCAGCAGCAGTTCGATGAGTTCGCGCCCGACCTTGCCGACGCCCTCGACGCCCACCGTACGATTCGCCAGCGACGGTGCGCCCCAGACGGATTCGGCTCCCGCGCGCATGGAGTGGAAGACGCCCAGCGCGGTCAGCCGGGCGCTGTCACCCGAGCCGCCCGCGGCCACACTGCGACCGGTCACGTAGCGGGTGTGCTGCCCGATGATGTCCAGGTCGTCGGTATTGGTGCCCACGTCGCCCGCCGTGATGTACCGGCCGCCAAGGGTTTCCACGAACCGCGCGTACGCGGCGAGCAGCTCGGGCGTCTTGTGCACGGCCGGATCGCCGATGATGACCGCCTTGCCGCCGCCCAGATTCACCCCGGCCGCAGCGGCTTTGTACGTCATGCCCCACGACAGCCGCAGCACATCCTGCAACGCCGCGAACTCGTCCGCGTACGGGTAGAACCGCGTCCCGCCCAGCGCCGGACCCAGCGTGGTCGAGTGAATGGCGATGATCGCCTTCAACCCCGTCTTGTCGTCCTCACAGAACATCACCTGCTCGTGCCGACGGGCGCTCAGCTCCTCCGAGCGACCGAAAACCCCTGCGTCGGTGTGCAGTACAGACACTGTCGATCCTTTCCTGATTGCCCCGCCTCGTGGGCGTCCGGGCAGTTTTCGTCATTCCCGCCGGTGTTCGGCCGGAATCTCCCGCGCCGGTGCGATGGCCGGTACGGATCCCGGCCGAAAGCGCGCCGGGTGGATGGGTATGCAGATGTCGGGACGCGGGCCGGTGCCCGGCCCGGGGCGGCGGGCCGCCTCTTGTCTCCGGCGTTTTCTGTTGCCGTGCCGGTCACGTGTCGGGAGTTTCCCGTCGCCGGGTCGGCCACGCGCCCGGTACTTCTCTCGCCCGGAATGCTCCGCCGACCGGACTCGCCCGCCAAGGTGGCGAGAAATTCCTGGTGGCTGGAGCCGTCCCGGTCGCCGGACCGTTTTCCGGTCGGCGGAGCTTCCCGGTGGCCGGACTTCCGTGCTGCCCGGAGCTGACGCCTGAACATTGCCGGGTGATCGGTCAGTTGCCGAAGCCGAGTTCGCGCAAGCGGTTTCGGTACAGTTCCACATTGCCGAGCTTGATGTCCTCGTAGCCGCGGACCAGGTCGGGTAGGGCGGCGGCCTCGGCGGCGGTGTCGTAGTTCGCCGGGGTGAGCACGGAGGCGAGCCGGTGTACGAGGTCGGTGTACTCGGCGAGCAGCTCTCGCTCCACCTTTCGTACGTGGGCGTAGCCGAACGGGTCGAGCTTGGT
Source organism: Nocardia yamanashiensis (assembly GCF_021183565.1). Lineage (NCBI taxonomy): Bacteria > Bacillati > Actinomycetota > Actinomycetes > Mycobacteriales > Nocardiaceae > Nocardia > Nocardia yamanashiensis. The sequence continues at coordinate 8,116,022 of NZ_CP089226.1, forward strand.
GCCGCGCAGGGCCTTGCCCTTGGCGAGAAGCTTCAGCGCCACATGGGATTTCGGGGCGAGGCCGATCTTCTTCTTGCGGCCCATGGCCCGCAGCACCGGGGGATGCAGTTTGTAGGTGAGGTTCTCGCCGCCGGGGACCTGGGCCTGCACTTCGGCCAGGAAGGCGGGATCGACCAGCAGGCGGGCGACCTCGTACTCGTCCTTGTAGGCGGTGAACTTGTACAGGCCGCGCGCCACGGCCTGGCTGAACTCGGTGCGTTCGGTGACCGAACGTTCCGCCTGCCAGGCGAAGTGGACCGTATCGATGTAGCGACGTGCGACCTTCTCGTTCTGGTAGCCGATCAGTTCGGCGGCACGCAGTTCGACCAGGCGCTCGACCTCGCCGTCGAAGCTGGTGTTCGCCAGGAGGTGCGCCGGAACCTCGGGCCGATTGCGTTGCGGCAGTGCGGTTTCGGTCGCCTTCGCGAAGGCGGCGGGGTCGGCGATGGCCACCCGGCCCCAGCGGAAGGCGGCGATATTGGCCGCCACCGCGACACCGTTGATGCCGATGGCCTCCTCGATCGCGGCGGCGGGCAGGCGCAGGCCGCCGGTCTGGAAGGCCGCGCCGACCATCAGGAAGTTGGCGGCGGCGGTATTGCCGAAGAGCCGTTCGGCGGCGGCCAGCGCGTCGAACGAACGCTGCGAATTCGACATCGTGGCAAGACGATCCAGCAGCGGCGCGGTGTCCGGGTACGGCACCGACTTGTCGTAGACCATATCGCCGGTGGGGGTGCGGCTGGTCGAGGCGACGGCGATGGTGCGCGCCGGATCGCCGTAGGCCAGGTTCTTCGGGTCGGTCGCGGTCAGCAGGTCGATGGCGACGATGCAGGTGGCGCTGCCCGGGGTCAGCCGGTTCGACGGCTCCAATTCCGTTGCGGAGAAACGCAAGTGGGACAGCACCGGTCCGGCCTTCTGGCTCAGGCCGATCTGGTCCAGGCTCTCCACCGCGTATCCGGCGCGCAGCGCGGCCGTTGCCAGCACCTGGTTGACGGTGACGATGCCGGTGCCGCCGATCCCGGCGATGAGCACGTTCTGGGTGCCAGCTGGTGCGCCGAGACCCGGGTCGGCCACCGCCGGCGGCTCCGCCTTCTCGGTGACCTTGCGGGAACCCTTGCGCCCCTTCGCATCCGGCTTCACCTCGACCGTCACGAATGACGGGCAATCGCCGTCCAGGCAGCTGTAATCGGTATTGCAGGAGGTCTGATCGATCCGCGTCTTGCGCCCGAACTCGGTCTCGACCGGTTGCACGGACAGGCAATTGGATTTGGTGCCGCAGTCACCGCAGCCCTCGCACACCGCCTCGTTGATCACCACGCGGGTATTGCGCACCGGCAAGGTCCCGCGCTTGCGCTGCCGCCGTGCGTCGGCCGCGCAATGCTGGTCGTAGATCAGCACGGTCACGCCCTCGATCTCGCGCAACATCCGCTGCGCCTCGTCGAGCCTATCCCGATGCCACAGCAGCGTGCCCTTCGCGAGCGCTTTCCGATTGTGCCGCTTGGGTTCGTCGGCGCAGATGATGATCCGCTTGACGCCCTCCACGGTCAGCTTGTGCGTCAGCTGCGCGACCCCGAGCCCGCCCTCGACGTCCTGCGCGCCGGTCATGGCGACCACTTCGTTCCACAACAGCTTGTAGGTGATGTTCACCCCGGCCGCGACGCACGCCTGAATGGCCAGCTGCCCGGAATGGAAGAAGGTCCCGTCACCGATGTTCTGGAACAGGTGAGGCACGTCGGTGAACGGCGCCTGCCCGATCCACTGGCTGCCCTCGCCGCCCATCTGGGTGAGCCCGGTGACGGCGCTGTCGCTGCGCCCCGACATGGTGACCAGGGTGTGGCAGCCGATACCGCCGCCGCCGATCGAACCCTCCGGAATGGCGGTGGAGCGATTGTGCGGGCAGCCGCTGCAGAAATAGGGGGTGCGCTTGGCGGACAGCACTTCCAGCGAAAGCGCGGGCGGCGGAGCCTTTTTCAGCTCCACGTGATCGCGCAGCACCCGCCGCAGCGGGGCGAGCAGGCGGCCCGCGGTCAGCTCGCCGTCGAACGGCATGAGCGGCGCGCCGCGACCGTCCAGCTTGCCGACGATGCGCGGGGCATCGACCGTGCCGTACAGGATTTCGCGGATCTGGGTCTCGATGAACGCCGTCTTGTCCTCGACCACGATCAGCTCGTGCAAGCCCTGCGCGAACTCGGTGACCCGCTGCGCGCCCACCGGATAGGGCATTCCGATGCGTAGCAGGCGAATTCCGGCGCGGTGCAGCGCGGCATCGTCGACGCCGAGATCCACCAGCGCCTGCCGGACCGCGTCGAAGGTGGTGCCGGTGGCGGCGATACCGAGCTTCGCCCCGCTCGGATTCACCTCGATCACATCGAGGGCGTTGAGCGCGCCGTAGGCCCGCACCGTCTCCCAGCGCGGTCCGTACAGGTCCGCCTCGGCCAGCACGCTGTCGGTCGGCGCCGCCATCGGCCGCTGCCGGTAGGTGAAAGTCTTTCCCTCCCACTGCACTTCGGGCACGGTGATCGCCAGGTCGGCGACCGAGCCGTCCACCGTCCAGGCCCCGTCGGCGACATCGGCCACGATCTTCATGGCCACCACGCAGCCCGAGGCCCGCGACAGCGCCACGCCGTGCAGCCCCATCGTCACGATCTCCTCGGCATTGCGCGGGAACAGCACCGGCACGCCCATCGCGGCCAGGGAGCGTTCGCTCACCGCGGGCACCGTCGAGGATTTCGACGCCGGATCGTCGCCGACCAGCAGCAGCACCCCGCCGCGGGCATTGACCCCGTACATGTTCGCGTGCCGGATGGCATCGGTGGCGCGGTCGACGCCCGGCCCCTTGCCGTACCAAACCCCCACGACCCCATCGTGTGTCGCGCGCCCGGCGGGCAGATCGGCCTGGCTGCCCCACACCGCGGTCGCCGCCAGTTCCTCGTTGAAGCCCGGCACGAACGTGATGTCGTGCTCGGCCAGCACATTCGGCATGCCGGCCAGCATCTTGTCCACGCCGCCCAGCGGGCTGCCCTGATAGCCGGAGACGAAGGTGGCGACCCGCCGGCCCGCCCGGATATCCCGCACATGCTGTTCCACCAGCAGTCTCGCGATGGCCTGCACCCCGGTCAGCAGGACCGGGCCCGCTCCGGAGCGGTAGCGATCGGCGAGATCGTAGGGCGTGGCCGCCGCCAACTGCGGCAGTGCGGGCACCCAGGCAACGTCGGTCATGAACAGTCACCACACTTTCCGCGGCCCAGGTCGTGAGCCCGCGAACGAAGGACGAAGCAATCGGTGCAGCGAAATCTGCCGTCCCGTGTGACCGGTGTCAACAACCGCCGGAAAAGTTGATCAATCTGCTCAAAAGTGATCTATCGCACTACGGCGTACACATCATTCTGCTCGGTCCGCGGGAGACCCACGTCACACTACGCCGTCGCCCGGTTGCTTGGTCAGCTGCTCCACCAGCGGCAGCGACCGGTACTCGATCGGCGTCGCCAGCGCCAGCATCGTCTCGGTGTGCTTGACCCCCGGTACCGAATGCACCCGCTGAATGATCCCCAGCAGATCCTGCTGCGACCGCGCCGCGATCCGCACCAGCAGATCGGCGCGCCCGGTGGTCGCGTGCACCTCCAGCACGTTCGGGAACTCCCGCAGCGCCTCCACGATGTCGTCCATCTTGTTCTGATCCAGCTCCACCCCCAGAAACGCGTGCACCCCGAACCCCACCGCCGCCAGATCCACATCCGGCGCATACCCCCGCACCGCCCCCGACCCCTCCAGCCGCTTCATCCGCGCCTGCACCGTATTCCGCGCCACCCCCAACCGCTGCGCCAACTCCAGAATCGGCACCCGCGGATCCCGCGCCAACTCCGCCAGCAACGCCGAATCCAGCGCATCGATCTTGATACTCATCCCTCTATGTTCGCCGACATAGCGCGGATCTCGGACCTGCTGCACCGAACTGGAATGCGGTGACCATGAATATTCCAGCGCGCATATCGGCAGCCGAACCCTCGCGGATCGACAACGTCACCAGCCGCATATCGGCAGTCGACGCCCGAAATAATGCGGTGAAACCCGCCCGGGCGCGCACCTAGGGTGGCTGCATGAAAACCCTGGAACAGGTGCTGCGGGAACGGCTGGCGCGGGCATTCGCGGAGGTCGGCGGGGAAGACGCCGATCCGGTGGTGCAGCGTTCGCAGCGCGCGGATTTCCAGGCGAACGGGGCGCTGGCGCTGGGGAAGCGGCTGGGGATGGCGCCGCGGGAGGTCGCCGGGCGGGTGCTCGCGGCGGCGGAACTGGATGATCTGGCCGGTGCGGTCGAGGTGTCGGGGCCTGGGTTCATCAATATGACCGTCGATGACGCGGTGCTGGGGCGGCTGGTGGGGGCGGTGAACGCGGATGTGCGGCTGGGGGTGCCGGCGGCGGTGCGGCCGGAGACCGTGGTGGTCGATTACAGCGCGCCGAATGTGGCCAAGGAGATGCATGTCGGGCATCTGCGGTCGACGGTCATCGGGGATGCGGCGGTGCGGGTGCTGGAATGGGCCGGGCATCGGGTGATCCGGCGGAATCACCTGGGGGACTGGGGGACTCCGTTCGGGATGCTGATCGAGCACATGGCCGATATCGGGGATGCCGAAGCGGTGCGGGAACTGTCGGTGGGGGATCTGTCGGGGTTCTATACGGCCGCTCGGAAGAAGTTCGACGCGGATGACGGGTTCAAGGAACGGGCTCGGCTGCGGGTGGTCGCCTTGCAGGGCGGCGACGCGGCGACGCTGCGGTTGTGGCGGTTGCTGGTCGTGGAATCGAAGCGCTACTTCGGGACCGTGTACGAACAGCTCGGGGTGCGGTTGACCGAGGCGGACTTCGTCGGCGAATCGGCCTACAACGATCGGCTCGGGGCAGTAGTGGACGACCTGGAGCGGCTGGGGTTGCTCGCGGTCAGCGCGGGGGCGCAGTGCGTTTTCCCGGATGGGTTCACCGGGCGGGACGGGCAGCCGCTGCCGTTGATCGTGCGCAAGTCGGACGGCGGATTCGGTTATGCGGCAACCGATCTGGCGGCTATCCGGAATCGGGTCGAGGATCTGGAGGCCACCCGGCTGCTGTACGTGGTCGGGTCGCCGCAGGCGCAGCATTTCGGGATGGTGTTCGCCACCGCGCGGGCAGCGGGGTGGCTGGCGGATCCGGCGCGTGCCGAGCACATCGGGTTCGGGTCGGTGCTGGGCGGCGACGGCAAAGTGCTGCGGAGCCGGGCCGGGGGCACCGTCAAGCTGGTCGAATTGCTGGCCGAGGCGCGGCAGCGGGCCGCGGCCGTGGTGGCGGCGAAGAGCCCCGAGCTGTCGGCCGCCGAACAGGCCGAGGTCGCCGCCCAGGTCGGAATCGGCGCGGTGAAATACGCGGACCTGTCCACCGATCGGACCCGGGACTACGTCTTCGATTTCGACCGGATGCTGGGCCTGGAAGGCAATACCGGACCGTATCTGCAATACGCGCACGCCCGGACCCGGTCGCTGTTCCGCAAGAGCGGCGGTGAACCGGTGCGGGACGGTGCGCCGGTGATCGTGGCGGCGGCGGCCGAGCGGGCGCTGGCCCTCGAACTGCTCGCTTTCCCGGACGTTTTCGCCGACGTCGTCGAGAGCCTGGCGTTCCATCGGCTGGCCGGCTATCTCTTCGGCGTGGCCTCCGCGTTCGCCGCCTTCTACGAGCGGTGCCCGATCCTCAAAGCGCCCGATCCGGACGTGCGGGCATCCCGGCTGGCGCTGACCGACCTGACCGGCCGTACGCTGAGCGCCGGGCTGGGCATGCTCGGGATCGGGGCGCCGGACCGGATGTAGCCGCGGATAACGCGGGCACCCGCTGGCCCGATGACCAGCACGAAGCGCGCACTCGGAGGGGAATCGATGAAAATCAGGTCGGCGGCAATGGTTTCGCTGGTGGCGGGCGTGATGGTCGCAGTCAGCGGGTGTAGCGGCTCCTCGGGGACACCGCAGGCGGCAACGTCGGAGCAGACGGCGCCGGCCGCGCAGCAGAACAAGGGCGCGCCGGCGGGGAGCGGCCACGGACTGTGCTTCGACCTGAACTCGGGCCTGGCGAACGAGAGCGTGAAGCGGCTGAGCGCGGCCCCGATCGGCACCTGGTCGATCGGGCTGGCCAGTGACGATCCCATCTCCGCGGGGTGCGACGGGGTGCTGTCGTGGATGACGGTGAACACCGATACCAACCATCCGTACACGCACGTTCTGTTCTTCACCGGCGGCGAATATCTGGGCACCGCGACCGCCGAGCCGTACATGTTCACGGTGATAGCCGGGAAGACGCGCAATACCGTGTCGGTGACCTACCGGTGGACCCAGAACAACGACCCGATGTGCTGCCCGCAGGGCGGGCCGAGCACCGTCGTCTACACCCTGAACGGGACCACCGTGCAGGCGAAGGGCCAGTTCCCGCCGCACAATTGACCAGCGCCTCGGCGGCGCCCGCCGGTGGTTGCCGCCGCCGTACGGTCTGCAACTCGCGCGGGACCACCGGGGCCGGCGTGGTGGATACCGCGTCCGCCGCGGCTTATCCAGCCGCGATCAGCGGGCCGCACCGACCCATTCGGTGAGCGCCTCGGTGAGGCCGGTGGTGTCCGATCCGTCAGCTGCCCAGGCGACGTAGCCGTCGGGGCGGACGAGAACAGCTGCGGGGGAGGGGATTTCACCTGATTCCGGGGCTGCCCAGCGGCGGGCGGTCTCGGCGGTGACGACGTTGACCAAGCCCTGCCACGCGCCGAGGTCGGGTACCTCGGTTCCATTGAGCGCCAGCAGGATCGGGCGCGCGGTGCGCTGGAGTTCGGCGACCCGGGTGGCTCCGGTCGCGGTGGTGAGGTCGGCGTCGGGGATGCGGCGGCCCGCCAAGGGGTGATCGCATTTCGTGTCGTAGCGGATGTCCAATGCGGTGATCATCAGGCCGAGCCGCCTGCGGACCGCGTCCATATCGATGAGATCGCTCATGACGTCGCGCAGGGCGTCGGTGTGCGCGCCGGGACGCATGAGAGCGGTCTGGGCGCGGGTGTTGTGCAGCACGCGCGCGGCGATCGGGTGGCGCTCGGATTCGTAAGTGTCCAGCAGGCTTTCGGCGGCATCGCCCCGCACGACGGCGCCCAGCTTCCAGCCGAGATTGACCGCGTCCTGAATGCCGAGGTTCTGTCCCTGACCACCCGCGGGGTAGTGGATGTGCGCGGCGTCGCCGGCCAGGAACACGCGCCCGGCGCGGTAGTGATCGGCCTGGCGGGCCGCGTCGCCGTAGTGGCTCACCCAGCGCGGGCTGTGCATACCGAAGTCGGTGCCCGCGAGTTCGGTGAAATGGGCGCGGAATTCGTCGAAGGTGAGTTCGGCGCCGCGCGCGAGCACCACGTCGTGGCGCTGTACGACCAGGCGGTACCAGCCGGGCTGGAACTGCACGGCCGAGAAATCGCCCGCGCCGCCGCGGTGCGCGAAGAAGGGCTGGGCGGGCGGATCGGTGAGCTCGACATCGGCGAGCATGCCGGTGACGGTGGCGTCGGTGCCGCTGAAACCGATGCCCGCGAGCTTGCGCACCGAGCTGCGGCCGCCATCGCAGCCGACCAGGTAGGCGGCCCGGATGCGGCGCGGCTCGGCCCCGCCGATCTCGACCTCGATGCCGGTGGCGTCCTGCCGGAACCCGGTGACCGGCGACGACCACTGCACCACGGCGCCCAATTCGCCTGCGCGCCCGTCGAGTTCACGTTCGATGATCGATTGCAGGATGGCGAGCATATGCGGCTGCCGGGTCTCGAAGTCGCTGAAATCCAGGGACAGCCCGCCGAAATGCCCGGCCTGCATGAGCCGGCCCTGCGGCAGCAGCCGGTCCAGCAGGCCGCGGCCGTCGAGGATCTCCATACTGCGGGCGTGGATGCCACCGGCGCGGGATTCGCCGGTGCGCGCCGGGAGTCCGTCGACCAGCGTCACCCGCACCCCGGCCAGCCGCAATTCGCAGGCCAGCATCAATCCGGTCGGTCCGGCGCCCGCGATCACAACGTCCGTCGTCTCCATGACCCATCTCCTTAACGCTGTTAAATTCTTTAACGTTGTTAAGGAGACCAGAACGTTGTTAAGGTGTCAAGGGTGCGAAGAAGGCACGAAGGGAGCCGAACGTGAAACTCGACGTCAAAGCCATTGCGCAGACCGCGCTGGACCTGCTCGACGAAGCCGGACTGGACGGCCTCACCATGCGCAAGGTGGCGGGCGCGCTGAACGTGCAGGCGCCCGCGCTCTACTGGCACGTCAAGAACAAGCGTGAACTACTCGACGCGATGGCCGAGCAGGTGTTCCTCGCCGCCGTCGAAGGCATCGAGGCCCCGCGCCGGGGGGAATCCTGGCAGGACTGGCTGATCGGCCTGGCGCAGCGGCTGCGGCAAGCCATGCTGCGCTATCGCGACGGCGCGAAGGTGTTCGCCGGGACCTTCGTCGGCGACGAGACCCTGTGGCGCACCATCGAATTGACGCTGCGCACGCTCGAGGACGCGGGCTTCGAACCCACCGCGGCCGAACGCGTGTTCCCTATCCTGCTGCACTACACCACCGGTTTCGTCATCGAGGAACAAGCCCGCACCGGCATCGAATACGGCGAAAGTCCTTATGACGAAGGCGCTCTCGGCCAGCTCGTCGACGCCGGCCGCTACCCCCGCACCGCCCGGCTGGTCACCGATATGGCGGCCGCCGACCCCGATGTGGAATTCGAATACGCGTTGCGGGTGATCCTGACCGGCATCGAAACCCTCGAACGGGACGCCGGTCAGCGCGCGGCCACCCAGACGTAGTTGGGGATCAGCGGCCCGCCCGGACGCGGTACGCGGGACTGCCGGATGTCGTGGAATCCCGCGCCGATCAGCAGCCGGCGCATCTCGCGCGGGCTCGGCCAGCCGGCCTGCCCGAACGCCTGCCAGTTCAGAATGCGCTGGGCCGGAACGAGTCTGGGGTTGATCATCGCGATCACGGCGTGCCCGCCCGGGGCTAGGACGCGGTGGAATTCGGCCAGTGCGGCCGGCTTGTCGTAGAAGTGGAAGGACTCGGTGCAGGTGACGGCATCGACCGAGGCATCGGGCAAGGGCAGGTCCTCGGACCGCCCGTGCAGCCAATTCACCTGCGCGGAACGGGCTTCGGCCTTCGCGAGCATGCCTTCGGACAGATCGCAGCCGTAGATCTCCGCGGGCGACAGCTCGTCGAGCATGCGGGTGGTGAGCAGCCCGGTGCCGCAGCCGACATCCAGGATGCGAGTGGGCCGCAGCTCCCGCAGCTTGGTCATGACGTGATTCTGCTCGATCCGATACGTGTACCGCTGGACGATATCCAGGTCGTACAGCGCGGCGACGCGATCGAAGAGCGGGGCAACGAGATTCGTGGTGCTGACCATGCCACACCATAGCTGTCTGGGACGGTCTTCGGGAACTGTCGTTTCGATGAACTTTATCTCCGCGAACGTCAGCCGTTCCGAGCGCCGATCGACCGTCCTGCGCGAAGGACGCCGCCTGTCCCGCCCCGAGACACACCGGATGCCCGGCCTTCCAGCGCATACTGGAGGAGGTCATGCGGCCGCGGTCTCGATGGGACGGCCGGGCTTGCGCTCTCGTTGCAGGAGGCGGCATGTCAGCCGGGGGCTCGTCGTCGATCGCCACCGTGCCGTGGCGGTTGCCGATGCTCGGGCATATGGTTTCGCTGCTGCGGGACCCGTTGCGGTTCCTGGCTGGGCTGTCCTCACACGGTGATCTGGTGCGGGTCGGGCTCGGGCCGGTCACCGCGGTGGCGGTCTGCGATCCGCGGCTGACCGTGGAATTGCTGCGGCGGGACCGGGTTTTCGACAAGGGCGGGCCGCTGCTCGATCGGGTCCGGGAGATGCTCGGCGACGGGCTGGTCACCTGCCCGCACGCGATGCATAGGCGGCATCGGCGCTTGATCCAGCCCGCCTTCCATCCGGCGCGCACCGCCGGGTACGCGGCGGTGATGAGCGAGTGGATCGACGAGTTCACCCGGGCCTGGGACGACGGCCGGGTCATGGACGTCAAGGAGCGCATGCACGCGCTCACCTCCGGTGTGACCGCGGCGACGCTGTTCAGTCAGACTGTGCCGGAAGCTGTTTCGCTGAGCATGCTGCGGAACGTCGATCACGTGGTGCGGGCCATGATGCTGCGGACGGTGCTGCCGCCTGCGCTGCTGCGCGTGCCGACGCCGGGCAATCGGGCATACGAACGGGCGATCACGGAACTGCGAGGCGTGCTGGCGGAGATTATCGCGGCGCGCCGGGCCGCGGGGGTCGACCACGGAGATCTGTTGTCGGCCTTGATCGCCGCGCATGAGGAAGGGGCCGGGTTCACCGATGCCGAGATCAGCGATCAGGTCATCACTTTCTTCGTAGCGGGGACCGAAACCACCGGCACCGCACTGACCTGGGCGCTCGAACTGCTCGACCGGCATCCCGCCGTAGCGGCGCGGGTGCGTGCCGAAGTCGATGCGGCGCTGGACGGCCGGGCGGCCCGCTATGCGGATCTGCCGCGATTGAGCCTGACAGGCAGGGTCGTCACCGAGACGCTGCGACTGCGGCCACCGGTCTGGTTCGTCACTCGTACGGTCCGTGCGGACACCGAACTCGGCGGGCACCCGCTGGCGGCCGGTACGACGATCCTCTACAGCGCGTTCACCATTCAGCACCGGGCCGAACTGTATGCCGAACCCGGGCGGTTCGACCCGGACCGGTGGCTCTCGGCCGGCCCGCCGCGGCGCGGGAGCTTTCTGGCCTTCGCCGACGGGGCGCGCAAATGTATCGGTGAGAACTTCGCCATGACGGAGATGACCCTCGCGCTGGCGACCATCATGGCGCGATGGGAATTTCGCCCGGTGCCCGGCAACGACGCCCGGCCCGCCCGATCCGCGACGCTGCAACCCCGGCGGTTGCGCATGCGGGTCACCGCACGGGAACGGACTCCGGACCATCCGCGGGCAGCGGAGAATAGCGACCGGACTTCATGATCCAGCCGATATGCCCGCTGACCCAGTCGCAAACTCCGCGGCTGAACTCGGCGGCCGAACCGTCGTGCGAGTCTGTGAACCCGGCTGACAACTCCACCAGGGCGCACATGCGCGCATCCCGGAACGCGAGCACCTCGTCGATGGCGCCAGCGGTGTCACGCGCACCGTGCAAGGTTGCCGCGGTGACGCCATTGATGGGAAATTCCTCGTCCGGCCCGCTTTCCCGGGCGTAGGACAGCAGATCGTTGTCCAGATCGGCGAGGTCGGCGGCGGCCTTGACCAGTTCGGTCATGGGCTGCCCGCACAGCACCGCCGGCTGCACCTCGCAGCCCAGGCTGATATCGGTCAACATGAGGCAGGCGACATTGGCCCCGCCGAGGCGGCGCAGGTGCACGTAGCAGTCCAGCGGCGGCAGCGTGCGCGCCCGGCGGCGGCCCGCTTCCCAGAGCTTGGCGAGCAGATAGCGCTCGGTGTCGTCGGCCCAGCGCCGCCGCTGGACCGGGGATCCCATCTCCTCGACCCGGCGGTCCAGATCGCGCAGTGCTCGCGACACCGGCAGTTCTCGCTCGCGCGCCGCGCTCGGCGCTTCCAGCACGTGGATCAGATCGCCTATGACGGCGCTGAATTCGACCGGATCGCTGCCGATCCGGTTGGCGTCGCAGTACAGATCGTCGAAGGCGAACAGCCAGGTGATGAAATCCGTTGCCAGCTGCGCTCCTTCGCGTGATCCACGCGGATACGTATAGGAACCTAGCTCGGCGGGAGCGCCCGCCCAGAACTGCGTCTGTCGCGCCGCGGGCAGGACCTCGAACCGATCGAGCCAGCACCTGCTGTCCGCCGCCAGGGCTTTCCGCATCGGATGCACCGAACTCGGCAGGGGGCACCACAGTTCCACTCGGTCAGTATGCGGTCGAATCCCGCCCGTGAGCGCCGAAAGAGCAGGGTGCGCGCGAGGACTGGCGGAAACCCGCCGGTCGATATACCGTACGGGGGTATTGTTCGGGCGAGGATTGGGTGCCTGAGCGGCTGTTGCGATCAGGAGGATAGTAATGCGTGTGCTACTCATCGGTGCGGGCGGATATGTGGGTTCCGCTGTCGCCCAGCACCTCTCGGCCCTCGGGCACGAGATCGTGGCGCTCGAGCGTCCCGGCGCCGGGGTGAGTGCGTACGAGACTCGCACCGGTGACCTGACCGATCCGGCCTCGCTGACGGCCGCGGTCACCGCCGATATCGACGCGGTCGTCAATCTGGCTACGCCCAGCGGTGATCCGGCGGTCGACGCGGCCGCGGTGGTGGCGCTCACCGATCCGCTGCGCGGCACCGGCAAGCCGTTCGTCTACACCAGCGGCGTCTGGGTGCTCGGCGCGACCGACGGGGCCGACGAATCCTCGCCCGCCAACCCGATTCCCATCGTGGGCTACCGCCCCGACATCGAACGTCAGGTGCTCGCGCTCGCCGAGAGCGAGGTGCGCGCGGCGGTCGTCCGGCCGGGCATCGTGCACGGCCGCGGCGGCGGAATTCCGGCGCTGCTGGTCGATCTGGCGCGCAAGCACGAGGCGCCGGTGGTCGTCGCCGATCCGTCGGTGGTGTGGCCGATGGTGCACATCGACGATCTCGCGGACCTGTACGCGAAGGTCATCGACGCGGGTGCGGCCGGTTCGGTCTGGCATGCCATCAGCCAGCCTGCGGTGCCGGTCACCGATCTGGCCGTGGCGGCGGGCGCGGCGGCCGGCGTCTCGGGTGAGACGAAGGTCTGGCCGCTGGATGAGGCCCGTGCCGAACTGGGTGCGCTGTTCGCCGATGCGCTGGCGCTCAGTCAGACCGTGACCGGCCGTGCCGGGATCGAACAGCTGGACTGGGAACCCAAGGGGCTCGACGTGGTGTCGGATCTGACCAGCGGTTCCTACCGCTGAGTTCCGTTCGCCGGGGACGGTTCAGTCGGCTCGCACGCGCCGGGTGTCGTACGCCCACATGGCGATCTCGACGCGATTGCGGGCGCCGAGCTTGGTCATCAACGCGGCGACGTGGGATTTGACCGTGCTCAGGCCGACGAAGAGTTCGGCGGCGATCTCGGCGTTGGTCCGGCCGCGGGCCACCAGTGCGAGCACCTGCTCCTCGCGTTCGGTGAGCGGGTCGATGGGCTGGATCGGTACCACCGGCTTCTGACCGGCGAAGGTGGCCAGCAGGCGGCGGGTGACGTTGGGGGCGATCAGCGCGTCACCGCCGGCCGCCGCGTGAATGGCCTGTACGAGGAGTTCCGGGCCGGCGTCCTTGAGCAGGAAGCCGCGGGCGCCGGCGCGGAGCGCGCCGAGGACGTATTCGTCGAGGTCGAAGGTGGTGATCACGACGACCGCGATCGGGTTCGGCACATCCGGCCCGGCCAGGCGGCGCGTCACCTCGATGCCGTCGAGGCCGGGCATCCGGATGTCGGCGAGCAGGACATCGGGACGCAGCCGGGTCGCCAGGTCGAGTGCGGCGAGTCCGTCCGCGGCCTCGCCCACGACCTCGAGGCCGGGTTGCGCGCCGAGGATCATCACCAGTCCGGTCCGGACCAGGTCCTGATCATCGGCCACGACGACACGGATGCTCATGCCGGCACCGCCGCCGGCAGGACCGCCTCGACCACCCAGCCGCCCTCCGGTCCCGGTCCCGCACAGAGCGATCCGCCGAGGAGCTGGGCGCGTTCGGCCATGCCCAGCAGACCGAACCCGGGCGCGGGGGCCGGTCCCGGCTCGGTCCGGCCGTCGTCGCTGACGCGCAGCCGCACGGCGTCACCCTCGCGGTGCACGTCGATCCCGACCCGGGTCGCGTGCCGGGCGTGCCGTACGGCGTTGGTCAGCGACTCCTGCGCGAGCCGGTAGAGCGCGGCGTCGACCGATGGCGTCAGCCGCGTCAGCGAATTGTCCAGTGAGACTTCGACAATGAGCTTCGCGTCGGCGCGCGCCAGCCCGGGCAGGTCCGCGACGCCCGGCTCCGGTGCGTAGGCGACGGCTTCGTCCGACCGCAGCACCCGCACCATGGATCGCATCTCGGCCAGCGTTCGCGATGCTTCGGCCTCTATCGCGGCGAGGACCTCGGCGGCTTGCTCCGGCCGACTGCCGGCGACCACGCGACCGGCCTGCGCCTGCACCGCAATGGCCGAGACGTGGTGGGCCACGGTGTCGTGCAGTTCGCGCGCCAGCGCCACCCGCTCCTGATTGCGGATCTCGCGCCGCTGGCGCTGCCACAGGTCCGCGCGATAGCGGAACACCGCCGCGAGGGCGACGATCAACAGCAACAGGACGGTGCCGCCGAACACGTCGGCCCGGCCCGCGGCGGAGGCGTACATTCCCAGCGCGCCGACGATCGCCACGAACGTTGCGCCCGTGACGATCTCCCGTCCCGAACCCCACCGCACCAGCGAGTAGAGCAGGACCAGGACGGCCATCATGGCGTAGAGGCCGAGATCCCCGGTGTGCGTGGCCAACTGGAGGATCGAGAGCAGCCCGGCGACGCCCCACCCGGCCAGAACGGCCGGCAGGGGCCGCCGCCGCCGCCAGAGCAGGGCGGGAATCAGCGCCAGGGCGAGCACCGCCACCGCGGGCCGCCAGGTCAAACCCGGCCTGGCGATGCTCTCGACCAGGGCCGCGGTCGCGAACACGCCCACCAGCAGCCAGTCGAGACGCCCGATGGGTGGGGCGTCGACGGGCCGTGGCTCATGCCAGAGGGAGCGCCCGACGGTGATCACGGCTCCAGCCTAGGGATCGGCGGGCCGCGGCGTACCCGCCGAAAGTACTAGAGCGGGATCGTGCCATCGGCCGGGCGAACCCGGCCTCCGGGCCGGTGTGCCCGCCGCCTTGCTCGGCGATCGTGGACCCATCCATCCACACCAGACCGGAGCCCATGATGAGCACGCCTCGACCCAGCACTTTGCAAGACCAGCCGATCCCGGTGCGCGCCAAGCTCGCCGCAGCCTGGACGAGCTTCATGTTCCTCTACGCCTACGTGGACATTCTCAACTTCTTCACCCCCGGCGTCGTCCAGGACATCCTCGCCGGCAAGGTCTTCGAATTCGCTCTCTCCCAGACCTTTTCGACCACAGCACTGACCCTCATGGCCATCCCGATATTCATGATCACACTGTCGATGACGTTGCCGGCCAGAGCGAACCGCATGGCGAACCTCATCGTGGCTTCGCTCTACATCCCGGTCACGGTATTCAATATCGCGGGTGCGTCCTGGCTGTACTTCTACGGTCTCGGCATCGTTCTGGAATTGACCCTGCTCGCCCTCATCCTGCGCACCGCCTGGACCTGGCCGCACAGCGACTAGCACCGCACCGTCAATCCCACGCACCCAACGGGATGGCTCCCGGGGTCGGGGTGTCGGTGATGCGAACGTCAGTGGCGATCCCGATCTGCCCTTGTGTCAGGGGAATGAGGCATTCGAGCCGGGGATTGGCGGTCGGCGGGTAGGGGTCGTCGACACGGCCCATCTTGGATTTGAGGTACTGGAAGCCCTGGAACGACACACCGACGCAGGTGACTTCCAGATAGAAGGTGCCCTCACCGGCGCAATGCGCGCTCGCCCCGGTCAGCCAGCGATCTATGACGCAGTCT
Source organism: Nocardia yamanashiensis (assembly GCF_021183565.1). Lineage (NCBI taxonomy): Bacteria > Bacillati > Actinomycetota > Actinomycetes > Mycobacteriales > Nocardiaceae > Nocardia > Nocardia yamanashiensis. Next base: position 8,131,668 of record NZ_CP089226.1, read on the forward strand.
CGTGCCTGAGCCGCCGCCGAACCGCTCCCGACCGTGACCGCCGTCGCGGCAGCGGCGAGCAGAACCGAGGTCGCGATACTTCGAGTCATCCACATACCCGCCATTCTGGTTCGCCGGATCGGCCGGGGCGGTCAGCGACTTGTAGGAAAATGCGTGCCGCAGCACATCTTCTGAACAGACCCTTTTTCGCAAACTCGCACGCATGCCGTTCGGATCTGGAATCCGGGCACGGCGGCGGCCGGCAGCTATGCCGTGATGCCGGACTTCTTCGGCGCAGTGGCCGCCTCCACCCTCGACCCGGCCGCCGCGCCGCCGGGAGTCAACAATCCGGCCTGCAAGCTCAGTGCCGCACATCCGCGTCCGGTCATCCTCATTACCGGGACGTTCGAGAACATGGTCGACAACTGGAGCGCGATGGGTCCCGTCCTGGCCGACAACGGCTACTGCGTGTTCTCGATGGCGCACGGCGCTCCCGCGGGCAATTTCCTGCAGAGTGTCGGACCGTTCGTGGATTCGGCGAATCAGGTTGCCGCCCAGATCGACTCGGTCATCGCCGGCTACGGCGGGAAGGTCAAGGTCGACCTCGTCGGGCATTCACAGGGCGGCACCCTGGCGCTCTACATCGCGAAGGTGCTGAAGTACGCACCGAAGATCGGCGGAAAAGGTCGTGCCCACGAGGATGTCTCGTGGGCACGACCTATGGAATACCTTGCGGGCTACTCGGCCTTCAGGCTGTCCGGGAGGCGGAAGCGGTTGCCGTAGCGGGCGGTGAGTTCTTCGGCGCGGGCGATGAAAGCCGCACGGCCGCCGGGGTATCCGGTGATGAACTGGCGGACGCCGCCGGACCAGGCGGGAAAGCCGATGCCGAAGATGGAGCCGATATTGGCGTCCGGGTCGGAGGCGATGACGCCTTCGTCGTAGCACTTCTGGGTTTCGATGGCCTGGATGAACATGTAGCGATCACGCAGGTCTTCGAAGGGGACAGCGAGTTTCGTGGTGGTGGAGTACTCCTCGCGCAGGCCCTGCCACAGGCCGGCGCGCTTGCCGTCGGCGTACTCGTAGAAACCCGCGCCGCCGATCTTGCCGTTGCGATCGAACTTGTCGATCAGGGCGTCGATGACACCGCTTGCGGCCGTGACGGATTCGGTCAGCTCCGTGCCCTCCGCCCGGGCCGCGGCGATGTTCTCGTTCATGATCTTGCGGATGGTGCCGAAGGAAAGTTCGTCGGCGACCTGGAGGGGCGCGGCCGGGTAGCCGGCCTGGAAGCCCGCCTGCTCGATGGTGGCCGGGTCGATGCCCTCGGTGAGCATGGTCATGGCCTCGAGCAGGTACGTGCTGAACACGCGGGTGGTGAAGAAGCCGCGGCCGTCATTGACGACGATCGGGTATTTCTTGATGGCGAGGGTGTAATCGATGACGCGCGCGAGGGTTTCGTCGGAAGTCCGCTCACCCTTGATGATCTCGATCGGCTGCATGGCTTCGACCGGGGAGAAGAAGTGGATGCCGATGAAGTCCTCGGGGCGCTTCACACCGGTCGCCAGACCGGTGATGGGCAGCGAGGAGGTGTTCGAACCCAGTACCGCGTCCGCGTCCACCACGTCTTCGATCTCGGCGAACACCTTGTTCTTGAGCTCAGGGTTCTCGAACACTGCCTCGACGACGAAGTCCACGCCCGCAAGATCTTTCGCGTCCGCACTGGGCTGGATGCGGTCCAGGAGCGCCTTGGACTTCTCCTCGGTCGTGCGACCCTTCGCGAGAGCCTTGGCCTCGAGGTTCTCCGAGTAGGCTTTACCCTTCTGGGCGGCTTCCAGCGAAATGTCCTTCAGCACCACCTCGATGCCCGCCTTGGCGGTGACGTAGGCGATGCCCGCGCCCATCATCCCCGCGCCCAGGATGCCGACCTTCTTGGGCTTGCGCACCGGGTAACCCTCGGGACGCGAGCCGCCGCCCTGCACCTTCTGCAGGTCGAAGAAGAACGCCTGGATCATGTTCTTGGCCACCGGGCCGGTGACCAGGCTGGTGAAGTAGCGGGCCTCGATCTTCTGCGCGGTGTCGAAATCGACCTGTGCGCCCTCGATCGCGGCGGCCAGGATGGCGCGCGGTGCGGGCATATCGTGCTGGCCCTTGAGCTGCTTGTGCAGGTTGGCCGGGAAGGCGGGCAGGTTCGCCGCGAATGCCGGGGTGGACGGGGTGCCGCCGGGGATCTTGTAGCCCTTCACATCCCAGGGCTGCACGTTCTTGTCCGGGTTGGTCTTGATCCACGCCTTGGCGGCGGGCACCAATTCCTCTGTGCTGCTGACCAATTCGTCGACGACGCCGACCTTCAGCGCCTTGGCCGGGGTCATCCGGTCGCCGGTGAGCAGCACCTGCATGAGCGCGCTCTGGATGCCGAGCAGCCGCACGGTCCGCACCACGCCGCCCGCACCGGGCAGCACGCCGAGCATGACCTCGGGCAGGCCGATCACACTGCCGCGCACATCGGCGGCGATGCGGTGATGGGTGGCCAGCGCCAGTTCCAGACCGCCGCCGAGGGCCGCGCCATTGATAGCGGCGACGACCGGCTTGCCGATCTTCTCCAGCCGGCGCAGGTCACCCTTGATGCGCATGGAGCCGTCGAACAGCTCCTGCGCGTTCTCCGGTCCGGCCTGAATGATCTGCGTCAGGTCCGCTCCGGCGAAGAAGGTGTTCTTGCCGGAGGTGATCACGACGCCGGTAATTCCGTCGATCTCGGCTTCCAGGCGGTCGACGGTCGCACCCATCTCCGCGACATAGGCATCGGTGAGCGTGTTGGCCCCGGCGGACGGGTCGTCGATGGTGAGGACGACGATCCCGTCCGCATCCTGTTCCCAGCGAATGATGTTGTCGGTCATAACGTTCAGACCCTCTCGATGATGGCGGCGACGCCCATGCCGCCCGCGACGCAGAGCGTGATCAGGCCGTAGCGGCCGCCGGTGCGCTCGAGCTCGTCGAGCACGGTGCCGACCAGAATGGACCCGGTCGCGCCCAGCGGATGCCCCATGGCGATCGCGCCGCCGTTGACGTTGTACTTCTCGTCCGGAATCCCGAAGTGCGCCTGCACCTTCAACGCCACGGCAGCGAACGCCTCGTTCATCTCGAACACGTCGATCTGATCGACCGTCAAGCCCGCCAGGGCCAGTGCCTTGTCCACAGCCGGAATCGGACCCTCGAACATGAGCACCGGATCGGACCCGCTGGTGGCGTAGGAGGCGATGCGGGCGCGCGGCACCAGCCCGGAAGCCTCCCCGGCCCCCTTGCTGCCGATGAGCACCAGCGCCGCACCATCCACGATGCCGGAGCTGTTGCCGCCGGTGTGCACGTGGCTGACCTTCTCCACGAACGGATACTTCTGCATCGCAACGGCATCGAAGCCGCCGAACTCACCGATGCCCGCGAACGCCGGAGCCAGCTTGCCCAGATCGGCGACGCTGCTGTCGCGGCGGATGTGCTCATCGTGTTCGAGGATGGTGATGCCGTTGATATCCTTCACCGGCACAACCGATTTGGCGAAGTATCCACCGTCCCACGCCTTGGCCGCACGCTGCTGCGAGCGCACCGCGTAGGCGTCCACATCCTCCCGGGTGTACCCCTCGATCGTGGCGAGCAGGTCGCACGCGACACCCTGGGGGATGAAGTAGTTGTCGTACGCGGTGGCGGCGTCGTACGCCATCGCGCCACCGTCACTGCCCATCTGGACCCGCGACATGGATTCCACGCCACCGGCGATGACGAGTTCCTCGAACCCGCCGCGCACGCTGGACGCGGCCATGCCGACCGCGGACAGACCGGAGCCGCAGAATCGGTTGATCTGCACGCCGCCGACGGTGTCGGGCAGACCCGCCAAGTTCACGGCCGTCCGGGCGATATCCATGCCCTGATCGCCGACCGGCGTCACGCAGCCGAGCACCACATCGGCGATGCGGTCCTCGTCCAGATCCGGGAACCGCACCCGCAGTTCCTCGATCAGCCCGACGACCAGCGAGATCGGCTTGACCTCGTGCAAAGATCCTGAGCTCTTGCCCTTCCCGCGCGGAGTGCGGATGGCCTCGAAAATGTATGCCTCAGTTGTCATTCCGACCTTCCGTCGGTAGAGGGGGTTCGGGGGATCCTCACCCGAGAGCCCCCCGAGGGGTAGGAACGGCTCACAGCGAGCGCGAGATGATTTCCTTCATGATTTCGCTGGTGCCGCCGTAGATCTTGTTGACGCGGGCGGCCGCGTACATGCGGGCGATCGGGTACTCGATCATGTAGCCGTAGCCGCCGAAGAACTGCACGCAGCGGTCCACCACGGCGACTGCCTTGTCGGCGGCCACCAGCTTGGCCATGGACGCGGTCGCCGGATCGTTCTTTCCGTTGATGTACTGCTGGATGCAGTAGTCGACGGTGGTCTTGATGGACAACACCTCGGCCTTGAGCTCGGCGAGCTCGAACTTGTTGTGCTGGAATTTGATCAGCGGCCGGCCGAAGGCCTCGCGATCCTTGGTGTACTTCAGCGCCTCCAGCACGGCGGCCTCGGCCATGCCCGCGCAGAGGGCGGCGATGATCAGCCGCTCGCGCGCCAACTGCTCCATCAGCTGGTAGAAGCCCAGACCTTCTTGTGCGCCGAGGAGATTGGTGACCGGCACCCGCATATCGGAGAAGAACAGCTCACGAGTGTCCTGCCCGTGCTGGCCGACCTTCTCCAGCACCCGGCCGCGCTCGAAGCCCGGCAGATCCCTGGTCTCGGCGACGATCAGCGACACGCCCGCCGCGCCCTGTGCGGGATCGGTCTTGGCGACGATCACCAGCAGATCGCAGTGGGTTCCATTGGAGATGAACGTCTTCGAGCCGTTGATGACGTAGTGGTCGCCGTCGCGAATGGCGGTGGTCTTGACCGCCTGCAGGTCCGAGCCGGTGCCGGGCTCGGTCATGGCGATGGCCAGAACCAGCTCACCGGAGATGATGCCCGGCATCCAGCGCGCTCGCTGCTCGTCATTGGAGTAGGTGTTCACATAGTGCGCCACGATCGGCGAGTGCACGATCCAGCCGGACGCGGAGTCGTGAGCCAGCGCCAGCTCCTCGGCGATCACCGCGGACAGGCCGAAATCGCCCGCGAGACCGCCGTATTCCTCCGGCAGGTCCACACCCAGCAGGCCCGCGGACCCCATTTTGTTCCAGAACTCCCGGTCCACCTGGTGTTCCTTGGCCCAGCGTTCCTGGTTCGGCGTCGCCTCTTTACGCAGGAACTCCGCAGCGTGCTTGCGCAGTTCGCGGTGCTGCTCGGTCTCCCAGGACGCCTGGTAATCGGGGAACAGTTCGGACATCGTTGTTCTACTCTCCGGAGGTGGATGGGACGCGAATCCCGTTGAGGGGAATGTCGACCCGGGCCGCGATGGCCTCGAGCTCGGCAATGGTCTTGTCGGCGAAGGCGGCCCGCAGGCTCTCGTGATCGCCGCTGGCGTCGAAGGTTTCGATGGTGCGCATGAAGAAGTGCGGTTCGACAGCGCCGAGGGCGACGTGGCCGTCCGCGCACTCGTAGATCCCGTAGCCGGGGAACGCGCCGCCGAGCACCGCGCCCGGACCCATGAGCCGGTAGCGCACGGCGTCGCCCGCACGGGCGGCCGCGTCTTCCAGCGCGACCCGATACGGCTGTCCCGCACCAGTCGCCGCGCGTCGCACCAGCGCGGCCAATGCGGTGGACACCGCCCGCTCCGCACCGAGCATGTCGGCGATCGGCACGGTCGGCATGTGCGGCGGCGTGAGCGTGGCGTGCACGGCCTGATAGTTCAGATCGTGGCCGGGGACCTCGGGCTCGCCGGCGTGGCCCACGATCTCGATGAGCGACAGCTTCGGGAACCGCTCCTGCGGCTGTGCCAGACCCAGCCGGGCCAGCGCCGAGGGACGCATCGAGGTGATCAGCAGGTCCGCGTCGGCCAGCAATTCGTCGAGCTTGGCGCGGTCAGCGTCCTGTTTCACATCGAGGGAGACGACCTCCTGCCGCTCGATCAGCATGCGATACCAGTCGGGCGCGGCGGCGGCGAGCGGATCACCGCTGGGCGGCTCGACCTTGACGACCCGTGCCCCGAGCTCCGCCAACCGCGCTGCGGCCAGTGGTCCGGGCAGGTTCACCGCCAGCGAGACCACCCCCACGCCATCGAGGGGTTGCGTCATTCTGCCTCCATACTCACGAACGATACGCTTGTATCGTACATGGGTCTTTCGTTAAGACAACTGTCAGTGCGCACAACACCGAAGCCGAACTCTCGAGCGTCGGACCATGAGGAATACAGATGTATCGATTACGATGCGGTGCATGCGCTGGCCTTACACTCCGTAGGATCGACCGCGTATTCGACGAGCGAGGACTGATGCTGAACCCACGGGCGACCAATGACGACCTGACCGCCAAGGCGCGTATTCGCAACGCCGCCATGGACCTCTACGCGCAGTACGGCGCGGAACGGGTCTCCCTGCGTGCGGTCGCCGGCGAGGCCGGGGTCACCCTGGGCCTGGTGCAGCATCACTTCAAGACCAAGGCCGGGCTGATCGACGCCGTCGATCAGCTCGTGGTCGACTACTTCGCGGCCGCCGTCGGTTCGGTGCCGCCTACCGGCACCGCCGCCGAGGTGGCCGCCGCCCGGGACGAGGCCGTGCGCACCATGCTGCACAACAATCCGGCCGTGGTGAACTATGTGCGCCGGGCCGTGCTGGAACCGTCCGAAACCCGAATCCGGCTGCTGGACACGCTGATCGACCTGACCCGCCGCGAGGTCTCCGGCCTGCGCGAGGCCGGGATCGCCTCCACGCGCCGCCGTGAATCCGACCAGATCGTGTCCGTGCTGGTCCGCCAGCTCGGGGAACTGCTGCTCGCACCGCTGGTGGACGCGGTGTGGGAGCGCGTCGCCGAACCGGGCAATACGAAGCCCCGCCTGGCGATCAAACTCGAGGACTGACAGGGCCTTTCGACCGGGAGCGTGGCGACGTGCTCCCGGTTTCCGGGAACTCAGCTGTACATGTCGTCGATCCGGTCGGCGTAGGCCGTGGCGATCGGCTTGCGGCGCAGCTTGTTCGTCGCGGTCAGGTAGTCGCTGCCCGGCTCCCACACCTCGGGCACCACGCTGAACTTCTTGACCTGCTCCACCCGCGAGAGCGTCGCATTGGCGGCGTCGACACCGGCCTGAATGCGCTCGTGCACCTTCGGATGGTGCGCCAGTTCCGCGATGGTGCCCGAAATGCCCTCGCGCGCAGCGAAAGCCGTGACGGCGTCGGGGTCCAGGGTGATCAGTGCCGTGTTGTACTGCCGCCCGTCGCCGATGGCCACCACCGGTCCGGCCAGTGCGGTGTGGGCGGTGATGGCATTCTCGATATTGGCCGGTGACATGTTCTTGCCGGCCGCGTTGATGATCAGTTCCTTCTTGCGGTCGACGATCTTCAGATTGCCCTCGGCATCGAACGCGCCGACATCACCGCTGTGCAGCCAGCCGTCCGAATCGATGGCCTCGGCGGTTTTCTCGGGGTCTTTGCGGTAGCCGCGCATGATCATGGGGCCGCGGGCGAGGATTTCTCCGTCGCCGGCGAGCTTGATTTCCGCCCCCGGAACGGGTGTGCCCACGGTTCCCACCCGGATGTGATCGGGCTGGTTGATCGTCAGCGGGCAGGTCGCCTCGGTCAGGCCCCACGCCTCGCACACCGTCACGCCGAGACCGAGGGTGAACTCGAGCACCTCGGGCGGAATGGGCGCCGTCGAGGACACCGCGAGCCGGAACTGATCCAATCCGAGCTGGGCGCGGATCTTGCCCAGCAGCCTGTCGGCAACTGCGTACTGCACACGATCGGCGAGACTCGCTTCCCGGCCGTGCGATTTCGCGCGGCCCACGCGCAGGCCCGTAGCGAGCGCCCAGCCCAGCAACGCCCGTTCGACCGGCGACTTCGCCGCGACAGCGGCTTCGATCCCGGCTTTCGCTTTGATCCATACCCGTGGCACGCCCAGGAACAGCGTCGGCCGGACCTCCACCAGGGCGGCGCCGACCTGCTTGAAATCGGCGCTGGTGGTGATGGTCGCGCCGTACTTCATCTGCGGATAGTGCGTCAGCCAGCGGTTGGCCATATGCGCGTCGGGCAGGTAGGAGATCAGTCGGTCGGAGGCTCCGAGGGTGAGCCCCTTCATCTCGTCGTAGAGCCGCATGCTGGCGAGCAGATTGGTGTGCGTGATCTCCACCGCCTTCGGCATGCCGGTGGTACCGGAGGTGTAAACCAGGGTCACGACATCCTCCGGACCGACTGCGCGCCAGGCGGATTCGAAGTCGAAGTCGGCGGCGGGCGCCGCCTCCACCTGCTGCAAGGTGAGCACCCCGGACTCCGCGCCGTCGAGCACGATGAGGTGTTCGACCTTGCCGCCCTGCGCCATACCGGCCCTGATCGCCGGGAGGAACTGCCGTTCGCAGATCACCGCTTTGGCGTCGGAGTTGTCCAGCTGGAAGCCGATGACCTCCGGCGGGTTGGTGTTGTAGATGGAGAACGGCGTGGCTCCGGTGTGCAGGACCGCGGTATCGCACAGATGGAATTCGGGCCGGTTGGTCATCATGAACGCGACCGTGTCGCCACGGCCGATGCCCAGCCCGGCCAGTCCGGCCGCAATCGAGCGCACCCGGTCGCCGTACTCCCGCCAGGTCACGGTGACCGCATCGCCGAGCGTGCGCAAGGCCGTGTGCTCGGGCCAGGCAGCGCGCAGTGTGCTCTGGAATGCCTCACACAGGGTGCGCGGGGACGGATCGGACATGGCGGCAACACCTTTCAGCTCATCCGGTGCACAAGGTCGACCCAGTTCAGCGACTTGTGCGTCGACCAAATGTATAGAGTGACTGACATGTGGTCAATACAAGTGTATAGGACTGGGCTCACAACAGTACTGGTCACCCACATAGGCTGGCTGTACATCTGTACCAAGATCTGATCAAATGTAAATACTGTGAACGTCGGTCGCGGCAAGTCCGGACCAATACGCAAAGGAGCGTATCCACGTGAACTGGACCGCCCTCGGGGCTCAATTCGGCGTGGACGGCCGCCTTGCCGAACTGCTCCGCACCACCTGGCCGCCGGCCGTCGCCACGGAGTTCGGGTACGGCGACACCGCGACCGAACTGTTCCGCAATCCGCGAATCCCGTTCAATGCCGCGACCGTCGAGACCGCCGACGGCGCCCGCCTGCACGTCCGCGAATTCGGCCCGCGCGATGCGCAGCCGATCGTGCTGCTGCATGGCTGGGGCTGCCGGATCGAATACTGGAATCCCCAGATCAACTTGCTCGCCGACCGCTACCGCGTCATCGCGCTGGACCTGCGCGGCTTCGGCCGCAGCACGCAGGGCGAACGCCCGTTCGGTGTCGACGCCCTCGGGGACGATCTGTCGGACGTGCTCGCCGCCACCATCGCGGCCGGTCAGCAGGCCGCCATCGTCGGACACAGCCTCGGGGGCGTCACTCTCATGAGCTGGGCCGCCCGGCACCCCGGGGCAGTCCGGCGCTACGCACGTTCGGTCCTGCTCATGGACACCGTCGCCGAGAACTTCCCGGTGCATTCCCGGGCGGTCCCGCTCCCCGAGGCATTCGGCGGGCTGCGCACGCGATTGCAACGCCGATACGTCGGGCAACTCCCGATCCTCGATCCGCGGCTGATGGGTCCGCTGCTGCGCAGCCGCGCCCTGTCGAACACGGCAACCGTGGACCAGACCCGCTTCGTCGCCGCGATCATCGGTAGCTGCCCCAACCCCTTCCGGACCCGGGCACTGAAGGTACTGCCCGGCCTGGACGTCACCGCCGGCCTGCCCAACCTCACCGTTCCGGTCACCGTCATGGTGGGCGATCGCGACGCTCTGACGCCGCCGAGTGCGTCACGCGCCATTACCGACATTCTCACCAGGGCGGGTAATCCACCCCGGTACGTGCAGTACCCGATGCTCGGCCACTGCGTGAATCTGCAGGATCCGCAGGCCGTTACGGCGGAGATCGAACGCACCGTGCACACGGCCAGGGCGAAGGATCGCGCGGCCGGCTGAGTGCCATGGTCCGACACAGCGAAGCGCTCCGGAACGGCTACCCGGAGCGCTTCGCTGATGCGGTCCTCGTCCAGACCCGTTACGCGCGAACGCAATTCGCCGATCAGCCCGTCATTTCATTCCTCAGAGAGAGCGCCCGATGAGCTCGCGCATGATTTCGCTGGTGCCCGCGTAGATGGTCTGGGCACGTGCGGCCACGAAGGCCTGGGCGATGGGGTACTCCATCATGTAGCCGTAACCGCCGAAGAGCTGCAGGCACTTCGAGGTGATCTCGAACTGCTTCTCCGAGGTCCACAGCTTGGCGATGGCCAGACTCGGCAGGTCGAGCGTGCCCGCGATGGCCTCTTCGACGCAGTAGTCGACCAGGGTCTTACCGGCCAGTACATCGGCCTTGCAGTCGGCCAGCACGAATTTGGTGTTCTGAAAGCCGATGATGGGGCGGCCGAACGCCTCGCGCTGCTTGGTGTACGCGACAGCTTCCAGGACGGCGGTCTCGGCGCCGGCGACCGCGTAGACCGACAGGATGAGCCGCTCGCGGGTGAGCTGGTTCATCAGCTGATAGAAGCCCTGGCCCTCCGCCCCGCCGAGGACGTTCGCCGCGGGCACTCGCATGTTGTCGAAGAACAGCTCGCGAGTGTCCTGCCCATGCTGCCCGATCTTCTTCAGCACGCGTCCGCGCGAAAACCCCTGCAGGCCGGCGGTTTCCGCCACGATCAGAGACACCCCCTGCGCGCCCCGGGCGGGGTCGGTTTTGGCGACGATGATCACCGCGTCGCAGTGGGTGCCATTGGAGATGAAGGTCTTCGACCCGTTGATGACGTATTCGTCGCCCTCGCGCACGGCGGTGGTCTTCACCGCCTGCAGATCCGACCCGGTCCCCGGCTCGGTCATGGCGATGGCAAGCACCAGGTCGCCACTGGCGGCCCCCGGCAACCAGCGCCGCTTCTGCTCGTCGGTGCCGTACGCCTGGATGTAGTGCGCGGCAATGGTGGAATGCACCGCCCACCCGCCGAGCGCGGTGTCGCGCGCGAAGGCCAGCTCCTCGGCGATCACGGCCTCGTGGCCGAAATTGCCTCCGCCGCCGCCGAATTCCTCCGCGACATCGAGGCACAGCAGCCCCGCATCACCCATCTTGTTCCAGAACTCGCGATCGACCTGGTGCTGTTCGGCCCAGCGCTCCTGGTGCGGGGTCACCTCCTTGGCGAAGAACTCCGCGGCGTGCGCCCGCAGCGCGGAATGCTCCTCTGTCTCCCACCGTGCGCGGTACTGCGGAAACAACCCAGACATCGACGACCTTCCACCATTGGACTGTGTGTACGACCAAATATAGATTCGTACATGCAAATAATCAATACAACTGTATTGTCCAGCGGGTATGAAGGGCCTGAGTTCTCGTTCAAGGGACAGCCGGATGCCGTATACGTCGAGTTCGAATCGAGACGTGCGCAGGCGGTCGATTCAGTGCGTGCCGTGCCCCGAACCGATGACGTCGGCGGGTTGCTGGTCGGGCGCGAGCACCAGGAACTGGCCCATCATGCCCAGGTCCTCATGGAACATCATGTGGCAGTGGTACATATACGGCCATCGCGGATCGGCGTAGTCGGTGAAACGGATGGCCAGCCGGACACTGCCCCGGGGCGGGACGTTGACCGTGTCCTTCCATCCCGCGAGTTCAGGGGGCGGCGGGTGGCCGCCGATGTCGAGAATGCGGAACATCGAATCGTGAATGTGGAAGTTGTGCAGCCAATCCCGATCGTTGGTCAGCTCCCAGATCTCGGTGGTGCCCAGCGGGACCTGGAAGTCGATGCGCTCCATGTCCATGACCACGTCGTTGATCTTTGTCGGCTGCAGGGTCATGGTGCGCGTGGATGCGCCGGTGAGGTCCATCGGTGCGAGGGCGGCGAGGGAGGCGGGCAGGGCGGGGGAGCTGTCCAGGGCATCGGCCGCACGGAGTTGCAGGACATCGAAGGCGTCGCCGAGTCCGAAACCCGGGATTCCCGGTGCCGGCACTATCCCGGCATTATCCGGAAAGGGGAACGCGCGCAGCATTTTTCGGGCTCCGGGCGAATTCTCGACGATGATCTCCGCGCGCTCGCCGGGGCTGAGGACGAGCCGTCGGGCGGGAACGGGCTCCGCGAGCAGCCCACCGTCGCCTGCGATGATATGGAACCCGGAACCGTCCTCGAAGCCGAAGTTGTACAGGCGCATGGTGGAGCCGTTGAGGATTCGCAGGCGCACTCGCCCGGCGGTGACCGTCAGGTAGGTGCCGGCGATGCCGTTGGTGGTGACGACGGTGCCTAGCAGGCCCATCTTTTCGTCGTCGGTCTCATCGAGCAGTCCGTCCGGAGTGAACTTCTTGTCCTGCACGACCAGGGGAATATCGTCCACCCCATAGTCTTTCGGCAGTCCGAGCCGGTCGGATTCGTCGTCATCGAGCAGGAACAGTCCCGCCAGCCCACGGTAGGCCTGATGCTGGGTGTGCCCGTGCGGATGGGGGTGGTACCAGAGCGTCGCCGCCTGCTGCCGAACGGTCCAGGACGGGCTCCAGACGCCGCCCGGCGGGATGGTCTGATGCGGGCCGCCGTCGTACACCGCGGGTAGATGCATGCCGTGCCAGTGCACCGTGGTGGCCTCGGACAGGTTGTTGCGCACATCGACGGCGACCTGCTCGCCCCGCCGTGCCCGCAGTGTGGGTCCGAGTATCGAGCCCGAGTATCCCCGCGTAGGGATCGGTTGTCCCGCGCGGATTTCGGTGGTCCCGGCGCGAATGTCGAGACCGAACCGGCGCACCCCGCCCTCGACCGTCGAGGGAGCGAGGGGCGGTATGGGCAGCGGCCGCAACCCGTCCATGGTTTCGGCTGGACCGGTCGAGTTGTCAGCGCATGCGACCGAGGCGACGAGGGGTGCGACGACCAGTCCGGCCAGTAGGGTGCGGCGGGAAAGCCTCCCGGTCAACGGGTCGCACCGCATGCGTTGCAGATCATGAAACCTCCGAATGGGGTCGTAACGATCTCAGAATGTGGCGCTGACCAGTGCTGTTCCGCAGAACGAACATCGTACAGGCGTGCGGCCGTCCCACCTGTTCACCACGCCCCGCTCAGCGTGACGCCCGCACAGGCCGGACAAGCGAAAGGCCCAGGCGGGAGAAAACTCTCCGGCCTGGGCCTTCAAGGGTGGCTGACGGGACTCGAACCCGCGACACCCAGGATCACAACCTGGTGCTCTACCAGCTGAACTACAGCCACCATTGCCGGTAACTTCCGGCGCGGAGAAGCTTATCGTGTACCCGCCGTCAGTTCCTAATCGGCTGTTCAGATGGGGTTTCGGAGATCTATTCGGTGGGTGCGGGGCGGGTGCTGGACAGGTCCGCGGCGACGGCGGCGATCTCGGCGGTGGAGGGGCCGGGGGGTGCGACGAAGGCCGTGCGGCGGTAGTACTGGAGTTCGCGGATCGACTCCTGGATGTCGGCCAGGGCGCGGTGGGCGAGGCCCTTCTCGGGCTGGCCGAAGTAGATGCGCGGGTACCAGCGGCGGGCCAGTTCCTTGATGGAGCTGACGTCGATCATGCGGTAGTGCAGGTGGGCATCGAGGGCGGGCATGTCGCGGGCGATGAAACCGCGATCGGTGGCAATGGAATTGCCGGCCAGCGGTACGGTGCGCGGGGTGGGCACGTACTGCTTGATGTAGTCCAGGATCTGCTGCTCGGCCTCGGCCATGGTGACGGTGGAGCGGCGCACCTCTTCGGTGAGCCCGGAGCGGGCGTGCATTTCGGTGACCACCGGCGGCATCGAGGCCAGGGCGGCGTCGTCGGCGTGAATGACGATGTCCACGCCCTCGCCGAGGATATTGAGGTCGCTGTCGGTGACCAGCGCGGCCACCTCGATCAGCTTGTCGCTGTCCAGCCGTAGGCCGGTCATCTCGCAGTCCATCCACACCACGTATTTGTCGCTCACCGAGGCAAGGTTAGTCCTTCGGCGCCGGGTGACCTCGGTGCCCGGCCGCGTCGAGGCCGGTTTGCATGCCGACCGGGCAGTATCGTTCCCCTCGCAGGTTCCGAAGCAGTTGGTTCAGCAGTCGCAGTTGGCACAGCAGACGGAGGAAGTGCGATGACCAGCCCGCAGGAGAAGGCAGCGGCGGCCCGTAAGGCGGCCGAGGACGCGGCCCGGATCGCGGCGGAAGCGGCCGCGGCTGCCGAAGCGGCGGAGAAGGAAGCGGCCGAGCAGGAGGCGGCGGACAAGGCGAAGGCCGACGCGGCCTCGACTTCCGACGCGGCCGGGGGCGGCGGCAAGAAGACGGATTCGGGCGGTGGCAAGGCGAGTGGGGACAAGGGCGCGGCCGCCGCGCAGGAGATCGCCGCCGGCTACGCCATGGAGGGCCTGGCTCTCGAGCTCGGCACCGTGATCGTCGACGGTCAGGTGTATTCCGATGCGCGCGTGCGGATTCCGATGAAGACCATGAACCGGCACGGTCTGGTCGCGGGCGCCACCGGCACCGGTAAGACCAAGACCGTGCAGGGCATCTGCGAACAGCTGTCGGCGGCGGGGGTGCCGGTGGTGGTGGCCGATATCAAGGGCGATCTTTCCGGCCTGTCGCAACCCGGCCAGTCCAATGACAAGATCCTCACCCGCGCACAGGAAACCGGCGACGCCGACTGGAAACCGCAGGGCTATCCGTGCGAGTTCGTCTCCCTCGGCACCGAGGGCATCGGGGTGCCGATCCGCGCCACCATCACCTCGTTCGGCCCGATCCTGCTGTCGAAGGTGCTGGGCCTCAACGAAACCCAGGAATCCACCCTCGGCCTGATCTTCCACTGGTCGGATCAGAACGGCTTCCCGCTGCTCGACCTCAAGGACCTGCGCGCGGTCATCCAATTCCTCACCAGCCCCGAGGGCAAGGAGGATCTGAAGGGCATCGGCGGTGTCTCCGCGCAGACCGCCGGCGTCATCCTGCGCGCCCTGGTCAATCTGGAAGCCGACGGCGGCGACACCTTCTTCGGCGAACCGGAACTCGACCCCGCCGACCTGATGCGCACCCTGGGCGGCCAGGGCGTCATCACCCTGTTCGAACTCGGCGCCCAGGCGTCCCGGCCCCAGATGTTCTCCACCTTCCTGATGTGGGTGCTCGCGGACCTGTTCCAGACCCTCCCCGAAATCGGCGATATGGAGAAACCGAAGCTGGTCTTCATCTTCGACGAAGCCCACCTCCTCTTCACCGGCGCGTCGAAGGCCTTCCTGCAACAGGTCGAGCAAACCGTCAAACTCATCCGCTCCAAGGGCGTCGGCGTCTTCTTCTGCACCCAGCTCCCCACCGACATCCCGAACGCGGTGCTCTCCCAGCTGGGCGCACGAGTCCAGCACGCCCTCCGCGCCTTCACCCCCGAAGACCAAGCGGCCCTGTCCAAGACGGTCCGCACCTACCCCAAGACCGCCACCTACGACCTCGAAAAGGCCCTGACCTCTCTGGGTATCGGCGAAGCCATCGTGACGGTCCTCTCGGAAAAGGGCGCCCCCACCCCCGTCGCCTGGGCCCGCATGCAACCCCCGCGCTCCCTCATGGACACCATCGGCGACGACGGAATCCGTTCGCGAGCACAGCAATCCACGCTCTACTCCAAGTACGGCCAAACCATCGACCGCGATTCCGCCTACGAGATCATGGCCGAGAAGATCGAGAAAGCGGCACAGGAAGCCGAGGACGCGCCCGCACCCACCCGCTCCGGCCGCGCCAAGCAACCGCCGGTCGAGGAGTCCCTCGCCGAAAAGGTCGTCAACAACGCCGCCTTCAAGAATTTCCTCCGCTCGGCCGCCACCGTCGCCGGCCGCGAAATCGGCCGCAGCATCTTCGGCACCCGGAAACGGTAAGCAGCTCAGCGGCCGATATCGCGGCGCAGGAGGTCGTCGATGGTTTCGCGGCGGACCAGTTCTCGGGTGTGGCCGCTGCGGACCGCGACGATGGGTGGGCGGCCGATGCCGTTGTAGGTGGAGGCGAGGCTGTGGTGGTAGGCGCCGGTGCAGGGGACGGCGAGGACTTCGCCGGGGCGGAGGTCCACCGGGAGGCGGACGTCGGTGGCGAGGATATCGCCTGCCTCGCAGTGTCTTCCGGCGATGGTGGCGGTCATGTGCGGGCCTTCGGGGTGGCGGTTGGCGACGACGGCGTCGTAGCGGGCGCCGTAGAGGGCGACGCGGGGGTTGTCGCTCATGCCGCCGTCCACGGTGACGTAGGTGTGGCCGTCGGGGACGTGTTTGACCGACAGGACGCGGTAGAGGGTGATGCCGGCGCGGGCCACGACGGCGCGGCCGGGTTCCAGGGAGAGGGCGGGCCGGGGGAAGCGGAAGCGGGCGCAGGCGGCGTCGAGGGCGTCCTCGATGATGTCGGCCAGTTCGTACAGGTTCATTTCGGCGTCGCCGGGACGGTAGGCGACCGCGTGCCCGCCGCCCAGGTCCAGGTGGGTGAGGGTGATGCCGAATTCGTCACGGATGCGGGCCATTTCGCCGATCATGCGCCGGACCGCCTCACCGTAGGGGAAGGTGTCGTAGATCTGTGAGCCGATATGGCAGTGCAGCCCGGTGAACTCCAGATTCGATTGCCGCGCAATACGTTCGACGGCTTCGTCGGCAGCGCTGCTCTCGAGCGGGAAGCCGAACTTCTGATCCGCCACCCCGGTCCGCACCGCCGGATGCCCGTGCACGTCGATATCGGGCGTCATGCGCAGCAGCACCTGCTGCGGTTTGGTGGCCAGCGCCGACAGCAGGGTGATCTCGGTCAGCGAATCGACCACGATCCGCCCCACCCCGCAGTCGATGGCCGTCTCCAGTTCCGCGAACGGTTTCCCGTTGCCGTGCAGGACAATTCGCTTCGGATCGGTCCACGCCGACAGCGCCACGGCCAGTTCCCCCGCCGAGCAGACGTCGAGCGAGAGCCCTTCCTCGGTGACCCATTCCGCGACCGCGCGGGTGAGCAGCGCCTTGCCCGCGTAGATGATCTCGGCTTCCGGGAACCGCTTGCGGTAGGCCCGGCACCGCGACCGCACCTCGTCCTCGTCGAGCACATAGGTGGGCGTGCCGTACTGATCGGCGATATCGGCCAGCGCCACCCCGCCGACGGTTATCCGCCCGTCGCCGTCGTAATGGGTTTCGCGCGGCCACACGGCCGGATCGAGACGGGGAACCATGCCCCCCGACCGCAACGACGGGAAAATGTCGAGCAGCGTCACTATGTCTCCTGTTGGCGTCCCCGCTATTCCGTATGCGGGGCCGCCTTCAGGACTACGCCGATTTCCGTACCGCCGGTCGCCCCGCTACACGCCCTTGACGCGCGGCGGGGCGATCTTGACGGCTTCTTGACCTAGTTCTCGCCGAGCTTCTTGTACATGGCCCCGGCCACCGGCGAGGTGAGCGAGCGCGGCCCGAACTGCCCGACCAGGCTCATGCCCTTGGAGATCAGGCCCGGCACCACGCGCATCTTGTTGCGGGCCAGTGCATCGATGGTGATCTTGGCGGTGTGCGCGGCGGTGACCCAGATGAATTCCGGGATCTTGTTGCCGACTTCCTCCTGATCCGGATTGTCGGTGCGCACCGGTCCGGGCGCCAGCAGCGTCACATTGATGCCGCTGTTCTTGACCTCGCCGCGCAGCGATTCGGAGAAGGAATTGGTGAACGCCTTGGAGGCCGCGTAGGTGGCATTGTTCGGAATCGGCATATTGCCCGCCGCCGAACCGGTGATGAGAATGCCGCCCGCGCGCCGCCGCAGCATGCCCGGCAGCACGGCCAGGGTGAGATCGTGCACGGCGACGGCATTGAGTTCCATGATGTCGCGCTCGTAATCCAGGTCCAGTTTGGCGAGCGGGCCGAAAGTGGCGACCCCGGCGTTATTGCACAGGATCGCGATATCACGGTCGGCCAGTTCCTTGGCCAGCGGCGCGCGCTGTTCCCGATTCGACAGATCGACCGCGCGGACCTCGGCGGTGATGCCGTACTTGGTGCTCAGCTTCTCGGCGAGCTGATTCAAAAGATCCTCGCGGCGAGCCACCAGAATCAGCGAATAGCCGCGCGAGGCGAGTTCTTCGGCGAGGGCGGTGCCGATCCCGGAGGAGGATCCGGTGACGACGGCACGGTTGTCGGCGGTAGGTGCAGGCAAGCTCACGAGTGCCGAGCCTAATCGAATCGCCGGAACCCGCCGGGTTTCCCCCGGAGAGTTCCGGCGCGACGTGCGTCAGCCCGCGTTGACGGTGCACTCGGAGGCGACGACGGCGGTCTCGCTCCTGGGCCCGACACCGAGGGTGCCCAGCACCGGGTTGGGGTCCGGTCCGGTGGCCGCCAGGGCCTTGCGTTCGGCTTCGGCGCGGGTGGGGCCCACGGCCGAGGCATAGCTGCTGCCGCGACTGGCGATGGCGGCGCAGCCGTTCACGAACTGCACCTTGATCAGGCAGCTGAAGTGCCCGCACCGCTGGATCGCGGCCTGGTCCGCGCTCGCCTGATCGCTTGCGTCCGTGACGATTCCGATCACCGGGTCACCCCGGTGGAAGGACACCGCCATGGCACCGTAGACGTCGCCGTCGGCGTGCGCCGTGGCCGGGAGCGTGAGCGTGCCGGCCGCCGCCAGCACGCCGAGCACGGTTTTCCCGCGCCGGGACATGACCGGCGTCAGCCCGCGTTGCGGGTGCACTCGGAGCTGACGACGCGAGCCGAGCTGGCCTGCGAGCTGCCGAGGCTGACCATCAGCGGGTTCGGGTCGGTGCCGGTGGCGGCGAGGGTCTTGCGGGAGGCTTCGGCGCGGGTGGGGCCGGATTGCGCCCAGAAGCCCGCGTTGCGGCCGCCGGTGGTGCGCGACGCCACGGCCACGCAGCCGTTCGCCCAGCTGGTGTGGACGATGCAGTCGCCGGTTTCGCAGCCGCTCAACGCGGCGGCCTCGGCCGATTCCTGGGAGTCGTAGTTGACCGCGACGATGGTGTGCAGCTGGTTGCCGACGTATTCGTAGGCCAGCGAGCCCCATTCGTTGCCGTCGGCGTCGGCGGCCTGCGAGGTGCCGGTGGCGCCGAGTACGAGTGCGGTGGCGGTGGCGGCGATGACGCCCAGTGCGCGTGACCGATTGAGTGACAGATTCAAGAGGGGTCCTCCCCCGAGGAAGATGAAGAAGTAAAGACTTCAAGATCTTTACAGGGAGGTCCGACAAATAAGCAAACCGAGAGCCGCCGAACGAGATTCGCGCACAAAATCTTCACAAGATCCGGCGGATTTCCCCTAGTGGGGCTTCGGCTCCATGAATGCAATCCCCCAATTCACGTGGCCCCGCCAGACACTGGCGATACGACCGCCCTGCACCGCCGGTTTCGGATCCCCGATGGGTCCGCCCGCCGCACGCACGGCGGCCACTGTCGCGTCCAGATCCGGGGTGCGGAATGCCGCGCCCACGAGTGCCGCCGAACGGCCGGAACTCACCACTTCGATGAATGGTTCGCCGACGCGGTAGAAAGCCATTTCCGGGCCTTCGGGCCCGCGCGGGAAGAAACGGCGGCGCGGCGGAATTCCGAGCACGGCGTTCAGTTCGGCGACCGCGGAATCCAATTCCGGTACCCAGTAGACGACGTGATCGACAATGGTGACGCCATTGGGATGCGCTGCCGGCGAACCGGTATCGCCGTCGTCGAGATACGGCACGCCGAGTTCCCCGGTGGCGGCATGGGTTTCGTCGAAGCCCCAGCCGGCCGCGCCCACCGTGCAGTCCACCTGCCCGATCCGCACGCGACCGCCGGTGACGGTGAAACCCAATGCCGCCCAGGCCTGCTCGTCTCCGGGCAGGCCCAGGCGGGTGAGGTTCGGCATTACAGGCCCGCCGCCAGCCGGGTGCCCTGGTCGATGGCGCGCTTGGCGTCCAGTTCGGCGGCCAGGTCCGCGCCGCCGATCAGATGGAACTTGACGCCCGCCGCGGTCAGCGGCGCTTCCAGATCGCGCACGGATTCCTGTCCGGCGCACAGGATCACATTGTCGCATTCGATGACGGTGGGCCGCTGGCGTTGCTCGCCGAAGCTGATGTGCAGGCCGCGATCGTCGATGCGCTCGTAGTTGACGCCGCCGATCTGCTCGACGCCCTTGGCCTTGACCGCGGCCCGGTGCACCCACCCGGAGGTCTTGCCCAGGTCCTTGCCGAACGAGGACGACTTGCGCTGCAGCAGTACGACTTCGCGGGCGGCGGGGGAGGGCTTGGGCTTGGTCAGGAAGCCGCGCGCGTTCGGATCGTCGGACACGCCCCACTCTTCCTTCCACTCGTCGAGCTTGAGGCTGGGATGCCCTTCGACGGTGAGGAATTCGCTGACGTCGAAGCCGATGCCGCCCGCGCCGATGACCGCGACCTTCTTGCCGACCGGCTTGCCGTCGCGCACCAGTTCGGCGTAGGTGAGCACCTTCGGGTGATCGACGCCGGGGATGTTCGGGATGCGCGGCTTCACGCCGGTGGCCAGGATGACCTCGTCGTAGCCGCCCGCGATGAGCTGCTCGGCCGTCGCCCGGGTATTGAGATGCACTCGTACACCGGTGATCTCGAGCTTGCGGGTGAAGTAGCGGACGGTCTCGCTGAACTCTTCCTTGCCGGGGATGCGGCGGGCGATGTCGAACTGCCCGCCGATCTTGTCGTCGGCTTCGAACAGGTCCACCGAATGCCCGCGCTCGGCCAGCGACACCGCCGCCGACAGTCCGGCCGGGCCCGCGCCGACCACCGCGAACTTGCGGGTGCGGCGGGTCGGCAGCAGCTTGAGCTCGGTCTCGTGCCCCGCGCGCGGATTCAGCAGGCAGGAAACGGTTTTGGCCTGGAAGGCGTGATCGAGGCAGGCCTGGTTGCAGGCGATGCAGGTATTGATCTCGTCATTGCGCGCCTCCTGGGCCTTGCGCGCCCATTCCGGATCGGCCAGCAGCGGGCGGGCCAGGGAGATCAGTTCGGCGTCGCCGCGGGTGAGGATCTCCTCGGCGGTCTCCGGCATATTGATGCGGTTGGAGGCGCACACCGGAATGCTCACCACGTCCTTGACCTTCGCGGTCCATTCCACGAACGCCGCGCGCGGCACCGAGGTCACGATGGTCGGGACGCGCGCCTCGTGCCAGCCGATATCGGTATTGATGATGGTGGCCCCGGCGGCCTCCACATCCTTGGCGACGGCTTCGATCTCGTCCCAGGTCTGGCCGTTCTCCACGAAATCGGCCATGGACAAACGGAATACGATGATGAAGTCCGGGCCGACCGCCTTACGCACCCGGCGCACGATCTCCCCGGCGATGCGGCGGCGGTTCTCGGCCGAGCCGCCCCACTTGTCCTTGCGCTTGTTGGTGCGCGGCGCGAGGAACTGGTTGATGAAATAGCCTTCACCACCCATGATCTCGACGCCGTCGTACCCGGCGAACTTGGCCAGGTAGGCGCAGCGCGCGTAATCGTCGATGGTCGCCTCGACGCCCTTGCCGGACAGTGCGCGCGGCTTGAACGGGTTGATCGGCGCCTTGATGGCCGAGGCCGAAACACTGGTCGGCATATAGGAATAACGGCCCGCGTGCAGAATCTGCAGCGCGATCTTGCCGCCCTCGGCGTGCACCGCCTTGGTGATGGCGCGATGCCGGTACGCCTCGGTCTTGTTGGTCAGCTTGGCGCCGAACGGCAGCAGCCAGCCGGTGCGGTTGGGGGCGTAACCACCGGTGATGATCAGGCCCACACCGCCTTTGGCGCGCTCGGCGAAATAGGCGGCCAGCCGGTTGATGTGCCAGGCGCGGTCTTCCAGGCCGGTGTGCATGGAACCCATGACCACGCGATTGCGCAGGGTGGTGAATCCCAGATCCAGGGGTTCGAACAGATGCGGGTACGCGCTCATCGCTGAGTGCCTTTCGGGTCGGACGCCTGCGACCGGGCTGAGTCGCGTGCCAGGGCGTCGAGTACTTCCTCACACCAGTCCACGACACCCTCCTGTACGCGGATGCCTCCGCGCAGCACGAGGTACTGGTGCAGCTTCTTGCCGGTGAGCTGATCCGGCGCGGGGTAGTCCTTCTTCTCGAAGGCGCGGTAGAGGTCCAGGCGCACGGCGTGCTCGTCGCGGTGACGGCGCACTTCGGCTTCCATGGCGGCCATATCGCCCAGCGAGGCGGCGCGCAGTTTGACGCCGAGTTCATTGCGCATGGGTTCGATATCGGCGGGTTCGGCGATCCAGCGGACGAGTTCGTCACGGCCGGCGTCGGAGACGGTGTAGACCTTCTTGTCCGGGCGGCCCTCCTGGGCGATGGCCTCGGCGATCACCCAGCCCTGCTCGTCCATGCGCTTGAGCACGCGATAGATCTGCTGGTGGGTGGCGTTCCAGAAGAAGCCGATGGATTTGTCGAACCGGCGGGCCAGGTCGTAGCCCGAGCTGGCGCGTTCGGTCAGCGATACCAGCAGCGCATGTTCGAGGGCCATGACGTGAGGGTACGTGAGACACGGCGTATTATGCAACTGGGTGCATAGACAGGATATCCGAAAAAAGAGGCCCGATACCGAGCCTCTTCATTCTCGCCCCCGCGGTTCCGGTCAGCGCGCTGCCTTGGCCGCGAGTCCCGCCGCGACCAGCACCGTCACCCCTTCGGCGACCGCGGTGACGCTCACCGCGTGCGCCGCCGACAGCGCCGTCGCACCGGCCAGGCTCAGGAACACCGACCCGAAGGTCGCGATGCCGACCACGATGCCCAACTGCACGCTGGTCACCAGAATGCCGCTGGCATCGGCGGCCAGCTGCGGCGGAATGCGACCGGTGGTGCGGGCCATGAGCGGGCTGAACGACAACCCGAAACCGATGCCCATGAGGCCGAACACGGTCAGCTCCAGCACGCCCATCCCGCCGCCGTCACGCAGCAGCAGGCCCATGACGACCATGGTCGAGGCGGCCAGCACCAGGCCGAGCGGAATCATGACGGCGTGGAAGCGGGCCGGGATGCGCGACCAATTCAGGCTGGCGACAGCGAAAGTCGCGCCATTGGGAAGGAACAGCAGTCCGGCGTGCAAGGCGCTGTAACCGAGCGTGCCCTGCAGGTGGATGGCCATGACGAACAGCCAGCCGCCGAAAGTGCACATGACGATCAGCAGGGTGAGGGCGGTGAGCACCAGGCCGGGAGTCCTCAATACCCGGTCGGCGAACAGCGGTTCGCCGCCGCGCCGGTGCACGTGACGTTCCACCAGTGCGAAACCGGCGAATCCCAGTGCGGCGCAACCCAGCGCGACCCAGCTCCACACCGGCCAATCCTGTTCGTGGCCGAGAACCAGCGGCACTACCAGCAGCAGTACGGCCGGAGTGAGTACGGCCAGTCCCGCCAGATCGAGTTTGCGATCGGTGCGCGCCGTCAGGGCGGGCAGGATTCCGGGTGCGATGGCGAGCAGCGCCAGCCCGATCGGCACGTTCACCAGAAACACTCCGCGCCAGGTACTTCCGGCGATATCGGCATTGACGATGAGCCCGCCCGCGATCTGCCCCGCGACCATGCCGCCGGAGATGACCGCCGCGTACGCCGAAAGCGCCCGGGCTCGAGTGGTTCCCGTGAACGTGCGCTGGATCAAGGTCATTACCTGCGGCACCATCGCCGCCGATCCGACGCCCTGGAGGAAGCGGAATACGATGAGCGAGTCCGTATTCCATGCCAGCCCGCAGGCCAGCGATGCCGCGGTGAACACGGCCAGTCCGGTGAGGAACATATTCCGCTGCCCGAACCGGTCACCCAGCCGTGCACCGGTGACCAGCAGCACGGCGTAGGCGATGACATAGCCGGACACGATGAGCTGCAACGCGGAACCGCTGGCGTGCAACGAGGTACGAATCGATGGGATGGCGACATTGACGATGGAGGCGTCCAGCACGGCCATGAACTGGCCCAGCAGGATCACCGCGAGAATGGCCAGCGGTCGGCGCCCGGCGGCCGGGCCGGCGGCCGGCGCCGCTACCGGAGGTGTTCGGGTAATGCTCGAAGTCATGTCCATGAGCCTGCGGTCCCGTCCATCCTGGTAACAGGAGTCCGCTTATACGGGTACTGGCAGCACCTGGATACTGTCGGTGCTTGCGGCGACTATGGGAAACGTGGACATCGCAAACGCTTCCGGGACCGGTTCGGCGGGTAAGGCTCGCCGCGAGGAACTCTCGGCGTTCCTCAAGTCGAGGCGAGCGCGGATCACCCCGCAGGATGTGGGGCTGCCGGTGGGTTCGCGTCGCCGCACGCCCGGTCTGCGCCGGGAGGAGGTCGCGCAGCTGGCCGGTGTCGGCGTGACCTGGTACACCTGGCTGGAGCAGGGGCGCGATATCAACGCGAGTATTCAGGTCCTGGATGCCATTTCCCGCACGCTCTGCCTGGACGGCGTCGAAAAGGCGCACCTGTATCGCCTGGCGGATGTCCCCACGGTTCCTACACCGCAGCACGAGGATCCCATCTCCGAGGAGATTCAGGTGATCCTCGACCACCTGAATCCGCTCCCCGCGGCTCTCCTCAGCGCCCGCTACGACGTGCTCGCTCACAACTCCGCGTACGAGGCGCTGTGCCCCGCTTTCACGCGCGGCGACAGGAACGTCCTGCGCAAGGTCTTCCTGAGCCCGGAATGCTGCAACCCCTACCCGTCCACCGGACCGGAGCACCAGGCCCGGATGGTCGCCTACCTGCGAGCGGCCTACGTCCGGCACCTGCAGGACCCCGCCTGGACCACCTTCGTGGACGATCTCTGCGCTCAGAGCACGCTTTTCGCCACCATGTGGGCCCGCAATGACGTGGCGCTTCCCATCGGCCGCTCGCGCACCATCCGCAATCTCGCCATCGGCGACCTCGAAATGATCATGACGAGCATGTCCCTGCCCTCCATCGCCGGAGCGTGGGTGCAGATCTGGCAACCCGTCGACGCGGCCGGCTGGACCTGCCTGCACGGCCTGCTGGCCATGACCCCCGAGGAACGCGAAATCCCGTGGCGCGAACACATGGAACGCGACCACGGGTACGTCGCCGGTTGACGGCGATTATTCGGCGTATGGCTGATCCTCGCCCTGTGCGCTGTAACCGACGCTCCATACGTAGCCGTCCGGGTCGGCGAAAGTGCCGCCGTACCCGCCCCACGGCAGGGCGCCCGCCGGCTTCAGCACGGTGGCCCCGGCCTTCTCCGCCTCCGCCAGAATCTCGTCCACCCGCGTCTCGCTGCGCACCACATAGGTCAGTACCAGCCCACTGAACCCGCTGCCTTCCGGATCCGTCCCCACCTGCCCGGCCAGCCCCTCACGGCCGTAGAACCCCACCGGCGAAGCCCCGTCGGACTCGAAGAACACCGAGATCCCGTAGTCGTTCGCGATCGTCCAACCGAGTCCCTGGGTGTAGAACTCCTTGGCCCGATCCATATCCCGGACGCCGAGAAGAATAGAGCTGACGTGCGCCTTCATGACTTACTCCCTATGAGTTCGGTAGTGCGGTTCGTGTCGAATCCCTTGCTCATGAACCTAGATTCGGGGCGGCGAACCGACATCCGTGCCGACCACGGAACCCACCACTGAGCAACGGACCAGTGGGAGTACGGAATCGCCTACCGGGTGCTGCTTTCCACCGCACCCGATACATCGGGGAGTTGATCGCTGACGAGCGCGGTGGCCGTCATGGCGGCCACCAGATCGGCCAGTTCCCTTGTGTGGACCGGGTTTTCGTCCAGCACGACCAACCAGGCGTACAACGGGCCCAGGAGTAGCGCCTGCACCAGTGCCGGTTCCGGGCGGTGAGAGAGCTCGCCACGGGCGACCGCGCGGTCGAGCACCGTCGCGATGATGGCGCGCTCGACGGGCAGGAATGCGCCGGCGAAGCGGGCGGTCAGCGCGGGGTCGGCGCGGATGTCGGCGAGCAGCCCGGTCAGGGTGGCCGCGCTCGCCGTCACCTGCGCGGCGATCTGCTCGGTCAGCGCGCCGAGATCGCCGCGCAGGGTGCCGGTGTCGGCGGGTGGCTGCTCCCGCAGGTCGTGCAGCAGCACCGAGAAGATCATTTCTTGTTTGGTGGCGTAGCGGCGGTAGATGGCAGCCTTGCTCACTCCCGCCTGCAATGCGACCGCGTCGACGGTCAGGCTCGCGTAGCCGCGCTCCGCGATGAGCACGCGCACGGCCGTGGCGATCGAGGTGTCGACCCGGGACTGCCGGGGGCGGCCGCCCGCTTGTTTCGCCTTGGTCATGGTGGCATGATACGAAACCATCAGTTTCGATACCAATCGTCTCGTAACTGGATTCCAGGACAGGGGAGTGATGTCAGGCCAGCTGGACCAGGGCGCAGCCGATGCTCAGCGCCGCGAGCCCGCCCAGCCGCTCGGCCGTCACCGGTTTGGCCGGGAGCTGGAACCATCCCTTGTGATCGATGGCCGCCGAGGCGATCTGCTGACCGGTCACCGTGAGCGCGATGGTGGTGGCGGCGCCGATCTGCGGGATCACCGAAAAGGTCACCGTCACATAGGTTGCCGCCGCGGCCCCGCCCAGCCAGCCCCACCAGGGGACGGTGGTCAGCGCGCCGAACCGGGGCGGCGGGGTCCGGCGGGCGGTCACCAGGACCAGCAGCGCGATCGCGATGGTCGCGGTGGCCACGAGGAACGACCACAGCCCGGTGGCGAACGGATCGCCGAGTGCGCGGCGTAGTTCGGCATTGGTCGCGCCCTGCACCGGAAGCACCGCCCCCGCGACGAGTCCCAGTGCGACCCAGCCGATTCGGGCCGCCACGGTGGCGTGTGCCTGCGCTCCGGTGAGCTGGCTGCGGATCACCACCGCGATACCCGCCAGCACCGCCGCGCCGCCGAGCAGCATGCCCGGGCCGAGTGGGCGCTGCTCGACGCCCAGCAGCCCGCCCACATCGAGTGCGATGGAGGCGAACATCTGCCCGGTCACGAACAGGCCGACCGAGGCCAGCGCGCCCATCCGCGGAAACAGCACGATGGCGCTGGTGATGTAGATCGGAGAAGCGATGCCGCCCAACAGCTGCCACCAGGCGACGTCGTCGATGCCGCCCAGCGCGGCCCAGCTGCCCGCCGCGCTGACCACGAGCGCCAGCAACCCGGCCGAGACCGCGAGCTGCACGGTGGCCGCACCGTACGGCGTGCCCACCGCCGCGCCCAATTGCAGATTCACCGAAGCCTGCACCGCCAGCAGGCCGCCCACCGCGAGCGCGGCGGCGAGGAACACGAACGTCAAAGGACTCTCCCGAAGCTGTTGCCGATAAACCACATTCAGCTTGGCCGTGGGCATCCACGCTGATCAACGCCAGTTTCCGGAACCGACCATGACTCTCAGATCATCAATGTGGAGGCCCCCGTGGAGATGCGGGACATCGAGATCTTCCTGACGCTGGCCCAGGAATTGCATTTCGGCCGCACCGCCCAGCGGCTGCACATCAGCCAATCCCGCGTCAGCCACGCGATCCGAACCCAGGAGCGCCGCATCGGCGCACCCCTGTTCCTGCGATCCAGCCGCACGGTGCGTCTCACCCCACTCGGCGAACAACTGGCCACCGAACTCCGAGCCGGCAGCCGCCTCATCGAATCAGCCCTGACGCGTGCGCAATCCGCGGCGCAGGGCCTGGATCACACGCTCACGCTGGGCATCATGGGCGCCCTCGGACATGTCGTCGAGCCGATCCTGACCGCGTTCACCGACGCCTTCCCCCGAGTGAATCTGGTGCTCCGCGAAGCCCACTTCTCCGACCCGTTCGCCCTGCTGCGCACCGGCGACGCCGACCTCCAACTGCTCTGGCTCCCGATCCGAGAACCCGAATTCACCATAGGCTCAACACTTCTGGTGGAACCGATGCGCCTGGCGGTATCGACCGCCAGCACCCTGTCCACCCGCGACACGGTCACGCTGGAAGACCTGGCCGACCAAACCCTCTGCGACATAGGCACTGTCGCCCCCCGCTACTGGTCCAACGAACTGATTCCCCCACTCACCCCCTCCGGCCGCCCCATCCCACGAGGCCCCCGCGTCCACACCTTCCAGGAAATGCTCGCCGCAATAGCCGCCGACCGCGCCGTAGCCCTGGTCCAGGAACACTGCGTCCACTACTA
Organism: Nocardia yamanashiensis; assembly: GCF_021183565.1. Classification (NCBI taxonomy): domain Bacteria; kingdom Bacillati; phylum Actinomycetota; class Actinomycetes; order Mycobacteriales; family Nocardiaceae; genus Nocardia; species Nocardia yamanashiensis. The sequence goes on from NZ_CP089226.1 coordinate 8,159,761, forward strand.
CGCCCGCCCCGGCATCACCTACATCCCGATGCCCGACGGCCCGCACTGCGCCTGGACCCTGATCTGGCGCACCCACACCGAAACCGCCCTGATCCGCACCTTCGACGCCTTCGCCGCGCGCCGTTCGTGAACCCTATCCGGCGCTCGGCGACCGCTGTGCCGCATACTCGCGCAGGTCTGCCAAATACCCCGGGGCATAGAGCGAACGGGGTGCGAAGAGCGCGAACATGATCGAGCGCCAGTTCTGGTCGTTGTCCAGGGCGGCTTTGACGATGTTGTGGGATGCGTCGGGGTAGCGGTGGATCGTCAATTGCCGGGGCGGGATCGCGCTGCGGTAGACGCGTTCGGTTTCGTCGACGTCGACGTTCAGGTCGTTGTCGCCGAGGGCGAGCAGGATCGGGATCTCGATTCGGGGGAGGAATTCGGTGGCGTCGGAGCGGTAGTTCTTGCGGACGAAGTTCCAGCGGTCGGGTGACATCGGGTCGGGGTCGTCGGCGGTGGCCAGGTAGCGGTCGTAGGAGGCGTCGGCGAGCAAGGGTTGCAGTCTGGTGGCACGGCGCTGTAGTGCTTCGGCGATCTCGGATTCGGAGGCGTGGCGGTGGCGGAGTTCGGCGATCAGGTTGTATTCGCCTTGGCGGAGCCAGTTCACGGCTGGGCCGACGAGGATCAGGAATTGCAGGTCGGGGCGGTGGGCCGCTACCTCCGGTGCTACCCAGCCGGCTTGGCTGATGCCCCACAGGCCGATTCGATGGGGGTCGATGTCGGTGCGGGTGCGTGCCCAGTCGATGGCCGCTTCGGTTTCGGCGGCGCGGTCGTGCATGGATTGGTCGAGCCAATTGCCCGGCGCGCCATCGACTCCCGGTTTGTTCCAGGAGAGGGAGGCACCGCGGATTACCATCGCAACTGTGGGATTGCAGTTCGAAACGCGCGGGTCGCAATCACCGTGGATCGATTCGGTGTGGACCTGCCGGAGTGACGGCGTCGCGGAGATGACCTCGGTGGCGACCGAGACGGTCGGGTTGGTGTTCTGGGTGCAGGAGGGGGAGGCGTTCGCGGCGGTCACGGGGCCCGAAAGCCGGTGCAGCACCGCGGCAGTGCCCGAGGGTGCGGAATTCGTGGGGATGCAGTTCGCGGTGGGCACCTCGTTGCGGGCGGTGGCGGCGCCGTCGCTGGTGGACAGCGGGATCCTGCTACCGGATGTGACCGAGCGGAAGTTCTGGCTGGCGGGGAGCCGGTGGGAGACGCCGCACGCCGATGACGCCGAAGCGCTGGTGGAGCGGTTGGTGCGGGACGGGGTGCTGGAACGGGATCCGCTGGTGGCGCAGGTGCTGCGCGGGTCTCAGCCGGCCGCGGCCGAACGCACGGTGGAGCGGCGGTTCCGCAGTGCGACGGGATTGACCCAGGGCGCGGTGCGGCAGATCGAGCGGGCGCGGACCGCGGCCCTGCTGCTGACGGCGGGGGAACTGCCGGGCGATGTCATCGAAAAGCTCGGGTACTACGACGAACCGCATCTCGCCCGTGCGCTGCGGCGGTACGTGGGGCGTACCGCACGGCAGCTGCGGGCGGGGAACGGCGGGGAGCTGTCACTGGATTTCGGTCAGCGCACCACGTCGTAGATCAGCTTGGTGACACCGTTGGAGTAGCTCTCGGACTCGCGCAGGCGCAGCTGCTGCTTATCGCGGTCGGCCCGGCTGAACAGGCTCTTGCCCGCGCCCAGCAGCACCGGGAAGACGAGCAGGTTGTAGCGGTCGATGAGATCGGCGTCGGAGAGATTGCGGGCCAGTTCGGCGCTGCCGTGGATGAAGATCGCCCCGCCTTCGGTCGCCTTGAGCGCGGCGACGTCGTCGATGGACCGCAGGATGGTGGTCTCGCCCCAGCCTTCGGTCAGCTCTTCCTCTTTCAGGCTCGAGGACAGCACGTACTTGGGCAGCTCCTTGTACGCGATGTGGTCCTCGGAGTCCTTCCAGAACGGCGCGAACGCCTCGTAGCTGCGCCGCCCGAACAGCAGCGCGGTGTGGTCGGCGAGCTCTTCGCCCTTGAGCGAGTACGCCTCCGGGACGAACTCGGTCTGCATGACCCAGCCGCCGCTGCGGTGCCCTTCGACCTCGCCGCCGGGCGAGTCCACGACGCCGTCGAGGGACATGAAGCCGGTGTAGACCAATTCGCGTGCCACGGTTTTCCTCCTGAGATCGTGGGCGGTGACCCGGTGTTCCGGCCGCCCGTGCTGTTGATCGAAAGCTTATGAGGGCGCAAAGCCGCCGTCTTGTACAAAACCGACACGTTGATCGCCTACCCTGCGCAACATGACCGAGGTGCCGGGACAGGCGACGATCGGACAGGCCGCCGGGCGCGGCCGGGTGCTGGCGTGGGGGTTCTGGGATTTGGGTTCTTCGGCTTTCAATGCCGTGATCCTGACCTTCGTGTTCTCGGTGTATCTCACCGACAAGGTGGGCGACGACCTGCCCGGCGGCGTCTCGGCCAGTGCCTGGCTGGGCTGGGCGCTGGGCATCGCCGGCCTGCTGGTGGCGCTGACCGCGCCGGTGAGCGGGCAGTGGTTCGATGCCACGGCGCGGCGCAAGCTTTCGCTCGGCATTCTCACCGGGCTGACCGTGCTGGCGATGGCGGGGATGTTCTTCGTCGAGGACGATTACCACTATCTGTGGCTGGGCCTGGCGCTGCTCGCGGTCGGGTCGGTGTGCTTCGAACTGGCGAATGTGCCCTACAACGCCATGCTGCGGCAGGTCTCGACGCCCGCCACGGTAGGGCGGATCTCCGGGTTCGGCTGGGCGATGGGCTATTTCGGCGGCATCCTGCTGCTGCTCATCTGCTATTTCGGTTTCATCAGCGGGAAAGGGGACTACCGGGGACTGCTGGGGGCGCCCACCGACGCGGGCCTGAACATCCGGCTGGTCGCGGTGCTGGCGGCGGTGTGGTTCGCGGCCTTCGCGGTCCCGGTGCTGCTGTTCGTGCCGGAACTGCCGCGCACCGATGCCGATCCGGGCGCGGCGGTGCGGCCGGCGCGCCGGGGTCCGGCCGGATGGCTCGCGGGCCTCGGGCAGTCGTATCGGGTGCTGTGGCGCGATATCCGGGAGTTGTGGCGCGAGGACCGGCGCATCGTGGGTTTCCTGCTGGCGAGCGCTGTCTTCCGGGATGGGCTGGCGGGCGTGTTCACCTTCGGTGCGGTGCTGGCCGTGCGGGTGTACGGCATCGCCGATTCCGATGTGCTGCTGTTCGGCATCGCCGCGAATGTGGTTGCGGCGCTGGGCGCATTGCTGGCCGGCCGGTTCGACGACGGGGCCGGGCCGAAGATCGTCATCGTGGTGTCGCTGGCGGCGATGATCGCCTGCGGGCTGGTGCTGCTGGTGGTGTCGGGCGCGCTCATGTTCTGGATCTTCGGGTTGCTGCTGACCGTATTCGTCGGTCCCGCACAGGCTTCGGCGCGCTCTTTCCTGGCGCGGCTGGCTCCGCCGGGACGCGAGGGGCAGCTGTTCGGGCTCTACACGACCACGGGCCGCGCCGTATCGTTCCTGGCCCCAGCACTTTTCGGGTTCTTCGTCTGGGTTTCCGGATCCGATCGGGTCGGCATCGTCGGTATCGTGCTGGTGCTGGCCATCGGGCTGGCGGCGCTGTTGCCGGTGCGTTCGCCGGATCGAATCGCCTGAGCCGCAATGGTTTCGGCGCGATAACGGCTCAGGGCCGCCACGCCCCCATGCCGAGCGCGATCAACCGCACCTGCAGCACGGCGCGCTCCACGATGCGCCCGCGTTCGCGCGGTTCGGCGATCACGTAGTCGGCGATCCGGTCCGCCACGGTGGACACGATCAGGTCCGCCGCCAGCTCCAGATCATCGGGTGACCAGGCGTCCAGCGCCCGCACCCGGGACAGGTCCACCACCAATTCCCGCACGATGAGCTGCATTTCGACCGCGATGGCGCTGCGCAGCGCCCCCGACCCGCCGTGCCGTTCACGCAGCAGGAATCCGTAGAGGTCGCGTTTGCCGGCCACCTGGTCGAAGACGAACCGCACCGTATCGCCGAGTTTCGCGTTCGGATTGCGCCGCATCTCGCGCAGCGCCAGCCGCAATTGGCGCACGCCCTCCTCGACCAGGGTGGTGCCGAGTTCGTCGAGCGAGGCGAAGTGCCGGTAGAACGCGGTCGGCACGATGCCCGCGGAACGGGCGATCTCCCGCAGCGACAGCGCCGCGAAACCCCGGTCGGCGGCCAGTGCGAGGGTGCCTTCCAGCAGCGCCGCGCGGGTGCGTTCCTTGCGCTCGACTAGGGTAGCTGCCTGCTCGCTCACGTCGATGAGCATACATGCGTTCACATTCGTTCCATTCGCGATATGTCGTGTGGGTCACACGAACTGCCGGTTGAACTGGAGTGCCTTCACCCGGCAGACTATCTCAGTGTACAGATGTGCACCGAAATGATTCGGAATCAACTTCGGGGGCATATCGAACAGCGAAGAGGCGTCGCACAGCCCGGCGACGCGACAGGAGGCTCGCATGGTCGGACTCATCGACCTGGTGCAGAAGACACTGACCACCCCGCATCCGCTGGACCGCTACCTGGAACTGGTGCGCCCCACCCTGACCCTGCGCGACATGCGGGCGGAGATCACCCACGTGCGGCGCAGCGCGGTCGGGTCGGTCACCTTGACCCTCAAGCCCACCCGGCAGTGGACGGGGCACGCCGCCGGCCAATACGTGCAGCTCGGCGTGGTGATCGACGGTGTCCGCCACGTCCGCTGCTATTCCCCGGTCAATGCCCAGGGCCGCCGCGACCGGCACATCGAACTGACGATCAAGGCGCATCCGCACGGCCTGGTGTCCAACTACCTGCACGAGCACGCCATCCCGGGCATGGTGGTGGATCTCGAGCCGGCCGCGGGCGTGTTCCACCTGCCCGAGCCCCGGCCCGAGCAGCTGGTGCTGATCAGCGGCGGCAGCGGCATCACCCCGGTGCTGTCCATGCTGCGCACGCTCGCCAACGAGAACTACCGCGGCCGGGTGCTGTTCCTGCATTACAACCGTTCTCCCGAATGGGTCCCGCACCGCGCGGAACTTGAGGCGATCGCCATGCAGCACAACAACATCCGGGTGGAATTCCGCTACCCGGAGACCCAGCAGCACGCCCCGTTCGGCTACGACGAACTGGAAAGACTGGCGCCCTGGTTCTCCAGCGCGCAGACCTACCTGTGCGGCCCGCCCGGCCTGATGGCCGCGGTGCGCACCGTGTTCGAGGCCGAACAGCTGGGCGAGCGGCTGCACAGCGAGGAGTTCACCCTCACCACTGCCGTCGCCGATCCGGCCGACGCCGAAGGAAAGGTGACCTTCTCCGGGAGCGGCGTGATCGCCGAGAACACCGGCTCGACCCTGCTGGAGCAGGCCGAAAACGCCGGTCTCACACCGGAATACGGCTGCCGCATGGGTATCTGCTTCACCTGCACCGCGGTCAAGCGCAGCGGCTGCACCCGCAATCTCAAGACCGGCGAGCTGGACAGCGACCCGGACACGTCCATTCAAATCTGTGTCAGCGCCCCCGTCGGGGACGTCGACATCGCCCTCTGAACGGAGCTTCGACATGGCGATTCTCACCGAAACCAAAGAGGGGCCGTTGGTCCTCAGCGTCGAGCAGGTCGAGGAGATCGGCCGCGAACTCGACGCCCTGCGCGCTCGCGTCACCGCCGATCTGGGCGATCGCGACCGCGAATACATCTACAAGATCATCAAGACCCAGCGCGGGCTGGAGATCGCCGGGCGCGGTCTGCTCTACCTGGGTTTCCTGCCGCCGTTCTGGCTGGCCGGCGTGGCCGCGCTGAGCGTGTCGAAAATCCTCGACAATATGGAGATCGGCCACAACGTCATGCACGGCCAGTGGGACTGGATGCGCGAGCCGACGCTGAATTCCCGTGCGTTCGAATGGGATACGGTCTGCCCGGGCGACCAGTGGCGGCACTCGCACAACTACATGCACCACACCTACACCAATATCCTCGATATGGACCGCGACATCGGTTACGGCATCCTGCGGGTGGACGAGGCGCAGAAGTGGAACATCCTGCGGCTGGGCAACCCGGCGTACGCCTTCATGCTCATGATGGCGTTCGAATGGGGCGTGATGGGCCACGACCTCGAGGTCGAGAACATCGTGCGCGGCAAGCGCAGCTGGTCCGATATCAAGGCGCTGGTCACCGGGCAGTGGAAGAAGGCGTCCAAGCAGGTCCTCAAGGATTACGTGGTGTTCCCGGCGCTGACCGGGCCGCTGTTCCTGTCGACGCTGGCCGCCAACTTCACGGCCAATATCGTCCGCAATATCTGGACGTTCTCCATCATCTTCTGCGGGCACTTCCCGACCGGCGTACAGACGTTCACCCAAGAGGAGACGGAGAACGAGACGCAGGGCGAGTGGTACGTGCGCCAGATGCTGGGCTCGGCCAATATCACCGGTAGCCAGCTGTTCCACATCATGTCCGGGAACCTCTCGCACCAGATCGAGCACCACCTGTTCCCCGACCTGCCGGCCAACCGCTACCCGGAGATCGCGCCCGAGGTCGAGGCGCTGTGCAAGAAGCACGGCCTGCCCTACAACACCGGCCGTTTCTCGAAGCAGATCGGCTCGGTCTGGGGCAAGCTGTTCAAGCTCGCGCTGCCGCCCGCACTCGTGAGGAATTCGCCCGCACCAGCTGTTATCGTGATGCGTCGGGGGATGGCTACCGAAGTGGGCGTGTAAATGATCGGAAAATTCGAAAGCAACAAGGATCTGATCCAGGAACTGACGTCGTCGGGCGCGAAGCACGTCGGCAATATCGCGAACATCATCACCGGCACCGTCGCCGAGGTGACGCGCGAGATCGGCGACTGGATCACCGACGCCATCGAGATGCGCGAGGCCGCGGCCGCCGCGGCGCAGGACGCCAGGGCGCAGCGCGCCGCGGATACCGGCGACGACGATCTCGATGACGACTTGGAAGCCCCTGTGGCACAGGACTTCTCGGCCCCGCGGGCGCGGCCCGCGGAGCCGGGCGAGGTCATCGACGCCGAAGTCGTCGACCCGCGCAAGTTCTGACTACCAGACCGGCAGGCGCCGGCGGTGCTGAGCCACCTCGGTGATCAGATCCTTGTAGCCGTCGGCGAGTTCGGCGAGCCGGTACCACTGCAGGTGGGCTTCACTGTCCACGCTGCGGTGCGGCTTGTCCTCGCTGACGCGATGGGGACGGGTGGGTCGTCGTGACCGCCCGTCCCCGGTGTTTTTCGGCGGGCGTGTCCCGGCCCCGGGCGTGGCGCCCAAAGCCTGTTGCGCCGCAACCCATTTCGCGGCCATTCGATCGATGACCGCCCCGAGCGTCTCGGTATGCAATGAGGCCCCCGCGCGATGCGGGATGTTCACCGCCACCCAATCGTCGATGCGCGCCACCAACTCGCCTCGCCGTTCGTCGATGTCCTCTACGAGTTGGCTGCAGGTCGCCACGCGGGTGGGCGTGGCGCCGGCGGCGTGCGCGGCCTGCAGGGCATTGGCCCTGCGTTCGTGGCATTGCACCAGTTCGTGGGCGGCTTCGAGCACGTCGCGGTCGCGACGGTCGGCGGTTACGGGTTCCCGGAAGGCGCGCAGCAGCGTCGATGGCGAGGGAAGTTCGGCCCCGAAACCAGCTCCGGTGTAGTCGGTTGCCATGTATTCCCACCCTTTGGCTGTGCTGAAGTGGATGCGCCAGGGCCGAGGGGGTTTCGGGGAGGGGCTCCCCTCGGCTCCGGCGCAGTACCGCATTCCGGAACGCACAGCCCACCAACCAAACGACACGGTGAAGAAACCGGGAAATCCGCGACGATGCGATGGGGAAGACTGTCCGATAATGCGGGACATATTCAGGAAAGCGCGATAGTCGAACGGGCGCAACCATCCGGCGCGTGATCGGCGAACCTGCCTGAAAATCGTTATACAGCATTACGACTCGGTCACACGGGTGCTGCGTTTGGTGGCGGATCGACACCTCTGACCGGGGCGGATGGGGCTGGTGGGACTCGGCGCCGGGATGGAGACCGCCGGGTCTACGCGCCAGTAAGTTACTGAGGCTTATGAATAGCTATCCATCCGGCGTGCCGGACGCGCGACGCGCCGTAGTCCGTTAGCCTCGATATTCGTGCCAGCCTATGCGTCATCACCCGAGCTGCGTTTCGGTTTCATGTTCGCACTGGAAGACCCGGAGCGAATCGCCGAAGTCGTGCGCAATCTGATCGTTCGCCGGACGGTGTCGGTATTCCGTCTGGCGCATCTGTCCGACGACAACGGACCGCCCGAACGCTACGTCGTGAACTGGGCGGCGCTGCCGCAGATCGCCGTCACCACCGCCGCGCCGGATCCCGACGAATTGCGTTCCAGCGGAACGATGCTGGTCAACGCGTTCCTGGGAGAAGACGGTGAGGTGAGTCTGTACTCGGCGGACGGGCCTGCGCCGCACTAGCTTCCGCTGGTGTGTCGCAGCACACACCGCCTCTTAGTTACCTCTCAGCTACTGGCAAGGGCTCCTTAAGGCTCCCTCGGCAGGGTGGGTCCAGTCGCCAACCGGAGATCCCGGCGGGCGGCGAAACCAACAGAGAGGTTGAAAAATGATTCCGGTCATCATCAATACTGGTAGCGCTGCCCTCGACGGCCTGTTCAGCACCGGTTCGGCGGCGCTGAGCGGCATTCTCAACACCTTGTGGACCGGCTCGTTCGGTCGTTAATCGCATTCTTGCGAAGGGTTTTCGGGCGAACCGCCCCGGGTGGGATTCCATCCGGGGCGGTTTTTCGTGCCCGAACCGGTCGCGCCCGGATCGGCTGCGGAGATCCGGGCTCAGCCGGCCAGCGCGGGGGCGCGGCGGGCGCGCAGGATCTGCTCCAGCAGCGCCACCAGCACCCGCTTGACCGATTCCCGGTCGCGGGCATCGCAATTCATCAGGTGCACGGTGGGCGCCAGGTCCAGCGCCTCGCGCACCTCGTCCAGTTCGAAGTCGCGGGCGGTGGCGAAGCGATTGACCGCCACCACGAACGGCGTGCGCCGCTGCTCGAAGAAGTCCAGCACCGGATAGCAGTCCTCGACCCGTTCGGTGTCGACCATGATGACCCCGCCCAGCGCGCCGTCGAGCAGGTCGTCCCAGAGGAATTCGAAGCGTTCCTGGCCGGGGGTGCCGAAGAGGTAGAGCACCAGGCTGGAATCGAGGGTGATGCGGCCGAAGTCCAGCGCCACCGTGGTGGTGGTCTTGCCGGTCGCCAGGCCGGGATCGTCGACGCCCATCGAGACGGTGGTCATGGCGGCTTCGGTGGCCAGCGGCTCGATTTCGGAGATGGCGCCGATGAGAGTGGTTTTGCCGACGCCGAATCCGCCACTGATCACGATCTTGACCGAGGAGGCCAGCGGCGCCGGCGCGGTATCTTCAGAGGGCCCGAACAAGGTCTCTAATCCTTTCCAGAGCGGCGACCGACAGTTGGTTCGGCTCGTTCACCGCGGCATGGCCCGCCGAGACCAGGTCGCTGACCAGCACCCGCGCCACGCCGACCGGAACCCGCAGGGCGGCACCGATTTCGGCGATGGAGTGCGGGCGCTGGCACAGGCGCACCACCCGCTCCAGTTCGAAGTGCAGGGGCGCGGACAGGGCGGCCGGGGTGGCGCGCACCAGGGTTTCCAGGCGCAGGCCGTCCACCAGGGGGGTGGTACGGCCGGAGGTCATCATGAACGGGCGGACCACCTGCTCGTCCACTTCGTCTGCGGCGGAGTGCTTCTCGTCGCGCACCGCGTCGCCGCGCACCACCGGGAAGGCGCCGGTCCAGCCGGTGGTGTGGTGCGGCGCGATCATGCGCGGATCCGGTAACCGGTGCGAATCGTTCATCGGGCCAGCGACTCTCGTAATTCGGTGATCAACGCCGGGGTGAGCAGCGCTCCGGCGCGATCGGCCAGCACCGCCATCTGGTAGCCGACCAGTCCGACATCGGCGTCGCTGTCGGCGATGACGCCGATACAGCTGCCGTTGGCCATGGCCGACACCAGCAGGAAGCCGCGCCCCATTTCGATCATGATGAGTCGCAGGCCGTCGAAAGCGTAACTGCGCGAAGCGCTTCGGCCCAGGCTGGTCAGGCCCGACACGATGGCCGCGAGCCGGTCGGCCCCCGTCCGGTCCAGCCCGTCGGACATGGCCATGAGCAGCCCGTCGGAGGACACCGCGACGGTGTCGCGCACGCCGGAGGTGGTGCGCACGAAGTCGGCCAGCAGCCAGTTGAAGGTGTGCGGGTCGGTGTCGGTGTAGTGGGTGGTCACCTGCGGTCCTCCTGTGGAATCGATCCGGGTACTGGCGGCACGTCCCGCTCACCGCGCTGATGCCCGGCCCGGAACCCGGCCAGCATGCCGCGCACCGCCTCCGGAGAGCGTTCGGCGATCGGCGCGACGGGCCGGGCGCCCGTTTCGGGCTGGGCGCCACCCGGAGTGGCGCCCGAATTCTCGCGAGTCTTGCGCTCCCGCTTGACGAGACCGTTTCGCGTGCGTTGCACGCCCGGAACGGATTTCGCAACACCGTTCGCCACGCCGTTGGTGACCGCCCGGATTTCCGCGTCACCGGGTACCCGGCGCGCGCCGCGAGCCGCATCGCCGCCTGCCGCGTCGCTCGGTGGAAACGGGTCGTGCCCGACCCGAGAGTCATCGGCCCACAGCGGGTTTCCGGTGGCACCCGGATGCGCGCGCCGTTCGGCCGCGCCGTTCGGGCCGCCGGGCGACCTGCCCCCGTCCGCACCGCCCGAGCGGATCACCCGGGGCTGCTGCCCGGTGCCCGGATGGTCGAAAGCGGACACCCGTGCGCGGCCAGAGGAACCCGGCTCGGTCGACTGGGCATCACCGGCCGGGCCGGACGACGGCACGCGGCCGTTCGTGGCGACGGTTCGATCCGTGGGACCGCGGCGTCCGTCGGGATCGTCGCCGACCGGATCGGGCAGGGCGACGAGCTTGATCGGGTTGTCGCTCACCGGGATCGGGTAGGAGCCGGTGACGTAGTCGGGGCGGGTGGCGGTGGCGGGTTCGACGAGTGCGCCGTTGGTGATGCCGGCCGGAGTCTGGTCGGCGGAGACGGCGGTGTCGAAGGGGTCGCCCAGGGCGAAGGGGTCGGCGGGGCCGGGAGCGACGGGCGCCGAGCGGTGGCGGCCGGTGGGGTCGGGAGCGGTGAGCGCGTCCTGGACCGGCGGGGCGGCAGCGTGTTTGGCGTCCACCGGGAAGGAAGGCGCGGGGGCGTTGGGATCGGCCAGCAGGTCTGCGGGGAGGGTCATGCGGGCGACCACGCCGCTGGTGGGGGAGACGGTGAGTTCCACTTCGATACCCAGGCGGCGGGCGAGGCGGCCGACCACGAAGTGACCGAGGAAGCGGGTGGGGGCGACCAGGAAGTCGGCTTCGCCGCGCAGGCGGGCATTGGCGGTGGCGAGCTGGTCCGGCGGCATGCCGACGCCGTGATCGACGACGGCGATCATGTAGCGGGGACCGATGCGGCGGCCGTAGATCTCGACCTCGAGGTCCGGCGGGGAGAAGGACAGGCCGTTCTCGATGAGTTCGGCCAGCATGTGGGCGAGTTCGCTGACCGAGGCGCCGGCGATGGAGATCTCGTCCACCCGGCGCAGCACCACCCGGCGATAGTCGTCGACCTCGGACAGGCCGGCCCGGATCACGTCGGTGAGCGGGATCGGTTTGGCCCAGCGGCGCGGCGCGGATTCGCCGACCAGCACCAGCAGGCTTTCGGCATTGCGGCGCATGCGGGTGGCCAGGTGGTCGAGCTCGAACAGGTTGGACAGCGCGTTGGGGTCGAGTTCCTCGCGTTCGAAGTCGCTGATCAAGCCGAGCTGGCGGCGCACCAGGTTCTGATTGCGGCGCGCCAGGTTGGCCATCGACTCGGTGGTGTTGCGGCGCAGGCGCGCCTGTGCCGAGGCCAGTTCGTAGGCGGTGGTCTGCACCCGGTCCAGCGCGTGCGCCACCGAGACGATCTCCTCGCCCGCGCTCTCGGCCGCGCGCACGGGTTCCGGTGCGGGCGGCTCGGTTCCGGAATCGGCGTGCCAGGCGGCGATGAGCTGCGGCAGCCGCTCTTCGGCGACCGCGTCGGCCTCCTCGGCGAGCGCGGCCAGTGGCCGCACGATGGCACGCACGGTCGCCACCACCAGCCCCACCTGCGCGGCCACCGCGAACAACGCGGCCAGCACGTACAGCGTCAGCACCATGGCCGCGTCGCCGCGCAGTTCGGCGGCGCGGTCGCGGATCTGGCTGCCCACCGACTGCTTCACGCCGCGTTCGGCATCGATGACGGAGGACATCTGCTTCCACCAGGCGCGCGGATCGACCGGTTCCAGCAGCGGCCCGCGCACCGAACCGATGGCCACCGCCTCCGATTCCGCCGCCCGCACCGAATCATCGCTGCGCATGGCCGAATACAGCTGGGACCGCTGCCCCGGCGTGGCATCGCGCTCGAAAGCGCTGATCGCCGCCTGTTTCCCGGCCCGGATGTCCAGGAACTGCACGTATTCGCCGCCGCCGAACTCGCCCGCCGCGAAGACGCCGTTGAGGAAGCCGCGTTCCTGCGCGGTGAACTCCTTGACCTCACCGAGCGCGTACAGCGTCTGCAGGCCGCGCCAGAGCGAATCGTCGTCGGCCTGCTGCGCGCCCGGCCGCGCCTGGTTCAGCGCCAGAATCGCATTGGTGTAGAACGAGAACGAGGTGCTGCGGTCGCTGCGCCGCGCGTCCACGTCGGCGCGGTTGGCGCTCACCCCGGACAGCCGCGACAGCGCCGTCCGCACCTGATCGGACCCGGGCGCTTCCTCGGCGAGCGCCCGATTGAGCTGCTGCAGTGCGGCGTCCACGGCGGCGCGCTGCGCGGTCACGCTGTCGCGCAGCGAATTGTCGCCGCCGAGCAGGCCGTTGGTGAGACCGCGCTCGCGCTGCACCTCGTGCACCAGATCCTGCGCCGCCAGCGCCAGGTCGACCGAATGCGCGGTGGCGCCGGTATCGCGATACTTCTGCACCTCGCCGGCGATGATCAGCCCGAGCAGGGCCAGCACCAATGTCACCGACACGATCAGAATTCGCCGCAACCGCGAGCGAATGGTGCGCGGCCGGACGAATTCGGTTGCCGGAGTGAGCCTTCTGTTACCTCGCGGCAACGATTTGGCCGGACGCAGACCCACACTCACTCCTGAAAATCGGCCGCCGCGTGCCCGGCTGCACGGGCGTGCGGAGAATCATCAGCAACGTCGCACAGCCGGCCGGGTGCCGCAATTCGAGCGATGGCACTGTGGTGCGCGGAACTCCGGGCCGTATGCGCTATGACAAATCTGCTCATAAATGTGTGAGATGCAGATGTGGTCTCCGCATCGTGGGGGAAACAATGGAGTGAACAACGGCTCACGCCGCTCGCGCGGGCGGCCGTGAAGTGACTTATTCGCGAACTTCGTTCGATTTCACCGCGGTTCATTCCGCCCGGTGGAATACCGGCCCGGCCGCCTCGTAGATCCGCCGCACCACATCCTCGATATCGGGTTCCTCGATGGACAGGTCGCGCACCTCCGCCCGGGCCGATACCGCGGCGAGCAATTGCGCGGCGGTGGTGATCTCGGTGTCGAAGGCCAGCCGCTGCCGCATGCCCGCGCCCTCGCTGCCGAGCAGTTTGGATCCGGGCAGATCGGTGAGATCCGGGGTGGGCTCGGCCAGGTCGACGGTGAGCACCCGGTGCGCGCCGACGGTGGCGGCCAGCCCTGCCAGCGAACCGTCGTAGGCGAGGCGCCCGTGATCGACCACCAGCACCCGCTCGCACAGCCGCTCGATATCGCCCATATCGTGCGTGGTGAGCAGCAGGGTGGTGCCGCGTTCGGCGCGCTCGTACCGCAGGAACTCGCGTAATCGCTGCTTGGACAACACATCCAGCCCGATGGTGGGTTCGTCCAGAATCACCAGTTCCGGCGAATGCAGCAGCGCCGCCGCCACTTCCGCGCGCATACGCTGCCCCAGCGACAGCTGCCGCACGGGCGTATCGAGGGTGCCGCTCATTTCCAGCTGCTCCACCAGCTCCCCGGTGCGGGTACGGGCGGCGGCCGGTTCGAGGCGGTGGATGGCGGCCAGGATCGAAAACGATTCGCGCAGCGGCAGATCCCACCACAGTTGCGAGCGCTGCCCGAACACCACGCCGATCCGCCCGGCCAGTTCGCGCCGCTGCCGCACCGGGTCCAAGCCGCAGGTGCGCAGCCGGCCGGTGGTCGGCACCAGGATCCCGGTGATCATCTTGATGGTGGTGGACTTGCCGGCGCCGTTCGCACCGATGTACCCCACCGCCGCCCCGCGCTCCACCCGGAAGCTCATGGCGTCCACCGCGATGATCTCCTCGCGTCGCCGCCGCCAGCGCCCGCTCTTGCGGTGCAGTACGAAAGTCCTTGTCAGCTCTTCGATCTCGATGATCGGTACGCTCACCCGCCGCCTCCTTGATAGTGCCTGGTGCCCAGCCGCCACATGCACAGCGCGACCGCCCACACCCACACCGCCGCGAGCGGCGCGGCCCAGGCCAGCCCGGCCGGCAGTCCGGGCGGTCCGGGCAGCCCGAGCAGGGCGATGGCGGGCAGGTAGGAGGTGAAGGCCACCGGAATGAGAAAGCCGAACACGAGTTTCATCGGGCCGGGAAAGACCGAGGCCGGCTGCATGGACGCGTAGGAGCCGCCGTAGGTGAAGGAATTGGTCAGTTCCGATCCGTCGATGAGGAAGAACTGCACCCCGGCGGCGGTGACGAAAAGCCCGGCGAAGATGGCGATTCCGGACAGCAGGGTGAGTCCGAAGAGCACGAGATGCGCGGGCGTCCAATCGATGTCGTTGCGGGCCACGCCGAATCCGAGCACGGTGGCGGCCACCGCGATGCGCGCGATCCGGCGCAGCGCCAGATCGCTGGTCATCAGTTGCAGCAGCAGCGGTTGCGGCCGCAGGTAGAAGGCGTCCAGACGACCTTCGCGAATATAGGTGGGCAGCGTGTCGGCGTGCCCGACGAGCATGTCGGCGATCGCGAAACTGGTATTGCTGAGGCCGAAAAGCAGGAGCATGCCGTGCAATTCGAGGCCGCCGAGCTGGGGCACGTTATCGAAGATCACCCACATTTCGCCGAATTCCACCAGCCCGATGAGAAAGGCGCTGAAGACGTCGGCGGCGAAGGACACCGGATAGGCGCGCTGGGCGCGCAGCCGGGAGCCGATGACCGCGCGGTAGGGCGCGAACGCGGAGGGGCGGGCGTCAGCCACCCTGCACCTCCAGTTTGCGGCGGCCGGCACGCAGCAGCAATTGACCGGCGGTGACCAGCACGACCATCCAGCAGCACTGCACGGCAAGCAGTTCCACGGCCGCCCGGCCGGTCGTGCGACCGGACAGCACATCGATGGGCCATTGCAGCATGGACGGGAACGGGGTGGCGTTGGCCAGCGTGCGCAACCAGTCCGGGAACAGGTGCACCGGCGCGAACAGCCCGGCCAGGAAGGTGCCGAGGATCATGTGCAGCGCGCGCAGGCCGCGCGTCTCGACCAGCCAGAAACCGCCCAGGCAGACGGTGAACATGGACAGGTAGGACAGCGCCATGGCCAGTGCCATGCTGATCGCGCCCAGCACGTAGGGGCCGGGCGTGGCGGGGAAGGCGAGGCCGAAGGTGAGTGCGCCGAGCGCGACGCTGGGCAGTGCGCGCGGGATGAGGGTGGCCCCCGCACGGCCGAGATAGTCCGCGAGCCCGGCCATCTGGATGTCGATGGGCCGCAGGAAGTCGATGGCGACGTCGCCGGTGCGGATGCGTTCCACGATATCGGGCACCACCCAGAAGGCGATGGCGCCGAGTAATCCTTGTGAGAGCCAGATGTAGGCCCCGATGGTGCCGCTGTCGTAACCGCCGAA
This sequence comes from Nocardia yamanashiensis, assembly GCF_021183565.1. Classification (NCBI taxonomy): domain Bacteria; kingdom Bacillati; phylum Actinomycetota; class Actinomycetes; order Mycobacteriales; family Nocardiaceae; genus Nocardia; species Nocardia yamanashiensis. Next base: position 8,175,664 of record NZ_CP089226.1, read on the forward strand.
GCCGTTGCCGGTGTGTACCGCCGCGGTCAGCACGGCGGCGCGCACGCAGCCGAAGACCAGGTTGGTGACCAGCCCGGCGAACATGGCCAACCGGTATGTCGATTGCCGGCGGAAGCCCGCCTTGACCAGCTGCCAGTAGACCCCCACCGCACTGCGCACAAGAGATTGACATTACGGGTGCGGCTCGTTCGCGGCAATCGGTAAGCTCGGATTCGCCGAAAACGGTCCGCGCTCCGGTCTGCCAGTGATAGAAACGTCAGCGTTTCACTTGCTGACCGCTAGGACCACCGATGACCATCGCAGAGACGACCGTTTTCGAGACGCTCGAATCCAATGTGCGTGGCTACTGCCGTTCCTGGCCCACCATCTTCGACACCGCCCGCGGCGCGTGGCTCACCAATGAGCACGGCAAGGATTACCTCGACTTCTTCGCGGGCGCGGGGGCGCTCAACTACGGCCACAACAATCCGGTGCTCAAGCGCGCGCTCATCGATTACATCGCGAGCGACGGCATCACACACGGGCTCGACATGTCCACCGTCGCCAAAGCCCGACTGCTGGAAACCATCCGCGAGGTGCTGCTGGCGCCGCGCGGCTTCGACTACAAGGTGCAGTTCCCGGGTCCGACCGGAGCCAATGCAGTGGAGGCGGCACTCAAGCTGGCGCGCAAGGTGACCGGGCGCACCACCATCCTGAACTTCACCAATGCCTTCCACGGCATGACCCTCGGCGCGCTGTCGGTCACCGGCAATGCCGCCAAGCGCGCGGGCGCGGGCGTGCCGCTGGTGCACGCCACCCCGATGCCCTACGACGGCTATCACGCCGCGGGCGACGATCTGTCCTGGATGCGCGCGGCCCTGGACGATTCGTCCTCCGGTGTGGACAAGCCCGCCGCGGTCATCGTGGAGACCGTGCAGGGTGAGGGCGGGGTCAATGTGGCGCGGGCCGAATGGCTGCGGCAGCTCGCCGAAATGTGTTCCACGCGTGGCATCCTGCTCATCGTCGACGACGTTCAGATGGGTTGCGGGCGCACCGGACCGTTCTTCTCCTTCGAGGTCGCCGGCATCACCCCCGATATCGTGGTGCTGTCCAAATCCATCGGCGGCTACGGTCTTCCGATGGCCCTGGTGCTCATGCGCCCGGAACTGGACCAGTGGGCCCCGGGCGAGCACAATGGCACCTTCCGCGGCAACAACGCCGCCTTCGTGACCGCCGAAGCGGCGCTGCGGCACTACTGGTCCGACGGCGAACTGGAAGCCGCCACCCTGGTCAAGGGCGAACGCATCCGCGCTCATCTGACCGCCCTCACCGAAACCTTCGACGGTCTCAGTGTGCGCGGCCGCGGCCTGGTGAACGGCCTGGTCTTCGCCGACGCCTCGCAGGCCGCCAAGGTCTGCCGGGTGGCCTTCGACAACGGCCTGCTGGTCGAAACCGCCGGCACCCGGGACGAAGTCGTGAAACTGATGCCGCCGCTGACCATCCGTGAGGACGAGATCACGCACGGCCTGGGCGTGCTCACCCAGGCCGTGGAGACCGTGCGCGAAAACTACTGAGTCGCAACCAGACTCGGCGTTCGCGCCCACAGACGTCGGCCGCCGCCCACACCGGTGGCCGACCGGAGCCGGGTTCCCAGCTGCGGAGGGAACCCGGCTCCACTTATCTATCCGAACCTGTTGTGGAACCAGGCCAGCAGCTGTGCGTCGCCGACCGGGGCCTTGGTGGGATCGTCGGCGCTGGAACCGCACACCTGGATCTCCATCCGCGCCTCGGTCCGCACCGCCATCAGGCAGGAGATCGAGACGGGCGCCTTGGCATTGCTGTTGTCGGTGTAGGTGAAGCAGAAATACCGGCCGACGGTGCTGCTGCCCTTCTTCCACTCGCTGTCGGATCCGCTACCGCCGCAGGCGCGTCCGGCCGATCGGCTCAGATCGGCCTGATAGTTGCTGGTGGCCGTGGCGGCGTCCGAATAACCGAACAGCGACGCGGTCGGCGTGCCACGCGGACCGCTGCACCGCACCGCCGAACCCTGGAATCCGATGCCGGGTTCGAAGTGGCGGCAGACGCTGGTCGTGAAACCGCCGCCGGATCGCGTGATCATGTCCCGTTCGGTGGCGGTGAAGGCGTCCGGATCCGCGCTGTTGCCACCGATCTGCGCGACGCCGTACTTCGCCCAGAAATCGCGGTCGGCGGTATTGCCGGGCCCGGCCCAGAAGTACATCGCCATGACCAGCTTCTCCTCATTGGTGATGATCAGACTGGGCTGCGGCGCATCGGGATACACCGTGGTGTCGGAATAGCAGCTCTGCCGGCCGACCTCCTTGCCGCCGATCAGCGACGGCCCATCCTTGCCCGCCGCCTCGCCCGGGCAGTTCGTGCCCTTCAGGGAATCGACGGTCTGGTCGTAGTAGTTGTGCAGCGCGGTAGCGGATTTGAACCGGATGAACTGGGCGAGCGGGGTGTCCACCGCGCCGTTCGGCGCGCAGGAGAAGCCCGCCACGGTGGTCGAATCGGGGTCGAGGTGAGCGCAATTGGCGCGCTTGTAGCCGATGTTGTTGATCATCGACAGCAGTTCGATATCCGCGCCGCGCAGCGCGGTCGCATCGGCCACCGCGTTACCGGAGCCGGTGCCCTGCCAGAACGCCCAGCCCGCGAATCCGGTCGAGGCCGCGAGCAGGGCGATCACGCCGAGCAGCGCGGCGAGCCGGCGGCGACTCCGGCGCGGGGGAGCCGGCGGCGCGGTCGCGGGCGGTTCCAGGCGTTCGGTCGCACCGGTCGGCCACGGACCCGAATGGTGGTTCCGCACACCCGGATTCGATTGCCCGCCCAGAGCCGCCCGCGCGGCCGCCGCCAGTTCTCCCGCGCTCTGATATCGATCGTGCGGATTCTTGGCCAGGCCGCGCGCGACGACGGCATCGAACGCCTCGGGCACGCCGGGCCGCAGACCGCTGGGCCGCGGCACCGGATCGAACAGGTGGGCGCGCATCAGCTGCACATTGCTGTCGCCGTGGAACGGCGGTGCGCCGGTGAGACATTGGAACAGCACACAGGTCAGCGCGTACACATCGGCGGCGGGGCTGAAGTCGCGGGCGCTGAATCGTTCGGGCGCCATATAGCGGAAGGATCCGACCGCGGTGCCGTCGCTGGTCAGCTGATCGTCCGTACTCGACTGCGCGAGACCGAAATCCACCAGGTAGGCGAAGCCGTCGCGGGCGATGAGGATGTTGTCCGGCTTCACATCCCGATGCAGCAGGCCCTCGGCGTGCGCGGCGTCCAGGGCGGATGCCAGCTGCTCGACCAGACCTACCGCGCGATCCGGGGCGGCGGGCCCGGCGCGTTCGAGGAGCGCGCGCAAGTCCTCGCCCTCGACCAGCCGCATATCGATGTACAGGTGGCCGTCGATCTCCCCGTAGTCGTGGATGGGGATCACGTGCGCTTCCCGAAGTCGCGCCGCCGCATGCGATTCCCGCTGGAAGCGCTGCCGGTACACCGGATCGTGGGCCAGGCGTTCGGGCAGCACCTTGAGCGCGACCACGCGATCCTTGACGGTGTCGTAGGCGCGGTACACCTCACCCATGCCGCCGCGGCCGATCAATCGGTCCAGGCGATACGGGCCGAATCGGGCGCCGACGGTGATGGATCGAGGCTGACTGGTCATGGAATCCCTGCTTTCCACCTGGCCGCGTGAAGGTTTTGGAACCACGCGCACAGTCCGCCTCGCTGCCGTCGGCCCCATCGTCGGAGATATCGAGCGGCGCGCTCGGGGTGTAAACGAGACAGGATTATTGGAAGTTGGTCCGGAACCAGGCCAGTAGCTCGGCGTCGGTCTTGGGACCCGCTTCGGGATAGTCGTGCTGGTGCGCGCAGATGACGTAGACCAGGCGCTGGTCGGTATGCATCGCGTGCAGGCACGGGCGCGCGCCGTTCTCGAAGGCGTTGTTGTTCGCGCAGAAGAGGCGGCCCAGGGCGGTGCCCGACTTACGCCATTCGGTGTCCTTCGCGGAACTGCCGTCACAGGCGTGGCCGGGCAGCTGGCTCAGATTGCTGTCGTAGAAGAGGCCGGCGGAACGGGCGGATTCGACGCCGAAGACAGCCACCAAGGACGGTCCGCCGGCGGGTGCCCCGCAGGCGACGAGCGCGTTGACCAGCGGACTCACCACGGCTTCGGTGTGTGCGCAGGTCGAGCGCGTGTACTTGCCGGTGCGGGCGAGCAGGTCGATGTCGGCCGGTTCGAAACTGTCCGGATCGTGGCGTTCGTCGGCGGCGACGAACTGCGCGTAGTTGTACTTGGCCACGTAGTCGCGCAGTGCCGTGTTCGCGGGTTTGGCGTAGGTGTAGACGGCCATGGTGAGCAGTGACTCGTCGGTGACCGCCAGCGCCGGTTGCGGGGCATCGGGATGCAGGCTGCGGTCGACGAAGCAGGCTTGGCGTCCGACGACCTTGCCTTTCACCGTGAGTGGGCCGTCCTTGCCCGCGGGCTGGTCCGGGCAGGCCGTGGCCTGCATCGTGCCCAGCACCGCGGTCGCGTAGACACTCTGCAGCGCCTCGATGCTGCGGAAGCGCCAGAACTGCCCGAGCGGCGCGTTGGTCGCGGCGTGGGCGGAACACCAGAACATCGACACGACCGTCGCGGGCGGTTGGGTGTGGTAGCACCGCGAGCGCCGATACGAGTATTCGGAAACCATGGGCAGCAGTTCGAGATCGGCGACGCTGAGTGCCGAGTCGTCGGCCAGCGCTGTGCCCGGCGCCGACTGCTGCCATTTCGCCCAGCCCGCGAATCCGGCGGAGGCGATCACCAGCAGTAGCACCGTCAGCAGCGTGGCGGCGCGCCGGGCGCGGCGGGCGAATCGTGGCTTGGAGGCCGGAACCGGTTTGTTCGCAACGGGTTCGGTCCTGCCGCCGAGCGCCGCCCGGGCCGCCGTCGCCAAGTCCCCGGCGCTCGCGTAGCGGTCACGCGGCTCCTTCGCGAGGCCGCGTTCGAGCACCGCGTCGAAAGCCGGTGGGACGCCGGGGCGGACGCCGCTGGCGTGCGGGATGGGGTCGAACAGGTGAGCCCGCATCAGATGCACGTTGGTGTCGCCCGGATACGGCCGGCTGCCGGTGAGGCATTCGAACAGCACACAGGCCAGGGCATAGACATCGGCGGCCGGGGTGTAATCGTGGGAACTGAACCGTTCGGGGGCCATATAGCGGAACGAGCCGACGGCGGCCCCGTCGGTGGTGAGCGAGGTGTCGGTGGCGGATTGGGCGATGCCGAAATCGACCAGGTAGGTGAACCCGTCCCGGGTCAGCAGGATATTGTCCGGCTTCACATCCCGGTGCATGAGACCGTCGGCGTGCGCGGCGTCCAGGGCGGCGGCCAGTTGCTCGATCAGCGTGACCGCGCGTTCGGGGGTCAGCGGCCCGACGCGCTCCAGCTGATCGCGCAGATTGTCGCCCTCGACCAATCGCATGTCGATGTAGAGGCGGCCGTCGATCTCCCCGTAGTCGTGAATGGGGATGACGTGCACCTGCCGCAGCCGCGCGGCCGCATGCGACTCGCGTTGAAAACGCTGCCGGTACAACGGATCCTGCGCCAGGCGCTCGGGCAGCACCTTGATCGCGACGACGCGGTCCTTGACGGTGTCGTAGGCCTGATAGACCTCGCCCATCCCGCCGCGCCCGATCAGCCGATCGAGGCGGTACGGGCCGAATTGCGAACCGACCGTGAGGGTTCGGCGCTGCTCGTTCATGTCGTGCTGCCTTTACCCGAGGCTTCGCTGGAACCAGTCGTCCAGTTCCCGCTCCGATTTGGGACCCAGATGCGGGTCCGCCGCTTGCAGGGTGCAGAAGATGCCCATCGTCCGGTACTCGTCGGGCAGGCTGATCAGGCACGGCCGTGCGGTCACCGGGTCCTGATAGCAGAAATAGCGTCCGACCTGATGGCCCTGCTGCCGCCAGATCCCGTCGGCGCGGTCGGCCCCGCCGCCGCACGGGTGACCGGTGAAATCAGCGAGGTTCTTCTGATACAGCTTGGTCGCCGCATTGCGGTCCCCGAACCCCAGGAACACCGGCTTCGGTGAGCCGTTGGCGGTGGCGCAGTAGATGGCCGCGTTCGCGCCGAACCCCACCGGTAGTCGCCCACGCAAGCAATTGGCCGGCCGCCAGTCCTTACCGAGATTGCCGAACAGCTCCCGGTCGGCCGCGGTGAAGTCGTCCGGATCGCGGGCCTCGTCGGCGCGGCGGTACTGCCAATAGTCCTGCCGCGCTTCCCAATCCCGCAGCGGCTGTTCGGAGATGTCGTTCCAATAGAAGATGGCCATGGCGGGGATCTCGACATTGGTGATCGCGAACGCCGGGCGGGGGCCGGGCCCCATCTTCTCGTTGAAATAGCAGGTGCGGCGGCCGATCTCGACGCCATTGCGCATCGACGGGGCGTCCAGGCCGGGCGGATCACCCGGGCAGGCACTGGCTTTCGTCAATCCGAGCAGCGCTTCGTAGTATTCGCGCATCTTGTCGGCGGTGTGGAAGCGCCAGAAACGCGCGGCGGGATTGGCGGCGTCGTAGTTCGCCGCGCAGGAGGTGATCGCCACCGAATCCGCGTCGGTGGCCTCGTGCACGCAGTTCGAGCGCTTGAAGCCGGGCCGCTCCACATAGGCCAGCAGGTCGATGTCATTGCGCTGCACCACATCCGGCAGCGGCAGCGCGTGCCCGGCGGCATCGGGGCGGGTGCTCGCCCAGCCGGCGAAGAGCACGGCGGTGAGCAGCAGGCCGCCCGCGCCGAGCAGGACCGCGATCCGTCGTCGTCCGGTCATCCTGTGCACCCCCTCGAACCCCGCTAGCCGAACGCCTTCTTGAAGTAGGCGAGTAGCTCGTCCTCGGTCGCCGGACCGTGCTCGGGGTGATCGGCGGGCATGGTGCACAGGTGGGCCAGCAGCCGCAGCCCGTCGTGCAGCGCGATCAGGCAGGTGGCCGGCGGGGTGGAGGTGGTGTCGGTGTAGCAGAAGAAGCGGCCGATGGGCCCGGACTTCTTGCGCCACACGTCATCCGGGCCCGTCCCGCCGCAGGCGTGGCCCGGGAACTGGGCCAGGTCGGCCTGGTAGAGCGAGTCGGCGGCGGCGCGGTCGGGGAAGCCGAACCAGGTTTTGACCGGGCGGCCGAGTTCGGTTCCGCAGGTGACGACGGCATTGGCCGGACCGGCGGGGACGTCGGAGTGGCGGCAGTTGCGCGTGCTGTAGTCGTCGCCCGCGTGCTCGAGCACATAGCGGTCCGCATCGGTGAACACGTCCGGGTCCTGCGCGGCCTCCGGGGTCCGGAACTGTCCCTGATCGTTCTTGGCGCGATAGTCGCGCAGCGCCTTCTGATCCTTGTCCCAGAAGTAGACGGCCATGGCCGACACCGTTTCATTGGTGAAGACCAGGCTGGGCTCCGGATTGTTCGGCGAGACGGCCGTATTGTCGAAACACGTGCGCCGCCCCACCACCTTGCCGTCCACCGACGACGGCGCGTCCACGCCCGCCGGATCGCCCGGGCAGGCGGCGGGATGCAGCCCGGCCAGTACCGCGATCTTGTACGACTCCTGCATGGCGGCCACCGAGCTGTAGCGCAGGAAACGGGCCCGCGGCGCGGACGAGGCCGCGTTCGCGGTACAGCTGAAGATGGCGACGGTGTCGGCGTCGGACTGTTCGTGCCAGCAGTTCCACCGCTTGTAACCGGTGCCGCTGGTGAGCGCCAGCAAATCGATATCGGCCCCGCGCAAAGCCGTGCCGTCGCCGCTCGCCACCCCGGTTTTGGTCTGCTGCGACCAGCCCCAGCCCGCGAAACCGACTGCCGCGCACACCAATACGATCACCCCCAGCATCGCGGTCAACCGGCGCGGCCGCCCGCGCCCCGGCCCCGGGGACCCGCCCGGGCCGTTCGGGGCGGATGATCCCGCGCCGTCCGGAACAGATAATGACGAGTCCGGTTCCCGTTGCCCAGCGTGCGGTCCGGCTGACGGACCGTTTCCGGCGGGGACCTGCCGGACCCGCGCGGTGGGTGCGGTGAGCGCGGCCGGCGCCACCGGCCCGGTGAGGACCGTGGCCGCGCTCGCCGCGGTGGGGACGTCGAGCAGGGAATCCGGCGGGGCCGCGGCGGGGTCCGGTTGTACGGAAGTGGTTGCGGCCGGGGCGGATTCGACGGCGAGCGGACGCGCGCCGGAGCCGTCGGTGGCGTGCCCGGTCCAGGTGCCGGGGCCGGGCGGGGCGCCGGTGAGGGCGGCGCGGGCGGCGGCGGCCAGTTCGCCGGCGCTCGGGTAGCGCTGCTCGGGGACCTTCGCCATACCGCGCGCGATCACCGGGTCGAAGGAGGCCGGGACGGTGGAGCGCACCAGGCTGGGGCGGGGGACCGGATCGAACAGGTGCGCCTTCATGATCTGCGCGTCGGTCTCGCCGGAGAACGGGCGGGTGCCGGTGAGGCATTCGAAGAGCACGCAGGCCAGCGCGTACACATCGGCTGCGGGGGTGAGGTCGCGGACGGTGAACCGTTCGGGGGCCATGTAGCGGAAGGAGCCGACGGCATTGCCGGTGCTGGTCAGGCTGACATCGGTGCTGGACTGGGCGATACCGAAGTCCACCAGGTAGGCGAAGCCGCCCTTGGTCAGCAGGATATTGTCCGGCTTCACATCGCGATGCAGCAGTCCGTCCGCATGCGCCGCGTCCAGCGCCGCCGCCACCTGCTCGATCAACGTCACGGTCCGTTCCGGCGATCCGGGCCCGGAATGATGCAGCAGCTCGCGCAGGCTCTCCCCGTCCACCAGCCGCATGTCGATATACAGCCGCCCCTCGATCTCCCCGTAATCGTGAATGGGGATGACATGCGCTTCCCGCAGCCGGGCGGCGGTCCGGGATTCCCGCTGGAACCGCTTGCGATACACCGGATCCTGCGCCAGGCGCTCCGGCAGCACCTTGATGGCCACGACCCGGTCCTTCACCGTGTCGTAAGCCTCGTACACCTCGCCCATGCCCCCGCGCCCGATCAGCCGCTCCAGCCGGTACGGCCCGAACCGCGATCCGACGGTGAGCGGGTGTTGCGGACTGGTCATGGTCGTCCTCGGCTCCTCGTCGCGGATCCATTGTGGCAGTCCAGGGATCCGGCGCAGCAAGAATCACACGGATTACAACCGGTGACCACCGGGTTTCCCGGCGGCAACATCGGATGAGGCGGTCGATGGGCTCTCGTACCGCCCTGGTCCCCGTCCCCCATGCCCGAGGTGCTGCCGTGTCTTCGATTGCCGTGCAGGCCAGGCCCATTGCGGCCGGGCCGCGCGTACCCCGCCTGCCCCGGCTCTCCGCCGGCTGGCTCCGGCTGATCAGCCCATTGATCCTGGTTGCCGTGTGGCAGCTGGCCGCCGCGACCGGACTGCTGTCCGAACGGCTGCTGGCCTCCCCGGTCACCGTGGTGCGGACCGCCGTGGAGCTGATCCAGGACGGCACCCTCGCCGACGCGCTGAGCGTGTCCTTGCAGCGCGCGCTGATCGGTTTCGTGATCGGTGCGGTGGTGGGCGTCGGCCTGGCGCTGGCCGCCGGGCTGAGCCGGGTGGGGGAGTACATCGTCGACCCGCCCATGCAGATGCTGCGGACGCTCCCGTTCTACGGTCTGATCCCGCTGTTCATCCTGTGGTTCGGCATCGGCGAGCTGCCCAAGATCGTGCTGGTCGCCTTCGGCGTCGCGATTCCGCTGTATCTGAACACCTTCGCCGGCATCCGCGGCGTGGACGGCAAACTGGCCGAACTCGCGCAGGTACAGCAGCTGGGACGGGTCGCACTGATCCGGCACATCGTGCTGCCGGGCGCGCTGCCGCAGACCCTGGTCGGCCTGCGGCAGTCCCTCGGCGTGGCCTGGCTGGCGCTGATCGTCGCCGAACAGGTGAACGCCGATGCGGGCCTGGGCTTCCTGATCAACGACGCCCGCGAATTCCTGCGCACCGACGTGATCGTGGTCGGCCTGCTCGTGTACAGCGTGCTGGGCCTGCTCACCGACGCCCTGGTCCGCCTGATCGAGAGGAGGGCGCTGGGATGGCGACGCGAGTTCGTGAGCTGACCAAGGATTTCGGCGACCGCCGGGTACTGCACGGCATCGACCTGGACATCCGCGACGGCGAGTTCGTGGCGCTGCTCGGGCGCAGCGGTTCCGGGAAGTCCACGCTGCTGCGGGCGCTGGCCGGATTGGACGGTGAGACCGGCGGCGAGCTGTCCGTCGCCGGGGAAGTGGCGGTCGCCTTCCAGGAGCCGCGGCTGGTGCCCTGGAAACGGGTGCGGGACAACATCACCCTGGGCCTGCGGCACGAAAACCCCAAGGACGCCGGCCGCGCCGCGCTGGCCGAGGTCGGGCTGAGCGAACGCGCCGACGCCTGGCCGCTCACCCTGTCCGGCGGTGAAGCGCAACGCGCCTCGCTGGCCCGGGCGCTGGTGCGGGAACCCGATCTGCTGCTGCTCGACGAGCCCTTCAGCGCGCTGGATGCCTTGACCCGCATCACCATTCACGCGCTGGTGCTGGAGCTGTGGGACAAGCACCGGCCCGGCGTACTGCTGGTCACCCACGATGTGGACGAGGCGCTGCTGCTCGCCGACCGGGCGCTGGTACTGGCCGACGGGCGCATCGCCCGCGAGCTGCCCATCGAACTGCCGCGCCCGCGCCGCCGCGAGGATCCCGAATTCCTGGCCCTGCGTACCACGCTGCTCACCGAACTCGGTGTGCCGCAAGATATCCCAGAAGGACACCGATGATCACCAGACGTCTGTTCGCCGCACTCGCGGTCACCGCGGCCCTCGTCACCGCGGCCTGCGGGACCGGCGATGACAACAGCAAGGGCGTGAACGCGGACGGCACGGTGGACCTGTCGCAGGTGACGGTGCGGGTCGGCGATCAGAAAGCCATTGCGCTGCAAGCCCTGCTGGAGGTTTCCGGCGAGGGCAAGAACCTGCCCTACAAGCTGGAATGGTCGCAGTTCACGGCCGGGCCGCCGATGCTGGAGGCGATCAATGCCGGCTCGGTGGATCTGGGCGGCGTGGGCAATGCGCCGCCGGTGTTCGCGGCGGCCGCCAAATCGCAGATCAAGATCGTCGCGTCGTATCGGGTCGGTTTGCAGGGGCAGGGCGTCGTGGTGCCCAAGGACTCCGCCATCAAGGATCCGAAAGACCTGCGCGGCAAGAAGATCGCCGTCACCAAGGGCAGCTCCGCGCACTACCACCTGCTGAGCGTGCTCACCAAGAACGGCCTGAGCTTCGCCGATATCCAGCCGCAGTACCTGCAGCCCGCCGATGCGCTGGCCGCGCTGTCCACCGGCCGGGTCGACGCCTGGGCGGTGTGGGATCCGTACGTCTCGCAGGCCGAGCACGACGGCAACCGGGTCGTCGTCAACGGCGAGGGCTACGTGTCCGGCGACAACTTCTACGTGGCCGGGACCAAGACGCTGGAGAACAAGGCCACCGCGGCCGCGGTCCGCGACCTGCTGACCCGCATCCAGCGCGCGCACTCCTGGATCAAGGCCAATCCGGAAGCCTGGGCGAAGGAATCCGCCGCCATCACCGGCATTCCCTACGACGTGACCCTGACCGCGGTGCAACGCGCGCAGTACCAGCATCATTCGCTCGACGACGCCACCATCGCGGGCGAGCAGCAGGTGGCCGACGCCTTCGCCGCCGCCGAGCTGATCCCGCGCAAGGTCGACATCAAGGAATTCGTCGACACCCGCTACAACGACCGCTTCAACTCCTGAGGACGATTCGAATGAGCCTGTCGTTTCATTGGTTCCTGCCCACCTCCGGTGACTCCCGCGGCCTGGTGGTCGGCGGGCACGGAACGCCCATGTCCGGGGATCGCCCGGCCTCGCTGCACTATCTGAACCAGATCGCGGCCGCCGCCGAGACCAACGGTTTCGAAGCCGTGCTCACCCCCACCGGCACCTGGTGCGAGGACGCCTGGCTCACCACGGCCATGCTGGTCGAGACCACCGAGACGCTGAAGTTCCTGGTGGCGCTGCGGCCCGGGCTGCTGAGCCCGACCCTCGCCGCGCAGATGGCGGGCACCTTCCAGCGGCATTCCAAGGGACGCTTGCTGATCAATGTGGTGACCGGCGGCGAACCGGCCGACCAGGCCGCCTACGGCGACTTCGAGGACAAGGAGACCCGGTACGCGCGCACCGGTGAATTCCTGCACGTGGTGAAGTCGCTGTGGAACTCGCGCGAGCCGATCTCCTTCGCGGGCGACCACATTCGCGTCGAGAACGCGCTGCTGAGCAATCACCCGGACCCGGTCCCGCCGGTGTTCTTCGGCGGCTCCTCCGGTCCCGCCGGCCCGGTCGCGGCCCGCTACGCCGACGCCTACCTCACCTGGGGCGAACCGGTGCTCGCGGTGAGCCGGAAACTGGACTGGATTCGCGGGCTGGCCGTCGATAACGGCCGGAAGCTGCAGTACGGCTTGCGGATTCACGTGATCTCCCGCGATACCTCGGAAGAGGCGTGGGCGGTCGCCGACAAACTCCTCGCCGGCATCGACCCCGCCGATATCGAACGGGTGCAGGCCAGCCTCGCGCGCAGCGAATCCGAGGGCCAGCGCCGCATGCGCGAACTGCACAACGGCGACACCTCGCGCCTGGAGATCGCCCCCAACCTGTGGGCGGGCGTGGGCCTGGTGCGCGGCGGCGCGGGCACCGCGCTGGTGGGCTCGCACGAGGAAGTGGCCGAACGGCTCATCGAGTACTCGAAGGTCGGCATCAGCCAGTTCGTGCTCTCGGGCTACCCGCACCTCGAGGAGGCGTACTGGTTCGGCGAAGGCGTACTGCCGATCCTGGAACGCAAGGGCTTGTGGAAGCATCCCTCGCGCCGCGCCGAACCGGCCGCGACGATCCCGTTCGCGGGCGTCTCCAGCAGCTGACCGGTTTGCCCTGAGCAGGGTCATACCCTGTTCAGGGCATAACCGCCGCCGCCCCCGCGGTGATAGCAATGATTCAACCCCGATCCGGGGTGTTTTCGAATCATGCTGGGGGAAGCGTGAATACAAGCATCCGGCCGCCCATGCTCTCGGGCGGCCTGCCGCTGCTCGGGCACCTGCGCGAACTCGCCGCGCATCCGGAAGCGCTGGTGTGGCGCGGGCACCGTGAACAGGGCCTGGTGTACCGGATCAAACCGGGACCCGCCGAGGCCGTCGTCGCGCTGGGAAACGCCAACTGCGAGTTGTTCTTTCACGACAGGAATCTCTCCACCGAGGCGGCGTACCCGTTCTTCCGGACCATGTTCGCGCCCGATTTCTTCAGCCTGGCCGACGATGCCGCCTACCGGGAGCAGAAGAACATCATCCTGCCGCGATTCAGCGGGCGGCAGCACGAGGGCTATGCCGCGGTCATGACCGGCGAGACCGCGAAGTTCGCCGAACGGCTCGGTGCTACCGGGGAATTCGAGCTGGCCGAGGAGTTCGGGCGGCTCGTCATGAACATCGCGGCGCGGGCCTTCCTGGGCGACCGCTTCGCCACCGAGATCGGCGGCGACTTCTTCGGGCGCTTCCGCTGGTTCTCCAAGCAGATGACCTTCGCGCCGCGCTTCGTGCCGACCGCCGGGCGGATCCTCGGAGCACGGGCGGGCAGGAGCCTGAAGGCGGACCTCACCGAGATGCTGGTCGTCCGCCGCCGGACCCCGCTCCCCGAGCCCGATTTTCTGCAAACTCTGGCCGGCGCAACCTATTCCGATGGCACACCGGTCCCGGACGACGTGCTGGTGAACCTGGTGCTGCTCCTGGTGTGGGCGGGGCACGAATCCACCACCGGGCATCTGTCGTGGGCATTGCTCGATCTGCTGCGGCATCCGGAGGTGCTGGCGCGGGCCCGGGTCGAAGCCGATGCGGTGCTGGGCGCGGGGCCGATCGATCTCGACGGCGTGTCCCGGTTGCGGGTGATCGACGCGTGCGTGCACGAGACCGAACGCCGGTATCCCATCGCGCCGGTGCTGATCCGCAATGCGGTCGCCGATATGGAGATCGGCGGGTACGCGGTTCCGGCGGGCACCCAGGTGTTCACTTCGCCGGCGGTGAATCACCGGCTGCCGGAGGAACATTCCGATCCCGACGGCTACCGGCCCGATCGCTATCTCGGTGCCGACGCCAAACAGGAACGCGCGAAGCTGATGGGTTTCGGCGGCGGGCTGCACAAATGCCTGGGCACCCGGTTCGCCAAACTGGAGATGACGATCATTCTGGCCGAACTGCTGCGGCGCTACGACCTGGAGCTCACCACCGGCACGCCGCGACCGGATCTGCGGGCGAAATCGCGGTGGCCCGCCGCGCCCTGCACCATCGCCTACCGGGTGCGCCGACCGGCTTCGGTATAAGCCGAAAGTGTTAGGCAGCCGTGTGCTCGAGGTGGATGGCCGCGAGCGCGTGGAACGGCAGAGTCGAGTCCGATGAAGGTGGCGCATCCGGCGGCACCGGCGAGGACGAGGCGGATTCCATGATTCAGGCGCGTGGGCTCGGTAAGCGGTACGGCGACGTGCCGGCGGTCGACAATCTTTCCTTCGATGTCGCGCCGGGGGTGGTGACCGGGTTCCTCGGGCCCAACGGCGCGGGCAAATCGACCACCATGCGGCTCATGCTCGGGCTGGATCACGGCAGCGGGCGGACCACCTTCGACGGGCGGCCCTACGCCGAACTCGCCGATCCGGCCCGCACGGTCGGGGTGATGCTGGACGCGCGGGCCGTGCACCCCAAGCGCACGGCGCGCGGGCACCTGCGCATGGTGGCGGCCGGCGCGGGCATCGAGCGGCGCCGGGTGGAGGAGGTGCTGGAGCAGGTCGGGTTGAGCAGCGCCGGCGATCAGCGGGCGGGCGGTTTCAGCCTCGGCATGCAACAGCGGCTCGGCCTGGCGGTGGCGCTGCTCGGCGATCCGGCCACCCTGATCCTGGACGAACCCGCCAACGGACTCGATCCGGAAGGCGTGCGCTGGTTGCGAGATCTGCTGAAACAGCTTGCCCGGCAAGGCCGTACCGTCTTCGTCTCCTCGCATCTGCTCAACGAGATGGCGCACCTGGCGGATGCGCTGGTGGTCATCGGCGGCGGGCGGCTGCTGGCGGCGGAATCGGTGCGGCAGTTCGTGGACCGCAATTCCGCGGCGCGGGTGATCGCCCGGTCCGACCGGCCCGAGGTGCTCGCGGACCTGCTGCGGCGCAACGGTTTCCGCGCGCACGTCCAGCAGGATCGGGCGGTCGTGGTGGACGGGGACGATCGGCAGGCCGTCGCCGCGCTGGCCATGAACGCGGGCGTGCTGGTCACCGAGCTGACCCAGGTCCAGACCAGCCTCGAGGACGCCTTCTTCCACGCCACCGCCGATGCCGCGCGCTTCCGCGGGCACGTCGCCGCCTGACCACAGACAAGGAAAACACTCATGTACAACGCGATTCGCTACGAACTGATCCGGCTCGCCTCCATTCGATCCACCTGGGTACTGCTGGCGGGCGGGCTCGGCCTGCAGGCGCTCATCGCCGTCGTGTCCGCGAGCCGGACCGCCGCCACCCCCGACGAGCAGTTCACCGCCTCGGTCTCCGGACTGGCGCTGATGATGGTGATGCTGTTCGCCACCGCCGTCGCCGTCAATGCCTTCGGACACGAATACCGCTACGGCACCATCACCACCACCATGCTCACCCTGCGCCGCCCGAGCCGGGTGCTGGCGGCCAAGGCGTTGACCACCGGTGCGGTCGCGGCGCTGTACGGCGTCGCGGCGGCCGGTATCGCCGTCGTCGCGCAGGGCGCACGGTCCACGCTGCCCACCGAAACCGCGCATATCGCACAGGCTTTCGCGGCGCTGCCGGTATACATGTGCCTGGCCGCGCTGGCCGGACTGGGCGTCGCCGCCATCACCCGCAATGCGACTTTCGCCATGGTGGCCGCCATCGGCCTGCCGACGGTGCTGGAATCCGCGGGCGTGCTGGCCGGGCTGAGCCCGAAGCTCATGCCCTTCCTGTCGGCGGGTCAGCTGGCGCTGCCGGGGGCCGGGAACCCCGTGCTGCTCGCGCTGCCGCTGCTGACCCTGGTCGCGGGACTGCTGGGATTGAGCGGCGCGCTGCTGGCCCGGCGCGACGTGTGATCGAGGTATCCCGTCATTAGCTGATGGCTCGCCCGGGCTTTGCCCGCGTGCCGTGAAGTGTGAGGAATTCGCAGTGACTAGGGTTGCCGGAGTGGGCAGGCGGCGATGGATCGGAGTGCTGATCCGCGACGTGCTGCCCGCTCTGCTGTTCGGGTTCGTCGGGCTGCACGATGTGCAGACCTCCGCCATCGGCCTGCTGCCCGCCGCGGCCGGACCGCCGGTCGCCTGGGTGGTCGGCGCGGCCCTGCTGTTCCGGCGCTATCTGCCCCTGCCCGTGCTCGCCGCCACCGTGCTCGGCGAAATGCTGGTCGGCACCACCTTCCCGCTGCTGCTGGCGATCTTCACCGTCGCCGATCGCTACGGCAACCGCCGCCAGACCTGGTGGTCGGCGCTGTGCGTCCTGATCGCCGGCGTGGTGCCCTGGGGTTTGCAGAACATCTGGCCCGAGTTCTTCAATCGCGGCATCATCGTCACCCTGACGATCGCCGTCCCCCTGTTGCTGGGCCTGTGGACCAACCAGCGCGCCGCCACCCTGGCCGCCCTGCGCGAACGCGCCGAACAGGCCGAACGCGAACGCGACCTGCGCACCAGCGCCGCCGTCGAATCCGAACGCCGCCGCATAGCCCGCGAACTGCACGACATCGTCGCCCACCGCATCTCCCAGATCACCGTCCTGGCCGGCGCCCTCGAAGTCTCCGCCGAAGGCAAACCCGCCGACATCGCCGCCACCATCCGCACCACCGGCGTCACCGCCCTCACCGAAATGCGAGAACTCCTCGGCGTCCTCCGCGATACCCCCGCCGAACCGGCAAACGACACCGAGGTTTCCGGCCCTGTGGTGCGCGATACCGACGGCTCGGCCACCGCCGCACCGGCCGGGCCGAGACGGCTCGCATCCACCCTGCGGCAGTTCCTGGGCCGGAATCTCACCGTCGGAGGGCGACCCCGGCCGCTGGCCGATCTCGACGGCGGTGCGCTGGAAACTGCCGCACCGGAACAGAACTCGGGCAGCCGAGCCGACGCCGTCCCGGAGCCGGGCAGCCGGTCCACTGACGACGGCCTGGGGACGGGCGCAAGTGAAATGTCCGCGTCGTTCGGCAAGCCGTCGCAGGTGATCGGCCAGGCGCGATCGAAGAGCGATGAGCGGGTTCCGCTGCGGCCCGCGCCGACGCTGGCCGCGGTCGCTGAACTGGTGGCCGACGCGGTCGAGGCGGGGCAGCGGATCGAAATGTCCGCGCCCGCAGCGCTGCCGGAGGTGCCGGGTGCGGTCGGCCGGGCGGTGTATCGGTTGATTCAGGAGGCGCTGACCAATGCGGCCAAGCATGCGGCGGGGTCGGTGGTGCGGGTGGAACTCACGGACCGGACGGACGGCTCGCTCGCCGTCGACGTCCGGAACGGGCCCGGTGATCGCACCGCCATCGCCGCGCACGGATCCGGTTTCGGCCTGGTCGGGATGCGGGAGCGGGTCGAACTCGCCGGGGGGACCATGCATTCCGGTGCGCTGCCCGACGGTGGCTTCGCCGTGCACGCCACATTTCCGGCCGGGGCGGGCGATGCATGAGCGGATCTCGGAGCGTTGCCGGAAACCGGGCGGTGGTCCGCATCTCGCAGGCTGCCAGGCGGCGGACGGGCGAGCGGCCGATGACCGGGCAGATCTCGATGCGCTGTCCGATACCGGAGCTGCGGGGCCGCTCGCGTCGGAGGCCGGGTGGCGGTGGGGCGAGCGTGGGTGAGTGGCCGGTGGAAAGCAATGGTGTGGAGGAGGTTTCGTGATCCGGGTGGTGTTGCTCGATGACGAGGAGTTGGTGCGGACCGGGATCGCCATGATTCTGGAGGCCGGGGGCGGGATCGAGGTGGTGGCGCAGGATGCCGACGGGCGGGGGATCGTGGAGTTGGTGCAGAAGTATCGGCCGGATGTGGTGGTGACCGATATTCGGATGCCGCAGGTGGACGGGCTGGAGGTGACGCGGCGGGTGCGGGCGCTGGCGGAGCCGCCGGCGGTGGTGGTGCTGACCACGTTCGGGCTCGACGAATACGTCTATGCCGCATTGGAAGCGGGGGCTGCGGGGTTCCTGTTGAAGGACACGCCGCCGCGGGAGCTGGCGCGCGGGGTGGAGATCGTGGCGAGCGGGGAGGCGATCCTCGCGCCGTCGATCACCAAGCGGATGCTGACGGCATTCGCGCAGGGCGCCGGTGCGCAGCAGCCGGAAGCGCTGGGGCGGCTGGAACAGCTCACCGAGCGGGAGCGGGAGGTCGCGCTCGCGGTGGCGACCGGCGCGGGGAACGCCGAGATCGCCCGGACCCTGTTCATGAGCGAATCGACCGTCAAGGTCCACATCAGCCGGATCATCGCCAAACTCGGACTGGAGAACCGGACCCAGATCGCGATCCTGGTCCACCGCGCCGGACTGGCCTGAACCCGATTCGCTGAGTGTTCACCGAATGGACTCGGAGCCGTCTCCGGCCGCTCCTAGGGTGCGGCCATGGGTTCCGAACTACGAGCGCGCGTCACGACCGTCGACGAATTGCTGGACCTGCTGGCCGACTGCGAAGACGTCTGGGACATGCCCGACCGCAGCGGTGATCCGGTGGACATCCTCGACCACGACCGCCAATGCGCCGAACTGCTGCGCCACGACTTCCCCGACGACGAGGAACTCCAGGTGGCCGGGCTGGTGCACGATATCGGCCACCTGCTGGTGCCGGGCGACGACGCCGGGCACGGGCGGCACGGCGCGGAAGCGGTGCGCGGCCTGCTCGGTGACCGCGTCGCCCGCCTGACCGAACTGCACGTGACCGCGAAACGTTATCTGGCCGCCACGGATTCGGCGCACGCCGCCGCCCTCTCGCCGTCCAGTCAGCGCACCCTCGTCGCCCAGGGCGGTCCCATGACCCCCGACGAGGTCGCCGCCTTCGAAGCCGACCCCGACTTCCGCGCCGCCATCGAACTGCGCCGCGCCGACGACGCGGGCAAGGTCGTCGGCCTTACGGTGCACCCCCTCACCTGGTGGCGGCCGGTCATCGAACGCGTCGCCGCACGCTGAGGCATAGAATCACCCTATGCCTCTATCTCCGCGGGTTCCTGATCTGGCGGCCCTGGATCTGCTGCTGTCGGTGATCGAGCTCGGGAGTCTGGGCCGGGCGGCCAAGGAGCACGGCATCAGTCAGCCCTCGGCCAGCTCGCGGATCAGGTACCTGGAGCAGCTGGTCGGCATGCCGGTGCTGGAGCGCACCACGCTCGGCTCACGGCCCACCCCGGCGGGCGCGCTGATCGCGGAATGGGCCCGCGAGGTGGTCGATGCCGCGACCCGGCTGGACGTCGGTATCGATACGCTGCGGGCGCAACGCGATTCGCAATTGCGGGTGGCCGCCAGCCAGACCGTGGCCGAGTACCTGTTCCCGAAATGGCTGGTGGCGCTGCGGGTCCGGATGCCCGACACCGCCGTCGCGCTGGAATCGGGCAATTCCGCCGAGGTGGCGCGGGCGGTGCTGGAGGGCCGCGCCGGCATCGGTTTCGTGGAGAGCCCGCAGATCCCGCGCGAACTGGAAAGCCATGTGGTGGAACGCGACAGCCTGGTCGTGGTGGTCGCGCCCGGGCATCCCTGGGCCCGGCACGGCAAGATCACCGTGGAGGAACTGGCCGAGACGCCCCTCATCTATCGCGAGCGCGGCTCCGGCACCCGGACCTCCTTCGAGCGCGCCATGACCCGCGCCCTGCCCGGCTGGGAGCCGACGGTGGTACTGGAACTGTCCTCCACCACCGCCATCAAGACCGCCGTCGCGGACGGGCTGGCCCCGGCCGTGCTCAGCTCGCTGGCCGTGGCGGGCGAACTGGCCGCCGCCACCCTGGTCTCGCCCGATGTGGTCGGCCTCGACCTGGACCGGGAACTGCGCGCCGTCTGGCAGCGCGGTCAGCGCCCGGTGGGTCCGGCCCGCGACCTGTACACCATCGCCCGCCGTCCGGCCTGAGCCCGGCAAGACTGTCCGAGACACCCATTGACACGGTGAGCGGCATCATCAAGGCCCGGCAGATCACCACCGTCACCACCGTGCTGAAACCGCGCGGCCCGGCCCCCCCATTCCGCTTACGGCGCGGCCGTTCTCGGCGGCCAGGCCACCCTGGACGGTATTCGCGCGGCCTAGAACTTCGCGCCGTTCGGCAAGAACGTCCCGGGCATCCCGATGTACCTGTACCACGCGCAGAACGACGAGTTCATTCCGAACACCGGCACCGATCGGGTCGTGGAAGATTATTGCCGGGATCCGAACGCCCGCATCACCTATACCCGGGAATTGCTGGCCGAGCACCTTTCCGGCATTGTCGGCTGGCTTCCGGACGGCTACCAATTCCTCTTCGACCGGATGAACGGGGTGCCGGTGGCGAAGGGGTGCGCGATCACCAGTCCCTTTAGTACGCTGACCGATGGTGACTTCGCCGCCCTGCTGGGCGTGAAATGGCCGCTGATCGCCACGCTGCTGACCGGTTATCCGCTCGGTGCCCGGGTGATACGGATGGGGCTGCTGTTTCGTTATGCAACTCGAAGGCTCAACTGCGCCAACGCCTCCCGCGTAAGCGTCCCAGGGGTTATGGTTTCGTTATGGTGCGAACCGCCGTTGCCGCCGCGGATGCGGACGAGCCCGAGCGTGGGCCGTCCGTTCGGCGGCCTCAGCTAGAGGTTGTTCCCGGGGGGCCCGAAATCGAAGAGCCGCAGCCCCATTCGTTCGGCGCGAACCCGCTCAGCGGGGCCGATATCGATCTGCTGCCGGCCGGCGCCCGGCACCGGATCGCCGCGTTCATCCATCTCCAGCTGGCAACACTGGAGGAAATGCCCGAGCCGGAGTTGCCCGCCTTCCCCGACCATCTGGACTAGCCCGCCGGGCTTGTGCACATAGTCGGCGAAAGTGCCCGTTTCCTGGCATTTTGCCGGATGGACGGGTCGCCGCGCCGCCTGGCAGGGTGCTTGCATGTCAGCCGCCCGCGCTTCGGCAGTGCTCCTCGTTCTCTTCGCCTGCGCCGCATCCCCGGCCGGACTCGCCACGGCGGAACCGGATTCGGCGACCTGGTATGTCAGCGCCGCCGCCCCCGTAGGCGGGACCGGGAGCGCCGAGTCTCCCTTCGATTCCCTCGCTCGCGCCGAATCGGCTTCGCGGGACGGGGACACCATCGTGGTGGTGCCGGTGGCGGTGGACGTGCCCGCGCTGGACGGAGGTATCACGCTCAAGCCGCGGCAGAAGCTGGTCGGGGACGGTCCGGCGGTGGTGGGGGCCGCCGGTAATGCGGCGCTGCCGCGGATCGCGAACTCCACCGGAGCCCGGGATGGGGACGCGGTGCGGCTGGCGCCCGGCGCGGAAGTGCGCAATCTGGTCATATCGGGTGCGCGGCGGGGTGGGATCTACGGATCTGATGCCGCGAATGTCGTGATTGCCGGAAATGATGTGAGCGGTACCAATACTCAGTGTTCCGACGGGTTCATGATCGGGCCGTTCACGCTGCCGGCCAGCCTGCCGCTGGGTACGGCGGTGCCGGCCTTGCCCGAATTCATCACCCTGAACAATGGGTGGGCGGCCATCATGACCGACTTCTCCGCCGCTGCCGGGAACGTGCGCATCGAGGGGAATGCCGTGCACGACACCGCGTGCGGTGACGGCATCGATGTGCGGGCGCACGGCACCAGCCGGGTGACAGCGGCCTTGACCGGGAATTCGGTGCGCACCATCAACCTCGGCCTGATCAAGCTGTCCGTACTGGCGGTGGGGCTGCAAGCCGCCGACTCCGCCCAGCTCACCGCCGAGCTGACCGGGAATTCGCAGACCGAGATCGCCTCGCCCGCCAGCTCGCTGCTGAACAAGGTGGCCGACAGCGAGGGGCTGTTCCTCAATGCGCTCGGGCAGGCGACCATGGATGTGACTGTGACCCGCAATGAATTTCACGGCGGGTACGGCAATTTCTCGGCCAACGGTCTGGAATATGTCACCACCAACGGCAGCCCGAACAGCCGGGTCAAGGTCTCCGACAGCACATTCGACACCGTCGCCGGTGACATCATCGAGAACTACAACCTGACCACCGGTGGGGCGCGGCAGGCGCTCACTTTGGAACGCGTCCGCGCCCATCACTCCGAATTCCCCGGCGCACTCCTCAATTCCGTGGTGCCCGCGAATCTCGGCACCTGCCTGGTCACCACCAATTTCGGCCGCACCGCGAAAACCGCGCTCACCGTGACCGATTCCGACCTGGGCGATTGCAGCGCCGACGCCGTCGGCCTCATCGCCTACACCCCGTCCGGTTCCGGCCCGGCCACCGCGGAACTCACCTTCGACATTCGCGACACCACGATTTCCGGCGCCGCCGCTCACGGGCTCAACATCATCAATGTCGGCGACACCGCCCGCCTCACCGGCAGCGTGGCCCGGACCGCCATCGCCGCCACCACCGGCCCGCTCATCCGCACCGCCAGCTCCGGCGGGCAAATAGCCGCCGCCATGCTCGATTTCAAAGACATCACCCTGGACGGCGCAACCCAGCCCTGCCTTCCGGCAACCCACCCGAAACTGGATACGGCCGGTATCGCCACCCACTGCAACCCCTGAATCGGGAAGCAGGTTCGAGGTGCTTCGATCGGGTACCGACGTCCGCCACCCTGTGGCAGGCGTCCGGCCTAGGTCTGGCGTAGCGGGTCGTACTCCGCGGCTTCCAGGCCGAAGGTCCAGGCGACGCCTTCCTTGGCGGTGTTCGTGGTCGGCGGGACGCGTAGCCAGTAGGTATTGAAGGTGCCGTCGGGTTCGGCGGTGGAGTTGACGACCTCGACCATGACGACGTCTTCGTCACCGGGAAGCGGTATCCGCCAGAGGATTCCGGTCTCGTCGCGATGGACCGGTTCGGCATTGGATTCGGACAGGTATCGGTCGTAGCCGAAGTGTTCCAGCATGACGCGGCGCAGCTCGGCATTGTCCTCGGCGCGAATGCGTTCCGGGCTGAGGGATTCCAGCTCCGCCAGGAAGTCGGTGGGCACCGGCATTCCGTGCCAGGCGAGTAGCGCGAACCCGTCGGCGTACTGCAGCGCCGGGCCGGTCACCCCGTGCAGGCGGCCCGCCTCGTCACGCAGCAGCAGCTCCGGGCGTTCGCAGAACACCACCGCGTTCTCGAAGGGCCACCACCAGTGCGCGTTTCGCGCCACTCCCGCCAGACCGGCGAGTGCGGCACTCTCGTCGAACACCGCCAGCCAGGCCGCGTCGTGCTGCCCGAGCACCGCGTCCAGCAGCACCCCGCGCACCTCGCTCGCGGTGGCGACGTAGTCCTTGCGTGCGTCGTGGTCGATCTCCAGCTCGATATCGGCCTCGGCCAGCACATCCGGATCCGGACCCACCAGCTGCTCCACCACCGCCCCGCGAATCCGGTCCGTCAGCGCCCGCGTCGTATCCCACAGCTGCGCCCCGGTCGAATTCCACCGCTCGGCCCACCCCGCCGCCCCCAATTCCGCGTACACCCGCTGCCTTTCGGCAGCCCACACCCGAGTCCGCACCGCATCCCGAACCGACCGCCCCGGCTCATCCAGCTCCCGCACGGCCGCCACCGCCGCCAAAGGCGACTCGACCCAGACATATCGCGTGGGAGCCGCCAGCCCCGCCGCCGCATATGCCAGACGCCCCGCGGCCTCCGCCGCCGCCCGATCCGCCGGTCCGGTGGCAGCCGCGACCGCGCGCCACTCTTCGGTAGTGCTCATGGAAATCCCGTCCGTGACAGATGAATTCGAAAGGAAGGTACCGGCCGTCGCACCGACGGGCCAGCCGGCTCCGGACCGTCTACGACGCGGCCCCGGTCCGCCCGGGTGACCTGACCCGGGCCGGCCCGGTTAACCGGCCAGGTTTCATCCAGCGACCCAGTCTGGCCTGTCGGCCGATTCGACCCTGGCGGCCCGGACGGTCGTGGTGGTCGATCCGGCGGTGCGACAGTTGATTCGGCTCATTGCATGGACCACCGGTCCTGGTGCGGCCGTCGGTTCCCGCGGAAGCCGATGGGGATTTGCACCGCGCTCCATCCTCACCGCTCGCAGCGCTCCGACGGATTGTGCGGGAGCCGGTCAGTCGGCGACGATGCGGACCGCGCCGGGGAGGTATTCGCGTTGGCGGACTACGCGGTACCAGCCTTTGGGGAGGACGATGGGGGCGTGCTCCTCGTGGACCAGGCGGCCGCCTTCGGGTAGTTCGACGAGGGCGGTAGCGGAAGTGCCGGAGCGGATGAGGCGGCCGGGGGCGGCGAGGGCGTGGGCGTGGCCGGTGACCTCGCCGAGGGCGAGCACCATGCGGCCGCGGGCGTCACGCGCCTCGCCGCGGGCCTGCACCGCCGCGGCGGGCACGGATTCGGCCGGGATGGGCACGATCAAGACATCGCCCTGTCGGTACATCGGACATTCCTCCTCGCCGTCGCCCCGTGCGCCGGCTCGATATCGAAAGTACCGCTGGGGTATGACAATTCACGCCGACGAGCACCGGTCACCGTGCTTCCCGCGCGGCTGACGTCATCTGTGGCGGCGAGGCCGGCCGGGACGCGAATCCGGTCGCTCGGCCCGGCGGTCCGGCGGGTGCCCGTGGCGGCCTGCCACTCCCTCGGTCCGCCGCCCACTCGGCGTTCGCACCCGCGCGGCGGGGTTGTCGGCGGGGCTTGGTAGAAACGAGCCCGGCACAACAGATCGCCCACAGTCTTGGTGTACGGAGCCCGCGATATGACAATTTCCGACCATCTGCAGGATTTCCACGGCCTGCCCGTCTTCGAGTTCCCCGACGCCGCACCGAAAGCCGGGCTACCGGCGGCCGGGCAGGTGGCGTGGCGGGTGAGCATCGCGCCGTGGGATGCCAAGGAGACCTGGCCGGAAGCCTTCGCGCGGTTCGCCGACACCGTCGACACCGCGGCGGTGCGGGCACTGGTGGTCGGGTCGTACGGGGAGTCCGACACCACCTCCGCGGACGTGATCGAGGCGCTGGTGGCGGCGAAGCACAAACTGCCCGCCCTGCGCGCGATCTTCCTGGGGGACATCACCTACGAGGAGAACGAGATCTCCTGGATCCACCAGTCGGAGGTGAAACCGCTGCTGGACGCCTTCCCGAAACTCACCGAGTTTGGTGTGCGCGGCGGCGCGGATCTGGGCTTCTCGCGCCTCACCCACCCCGCGCTACGGAAGCTGACCGTCCAAACCGGCGGCCTGGGCGCGGAGGTGGTGCGCGGTATCGGCGCGAGCGAACTGCCCGCCCTCGAACACCTGGACCTGTGGCTCGGCGTCTCCTGGTACGGCGGCGACACCAGCATCGCCGACCTGGAACCCCTGCTCAGCGGCGCCCGACTACCGCGCCTGCGCCATCTCGCCCTGCGCAACAGCGAGATTCAGGACGAGATCGCCGCCGCCATCGCCAGCGCCCCCGTGGTAGCGGGCCTGACCTCCCTCGACCTGTCCATGGGCACCCTCGGCAACGCCGGCGCGGAAGCCCTGCTGTCCGGCCAGCCCCTCACCCACCTCACCTCCCTGGACCTGCACCACCACTTCATCGGCGCCGCCATGCAACAGCGCCTACGCGACGCCCTGGAACCCAGCGGCGTGATCGTCGACCTCTCGGACGCCGAAACCGAAGAGGACGAAGACGATCCCGCCGATCGCCGCTACACCGCCGTCTCGGAGTGAACGAAAGACACCCGGCCCCAATCGCATCCGATCTGCCGGACCCGGTCGACGGCCCGGTTCCATCGAGCTGTGCCGAGTCGGGCGATCGCCGGTCACCCGGGTCGGGTCGACCGCTGTCGTCAGTGGGCGGCCGGGAGCCGAGGATGGCGATCGTGGGGATTCCGGAGAACCGGCGCGTGACGCTGTTCCAGGCAGCCCTGGGGCGAGTCGGCTTACCGGCGGCGCGGGTGGTGTCCTGGCGTGAAGTGCTTACCGGCAGTGCCGGATTCCGGTCCGGCGAACTGGTGCGGCTGGATTCACCGGGGGAGGACCCGCAGGTCGAGTGGATGCTGCGTGCGGTCGAGGATCCGACGCGGGTGGAGGGCAGCGCGCGGTGGTATCGGCGCTTTGTCGCCGCGGCGCGAACGGTGGCCGATGCGGCCGCGGCGAGTGGTGCGACGCTGCTCGATGATCCGGCGGACCTGGCGGTGTTGTTCGACAAGCGTCTTTGCCACGCAGTGCTGCGGAACGCCGATGTCGCCGTGCCCTTCTCGCCGACCTCAGGGAACGTCGAGCCCGTGCGGGACTGGCAGGACGTCCGCGAGCGCATGGCCGCTGGTGGGCTGACGCGCGCCTTCGTCAAGCTCGCGCACGGATCCTCGGCTTCCGGGGTGCTGGCCGTGGAGACCGCGAGTCGCGGGCGGGTGCAGGCCACCACCTCGGTGCAGCGCGATGGACAAGGGCGGCTGTTCAATTCGCTCCGGGTACGGCGCTACACCACCGAAGCCGAGGTGGCCGCGATCGTCGACGCGCTCGCGCCGGACGGCTTGCATATCGAGCGGTGGTTGCCCAAGGCGTCGCAGGATGGCCGGAGCGCGGATTTGCGCGTGGTGGTGGTCGCCGGTCGCGCGACCCATGCCGTGGTGCGCACCAGCCCGTCGCCGCTGACGAACCTGCATTTGGGCGGTGCGCGTGGCGATCTCGCCGCCGCTCGCACAGCCATCGACAATGCGGGCGGCGACTGGTCCAAGGTGCTGGAGTTGTGTGAGCGCGCCGCCGCCTGCTTCCCCCGGTTCTCACGCGTCGGCGTGGACCTGCTGCCCGGCGTCGGCTGGCGGCGCTTCGCTATCGGCGAGGTCAACGCCTTCGGTGATCTGCTGCCCGGCTTGCGCGGGCTGGACGGCAGTGGCGCGGAATCCGGTGACACCTACGACGCCCAGGTCACGGCCCTGACGAGCGGGCGAATGCGCCCCTCGGCCGCGGTGCCCGCCGCATCGCCCAGATCACCGTCCTGGCCGGCACCCGCCATGTTGCCGCCGACGGCCACCCGGCCGGGCGTCGAATCCGCCCGCCCGGCAACCGGAAACGAGCCGTATGCCCGCACATGACCACCACCTCGCCGACCCGGATATGAACGAGGTGGTCGGCCGCGACGATCTGCTGTTCGTCACCCTCGACACCCTGCGCTACGACGTGGCCGCCGAACTGCTGGCGGCGGGACGCCTGCCGAACCTGGCCCGCCACCTGCCCGCGAGCGGCTGGGAGAAACGCCATGCGCCGGGCAGTTTCACCTATGCCTCGCATCAGGCCATGTTCGCCGGATTCCTGCCCACCCCTGCGACGCCCGGCCCGCATCCCCGCCTGTTCGCCTCGCGCTTCGCCGGCAGCGAGACCACCGCGGGCCACACCTTCGTCTACGACACACCCGATTTCGTCCAGGCCCTGGCGGCGGCGGGCTATCGCACGGTCTGCATCGGGGGAGTGGGGTTCTTCAACAAGCAGGCCGCCCTCGGCTCGGTACTGCCCGGCCTGTTCCAGGAAAGCCATTGGGAGCATGAGTTTTCCGTGGCCTCGCCGACCTCCTTCGAAGCGCAGGTCGCCCGCGCCGAGCAGATCGTCGCGGAACTGCCCGCCCAGCGCCGGCTGCTGCTGTTCGTGAACGTCTCGGCCCTGCACCAGCCCAATTGGTTCCACCTACCCGGCGCGACCCGGGACGCCGGCGACACCCGCGAAACCCACGCCGCCGCACTGGAATACGTGGACCGCCACCTCGGCCGCCTGTTCGCCGCCGCGAGCAGCCGCCGCCGCTGCTTCGCCATCGTCTGCTCCGATCACGGCACCACCTACGGCGACGACGGTTTCACCGGCCATCGCCTCGGACACGAAGCCGTCTGGACCGTCCCGTACGCCCAGTTCTTCCTCGAGGGCCCCGCATGAACACGCTCACCCGCCCCCGCCCATATCGCAACTACGTCTACGGCTACCCGCACAAGACGGCCTACCGGCCGCTCGCCCCGCAGCGCCCGCTGTTGCGCGAGCTGTGGGCGGCCGAACCCAAGGACGCCCTGTCGCTGTACGCGCACATCCCGTTCTGCGAATACCGCTGCGGCTTCTGCAATCTCTTCACCCGCGTGGGCGCGCCGGGCGAACTCACCACTCGCTACCTCGATGCCCTGGAACGCCAGGCGCTGGCCGTGCGGGAAGCCCTGGGCGACGGCCCGGTCCGCTTCGCCGCCGCGGCGTTCGGCGGCGGCACCCCCACCTATCTGACGGCCGCCGAACTGGAGCGGCTCTGCGATATCGCCGAACTGCGCATGGGCGCGAACCTGCGGGGCATCCCGCTGTCCGTGGAGACCTCACCGACCACCGCGACCGCGGACCGCCTGACCGTACTGGCCGAGCGCGGCGCCACCCGGGTGAGCATCGGCGTCCAGAGTTTCGTCGATGCCGAGGCCCGCTCGGCGGTCCGTCCGCAGCGCCGCGCCGAGGTCGAGGCCGCGCTGGAACGCATTCGGGCCGTGGACATCCCGATCCTGAACATCGACCTGATCTACGGCATCGACGGCCAGACCGAGCGGACCTGGCGCACCTCCCTGGACGCGGCGCTGGCCTGGCGGCCCGAGGAGCTGTACCTGTATCCGCTGTACGTCCGGCCCCTCACCGGGCTCGGAAAACAAGGTGCGGACGCCGACGCCGAGTGGGACGAGCAACGGCTGCGCCTGTACGCGGCGGGCCGGGATCACCTGCTGGCCAACGGTTACGAGCAACGCTCCATGCGCATGTTCCGTCGCGCCGACGCTCCTGCCGAGGGACCTGAAGACTATGCCTGCCAGACCGACGGCATGATCGGTCTCGGCTGCGGGGCGCGGTCTTACACGGCGGGACTGCACTACTCGTTCGACTACGCGGTGGAAACCCGCGAGGTGCGCGGAATCATCGATACCTACACCGGCACAACGGATTTCAGCCGAGCCGAAGTCGGATTCCGGATGGACGCCGACGAGACCCGCCGCCGCCACCTCCTGCAATCCCTGCTGCAAGCCGACGGCATGGAACTCGCCTCCTACCGGGACCGCTTCGGCGCACACCCCGACGCCCATTTCCTCACGGAGCTACGGGAATTCGCCGACCTGGGCTGGCTGGAGTCCGGACCGGATCGCCTGCGTCTCACCCCCGAGGGCCTGGCCTACTCCGACGCGCTCGGCCCGCGCCTGTTCTCCCCGGCCGTGCACGCCGCCATGACCGCCTACGAACCGAAGTGACCGCCATGGACCTGACCATTCTCTACCGCGGCCCGCTCGCGTCGTGCGACTACGACTGCCCCTACTGCCCTTTCGCCAAGCGCCGCGACAGCCGCGAGCAATTGCGCGCCGACCGCGCCGCCCTGGAACGCTTCGCCGCCTGGGTGGCCGAGCAGCGCGGTGACCGCCTGTCGATCCTGTTCACGCCGTGGGGCGAGGGCCTGGTGCGCTCCTGGTACCGGCGCACCCTCATCGAACTCTCGCACCTGCCGAATGTGCGCCGGGTCGCCATCCAGACCAACCTGAGCTGCCGCACCGACTGGCTGTCCTCCGCCAACCCGCGCACCCTGGCGCTGTGGTGCACCTACCATCCGGGACAGACGCCCTACGACCGGTTCAGCGCCAAATGCGCGGACCTGAGCCGGCGCGGCATCCGCTACAGCGTGGGCATCGTCGGCTTCCCGGAGCACCTCCCGGCCGCGCACCGGTTGCGCGCGGACCTACCCGAGCACATCTACCTGTGGGTGAACGCGCCCGAGGGACATGAGCTTTCGGACGCCGACGCTGCGGCCTGGCAGGCGATCGACCCGCTCTTCGCGTACAGCCTGCACCCGCACCCATCGGCCGGAATGCCCTGCCGCACCGGCGAATCGGTCATCTCGGTGGACGGCGACGGCACCGTGCGCCGCTGCCATTTCGTCCGCACCGAACTGGGCAACCTCTACGACGGCAGCTATCGCACCGCGCTGGCCCCGCGCGCCTGCCCGAACACCGTGTGCGACTGCCACATCGGCTACGTGCACCTGGAAACGCTGCCGCTCTACGACGTCTTCGCGGGCGGCGTACTGGAGCGGATCCCCGCTCAGTTGATGCCGGTGGCCACCTTGACCACGACCTTGTCGCCCGTGACCTCCTGAACCGACACGCTCATGCCATCGGCCGACTGGGTGTTCCCGACCGGCACCGACACCTGCTGCCCGCCGACCTTCATGGTGACCGTATCCCCGTTCACCGCAACCAGTTCCGCGTCCACCCCGAGCACGGTGGCCTTGGCGCTCACCCCGCGATCGAAGGTGATGGTGCAGCCGCTCACCTGGCATTCGGTCTTGGAGCCATTGCCTTCGGCGGTACAGGCGGCCGCGCCGAGCGCCGCCAGGGCGGTGAATCCGGCGAGCGCGAGAGACCTTCTGATCAGCATGCGGCCAGCCTACCGAGCCGGCCGCACCGACCGGTTCGTCTCAATCCTGCGCCGGATCCGGCAGCGTCCAGCGCTCGTCCCGGCGCGGGCGCAGATACAGCAGGTAGTACAGGAAACCCGCCGCCATCGCCCCGGCCGCGAACAGCATCGGCTGCCAGGAATCCCGCACCGCGCTGTAGGCCGCGTAGACCATGGCGGCGATCAGCAGCAGCGGCGGCCACGGCCACCACGGCATGCGATAGCCGGGCGCGTCCGCGGGCCGCACCCGGCGAATCCGCAAGGCCGCCAGTGCCACCACCAGATAGACCAGCACCAGCCCGGCCCCGGTGGCGATGATCAGCAGCCGCAACGGCAGCAGTGCGGCGGCGACGGCGGCCAGCGCCCCGACCACCAGCGTGGCGATCACCGGTGTGCGCAGGCGCGGATGCACCGACCCCAGCGCCCGATCGACGGGATCGGGCCAGCTGCGATCGCGTGCGGAGGCGAACACCAGGCGCGAGATCTGCAGGATGATCGCGATCACCGCGTTCACGATGGCGATCGCGATGCCCACGCTCACCGCGGTGTTCACCGCCGACCCGCCGCGCTCGGTCAGGAAGTAGTTCAGCGGCGCGTCGCTGTGCAGCAGCTCGGACAGGCCGGGCGCGCCGAGCACCACCGCCGCCAGCGGCAGCATCTCGATGGCCACGGTGGCGGCCAGGCAGATCATGATCACCCGTCCGATGGTGCGCGAGGCCTGCTTGGTCTCCTCGGCGTAGTACACGGCCGCCCCGTAACCGTTGTAGGCGAACAACGCCACCGGGATCATGCTCGCCAGCGTCGCCATCCCCACGCTCTCCAGCCCGTCCGCGCCGGCGGTGCGCGGCTGGAAGAAGGTCTCCGGCCCGCGCTCCAGATGCCCGAAGCCGAGCGCGATCAGCACGACGATGGCCGAAACCTCCACGCACAGAAAGATTCCCGTCACCCAGGCATTGGTCTTGATGTTCAGGGTGGCGACCACCGTGGTGACCGCGATGACGCCCACCCCGACCCATTCGCCCGACAGGCTCGGAATCGCCACGCTCAGATAGTCGCCGGTGCCCAGCGCGATCACCGCGATGATCAGCACCCCGTTCACCAACGTGAGCAGGAACAACGCGAAGCCGGTGGGGCGGCCGAGCAGCCGTGCCGCCCAGGTGTATTCGCCGCCGGTGATCGGATACGCCGCCGCCAGTTCGGCATAGCAGAGCCCGACGAACACCGAGACCACCGCGGCCAGCGCGAGCGTCAGCACCGAAGCGCCGCCGACCGCCAGCAGGATCGCCGGCACGATGATGAACACGCTGGACGCGGGCGTCACGGCGGAGAGGGTGATGAGGATGTTCTCGCTCATGCCGAGCGCGCGGGCGAGCTGCTGCGGGTAGCGGGCGAGGTGGGTCTGGTCGGGTTCGGGGGACAGCGGTGCGGGAGTGGCCATGACGCAGCCTTTCTTTGACTTCAAATCAAAGAATGCGCGATGTCGCCAGGACAAGAGCTACGGAATGCCGTAACAATGACTTAACTGTTAGTCAACAAGGGGATCCGATGGCCAGGAAGAAAGACCAGGAGCAGGCGCGCCGCGCCATCCTGAGCGCCGCGCTGTCCGCCGTCGCCGACCCCGGTGTGGACCGGCTGCGCATCCGGGAGATCGCCGGGGTCGCGGGCGTCTCCCCGGCCACCGTGCACTACTACTTCGACGACCTGGCCAACCTGCTGCACGAGGTGCACCGCTTCGCCAGCGACCGCTTCTTCGGCGCCCGCCTGGACCTGGTGAGCGAGATCCCGGACGCCCGCGCCAAGATCGCCGCGCTGATCCGGGCCGGCCTGCCCGAATCCGCCGACGACACCCTGGTGATCGCGCTCTACCGGCTGGCCTCCTACCATGCCGTCTCCGCCCAGCACGGCGACCTGATCACCGCCCTGTTCAATCAGCAGGTGGCGGTGTACGCCAGCGCACTGGAAGTGGGAATCGCGCAGGGGCACTTCCGGATCGACGGATCCGTCCTGGACGTGGCGCGGAATCTGGTGGCCCTGGAAGACGCCTACGGACTGCACATCGTGAGCCGCAACCGATCCCTGAACCCGGCCCGCGCCGCCGCGCTCATCTGTTCCTACGCGCGCACCGCCACCGGCTGCGCCGAGCTCACCGTCGACAGCGAGGAGACCCGGAAATGACCGAACGCCAATCGTTCTCGCCCGACGGCCGGCCCCGGGCGCGGGCGCTCGGCATCGCGCCCAGCGGCCGGCCCGGACCGTGGAACGCCATCACCGATGTGCCCGGCGTCGAAGTGGGTTACCGCACACTGATTTCCGGCGACGGCGAGCTGCGGGTGGGGGAGGGGCCGGTGCGCACCGGGGTCACCGCCATCCTGCCGCGCGGGCGGGAAGGGCTGGGGCGGCCGTGCACGGCGGGCTGGTACTCGCTCAACGGCAATGGCGAGATGACCGGGACCGCCTGGATCGACGAGGTCGGCCAATTGTCCTTGCCCGTAACCATTTCCAATACCCATGCCATCGGCGCCTGCCACACCGGCGTGGTGCAGTGGATCAATCGCCAGCCCGCGCAGCTGGCCCGGGAATGGCTGCTGCCGGTCTGCGCCGAGACCTGGGACGGCTACCTCAACGACATCAACGGCGGGCACGTCACCCCCGAGATCGTGTGCGCGGCGCTGGACGCGGCGGAATCGGCGCCGTTGCGCGAGGGTTCCATCGGCGGCGGCACCGGCATGAACTGCTACGCCTTCAAAGGCGGCAGCGGCACCGCCTCGCGCCGCCTGGAACTGTGCGGCCACTCCTACACCCTCGGGGTGTTCGTGCAGGCCAACTTCGGTTCCCGCGCCGAACTCACCATCGCGGGGCAACGCGTGGGCGCCGCGCTGGACGTGGAGAATCCCATGGAAGCGCGCCCGACCCCCAGCACGCCCGCACCGCCCGCCGGCGCCGGTTCGGTCATCGTGATCATCGCCACCGACGCGCCCGTCGACGCGCTGCAGTGCAAGGCGATGGCGCGCCGGGTGCCGCTCGGGCTGGCCCGCACCGGCACCACCGGCAGCCTGTTCTCCGGCGATCTGTTCCTGGCCTTCTCCACCGCGGGAGATCGCTTGCCGGACACCGGTTTTCCCACCGGCTATCCGTCGCGCTCCGAACTGGTCACCAGTACGCGCCTGCCGTGGAATCGGATGGACGCCGTCTACACCGCGGTGGTGGAGGCCGTGGAGGAGTCGGTGCTCAACGCCCTGATCGTGAACGACGACATGACCGGACGTGACGGACATCGCTCCCCGGCGCTCCCGCACGACCGGTTGCGCCGCCTGCTGCGCCGCCCCTGATTCCTCTGTCGTACCCGTATGACATGCTCACCTGCGGATAGATATCGCCGTTCCCGAGGAAGGAACCCTCCCATGTGCATGCGCATCACCTGTCCGACCTGCGGCAAGCCCGGCTACGAGGGCTGCGGCAGCCATGTCGAGGACGTCCTCGGCGATGTGCCCGCCGCGCAGCGCTGCTCCTGCCCGCGCTGAAATCGCTGTTCGCGACCGCCGGTCACTCCGTCTGAGCCCAGGCGGCGACCGGCAGCGACAGATACACCCCGAAGTCGTCCAGCCCGGTCTCGGCTTCGATCCATTCGCACAGCAGGTCGACGCGCTGCTGACGATCGAGCGCCCGGCTCTCGAAGTACTTCGAGCGGATCTCGATCACCACGTCGAGGCCGCTCCGGTCGAACGGACCGAGCGGCCGGAAGCGTATCTCCACGTCACCCGGCTGCAGGTCCCCGTCATAGGGTTCCTCCGGGCATTCCACCGCCAGCGAAATCAGATGCGGCAGCTTCTCACCCAGTTCCCGCAGGACGGATTCCGCGACGCGCGGTGCGTAGGTCACTTCGACTAGTGGCACGGTTCCCACCCTAGCCGCGCCCCGAACCGCCGCCGCGTCGTGAGTCGAGCGGGGGCGTTCGCCCACCTAGACTCGATCCGTGCTGCCGGAAGAGCTTCCAGACGATGATCAGCGGTCGGAATTGCCCGCCGCCGCGGCACGATTGGGCACGGAGTTCGCCGCCGTCTTCGATACCGCCACCATCGATCGCATTCTCGAATCCTCTTACGACCAGCTGGGTTCGGTGACCACCCTCAGCGGCGAACGCCCCGCGCTGGCCGAACGATTCGCCCGCGAACGCTTGATCGCCGCCGCCAAGGCCGAGGGCAAACCGATCCAGACCGGGCCCGCGGTGCTGTTCGTGTGCACCCACAATGCCGGGCGCTCGCAGATGGCGCAGGGCTTCTTCAACCATCTGGTCGGTGACTCCGCGTTCGGCTGGTCCGGCGGTTCCGCGCCGAATGTGCTGGTCAATCCGCTGGTGGTGACCGCGATGGCCGAACGCGGCATCGATATCACCGCCGAATTCCCCAAACCGTGGACCGACGAATTCGTGCGCGCCGCCGACGTGGTCGTCGATATGGGTTGCGGTGACACCGATCCGCTGGTCTCCGGCCACCGCTTCGAACAGTGGCCGCTGCCCGATCCGGCGGGCCAGACCATGGAGGAGATCCGCGCCATCCGCGACGAGATCGAGATCCGCGTGCACCGGCTGGCCATCAACCTCGGGCTGGTGAGCACCCCCGCGCTCGACGCCTGAGACCGGATCAGGCGGCCAGGCCCAGGCCCATGGCCACCGCGACCGGGACCAGGTAGAGCAGCGGGAACGGGATGGTCTTGAAGGAGCGGGCGCGAATATTGGTGATCACCGCGCCCAGGAAGTACAGGATCAGCCCGATGGCGGCGGCGATGCCGATCACCGGGAGGAACAGCCCGGCGATCAGGCCGATTGCGCCGGCGCCCTTGAGCAGACCCAGTGGCGTCCACCAGGATTCGGGCACCCCGTACTGCACCAGGGGAGCGGTGACGAATTCCGCGCGCTGCAGCAGCGAGAAGGCCGAGAAGCCGACCCAGGCGGCCGCGACGACGGTGACGATGATGTAGGCGATGTGCATTGTTCTTCCTTCGTGTCGGGGTGACACGAAAACCTTCACATCGCGGGGGAATCGGAAGTAGTGCCTGCGGCACCGGTTGCGGATGCGGCATCACCGGCCGGAACCGTGCATTCTGCATACGGTTCGACGGGCACCACCGCGGTGAGCACGAACTCGTCCGGATCGGCGACGGCGGTGAAACGCCCACCGGCATCGGAGACCCGGGCGCGCATATTGCGCAGGCCCTGCCCGTCGGAGGTGCGCGTGCGCGGGCCGTCATTGCGAATCAGCAAGTGCAGTTCGTCATTCCGGCGGTGGCATTCGATATCGACGTAGCCGGCGTCGCTGTGCCGGAGAATATTGGTGATCGCCTCGCGGGCCACGGGGGACAGCACGGCGGCGCAGGCGTCCGGTAGTTCGTCGTCGCAGTCCAGGTCCACCACGATGCCGTGTTCCCGCAAAAGCTTGGCGGCGACCGACAATTCGTCCGCCAGCGACGCCCGCACGGTATCGGCGGCCAGCGCTCGCGCCTCCCGCTGGGCATCGGTGGCGATGCGCAGCGATTCGTCGATCTCGGCCGCCGCCCGCCGCGTGTCGAAATCGACCAGCTCGACGATCAGATCGCTCTTGAGCGCCAGCACCGACAGCGTCAGACCCAGCAGATCGTGAATATTGCGCGCCACCCGCAGCCGCTCGACCTGCAAAGTCGTCCGGACCAGCTGTGCGCGTGACCGATTCAGCTGATCGGACAGCAGCCAGAACTGCGCCAGGCCGAATTGCGCCAGCGTCGCCTCCAGCACCGGCAGCACCCAGCCCGCCTGAATGCCCGGCGGCGCTTCGGGTTCGGAGCAGAGCGCGCGCAGCACGATCAGCCCGATCAGTTCGGCCGCCAGCCGGCCGCCGCGCTGGGTCAGCAGCACCGGAATCGCCAGGAAGGGCAGCCAGCCGCACCACGACGACTCCAGCCACGGCAGCGGCAGCAGCACGATAGCCGCCTGCGCCACCAGGATTCGGCTCGCCAGCCGGGGCCGGTACAACTGCGCCACCAGCGATCCGGTGAGCGCCACTCCGGCGGCGGCGACCGGCAGCCGATGCGCCGGGGCGCTCTCGATGGTCTGGGTGATGGTCCACGCGGCCAGCCCGATCACCATGGCGGCCATGGCCAGGCGGGGCGCGAGCCGGCTCACCGGTTCGGGATCGCGGGGCGCGCCGTCCTGCTCGCCGTGCACCGCCGCCGTCGCCCGCACCGTCTCGATCATGCGCCGGGTGGCGGCGGCGGTGCGCCGCATGGCTTCCCGCGCCCGTTCGGGCCGTTCGCCGAGTTCCCGCCGGGCGGTCCGCAGCAGGACCCGGACCCCGCTGAGCTCATCGCCCAGCGCCGCGTGCAACTGTCCGGCAACTCGTAATCGCTCCTGGGTCAGGGCGGCCCGGGCCAGTTCGTCCTTGGTCGCGCGCAGCCGGTCGACCAGCTCCGGCAGGCGCAGCAGGCTGTAGGTCACCACGCCGATCGCCGCCGTCGCCACCGCGGCATAGCCGAACAGGATGGGTTCGCGCCGCCAGTCACCGTGCAGGAAGCCGGAACCGGCGACGATCACGGTGAACGCCCACCAGCGCGCGCGGGCGGGCAGGCAGCGCAGGGCCGACGCGGCCAGCAGGCCATCGAGATTGGTCGCGGCATCGCCGAACGCCACGGGCAGGTAGACCAGCAGCGCCTGCACCGGAAATACCCAGCGGCGGCTACGAACCCGCAATTGCGCCAGCGCCAGCAATCCGGCCGCCGCGGCGCAACAGCCGACGGCCACCATGCTCGCCCCGCCCACGAGCACGGACAGGGTGAAACTGACCAGGAAGAGATACCCGGTCGATCTTGGTAGTGGCGACACGCCGATGATTGCATAGTGCGGACGGCATCGGGAGCAACTCGAAACCCGATCCGGTTAGGAGCGACACACATGATCCGGGTTCTCGTCGCCGAGGACATGCGGCTGCTGCGTGACACCCTGGTGGCCTCGCTGGAGCTGGAGGCCGACCTCGAGGTGGTGGCCACCCTCGAGCGCGGGGAGGAAATCGTGGCGACGGCCATCGCCGAGCGCGCCGACCTGGCCATTCTCGATATCGACCTGCCCGGGCAGGACGGTCTCACCGCGGCCGCCGAACTGGCGCAACGCTTCCCGTCGTGCCGGGTGCTGATCCTCACCGCGCTCGCCACGCCGGGGCAGCTGCGCCGGGCCATGCAGATCGGCGTGCACGGGTTCATTCTCAAGGACAGCGCCCGCCAGGAGCTGCTGCACGCGGTGCGCACCGTGGCCGGGGGCGGTCAGATTCTCGATTCGTCGCTGGCCTCCACGGCGCTGCGCGCGCCACGGAACCCGTTGACCGAACGCGAGATCGAGGTGCTGCGCAAATGCGCGGACGGGGCGGACCCGAAGGAGATCGCCGGCCAGCTGCACCTGTCCTACGGGACGGTTCGCAACTATCTGGCGGCCGCGGTCACGAAACTGCAGGCGCGCAATCGAATCGACGCGGTCCGGGTGGCGACCGACGCGGGCTGGTTGTAGCCCGCGCCGGCGGCGCACTCAGTAGGTGTGGCTGTAGCTGATCATCGAGCTGTAATCGTCGTCGTCGACGTCGGTGGTGGATCGGGTCACGCCCTGGGCGATGCTGGCCAGGATCCCCAGCACCAGGATCACCCACAGCAGGATCTTCCCGGCCTGGGAGACCAGCAGCGGGCGGGTGGGGGAAGCGGGCACGTATCCGGGCGGGAGGGCGGCTCCGGCCTCGGGCGCCGCGCCGTCGCCGAACACCTGCTTCAGGTAGGTCGGGGTGAGCATGTACCAGTAGGCCGAGGTGCGCACCTGATTGCGCAGCACCACCGTGGTGGCCTGGAACAGCGCGGCGGGCATGCGGCCGGTGATCAGCACGATCAGCCAGACGATGAACGAGATGACCATCCACCCGGAGGCGAACCAGCTGGTCAGAATGAGAATCGGCAGCGCCAGGAAGAAGCGGAACAGCACCGCCAGCCGGTTCAGGGGCGTCGCGTTCGGGAACCACGCGCGCACCGGGTAATCCGGCCCCGTCTCCAGGGTGAACGGCGGATACGCGTCCACCAGCAGCATCATGTAGCCGGAGACCCGCACGTTGTAGGCCACGTACGAGCGCAGGAAATCACCTGCCCACTGCGGCAGCGCGCCGGTGAACAGCGCCCCGAACCAGCCGATGATCGCCACCACCGCGGCGGCGATCCCCAGCGCCCACAGCACGATCAGCTGCGGAATGGCCAGGATCAGGCGCAGCAGCACGGTCCAGCGGCGTTGCTGCTGCGGCGGAAAGACATCCAGTTCGACGACAGGTTCCGGAATCGGCTGGTAGGCCGTGGCATTGTCCATGACGACACCCTCGCTTCTGAGGCCGGTGAATCAGACGGATCGGTCATGCCCGTGCCGCCAGGGTCGCATACCGGCCGTCCGCTCACCCCGCGATTCCGACGCGTGTTCGCAACCGTGATCGGTACTCCCCGCGCCAGCGGGCGAAACCGGACAGCACCAGCACGAAGAACACGCCGTACACCGCGCCCGAGGCGTACAGCCCCGACTTGAAAGCCAGCGGCACGCCGACCAGATCCACCAGCATCCAGATGATCCAGAAGTCCACCAGCGCCCGGCTCTGCGCGAAGGTCGCGATGGCGCTGCCGACGAAGATATAGGCATTGGCCCAGGGCGACCACGCGATGTGCAGCCACGGAATCCGCATGAACGCCTCGGCCATCAGCACCGTGCCCACCGCCATCGCGAGCAGCAGGGTCCAGCGTTCGCGTGCGGTGGCCGGGCGCACCGCCAGCTCCACCTGCCCGCGGGTGCCGCGCGTCCAGGCCAGCCAGCCGTAGCCGGCCAATGCCAGGAACAGGATCTGCTTGAGCGCATTGCCCGGCGCGTGCGCGTCCAGCGAAGCCGCCAGCAGCAGTGCGGCCCCGGCGATCTGCACCGGCCAGGTCCACACCGTCTTGCGCATGGCCAGCCATACCACCGCCAGCGACAGCAGATTGCCGATCGCGTCGGTCCACAGCACGTGCTCGCCGAACACCTCGAAACCGGCGTTCATCCTCCGGCACCTCCTCCACACTCCTGCACAGCAACGCAGCGGACCACCGGATCCGTCCCGAGGCATCATCGCCGACGCGCGCGCCGGCTCCGGCATCGAGGTTGCCCGCCGCGTCATCCGTGACGGATGAGGACGCGGCGGCGGTAGCGGAGTTGGGTCGCGGGCATGCGAAACATGTTGGCACCCCTCGCGCTGGCCCAGTTCATCTGCAGCTTCGCCGGCTCCAGCATGAACGTGATGATCACCGACATCAGCGCCGACCTGCACACCACGGTCGCCGGGGTGCAGCTGGCCATCACCGTGTTCCTGGTGGTGATGGCGGCGCTGATGATTCCCGGCGGGGCGCTGACCGAACGCTGGGGGCGGGTGCGCTGTTTCCGGCTCGGGCTGTTCGTCTATGCGGCAGGGGCGTTGACGAGTGCGGCCGCGCCCGGGCTGGGCATGCTGATCTTCGGCAATTCGATCCTGGAGGGCGTCGGCACCGCGCTGCTCATCCCGCCGGTATACATCCTGGCCACCCTCATGTTCACCGATACCGCCGCGCGCGCCGGAGCTTTCGGGCTGATCACCGGCATGGGCGGGGTCGGGGCGGCGGCCGGGCCGCTGATCGGCGGGCTGATCTCGACGACGGTGTCCTGGCGCGCGGTGTTCCTCTTCCAGACGGTCATCGTGGTGGCGATCGCGGTCTGGAGCCGCGGTCTGGAGGACCCATTGCCCGCCGACGCCCGCCACCCGTTCGACATGGTCGGCACCGTGCTGTCGGCGACCGGCATGATCAGCCTGGTATTGGGAATCATGCAGGCGGACAACAGCCTTGCCGCGACCATGGTGCTGATGGGCGCCGGGCTGGCGCTGCTCGGCCTGTGCCTGCTGCACCTGCGCGCCCGCGAACGCTCCGGCGGCCCGGCGCTGCTGCCGCTCGCGCTCTTCCGCAACCGCACCTCGAATCTGGCGCTGGTCATTCAGGGTCTGCAATGGCTGCTGCTCATGGGCATCTCGTTCGTGGTGGCCACTTTCCTGCAGGTCGTCCGCGGCTACAACGCCATCGAAACCGGCCTGATCACCACCGCGGCCACCGCCGGAATCCTGTTGAGCTCCTTGGTCGCCGCCCGCCTGGCCCGCAATCACCCCGCGCGCACGCTCATCCGGTCGGGCTTCAGCCAGACCATTCTCGGACTGGTGACGCTCGTCGCGCTGGTCCGAATCTGGTCCTCCCCGTGGGCTTTCACGCCCGGCCTGCTGATCATCGGTCTGGGTGTGGGCGTCATGCTGACCCCCGCCGTCAATGTCGTGCAGTCCGCGTTCCCCGAGAATCAGCAGGGTGAGATCTCGGGCCTGTCGCGCGCTGTCTCCAATCTCGGTTCCGCCCTGGGCACCAGCATCGCCGGCACCATTCTGGTCGCCGGTCTGACCGCCCCCGACCGGGCCGGTGTGCTGGCCCTGACGGTCCTGGCCGGCCTCGCCCTCACCGGGCTGCTGACCGCGCTTGCGCTGCCCGCATCTTCCGCACCTGCCACGAACTGATCTGTCCCGGCCGATATTCCCCGGCAACCAACGGGTTATGGCCGTGCCGTCCGGCGCGCTGCTCCTTGCGGAATTCGCGGAAGTACTCGAACCGGATCATGAGCAGGCCCGCGAGCAGCAGTGCCGCCGTCACGATCGCCCCCAGCACCGCCCAACCCCGGAATCCCGACGCCGCCGCCGTGATGGTCAATCCGGCTGTTCCGACGGCGAGCAGGCATAAAACCAGGGCGGGAACTTCCCCTTCGTCCTCGATGGCGTCGCCAGGATGGGGATGCCAATGCTCTCCATTCGGTTTCACCGCTGTCACCCTGACCATGTTCTTCCTCCTCCGAAATGCGAAGCGATCTCCTCTGCTTTTCAGCATGCGCCCGGAGGCATGGCTACGCGCCAGTAATCTCGCGTTTTATCCGGAATCGGGCGTCCGAGCGGCCGGTATCGAGTACTTTCGCAACACGTTCCAGTTTGGGCTGAAGGGCTGGTCATGGCGGCGACGGACTACATCATCATCGGTTCGGGGAGCGCCGGGGCCATCATCGCCCGCCGGCTGGCCGATACCGGGGCGCGCGTCACGCTGCTGGAGGCGGGCGGCCGCGACAACTCCCGGCTGGTGCGCAAACCCGGAATGATCGGCCCGATGCACAGCGTGCCGCAATTGAAGAAGCGCATCGATTGGGGCCATTACACCGTCGAACAGAAGCACGCCCTGGGCCGGAGGATTCCGCAGACGCACGGCCGGGTGGTCGGTGGTTCCAGTTCGGTCAACGGCATGGTGTTCGTGCGCGGCAACCGGCGCAATTTCGACGACTGGGCCGCGGCGGGCAATACCGGCTGGGCATATGAGGATGTGC
This sequence comes from Nocardia yamanashiensis, assembly GCF_021183565.1. Classification (NCBI taxonomy): domain Bacteria; kingdom Bacillati; phylum Actinomycetota; class Actinomycetes; order Mycobacteriales; family Nocardiaceae; genus Nocardia; species Nocardia yamanashiensis. The sequence goes on from NZ_CP089226.1 coordinate 8,217,581, forward strand.
TGCCGAGTTTCAAGAAACTCGAATCGTTCGAGGACGGCGCCAGTGCATTCCGTGGCGGCTCCGGCCCGATCAAGGTGACCCGCGCGCGCGACCTGACGCCCGCCTCCGAATCGTTCATCCGGGCGCTCACCGAAACCGCCGGTATCGCACGCAATCCCGACTACAACGGGGCCGAGCAAGAAGGCGTTTCGCTCTTCCAGCAGAGCAACAGCAATGGCCTGCGATTCAGCACGTCCGTCGGCTATCTCGACGATCGACCGAAAAACCTTGCCGTGTTGCCGAATACCCGCGCACTGCGCGTAATCGTGGAGAACGGGCGCGCCGCCGGCGTCGAATACACCACCGGGCGCGGCGTCGAGGTGTTGCGCGCCGAACGCGAAGTGATCGTCAGCGCTGGCGCTTTCGGCTCCGCCCAGCTGCTCATGCTCTCGGGTCTCGGCCCCGCCGACCATCTGCGCGCGTTCGGCATCGATGTCGTGGCCGATCTCCCCGTGGGCGACAACCTGCACGACCACCTGTTCGTGCCCATGAGTTTCGCCATGCCGACCGCCGTGCACCGCTCGTCGGCGGGCTACTTCGCCGGCGCGCTGCTGCGAGAGTCCCTGCGCAACAACAGCACCTGGCTGGCCCGCACCGTCTTCGAAGCGGTCGCGTTCCTGCGCACCCCCTACGCCACCGGCGCTCCCGACCTGCAGCTCCACGTCCTGCCCTGGAGCTACCCCGGACCCAATCAGGACGCGCCCATCCGCCATACGCCCGACCCGCGCCGATCCCTCACCGTGCTGGTCACCATGATCTACCCGCAAAGCCGCGGCACCCTGCGCCTGACCTCGGCCGACCCCACCGCGCCACCCGCCATCGACCCGAATTACCTCGCCGAACCCCGCGACCTCGACACCCTCGTCCACGGCATGGAACTGATCCGGGAGGTCATGGCCGCCGAATCCATCCGCACCGCCGTCGACACCGAAATCTCGCCCGGCCCCGCCTATTCCACGCGTGCCGCCCTGGCCGCCGAAGTCCCCAATCGCGCCACCACCGTCTACCACCCCGTCGGCACCTGCCGCATGGGCGTGGACGAACACGCGGTCGTCGACCCCACCCTCCGCGTGCGCGGCGTCGAAGGACTGCGCGTCGCCGATGCCTCGATCATGCCCAGCATCGTCGGCGGCAATACCAATGCCGCCACCATGATGATCGGCGAGCACGCGGCCGCTCTGATCACCGGCTGAACGCATTCCACTCGACCGCTTTCCTCGAGTGCCCCCGCCAGCAGGGGCCACGAAATCAGGGTCTATGACCCGACCCCTCGCCTCAATACCGTGATCCCCGCTGCCACCCGGCAGTTGATCAGTTTGAAAAGACTTAACGCAGAAGGAATTTCGATGATGAAGAAGTCATTTGCGGTGGCCGTGCTGGCCGGAACGCTGACCCTGGCCCCGCTCGCCACCGCTCAAGCGGCCCCCGAATCGGCCGCTCCCGAATCCGCCACCCCCGTCGCCGGCTGCGTCGAATATCCCATCGGCGCCCCGGGCGGCTGCGACTTCTTCCAGAACGTCCTGCAAATCCTGAGCACCGGCTCGGCGACCCTCAGCGCCGGCACCAAGGCATCCTGACTTCGTACGGTCCGGATAAACTGAGTTTTCTGTTGCTGATTTCTGCCACAGGGCCGCTGTGCCCGTGAATCGGATCGGAGCAGGAAATGAAGCGGTACGGAATTCTCCTGGCAGTCGCGGTATCGCTGTTCGGCGGGCTGGCGGTTTCGGCCGTCCCCGCCACCGCTCTTCCCCCGGGCGTCACCTGTGCCGGGCCGACCTGTTTCAACGACACCGACGAGCCGCAGACCGTGTTCGCCACCGAGGTCTGTCCCATGGGCCCGCAATTCTCGGTCTCCACGACCGTCCCGCCGCACGGCACCGGCTTGCTGCCCGCCTTCGCCTGCCCGAACGGTCAACAGCCGCAAGGTTATCTCTACAACTGAACCCTGGGGCGCCCCCGAGTTCCCTGGATGGACAGGGCGGGCGAATTACCGCCATGATCTTCCCGATACTGGTGCCAGGCTCAGGGGTTGATCGCATGTCGTCGTCGGTAAAGTCCGCGCTGGCAATAACCGTTCCGATTGTCGCGATGCTCGTAATCGCCGGCGCCGGAACCGCACACGCGTCCGGCGATCTCTACGGAGCGATCGCCGAGCAGACCGACGCCGGCTTCCTGGGCGCATCGGGAATCGGCGTCGCCGTCGACTACCCCACCCAGGAAGCCGCCGACCAGGCCGCCCTCATCTCCTGCGAACGCCAGAACCCCCGCTGCTTCGTAGTAACCCGAATCCACAACGAGTGCGCCGCCGCAGCCGAATTCGACATCCGCTCAGACCTACTGAACACCGTCCGCCCCGCCTACACCTTCGGCAAGGGCCCCACCCCCGCCGCAGCGGAAACCGCCGCCATCGACCAAGCGAACCGCATAGCGAACGACAACCCCATCGCCCCCCTCACCCTGTCCCACGTGGTGAACCCCCCATTCATCCTGGACACCATCTGCACCTCGAACATCGGGTGAGCCCCACCGGCCCCCGGCCGAAAGTCCTTAGGGTGTTTGAGCGCCGCGGGCCCTGGGTACAGGTGTAACTGCGCGCTTTGGCGCAGGTCACCCATGAAAAGTGCCCCCGGCAGGAATCGAACCTGCGACCTAGGGATTAGAAGGCCCTTGCTCTATCCAACTGAGCTACGGAGGCATTGCGGGCATCGCCGGGGCGATGCGGCCACCAAACACATTGACCGATATCGATCTCCGTGTCCAGCGGGTTAAGTATAGCGAGCGTCCAGATCGGGTAATGGTGTGCGTGTAGCAACCGTTCGGCGCGTCGGGGCGGTTGTGCGGACTCGGGGACGGGAAACCCCAGGGGAGTCCGGACGGGTGTGGAGAACTACCCTGGGTCGTATGTCGTCACCGCAGGAACCGTCCGCAGGCACTGGTGTACAGGTGAACCGGGCGGGGACTGGGGGGACGTTCGCGGGGGTGGCCGCGGTCAGTACGGCTGTGACGGCTGTGGTGGCTGCGCTGGTGGTGGGGTTGTCGGCTTCGCAGGCGCTCAGTTTGCTGGGGATTCCGGATCCTGGGCCTTTGACCACGTACGGGTTGCCGGCGGTGCGGGCTGTTGCTGATCTCGCTGCCGCCTTGACGGTGGGGTCGTTGTTGTTCGCGGCGTTCTTCGTGCCACCGCAGGCCGACGGGCTGCTGGATGTGGGCGGGTTCCGGGCGTTGCGGCGGGCGGGGAACCTGGCGCTGGTGTGGGCGGGGGCCTCGGCGTTGCTGGTGCCGCTGACTTTGTCGGATACCACCGGGCAACCTTTCCTGGATTCGCTGCGGCCGGAGTCGGTGTGGCGGGCCGCGGACCAGGTCGATGTGGCGGGGTCCTGGCGCACGACCGTGTTCTTCGTACTGGTGCTGGCGGTGGGATGCCGGCTGGCGCTGCGGTGGGGATGGACGCCGGTGCTGCTGTGGCTGTCGGTGCTGTCACTGCTGCCGGTGGCGTTGACGGGGCATTCGTCCTCGGGCGGGGCACACGACATCGCCACCAATAGCCTCATCCTGCATCTGCTTTCGGCCTGCGCCTGGGTGGGCGGGCTGTTCGCGGTGCTCGCCTACGCATTGCGGGAAGGCAAGTACACGGCCCTGGCCGCGCGCCGGTTCTCGACGGTGGCCACGGTCTCGTTCGTGGTGATCGCCATCAGCGGTGTGATCAACGCGTGGGTGCGGGTGCCGTTCGACGATCTGTTCAGTACTACCTATGGGCGATTGGTGCTGGCCAAGACGGCCGCGCTGGTGGTGCTCGGCATCATCGGGTTCGCCCAGCGGAAGCGCGCCCTGCCGGATCTGGAGAAGGATCCGAGCAATCGCGGGGCGCTGATCCGGTTCGCGGGCGTCGAGGCGCTGGTCTTCGCGGCGACCGTGGGACTCGCCGTTGGCCTCGGCCGCACCCCGCCGCCGGAGCTACGCAAGGTCCCCAGCCCGGCCGAGGTCGAGATCGGTTACAACCTGGCGGGCCCGCCGACCGTCGGCCGCATCCTGTTCGACTGGCGCTTCGATCTGATCTTCGGCACGCTCGCCATCGTGGCGGCCATCCTCTACCTGCGCGGCGTAGCCCGGCTGCGGGCGCGCGGCGATGCGTGGCCGGTCGGCCGGACCATCGCCTGGATGTCGGGTTGCGTGGTGCTGCTGCTGGCCACCAGTTCCGGCATCGGCCGCTACGCCCCGGCCATGTTCAGCGTGCACATGGCCCAGCACATGATGCTGTCCATGCTCGCCCCGATCCTGTTCGCGCTCGGCGGCCCGGTACTGCTGGCGCTGCGGGCGATCGCGCCCGCCGGCAAGGGCCAGCCCCCGGGCCCGCGCGAATGGATTCTGGCCGCCGTGCACAATCCGGTGTCGCGCTTCATGACTCAGCCCGTGGTCGCCTCGGTGTTCTTCGTGGCCGGGTTCTACGCCCTGTACCTGGGCGGCATCTTCGACAAGTACGTCGGCTCGCACGGCGCCCACCTGTTGATGAACGTGCACTTCCTGGCGAGCGGATACCTCTTCTACTGGGTGGTCATCGGCATCGACCCCAAGCCCCGGCAGGTGGAGCCGCTGACCAAGCTGGGCATGGTGTTCGGTTCTCTGCCCTTCCACGCCTTCTTCGGCATCGCCCTGATGAGCATGAATACCGTGCTGGGTGGCTGGTTCTATCGAGGGCTGGGCCTGGGCTGGAACAGCGATCTGCTCGATGATCAGCACACCGGCGGTAGTCTCGCCTGGGCCAGTGGTGAAATTCCACTGGTGGTGGTGATGCTGGCGTTGCTCATCCAGTGGTCGCGCAGTGACAATCGGCTGGCCACCAGGTTGGATCGCGCCGCGGACCGGGACGACGACGCGGAACTGACCGCGTACAACGCCATGTTCGCCGAGCTCGCACGGCGCGACCGAGGAGTGCGTAAGTGAGTGATGTCGCCGTGGCGACCCGAAAACCCAAGCGGCTGTACCGATCCGACGTGCGCCAGGCCCGGCGGCTGCTGCGCGGGCAGATTCGCAAGACGCCGGTCTTCCACACCGATATCCAGGGCCCGCGCGGCCCGGTGCCGGTCACGCTGAAGCTGGAGCACCTGCAGCACGGCGGCACGTTCAAGGTGCGCGGCGCCCTGAACGCGCTGTTGCAGGCGGGCAGAACGGTCGACGGCGTGGTCATCGCCTCCAGCGGCAATGCCGGGATCGCCGCCGCCATGGCGAGCGCGCTGCGCGGGCTGTCGTGCACGGTGGTGGTGCCGGAATCCGCGCCGCACACCAAGGTCGCGGCCATGTGGTCGCACGGCGCCGAAGTGCTCTGGCACGGAACGACTTACGCCGAGGCGCACAAATTCGCCTGCCAGCTGGCCGCCGAGCGCGGGGCCATGCAGCTGCACGCCTTCGATCAGCCCGCGATCGTGGCCGGTGCGGGCGTGGTCGGGCTGGAGATCGAGGAGCAGGTGCGGGGCCGGCCGCCGGTGCTGGTCGCCGTCGGCGGCGGCGGGCTGTTCGCCGGGATCGCGGTGGCGCTGGGCTTGCGCGGCCGGGTGATCGGGGTGGAGCCGCAGGGGGCGCAGACGCTGCACGCGGCGCTGGCCGCCGGTCATCCGGTGGATGTGGACGTCTCCAGCGTGGCCTCGGATGCACTGGGCGCCAACCGGATCGGCGATATCGCGATGGAGGTCGCGCAACGGTATTCGGTGCGGTCGCTGCTGGTGTCCGACGATGCCATCGTGATGGCACGGGAGTACCTGTGGCGCGAGTTCCGGATCGTGGTGGAGCCCGCGGGCGCGACGGCGGTGGCGGCGATCCAGAGCGGGGCCTACGTGCCGGCGCCGGGGGAGCGGCCGGTGGTGGTGCTGTGCGGAGCCAATACCGATCTGGCGACGCTGTAATCATCCACAGGCCGCGAGTTGTCCCCACTCGCCGGAGACGGGCTGTCGGCGGCAGCGTGGCCGCGCGACCCTCGTCTCATGTATGAAATCCAAGCAGCCATCGTGGGAAACGTTGTCACGGAACCGGTTCGGCGCCAGCTGCCGTCGGGGGAGGAGATCCTGGCCTTCCGCCTGGCGAATACCAGTCGACGTTTCGACCAGACATCCGGACAATGGGTCGACGCGGGCACCATGTATCTGACGGTCAGCTGCCGGCGGCGGCTCATCGACGGCGTGGAGTCCTCGGTGCACCGGGGTGATCCGGTTATCGCCTACGGCTCGCTGAGATCCAGCGAATACACCACCCGGGACGGGGTCGAACGCAACGATCTCGAGATGCGCGCCACAGCGGTCGGCCCCGACCTGGGTCGATGCACAGCTGCGGTGCAGCGCAAACACTTCGGTCGCGCCGAGCGCCCGGACCCTGTTCAACCCCCCGCGGCGGATGCGGACACTGCCGCAGAACCCGCAACGACACACAGTTAGGCTTGCCGATATGGCTGAGTTCATCTACCAGATGGTGAAGGTTCGAAAGGCGCATGGCGACAAGGTCGTGCTCGACAATGTGACCTTGAATTTCCTTCCCGGCGCCAAGATCGGCGTTGTCGGTCCGAACGGCGCCGGTAAGTCGAGCGTACTGAAGATCATGGCGGGACTGGACCAGCCGAACAACGGTGATGCCTGGCTGGCGCCCGGCGCGACGGTCGGCATCCTGCAGCAGGAACCGCCGCTGAACGAAGAGAAGACCGTCCGCGGCAATGTCGAGGAGGGCCTCGGCGAGGTCAAGGTCAAGCTGGATCGGTACAACGAGGTCGCCGAGCTCATGGGCGTCGAGTACACCGACGAGCTCATGGAGGAGATGGGCCAGCTCCAGGAGTACCTGGACCACGCCGACGCCTGGGATATCGACTCCCAGCTCGAGCAGGCCATGGACGCGCTGCGCTGCCCGCCGCCGGACGAGCCGGTCACCAACCTCTCCGGTGGTGAGCGCCGCCGCGTCGCGCTGTGCAAGCTGCTGCTGAGCAAGCCCGACCTGCTGCTGCTCGACGAGCCCACCAACCACCTCGACGCCGAATCGGTGCTGTGGCTCGAGCAGTTCCTCGCCTCCTACCCGGGCGCGGTCCTGGCCGTCACCCACGACCGGTACTTCCTCGACAATGTCGCGGAGTGGATCCTCGAGCTCGACCGCGGCCGCACCTTTCCCTACGAGGGCAACTACTCCACCTACCTGGAGAAGAAGGCCGAGCGCCTCGAGGTGCAGGGCAAGAAGGACCAGAAGCTGCAGAAGCGCCTCAAGGAGGAGCTGGCCTGGGTCCGCTCCGGCGCCAAGGCGCGGCAGGCCAAGAACAAGGCGCGTCTGGGCCGCTACGAGGAAATGGCCGCCGAGGCCGAGAAGATGCGCAAGTTGGACTTCGAGGAGATCCAGATCCCGGCCGGTCCGCGCCTGGGCAATGTGGTCGTCGAGGTCGAGAACCTGGACAAGGGCTTCGGCGACCGCATCCTGATCAAAGATCTGTCGTTCACCCTGCCGCGCAACGGCATCGTCGGCGTCATCGGCCCGAACGGTGTCGGTAAGTCGACGCTGTTCAAGACCATCGTCGGCCTGGAGAACCCGGACAGCGGCAATGTCCGCGTCGGCGACACGGTCAAGCTGAGCTACGTCGACCAGAACCGCGCCGGCATCGACCCGAACAAGAATGTCTGGCAGGTGGTTTCCGACGGTCTGGACTTCATCCAGGTCGGCAATGTGGAAATGCCTTCCCGCGCTTATGTTTCGGCGTTCGGTTTCAAGGGCCCGGATCAGCAGAAGCCGGCCGGGGTGCTCTCCGGTGGTGAGCGCAACCGCCTGAACCTGGCGCTGACCCTCAAGCAGGGCGGCAATCTGATCCTGCTCGACGAGCCCACCAACGACCTCGACGTGGAGACCCTGAGCTCGCTCGAGAACGCCCTGGAGAACTTCGCGGGCTGCTCGGTGGTCATCTCCCACGACCGCTGGTTCCTGGACCGCACCTGCACGCACATCCTGGCGTGGGAGGGCACCGAGGACAATCCGGCCGCGTGGTTCTGGTTCGAGGGCAACTTCGAGGCCTACGAGGCCAACAAGATCGAGCGCCTGGGTCCGGAAGCGGCTCGCCCGCACCGGGTTACCCACCGCAAGCTCACCCGCGGCTAGGCGGAAATCGGCCGTTACTCTCGCGTAGAAATGACGCGGGGGACGCGGTGATAGATCATCTACCCGCCGGGGTTGCCGATCGTTGGATCGGGCCCCGGCGGGAGTTCACCCTCCGCTCGGCAGCCGTTCGGCCGCGGCGGGAAAACTGGGCTCCCGCGGGAACGGCGGCAGTCGTTCCCGGCTTGCCCGAAAAGCCGTTTGCTGGGGGCTCGCCGTTTGCCCGAACCGGTCTCGGCTGGTAGTCAGGAAAACGGCTATCCAATAGCGAACTCAACGGTTTCGCGAACGCAAGACTGCGCGAAAACCGTTTTGGTGCAAGGTTTGTCGTACGTCACCTGGCGATTCCGCATGGGTGCGGCGTCCGCCGTACCGTCCGGTTTGTCCGGTGTGTGCGACGCGGCGCGGCATTGAGAGGAATTCAGCCCGGGGCCTCCGGCGCCCAGCTACTCTCGGACCGGCGTCACTTTGTTACGGAACCGAATCCGAGGGAGCTGGCGAAATGACGGTCTCGTCCGAATTGTCCAACGCGGCCTGGGCTGCGAGTTTGCCCGCGTCCTTGCGGGGCAATCTCGTGTCGCTCGAAGAGGCCTATTTCCGACACGTCGACGCCGGCGACGCGGACTGCGCTATCCCGGCGACTTCCACCCAGATCTTCCGCTGCCATGTGGATCTCGCGCTGCGCCGCCAACCCGGCACCGCGAACGTGCAGGTGTACCACGCCGATGACGACGCCGGTCTGGGCGTCGCCGTGCAGATGGTCACCGACGACATGCCGCTGCTGGTCGAATCGGTCACCTCCTCGCTGGCCCGCATGGGCGTCAGCGTGAGCGAGATCGTGCACCCCATCTTCGAAGTGACCCGCGATTCCGACGGCATGCTGGACACCGCCCTCCCGCACGAGGTGGACGGCAACGGCGCCACCGGCCTGCGTGAATCGTGGATGCACGTGCAGCTGCACCCCGCCACCAGCGCCGAGCAACTGCGCCGGATCGAGTCCGCGCTGCCCGATGTGCTCACCGACGTGCGCCGCGTCATCGAGGACACCGAGGCCATGCGCGCCGCCCAGGACCGGGTCGCCGGCGAACTGGGCAAGGCCGCGAGCTCGGGGGTATCCCCGTTCTCCGCAACCGATCTCAAGGATGTCGCACAGCTGCTGGGCTGGCTGTCCGACGGTAATTTCACCGTGCTCGGCTACGCCTGCTACGAGCGCACCGACGTCGGTGGCCAGGCCAAATCCACCATCGTGCCGTCGAGCAGCCTCGGCGTGCTGCGCCCCAATGTCGGCACCGACTTCCGGGTCCCCGACAACAGCGGCGACCAGCCGCTGCTCATGCTGACCCAGGGGCTGGTGCCCGCCACCGTGCACCGCGCCGTCTACCCGTACTTCGTCGGCGTCGCCGAAATCGACGACACCGGTGCGGTTTTGGGCGAGCACCTGTTCATCGGCGTCTTCACCGTCAACGCACTGCACGAGAACGTCCTGGACATCCCGGTCATCGAGCGCCGGGTGCGCTCCATCATCGAGACCAGCGGGTTCGACCTGGACTCCTTCTCCGGTCAGGAGATGCTCGAGGTCATCCAGTCCTTCCCGCGCACCGAACTGTTCTCCTCCGACGAGGAGACGCTGCGCCGCACCGCCAGCGCGGTCCTGAATGTCGGTATGCGCCGCCAGGTTCGGCTGTTCATGCGCATGGACGGCTACGGCCGCTTCGTGGCCTGCATGGTGTACCTGCCGCGCGACCGCTACACCACCCGGGTGCGCCTGGAAATGCAGGACATCCTGATGAGGGAGGTGGGCGGTGACTCGATCGACTACTCGGCCCGGGTCTCCGAAAGCGACTTGGCCAGCGTCTATTTCACCGTCCGCCTGCCCGACCAGGGCGGCGCGGCCGATACCTCCGAGGCCAACCGGCTGCGCATCCAGCACCTGCTGGCCGAGGCCAGCCGCACCTGGGACGACCACCTGCGCGACGCCGTCGCCACCTCCACCGTGCTCGATCCGGCGGTGGTGCAGCGCTATGCCGAAGCCCTTCCCGAAAGCTACAAGGAGGATTTCGGATCCAGCCGGGCCATGGCCGATATCGTGCGGCTGCAGGGCCTGCCGGAAGGCGGCATCGACCAATACCTGTACCGCCGGGCCGATTCCGAGCCGGGTTCATGGCGGTTCACCCTCTACATCGGCGGCACCGGCATTTCGCTGAGCCAGGTGCTGCCGGTGCTGCAGAGCCTGGGCGTCGAGGTCATCGACGAACGCCCGCACCAGCTGGATTTCGATCACGGTCCCGAGCAGTGGATCTACGATTTCGGCCTGCTGGCCCGGCCGGAGCTGCTGCGCAGTTCGCTGGACCACAATATGGACGCCGAGCTGGTGGAGTCCTCGCAGCGCCTGGACGCGCTCGACGACCACGTGCGCGGCATGCGGCAGCGCTTCACCGAGGCCTTCGAAGCGCTCTGGTTCGGCCGCGCCGAAGCCGACGGGCTCAACGAGCTGGTGCTGCGCGCCGGGCTGAACTGGCGCTCGGTGTCCATCCTGCGCGCCTACGCGAAGTACCTGCAGCAGGCCGGATTCCCGTACAGCCAGGCCAATATCACCCGCGTGCTGCTCGCCTATCCGGAAGCGGCGAGCATGTTCGTGGACCTGTTCACGGCACTGTTCGACCCGGACTCCGCCAATGCCGAGCACGCCCGCGATCTGGAAGGCGCGGTGCGGCATCGCATCGACGAAGTGGTCAGCCTGGACGCCGACCGCATCCTGCGCGCCATCCTCGGGCTGATCAAGGCCACGCTGCGCACCAACTACTACGTCACCGACGCGGAGGGCCAGCCGCGGGATTACCTGTCGTTCAAGGTGGAACCGCAGGAGATCGCCGAATTGCCCAAGCCGCGGCCGCAGTTCGAGATCTTCGTGTATTCGCCGCGGGTCGAGGGTGTGCATTTGCGGTTCGGTCCGGTCGCGCGTGGCGGGTTGCGGTGGTCGGACCGTTTGGAGGACTTCAGGACCGAGATCCTGGGCCTGGTGAAGGCGCAGGCGGTGAAGAACGCGGTGATCGTGCCGGTGGGTGCGAAGGGCGGGTTCGTGGTCAAGCAGCCGCCGGCCGCGACCGCGGATCCGGTGGCGGATCGCCAAGCGCTGCAGGCCGAGGGCATCGCTTGCTATCGCACGTTCATTTCCGGGTTGTTGGATGTGACCGACAATGTGGATCGGGCGACGGGTGCGGTGGTGCCGCCGGCGCGGGTGCTGCGTCGCGACTCCGATGACACGTATTTGGTGGTGGCGGCGGACAAGGGGACGGCGACGTTCTCCGATATCGCCAATGATGTTGCCCAGTCCTATGGTTTCTGGCTCGGTGACGCGTTCGCCTCGGGTGGTTCGGCCGGCTATGACCACAAGGCGATGGGTATCACCGCCCGTGGTGCGTGGGAGTCGGTGAAGCGGCATTTCGCCGAGATGGACATCGATACTCAGACCCAGGACTTCACGGTGGTGGGTGTGGGTGACATGTCCGGTGACGTGTTCGGTAACGGCATGCTGCTCTCACGCCACATTCGTCTGGTCGCGGCGTTCGACCATCGGCATATTTTCCTGGATCCGACTCCGGACGCGGCGACGTCTTTCGCGGAGCGGGAGCGGATGTTCGCGTTGCCGCGTTCGTCGTGGGCCGATTACGACCGGTCGCTGATCAGCGCGGGTGGTGGGGTGTTCGATCGGACCGTGAAGTCGGTGCCGATCAGCGAGCAGGCCCGGGAGGCTTTGGGATTGGCCGCGGAGGTGACCTCGTTGTCGCCGCCGGAGCTGATCAAGGCGATCTTGAAGTCGCCGGTGCAGTTGTTGTGGAACGGCGGTATCGGCACCTACATCAAGGCCTCGACCGAGACCAATGCCGAGGTGGGCGACAAGTCCAACGACGCGGTGCGGGTAAACGGAAACGAGTTGCGGGTCAAGGTGATCGGCGAGGGTGGCAACCTGGGTGCGACCGCGCACGGGCGGATCGAGTTCTGCCGGTACGGCGGCAAGATGAACACCGACGCCCTGGACAACTCGGCGGGCGTGGACTGCTCGGACCACGAGGTCAATATCAAGGTCCTCCTGGACGGTGTGGTCTCGAGCGGTGAGCTGGCCGAGGCGGACCGCAATCCGCTGCTGGCCTCCATGACCGACGAGGTCGCGGATCTCGTCCTGCGCGACAATGTCTCGCAGAACTACCTGATGGGCATGTCCCGCGCCGAATCCCCGCGCATGCTCAATGTGCACGCCCGCGTCATCGAGGACCTCGAGGAGCGCCGCGGCCTGGACCGCGAACTGGAAGCGCTGCCCGGCGAAATCGAGATGAAGGCGCGCCAGGAACAGGGCACCGGCCTCACCTCGCCCGAACTGTCCAATCTCATGGCGCACGTGAAGCTTTCGCTCAAGGCCGACCTGCTCGCCGGAGACCTGCCCGATACCGCGTACTTCGCGGCGCGGCTGCCGCAGTACTTCCCGACACCGCTGCGCTCACGGTTCGGCGCGGCCATCAAGAAGCACCGGCTGCGCCGCGAGATCACCACCACCATGCTGGTCAACGAAGTGGTGGACCTGGGCGGCATCACCTACGCGCACCGGCTCAACGAGGAGATCGGGGCGACGGCCTCGGACGCGGTGCGGGCCTTCACCGCCGCCACCCAGATCTTCGACCTGCATTCGGTGTGGGATCGGATTCGCGCCGCCGACATCTCCACCGGCATGAAGGACGCGCTCGAGCTCGAGACCAAGCGGACCCTCGATCGGGCCTCGCGCTGGCTGCTCAACAACCGGCCGCAGCCCATCGCGGTCGGCGCGGAGATCCATCGCTACTCCCAGGGCGTGCGCAATCTCGGCCCCAAGGTGCCGGGCTGGCTGCGCGGGCACCACGTGGATCTGCTCAACGAGCAGTCGCGGACCCTGGTCGGACAGGGCGCGCCGAGCGAGCTGGCCACCGAGGTGCACGGGCTGCTCAACCTCTTTCCGCTGCTCGATGTGATCGATATCGCGGACATCACCGATCGCAAGGGTGAGGAGGTGGGTGCGCTCTACTACGCGCTCAACGACCATCTCAAGATCGATTGGCTGTTGCAGGCGGTCAGCCACCTGGAACGCGGTGACCGCTGGCATGCGCTGGCCCGGCTCGCGCTGCGCGACGATATGTACGGTTCGCTGCGCTCGCTCACCCTCGATGTGCTCTCCGCCGGAGACCCGGAGGAGACGGCCGAGGAGAAAATTGCATACTGGGAGTCGAAAAATCAGTCCCGCCTGGGTCGTGCACGCAGCGCCCTCTCGGAACTGTTCGAGTCCGGAACCCACGACCTGGCCACGCTGTCGGTTGCGGCGCGGCAGGTGCGCAGCATGGTGAGTGGGGTGGGTGCGCAATCGGAGGTACCGCGTTGACGAGTGTCGGTTCGCTGAACGGCCATGGAAAAGCTGAACTGGTGGAACTGGGGGAGACCCCGGTGCTGCCCAAGCGCTTCCACACCAAGGTCGAGGTGCGCTGGTCCGATATGGATGCTTTCCAGCACATCAACCATGCCCGCATGGTGACCCTGCTGGAGGAAGCCCGCATTCCGTGGCTGTTCACCGACGACCGGCCGACCGTGCGCCTGCGGTCCGGCTGCGTGCTCGCCGACCTGCACGTGCAGTACAAGGGTCAGCTGCGGCACGAGGACTCGCCGCTGGACGTGTCCATGTGGATCGAGCGGTTGCGCGCCGTGGACTTCACCGTCGCCTACGAGGTCCGCGCCGCCGGCGCGGACCCGGCCTCCCCGGCCGCGGTGCTCGCCTCGACCCAGCTGGCCGCCTTCGACATCGACACCCAGCGTCTGCGCCGCCTCACCACCGAAGAACGCGACTACCTGTCGCTGTGGCTGGCCGACTGAGCCGAGCCCGCCACCCGTGAGCGATCTGACCCTGCACGTTCCCGACCCCGCGGAACGTGAGAACCTGGCGACCTTCCTCTCGCACGCCATCCGCCTGGACCCGGCTGCGGTGGTCCGCCTGCGCCGTCGCGGCGTGAACTACGTATCCGCCTGGGCCACCACCGGTTTCGAGGCCCTGGCGGTGCGCACCGTGGTGGCCGTACTCGGCACCGACGATGTGACGGTCGGCGCCGACACCGTGCTGGCGGGCCTGCACGCTCCCGGCTCCGGAAGCGCCTTCGGTCTCGGCTATGCCATGGATTCGGCCTGGCGCACCGCGCTGCCCCCGGAAACCGGCTTCGTCCACGTCGACGACGTCCCCGCCCGCATGCTGGTCGAATTGGCCGAGCGGGGCGCGGAATTGGCGCAGGAGCACGGTTCCTCGCACGGCCCGCCCGCCGCCCTGCTGGATCAGACGGTGCTCACCGTCTCCAGTGGCAGCGAAGAGGTGGAGGTGCCGATGCGGGTCGTCTTCGCCTTGGCCGCAATGGATTTCATCCCGCACGGCGGCGAGAAGACCGACTCGCGCCGTATCTCCGCCGACGAGATAGTCCGGGTTCGCGCTGCCCGCACCTGGTTACGCCTGGACGCCCGCTACGGCTCGGTGGCCCGCCGTCGCGGCTCCGCCCTGCCGCTGCTCACCAGCTGACGAACGCCACCTGCCGGGCATCGGAATCTCGATGCCCGGCATAGTTCTTTCGATTGGCCGGACCCCTTCTGCCGCAGTACGTTCGGTGGCATGACCAGTCTCGGCATCACCACCGAATGGATCGAACTGGACGTCGACGGCACCCCCGTGCGCGCCTACGTCGCCCGCCCCAGCGTCGCCGGCGCTTACCCCGGAGTCATTGCGGCACACGAGATCTACGGCCAGCACCCCACCATGCGCGCCACCGCCGACCGGCTCGCCGCCCTCGGCGCGATCGTCATCCTGCCCGACCTGTTCCACCGCGCCGAACCCGGCGCGGATCTCGCCTTCACCCCCGAAGACCGCGAACGCGGCCTCGCCCTGCTCCGCACCCTGACCCGGGACGGGGTCCGCGCCGATTTCGCTGCCGCCGCAGCCGAATTGACCCGCCGCGGCGCCACCGCTACCCACATCATCGGCTTCAGTGCCGGTGGCCACGCCGCCTACTACGCCGCCACCCAGTTCCCGGTAGCGTCCGTCACCGCCTTCTACCCCGGCTGGCTGACCAACACCGACATCCAGCTCTCCACGCCCGAACCCACCATCGAACTGAGCTCCGGCATCACCGGCCGCGTGCTGCTGTTCTTCGGCGGCGCGGACGGACTTATCGACGGTCCGGCCCGCGACGGCATCGCGAAGATCCTGGACGAGAACAATATCGACCACGAGATCGTCGTCTACGACACCGCGCCCCACGCCTTCCTCAACCCCGGCCGCGACACCTACCGCGAGGAGTTCGCCGAGGATGCCTGGACCCGCCTGGCGGACCAGCTGACCCGCTGAAGCGGATCGGTCAGGACAGGCCGAAGTAGCGCAATCCCGCGGTGGTGACGGCCGCTGCCAGCAGGACGACCAGGATCGGAGCCCGCCGCCAGGCCAGGACGGCGGCCACGAGCACGCCCGCGGGCAGGGCGATGCCGACCGGACTGTGATTGGACGGCACCAGCGTGGTGACCACCAGCGCGGTCAACAGCACAACCGAGGCGATCTCCATCAGCCGGACCGCCCGCGGCGACACCTTCACCCGATTGCGCAGCACCGGACCCGCGAAGCGAAAAGCGAACGTGCCCACAGCGAGTGCGAACGCACCCAGGAGCAGTGCCTTCGTCATGGGCGCACGCCGTTCGATTCGGCGAACGCTCGCCGCGAAGTTCCAGCCGGGCTCGGCGCCGTGTCGTTCGAACTCGGCGTGGCTTCGTCCGTGACCGACGCCGCCGCGTTTTCCGCCGGTGCGGGCGCGGCGCGGTGCGCGACCAGTAGGACGGCGGTCAGCGCGAGCAGGACCGGCAGGCCCGCACCCAGGAACGGGGTGGAGACGGCCGCGACGACGGCTCCGGCGAGAGCCGCTGTGCGGGTGAGGGGTTCGCGTAGGGCGGGAAGCACCAGGGTGATCAGGACCGCCGGGAAGATCGCGTCCAGGCCGAAAGCGTTGGGGTTGGGCACGATCGACCCGAGCACCGCGCCGAGGGCCGCGCCCAGCGGCCAGGCGGCCAGGACGGCCAGGCCGCAGAGCCAGTAGGCGGCGCGGCGGCGATCGCGGTCGGGCTGGGCCATGGCCATGGCGACGGATTCGTCGTTCATGACGTGGGTGGCGACCAGCCGCCGCCAGCCGGTGCCGACCACATCGGGCACGGACAGGCCGTAGGGGAGATGGCGGGCATTGACCAGCAGGCCCGCCAGCACGGCGGCGACCAGGCTGCCGCCGCCGGTGAGGATGCCGATGAAGACGAATTCCGAACCGCCGGCCACGACGGCGGTGCTGAGCAGCACGGGCAGCCACACGGGGAAGCCCGCGGTGACGGCCGTCGCGCCGTAGGAAATGCCGATCATGGCGACCGCTAGGCAGATCGCCGCGATTCCCGTGAGTACACTCCGATCGAGTGTTCGCCATATCGAACGCATGACTCATATAATGAACACATTGGGGCGGGTTCGTCAAAGACCTTCGTCTTCGGCCCGGTACGCTGTGAAGCCGTTATGACCGAGCACGAAAGCCCTGCGCCCGCGCCGCCGCAACAGGCGATAGCCGCTGCCCTGCGCCGGGAACGCGCCAATGCCGGGCTGTCGCTGACCGAGGTCGCCCGCCGCGCCGGGATCGCGAAATCCACACTGTCGCAATTGGAATCGGGCTCCGGTAATCCGAGCATCGAAACCTTGTGGGCGCTGTGCGTGGCGCTGGACGTGCCCTTCTCACGGCTGCTGGATCCGCCGAGTCCGCAGGTCCAGGTGATCCGTGCCGGTGAGGGCGCGGCGCTGGCGTCCGCCCAGGCAGAGTATCGAATCACACTCCTGGCGGCGGCACCGGCCACCGCCCGCCGCGATGTCTACCGGCTCACCGCCGAACCGGGCCATCCGCGCGACTCCGAGCCGCACGCCCGCGGCGTCGTCGAGCACGTCGTACTCTGCGCGGGCCGCGCCAAGGTCGGCCCCACCGACGCACCCGTCGAACTCTCGCCCGGCGACTACATCTGCTACCCCGGGGACATGCCGCACATCTTCGACGCCCTGGAACCGGGCACCTGGGCGGTACTGGTCAGCGAATACAGCTGATCACGCCGCGCCCTCGCCGAGGTATTGCAGCCAGGTCGGGTCCAGTTCGGAGCTGGAGGACAGCAGCCGCCAGTGCGGGCCCTTGGGGGCGACCATCGGGTGATGGATGGCCCAGCCGAGCTCGCTCAGCAACTTGTCGGCCTTGCGGTGATTGCACGGCGCGCACGAGGCCACGCAGTTCTCCCACGAGTGCGCGCCGCCGCGGCTGCGCGGGATCACGTGGTCGATGGTCTCGGCCTTGCCGCCGCAGTAGGCGCAGCGATATCGGTCGCGATGCATGAGCGCCGCACGGGTCATCGGCACGCGGGCGCGGTAGGGGACACGCACGTAGGTACGTAGTCGGATGACCGAGGGCAAGGCCACCGAGGTGCCGGCCGAATGCACCACCGGGCCTTCGGGATTGTCGTGCACCGTATCGGCCTTGTCGCAGATCAGCAGCACGATGGCGCGGCGCGCGGACAGGGCGGTGAGCGGCTCGTAGGTGGCGTTCAGCAGCAGGACGCGACGCTTGGCCCACGAGGGCACGCTGGGAGTTTCGGGCGGATGAGCCGGGCCCGGATGAGAATGCTCGGGATGGGTACCCGAGTGATGATCGGGACGAGAATGCTCGGACAAGATGTGCAGCGGAGTAGCCCCCGACCCACGATTGTGGACGTCGGCGGGCTGGAGTTGTCGATGTGTCCGCGCTTCGCGAGCGCCGTGCCGCTGCTTCATGGGCCATACCCCGAATTCGTATTCGTCCGATTGTGTGGTATCTCGGCAGACTGCCACCCAGTTGACCATGGATATCACCAGATTGCACGGTGATTTCGCACATTGCACAGCACATTCGGGTGAACACGACATGACAATCCCGCCTCTCCGCGTATTCAGCGGGCGGCTGGGAGCCGTTAACCGTCCATAACCCGTGCCTGCGAGGGTGCCGAGCCGATTCTGGGCGTGCCCGGGGAGGTACCCTCTCGTCGCGAAATCAGCTGTCGCGTTCGGCGGCAGGGGGCGTGTCGAGCCGGGGTTCACGGGCGCGGGCAGAATGGGCGTGTGACTTCGGGTGAGCAGGAGACGGCTACATCGTTCTACGCGGCGGTGGGTGGTGCGGCGACGTTCGATCGGATCGTGGCGGCCTTCTATCGCGAGGTGAAGGACGACGAGGTGCTGCGGCCGCTGTATCCGGAGGAGGATCTGGGTCCGGCCGAGCGGCGCTTGCGGATGTTCCTCGAGCAGTACTGGGGCGGCCCGCGGACCTACGGCGAGGAGCGCGGGCATCCGCGGCTGCGCATGCGGCATCACCCGTTCAAGGTCGGCCCGATCGAGCGTGACGCCTGGTTGCGCGCCATGCACATCGCGGTGGCGGAGATCGAACCCGAGGTGCTCGACGACGCGCATCGCAAGCAGTTGCTCGATTACTTCGAGATGGCCGCGAATTCGCTCATGAACTCGCCCTTCTGAATTCGTTTCGCAGAAGTCCTAGCAGCCCAGAGGGTTTCCGTTTTCCCAGCTCGGCTACTGATGATTTGCTGAATCTGGACAACTGTCGCGGAGGTGCACGCACAGGTCGGTCTGCTTTGGCACCATTACGGCTGTGACTGAGATTTCCGCCGGGTCGGGGACCGTATCGGCGCAGCCCGCGCCGTGGTGGCGAAACGCCGTGTTCTATCAGGTGTACCCGCGTTCCTTCGCCGATTCCGATGGCGACGGCGTCGGCGATCTGGGTGGATTGCGCGAGAAGCTGGGCTATCTGGAACTGCTCGGCGTGGATGCCCTGTGGATCTGCCCGGTCATGCGCTCGCCGATGGCGGACGGCGGCTACGACGTGTCCGATCCGCGCGATATCGACCCGCTCTTCGGTGGTCTGGCCGCCCTGGACGAGGTCATCGCGGAGGCGCACGACCGGCAGATCCGGGTCACCATGGACCTGGTGCCGAACCACACCAGCGATCAGCACGTGTGGTTCCGGCAGGCCCTGGCCGCCGCGCCCGGCAGTCCGGAGCGCGCCCGCTACATCTTCCGCGACGGCCGCGGCCCGGACGGCGCGCAGCCGCCGAACAACTGGCCCAGCATCTTCGGCGGCCCGGCCTGGACTCGCGTCACCGAGGCCGACGGCAGACCGGGGCAGTGGTATCTGCACATCTTCGCGCCCGAGCAGCCCGATCTGAACTGGGAGAACCCCGAAGTCGCACTCGATTTCGAGCAGACCATGCGGTTCTGGCTGGATCGCGGGATCGACGGTTTCCGCATCGATGTCGCGCACGGCATGGCCAAACCCGAGGGCCTGCCCGATATGACCACCATCGACACCCGCATGCTGGTGCACGACGACAACGACCCGCGCTTCAACAATCCGGGCGTGCACGAGATCCACCGCCGCCTGCGCAAAGTGATGGACGAGTACCCGAACGCGGTGTCCATCGGCGAGGTCTGGGTGGACGACAATGTCCGCTTCGGCGAATACCTGCGCGCCGACGAACTGCACATGGCGTTCAACTTCCGGCTCGCCGAGACCGCCTTCGACGCCACGAGGATCCGGGCGGCCGTGGACAATTCGCTGCACGCGGTGGCCGAGGTCGGGGCCAGTCCCACCTGGACGCTGTCCAATCACGATATCGAGCGCGAGGTCACCCGCTACGGCGGCGGCGCGGCGGGGCAGGCGCGGGCCCGGGCCATGGCGCTGCTGGAGCTGGCGCTGCCCGGGGCCGTATTCGTCTACAACGGTGCGGAATTGGGTCTGCCGAACGTGGACGACCTACCCGAGGCGGTGCTGCAGGATCCGACCTGGGAGCGGTCCGGGCACACCGAACGCGGCCGCGACGGCTGCCGGGTGCCGCTGCCGTGGGAGGGCGCGCAACCGCCGTTCGGTTTCACCACCGGGAATCCGTGGCTGCCGATCCCGGCGCAGTGGGCGCAGGTCACCGTGGAACAGCAGCTCGAGCGCCTCGACTCGATGCTGTCGCTGTATCGCATGGCCATCGAATTGCGGGCGACCAGACCGGAATTCGCGGGTCCGGGGCTGGAGTGGTACGGCTCGCCGGCGGGCTGCCTGGCCTTCCGGCGTGCGGGCGGGCTGCTGTGCGTGCTGAACGCGACCGATGCCCCGATCCTGTTGCCCGCGGGCGAGGTGTTGCTGGCGAGCGCGCCGATTAGCGCGAGAAAACTTCCGGCTAACTCCACGGCCTGGCTGATCTGAAACGTTTGGTAACGACACGTGATCACAGTCCGCTACCGGTCGTCGTAGACGCTCGCCCATCGATTACCGTTGAGCCGTGAGCATTCTCCAGACAGTGCTGATCTATGTCGGCATCCCGCTTGCGATCTATCTGGTGATCGCCGGGTTGTCGTTCCTCGGCAAGCCGCTGCCCGGCAAGAAGCCGGCCCATTTCTCCCTCGGTCAGAAGTGGACCGAGCCGCCGGTGCTGTGGAGCGCAACCGACGAGGTGACCGGTGCCGGTCACCACGGAGCTGACTCGTCGCATGGCAACCATGCGGCTATCGAATCCGCCGCGGCGGACCTGATCGGAGGCCGGGCAAGTGGCAAGTTCTAATTGGCCCGCGGTGAACGCCGCCGACCTACCGCACGGCTACGCCATCACCACCAGCGGGCGCGTGTCCGGTGTGCACGAGGCCGGCGATATCTTCGCCGAGGTTCCGTTCACCGATCGCGAGCGGCTGATCATGGACAATGCGCTCACCGAGGCGACCCGCGCCACCAAGGTGCGGTTCAACATCTACATCGGT
Source organism: Nocardia yamanashiensis (assembly GCF_021183565.1). Lineage (NCBI taxonomy): Bacteria > Bacillati > Actinomycetota > Actinomycetes > Mycobacteriales > Nocardiaceae > Nocardia > Nocardia yamanashiensis. Next base: position 8,238,621 of record NZ_CP089226.1, read on the forward strand.
GATCTGGGCGCGGACACCGGCGCCGGCGCGGACGCGCTGTTCCCGGCCACCCCGGAGGCCGAGCGTTCGGTGCTCATCGCCGTGGACCCCAATGCCAAGGCCGTCGAGGTGCGTTCCGGCAGCGATGTCGCCGAGCGCGCCAACGACCGGGTCTGCCAGCTCGGCGCCACCGCCGCCCTCAGCTCCTTCCGTCAGGGTGAGCTGATCGACGGACTGGTTTCCGCCGTGCGCGTGATGGCCGCGGCCATCGGCCGGGTCTAGTTCGCCCGGAACCCTCGGGGACTTTCGGGGGCAGTCGCCCCCGTGCCCTTTGCTGTCTTCCACCCCTTCCGGTTCGCCGGGAGGGGTGCGTCGTTTTCGCGTTCGGCTTGTACGCCCAGAGCGTAAGAGCGCGCGGGTGCGGACCGCCCGACTTAGGCTCGGAAGATGTCCGAGCACCCGCGACTTCAGGCCCTGCCCGGCGGACGCGTGGATGCCGCGCGCGCACCGAGACTGGAAGCGGTCCCCGAGCCGATCCGGCGCGAGGAACCCACCTCGTCCGGGACCGCCGAGCCCCGCCGCGCCTTGCGCCGGGTGCCGCCGTCGCGCACCGTGCGCGAGCCGCTGTGGCGGGAGGTGCTCGGTGAGCGCTTGCGGTCGCTGCGGCAGGAGCACGGCGAGAAGCTGGCCGAAACGGCTGCGCGCGCGGGGATCTCGCCGCAGTACCTGTCCGAGGTGGAGCGCGGACGCAAGGAACCCTCGAGCGAGATGATCGCCGCGCTGGCCGGTGCGCTCGGCACCGATCTGGGTGGGCTCATCGAGCAGGTCGCCGGTGAACTGCGGCGTCAGCGGATGGCCGCTTCGCTCAGCGTGGCCGTTCCGCGCCTCGAGGGCATGCCGGTGCTGCTGGCTTTGGCGGCCTGACGGTATCGCCGTAGTGCCGCAACAGCCTCGGCGATTCGAGGGCTGTTGCGGCGGCGGCTGTTTCGGTCAGTCGCGGGGGCCGAGGACCTGGTCCACCAGGCCGTAGCTCAGGGCGGTTTCGGCGGTGAAGACGCGGTCGCGGTCGGTGTCGCGGCGGAGCGTTTCGGGGGACTGGCCGGTGTGTTTGGTCAGGATGGCTTCGATTTCCGCGCGCATGCGGACGATTTCATCGGCCACCAGGATCAGGTCCGGGATGGTGCCCTGGCCGCGAGTCGCGGGCTGGTGCAGGACGATTCGGGCGTGCGGGAGCATCGAGCGGCGGCCTTTCGCGCCCCCGGCGAGCAGCACCGCGCCCACCGCGATCGCCTGGCCCACGCAGGTCGTCACGACGGGCGACGAGATGTGCTGCATGGTGTCGTAGATGGCCAGCATGGCCGACAGGTCGCCGCCCTCGCAGTTGATGTAGAGGTTGATCTCCTGGCCCGCCCCCTCGGCGTCGAGGTGCAGGAGCTGGGCGATCAGCGCGTTCGCCACCCCGGAGTCGATGGGTGTGCCCAGGTAGACGATGCGCTCGGTGAGCAGATGCGAATAGACGTCCATGATGCGTTCGCCGCGCGGCGAGGAGGCGATCACATTGGGGATGGTGTAGCTGGTCATGAGATACCTACCTTGTGACGCTGGGGAACGACCTGGCGGAAGTCGTCGACGATGCCGTCGATGAAGCCGTATTCGCGGGCCTGCTCGGCGGTGAACCAGCGATCGTGCAGCGAATCCTCGTAGATCTGGTCGAAGGGCTGCCCGGTGTCGGCGGCGATCAGGCCCAGCACGGTCTGCACGGTGTAGCGCAGATCGTCGGCCTGCACCTCGACCTCGACCGCGCTGCCGCCGATGCCCGCCGAACCCTGATGCATGAGGACGCGGGCGTGCGGCAGGGCGAAACGGCGGCCGGGGGTGCCGGAGGAGAGCAGGAATTGCCCGGCGCTGCAGGCCAATCCGAGGGCGAGGGTGGAGACTTCGCAGGGGATCAGCCGCATTACGTCGCGAATGGCGAGCATGGCGGGGACCGAGCCGCCGGGGGAGTGGATCCACAGCGAGATCGGGGTTTCGGAATCCTCCGCGGCGAGGGTGAGCAGCTGCGTCATGAGCAGCGTGCCGTTGTCGTCGTCCAGGCCGCCGTCCAGTACCAGGACGCGGCGACCGAAGAGCTGTTCTCTGGTGCGCCAGTTGAACATCGGCGTCTGCTTCTCTGTCATGCACCCACCGTGCACGACCGGAGCCCCGAATCTCGCGCCACGCTGCTCACAGCAGATCCGCTCACAGCAGCGTGAGGAAAACCGCTGATAGGTGGCCGGTTTGGGGGAAACGCGCGCCGGCTATGCGGCGTGCAGGAATCGACGTGGTGGCCGACGGACAGGCATCGGGCCGTTCCGTAACGACCGGCCCGATGCGGGTCTCAGCGTACTCGCCCGCCAATGCGCGCAGGCCCCCTTCCAGTGGTCCGGAAGGGAGCCTGCGGGACTTGCTGTTACGCCTGGTCGAAGGCGCGGGCGCGCAGGGAGCGCTCGATGCCCGCCTTGCCCTCGACGACGAGGCGGCGCAGGGCCGGCGGATGGTCGCCGGCGAGGAACTTGTCGGCGACGGCGACGGCTTCCTCGGTGACGGCCCAGTGCGGGTAGAGGCCGACCACGACGGTCTGGGCGACCTCGCTGGAGCGGCGCTCCCAGACGTCGGCCACTTCGGCGAAGTAGCGTTCGACGTAGGGGGTGAGCAGTTCGGCCTGGCCGACCGGCGCGAATCCGGTGACGATGGCGCGGGTGGTGATGTTGGCGACCGAATCGTCCTCCATCACGGTGGCCCAGGCGCTTGCCTTGACCTCGGCCTGCGGGCGGGCGGTGGCCGCGGCGGCGGCCTGACGGCGACCGGCGGCGGTGTTGTCCCGCTCCAATTCGGCGTCGATCAAGGGCGATTCGACACCGTCGGAGTCGATCGATCCCGCCGCGGCGAGGGCCTGCGTGACCCGCCAGCGCAGATCGGTGTCCACGGTCAGCCCCGCCAGCCCCACGCCCTGCGGATCGCCGGCCAGCAGCTGCTTCAGCACCTGCACGTGCTGTTCCGAGAGCAGCGCCCCGGTGAGCGCGTTGACGAACGCCAGCTGATGATCCGAGCCCGGCCCGGCGGCGCGTGCCAGCTCCAGGAGCCGGTCCGCGAACTCCGGCCAGCCGGTCGCCGCCGCCCAAGCCGGATCGGCGTAGGCGGACAGCGCGGTGTGCGCCTGCATCAGCAGTCGTTGCACCACACCGATTTCGGTTTCCGCGCCCACCCCGCGCTGCACCAGCGCCACGAAGTCACGGGCCTTCATCTCGGCCTGCCGGGTCATCTCCCAGGCCGCCGACCAGCACAGCGTGCGCGGCAGCGGTTCGGCGATATCGGCGATGCGGGCCACCACGGTGTCGAGCGAGTCGGCGTCCAGCCGCAGTGAGCAGTAGGTGAGGTCGTCGTCGTTGACCAGCACCAGCTTGCCGCGCGAAACACCCACCAGCGCGGGCACTTCGGTGCGCTCGGCGGCATCGACGTCCAGCTCGACGCGCTCGGTGCGCACCAGCTTGCCGTCCTGCTCGTCGTACACGCCGACGGCGATCCGGTGCACGCGCCGCTCACCCGCACCCGGTTCCGCCCCGCCCTGCACCACGGTGAACGAGGTGAACTTGCCGTCGGCGTCGACGGTGAACTCGGGCCGCAGAATGTTCAGGCCGGTGGTCTTGAGCCACTGCGCGCCCCAGTCCGACAGATCGCGCCCGGACGCCTTCTCCAGCGCGCCCACCAGATCGTCGAAAGTGGCGTTGCCATAAGCGTGTTCGGTGAAGTAGTCGCGCAGCCCGGCCAGGAACGGCTCCAGCCCCACGTACGCCACCAACTGCTTCAGCACCGAAGCGCCCTTGGCATAGGTGATGCCGTCGAAGTTCACCTCGACCGCCGCCAGATCCGGGATGTCCGCCGCGATCGGATGGGTGGAGGGCAGCTGATCCTGCCGGTACGCCCAGGACTTCTCGACATTGGCGAACGTGGTCCAGGCGTTCTCGTATTCGGTGGCGCCGACCTGGCACAGCACCGAGGCGAAGGTGGCGAAGGACTCGTTCAGCCACAGGTCGTCCCACCACTTCATGGTGACCAGGTCGCCGAACCACATGTGCGCCATCTCGTGCAGCACGGTCTCGCAGCGGCGCTCATAGGACGCCCGAGTCACCTTGGAGCGGAACACATAATCTTCGAGGAAGGTGACCGCGCCCGCGTTCTCCATTGCGCCCGCGTTGAATTCGGGCACGAACAGCTGGTCGTACTTGCCGAACGCGTACGGCACACCGAAATTGGTGTGATAGAAGCCGAAGCCCTGCTTGGTCTCGGTGAAAAGCCGTTCGGCGTCCATGAATTCGGCCAGCGAGGCGCGGCAGTAGATGCCGAGCGGGATCTCGCCGTGCGAATCGGCGTAGGTGTCGGTCCATTTCGCGTACGGCCCGGCGATCATGGCGACCAGGTAGGTGCTCATGCGCGGGGTGGTGGCGAAGGTGTGGCGGATGGTCGCGCCGACCTGGTGGGTGTCGATCACCGCACCGTTGGAGATGACCTCCCAGTCCTCCGGCGCGGTGGCGATGATGTCGTAGGTGGCCTTCAGATCCGGCTGATCGAAGCAGGCGAACATGCGCTTGCAGTCGGCGGTCTCGAACTGCGAGTACAGGTAGACCTTGTTGTCGGTCGGGTCGATGAAGCGGTGCAGGCCCTCACCGGTGTTGGAGTACTCGCAGTCGGCGTCGACCACCAGTTCGTTGCTGGCGGCCAGATTCGGCAGCGTGATGCCCTGCGACTCGTCGTAATCGCTGACGTCCAGCGCCACGCCGTTGAGCACCGCGGACCGCACGCCCGCACCCACCAGATCGATGAAGGTCTGCGCACCCGGGGTGGCGGTGAAGGTGACCGTCGAGCGCGAGTGGAAGGTACCGGTCGTCACCGCGTCGGGGCCGGTGGGCTGGCCGGTCAGATCCAATTCGACCCGGTAGTTCTCCACCTGGACCGTCGCGGCGCGTTGGATCGCCTGCTCGCGGGTGAGATTCGGTGCTGACAAGGGGGCTCCTTAACTCTCGGAGAACTGCTGCCGTGCGACTTGCCCAGCTTGCCACGTCGGCCGGGTTGGCGGGTGCGGGCCGGTTCGAGCAGGTCGGTAGGGTGTGCGTGGCAGCCAGTCGCGCGATCGCGCCCAGTTCGAGGAGGACCGTTGAAGCACATCCACGCCGGTAAGGTGCGCGATCTCTACGAGGACGGCGATTCGCTGATCCTGGTCGCGTCCGATCGGGTGTCGGTGTACGACGTGGTGCTGCCGACGCCCATCCCGGACAAGGGAGCGATGCTCACCCAGCTCTCGAACTGGTGGTTCGAGTACTTCTCCGATGTGCCCAACCACATCCTGTCCACCACCGATGTGCCCGCCGAGTTCGCGGGACGCGGGGTGCGGGTGAAGCCGCTGAAGATGGTGAAGGTCGAGTGCATCGCGCGCGGGTACCTGACCGGTGGCGGGCTGAAGGAGTACGAGCGGACCGGATCGGTGTCCGGGGTCGCCTTGCCGCCCGGACTGGTCGAAGGGTCCAAGCTGCCCGAGCCCATCTTCACGCCCACCACCAAAGCCGATGCGGGGCACGACGAGCCCATCACCTTCGAGGATGTGGTGAACCAGGAGGGGAAGGAGATCGCCGAGCAGCTGCGCGATCTGACCCTCCAGGTGTACACCCGGGGTGCGAAGCACGCCGCCGCGCGCGGGGTGATCATCGCCGACACCAAGGTCGAATTCGGTTGGGACGGTGACGTTCTCACCCTCGGTGACGAAGTCCTGACCTCCGACTCCTCCCGCTTCTGGCCCGCCGACCAGTACGAGCCGGGCCGCGTCCAGCCCTCCTTCGACAAGCAGTTCGTCCGCGACTGGTCGACCTCGACCGGCTGGAACAAGGAATACCCCGGCCCCGAGATCCCCGCCGACGTGGTCGCCGCGACCCGCGCCAAGTACGCCCAGGCCTACGAGCTCATCACCGGAAAGGCCTGGTAGAGCCAACTCTCGGGACTCTCAGGGGTTTCACCCCTGAAACCCCTTGGGAGGGGGAGCCTGAGACTCCCTGGGGGGACAAGCGCGGAACCTCTCGGCGGGGAGGTTCCGGCTCCAGGGTTTCATCGGTCGGAGAGTCAGGCGGGGACCTGGTCTGCGGCCAGGAATTCGGTGACGAAGGCTTCGGCCTTGGCTTCCAGGGCCGAGTATTGGGCTTCGCGTTCGGCGCCGGCGGTTACGGGGTCGAAGAGGAGTTGGCCGTTGGCGTCCAGGCGCTGGCGGCGTTCCTCGGCGTCGGGGAGGAGACCGACGGCGGAGTGGGAGAAGCCGCAGTAGTAGGCGATGCCGAGGTTGAGGGAACCTTCCAAGGTTTGCTGCATTACTTCGACGATGACGTCGTCGGCGGCCGCGCCGGCGAGGCCGAGCCAGAGCATGCGTTTGCCGGCCAGGCGGGGTTTGCTGCGGCCGTAGGCGAAGCCGTAGTTCCAGACGCGATCGATCCAGCCCTTGAGCAGGGCGGGCAGGTGCAGCCAGTAGACGGGGAAGACGGCGATCACGATGTCGGCGGCCAGGATTCGGCGCATGTGCGCTTCGGTTTCCTCGGAGTAGCGCTTCTCGCGATTGCCCCAGTCCGGCTGGTCCTCGGTGTTCATTCGCGCGTCGAAGCCCTCGGCGCGCAGATCCAGCAGGTCGACGGTGTAGCCCTCGCGCTCGAGCTGGGCGACGGTGCGGCGGGCGAGGTGGGCGGTCAGGGAATCGGCGCGGTGGTGTGCGACGACGACCAGCGCGGTACGGGCGTGTTCGCTGTCGATGCCGTTGTGCGACAAGATGTTTCCTCCTGATCGGGAATGTGCTGCTTACCTGCGCCTCCCATTCAAGCCATCACGACGTGGACGATCCATGGATGAAACTCTCTGATCGATAGGAATTCGTCTACGCTCGATGGGGTGGACCCCCTGAGCAATCTGTTGAGCGGCATCCGGGCCGAGGGCTCGGTGGTCGCGCACGCCGAACTGGCCGCGCCGTGGACCATCCGCTTCGGCGACCGCGCACCATTGACCATGATCACCGTATTGCGCGGCGGCGGGACCCTGCTGCTGGCCGATGGCAGTGAAACCCCTTTGCGGACAGGCGATACCGCCATCGTGCGCGGACCGGAGCTGTTCCATCTCGCCGATCGGCCCGAGTCGATCGGCGGACCGCACACCGAGTACGAGATCGCCTGCTTCACACCGGAAGTGAACGCGAGCTGCGGCGCGGAACTGAGCGGCATCAGCTGGGGCGCCGATTCCGACGGCACCACCGCGCTGATCGTCGGCGCGTATCAGACCTGCACCCGCCGGCACGAACGCCTGTTGCGCGCTCTCCCAGCGGTTCTCGTCATCTCCGAGGACCTGGAATCCTGCGCCTGGATGGAAGCCGCGGTGGTGGACGCCGTCGCCCACAGCGCCGGTTCGCAGGCCATGATGGACCGCCTGCTGGATTGGGGCCTGGTCTGCACCCTGCGCACCTGGTTCGCCCAGGCCGAAGCCGCCGCCCCGACCTGGTATCGCGGACTCTCCGACCCGGTGGTGGCGCCGGCGCTGGAAGCCATCCACGGCCGCCCGGGCGTCGCCTGGACGGTGGCCGCGCTGGCCGCCCAATCCGGGGTCTCCCGAGCGCTTTTCGCCAAACGCTTCACCGCCGTCATGGGTGAACCGCCGCTGGCGTACCTGACGGCCTGCCGCATGGACGAGGCCGAGGATCTGCTCATCGACGCGGGGCTGACGGTCGCCCAGATCGCCAGATCACTGGGCTATGCCGACGCTTTCGGCTTCAGCGCCGCCTTCAAACGGCACAAGGGCATGAGCCCCACCGCTTTCCGTGCGGCGGTGGCCTGAGGGGTTCTCCGGGGTGGCGGCCTTCCACTCGGCATCGGGCCGGGACGCCATAGCGCCCCGGCCCCGAACCCGGCTAGTTGCCGAACTTCTTCTTCACCCTGTCGACGGCGTCGCCGACCGCGTCCTTCACATCGGCCGCGGCGTCCTTCAGACCGGCGGCCAGCTGATCGGCCTTCCCCTCGGCCCGCAGATCGTCGTCGCCGGTGAAATCGCCGACGGCCTCCTTGGCCTTGCCGCCCAGCTCCTCGGCCCGGTTGCTGATCTTGTCACTCAGAGACATCGGAACCTCCGTGTCGTCGGATGCGTGCCCGGTGGTTTCGAGCACGTTCAGTTGGACACCCAGAACCAAGGAATGTCACTCAGCTACTTCTGAGACAACGATCACAGATAATGCAGCGTGAGGATTCGCGTCCGCTCGGGTCTAACCCACGAACGGATAGGAGGCGGGGTGACTGGTACCGATGCCGGAGTCGAGGTGGAACTCGACGACGCCACCCTGGTCAGCCGGGCCCGCGACGGCGATATTCGGAGCTATGAACAGCTAGTTCTGCGCTATCAGGGCGCCATGTTCCGGTTGTCGGCGAAGATGCTGGCCGACCGGGCCGAGGCCGAGGATGTGGTGCAGGACGTGTTCCTGACCGCGTGGCGGCGGCTGGGGCAGCTGCAGGACGAGTCCGCGTTCGCCGCCTGGCTGTACCGGACCACCACCAATCGCTGCCTGAACGTGCTGCGCAAACGGCAACCGGCGGCGGAGGTCGATCCCGACACCACGGCATCGCCGCGGCGGGACCTGCATCCCGAGCACGCGACGCAGGTGCACGGCCAGATGGAGGCGCTGACGGCGGCACTGCAGCGGCTCACCCCGGAACAGCGGGCGTGCTGGCTGCTGCGCGAGGTGCACGGCCGCTCCTACGAAGAGATCGGCGAGATCGTCGGCGCGAACGTCACCGCGGTACGCGGGCGGATCGCACGGGCTCGCCTCCAGCTGGCGGAGGAGATGAAGCCGTGGCGATGATCGATGCGAACGACGTGGACGAGGACTACCGGCTGCCTTGCGGGCGCGGTATGGAACAGGTCTGGCGGCGGCTGGACGCCGTTCAGGCCGGGCACTCCGACGCGCACGAGGCCCGCTGTGTGCACTGCGGTGCGGCACGCGAGAGCCTGCTCGCCCTGCGCACCGCCACCGAGGAACTCATCGCCGAACCCGATCCCGCGCCCCCGGACCTGTTCGGCCGCATCATGTCCGCCGTGCGCGCCGAACTGCGTCGCGGGCAGACCCTGATCCTGCCCACCGAGCATCCGGGCACCGTGGCGATGAGCGAGCAGGCGGTCGCGGTGGTGCTGCGCTTCGCGGCCGACACCGTGCCCGGCGTGCGCGCCCGCGACTGCAAGGTGCGCAGCGTCGGCACCGGCCCCGACGGCGAGAACATCGTGCAGGTGAGCATGGCCCTCGCGGTGCGGATGCGCGGCGGCAGCCTGGAGGGCATCGTGCCGCTGGTGCGGCAGCGGGTGGCGACCGCGCTGGCGGCGCGCACCGGCCTGCTGCTCGGCCGCCTCGATGTCACCATCGCCGACGTCTACGAGGAGCGGGAGCGGTGACGGCGGTGAATTCCGGCAGCGAGATCGTCGTCTCGGACGCGGTGATCGCCGGGGTGGCCGCGCATGCCGCCGCGGCCGTACCGGGCGTCACCCGGCTCGAACCCGGCCTGCGCGGGCTGCTGAGCGGCTGGTCGCGGGCCGGGAAACAGCTGCTGGGCGCGGCGGAATCGGCCGGGAGCCAAGGTGTGCGGGTGGGCCGGACGGGCGCGGGCCGGATCGCCGTGCAGGTGGACGTGTCCCTGGGCGGCGACTGCCGGGCCGCCGTGGTGGGGGCGGCCGTCCAGCGGGCCGTGCTGGACGCCGTGCTGGAACAGACCGGGGTCACCGTCGGCGAGGTGTCGGTGACCGTGCTCGATATCGAACCGGGGGCGCTGTGACCGCGAAAGCGGAACTGATCGAAGCGGTACTGGACGCGATCGAGGAGGTGGAGGGTTTGCGCGCGGCAACGCCGTTCGGGCTCGGGGCCGTGGCCAGGCTGCCCCGGGGCGGCCGGGCCTACGCGGTGGATCTGGACCCGGCGGCCGTCGAAATCCGTTTGGTGGCAACCAGCTTGCCGTTGCGGCCGCTGCTGGATCAGCTCACCGCGGCTGTCCGGTCTCGGCTGCACGGCACCGAATGGGCGAAGGCGACGGTGCGCCTGGTCGTCACCGAACTCGACGCCGCCGCGCTCGGTGACGATTCGGTTACCTAGATCACGTGGATGCGGCGTGAGGATTTCCCGCTCGCCGTGTCGAAGGAAGACAGGCATCGATTCCCTGTAGGACAACGAAATCAGGAGGATGACATGACCGGAACCAGCACCGAGAAGTCGACCGGCAAGACCGCCGCCGCCACCCCGGACGCCGAATCCCGCAACGGCGCGGCGAACTCCAGCGCCCTGGTCACCGATCAGGGCACCACCACGATCGCCGACATCGTGGTGCAGAAGATCGCCGGCCTGGCCGCCCGCGAGGTGCGCGGCGTGCACGCGCTCGGCGGCGGCGCGGCCCGGGCGTTCGGCGCGATCCGCGACCGCATTCCGGGCGCTTCGGCCAGTGTGGGGCAGGGCGTTTCGGTCGAGGTGGGCGAGAAGCAGGCCGCCGTCGATCTGGAACTGGTCGTCGAATACGGCGTGGCCATCGCGGAATTGGCGAAGGCGGTGCGCCGCAATGTCATCAATGCCATCGAGCAGATGACCGCGCTCGAGGTCGTCGAGGTCAATATCAATATCAACGACGTCTACATCCCCGAGGACGACGACGACACCGAGCCCGCCGCCAATCGCGTGCAATAGCCGTCCCCTTCAGCCGAGGAGTCGCAGATGAACGCCACAACGATCTGCCTGGGTACCGGACTCGCGCTCGGATTCGCCATGGCCTTCGGCGGATTCGGCGCCTTCGCCGTCGTATTGGTGTTCGCCGGACTGGGCCTGCTGGTCGGCCGCTGGCTCGACGGCGCGGTCGACCTGGCCGGGCTGCTGCGGTCGGTACAGGACCGGAGCCGGCGATGACCGCCCCGGCGCTGGAACTGCCCGGCGTCACCACCGTCAGCGCGCGGGCGGTGCGCCGGATCGCGGCGCGCGCCGCCGCCGAGGTGGACGGGGTGCGGCCGCGAGTGACCGCGGACGCCGAGGTCACCGCCGATACGGCCGCGCTGCGGCTGCGGCTCCCGGTCCGGTATCCGCTGCCGGTGGCGCGGGTGACCGAATCCTGCCGCACGCATCTGATCGAGCGGGTGGGTGAGCTGACCGGCCTGACGGTGACCGGGGTGGATATCGCCGTCACCGCCATGGAGCTCGAATCCGCTGCGCCCGCACTCGAATCGTCCTCGCCCGCAATGGAATCGCCGCGCCGGAGGGTGCTGTGATCCGGCGGTCGCGGCGCGCGGGCGTCGCCACGGTGGTGGCGCTGGCACTGGTCGCGCTGTGCGTGGCGGTGATCGTATCGCTCGCCCAAAGACTCTCGGGCAACCGGGAATTCGTGTCCTACGACAGCCTCGCGGCGCGCCTGCACGGCACCGAATGGGGTGATCCGCTGGTATTCGGCGTGGGCGCGGCGGTCGCCCTGCTCGGGCTGGCGCTGCTGGTCGCGGCGGTGCTGCCCGGGCGCGCCGTGGTGGTGCCGCTGCGTCCCCTGGACGGCGATGCCGCCGGGATCGAGCGCCGCAGCCTGCGTTCGGCGCTGCGCCGCTCGGCCGACGCGGTCCCGGGCGTGAGTGCGGCGCGAATCAAGTTGCGCGGCAAAGCCGTCAGCGTTTCCGCCGCATCCGACCGGACCGATGTGCGGGAGCTGCCCGATACCGTGCACCGGGCCGTGACCGCAGCATTCGAGCGCATCGGCACGGACACCGCGCCCGCGGTGCGCACCCGGGTGCGACCGGCCCGAAGGAGTTCGAAATGATCACCGTGAATCGCCCGGCGCGCCTCAATCGGACCCTGCTGGCGGTGCTCGGCCTGCTGCTGCTCGCGGCGGGCGGCTACGTGATGGCGGCGCAGCGCGGCTGGCTGAGCTGGGTGGACCGCTCGGCCGCCCTGACCCCCGGGGACGCACCCCCGCCGCGCTGGGTGTTCTACGCGACCATCACCGCCGCGGTGGTGCTGGGCCTGCTGTGCCTGCGCTGGCTGAGCGCACAACTGTTCCGCCTGCCCAGCGCCGTGGAATGGCAACTCGCGGACGAGAATTCGGCCGGCAGCACGGTGCTGTCGTCCAAGACGGCGGCCGCGGCGGTGGCCGCCGATATCGAATCCTTCGACCGGGTGGATTCCGCGGCGGCCTGGCTGTCGGGTCCGGGACGCGCCCCGGAACTGCACCTCATCGTCACCGTCGAACCCGACGCGGACCTCACCGAACTGCGCCGCCGCATCCTCGGCGAAGCGGTGCCGCGGCTGCGGGAAGCCCTGGAAGTGGGCGTGATTCCGGTGACCATGGAACTGCGCCTGACCGGCGACCGCGCCCGGGTGCGGTGACGGCCGGTCAGGATGCGGACCGCAACCGGGCCGCGCGCAAGGTGAGGTAGTCGCGCTCGGGAACCGAGGTGGTGCGGCGGGCGGCGGCGGAATAGGCGGCGATGGCTTCCTCGTGCTCGCCCGACATCTCGAACAGGTGCCCGCGCACCGCATCCAGCCGATGATTGCCCGCCAGCGCCTCGCTCAGGGTGTCGGTGAGGTCCAGCCCCGCCTGCGGACCGTGCACCATGGCCGTGGCCACCGCCCGGTTCAGCGTGACCATCGGATTGGCCGATTGCCGCTCCAAGGCGTTGTACAGCAACAGGATTCGCGGCCAATCGGTGTCCTCCGGCCGCAGCGCCTGTGCGTGCAGCACCGCGATGGCGGCCTGGATCTGATACGGCCCGATGAGCCCGTGCGAGACCGACGCGGTGGCCAGCCGCACCCCTTCGATGATCATGGTCCGGTCCCACAGGCCGCGATCCTGTTCCTCCAGGGGAATCAGCTCCCCGTGTGCCCCCGTCCGCGCCGCCCGCCGCGCGTCGGTGAGCAGCAGCAGCGCCAGCAATCCGGTGACCTCCGGATCCTCGGGCAGCGCGGCGAACAGGATGCGCGCCAGCCGGATCGCCTCGGCAGACAGATCCGCCCGCCGCAGTTCCGCGCCGCCGCTTGAAGTATGCCCCTCGGTGAACATCAGATACAGCACGTGCAGCACCGGGGCCAGCCGCGAATTCCAGTCCCCGCCATCGCCATTGGAGGAAGGCGTCCCGAACGGCCGCTCCAGCCCCGCGATCCGCTTCTTGGCGCGCGTAATGCGCTGCGCCATGGTCGCTTCCGGCAGCAGGAAGGCATTCGCGATCTCACCCGTGGTGAGCCCGCCCACCGCCCGCAACGTCAACGCGATGGCGCTCGCGGGCGACAGCGCCGGATGACAGCACAGGAAGAACAGCTCCAGGGTGTCGTCCAGCCCCGGCTCGTTCCCGGGCACCCCGACGCCCGGCGCGGTCCGCACCTCCCGGACCGCGTCCGCCGCTTCGCGATTGCGCCGTGCGATCTCCGCCCGCACCGTGTCGACCATCCGCCGCACCGCCACCTGGATCAGCCAGCCGCGCGGATTCTCCGGCATCCCATCGGCAGGCCATTGCGTGGCGGCGGCCAGCAAGGCCTCCTGCACCGCGTCCTCGGCGCTGTCGAAATCCCCGTACCGCCGCACCAGCACGCCGAGGACCTGCGGCGCGAGTTCCCGTAGCAGGTCCTCGGTTTCGTAGGAGAGCGGCATTACGCGTCGGGGGCGGGCGCGCTCATGATCGGCCGCACTTCGATGCGCTCCCCGATCGGCTTGCCGCCGGGACCGGGCGCGGCCGAGGCCCGCGCGGCGATCTCGTAGGCCCGCTCCGGGCTGTCCACGTCCACGATCCAATACCCGGCCAGGAATTCCTTGGTCTCGGGGAACGGGCCGTCGGTGACGATCGGCGCGGATCGCCCGTCCGACACCACGATCCGGGCCTCGTCCTTGCCGGCCAGGCCCTGCGCGTCGACCAGTTCGCCGGAGCGGGCCAGCTCGGCGCCCAGCACCCGCTGGAAATCGATGTGCGCGGCGATGTCCTCCGGGCTCCAGTCCTGAATGGGGGTGTCGCAGAACTCGGTGGGGGCGTAGGTCTTGATCAGCATGAATTTCATGGCGGGTTCCTAGGTTCGGTGCACCCGGCGGGCGCGCTCACAGACAGGTCGGAGCCTCGTCGACGGATTCGACGTAGTTTCGCAGCCGCGCGCGTGACCCTCGTCACAGCCCGGCTACAGCGGTGTGCCCGGGTCGCCCAATCGTTCCGCATCCACCGGCTGCCCGCTCAGGATGAGCTCCTTGATCCGGTCGCCCACATCCCACACATTCACGTTCATCCCGGCCAGCACCCGGTTCCCGCCGTCCAGATAGAACGCCACGAACTCGCGTCCGGCCACGTCGCCGCGCGTCACCACCCGGGTCTGCTGCTTGGGCGCGACATAGCCGGTGTACTCCATCCCGAGGTCGTATTGATCGGTGAAGAAGTACGGCAGCCGGTCGTACACCGCCGGTTTGCCCAGCATGGTCAGCGCCGCCACGGCCGGCTGATTGAGTGCGTTGGCCCAGTGCTCCACCCGGATGCGCTGCCCCAGCACTGGATGCTGCTGATCGGCCACATCGCCGATGGCGACGATATCCGGATCGCTGGTGGCCAGGCTCTCGTCGACCAGGATGCCGCCCCCGGTCGCCAGCCCGGCGTCCACCGCGAGTTCGATATTCGGCCGCGCGCCCACCGCCACCAGCACCGCATCCGCCTCCAGCCGGGTGTCGTCGGCCAGCCGCACCCCGGTGGCGCGGCCGTCGGCGACGGTGATCTCCGCGACCTTGGACCCGCCCCGGAAGTCGACGCCGTGCGCGAGGTGCAGGTCCGCGAACACCCGGCCCATCTCCGGTCCGAGCACGTTCAGCAGCGGCAGCTCCTCGGTTTCCAGCACCGTGACCTCGACCCCGGCATTACGGGCGGCCGCGGTCACCTCCAGCCCGATCCAGCCGCCGCCGATCACGATCAGCCGCCGCGCCGTGGCGAACACGGCCAGCAGCGCATCGGAATCCTCGATATTGCGCAGCGTGTACACCCCTTGCGCATCGGTGCCCGGCACCGGCAGTTTCCGCGGCCGCGAACCGGTGGCCAGCGCCAGCTTGTCGTAGGGCAGCGTCGTACCGTCCGGCAGCGCAATGGTTTTGGTGCTGCGATCCAATCCCGTCACCATGGTCCCGGGCAGCACCTCGATATGGTGATCGCGATACCACTGCGCCGGATCGACGGTGAAATCGCTCAGCGACTTCTTGCCCAGCAGATGCTCTTTGGACAGCGGCGGCCGCTCGTAGGGCAGATGGTCCTCCGCGCCGACGAGGGTGACGGTGCCGTCGAAATCATTGGCGCGCAAGGCTTCCGCGAGCTTGGCGGCCGCCAGCCCACCTCCCGCGATGACGAACCTGGATGCCGTGGTCATAGCCGAGCCTCCCTGCGCCGCGCGCGGCGGCGGTCGACGTCGAGGTGATGAATCCGACCCTAGCGCGCGTCGCGTCCGGCCAGGCGGAAATATCGGGTAGAAGGTGCGTTGTTGCGCTAACCGGACGGCTGTGTCCGGCCGCCGCCGACTTTCGAAAGGAATCTCCGTGAGCGACACCCAGAAGGACCGGGTCGATTTCTGGTTCGATCCGCTGTGCCCGTGGTGCTGGATCACTTCCCGCTGGATCCTCGAGGTCGAGCAGGTGCGCGATATCGACGTGAACTTCCACGTCATGAGCCTGGCCGTGCTCAACGAGGGCCGCGACGACCTGCCCGAGCAGTACCGCGAACTGATGAAGACGGCGTGGGGCCCGGTGCGCGTCGCCATCGCCGCCGCGCAGCAGCACGGGGACAAGGTGCTCGCGCCGCTGTACACCGCGCTCGGCACCCGGCTGCACAATCGCCGCGCCGAGTACGAGGCGTCGGCGGGCGAGAACCTGCTGTCCGTGGTGATCGCCGAGTCGCTGGCCGAGGCCGGGCTGCCCGCCGAGCTGGCCGCGGCCGCCGACAGCACCGAATACGACGAGGCGCTGCGGGTTTCGCATCACGCCGGGATGGACAAGGTCGGCAAGGACGTCGGCACCCCGACCATCCACGTCAACGGCGTGGCGTTCTTCGGGCCGGTGCTCTCGCGCATCCCGCGCGGGGACGATGCGGGCAAGGTGTGGGACGGCGTCGTCGCCCTCGCCTCCTACCCGCACTTCTTCGAGCTCAAGCGCACCCGCCACGAAGACCCGGAATTCGACTGATCGAGGCGAGCGTCAGGCGGTAGGACCGCCGGGGTACGGCGGGTAACCGAGCTGCGGTTGCCCGCCGGTCTGCGGATACGGCATCCCCGGTGGCATCCCGCCCGCCACCGGATATGCCGGCGGATCCGGCCGCCAGAACATGCGGCCGTGCGCGCTGCGGTCGCGCAGCGCCCACATGCGCCAGGTCAGCACCGGATGGCTGGACATCGCATTGGTGATCCAGATGAAGAAGCCCTTCTCCTGGGCGGCGCGATCGGCCATCTCGTCGAAGCCGACCAGTGCGTTGAGGTATTTGCCCGCGGCCAAGGTCTGCATGGCCCCCGCCGCCCCGGTGTGCCGGTTGCAATAGCCGTGATTGTCGGCCGTGTACTCCTGGGCGCGGATCAGCGAACTGCCGATGATCGGCAGGAACGGCGCCAGGAACATGCCGAGCTGCCGCCAGTAAGACACGTGCCCGGCCGCGATGTGCCCGACCTCGTGGCCGATGATGAACGCCAGCGCGTCGGGATCGCGTGCGGCCCCGCCGATTTCGAACAGATCGCTGTACACCGCCACGTACCGCCGGAACCCGTGCCCGGAGGCGAAGGCATTGATCGCGCCGTTGCCGAGCACCACGTAGGCGTCGGGGACCTGCGTCATGCCGAAGCGCGCCGCGGCCTCCTGGACCATGCGGTAGCCCTCGGGGAACTGGGTCGGCGACATCTTCACCGCGTTCACCCGCTGGCCGGCGTAGTTCAGGCCACGACCCAGGTACACCACCAGCGGCGCGAGAATGATCAGCAGCGCGTACGAGTCGCGAGATCCGAACGCCACCAACAGGATCGAGATGAGCCAGGAGACCACGGTCAGCATGATCACCACGATCAGCAGCGGGATCTCCCAGCTGTGCCGGGCGGGCAGGCCGAACGGCGACAGGCCGCGGGTGTGCTGGAACGGCGGCACCACGGGCGGGGTGTAGCCGGGTTGCGGAGCCCAGCCCGGCGGGCCCACGCGCGGATCCCAGCCGCTCATGCCGGTGACGGGGTTCCAAGCCGGTCGCTGCGGCTGATCCTCGGACGTCATGGTCAAGACTCTATTCAGTTGTCCCGGACAGTAGTCGCCGACGGGTGCTCAGCCTGCGGTCGCGATGGGTTGTGGCGGGCGCGGGCGCCAGAAGACATTGCCGTGGCGGGTGCGGTCGCGCAGCGCCCACATGCGCCAGGTGTGCACCGGATGGCTGGACTGGGCGTTGGTGAGCCAGACGAACAGGCCCTTCTCTTCGGCTGCGCGGTCGGCCATTTCGTCGTAACCGACCAGTGCGTTCAGGTATTTGCCGGCGGCCAATGTGGTCATGGCGCCGCCCGCGCCGGTGTAGCAGAAGCAGTAGCCGTGATTGTCGGCGGTGTACTCCTGGGCGCGGCTCAGGCCCGGTCCGATCAAGGGGATGAACGACATCAGGATGGTGCCGAACTGCCGCCAGTACGAGGCGTGCCCGGCGGCGATATGGCCGACCTCGTGGCCGATGACGAAGGCCAGCGCCTCGGGTTGCCGTGCGCGGCCGCCGATTTCGAACATATCGCTGTAGACCACCACGTAGCGGCGGAAGCCGTGGCCGGAGGCGAAGGCATTGATCTGGCCGTTGCCGAGCACCACGTAGGCGTCCGGGGCGTGCTTCATCCCGAACCGGGCCGCCGCCTCCTGCACCATGCGATAGCCCTCCGGGAACTGCGTGGGCGACATGCGCACCCCGAACAGGCGCAGGCTCGCGAAGGTGGAGCCGCGGCGGTACCAGATGATCAGCGGCGCGAAGGCGAGCAAGGCCAGGTACAGGTTGTCGGTGCCCCTGACCAGCTCGAAAACCGCGTACGGGTAGGCGAATACGGTGATCAGCGCGACGATCACCAGCAGCGGAATCTCCCACGCGTGCCGCGCGGGCAGGCCGAACGCCGACAGCCCCTTGGTGCGCGGCGTCGGGGGCAGCGGCGGCGGGATCGGCGTGGGCCGGGTCTCCTCGATGGCTGTCCCACCCCAGCCCGGCGGGCCGCTGGCCGGATTCCAGCCGGTGAAACTTGCGGTGTGGTCGAACGGCATGGCGCACCTTCGATTCGGATGCCGGGATGGAGTGGGGGTGCGGGCTGTGACGGGACATACGCGCGCACTCTGTTATTCGTGAGAGGAATCAGTCGGCGTTAATGCCCGCGCGCAGGCGGTGGGCGGGCTCCTGCAAGAATCGCTGCCATGCGCGTATACCTGGGTGCCGACCATGCCGGCTTCGAACTGAAGAACCTCGTCAAGGCCCACCTCGAGGGCCAGGGCCACGATGTCACCGACTGCGGCGCTCTCGAGTACGACGCCCTCGACGACTACCCGGCCTTCTGCATCGAGGCAGCCCGCCGCACCGTCGCCGACCCGGGTTCGCTGGGTCTGGTCTTCGGCGGCTCCGGCAACGGCGAGCAGATCGCCGCCAACAAGGTCCCCGGCGCCCGCTGCGCCCTGGCTTGGAGCACCGAGACCGCCAAGCTGGCCCGCGAGCACAACAACGCGCAGCTCATCGGCATCGGCGGCCGTATGCACTCGACCGAGGAAGCCCTCGCCATCGTCGACGCCTTCATTTCGACCGCCTGGTCCGAGGAGCCGCGCCACCAGCGCCGCATCGACATCCTCGCCGACTACGAGAAGTCCGGCGAAGCCCCCGCCGTTCCGGCGTACTGACCTGTGCCCGAAGGGCATACGCTGCACCGCCTGGCGAAGCTGCACCACAAGCACTTCGCCGGCGGGCAGGTCCGCGTCTCCAGCCCACAGGGCCGCTTCGCCGAAGGCGCCGCCCTGATCGACGGCCAGGTCCTGACCCGCGCCGAAGCCTGGGGCAAACACCTGCTCCACCACTACGATTCGGGCTTGGTCGTCCACGTCCACCTGGGCCTCTACGGCAAGTTCTACGAATCCGAAGTCCCCATGGCCGCCCCCGTCGGCGAAGTCCGCATGCGCATGATCGGCGCCGGCCGCAACGACGAGCCCTACGGCACCGACCTGCGCGGCCCGAACGCCTGCGAGATCCTCCTCGAACCCGAAGTGGACGCCCTCACCGCCCGCCTCGGCCCCGACCCCCTGCGCCCCGACGCCGACCCCGACCGCGCCTGGGACCGCATCCGCCGCTCCCGCCGCACCATCGGCGCCCTCCTCATGGACCAGAAGATCCTGGCCGGCGTAGGCAACGTCTACCGCGCCGAACTCCTTTTCCGCCACGGCATCTCACCCGACCGCCCCGGCACCGATTTGTCCCACGAAGAATGGGACGCCATGTGGACCGACCTGGTCGCCCTCATGAAAATCGGCGTCCGCCGCGGCAAGATGCACGTCGTCCGCCCCGAACACGACCACGGCGCACCGTCTTACGCCGCCGACCGCCCGCGCACCTACGTCTACCGCCGCGTCGGCGAGCCCTGCCGCCTGTGCGGCACCACGGTCCTGCACTCGGTCCTCGAAGGCCGAAACCTCTTCTGGTGCCCCACCTGTCAGCCGCGCTGAGCCGATTCGAGCTGCCGCCCGAACCGGTCAGAGTTCCTCGCTGACCAGTTCCGGCGATCCGGCGCGGGTGCGCGGGCGGCGGGCCAGCACGCGCCACAGGCCGAAGACGAGCAGGGCTATCGCGGCGATGATGTAGATGTCGCCCGGGATGTATTGCCACCAGGACCAATCGCGTTCGCGGTTGTTGCCGTTGGGGACTATGCCGGGGCCGATGAGGAAGAGCAGGGCGAAGACGGTGATCAGGGTGGCGGTGGCGGTGGAGCGGTTGCGGGTGGCCCAAGCGGTGGCGGCTACCAGGCCGGGGGCGGCCCAGACCCAGTGGTGGGTCCAGGAGACGGGGGAGATGAGGAGCAGGACGGCGGCGTTCACGAAGAGGGCGGCTACCGAGAGGGTTGAGACCGAGCCGTTTTCGATGGCGGCGGGGGTGTCGCGTTCGGTGGCGAAGAGGTGGTGCATGAGGGCGGCGCCGGCGCAGACGGCGGCCAAGGCGAGGACCAGCCAGACGGCGGTGGCGACCGAGTCGGGGAGGCCGAGGCGGAAGATCAGGCCCTTGATGGACTGGTTGCCGACGTAGTCGGGGGAGCCGATGCGGCGGGTGTCGGTGACGGCGTGGAACCAGTAGTCGCGGGATTCGGTGGGGAACAGGACGAATCCGCCCGCCACCACGGCGGCGGCGGTGCCCGCGGAGGTGGCCGCCGCCTTCCAATCGCGGCGGATCAGGAAGTACAGGATGAACGCGGCGGGGGTGAGTTTGGTGACGGCGGCGATGCCGACCAGCAGGCCCCTCGGCCAGCGTGGCTTCTCGGTCAGGCAGTCCAGGGCGACGGCGGCCATCAGGACCATATTGATCTGGCCGAACCACAGGCTGATCCGCACCGGCTCGATGGCCAGCAGCACCACCCCGGCACCCATGGTCACCATGAGTTTCGTACGCGGGTCCAGGTCGGGGCGCACCCGGGACAGCACCAGCCAGATGGTCACCCCGAGGCAGGCCAGCGAACTCGCGGTCAACAGCTGCTGGGCCAGCCACATGGGCATCATGGCCAGCGGCGTCATGAGGATCGCGGCCGACGGGGGATAGGTGAACGGCAGGTCCGTATGACCCGCCACCGGCAGCGTCGGGCCGTACAGCGCGGTGTCGTTGTAGAGCCACGACCGGGTGTCCACGCGATAAACCTGCAGGTCCAGGAACCCGTGGAACCTGGCGATGAGTAGCGTGATCGCGACCGAGAGCGCAGCGGCGAGCGCGAACGGCAGGCGCGGCAGGCTTCGTGGTTCGTCAGTTTTCAGTTTGTGCAGCAAGCTGCGCTGCCCCGCCCGCGTCGTGATCATCAAGCAGACCCTAACCTTTCGGGACCCGTGCGGGTTGTCCGGATTCCGTTGCGCGAGTGGCTAATCAACGGCTAACACCAAGGGTCTCGGGTACCGCACGCCCGCCCCAGCGCGCCAGCCGGCCGTGCGGCGGCGTGAACCACAGCGCGTTGAAGGTGAACCAGACCGCCGCCAGCGCGCCCAGCACCGCGATCCCGGCCGGGATCGGATGGTCCGCCATCGTCACCGCCAGGAACCGGTACGACAGCAGCAGCCCGCCGAAGACCAGCACGCCCAGCGCCACGACGCGCACCCGGTAGCGATCCCAGCCGCGTTCGGGTTCGCGCAGCGCCGACTCGACGGTCATGGCCAGCACCGCGCCCGCCACCAGATCGGCGCCGTAGTGGTAGCCGAAGCCGAGCGTCGCGAGCAGCGTGCAGATCAGCCAGAAGGTCCCGGCCCAGCGCAGCCAGCGCGGGCCGGTGCGGGAATGGATGAACAGCGCTGTCGCCCAAGCGGTGTGCATGGAGGGCATGCAGTTGCGGGCGGTCTCGGCGTCGAACCGCATCGAACTCGGGACGGACAGGGCCGGGAGCGCGTCCGGCCAGTCGCCGACCTGCAGTCCGTGCCCGAGCGGTCCGTACGCGAAGACCGGGCCGACCACCGGGAACAGCACGTAAAACAGCGGCCCGATCACGCCCAGCAGCAGGAAGGTACGCAGCAGATTGTGGCGCGGCCACGGGCTCGTGGTGACATGCCGCAGCTGCCACGCCGCCACCACGACGGCCGCCGCCGGCAGTTGGATGTAGACCACGTGCAGCACGTTCGAGGGGATCGGGCCCAGCGCCTCTAGGATCCGCCCGACCACCCACGCGGGTTCGCCCAGCGCGCGGTCGGCCAGCTGCACGTACTGGTCGAGCACCTGCGGCCCGTCGACGATGCTGACCATCAGCCAGGTGTCGGCGAGTTTCGAGGCCATGATGAGCAGTACGCCGAAAGCGATGGCGCGCAGGGCGGTCCGGCGTTGCTCGCCTCGCCAGCGCGCCACGGTGACGAGCAGTCCGGTGAGCGCCAGCGTGGGCCCGGTGCCGATCGACACGTGCCATCCGCAGACCGTCTGGATGCCGAGCATCAGCAGATCCAGCACCGCCGCGGCGGACAGGCTGATCACCCGCGCCCGTTTGGGCACCCCGACGCACGCCAGCGCCAGCCCCGCCCACGAGACGAAGGCCGACTGCGGATTGCCGAGGAAGTCGTCGAGCAGGCTGTGCAGCGGCCCGAGCATGTCGTGCGAGGAAGCCCACACCTGTGCGGCCACCAGCAGCGCCGTCGCCACGATCAGCCCGGCGGCCGGTACGAGCCGGTTACCGGCCCTGCTGGACAACGACGAGCCGGATACGTTCACCTCGTGGTCGACCAGCACCGTAAATCGATAACACATGGGAAACGGAGGCACAACTTCCGGTTACCGAAAGGTGTGGGTCGACCGACCAGATCGTGGCCGGTCAGCGGTTGCCGGCGGTCCGCCCGATCGCGCGCTGGACGTATGCCAGCGCCTCCGGGGGGAACAATTCGCGGGGCAGTACCCGCCCGCCGAAGTCGCCCGTGAACAACACCGTGTGCTTATGGGCCACGAGCCGCCGGATATCGCTGTACCGGAAGGGCACGGTCTCGATCGCGGTGGTCAGCTCCAGGCCGTCATCGAGATAGCGGACCTGGAGCACCGCACCGGGATTCGCGTAGCGCAGCGCCCTGGGGGAGCCCTTGCGCATTTCCAGCAGCGTGTGGACCGCGAAGATCATCAACACCGCGACGAACAGCACCACCGCCACGGTCACGGTGAAGGACGGATCGGCCCAGATGAGGGAACCGCCCGGCTCGGACAAACTTCCGATCAGGGATTTCACGAAGAACACGGCCAGCAGGACGCCCGTGACGCCCGCGGCGATCACCACCGGCTGCGGTCCGAACCATCGCTTGCGATGCTCGGCCCGGGTGATCCACAGCGCCGTCTTGGGCCCCGCCACACAACGCACGACCATGGCCCCGGCCTCGTCGCGCCACATCGCCGATTGTCCCGCATCCACGATGCCTCCCCCGGTCTCGCCGCTGCGGCGTACTCTACGCTGCGGCAACGACTTTCGAAGCCGGGGAAAATGGGGTCAGAAACCGCCGCTGTCGAAGCCGTCGAACCCGCCGAAGTCGCCGAGGTCACTGCCGCCGAGGTCCGGACCGGGATCGGCGTAGCCGGCGTCGACCGCGCCCGGATCGGCCGCACCGGCGTCGTATCCGCCGTTGTCGTATCCGCCGTCGTAGTCGCCGCCCGCGTCCAGGCCGTCCTGATAACCGTCCCCGTAGCCGCTCTCGAACGCGGCGGCGTCGTACCCCACACCCGCCATACCGCCGAACAGCGCATCGAACAGCAGGACGGAGCCGACACCCCACGCGCCCGCCACCAGCGCGGTCTTCCACCACGGTTCGGAGTACCAACCGGCCGGCACCGGACGTCCCGCGACGCGCCCGCCGGGGTAGTAGTTCGGCGTCGCCGGCGACGGGATGGGTGAGGCTTCGATGCGGCGGCCGTCGTAATCGACCACGCGCTCCTCCGTGACCTTGCCCGCACTGCGCTGCCCGTCGAGTTCGGGGACCGCCGGCCCGGGATCCATGCCCATGGCCGCGCGGGCGGCGCGCACGTAGTAAAGCCCTTCCAGCGCGGTCTCTTTCGCGAGCCGGGCCTGCGCCACGGTCTGCGCCTGATCGATCTGCGAACCGGCGGCGGTGAAGCGCTCGGCGGCATCGGCGAGCGCCTGCTTGGACGGATTGTCGGAGCCGGTGAGGTTGTAGACCTGTCCGCCGAGTCGTTCGATGGCGCGGCGCGCATCGGCTTTGGCATCGGCGAGCTGGGAATTGGTGCGGGCGCGCTGGGCCGCGCCGACCGCGACGACACCGAGCAGCACGACCACCAGGACGATGAGCACTACGACAACCGTTCCCATGCGTCCCACCCTACGCAGCCCGATTTGCCGCAGGCTTGCCAATCGCTGTGAGTTGCCGGGCTATCCGGCGACCGCGGCGAACCGGGACCTCGGTCCGCCTGAGTCGACCTCCTCGGCGTCGAGTTCCGACACCGCGAACTGGCGTTTGCCCGCTGTTTTCGCCGAATACATGGCCCGGTCCGCGCTGCGCAGCAGGTCCGCGAAGTCGAGATCGCGTCCCGGCGGGCAGAAGGCGGTGCCCACGCTGGCCGAGGCCGGCACCGGTCCGGCGGCGGTCGGCACCGGTTCGCACAGCGCCGCCAGCACCCGCATGGCCAGCTCGCCCAGGCTGTTGCGCCGGGCGGGCAGCGCCACCACGAATTCGTCACCGCCGTAGCGCGCGATGACCGTCTCGGGCGGGCAGGTGGCGCGCAGCCGCTGGGCGATGGTGACCAGCACCTCGTCCCCGACCGCGTGCCCGAAGCCGTCGTTGATCTGCTTGAAGTCGTCCAGATCGATGAGCAGCAGGCCCACGCCGCGCATCGGATCGGTCGACATCACCCGGACCCGCTCCTGCAACAGCGAGCGATTGGCCAGATCGGTGAGGGCGTCGTGGGTGGCCTCGTGCTTGAGCCGGGTCTGCAGCGCGGCGATCTCCTGCACGCGCACCGACACCGCCTCCGACAGGCTGCGTTCCTGCTGGGCCAGCGCCCGCTGCTGCAGCGCCTCGGCATAACTGTCGATGGCCTGGCTGGCGATCAACGGCCACCGGGTGGCGATCAGCGATCCGGGATCGCCGGGCGTGAGCCCCAGCAGCGCGCGGCTGGCGGGCGCGAGCATGCGGGTGCGGTCGAACGGCGACTCGGCCAGCCGCCGCCCGATGCTGCGGGCCGCGGGCACCGGAAACGGTTCGGACCCGGCCAATTCCAGCAGTTCGTCGATGACGCGGGTGAAGATGCGTTCCACGTCATCTGGGGGAAGGGCGGGCCCGGCGCCCACCGCGGCGCCGCTGCCGCCCGGGTGCACCGAACGCACCCATTCCCTGATGGTCGCCGCGACCAGCGCGGCCGTGCGAATGTCGAGTCGGATGGGCATACGCGCTCACCCGACGAACGGGATGTCGGAACCGGCGCCGGCGCCGGTCGCACACTGCGGGTCGATCTCACTGCTACGCGGTCGGTCACACCATGTCTGGCGCACGCTCACCGCCCCCTTTCCGATACCCCCGTCGGACAAAAAGGATCCTAGCAAGCCACCCGACATCGAAAACCCCTGTTTCAGAACAGGTTCCCGGCGTCTCGCGAATGGCGATCGGATGTCTCATCGCTCGCGACGCCCCCGCGTTACACACCCCCTCCGCGAGTCTTTCGCGACTCGCCGGACACCCACCCCCCGACATGCCCGACGTGCGCGAACGCGCCCTGATTCGCTTTCCAGGAGTGAGGTTCGGTACAGTGCTCAACGCATACCGCATCGGCTTCCGATGCGCGGCGAATGCGGGCGTAGTTCAATGGTAGAACCTCAGCCTTCCAAGCTGATGGTGCGGGTTCGATTCCCGTCGCCCGCTCTTTCCCGTCTATCGGGGAGCGTCGGCACTGCCGCACGTAGACCGGGGTGTAGCGCAGCTTGGTAGCGCATCCGCTTTGGGAGCGGAGGGTCGCAGGTTCAAATCCTGTCACCCCGACCATCTTTCGACTCTTCCCGATCGAGCTTGTCCAGGGCTTCGTCGAGTTCCCGGCCGATTTCGTCGAGGCCGGTGATGAGCAGGTCCAGGTGTTGGTTCACCTCGGCGAACTCGTCGGTGAAATCCATGAATCCGAGGGCTTCGGCGCGGAGGAGTTCACGCTGCCGGGCGAGTTCTGCCAATTGCGGATCGGATTCGGGTTCGGTCATCGGCCGAGGGTACGCCGGGCGGGGGTTCGGGCCAAGCCTGGTTTGCCCAGCAGTTGCGATGCGTAGTTGCGGGCGGTTTTCTCGCGGGCGCGATACGCGGGCGGCAATCTGCTTGCTGCTCAGATCTTTTCCGGTACCGGACATCGCCCAGCACGACCTGATCGTGATGCCGGACGCCGCAATCGGTAGCGGGGACGCACCTGCCAGGGCGGCCTGAGCCGAGGGCGGCCCTGGCAGGTGCGTCCGACCAGGTCTCTACTTCGGCTGTTCGGCCGCAGACGGCTGCGCTTGTGCTTGTGCCGGTTCGGTTTTCGGCTTGTCGGCCCACTTGGTGGTGCCGTCGGCCGCGTTCATGGTGGTGAGCAGGTCGATGCCGGCGGCGATGAGGGTGGGGCCGCCGACGGCGATGCTGCCGATGATGCCGCCCACGCTGGCGCCGGTGGCCAGGCCGCCGATGCAACCCGCCACCAGGGTGGCGATGCAGCCGATGGTGGCGCCGAGCGCGGTGCCGACGAAGGTGCCGATGGAGGTGCCCAGGCTGAACTGGAGGGTGAAGTCGTTCAGGGCGCGCTGGTTCTCCACTTGGGAGGCAACGGGTTTCACCACCAGCGGCTGGGAGATGGCGAGCGCGGCCGGCTTCTCCGGCGTGAGCGCCAGCACGGTGTCGTTCTGTTCCAGCCGCGAGGCGACCGGGATACCGACCGTGCCGACGTGGAAGACCAGGGGCAGGCTCAGCAGGGTGTGGCCGGCGCCGTCCTTGACGTCGGCGACCTGCACCACGTCGGCCGGGTCCACGGCCGCGCCGTCCGCGCCGACGGTCACGCCGTCGCGTTCGCCGAGTCGTTGGTCGCTGCCCGCGGCGATATCGCTCGCGAGCGCCTTGGTGAGAGTGAAGGTGCCGCCCTTGAGCGTGGTGACGACCGTCTTGTCGACGAGCTTCGTCGAATAGGCGATGCGCTCGGGTGTCGCGTCCCCCGGAGCAGCGGGCTGGGCATTCGCCAGGCCGGTAGCCGCGGTCAGTGCGCCGATCACCAGCGTGGCTGCCGCGGTGGCGCTGCGGAACTCCATGCGGTATCCAATCCGTCATCAGGTGTGGGCAGATCCAACCGCTGGAGCTTAATGGAACGCGCGGGGGCCGATTCCCTTTCGGTCCCCCAGGATCCGCCGGAAATTATCGGGCGTTTATCGATAAATGATCCCGCCCTGTGGTTTGCCGAAGCGTCGCCAACTCTAGCGTCCGGAGTGTGCGCGCGTAACCCGAACGCGGCAGACTGCCGGGAATGAGTCTCAGGTACAGCGCGGGCGTACTGCTGTTTCGCCGATCCCCCGACTTGGAAGTACTGCTCGGCCACATGGGCGGACCGCTCTGGGCGAAGAAGGACGCCTCGGCCTGGTCCATCCCGAAAGGCGAATACGATCCGGCGGACGACGGCCTGCAAGCCGCCGCCCGCCGCGAATTCACCGAGGAACTGGGCCTGCCCGTCCCCGACGGCGACTGGATTCCGCTCGGCAATGTGCAATACGGGAGCGGAAGCAGCCGTAAGGAAGTCACCATCTGGGCCGTCGAAGGCGACCTCGATCCCGCGGACGTGGTCCCCGGCACCTTCGACATGGAATGGCCGCCCCGCTCCGGGCGAATTGCCCAATTCCCCGAAATAGACCGAGCCGAATGGTTCACGCCTGAGATCGCCCACGAAAAGCTGGGCAAAGGCCAGCGCCCCTTCCTGGACCGTCTCGTCCAGCATCTGAACGACTGAAACCGGGAACCGGCCCTCGTCTCAGAGGCGGGGGTCTACGGGTTCCGTCTCCAGCGCGAGAACCGCGAAGACGGCTTCGTGGACTCGCCAGAGCGGTTCCGCGTCGACGAAACGGTCCAGGGATTCCAGGCCCAGGGCGTATTCGCGCAGCGCGAGGGAGCGCTTGCCGCCGAGGCCGCGCTGACGCAGGCGGGTGAGGTTCTCCGGGCGCAGGTATTCCGGGCCGTAGATGATCCGGAGGTATTCCGGGCCACGGCATTTCACGCCCGGCTGGACGGGGCGGCCGCTGCGGGTGCCGGTTCCGGTGACAAGGGAACCGACCGGTTTGACGACCATGCCTTCGCCGCCCGCCGCGGTGAGTGATTCCCACCAAGCGGTTGCTACGGCTTCGCTGTCGGCATCCGCGAGGTCGACCAGCACACGCCGGGTGGGCGTGAAGAGATCGGGGTCGGCGGCTACCAACCGGTCGATCTGTTCGAGGTGCCAGTTGTGTTCGCGGACGGCGTAATTCGCGCCCTGCCCGGCCAGCAGCTGGAAGGGGGCGAGCCGTACGCCGTCCAAACCCTCGGTCGGCCAGCAGTAATGGCCGTACGCGGTGGTGAAGGCGTCCGCGTCGGCGCGCCGGGCCGCGGTGCGGGCGGCGAGATCGGCTACCTCCAGGCCCCTTTCGGCGGCTGCGGCCAGTGCGTTCGCGGCCGCGCCGAGGGAGGCTCGCGCCGCCGCGCCGACCGCCGCGTACTGGGTGCGCAGCAGCCCGAGCGCCTTGGCCGACCACGGCATCAGCTCGGTGTCGAGAACCAGCCAGTCGGTGCCGAGTTCATCGAACAGCCCGGCCTTTTCGATGGCCGTGCGGACGCGCGCCAGCAGCGTTTCGGTCTGCGCCGGGGCATCGAAGAACGGACGGCCGGTACGGGTGTACACCGCGCCCGTGCTGCCGTCGTCCATGCCGAAGCGATCCCGCGCCGCGTCGGCCGAGCGCGAAACAACCACCACCGCACGCGAACCCATGTGCTTCTCCTCGCACACCACGGTGCCCACGCCCTCGGAGCGGTAGTACTCGAACGCCTGCTCGGGATATTCGAGATACCCGTCGCGCTGCGAGGTCGCGCATGGCGACATGGTCGGCGGGAGGTACACCAGCCAGCGCGGATCCACCGCGAAGCGGCTCATCACCTCGAGCGCCGCGCTCGCCGCGTCCTCCTGCACGCTCACCCGGCCCAGGTGGCGGGTCTCCACCACTCGGCGGCCGGTCACGTCGTCCAGATCGAGCACGCCCGGATCCCGGTGCACCACACCGGTTCCCGGCACCAGCGTGGCCGGCTGCAACGGCCGGGTCGGCTCGTACCAGACCTGCTCGGCCGGCACCGAGACCGGTTCCCGCTCCGGATAGCGCAGCGCCGACAGCTGCCCGCCGAACACCACGCCGGTGTCCAGGCACAGCGTGTTGTTCACCCACACCAGGTTGGTCATCGGCGTGTGGCCGTAGAGCACCAGCGCCTTGCCGCGATAGTCGTTGGCCCACGGGTAGCGCACCGGCAGGCCGTATTCGTCGGTCTCGCCGGTGGATTCGCCGTACATGGCGAATTCGCGCACCCGGCCGGACGCGCGGCCGTGGTACTGCTCCTTCAGACCCGCGTGCGCGACGACCAGCTGACCGCCGTCGAGCACGTAGTGGCTGACCAGCGAGCGCATGAACTCGTGCGCGGTCTTGCGGAAGTCGGCGTCCTCGCGCTCGAACTGTGCGAGGGATTCCGCCAGGCCGTGCGCCACCTTCACCTTGCGGCCGTCCAGCGCGCGCACCAGCTTGAATTCGTGATTGCCGGTGACGCACAGGGCGTTTCCGGTGTTCACCATCCCCATGACCAGGCGCAGCACGCCCGGGGTGTCCGGCCCGCGATCCACCAGATCGCCGACGAACACGGCGGTCCGGCCCTGCGGGTGCCGTGCGTTCACCGCACGCCCGTCGCCGTCGCGTTCCACCGCGTACCCGAGTTCGCCCAGCAGCGTCTCGAGCTCGGACCGGCAGCCGTGCACATCGCCGATCACATCGAATGGCCCGGTGAGATCGCTCTTGTCGTTCCACAACCGCTCGTCCACGATGGTCGCGGCCTCGATCTCCTCGAGCCCGCGCAGCACGTGCACCTTCCGGAAGCCCTCGCGCTCCAGGAATTTCAGGCTGCGCCGCAGATCCCGCTGCTGGCGGGTCACCACGTGCGCGCCCAGGTGAGCGCGTTCGGCACGCGCCGCATTGCGCTCGATGCACACCTGATCCGGCACATCGAGGACGATCGCCACCGGCAGCACATCGTGCGCCCGCGCCAGGTCGATCAGCGCCTGCCGCGCCTTCGGCTGCACATTGGTGGCGTCCACCACCGTCCGCAGACCGCGCCGCAGCCGCACCCCCGCCACATGATGCAGCAGGTCGAACGCGTCCGGCGTGGCGCTCTGATCGTTCTCGTCATCGCTGACGATCCCGCGATACCCGTCCGAGGACAGCACCGCCGTGGACCGGAAGTGCTTGTGCGCGAACGTCGACTTCCCCGACCCGCTGCTGCCGATCAACACGACCAGCGACAACACCGGAATGGACAGCTCAGCCATTACGCGGCCCCCTTCTCATCGCTGTCGTTCCCCTGCTCACTACCTTTGCCGAACACCGCCAACTGCGTAGGCGCGCCCAGTTTTTCGTCGATCGCCCCGACCGGCTCGAACCGCACGCGGTACCCGTACGTCGCAGCCACCCGATGCGCCCACTCCGCGAATTCCGCACGGCTCCACTCGAACCGGTGATCCGCATGCCGGAACGTCCCCGGCGCCAGACCTTCGTACAGCGCGTTGTACTCGCCATTCGGCGTCGTCACGATCACCGCTCCCGGTGCGGCCGAACCGAATACAGCGTGCTCGAGCGCACTCAACCGCGACTGATCCACATGCTCGATCACCTCCATCAGCACGGCCGCATCGAACCCCCGCAACGAGGCATCGGTATACGTCAGCGCCCCCTGCCGCAACGTCACCCGCCGCGACTGCCACTCCGGCAACCGCCGCAGCCGCCGCTGCGCGATATGCAACGCCCGCATGGAAACATCGACGCCGACGATCTCCGCGAATGTCCGATCCGCCACCAGCTCTCGCAACAGCGCACCCTCACCGCACCCGAGATCGAGCACCCGCGCCGCCCCGGTCGACCGCAACGCCGCGACCACCGCCGCCTTCCGCAACACCGCCAGCGACGGCTGCCGCTGGCCGTCGCCCGTGGCCGGAGCGCTCACGCCGTTCTCGGTAGCTGGGACGACAACCGGAAGGGCGGACCCGGTGGCCACGGTGGACTCGTCCGCGCCTGACACCGCAATGGCCGACGTCCGGTCGGCGAGTCTCGGACCGGCGCCGGATCTGCCGGTCTCGGGAGCCGAATCCGCCGCTCCGGATGTGGATTCCGCGTCGGACGAGTCGGTCGGCGAGAGGAGCCGGTCACCGGTGGGCCGCTCGGACCCGGCCACCGTCTCGGCGGGGGCGGTCCGGGGCGTATTCCAGGTGACCGCCGGATCGTGCGAGTCGTCAACGGCCGGAAGCGATTCCGGGTAGGAATGCCGCGCGGGACCCGCCGCCGGAGCAGCTCCGTTCCGCGCGATCGCGGCGGGGGCAGCGCCGGGTGCTGTTTCCGCCGAGGTCTCGTCGTCGAGGTAATCGATCTCGACCGCGCCCAGTTCTTCCGGGTCGGTGTCGTCCAGCTCGGCCAGGCGGGCAAGTGCCGTGCGGACGAGGGAGTGGCGGCGGGTCAGGTAGCGGCGGGTGATCCATTCGCGTTCCGGGTGCGTGGACAGCCAGGTTTCGCCGACTCGGAGCAGTTTGTCGATCTCGGTTTCGTCCAGGAAGTAGTGCTTGCTGCCGTCGAGGACGGGAAGCAGGACGTACAGGTGGGAGAGGGCGTCCGACAGTCGCAGGGTGCCGGTGAGTTCCATTGCCACGTAATGGGAGTCGCCCCATTCGGGGAAGGCCGGGTCCAAGGGCAGGGGAGTGGCGGTGACCTGCCAGCCGAGCGGCGCGAAGACGCGTTCGGCGGACTCGGGGCCGCCCTTGCACGGGACGGCCGGGAGTTCGATGCGCAGGGGAAGCGCGGTCTCCGCCAGTTCGGGGCGCTGCTTGCAGCGGCCGTGCAGGGCGCTGCCGAACACCGTGGAGATGGCCACCGCCAGCAGCGAGGACGCCGCGTAGGGGCGGTCGTTCACGTACTGGCCGAGGCTGAATTCCTGGTGGCCCTTGGACTTTCCGCGCACCAGGCGAACCGGATCGATTTCCAGCAGGAGGGCGGCGGTGCAGCGGTCGGCGCCGGCTTCCGGGTAGAAGACCTGGGCGACGCCGTAGGACTGCTCGAACTGCTGCATGCGCGCGGGATTCTTGTGCAGCAGAAAGCCCAGGTCGCTCGCCTCCCAGGCGGCGTCCTCCGGTCGCGTACAAGAAATCGTCAACAGCATCATGAGATGCTCGCGTACGGTCGCGCGCGGCCGCAACCAATTTGCGTCTCGGTCGGTACGGCCGCCGCCGCGGTGCCCGGCGTGCCGCGCGGTGCCTCGGAGTTCCGGGATCTGTTCGCGCCGAAGCGATTTCGGCCGCGGCATCGGTCCGGGCGCACCTCGCCCGGCGGTGCGTGCGGCGCGCCCGGAGCGCCGAATCAACCTCGGCGCGGCGCGAACGTGATCCGGCGTGTAGGTTTCGGCGCGGCGTCGCAAACCTGACCGGCGCCGCACATCGGCGGACAGGAGCTGGAATGCGCTTGGCGGGGAAGATCGGGGCCGCGCTCGCGGCCGGACTGATGCTGGCGGGCTGCGGGAGCAGCAGCGACGACGGCGACAAGTCCTCGACGTTCACCGTCGCGCTCCCGCAGGCCGATGGCAAGGAGTGCTCGATCAAGGTCGACGGCGCGTTCGGCGAGGCGCCCAAGATCACGATCCCGGACAACTGCACGCCGCCCACCGAGCTGTTCACCAAGGATCTGGTGACCGGCACCGGTCCGGGCGCGGCGGCCGGGCAACCGCTGAAGATGAACTACACGCTCGTCACCTGGTCGGACAAGAAGAAGCTGGACAGCTCCTTCGACCGCGGCACCCCGTTCACGCTGACGCTGGGCGGCGGCCAGGTCATCAAGGGCTGGGATCAGGGCCTGGTCGGCGTGCAGCAGGGCACCCGCCGCCTGCTCGTCATCCCGCCGAACCTCGGCTACGGCCAGGGCGGCAACGGCATCAAGCCCAACGAGACCCTCGTCTTCGTCACCGACGCCGTCAAGGTCGGTTAGCGACCCTCGAACCGGGCGGTACCAGGGCAGCCGGGAGGAATCCGGCTGCCGCGCCCCCCGCTGTCGTGACCGGTTACACGGTCTCCCGACCCGTCAACTAACCTGGTCGGGATGCGTTCGGGGGGAACCTAGACGTCAACCATGAACAACGAACAAGGAGCATGTCCGTGAAGAGCACCGTCGAGCAGCTGAGCCCGACCCGGGTCCGGATCAATGTCGAGGTGCCCTTCGAGGAGCTCAAGCCGGACTTCGACCGCGCGTACAAGGCGCTCGCTCAGCAGGTCCGTATCCCCGGCTTCCGTCCGGGCAAGGCCCCGGCCAAGCTCCTCGAGGCCCGTGTCGGCCGTGGCGCGGTGCTGGAGCAGGTCGTCAACGACGTGCTGCCGAAGCGCTACAGCGAGGCCGTCATCTCGACCGAGCTGAAGGTCATCGGCCAGCCGGAGATCGAGATCACCAAGATCGAAGACGGCGACGAGCTGGCGTTCACCGCCGAGGTCGACGTCCGCCCGGAGATCACCCTGCCGGACTTCTCGTCCATCGCCGTCACCGTCGACCCGATCGAGGTCACCGACGCCGACATCGACGAGCAGCTCACCTCGCTGCAGCAGCGCTTCGGCACCCTGAAGCCGGTCGAGCGCGCCATCGCCAGCGGTGACTTCGTCTCCATCGACCTGTCCGCCACCGTCGACGGTGAAGAGGTCGCCGAGGCCTCCACCACCGGCCTGTCCCACGAGGTCGGCTCCGGCCAGCTCATCGAGGGCCTGGACGAGACCCTGATCGGCCTCAAGGAAGGCGAGTCCAAGGACTTCACCTCCAAGCTGGTCGCCGGCGAGCACGCCGACAAGGACGCCGTCATCACCGTGACCGTGCAGTCGGTCAAGGAGCGCGAGCTGCCCGAGGCCGATGACGAATTCGCCCAGCTGGCAAGCGAATTCGACACCATCGACGAGCTGAAGACCGACCTCAAGACCCGCGTCGAGCGCGCCAAGAAGGTGCAGCAGGCCGGCGAGATCCGCGACAAGGTGCTCGAGGCCCTCATCGAGGCCACCGACATCCCGCTCCCGGAGAAGGTCGTCCAGGCCGAGATCGACGCCGTGCTGCACGACGCCGTCCACGGCTTCGACCACGACGAGGCCAAGCTGGCCGAGGCGCTCGAGGCGCAGGGCTCCTCCCGCGAGGAGTTCGACAAGGACACCAAGGAAGCCGCGGAGAAGTCGGTCAAGACCCAGCTGCTGCTGGACACCGTCGCCGAGGCCGAGGGCACCCAGGTCGGCCAGGACGAGCTGATGGAACGCATCATCTTCCAGGCCCAGCGCTACGGCATGTCGCCGGATCAGTTCATCCAGCAGATCCAGCAGGCCG
Source organism: Nocardia yamanashiensis (assembly GCF_021183565.1). Lineage (NCBI taxonomy): Bacteria > Bacillati > Actinomycetota > Actinomycetes > Mycobacteriales > Nocardiaceae > Nocardia > Nocardia yamanashiensis. The sequence goes on from NZ_CP089226.1 coordinate 8,272,933, forward strand.
GCCAGCTCGGCGCCGTCTTCGCCGACGTGCGTCGCGGTAAGGCCCTCGCGGGCGTCGTCGTGGCGGCCACCGTCACCGACACCGCCGGCAACACCGTGGACACCACCGAGATGTTCGGCAACCCGGCCGAAGAGGCCGAAGAGGTGTCCGCCGAAGAGCTCGCCACCGTTGCCGACGCGACCGAAGCCGCCGAGGCCGAGGCCAAGTAAGTAGGCGGGCCACGACCCACTTTCAAAGGCAGGACCGCCGCGCCCGCGTCACGCGGGCGCGGCGGGATCGCACTCGGGGGTTCGGGGGCGGAGCCCCTGACAGCCTTTCCGAGAGGTGGGTAGTAGGTTTGCGCTGTGAGCGAAGCAGGACGGTACCGGGAGTTCGGTGCCGTCCTGTTTCGTTAGGGTTTGTGTCAGCGAATCAGTAGGGGCTTGTTAACCGAGCCGTTGAGAGAGGGCAGGTATCTGTGACAATCCATCGAGCAGGGGTGCAGATGGCATCCGCGACTGCTGGTCTGAACCTCAGTGATTCGGTGTACGAGCGCCTGCTGAGCTCGCGCATCATCTTCCTGGGCACTCAGGTTGACGACGACATCGCGAACAAGCTGTGTGCCCAGATCCTCCTGCTGTCGGCCGAGGATCCGACCAAGGACATCTCGCTCTACATCAACTCGCCCGGCGGTTCGGTGACCGCGGGCATGGCGATCTACGACACCATGCAGCTGTCGGAGTGCGACGTCGCCACCTACGGCATGGGCCTGTGCGCCTCCATGGGCCAGTTCCTGCTCGCCGCCGGCACCAAGGGCAAGCGCTACGCCCTGCCGCACGCGCGCATCATGATGCACCAGCCGTCCGCCGGCCTCGGTGGCTCCGCCGCCGACATCGCGATCCAGGCCGAGCAGTTCGCCTACACCAAGCGCGAACTCAACGAGCTGCAGGCGCAGCACACCGGCAAGTCCATCGAGCAGGTGACCGCCGATGCCGACCGCGACCGCTGGTTCACGGCCAAGGAGGCGCTGGAGTACGGCTTCATCGACAAGGTGATCACCCACGCGCGTCAGGCCAACGGCGCCGCCTAGTCCCGCAGCCCATCTCACAGAATCTTTGGAGACGCATATGTCGAACATGATCGACCCCCGGGCCGCGGGCATCACCTTCGCCGCCGCGGGTGGCAGCGTGCCGCCGCAGGCCCGCTACATCCTGCCGACCTTCACCGAGCAGACCACGCTCGGCATCAAGACCACCGACCCGTACAACAAGCTGTTCGAGGAGCGCATCATCTTCCTCGGCGCGACGGTGGACGACACCTCGGCCAACGACATCATGGCGCAGCTGCTGGTGCTGGAGTCCCAGGACCCGGACCGCGACATCACCATGTACATCAACTCGCCCGGTGGCTCGTTCACCGCGCTGATGGCCATCTACGACACCATGCAGTACGTGCGGGCCGACGTGTCCACCGTGTGCCTGGGTCAGGCCGCCTCCGCCGCCGCGGTGCTCCTCGCGGCCGGCACCCCCGGCAAGCGGGCCTGCCTCCCGAACGCCCGCGTGCTCATCCACCAGCCCTCCACCTCCGGTGGCATCCAGGGCCAGGTCTCGGATCTGGAGATCCAGGCCGCGGAGATCGAGCGCATGCGTCGTCTCATGGAGACCACCCTGGCCCGCCACACGGGCAAGGACGCGGACACGATCCGCAAGGACACCGACCGGGACAAGATCCTGACCGCCGAAGAGGCGAAGGAATACGGGATCGTGGACCAGGTGTTCGGATACCGCAAGCTCAGCGCTCAGAAATGAGATCGGCGGGTGGTGGAGTCGCGTAAGGCTCCATCACCCGGCAGCGGTGAGTCCACGCACATGTCCGGCGAGAAACGTGCCCAAGTTATCGACCTCGGTCGCGAATAACGGGTACGGTCACTCTAGGGACCTTTGCTCGTGGTTGTCGGCTCTGCCGTTCGGTTCTAGATTGGCCGAATCGCCGCACCACCTTTCACCGGGTGGCGGTATTACGCTTTACAGATGGCAGTTCGCCCACAGCCGGGACAGACGGTTGCACGCGGACAAGGAAGTAGGGACCCAGGAGATGGCGCGCATCGGTGATGGCGGCGATCTGCTCAAGTGCTCGTTCTGCGGAAAGAGCCAGAAGCAGGTCAAGAAGCTCATTGCGGGACCGGGGGTGTACATCTGCGACGAGTGCATCGACCTGTGCAACGAGATCATCGAGGAAGAGCTCGCCGAATCCAGCGAGGTCAAGCTCGACGAACTGCCGAAGCCCGCGGAAATCCGCGACTTCCTCGAGCAGTACGTGATCGGCCAGGATTCTGCGAAGCGCACGCTCGCGGTGGCGGTCTACAACCACTACAAGCGAATTCAGGCCGGTGACAAGGGCCGCGACTCCCGGGGCGAACCGGTCGAGTTGATGAAGTCGAACATTCTCATGCTCGGGCCGACCGGCTGCGGCAAGACGTATCTGGCGCAGACCCTCGCCAAGATGCTGAACGTGCCGTTCGCCATCGCGGACGCCACGGCGCTGACCGAGGCCGGCTATGTCGGTGAGGATGTGGAGAACATCCTGCTGAAGCTGATCCAGGCCGCGGACTACGACGTCAAGCGGGCCGAGACCGGCATCATCTACATCGACGAGGTCGACAAGATCGCCCGCAAGTCGGAGAACCCGTCCATCACCCGCGACGTGTCGGGCGAGGGCGTGCAGCAGGCGCTGCTGAAGATCCTCGAGGGCACGCAGGCTTCGGTGCCGCCGCAGGGTGGACGCAAGCACCCGCATCAGGAATTCATCCAGATCGACACCACGAATGTGCTTTTCATCGTGGCGGGCGCGTTCGCGGGCCTGGAGAAGATCGTTCAGGATCGAGTCGGCAAGCGCGGCATCGGTTTCGGCGCGGAAGTCCGCTCCAAGGCCGAGATCGACACCGCGGATCACTTCGCGGACGTCATGCCGGAGGACTTGATCAAGTTCGGTTTGATTCCGGAGTTCATCGGCCGTCTGCCGATCGTGGCTTCGGTGACCAACCTGGACAAGGAATCTCTCGTCCGGATTCTGGCCGAGCCGAAGAACGCACTCGTGAAGCAGTATGTGCGCCTGTTCGAAATGGACGGCGTGGATCTGGAATTCACCGAGGACGCGCTCGAAGCCGTTGCGGATCAGGCGATCCTGCGCGGGACCGGGGCGCGTGGTCTGCGGGCCATCATGGAGGAAGTCCTCCTGCCGGTCATGTACGACATCCCCAGCCGCGATGATGTGGCGAAGGTGGTCGTCACCGCCGACACCGTGAACGACAATGTGCTGCCGACCATCGTGCCGCGCAAGCGTCAGTCCGGCCCGGAACGCCGCGAGAAGTCGGCGTAATCAGAGCTACCGAAAGCGGCCCCGCGAATATCGCGGGGCCGCTTTCGTTTTCGCGACCGGGGCGGGACTAGAGTTCCGCGACCTCTTTGGTGAGATCGCCGCGCAGAATCTCAGCGCCTGACCAGTCCGCGCTCTCCAGGGCGCTTGACGCCACGTACTTGGGCTGACCATCCCCCGTGCGCGAAACCCCCGTCCGGATCTTCCTCCGGTCCGCCCGGCGCCTGGTAGACGCCGTCGAGCGTGACGAACTGCGTAACCGAAAGCTCCATGTAGTTCTTCTCCTCTGCTCCGTGCCGTCGTGGTGCGCCGGAGCAGATTCCGGAGTGCTCGGTGATCGCCTTTGATCCCCACGGTTCGCCATTGAACCGGTACTCCGATACTCCGAAAATCGGCGTTCGCGCTACACCTGTTACGACGGTGCGGGGCCGGAGAACTCATCGGTTCCAGGGGCGAATCGGAAGGAAATTCAGCGCTGTTGCCGGCCGAACCGGAAGGTGACCGGTTTCGGTTCCGGGACCTGGCGGCGCTCCTTCGGGGCGACCAGCAGACAGGCCAGGCCGAGCGCCGGAAGCGCCAGGGCCGCAATCAGACTGAGGGTGAATTCGGCGGCGCCGAGCTCCGCGGGTCGATGCAGGGCGTGGTACAGCAGGTGCGGTACGCCGAACACCACCCAGCCCAGTCCGGCGATCCGGCCCAGCAGGCTGTCGCGCATATACAGCGCGGCCCCCGTCATGACGCCCATGGCCAGGAAGAACGCGCCGACGTCCCCGGCCAGATGATGGTTGTAGGGCCCGTCCACCCGCACCCAGTGCATCCCGACACCCGGGAAGGAGTTGTAGAACGATTCCGGGGCGACCACCGCCCACAGGCCGATGATCACCGCCTGTGCCGCGAGAATGCCGAGCATGATCTGCAGCGCCAGCCAGCGCCGCCGATTCACCTCGAGGCGCATCCGCACCCGAACCCCGTCACCGGTGCCGTGCAATGAGATTCGCATCGGCCCCTCCCGCCGTCGAACCAATGGTGATGACACCGTAATTCGCGCGGCGGGAGGCGGACAAGGGGCTAGCCCTCGACGGGCTCCATCTTCATGTCCTCGGGACCCCAGTAGGCCCGCATGCTGATGATCTTGCCCTCGTCGTCGAACTCCATGATGTCGATCGGCGCGAGCGTCATGCGCTGCCCGTTGACGGTGCCGACCAGGGTGAACGACACGGCCGCGTGGTTCCCGTTGACCTTCACGGTGTGCAGCTCGGTCTGCCGCTCCATGTACTCCAGCGCGGTGTACATCTCCCGGATCTTCTCGTGCCCGACCCGGGCCTCACTGCCGATGGGATCCTCCACCGTCGCGTCCGGCGCATACAGATCGATGATCGCCGAGGTGGGGCCGGTGGCCACCAGCTTCACATACTGTTCCGCCACGTCACGAGGCTGCACTGCCATTGAAACTCCCATTGAATTGGAACGCGTTCTAGTGCGGAGCCTAGCAGCCGGCGGCCGGAATCGGACCCGCGAGCTTCACTGTGCGAGACCCGGATCAGCCGAAGCGCTGGAGCCCGGTGACGCGCAGCAGATCCAGCGCCGAGGCCGAATCGGTGCCCGGCGCGGCCGAGTACACGACGACCGTCTGATCGGCGTCGGGCACGAGCAGGGCATCGCAGTCGAAGGTCATCCGCCCGACCTCCGGATGGTCGATGGTCTTGACCGCCGAGTGCAGTTCGCTGGACCGCCCCGCCTGCCACAATTCCTCGAATCGCGGACTGCCGGACCGCAGCTCGGCGAGCAGCCGGGCCAATCCGGGATCGTCCGGATAGCGGGCCCGGACCGCACGCAGGCAGCCGACACAGGCCGCGGCATTGGCGGCCTCCTGCTCCGGGGTCAGCACCAGCCGGCTCAGCCCGTCGCCGAGAAAGCGCTGCCACATGACATTGCGCTGATGCACCGGATGCTCGGAGAAGTCGCCGAACAGCGCGGCCGCCAAGGGATTCCAGGCCAGGATGTCGGATTTCGCGGACAGCACCAGTGCGGGCAGATCGGCCATCCGGTCGAGCAGGCGCAGCACACTCGGCCGGATCACCATCGGAATCCGCCCGGCCTGCGGCGGCTCGGCTCCGGCCAGCCGGAACATCAGATCGCGATCGAGTTCGGTCATCCGCAGCGCCCGGGCCAGCGCGCCCAGCACCTGCGTGGACGGTTTCGGCCCGCGCCCCTGCTCCAGCCGCACCACATAATCCACGCTCACCCCCGCCAGCAGCGCGACCTCCTCCCGCCGCAACCCCGGCACCTGACGCCGAGCGCCCGCCGCGAGCCCCGCCTCCACGGGAGTGATCCGGGACCGGGCCGTCCGCAATACCGTCGCCAGTTCGGCTCTGTCCATGCCCTCCATGGTGCCGGAGCGGCGGAATTCCGGGGTGGTACCGGCAGTCCCAGGCCCGGACGGTCCTGGTGAGCCGCTGCAGGGCCCGCGACGCTACCGATATGACGAACGAGACGACGACGATCGCCCTGGTCACCGGTGCGAACAAGGGTCTGGGCCGTGAAACCGTGCGCAGGCTGGCCGAATCCGGCTGGGCGGTGTACTTGGCGGCGCGCGATGCCGAGCGCGGCACGGCGGCGGTGGCGGAGCTGGGGGCGGCCGGGCTGACGGTGCGGTTCGTGCAGCTCGACGTGACCTCGGACGAATCCGTGTCCGCGGCGGCCGAGCTGGTGCGGACGCAGGCGGGGCGGCTGGATGTGCTGATCAACAATGCCGCGATCGGCGGGCCCATGCTGCCGCCGAGCGACACCACCCCGGCGGAGCTGCGAGAACTGTTCGAAACCAATGTGTTCGGGCCGATCCGGGTGACGCACGCCTTCCTGCCGCTGCTGCGCGAGTCCGCGCACCCGCGCATCGTGATGGTCTCCAGCGGGGTGGGTTCGATCGAGGTGCTCAACGATGTCCGGTTCGCCGCGCTGCCGCCCGCCCTGGGCTATCCGGCGAGCAAGGCCACGCTCAACATGCTCACCAGCCAATACGCCAAAGAACTGACCGATATTCGGGTCAATGCCGTGGATCCGGGGTACACGGCCACCGACCTCAACGGGCACAGTGGTCCGCAGACGGTCACCGAGGGCACCGATGCCATTGTCGAAATGGCGGGTATCGGAGCTGATGGGCCGACGGGCGGATTTTTCAACCGGCTCGGCAGCGTTCCCTGGTGAGGAAGGCTCTGGTCGGGCTGGCGCTGCTGGTCGGGCCGGCGGCGTGCTGGATCGTCGGATCGGTAACGGAGGAACAGGTGACGGAAGCGAATTCGAACCGGGTGCTGTCGATCGGACTGCATCCGAGCGCCATCGACTACAGCAGATATCCGCAGCTCGACGCGGCGACGTTGACCGCGCGCATCGAGGCGGGAGAGGCCGCTTTGCGGGCGGCCGGGTTCGACTTCGTGTCGTGTCAGGTTCCCGCCGAGCCCGCGGCGGCGGAGGCGAAACTGCGGGAATGCTTGGCGGACGGCGGATTCCGGGTCGCCATGATCGGGGCGGGGGTGCGGATGGCGGCCGAGCACACGCTGCTGTTCGAGCGGCTGATCAATGTGACCACCGAGCTGGCGCCCGGGATCCGGTTCGCGTTCAACACCTCGCCGGAATCCACCATCGATGCCCTGCGGCGGTGGGTAACCCCGGCCGGATAGCCGTTCAGAGGTTGACGCGGTGCTCGCCCGAGTAGATGTTCATGGTTTCGCCGCGGAGGAAGCCGATCAGGGTGAGGCCGGAGTCGGCGGCGAGGTCTACGGCCAGGGAGCTCGGGGCGGAGACCGCGCCGAGCAGGGGGATGCCGGCCATGACGGCTTTCTGGACGAGTTCGAAGGAGGCGCGCCCGCTGACCATGAGGAGGAGATCGTGGGCGGGGAGGCGGTTTTCGCGTAGGGCCCAGCCGATCAGTTTGTCCACGGCGTTGTGGCGGCCGATGTCCTCGCGTACCGCCAGGGCGGTGCCGTCGGCGGTGAAGAGGGCCGCGGCGTGCAGGCCGCCGGTGGCGTCGAAAACCTGCTGGCGGGAACGGAGTTCGGTGGGGAGCTTGGCGAGTATGTCGAGATCGACCCGCAATCCTTCGGCGGGGAGCGGATACCGGATGCGGGTGCGCACCTCGTCCAAGGCCGTCTTGCCGCAGAGCCCGCACGCGTTGTTGGTGAGGAAGTTGCGCGGTGCGATCTCCACCGGCTTGCGCAGCTGCACGTCCAGCACGTTGTAGGTGTTCTGGCCGTTCTCGTCGGTGCCCGCGCAGTAGCGGGCGGTGACGACGTCCTCGACCGTATCGATGATGCCCTCGGCGTAGAGGAATCCGTGGATGAGGTCGATATCCGCGCCGGGCGTGCGCATGGTGACGGTGAGGGAGCTGCCCGAGGTGCGGATCTCGAGCGGCTCCTCCACGGCCAGCGAATCGGGGCGGGTGATGACGCCGTTCGGGCCGATGCGCAGGGTGCGGCGGCGGGCGGTGACGCGGCTCATGCGGTGTGTACGTGGCGTTCGAGACGGACGGTGACCGCCTTGGAGACCGGCGTGTTGGAGCGGCGCGCCACATGGTCGAGGGGAACCAGCGGGTTGGTCTCCGGGTAGTAGGCGGCGGCATTGCCGCGCGGCGTGGCATAGCCGACCAGGCGGAATCCGGTCACCTTGCGTTCGGTGCCGTCGGTCCATTCGGAGATGACGTCGACCAGATCGTCCTCGGCGAAACCGAGTTCGGCGATGTCCTCCGGGTGGACGAGCACCACGTGGCGGCCGTTGTGAATGCCGCGGTAACGGTCGTCCAGGCCGTAGATGGTGGTGTTGTACTGGTCGTGGCTGCGCAGGGTCTGCAGGATCAGGCGGCCCTCCGGCACGGGCAGCCAGTGCAGATCGTTGACCGCGAAATTGGCCTTGCCGGTGGCGGTCCGGAATTCGCGCGCGTCCCGCGGCGGATGCGGAAGCTGGAAACCGTTGCGGCCCCGCACTTTCGCGTTGTAGTCGGTGCAACCGGGCACCACCCGGGAGATGGCGTCGCGGATCTTGTCGTAGTCGCGGCGGAACTCGGCCCACGGGATCGGATCGCCGGGACCGAACAGGGCCTGCGCCAGCTCGCACACGATGGCGACCTCGCTGCGCAGCTGATCGCTCACCGGGGTCAGGCGGCCGGTGGACAGATGCACCATCGACATCGAGTCCTCCACCGAAACCTGCTGGCGCGCACCGCCTTGCAGATCCTCGTCGGTTCGCCCCAGGGTGGGCAGGATGAGCGCGGTGCGGCCGTGCACCACGTGGCTGCGGTTCAGTTTCGTCGAAACCTGCACGGTCAGTTCGCAATTGCGCAGCGCGGCCTCGGTCACCTCGGTGTCCGGGGTGGCGGAGACGAAATTGCCGCCCATGCCGAAGAACACCTTGCCGCGCCCGTCCCGCATGGCGCGAATGGAATCGACGGTGTCCCAGCCGTGTTCGCGCGGGCTGGTGATGCCGAACTCCTGGTCCAGCGCCGCCAGGAAGGTCTCCGGCATCTTCTCCCAGATGCCCATGGTGCGATCGCCCTGCACATTGGAATGCCCGCGCACCGGGCACACGCCCGCCCCCGGCTTGCCGATCATGCCGCGCGCCAGCAGCAGATTGGTGGCCTCCTCGATGGTGGCCACGCCGTGCACCTGCTGGGTCAAACCCATGGCCCAGCAGATGATCACGGCCTTGGATTCGGTCAGCAGCCACGCGGTGCGGTCCAGATCCGCGCGGGTCAGGCCGGTGGCCTCCTCGACCACGCCGAGATCGACGGCGCGCATCTGCTTCTCGTATTCGGCGAACCCGGCGGTGTGCGCGTCCACGAACGCCCGGTCCACCACCGTGCCCGGGGCGCGATCCTCGGCCTCGAACAGCAGTTTGCCCAGGCCCTGGAACAGCGCCATATCGCCGCCGAGGCGGATCTGCAGGAAGTCGTCGGCGATGCTGATGCCGCCGGTGAAACCCTTCACGGTCTGCGGGTCCTTGAAACCGAGCAGACCGGTCTCGGGCAGCGGGTTCACCGCGATCACCTTGGCGCCGTGGGCTTTCGCCTCGCCGAGGGCGGACAGCATGCGCGGATGATTGGTGCCCGGGTTCTGGCCGGCCACGATGATCAGGTCGGCGTGCTTGAAGTCGTCGATCGTCACCGAGCCCTTGCCGATGCCGATGGAGCTGGTCAAGGCCGCGCCCGAGGATTCGTGGCACATATTGGAACAGTCCGGCAGATTGTTGGTGCCGAAGCGGCGGACCAGCAGCTGGTAGAGGAACGCGGTCTCGTTGGCGGTGCGGCCGGAGGTGTAGAAGACGGCCTCGTCGGGCGATGCCAAGCCGTTCAAGGCCTCGGCGATGAGCCGGTAGGCGTCGTCCCATTCGATGGGGGAGTAGTGGGTGTCGCCGGGGCGCAGCACCATCGGATGGGTGAGGCGGCCCTGCTGCCCCAGCCAGTATCCGGATTTGCCGGCCAGCTCCTCGATCGAATGCGCGGCGAAGAACTCGGGGGTGACGGTGCGCAGCGTGGCTTCCTCGGCCACCGCCTTCGCACCGTTCTCGCAGAACTCGGCCGGGCGACGCATACCGGTCGGTTCGGGCCATGCGCAGCCCGGGCAGTCGAACCCGTGCCGTTGATTCACCCTGGCCAGGGTGCGTGCGGTGCGCACCACGCCCATCTCCTCGACCGCGCGCTCGAGCGCCACGGTCACCGCCTTGACGCCGGCCGCCGCGGTCTTCGGGGCGGTCACGGTCAGCGCGGATTCGTCGATATCGGCTTTCGGCGCGGCACGGTGCATATGCGCCATTGTGCTCCCCGGCCCGGCGTGTCGCGCGACGCCCCACGGTTCGGCGCGGTCCGGTGTGCGGACCGGTATGAACGCCGCCGCCGCGAATCGCGATATACCGGCGATGAACTCGAGTAGCGGGCTACCCACGACCGGCCGGTCGGCCGCATTTAGCGTTCAGGTAACGCCTGGGTGAGAAGCCTGCACACGGGGGAGTGCCGGACTTACCATCGGAACGAGCGAGGTCCGCCGGATGATGACACGTGCACATGATGGTCGGCGTGCCGGCAAGTTTGCCAGGCGTGCGAAATTCCTACGCGGCGTGCGGAGTTCGAGTCTCCTCACCCGCATCGCGGCGATAGCGCTCGCGCTGGGGGTGATCGCCCTGGTCTGCGGGATCGGCGCCGCGAACCCCGACGATTCCGCGACGACCACCCTGACCGACACCGCCGCGCCGTTCGTCATGGCCCAGGCTACCGCCGCCCAAAACGTGCCCGGCACAGGATATTCCACCCCCGCGCCGAACGGATACAACTCCGACGGCGGAGGCAACCGGACCGGCGGCGATTGCAGCGGCTCACCCGACTGCACCGGAACCCGTGACGGCACCGGCAATTCCGGTGGCAAGGGCGGCAACGGCGAACCCGATGGCACGCTGTGCTCGAACGGGACGGTCGTGTACGGGAACCAGACGTGCCCGCAGGTGGAGAAGACCAAGACCTGTTGGGACGGCAGCGTTGTCGCGGCCTCCGCGTCCTGCCCGCCCACGACGAAGACCTGCTGGGACGGGAGCGTCGTGGAAGCGGGCGCGTCCTGCCCGCCGACCACCAAGACCTGCTCGGACGGGAGTGTCGTCGCGGCCGGTGCGACTTGCCCGCCGGTCATTTCGTCGAAGACCTGCCCCGATGGATCGGTCGTGTCGACGAATGCCGCGTGCCCGCCGACCACGAAGACCTGTCCGGACGGGAGCGTGGTCGCTACGCATGCGACCTGCCCGCCGGTGGTTACGTCGAAGACGTGCCCCGACGGGTCGGTGGTGGCCGCGGGCGCGACTTGTCCGCCGGTGGTGACCTCCAAGACCTGTCCGGACGGCAGTGTGGTGGCCACGAATGCGACGTGTCCGCCCATCGTGACATCCAAGAATTGCCAGGATGGGTCGGTAGTGGCTGCGAACGCGACGTGCCCGCCGGTGACGGAGACCTGTCCGAATGGCAGTGCCAAGCCCGCCAACGGGACTTGCCCCGACATCACGACGCCGAATTCCGGGGGCGGTGGAGGCGGCAATGGTGGCGGTAATGGCGGCACCGGATCCGGCGGCGGAGGCGGTAATGGCGGCAGCGGTGGCGGTGGATCCGGCAATGGCGGTGGCGGGACCGGCAACGGCGGCGGGAATCAAGAACAGCCGCAGCCGAATCCGGGCACGTCACAGCCGCAGGGCGGGAGCGGTGGCGGTACGCAGCCGGCCGCGAATACCAGCGCGCTGGAGTTGAATCCCGTCGCGGTGACGCCCGGCACCGATGTGGCCGCCACCGGTCGCGGTTGTGATTCCGGTGCCGCGGTGAAGCTTTCGATCGGCAATGCCGCGGTCGGCGAGACCACGGCGGGTGCGGATGGCACGTTCGGCGCGACGCTGAAGACCGGCGGCACCGAGATCGGCCAGTATCAGGTGACCGCCGAATGCGGTAAGAAGCTGGCCGCCAACCTGGACATCGTCCTGGTGAGTCAGGTCGGTGGCGGCGCCGCCACGGCCACGATCCTGCTCTTCTTCCTGCTCATCGGCGGCTGGTACTACGGCCACCGCCTGGTTTCCCACCTGCCCGCACGGAGCCCCCGATGAATATCACCAAGGTCCTGCGGCTGCTCGGATCGGCCGCCTTCGTCGTATTCCTTTTCACCGCTTTCGTTTCCGCCGGGTTCGGGGCGGGCCCGGCCGCGGCGGCCGGCGGCGTGAGCGCTACCGCCACCATCGACGGCCGGGCATTGACGGGCGCTACCGCGGCGCATCCGGTGCGCCTGGATCCGGGCAAGGTGACGCCGATCGTGATGGAGGTGAAGAACGACACCGGCAAGCCGGTCTCGGTGCGGCGCATCGACTTCACCGGTCACGTACTCGGCTTGAACTTCTTCTCCTATTCCACCTCGGTCGAAATGACCGTCGCCGCGGGCAAAACCGAGAAGCTCACCTACCGTCTCGACCCCGCCGGGCTGGACGGCCAGGCCACCGGATTGATCGGCTCCGACCTCACCCTCATCGGTTCCGACGGTAACGCGGTGACCACCGTGCACACCGTCATCGACGTCCGCGGCTCGCTCTTCTCGGTCTACGGATTGTTCGGCGTCATCCTCGCTGTCCTGACCTGTCTGGCCATCGCCGACGCGGCTTTGTCCGTTGCCCGCCATCGCCTTTCGGCCAACCGGTGGCAGCGCGGCGTCCGCCTGCTGGCGCCCGGCATCGGCCTGGGCCTGATGACCGGTTTCACCGCCTCGGTGGCCCGCTGGTGGGTGCCCGGCACCGGTCTCTGGCTCGCCCTGGCCGGTATCACCGCCACCGTCTTCTTCCTGATCGGTTACCTCTCTCCCACGCCGGGCAGGCCCGACGACCTCGGCCTGGATGCCGAAGACCTGGCCGCCGCAAGGGAACTCGACAGTGGCTCCTTCCGCACCGTCGCCCACCCCATGCGTCCCGGCGGAACACTCACCTTCCCCGATCCGGCCCATCCACCGACCGCCCAGGACCTCGAACCCGCCACCACGGCTTTCGCCGCCACGCCTACGGACGCCCCGACCGTCCATCACCAAACCCCCGGCCCGGTATTCCCCAAGGACCCAGCCGGATTGGACGAGCCCACCATCCGCCACGAACCCCTGGGCGGTCGCGGTCCGGTCGTTCGGGGCGTTCCCGGCGGACCGGGGGTGGGGGACACCACCATCGGGCGGGACAGCGGCGCGAAGTCCTCGCCTGCGTTACCGACCGTGCGGTGGGTTCCGGGTCCGCCCGGGAGCGAAACGGATCCGGATGAGCCCACGATCCGGGACAATCCGGAGGCACGGCGACCACGGCGGGGAGGAGTCGGGGGATGAGTGCGGGGGATGCGGCGGGGAGCGATATCGCGCGCGTGCGTGCGGCGCTGCCCGGGTACGAGGTCGGCGGGCAGGTCGGGCGGGGCGGGTGCGGGGTGGTGCTGGCGGGCGTGCACCGCGGGCTGAACCGGCGCGTGGCCATCAAACGGATACCGGAGCACTTCGTCGGCGACGCCCTGGTGCGGCGGCGGTTCGTGGCCGAGGCGCGGGTGATGGCGGGGCTGGATCATCCGCATGTGGTGCCGGTGTACGACTACATCGAGCACGAGGATCTGTGCCTGCTGGTGCTGGAGTATCTGCCGGGCGGGACGGTCGAGAATCGTTTCATCGCAGCGGGATTCGAGGCGACGGCGGCGGTCGCGGTGGCGCTGTCGTGTGCGGCCGGGCTGGACGCGGCGCACCGCAACGGCATCCTGCATCGCGATGTGAAGCCGTCGAACCTCATGTTCGCGGCCAACGGCACCCTCAAACTCACCGATTTCGGTATCGCCAAGATCGTCGGCGGCGAGGACACCCTGGTCACCCGTGCCGGCGAGATCATCGGCACCCCCTCCTACATCGCTCCCGAACAGGTTCGCGGCCAGCAGCTCTCGCCCGCCACCGACGTCTACGCCCTGGCCACCATGCTCTATCAGCTCCTGTCCGGCACCCTTCCCTTCCCGCCCGGCGAAGACGCCCTCGCCATGCTTTTCGCCCACGCCTACGGCGACCCCGTACCCCTCACCGAAGTGGCCCCCTTCGTCCCCGAGCCCATCGCCGAAGTGGTGATGCGCGGCCTCGCCCCCGACCCCGCCGCCCGCTTCGAAACCGCCGAATCCTTCGGCGTCGCCCTCGCCGAACCGGCCGCCTTCTGCTGGGGCACCGGCTGGCTCACCCCCGTCGGCATCCCCGTGGTCGGCGCGGACACCATCGTCGCCGCCGCCACCGGCGGCTCCCGCCCCCTCACCCCCAGTCCCGCCGGCGCCTGGACTCCACACACACCCCAGCCCGGCAGCGGCCGGTCACCCCTGCACGACCCCGAAGCCCCCACCGGCGGCTCGACCCGAGATTCCCCTACCCCCCAACCTCGCGCCGGCGGTTTCACGGGCGCCCCGACACCGCCTTCCGGCGCGTATCGGGCGCGGCGACCCGGCGATTCGATGCCGGGCGGCCTTACTCCACGACCGACCGGCCCGAATCGGACGCCGCAACCCCATCACGCCCCGGACCCGGCCGCGAATGAACCGACCGTCCGAGCCCCGGGCTCCCGGCCCGGCGCGCCCCCGGAAGACGAATCCGCCTGGAGCAATGCCGAGACCGAAATCAGCCCGGCCACGCCCGGCTGGGCGAATCGGCCCACCGGTACGTCGCCCGGTGCCGGGCCGGACGGACCCGATCAGCGCGGCGAATCAGGTTGGCGCAATGCGGAAACCGTGATGCGTCCGGCTACCCCGGGCCGAGGGTGGCCCACTCCCGGACCGGATGCCGGTCCGGGACAGATTTCCGGGCGGCGTGGGACGGATTCGGTCGGGGGCGGACACGTGGGACGCGCGGGCACGCCCCCGGACGGTCCGCGGAAACCCGTTGCGGGGCAGTCGGGTGCGCGGCCGGGGGCGGCAGGTGAGTTGTCGCGTGGCGGTGCTGGGCCGCGAACTCCGGCTGAGCGTGGATACCCCGGCGCCGTTGGTTCGGGTGGGGCCGGACCGTCCAAACCGGGCGGTGCGGGACGGCATGGCGGACCTGCTGCGGGTGGGACGGCGGCACCCGCTGCGAGCGGTTCGGTGCCTCGAAGGACTTCCGCGGCGTCGGGCTGGGCCGCGGGCTCGCTCGTGCTGGTGCGGCCGCGGCAGCCGATTCGGCATGAGGGGGCTCGGCTGGTGGATGTGGATCGTGGGGATCTGGTGCCGGTGCAGCAGGTGGTGCGGTTGAAGCCGGCTCGGGTGCTGTTGCTGGCGGGGGCGGTTTGTGCGGCGGTGGTCGGGGCTGTGGCGGTGCTGGGGTTGGGTGGGGGTGGGCGAGATGTGCCGCCTGCGGGGATGATTCGGGTGGGTGGGGTGGATCCGGGGGCGGTGAGCCGGGTGGATGTGGATCTGTCGCAGGGGGTGCCGGTCGCTGTTTCGGGGGTGGATGCGGATTCGGTGAAGTTGTCGTGGGATGTGCTGGGGGTGCCGGTCGGGGGTGAGGCAGTGGCTTTGCCGGGTGGGGGCGGGGAGGTCGCGGTGCCTGTGCCGGTGAATCAGTATGTGGTGGCGGGGGATTTGACGGGGGAGCTGACGTTGTCTCGGAATGGGAGCGAGACCTCGTCCTATCGGTTCGGGGTGCATACCGCGCAGAAGTCGCTCACGACGGCTACGGCGTTCGGGGTATTGCTGCTGGTGCTGTTCGCGGGCGCTTATGCCGAATCCAATTCGCGCGCACTGCGGCACGGGCAGGCTCGCTTCGCATCGACCGTTGGGCTGGCGGTGAGTACGGGGCTGCTCGGGATCGCGGCGGTGGGGGCGGCCTGGGTGCTGCTGGGGACCGAGCCGACGGTGGCGGCTCTGATCGTCTGTGCCGCTGTGGGTGTCGGGGCGGGGCTGGCGCTCGCGGCCGGGTTCCGGCGGCTCGGGAAGCGCTATCGGTATGTGAGGGTGCTGCGCCTGCGCGAGGGACTGTCGGCGCTGGCCGGGGGCGGGCGTCCGGGTCGGTGACGGGTCGGGACGTGGAGAGGCAGGCGGGGCTATGGCGGGGCAGCCGCTGATCGAGATCAGGGAATGGGGCCGGCCGGTGCGGCGGCTGGTCCTGGACGGGCCGGTGCTGTTCGGGTGCGGGCGGGGCGGGGAAGTGCTTGCCGATGACGGTGTTTCGCGGCAGCATCTGCGGCTGGTGCCATCGCCCACGGCCTTGTCGGCGGTGGATCTGGGGAGCCGCAACGGGACCACCGTGAACGGGGTGCCGTTGGACGGGCGGCAGGTGCTGGCGACCGGGGATGTGCTGCGGCTGGGGCGTAGCGAGATCATCGTGCTGCGCACGCCGGACCATGAGCCGACCGATTACACCAGTGCCGCAACGAATCTCATGCCGGAATCGGCCGATGCCCCGCCACCGCCGCCAGGCGAGACGGCTCCATCGGCGGCTGTGGTGTGGGGCGAACGGCTGTTGGGCATCGATTCGACCGGGCGGCGGAATCTGTTCCCCGTCTTCACCGAACTGCCCTCGCATATCCCGCTGCGGTTCTGGCAAGGGGTGCGGGTGGGCAGCATGGCCATCTACCTGGCATTGATCGTTGCCTTGCTGGTGCGCCCGGCCGGTGGGCTGTTCGTCATGTTCCAGGTGATCGTCCCCCTGCTCCCGGGCCTGTTCCTGTTCGCACCCGGCCTGTGGCGCAATGTCTGCCCGCTCGCCGCCACCAATCAGCTGCCCCGCCTGCTGGGTTTCACTCGTGCCGCCGCCGCGCCCCGCTGGATCCGCGAGCGCGGATTCCTGCTGGCCGTAGTTCTGTTCTTCGGCATCGCGGGTTCCCGGCTCGCCGGTCTGGACCGCAGCGGCGTCGCGACCGCGGCAGTACTGGCCCTGGTCGCTCTGGCAGCCTTCACCGGCGGAGTCGCGTTCAAGGGCAAGAGCGGTTGGTGCAGCACCATCTGCCCGCTGTTCCCGCTGCAACGTGCGTACGGCCGAACGCCTTTCGTCACCGTCGCCAACAATCACTGCCGCCCCTGCGTCGGTTGCGCCAAGAACTGCTACGACTACAAACCCCGCGCCGCCTACCTCGCCGATCTGGCCGATACCGATCGCGGCTGGAGTGCCCCGCGCAAGCTGTTCGCCGCCGCGCTACCCGGGTTCGTGCTCGGATTCTTCACCGTCACAGGACATCCCGAGGTGTCGATCGTGCAGCGCTACGCGGTGCTCGGCATCGCCATGCTGGCGGCCGTCGGCGTGTACTTCGCCCTGGAGTCCCTGACCGACCTCAGCCCGGCCCTGCTCACGGCGGGGTATTCGGTTGCGGCCCTGGATATCTTCTATTGGTTCGCCGGATCGGTCCTGGCGGGTGCGTTCACCACGGTCACCGGTATCCCCGCGTCCTGGCTGCACTGGTTGATCAGTGGTGCGGTATTCATCGCCACCCTGATCTGGCTGGCGCGTACCCAGATCACCGCCCTCCAATACGCCCAGCACACCGGCACCCGCACCGCTCCCGTCCTGCTGCCGTTCCCGCGCATCCGCCCAGCGTCCCGAAACCTCACCACCGCACCGGCTTCGGTGCTGTTCGAACCCGGACCCACCCGAATCCCCGCCGACCTGGGCATGAGCCTGCTGGACGTCGCCGAACGCGGCGCACTGCCATTGGAGGCGGGCTGCCGGATGGGCGTGTGCGGCGCGGACCCGGTCGCGGTGCTCGGCGGTGCGGAGAACTTGTGTGAGCCGACGCCCGACGAACGGAACACCCTGCGCCGCTTGGGTTTCGCCGACAATACCCGCATGGCCTGCTGTGCGCGGGTGACCGGCGGCGATGTCGAAGTCGCGCTCACGCCGCAGCCGGGCAGCGGAAACACCGACACCCCGGTGCATTTCGATCGATCCCTGGTGAGCGTGGTCGTCGTCGGCAATGGCATCGCCGGTGTCACCGCCGCCGATTTCCTCCGGCGCGGCCACCCGGAGTGCGAAATCCACCTGGTGGGGCGGGAAGCGCACGACTTCTACAACCGCATGGGCATCTCCCGGCTGGTCTACGGCCGATCCGCCATGCAGGGCCTGCATCTGCTGCCCGAGAACTGGTACGAGGAGCACCGCATCACACCGTGGCTCAATACCCTCGCCACCACGCTGGATACCCGGGCGCGGCGAGTTCGGCTCGGCACCGGGGAAGTGCTGCCGTACGACCGGCTGATTCTCGCCATGGGCGCGGGCGCCGCACTGCCCGAGATCGACGGACTGCGCCGCCCGGGCAGTTTCGTGCTCCGCGAGGCGGGCGACGCGCTCCGGATTCGCGCCTACGCCCAGCAGCGCGGGTGCACGCGCGCGGTCGTGGCGGGCGGCGGCCTGCTCGGTCTCGAAGCCGCATTCGCCCTGCACCAGCTGGGACTTCGGGTGACGGTGCTGGAACGCGGCGAGCGCCTGCTGAGCAAGCAGCTCGATCCCCGCTGCTCCGCCATCGTGCTGGGCCATTTCGTCCGGCGGGGGATCGAGGTGCGGCATCGGGCCGAAACCGCCCGGCTGACCGGCGATCCCGGAGTGCGCGCCGCGATCTTGAAGGACGGTACGACCGTGCCGTGCGAGGTGTTCCTGACCGCCACCGGCATCCGCCCCGATATCGAGCTGGCCCGGCGCGCGGGATTGGCGGTGGGACGCGGCATCCTGGTCGACGACCGGATGCGGACCAGCGTGCCGGACGTGTACGCGGCCGGTGATGTGGCCGAGCATCGGGACCGCGTATTGGGGCTGTGGCCGATCGCGGCCGAACAAGCGCAGGCCGCCGCCGTCAATGCGCTCGGCGGTGACCAGGTGCTCAGCGCGGAAACACCGGCCACCATCCTCAAGGGCGTCGGGCTGGAACTGTTCACCATCGGCCGGTCCGAGCCGGGACCGCGCGACCGGGTGATCGTCATCGACCGCCCGTCCGAACACTCGTATCGGCGGCTCATCCTCTCCGGTGAACTCGTGGTCGGCGCGACCGTGCTCGGCCATCACCCCGCGGATGTCGCGGCGGCCCAGCAGGCGGTCCGCGCTCGCCTGCGCGTCTCCCCGTGGTCGCTGGCCGATCTGCACGCCGGCGACTGGTCGGCGCTCACCGGCGAAAACCTCACCGCCGCAATGGTTCCGCCCGGAAGGTGAACACCCGCTCGCCGATCCGCAAGCTCCAGCCGGGCGGCAATTCGGTGGCCTTCTGGCCCACCCGGATCCAATCCTGCGCACCGGGCGCGGCGACGAACGTGCCACCGGGTGTGGAAGCGTCCCGGACCAGCACCTTCCCGGCCTCCACCGACAGATAGGCGTGCACCCGCGACACATGCCGGTCGCGGGGGATCACGATGGGCGAGGCCGCCGCTCGCCGCACCGACTCGTCGATCATCGGATCCCGGCCGAGCACATAGGGCCGGTCCAGCGGATACACCGCGCCCTCCGGTGAACCCAGCACCCCTACCGCGGCGGGCATCGCGCTCGTTTCCGGCGGCGCTTCCTCGGCCGCCGCCGCGCTCGCGTCGAAGGCGGCGGTAGGCGGTTGATCGGCCGGATCCGGACGATCGGCCCGCTTCCCAGGCCGGGCCGAATCATTCTCGCGCTGTGGAGCTTTCGCCCCCTTCCGCATATCCGGAGCGGCCGCGGCAACCGGATCCACTTCGGGAATCACCTGCGTCTCCGGCGCGGAGCCCACCCCGGGCTGGGTCGCCCGGGTGCGCTTGGCCAGCACATCGGCGGCCTCGTTCTTGTCCGTCACGCCATCCTGCGGCCGATCCTCCGCGGCTGCGCGCGATGGCGTGCGCCGCTGCCCACCCGGATGCGCCGGAGACTCCGGCGCCTCACGTCGGACCGGCGGGCCGGGATGGCTGCCTGGCGCGTCAGCGGTGCGAGCGGCCGCGTCGGAGTGAATCCCCGCGTCGGAAGAACGCCGGCGAACCGGTTCGGGACCGGTGGTGGGGGACGTCGATCGGGTGGGCGGGGCCACGTGCATGGTCGAGTCGGGAAGCCCGGCGTCGGGGAGATCGGGCTGCTTCAGGACGCCGGTGGTGGAACTGGGCGCGGTACTGACGCCCCGGGGCGGGGCGAGCACGATGAAACCGCCGGCGGGGACCACGCCGGAGCGCAGATCGGTGTGCGGGATCTCGGTGGTGGCGACACCGTCCGGAGCCACGGTGAGGCGGCGGATCGGGTCGCGGATTATTTCGTCGGCCCAGGTCATGGCACGTTCGCCGGACCATTGGCGGGTGCCTTCGGGGCCGTTGACCAGGGCGCGGATCGGGCCGCGCAGCAACACCAGCAGGCCGCCCGCGGTCGGCGCGATCACCCCGAAATCGGGCGGGTGCGCGGAACCGCCGCTGAACACGGTCGCGGCCAGCCGCTGCGCGATCGCCACCCCGGGATCGCCGGACTTGGCGGCTGTCTCGGCCGCACCGAGAATCCGCTCGGTGGAGGGACTTTCACCGGAGACCAGAATGATCACATTCCCGAATCTGGCGACCAGGCCCTCCCCTCGGACCAGCGTGACTGTGGTCGGAATCCGCCCCATGGGCGCCTCCTTTGCCGGCGCTCACTACGTCGCAGCCCAGCATAGGACGCCCGGCCTGCTCGGCGCAGCGCTCCGCCCCGCGAATCCGACACGGGCGACGGAATTGGGGTAATGCGTAGCGGGATCGGGCGGCGGGGGTGAGGATCGGAAGATCGTGCCGGTGCACCCGGCTCCGGCAGTACGGATTAGGACCGAATCATGATGGGCACGATCATCGGTACCGCGGGCCGCACCACCGGGGCTCGTTCGTTCGCTATCGCCGTGGGACTGGCCGCGGCGGCGCTCACCGTCTCGGCGGGACCGGCCGCCGCCACGGGGACCCGGGTCGGGGTGGAACCGGGGATTTCGTTCGGGTCGGCCACCAATTACGGGACGGGCTGTTCCTACACCGTCAACGGCTATGTGGACGATCCGTCCACGCCGGTGATCTTCTACGACAATGCGGTGCCGTTCGCGTGGGCGTATCCGTCGGGCGGACTGGCGCAGGCGCAGTGGAAGCCGGCCACGACCGGCGCGCATCGGTTGCAGATCTTCCAGCAGAACCGAGCTGGTACCGAGGTGTTCCCGTATGTCGATGTCACGGCCGGTACCGGGCTGAGCACCGGATCGGGCTGCAACGTCTTCGGGTGAGCGTTGTCGGCGGCTCGCGCTAGATTCGGATGACAGGTCTTTCCGAGCGGAGTGGAGCGAGCATGGCGCACGAGCGGGCATTGGTGCTGGGCGGCGGGGGAGTGGCCGGGATCGCTTGGGAGACCGGCATTGTCGTGGGCCTGGCGGATGCCGGTGTCGATGTCCGCGGTGCGGATCTGCTGCTCGGCACCTCGGCGGGCTCGAATGTGGCGGTGCAGTTGAGCAGTGGGCTGAGCTTCGCCGAATTGTTCGCGCGCCAGGTCGATCCGGCTTTGCAGAGCCATGAGATCGTGCCGCCCGGTGATCCGCTCACCCTGATGGTCGCGGTGTGGAGCGCCATCGCCGAACAGGCGCCGGGCGATCCGGTCGAGATCAGCCGTCGGCTGGCCGCGGCGGCCCTGGATGCCGACACCATCCCGGAGGCCCAGCGTCGCGCCGTCATCGAATCCCGCCTGCCCATTCATGATTGGCCGGATCGCGACCTGCTGGTCATCGCCGTGGACGCTGCCGACGGCGCGGCCCGGGCCTTCGATCGCAACTCCGGCGTCGCGTTGATCGACGCCGTGGCGGCCAGTTCCGCCGTCCCGATGGTCTGGCCGCCGGTGTCGCTGGAGGGCACCCGGTATGTGGACGGCGGCGTCCGGACCTCGACGAACTCGGATTACGCCACCGGTGCGGCGCGCATCCTCATCATCGCGGCCAATCCGGATGTGTTCCTGGAGGGTGAGGTGGCGGCGCTGCGTGAGGGCGGCTCTCGGGTGGAGGTGATCCGTCCCGACGAACCCTCTCTGGCGTCGTTCGGCACCAATCCATTGGACACGGTCACTCGTGTCCCGGCCGCCGAATGTGGTCGCGCCCAGGGCAAGTCCGAGGCGGCTCGTATTGCTGCCTTGTGGGCGTAACCAGGGATTTGACGGAATAGTGGGGTCGCCTCGCCTGGCGTCCCCGACTGTGGTCCCCCTGGTGGGAGCCGTTGCCTCGCCTTCCGGCGTCGTTCCGGCCGTTGTCGCCTTTCGAGCCGAGGTACCGGGGGATTGGGTTGAGTGGCACATGAGTGAGGGGGTCGGCGGGGTGTTGCCTCGCTCATGTGCCGTTGATCATGGGAGAGGCACTTTCCCGGGTTGGTGTTTCACTTTGAGGTGATGGTCGGGGGAGTGGGGTCGTTAGTCAGTGGCTGGTCGTGGTGAAAGGTGCCTCGGCTGCGGGGGTGGCGGCGGCGCGGTCGGCGGGGACCAGGCCGATTCGGGTGCGGCGGTCGAGGAGGTCGTCGGGGTCGAGGGCGCCTTCGTAGTTGACGGCGAAGGTGAATTCGGCTGCGGTTACATCGATTCCGGGGGCTACGGGGGTGGCCAGGTCGGGGTTTTCCGCCGCTAGGGCCTGGATCGTGGCGGCTTCGCTGCCGTAGCGCTCGATCAGGCGGGTGGGGGCTTGGATGCGGTCGCGGGCTGCGCCGGAGACCGCGCCCACCAGGGGGAGATCGCGGGTGCGGCAGACGGCGGCGGGGAGGTTCGCGTGGGCGATGGCGGCGTCGACGGTGTCTTCGGCCATTTTGCGGTAGGTGGTGAGTTTGCCGCCGACGACGGTGATCACGCCGGTGGGGGAGGTCAGGACGGCGTGTTCGCGGGAGATGTCGGCGGTGCTGTCGGCGCCGGTGCGCAGGAGCGGGCGCAGGCCCGCGAAGGTGCCTCGGATGTCATTGCGGGTCAGCGGTTCTCGCAGCACCGTGTTGACCGTGTCCAGGAGGAAGTCGATTTCGGCGTCGGTGGCGTGCGGGACGTCGGGGACCGGGCCGGGGGCTTCCTCGTCGGTCAGGCCCAGGTAGACGCGGTTGTGCGCGGCGGGGAAAGCGAAGACGAAGCGGCTGGTGCTGCCGGGGATGGGGACCGTCAGGGAGGCGGAGAGGCCACCGAAGGCCGCGGCGTCGAAGACCAGGTGGGTGCCTCGGGACGGGCGCAGTTCGATGCTGGGGTCGACCTGGTCGGCCCAGACGCCGGTGGCATTGATGACGGAACGGGCTGTGACGGTGAGGGTTTCGCCGGTCAGGCGATCGGTGAGGTGGGCGGTGGTGCCGGTTACGTCGGTGGCTTCCACACGGGTGAGGACGGCGGCGCCGTGCGCGGCCGCGGTGCGGGCGATGGCCACCACCAGGCGGGCGTCGTCGACCAGCTGGCCGTCCCACGCGATCAGGCCGCCGCGCAAGCCGTTTCGGCGCACGGTCGGTGCGTAGCGCAGGGCTTCCGCGGCGGCTACCCGGCGGGAGCGAGGGAGCACCGAGGCCGAGGTGCCCGCGGTGCGGCGGAGGACGTCGCCGGCGAGGAAGCCGGTGCGGACCAGAAGTTTCTGCGCGGCGCCGACATTCGGAAGCAGCGGCACCACCTGCGGGAGGGCGCGAGTCAGATGGGGCGCGGTGCGGGTGAGCAGGATGTCGCGTTCCACCGCGCTCTCGTGGGCGATGCCGACGCCGCCGCTGGCCAGGTAGCGCAGGCCGCCGTGCACCAGCTTGGAACTCCAGCGGCTGGTGCCGAACGCCAGGTCGTGCTTCTCCACCAGGACAGTGCGCAGGCCGCGCGAGGCGGCGTCCAGGGCCACGCCTACGCCGGTGATACCGCCGCCGATCACCAGCACATCGACGGCCTGGCCATCGCCGAGCGCGCTCAGTTCCCGCTGTCGCCGTGCGCGATTCAATGCCGAATTGGGCTGGGCCGAATTACCGGTCATGGCAAGACCTTTCGATGAGCGGGGTGGAAGCAGGTGGAGAGCGGTCGTTGGCGGGCGTGAGCCGGGAGTCGTGGCATGAGGACAACGGCGGCGAGCCGGGTGGTGCGACGCCTACTGCGTTGTCGCAGGGGGCATCAGGTAGGCGTCGACGGCATGCGCGAGCTCGATATCCAGGTGCTCCGCGTCCAGCCAATCCGCCACCGTGCCGGCCGATTGCACCGCCGATTGCGTGATCAGCAGCAGCATGGTGGCCATGTGGCGGGGATCGCCGGCGCGAATCGACCCGTCGCGCTGGCCTTCCTGGATGACAGTGGTGAACAGGGTGATGAGCTTGCGCTGGTTGCGGCCCAGGCGTTCGAACACGTAGGTGAGCATGAGATCGGTGTCGGCACGGAAGATCTTGCCGAACACCGGATTCGCGCGCATCCGAGCCGAAGCCTCGGTGACCGCGGTGACCAGGCGGGCACGGCTGGGGCCCGTCGCGGGGACCGCTGCCCAGACGATCTCGCGCAGCTCCAGCACCAGCAGGTCTGCCACCAGGGCCCCGGTGTGCGACCAGCGGCGGTACACGGTGGGGCGGCTGACGCCGGCCCGCTTGGCCACTTCGGTGAGGGTGGTGCGCTTCACGCCGAACTCGATCACGGCTTCGCGCGCTGCCTTCAGGATCGCCTGATCGACGCCGGACAATGGTTCGGTCATTGGCTCACCACCTAGCTTCTCGTTACTACTTGACATTCTATGTCAGACTGTAACGCATGGTCGAAGAACGAGCAGCAGCCACATCGGCGGAAAACCCGGGCGAGCCGCAGGTCCGCGCGAGTATGGTGTGGGACGCCTGGGGCTCCCCGTCCGGACACAAACCGTTGCCGGACAAGATTCGGGGACTGCTCGCGCAGGTATTCGGGGTGTCCGGGGAACCGGTGACCCGTCGCGATGAGGGCGACGTGCCGCTGCGTGACTCCGCGCTCACGCCGGACCAGCATGCCGGGCTCGACGCGGTGGTCGGAGCGGAGCACGTCTCGATCGGCCACCGCGATCGGCTGCTTCGCGCGGGCGGTAAATCCACCCCGGACCTGTTGCGCCGCCGGGCCGATGGAACGCAGGACGCGCCCGACGCCGTCGTCTTCCCCGCCGATCACGCCGAAGTGCTTGCGCTACTGCAGTATTGCTCCGCCAACCGCATCGCGGTGGTTCCGTTCGGCGGCGGCACCAGCGTCGTCGGCGGGCTCGATCCGGTGCGCGGCGCGTTCGACGCCGTCATCGCCATCGATCTGGGACGGTTGAACGACCTCACCGAAATGGATCCGATCAGCGGCACCGCCACCCTCGGCGCGGGGCTGTCCGGCCCGCAGGCCGAGGAACTCCTTGGCAAGCAGGGCTTTTCGCTCGGGCACTTCCCGCAGAGTTTCGAATTCGCCACCATCGGCGGATTCGCCGCCACCCGATCCTCCGGGCAGGCCTCGGCAGGCTACGGCCGCTTCGACGACATGATCGAGCGCCTCCGAATCGCCACGCCCACCGGCACTCTCGACCTGGGCCGCGCGCCCGCCTCCGCCGCCGGACCCGATCTGCGCGAGCTGTTCTCCGGATCGGAAGGCACCCTCGGCATCATCACCGAGGTCACCCTGCGCGTGCACCCGGTCCCCGAAACCACCGCCTACCAGGCCTGGTCGTTCCCCGACTTCGCCACCGGCGCGAACGCGCTGCGCACCGTCATCCAGACCGGCGCGGCCCCGACCGTCATGCGACTGTCCGACGAAGCCGAAACCGGGCTCAACCTGGCCCGCGCCGGAGACGTCGGCGGCGCGACCGTCGGCGGCTGCCTGGCCGTCACCACCTTCGAGGGCACCGCCGCGCACGTGGCCGCCCGCAGCGCCGAAGCGCACGCGCTGCTGCTGGCCGCCGGCGGCACCGCACTGGGCGAACAGCCGGCCGCCGAGTGGGAGCACGGCCGGTTCTCCGCGCCGTACCTGCGGGACGCGCTGCTGGACGTCGGGATTCTCTGCGAAACCCTCGAAACCGCGACCAGCTGGTCAAATCTGGCCAACCTGAAGGCGAAAGTGACCGCCGCGCTGGTCGATTCGCTCACCGAGGGCGGGGCGCCGGCGCTGGTCATGTGCCATATCTCGCACACCTATCCGACCGGGGCGTCGCTGTACTTCACCATCGTCGCCAAGCAGGGCGCGGATCCGATCGCGCAGTGGGCGCGGGCGAAGCGGGCCGCGGGCGATGCCATCGTGGCGGCGTCCGGGACCATCACCCACCACCACGCCATCGGCGCGGATCATCGGCCGTGGATGACCGACGAGATCGGCGACCTCGGCGTCCAGGTGTTGCGGGCGGTGAAAAACGCGGTCGACCCCGCGGGCATCCTCAATCCTGGGAAGCTCATCCCGTGAGAAAGATTCGCTCCGTCGCGCTGGTGACGAACCCGCTGTCCGGGCAGGGCAAGGGCGCGCAGGTCGCGATCGCGGCGGCCGACGCCTTCGCCGCGCGGGACGTGGAAGTCACCGAACTGCGCGGTGATTCGGCCGCCGACACCATCCGCCTGGTGCGGGAAGCGCTCACCGATCCGTACGCCCGGCCCGACGCGGTAGTGGCGGCGGGCGGCGACGGACTGGTCTGCGTGGTGTTGCAGGGACTCGTCGGCAAGGATGTGCCGCTCGGGCTGATTCCCGGCGGCACCGGCAATGACCTGGCCCGCCAGCTCGGCATCCCGGACGACACCGCCGCCGCGGTCGATACGGTGTTGCGCGGGAAGACCCGCACCATCGACCTGGGCACGGTGCAGGCGCAGGACGCGACCGAGCCCATGTGGTTCGCGACCGTCACCGGCACCGGGCTCGACGCCCGAGTCACCTTGCGCGCCAACCATATGCGCTGGCCCAAGGGCCCGCTGCGCTACACCCTGGCCGCGGTCATCGAACTCGCGGGCAAGCTGGCCGTGCCCTACAAGATCGAGCTGCACGGTTCGCCGGACCACCCGGACGGCACCGTCATCGAACTGGACGCCGTCATGGTCGCCGTCGGCAACACCAAGACCTATGGCGGCGGCATGCTCATCACCCCCGACGCCGAACTCGACGACGGCCTCCTGGACCTGACCGTGGTCGGCGCCATGCCGCGCCTGGACATGCTCAAACTCCTCCCGGCGCTGTCGGCGGGCAAACGCATCGAGCATCCCGCCACCGTCCAATACCGCGCCTCCACGATCACCCTGACCGCCCCGAACGCCCCGGCCACCGCCGACGGCGACCCGGCCGGCCACCTCCCCGCCACCTTCGAAGCGCACCGCGCAGCATTGGAAGTACTCGTCTAGCCGACAGCCCCACCGAATGGCGCCCCGCACCGGGAAGGTGCGGGGCGCTTGGCATTTCGGACCGGCCGCAGTGGAACGGCCGCGGGGCTCACCAGTCCTGGAGCAGGACAACGCCTTCCGAATCGACGATCAGGTCGACCGCGCCGCCCGGGCGATCGGCGGCCTCGGCCACGATATCGCGCAGGCCCGCGTACACGTTGTAATCGTCCTGGGGGAGTTTGGAATCGGGCTGCACGCCCACCGTGACCAGGCCGGTGGGGGCGTAGCGGTCGGCGAGGGCGGGAATCGGGCTGTCGGCGAGGGCGCGGGTTTCACCGGGGGACAGTTCCACTCCGGCGGCTCCGGCCTGCGGGATGACGAACGGCGTTGCGGCGGAGGCGGTTCCGGCGGCGATGGCTCCGGCGATGGCGGCCCCGGCGAGCGCGGCGGTGACGGTAATGGTTCGAACGCGCATGGTGACTCTCTTTCCGGGGGAGGGACGGTGGTGTCCCTGGAGGAGTTGTCGGGTACTGCGTCGGAACTGAGGACGACTGGCGCCAGCCGGATAGCCAGAACACATCACCGCAGGTAGGGCTGGCAAGGGTATTGCGGCTCAGCTCACGCGGGTGTGGCGGTGTGGGTTCGCACACGCCCGCTGACCGGGCGAATCGGACACGGCTTCCGATCGCCCGGTGGTGAGCGACCGCTCAGGCCGCGAAGGAGACCGCGCGCAGTTCACGCACCGCCGCCCGATCCAGGATCACCACCGACTCGGGTGCGGGGTGCGGCTTCACGCCGGCGGCGGCCCGGTCGACCAGCCGCTGCCAGCGCAGATAGTGCAGCCGGAAGCTGATCCGCCCGACCTCCCGTCCGCGTGACACCTGTCCGGCCAGGGCGTGCGCGGCGGGGGCATCGATCATGACCAGATGCACGGTCCGCCCGCCGGTGCGCGCCCAGGCCGCCACCAGGCGCCGCACCCATTGCCGGGTGCCGCAGTCGTGGATGACGACCGGTCCGTCCGCCCGGTGCAGCGCGCGGCGAATCCGCAGATAGTGCGTGAGGTGCACGATCGGCAGCAGTAGTGGATACGGCACCCGGGTGAGCCGCCGCTGCCACCAGTTCCGGGAGTGCTGTGAATCCAACAGCACCGCACCGTGCCTGCTCACGGTGGGCGTCATGCTCTCCGGAGTGAGCCCGAACAGTTTGCGCAGCGCCGTGCTCTTACCCGCGCCCGGCACCCCCGAGAAGATCACGGCCGCGGTCGCGGGGTAGCGCAGCTCGCAGACGGTATCGCCGCGTAGGTCGTGCACCCGGCGCGGGGTGACCACGCGCGTTCCGGTGCGGCGGGACGGCAGGCGGTGCGGGCGGAAGCGGGTGACGGCGGCGGGGGCGGATCCGGAGTCGAGCGGGGGGTTCACCTTTTCCAGGATTGGCTGCGAAATCGCTTCCGGCAACCGGGATTTCCCTGAGTTTTCACTGAAATCCCCCTGGCGCGGGGTTGCGGCGGTCCCCGCCGATGTCCAACTTGCCGACCGACCGGGATGAAAACTGTGCAATCGCACTGTGAATCAAGGAAATACACTGGTCGAACGCAACGTCCATGCAACGAAAAATGGCTTACGCTGGCCCATTTGGGTCAGAACCTGAGAATTGCTTATGGATTCGCCGCCTCCGCCCGAAACCCCGGTAGGCTGAATCACGAGGGCGGGGCTTTCGGTGTCCCTCATCCGCCGAAAGCCCCGCTCTTCGGCTATCCAAAACCCGGTAGAGGTGGCAGAATCCCGCCCCTTAGAATCGCCAGGTGACCAGCGCAGCCTCTGAGAACCCACGCAATCGTGCCGATGCCCTCCCCAAGTCCTGGAATCCCGGTGACGTCGAGGCCGACCTGTACGAGCAGTGGGTAGCCGCCGGTTACTTCACCGCCGACGCATCCAGCGACAAGCCGCCGTACTCGATCGTGCTGCCGCCGCCGAACGTCACCGGCACCCTGCACATGGGCCACGCCCTCGACCACACCCTCATGGACCTGCTCACCCGCCGCAAGCGCATGCAGGGCTACGAGGTGCTGTGGCTGCCCGGTATGGATCACGCCGGCATCGCCACCCAGACCGTGGTGGAGAAGCAGCTCGCCGTCGACGGCAAGACCAAGGAAGACTTCGGCCGCGAACTGTTCGTCGACAAGGTCTGGGACTGGAAGCGCGAGAGCGGCGGCCAGATCCAGGGCCAGATGCGCCGCCTCGGCGACGGCGTCGACTGGAGTCGCGACCGCTTCACCATGGACGACGGGCTCTCGCGCGCCGTGCAGACCATCTTCAAACGGCTCTACGACGCGGGGCTCATCTACCGCGCCGAGCGGCTGGTGAACTGGTCGCCGGTGCTACAGACCGGCATCTCCGATCTCGAGGTGGATCACAAGGAGGTGGACGGCGAACTGGTGTCCATGCGCTTCGGGTCGATGAACGACGACGAACCGCACGTGATCGTCGCCACCACCCGCGTGGAGACCATGCTCGGTGACACCGCGGTCGCGGTGCACCCGGACGACGAGCGGTACAAGGCGCTCATCGGCACCACCGTCTACCACCCGATCACCGGTCGCCAGATCCCGATCGTGGCCGACGACTACGTCGATCCCGAATTCGGTTCCGGCGCAGTGAAGATCACCCCCGCGCACGACCCCAACGACTTCGAGCTCGGCCTGCGCCACGGCCTGCCCATGCCGACCATCATGGACAAGACCGGCAAGATCGCCGACAGCGGAACCGAATTCGACGGTATGGACCGGTTCGAGGCGCGGCTGAAGATCCGCGAGCGCCTGGAAGCCGAAGGCCGCATCGTCGACCGCAAGTTCCCGTACAAGCACCAGGTCGGGCACTCCGAGCGCTCCGGCGAGCCCATCGAGCCGCGACTGTCCATGCAGTGGTGGGTGAAGGTCGAGGGCATCGCCAAGGCCGCGGGCGACGCCGTCCGCAACGGCGACGTCGTCATCCACCCGCCGAGCCAGGAACCGCGCTGGTTCGAATGGGTCGACAACATGCACGACTGGAACATCTCCCGCCAGCTGTGGTGGGGTCACCGCATCCCGATCTGGTACGGCCCCGAGGGCGAGATCGTGTGCGTGGGCCCGGACGAGCAGGCCCCCGAGGGTTACGTGCAGGACCCGGACGTGCTCGACACCTGGTTCTCCTCCGGCCTGTGGCCCTTCTCCACCATGGGCTGGCCGGACGCCACGCCCGAACTGGCCAAGTTCTATCCGACCAGCGTGCTCGTCACCGGCTACGACATCCTGTTCTTCTGGGTGGCGCGCATGATGATGTTCGGCATGTTCGTCTCCGACGACGCCGTGCTGACCGCGGGCAAGGATCCGCAGCAGAAGCAGGTGCCGTTCCGGGATGTGTTCCTGCACGGGCTGATTCGCGACGAACACGGCAAGAAGATGTCCAAGTCGCGCGGCAACGGCATCGATCCGCTGGACTGGATCAACGAATACGGCGCGGACGCAACGCGATTCACCCTCGCGCGCGGTGCGCAGCCGGGCGGCGACCTGTCGGTGGGCACCTCGCACGTGACCGCGTCGCGCAGCTTCGTCACGAAACTGTTCAACGCCACCAAGTTCGCGCTCATGAACGGTGCGCGGCCGGGCGAACTGCCCGCGCGCGACACCCTCACCGACACCGACCGCTGGATTCTCGATCGCCTCGACGAGGTGGTGGCGGAAGTGGATTCGGCGCTCGACCGGTACGAGTTCAGCAAGGCCCTGGAGGGCCTCTACCACTTCGCGTGGGACGAATTCTGCAGCTGGTACCTGGAATTGGCGAAGGTGCAGTTCGCCGAATCCGAGGAACGCGCCGACTCCACCCGCATCGTGCTCGGCAATGTGCTCGACGCCGTGCTGCGGCTGCTGCACCCGGCCATCCCGTTCGTCACCGAATCGCTGTGGCGCGCACTGACCGACGGCGCGGCGGGCGAATCCATCGTCGTCGCGGCCTGGCCGCAGGCCTCCGGCGCGACCGCCGACGCCGACGCCGCCCGGCGCATCGCCGACACCCAGAAGCTGATCACCGAGATCCGCCGCTTCCGCTCCGACCAGGGCCTGGCCGATTCGCAGAAGGTGGCCGCCAAGCTGATCGGCATCGACGCCGCCGAACTGCTCGATCAGCAGACCTCCATCGCCAACCTGGCCAAGCTCACCGCGGCCGGCGCCGACTTCGCCGCCACCGCCTCGCTCGAGGTCCGGCTCACCAATGCCACGGTGACCGTCGAGATCGACACCTCCGGGACCGTCGACCTCGACGCCGAACGCCGCCGCCTGGAGAAGGACCTGGCCGCCGCGCAGAAGGAGCTCACGAGCACCACCGGCAAGCTCGGCAACCAGGGATTCCTGGCCAAGGCGCCCGACGAGGTGGTCGAGAAGATCAAGGCGCGCAAGGAGATCGCCGAGACCGATGTCGAGCGGATCACCGCGCGGCTCGCGGAAATCGCGAAGCTGGCGGAAGCCAAGTGAGCGGCGACGAGCGCCGGTACGCCGAGGAGGGGCAGCCGCTGACCAGCGGCACCTCCCCGGTCGACCTCGCCGAAATGGCCCTGGTCGAGGCCGAACTCGACCAGCGCTGGCCGGAAACCAAGATCGAGCCGTCGCTCACCCGGATCGCGACGCTGATGGACCTGCTCGGCTCGCCGCAGCAGGGGTACCCGGCGATTCACATCGCGGGCACGAACGGCAAGACCTCGGTCACCCGCATGATCGACTCGCTGCTCACCGCGCTGCACCGGCGCACCGGGCGCATCACCAGCCCGCACCTGCAGCTGGCCACCGAGCGGATCGCCATCGACAACGCACCCATCACGCCGGGGCGCTACGTCGAAACCTTTCGGGAGATCCAGCCGTTCGTCGAGATGATCGACGAACGGTCCAAGGCGGCGGGCGGACCGGCCATGAGCAAGTTCGAGGTGCTCACCGCCATGGCGTACGCGGCCTTCGCCGAAGCGCCGGTGGACGTCGCGGTCGTGGAGACCGGGATGGGCGGGCGCTGGGACGCCACGAACGTGATCGACGGGCAGGTCGCCGTCATCACCCCGATCGGCCTGGACCACACCGACTTCCTCGGCCCCGACCTCACCTCCATCGCGGGGGAGAAGGCCGGAATCATCAAGAAGGCCGTGGACGACGGGCTGGTGCCGCGCGACACCGTCGCCGTGATCGCCCAGCAGGAACCCGAAGTCATGGACGTGCTGCTGCGCCGGGCTGTCGAGGTCGACGCCGCCGTCGCGCGCGAAGGCTCGGAATTCCAGGTGCTGGCGCGGCGCACCGCCGTCGGCGGACAGGTGCTGGAACTGCAGGGCCTGGGCGGGGTGTACGACGACATCTTCCTGCCGCTGCACGGTGAACATCAGGCCCGCAACGCGGTGCTGGCGCTCGCCGCGGTCGAGGCGTTCTTCGGGGCGGGGTCCTCGCGGCAGCTCGATATCGATGCCGTGCGAGCCGGATTCGCGAACGCCGTCAGCCCGGGGCGAATGGAGCGGATGCGCAGCGCGCCGACCATCTTCCTGGACGCGGCCCACAATCCGCAGGGCGCACAGGCTTTGGCGGCCACCCTGACCAGCGAATTCGACTTCCGCAAACTGGTCGGCGTGATCGCGGTGCTGGCGGACAAGGACGCCGGTGGCATCCTGGACGCATTGGAACCGGTCTTCGACGAGATCGTGGTCACCGAGAACGGTTCCCCCCGAGCGCTACCCGTGGACGATCTGGCCAACCTGGCGGTGCAGCGGTTCGGTGACGAACGCGTGGCCGTGGCACACGACCTCGCCGACGCCATCGAGACCGCCATCCATCTCGCCGAAGACGGCGACGACGGTGAACTGGTCTCCGGCGCGGGCATCGTGATCACCGGATCGGTCGTCACCGCCGGGGCGGCCCGCAGCCTGTTCGGAAAGGACCCAGCGTGAGCGGTCAGGCGCGAAGGAGGCAGCGCAGCGTAACCACGCAGCGCCCCGCTCACGCTCGAAAGGACACAGCATGACCTCCGACGCCACGCCCGAGGTGCCCGCGCCCGCCACCGATCCGTGGAAGGGTCTGCGCGGCGTCATGGCCGGGTCCCTCGTGCTGGAGGCGATCACCGTGCTGCTCGCGCTGCCGGTGGTCGCGCAGGTCGGCGGCGGACTGCGCTGGTGGTCGGTGCTGTACCTGGTCGGGCTGGCCGTGATCATGTTCCTGGGCGCCAGCGTACAGCGGAAGCCGTGGGCGCTCTGGTTCAACCTCGGACTCCAGTTCGCGCTGCTCGCAGGCGGATTCATCCATATCTCGATCCTGGTGATC
This sequence comes from Nocardia yamanashiensis, assembly GCF_021183565.1. Lineage (NCBI taxonomy): Bacteria > Bacillati > Actinomycetota > Actinomycetes > Mycobacteriales > Nocardiaceae > Nocardia > Nocardia yamanashiensis. Next base: position 8,306,295 of record NZ_CP089226.1, read on the forward strand.
GCCGTGGTGTTCCTCGCCGTGTGGCTGTTCATCCTGGTGCTGCGCGCCGACGTCAAGAAGAAGATGGACGCGGGCGCGCTGCCCAGCCAGCGGATGACCGAAGCCTGAATCGTTGATCGGGCAACCTGCCCACTAGGCTGAACCGCGTGACTGAGCAGACTTTGGTACTCATCAAGCCGGACGGCGTTGCCCGCGGCCTGATCGGCGAGATCATCACCCGCATCGAGCGCAAGGGTCTGAAGATCGCCGCCCTGAAGCAGGTGAACGTCTCCGAGGAAGTGGCGGTCGAGCACTACTCCGAGCACCGCGAGAAGCCGTTCTTCGGCTCGCTGATCGAATTCATCACCTCGGGCCCGGTCGTCGCGGCCGTCCTCGAAGGCCCCCGCGCCATCGCCGCCTTCCGTCAGATCGCCGGCGGCACCGACCCCGTCGAGAAGGCCGTCCCCGGTTCCATCCGCGGCGACTACGCCCTCGAGACCCAGTACAACCTGGTCCACGGCTCCGACTCGCCCGAATCCGCCAAGCGCGAGATCGCCATCTGGTTCCCCGGCTTCGCGCAGTAGCGAACCGAACTCCGGGGCCCCGCCCCCGACCCGGACGGGAAGAAGGTCTGGGGGCTCTGCCCCCAGACCCCCCGTTTCAACCCCTGCTTTCGGGGTTTCAGGGGCTCGCCCCTGAGAGTCACGAGAGTTGTCCTTCTCACGACGCGCGACGAGCCCTGAAAGCCCGCGCGGGCGCGACGCCCCGAGGTCGTGTGGGATACTGGCTACGGAAGTGACCGACGCCCACCGTTTGCGGCAGGTAACGGACACCTCCGATTGACATCGCGGAGCGACGGACGATCATCGCTGCCGCCGACGGCTTCCAAGACTCGGCCGTCGGGCAGGCACGCTGGATGAACGCTCGCAACGCGAAGTCGAGCCGAACAGCCAGGCACTGCGTGGCCAGCAAGCCCGAACGACGACAACACAGGTGACACCCGGGCCACGCGGAGCGGAGACCATTTCGTCTCGTGCCCTCCCGGGTTCGAGGCGCCACAGACAGCGCCCCCGCGTCGGCCGCGTCACTCCTCGGAGGGACGCGCCCGGGGGTCTCCGAGGAGAATTCGTGGCCGATCAAGAGCCGCAAGAAGCATCGCAGGTGAACGCAGGGGAGGCCGCTGGTATCGGTCAAGATCCGACCGACACCAATCCGGCTGCCGAACAGTTGCCGGAACGGATCCGAGTGCACGCACTGGCGAAGCTGCTGGGCGTAACCAGCAAACGCATCCTGGCCCATCTCACCGAAATGGGCGCTCAGGCACGCAGTCCGCAATCGAGTCTGGATCGCACCGTCGCCGAAACCGTCCGTGACGCCTTCGGGCCGCGCACGGTCGAGGCCGCGACCGCGGATCCGGAACCGATCGTCGAGACCAGCGTCGAGCAGGCCATCGCCGCCGGCGACGACCGAGCCGCCGACGAACTGGCCGCCGAGGAAGTCGAAGCGGCCGAGGCGGCGGTCGAACCCGCGCCGCCCGCGCGCCAGCCCTCCCTGTTCAACAACCCCTTCCAGGCCGCCCCGCAGGCCGAGGAGCCGGTGACCTATCAGCCGGCGGCCGCCGTGGCCGCGCCGCTGTTCCTGTCGCCGGACGCCGCCGCCATCGAGGAGACGCGCCGCAAGCGCCGCGCCGACCGCAAGGCCAAGGCGGAAGAGGTCAAGGCCGAAGAGCCGGTGGCCGAGGTCGCGCCGGTCGTCGAGGAGCCCGCGGTCGAGGAGACCGAGGACGACGGCGACTGGGACGGCGAGGACCGGGAGCAGCGCGGCGAGGGCACCTCGCGGCGTCGCCGCCGCGGCCGTCGTGGTCGCGGCCGGGGCCGTGGTGAACAGCATGCCGACGGCGAATCCGATGACGCGGAGGACGGCGAGACCGACGAGACGGTCACCGCCGACACCACCGACGCCGACGAATCCGGTGACGACACCGACGACGACGAGGATTCGGCCGCCGTGCCGGAGGGCTCGAGCAGCCGTCGCCGCCGTCGCCGTCGCCGTCGCAAGGGCGGCGAGGACAACGAGCCCGAAGCCGCCGAGGACGATCCGCCGAACACGGTCGTGCACGAGCGCGAACCGCGCAGCAAGCGCCGCGCCGCGGCCGCTGCCGCCGCCTCCGACGAGGTTCAGGGCATCAGCGGGTCGACCCGCCTGGAAGCCAAGCGCCAGCGCCGCCGTGACGGTCGCGAAGCCGGTCGCCGCCGCCCGCCGATCCTGACCGAGTCCGAGTTCCTGGCCCGTCGCGAGGCCGTGGATCGCGTGATGGTGGTGCGCGAGAAGCACTTCGCCGAACACCCGACCTCCACCACCCAGGTCGCGGTGCTCGAGGACAACATCCTGGTCGAGCACTTCGTGACCAGCACCGGTTCGGCCTCGATGGTCGGCAATGTGTACCTGGGCAAGGTGCAGAACGTGCTGCCGTCCATGGAAGCCGCGTTCGTCGATATCGGCCGCGGCCGCAACGGCGTGCTGTACGCGGGCGAGGTGAACTGGGAGGCCGCCGGACTCGGCGGTCGCGAGCGCAAGATCGAGCAGGCGCTCAAGCCCGGTGACACCGTCCTGGTGCAGGTGTCGAAGGACCCGGTGGGCCACAAGGGCGCTCGCCTGACCACGCAGATCAGCCTGGCCGGTCGCTTCCTGGTGTACGTGCCGGGCGGCACCTCCACCGGCATCTCCCGCAAGCTCCCGGACACCGAGCGCAAGCGGCTCAAGGAGATCCTGCGCGACATCGTGCCGCAGGACGCCGGCGTCATCATCCGCACCGCGTCCGAAGGCGTGAGCGAGCCCGAACTCGCGCGCGATGTCGAACGGCTGCAAGCCACCTGGCGCACCATCGAGGAACAGTCGAAGCAGGGCTCGGGCGCGCCCAAGACCCTGTACGAAGAGCCGGACCTGCTGGTCAAGGTGGTTCGCGACCTGTTCAACGAGGACTTCTCCAAGCTGGTCATCGAGGGCGAGCGCGCCTGGACGACCGTGGAGAACTACGTCCGCACGGTCGCGCCGGACATGCTGAACCGGGTCGAGCGCTACGAGGGCACCGGCGTCGACGTGTTCGGCAGCCTGCGCATCGACGAGCAGCTGGCCAAGGCCCTCGACCGCAAGGTGTGGCTGCCCTCGGGCGGCACCCTGGTGATCGATCGCACCGAGGCGATGACCGTCATCGACGTGAACACCGGCAAGTTCACCGGGTCGGGCGGGTCGAATCTCGAAGAGACCGTTACCCGTAACAACCTGGAGGCGGCCGAGGAGATCGTCCGCCAGATGCGCCTGCGCGATATCGGCGGCATGATCGTCGTCGACTTCATCGACATGGTCCTGGAATCCAACCGGGACCTGGTGCTGCGCCGCCTCACCGAGGCGCTCGGCCGCGACCGCACCCGCCATCAGGTCTCCGAGGTCACCTCGCTGGGCCTGGTCCAGATGACCCGTAAGAAGCTGGGCACCGGCCTGGTCGAGGCGTTCTCCACCACCTGTGAGACCTGCCACGGCCGCGGCATCCTGGTGCACAACTACCCCGTCGAGGCGTCTCCGGCCGCCGAGGGCGAGGGCGTGGGCCGTCGTGAGGGTTCGCGTCGCCGCCGCAAGGATCGCAATGCCGCGGCCGAAACCGCGCCGGTCGCCGAGGCTCCGGTCGAGGAGAAGGTCGAAGCCGACAAGGACGAGCACGAGACCGAGCACAAGGCCGAGCAGGCCGCCGCGAAGCGGGCCCACCCGGTCGCGATGGCGATGGCCGCGCACCAGGCCGAGGATGCCGCGCACGCGGCCGTCGAGGATGCCGTGCACGCCGCGGACCTGGCGAATCTCGAACTGGCGCAGGCCGGTAGCGGGACCGAGGCCGATACGGTGGCCACCGCCGCGCAGCTGCTGACCGCCGCCGAGAACGCGGCGGCGGAAGCCGCGCTCGCCGCCGGCGCCGCCGCGAAGGTGGCCGATGCCGCGGAGACCGATGCCGCCCAGGCCGAGGCGGACGCCGCCGTGACAGCGGTGGCGGAGGCCGGTTTCCACTCGAACGGCACCTCCCACGGGGTGAGCGCCGCCGCGTCGGCCGCCGCCGATGCCGTGGTCGCGGCCGATGCCGTGACCGCCGGGGCCGAGGCCGCCGTGCTGGTGGAAGAGGAACAGGCCGCCGCCGGCGTGCAGACCGAGGCCGAGCCCGCGGGGCGGACCCGCAGCCGGCGCCGGGTGGCCCGTACGGCCGCCGCTCCGGCCGCGGACAGCAAGGGGGCGGTGTTCGTGCTCTCCAGCACCGATCAGCCGCAGACCCCGGCGCTGAACCTCGAGGACCTGGCGCCGGTCGCGGTGCCGCCGCGGGCGCGTCCGCGCCGTCGTGCCGCCGGTCGCCCGGCCGGTGCGCCGGAGGACGCGAACTAGGTTCCCTGGAAAGCCACAGTGGCCCCGCCGTTTCCACGGCGGGGCCACTGTATTTCCGCCCGGCGGTCGCTCGCTCCGCCGGGCTGTCGCCTCAGCCCAGTTCGTACTCGAACCAGAGGTGATGGGTCCCGTCCGCATCGATGGTCAGATCCCCGGTGCCCCGGATGCCCGCCAGCCCGCCGGTCCCGCTGACGGGAACGATGGTGAAGAACGGCGCGCTCCGGTCCGCACCCGAGGTGGTCGCCGAGTGCACGAAATTGAAGCTGCCCGCGACCCCGTTCAACGACCCCTCGAAGGACTCCAGCGCGACATAGGTGCCCGCACCCGCCGCCGGGTCGAACGCGGAGGTGAACAGGGTCGTGGAACGTCCCACGATCTCGCCCTCGAACTGCTTCTCGATAATGGCCAGGCCGACCGGCACGGCGGTCGGAATGACCGGTTCGGCGGTGATCTCGGCGGGGACGAAGGACTTGACGCTGAAGGTGCCGGTAGCTCGCATGAATCGAGCGTATCGACGGAGCATCCGGCGCTCTTGTAAGAAAGCGTCACCATCCCCGGAGCCGGGGGTGCGGGGGCTTGCCCCCGACAGCTACGAGAGTTGTCTTACCCCGGTTTGGAGGGGTCGGGTGAGTCCTGTAGTCTTGACCAGTCGCTGCCCCCTTGCGACGGCACTCTGTTGTGACTAGTGCTGTGAGAGCGCGGGCCAGGTTCGGATTATGAGCCATCGGCCCGAGGCGGCGGTGAATACCACAGACCAGCTACGGCGGTTTCCGGTGTCCTATCGGATTCCAGCCGTGTGAGCAGAGTGCCGAGCTAGCGCCGAGCACTTGTAAAGAAAGAAGGGCAGCCGACCGATGGCAACGTACGCGATCGTCAAGACCGGCGGAAAGCAGTACAAGGTCGCGGTTGGTGACCTGGTGAAGGTCGAGAAGATCGAGGGTGAGCCGGGCACTTCGGTGTCGCTGGCGCCGGTGCTCGTCGTTGACGGTGCCGAGCTGACCACCGATGCTGACAAGCTGGCGAAGGTCTCCGTGTCCGCCGAGGTCGTCGAACAGACCAAGGGCCCGAAGATCCGCATCCACAAGTTCAAGAACAAGACCGGCTACCACAAGCGTCAGGGCCACCGTCAGAAGCTGACGGTCCTGAAGGTCACCGGCATCAAGTAATCCGACTTGGGGTTCGTCACCCCGGCACGAGGAGTTAGTCATGGCACATAAAAAGGGTGCATCCAGCTCGCGCAACGGTCGCGATTCGAATGCCCAGCGGCTCGGCGTGAAGCGCTTCGGCGGTCAGACCGTCAAGGCCGGCGAGATCCTGGTCCGCCAGCGCGGCACGCACTTCCACCCCGGCGTGAACGTCGGCCGTGGCGGTGACGACACCCTGTTCGCCCTCGAGGCGGGCGCGGTGCAGTTCGGCACCAAGCGTGGTCGCAAGACCGTCAACATCGTGGTTCCGGAGCCGGTGAACGCCTGACCGGCGCACCGGAGTTCGCTCCACTAGCTTTCCGAAGCGGGTCAGGGTTGAAGCAACCCTGACCCGCTTTCGTTTGTTTCGACACCGTGCTTTCGACACGAAGGCCCACGGTCAACACGACTAGTCCTGAAGGAGGATGATCACCGATATGTCCAAATTCATCGACCGCGTCGTGCTGCACGTGACCGCGGGCAAAGGTGGGCACGGGTGCGCCTCGGTGCGCCGCGAGAAGTTCATGCCGTTGGGCGGACCCGACGGCGGTAATGGCGGCAACGGCGGGGATGTGATCCTCGAGGTCGACCCGAACGTGCACACCCTGCTGGACTTCCATTTCCATCCGCATGCCAAGGGCGGCAACGGCAAGCCCGGCGAGGGCAGCAACCGCAATGGCAAGCAGGGCGAGGGCCTGGTGCTGAAGGTGCCGGACGGCACCGTCGTGATGAGCCCCGACGGCGAGATCCTCGCGGACCTGATCGGCGTGGGCGCCACCTTCGTCGCCGCGCAGGGCGGCCGCGGCGGGCTCGGGAACGCGTCGCTGGTCTCGAAGGCGCGCAAGGCGCCCGGTTTCGCACTCCTCGGCGAAGAGGGCCAGGAACGCGACCTGGTGCTGGAACTGAAGTCGGTGGCGGACGTGGGCCTGGTGGGCTTCCCGTCGGCCGGCAAGTCCTCCCTCGTTTCGGTGCTGTCGGCCGCGAAGCCGAAGATCGCCGACTACCCGTTCACCACGCTCGTGCCGAATCTCGGTGTGGTGCAGTCGGGTGACACGACTTTCACCGTGGCCGACGTGCCGGGTCTGATCCCGGGCGCGAGCGAGGGCCGCGGTCTGGGCCTGGACTTCCTGCGCCATCTGGAGCGGTGCGCGGTGCTCGCGCACGTCGTGGACTGCGCGACCCTGGAGCCTGGCCGCGACCCCATCTCCGATGTCGATGCCCTGGAAGCCGAACTGGCCGCGTACCAGCCCGCGCTGAAGGGCGACGCGAGCCTCGGTGATCTGGCCGACCGCCCGCGCGTGGTGATCCTGAACAAGGCCGATATCCCCGATGCCGACGAACTCGCCGACTTCGTGGAGCCGGAGTTCGCGAAGCGCGGCTGGCCGGTCTTCAAGATTTCCGCCGTGAGCCGGGAAGGCTTGCGCCCCTTGACCTTCGCGCTCGCCGAGATGGTCGCCGAATATCGTGCCGCGCATCCGAAGGTGGAGGCGAAGCGCCAGATCATCCGTCCGGTCGTGAAGGGCGACAGCGGTTTCCGCGTCCTGCCCGATCCGGAGGAGGAGGGCGGCTTCATCGTCGTCGGCGAGCGCCCGGAGCGCTGGGTGCGTCAGACCCAGTTCGACAACGACGAGGCCGTGGGCTACCTGGCCGACCGCCTGGCCCGCCTCGGCGTCGAGGACGAACTCGTGAAGATGGGGGCCCAGCCGGGCGCGTCGGTGACGATCGCCGACTACTGCTTCGACTGGGAGCCGTCCATCTCCGCCGGTGTCGAGACCCTGATGACCCGTCGCGGTGTGGACCCGCGCCTGGACCAGACCGAGCGGATCGGCGCGGCCGAGCGTAAGCACGCCTCGCGCGTGCGCCGCGGCCTGGTCACCGAAGACGAGGAATAGCCGGTCGGATCCGCCGCGCTCCGAGCCCCGGAAAGGCGTCGATACCGGCGGGTTCGGCGTAGAGGAAGACCTGACGCGCGTCTTTCAGTGCGGCGGTGAAGGTTTCGGGGGCGTCCAGGCGGAGTTCGGCGAGTTCGACGCCGGACGGGACGGTGGCCTCGGCCGGGACGGCGCTGGCGGCACGGACCGGGAGGCCGGCGGCGTGCAGGCGGGCGATGACGGTCTGGCCGATCTTGCCGCGGGCGCCGGTGACGAGGGTGGTCATGGGGGATCTCCGTCCGAATGAAATCTGTGCTTGATGGCATATGTATGTAAGCATGCACACGATTGCGAGTCAACACATGATTGCGTGATGGCATGGATATACGATGTGCCGATGACCGCGAAGGACTCACGTACCGATGACGAGCTGCTCGACGCCGTCGGACCGGCATTCGGCAAGCTGCGGCGGGGTGTGCTGCGCGAAGTGGAGAACCCGGTCTCGGCCAAGGACATGGCGCGCACGCTGGTGCTGAACATCGTGCAGGAGCGGGCGCAGGAGCCGGGGGCGGAAGTGACGGTCGGCGGGGTGGCCGAGCATCTCGGGGTGGATCCCTCGGTGGCGAGCCGGATGGTGACCGACAACATCAAGGCCGGCTACCTGATCCGGGTGCCGTCACAGCTGGACGGACGGCGAGCGGTGCTGCAATTGAGCGCGGAAGGGGAGGCGTTGATGGCCCGCTACCGCAAGCACCAGCGGGCCGCCTACGACTACATCACCGCCGACTGGTCGGACCGGGACCGGGTCGAATTCGCGCGCCTGATGCTGAAGTACGTCGATTCGATCGAGGGATTGAAGGACCGCGGGCTGGTCGCAGACGATTGAGATTCCGGCCGAGAGCCCGCCGGAATGACGAGGGTGCGTGCGCTGGGGGCGGTTCAGGCTAGGACGGGGTGGCGAGGGCGAAGGGGAGGACGGCTGGGGCGCCGGCGGCGCGGAGGGTGCGGGCCGCCATGGTGAGGGTCCAGCCGGAATCGGTGAGGGTGTCCACCAGGAGGATCGGGCCGTCGATGCCGGTGAGATCCGGTGGCTCCCAGGCATTGTGGAGGGCCGCTACGCGGTGGGCGGAGTTGGCGGCCGAGACCGGGGGGAGGTCGGGGCGCAGGTGCAGGACGCCGAGGTCTTGCAGGCGGCCGACTTTCGCGAGGGCGGCGGCCAGGGAGCGGGTGAGGATGGGATGGCGGGGGGAATCCATGGCGATGACGGCGGTGGGGCGCTGGGCCCAATCCCATTCGCGCAGTACGACGGTGCAGGCGCGGAAGACCTCGTCGGGGACGGGGGCGTCGGGGCCGTCCAGTAGGGCGCGCAGGCGCTGACCCCAGCCGAGATCGCTGAGGCGGCCCAGGACGCGACCGGTCTCCGCGCCGTCGGAGATCTTGCCGGACAGGGAGATTCCGAGTTTCGCCATGCCGGTCGGCCACTGCTTGCGCGGGGGCAGATCGATGCCGGGACGGTCCAGGCGGGTACGGATGGCGGCCAGATCGGCGGCGTCCACGCTGGTGTCGGTGCGCGCGCCGGTGCAGTTGTCGCAACGGCCGCAGCCGGGAGCGTCCGCGGTCAGGTCCGGGTCATCGAGCTGGCGGCGCAGGAAGTTCATCCGGCAGTCGGCGGTGGACTGGTAGTCGATCATGGCCTGCTGCTCGGCATTCCGGGCGATGCTCAAACGCTCGTAGCGTTCGGTGTCGTAGACCCAGGGCTCGCCGGTGCCGACCCAGCCGCCGCGCACCCGCCGCACCGCGCCGTCCACATCGAGGACCTTCAGCACCATTTCGAGGCGGGAGCGGTTGAGCTCCACGAGAGGTTCCAGCGCGGCGGTGGAGAGCGGGCGATCGGTGCCGAGAGCGGACAGCACCGAGCGGACGATATGTTCGCGCGGGAAGGCCACGGACGCGAAGTAACTCCAGATCTGGCGGTCCTCCGGCCCGGGCAGCAGCAGCACCTCGGCGCGTTCGGTACCGCGGCCCGCACGGCCGACCTGCTGGTAGTAGGAGATGGGGGAGGAAGGAGCGCCCACGTGCACCACGAAACCCAGATCCGGTTTGTCGAAGCCCATGCCGAGTGCGGAGGTCGCGATGAGCGCCTTCACCTCGTTGTTCAGCAGGGCGGCTTCGAGGGCTTCGCGTTCGGCCGGATCGGTCTGGCCGGTGTAGGCGGCGACGTGGTGGCCGTGTGAGTTCAGCACGTCGGCGAGGTCGTGCGCGGCGGCCACGGTGAGGCTGTACACGATTCCGGAGCCGGGCAATTCGTGCAGGTGGCGGCTGAGCCAGGCGGTGCGTTCCACCGCGTCGGGAATGCGCACCACCGACAGATGCAGGGATTCGCGATCCAGTCCGCCGCGCAGCACCAGGGTGTCGGTGCCGATCTGGGTCGCCACATCGGTGACCACGCGGTCGTTGGCGGTCGCGGTGGTGGCGAGCACCGGCACGTCCGAGCCGAGATCGGCGATAAGAGTGCGGATGCGGCGGTAGTCGGGCCGGAAGTCGTGGCCCCAGTCGGAGACGCAGTGCGCTTCGTCGATGACGACCAGGCCGGCGTCGGCGGCCAGTTTCGGCAGCACCGAATCGCGGAAGTCGGGATTGTTCAAGCGCTCCGGGCTCACCAGCAGGACATCGACGTCACCGGCCGCGACCCGCGCGTGGATCTCGTCCCATTCGGTCACATTGCCCGAATTAATGGTCGCCGCAACCACTCCCGCGCGTTCGGCCGCCGCCACCTGGTTCCGCATGAGCGCCAGCAGCGGCGACACGATGACTGTCGGACCGCGGCCCTGCGCCCGCAGCAGCTTCGCCGAAATGAAGTACACGGCCGACTTGCCCCACCCGGTGCGCTGCACCACCAGCGCCCGCCGCCGGTCCACCACCAGTGCCTCGATGGCCACCCACTGGTCCTCCCGCAGCCGCGCGGCCGGACCGGCCAGTTCCCGCAGCAGCGCCTCGGCATCGGCCCGCAGCGCGGAGCCGGTGCTGGTCGGCGCGGTTTCGGACGAGGGCGAGGGGAAGGAGTCGGTCGAGGTCACGCGCTCCATGGTGCCCCACCCCACCGACAGCCCTCGACACCCGGCCGACTTCGCGCGACCCGAGCATCGGCGTGTCACGGCTCGCCGGAGGAAACGCCGGTGTCCTGCGGGAATCGCCTTGATTGCGGTTCCGCGCAAGATCGCGCGGGAACCGGTGTGGCGGCGGACAATAGGAGCGTCCGGGCTGGTTCGGGGCGTCCCGGGGGAACGCAGGGAGCCAGTCATGCCGGAGAAATTTCCTTCCCCCGCGGGGTGGACGCCGCCCGGAGCGCAGTTCCGCACCACGGGAACGACGTCGAAAACCCTGACCGGCACCCTCGCGGGCCTGCTGCTCACCCCCGTCGGCATCGGCTTCGCCGCGAACGGCGCCGCCGACAGCCGCCAGTGGACCATCCTCGGCGACTTCTCCGACCGCCTCGGCTCGGCCTTCCAAATCCTGCTGGGCGCAGCCCTGTTCCTGGTGGTCGCGGCCCTGGCCGCCTACTCCCCGGCGGGCACCATCGCCGCCGGCCTGGTCTGGGGCGTCCTCCCCGGCCTGGTCTACCTCGTCTTCCCCACCGACTGCTTCCGCCTGATCGGCAATATCCCCGCCATCTCCGACGAATTGCACGTAGCCCTCTACGAATGGCTACGCACCGGCTTCCCCCTGATAGTCGGCATCCTGCTCATCGGCGCGGGCGTAGCCGCCACCTTCCGCCGCCGCTGAGACGACGGAAGGCGCGCACCTACCCCTTCACGCACAACACCTGCCGCAACGTCGCGACAATGTCCACCAGATCCGACTGCGCCGCAATCACCTGGTCGATGTCCTTGTAAGCCGCCGGAATCTCATCGATCACCCCGGCATCCTTACGCGACTCGACGCCCTCGGTCTGCGCGATCAGATCCTTCACCGTGAACTGCTTCTTCGCCGCATTCCGGCTCATCCGCCGCCCCGCCCCATGCGAAGCGGACTGGAACGAAGCCGGATTTCCCTTGCCCCGCACCACATACGACCGCGTGCCCATGGATCCCGGAATCAGCGCAAGATCCCCGGCCCCCGCCCGCACCGCACCCTTCCGGGTGACCAGCATCGGCATCCCGTCGATGATCTCCTCCGCCACATAGTTGTGATGGCAGGAAATCGGCTCGTCGAATTCCACCGGATGCTCACCGAACTCATCGCGCACCGCCTTGCACACCAGCGCCAGCATGACGGCACGATTCCGCGCCGCATACTCCTGCGCCCAGTTCAGATCGCGCCGATAAGCATCCATTTCCGAAGTACGGGAAAGGAATACCGCCAAATCCCGATCCACCAGATTCTGGTTGTGCGGCAACTTACGAGCCACCGCCATATGCCGCTCCGCCAGTTCCTTACCGATATTCCGGCTCCCGGAATGCAGCAGAATCCACACCGACTGATCATCAGCTAGGCAAAGTTCCACAAAATGATTTCCTGAGCCAAGCGTACCGATTTGCTTGTGAGCCTTGGATTCCAAGGCCTGAACGCCGGAGTCCAAGGATCCGAAGGCCTTCCAGAACTTCTCCCAGCCGGCTCGCAAGGTAGTACCCGCTGCGCGCTGTCCGGCAACCTGTGCGTTGAGCCGATTGACATTCACCGGATCTTGATGCGTCGAGAATCCGACCGGTACCGCTGCTTCGATCCGTGATCGCAAGGACCGCAAGTTGTCGGGAAGATCGGACGCGGTCAGCGAGGTTCGCACCGCCTCCATTCCGCATCCGATATCGACGCCTACGGCCGCGGGTGCGATTGCGTCCTTCATCGCAATCACCGATCCAACGGTGGCGCCCTTGCCGAGATGCACATCTGGCATTACCCGCACCCCATGCACCCACTCCAGCTGTGCGATATTCCGCAACTGTTGCAGCGCAGCCGCTTCGACCTCGTGCTCGTGGGCCCACATGAGTGTCTGCGCTCGCGCTCCGCGCAGCTCGACGGGAAACATCGGACGGTCCTCTCTTTCGACTGCCCCCACCGTAGGTGCACCGGTGATCCGAGCGCACTCGAATTTTCCGCGGGCCGTCGTGAACGGACCCCCTACGGCTCCACGAAATCGGCTGCGAGGGAGCAGAGTTTCCATTCGCCGTTGCGGCGGACGAGGTTGCCGGTGTAGTCGATGTCCTTGAAGTAGTGGCGGTATTTTTCGGGGACGTTGGTGAAGGCTTCGTGGAAGACGAAGGTGGCGGTGTCGGGGTCGGATTGGGTGACGCCGGTGACGGTGTTGGTGAAGCCGGCGGTTTTTACTTCGGGGCCGAGGGTTTTGTCGTATTGGGGGGTGTAGGTGGTGACTATTTCGTCTATGGCGTCGGCGGTTTCGGGGCAGACGAGGGAGCGGAAGCCTTCCCAGTCGCGGGCGTTGGAGGTGGCGGAGATGGCTTTGGTGACGCGGACGAGGTCGGGGTCGAGGGTGGTGGGGTCGCCGGGGGCGAGGGGCTGGTCGGGGGCGTTGAAGACCACGGGGGCGGTGAAGGGTTTGGAGCCGGTGGTGACGAGATTGGCGGCCATGGTGCGGCGCCAGGTGCCGTCGGCGATCATGGTGCGGATGGCGGCGGTGATCTGGGATTGCAAGGCCAGATCGCCTTTTCGGACGCCGACGCCGTAGCGCTCACGAGTGAAGCGATGGCCGACGACGCGCAGGGTGCCGGGGTGCTCGCGGGCATAGCCGGCCAGGATGACGTCGTCGGTGGTGACCGCGTCCACGGTGCCGGAGATCAGGTCCGCGACGCATTGGGCGTAGGTGTCGCGGGTGCTGAGTCTGACATTGCGGGCGAAACTTCTGCGGATCTTCTCGGCGGAGGTGGAGCCCTCGGCGGTGCAGACGGTGCGGCCGTTGAGATCCTCGGGCCGCTCGATGCCGGTTTCGCTCTGCCGGACCAGCAGATCCTGCCCGGCGATCAGATAGGGACCGGCGAAGGACACGAGCTGCTGGCGGCCCGCGGTGATCGAATAGGAGGCCACCACGAAATCGACTGTGCCGGAATTCAACAGCTCTTCGCGCTGCTCGGAGCGCGCCTCACGCCAGGTGATGTGCTCGGGGCGGACGCCGAGCCGGTCCGCGATGTAGACGGCGGTGTCGACGTCGAAGCCGGTCGGTTTTCCGTCGGCGGTGCGAGTGGACAGCCCGGGCTGATCGAATTTGATGCCGATGGTGAGCGTGCGTGGCGGCGGCTGCGGGGCGGGTTCGGGTTCACGGTCCTGGGCGCAGGAAGCCACCATCAGTCCGGCCGCCACCGCGGCGCTGCGGAGCACGCGCTTCATCGAATCTGATCTCCCTCACGTCGGCCGATCGGAGCGAACCCGGAAGCAGAGCAATGGCTCGGGCGCCGATTCGGCAACCGCTGAGCACACGTGTGCATCAAAGCATCACCCGCGTCAAAACATGGGGGACATCGCCGAATCTCCGCGCAATTCACCCCGGAGTTGGGGCAACCCGCAATTTCCTGGCGACCGCAGTTATCGGTGGCGCAGCCCGTCGGCGAGCACGGCGAAGGTGCGATCGCGCAGTCCGGGATCGGAGCCCGCCGCGTGCATGGCCATGAAATGGCCCTGCAGCAGCGTCATGAGATCGCCGATGCCGATATCCCCGCGCACCGCCCCCGCGGCCTGAGCGCGCGAAAGCAGTTCGCCGATGGCGTCTTTCATGACGGCGGTCGGCCCGGCATAGGTGGCCGGATCGTGCGGCCCGAGCGCGGCCGCCAGATCGCGTTTGGCCGCACCCTCCATGACCATGCGATCCAGGAATTCGAAGAACGCCACCCCGGGATCCGCGCTGCTCGCGGCCACGCGCGCCCGTTCGGCCATGCGCTCGATGCGATCCAGCATGGCCGCCTCGAACAGCGCCTCCTTGGTGGGGAAGTGCCGGTAGACGGTCCCCGGCCCCACCCCCGCCCGCCGCGCGATTTCATCCAATGGCACCGAAACCCCCTCGGCCGCAAAGGCTTCCTGCGCGGCGGCCAGTACGCGTTCGCGATTGCGGCGGGCGTCGGCGCGCAGGGGTCGTTCGGTCACCTCAGGAGCGTACCGCCCATTGACAACCGGGGCGCACGCCCCGAATATTAACCGGGTCCTACGTTCCGTTTTGGAGGCTGTTGTGTCCCACTCTGTCGAAACCGCCCGTGACCTGGTCGAAAAGCTGTTCAAGGAACTCCCCGCCCGCGACGCCGATGCCTTCGCTGCGCACATGGCCCCGGATGCCGTCTTCGAAATGCCGTTCACCGTCCCTGGCCTGCCCGAACGCCTCGAGGGCCGCGAGCAGATCCGCGAATTCCTCGCCGCCCGTTGGGGTTCCATGTCCGGCATCGAAGTGCACGGCATCCACCCCTTCGTGCACGAAACTTCCGACCCGGCCGTCTTCGTCATCGAGAACGAGGTGGATGTGACCCGCCCCGACCGCGGCCGCGAGCAGGTGCGCTCGTCGGTGAATGTGGTGCACGTCCACGACGGCCAGGTGACGCTCTTCCGTGACTACATGAACACCGCGCGCCTGATGACCCTGCCCCGCGACTGACCTGCGACGATCCCGCCCGGAATACTCCTCGCTCTCGAATAGTTAGTGCATGAAGTATTTGTACGCTAAGCTTCGACGGCGAGGAGGTGTTTCGTGGAACCGGAAACAGAGGACATGCTGCGGCTGGACCGCCAGGTGTGCTTTGCGCTGGCCGTCGCCAATCGTGCGGTGCTGGCCGTCTACCGGCCGCTGCTGGAACCGATGGGCCTGACCCATCCGCAGTATCTGGTCATGCTGGCGCTGTGGGGTGAGTCCCCGATGTCGGTCAAGGCCATCGGCGAGGCCATTCAGCTGGATTCGCCGACGCTGTCGCCGCTGCTCAAGCGGCTGGAAGCGGCGGGGTTCATCACCCGGCGGCGGGCCGTGAACGACGAACGCAACCTCGTGGTCGATCTCACCGACGAGGGCCGGGCGCTGCGTAAGCAGGCGGAGAAGATTCCGCCGGCCGTGGTGGAACGGCTCGGGGTGACGCTCGCCGAATTGGAGGAACTGCGTGACGTGCTGACCCGCGTGAACGACGCGGCACGTCGCTCGGTGCTGCCGGAACCGCAGAAGGGATCTCGATAATGAAGCGCCCCAATCCGATTCAGTGGATCGGCTACGCCTTCGGCCGCAAACTCCCCGACGAGCTACAGGATTGGGTGTGCAACGATCTGACCGGCGCCTGGGCGGTCCCGCGCCATATCGTGCGCGGCCTGGTGCCCATGCTGCCGATCTTCGCGCTGTTCCTGCTGCTGCCCGGCGAACTGTGGTTGCGCCTGGCGGTGATCCTGCTCGGCGTGCTGCTGGCGGTGTTCTACATCGTCGCCTACATGCCGATGAACCGCGCGCACCGCCTGGTCCGGCACGGGCTGCCGGAGGACCTGGAGAACCCGCACCGGGCGAGCCGGCGGGCGGCCGAGCGCGCCGCTTACGAGGCGCGCTACCACCATTGAGAACTAGCTGGTGCAGGCCGAGCCGACGACCTTGGCCGCCCGCGGCGAGGCACTGCCGAGGTCGGGGAAGGCCGGGGCGCTCTCGCCCAGTCCGCTCACCGCGTTCTGTTCGGCTTCCTCGCGGGAACCCGCTGCCGCCCAGCCCCATTTGCCGTCCGCGCCCTGCGCGATGGCCCCGCATCCGGCGGTGAATCGGAACACGATCTCGCAGTCGTAGTTGGCGCAGTCGCGGATGGCCGCGGCGTCGGCCGAGACCTTGCCCGATCCGGTGGACACCACCGCGGTATTCCTGAGCTGGGATATCGCGATGGTGCCGAAGGGCTGGCCCGCGGCCCCGGCGGTCCCGGTGGTGATGGTCATGGCCACGGCGGCGGTGCCGAGCACCGGCGTGAGAAGGCGTGCAACCGACAAGAGAATCCCTGACGTTTCATATGGACGAACTCCGGCGATGCTAACCGCTCGCCCTGTGAACCGGCTGGGAATTCCGGGCAAACGATTCAGCGGGCTTCCGTCGGCGTGCGGGTCAGCGCTTTACGCAGCGCGGCGAAGGCGGAGGTATTGGCGCGCTGGGTTTCTCGCAGATGGAAGGCCATCGACATGAAGCCGTGCACGGTGCCGTTCCAGCGATGGATCTCCGCCTCGATGCCCGCGTCGCGCAGCCGCTGACCGTAGGCCTCGCCCTCGTCGCGCAGCGGATCGAATTCGGCGGTGGCGATATACGCGGGCGGCAGGCCGGACAGGTCGGCGACCATGGGATTGGCGTACGGATTCGCCTTGTCCGCTTCGGAATTCAGGTATTGCTGCCAATACCAGCGCAGGTGCGCCGCGGTGGTGAAATAGCCTTCGGCATTGTCGGTGTAGGAGCCGCTGTCGGTGGCGGGGTCCAGCATCGGGTACATGAGCAGCTGGAAGACCACGTCGGGAATGCCGTTGTCGCGGGCCTGCAGTGCGGCCACGGTGGCGAGATTGCCGCCCGCGCTGTCCCCGGCCACCGCGAGCCGGGTGGGATCGCCGCCCAGGGATTCGGCATTGTCGGCCACCCAGCGCAGGACGGCGTAGGCGTCGTCGGCGGCGGCCGGGAAGCGGGCGTCGGGGGCGCGGCGGTAATCCACCGAAATAACCATCACCCCGGCCTCATTGGCCATCATGCGGCAGAACTTGTCGTGACTTTCCAAGTTGCACAGCACGAATCCGCCGCCGTGATAGAAGACCACCACGGCCGGAGTCGATTCGGCATCGAGCGGCCGGTACAGCCGCACCGGGATCTCGGGGGCGTCGGCCGGTCCCGGCACCAGCCATTCCTCCACCGCCGCAACGGGAATCGGTTCGGCTTTGACGGCGGGCCGGGCGGCCAGGAAGGCCCGCGCTGCGGCGGCGTCGAGCACCTCGGTGCCCAGCGCCGGGAACGCCGCCGACGCGGCGTCCACGAACGTCTGCCATTCGGGGGACAGGGACATGAGGTAATCCTTTCGCCCGAAGGCAACTGCTCGATGGTCGTCCCACCGCCCGAACGGGCGGCGGGACAGCCATTTTGGCGGGTCGAGGGTTACATTCCGCGCGGAATGAACTTGCCGGCGGCCAGGCCGCCGTCGACGGTCACCTCCGCGCCGGTGATGTAGGCCGAAGCGTCCGAGGCGAGGAAGGCGACCAGTTCGGCGACCTCCTCCGGCAGGCCGGTGCGCTCCAGCGGCAGGGTCGGGAAGCTGCCCGGGCCGGTGGTCAGATAGGGCACCATCGGGGTGGCGATGGGGCCGGGATGCACCGAGTTGACCCGGATCTGGGCGGGCCCGAGCTCCAGGGCGGAGATCTTGGACAGACCGCGCAGGCCCCACTTGGAGGAGCCGTAGGCGGAGTGGTTCATCAGGCCCTCGAGCCCGGCCTGCGAGGAGATGTTCACGATGGAACCGCCGCCGTTCTCGGTCATGCCCGGCACCACGGCCTGGATGCCCAGGAACGCGCCGATCAGGTTGACCTTCAGAATCCGTTCCAGCTCATCGGGAGTGGTCTCCATGAGCGGCTTCATGATGTAGATGGCGGCATTGTTGACCAGCACGTCCAGCTTGCCGAAGGTGGCGACGGCGGTGTCCACGGCGGCCTTCCAGCTCTCGGCGTCGGTGACGTCGTGACGCACGAAAACGGCCGCGTCGCCGAGGGAGTCGGCCAGTTCCTTGCCTTCGGCCTCGAGCACGTCGGTGATGACGACCTTGGCGCCGCGCGCCACGAACAGGCGCGCCTCGGCCGCGCCCTGGCCGCGGGCGGCGCCGGTGATCAGGGCGACTTTGCCGGTCAGATCAGCCATTTCGGTTCCTTCTGTCGATTGCTACTTGTTGCGGCGGTGTTGAATTCCAGAGAAGTGGGGAATGACCTTCTCGCCCCACTGACGGATGGTTTCCAGGCACGCCTCTTGGGGGACCGTGCCCATCTGGATCAGGCACAGGATCTCGTCGGCCCCGGCCGCCTGCAGCTGCTCCACGTAGGCGATGGCGTCGTCGGCGGTGCCGTAGGCGTGCTCGGTATTGAAGATGGCGGTCGCTCCGGTCTTCACCGGAATCTTGGCTTCGTGCAGGTAGGCGACGTGCTCGGCCTCGGCTTCGCGCATCTGGGCGACGGCGTCGGCGGTAGGGTCGATCGCCTCGTCCGGGATGGGCCCCGCACCGTAGTAATGCTTGATGGCCTGCGCGAAGAACCGCTGCCCACGCGCGCCGATCTGAATCGCCTGCTCGCGATCGTCCAGCACGATGGTCGGGCACAGCGCCGCGAAATGATCGTTGACGACGGTGGAGACGAACCGCTCCCCGGTACGCGCGGCAATCGCGTCGTCATAGATGCGCCGCAGTTCCGCGATCTCCGCCACGCCCGCGAAACCCAGTACCAGAGCGCCGATTCCGTACTCCGCGGCGAGCTTCAGCGTGTCCTTCTTGGTGCACGCCATGAACAGCGGCGGATGCGGCCGCTGCACCGGACGCGGCAGCAGATGGTGCGGCGAGATATCCAAAAGCTCACCGTGATACTCGAATTCGGCCTCGGGATCCTGCCAGGCGGACGCGATCATCCGCAGCGATTCCTCGACCTCCTGATAGGTCCGCGCCGGATCGACTCCGCACATGGAGGTTTCGACCTCGGTGGACCCGCGCCCCGCGCCCAGATTCAGCCGCCCGCCGGACAGCACGTCCAGCATGGCCGCGCGTTCGGCCGCCCGCACCGGATGATTGAAGTTGAACGGCATGCACACGACCCCGTGGCCGATGCGAACCCGCGAGGTCTTGGCCGCGACCCAGGTCAGAAAGATCTCCGGGGCGCTCATGTGCGCGTACCACTTGAGCCCGTGGTGTTCCACCGCCCAGACCGTGTCGAACCCCATCTCGTCGGCCAGCACGGCCTGCTCGACGGAATCGCGTAAGACCTGTGCCTCGTGCTCGGCGGTCGGATCGGTCATCTGCGCTTCGAAGATCATCGAGAACTTCATCAGAGACTCCTGCTTCCGGCCGGTCCAGGCGGCAATGCCTAACCGAAATACTTCTGCACTCATACCGGCAGGTCATCGAGTTGTCTCAGTGGCCGGGACCACACCGTGCCGCCCGGTTTCCGCAGACTTACCGTCGGTTCCACAGCCACTTCCATCGCTGCGCCGAGCTGTACGCGCGGCGCAGGGTGTCGCGAGTAGGTGAGGCCCCGCGTCGGGCGATGGTGAATCGGAAGGACGGGAATCCGTGGGACAGCTGGACGGCAAGGTAGCCCTCGTCACGGGCGGTGCGCGTGGCATGGGCGCGGAGCATGTGCGGCGTTTCGTCGCCGAAGGCGCGCGCGTCGTGTTCGGTGATGTGCTCGACGACGAGGGCAAGGCCCTCGCGGCCGAACTCGGCGACGCGGTCGCCTACGTGCATCACGATGTGACCAGCGAAAGCGATTGGACCGCGGCGGTTTCCGCTGCGGTCGAGCGCTTCGGCAAGCTGGACGTGCTGGTCAACAATGCCGGCATCCTGCGGTTCAAGAAGATCGTCGACATGACCCTGGACGAGTTCCAGCTGATCATGAACATCAATCTGACCGGCGCGTTCCTCGGCATCAAGTCGGTCGCCGCGGCCATGACCGCGGCCGGCGGCGGTGCCATCGTGAACGTGTCCTCGGTCGAGGGCTTCGTCGGCGCGTCCGGTCTCTCCGCCTACAGCGCGAGCAAGTTCGCGCTGCGCGGGCTCACCAAATCTGCCGCCCGGGAGCTGGGCCACTCGGGTATCCGGGTGAACTCCTTGCACCCCGGCGGTATCGCCACCCCCATGACCGCCGCTGTCGCGGGCGCGTCCGGGGTGGACGGCAATACCTTCTTCTCCGAATTGCCCATTCCGCGCTGGGGCCGGCCGGTCGAGGTCTCCGAGGTGGCGCTGTTCCTGGCCTCCGATGCCTCGAGCTATTGCACGGGCGGCGAATTCGTCGTCGACGGCGGCATGTTGACCAGCTGCGGCTACTAAGGACTGAACTCTGATGGAATTCGAATTCGACGTCGTGGTCGTGGGTTCCGGTGCGGCGGGCATGACCGCCGCGCTGACCGCCGCCTATCGTGGCCTGTCGGTCACCCTGATCGAGAAGAGCCACCTGTTCGGCGGTTCCACCGCGCGCTCGGGCGGCGGCATCTGGGTGCCGAACAATCCGGTGCTGCAGGCGGCCGGGGTGCCGGACAGCCAGACCATGGCGCGCACCTATCTCAAAGCCGTTGTGGGTGACCGGGTTCCGGATGCCAAGCAGCAGGCGTTCCTGGAGCACGGCCCGGAGATGTTCCGCTACATCGGCGCTCGCTCCAAGTACTGGGAGTTCGCCTACGACCGCGGGTATTCCGACTACCACCCGGAGTACCCGGGCGGGCTGGCGCAGGGCCGCAGCATCGAGCCCAAGCCGATCGACGGGCGGCTGCTGGGCGGCGATCTGCACAAGATCAATAAGCCGACCATGTCCGCGCCCGCGGGAATCGCCATCACGGTCAAGGACTTCCACGACCTGAACATGATCGCGCGCACCTGGGCGGGCAAGAAGACCGCGATCAAGGTGGGCGCGAAGACCGCGCTGAACATGCTCAAGGGCGCGCTGCCGCTGAGCCTGGGCAAGGCCCTGGCCGCCCGGCTGTGGCTATCGCTGCGCGACGCGGGCGTGCCGGTGTGGCTGAACACCCCGCTCACCGAGGTGATCGTGGAAGGCGGCGTGGTGGTCGGCGTCAAGGCCGAGCACGAGGGCCGTCCGGTCACCATCAAGGCCAAGCGCGGCGTGGTGCTGGCCGCCGGCGGTTTCGAGCACAACCTGGAGATGCGCAAGCAGTACATCGCCGGGCCGCAGAACACCGCCTGGACCGTCGGCGCGACCGAGAACGTCGGCGAGGGGATCGTGGCGGGCCAGAAGGCCGGCGGCGCGGTCGATCTCATGGACGACGCCTGGTGGGGCCCGTCCGTACGCAACCCCGACGGCCCGCCGTTCTTCATGCTGGCCGAGCGCTCGCAGCCGGGCGCGATCGTGGTCAATGCCAACGGCGAGCGGTTCGTCAACGAGTCCGCGCCGTACGTGAACGTCGTGCACACCATGTACGAGGAAGAGGAGAAGGTGCCGGGCAGCATTCCGGCGCACTTCATCTTCGACCAGAACTTCCGCGACCGGTACCTGTTCCTGGGCAACTTCCCCAAGCGTCCGCTGCCGCAGAAGTACTTCGACGCGGGCATCATCAAGCAGGCCGACACCCTCGCCGAACTGGCCGCCGTGCTGAACATCCCGGCCGACAAGCTGGCCGCCACCGTCGAGCGGTTCAACGGTTTCGCGCGCGCCGGCCGCGACGAGGACTTCCTGCGCGGCGATTCGGCCTACGACCGCTACTACGGCGATCCGACCGTCAAGCCCAACCCGACCCTGGCCCCGCTCGAGCGCGGCCCGTTCTACGCGGTCGAGATGGTGCCGGGCGATCTGGGCACCAAGGGCGGTCTGGTCACCGACGAGCACGCCCGGGTGCTGGACGACCAGGGCAACGTCATCACCGGTCTCTATGCGGCGGGCAACAATTCGGCCGCCGTGATGGGCAACGACTACGCCGGCGCGGGCGCGACCATCGGCCCCGCCATGGTGTTCGGCTACATCGCGGCCAACCACCTGGCGGATCAGGAACCGGCGGAAGCGGTTTCGGCGGCCCCGGCCAAGCGCCCGGCCCGCAAGCCCGCCGCGCAGAAGGAGCAGTGACATGGGACGGGTCGATACCAAGGTCGTGATCGTCACCGGCGGCGCGCGCGGCATGGGCGCGGCGTTCACGCGCAAGCTGGCGAGCGAGGGCGCGAAGGTCGTCATCGCCGATGTGCTGGTGGACGAGGGCGCGGCGCTGGCCGCCGAACTCGGCGCCGGCGCGCTGTTCCAGGCGCTCGACGTGACCGACGAAAACGCTTGGAACGACGTGGTTTCCACGGCCGAGGCGACCTTCGGGCCGGTCTCGGGCCTGATCAACAATGCGGGCATCGTGCACGTCGATCCGATCGAGAAGCTGTCGGAAGCCGACTACCGCAAGGTCATCGACGTCAATCAGGTCGGCGTGTTCCTGGGCATGAAGGCCGTGATCGGTTCCATGCGGCGCGCGGGCGTCGGGTCGATCGTGAACATCTCCTCGACCGGCGGGCTTATCGGCTACTCCAACATCCTCGGCTACGTGGCGTCCAAGTGGGCGGTACGCGGTATGACGAAAACCGCTGCGCAGGAACTGGCTTCGGACAATATCCGCGCCAATTCCGTGCACCCGGGCATTGTCGCCACCGAGATGGTCGCCGCCTCGGAGCGGTCGGCGAGCATCGCGAAGAACCAGCCCATCGCCCGGCCGGGCACCCCCGAGGAACTCGCCAACCTGGTGCTGTTCCTCATCTCCGACGAATCCTCCTACAGCACCGGGTCGGAATTCATCGCCGACGGCGGCTTCACCACTCAGTAAGGAACAGGCCCATGAAGGATTTCCGCGGCAAGGTCGCCGTCATCACCGGTGCGGGCGCCGGTATCGGCCGGGCGCTGGCCATCGAACTGGCCCGCAACGGCGCGCAGCTGGCGCTGTCCGGCCGCAATCTCGAGAACGTCGCCGAGACCGTGGCCCTGTGCGAGAAGGAAGGCGTGCGGGCCAAGGCCTACAAGCTGGACGTCACCGATCGGGCCGCGGTGTACGCGCACGCCGACGAGGTCGTCGCCGACTTCGGCAAGGTGAACATTGTCATCAACAATGCCGGCGTCTCGCTGACCGCCAATATCGAGGACGTCACCTGGGAAGACCTGGAGTGGATCTTCGGGATCAACTTCTGGGGCACCGCGCACGGCACCAAGGCGTTCCTGCCGCACGTGATCGCCTCCGGTGACGGGCACATCGCCAATGTGTCGTCCATGTTCGGCCTGGTGGCCTGCCCCAGTCAGGGCGGCTACAGCTCGTCCAAGTACGCCATGCACGGCTTCACCGACGCGCTGCGCCAGGAAATGATCATCGCGGGCCACAATGTGGGCGTCTCCTCCGTGCACCCGGGCATGATCAAGACCGAGATCGCCTGGAAGGCAAGGGCTTCCGCCAACCGCGACCGGGACGCGCTGGCCGAGAACTTCGACCGGCTGGCCCAGACCAACCCGGAGGACTGCGCCAAGACCGTGCTCGCGGGCATCCGCAAGAACAAGCCGCTCATCCTGATCGGCAAGGACGCCAAGGCGATGAACGTCATGCGCCGCCTGCTCGGCTCCGGCTACATGAAGCCGCTGACCGCGCAGATGCGCAAGGAGATCTAGGCTCCGGAGCCGCCGCGATCCGGCCCGGACCTACGGCCGATAGCCCCGCATTCCAGTGCGCGGGGCTATCGGCCTTCGTCGTTTCGCGGGCTCCGCGGTGCTCAGGCTCCGGCGGCCTCGCGCTGCATCTGCGCGGTGGCCTCGGCGGTGATCTGCTCGAACCGTTCGCCCATGCGGGCGGCCAGGGCGTTCGCCGCCGACAGCGGGCGCACCATCACCATCAGTTCGTCGATCTTGCCGTCGGCGTCGAAATGCAGGAAGTCGCAGCCGGTGAGCTGTTTGCCGTCGACGGTGGCCTCGAAGACCAGGGCGTGATCGCGGCCGCCGGCATCGGCGATCTCGCGGACGTAGCGGAAGTCCTCGAACACCCGGATGACCGCGCGCAGGATGGCCGCGGTGATGGCCTTGCCCGGGTACGGCTTGAACGCCACCGGGCTGGTGAAGACCACATTGTCGGCCAGCAGCGCTTCGATGGCGGCTTCGTCGCGGGCTTCCACGGCGGCACGGAAGGGATGCATCGGACCCCACCTCTCATAGTCAACTAATTGCATATCCAGGGTGCACGCTATCGCCGGATCGCTGGGATGCCAAGACCCCGCGATCGGCGCACGCGTTCAGGCCGGATTGCGCAGCTGACCCTTGAGCACCTTGCCGCCCGCATTGCGCGGCAGCTGGTCGGTGAAGACGATCTCGCGGGGCACCTTGTAGCCCGCCAGTTTGTCCCGGGACCATTCGATGATGGCTTCCGCGATGGCCTCGGCGTCATCGATGCCTGCCTGCGGGACCACCACCGCGCGGCCCACCTCGCCCAGGCGTGCGTCCGGGACGCCGACCACCGCGACATCGCGAATATCGGGGTGCTGCAGCAGGATTCGCTCGATCTCGGCGGGATAGGCGTTGAAGCCGCCGACGATGAACATGTCCTTGAGCCGGTCGGTGATGCGCAGGTAGCCGTCCGCGTCCAAGGTGCCGATATCGCCGGTGTGCAGGTAGCCGTCCGGGTCGATGACGGCGGCGGTGGCCTCCGGGTCGTCGAGATAGCCGAGCATGACATTCGGGCCCTTGACGGTGATTTCGCCTTCCTCGCCCGGGGCGACCGGCGTGCCGTCGCGGTCGGTGATGCGGATCTCGGTGCCGGGCAGGGCTTTTCCAGCCGTCCCCGCCACCAGCTCGGTGGGCGCGGCGGGCGGGCACACCGTCACCACGCCGATCGATTCGGTGAGGCCGTACGCGGTGAAAACGTAAGGGACGCCCAGTTCTTCGCGAATCCGGTCCACCAATTCGGCGGGGACGGTCGCGCCGCCCGTGCCCGCCAGGCGCAGTGAGCCGAGCATGAAGTCCGAGCGGTCAGCGTGCAGCAGATCATTGAAAAGCGTTGGGGGACCGGCGAGTACGGTGATGCGCTCGTTCTCGATCAGGCGCAGTACCGCGCGGGTCTCGAAACGTTCGATCGGGACCATGGTCGCGGTCTTCAGCAAGCAGGCGATGATGCCCGCCTTGTAGCCGAAGGTGTGCGAGAACGGGTTCACCAGCAGGTAGCGGTCGCGCGGGCGCAAGGTGACCGCGTCGGCCCAGGCGGCGAAGACCTTCAGGGTCTGTTCGTGGGTGGCCAGTACGCCTTTCGGCGCGCCCGTGGTGCCGGAGGTGAACAGGATGTCGGAGATGGCGTCCGGGGCGACGGACTCGCTGCGTTCGCGCGAGTACTCCGGCGGGACCACCGTGCCCGGGGCCAGGAAGCCCTGCCAGGAGCTGATATCCCAGTCCTCGATGCTCTCGCCCGGCGAATCGTCCAGCAGGATCAGGTGTTCCAGCTCGGGCAGCGTCACGCTGTGCTCGGCCAGCATGGCCGGATAGTCGACGCCGAGAAAATCCTGCACCGTGCACACCGCTTTGGCGCGGCTACGGCACAGCACCTCGGCGGTCTCCGCCCCGCGCAGTCGGGTGCTGATCGGCACCAGCGTCGCACCGGCCCCCAGCATCCCCAGCGCGGCCGTGATCCAGCGAATCCCGTTGGGCGCCCACATGCCCACCCGGTCCCCGGCCTCGATGCCCGACGCGATGGCCGCCCGGGTCACCGCACCGACCTCCTCGGCCAGCTCGGCGTAGGTCCGCCGCCCCGCCGGCCCGGCGATGGCCACCGCCTCCGGATACCGTCTCGCCCGATCCGCCAGCAACGCCGGAACCGTCGAGATCGGAGCAGCCGCCGGATGCCTGCCCGTGGCTGCCGCATGCCGCCGATCCATGGGAACATCCTGCCGCAAGCCCCCCACTGCGATGGCGCTTTTTCCAGTGCCATCCCGCTGACCGGGCGTGCCTGCTGGTCCGCCTCTCCGTGTCTTCAGCGCGCGGCTGGGGAGCCGTTGCCGAGTTCGTACGCGTGCCGGCGATCGTGTGCCGATCCGATTTCGGGCATACCCGGGGAGTTACCCCGGTCGGTACGAAATCAGCGCCGGGTTGGGAGACGCCGTGGTTGCCGGTGGTGGTTGCCGGGTTGGGAGACGCCGTGGTTGCCGGTGGTGGTTGCCGGGTTGGGAGACGCCGTGGTTGCCGGTGGTGGTTGCCGGGTTGGGAGACGCCGTGGTTGCCGGAGGTGGTTGCCGGGTTGGGGACGTCAGTGATTGCCGGAGGTGGTTGCCGGGCGGGGAGACGCCAGTGATTGGCCGGTGGTGGTTGTCGGGCGGGGAGACGTCCGCGGTTTGGCGGTGGTGAGTGTGGGGGTTTGGGGTGGTGGTTGTGGGGTGTGGGGCGGTGATGGTGGGCACTGGTGGTTGTCGGGTGTGGGGGCTGCGGTGGTTTGGGGGTGGGCGTTGTCAGGGCGGTGGGTTTCTGCCGGTCCCGCATATACCGGCTCGGTATATGCGGGACCGAGGTTCCGCTGATCGGGACGGGGGTTGGGGCGGGAGGGTGACTCCGGGCACGCTCGTTGTAGTGGTCCCGGTGGTGGGACGGATATGCCCGGCCGGCCGCCGGAACGGTGCGGCGGACGCTGGAGCGGTTGATGAATCCAAGACCTCGGAGGAGTGACATGAGCGCGGGAGCGGAGCTAGCGCAGCGACCGGTGGCCGACGCCGTCACCGTCGTCGAACTCGACGGTGCCTGCAAGCCGTCGCGCGAGAAGATCGGCGGCAAGGCGTGGAGCATCAATCACATGCGGGCGCTGGGGTTGCCGGTGCCGCCGGGATTCGTGATCACCACCGACGCGTGGGCCGATTACACGGTGCGCGGGGAGATCGCGTCGGAGATCTGGGCGCAGGTGCGGGACGGCATCGCCATGATCGAGCGCGGCACCGGGCGGCGGTTCGGGTCGGCCGATCGGCCGCTGCTGGTGTCGGTGCGTTCCGGTGCGGCGATCAGCATGCCCGGCATGATGGACACCGTGCTCAACCTCGGCATGACCGACGAGGTGCAGCGGGCGCTGGCCGAGGAGACGCGTAATCCCGCGTACGCCAATGACACTCGGGAACGGTTCGTGCACCAGTACCGGGAGACGGTGCTCGGCGACGCGGCCGGGACGGTGCCGGCCGATCCGTGGGATCAGCTGCGCGGGGCCGTCGAGGCGGTGTTCAGGTCGTGGGATTCCGCCCGCGCCAAGACCTATCGCGCGCATCGCGGCGTGCCGGACACGCTCGGCACCGCGGTCACCGTGCAGGCCATGGTGTTCGGCAATCTGGACGAATTGTCCGGCACCGGTGTGCTTTTCAGCCGCAACCCGAACACCGGCGAGGGGCCCGTCTACGGTGAATGGCTGGTCGGCGGGCAGGGTGAGGACGTGGTCTCCGGCCGCCTCACCCCGCGCCCGCTCGACGAGCTGGCCGCCACCCAGCCCGCCGTGCACGCGCCGCTCATCGCTGCCGCGCAACTGCTGGAGCGGGACGGCCGTGACCTGCAGGACATCGAGTTCACGGTCGAATCCGGGAATCTGTGGCTGTTGCAGTCGCGTCCGGCCAAGCGTTCCGCGCGGGCGGCGGTCCGCACCGCCGTCGCCATGGTCGACGAGGGCCTGATCACCGCCGCCGAGGCGCTGCGCCGCCTCACCCCCGAGCAGGTGCGCGAAGTCCTGCGCCCCGCCTCCGGTGACACCGCCGGACTCGAGCCCCTCGCCCGCGGCGAATCCGCCTGCCCCGGACTGGCTTCCGGCGTCGTGGTCACCGACCCGAACGAGGCCGAGGCGCGCGCCGAAGCGGGCGAGGACGTCATCCTGGTGCGTCCCACCACCAGCCCCGACGACCTGCACGGCATGATCGCCGCCCGCGCCATCGTCACCGAATTGGGCGGCGCCACTTCGCATGCCGCACTCGTCAGCCGCGAACTCGGCCGCCCCTGCGTGGTCGGCTGCGGCCCGGGCGTCGTGGCCGCCCTCACCGGCAAGACCGTCACCGTCGACGGCGGCGCGGGCCTGGTCCTGCTCGGCGAAATCACCGCCAACCCGGTCGAACAGTCCGTACTCGACGACGTGCGCCGCCTCGCCGACTGGGCGGGCGTGGACAGCGAGCAACTCGCCGCCGCCCTCGAAAACCGCTCCGCCGCCGCCGATGCGGCTGCGGCGAACGGCAGCGCCGCCAGCTCCACCACGGGGCAGGCCGAGGCCGCCGCAGCGCACGCCGACGCCTCCGTTGCCGCCGCGCACGCCGACGTCTCCGATGTGGCCGAGCAGGCCGACGTCTCCGATGTGGCCGCGCAGGCCGAGGTCTCCGATGGGGCCGCAGCGCAGGCCGGTTCCTCCGATACCGCTGCGGGGCAGGTCGTTTCCTCCGGCAGCGCGGCCGATGTCGCCGCCGGGCAGGACGCCGCGGCCGATCTGGCCGCACCCGCGCCCGCTCCTGTCACCGAACTGGCCGTGCTGCGGTTGGTCGGTATCAAGGGGCGGGTGAAGGCCGACAATCTGGCCGCCAGCCTGTTCGCCGAGGTTGCTGAAATCGATTCGTGCTGTGCCGATCTGGTCAGCGCTGGGCTGGCCGCGGCGACCCCGGCCGGGTTCCGCCTCACCCCCGAGGGGCGTCCGCGTCTGGAGCAGTTGCTCGCAGAGGAGCGCGACGGTATCGACCATGCCGCCGTCACCGCCGCCTACGACGAGTTCTGTGTGTACAACGCCGATCTCAAGGTGATCATCACCGATTGGCAGATGAAGGACCCGGCCACCGTGAACGATCACGGGGATGCCGAGTACGACGCGGGTGTGCTGGCGCGGCTGAACGCCACGCACGCGAGCCTGCGCCCGCTCATCGCCCGTATCGGCGGTATCGCACCGCGGCTGTCCGGCTACCTGGCACGCCTGGATCGCGCGGTGGAGAAGATCGCCGAGGGTGATCACACCTGGGTGGCCCGCCCCATCATGGACAGCTATCACACCGTCTGGTTCGAGCTGCACGAAGACCTGATCGGCCTGTGCGGCCTGACCCGCGCCGAGGAAGCGGCGGCCGGCCGTGCCCACTGATCCCGTGACCTCCGCTCCCCGCATTTCGCACAACCCGGCAGCGGGCGAGCGTTGGATCGAGTTCGCCCAGATCGACAATGTGCGCGATCTGGGCGGGCTCCCCGTCCACGACGGCGGCACCACCCGTTTCGGCGTCGTCTTCCGCTCCAGCACCCTGCAACAGGCCACCCCCGAGGACCTGGCGCACCTCACCGAATTCCTCGGCCTGCGCACGGTTATCGACCTGCGCCTGCCCGACGAGGTGGAGCGCGAGGGGTACGGGCTGATCGGCGACGCGAACCTGAACATCGCGAACCTGCCCATCCGCAAGTCCCCGCAATCCTCCCTGGCTGCAAGGGATCTCGTCCCCGACAAGACCCGCGTAGACCTCACCGAACTCTACGGCCAGCTCCTCGCGGGCAGCACCGAGCACATCGTCGAAGCGGTCCGCCTCATCATCGACCCCACCCAGCAGTCGGTCCTGTTCCACTGCGCCGCAGGCAAAGACCGCACCGGCGTGCTCGCCGCCGTCCTGCTCGACGCGGTCGGCGTCCCCGCGGCGGACATCGCCGACGACTACGCCCTCACCAACCTGCGCATGCAGCGCGTCCGCGACCGCCTCGACGCCCTGCCCTCCTACGAGGGACTCCCGCAAGCCAACACCGGCATCCTCGCCGTCACCGCCGAAACCATGCAGCGCTTCCTGGAAAACCTGCACGCGGAGCACGGCGGCGCCGCCGAATGGCTACTGGCGCAAGGCCTTTCCGAATCCGAACTCGAACAGCTCCGCGCCGCCCTCGTGGAGTGAGTCGACACGCTGACGCCACGAGTGCCGCACCCGTGGTGTCGCGGACAGCGAGGTCGACTGCTCGCCGCATCCGCATCCGATCGTCGCGCCGGGTGGTGTTCGGGGCGGCCAGGCGAGCGTCTTGCCGTAATGGTGGCCGCACGCGCGGCATTTCCAATGAGGCGGGCCCCGTCCATGCAGCGTCCGCACCCGCGCGTCGCACCCGTGCCATTCGGGGCGGCTAGCGCGTGTGCGCTGGCTGCGTCCGTGGCTGTTCGTCGCACCCGTGCCTTCGGGGCGGCTAGCGCGAGTGCCCTGGCTGCGCCCGTGGCTGTTCGTCGCACCGGTGGCGTTCGGGCGGCTAAGCGAGTGTCTTGCCGTAGCGGTGGCCGCACGCGCGGCATTTCCACCGGGGTGAGTCGCCGTCGATGCAGCAGCCGCCGAGCGCGACTTCGCCCAGCTCCTCGAGCTCCATGAGCTCCGGCGTCGGAAACCCGTACCGGATTTCGTGTGCGGGCGAACCGCATTCGGGGCAGGGTGCGTCTTCTGCTGCGGTCATGGCGCGAGCGTATCGAGACCGCCTGGGGGCCGCATCGCATTATGGCGCGGCCGATTCCACCGTGCCGGGCGGTCGGGCACTGGAGCCGACCGAGGCTGTTACCGGGCATGGCGAGCCGAGGCTGTTGCCGGGCATGGCGGTGCCGGGACTGTTGCCGGGTGTGAGGGTGCCGGGGCTGTTGCCGGGTGTGGCGGTGCCGGGGCTGTTGCCGGGCGGGGCCTTCGGTATCAGTGGGGCGCGATGACGATCTCGGCCTCGGCGTCGGCGGTGATCACCGGCAGCAGGCGTGCGGCCTCGGCGGTCACGTCGGCTTCGTCGGCTGCGGACAGGGGATGCCACGGGGTGATGCGAAGCGTGGAACCTTCGAGATCCCAACGGCCGTGGACGAATCCGTCGACCAGGTACATCGGGACGCCCGCTGAGGCGATCTTGTTGATCCGGGCGCGGTCCGGGTCGCTGATGATGCGGCGGCGGTCCTGGTGGCCGAGGGCGGAATTGTCGAAGGCGGGCAGGAAGCGGACCGGGGCGGGGAGGTCCGGGTCGGCCAGTGGGGCGTCGGGGAGGTCGAAGAGTTCGCGGCCGGATTCGTCGTGCAGGACTCGGAGTCGCGGTCGCAGGCGCGTCATCACCTCGGCGAGACGGGTGGTGCCGGACCAGTTCTGGACGTCGGCCACGGTGGCGGGACCGTAGGCCGCCAGGTAGCGCAGGATCAGGGTTTCCGGCTGGGGGGTGTCCAGGACCGGCACGCCCATCCAGTCCTCGGCGAGCGAGACCGATACGCGGCGATTGCGCCAGCCGCCCCACACCCCGGCCGCGGCGTCGTGGATCAGCGGCCGCATGACGCCCATGGCATAGGCCAGGCGACTGGGATGGTCGGTGGGAAAGCTCGCGGCCAGCAACTTGCCGAGTTCGGCGCGGGGGAGGGTGCGGCCGGTGAGGAGTTCTGTTCCGGCGGCTGCCAATTCGTCCGGATCCACGCCGTCGACAGCCTCGCGATAGTAGGCGGCTTGCAGCGCCGAACCGGGCACCGGCCGGACGGTGGGGTACATCCAGCGGAAGTCCGCGGCGGTGGCCAGGTGCACGGTGCGCCGGATCATGGTGGCGCGCACCACCGTTCGATCGTCGAGCAGCTTCGCCAGCTCCTCGTGCCGGAACCCGGACAGGCGCGTCCACAGCCCCACGTACGGCCAGTTCGGTTCCTGGCCCTGCACGGCCACCAGGTGCTGGATCAAGTCCGCCGCGGGCATATCGGTGCGTTCCAGCAGATGCTGACGCAGCAGCAGGGTGCGGTTCAGGGCGCGCAGCGAGATTTCCGTCATGCGCCCAGTCTGCGACCGAATTAGGTCTGTTCCTGTCCTAGTGGTGGGAGCATTGGATGTTGTCGCGAGGAGACGGAGGTCACCGTGCAGCAGCCGTTGCGGGCCGGGGAATTCAGGCGCATCTACGATCCCAGTGAACCGGGTGAACGCTGGTATATCAACGACCACACCGTGATTCGCGGACCGGACGACCGCTGGCATCTGTTCGGCATCACCCATCCGGAACCGGCCGACCCGTTCGACGAGCACGAGTTCGCGCACGCGACCGCCGAGCGCCTGCACGGTCCCTGGACCAAGCACCCCTCGGTGCTGACCGCCTCCGCCGCGCACGGCGAGACGCACCTGTGGGCCCCGTTCGTGGTCCGCCACGGCGCGCGCTACTTCATGTTCTACGACGGCGGGGGAGCGGATCGCACCGCCACCGGCATGTATCTGGCCGTGTCGCACGACCTCTTCCACTGGCAGCGCCACGGCGACGGCCCGCTCTTCCGCGACGGCTACGACGCCCGCGATCCCATGGTGCTGCGCCTGGGCAATCGCTGGGTCATGTACTACTGCGCCACCCGCAAGGCCGCCGGCGGCAATCACGTGGTCGCCTACCGCACCAGCACCGACCTGGTGCACTGGAGCCAGCGCAGCGTCGCCTACACCGATCCCACCACCGGCACCGAAGCCGGCAATACCGAATCGCCTTTCGTACTGCGCCACGACGGGCACTGGTATCTGCTCATCGGCCCGCGCCCCGACTACGACGGCACCGAGATCTTCCGCAGCGACAACCCGTTTCGCTTCCATCCGGAGGACCTGGTCGGCCGTATCCACGCGCACGCCGCCGAGGTGATCGAGGCCGACGGCCGGCTGTGGGTCACCACGGCGGGCTGGGACCGCGGCGGCGTGGCGCTGGCTCCGATCTTCGCCATTCCCTCCCGGCGCAATCTCTGAGCTGGGATTCTTGAGACGGAAGTCCACCCAGTGCGGGGAGGCAGGCAATGGCCCGTATCGGTGTCATCAGCGTTTCCGACGGCCGCGACTATGTGCACGGGGGCATCGTCGGATTCATTCGGGCAGCGGAGGATCGCCTGGTCGCGGCCCTGACCGCGGCCGGGCACACGGTGGTCCGCGGCCGAGAACCGGTCGGCAGCAATCAACAGGCGGTGGCGGTCGCCAGACGCGTGCAGGCCTCCGGCGTGGACCTGACCGTGCTGCACTACGCGGTCTGGGCCTTCCCGCATTTCACCATGCTGGCCGCCGGTGCACTGACCAGTCCGCTTCTGCTGCTGTCGAATATCGATCCGGTCCAACCGGGCATGGTGGGCATGCTGGCCGCGGGCGGCGCGCTCGATCAGATCGGCCGCGACCACGCCCGGCTCTGGGGCGACCCGGAGGATCCGGAACTGATCGCCGAGATCGGCGCGAAGGCGCGGGCCGCCGCGGCCGTGACGAGCCTGCGCGGCAGCACCTTCGGTCGCATCGGCGGCCGCCCCATGGGCATGAACACCGCCGTCGCCGCCACCGATCAATGGCAGCGCGTGTTCGGCGTGGACGTGGAGGAGATCGATCAGTGGGAGATCGTGCGCCGCGCCGAACTCGCCGACGCGGGGGAGGCCAAGGGCGCGCGAGAATGGCTGGAGCGCAATGCCGCCGGGGTGCACTACGACGGCCGCAAGCTCACCCCCGAAATCCTGGAACGCCAGATCCGCTCGTACTTGGCCATGCGCGACCTGATCGCCGAATGGCATCTGGACTTCACCGGTATCAAGGGCCAGCCGGAGCTCACCCAGTACTTCGCCACCATGGACGTCACCGAGGCGTTCCTCAACGATCCCTACGACTGGAACGGCCCCAAGCAGACTCACGTCTGCGCCACCGAAGCCGATATGGACGGCGCGCTCACCATGCAGCTGCTCAAGCAGATCGCCGGTACGCCGGTGCTTTTCGCGGATGTGCGCCACTATCACGCCGACCGCGACATCTGGGATCTGTGCAATTCCGGCCAGCACGCCACCTGGTACGCGGCCCGCAGCGCGGACGCCGAGGAGAACCTGGCCAAGGTGCACCTGTATCCGGAGGTGTTCTTCTTCCCGGCCGGCGGCGCGTCGGTGCATCACCTGGCCGCGCCCGGGGAGATGACCCTGGCCCGGCTCACCCGCAAGAACGGCGCGTACCGAATGCAGTTGATGCTGGGCGCATTCGAGAACTACGACGATCGCACCAACGAACAGCTCATGCGCCGGTCCACCTGGGAGTGGCCGCACGCCTTCGCCAGACTCGACGCCGCCGCGGGCGATTTCCTGTCCCGCTTCGGGGCCAACCACATTCACGCCGTCCCGGGCGATCATCGGGCCGCGGTGCGCGCGGTCTGCGCGCTGCTGGACGTCACCCTCGACGAATTCACCAGGGCGAGCTGACATGCTGCTGGGCATCGATATCGGCACCTCCGGATCCAAGGGCGTCCTGGTCGATCACGAGGGCCTGGTCGCCATGCGAGCCGAACGCCCGCACCGGGTTTCGACCCCGCGGCCGGGCTGGTTCGAGCACGACGCCGAACAGGTGTGGTGGGCCGACTTCGTGACCATCGCCCGGGAACTGGTGGCCGCGGCCGGCGGGAAGCCGATCGACGCGCTCGCGGTGAGCGGTATCGGGCCGTGCCTGCTACCGGCCGATGCCGCCGGACGGCCGCTGCGGCCCGCCATCCTGTACGGGGTGGACACCCGAGCGGGCGTCGAAATCGCCGAACTGGAAGCGGAATTGGGGCCGGAGACGGTGCTGGAACGCGCGGGTTCGCCGCTCACCAGTCAGGCCGTCGGGCCGAAACTACGCTGGCTCATCCGGCACGAACCGGCGGTGTGGAAGGACACCCGGATGCTGTTGATGGCCAGTTCCTTTCTGGTCCACCGGCTCACCGGCCGCTACGTCCTGGATCACCAATCCGCCAGTCAATGCGTGCCGATGTACGACCTGATGGCCCGGGACTGGGCTCGCGACTGGGCCGAATCCGTGGCTCCCGGCCTGCCGCTGCCCGAATTGGCCTGGCCCACCGAGATTGTCGGCCGGGTGACCGCCGCTGCCGCTGCCGTCACCGGTCTCCCCGCCGGACTGCCGGTCACCACCGGCACCATCGACGCCTGGGCCGAGGCGGCGGGCGTCGGCGTCCGCGACCCCGGCGACGTCATGATCATGTACGGCACCACGCTGTTCCTCACCCAGGTGCTCACCGCCCCGCGCCCGCATCCCGGACTCTGGAGCACCTGCGGAACCTGGCCCGGCACATACACTTCCGCCGCGGGCATGGCCACCTCCGGCGCGGTCACCGATTGGCTGCGCACCCTCACCGGCAGCGATTACACCGAACTGGTGGAGGAGGCCGCACTGGTGCCGCCGGGCAGCCGCGGCCTGCTGGTGCTGCCGTACTTCGCCGGTGAGCGCACCCCGCTGTTCGATCCGGATGCGCGCGGCATGATCGCCGGGCTCACCCTCAACCACACCCGTGCCGACCTGTACCGCGCCGTCCTGGAAGGCATCGGCCACGGCGTCCGCCACAATCTGGAGGCCATGACCGCCGCGGGTGGCCGGGCGCGCCGCCTGGTCGCGGTCGGCGGCGGCACCAAAGGCGGCCTGTGGACCCGCATCGTCTCCGATATCACCGGTCTGCCGCAGCAACTTCCGGCCGATACCGTCGGCGCGGCGCTGGGCGACGCGCTGCTGGCCGCCGAGGCGATCGGCCTCGGCACCGCGCACTGGAATCCGGTGATCGACACCATTCAGCCCGATCCCGCGCACACCGCCCGCTACGAGCCGTACCACCGCCACTACCGCGCGCTCTACGAATCCACCCGCGCCACCGCCCATTTCCTGGCGGCGGAACAGCATCGCGCGGCGCACTAGTCATCCCGGCGAACCGTGTGGATTCCGGCTGAACGCATGCCGGAATGACGAAGGGTCAGTCGTCGTCGCGGGTGTCGGCGGCCGGGGGTTTGCCGGTTACGCGGATGACCCCGGCGTCCAGGTCCAGGTCCAGCCGCGGGCGCACCGGTTCGCCGGTGCTGTCCGAGCTGTCGTCCTTCTCGATCTTCTTCCCGAAGAGTTCGCCCATGATGCCCACGCCTCCACGATAGTGAGCGCCCCCACCTACCGCCGAATTGGAAGGAGTGCTCCAATTGATGTGAAGCGAACATTCCAATTGAAAGGCGTTGTGTGATGGACGTAGTCAATGTGCACGCGCGCAAGCTCCCCGTTCCCGCCGGGAAGGTCGCCGACCTGCTGGAAACCTTAGGCAGCGGCGACGCCGACCGGGTCTGGCCGGGCAGCCCGTTCCCGGAGATGCGCGTCGAACAGCCCCTGGGCATCGGCGCGGAGGGCGGGCACGGCGGCGGCACCTACACGGTGGTCGGCTATCAGCCGGGGCGCTGGATTCGCTTCCGCTTCACCGGCGCTCCGGAGATGGCGGGCTTCCACGAGTTCACCATCGAGCCCATCGACGACGAGAACACCGAACTGCGTCACACCACCGCCATGCGACTGCGCGGCCTCTTCCCGCTGCTGTGGCCGGTCGCGATCCGCGCGCTGCACGACGCCTGCCTGGAAGCTCTGCTGGACCGCGTCGAGCGCGAACTCACCGGCGCGGTGCGGAAACCGCATCCCGTGGGCTGGTATCCGCGACTGCTCTTCCGGCTCGGTGTGATGTGAAGTGAATTTGTTTCAATATCTGGCCGACCGGCGCTCATCCCCGGGACACACCGCCGCCGGGATGGTATTACTTGCCGGTGGCATGGACTTTGCGGCTCAGCGAGAGTGAAGAGGCTGCGCTGACCGCGCAGGCGGTGATGGAAGGGCGATCCAAACAGGAGATCGTCCGCGACGCCCTCCGGACCTATCTGGAACGGCAGCGCGCCTGGGACGATTTCCTGTCCGACGATCCGGTCGTCTACGGATAGTAGGTATCCCGCACCTCGGCGTAGCGCTGCCGGATCGCCGCCCCGAGACCGGCCGCCGCGGAATGGAATTCGACGGCGGGCGGGGTCAGCCAGCGCGGCGGCCGCGGACCGCCGCGCAGCGCCCAGGCGGCTTGGCGGGCCGCGCCCAGCGCCACGTACTCACCCGGATTCGGCACCGCCACCGTGCGCCCGAAAATGGTCGCCGCGGCATGCGCGATGAGCCGGGACCGCGAGGCTCCGCCGATCAGCAGAATGCGGCGCGGCACCGTGGGCAGCCGGTCGAAGGCGTCGGCGATATTGCACAGCATGCCCTCGATGGCGGCCCGCGCCAGATGATGCGGGCGCATGGTGTGCGGTCGCAGCCCGTGCAGGCTGCCGGTGGCGTGCGGCAGGTTCGGCGTGCGCTCACCGGTCAGATAGGGCAGCAGGATCAACCCGTCGGCCCCCGCGGGTGATTGCGCCGCAAGCACTTCCAGCCCGGACACGTCGGTGCCCAGCAGCACGGCGGTGGCATCCAGTACGCGCGCGGCATTGAGCGTGCAGACCAGCGGCAGATACGCCCCGGTGGCATCGGCGAAACCGTTGACCGCGCCCGAGGCGTCGGCGCTGGGTTGCGCGGCGCGGGTGAAGACCGTCCCGCTGGTGCCCAGCGACACCACCACATCGCCGTCCTCGATGCCCAGACCCAGTGCGGCGGCGGCATTGTCGCCGGTGCCCGCCGCGACCAACCGGCCGCCCGGGGTGTGCCCGGCCACCTCGGCGGGCGCCAGCACCCGGGGCAGCGCGGGCGTGCGGCCGCGAAAAGCCAAGGACAGCAGATCGGTTCGATAGTGCCCGCCCGCCGGTGACCAGTAGCCGGTGCCGGAGGCGTCACCGCGATCGGTGGTGGGCTCGGTGGCCGGATCGCCGCCGCGCAATTGCCAGGTCAGATAGTCGTGCGGCAGCAGCACCCGCTGCGTCCGGTCGGCCAGTTCGGGTTCGTGATCGGCGAACCAGCGCAGCTTGGCCACCGTGTGCGCGGCCAGCGGCACCGAACCGACCGCGTCCGCCCAGGCCTGCGGGCCGCCCAGCTCGGCCACCAATTGCGTGGCGGCCTCGGCGGAGCGGGTGTCGTTCCACAGCAGCGCGTCCCGCACCGGATTGCCCGCCGCGTCGAGCACGATCAGGCCATGCTGCTGCCCGGCCACCGCGATCGCCTCCACATCCCGCATCATGCGGTCGCAGGCGGTGCGCAAGGCGTCCCACCACAGGTACGGCGGCACCTCCGTCCCGTCCGGGTGCGGAATCTGCCGCTGCCGCAATACCGTTCCGGTATCGGCGTCGCACACCACCAACTTGCAGGACTGCGTGGACGAATCCACTCCGGCAACGACCGTCATTGGCCCCTACCCGTCTTATCGCGCCGCCCGCCGCCCGGGGTGCAGCTGAATCTTGCGACCGGTGCCCGCGCGGAAGGTGCGCAGCGCCTCGTCGAACTCGTCGAGCGAGAAGTCGTGGGTGATCATGGTTTCCGCGTCGATGACGCCTTCGCCCATGAGATCCACGGCCCGGCCGAAACTGTGCAGGACCGCCATCGAACCCACGATGGTGATCTCGTCGTTGTAGATGCGGAACGGCGAGACCGCCGCCCGCGCCGTCGCCGCGGCGACGCCGAATTGCTGATAGGTGCCGCCCCGCCGAACCCGGGTCAGCCCGTCCTCCATGGCGGCCACCGAGCCGCTGCATTCGATGACGATCTCCCAGCCCTCGGGCCGGTCCAGATCGTCGGCGCCGACGGTGGCGGCGTCCGCGCCGAGCGTGCGCGCCACCGCGAGCCGGTCGGGATTGGTGTCCACCACCGATACCGATGCCGCCCCGGCCGCGACGGCCAATTGCGTCATGAGCAGGCCCATGGTGCCCGCCCCGTAGATCAGATAGTGCGTGCCCAGTTGCCGGGGCAACCGGTCGAATCCGTGCACCGCGCAGGAGAGCGGTTCCACCAATGCGCCGTGCGCGGCCGGGATATGCCCGGGTAGCCGATAACAGTTGGCGGTGGGCGCTTTCACGTATTCCGCCATGGCGCCGTCGACGGTATCGCCGATGGCGCCCCAGTTCTCGCACAGATTTCCGCGCCCGATCGCGCAGTAATGACAGCGGCCGCAGAACAGCGAGGGATCGACCGCCACCCGATCGCCCACCCGTACGCCGGCGGTTTCCGGGCCGAGTGCCACTACCTCCCCGGCGAATTCGTGTCCGGGCACGATGGGATAGGGCGTGGGCGGGAATTCCCCCTCGGTGATATGGATATCGGTTCCGCAAATCCCGACCGCGTCCACTCGTATCACCGCTTCGCCCGGACCGGGTGCGGGATCTGGGACAGTTTCGACCGAGAACCGGCCCGGCTTCTCGACGACCAACGCGCGCATAGTAATAACGATGCACCCGACTCCCGGGTAACCGGCGCTTTTTACCCAATAGCAATCGAATGGTCCGGGAAATAGGGGATCAGGGGAGCGATCGATACCAGAAGGCGGTCGTCGCCACGTGCGCGTGATCGAGGGGTAGGTAGTGCCCGTCCTCGCGCCAGCCCAGCGCCTGCACGGTGGCGCGCAGTCCGGTGTCGAAACAGATGGGGTCGGGAATGTGCCAGCGGTACATGCCGAATCGCTGGTGCGGTTCGTAGATGCGGTCGCGCGGCTGCACCTGCACCAGGCCCAGATATGGGGTGGAGTAGGGCAGTTGCGCGCCGTTGAGATCGAAATTCCAAGCGCCGCCGAAATAGTCCTCGGTACCGGTGCCGCAGATGGTCGGGAATTCGGAGTCGTCGTCCAGATAGAACTTCAGCTCGCCCTCGCCCCACCAGCCCGGAACGCGGGGTTCGATGGCCAGATACGTTCCGGCATAACGGCCCGGACCGCCGGCGACTTCGACGATGGGATGCACCGCCGGATTTCCGAGCGGATCGCTGCACCGCCAGAGTGCGTGCAGATAGCCGGAAGTGTCCGGAACATCCTCTTCCAGATAGGTGATCTGGTAGTAAACAGGTACCGACCGGTCGGAGCCATTGTGCAGGGTGATCAAGGCGTGCGAGCGGAACGGCATGGGCCAGTAGCTGTTCAGGCCGCCCGCCGGGGCCACCACGATCAGCTGCGAATTCACCAGCGCCAGCTGATCCCAGCCATTGCAGAAGAAGTCGCCCAGCGGCACCGCCACCGCGGGTTCGGGGCTGCCGTCCCAATGCATCTGGAGGGTGAAGTGCCGCAGCAGCGTGCGGTCGGTGGTGAGCCACAGATGCCGGATCACGCCGGGACCGGAAATATCGGCGAGCGTGGCGGTTTCACCCGGAGCCAGGTCGATGGACGGTGAGACCTTCCAGCCCCGGCCCAAACCCGCCGCCGCGAACGCCCCGGTACCGGCGATGGCGCGGCCACCCGCCCCGGGCGCGCCGGTCGGATTCTCCGCGCTGACCGAGCGGGTGCGCCGCCCATCGAGCTGCCAGATCTCGTGCACCATGCGAATTTTCGCATGCGCATCGGCTATATGTCTGCGGACATGCCAGAACACGACAATGCCGGCGCCGCCCCACACGCGACACCGGCATCCGAATCGGCTACTTATCCGAAGGGACCGGACCGCTCGACCAGCCGGTAGGTCAGCTTGCCCGTCACATCGCCGTTGAGGCCCAGACCCTGCTGTACGAAGGTGGTCATCGAACCGTAGGAGGCGTTGATCTGGTTCAGCGCCGCGTCCAGGAATTCCCTCTGCACGCCGAGCACCGGCTCGAACAGCGTCCGGTCCTGCACCAGGCCCTGCGCCACCAGCGCGTCCAGGGTGGCCTTGTTGCTGGCGGCCAGCTTGTCGTTGGACAGCAGGTAATTGGCGTAGATGTCGTTGTTCGAGGTGCCGAGGATGCTCATCAGGATCGCGGTCAGCACGCCGGTGCGGTCCTTACCCTGCGTGCAGTGGTACAGCACCGGGCCGTTGGCGTCGGCGATGGTCCGCAGCGCGGTCGCCAGCTGCTGCCGCGCGGTCGCATCGGTGATCATCCACTTGTAGTAGTCGACCATGTATTTCACGGCCTTGCCGTCCCCGAGCACCTGCTGCTGGTACGCCGGGCCGCCCTGCACGGCCTTGGCAAAGAACAGGTAGAAGTCGTTGGCCGGATCGTAGATCGGCAACGTCTGCACCGGGATCGACGCCGGGATCTTGTCCGGGTTGGCCGCCCGCTCGGTCGGCGAACGGAGATCGATGATGTTGGTGATGCCGGCGGAGACCAGCGCCTGCTGATCGGCGTCGGTGAGGCGGTTCAGGGCGTCGGTGCGGTACACCAGGCCCGGCTTGATCTTGCCCGCGGTGGCCGAAACCCCGCCGATGTCACGGGCGTTCGGGGCGGCCTGCAAGGCCAGCGGGGCATTGGCCGGAGCCTGGTGCGCGATGCCCGGGAGGGACGGCGCCGCGAACGCGGGGGTCACCGCGATCGGCCCGGCGGCGAGGAGTACGGCGGCGACACCGACGAGGGTGCCGCGCGCAGCGCGCGAATACGTCACTAGCGATATTCCTTTCAATCACGAGCCGGGCAGTGGGTGCCCGGCCCGGGCTCGAGACGCGCTACCTGCCGACGA
The DNA here is from genome assembly GCF_021183565.1 of Nocardia yamanashiensis. Lineage (NCBI taxonomy): Bacteria > Bacillati > Actinomycetota > Actinomycetes > Mycobacteriales > Nocardiaceae > Nocardia > Nocardia yamanashiensis. The sequence continues at coordinate 8,347,654 of NZ_CP089226.1, forward strand.
ACTTCGACTGCGGCGCGGGGATCGTGGCGTCGGTGCCGCGTGCTGCGCGGGGCATGACCGCGCGGGCTATTCGGGGTCGGCCAGCAGGGTGATGGTGCCGGCGGCGCCGTCCACCCGGACCCGCTGTCCGTCGCTGAGGCTGGTGCTCGCGGTCTTGGTGTCCACCACGCAGGGGACCCCGAACTCGCGGGCCACGATGGCGGCATGCGAGGCGGCGCCGCCGATATCGGTGACCACCGCGCCCGCGTAGCCGAACATGGCGGTGTGGCCGGTGTCGGTCACCGAGGCGACCAGGATGTCGCCGGGCTCGATATCGTCGTCGAGGGACAGCACCCGCTTGACGGTGCCCTCCACCACGCCCGGGCTGACGCCCAGACCGGACAGGGTGCCGCCGACCGGCAGCGCGCCGGAGACCTCTTCCGGCTCCCATTCGCCGTTCACCACATCGGGCATGCGCACGCCCTGGTAGCGGGTGCGCTCGGCGCGGCGGCGGGCCACCCGCTCCTTCAGATCGGCCGGGGCCCACAGGATCTCGTCGAGGGTCAGGAACGCCGAATCCTCGATCTCGGTGAGCTTGCCGGCCTTGATCAGGCGGGCGGCGCGCTCCTGGGTGGCCAGGCGCAGGCAATTAGTGACGCGTACGACGGCATCGCGGGCGCGTTCGCGGTAGACGGTCGCGCCGACGGCCATCTTGGCGGTGCGCGAGGTCGGGTCCGGCACCGGTTCGCGGTGCGGCGCGGGCATTTCCGCGGCCCGGCCGGCGGCGGTCACCAGCAGTTCCGGGCGATCGCCGAAGGTGGCGTTGATGAGCTCGCACTCACCCGGGCCGCGATGGCCGATCCGGGCCAGTTCCTCGTCCAGGGCCTGGGCGAACTCGGGCGACTTCTCGCGCGCGGCAGCCACGTCACCGGACTTGGCGACGCCCTGCAGGCCGGAATCCTTGCGGCACAGGGCCGCCAGGCGCTCCACGGCCAGCATGGTCTTGGCCGACTCCAGGCGCTCCAGGTTGATCTTGACTTCGCCCTTGTGGGCGGCGGTGGCGGCGCCGGTCATCATGACGCCGATGGAGGCGGCCTGCCACGCCTGGTTCAGGCGGTCGCGCCACAGCAGGGCGCGGGCGTGCAGCTGCTCGTCGGTCAGCTCGGCGATACCGTCGCGGTCGATGGCCTCCGCGTGCGCGGCGGCATTGATCAGCTCGGCGGTCTTGGCGTAGCTCATGGCGGTGCGGGCGACCCGGCCCATCGCCTTGAAAGTGCCCGCGCGCTTGGCCATTCCGGTCGGCATAGCGGGACGGCCCTTGGGATGCAGCTCCACATCGCCGATGGCGCCGTACACGTCGCGGCGCACGCTCTCCTCGTCCCAGCCGGGCATGTTCTCGGCCGAGAAGACGCCGATCGAGGCATTGATGTACATGTGATGCCCGAGCACGCCGGTGACCCGGGAAACCCAGTGCTCCAACGCGATTCCCTCGATGGCGATCATATTGCCCATGGCCTCGTTGCCGAGCCGGATGGCACCCGCTTGCAGATCGATGGTCAGCGGGGTGAGGGGGCCGGGCAGCGCCTCGGAGGTATTGGTGGCGGTGAACACCGGGATGCGGTCGTCGATCAGATCGTCGAACTCGCCCTGAAGACCCTCCGGCGCACCGGATTTCAACGCGTATCCGTCGGAGGTGGGCGCGTTCTGCGGCACCACGTGCGCGGGCAGCGGGATCGCGCCGGTGCGGCTGCGGAACCCGGAACCGGCGGCCTTGCGCCCGTGCAGGCCGCGCGCCACATCGACGATCACTTCGTTGGCGGTCCAGCCGTAGCGGAAGCCCCACTCCTCGCGGGCCGCGGTGGTGTCCAGGCGCGGCCGGTTCGCCGCCGACTTGGGCAGCCACGGCGTGTACTTCACGCCCGCCTCACGCAGGATCCGCTTCACCTCGACGCCGGAAACCTCACCGGGAGCGGCCAATTCGACGATGCCGCTGCGCTGCGACAGCGCGGCCTGCACCAGGAAGCGCTCCAGATCGTCGTAGTGCAGCACCTGGAAGCCGTCCTTGCCGGCGGTCAGCGATTCGAGCGGGCGCCAGCCGGCGCCGTCGATGCGGCGACCGGCGACCAGCGCGGTCCGCACGATCAGCGCGTCGGCTCCGCTCGCGGTGACGGCACGCTCGACCGAATCCTGGCCCGCCGCAACGGGAACCACCAGCCGCACCCCGGCTTCGGCGGCCGCCTGAGCGATACCGGCCACCGCATTGCCCGCCAGGTGCACCACGGCGTCCACGCCCGTGACGGCCCGCGCGCAGGTCCGGGCGTCGGCCGGATCGCCGACGGTCTGCTCGACCCGCGGATCGACATAGCGATCCCGCTGCCGGTCCAGCCCCGTGACCTCGTGCCCGGCCGCCAGCAGCATGCGCGCCACGGCCTTTCCGCTGGGCTCGGTGACCCCGGTGACCAGAATCCGCATTGACTCTCCTCCTCATGAAGCGCCCCCAACCACAAGTGACGCCGTTCACACACCATCGGTGGTAGGCAGGCCCGGCACGGGTCGCAGTCCCGGTCAACGGGATCACCGAGTCGCTCAGCAAGATGCGGCGCTAGGGCATGCCCTGTCGGGCGGGCACCGTCATACCCATGACAGTGCGGAATTCGGTGACGCCCCGTGCGGCGAGCACGGTGAACAGCTACGACCTCGAGACCGACGTGCTGGTCGTCGGCTACGGCGCGGCGGGCGCGGCGGCCGCTTTCGAGGCCGCCCACACCGGAGCCCAGGTGCTCGTCGTGGACCGTGCGGGCGGCCCCGGCGGCGCTTCCGCCATGTCCGGTGGCGAGATCTACCTGGGCGGCGGCACGCCCATCCAGATCGCCTGCGGCTACGACGACACCCCCGAAGCCATGGCCGCCTTCCTGAAGGCCGCCCTCGGCACCGGCGCGGACACGGCCAAGATCGACGAATATTGCGCGGGCAGCGTCGAGCACTTCCAATGGCTGGTCGACCGCGGCGTCCCCTTCAAGCCGAGCATGTGGGATGCCCCCACCTGGGTCCCGCCCACCGACGACGGCCTCATGTGGCTGGGCGAGAACAGCTGGCCCTTCACCGAACTCGCGCATCCCGCCCCGCGCGGCCATCGCCCCACCGCCAACGACTTCGGCGGCAAGCTGCTGATGGAATGCCTCACCGCCGCCGCGGAATCCGCCGGTGCGACAGCGCAATTCGACACCTACGTCACCGCGCTCATCGTCGCCGACGGCGATGCGGCCGATCTGGCTTCCGGCGATGCAGACCAGACTGCCGGGCGTCACCCGGCCGTCGCCCCGCGCGTGGTGGGCGTGGTGGCGCGCCGCTACGGCAAGGAACTCACCATCCGCGCCCGCCGCGGCGTCGTCCTCACCACCGGCGGCTTCGTCGACAACGACCCCATGCTCGCCGACCACGCCCCCGAACTCCTCGGCCACACCAAGGTCAGCGCCGGCACCGACGACGGCAGCGGCATCCGCATGGCCCAGGCCCTCGGCGCGGCCGTCCGCCATATGAACGCCGGCCAGATCGGCATGTCCCTCATCCCCGGCCTGGCCGCCCGCGGCATGGTCGTCAACGGCCTCGGCCGCCGTTTCATCAACGAGGACACCTACCCCGGCCGCATCGGCCAATCCGCCCTCTACCGCAACAATATGGGCGGCAGCTGGGCGGGCACGGACACCGCCGTCTGGGTGATCGTCGACGAAACCGGCTTCGAAGACGTCCCCGAACCCCAGCGCTGGGGCGTCCAGCCCACCCACGTCGCCGAAACCCCCTCGGAACTCGAGGAACTCACCGGCCTCCCCACCGGCTCCCTGGTCGGCACCATCCGCCGCTACAACGAACTCGCCACTGCCGGAGAGGATCTCGACCACCACAAGTCCCCGCGCTGGCTGCGCCCACTGGTTCCGCCGCTGGCCGCCATCGACGTGAAGGCCGGTATCCGCCCGCCCGCCGAATCAGGTGATCGTCGTGGCACCGGCGCTTCGGTCTTCACCCTCGGCGGCCTGCACACCGATATCGAAGGCCACGTCCTGGATCTCGACGCCCGCCCCATCCCCGGCCTGTTCGCCGCCGGCCGCGCCGCCAGCGGCCTGCACGGCTTCGGCTACATCTCCGGCACCTCCCTCGGCGACGGCACCTTCTTCGGCCGCCGAGCGGGCACCGCCGCCGCCCGAAACGCCTGACGGTTCCTACCTGTTCGGGGTGAAGTAGGGGATTCCGCTCCGCGGGCCCCCACCACGACCCGCCCACCGACGCCCTCGAACAAGGCGTGTCGCTGTCCATCCAGCCCCCACTCGCCGGTAACACTCACCTGATGAGCAACGAGCCGCGCTCCAGCGATTCGCCCGTGCCCGAATCTCACGACGACCTGCGCCCGCACCCCGGCGACGAGCTGATCCCGGAGTCCGGCGCGGACATCGTTGCCCCGCCGGTCGATTCGCCCTCCGAGCCGCCGGAGGAGAAGACACCGGAGGAGCCGGCAACGGCATCAGCCGTAGCGACCTCCACAGTAGGCATATCAGGCCGGGCGCGGGCCTGGGGTGCGGTGCTGCGGGCCGAGCGGAAGCTGCGGCCCAGCTATCCCGGGCTGCTGGTAGCGGCGGTGTTCTTCGCCTGGTCGGTATCGCCTTCACTGCTGCCGCGTAGCTGGATTTTTCAAGGTTTGGTGAGTGGTGTCAGCGCGGCCATCGGGTACGGCGTGGGGTGCGTGCTGGCCTGGGCGGTGCAGAAGTGGGTGCTGCCGCGGTTTCCGCGCGAGGCGGGGGCGATCGGGAAGTTCTGGCATCCGCCTTTACGGACCCGGGAGATCAGCCGGTTGGTGATCCTGGTGGCGTTGCCGGTGCTGGCGGCGCTGATCCTGGCGCGGTCGGCGCGCTGGCAGCGGGATCTGGAGATCCTGATGGGGATGACGCCCGATACGACGTCGAGCTATTTGCGGACCGAGCTGGTGGCGGCGGGGACGCTGGCGTTCGTCATCGCGCTGTATCGCCTGGTGCGGTGGTTGCTGCGCACGGTGATCCGGGTGCTCAATATCGATTGGCGGATTCCGCGGGTGGTCGCCGTGCCGAGTGCGGTGGTCGTGGTGGTGGTGCTGGCGGTGCTGCTGTTCCAGGGCGTGCTGGCGAAAGCGTTCTTCTCGGTGGCGAATTCGGCGTTCAGTCTGCGGAACGGGAAGACGTCGGAGTATGCGGTGCAGCCGCAGATTCCCGAAAGGTCCGGGAGTCCAATGTCTTTGGCGGGGTGGGACACGCTGGGTTCGGAGGGGCGGTGGTTCGTCGCCAATGCGCCCAGTTCGGATCGGATCGCCGGGGTGACCGGCAAGCCCGCGAAGGAACCGATCCGGGTGTACGCCGGGCTGGAGTCGGCCCAGACGCCGGAAGACATCGCGGCGTTGGTAGTTCAGGAACTGGAACGCACGCATGCGTTCGAACGGAAGGTGCTGGTGGTGGTCACGACCACCGGTACCGGGTGGGTCGATTCGACCACGGCCGAATCGCTCGAGTACATGTACGGCGGGGACACCGCCATCGCGGCCACGCAGTACTCGTACCTGCCGAGCGTGCTGTCGTTCCTGTCGGACAAGGCGAAAGCCACCGAATCGGGGCGGCTGGTCATTCACGCGGTGCACGAGAAATGGGCGAGCCTGCCCGCCGATCAGCGGCCGAAGTTCCTCGTCTACGGCGAAAGCCTCGGCTCGCAGGGTTCGGAGGGGGCGTTCACCGGACTCGATGACATTCGGACGCTGGTGGACGGCGTGCTGTGGGTGGGCCCGCCGAACTCGAACCGCATCTGGACCCAGCTCGAGCAGCGCCGCGATCCGGGCACCCCGCAGATCCTGCCCATCTACGCGGACGGCCTCATCGTCCGATTCGCCGGCGCCGCACCCGATCTGGAACGTCCCGATCGCCCGTGGGTGAACCCGCGCGTGGTGTACCTGCAGCACGCCTCGGACCCCATCGTGTGGTGGTCGCCGGATCTGCTGTTCGAACAACCGGATTGGCTGCGGGAACCGCGCGGCAGCGACGTCTCCAAATCCATCCGCTGGTGGCCCATCGTCACCTTCTGGCAGGTGAGCGCCGACCTGGCACACGCCCAGAAGGTCCCGTCCGGTCACGGCCACCGCTACGGCACCCTCGTCCTGGACGGCTGGGTGGCCGTCGCACAGCCCGCGGACTGGAACCCCGACCTCGCCGAACGCATCCGCACGGCCCTCGACGAGGACATCGACTGGGAGTACGCCCACAAATAGCCAGTGGGAGCGCTATTCCGTTGACCGGGACTTTTCCGCCTCGCCGGGCCGCCCCGACCATAGCGTCGAGGGAGACCGTACGCACGAGGAGGAAACACCCGCATGACGAACAAGGTGCTCGATCGGGTTCGGGATCTGCTGCCCGCGATCCGGGAACGGGCGGTGGAGGCCGAAGAGCAGCGGCGGGTGCCCGACGCCAGCATTGCCGAACTGACCGAGGCCGGCGTGTTCCGCATGCTGCAGCCCGCGCGCTACGGCGGCGCGGAAGCCTCCCCGGTCGACTTCTACCAGGTGGTGCGGGCGGTGGCGACCGCCTGCCCGTCCACCGCGTGGGTGACCTCGGTACTCGGTGCGCACCCGTGGCAGCTGGCGCTGTTCGACGATCGCGCGCAGGCCGACGTGTGGGGCGAGAACCCGGACGTCCTGGTGTCGTCCTCGTACGCGCCGACCGGCAAACTGACCGTGGTCGAGGGCGGTTACGAGATCACCGGCCGCTGGAGCTTCTCCTCCGGCTGCGATCACGCCCAGTGGGTGTTCCTGGGTGCGATCACGCCGAACGGCAACGGCGGCATGGACTACTACACGGTCCTGGTGCCCCGCACCGACTACGTCATCGAGGACGTGTGGCATGTGTCCGGCCTGTCCGGCACCGGCTCCAACGACATCGTCATCGAGAAGGCGTTCGTCCCGAGCTACCGCACCTACAGCGCCGCCGATCAGGCCAACCTGGTGGGTCCCGGCCAGGAGGTGAATACCGCTCCGCTGTACAAGATCTCGTTCGGCAGCGTGTTCTCCAACACCATCACCGCGCCCATCATCGGTGCGGCCGAGGGCGCGTACGAGTCGCATCTGGAGCGGCAGCGCGAGCGGGTGCGTCTGTCCTACGGCGGCCAGAAGGTGTCGGAGGATCCGTTCGCGCACGTGCGAATCGCCCGCGCCGCCAGCGAGATCGATGCCGCCATCCTGCAGATGGAGCGCAATATCTCCGAGCAGCTGCGCTATGCCGAAGCGGGGGAGGAGATCCCGTTCGATTCCCGCCTGCGCGCCCGCCGTGATCAGGTGCGCGGCACCGAACGCGCTTTGGAGGCAATCGATCTGCTGTTCAAGAACTCCGGCGGGCACTCCATCCGCCGACCGAATCCGATCGAACGGCATTGGCGCGACGCGCATGCCGGTAGCGTCCACGCCATCAACGATGTCGAGCGCGCGCTGGCCATGTTCGGCAAGGGCGCGATGGGCCTCACCGTCACGGATCGGATGCTGTAGATGACCCTGACTGCCGAGAACACCACCCGCTTCGCCACGGTCGGCGGCCACAAGGTCCGCTACCACGAGGCCGGGCAGGGCGAAACCCTTGTCCTGCTGCACGGTTCGGGCGCGGGTGTCACCGGCTGGGCCAACTTCGGCAACAATCTGCCGGTGCTGGCCGAGCATTTCCGCTGCCTGATCATCGATCAGCCCGGGTTCGGCGAGAGCGGCCGTCCCGAGGTGTACGACCGCAACTATCTGCGTATTTCCGCCGAGGCCGTGATCGGCGTCCTCGATGAGCTGGGGATCGAGAAGGCCCATCTGCTCGGCAATTCCATGGGCGGCGCGGTCGCGACCCTGACCGCGCTCGAGCATCCGGATCGGGTGAACCGCCTGGTGCTGATGGCGGCCGGCGGCGTCGGTGTCAATGTGCTGGGCCCCGAACCATCCGAAGGCATTGCGCGCCTGCTGGAATTCAATGCCGATCCCACCAAGGAGCGGGTGCTGGCCTGGTTGAAGACCATGGTCTACGACCAGTCCGTGCTCACCGACGAACTGGTGGAGCAGCGCCTGGCCACCGCCTCGGATCCGGCCGCCACCGCCGCCGTCCGCGACGCCTACGCCACCTTCTACAACCCGAAGCTGGCCGAACCGCTCCCGTTGTGGGCGCGCCTGAAGGGCCTCACCAACGAGGTCCTCATGCTGTGGGGCCGCGACGACCGGGTGTGCCCGGTCGAAGGCGCGCTCTTCCCGTCCCGCCAGCTCCCGAACGTGGACTTGCGCATCTTCTCCCGCTGCGGCCACTGGGTGCAGGTGGAGCGCAAGGACGCCTTCGAGCGCGCCGTGATCGACTTCCTGACCCACGGTCTGTAGCGGTCGCATGTCCAGGAATGGCTTGGAGCGCAGTCGTTTCTGGACACCACCGTGGCACTCTTACCGCCGGAAACCGGCGGGATTAAAGGTGGATTTCGGTTCCCTCACTGTTAGCTGGAATGACACGCCCAGCGCGTGAGCTCAGCAGGACAGCGGTTCGTCTCGGCGTTAGCATAGCGAGCGCCGGTAACGGCTAATTTGCCTATCTGAAGGCGGTTTCCATGACGAGCGCTGTACCCCAGCCGGTCGCTTTGGGTGACGAGGCCGCGAGGACGCTGGCCAATGCCACCAAGACCGTGCCGCAGATGGAGTCGATCACTCCTCGGTGGCTGGTCCATCTGCTGAACTGGGTGCCGGTGGAGGCCGGCATCTACCGGCGGAACCGGGTGACCCACGAGCAGACCGTCGATATCAAATGCGACAACTTCGACGAGTCCCCGCTGCCGGAGACCTTCATCGACTACGAGAAGGATCCGCGCGAATACCGGCTCAAGGCGGTGCACACCATTCTCGATGTGCACACCCGGGTCTCCGACCTGTACTCCAGCCCGCACGACCAGATCGCCCAGCAGCTGCGGCTGACCATCGAAGCGATCAAGGAGCATCAGGAAGGCGAGCTGATCAACAGCCCGGACTACGGGTTGATCGCGAATGCCGCCGCCAAGCAACGGATTTCGACCATCGCCGGGCCGCCGACCCCCGATGATCTGGACAATCTGATCAGCAAGGTGTGGAAGGAGCCGGGCTTCTTCCTGACCCATCCGCAGGGGATCGCCGCCTTCGGCCGGGAATGCACCCGGCGCGGTGTGCCGCCGCCGACGGTCAGCCTGTTCGGCTCGCAGTTCCTCACCTGGCGCGGCCTGCCGATCATTCCCTCGGACAAGGTTCCGGTCGTGGACGGCAAGACCAAGTTCCTGCTCATCCGGACCGGTGAATCGCGGCAGGGCGTGGTCGGGCTGTATCAGCCCGGACTGGCGGGGGAGCAGGGGCCGGGACTCTCGGTGAAGTTCATGGGCATCGATCGCAGCGCCATCGCGTCGTACCTGGTGTCGCTGTACTGCTCGCTGGCGGTGCTGACCGATGACGCGGTCGGACTGCTCGAGGGCGTCGAGGTGGACAAGTTCCATGACTACGCGCCGACCTACCGCTGACGCGCCGGTCCCGCCCGATCCGACGGTCTCGGCGGGACCGGAATGGGCGGCGCTGCTGCCCGACGAAGCCACCCTGAATCAGCTTGCCGGGCAGTTCTTCTCGGCCGTTGCCGGCGGTCGGCCCGCGAGCGGCGCCCCGCAGCCGGCAGCGCCGCTCGCGCACGTGGCGGTGCCGCCGAATCCGGTCGGAACCGCCCCGTTCGGAGCCTCGGGCGTCGCGGCCGCGGACCTGCCCGCGGCCGGATCCGGCGTGGTGCCGCCGGGAGGGCCGACACCCGAACCCACCGTGCCCGACTGGGAGCCGGGTGCGGTGGCCGGCGCCATGCCCGCCGGTCCGGGGTACGGCGGCGCGGTACACACCGATCCGCTCGCACCGGTGCTGCCGTCGCTGGACGTTCCGCGCACCCCGGCCCGCTTCACCGCGCCCGGGGCTGCGCCGGGTGGTCCGACGCCCACGCCTGCTGTGCCCGAATGGGATCCGCGACCGGCCGCCGGTCCGGTGCGGGCCGGCGGCGTGCACACCGATCCGCTGGTGCCGGTATTGCCCTCGCTGGATGTGCCGTTCGCGCCGTCGCGCTTCACCGCGCCCGCGGTATCACCGGCCGGGCCCGCGTTCTATTTCCTGGAGCGGCCGGAAGCCCCTGCGGGCCCTGCTGATTCGCCGTTCTACTTTCTCGGTGACCAGCCGGGCGGTCGGGTCGCCGACCCGCATCCTCCGTTCGATGTGAATGCGGTGCGTAGTGATTTCCCGATCTTGCGCGAGCGGGTGAACGGGCATCAACTGGTCTGGTTCGACAATGCGGCCACCACGCAGAAGCCGAACGCGGTGATCGACCGCATCGCCGAGTTCTATCGGCACGAGAATTCCAATATCCACCGTGCCGCACACGAATTGGCGGCGCGCTCCACCGACGCCTACGAGCACGCGCGGGCCACGGTCGCGCGGTTTCTCGGGGCCGGATCGGCGGAGGAGATCATTTTCGTGCGCGGGGCGACCGAGGGCATCAACCTCATCGCGCAGACCTGGGGGCGCAAACACCTCGGCACGGGCGACGAGATCATCATCTCGCACCTCGAGCATCACGCGAATATCGTGCCGTGGCAGCTGCTGGCCGCCGAGACGGGTGCGGTGCTGCGCGTCATCCCGGTCGACGACACCGGGCAGTTACGGCTCGACGAATACACCCGGCTGCTGTCGGATCGCACGAAACTCGTATCGGTGACTCAGGTTTCGAACGCGCTGGGCACCATCACCCCGGTCCGGGAAGTGGTGGCGCTGGCGCGCCGGGCGGGCGCGGTCACCCTGATCGACGGCGCGCAGTCCGTGCCGCACACCGGTATCGACGTGCGGGCGCTCGACGCCGACTTCTTCGTGTTCTCCGGGCACAAGCTGTTCGGGCCGACCGGCATCGGCGTGGTGTACGGCAAATCCGAAGTGCTGCAGGATCTCCCGCCTTGGCAGGGCGGCGGCAACATGATCAGCGATGTCACCCTGGAACGGTCGCTGTTCCAGCCCGCACCCGGCCGGTTCGAGGCGGGCACCGGCAATATCGCCGATGCCGTCGGACTGGGCGCGGCCATCGACTACGTGCAGCGGATCGGCATGGACAATATCGCCCGCTACGAGCACGGGCTGCTGGCCTACGCCACTCCCCGGCTGGCGGCCATACCCGGCGTGCGGCTGGTCGGCACCGCGGCGGACAAGGCCAGCGTGCTGTCGTTCGTGCTCGCCGGGTACGAACCCCTGCAGGTTGGAAAGGCCTTGAACGAGAAGGGGATCGCGGTCCGGGCGGGGCACCATTGCGCCCAGCCCATCCTGCGGCACTTCGGCTTGGAGGCCACCGTGCGCCCGTCGTTCGCCTTCTACAACACCTGCGCGGAGATCGACCGCTTGATCGCCGCCGTCGACCAGCTGGCGCGCGCCCGCAGGTGACAGGTAGCGGACCGGCTGGCGCTTGCCCGGTGGTGACCGGTAGCGGATCAGCCGGCGCGCGCCCGGTGGTGACCGGTAGCGGACCGGTCGGCGCTTGCCCGGTGGTGACAGGTAGCGGACCGGCTGGCGCGCGCTGTGGTGGCCGCGCGCGGGTGGGCCGCTACCGCAACGGGAATCCGTGCGCGGTGAGCTGCTCGCGCAGGCGATGGCGCCCGTTCAGTGACTCGGCCGACGCGAGCCTGGCCAGCGTCTGATCGATCCAGGAGCGCGTGAGGTTCTGCTCGGCGAAGAACGCGACGATGCGCGCCTCGTAGTCGGCGATATGCGCGAGCTGCCCGGCGGGATCGTAGGTCTCCTCGTGCAGCACCGCCGCCTGCGGCAGCCGCGGTTTGACGCGCGCGCCCTCCGCCGGATCCGGCACGCCGACCACCAGTCCCGCGACCGCGAAAACGCCCGGCGGCAGGTGCAATTCGGCCGCCACCTGCTCCGGGTGATTGCGGATCGCGCCGATGTAGACGGTGCCGTAGCCCAGTGATTCGGCCGCCACCACCGCGTTCTGCGCGGCCAGCGCGGCGTCCAGGAACGCCACGTAGCTGGTCTCGAGGTAGTCGGCCCCGTCGAGCGGCACCCCGCGCTCGGCGGCCAGCTCCCGCACCCGGGCCAGATCGGCGACCCATACCAGCAGCACCGGCGCCTGCCGGATGTGCTCCTGACCGCCGGCCAGCGCCGCCAGGCGGGCCCGGCGCTCCGGATCGCGGACCGCGATCACGCTCCACAACTGCAGATTGGACGAACTGGGTGCGGACTGCGCCGCCGAGACCAGCAGCCGCAGTACGGAATCCGGGATCGGATCGGGCAGGTAGCTCCGCACCGACCGGTGCTCGTGCAGTACCTGCAGCACGGGATTCCATGCCGGGGGCGCGGTGGATACGGGATCGCCGTAGCGTTGTGCCACCGTCTGGTCCGGTGCGGGAGCGGTCTGTGTCATGGCAGGTATCGTGGCCGTCGCGGCGCTCGTAGTCAGGTATTACCTACAGCTCGAGCCGAATTCCGCAGTGCAATGATCATCACGAGCGTAAACCTGTCGCGGCCGCGAGCGCGCCCACAGGATCATCGGATGAATTGTGTTCGGGTGGCGGCGGTCCCGCGATGACCGAGACGGTGCCCACCATCGGGGACGGCCCGCCCGAACCGGCCGCCGCGGCGCCGGCCGAACCGGCCGTCGTCTACGACGAACGCGCGACGCTGCTGTCCTGTTACGCAGCCGGTTTCGCGACGCTGCTGGACGGCGCGGTGATCGCCTTCGCCGCACCCGCCGCACAGTCCGCGCTCGCGCTCCCGGATTCCGGCGTGCAGTGGTTCCTGGCGTCGTTCTCGCTCACCTTCGGCCTCGGGCTCGCCCCGGCCGGCCGCTTGGGCGACGCCTATGGCCGCCGCGGGCTCTTCATCGCCGGACTCGCGCTGTTCCTGATCGGCGGGGTCGGATCAGCCGTCGCCACCGGCGCGTGGACCGTGATCGGCGGACGCCTGGTGCAGGGCTTCGGCGCGGGGATGATCAGCGCCCAGGTGCTCGCGGTCATCCAGGACGCCTTCACCGGCCCGGCCCGATTGCGCGCCCTGGCCGGATACACCGCGGCCGGCGCGAGCGCCGCCATCGCCGGACCGCTGCTGGCGGGTGGCGTGCTGTGGCTGCTTCCGTCCGAAATCGCCTGGCGGATAATACTTCTGCTGCCGATTCCGTTCACCGTCGCGGCGATCGTGCTCGGTGTCCGCGGCCTGCCCGGCGCGCCCCGGACCCGCCGCGCGGTAGACCTCGATCTGCCCGGCATCGCCGCACTCGGACTGCTCGTGGTCATCGTGACGATTCCGGTGATCGACCCCGGGCTGCCCGCGGTCGCCATCGCCGCGATCCTCGCCGCGTCCGCACTGCTCGTCACCGGCCTCATCGGCTGGGAACGGCGTTATGCCCGGCACGGCAGGTTGCCGCTGTTCGCACCCCAGCTCATGCGGTCCCGCGGCTACGTGATCGGAAACGCGGTGGCGGCCCTGTGGTTCGGGTCGGTGCTGGCCTTCGTCACCATCAAGACCATCTACTTCCTGCAGGTGTGCGACATTCCGGCGCTCGCGCTCGCCGTGGCTCTCATTCCCTCCGCGCTGGCGCGCATCGTGGCCGCGCGCTGGGGACAACGGCTGTTCGTCACCCACGGTCCGGCCCTGGTCACCTACGGGCTGGTGGCCCAAACCGTTTGCCTCGCGGCGAGCGCCGCGGCGACCCTGCGCTGGGACGGCTGGGCGCTGTTCGTCGTCATCTCGGCCTTGCAGATCATCTCCGGCCTGTCCGGTGGCGTCGTCGAACCTCCGTTACGGGCCGTCACGCTCGCCTTCTCCCCGCCCGCACTGCACGGGGTGGCCGCGTCCTTCCTGCAATTGACCCAACGGCTTTCGGCGACTTTCTGCATCGCCCTCACCACCGGCGTGCTGCTCGCCTTCGGGCCGTCGGCGTCGGCGGCATCGCTACGCTGGGCACTCCTGCTGTGCGGGGCCGCCGCGGCGCTGGCCACGGCGCTCTCCTTCGCTCGTTATTTCCGCGCCGGCCCGCCGACTCCGGCGGTGGCCGCGCGAAGCGATGACGAAACGCTGACCAGACCCTTGTAATCGTCCTGAATACCCCCGACGGCACCGACACTGGGTTCATGCCGACCTATGACGACCTCCGCGCCCTGTTCATCAACTGCACGCTCAAACCGTCCCCGGAGATCAGCAATACCCAGGGGCTGATCGACGCCAGCGCCCACATCATGGAGAAGAACGGCGTCACCGTCGATCACATTCGCGCCGTGGACCACGACATCGCGCCGGGCGTGTGGCCGGATATGACCGAGCACGGCGCCGCCAGCGACGAATGGCCCGCACTCCAGGAACGGGTGATGGCGGCCGACATCCTGGTCGTGGCGGGCCCGATCTGGCTGGGGGACAACAGTTCCGTCACCAAGCGCGTCATCGAACGGCTGTACGCGAACTCATCGATCCTCAATGCCGCCGGACAGTACGCCTACTACGGCCGGGTCGGCGGGTGTCTCATCACCGGCAACGAGGACGGCATCAAACACTGCGCCATGAACGTCCTCTACAGCCTCCAGCACCTGGGCTACACCATTCCGCCCCAGGCCGACGCCGGCTGGATCGGCGAAGCCGGGCCCGGGCCCTCCTACCTCGATCCCGGCTCCGGGGGCCCGCAGAACGATTTCACCAACCGCAACACCACCTTCATGACCTGGAACCTGATGCATCTGGCCCGGATCTTCAAGGACAACAACGGTTTCCCGGTGTACGGCAACCAGCGTTCGGAATGGGACGCGGGCTGCCGCTTCGACTACGAGAACCCCGAATACCGGTAGCGGCCCGAATCCGCACTTCCGGCGCGCGGGCTAACCTGGCCGGATGACGATCACCGAGTTGCCGTTCGGGTCCTGGCCCACCTCCATCACCTCCGAGAGCGTCGTCAGTGCCGCGGTGCGGCTGGGCGAGGTGCGGGTGGACGCGGCCGAGGTGTATTGGTCGGAGGGGCGGCCGGACGAAGGCGGGCGGACCCAGATCGTGCGGCGCGGCGTCGACGGCGGGCGCGTCGATCTGCTGCCGGAGGACATGAACGCCCGCACCGCCGTGCACGAATACGGCGGGGCCGCATGGTGGGTGCGCGACGGCGTGCTCTATTTCGTCAACTGGGCCGATCAGCGGGTGTACCGGATCGAGCGGGACGGGGCGCCGGTCGCGTTGACCCCGGAGCCGGAGACGCCGCGCGGGGACCGCTACGGCGACGGCGCGGTCGGTCCGGACGGGCGGACCATGGTGGCCGTCCGGGAACACCATCCGGTCGGCGGACGCGGTGCGATCGATGTGCGCAACGAGATCGTGCGGCTGGCCACCGACCGGCCCGCGGAGCCGGAAATCCTGTTCAGCGGAACGGATTTCGCCGTCGCGCCCCGGCTGAGCCCCGACGGGACCCGGCTCGCGGTGGTCACCTGGGACCATCCCTCGATGCCGTGGGACGACACCGTGCTGCGGGTGCGGGAGCTCGCGACCGGTGCGGACACGGTGGTCGCGGGCGGTCCGGGGGAGTCGGTGCAGGAGCCGCGCTGGCAGCCGGACGGGTCCCTGCTGTTCCTGTCCGATCGCAACGGGTGGTGGAACCTCTACCGCTGGACGCCGGGCGGTGCGATCGAGGCGCTCATCGAGGTGGAGGCCGAAATCGGCGTTCCGGGATGGCAGTTGGGGTCCGCGCGTTACGCCGTGCTCGGCGACGGGAGCATCGTGTTCGCGCGCTGGCGCGACGGTTACGACGGGCTCGCGGTGCGTCACGCGGACGGTTCGGTGACGGAGCTGGACCTGCCGTTCTCCGCGATCGCCGCGATCGAGCGGGCGGCCGACGACGCGGTGGTCGTGGTGGCGGGCGCACCGACCACCGAACCAGGCATCTACCGAATCGAATTCGACGGCCCGGTGGTGCGGACCGAAACACTGTGCGCACCCCGTGAACTCGGCCTCGAGACCGCCGATGTCTCCGCGCCCGAACCGATTTCGTTCCCGTCGACGGATCGCACCGGTGCGCCGCGCACCGCCCACGCGCTGTTCTACCCGCCCGCGAGCTCCGGCTACCGCGGTCCCGACGGTGCACTGCCGCCCCTGCTGGTCCTCATCCACGGCGGCCCCACCGCCCACGCCGTGCCGGTGCTGTCCCCGGCCACCCAGTACTGGACCAGTCGCGGATTCGCCGTCGTGGACGTCAATTACGGCGGCTCCACCGGTTACGGCCGCGCCTACCGCGAACTGCTGCGCGATGCCTGGGGCGTGGTCGACGTGGCCGACTGCATCGCCGCCGCCCGCTGGCTCGCCGACAACGGCCGCGTCGACCCGAACCGCCTCGCCATTCGCGGTGGTTCGGCCGGCGGCTACACCACCCTCGCCGCGCTGGCCCGCCCCGACACCCCGTTCGCCGCGGGCGCGGACCACTACGGCGTCGCCGACCTGGAAGCCCTCGCCGCCGAAACCCACAAGTTCGAGAGCCGCTACCTGGACGGCCTGATCGGCGCATACCCCGCCCAGCGCGACCGCTACCGCGAACTGTCCCCGATCCACCAGGTCGACCGCTTCCGCAGCCCCTTGATCGTCCTGCAAGGCACCGAGGACGCGGTGGTGCCGCCGAACCAATCCCAGATGATCGTCGACGCCCTGCGCGAGCGCCGCATCCCGGTCGCCTACCTGCTCTTCGAAGGCGAACAGCACGGCTTCCGCCAAGCCGACAACATCCGCAAGGCCCTGGATTCCGAATTGAGCTTCTACGCCCAGGTATTCGGCTTCGACCTGCCCGCCGACGAGAAGATCGAACCCGTCACCGTCGAGAACCTCGCCCCCGGAGCGCGCTGAATCACAGGTCGTGTTCGTGGGCCCAGGCGGCCAGCTGGGTGCGGGAGGTGAGGCCGAGTTTGGTCAGGATGTGTTCGACGTGGGTTTCCGCGGTGCGGATGGAGATGACCAGTTCGGTGGCGATGCGTTTGTTGGTGTGGCCCGCGGCTACCAGGCGGGCCACATCCTTTTGGCGGCGGGTGAGGACGTCGGCGGCCATGGGGGAGGGGGATTGCTTGGCGCGTAGCGGTTTTCGGGGCGGAGCCGGATCTACGGCGGGGGTGGCGGACTCGCGGCGGAGCGCGTAGTCGATGGCTTCCTCGAGGCGGAGGTTCGCCCCGGCGCCGAAGGCTTCGCGGAAGGCTTTCTCGCCGAGGGCTTCTCGGACGGATTGGCGTTCCTTGTCGGCGATGACGCCGGTGATGGAGTGGGCCAGGCGGACGGTGCTGCGTTGCAGGGATTCGGCGGCGCCCATGAGGCGGGCGGCTCGCTCCAGGTCGCCGCGGGCGGCCTCGGTCCAGGCCAGGCCCTCGAAACCCGAGGCGAGCCAGATACAGCGTTCGAAGAGGGCCAGTTGTTCGATGGCGCGGGTGTGGAAGTCGGCGGAGACGTCGTTCTCGCCGCGCCGCCAATGGTCGATGCCGACCGTCCACAGCGCCAGGCCGCCCAGCAGGTGGGAGCCGGAGGCGGTGGTGAGTTTCAGGAAACGTTCGGCCAATTCGCTGCTGTCGCCCGCCTTGGTGATCTGTGCGCACATGAAAGCGAAAGCGAGACTGTCCATTTCGATGGCCAGCTGACCGCTGTCGGCCGCGAAGCGGATGGCATTGCGGGCCAGTTCCAGCGCGGAGACCGGTTTGTTCTCGGAGAAGGCCAGCAGCGCCTCGTCCAGGGTCATCTCGGCCATGATGTGGGTATTGCCCACGGACGCCCCGAGTTCCACACATTCGACCAGCAGTGCGCTTGCCGCCTCCACATCGGAGAGCAATGCGGCCAGGGAAGCCGCGGAGGACAGCGCGCGGGCCCGCTCCGCGGTCGGCTCCGGATTGCGGTCCAGGGCTTCGGTGAGCCAGCGGTAACCCTCGGACAGGAAGCGATTGTGCTCCCAGAACGGGCGCAGCACCGAGGCCATCTCCATGGCGGTGAGCGGGGAATCGGCGAGGCCGGAGCGCAGGGCCGCACGCAGATTCGCGTGTTCGCGGGTGAGGTCGCGGAACCAGGCCACATCGTCGCCGGTGGGGTAGGCGGCATTGCCGCGCAGCGCCAAGCGCCGGTAGTGCTCGTGATGGCGGGCCCGGGCGGCCGGAGCCTCGCCGCGCTCGGTCAAACGGTCCGCGCCGAACTGGCGGATCGGCTCCAACATCGAATACCGGCCCACCGCATCGTCATAGCGCGCCATCAGCACCGACTTGTCGACCAGCCCGGTGAGCGCCTCCATCAGCGACGCACCGCCCAGATCGCAGACCGCCTCGGCGGCATCGATGTCGAAACCGCTGGCGAACACCGAAAGCTGTTCCCACAGCAGCTGTTCCGCCGGAGCGCAGAGGTCGTAGCTCCAGCGGATCGCGCCCTCGATGGTCTGCTGCCGCTGCGGGGCGGTGCGCGGGCCCGCGCTGAGCAGTTCCATGGTGTCGTCGAGCCGGGCCAGGATCTGCTCGGGGGAGAAGACTCGCAACCGCAGCGCCGCCAGCTCCAGCGCCAGCGGCATACCCTCCAGACGGCGGCAGATCTCTTCCAGGGTGGCCCGATTCGCGGCGGTCGCGGTGAACCCGGGATTGGCCGCGGTGGCGCGCTCGATGAACAACCGCAGCGCGTCGCTGTCCTCGCCCGGGTCGGCGTCGTGCACCGACAGCGGCGGCACCGGCATCACCTGTTCCCCGGGAATGCCGAGCACCTCCCGGCTGGTGGCCAGCACCCGCACGTCCGGGGTGGTGGCGATGATCCGCCCGACCAGCGCCGCGCACGCGTCGATCAGATGCTCGCAATTGTCCAGAATCAGCAGCAGCCGCTTGTCGGCCAGGAACTCGGTGAGCCGGGGCAGCGGCGCGGTCGATTCGTCGCGCAGCAGCAGCGCCTCGGCCACGCTCAACGTGACCAGATTGGGGTCCTGCACATCGGCCAGCTCGACCAGCCACACCCCGTCCGGGAAGGCCCGCGACACCAGCTGCCCGATCTGCCGCGAAAGCCGCGTCTTACCCATCCCACCGGGCCCCAGCAGCGTCAGCACCCGGGTGGTCGGCAGCAGCCGTTTGGCGGTTGCGAGTTCGTCGCGGCGGCCGACGAAACTAGTGACCTCTTCGGGGAGGTTTCCGTTGACACGCCGCGCCATGTGCTCCAACCTATGTGATTTGCCCGGTTCCAAGCCAGCGCCCAGGCCTAAAACGCCCAATACAACCATGCTTTACAGCTATTACCGGTTGGTAGTTGGACCGGCTCCGGTCGCCTTAAACTCGATTCCGTGCCGAGACCACGCCGGGCCAGCCTCGACGACGTGCATCAGCTCGCGCTGGGCATGCCGCACGTGACCCTGATCCACGGCCCGAAGGGCAATCCCGTCTATCAGGTGGGCGGCAAGTCCTTCGTCTACTTCCGCACGCCCAGCCGCGACGCCGCCGATCCGGACACGGGGGAGCGCTGGGACGACGTCATCATCTTCTGGGTGCCGTCCGAAGCCGACAAGCTCGCCCTCACCCAGGACCCGGACTCGCCGTTCTTCACCACCCCGCATTTCGCCGGACACCTGTCGGTCCTGCTGCGCGGCGCGCACGTCGGCCAGGTGTCCCTGGCGGAACTGACCGAAGTCGTCCAGGACGCCTGGCTCGCGCGCGCCTCGGCCACCCGGGGGCGCAAGTGGCTGGCCGAGCATTCGATGCGGTGAGGTCAGCCGATATCGGCCGCCACCGCCATCGCGCTGGTCCCGTCGGCCTCGGCGAGTAGTTCGCCGCCGGCTGCCCAGATGGCCGAGCGCCCGCAGCCGATCCATTCGCCGGCCGCGCCGACATGGTTGGCCAGCGCCACGAACATCCGATCCCGCTCGGCGATGGCCGGGTACACGGTCGCCCGCTCGGTCATCCCGGCTTCGGAGCCGTAGAGGGAACTGGCCAGCAGTACGTCGCAGTCGTCGTCGTGGGCGCGGGCCGTGAGTTCCGGGAAGTGATTGTCGAAGCAGGTCGCCAATCCGAAACGGACACCGCCCAATTCGAAGCGGCCGTCGGTGTTTCCGGGCGTGAACACCCAGCGTTCCTCGGCGTACAGATGCTGTTTGCGATAGGTGGTGAGCAGGTCGCCGTCCGGTCCGAACACGAAAGTCGTAATGGCCGGGCCGTTCTCGGTGGCGGCCACGCCATTGACGACGGTGGCGATGCCCGCCGTGCGCAAGGGCGTGAGCCGCGGATCCTTCGGATGGGTCCACCGGGTCGGGTCGTGGGCGAGATCGTCGGGCTCGTATCCGGTCAGCGCCAGTTCCGGATACACGACCAGCTCGGCCCCGAGCTGTGCCGCCTCCTTGGCCAGCGCCGCCATCTGCTCCACATTGGCGTCGATGTCGACTGGAACGCAGGACAATTGGGCTACTGCGATTCTCATGCAGGAAAGATAGACGATGCGGCGGACGCGATGAAGGCGGCTCCCGCCGCATTTCCGTTGTGATCGATGACATCGGCGGTGGGTCGCCATTGTCGTTTCGCCAAGTTCCCGCACCCTGGATTGGGCACTTTGACAGAAGAACGCTATTTTCACAGCGTCCTGTTGCGCCGGTCACTGTCGACCGGTGCACCGGATCGCTAGTCCCCCTAGGGTGTTCCCGCTGTTTCCGAAGGTTGGCATGTTGAGATCCGCTATCAAGATCATGATCTTGGTATTGACCGTTGCCGCGTCCGCCGCGTTGCTGAGCGCGCCCGCCGGCGCGAATCCGCTGTACCCCACCCCCGATCCGGACCCGTTCTTCCAGGCCCCGAGCGACCTGGCCGACAAGAAGCCGGGTGACGTGGTGCGGGTGCGCCGCATCGACCCGGGCTTCTACGTCCACACCGACGGCTGGCAGGTGGCCTTCCGGTCCACCAATTCGGCCGGCAATCCGATCATGGGCATGACCACCGTGCTCATGCCGCAGGGCGTGAAGAACCCGCCGCTGGTGTCCTACCAGGCGCTGATCAATTCCCTGGGCACGCAATGCAGTCCGTCGCGTTCGCTGTTCAACGGCGAGCTGCAGGACTCGGCGGGCGCCATGCTGCCCATCGGCCGCGGCTGGGCCATCTCCATGCCCGACTATCTCGGTCCTACGGTCGCCTACGGCGCGGCCAAGCTCGGCGGCATGGTCACCCTGGACAGCGTCAAGGCGGTCAAGCAGGTCAGCGAACTCGGTCTCGCCGATGTGCCGACCGTGCTGGCCGGCTACTCCGGCGGCGGGATGGCGACGTCGTGGGCGGGCGCCATGCAGCCGACCTACGCGCCGGACCTGAAGCTGACCGCCGTGGTGGCGGGCGGCATCCCGGCCGATCTGCGGGAAATGGCCCTGGCCTTGGGTTTCGATCCGCACCCGGGCTTCGGTCTGGCCTTCGCCGCCGCCATGGGCCTGGAGCGGGAGTACCCGGACCGACTACCGGTCTCCGATCAGCTCAACGAGAACGGGCTCTGGTTCCGCGATTTCACCAAGGACGCCTGCCGTCGCTTCCTGCTCTTCCACGGCATCACCCGTAATGCCGCGCAGCTGGCCGCCTCCCGCGACATGATGAGCAGCCCCGAAGCGCACGCCGTGCTGCGGGAGAACAGCCTGCGCTACTCCGATCTGCTGCCGACGGTGCCCACCTTCTTCTGGCAGGGCCGTTTCGACACCATGACCTTCTTCGGCCCGGTCGAGGAAGTGGCGCAACGCTATTGCCAGGCCGGTGTTCCGCTCACCTTCAAACCGTACGAGATCGCCGAGCATCTCACCACGGCCGTCGCGGGTTTCCCGGAAGCCTGGGAGTACGTGGAGGCCCGTTTCCGCGGTGATCCGGTGACCACCACCTGCTGAGACAGCGCTGTGCCCCGCCGCGAGTAATCATGGCGGGGCACAGTCGTTTTCGGACGGGGCGTCAGCGGAAGCCGACCGCGACATCCGCCTCGGCCAGCTCGTGCCGCATCCGGTCGCGCTTGGTGCGCAGGTAGTGCACATTGTGTTCGGTGGGCTGGGTGACCAGCGGAATACGGTCGGTGACATCGACCCCGTGCGCGGTCAGCCCCGACTGCTTGGCGGGGTTGTTGCTCAGCAGCCGAACCGAATTCACGCCCAGATCCAGCAGGATGCGCGCCGCCGCACCGTAGTCGCGGGCATCGATGGGCAGGCCCAGGCGCACATTGGCGTCCACGGTGTCGGCCCCGCCGTCCTGAAGTTCATAGGCGCGCAACTTGTTCAGCAGTCCGATGCCGCGGCCCTCCTGCCCGCGCAGGTAGACGACCACGCCCTGCCCCTCCGCCGCAACGGCTTCCAGCGCCGCGTCCAGCTGTTCGCCGCAGTCGCAGCGCAGTGAGCCGAAGGCATCGCCGGTGAGGCATTCGGAATGCACGCGCGCCAGCACGCTTTCGCCCGATGGCGCGCCGTACACCAGCGCCAGATGCTCCGCGCCGGAATGCTCGTCGCTGTAGCCGATGACCCGGAAATCACCGAAGCGGGTCGGCAGCCGCGTCTCCACCACCCGGGAAATGCCGTGCTCCAGCCGTTTCCGGTACTCGATCAGGTCGGCAATGGAGATGATCGGCAACTCGTGCTCGCGCGCCATGACCAGCAGTTCGGGCAGGCGGGCCATGGTGCCGTCGTCGTTCACCACCTCCGCGATCACCCCGGCCGGCCGCAACCCGGCCAGCCGCATGAGATCCACCGCGGCCTCGGTATGACCCGGACGGCCCAGCACCCCACGGGGATTCGCGCGCAGCGGGAACACGTGCCCGGGCCGCGACAGCTGATCCGGGGTGGTGCGCGGATCGGCCAGCACCCGCATGGTGCGGGCGCGGTCGGCGGCCGAGATGCCGGTGCTCACCCCGGCGACCGCGTCCACCGACACGGTGTAGGCGGTGCCCTTGGGGTCCTCGTTGACCGCGGTCATGGGCGGCAGCTGCAGCCGGTCGCAGTCCTCGCCGGTCATCGGCACGCAGATCACGCCGCTGGTGTGGCGCACCAGGAAGGCGATGTTCGCCGGCGTCGCCAGTTCGGCGGCGAGGATCAGATCGCCCTCGTTCTCACGGTCCTCGTCGTCCACCACGAGCACCATGCCGCCGCGCGCGATCGCGGCCACCGCGGTTGCGATGCTGTCGAGTTCACCGGTCATCGTCGACCACCTCCTTCAGTACTTCTAATCGAAATATGACTGACGGAGAACAACGAGGTGGGGTCCCGCTCACCGGTACGAAAAAGGCCCGGAAGCCGAAGCTTCCGGGCCTTGGACGAGGCAGCGGCGACCTAGTGGGCCGTACCGCCGGTGGCCGGGGTGCGGCCGTGCTTCATGATCACCGTGCCGATCAGGGCGACGACCGCCGCGATCGCGATGAAGTAGAAGCTGATCTCATAACCCTTGTCGGCGTAGAGCAGATCCACGTCCTTGGTGACCGTGGGCGCGCCCATCACCGCCACATCCACCTTGACCGGATTGGCATTGAGGAAGGCCGTCGCCACCGCGAGACCGATCGCCGCGCCCATGGCCTGCATGACGCCCAGCATGCCCGCGCTGATGCCCTGCTGTTCGGCGGGCACGCCCTCGACTATGAGATTGGGCGTGGCCGCGTAGTAGAGGCCGAAGGCGATGCCGAACACGGCGCTCACGATGGCCAGCACGCCCCAGGTGTGGGCGAGCAGCGCGTAGGCGATCGACGAGCCGACGAAGATGACCAGCGCCAGGATGAGCGGTTGGCGCGCACCGAGTTTGCGGATCCACAGACCGCCGAGGAAACCGAAGACCATGGAGATGATCGACTGCAACAGGGCGATATGGGTGGCGAACTTCAGCAGCGAGAAACCGTCACCGTAGGTGTAGCCCGGATTCAGATCCACCTTCACCATGTCCGGCGGCAGCTGCGAGAGCACCATTTCCTCCGGCACCTTCACCGCGCCCGGCGGCAGTTCCACGCCCGGGGGCAGCTGCGCCTTGGCTGCGGCCTCGGCCTGCGCCTGAGCCTGTTGCAGCGCACCGGTCTTCACCTGTTCCCAGGTGGCGGCCTTGACCTGCTCGACCACCTCGGAGGCCGGCGGCGACTGGGTCATGTAACCGACCGCGTAGGACTGGTAGCCGATGGTGAAGGAGGCCAGCAGCGCGATGAACAGCACCACGCTCACCCGAGGGGTGAACAGCAGCTTCATATCCATGATCGGCTGCTTGACCCGCAACTCGATGACCGGGAACAGCGCCAGCAGCGCCAGGCCGCCGATCAGATAAGCCAGCGAGGACGGCTTGGTCCAGCCCCACGCCTGACCGTTGTCCAGGTACACCAGCGTCAGCACCAGGCCCGCGCCGAGCACGGCCGCGCCGATGAAGTCCAGCTTCTGCGGCACCCGCAGTTTCGACTCCGGGACGATCGCGATCACCAGCGGAATCATCACGACGGTGAAGACGAACAGGAACCAGAAGATGGCCCGCCAGCTGTAGTGCTCCACGATCCAGCCGCCGATCAGCGGACCCGCCAGCGCGGAGACGCCGAGACCGGTGGAGGCGATGCCCAGGCCGACCGGCACCAGATGCCGCGGCATCAGATCGCGGATCAGGCCGTAGGAGATGACCGCCGTCGCGATGGCCGTCGCCTGCAGACCGCGGCCCACCAGGAACAGCATCCAGTTGCTGGTGACCGCGCAGATGGCGCAGCCGATCATGAACAGCACGCCGCAGACCAGGAACATCCGCTTCTTGCCCACGATGTCGCTGAGCTTGCCGATCAACGGGGACGCGGCGGCGCCGATGACGCCGAAGATGATGATGGCCCAGTTGATGTTCGCGCCGTGACCGGGGAAGGTCGGCGCGATCTGGCGCAGCGCCGCGGAGACCATGACGTACTGCATGGGCGCGACCTCGGTGAACAGCACGATCACCGCGAGAACAGAGAAGATCCGCAGTTTCGACGCACCGTCGAGACGGCCGGTGTCGTCAACGGGGCCCGAAGGCACCGCGGTGTCGACGGAGGTGGACATATTGCGTCCTCCAATGGGTAGGTAACACGATTCGTGAACCGTGTCACACCCTGGTTTAGCCGACTATCGCTGTGCCCATTCAGTGGGAATCTTCCGAAAACTGCTTGCCGGTGGCTTTTCGGCGGCTACGCTTCCTGGCCAGTTTCTCCATATCGGCGAGCAAGTCCTCGGCGAATTCCTTCTCCGCCTCGTAATGCCTTACACACCACTTCAATACCGCGCTCGGATACGCCCAGTCCGGATTCGCTTCCGCGCCGTCGGCGTCGGCCTGCGCCCGGCGGCGCATCTTCTCGGTGTATTCGATGTGCTGGGTGAGGATCTCGCGCATGCGCTCCGGTTCGGCCAGATGGCCCAGCCAGGCTCGCAGCATCACACTGTGTTTCAGCACCGGCGCCTCCACCGGTGAATGATTCACCCAGTGCGAGGCGGCTTCCCGGCCGCTCTCGGTAATGGCGTACATGCGTTTGCCGCGCATGCCGTCCTCGGACACCACGGTTCGCGAAACCGCGAAGCCGTGCTTCTCGAGCCGTTTCAGCTCGGCGTAGATCTGGCTGAACGACGGGCTCCAGTAGAAGAACTGCAAACTCCAGTCGGCCCACTTCTTCAGGTCGTAACCGGAGAGTTCCTCTGCGTGCGAGAGCATTCCGAGCACGGCCCAGGCCGTGGTGGGCAGCTCCGGAATCGCGTCGGATTCAGCGACACCATCGGTCATCATCGAACTGTATCGCCCCCGCAAATTCCCGCTCCGCTCAACGCCAGTGCGCACGACGCGGGAACAGCGTGCGACCGGCCTCGTGCGCGACCTCGAGCACGACGCGGGCCAGCCGGTCGTAGCTCATGCCGTCCGCGCGACCCGACAGCGACAGCGCGGCCGGCGCGGTGCCGCGGCCCCGCAACGGCGCTGCCACGCAGGCGATTCCGACGACGGCCTCTTCGCGGTCGATGGCGACGCCCTGGCGCATGCGGATCTGCTGCAGTTCGCGGGCCAGGGCTTCCGGCTCGCAAATGGTGCGCGGGGTCAGCCGCGGCAGCCGGGTGCGCAGCGCGGCCTCGGCGATATTCGGCTCCAGACAGGCCAGCATGGCCTTGCCGACACCCGTTGCGTGCGCGGGCATCCGGCCGCCCAGGCGGGTGGGCAGGCTGGCGGCGAACCGGCCGCCGGCCTTGTCCAGGTAGACCACGTCGCGGCCGTCGAGCACCGCCAGGTGGCCGACCATGCCGGTGCGCTGGCTCAGCTCGTGCAGCAGCGGGCTCACCGCGTCGCGGATCTCGTTGTGGTCGGCGGTGAGTCCGCCGAGCTCGAGCGCGCGCATGCCCAGGCGGTAGCCGCCCGAGGTGTGGGCCAGCCAGCGCAGCTTGATCATCTGATCCAGGATCCGGTGCACGGTGGACCGCGGCAGCCCGGTGCGCTCGACCAGGCCGAGCAGCGTGAGGGTGGGGGTGGAAGCGTCGAAAGCGTCCAGGATCAAGGTCATTCGCTCGATCATCGAGACGGGAACCTCGGCGCTGGCGCGAGAGTCCTTGGCGCGCATGGGGGTGTGGGTCTTACGTGTCTCCGCCGAAGGCAGCAGGGCGACGGACATATGTACCTCCGTTGGTTCATATCCAGTCTAGGAGTATTCCGACTAGGCATGTGACGAAGCCGGACCTTGTGCTACCCATCACAGTGCCCTGGCCCACACCCGGAGAAATCGGGAGAACTACGTAGGTTCTACGGATCCATGTCTCGGTGACCGAACCCTGTTGTTGACGCCTCCTGGCCGCGACCTGCTGTCATGACTGACAGCTATATTTCTGATCGAAATAAGGAGGCCCCGTGGAACCGGTGCTCCAGTCAGCCCCGGCGATCGACGAGACCGCTTTCAAGACCGTGCTGAGTCGCTTCGCCTCGGGCGTCACCGTGATCACCGCGATCGACGAGGGCGAGCCCATCGGGTTCGCCTGCCAGTCCTTCGCGTCGCTGTCCATCGACCCGCCGCTGGTGAGCTTCTTCCCGGCGCGCACCTCGAGCACCTGGCCGCGCATGCGGGAGGTCGGCAAGTTCTGTGTGAACATTCTGGCCGACCATCAGAACGACATCTGCCGGCAGCTCGGCCGGCCGGGCGCGGACAAGTTCGCGGGCGTCGAGTGGACGCCGTCGGAGAATGGGTCGCCGCTGCTCACCGGCGCCATGGCCTCCATCGACTGCTACCTCTACGACGAGGTCGACGGCGGCGACCACACCATTGTCATCGCCCGGGTGAGCGGCCTGAACGAGCACTCCGAGGCCACCCCGCTGCTCTTCTACCGGGCCGCCTTCGGGCGTCTCGCACACCAGTAGCTACCTCCCGGCCAGTGGGACAGCCATTGTCGTCGGCGTCACATCGGCCGCAACCATCGAAGCAAGGCAAGGGAGAGGAATTCACATGACCACCACGGACAGCGAAGTGCGTGTCATCGACGCGGGCGCGCCGCCCACTCGATTCGCGCGCGGCTGGCACTGCCTGGGCCTGGCCGACTCCTTCCGTGACGGAAAGCCGCACGCCATCAAGGCCTTCGGGACCGAGATCGTGGTGTTCGCGGCCGAGGACGGCGCCCTCAATGTGCTCAACGCCTACTGCCCGCACATGGGCGGCAATCTGGCCGACGGCACCGTCAAGGGCGATTCGCTGGCCTGCCCGTTCCACGACTGGCGCTGGAACGGCAAG
The DNA here is from genome assembly GCF_021183565.1 of Nocardia yamanashiensis. Lineage (NCBI taxonomy): Bacteria > Bacillati > Actinomycetota > Actinomycetes > Mycobacteriales > Nocardiaceae > Nocardia > Nocardia yamanashiensis. The sequence continues at coordinate 8,375,354 of NZ_CP089226.1, forward strand.
GGCAAGTGCACCGGCATTCCCTACGCCCGGCGCGTTCCCCCGCTGGCGCGCACCAAGGCGTGGCCGACCATGGAGGAGAACAAGCAGCTGTTCGTCTGGCACGATCCGGAGAACAAGCAGCCGCCGGCCGAGCTCGCCATTCCGCGCATCGACGCCGCCTTCGACGACCAGTGGACCGATTGGACCTGGAACTCGATGATCGTGGACGCCAACTGCCGCGAGGTGGTGGACAACGTGGTGGACATGGCGCACTTCTTCTACGTGCACTACGGCTTCCCGACCTTCTTCAAGAACGTCTTCGAGGGCCACACCGCCAGCCAGTACATGACCTCGGTCTCGCGCGAGGACATGATGGGCGAGACCGCGAAAGCGCTGGGCGGCAAGAATGTGCTGCAGTCCGAGGCGTCCTACTACGGCCCCTCCTACATGATCGATTACCTGAAGAGCGAGAGCGCGAACGGTCTCGTGGTCGAGGGTTACCTGATCAACTGCCACTTCCCGATCAACGAGAACCAGTTCGTGCTCATGTACGGCGCGATCGCCAAGAAGCCCGAAGGCGTCTCGCCGGAGCAGGCCGAGGAGATCGCCCAGAAGTTCGTCGGAGGCCTCGGCAAGGGCTTCGAGCAGGACGCGAACATCTGGAAGCGCAAGTCCCGCATCAACAACCCGCTGCTGTGCGAGGAAGACGGCCCCGTCTACCAGCTCCGCCGCTGGTACGAGCAGTTCTACACCGACGCCGCCGACGTCAAGGACGAGATGACCGACCGCTTCGAATACGAGGTCGACACCACCCGCGCCGTCACCGCCTGGGAAGCCGAGGTCGCCGAGAACCTCGCCAAGCGCGCCGCGGCGAACGCCTGAAAGGCACCGCGATGGACCAGGTCTCATGCCGCTCCTGCGGAACGTGCGTGCTCGTCGAGAAATTCAGCGACCAGCACACCAGCGTGCAGTGGAACGCCGCCGCACGAGCGGCATGCACCGAATTGTCCGGCAGCGGACTGGTGTCGCACACCTGCAACGCGCTACGAGCCAGCATCGACGCCGCAGTGGCGGCGGGCGGGGTCAGCGTGAGCACCCGCGACGTGGACGTCCGCACCCGCGGACGAACACTGGCCTGACCCCGGCGCGGGCCCGGCCCTCCACAGCCGCAACCCGGTTGTCGGCGGGCCACGGCGTTCGGGGCCTGCGGCGCCACGGCCCGGCCGCCCGCAGGGACTAAGGGAGTTCGGCGCCACGGCCCCGGCCGCCCGCAGGGCTAAGGGAGTTCGGGGCCCGACCCGGCCGCCCGCAGGGCTAAGGGGGTTTGGGGGCTTAGCCCCCACCCCCTCTACCCGGCCCGCAGGGCCGAAAGACTTTGAGCAACAGGACTGGTGGAACGGATGACGGTCATAGATATCGAGCCGGATACGGCGGAGCTCGCCGCTGCGGGCGTCGCGACCATGCGCATCGTGCGGGTGGTTCGCGAGACCGACGACGCGGTTTCCATCGAGCTGACTCCGGACGAGGCGCACGCGGATCGGTTCGGGTACAAGCCCGGTCAGTTCCTGACGCTGCGGATTCCGAGTGACCTCACCGGGTCCGTCAGTCGCTGCTACTCGCTGTCGAGCGCACCCCACGAGGGTGGTCCGCTGAAGGTGACGGTGAAGCGCACCGTGGCGGGCTACGGCTCGAACTGGTTGTGCGACAACGCCGCCGAGGGCATGAGCATGCAGGTGCTGCCGCCTTCGGGGATCTTCGTGCCCGGGTCGCTGGACACCGACCTGTTGCTGTTCGCGGGCGGCAGCGGCATTACGCCGGTGTTGTCGATTCTCAAGGAGACCCTGGCGCGGGGCACCGGGCATTGCACCTTGATCTATGCCAATCAGCACGAGAACTCGGTCATCTTCGCGACCGAACTCGCGGAATTGGCTGCCGCACACCCTGATCGGCTGCTGGTCGTGCACTGGCTGCAGTCGGTGCAGGGGCTGCCCAGCGTGGAACAGCTCGCCGCGCTGGCGCTCCCGTGGGCGGGCCGGGAGGTATTCGTCTGTGGTCCCGGCCCGTTCATGGACGCCGTCGGCAATGCCATGACCGCCCTCGGCGCGGACCGCAAGCGCGTGCACATGGAGAAGTTCGTCTCGCTGTCGGGCAATCCGTTCGAGATCGACACCAGCGCAGCCGATATCGAAGCGGCGGCAGCCGAGGGCGACAACGCCACGGTCCAGGTCGAACTCGACGGCGAGAACCACGAGGTCACCTGGCCCAAGCAGCAGACCCTGCTCGATGTGCTGCTGGCCAAGGGCCTGGACGCCCCCTACTCCTGCAAGGAAGGCGCGTGCAGCGCCTGCGTCTGCCGGGTGGTGTCCGGCGAAGTTTCCATGCGCCGCAACGAGATCCTGGAGGAAGAGGACATCGCCGAGGGCTATGTGCTCGCCTGCCAGGCCGTTCCGGTCACCGACGACGTCTCCGTCACCTATTCCTGATTCAGCTAAGGAGCAACCCCATGGCCGCGTTCGCTTCGCTCGGCTACGTCCGCGCCCGCATCGCCGATGTGGACGCCTGGCGCAAGTTCGCCTTCGACACCATCGGTTTCGCCGAAGGCTCGGGCCCCAACCAGGATTCGATCTACCTGCGCGTGGACGAGCACACCTACCGCCTGGAACTGGTGCCCGGCGAACACGACGAGGTCATCGCGGTGGGCTGGCAGGTCGCCGACCGCCGCTCCCTGGAACTGGTGCGCGAGACCCTGGAGAAGGCGGGCATCGCCGTCGCCACGCTCTCGGTCGCCGAGGCCGTGAACCGGCACGTCGAGGAGGCCATCAGCTTCGTCGACCCGTCCGGCTTCACCATCGAGGTCTTCCACGGCCCGCTGCTCGACCACTCGCCGGTGGTCGGCAAGTTCGGAAACCGTTTCGTCACCGGCGATCTCGGCCTCGGGCACGTGGTGCTGCCGGTGCGCGATATCGAGGAAGCCCGCAAGTTCTACACCGAGGTGCTGGGGTTCGCCTCGCGCGGCTCGTTCCGCGTGGGCCCGCCGGAGCATCCCATCTGGATTCGCTTCATGGGCGTGAACCCGCGCCATCACAGCCTGGCGCTGATCCCGGGCAGCCGCCCGGACGGCCCCGGCATCGTCCACATCATGGTCGAAGTGGACGCGCTCGACGATGTCGGCCGCGCTCTGGATCGCGTGAACAAGGCGGGCTACCACCTGTCCTCCACGCTGGGCCGGCACACCAACGACAAGATGATCTCCTTCTACGTCCGGACTCCCGGCGGCTGGGACCTCGAATTCGGTTGCGAGGGCATGCTGGTCGGCGCGGATTACGTGGCGGAGGAAATGACAGCCGACAGCTACTGGGGCCACGAGTGGGCTAGAGGCTGACAGAACCGGTCCGCCGTCTCGCGCGCGACGGCGGGCCAGTCGTCACGTCTCCACTCAGAGCCGATGGGGAGACGGGGCAGTTCGGAGCACAACTGAATATCCCCGCAAAGGAGCGTCGAAAGTTGAATCAGCCCAACCCCGTTTCGAACGTGGCCGCCGGACCCACCCGGTTCGGCTTCTTCATCGCCCCGTACCACCCGCTCACCGGCAACCCCACCCTGCAGATCCAGCGCGATCTGCAGTTGGTGCAGCTCGCCGACGAACTCGGCTACGCCGAAGCCTGGGTCGGCGAACACCATTCGGCCGGCATGGAGATCATCGCCGCGCCCGAGGTGTTCCTGGCCGCCGCGGCCGAACGCACCAAGCGGATCCGCCTGGGCACCGGCGTGAATTCCCTGCCCTACCACCAGCCCATGATGCTGGCCGACCGGTTGTGCCTGCTCGACCATCTCACCAAGGGCCGCGTCATGATGGGCATCGGCCCCGGCCAGCTGGCCTCTGACGCCTCCATGATGGGCATCCCGCAACCGCGTCAGCGCGACATGATGCACGAATCCATGGATGTGCTCGCCCAGCTGCTGCGCGGTGAGGTGGTGAGCGCCAAGACCGACTGGTTCGAGCTCAACGAGGCCCGCCTGCAACTGCTGCCGTATCAGCAGGGCGGCCTGGAAATGGCTGTCGCCTCGACCATTTCGCCCTCCGGCGCGGTGCTGGCCGGGCGGCACGGCGCGGGCCTGCTCTCCCTGGCCGCTTCCGATCCGAGCGGCTACGACGCGCTGCTGCCGAACTGGAAGATCTACGAGAAAACCATGGGCGACAACGGTTTCACCGTCGATCGCGCCACCTGGCGGCTGGTCGCGCCCATGCACATCGCCGAGACCCGCGAGCAGGCGCGCCGCGAAGCCGAATGGGGCGTGGGCCATCTCGTCGACTACATCAAGCGCCTGTCCGGCATGGACGTCCCGTGGGGCGACACCGCCGCCGAGGCTGTCGAACAGTGGACCGGCCCGGGCTTCCCCGCCTTCGGCCGCGCCACCATCGGCACCCCCGAGGACGCCATCGCCACCATCGAGGCGCTGGCCCAGCAGTCCGGCGGCTTCGGCACCTTCCTGGTGCTGGCGCTGAACATCGCCGATCCGGCGGCCACCCGGCGGTCCGTGGAACTGTTCGCCGAGCACGTGATTCCGCACTTCACCGGTGCCAACCGCAATCGCACGGCCTCGCTGGACTGGGCCAATGCCAACAGCGAACGGCTCATGTCGGGTATGCGCGCCGGGGTGGAGGCCGCTTTCGAGCGCCACGCCGCCGCGCTCCAGGCCGCTTTCGCCCCCGAGGAAGGGAAGTGACATGCGCGCGGTAGTCATGCGCGATCGCAAGCTCGTCGTGGACGAGGTGCCCGAACCGGTACCGGGTCCCGGTCAGGTGCTGGTCGAGACCATCGCCTGCGGGGTGTGCGGATCCGACAAGCAGGCACTGGACTGCACCGACGAGTTCCTGCAGGCATCCCGCGACAGCGGCGTGCCGACCTTCCTGTTCGATCCGCATCGCGATCTGGTGATGGGACACGAACTGGCCGCCCGGGTCATCGGCGCGGGACCGGACACGCCGTTCACCGAGGGCCAGAACGTGGTCGCCCTGCCGTGGGCGCTGGACGCGGCCGGCGGCATCCACGGTGTCGGATACTCCAATGATTTCCCCGGTGGTTACGGCGAGCGCATGGTGTTGCAGGCCATGGCGCTCGAACCGATCCCGGAGCACGTGCCGCCGCACGTGGCCGCCATGACCGAACCCCTGGCCGTCGGCTTCGGCAATGTGGCGCGCACGGGCATCGGCCCGGAGGGCACCGGCATCGTGATCGGCTGCGGCCCGGTCGGTTTGGGTGCGGTGGCGGCGCTGGTCGAACGCGGCGTCGCGCCGATCGTCGCCTCGGATCCGTCCAAGCTGCGCCGCGAGGCCGCGCTGCGGCTGGGCGCGCACCGGGTGGTGGACCCGAATGCCGAAGACCCCGTGGAGGTTTGGCAGGAACTGGCCTCGCCGGGCCAGAAACTGCACGTGTGGGTGTGCGCCTCGGTGCCCGGCCTGCTCAACGACCTCATGTACAAGGTGCCCCGCGAGACGGCGATCCTGCAGATCGGCGCGGTCATGACCGATGACGTCATCCGGCCGATCGTCGGCATCTACAAGGACATCTCCTTGCAGATGTGCATGGTCTACCCGCACGAGGAATACGCGAAGACCCTGCACCGCATCGCCGACGGCACGGTGGACGCCGCCTCGCTCATCACCGACGAGGTCGGACTGGACGGGGTCGCCGGGGCGATCGAATCGCTGCGCAATCCCGACGACCACATCCAGATCCTGGTGCGGCCCAACCTCTAACGGCACCCGATCGGCCCTCGGGCGGCGTGATTCACGCGCCGCCCCTCGGCCGGGCGGGAAAGGCGTGCTTGCGCGCGCCGAGCACCACCAGCAGGGTGGGCGCCAGCAGGATCGGGACGGTCCACGGCAGGGCCGTCGCGCCGAACACCGTCAACAGCACGCCGCCGAGCACTCCACCGCCCGCCATGGCGAGATTCCACAGCGTGACCAGCATGGCCTGGGCAGCGTCGGCGGCGTCGCCACCGGCCATCGCCGCCGCGGTCTGCAACAGCGTCGGCACGCCGCCCCAGCCCAGCCCCCACAGCACGGCCGCCACATAGATGACCGCCGAATTGTGCGACTGGACGGCCAGCACGGTGGTCGCCACGGCCACCAGAATCGTTGCGGCAATGGTCAATCCGCGTAGCCGCCGGTCGATGTGCACACCCGTGAACCAGATGCTCGCCATCGACGCGATGCCGTAGACCAGCAGCACCACGCCGGTGATCCCGGGCAGTCCGGCGGCATCGAGGAAGGCCGCGATGTAGGTGTAGAGGATGGTCTGCGCGAGCACGAAGACCAAGGTCACGAACAGCACCGCGCCGACCCCGGGGATGCGCGCGGTCGCTAGCATCCGGATGCGGCCACCGCCCGTCTGCCCGGGAAAGTCCGGTACCGCCAGCGCGATCCAGGCCAGCAGCGCCACCGCGAACACCGACATGGCCGCGAAGGTCACCTGCCAGCCGACCGCGTCGCCGAGGAAAGTGCCCAGCGGGATACCCAGTGACAAAGCCAGCGGAATGCCCGCCATCACGATCGCGATCGCCTTGCCCCGCAACGCTTCCGGAGCCAAACGTCCGGCATACCCCGCCAGCAGCGCCCACACCACGCCCGCCGCGATACCGGCGACGAACCGCGCCACCAGCGTCAGCGGATACGACAGCGATACCGCCGTCACGGTATTCGCCACCGCGAACCCGGCCACCCCGGCCAGCAACAGCCGCTTGCGCCGCCACCCGGCCGTGGCCGCCGACAGCGGAATCGCCGATACCGCGGTGCCGATGGCATAGACCGTGACCAGCTGTCCGGTCGCGGACTCGCCGACCCGCAGGCCGGCGCTCATACCGGGCAGCACTCCGGCGGGCAGCGCCTCGGTGAGCACGGTGATGAAAGCCGCCGTGGTCAAGGCCAGCAGCGACGGAATCGGCAGCCGCCGAGTATCTTTCGCGGCCGCCTCGTGCGCAGCGACCTGTGTTCGATTCACCATGCGGGCATGGTCAACCCTGACACTGGTGTCAGGTGCAAGGAATTCGCTCGCCCCGGTCAGTTGTCGAAGGTGATGCGCACGGTGACGGGCGTGGTCTCCAGTGCCGCGAACATGCCGCGCGCCAGCGGAGCCAGCAGTGGATGCGGAGCGAAGGTGCGCGAGCGTGCCACCACATCGTCCTCGGGCAGGAATTCGGCGGTGCCGGTGCGCCAGATATCGCCTTGGCGGACCCGGATGCTCGGGTTCGCGGTGAGGTTCAGGCCCCAGCCCGAGCGGGTGCCGTGCTGGCAGATTGCCCACGCGCCGCCCTCGTCGAAGAGCACGCTGACCGGAACCCGGCGCGGCAGGCCGGATTTGCGGCCCACGGTTTCGATCTCGGTGGCGAAGGCGGTGCGTACGCCGACCTTGTCCAGGCCGCGTACCAGGGGGTTCATCACGTAGCGGCCGACGGCGCGTTCGCGTTGGAACTTGCGTGCGGTCTTGTCCGGCTTCGGACCCGATTGCCCGCGCTTGCTGCGGAAGGCGTCGATGCCGTGGTGGCGCAACATGTTCGCGGCGGTCAGCCACGGCGAGCGGGCCGGATCCGGGTCGCTGCCCGCGCCCAGCAGGGCGAGTTGGTCGGTGTGCCACTGCAGGTCGAGCGCGCCCTCGACCGACTTGAGGTTCTTGTTGGCCGCCAGGCGCGGCGGCAGGCCCAGGGTGACCAGCGGCGGGCGCAGTTCGTCGGTGCGCTCGGCGAGCAGATCGGCTGCGGCCGTGGGGAATACGGCGGTGGGGCGGCCCAGGCCGACCACATCGCAGGTGCCGCCGGTGACCGCCTCGGTCATGCCGCTGCGGGAACGGAAGCCGCCGGTGACCGCGATCGGCACCGCGCCCGCCGCCTGCCGCGCGGTTTCGGCGTAGTCCAGGAAGTACGCCTCCCGCGCCCGGGTTCGCTCGGACACTTGCGGGCGATTCAGCATCGCGGGCGATTCGTAACTGCCGCCGCTGATTTCGATGAGATCCACCTGTTCCGCGGACAGCTTCTCGATCACCACCCGCGATTCGTCCTCGGTGAAGCCGCCGCGCTGAAAGTCCGCCGAATTCAGCTTGATGCCCACCCCGAAACCAGGACTCACCGCCGCGCGAATGCTGCGCGCCACCTCGATCACGAAGCGCCGCCGCCGCTGCGGATCGCCGCCCCAGGCATCGGTGCGCTGATTCGACAGCGGCGAGAGGAACTGCGACACCAGATAGCCGTGCGCGCCGTGGATCTGCACACCGTCGAAACCGGCCGCCTCCGCCACCCGGGCCGCCGTCCCGAACCGGCGCACGATATCGAGGATCTCCTCCTCGGTGAGCGCGCGCGGGGCGGGCCAGCCCGGAATGCTCACCCCGATGGCCGACGGCCCGACCGCCCGGTTCCGGGTCACCATCGGATTGGACTGCCGCCCGGGATGGTTCAGCTGCACCCAGACCTTGCTGCCGCCCTCCTTGGCCACCTTCGCCCATCGGGTGAGCGCGTCCAGGTGCCGTTCGTCCTCGATGGCCACATTGCCCGGTTCCCCGCAGTGCCGGCGATCGACCATCACATTGCCGGTGACGATCAGTCCGTACCCGCCCTCGCTCCAGCGCGCGTACAGTCGCTGCAGACGCTCGTCCGGAGCCATATCGGCATTGCCGAGGCCCTCGCTGAGCGCGGACTTCATCAGTCGGTTGGGCAGGACCTGACCGCTGGCCAGGGGCAGGGGATCGTGCAGGGTCGGCATCGCTGGGCCCCGATTCCTCGTCGGTGGGATGGGCGGCGGTCTATCATTCATAGGTAGACCAATCGGTATATCGAGAACGGTAGAGCACCGATCGGTATACGACAAGGAGGAGACACGCCATGGGAGCCCGGGACCGCCTCATCGACAGCGCCATCGCACTCATGCGCTGCCAGGGCATCGCGGGGACGGGGATCGCGCAGTTACTCGAGCACAGCGGCATCTCGCGGCGCTCGGTGTACCTGAACTTTCCCGGGGGCAAATCCGAACTGGTCGCCGAGGCCACCCGCACCGCCGGGCAGGCCTCCAGCGCGCTCATGCGCGCGGTCACCGGGACCACCGATATCGCCAGCGCGATCGCGGCTTTCCCGGGGATGTGGCGGGAGGTGCTGGTGTCGAGCGATTTCACCGCGGGCTGCCCGATCGTGGCCGCCGCGCTGGGCCGCTCCGAATCGCCCGAGGCCGCCGACGTGGCGGGGGAGACCTTCGGGGAGTGGGAGGACATCCTGAGCGAACGCCTCGAAGCGGAGAACGTCGCGCCCGAGACCGCGCGTTCGCTGGCCACCACCATCGTGGCGGCGGTCGAGGGGGCGGTGGTCATGTCGCTGGCCTCCCGGTCGATCGCGCCGCTGGAACGCACCGGCAGTCAGCTGGCCGACCTCGTCGCCCTCTATACGGGCACGAAGCCGACCGCCGCCGTCTGATTCACGAGGCGCTGAGACCGCCGTCGATGGTCAGGATGGTGCCGGAGGTGTAGGCCGAGCGGTCCGAGGCCAGAAACGCGGTGGCATCGGCGATTTCGCTTGGACTGGCCGGGCGGCCGAACGGGAATTCGGCCGCCATGGCCCGGAACCGCTCGTTGGAATCGATGAGCTGGGCGATGCGCGCCGTCGCCACCGGTCCCGGATTGATGCCCACCACGCGAATGCCGTCGCGCCAGCTCTGGCTGCCCAGCGCCTTGGTGAACGCCATGAGTGCGGCATTACCCGCGCTGCCCGCAAGGTAATTCGGGTCGGGGCGTTCACCGGCCGCGCCGATATCGTTGACGATGACCCCGCGCCCGCGTTCCCTCATGGCCGCGTAGATCAGCCGGGTGAGGTCGATATAGCCGAAGACCTTGAGATCCCAGGCGTGCCGCCAGGTCTGTTCGTCGATGGCGTCCAGCGATCCGCCGGGAATGTCACCGGCATTGTTGACCAGGATGTCGGGTGCGCCGACCACTTCGGCCAGCCGGTGCAATTCCTCGGATCGGCGCAGATCGGTTGGGTGCGTGTGAATGTCGACGCCGTGTTCGGCGCGTAAGCGGCCGGCGAGTTCGTCGAGCCGGTCCTTGTCGCGGGCGGCCAGGTGCAGATGGCAGCCTTCGGCCGCGAATACTTCGGCGATGGCGGCGCCGATGCCCGCCGACGCGCCCGTGATGAGCGCGGTCCGGCCGGTGAGTCCGAGATCCATGATGAGATTGTCCTCCGGGGAGTCAGTGCGTGCGGGCCGGTTCGATACCGGACAGGCCGAGGGCGCGGACGAGCAGTCCATCGCGCCACCGGGGTGGGATGCGGGCGAGCCAAACCGCCTGCCGCGCATCGGGTCCGGCGGTGTAGTACGCCTTGGGACGCCGCGCTTCGACCGCCTTGCGGATGACCTCCACCACCGTCTCGACGGGCGAGAACCGCTGCCCGGCGACCGCCTTCTCGAAGGCGATGCGCTGCTGCTCGTAGCGTGCGACCGCGCGCGGATCACTGTGCGCCAGTGCGTCTTCGGCGGCCGCGCTCGCCTTGTCGAAGATGGCGGTCCGCATCGCGCCCGGCTGGACGACCGAAACCGGAATCCCCCACGGGGCCAGCTCGATCCGCAGCGCGTCCGAAATCGATTCCAGCGCAGCCTTGCTCGCCGCGATGGGGCCGAGGAACGGCAGCGCTACCCGGGCGCTGGCGGCGCTGATGTTCACGATCCGCCCGCCGCCCGCGCGCAATGCGGGCAGGAAGGCCTGGGTCACGCGCACCGCACCGTGCACGTTGACCTCGAACTGGCGCTGCCATTCCCGGTCGGGGACCAGTTCGGCCGGGCCCTGGACCAGCACGCCGGCATTGTTGATCAGCGCGTACAGGCCCGCGCCGTCCTGTCGCTTGCCGACCTCCTCGGCCGCCGCGGCGACGCTGTCGGGGTCGGTGACGTCGAGGGGGATCTGGGTGATGCCGGTGGCGTCGAGCGCGGGGGTGCTCGCGCGGACTCCGGCGTAGATGTGAAAGCCCTTGCCTGCCAGCGCTTTCGCACAGGCCGAGCCGATGCCGCCGGAGGCGCCGGTGAGCAGGATCGCGGGTGGGGGAGTGGCTGTGGTCATGAGAAGCCTCGGATCGAGTAGGTGCCATTACGCATACCCGGGTACATGAATCAGCGTACATGTCCCTAGGTACATGTCAAGGCGTGCGAGTACCCGTCGCGATCGCGAATTCCCATGGAAATCAGCCGTTTACGGTTGTTCGTCGATCTCGTCGCGAGCCCATTCCGCCCACTCCGCGAGGGCCTCGTACAGCCGGATCCCGGCCTCGATCGCGATCCGTTTGGACTTGTTGTGCGGTGCCACGCCGAAGTCCCCGCGGTCCTTGGCATCGGCCAGCTCGCGGTACATGGCCGCGGTATCGCTGAAGAACTTGGCCTCGCGTTCCAGATGCGCGTCCAGCGCCCGGGGCTCCATCAGCCAGAAGAAGAACGAGCGCAGCAGCGGCTCCAGCCGCAGCGTGTGATCCACCTCGTCCTCGCCGAGCCAGCGCCGCACCTCGGCGAGCCCGGCCGGGGTGATCCGATACGACTTACGCCCGCGCGCACCCTCGCTCTCCAGCTCGATCAATTCCGCGTCCAGCAGGCGCGCCAGTTCGGAGTAGATCTTGGGGTGCCGGGCGGGCCACACCGGGCCCAGGGCCTCCTGGAACCGTTGCGCCAGGTCGTATCCGCTGGCCGGGCCTTCGGCGAGCAACCCGAGCAGACCGTGCCGCAGCGACATGTCGGAACCTTTCCTCGAACCCCGGACCCATCATCACACCCGCCCGTCAGGCGATGCCGGCGAGTGCCGCCAGGATCTCCGCCCGGGTCGGAATGGCCGCGCTGGCCCCGAGTTTGGTGGTGGCCAGCGCACCCGCCGTACATGCCCAGGCCAGCGCGGTATCGGCGCCTTCGTGCCAGTGCGCGGCGAGCGCGCCGGTGAAGGTGTCGCCCGCGCCGGTGGTGTCGACCACCTCCACGGGCACGCCGAGCTGGGTCAGGATGCGGCCGTCCGGATCCCGGTAGGCGGCGCCGGCCGCGCCGAGGGTGGTGATCACGTGCGGGACGGGCGCCAGCGCCGCGCCGAAGCGGGCCGCCTCGCCCTCGTTGACCACGGCCACGTCCACATCGCTCCAGACCGCAGCCGGAAGTTCGCGCACCGGTGAGGGATTCAGCATGACCACGGTGCCGTGGGCGCGGGCGTGCGCGGCGGCGGCCCGCACGGTGCGCAGCGGAATCTCCAACTGGCACATGAGCACATCGGCCGCGGCGATGGTGTCGAGATCGGCGTCGTCGAGTTCGGTCATGCGGGCATTGGCCCCGCCCACCACCACGATGGTATTCTCACCGGACCCGTCCACCACGATGGTCGCCACGCCGCTCGGGCCCTCGACCGTGCGCAGCCGCGCAACACCCACGCCCGCCTCGGACAGCACCCCGCGCAGGGCATCCGCGAACACGTCCGCGCCGACCGCGCCGACGAAATCCACCTCGGCCCCGGCCCGCCGCGCCGCGATCGCCTGATTGGATCCCTTGCCGCCGGGCACCAGCGCGAAACCCTCGCCGGCCACCGTCTCGCCGGGCTCCGGGCGCACCGCCACGGTCGTCACCAGATCCATATTGATACTGCCCACCACCACGATTCGCGCCATGGCTGTTCGCTCCCCGGTCAGTTCAGCGCGGCCTCGACCGTGGCGATGGCCTCCGGGGTGACCTTGTCGAGAATGTCGTCGAAGTCGTGGTGCTTCTCCACGAACGCCTTCACGAACGGACAGACGGGCACGATGCGCAGGCCCTGCTCGCGGGTGCTGTCCAGGGCGGCGCGGATGAGCGTGCTCGCCAAGCCGCGCCCGCCGAACTCCTGGCCGATCTCGGTGTGGAAGAAGATGCGTTGTTTCTCGGTGTCCACATAGTCGGTCTGCCCCGCGCGGACGCCGTCCACGCCGATTTCGTATCGGGTGGGGAGGCCGGTGGTGACCTGGGTGACGATCGGATCGGTCATGACTGCTCACTTCCGGTGCTCGGTCGATTGGATTGGCTCGCGGCCGGTTCCAGCGGAGGCGCCCCGACCGCGCAGTTGATCTTGCACTGCGGTTCTGCCGCCGCCGGGGCGGTGCGCAGGGCATCGTCGCGGACGGTGAGGAAGGCCAGCGCCGCGGCGGCCACCATCAGTACTACACAAAAAAGCAGCGCGGTGCGGAAGCCGTCCCCGAAGCGCGCCGGGTCGTTGTAGGCGTCGCCGGTCAAACCGGCCAGCGGCGGCACCGCGGCCACCGCGAGCAGACCGGCCGCGCGGGCCACCGCATTGTTGACGCCGCTGGCCACGCCCGCGTGCCGTTCCGGCGCGGAGGCCAGCACGGTCGCGGTCAGCGGGGCCACGGCCAGGGCCAGGCCCGCGCCGAAAACCAGTGCGGCGGGCAGCACATCGCGCAGGTAGGAGGTGTGCGCGCCGACCCGCGTCATGAGCAGCATGCCGCCCGCCGCCAGCAGCACGCCGATGGTGATGGGCCGGCGGGGGCCGATGCGCTGGGCGAGCGCGCCGGCCCGCGCGGAGAACAGCAGCATGAGCACCGTCACCGGCAGCAGCGCGGTGCCGGCGGCGATGGGACTGAAGCCGGACACCAATTGCAGGGTCAGCACCAGCAGGAAGAACACCACGCTCATCGCCCCGTACATGACGAAGGTGACGGCGTTGATGGAGCTGAACTGCTTGGAGGCGAACACATCCACGGGCAGCATGGCGGGCGGATCGGCGTCCGGGGCGGTGCGGCGGCGTTCCAGCACCACGAAGGCCACCGCGCACGCGACGCCGAGCGCGGCCGCGGCGATCACCAAGGGAAGATTCGCGCCCTTCTCCGGAGCCTCGGTGAGCGCGTAGGTGATTCCGGCCAGGCTCAGCGCGGCCAGCACCGCGCCGAGCACATCGAACCGGCCGTGCGATTCCTCGTCGAAGGTCTCCGGCACGTGCCGCGCGGTCACCGCCAGCACCACCGCGGCCAGCGGCAGATTCAGCAGGAACACCCAGCGCCAGCCCGCGGCGTCGACCAGCCAGCCGCCCAGAAACGGGCCGATGGCGCCCGCCACGCCGCCCAATCCGGACCAGGCGCCGACCGCCTTGGCCCGATCCTCCGGCGCGAACGAGGCCTGAATGATGGCCAGCGAGCCGGGCGTCAGCAGCGCGCCGCCGATGCCCTGCAGGGCGCGCGCCGCGATCAGCATCGAAATATCCTGCGCCACACCGCACAACGCGGACGCGATGGCGAACCACACCACGCCGATCATGAAAATGCGCCGCCGCCCGTAGCGATCCCCGAGCGAACCGCCCAGCAGGATGAACCCGGCCAGCGTCAGCGTGTAGGCGTTGACGGTCCATTGCAGACCGGCCATGGACGCCCCGAAATCCTCGGCGATGCGCGGCAGGGCCACGTTCACCACGGTGGCGTCCAGCATGGCCATACCCGAACCGAGCACGGTCGCCAGCAGTACCCAACGCCCGGAACCGGACGACACCCGGACACTCATGCGCCCCACGGTAGACCGACCGGGACAATTCGACAGGGCATCCACGCCGCCGGTGGCTTATGACCGGTCAGTAGGCTGTACCCATGACTGCTTCACCTGCCGCCGACCTGGACAACGTCCGCGAGACGGTGCACGAGGCGGCGCGCCGGGCCCGGGTGGCGTCGCGCGCGCTGGCCCGGCTCACCACCGCGCAGAAGGATCAGGCGCTGCACGCCGCCGCCGACGCGCTGCTCGCGGCCAAGGACGCGCTGCTCGCGGCCAATGCCGAGGACATTCTGCGCGCCAGTTCGGGCGGGACCGCCGAGGCTCAGCTGGACCGGCTGCGGCTGACCGAATCGCGGATCGACGGCATTGCCTCCGGGCTGCGGCAGGTCGCCGGGCTACCGGATCCGGTCGGCGATGTGGTGCGCGGTTCGACGCTGCCGAACGGTCTGGAGATCCGCCAGGTGCGGGTGCCGCTGGGTGTGGTCGGCATGGTGTACGAGGCGCGGCCGAACGTCACCGTCGACGCCTTCGGGCTGGCGCTCAAGTCGGGCAACGCGGCGCTGCTGCGCGGGTCGTCCTCGGCGGCGGCCTCCAATGCCGCACTGGTCGAGGTGCTGCGGGAAGCGCTTGCCGCGCAGGGGATCCCGGCCGACGCGGTGCAGCTGCTGCCCGCCGAGGACCGGTCCAGCGTGACGCACCTGATCCAGGCGCGCGGGCTCGTCGACGTGGTGATTCCGCGCGGCGGGGCCGGGCTGATCAATGCCGTGGTGCGCGATGCCACGGTGCCGACCATCGAGACCGGGACCGGCAACTGCCACGTGTACGTGCACAGCGCCGCCGACCTGGACATGGCCGAATCGATTCTGCTGAACGCCAAGACGCGGCGGCCGAGCGTGTGCAACACCGCCGAGACCGTGCTCATCGACGCCGCCATCGCCGACGTCGCGGTACCGCGCCTGATCAAGGCCCTGGAAGGCGCGTCGGTCACCATCCACGGCGACCTGCCGGGGCTGGTGCCCGCCACCGAGACCGACTGGGCGGACGAATATCTGTCTCTCGACATCGCGCTCAAGGTCGTCGAAGATCTGGATGCGGCCGTCGAGCACATCAATCACTGGGGCACCGGGCACACCGAGGCCATCGTGACGGGTGAGCTGAAGGCCGCACGCGAATTCACCGATCGGGTGGACGCCGCCGCGGTCATGGTCAACGCCTCCACCGCGTTCACCGACGGTGAGCAGTTCGGCTTCGGCGCGGAGATCGGCATCTCCACCCAGAAGCTGCACGCCCGCGGGCCCATGGGCCTGCCGGAACTGACCTCCACCAAGTGGATCGTGTGGGGCGACGGCCAGATTCGTCCGGTGTAAAACCGGTACCAGCAGCATGGGAACCGGGGGCAGTGCCCCCGGCCCCGGAAGAAGGGAAGCAGGTCGTGGCTCCTAGCTCCGCACCTATCCAGGAGCCGATCTTCTCGTCGGTCGACGATGTGATCGAACGTCTCGCCGGCACCGGCTACCTGGCTGACAAGGCCACCGCCACTTCGGTATTCCTGGCCGACCGGCTCGGCAAGCCGCTGCTCATCGAGGGCCCGGCCGGCGTCGGCAAGACCGAACTGTCCAAGGCCGTCGCGCAGGTGGCGGGCGCGGAACTGGTGCGCCTGCAGTGCTACGAGGGCGTGGACGAGGCGCGGGCGCTCTACGAGTGGAATCACGCCAAGCAGATCCTGCGCATCCAGGCGTCCTCGGAGAACGATTGGGCCGAAACCAAAGCCGACGTCTTCACCGAGGAATTCCTGCTGGAACGGCCGCTGCTGACCGCCATCCGGCGCAGTGAGCCGACCGTGCTGCTGATCGACGAGACCGACAAGGCCGACGTCGAGATCGAGGGCCTGCTGCTGGAGGTGCTCAGCGACTTCTCGGTCACCGTGCCGGAATTGGGGACCATCGCCGCCACCCGCAAGCCGTTCGTGGTGCTCACCTCCAATGCCACCCGCGAACTGTCCGAGGCGCTCAAGCGGCGCTGCCTGTACCTGCACATCGACTTCCCGGACGAGGAACTGGAGCGGCGCATCCTGGCCAGCCGGGTGCCCGAGCTCAAGCCCGCGGTGTCGGCGCAGCTGGTGCGGATCGTGCACGTGCTGCGCGGGATGCAGCTCAAGAAGCTGCCGTCGGTGGCGGAGACCATCGACTGGGCGCGCACGCTGCTGGCGCTGGGCGCCAAGGATCTCGACGACAAGACGGTGCAGGCGACGCTCGGCGTGGTGCTCAAGCATCAGGCCGACCATGTGCGGGCGCTGTCCGAGCTGAAGCTGGCCTGACGCCATGAGCGGCGGACCGAATATTCCGCGCGGCGGATCCGGCGGGCGGGGCGGCAGTTCGCGCGGGCTGGTCTCGGCCGCCGTGCGCGCGGTCACCGGCAGCGGTACGCCCGCCCGGCCGGGTCTGCCCAAGCCGCAGGATCCGACGGCCGAGCACGGCATTTCCGGGCATCTCGTCGGGTTCGTGGAAGCGCTTCGGGCGCGCGGCATTTCGGTCGGTCCGTCCGAAACCGTGGACGCCGCCCAGGTGCTCACCGTTCTCGATCTGATGGATCGCGAAGCCGTGCGCGAGGGTCTGGCGTGTGCGCTCGTGCGGCGCACCACCCAGCGCAAAACCTTCGACGGACTGTTCGACCTGTGGTTCCCGGCGGCGCTCGGGGAACGGGTGAGCGCCGAGGAGGTCGAGCTGCCGCGTCGCGCGGACGGCACGGTCGACATTCTCGAACTGCGCAAGATGCTGGCCGATCTGCTCGCTCAGGACCCCACCGGCGAACAGTCCCAGCAGTTGCAGGATCTGGCCGCTCAGATCGTGGAGCAGCTGGGGCAGTACCAATCCGGCAGTGGCCCTTCGTTCTCCGCCTATCAGGCCCTCAAGGACCTGCAACCCGAACTCCTGGTCAGCAAGTTGCTGGCCGGCCTGGCCCAGGGCATGGACAACTCGGACTTCGATACCGAGGTCGCCAGACGCGCCGCCCGCCAGCGCATTCAAGCCTTCCGCGGCGCCGTCGAGGCCGAGACCCGCCGCCGGGTCGCCGAACGCATCGGCCGCGAACGCGTCGCCAACTACGGCGTCGCCCGTCAAGCCGAAGACGCCGACTTCCTGCGCATCTCGCAGAACGAACTGGACGAGTTGCGCCGCAGCAGCCAGCGCCTGGCCCGAATCCTGGCCTCCCGCTTGGCCGCTCGCCGCCGCCGGTCCCGGCGCGGCGAGATCGACCTGCGCAAGACCATGCGCAAATCCATGTCCACCGGCGGCGTCCCCGTCCACCTGGTCACCCGCAAACCCCGCCCCGGCCGCCCCGATCTCGTTCTGCTGTGCGATATCTCGGGCTCGGTGGCCGGTTTCTCCAGCTTCACCATGCTCCTGGTCAACGCCCTGCGCGAACAGTTCTCCCGCGTCCGCATCTTCGCCTTCGTCGATCAGGCCGACGAAGTGACCCAGATCTTCGACTCCATCACCCCGCTGGACCAGATCACCCGCCGTATCTTCACCGAAACCAAAGTCGTAGGCATAGAAGGCCATTCCGACTACGGCTCCGCCCTCGAAGGCTTCGCCGAGAACTTCCCCGACGCCGTCACCAGCCGCACCTCCCTGCTCATCCTCGGCGACGCCCGCACCAACTACCGCGACCCCGCCCTGGCCACCCTCCAGCGCCTGGTAGCCACCGCCAAACACGCCCACTGGCTCAACCCCGAAGCCGAGAAAATGTGGGGCACCGGCGATTCCGCCGCCAACCGCTACGCCGACATCATCGAAATGCACGAATGCCGTTCGGCCAAACAGCTGACGGCCGTGGTCGGCCGCCTGCTGCCGGTGTAGCGCTACCAGGTGACCGGAAGTTCGTGGACGCCGTAGATGTTCATGTCGGACTTGAGCTTGACTTCCGTTGCGGGGATGGCGAGTTCGAGGGTGGGGAAGCGGTTCAGGAGGGCGGTGAAGCCGGCGCGCATTTCGATGCGGGCCAGCTGCTGGCCGAGGCACTGGTGGACGCCGTGGCCGAAGGCGACCAGGCCGCGGGCGCCACGCTGGACGTCCAGGGCGTCGGGGTCGGCGAAGCGGTGCGGGTCGCGGTTGGCGGCCAGTAGGGAGAGGACGACGGTGGAGCCCTTGGTGATGAGTTCGCCGGCTACTTCGATGTCCTCGGTGGCGTAGCGGTAGAAGATATCGGCGACCGAGAGGTAGCGCAGGAGTTCTTCGACGGCATCCGGGATCAGGTCGGGGTCGGCGTGCAGCAGGGCCAGCTGATCTGGATGCTCCAGCAGTGCGAAAGTGCCCAGCGACAGCATGTTCGCGGTGGTTTCGTGGCCGGCCAGGAGCAGCAGGAAGGCGATGCCGGTCAGTTCCTCGATGCTCAGGTCCTCGTCCTGGGCCAGGTCGGAGAGGATGTCCTGGGTGGGCTCGGCGCGCTTGCCGATCACCAGGCCGGCCAGGAAGGTGGTCATCGCCCCGAAGGCGGCCATCTTCTCCTCCAGTTCCTGGTCCTTGACCAGGAACTGGGCGGAATTGACCTGGAAGGTCTCGCGGTCTTCGTAAGGGACGCCGAGCAATTCGCAGATCACCAGGGACGGGACCGTGAGCGCGAACTCCTTGACCAGATCGACCGGCGGGGTCATGGCGGCCATCGCATCCAGCTGCCGTTCGGTGATCTCGGCGATGTGCTGCTGCAGCTCCTTCATGCGCTTGACGGTGAACGCGCCGGTCAGCTTGCGGCGCAGGCGGGTGTGGTCCGGCGGATCCATGGCCACGAACAGGCCGGGGATCTGCGGGGACGGTTCGGTCGCGACCGGCATGCCTGGGGTCTCGTACGGTACGTGCACGATGCCGAGATCCTGGCGGGAACTGAACCGGGTGTCGGACATGACCTGGCGGACCGCGTCATAGCCGGTCACCAGCCAGCCCTCGTGGCCGTCGGGGAAGATCAGCGGGCTGACCGGGCGGGCGGCGCGCAGGGCGGTGATCTCGCGGGGCGGGTCGAACGGGCCGGCATTGCGATCCATGGGGAGACCGTGCGGGACGGGGACGGTGGTGCTCATCGGATGGCCTTTCGGGGCTGCGGAACTGGGCGGGGGTCAGGCGGTGGGGAGCAGGCGGATCGCGCCGGACGGGCACGCCGCCACGGCCTCGCGGACCGCCGCTTCGTGCTCGGGCTCGACATCGGGACGCAGCAACAGCACACGGCCGTCCTCGTCGTCCTGATCGAAAATGCCGGGAGCGGTCCAGGCGCACATGCCGGCGCCGATGCATCGCTCCCGGTCCACTGCGATTGCGGTGCGGTTCATGGGAATACCGTCGCGGGCGGCGCTGATATCGGCCTGACACGGCCCTGACACGGGCATCCGAGCGGTATCCGGCCTGATCACGCCGCTCGAGGTAGGAAGGAACGATGGACGATCTGCTGGCCTACTGCTTGGCCAAACCCGGCGCGTGGCAGGACGAACCGTGGGAGGGAGATGTCGTCGCCAAGGTCGGCGACAAGATCTTCGCGTTCCTCGGGAGCACGGGGGAGTCCATCGGGCTCAAATGCGGGCGTGATCGCGAGGAAGCCGATGAGCTCGTGCGCGTCTACCCCGGGGACGTCACCGCCTCCGCCTATATCGGACGCTACGGATGGAACAGCGTCCGGCGCGGCGGTGCGGTGCCCGAGGACGAGGTGCGCGAGCTCATCGATCTGTCCTACGAGGCGATCGTCAGCAAACTGCCGAAATCCAAACGGCCGAGCTGAGATTCACTCGGCGGGCACGGTCCAGGTGACCGGCAGGGCATGTACGCCGTAGACGTTCATATCGGTCCGCAACCGCACCTCATCGGCGGGAACGGCCAGCCGCAGCGTCGGGAAACGGTGCAGCAGTCCGGCGAAACCGGCGCGCATCTCCACCCGGGCGAGTTGCTGACCCAGGCAGACGTGGACGCCGTGGCCGAAGGCGACCAGACCGCGCGCCTTGCGGTGCACGTCCAGGGTGTCGGGGTCGTCGAAGCGCCGGGGATCGCGATTGGCGGCCAGCAGCGAGATCACCACCGTCGAACCCTTGGGGATCAGTTCGCCGTCCAGTTCCAGATCCTCGGTGGCATAGCGGGAGAAGATGTCCGCCACGGTCAGATAGCGCAGCAGCTCCTCGATCGCATCGGGGATCAGCTCCGGATCGGCCCGCAGCGCCGCCAGCTGCTCCGGATGCTCCAGCAGTGCGAAAGTGCCCAGCGACAGCATGTTCGCGGTGGTTTCGTGGCCGGCCAGCAGCAGCAGGAAGGCGATGCCGGTCAGCTCGTCCAGGCCGAGGTCCTCGTCCCGCGCGAGGTCGGACAGGATGTCCTCGCCGGGCTCGGCTCGCTTGCGCGCGACCAGTCCGGCCAGATAGGCGGTCATCGCGCCGAACGCCGCCGTCTTGTCCTCGAGGCGCTGATCCCGCACCAGCAACTGCGCCGAATTCGCCTGGAAATTCTCGCGATCGGCGTAGGGGACGCCGAGCAGTTCGCAGATCACCAGGGACGGGACCGGGAGCGCGAACTCCTGGACCAGATCGACCGGCGGGGTGAGGGCGGCCATGGCGTCCAATTGCCGTTCGGTGATCTCGGCGATGTGGTCCTGCAGCTGCTTCATGCGCTGGATGGTGAACGCGCCGGTGAGCTTGCCCCGCAACCGATTGTGGTTCGGCGGATCCATGGACAGGAACAGGCCCGGGAACTGCGGGGCCGGAGCGGTGGCGACCGGCATCCCCGGGGTCGCGTACGGCACATGCACGATATCCAGGTCGCGACGCGAACTGAACCTGCTGTCCGACAGCACCTTTCGCACCTCGTCATAGCCGGTGACCAGCCAGCCCCGATGCCCGTCGGGAAATACCATGGGGCTGACCGGCCGGCGCTCCCGCAGCCGGGTGATCGCCAGCGGCGGGTCGAACGGACCCGCGTCGCGATCCATGGGCAAGCCGTGCGGAATATCCGCGTCCGCCGAAACTTCCTGTGCCGTGCTGTTGTTCATGGAAGTACTGTCGCCGACGGCGCGGATATCCGCCTGCTTCTTCAGCTTTCGGGACCCAGGGTGACCACGGCGCCCGGATGCGCGAGCGAGGCCACCGTGATCCGCCCGCCCTTGGCCTGATCGATCAGCTGCCCCTGCCAGGCCACCAGGCAGGAGGCGGCCTCGGAGTTGTAGGCATTGTTCAGGATCGGGGCCAGGGTGCGCGCCAGCTCACCCTCGGCGGCGATGAGCTGAGCGCGATACGGGCCGTAGTAGGGCAGAATCGCCTCCAGCACGATCGCTTCGATGCCCTGCACCTGTGCGATGAAGGGATCGAGCACCGGCTGATAGCGCGCGATGACCGGCGAGATCTCCGCCAGCACCGGCCCCGCCAATTGCAGGATCGGCTGATACACCGAGCCCAGCGCGAACGCCTCCGACGAGAACGGTCCCGCCAGCGGCGCCAACCCGATCAGCGACGCCAAACCGCCCTGCTGCTTCGGCGCGGGCCAGCCGAGCGGGCACGCGGGCTGCGTGTTCACGGACTGGGTGGCAAAGGGATTGGCGGTCAACGGCGTCGAATCCCCGGCGGCGGGCGAGGCCGCACCCGGCGACAGCGGCACCGAAGCGCTCGGCGCGCCACCGGTGCCCACCGGAACGGCCGCGCTCGGAGCCGATCCGCCCGTGTTCAACGGCACGGAGGCGGACGGGACGGACCCGCCGGTGTTCAGCGGGACGGAGGCGGCGGGAGCCGATCCGCCGGTGTTCAGCGGAACCGACGCGGCGGGAGCCGATCCACCGGTGTTCAACGGGACCGACGCGACGGGAGCTGATCCGCCGGTGTTCAGCGGAACCGACGCGCCGGGGACCGATCCACCGGAGCCCGGGGGAGCGGATGCGGCAGGCGTTGCGCCGCCGGTGGTCCCGGATCCGCCCGGGGCCGCGCCGTTGGGCTGGGCCGCTGCGGCCGGTGCGGCGTCGGCCGGTTCGTACACGCCCTCCAAATGCCACACGCCGGTGAAGCCGTTGAACGGACCACCCGCGATCGCACTGGTCCACTGGAGCGTGAAGGCACGGGTCTTCGCGTCGTAGGTGCCGGTGGCGGCGGGCCCGCGCGCGGCATCGGCGGCGGGGCGGTCGAACCAGCGCTGCGAGACCCAATCCCACACGCGCTGCACCTGTTCCGCGCCCGCCACCTGCGCGCCCTGCTTCTCCGGCGGCTTGGGCGCACCCTGGTTGAACTCCTGATCGTTCCAGGACGCCGCCCAGGACGAGAGATCGGCGGTGAGCTTGCCGTGATCGTTGACCACGGTCGGCGGCGGCACCGCCCGCTGCGTCTGCGGATCCACCGGATTGGTGGAGATGCCGAATTCGACGGCGAAGAACTTCGTCGGTTCGGTGATGGACGCCGACAGCGAATTACCCTGGGTGAAACCGGGATTCGGTTCACTCTGGTAGCCGCCGACCCGCAGCCCACCGGCTGTCCCGGGCTTGAGCAAGGTGGTGGAGCCGCCCTGCGCGGGCGAATCCCCATTGGGCATATACGGCCCGTGCTCGGGCGTACCGCCCGGCTGCACCATACGGAACCAGGTGCCGGACACGGCATCCCCGTTCACGGCGCCCGGCGTGAACCGCAGCAGTCCGGTCAATTGTTCGGGGGCGGAGGCGGTTTCACCGGACTCACCGCCACTGCAACCGGCGGCCAGCACGGTGGTCGCGGCCAGCAGTACGGCCAGCGCGGGCCGCGTCTTCGATCGGAACATGCTCATTCTTCTTCTCCCACGGAGGATTCGGCCGTGGCCGTACGGCGCGGCCGGACCCCGGCCGCTGCGGTTCCGAGCACCAGCACGCCGGGAATCAGGAACCCCCAGCCCAGGCCCCGGAAGGCGGTGAACCCGAGCGGCCGGGTGGCATCGTTCAACGCCACCACCGCATCGAAATTCTCGACATTGTCGTTCATGACGCCGACCAGCCCGGCGAAGCGCGCGGTCATGGGCTGCCAGCGCTGCTCCAGCGCGGTCACCCCGGTCAGGTCGGCCCCGGGATGCGCGCCGCGCACCGCGCCCACGTAACGGCTGTTCAGTTCCCCGTCCGCCGCCACCAGCGTCACGAAATAGCCCTGCACGCGGCGCACCTGCTCCTGGGTGAGGATCGGCCGGAACCCGTCGAGCAGCGGTTGCGCGGCCGGTGCGGCCTGGAACAGTCCGCCGGTGAACGGCAGCAGCACCAGACCCAGCCCGATGATCGCGGCGGTCGCGTGCCAGCCCAGCGCGCGCCGCCCGTGCCGGACCGAGCGCAGCCCGAACCAGCCGATCGCGATCAGCAGCAGGCCCGGCAGGGCGAGCAGCCACGGCAGTGCGCCGAAAGACGTTGTACTGGAGAGCTTCCGGTAGTTGTCGCGGTTCGCGTCGATGGCATCGACCATGCCGGAGATATCGGTGCGAATCCCCGGATAGTCGCGGACGAAGGTATCGACCCGTTCGAAACTGCCCGGCTGCTGCCCACTCTCGCGCAGCGCGAGCACATTCGCACGCGCCCCGTCGAGCACGCCCAGATCATCCCGGAACTCCGCGATACTCTGCTCGGTCGCATACGGCCGGAAGGCCTCGATCATGGCCTCGCCCTTGACCGCTCGCGGAAACATCCCGCTCACGATCGGCGCGATCACCAGCACCGCGCCCAGCACGATCAACACCACGAACGGCCAGCGCGCCGCCACCCGCGGCACGGTGCGCGGCCGTTCGATCTGCGATACGAAATCGGAGTAGGCGGGCAACTCCGAACGCGGCGACACGGTCGTCATCGCCGGTATTGCCCGGACAGATGCCACAGCCCGGTGAAGTTGTTGAACGGCCCGCCCACGATCTGGCTGGTCCACTCGATGACGAAATTGCCCGCCGCGTCGATGGTTCCGTTCACCGCGGTGGTCTTGCCCGGAAAGCCGCCGCCCGGCTTCGGCGCGCCCTGATTGAACACCTGGTTGTTCCAGGTGACCCCGAGGCTGCTCAGATCACCGCTCAACCGTCCACCCTCGGAGAACAATTGCGGCAGCGCGGTCGCGGACCCGGTCTGCGGATCGGTGGGATTGGTGGCCGTCGCGAAATCCACCCCGTAGAACCGCACCGGCGTCGTCACCCGCCCCGACTGCGCATTGCCGGCCCCGTCGAACGCCGCCCCGGGCTGCGGCTGATAGCTACCGCTGAGCAGGCCGCCGTCACTGCCCGCCGACAGCGGCGTCACCGACTGATCGCTGCACCCGGAATCGCTGTTCTGCAGGTAGGGGCCGCTCGCGTCACCGGTCGGCAGGATCATCCGGAAGAAGCTCCCGGTGACCGCGCCATTGGCACACACGCCCGGGGCGAGCGCGAACAGACCGTTGAGCGGAGCGGGTTCCGCGTGTGCGGCGGGCGCGGCCAGCACGGTCAGGCCGAAAGCGGCCGCGACGGCGGCGAACCGGTACGAATTGCGTCCCATGACGATTTACCTCGATCGAATCGGTGCTGATGAACTCCAACTTTTCGGACAGCACACACATGGCAACTCGAGTCCGGGGCAAAGTCGCTGTTTGCGGTCACGGTGAACGGAATCCGGAAAAATCAGCGAATTTCCCCCGAATGCGGACCGGCCGTCGCCCGCCGGTCCGACACGCCGCCCATCGCCCCCGGTAAGCTCGCGTTTCGTGCATACGAACGGGCGCCGCAAGCTGGGGGTGATGGGCGGTACCTTCGATCCCATCCACCATGGGCATCTGGTCGCGGCCAGCGAGGTCGCGCATCGCTTCGACCTGGACGAAGTGATCTTCGTACCGACCGGTCAGCCTTGGCAGAAGGCGGATCGCGCCGTCTCGCCCGCCGAGGACCGCTATCTCATGACGGTCATCGCCACCGCCTCCAACCCGCGCTTCTCGGTCAGCCGCGCCGACGTGGACCGCGGCAAGGAGACCTACACCGTCGACACCCTGCGTGACCTGGCCGAACTGCATCCCGACGCGGATCTGTACTTCATCACCGGTGCCGACGCATTGGCCAGCATCCTCACCTGGCAGGATTGGTCGGAACTGTTCCAGCTGGCGAAATTCGTCGGAGTGAGCCGGCCCGGGTACGAATTGAACATCGACCACCTGGCCGACCATCTCCGTGATTACCCCGCCGACGCCGTCACCATGATCGAGATACCGGCCCTGGCCATCTCCTCGAGCGAATGCCGGCGCCGCGCGGGCGAAGGCCGACCGGTCTGGTATCTCGTCCCCGACGGGGTCGTGCAATACATATCGAAGCGGCACCTCTACGTGCCGGGAAGCAACGGGAAGGTGTAGCAGGGTGAGCGCATCGGTCGAAGCTCTGGAGATGGCGAAGGTGGCCGCACTCGCGGCCGACGAGAAGCTGGCCTCCGACGTGGTCGTGCTCGACGTCTCCGAGCAGCTGGTGATCACCGACTGCTTCGTGATCGCGTCGGCGCCGAACGAGCGTCAGGTCAACGCGATCGTCGACAATGTCGAGGAGAAGCTGCGCGAGGCCGGGCACAAGCCGGTGCGTCGTGAAGGCACTCGCGAAGGCCGTTGGGCGCTGCTGGATTACGTCGAGATCGTGATCCATATCCAGCACAATGACGAACGGGACTTCTACGGCCTGGAACGGCTGTGGAAGGACTGCCCGCAGGTGCCCGTCGAAGGGCTGGGGGATCCGCGCAAGACTGCCTCTGCGGAGGCCGGAGACGATGAGGCCGGGGACGACGAGTGAGCAAGATGGCCGGCGTCCGCCGGTTGATCCTGCTGCGGCACGGGCAGACCGAATGGAACGCCTCCGACCGCATGCAAGGCCAGATCGATACCGAACTCAGTGAAATCGGGCGGCGGCAGGCCAAGGACTGCGCCCCCGATATGGCGTGCGCCGACCTGATCCACATCGTGTCCTCGGATCTCAAGCGCGCCCACGACACCGCCCGCGCGGTCGCCGAGCACGCCGCGCTCCCGGTGACCACCGATGCCCGGCTGCGCGAAACCGACCTCGGGCAGTGGGAGGGCATGGACCACCACGAGGTCGACAAGCTGTACCCGGGCGCGCGCAAAGCCTGGCGGCTCGACCCCACCTGGACCCCGCCCGGCGGCGAATCCAAGCTCGAGGTCGGCGCGCGGGCGCTGCCGGTGGTGAAGGAACTCTTCGCCGAGCGCGAGGATTGGCCCGGCCGTACCATTCTCCTGGTTGCGCACGGCGGGTTGATCGCGGCGCTGACCGCGGCACTGCTCGAACTGCCGCCCTCGAACTGGCCGGCCCTGGGTGGACTCGCCAATACCTCGTGGGTGCAGCTCACCAGCCACGGTCCGAGCTTCGAACAACCCGGCTGGCGCCTGGATGTGTGGAACGCGTTGGCGAAGGTTGCCCCTGATGTCCTCTGAGAACGCTCCCGGCGAGCGGCCGGTGCTGCTCGTCATCGCCGATTCGCTGGCCTACTTCGGCCCCAAGGGCGGGCTGCCCGCCGACCATCCCCGGATCTGGCCCAACCTGGTTGCGGCCGAACTGGATTGGGATGTGGAGCTGGTCGCGCGGATCGGGTGGACCAATCGGGACGGGTACTGGGCGCTGATCAACGATCCGCGCATCTGGGCCACGGTGCCGCGGGCCGGGGCGGTCGTATTCGCCACCGGCGGAATGGATTCGCTGCCCTCCCCGCTGCCCACCGCGCTGCGCGAGATGATCCGCTACGTGCGGCCGTCCGGGCTGCGCCGGCAGGTGCGGACCGCGTACAACTGGTTGCAGCCCAAGCTGTCCCCGCTCGGCTGGCCGGTGGCGCTGCCGCCGTCGGTGAGCGTCGACTACCTGGAGCAGGCGCGAAACGCGTTGGCGCAGTTGCGGCCCGAGCTGCCGTTCGTCGGCACGCTGCCCGCCGTGCACCAGTGCGATGCGTACGCGCGCGTGCACACCGGGCGCGACCCCATGGTGAAAGCCGTGCGGAAATGGGCCGACGAACACTCCGTGCCGCTGGTGGACATCGGGGAAGCCGTGCACGACAACGTGTTCAACGGGCCCGCCAATCCGGACGGCATCCATTGGGGCTGGGACGGGCACACCGCCGTCGCGCGCGCCATGGTGAAGGTGCTCGCCGAACTCCCGGCCCGCCAGGTCCGGACTGCATGAGGGCTGCGCCGGTCCGCGGGCCCGGAAAGGTCCGCTAGCCCATGGCCGTGGTGGTTGTCACCGACTCGTCGGCCAGTCTGCCCGCCGGACTCACCGCCGAACTCGGGGTGATCGCGGTGCCGCTGCACATTCTGGTCGACGACCGGGAACTGCGGGAAGGCATCGACACCGGGGAGATCGACTACGGGTCCTCGCAGGTCACCACGTCGGCGGCTTCGCCCGGTGACCTGCGCGAGGCGTACGAGCGGGCGCTCGAACTCAGTGGTGGGGACGGCGTTGTCGCGGTGCACATTTCGCGGCAGCTGTCCGGCACCTGGGAAGCCGGGCGGCAGGCCGTGCGCGATATGGACGCCGCCGATCGGGTGCGGCTGGTCGATTCGCTGAGCGCCGGGCTCGGCACCGGGCTGCCGGTGCTGGCGGCGGCGCGGCGGGCGCGGACCGGGGCGGAACTGGATGTGGTGTACGACGCGGCCGTCGCGGCGGCCGGGCGCGGGCGGGCGTTCATCGTGGTCAATCGGACCGAGCAGTTGCGGCGGGGCGGGCGATTGAGCACTGCCGCGGCGTTCTTCGGGACCGAACTGGTGACCAAGCCGATCCTGCAGATGGTGGACGGGCGGCTCGAACTGCGGGAGAAGGCGCGGACGCGGTCCAAGGCGTTCATCAAACTCGTTGCGGCGGCGGTGGATGCGGCCGGGGAGGACGGGGCCGCGGTGGCGGTGCAGCATCTCGGGGCGGAAGACGCGGCCAACACCATCGCGGGGCAATTGCGTGATCTGATTCCCGGGATTCGTGAGCTGATCGTGGCCGAGTTCGGGCCGACGCTGGGCGTGCATCTGGGCATGGGCGCGGTGGGCGCGCTGGTCGTGCCCGGTGGTTGCGGCTGACCAGGGTGGGACATAAGTCATGGGCGCGCTGGGTGGGGGCGCTGCTACGGTGAATGGGTGATCCGCATTCGACAGGCATGGTGGCGACTGCTCCGGTAGCCCGATCACTCATGTCCGCGGGCTGTACGCAGCCCGTGAATTCGCTTTCCGCGGAACCGGTCCCGGTGCAGCCCCTTTTTCCCAGTAGCCCACCATGACCACCATCTCCGATTCCTTCGCCGCCACCGCCGCCCGCAGCAGCGCGCTGGCCGCCGATGTCGCCGCGCAGCCCGGCCGGTACCGCATCCTCACCGGTGAAAGGCCCACCGGGGCACTGCATCTCGGCCACTACTTCGGCACTGTCGCCGAACGCGTCCGGTTGCACGACCTCGGCGTCGAAACCTTCATCATCCTCGCCGACTACCAGGTCATCACCGACCGGGACGGGCTCGGTGCGGTCCGCGAGAACGTGCACAATGCGGTGCTCGACTACTTGGCCGCCGGGATCGACCCGGCGCGCGCGACCATCTTCACGCATTCCGCCGTGCCCGCGCTCAACCAGCTCATGCTGCCGTTCCTGAGCCTGGTCACCGAGGCGGAGCTGCACCGCAATCCGACGGTGAAGGCCGAACACGCTGCGGCGGGAAGGGCTTTGAGCGCCCTGCTGCTCACCTACCCGGTGCATCAGGCCGCGGACATCCTCTTCTGCAAGAGCAACCTGGTTCCCGTCGGCAAGGACAATCTCCCGCACGTGGAACAGACCCGCGTCATCGCCCGCCGTTTCAACGAACGCTACGGACCGGTCTTCCCCGAACCGCAAGCCCTGCTCACCTCCACCCCGGAAGTCCCCGGACTGGACGGCCGCAAAATGTCCAAGAGTTACGGCAACGCCATCTCGCTCGCCATGACCGCCGACGAAACCGCGGCCCTGATCCGCCGCACCCCCACCGATTCCGAACGCCGCATCACCTTCGATCCGGCCCTCCGCCCCGGCGTCTCCGCTCTCCTCACCACCGCATCCCTCTGCACCGGAACCGAACCCGAGGTCCTGGCGGCCGAGATCGGCGACCAAGGCTCCGGCGCCCTCAAGACACTCACCACCGAAGCCGTCAACACCTACCTCGCCGCCCACCGCGCCCGCCGCACGGAACTGGCCCGCGATCCCCACCTGGTCACCGACATCCTCCGCACCGGAAACCAGCGGGCCAACGCCATCGCCGACCAAACCCTCACCGAAGTCCGCACCGCCATGGGCACCCTCTACTGACCTGCGCGAACGGCGTTTCTCCACAACCGAAACGCCATCCACAGGTTTCTCGAAACCCCAGGTCGCCCCCGCGGTCACAACTCCTCTCACCCCTACCGTCGACCCATGCCACCCGCCCGAGACCACACGCCACCCGTCCCCGAACCCACGCCACTTGCTTCCGAACCCGTGGCACCCGTCCCTGAGCTCGTGCCACCTGTCCCCGAACCTGTGCCTCCCGTCCCCGTGCCCGAGCAATCCATCCTCGAGCCCCGTTCGACCGCAACGGCTTTCACTCCCACCCCGCCACACCGAGGACGCTGGGATGACGAGTCCCTGGACCACACCGCCGACTTCGGCACAGCTGCCAACCGCAACCCCGACCCATCCCCACCCGCGTGGCTCTCCGAACCCACCGGTCCACTGTCCCTCTGGCACGAACGTCTGGTCCCTGAACGCTTCCGCGGCACCCGCTGGGATCCCGGCCCACGCGGCGTACTGGTCCTCGCCGCGGTGGCCGCCATCGTCATAGCCCTGACCGCCACTATGACGATGCGCGACCGCCCGACCGTCCACGCAGTCCCGCCGATCACCCCCGCCATGAGCACCGCCTCGGGCACGGAAGGCCCTGCCGCAGCGGACAACCCGGTCTCGCGCCCCGGCGATCCCTCGACCCCCGTGCCCGGCGATTCCTCATTCCCCGCGACGGCGGACGCCGCCGCCGGCACACCGAGATCACCCGGCTCCCGGCAATCCGGACCGGCAGCAGCTACCCCGCCCGCAGCAGCCGCCGCAGCCGGACCGGCGACCCCCGGCGGCTCACCGTCCGCCCGCACACCCCTGCCCGAAATAGTGATCAGCGTCGTCGGCGTAGTGGAACACGGCGGTCTACTGCGCTTCCCTCCCGGCGCCCGCATAGCCGACGCCCTCAAAGCCGCCACCCCCAAACCCGAAGCCGACCTCTCCGGCCTCAATCTCGCCCAACCCCTCTGCGACGGCGACCAAATAGTGATCGGCCGCACCGGTTCCCGCCCCACCGTCCAACAGGTAGGCAGCACCATCGTGAACGGCCCAGCCCCCACACCACCCTCCACTCCGCCAACCCAACCCGCCCAACCCCGCCCCTCCACCCCCACCGCAAAGGTAAACCTCAACACCGCAACCGAACCCGAACTCGACGCCCTCCCCGGCGTAGGCCCCATCACCGCCAAAGCCATCCTCGCCTGGCGAACCAAACACGGCCGCTTCACCTCCATAGACCAACTCGCCGAAATAGACGGCATAGGCCCCACCCGCCTCGCCCGCCTGAAATCCGTGGTGACGATATGACCGCCCGTCGCCTCGAACCTCATTCCCTGCAACTGGCATTGCCGTCACTGAGCCCTATCGCCGATATCCGCGCTGTCCTGGCGACGAAAGTGCCCACCGCCGCGAGTGATCACGGCCGTGTGATGGAAGAACATGGCGCACAAGCAATATCGGGTTCGCTGGAGCTGCTGAGCATACCGGCAGCGCTGAGTGCGTCGACCGCTGTGGCCGGGATCGTGGTGAGCGAGCGATGAGCGATTCGAAGGTCGACGCCTCGGCCGGCCGAAACGATAGTGACGGGCCGGAGAAGGAACGCGGCGCGCTGGATATGTCGGAGCCGCTGGATGTTCGGCTGGTTCCGGCGGCGTTGTGTTGCTGGGGCGCAACGGTTGTCGGCATTGTGCTTGGTTGGCGTGCCGGGTTGGGACTGGCAGCTGTGTGTGCGGTGGCGGCGGGAGGGTTGCTTTGGTTCGCCCGTCGCGAGGAAAGCCGTCGGAATGTTGGGTCTGAGACGGGAGCGGAGGCTTCTAAGCCGCGGCGGGGGATGGTGTTCGTGTTGCTGGCGGCCGTGGTTGTCGGGGGTGGGTATGCGGTGGCGGCGGCGTGGGATTCCTATTGGGTAGAACGACATCCGCTGCGCGAGCATGTACGCGACGGACGCGTGTTGGTCACGCTGGTGACGACCGACGACGCGAAGGCGTTGGGTGGCAAGGGGTTCGGCGGGCGGAAGGTGCTGGTTCGTGGGGAGTTGGTGGAGTTTCAGCGCGGTGGGAGGGTTGTCGAGGGTGGGGGAGCGGTGCTGGTGCTCGCGCCGGCGGCGCGGTGGCGGGAGCTCTTGCCGGGGCAGCGGGTGACGTTTCGGGGGAAGGTGGATCGGCCGTGGCGGGCGGATCTGACCGTTGCGGTTTTGCGCGCGGAGGGGGCTCCCGTCGCGGTGAATGAGCCGCCGTGGTGGCAGCGCGCCGCCGGGCGGATGCGGACCGACTTCGCGGGAGCTGCCGATGCGACGCTGTCGCCGGATGCGGCGGGGCTGTTGCCCGGCTTGGTGATTGGGGATACGTCACGATTGCCAGAACAGGTGCGGGGGAACTTCCGAGAGGTCGATTTGTCGCATTTGACCGCTGTCAGCGGGGCGAACATAACGATCTTGTTGGGCGCGGTGCTGCTTTCGATGCGGGCGCTCACCGTCGATCCGCGGATCGGGGCGGTGGTGGCGGGGGTCGCGCTGGTGATGTTCGTGGTGCTGGCGCGGCCGTCGCCGAGTGTGTTGCGAGCGGCGGTCATGGGGGCGGTCGCGTTGCTCGCGCTGTGCGTCGGCCGACGCAAGCAGGCGGTTCCCGCGTTGTGTACCGCTGTTATCGGGTTGTTGGGTTGGTCGCCTGAACTCGCGGTGGACGTCGGGTTCGCGTTGTCCGTCCTCGCGACCACCGGATTGATCGTGCTGGCTCCCGGCTGGTCGGATTGGCTTCGGGCACACGGGTGGTGGCGGGCGCCCGCCGACGCGCTCGCGGTGTCGGCGGCGGCGTTCGTTGTCACCACACCCGTGATCGTCGCGGTCACCGGCCACCTGAGTTTGGTCGGTATCGCGGTGAACGTCCTGGTCGAACCGGTCATCGCACCCATCACGGTGCTGGGTGCGGTGGGTGCGCTGCTGTCGTGCCTGTGGTCGCCGGCGGCCCAACTCGTATTGCACTGCGTCGCACCACCACTGTGGTGGCTGCTCACCGTCTCCGGCCGCGCCGCCGCCCTCGGCGCATCGGTAACGCTGCCGACCGGTTTGTGGTCCGGGATTCTCGCGACGATGGTGTGCACGCTCGTTGTCATCGGACTACACCCTCGATCCGCGCGGTCGCCCGATCACCCGGGATCTACAGCCGGATAACTCCGGCGCTGCGGTCGGGCCGGGCGTGGCGGGAGACGGGTGGCGGGAGTGTCGGCGGAGCCTCGTAGGATTCAGGGCGTGAACCAGCGACCTGCGCCCCTGCATCTTGTGCTCGGTGAAGAGGAATTGCTGATCGAGCGGGCGGTGGCGGCGGTGACGGCGCAAGCTCGGGCTGCCAGTGAGGCGCCGGAGGCTTTGCCGGTGGATCGGTTGCGGGCGGGGGATGCGAGTACTTCGGAGTTGGCAGAGTTGCTGAGTCCTTCGCTGTTCGCGGAGGACCGGGTGATCGTGCTGGAGTCCGCCGCGGAGGCGGGGAAGGACGCGGTGTCCGTTATTCAGGATGCCGCCGCGGCGCCGCCGGACGGGGTGGTGCTGATCGTGCTGCACACCGGGGGCGGTCGGGCGAAGGCGCTGGCGCCGGCCTTGCAGAAGCTGGGGGCGGTGGTGCACAACTGCGCCAAGCTCAGCAAGGGCGGGGAGCGGGTGGAGTTCGTGCGCAACGAGTTCCGGGCCGCGAACGTGAAGGTGTCCGCCGACGTGGTGCAGGCGCTGATCGAAGCGGTGGGATCGGATCTGCGGGAATTGGCCGCGGCCAGTTCGCAGTTGGCGGCCGATACCGGCGGCAAGGTCGACGTAGCGGCGGTACGGCAGTACTACTCCGGCAAGGCCGAGGTCACCGGTTTCGAGGTGGCGGATCTGGCGGTGGCGGGGGATCGCGCCGCCGCGATGGAGGCGCTGCGCTGGGCCATCGATCGCGGGGTGCCCGCGGTACTGCTCGCCGACGCGCTGGCCGACTCGGTGCACACCATCGCCCGGGTCGGATCGGCGGGACGCGGCGACCCCTTCAAGATGGCGGGCGACCTGGGCATGCCGCCGTGGAAGGTGAAGAAGGCGCAGCAGCAGGTGCGCGGCTGGACCGGCGCCACCATCGGGCAGGCCCTGCAGATCGTGGCGGCGCTCAACGGCGAGGTGAAAGGCCAGGCGGCCGACACCAATTACGCACTGGAGCATGCCCTTTCCCGCATTCTGGACCTGCGCGAAGCCGCCTGAGGCAAAACAAAACCGCGCACCGGCCGGCCGGTGCGCGGTTAGCCGCGAAACTCAGGAGTTCGGCGACCAGGTGATCTTCCCGCCCTGGAAGTCCTGCGCCTTACCGTCCTTGTAGTCGTACTCGTCGCTGGTCGGGAACCCGTAGGACCCGTTCTCCGCCCCCGCGCGCACCCACTCGTCCCGGATCGAACCCCACGTCACATGGGTGCCCGTCTTGGTGGTCGAGAAGATGGCCCCGCCCTCGAACAGCGTGTAGTAGCCGTCCGCCTTGGTGGTCTTGGCGACATCGGTGAGCGGGAACCCGAGCGGGCTGTTCTCCCAGCCCACCTTGCCGTACTTGTCCAGGATCACGCCGGTCAGAGCATGCGCGGCGGTTCCCACGGACCAGTACATCGATCCGCCCTGGAACAGCTGATACCGCCCGGGCTTGGCGGTCTGTCCTTCATCGGCCAGCGGGTACTTCAACGTCCCCGACTCGGCCCCCAGGTTCCGCCACTTGTCCCGAATGAACCCGCCCACGGCATGCGCGTCGGTGGCCGGCGTCCAGTAGATCGACTGGTTGTTGGCGAACTCCTGCTTCTTACCCCCGCCCGCGGCATCCAGCTCCGGCCCGGTCGGATCCCCGAAGAACTCCGGCCCGCCCGCCCGATCGAACTCGACCTCGATCGCCCCGCCCACTTCGAACGGCCCGACCGGCCGCGCCGAAGCGACTCCCAGCCCGGCGGTCAGCGCGAGCGCGACAGCCCCCGCAGCCACCCCGCCCCGAGCCCAAGACAAACGGTTCATACGCAGCGACGCCACTACAACTCCCAACGCAGGTGATATCCGACAGCCCCCGACTGTTCGCCAGCCATCCTGCTGCGAACCGGTTGCGGAGGCAAGTCAGCATCCGCGAAAACCACAAAAACCGCCGTGGTCATCGTGGCCACGGCGGTTGTGCGAAGCATATTGTCCGGAATGACTTCCGGGGTGAATCAGCCGAGCTTGTTGAAAGCCAGCGACAGCGCCGACTTCTTGTTGGCAGCCTGGTTGGCGTGGATGACGCCCTTCGAGGCGGCCTTGTCCAGGCTCTTGGAAGCGGACTGCATCAGCTCGAGCGCCTTGTCCTTCTCGCCCGCCGCAGCGGCCTCGCGGAACTTGCGGATCGAGGTGCGCAGCGCGGACTTCACCGACTGGTTACGCTGACGCGCCAGCTCGTTGGTGCGAATCCGCTTCATCTGGGACTTGATGTTGGCCACGCCGGTTTCCTCGTGTTCCTTCGTTTAGTGGTGTATGCGGGATGCAAAGTCTGTTCGTGCACACTACGAGAGGGGTAGCGGAGCACCGACGATCGAGGCTACCAGGCCAGGTGTCCCGGTATGAAATCGACCCCATCCGCCATCTGGCTGAAACCAGAAATTTATCCCGGTCGAAGCACGTGTTGCGGCCGCGTGATGGACCATTTTCCCATGACTCCCGCCGCTGCCGCGCGTTCGGCCGTGGCCGTCTCAGCACCGATCGGCCACGCCGCCATCGATGATGGGGCGGCCGGGGTGTTCGCGGGATATGGACCAGGCCGTTACGACCGGGCTTTCGACGAGATGTTCGATGCCGCCGGCCGGGCCCGCCCCGCCTACCGGGGCATTTTCGCCGCGCTCGCCACCATCGACGCAGCCGATCTGGCGGCGCGGGCCGAGGCGCTGGCCCGGGCCTTCGCGGATCAGGGAATCACCTTCTCACTCTCGGGCCAGGAGCGGCCGTTCCCGCTCGATCTGGTGCCGAGAGTGATAGCCGCCACCGAGTGGACCAAACTCGAGCGCGGCATCAAACAACGGGTGCGCGCCCTGGAGGCCTTCCTGGCCGACGTGTACGGCGAGCAGACCATCCTGCGCGATCAGGTGATTCCGAAACGCCTGGTCACCTCGTGCGCGCATTTCCATCGCGAGGCCGCCGGGCTGATCCCGCCGAACGGCGTCCGTATACATGTCGCCGGCATCGATCTGATCCGCGACGAGCACGGCGATTTCCGGGTGCTGGAGGACAATCTGCGTTCCCCGTCCGGGGTTTCGTATGTGATGGAGAACCGCCGCACAATGGCGCGCGTCTTCCCGGACCTGTTCGCCTCGCATCGGGTGCGCGCGGTCGGCGACTATCCGAGTCATCTGCTGAACGCGCTGCGCGCGGCCGCCGCGCCGAACGAAGCCGATCCGACCGTGGTGGTGCTCACCCCCGGCGTCTACAACTCCGCCTATTTCGAGCATTCGCTGCTGGCCCGGCAGATGGGCGTGGAACTGGTCGAGGGCCGGGACCTGTTCTGCCGCGACAATGTCGTCTATATGCGCACCACGGCGGGGGAGCGGCAGGTGGACGTCATCTATCGCCGTATCGACGACACCTTCCTCGATCCCATGCAGTTCCGCCCGGATTCCATGCTGGGCGTGGCGGGCATTCTGAACGCGGCCCGCGCGGGCACCGTGGTGCTGGCCAATGCGGTGGGCAACGGCGTCGGCGACGACAAACTCGTCTACACCTATGTGCCGGCTTTCATCGAGTACTACCTGGGCGAGAAACCCATTCTGCCCAATGTGGATTCGTACCGCTGCTGGGAGCCCGCCGAACGCGACGAGGTGCTCGACCGGATCGCGGAACTGGTGGTCAAGCCGGTGGAGGGTTCGGGCGGCTACGGCATCGTGATCGGCCCCGACGCCTCGCAGAAGGAACGGGATGCGGTGCGCCGCAAGGTGCGTGCCGATCCGCGCGGCTGGATCGCCCAGCCGGTCGTCCAATTGTCAACGGTCCCAGCGAAAATCGGCGGGGTACTGGCGCCCCGCCATGTGGATCTGCGGCCGTTCGCCGTCAATGACGGTGACGATATCTTCGTGCTCCCCGGCGGATTGACCAGGGTGGCACTGCCGGAAGGCTCACTGGTGGTGAATTCCAGTCAGGGCGGCGGCAGCAAGGACACCTGGGTGCTGGCCCCGCGCACCTCGGGCGCCGAGCGCGAACTCGCGGGCGATCAACTGGTCAGCGAAATGCACATCACCCGGGAACACGACCAGGCCCGGGAGCCCTCCGTCACCCGATCCAATCAGCAACAGCAATAACCGGAACACTTTCGACAAGCGGTAGCAACGGCGCTCTGACTCGGTAGGTGAATACAGCGTTAGGCAGGTCCAATCATGTTGGCGCGCAATGCCGAATCCCTCTTCTGGATCGGCCGGTACATCGAACGCGCCGAGTACACGGCGCGCATCCTGGACGTCGCGGTCCATCAATTGCTCGAGGACGCCACGGTCGATCCCGATCGGACTTCACGGGTATTGCTGACGGTGCTCGGCATCGAACCGCCCGAACGGGAACTCGATGTGTGGTCGGTGACCGAACTGGTGGCCTTCGGCCGGGACAATGGCGGTTCGATCGTCGACTCGATCATTCGCGGCCGGGAGAACGCCCGGGGCGCAAGAGAAGTCACCTCCACCGAAATGTGGGAGTGCCTGAACGCTACCTACAACGGCCTGGCCGCCGCCGAACGCGCCGCCCGCGCGCTGGGGCCGCACGAATTCTGTCACTACATCACCGACCGCGCCGCCATGTTCGCCGGACTCTCCGATTCCACGCTCAGCCGCGACGACGGGTATCGCTTCCTGTTGCTGGGCAAATCCATCGAACGCGTGGATATGACGGTGCGCCTGCTGCTTTCGCGCGCCGGTGACCGCACCTCGTCGCCGGCCTGGGTGACGGTATTGCGTTCGGCCGGTGCGCACGACCCGTACCTGCGCACCCATCGCGGTGTGCTGGACGCCAATCAGATCGCGGATTTCATTCTGCTGGACCGGCTTTTCCCGCGCTCGGTGTTCCATTCGCTCAAAGTCGCCGAAACCTGCCTGCAGGAACTGGATCAGCGCCCCAACAGTCGTTTCGCCGCCCGCCACGAAGCGCATCGACTACTCGGCCGGGCGCGCAGCGAACTCGAGTTCCTGCCGTCCGCGGTACTGCTGGAGGACCTGCCCAGCCGGCTGCTGTGGTTGCAGCAGACCTGCCGCGAGGTGGGGGAGGCGGTGGCGCTGCAGTATTTCCACGCCGAATCCTGGGTGGCCTGGACCGGGCTGCACGGCCGCAATGGCGATCACGTGGAGGTGACGGCATGAGCTGGCGGATGCGGGTGGTGCACACCACCGGATACGTGTACGACGGCCCGGTCACCCGATCGTTCAACGAGGCCCGGCTGACTCCGCGCGCCGACAGCCGGCAGAACGTCATCCTGAACCGGGTCGAGACGGTGCCGTCCACGCGGTCCTACCGGTACATGGACTACTGGGGCACCATCGTCACCGCGTTCGATCTGCACGCGCCGCACACGGAATTGGAGGTGACCAGCTCCTCGGTGGTGGAGACCGAACCGTTCGCCGGGCCCGCGGAGGAACTTGCCTGGGAGGAATTGCGCGGCGATGCCGTCGCCGACCGCTTCGACGAACTGCTCAGCCCCACCGGCTATGTGCCGCGCGAACGCCGGTTGGCCCCGGTGGCCCGGCAGCTGGCGCGCGGGGTGCCGCCCGCCAAAGCCGTTGTCCGCGCGGCCGAATGGGTGCACCGCGAAATGAGCTACCTGCCCGGCACCACCTCCGTGCACACCTCGGCGGTGGAGGCGTTCGCCGAAAGGCAGGGCGTCTGTCAGGATTTCGCGCACCTGACCCTGCTGTTGCTGCGCACCATGGGGATTCCCGGGCGCTACGTCTCCGGCTACCTGCATCCGGACCCGTCCGGGGAGGTCGGCCATACCGTCGCGGGCCAGATGCACGCCTGGGTGGAAGCGTGGACGGGGCAATGGTGGGGCTACGACCCGACCAACAACATCCCCGTCACGGAGCAACACGTTTCAGTCGGGGTGGGCCGTGATTACGCGGATGTGCCGCCGCTCAAAGGTATCTTCTCCGGTAGCGGCTCGACCGATCTCGAGGTGGTCGTGGAAATCACCCGCCTCGCCTGAGGTTTCCGGGCCGCGTCTGGTCGGTGCGGTATCCAGTTGAGCGGAAGGTAACCGATGTCTCCCACAGCACAGGAAGTCGCCGAGGATCTAGCAGAACTGCAAGTGCCGTCCCTCGGACGCAAGCTCTTCGCCGAAGCCCTGGGCACTTTCGTGCTGGTGCTCGGCGGCGTCGGCACCGCGGTGCTGGCCGGGAGCCGGGTGGGTGCGCTCGGCGTGGCGCTGGCCTTCGGGTTCACGCTGTTGTTCCTGGTGTATGCCATCGGGCCGATCTCGGGCTGCCATGTGAATCCGGCGGTCACGGTTGGGCAGTTCCTGCTCGGCCGGATCTCGGCCGCGGTCGCGGGGTTGTACTGGCTGGCGCAGATCGTGGGCGGTCTGCTCGCGGGCGCGACCATCTACGCCATCGCGCACAATCTGCCGTCCTACGACCGGGCGCGGGACGGCCTGGGCGCCAACGGCTGGGGTGCGCACAGCCCCTCGAAGCTGGAGCTGGGCGGCATCGTCATCAATGGTTACGGCCTGGCCGCGACCATCACCGTCGAGGTGATCCTGACCGCGCTGCTGGTCTTCGTGGTGCTGGCCTCCACCGATCAGCTCTCGGATGTGCCGCTGGCCGGTCTGTCCATCGGCATCACGCTGGCCGTCATCCACCTGATCTCGATTCCGGTGGACAACACCTCGGTGAACCCGGCCCGCAGCCTCGCCGTCGCCTTCTACCAGGACGGCGCCCTCGCCCAGCTCTGGGTGTTCATCGTGTTCCCGCTGGTCGGCGGTGTATTGGGAGCGCTCGTCTACAGCCTGCTGTTCGGACGCTCCCGCAACATGGTGAGCTGAACTCACCAAAGTGACGAGCCCCGCGCCGACCGGCGCGGGGCTCGGATGCTTTCAGGGGTCCGCCGGCGAAGCCCCGCGCCACGAGGCGGTTCACCGGCGAAGCCCTGTGTCACGAGGGGGTTCGGGGGCGAAGCCCCTGAGAGCTACGAGAGTTGTCTAATGCCAGTGGTATTCGGCGCACAAGCGGTGTGCGACCAGGTCGAACGTCTTGCGCGGCAGGATCGCGCCCTCGCGGCGGATCCCGGCCTCGGGCACGTCCAGGACGCGATCGAGCCGGACCCAGCTGTCGCGTCCGGCGTTGTCCCACGGACCGTCGCCGATGCCCACCCAGTTGTCGTGGTGGGCGTGGTCGGCGTTCGAGGACAGCATGAGCCCGAGCAGGGTCTTGCCTTCGCGGCCGACGACCAAGACCGGTCGGTCCTTGCCATTGGACGGGTCCTCCTCGTAGGGGACCCAGGTCCACACGATCTCACCCGGATCGGCACGGCCGTCCAATTGCGGTGAGTACACGATCTGCCGGGCGCGTTCCCGCGACGGCACGCCCGCCGACGAGGTCGGCCGCACCGAAACCCCCGCCGCCTTCTTGGGCGTGCTCACCGCGCGCAGCGCGCGATCCCACACCGAGGACTTCTGCACCCGGTCGACCAGTTTCGGTCCCTGCTGCCTGACCAGTTGCGAACCCTGTTCCTTAGCCATGTTCCCCAATGTCTTCCCCAGCGCGTTCCACCTGCCCGCCATGAACGGCAGCCTAACGGCGGTGGGCCGGAAGTTCATCCGGGAGCACACCGTAGACTTCTGGGTTGACATGCCGCCTTTTCGCCATGCCGAGGAGTGACTCCGATTAGCAGCTTCGCCGATACGACGTTCACCGATCCGTCCCGGATCAGGAACTTCTGCATCATCGCGCACATCGACCACGGGAAATCGACCCTGGCCGATCGCATGCTGCAACTCACCGGAGTGGTGGAGGAGCGCGCCATGCGGGCGCAGTACCTCGACCGGATGGATATCGAGCGCGAGCGCGGTATCACCATCAAGGCGCAGAACGTGCGACTGCCGTGGAAGGTCGACGGGGAGGACTACGTCCTGCACCTGATCGACACCCCGGGCCACGTCGACTTCACCTACGAGGTGTCGCGCGCGCTCGAGGCGTGTGAGGGCGCGATCCTGCTGGTCGACGCCGCGCAGGGCATCGAGGCGCAGACGCTCGCCAATCTCTACCTGGCGCTCGACAAGGACCTGACCATCATTCCGGTCCTGAACAAGATCGACCTGCCGGCCGCGGATCCCGATCGGTACGCCGCCGAGCTCGCGCACATCGTGGGCTGTGAGCCCGAGGACGTGCTGCGGGTGTCCGGCAAGACCGGTGTCGGTGTGGCCGAGCTGCTGGACGAGGCCGTCAAGCAGGTGCCCGCGCCCGTCGGCGAGGCCGATGCCCCGGCCCGCGCCATGATCTTCGACTCGGTGTACGACACCTACCGCGGTGTCGTCACCTACGTGCGTGTGGTGGACGGCAAGCTCACCCCCCGCCAGAAGATCAAGATGATGTCCACCGGCGCGACCCACGAACTGCTCGAGATCGGCATCGTGTCGCCCGAGCCCAAGCCCACCGCGGGCCTCGGCGTCGGCGAGGTCGGTTACCTGATCACCGGTGTGAAGGACGTCCGGCAGTCGAAGGTCGGCGATACCGTCACCTCCGCGCGCGACGGGGCCACCGAAGCGCTTGCCGGATACCAGGATCCGCGGCCGATGGTGTACTCCGGCCTCTACCCGGTCGACGGCTCCGACTACCCGGACCTGCGCGACGCCCTCGACAAGTTGCAGCTCAACGACGCCGCGCTGACCTATGTGCCGGAAACCTCGGTGGCGCTGGGCTTCGGTTTCCGCTGCGGCTTCCTCGGACTGCTGCACATGGAGATCACGCGCGAGCGCCTGCAGCGCGAGTTCGGCCTGGATCTCATCTCGACCGCGCCCAACGTGGTGTACCGGGTGATCCAGGAGGACAACACCGAGCAGATCGTCACCAACCCGTCGTTCTGGCCGGCCGGCAAGCTCAAGCAGATCTTCGAGCCGATCACCAAGTGCACCGTGATCGCGCCCAGTGAATTCATCGGCACCATCATGGAGCTGTGCCAGTCGCGGCGCGGTGAACTGCTCGGCATGGACTACCTGTCCGAGACCCGTGTCGAGATGCGCTACACGCTGCCCATGGCGGAGATCATCTTCGACTTCTTCGACTCGCTGAAGTCGCGCACCCGCGGTTACGCGTCCCTCGATTACGAGGAAGCCGGCGAGCAGGAAGCCGAACTGGTGAAGGTGGACATCCTGTTGCAGGGTGAGGCGGTGGACGCGTTCTCGGCCATCGTGCACAAGGACGCCGCCCAGGCGTACGGCAACAAGATGACCACCAAGCTGCGCGAACTCATCCCGCGCCAGCAGTTCGAGGTGCCGATCCAGGCGGCCATCGGCTCCCGTGTCATCGCCCGCGAGAACATCCGCGCCATCCGCAAGGACGTGCTCGCCAAGTGCTACGGCGGTGACATCTCGCGTAAGCGCAAGCTGCTCGAGAAGCAGAAGGAAGGCAAGAAGCGGATGAAGACGATCGGCCGCGTCGACGTCCCCCAGGAAGCCTTCGTGGCAGCCCTCTCCACCGAGTCCGCCTCGGACAAGAAGAAGTAGGCGGTACCACCGCTGGTTTGAACGTGCCCCGCTGCCTGATGGCAGCGGGGCACGGTGGTAAGTGCCGCTTCCTCTTCCAGCCGGGTCTCGGGCCCGCCGCCTGCTGGCGGCGGGCCCGTTGCTTCTTTTCGGATGCGGGGCGGGTCGGCGGGAGTATGCTCCGGCTCTGCCCTCAGACCGGTTGTCATGTTTTGTAACTTTGGTCCGTTACGCACCAAAAAATGGGGCTTCCGTACTGATATGCAGGGTGACAAGCTAATGGGCGCACCTCTGCGCACACTGCCTCCGACCTGGTGGATGTGACAGACCGGTTATCCGGAAATAGGGTGTGAAACGAGTTTGAGAGCGGCGGTCTGCCATTCGGCGGGCCGCCGATCAGTGAGAGCGGAGCCTGTATGACACGTGATCTGCCCTACGACGACGATTCCGCAGCCGGCGACAACTACGTGGAAGACACCGCGTACCGCATTGCCACCGGAGTCGCGCGCGTGGCGAGGGCAGGCGCGTACGTTACCGGCGGCGCGCTCCTCGCGGCCGGCGGCACACGCGGCGCCTCCGACAACGCCAATCACGACAGCCGCATCGTCGGCTGGTCCGAAGCCGAGGATCCCAAGGCGGACGAGCCCAGCCCGACCGTCACCTTCCCGGACCTGACCGCCGCCGACGTCACGCCCCCGGTCAAGATGGGCCCGGCCGTGGTCTCGGTCTCCGACGACCAGCACGACAACCACCACTACGGCACCGACGCCGGATTCTTCCCCGGCACCTTCGGCAGCCTGCCCTCCGACGCCACCATGTCCGGTTACCACGGCGGCGGTTTCGGTGAGTCCGGCGGGTACTCGATCCCGCAGCCCGACTATTCGGCCGCCTACGGGTACAACCCGCAGAGCGGTGTGCTCGACGGGCATCACGGCAATACCGGAGTGACGATCCCGTGGGGCGACGGTCAGCTGTCGCTGCCCGTGCCGACCCTCCCGTCTTTCGACGGTGAACCCTCCGACTTCCTGCCCGGGCTGAAGATCCCCGGCGTCGACGGGCACCTACCCGGCCTGCCCGGCGCTTTCCTGCCCAGCGGACTCGGTGATGCCGGGCTCCCGTCCGGCGTCGGCCCCGCACCCGCGAACCCTGCGCCCGGAACGGATTTCGACGGCGTCGGCGATTCCGGCATCGGGCTGTTCGTCAAGACGCAATGGAATGTCGACGCCCATGTCGGCCTGGACGGCGTCTGGTTCAAGTCGGATATGAAGGTGGAGTTCAACGTCGGCGACGTCGGCCACCAATACACCGAATACCAGCAGCAAATCGGCCAGTACATGAAGGACGGCGGGCCGGTCGGCTCGGCGTCCGGCACCCAAGCCGGCGCGAATCCGTTTGCGGCCAACGGTGATTCCGGCGTCGGCGGTGCTGCCAACC
The DNA here is from genome assembly GCF_021183565.1 of Nocardia yamanashiensis. Taxonomy (NCBI): domain Bacteria; kingdom Bacillati; phylum Actinomycetota; class Actinomycetes; order Mycobacteriales; family Nocardiaceae; genus Nocardia; species Nocardia yamanashiensis. The sequence goes on from NZ_CP089226.1 coordinate 8,419,216, forward strand.
CGGCCGCCGCGACCGCGAACCCGGCCACCGCCGGGGCGAGCAACCCCGCCGCCGGTGGAACCACCAACCCCGCGACCGCGGGCGCCGCCAATCCCGCTGCCGCCGACGCCAATCCGGCGCTCGCCGGAGTGAATGGCCTGGGCGGCCAGACCTTTGGCAAGTCTGCGGACGACGCGCACGGATCCGCCGGCACCGGCCAGCCCGCCGGCGGCCACGCGCCCGGATCCGGTGGTGCTTCGGCACCGGGCGGTGTCGGTGCGGGCGGCGCTTCGGCCCCTGGTGGTATCGGCGCCGGTGGCGCTTCCGCTCCCGGTGGCATTGGTGCCGGTGGCGCTTCCGCTCCCGGTGGCATCGGCTCCGGTGGTGTTTCTCCGCAGGGCGGATTCGGTTCCGGCGCTTCGGCTCCCGGCACCGCCATGCCCGGATCCATTGGTGCTCCAGCGGGTTCGCCCGCCCCGGCGGTCACGGCTCCGGCGGCTCCCGCGTTCACGGCGCCGGTCGCGCCCATCGCGGTCGCCCCGGTGGTTCCGGCCGCGGTCGCTCCGGTGTCCGTCGCGCCGGTCGCGGTGGCGCAGCCGGTGGTGGCCACGCCGTTGCAGACCACGATTCAGCCGGATGCCGCGCAGCATCCGATCGCGAATCTGCTGGGTGCGTCCGGCGGCCCCTCGCCGTTGACGGTGCCCGCGGTGAACGCGCCCTCGCTCTTCGCCGATCATCGTGCTCCGGTGCTGGTGGCGGACGGGTCGGGGAACGCGGGACATTCGGCCACCATGGTCGCCAAGCCGGCCCCGGCCGCCGCTACGCCCGGCACCGCGGTGCCGCAGGTGAGCGTGCCGGCCAAGCCGGAGGTCGCGGTGACCACCGTGCCTTCGCTGCCGGTTCCCACCAAGCTGCCCGCGGTCGAAACCGGCGGGGCGACAATCACTCCCGGCGCCGGTGGGGGTACCCACGGCGGCGCCACGGGTGGTGCGACCACCGGCGGCGGCGCGTCGACCGGTGGCGGCGCGGCCGGCGGCGTCGATACCGACGGCCCGACCGGCGGAGCCACCACGGCTCCCGGCGGCACCCGCCCGGGCGGTAGCGACCCGACGGGTACGCACGGCGGCGGCGTCACCGTGCCCAGCGACCCCGACGGCGGCACCACCGCGCACGTCCCGACGACCCAGCCGAGCGTGCCGACCCCGGACGTCACGGTGCCGACGGTGGCCCCGACCACCCAGCCGCAGGTGACCCAGCCGCATCTGCCCAGCCAGGAGATCACGGTCCCGTCGGTAGCCCCGCAACCTACCGTGGCCACGCAGCCCACCGTGCCGAAGCCCGCCCCGGCGAAACCGATTGCCGACACGAGTGATTCGGCCCCGCACGTCCTCGCCGCGGTCAGCGGCTCGTCCGTGCTGCCGGTCGACGACGCACTCCTGTACGCGAGCGACACCGACGGGTTCGGGGCGGTGCGGCTCGCGGATCATTCGAACGGCTATGTCCCCGGCGATTCGTCCGCGTGGTTCGTGAGCGACTCGAACACGTACGCGGGCAGCGATTTGTCCACATCGTTCGTGAGCGACTCGAACATCTATGCGGCCAGCGATTCGTCCGCCTCGTTCGTGAGCGAAGTGAACGGGTATGCGGGCGATGACGGTTCGGTGCACTCGCTGAGCGGTGACGCCGGTTGGCATGCCACCGCGTCGCTGTACGGCGCGAGTGCGCTGAACAGCCAGTTGCTGCCCGGCTCCGCGCTCACTGACGACCAGTTCCCGTCGCACGGCGTACTCGATCACACCATGCTCCTGTGAGCGGCTCGGAGAGCCTGACCGCCGTGAAGAATCCGGATGTGATGGGCCCCCTGCTCGAGCTGCTCGACGAGCTGCTCGAGCAGACCCATGCGCTGGGCCGTACCGACCTGGCCGGTCGCCTCGGCATCGCCCGCGCTCGTATCGCCGATCCCCGGGTGCGCCTGGTGGTGGTCGGCGATTCCAAGAGCGGAATGAGCACCCTGGTCAACGGCCTGGTGGGAATGCCGGTGAGCGCCACCGATTCCCAGCACAGCGTGCCGGTGATCGCCGAGTACGGCCCGCAACCCGCCGCCATCCTGGTGAAAGCGGTCGGCGGCCGGGCCGAACGCGAGGCGGTGGATCCGGCCGCGGCGCTGGTCGCCCTGCCCTCCGACGGCGTGGTGCGCGCCGAGGTCACCGCCCCGAGCCCGTTGCTGGCGGAGGGTTTCGTGGTGCTGGACGCGCCGGGTTCGCCCGGTGACACGCCCGCCACCTGGTCGCTGCTGGCCGCCGCCGACGCCGTGCTCTACGTGGCCGCCGCGGACGCCCCGTTCACCCCGGGCCAGATCGAGCAGCTGCAGCGCATCCAGCAGGTCTGCCCGACCGTGGTCTGCGTCCTCAACAAGATCGATGAATATCCGCAGTGGCCGCAGGTGCAGCAGCAGGATCGCGGCCTGCTGGATCAGGCGGGGCTGGCGTTCGCCGTCGCTCCCGCCTCGGCGCTGCTGCACACCCGCGCGCAGGCCACCGGCGATCAGCAGCTGGATCTGGAATCCGGTGTGCCGCAACTGCTCGACCATCTGCGCGCCTACGTGCTGGGCCGCGCCGACACCGTCGCCGCCGAGGCCGCCGTCCGCGATATCCAGCTGATCACCGATCACCTCGCGCTGGCCCTGCGCACCGAAGCCGAGACGCTGCGCGACCCGCGCCGCTTCGGCGTCATCACCGAGCAGCTGCGCCGCACCCGCGAGGAAGCCGAACAGCTGCGCCAGCGTTCCGCCAACTGGCAGGTCACCCTGGCCGACGGCGCGGCCGAACTGATGGCCGACACCGAACACGATCTGCGCCATCGCCTGCGCAGCCTGATCCGCGATGCCGAAGCCGACATCATGAAGCGCGATCCGGTGAAGCGCTGGAACGATTTCGGCGTCGACCTGGACGCCAAGATCTGCGAGGCGGTGGAGGAGAACTTCGTCATCGCGCACTACCGGTCGGTGGAACTGGCCGAGCAGGTGGCGGCGAAATTCCCCGAAAGCGGCGTGCCGACAGCCGATCTCAAACTCGACGATCCCGGCGAAGTGGGCGCGGTCCTGGAGCCGGTGGCCGCACTGGACACCCTGGACAGCGCGAAAGCCGGTGTGACGCAACAGGTGCTGTCCGCGCTGCGCGGCTCCTACGGCGGCATCCTGATGGTCGGCCTGGCCACCAGCCTGCTCGGCATGTCGCTGGTGAACTGGTATTCCGCGGGCGCGGGCGTGCTGCTGGGCGTGAACGCGCTGTGGGACGACCGCAAGACCCGCACCCAGCGCCGGCAGTCCGAGGCCAAGGTGGCGGTGGCGCGGCTGATGGACGATGTGATCTTCCAGGTGTCCAAGGAGTCGCGATACCGGCTGCGCGGCGTACAGCGCAGTCTGCGTGACCATTTCACCGATATCGCCAATTCCACGCTGCGTTCGGTGGACGCCTCGCTGCGGGCCGCCGAGGAGGCCGCGGCGGTGCATTCGCCGCAGCGGCGGGAGGTGCGGCTCACCGAGATCGAGACCGCGCTGGTGCGGTTGCGTGAGGTGCGCGAGCGCGCGGACGCGATGGGCGAAGAGCCCTCTTACTGAGATAACCGCCGCCGCCCACGCTGTTTCGCGTGGGCGGCGGTGGGTTTCAGCGTCCCGCGTGCGCGGGGTTGAACGTTCCGGCGTGCGTCTGTTCCTCGGCCCGGATGACGTGCATGACGGCATTGATCAACGCCAGATGCGTGAAGGCCTGCGGGAAATTGCCGAGATGTCGTCCGGTGTGCGAGTCGATCTCCTCGGCGTACAGCTTGAGCGGGCTGGCGTACCCGAGCAGCCGCTCGCACAATTGCCGCGCCCGCTGCAATTCCCCGATCTCCACCAGCGCCGACACCAGCCAGAACGAGCAGATGGTGAACGACCCCTCCTCGCCGTACAGCCCGTCGTCGGTGGTCTCGGTGCGATACCGCAGCACCAGTCCGTTCTCGGTCAGCTCGTCGGCGATGGCGAGCACGGTCGCCCGCACCCGGTGATCGGTCGGCGGCAGGAACCGCAGCAGCACCACCAGCAGCAGTGAGGCGTCCAGGGTCTCGCTGCCGTAGGACTGGGTGAACACGCCCCGCTCGTCCACCCCGTTGTCGAGGATGTCGGCGCGGATCTCGTCGGCGATATCGTGCCACTTCTTGGCGTAGTCGTATTCCCCGTGCAGTTCGGCCAGTTTCGCGCCGCGGTCCAGGGCCACCCAGCACATCACCTTGGAGGAGGTGAAGTGCTGCGGCTCCCCGCGCACCTCCCAGATCCCGCGATCGGGGTTGCGCCAGTTCTCGATGGCCGCCTGCACCTGCCGTTCCAGCATGGGCCACAGGGTTTCCGGCACCTGCTGGCGCGATTTCACGTGCAGGTAAACGGAATCCAGCAGGGTGCCCCAGATATCGTGCTGTTCCTGGTTGTACGCCCCGTTGCCGATGCGCACCGGTCGCGCGCCGTCGTAGCCGGACAGGTGGGTGAGCTCGGATTCGGTGATCTCGCGTTCGCCGCCGATGCCGTAGAGCACTTGCAGCGGAACCGGTTTGCCGTTCCCGTCCGTCGCCACATCGTGCAGGAAGGCGAAGAAGTCGTCGGCTTCCCGGTCCAGGCCGAGGGTGTACAGGCCCCAGAGCGCGAACGTGGAGTCACGCACCCAGGTGTATCGATAGTCCCAATTGCGCTCCCCGCCCGGCGTTTCCGGCAGCGAGGTGGTGGCGGCGGCCAGCAGTGCCCCGGTGGGGGCGTAGGTGAGCCCCTTCAGGGTGAGCGCGCTGCGCTGCAGATAACCCCGCCACGGGTGATCCGGGAACCGCCCCAGCGTGATCCACTGCCGCCAGGATTCGGTTGTGGTCCACATCTTCTCGGCCGCCTCGGCGAAGGTGCGCGGCGGCGGCAGGTCCGACCAGGACAGGGCCACGAACACCTCGTCGCCCTCCTTCATCCGGGTGCGTGCCCGCGCCTCCCGCCCTTCGATGCCCAGCCGCAGGTTGGTGGTCAGGGTGAGCGTCGGGCAGCCTTCGATATCGCAAGTGGCGGAGGCTCTTTCGTAGACGTCGCCGCTGTACTCCCATTGCGCGGGGCCGCGATGGTAGTCGAAGGCCGGTTCGCAGCTCATCTCCAGTTCCACCACGCCGTTCACGCATTTCACGGTGCGCAGCAGGATGTGCTCGGCGTCCCAGTCCATCGGGGTGCGGCGGTGGGTGCGGCTGCGCTGCTTGTTGTTGTGCCAGGGGCCCAGCACCAGCGCGTCGCGCACGATGATCCAGCCGGTCTCGGTCTGCCAGGTGGTCTCCACGATCAGCCCGCCCGGCAGATAGCGCCGTGCGGCGGGCACATTGCGCCCGTACGGGCCGATCCGGAAGTGTCCGGCGCTGCGGTCCAGCATGGCGCCGAAGATGCTGGGGGAGTCCGGGCGCGGCACGCACATCCATTCGACCGAGCCGTTGCGGGCGATGAGCGCGTTGGTCTCGCAGTCGGACAGGAAGGCGTAGTCGTCGATGGGCGGATAGATGGAATGGCGCATCCCGCCCGTGGCCGACAGCATGTAGCCGTCGGAGAGTTGCGCGTCCGGCCGGTCGAGGGCCTCACGTGGCGCTTCGAGCGTCGTATCGGAGCCTGGATCACCCGTATCGCTGCCGAGCGGGCGATCGTAGGATTCCGGTTCGTCGTAGGACTCCATGCCAACCATGATCGGTCCGATCGGCCCGAATCGTCCACCATCGCGGGTTCGGCCTAGGCTGGTGCCGTGCATCGGATTGCAGGATGGTGGGACGGCGTCGAACTGTGGGTGGCCGGCCTGCCCTTCGTTCCCCAGTTCGCCGTGGTGCTGGCCGCCATGGTGCCGGTTTGTTTCGCGCTGGCGTACCTGCTGGACCGCACCCTGCGCCTCGCGCTGCGGGTGCTCGGCCGCGATCGCGTGGCCGCCCAGGAGTCCGCCGCCGCCGTCACCTCGCCCCGCCGCATCCGGAAGGAAGCCGCCTGATGCCCCGCTCCCGCGTCCAGCTCGCGCTGATCGCACTGCTTGTTCTCGTTGTCGTGGCCTGGTTGTTCACCCGCTGAGCGAATTCGCCGCGTACTGTGCTGCACCATGTCAACCGATGAAGGTCTGGAACTGGAAACCTTGCTGTCCGAAGAGGACTTCGAGGACGAACCCCGTCTGATCGCCACCCACCTCGCCGGGCCCGAGGAAGCCCTCGAAATGGTCAAGGCCGCCCAGCTGCTGGGCCTGGGCGTGCGCCTCAGCAACCGCATCCGCCCCGACGAGGAAGATGCCGAGTCGGCCACCGAGGAATGGATCCTCGACATCCTCGAGACCCCGCCGGTCGTCGAGGACGAGTAAGCCGGATACCCACCCGGACCCGCCTGGCTGTGCCGATCGCACAGCCAGGCCCCACCCGCCGCTAGCGCCGCCGGACCGAGATCGCGCAGACCAGGGTGGCGATACCGAGGGCGATGCCGATCGCGCACAGTCCTATCGCCAGTGGCTCGCGGAGCGGCCCGAGGGTGAGCGTGGCCGCGAAGGACGCGAACCCGTGGACGTACAGCTGCCCGCCCACGATGCCCACGATGAATCCGAGACTGCCCAGTGCCGCGAGTACCCGGCCGGTGCGCGGATGGAGCCACAGCAGCAGTGCGCCGGCGATGAGCAATATGCCGATCACGGCCGCATAGGCGGTCGCCGCCGTCAGGCTGACGCGGGCCGAGTCGACGATGGTCGGCGGGTACTTGCCCGAGACGAATTGCTCGAAGCGGACGTGCAGCCGTTGCACACCCCGGGCGACGATGGCCGCGCACAGCAGGGCCAGAACGGAGGCCGCGATCGCTCCGCGCCGACCGCGAGGACGGGCCTTGGAAATCGGATCGCCCGCCGCGACGGCCGCCAAGGACGCGATGGCGGCCCGGGGAGCGGATGCATGCGGCCCCTGATTCACCGCGGGTGTCGGCGGGCTCGCCGACGGCGGCAGTGATCGCGGATCGGCGGGTGCGGCCGCATTCGGTGGCCAACCCTGGCCTGCCGGCGGGGCGACTTGGGTCGGCGGGGTCGCAGGTGACACCAGCGTGGGCGCGGCCGGCCCCGTCGATTCCGCAAGAGGGATGCCGTGATTCAGCACCATTGTCGGCGATCGGCGCGGATCGTGCGCGGGCGCCGGAGCGGACTGCGATCCGTGCACGGCCGCCCAGGCCGCGTGCGCGAATTCGGTGCACGAGGCGAAGCGGTGTTCGCGGTTCTTGGCCATGGCGCGGGCGATCACCGCGTCCAGCGCTTCGGGGACGTCGGTCCGGATCTGCCGCAGTGGCGGCACCGGCTTGTTCAGATGCCCCGCCACCACCTGTCCGGGGTTGGTCGCCGCGAACGGCGGCTGGCCCGCCAGGATCGTGAAAAGCGTGCAGGCCAGGGAGTATTGGTCGCTGCGGTGGTCGAGGGGTTCGGCGGAGAGTTGTTCGGGGGAGGCGTAGGCGAGGGTGGCGGAGAAGGTCCCCGTGGTGGTGAGCTGGGTATTGGATTCGGCCAGGCGGGCGATGCCGAAGTCGGTGAGGACGGCGCGTTCGGCGCGGCCGGATTCGGGAGCCGAGAGCAGGATGTTGGCCGGTTTGACGTCGCGGTGCAGGATGCCCTGGCCGTGCGCGTAGTCCAGGGCCGCACCGGTTTCGGCGATGATCCGCACCGCGCGTTCGACCGATACGGTGCGCGGGTCCAGGCGGGCGGCGTCGGTGCCGTGCACGTATTGCATGGCGATCCACAGCCGTCCGTCGTGCACGCCGCGGTCCTGCACCGCCACGATGTTCGGATGGTCCAGCCGCGCAACCAGATTCGCTTCCCGCTCGAACCGGTCCCGCCATTCCCGCTGCACCGCGATATCGAGATTGAGCAGCTTCAACGCGATCTGCCGCGGCAGCCGCGGATGCTCGGCCAGATACACCGTGCCCATACCGCCCTCGCCGAGCACCCGCGCGAGGCGGTACCCGGCGAAGGTGTCGTTCACTTCCAGGCGCACTACGCGTCTTCTCCCTTGCGCCAGTCGTCGAATCGCTTACCGATCTTCGAAACAGTCTCTCCCACTTCCTGACCCACCGTCCCCACGGCCGCCCCGAAATCCCGCCCCAGATTGCGCACGGTCTTGATCAGCGGATCTTCGGACTGGTCGAAGGTCTCGCGATAGGCGCGCGCGGCCTCGCGGACCTGGTCGGTGACGCGCGCGGTCTTGTCGTGCTCACGCAGCGGATAGCGGCCGTCCAGAATGCGGTCGTATTCCCCCGAGGCGATCCACCGGCGCAACTCGGCGGCCCGCAGCACGGAGAACGGATGGGTCTGCAGCTCCAGGTTCAGCAGCTTCAGCACCCCGTCGCGCAGATCCCCGGAACGGTCGTAGTCATCGGCCTGCACGAGGAAGGCGGCATGGCTCATCTGCTCCACGCGCGAGCCGCCCGCCAGCTTCATATGCACCCGTACCGACGCTTCCACGTCCTGCCCGACCAGCAGCCCGGCGCGATCCCCGGACAGTTCGGACTTGCGGCTCCACTCCATCAGGGCCGCGACGATCGCCCGTAAGGCCCAGCCGCCCACCGGCATCCACCCGATATTGGCCGCCAATCGCATGAGATGCATGAGCATGGTCCGATACACCGCGTGCCCGGACAGCGCGTGCCCGAGCTCGTGGCCCACCACGAACCGCAGCTCCTCGTGATCGAGCAGATCCAGCAGTCCCGTGGTGATGACCACGAACGGCCGATCCATCCCGATGGTGAAGGCGTTCACCGCCGGATCCTGCAGCACGAACATCTCCGGCGTGGTGCGCGCGTCCAGAATCCGCACCGCGTCCGCGCGCAGCTGATGCACGTTCTTGAACTGCCGCTCGTCCACGCGCACGGCCGTGGCCAGGTACATGAGCCGATGCTGCCGCTCGGCCAGCAGTCCGGACAGCGTCCGCAGCACCATGTCGAAGCCGCTCAGCGAACGCAGCGCCACCAGGGCGGTGCGATCGGCGGGATGCTCCCAGGCGCGCGTGGAGATGCCCGGGAATTCCCGGCGCAGGCGGGCTGGTGTGGTCATGAATCTTTCCCCCGTGTGGATATTCACTTTGATTCGCGGCCGCTGCGGCCGCTCTGCTACAGTCTGCCGCGTGTCATCGAGTGTTGTGCCCCAGGTCCGCCATGAATTGGCGTTGATCGCTGTGGGCTGCCTCGCGGTCGCGGACATTCACTGTCGTTGATTGCCGACCGGGCACTGCTGCACGTCTGAGTAGACTGGCGCGCGCACCTTTTCGCAGTCTGTGTTCGATCCCCGGCGGCCCGTAATGGGCCTTGCGCCACCGTCGCGTTCTCTCCCCGCGACGGGTCTACGGCACTACGCACAATCTCCCGTCGGTCGACAGTCCACCGCCGGGTTACCGGAAAGGTCCACTCCGATGTCTCGCAACCCCCGCCTGACTCGCCGTAGCACTCTCGCCGTCGCGCTGACGGCCGTCGCCGCCACCGTGCTGACCGCTTGCGGCGGTGGCGCGTCCGACTCCACCACCGGCGGCGCGGTCGCCGACGGCAGCGGCGGCACCATCAAGCTCTTCGCCTACGCGGTCCCGAAGCCGGGCTTCGACAAGGTGATCCCGGAGTTCAACAAGACCGAGGCCGGTAAGGGCGTCTCGGTCGAGCAGTCCTACGGCGCCTCCGGTGACCAGTCGCGCAAGGTGAAGGACGGTGCGGAGGCCGACATCGTCAACTTCTCCGTGGAGCCCGACGTCACCCGCCTGGTCGATGCCGGCCTGGTCGACGCCAGCTGGAATGCCGACGCCAACAAGGGCATTCCGTTCGGTTCCGTGGTCGCCATCGTGGTCCGCAAGGGCAACCCGAAGGGCATCAAGGACTGGGACGACCTGCTCAAGCCGGGCATCGAGGTCGTCACCCCCAACCCGTTCTCCTCGGGTTCGGCCAAGTGGAACCTCCTCGCGCCGTACGCCGCCAAGTCCGAGGGCGGCAAGAACCCCCAGGCCGGTCTGGACTACCTGTCGCAGCTGATCTCCAAGGAACACGTCAAGGTGCAGCCGAAGTCCGGCCGCGAAGCCACCGAGACCTTCCTGCAGGGCACCGGTGACGTGCTGCTGAGCTACGAGAACGAGGCCATCTTCTCCGAGCGCAACGGCGACCCGATCGAGCACATCGTCCCGCCCACCACCTTCAAGATCGAGAACCCGGTCGCGGTGCTCAAGAACGCCAAGAACCAGGCCAAGGCCGTCGCGCTGAAGGACTTCCTGTACACCACCGCCGGCCAGAAGGCCTGGGCCGAGGCCGGTTTCCGCCCGGTCGACCCGAAGGTGGCCGCCGACTACGCCAAGTCCTTCCCGACCCCGCAGAAGCTGTGGACCATCGCCGACCTGGGCGGCTGGAAGGCCGTGGACAAGGACCTGTTCACCAAGGACACCGGCTCGGTCGCGGTCATCTACGACAAGGCGACCAAGTAACCGGGTGACCTGGGACACAAGCGATACTCGATACCGTGAGTGACAGCAGCACGAGCGCCGGGACCGATTCGGGTCCCGGCGTTTCGGTAGACAAGAAACCCGTCCGGGACCGCTGGTCCTGGCTGCGGGTGACCGGGTCGGTGGGACCGGTCGGCATCGGAACGTCGGTGCTGTGGCTCAGCATCATCGTGCTGCTGCCGCTGGCGGCGCTGACGGTCAACTCCTTCGAGGAAGGCTGGTCCGGCTTCTGGGACGCGATCACCGCGCCCGCCGCCCTGGACGCGCTGCGGGTGACGGTGTTCGTCTCGATCATCGTCGCGATCATCAACGTGCTGATGGGCACGCTCATCGCGTGGGTGCTGGTGCGTGACGAATTCCCGGGCAAGGGGATCGTGAACGCGCTCATCGACCTGCCGTTCGCGCTGCCCACCATCGTGGCCTCCATCGTGCTGCTGTCGCTGTACGGACCGCAGAGTCCCCTGGACATCCACCTCAATGCCACCCAGCCGGGTCTGGTCGTGGCGCTGGCGTTCGTGACCCTGCCGTTCGTGGTGCGGTCGGTGCAGCCGGTGCTCATCGAGGTGGACAAGGAAGTGGAGCAGGCCGCCGCGTCGCTGGGCGCGGACAACTGGACCACCTTCCGGCGCATCATCCTGCCGACGCTGACCCCGGCCATCATCTCCGGCGGCGGGCTGGCTTTCGCCCGCGCCATCGGTGAGTACGGGTCGGTGGTGCTGATCGGCGGCAATATCCCTCGCGAGACGCAGATGGCCTCGCAGTACATCCAGCAGCAGATCGAGATCGACCGGCCGGTCAACGCGGCGGCGGTTTCGGTTGCGCTGCTGGCCATCTCGTTCGTGACCCTGCTGGTGCTGCGCATGGCCTCGGACCGCCTGGCGCGCAAGGAGCAGGAGGCCCGATGAAACTCTCGCCCTGGACCAAGATCTCACTGCGCTCGGTCGCGCTGCTGTACCTGGCCGTGCTGCTGGTGCTGCCGCTGGTCATCATTCTGTGGCGCACCTTCGAGAAGGGCATCGGCCCGTTCCTCACCTCGATCACCACCCCCGCCGCGCAGTCGGCGTTCCAGCTGTCGCTGCTCATCGTGGCGATCGTGGTGCCGGTGAACGTGGTGTTCGGCGTCATCACCGCCATCGCCCTGGTGCGCGGGAAGTTCCCCGGCCGCAATCTGATTCAGGGCCTGGTGGACCTGCCGTTCGCGGTGTCCCCGGTGGTGGTCGGCGTCGCGCTGATCCTGCTGTGGGGTGCGGGCGGCTGGTTCGGCGGGATCGAGGACTCCGGCTTCAAGGTGATCTTCGCGCTGCCCGGCATGGTGCTGGCCACCATCTTCGTCACCATGCCGTTCGTGGTGCGCGAGGTGGAGCCGGTGCTGCACGAGATCGGCGACGATCAGGAGCAGGCCGCCGCCACCCTCGGCGCGTCACGCTGGCAGACCTTCTGGCGCATCACGCTCCCGGCCATCCGCTGGGGCCTCACCTACGGCATCGTGCTCACCGTGGCGCGCGCCCTGGGCGAATTCGGCGCGGTCATCATGGTTTCCACCGCGCTGCCCGGCAAGTCACAGACGCTGACACTGCTGGTGCACGGCCGGTACATGAACGACCACAACACTTTCGGCGCATACTGCGCGGCCACCCTGCTCATGGGTATCGCCCTCGTCGTCCTCCTGTTGATGACCCTCCTCGAACGCAAACGGGAGACCGCCAAATGATCACCGTGACCAATGCGAACAAGAACTACGGTTCCTTCGCCGCCCTCGACAATGTCAGCCTGGAGATCCCCTCCGGCGAACTGACCGCCCTGCTGGGCCCGTCCGGTTCCGGCAAGTCGACCCTGCTGCGTTCCATCGCCGGCCTGGAGTCCCTGGACAACGGCATCGTCACCATCGCGGGCAACGACGTCACCCGGGTGCCGCCGCAGAAGCGCGATATCGGTTTCGTCTTCCAGCATTACGCCGCGTTCAAGCACATGACCGTGCGCGACAATGTCGCCTTCGGTCTCAAGATCCGCAAGCGCCCCAAGGCCGAGATCAAGAAGAAGGTGGACGAGCTCCTGGAGATCGTCGGCCTCGACGGCTTCCAGCACCGCTACCCGGCCCAGCTCTCCGGCGGTCAGCGCCAGCGCATGGCCCTGGCCCGCGCCCTGGCGGTGGACCCGCAGGTGCTGCTGCTCGACGAGCCCTTCGGCGCCCTGGACGCGAAAGTCCGTGCGGACCTGCGCACTTGGCTGCGCCGCCTGCACGAGGAAGTCCACGTCACCACCGTCCTGGTCACCCACGACCAGGAGGAGGCGCTGGACGTGGCCGACCGCATCGCCGTCATGAACAAGGGCCGCATCGAACAGGTCGGCACCCCCGAGGACGTCTACGACCGCCCCGCCAACGATTTCGTCATGTCGTTCCTCGGCGCGGTGGCCAAGCTCAACGGCCATCTCGTCCGCCCGCACGACATCCGCGTCGGCCGCGACCCCAGCATGGCCCTCGCCGCCCACGAAGGCACCGCGCAGTCCGCGGGCGTCACCCGCGCCACCGTGGAGCGAATCGTCCACCTGGGCTTCGAAGTTCGCGTCGAACTCCGCAACGCCGCCACCGGCGACCTGTTCACCGCACAGGTCACCCGCGGCGACGCGGAAGCCCTGCACCTGGCCGAAGGCGAAACCGTCTACGCCCGCGCCACCCGCATCCCCGAGCTGCCCGTTTCCTGAGCGCGACAGCGGCTCAGTTCGCGGGAACCTTCACCGCGATCTCGCCGCCGAGGGCGTAACCGTCGTTCAGGCGGAGGTTGTCGCCGCTCCAGAAGCGGCCCGGGTCATACCAATTCGGGCGCTTCTCGGGCAGCAGGCCCATCGCCTGGTAGGTCAGGGCGACGATCTCCGCACAGTAGGCGTTCTCCAGGTTCGGGTCCGCCGCATCGGTTTTCGGGCGCTTCGGGAGCGGGACCCGGCCGCGCAGCCAGCGGCCGGCCAGGGCGCTGGTCGACGGGAACGGCATGCCGTCCAATCGCGCCACCGTACGCAGGGCGGCGTCTTCCATGCCATGGGTGACGGGGCGGTCCAATTGCCGGATCCAGGCTTGCTGTTCGTATTCGTGGGTCCAGCGCAGCACGGCGGCACGCAGATCGTGCAGTTGCGCGCCGCGGTGATGGTTGCCGGACCAGATGTCGGGCAGGGCCTTGCCCAGTTCGGCGTGCCAGATGAGGGCGGGCAGATCGTCGATCACGATGGCCATGCCGACGTGGTTGACGGGGCTGTTGGTGAGGCCGCGAATGGCGCGGTCGGCGCCGGAATGTCCACGGAACAGCCATAGGTCGCCGGTTCGGGTGAGGTCTATCGCTCGATCCAGATCGATACTCGAGAGCGGTTCTTCGCGCACGGCGACTAGCCTAGGCGCATGCGATGGTGGAAGGTGCTCGGCTTGGCCGGGGCCGCGGGTGTGGCGGCTACCGGGGTGGTCATCGTGCGGTCCGAGCGGAAGCGGCGGGCCTACACGCCGGATCAGGTGCGGGATCGATTGCACGCGCGGCTCGACGAGCAGGCCGCCGAACCTACCGGCAACAGTTAGGAGCGCGCACCGGCCGGAGCGTCGGCCGCCCACGCGGGCGGCAGGACTTCCGTTGCGACATCGGCGATTTCGCGGAGCCGGTCCGAGCCCACGCCCATGCGGCTCAATTGAATCAGCCCCTGGGTGGTCATCACGACATTGGCGCTCAAGGCCGAGAGCAACTCCTCGTCGGCCGGGCCGGTCGCGGTCATGGCGCGGCGCAGGCGTTGCGCCACCGCGTCTTCCATGCCGGCGGTGGTGGCCGCGCCGATGGTCGCCACCTCCGGAATACGGGTGCCCAGATGGGCAATGCTGTTGATCATGAGACAGCCGCGGCGATCCGGATACGCGGCGCAGTCGTCGATGACCGCCCGGCACAGCGCCCGCACCGCCGCCCGCGCCGAACCCGGCGCGGATTCGATCACCGTGCGGACGAACCGCGCGCGCTGCTCGCAATAGCGCTCGAACGCCGCCAGGAACAGGCCGCGCTTATTGCCGTAGGCGGCGTAGATACTGCCGTTGCCGATACCGCTCGCCCGCGAGACGTCCTCGACCGAGGTGGTGTCGAACCCCTTGGTCCAGAACAGCTCGACCGCGGCGTCGAGCAGTGCCCGCTCGTCGAACTGGCGCGGTCTACCCATGGTCTCACCGTATCAATCTGCGATCTGGCGCACTCCGCTTGTTATGGAGCCGTGCCTCCAGAATACTGGTGGTCATGTCATCCAAATCTTCCGGTGTTCGGCGCAGGGTGGGGATCCTGGTTTTCGATGGTGTGAAGATGCTCGACTTCGTCGGTCCCGCCGAGGTCTTCATGGAGGCCAATCAGGCGGTGCAGGACTACGAGGTGGTGCTGCTGTCGGCCGACGGGCGGGAGGTGCAGACCTCGATCGGGGCGCGGGTGGCGGTGGCGGGCGCGGCGGCCGACGCCGGGCGGTTCGACACCGTGGTGATCCCGGGCAGCGAACTGCCCGCCGCGGTGTTCGTGACGCCCGCGGTGCTGGAGGCGGCGCGGCATCTGTCCGCGCACACGCGGCGGCTGGTGTCGATCTGCAGCGGGACGGCGGTGCTGGCCGAACTCGGGCTGCTCGACGGGCGGCGGGTGACCACGCACTGGAAGTACGCGCCGGAACTGGCGCGCCGATTCCCGGCCGTCACCGTCGATCCGGACGCCATCTTCGTGCGTGACGGAAACCTGTACAGCTCAGCCGGAGTCGCGGCGGGCGTGGATCTGGCGCTCGCCCTGGTCGAGGAGGATCACGGCGCGGACGTGGCGCGGCGGGCGGCGCAACTGCTGGTGGTCTACATGCAGCGCGCGGGCGGGCAATCGCAGTTCTCGGCCTCGCTCACCGGACCCACGCCGCGAAGTCCCCTGGTGCGCAGGGTGGTCGATCTGATCTGCGCGGATCCCGCCTTCCCGCACACGGTGCAGACCCTCGCCGCGCACGCGCAGGTGAGCGTCCGGCATCTGACGCGATTGTTCCGGACCGAACTGGAGCGTTCCCCGGCCGAATACGTGGCCTTCATCCGGTTCGGCGTGGCCCGCGATCTGCTGCACGCCGGCTGCTCGGTCACCGAGGCCGCCATGACCGCCGGCTTCGGCAGCAGCGAGGCGCTGCGTCGCGCTTTCATTGCCCGCCTGGGCGTTTCGCCGCGCAAATACCAGCAGCGCTTCCGTACCACCGGGTCGGCGGGCTGGGTGGAGCTGTCCGAACCCGCCATCGCCGCCGTGTCCTGAATCGGGGTTTTCACGGCCCGTCGAGCGGGGCGGCGGGCAATGCTTCCGGCTGAAAATAAGCGGGCGACGGCATTGCCCCCTCCCCGCGTCGCGGAAAGGATCCCCCGTGACAACCCCGACCATCGTGCTCGTGCACGGCGCCTTCGCCGATGCCGCCAGCTGGGCTCCGGTCACCGAAACGCTCCTGGCGCAAGGCCATCGGGTGCTGGCGCCGCCGGTGTCCAATCGTGGTCTCGCCGCAGACGCCGCCTACGTGCGGGCGCTCGTGGAGCGCGTGGACGGGCCGGTGCTGCTGGCCGGGCATTCCTACGGCGGCGCGGTCATCACCGTGGCCGGGATGGCCGGGAACGTGGCCGGGCTGGTGTACGTGTCCGGTTACGCGCTGGAGCAGGGCGAGAGCCTGGGCGAATTGCAGGGCGGCTTCCCGGATTCGGATCTGGCCGCGCATCTGGTGCGTGCGCCCTACCCGGTCGCGGGCGGGGAACCCGGGATCGAGGTCTCGGTCGAGATCGACGCCTTCCCGGCGGTTTTCGCGGGCGGGCTGGATCCGGCGCGGGCCCGCGTGCTGGCGGTCTCGCAGCGTCCGCTGGCGGCGGCCGCGTTCGGCGAACCGGCTTCGGCGGCCGCCTGGCGGGTCAAGCCGGGCTGGGGCATCGTGTCGAGCGCGGACCACACCCTGAACCCGGAGGTGCAGCGGTTCGGCTACCGGCGCGCGGAATTGCGCTCCGTCACCGAGATCGACGCCCCGCACCTGGTCATGCAGACGCATCCGGCCGAGGTCGCCGCCGTGATCACCGCGGCCGCGGCCGAAATCGCCTGAGCCGCGCCGTCGTTCACCATCCATCACCCCTGAGAGAAAGGCACCACCATGTCCGGAAACCCGCACGGCATCTCGCTCGAACCGGCGGCGCAGGAGTTCGTCGACGCCACTTCGCAGCCGCCGTTCCTGTACCAGCTGCCGCCCGAGGAGGGCCGCAAAGCCGTTGACTCGGTGCAGGATTCGCCGATCTTCAAGCCGGAGATCGACGAGGAGTGGGTCACCGTCGAGGGCGGGCCGACCGGGTCGGTGCGGGCCCGCATCGTCAAGCCGCTGGGCGTCACCGAGCCGCTGCCGGTGATCGTGTACACGCACGGCGCGGGCTGGGTGTTCGGCGACGCGCACACCCACGACCGGCTGGTGCGGGATCTCGCGATCGGCGCGCACGCGGCCGTCGTGTTCCCCGAATACGATCGCTCGCCGGACGTGAAGTACCCGGTCGCGAACGAGCAGTCGTACCGGGTCGCCCAGTGGGTAACCACCGACGGCGCGAGCAAGGGCCTCGACGCCTCCCGCCTGGCCGTCGCCGGTGACTCGGTCGGCGGCAATATGGCGATCGCCCTGACGTTGATGGCCAAGGAACGCGGCGACGTGTCGTTCGCCCAGCAGGTGCTGTTCTACCCGGTGACCGACGCCAACTTCGACACCGGCTCCTACGAGCGGTTCGCCGAAGGCTACTTCCTCACTCGCGACGGCATGCGCTGGTTCTGGGACCAGTACACCACCAGCGCCGAGGACCGCGCCCGCATCACCGTCTCGCCGCTGCGCGCCACCACCGACCAGCTCACCGGCCTGCCGCCCGCCCTGGTCATCACCGCCGAAGCCGACGTCCTGCGCGACGAGGGCGAAGCCTTCGCCGCCAAACTCCGCACCGCCGGCGTGCCGGTGACCGCGGTCCGCTACGGCGGCATCGTGCACGACTTCGTGATGGTCAACGCCTTGCACGACACCCACGCCGCGAAAGCCGCTGTCGCCCAGGCGGTTGCGACGCTCCGTACGGCGTTGCACCCGGCCTGACAGCTTCCGGCCCGCAGCCGCGCTCCCGCGGTCGCGCGGTCTGCGAGATCGCCGATGCCGGCGTCGACCTGCCGCGTTGCCGCTGGCACTGCCGCGCGGCCGCTGGTGCGCTAGCGCCCCCACATTGCCGCCCGCCGGTGTCGCGGTAGCAATCCATCTCGCCTACATCCTCTAAGGAGTCATCCGCATGACCACTCCCACTGTTGTTCTGGTGCACGGCGCTTTCGCCGATTCCTCCAGCTGGAACGGTGTTGTCGAAAAGCTCACCGCGGCGGGCGTGCCCGTGCTCGCCGCCGCCAATCCGTTGCGGAGCCTCAGTGGCGACGCCGCCTATATCGCCTCGGTGCTCGACAGTGTCGAGGGGCCGGTGGTGCTGGCCGGGCATTCGTACGGCGGCAGCGTGATCAGCGTTGCGGCGCAGGGCAAGACGAATGTCTCGGCGCTGGTGTACATCGCGGCGTTCATTCCCGAGATCGGGGAGAGCGCGCTGGCGTTGACCGACAAGTTCCCGGGGTCCACCCTCGGCCCGACCACCCGGCCCGCGACCTATCCGCTGGCCGACGGGACCGAAGGCACCGAGCTGTACATCCGGCAGGACGAATTCCCGGGCCAGTTCGCCGCCGATGTGCCGGCGACGGCCGCCGCTGCCATGGCGGTCACGCAGCGCCCGGTGGCGCTGGCGTCGCTGCAGGAACCGGCCGCCGCCGCGGCCTGGACGAGCATTCCGGCATACGCCCTGCTCACCACCGATGACAAGAACATCCCGATCGAGGCCCAGCGCTTCATGGCCGCTCGCGCCGAGGCTGACAGCACCGAAATCGCCGCCTCGCACGCGGTTTCGGTGTCCCGGCCGGACGCGGTGGCCGAGCTGATCCTGGCGGCGGTGCGCAAGGCGTAGCGGGTCGCTCGGCGTGGCGGATCGGCCACGGGGAGACCGCCCGGCTGGCTAAGGTGCGGTCATGCACACCGTCGCAGTCCTCGCCTTGGACCGCGTGAATCCGTTCGATCTGTCCACGCCGGTCGAGGTGTTCAGCCGGATCCGGTTGCCCGACGGGCATGCCGGATACCGGGTCCGGCTGTGCGGGGAACGTCCGCTCGTCGAGGCGGGGCTGCTCACGCTGCGGGTGCCGTGGGGGTTGAACGGGCTGGACGCGGCCCACACCGTGGTCGTGCCGGGCACCGCCGATCCGCTCAGCCCGCTGCCGCCCAAGGTGGGCGAGGCGCTGCTGGCGGCGGCCGAGGACGGAATCCGGTTGGCCGCCATCGGTTCCGGGGTGTTCCAGCTGGCCGCGACCGGGCTGCTGGACGGGCGGCGGGCGACCACGCACTGGTCGCTGGCCGAACTGCTGGCCGCCACCTATCCGCGGGTGCGGGTGGACGCGTCGGCGCTGCATATCGAACAGGACCGGCTGTTCACCTGCGCGGGATCGGCGGCGGGGCTGGACCTGTGCCTGAAACTGGTGGCGCGCGACTATGGTTCGGAGGTCGCGCTGGAGGCCGCGCGGGCCGCGGTCATGCCGCTGGAACGTGAAGGCGGACAGGCACAGTACGCGGTGGCGGCGGTGCCGCCGGATATCCGGCGGGCGCAGCTGCTGCTGGAGACCACCGAGGACACGATGGAACGCATCGCCGCCGCAACCGGTTTCGGGTCACCAGCTGTTTTCCGGGACCGTTTCAAGCGCGCCGTCGGTCTCGGCCCCGCCGGCTACCGCCGCGCTTTCCGCCGGGTCGTGATCGGCGAAGACGACGGTGTAGCGCCAGATGGGCAATAGGGCGTGATCGTCCAGCGGGGCGGGCGCATCGTGCACGGTGGCCTCGAGCCGCGCGCGGACCTGCTCGGTGTCCAGGCCCGCGCCGATCAGCACCAGATTGCTCTCTCGCGGTTCGTTGCGTGACCAGGCCGTGGGTTCGATGGTGAGATGCCGGCCGACCATGTGCAGCACGAACTTTCGCGGATCGGTCGGCACCGCGAATGCCAGCACGCCCTTCGCGCGGAACAGGCCCGCCGGCGGATCCTCCAGGTAGGCGATGAGCGAGCGCGGGTTCAGATCGACGGCGCTGGTGAAGGACACCGTGTCGTAGCCGTCGTGCAGGTGCCGGTGTTCGCCGCAGTCGCAGTCGTCGTGATGGTGATGCTCGTCCTCGGCCTCCGGCTCGCCGAAGAGCAGATCGTCGAAGCTGAGCTGGTCGCCGTCGTCGGGTTTCTCGATCTCCGGGATATCGAACAGCAGACCGGGATCGACGCGCCCGTGGCTGGTCGGATATACCGGCACCTGCCCGACCAGTTCGCTGATCTCCGCCCGCAAGGCTTCGAGGGCTTCGGCTTCGACCCGGTCCGCCTTGTTCAGCACCACCAGATCGGCCATCCGCAGATGACTCGCGAGCTCGGGATGCCGCACCCGGGTCTGCGGGAAATGCTCCGCGTCCACCACTTCGATCAGCCCGCCGTACCGAATCCGGGGATTGTCGCTCTGCGCGATCATCCGAATCAGATTCCGCGGCTCCGCCAGCCCACTGGCCTCCACCACGATCACATCGATCTTCTGCTTCGGATGCGCCAGCTTGTCGAACAATTCGTCCAGCTCGCTGACATCCACCGCACAGCACACGCACCCGTTGCCCAGCGACACCATGGCATCGACCTGCCCCGCCACCAGCATGGCGTCGATATTCACCGCCCCGAAGTCATTGACCACCACCCCGATCCGCGCATTGCGATCACGCAGCAGCCGATTGAGCATCGTCGTCTTCCCGGCTCCGAGGAAACCGGCCACGACCAGGACAGGGATGCGCCGACTCACGCGCACCAGGGTACCGACCCCCACCGACCGCCCCGGCTCACACCGACCCCGCGCCCTCCCACACGCCCGATCACTCTCGTCCAGCCGCGAACTCGGGGAAGCTCGGCCGCCGGTCACCGGGTTGCCAACCGTGGTTTCCAGTTGCCCGTCGCCGCGTTCGCGGGCTAGCAAGCACCACGACGCGCACCGTGGCTGCCCGCGTAGCGGAAATGCGTCGCCCGCAGCATGAATGAAACTCGGCGGAAATACCCGCGTCCTACTGTGTCCGGCAGTAGGACGGCAGCCGCCTGCCATCCAACGGCGGTGAGCTGCGACGGCGACCGCACGATCCACGGCGGACGACGGTCGGAGTCACGGACGGCCCGCACCGGCCGCCGAGGACCGTGGTGCGAGTCGTGGCACCAGCCGCAGTGGGCGGCAGGCCGAGTCGTGGCGGGTAGCAGTGCTGGTCGCGGCTCGGAGCGGACGAATTGACGGAGGTGCGCCATGCGGGTGCGGGACATACTCGGCGCGCCGCAATTGCGCATGCGGTTGTTGCACGGGGATACGGAAGCATTGGACCGACCGGTCGCCCGAGTCTGTGCGACCGATATGCCCGATCCCCGGCCGTTCGTCACCCCGGGCGCCCTGGTCTGCACGGGACTGGTGTGGCGCAAGGGTTCCGGCGATTCCGACCGGTACATCGGCCTCTTGGCCGGGGCCGGCGTCGCCGGGGTGGTGGCCGGGCAAGCGCTGCACGGGCATGTCCCCGAGGACGTGGTGACCGCCTGCGAGAAGTACGGCCTGCCGCTGCTGTCCGCCCCGCAGAGCATGCCCTTCAGTCGCATCATCGAACATCTCGCCGACCAGGCCGCCGAACAACGCTGGCAGCGCGTCCAAAGCCGCGCCGACCGGCAGCGCCGCATGCTCTCCGCCGTCGCGGCCGGCAAGACCATCGACGAGATCCTTGCGGAAATCGCGGCCGAACAAGACATTTCGGCCTGGCTGATCACCGCGACCGGCAGCGTGATCGCCGGTACCGCACCCCTGTCCGGCACCGATCTGAACCACGCGGTCAGCACCGCGGCGACGGCGCCCCGCCTCCCCGCCGTAACCACTGGCGCGCTGCGCGTTCTGCAGGTCGGCGCCGGTGACCGACGCACCGCCTGGTTCCTCGTGCTGCGTCCCGCCGCCCCCGACCCGGAACCCTTCGGCCCCGACCTCGCCGCCGTCGCCGAGCTCTACCGCCAGCGCGCCGCCGACCGGCTGCACCTGAGTTGGGAGCTCGCCGACCGTTTCCCGGCCCCGCCCGCCGAGCGGACCGGGGAACAGCTGGTCGCGGTGGTCTGCGCGGTGCACACCGTCGCCTCGGCCGCAGCACCGAGCTCGGCCGCCCGTACGGGCAGCACCGTGGCATCGCGATCCGGGAGTGATCGAGGTGAACCCGGCGGACCGGCGGGTATCGACAACCGGCCGGCCCGCCCCATGCCCGCGCTGAACCTCGAAAATAGCGTTGCGGCAGCCGAAGTCGCGGTCGTGAGGGCGGTACTGCACGACATCTTCCCGGGTGCCGAGACCAGCGTGGACGCGGAGGGCAGGATCGTCATGGCCGTCCGGGACGGCGGGCCGGCGGCACAGCGGCATGGATGCGACGACGCGTCGCGGGCGATGCGCTCGGAGCAACCGAATGGGTCCAAGCCGGAGGTGAATGCGTCCCGGGTGGCGGCGGTGCTGCGGGAGCGGCTGGGCCGGATGGCGTTCGCGGCATACGGTATTCGGCTCGCCGTCGGAGTGAGCGTGCGGCAGGACGAGGAGACGTGGAGTGCGGCGGTGGCGGCGGCCGAGGCCGCGTGTACCGCCGCGCGGGACGACGCGGCGCAGGTGAGTGTGCGGGTGGCCGATATCGATTCGGCGGTCGGGTTGTTCACCGCCGTGCCGGGCGGGTTGCAGCGGCGGTTCGCGGAGCGGGTGCTCGGGCCGGTGGTGGAGTACGACCGGCGGAACGGGGGCGGATTGCTGGAGACGTTGGAGGTGTTTCTCGGGTGCGAGGGGTCCTGGCGGGTGGCGGCGGAGCGGATGCACGTGCATCTCAATACGGTTCGATATCGGATCGGGCGGGTCGAGGAGCTCACCGGGCGGGACCTGGGGCGGCTCGACGACCGGCTCGATCTGTATCTGGCCATGCGGACGCTGGGCGGTCAGACCGCGCCGGTGTAGGGCTCCCACGCGATGCCGGAGTCGGGGGCGTCCTCGCGTTGGACGGTGGCTTGGATCAACCCGTAGGGGCGGTCGTCGGCGTAGAACACCTCGCCGTTGTTCTCGGCGTCGAAGCGGGAGAGGTCGAAGATCCAATGGTGCTTGTTCGGGGCGGACATACGGATCTCGGCCAGGCAGGGGTAGGCCTCCAGCGCCGCGCGGCCCATCTCGAAGAGGGTCTGCTGCAAGGCTTTCGAATGCAGCGTGGCGAACTTCTCGATCATGAGCGCGCGGATGCCGGAGTAGGCGGCATCCCAGTCCGCGGGCGGCGCGGCGAAGCGCCAGTGCGCGGTGAGGCTGGTGGCCAGGACGCGGTCGTAGGCGGGTTGCAGGACCGTGAACGGGTCGGTGAGAAATCCCGCGAACTCGGACCCGGTGGATTTCAGGATCACCAGATCCTTGATGCCGCCGATCACCCACTCGCGCTGCGCGGATCCCTTGCCCTGCACCGTGATCGCCGCGATCCGCACCTCCGGCCCGACCCGTGTCCAGGTGTGCGCATGCCCCTCCGCGCCGACCGGCACCCGCTGCCAGGCGAACTCCTCCACCTCGATGCGCGCCGAATCCACCGGCTCCACGTCGTCGACGAAATGCCGCGCCAACGCCAGCCCGTAATCCTCGATACTGCCGTCCCCGTGCGTCTTGGCATAGGTGAAGATGGTCTGCTTCTGCGAATCCGTCGGCAGCACCGACCCCTGATCGCCCACCGTGTGCGCCGCCTCGAAAGACCCACGCAGACAGGACGATACGTTCAGATCACGGATCTCGTGCCGATCGGTGTCGCGGTACACCCGCACCACCCGGTTCTCGGCCTTGCCGTACTGGTTGGGCCCGAGCACGATCTTGCCGGACAATTCGGTCACGTTTCGCCTCCCGTGGTCACGGATCATCTCGCCCCACTCTCGCGCATGCCGCCCGCCGGAGCCGTTGGTTCGGATGCCAAAACGCCGGACGGATCGCGACACGCGTTCGGCACTTTCGACAAACCTCCGGACGGGCGCGCCTGCCTAGCCTGACCATGTATTCACGCGCCGCAAGGAGCCACCATGACCTCGCCCCATCCCGTCGACACCCGGCTGCCCTGGCATCGGCTACTGGTGTTCGGCATTCAGCACGTCCTGATCATGTACACCGGATGTGTCACCGTCCCACTGGTGTTCGGCGCCGCCGCCGGCCTGGACAAAGCCACCGTCGGGCTGTTGATCAGTGCGGACCTGCTGGTCGCGGGCATCATCACGGTGGTGCAGAGCCTCGGGCTGGGGCGGTTCGCGGGTGCGCGGCTGCCCTTGATCACCGGCGCGACCTTCGTCGCCATGAGCCCGATGATCTTGATCGCCAAGGAGTACGGGCTGCAGGCCGTGTACGGGTCGATGCTGGTGGGCGGTCTCATCGGCATCGCGCTGGCCTGGCCGTTCGCCAGTATCGTGCGCTTCTTCCCGCCGCTGGTGTCCGGCACCGTGCTGACCGTGGTCGGCATTTCGCTGATCGGCGTGGCGGGCGGGCTGATCGTCGGCAGTGATCCGAAAGCGCCGGGCTTCGGTTCGCCCTCGCATATCGCGCTGGCGGCGGCGGTCCTGGTGATCGCGCTGGTGTTCACCGTGCTCGGGCGCGGCGTGTGGTCGCAGCTGGGCATTCTCATCGCGCTCGTCGCGGGCGTGCTGATCTCGATTCCCATGGGCCTGCTGAAGTTCGACGGCGTGTCCAAGGCGAGCTGGCTGGGCGCGCCGCACCCCTTCTACTTCGGCGCGCCGCAGTTCCCGATCGCGGCCGTGGTGGCCATGAGCATCGTGATGGCGGTGGTGTTCGCCGAATCCACCGCCAGCATGCTGGCCATCGGGGAGATCACCGGAAAGAAGCTGGAGCGCGCGGACATCGCGCGCGGCCTGGTCGGCGACGGCCTGTCGGCGGTACTGGCCGGCGTCTTCAACTCGTTCATCGACACCGTGTTCAACCAGAATGTCGGCGCGGTCGCCCAGACCCGGGTCTTCAGCCGCTACGTGACCGCGGTCAGCGGCGCGATTCTGGTGGTGCTGGGCGTGGTCCCGCGCTTCGGCGCGATCGTGGCGGCGGTGCCGAAACCGGTGGTCGGCGGCGTCGGCCTGGTGCTGTTCGCGACCATCGCGGTGATCGGCGTGGACACGCTGCGCAAAGCCGACCTGTCCGACCGCGTGAACCTCAGCATCATCGCCGTCTCCATCGGCGTAGGCCTGGTACCGGTCCTCACCAAGGGCATGTTCGACAAGTTCCCCTCCTCCGCCCAGATCCTCCTGAACAGCGGCATCTCACTCGCAGCAGCCACCGCATTCGCCCTCAACTTGCTGTTCAACCACACCAAACTCGGCGAAATAGCCCGCGCCGCAACCAAATCCCCAGCCGAACCGGAACCCCAGGACCCCGTCACCGCCTAGCGGCGAGCGAAGTCGAGCCGCGCATGCGCTTCGGGGGCAAAGCCCCCGAGAGCCCGGAGGGGTTCGACCTCGTGCGGCCCCAGGGGGTTCGGGGCGCAGCCCCTGAGGGTCCCGAGAGTTGGGCCTATCCGCAGGCGTTGACCCATTCGGAAAGCCCATCTGCGAAGAGTTGCCTCTTCCAGATGGGCACTTCGTGTTTGATGCGGTCGACGAGGTTCGCGCAGACGGTGAAGGCTTCGGCGCGGTGGGGTGCGGCGACCGCCACGACGATGGCGAGGTCGCCGATGGTGAGCGGCCCGACCCGGTGGATCGCCGCCACCGGCAGCCCGGATTCGCTCGCCACTTCGGCGCACACCTTGCGCAGGAACACGTCGGCCTGCGGATGCGCCGAATACTCCAGCGTCGAAACCGCCTGCCCGCCATCGTGATTGCGCACCTTGCCGGTGAACACCACGACCGCCCCGTGCTCCGGCCCGCTCACGGCCTTCTCGACCTCGTCCGGGTGCAGTGGCTGATCGCTGATCCGCGCCAGCAGTTCGCCGCCGTCACTCATGGCTGCCTCCTCCGGCCACCTGGTCCAGCAGATGCCCGAGCATCGGCTCCAGCACGCTGATTCCGTCCTTCACGCCGCCCGGCGATCCGGGCAGATTCACGATCACGGTACGCCCCGCCAATCCCGCGACCCCGCGGCTGAGCGCCGCGAGGGGGAATTTCGCGGTGCCGCGCTGGCGGATGGCGTCGGCGATGCCGGGCAATTCCCGGTCCAGGACGGCGAGGGTGGCTTCCGGGGTGGCGTCGGTGGGGGAGGCGCCGGTACCGCCCGTGCTGATCACCAGGGCGGGTTCGGTCGACAGCGATTCCGAAAGTCCGTACGAGATATCGGAATCCGCGTAGACCAGCGGCCCGCGCACCGAGAAACCCAGTGCGTCCAGCCATTTCGCCAGCACCGGGCCGGTGGTGTCCTCGCGGGTGCCCGCGGCCGTACCGGTGGAGGCGACCAGCACCACGGCCTCGCGCCCGGTCCCGATCGGCGCTTTCACCTCGGCCTCGACGGGCCGCGCGTGGTCCGCGTGCGGCTGCGCGCTATGCGATCCGTGCGCAGCGGAGCCCGAATGCGATTGCCGCGCAGCGCCTTCCGGACGCTCCCAATGCCCGCGCTTACCGCCGTCCTTGGTGAGCAGCCGCACCCCGTTCAAGGTCGCCGCCGGATCCACCGCCTTCACCATGTCGTGCAGCGTGAGCCCCGCGACCGCTACCGCGGTGAGCGCCTCCATCTCGACCCCGGTCGGCCCCTTGGTCTTCGCCGACGCTTCGATCGTGATGCTGTCCTCGGTGAACCCGAATGTCACGCTCACCGACGACAACGCGAGCTGATGGCACAGCGGAATCAACTCCGAGGTCTTCTTCGCCCCGTTGATGCCCGCCAGCCGCGCCGTGCTCAGCACATCCGCCTTCGGCATATCGTCCGCGCGCACCAATCGCACGACTTCGGGAGTGGTGCGCAATTCCCCGGCCGCCACCGCGATCCGGACGGTATCGGCCTTGGCGCTCACATCAACCATGCGGGCGCGACCCTCGGCATCGACATGCGACAACTCACTCATGCGCCCAAGCCTGCCACGCCGGGTGCGGGCACCGTTATTGGAGGATCACCCCAACGTCCGGCAAGCGCCCGCGTCCGCCTTGGTTTCCGGCGTCGAGCCGATCTGCGGCGCCGCTGCCGCCCAGGCCAGGGCACGGGCGTCATGTCTCTCACCCCGAGCTCGCTGCCGCTCACAGTGAGCGACGCTGAGCGGTGAGCGAAGCACCGGGCCGGTCCACGCGCGTCACCCGATCCCGCGGGTCGTCTCGGCCGCGCAATTCCGATCCGCCGTCGGCCGGTGCCGCGCCCGGCGGTGAGTCCTCGGCGGGGCCTGGCGATGAGTCCTCGGCGGGGCCTGGCGATGAGTCCTTGGCGGGGCCTGGCGGCGAGTCCTTGGCGGGGCCTGGCGGTGAGTCCTTGGCGGGGCGATCTGCCGGTGTGGAGCGCGCCGCGGTTCAGAGCCGGCTGATCCGCACTACGGTTCCGGCTGCCACCTCGGTCGCCTCGGCCGGAATCTCGATCAGCACCTCGGCCTGCGCCATCGACGCGATCAGATGCGAGCCTTGACCCGAGGTTATCTCGACGCCCGCGTCGGTCACCCGGCCACGCAGGAACTGGCGCTTCCCGGCGGGGGAGCGCACCGCATCCAACAGCGGCAGTTCGGCGGTCACCACCTCGGGCAGTCCCGCCAGTTCGCGCAGGATCGGCCGGGCGAACACCTCGAACGACACCATGGTGCTCACCGGATTGCCCGGGAAGCTCAGCACCGGGACGCCGTCGACCACGCTCAATCCCTGCGGGCCGCCGGGCTGCAGGGCGACCGCGCCGAAGCGGCCGCCGAGCGGGCCGAGCACATCCTTGACCACTTCGAAGTCGCCCTGCGAGACGCCGCCGGAGGTGAATACCACGTCCGCGCCGGCGGTGGCCTCCTCCAGCCGCTGCCGGAATTCGGCGGGATCGTCGGTGGCGTGCGCGACCGACACCACCTCCACGCCGTTGTCGGCGAGCGCGGCCGCGAGCGCGAGACCGTTGGAGTTGTAGATCTGGCCCGGCAGCAGTTGCGTTCCAGCGGGCATCAATTCGTCGCCGGTGGTCAGCACGGCCGCCCGGATCCGGGGCGCGACCGGCAGTTCCGGCAGGCCGACCGCCGCCAGCGCCGCGATGTGCCGGGGCCGCAGCAGCGTGTCCGCCGCGACCAGCAATTGCCCGGTGCGCACATCGGTGCCCGGTTCGCGCACGAAATCGCCTGCGGATCGGCTCTTCTCGATGGTGACCGACTCGCCGTCGAAGCTGGTGTGCTCGACCGGCACCACGCAGTCCGCGCCGGGCGGCATGGGCGCGCCGGTCATCACCTTGAGCGCCGCGCCTTCCGGCAGCGGCGTCTCGCCCGGATTCCCGGCCGCCACCACGCCGGCCAGCCGCAGCCGCACCGGCACGATCGCCACCGAATTCGCCCGCACCGCATAGCCGTCCATGGCCGAGTTCCGGAACACCGGCAGATCCAGGGGGGAGTACACATCCGCGGCCAAGCGCCGGCCCAGCGCCGCGGCCATGGGCACGAGTTCGGGGTCGCGCGCGGCGGTCGGCCGCAGCAGATCCTCGATCTCGCGCCGGTGGTCGTCGACGGAACGGGCCGGGGCCACGGCGTGCCGGGAGCTCATGCCGGTGAGCCTATACGCGGGTTCCGGTGAAGAAACCCCGGCCGCGCACTGGCGCGAGGGCTTGCGCATGGGGCAATAATGGTCGGATGACCGTGGTCGCGATGGGCATGCCCGCAGTTCGAACCGGGCAGCCCTCGATGGACGGCCGCCCCGATACCCCGTTCCTGGTGGACCGTTTCGGCCGTGTGGCCCGGGATCTGCGCGTGTCCATCACCGAGAAGTGTTCGCTGCGCTGCACCTACTGCATGCCCGAGGAGGGCCTGCCCGCGATCCCCGCGGACGAGCTGCTCAGCACTTCCGAACTGGTGCGCTTGGTGGTGCTGGCGGTTCGCGAACTGGGTGTGCAGGAAGTGCGATTCACCGGCGGCGAGCCGCTCATGCGCCGCGATCTGGAACAGATCATCGCCGGGTGCCGCGCCGAGCTGCCCGCTATCCCGCTGTCCATGACCAGCAATGGTGTCGGTCTCGAGCATCGCGCCCGCAAACTGGTCGAGGCCGGGCTCAGTCGCATCAATATCTCCCTCGACACCGTCGACCGCGACGGCTTCGCCAAACTGACCCGCCGCGACCGCCTGGATTCGGTGCTCGCCGGTATCCGCGCCGCGCGGCAGGCCGGGCTGGCCCCCATCAAGGTCAATGCCGTGCTCATGCGCGAAACTCTCGGCGGCGCCGCCGACCTGCTGCAATGGTGTCTCGACGAAGGCTGCGAACTGCGCTTCATCGAAGAGATGCCTTTGGACGCCGACCACGAGTGGGCGCGCGCCAACATGATCACCGCCGCCGAACTCCTGAACGTCCTCGGCGCCCGCTTCACCCTCACCGAAACCGGCCGCGAGGACCCCTCCGCCCCCGCCGAACGCTGGCTGGTGAACGGCGGCCCCGCCACGGTCGGCATCATCGCCTCGGTCACCCGCAAGTTCTGCGGCGACTGCGACCGCACCCGGCTCACCGCCGACGGCCGCATCCGCTCCTGCCTGTTCAGCGATCAGGAGTACGACGTGCGAGCGGCATTGCGCGCCAACGCCTCTGACGCCGATATCGCCACCCTGTGGCGCGGCGCCATGTGGCAGAAATGGGCCGGCCACGGCATCGACGCCGCCGGCTTCGTCCCGCCCGAACGAACGATGGGAGCCATCGGTGGTTGAGGTCCGCTATTTCGCCGCCATTGCCGACGCGGTAGGCAAGTCCAGCGAACACCTGGACCTGCCCGCCGATGCCACCATCGGCGACCTCCGCACCACCCTCGCCGCCACCTACGGCCCCGACCTCGACCCCATGCTCAAGGTCTGCGCCTACCTCATCGGCGACGAACTCACCCGAGACGCCACCGTCCCCCTCCCCCCACGCGTAGACGTCCTCCCCCCCTTCGCCGGCGGCTAGCAACCCCCTCCGCAAATATTCGGTAACGCTATAGCCGAGCGCACGGATACCCCAGGTGTCCGGTACATCCCTCCCCCCGGAGGTAGCGCATGACGCGGCCCCTGCTCGCCTTGCTCTTCGGTACGGCGATAGTCTTCACCGCCCTGCATTCCCTCGCCGAGGGCTCGGCGGTCCCGCGATTGGACTGCCACACCCAGGTCCTGGGCAATTCCGCGAGATAGCCACGCCGCCAGCCCTTCCCGTATTGTTGCCGCTCTCCTGATCGATCGCTACGGTTCTCTGTGGCCGCTGCGGCCGACGGTGGGTTTCGCGAGACGTGATGGGGGATTCCGTTGACCACGGATGAAGAGTTGGGCGAGCGGGCTTTTCGTATCGACAGCACGATCGAGCGGGTGCGCGGGCGCGCGCAAACCTCGGACGGTTCCGTGGTGGTCGAGAGCGACCCCTATGGCAATATCGCGAAACTCGAGATCTCGCCGTTCGCCATGAGCGTCGATGCGTCCCGCCTGGCCAATGCGATTGCGCAATGCCATCGAATCGCCAAGGAACGAGCCGAGACCGAGGCGGTCAAAGTCTTCACTGAGCTGCGGGCCGCCGAGGACAGGGCGGCGCAATTGCCCGCTCCGGCTCCCACACCCGAATGGGAAGAAAGTACCCCGCTCCGTATCACCTACGGGGTGTGACATGGGGGACGAGCTGGCCTTCAACACCACCAAGATGCGCGAACTCGCCACCGGCACCAGGACCAAGGCCACCGCGATCGACGATATGGAACCGGTCGCCGTGGCGAATTGCGCCGCAGCCCGAAAAGCGATGCCCAATTCCGCGTTTGCGACACGGATCGAGGAATCGGTGCAGGCGTTGGACCGGGTCCTGACCCTGCATGCCGCCCGGTTGCGTGCATTCGCGGACAAGACCGATGCGGCCGCGACCGCGGTCGACGCCATGGAAGAGGTCAACGTCGAGTCATTCAAGGGCTTGAAATGACACAAGACGTCATCACCATCAGCAAGATGCTCTCCTGGGATCTGAGCTCGGCCAGCTTGGTCGCTGGAGAGCTGATGATCCTGTCTACCAAACTGGAAACCGAGGTCAATGCGGCAGATTCCGCCATCCAGGGTTCGCAAGACTACTTCGGCAAGGACGGCGGATCTGCCGCCCGGACGGTCTCGGCCAACTACAAAACGGATGGCAACAAGACCGCGGATGTTTATGATGCTATTCATATCGCCATCGATAATGTCAACCATTCGCTGCAGCCGAAGCTGGACGAACTGAAGGTGCTCGTGAAGGAAATCGAGAGTTCGAAGTTCGATTTCTTCTACGACGACAGCACCGGTGCTGTTCGGTCACGGCAGTCGAATTTTGAGACGTCGTACAAAGTATTTCCGTATGGGCCGGGCACGATCCTCGAGAAGACTCGTTTGCAATGGAGCTATTCCGGTGCTCTGTCCCAATTATTCTGGGACATTCAGGAGATTGACGCCAAGGGTGCTGAGCAAGTCGCCAAATGTTTAGAAAAGGTCGGAGACTCGGTTAAGATCCTGCTGGCAAATCTTCCCTCCGACCCAGCGTTGGCGAAGATCTTGCTGGATTACCAGGTTTCGGCGTCCGACAAGGACATCAGGGTGTGGCCCGGCGCCGAGCTGTATTCGCTCATTAAAACCTATATGCCTGACTTCACGCCTCTTCAGGTAACGGAAGAGGAAGCGAGGCTCTTGGAGACGCTGGCCAAGAACAGGCCGCTGGACATCGTGAAGTTCGTGCAGATCCAACAGGACGCGGATCGCCTGGGTAAGGACAATAAGTACACAAAGGAAAAACCGTCGTCCAAGGATGACGGGCATGCTGACGCTCTCCGCCATGCATATTGGAATGCGCGGATGACCCAGGAATTCGGTGAAAGCTGGACTCAGGCATACGCAACCGCCCATGAAAAGACGGGCGGAAACAATCCGCAACGTGAGGCCATGGATCTCAAGAACAATGAGTTGGGACGTTCGATCGGTGCCGACCCCGCATGCAAGAACGCCACTCCGGATCAAATACGGGCGGCGGTCGAGCAGTCGATCGACACGGGGAAAGCCATCGTAATCCTGGACGCTGGTAACAACACCACTCAGATCGGTTGGAGCAGTAAGGATAATGTCGGTCAAACGACCCAAATCGCTGGCGTCGGCATTCCGCTACCTGGGAAATAGGTGATTTCGTCCATGAAGAAAGCCGTGCTCTTGTCGGTGCTATTGGCACTACCATTGCTCAATGCCTGTGCGTTTCCGCTGCCGAAGCAAAAGAGCGATGCGCCCGCATGTCTGGCCGAGTGGGACCTTCGGAACAGTGGGGAGCCTCTCGGTTCTGGGGCGCTGCTTCTCGAAGAGTTGCAAAAAGCCACTTCTTCGGCGAATCCGCAGGGAACCCCTTTCGTGGAGATTGCACACAAGGCCGGCTGGTCGGATGGCTGGGACCGAATGGTGGACGTGTACGAGGACATCAAGGAAAGTGACCTGAACATGACTGCGCAGACCGAAGGATATTGTTGGCGCAACGTTCCCACGGATGCTGGTTCTAACTTCGCCCCTACAGGTTTCTACCTCTTCGTCAAAGACCAGAAGCCAGTCCAGGCCATCGAGTGGCGGGTACAGCACAATCCGGTCAATCTACGCCCCGGGCAGGCTGCCACCCCGCAATCGGTGATGATCGTCAAAGGGTCTTTTCTGGTTCCCCAGCCGTAGGCTCCGAGACCCCGTTCCGGTGGAGCTACTTCCACCAGTCGTCGAGCGGGGTCACCGGGACGGTGCGCTTGTGGCGGGTGTTGCGGTAGATGGTTTCGAGTTTTTCGGCTACCTCGGGGGCTACTTCGTGGCCTTCGAGGTAGTCGTCGATTTGGGAGTACTTGAGGCCCAGGGCTTCCTCGTCGGGGAGGGCGGGGCGGTCGTCTTCAAGGTCGGCGGTGGGGACCTTCTGCCAGACGCTCGGCGGGGCGCCGAGTTCTTGGAGGAGGGCGGCGCCTTGGCGTTTGCTGAGGCCGGTGAGGGGGGTGATGTCCACGCCGCCGTCGCCGTATTTGGTGAAGAAGCCGGTGATGGCTTCGGCGGCGTGGTCGGTGCCGACGACGAGCAGGTTGAGCTGCCCGGCGATGGCGTATTGGAGGACCATGCGTTCGCGGGCTTTGATGTTGCCGCGCACGAAGTCTCGCAGGGGAGCGGCGCCGATGATCTCGCTGATGGCCTGGGCCGCCTCGTCCGCGCCGGCGTCGGCGCTGGGCTTGACATTGACGGTGACGGAGCGATCGGGCTGGATGAAGCGCAGCGCGATCTGGGCGTCCTCCTCGTCGGCTTGCACGCCGTAGGGGAGGCGGACGGCCACGAAGGTGGCCTCGCGGCCTTCGGCGCGCAGCTCCTCGGCGGCCAGCTGGCAGAGGCGGCCGGTGAGGGTGGAGTCCTGGCCGCCGCTGATACCGAGCACGAAACCCTGTGCGGGAGTGGAGCGCAGATAGTCCTTGAGGAAATCGATGCGCCGTCGCACTTCGAGTTTCGGTTCGATGGTCGGCGAGACGCCCAATTCGGCGATGATCTGTGCGCGCAGGTTCCCCATGACCGTCACTCTAACGGGGCCGGTGTGGCGGTGACCGTGCGGACGAGCGTCTCCCAGTGGTCGCCGATCTGTTCCAGGGTGTAGCCGAGCGCCCGGATCTGATGCAGCACCAGCGCCGCGTCCAGCGTCGCCAGCAGGGTGTCGGCGAGCAGACGCGGATCGCAGGGGGTGCCGGCCTGCCGGAGCAGCAGCGCCACATGGGTTTTGGAGATGTTGTAGGGCGCGCTGGAATGCCGTTGCAGATCGGCGGCCTTGCGCACGTCACCCTCCACCTCGACGGCGGCCAGGCGGGCGCGGCCGAAGGCGATCAGGCGTTCGGCGGGCGGTGCGCCCGGACCCAGCGGCGGCGGCCCGAACATGTACGCGGCCTGCAACTTCTGATCGGATTGATCGAGCAGCGCCAGCATCAACCCCGCGCGATTGCCGAACCGCCGGAACACAGTGCCCTTGCCGACGCCCGCCCGTTTGGCGACCGCGTCCATGGTGACCGCGTCCACCCCCTGTTCGCGCACCAGCGTCTCGGCGGCGTCGAGCAGCAGCTGCCGATTGCGCGCGGCATCGCTGCGCTCGTGGGTGCCGCCCGGATTGAGCAGCTGGACCGCGTGCGCCGGGGAGATCTGGCCGGGCACCGGTTCGATCGGCAGCCCGACGGCTTCGATGGACAGGTTCAGCGCCAGATCCGCCGGTGCGGGCCGGTCGGAGCGGGTGGCGGGCGGTGTGTCGGGGTTCACAGTGCAGGTTCTCCCAAGCCGGGAATGGAAGCGGACCGTAGTCCGGTTAGTGTCTCATGCAAGTTAGCCACTGGATCAGAAATTCCCAGGAGTGATCACCATGTCGCAGACCCGCCTTCTCGCTCTGGTCGGCAGCCTCCGTGCCGCCTCGATCAACCGCCGGCTGGCCGAGGCCGCCGCGCAGACCTCTCCGGAGGGTGTCGAGGTCGCCATCTACGAGGGCCTCGCCGATATTCCTTTCTACAACGAAGACCTGGATGTCGAAGGCAAGGTACCCGCTGCCGCCCTCGCCCTGCGGGAAGCCGTGGCCGCCAGTGACGGTCTGCTGCTGGTCACCCCCGAATACAACGGCACCCTGCCCGCCGTGCTCAAGAACGCCATCGACTGGGCCTCGCGCCCGTACGGCGTCGGCGCCCTGAAGACCAAGCCGGTCGCGGTGGTCAGCGCCTCCATCTCGCCGAACGCCGCCAAGTGGTCGCACGACGACGCCGTGAAGGCGCTGGGCGTGGCCGGCGCCGAGGTGCTGAAGGAGGCCTCGCTGAACTTCGGCACCATCGGCCAGCGGTTCGGCGACGCGCACCCTGCCGACGACGCCGAGGCGCTGACCCAGCTGGCCGCCACCGTGCGCCTGCTCGCCGACGCGGCCGTGGCCGTCAAGGCGAACGCCTGAGCGCGCGCGGACGCACCGCCTAGCCAGGGGAGCGAGCAACAGGCAAACAATGTGATTACTCGCTGAATCCAGTACGAGGCCACGGCTTTCCAGCCGTGGCCTCGCGCTTTCGGACCCTCCATCGGCTAACTTCAGCTCATGAAGCTACTAGCAGGCAAACGCGCCTGGAGCCGGTATTGCGCGGCGGGCCTGCTGGCCCTGTCGACCGCGACGGTGAGTGCCGCCGAGGCCGCCGCGGAATCGAACGTCCTTGTGCACCTGGGCAACTGGGCCGGGTACGTGATCAAGGGCGACTTCCGCTCGGTCAGCGCCACCTGGGTGCAGCCGGCTGTGACCTGCACCAATCCCGGTGTGTTCCAGCGCGTGGTGCCCTGGGTCGGCCTGAACGGCGCGAACGGCCCGGACAACCGGGTGGCGCTGCCGCTCATGCAGACCGGCGCCGAAACCGGATGCATCAGCGATGCCGCCGTCTACGCCACCATGCCCGGCCTGCAATTGGAGAACGTGGCGGCCGGGCTCGTCTACACCAGTCCGTGGCTGGCCAATCAGGTGATGGCGGCCGGGGACGATCTGTCGAACACGCTCGGCGGCATCGCCGACGGCCTCTGCGCGACCGGGGCACTGGGCGCGGCCTGCGCGCCGGAGCAGGGCAGCGACGGATGGTGGGAGGGCTATCCGGACCCGCCCGTCATCTACGAGGACGTGGACGTGAACGCCGGCGATGTCATGCACGCCGCGGTGGATTGGGACGGCCACGTCTACACGATGACCCTGGAGAACCGCACTCGGAACTGGCGCAAGGTCGCCTCCCAGGTCTCCGATGCCCCCGCCCGCACCGCGGAGATCGTGATCGAGGGCCATCTCGACGCCGCCCTGCCGGGTTTCACCCCGGTGACCTTCACCGAGATCGAGATCGACGGAAAACCGCTGTCCGCCTATGACGCTCAGGTCTACGGCATCGCCGCCACCAACCGGGTGCTGTACCCGGGCCCGGTGGACGGTTCGAGCTTCACGCTCTCCTGAGCGCGACACGCCGAAGCGGTTCGGTGCCCCAGGAATTCGGGGCACCCCGCGCGCCCGCTCCGAACCCCCTGTTCGCCCGGGACTCCTGTGACTCGTGTGATGCCAGTTGATCAGGGGGAACGGTGGGTTTGCTGGAAATGTGCTGAAAGCCCAAATTGTGATCTGCGCCTCAGTCGTGTCGAGTTGCGAATCGAGTGTCCAGGTACTTACGGCACCAGAATTTCACCTTTGTGAGTCGCAACATGTCGTGTTGGAAGATTCTGTCGGCCACTAGGTGTAGTGTCTTGGGAGCTGGAACGCCGCGAGAGATGAACCGCAGAAATCACGGTTCCGGTCTCCGCGACCAGGGGCTTCGGTCCCACGTCCAGGGGTTTGCGCAGGAACTACGTGGATCTTGTTTTCAGTCGTGCACTGCATACGGATCGAAGGCCAGGAGAAGGGGATACCAATGACCATCACCGTTTACACCAAGCCCGCTTGTGTTCAGTGCAATGCCACCTACCGCGCGCTCGACAAGGCCGGTGTCGCCTACGACGTCATCGACATCTCGGAGAACCCCGAAGCCCGCGACTACGTCATGGCCCTGGGCTACCTGCAGGCCCCCGTCGTCGTCGCCGGTGAGGACCACTGGTCCGGCTTCCGCCCGGACCGCATCAAGGCCCTGGCCGACGCCGTCGCCGTCGCTTAGCGGCCCCGGAGCGGCTCCCCGCTCCAGCAGGTTGTCCGAACCCGGAAGGAGGGAGATGGCCGAGATGTCCGAAACGACAAGCAATCTCGTCTACTTCTCCAGTGCTTCGGAGAACACGCACCGCTTCGTCGAACGGCTGGGTGTCCCCGCCGTTCGCATACCGCTTCATACTGCCGACTCGCTTCGCGTCGACGAACCCTACGTGCTGATCGTCCCCACCTACGGGGGTGGTCGGCATGTTTTGGGAGGGACCCGATCCGAAAAGGAATTCGTCCCCCGTCAGGTGGCCAAATTCCTCAACGATCCCCACAACCGCGCCCTGTTGCGCGGCGTGATCGCGGCCGGCAACACCAACTTCGGTGATACGTACTGCTTTGCGGGAGAGGTCATCTCGCGCAAGGCAGGGGTGCCGTACCTGTATCGCTTCGAACTCATGGGAACT
The DNA here is from genome assembly GCF_021183565.1 of Nocardia yamanashiensis. NCBI lineage: Bacteria > Bacillati > Actinomycetota > Actinomycetes > Mycobacteriales > Nocardiaceae > Nocardia > Nocardia yamanashiensis. The sequence continues at coordinate 8,456,029 of NZ_CP089226.1, forward strand.
GCCGAGGACGTCGAGCGCGTCCGAGAGGGATTGGACTTGTTTTGGCAACGACAACAGCACCGGCCGGAAAGGCTGCCCGCGTAGAGCGGACCGTCAGCAGCACCGACACCTCGGGCATGGACTACCACGCCCTCAACGCGATGCTGAACCTGTACGGTCCCAACGGCGAGATCCAGTTCGACAAGGATCGCGAGGCCGCGCACCAGTACTTCCTGCAGCACGTCAACCAGAACACCGTCTTCTTCCACAATCTGCGGGAGAAGCTCGACTACCTCGTCAAAGAGAACTATTACGAGACCGAGGTGCTCGACAAGTACAGCTTCGACTTCACCAAGAAGCTGTTCAAGCAGGCCTACGGCAAGAAGTTCCGGTTCCCCACCTTCCTCGGCGCGTTCAAGTACTACACCTCGTACACGCTGAAGACCTTCGACGGCAAGCGCTACCTGGAGCGGTTCGAGGACCGCGTCTGCATGGTCGCGCTGACCCTCGCCGCGGGTGACGAGAAGCTGGCCTCCGAACTGGTCGAAGAGATCATGGACGGCCGCTTCCAGCCCGCCACCCCGACCTTCCTGAACTCCGGCAAGAAGCAGCGCGGCGAGCCGGTGTCCTGCTTCCTGCTGCGCATCGAAGACAATATGGAGTCGATCGGCCGCTCCATCAACTCCGCCCTGCAGCTGTCCAAGCGCGGCGGCGGCGTGGCCTTGCTGCTCAGCAATATTCGTGAGACCGGCGCCCCGATCAAGAAGATCGAGAACCAGTCCTCGGGCGTCATCCCGATCATGAAGCTGCTGGAGGACTCCTTCTCCTACGCCAACCAGCTGGGTGCGCGCCAGGGCGCGGGCGCGGTCTACCTGCACGCCCACCACCCCGACATCTACCGCTTCCTCGACACCAAGCGCGAGAACGCGGACGAGAAGATCCGCATCAAGACGCTGTCCCTCGGCGTGGTGATCCCGGACATCACGTTCGAGCTGGCGAAGAAGAACGAGGACATGTACCTCTTCTCGCCGTACGACGTGGAGCGCATCTACGGCGTGCCGTTCGCGGACATCAACGTGACCGAGAAGTACTACGAGATGGTCGACGACAAGCGCATCCGCAAGTCGAAGATCAAGGCGCGCGAGTTCTTCCAGACCATCGCCGAGCTGCAGTTCGAGTCCGGTTACCCGTACATCATGTACGAGGACACCGTGAACCGGGCGAACCCGATCAAGGGCAAGATCACCCACTCCAACCTGTGCTCGGAGATCCTGCAGGTCTCCACCCCGTCGGAGTTCAACGACGATCTGTCCTACTCCAAGGTCGGCAAGGACATCTCCTGCAACCTGGGTTCGCTGAACATCGCCAAGTCGATGGATTCGCCGGACTTCGGCAAGACCGTGGAGACCGCCATCCGCGCGCTCACCGCGGTGTCGGACCAGACCCACATCTACTCGGTGCCGTCGATCGAGCAGGGCAACAACGAATCCCACGCCATCGGCCTGGGGCAGATGAACCTGCACGGTTATCTGGCGCGCGAGCGGGTCCACTACGGCTCCGAAGAGGGCGTGGACTTCACCAATATCTACTTCTACACCGTGGCCTACCACGCCATCCGGGCCTCGAACCTGATCGCCCAGGAGCGCGGCAGCTACTTCGGCGGCTTCCCCGAGTCCAAGTACGCCTCGGGCGAGTTCTTCGACAAGTACACCGAGCAGGTGTGGGAGCCGGCGACCGAGCGCGTGCGCCAGATCTTCGCCGAGGCGAACGTGCACATCCCGACCCAGGACGACTGGCGCGAGCTCAAGGCCTCGGTCATGGAGCACGGCATCTACAACCAGAACCTGCAGGCGGTCCCGCCGACCGGTTCGATCTCCTACATCAACCACTCGACCAGCTCCATCCACCCGGTCGCGTCGAAGATCGAGATCCGCAAGGAAGGCAAGATCGGCCGCGTCTACTACCCGGCCCCCTACCTGACCAACGACAACCTCGAGTATTTCGAGGACGCCTACGACATCGGCTTCGAGAAGATCATCGACACCTATGCGGCGGCCACCCAGCACGTCGATCAGGGCCTGTCGCTGACCCTGTTCTTCAAGGACAGCGCCACCACCCGCGATGTCAACCGCGCCCAGATCTACGCCTGGCGCAAGGGCATCAAGACGCTGTACTACATCCGCATCCGCCAGATGGCCCTGGAAGGCACCGAGGTCGAGGGCTGCGTGAGCTGCATGCTCTGACCTCGTAACACGTTGTACCGCAAGGGCGTTCCCGGACTCCGGGAGCGCCCTTGGCGTATCCGGCGAACACTCGGTAATGCCGATTCCCGCGCGATCCGAAGCGGACAACCGAAGATCAGAGCGTGGAGCGCTGTTCGGCCACCTAGGGTGCACAGTAGTTCCGAGTAAGTCTGTGACCTGTGCTCAGTCGGCCGGTGGTGCTAGCTTGCGCGGCATGGACATTGGGGTGGGAGCACAGGCTCACGAGGTCGCCGAGAAGGTCAGCAGACTGCGGCATCTTCTTCCCGGCTGGTCCCAAGTGGGGTCGAGGTTCGAGCCAGGTGTTGAGCTCGACACCGAAGTCATTCTCTCCGGGTACCGGGACGTGATGGAGTCCGGTATCGAACAGGGATGGATGCCGGAGAGTGCACGCACCGAGTTGCCTGGCCTGGTTGTTCCGGAGGCTTTGATCGCGCTGTATCGGATCACGAATGCGCCGGCCGTGCCAGACATCAGTCTGTTCTACGGCTTCGACAAGGGCGAGATTCTGGATCCCGATGGGGAGGTCTATCGAACCGAAGAGCATTGGCTCAGTGTGGGTTTGATCGGCAACGATCGCTTCCTGGTCAGCCTGACCTCGGGTCAGGTCATGCTCTCCGACCACTGTTCTTGGCGGTACGGGGCACCGAGCAACTCCCGCATCGTCGCGCCGGACATGTTGACGTTCTTCGACCGATGCATGACCGGGCCGATGTATCGGGAGTTCCTCGAAGAGGCCGAGGCGAGTCGGCCCGATTACTGGTATCAGTTCCTGCTGGACCACGGGTTCGCCTGACTGCCACCAATATCCGCTACTGCCGCGACCCGCGCGTCTGCTCGGGCGGTTCGCCTGGGTGGCGGCATCGTGAAGGATGGCTCCCTCACCCGACCTCGATGTCTCCTTCGCCGGTGACGACCTCGTGCTCCGGCTGGCCGCCCTCGCCTACCTCGCCCGCTTCTCCGCGGTCTCGCGTATCCACACCAAATCTGATCTGCGCCTGTACTTCTCCTGGTGCACCGACCACCACCTGACCCCGCTTGCGGTGGCCCGCACCGAGGTCGAACGCTACATGCGGTGGATGCAGGAAGTTCGACGTTTCAAACCCGCCACCGTCGCCCGCCGCCTGGCCGTCGTGGCGGGCTTCTACCGCACCTGTGTCATCGACGGCGTGCTCGACAGGTCACCAGCCGAGTACGTGCGCCGGCCACGGGTGTCGAACGAGTCACCGACACTGGGACTTTCGCATCTGCAGTTCGAAGCTCTGCTGTGCGCGGCCCGCGACTCGGACAACCCACCGGACTTCGCGCTGGTGGCCATGCTGGGGTTGCTCGGATTGCGGATCAGCGAGGCGTGCCGCTGCGACATCGATGATATCGGTGAGGAACACGGCCACCGTGTGCTGCGCACTGTCGGCAAAGGCACGAAGATCGCGCTCGTGCCGCTGCCGCCCGCGGTCGGTCGCGCCGTCGACCGCGCCGTGGATAACCGGGTCCGAGGGCCGATCCTGCTCAACCTCCGGGGCCGGCGCATGGACCGGCACTGCGCGACCCGTCGCTTGCGGCGCCTAGCCGAGCACTCGGTGGTGCGGTTGCCGAAGCTACACCCGCACATGCTGCGCCACACCTTCGTCACCACGATGCTCGACGCCGGCGTGGATCTGCGCGATGTCCAGATCGCCGCCCGCCACGCCGACCCGCGCACCACGATGCGCTACGACCGCGCTCGTACCAACTTGGACCGGCACCCGAACTACATCCTCGCGGCCTACATGGCCTCAGCCACATGACATCTCAACCGTCCGCACATGCCGAGTTCCGGATAGGTCGGCGCGGACTAGTGCAACCCCAACGCGTGGGCAACAGAAGGGCCGGACTCAGCTCACGCCGTCCGGTAACGCCGGACGCCTTCCCATTAGTTCGATGTACCTATCGGTCATGCCGTACATGAGATCCCAGGCGACCTGTATCCCCTGGAGCAGATCCTCACCTTGTGGGTTCCAGATAGACAACTGATCACCCTCGTCGGTCCTCGCCTCGACCACCGACATGCGCGCGGCCCAGCTCAAACCGTGGGCGTGGGCGCTCATGGTCCGCCATCGGAGCACGATCTCACTCTTGGCGCCGAAGTCGGCGTAGTACGCGTGCGGTGTGACGAGAGCAGCCGCAGCGCCGATGATCTCGGTGTCGCTTGGCTTCTCCTTGATGTGCTTCTTTATCGTCTCTGCGGCCGGGCTGTCGCCTACCCCGATGCGGACAGCGTCAGCCACGATCGCGTCGAGTTGGTCATTCAACTGTTCGATCTTGTTGAGCGCGGAGTCTCGGCGCGCGTTGTAGTGCTCGTTCTCCGGCGTGGCATCCCGCTCGGCGTGATTGTTGACGAGTTCGCGGGCGGCGGTCCGGTTGTTCTTCGCCTCGTGGTACGCAACGCAAAGTGTCCGGGATTGCCGTTCCTTCTCCGTTTCGGCAGCGAGAATCCACCCGCCGAGCCCAGCGGCGGTGATCGCAGACCGAACAAGAGTGAAGGTCGAGAACGCCGAGATCTGACGTGCGCGCAACACACCCCTGGCAGCCATCTGCAAGTGGTCGAGCGCGTTCAACCCAATGACGGGGATGGTCGCCACGGTCGTCTGCGTGGTCAGCACCTTGAAATCAGACTCCAGTGCGCTGCCCGGCATAGGGTGGCCCGCATCGCAGTAGAAGTCCGCCAGTTCCTCGATTTTAGGAACTAGAGCCTCCAAGCGTTCTCGGGTTTCGTCGTCCAGCTCGACCAATTCCGCAATCGTCATCCTCTGCGTCATACCACCGAGCCTAAGCACCCACCCTGACAACGCCGCCGCTTGGCGACGATCCCAGATGAGTCTCGTAGTCCGAATTCCGATGGCGTCCACCACAAATCCGCTGCGACCTGTCGGCGGCGGCATGATCGCCTTCGAATGTGCGGCCGTTTACACGACGCCTTCCCTGGTCTTGGCGAGAAAACCGCAGTCTCGGGCGGGACGCAAACGAACGCCCTGTCATGCCGCATGGCGCGCTGATCTCTGTCACCAGAACGGGGAACCGGTGGGGCTGAGCAACTGGTTCAGTTCGTCATCGGACCGCGTGCCACCTCGTCCAAGTCCCACCCAGTCACCGGCACTCTTGAGAACCCGTATAGGTGTATCGAAGGCTTCGCGCCAGTAGACGGAGATCTGGAAAAGCGTCGTGTTCCCAAGCTCCTGCATCAACCAGGTAGCTATTTCCGCCGGGGTGTCTCCCCGCCGGGCTCGCGACCGCAACTCGTTGACGATGGTTTCGCTGAGGCCCGATCTCAAATCAACCTCCTCAGGCGCGATCCTGTCCCAGTTATCGGTCAGCGTATCCGGAACCTTGACTCACAGAGCATCCGCTACTGCCGCTTACAAGCTCGTTCGGGTGCCCCGATCCGGGAAGCATCATCATGCCGACACCAGACCCGGTGGTGGAGATTTCGGCACGAACAGCCTTCGCGCGCAGGACTATTGAGTGCATGAACGTTTGGCAGTCGTTCGTGCCGGCACTTGCCCTTGTGGTAGCGGTCATCGGTCTCGCGCGGGTGATGCGCGAGACCAGAAGGGAGAACAGGAGGCAGCAGCAGCGGGCCACAATCAACTACATCACCGCAACGATGCAGCGTCAGCATGACCTGTATGGAGGGATCTACCAAGATCCCTTATTCGCAGCGAAAGCGGCAGAGGTAGACAGTCGGGAGTTCCACGATCTCACCTCGTATTTAGGGTTGCTTGAATACCTGTCGGCTGGGGTAAACATGGGGATCTTTGATGCGGAGGTCGTGAGTAGAACGATCGGAGGTCGCCTCATCCGAGCTCACGAAGCATTCGCTGACTGGATCGATTCCGAACGAAAGCGCCTGGCGAACCCCGGGGTGTACATCGAGCTGGAGAACCTGGCTCCGCATTTGCGAGCCCTTCGCGAACAGCGCCAGCTCGAGCGTGCCGAGAACGAATAGCAACCTTGCTCAAACCGTGCAGTAGTCGACCAAGGGCAGCAATCTGTTGGTATCGGCGACTTCACACCTCGCTGGCAACATGTCCGACGATCTGAAGGTCCGGTCGATGCACGCTCATGCCGCAACCCGCGCGTTCGGAACCGGCTGAAGGCTGAGCCGGCGAGTGCTCGAACATGCCGATGAGTGGCTTCGAGTGATTCGGCAGCGTGGTTAGTGTCCGGCCGCGCTCTGTGCTGCGCGGACGGCGTAGCACAGCCGTTGTGGGATGGCGTCCTCTCGCAGGAGAGCATCGGCTTTCGTCAGAATTGGTGTGCCGAAGTGTTCGACGATACGGATGGCGCTGCTTCCGCAGTCCGGGGTGCATGGCCCGTATTCCTCGTACAGGTCACCCATTTCGTATGCTCCTCTCGCCGACAGGATCAACTCCGCGCCCTGACGGTCGGGGTCATCCGGGACGGTGGCGTGCCAGGAGACGTTCTTCATGTGCACGATCGCATCGAAAGCGTCCAGTAGGCCCATGCGCCAAGTTCTCCCGTAGGAACCGGCCACTGCGTCCCATGGATCCATCCGGGGATGGTCACCGATCGACTCGTCGAGCTGCTCGGCGAATTCGAACACCTTCGCCTCGATCTCCGATTCCTCGGCGCCCGACATCCGCGCCAGATCGACCGCGGCGGGCCACCTGGTGATCAGATCTTCCAGGGAGAGCGCGATTTTCGGCCAACCATCGGTGTCCAGCACGTAGTCATCGACCAATAGGGCGAGGCCGTGAACGAACCGGACAACTTCGAGATCGACCATTCGCCGAGCATATGGGTCGCACCGAAGGCGTTACCGGTCAGGGAACGCACTCACCTGCCGATTTCACTGCAGGGAGGCAGGCCTGGGGCTATTCGTCGACTAGCCGGAATACCTGATCCGTCGCTCTGGTGTATCCCGCACGCGCGGCATCGGAAATGAGTAGGTCGGCCCGATCAGAGTGGACGAAGCCCAGAGTGAACGAGTCACCGATGTCGATGGAGAACAACGCCATTCCCGCCGCCCTACTCCGGCGGGCGGCCTCGCGCAGATACGGCGCAGCGGCATCGGGGTCCTGGTCCGTGTAGTGGTCGAGGGGCTCCAGCTCCCAGGAGGCCAGCGGGGACAAGAAGAGGTGCCGCAGCCCTCGATGGATCTGTTGTGCGCTGGCGCGCCAGTCGAATCCGGCCACGAGGGGCTCCAAACCCCACAGGTTGCCGGTCAGTGCCGTGAGAAGGGCTTCGCGTGCCAGTTCGTGATTCGACCACGAAGGCACATCGAGCCAGCGGGGGTAGTCCGCGCGCACCTGCTCAGGAGAGTTGAGGGAATCGGATACCAGAGAAACCAACGAGATCGCCCAGCCCTCGTCCGGGGCGAGCAGGACGGCCATCGACATCAAGGCGTGTTCCGCCGACATCGGCGGGGACAAGGGCCGTGTGATGACGGGCTCTGACAACGGGTACCTCCGGGACTGCACGGTATTGCTGCTCGACCGCAGCCTAGAGGCGTGGCCCGCTGATCACCGGCCCAGGGTGGATCCCCATGGCCGTGTCGTCTCGGCCCGTCGCGATATCCACTCTCGCCCAAAGGGAAGCGTTTCTCGTAGTCGTTGACCAGGTGATCAGTTTGTGTTGAGGCGCGCTGTGAGTGAGCATCACCCCATGAGCGTCGATGTGGAGCTCGTGGCGAGAATCGCCGCGATTGCGGCCGAGTTTGATTGGACCTGGTCAGAGGAAGATACTGGCCGCTTCTCCGCAGCGGCGGGTTGGCACGTGACTGAGCGGCGTCCGGGCTCGGGGGCAACGATGCGGACCACCCTTCCGATCGAGTTCCCCTTTGCCTTCGCGCATGTGACAGGCGACCTGAAGAACATCACTCTTGGGGTCTCCGACAAGGTCGACGCCACGGACCTCGCCGGCCAAACAGCGCTGTTTGAACGCTTCCGCCACCTGGGGCGGGGCGTGAAGGATCAGCTCGGGGACGCAAGGATCGAAGTTCTGACTCAAGGCTTCGGGCTGCGTTTCCGCTGGTCGACACCCAAGGTCGTTGTCGACCTGATGGCGTATCCACAGGCCGGTATCAGCCTGCGTTTGACAAACCCGGAATACGACGCCTGGATGCAAGCGGTCACAGCCGGTCATGATGACGTTGAATGGGTTTGGGGGCAGGAAACCGAAATGCCCTCGGCTCAACCATGACAGCTCGTCTCCAAACGTTCGCGCATGCCACGAAACGGGCGTACGGAACCGGCCGCAGGATCGGCTGGCGGGTGCACGCACATGCCGAATGCAGAGCGTTCGAATGAACTGCCTTCGAAGGCTTCGAGGTTCACTCAGTGACTTGTAGGCTGCGGAGGTGCTGGTTGATCTTGACGATGTCGTGCGGATTGCTTCTGTAGCAGCAACTTTCGAGTGGACGTGGGCTGTCGACGATCTTCGGAGGTTCGCCGCGATCGCCGGATATCCGATGCTCGAGGGTGCCTCGGGTACGGGATTTGTAGCCGGTACCGGCGCATTCGCGTCCAGGGAACGCGCGGGCCGGGTGCTCGAGTACGGAACACTGGTGATCGCCGATGTCACTGACGTTGACGAAGACGAAGTAGAGCAGCTGTTCACCGTCTGTACCGACCGGATAGCGGCCGAGCTTGGGCCTCCGGATCGGCAGCGAGGTGGTCGGCTGGTCGAAAAGGGTTGGAGTCGAGAGCGAGTTGTGATTCTACTGCAGGCCGACAGTCGTTCCATTGCTCTTGATCTCGTTGCCCCGCGTCATCAGGCATTGATCGATGCGATGACGATGAGCAGCGTGTGGGACCGCGTGCGAACCACCGACTGGGATTGGTTCGAGGCAGGCCTGATGCAGGTGATGGGTCGGCTGCCTTACGTCAGCGGCCTGACACTGACCGCCAGGGGAAGCCAGTATGCCGAGCTCAACATGTGCGGCGACAGCCTCGAGTGCGAGGTGGGGAGCGGGGAGTGCTCCGACGACGGCCGGCACTTGCGCCAATCTGAAGACGGGATGACGCAGCTCGGGTGGCATCTACAGGCCACCGGCAGCGGCACCCACTGGTCCTATGTCACCGAGCAGCCCGCGAACGAACTTGGTTACATCGCCGTCGCGCGTGGAGTGACAAGAGCCCTCCGGGATGTGATGCAGGTGGCCACGCCTCGCGACATGACAGTCGAGATATGGAGCAACAACGTCGTGGGGATCCCCGACTTCCGTGAGCTGACCGCGGGCTAGCTGTCAGATCGTGAAGAACCCGGCGATGCCGTAACCCGGCGATCCCGCAGCCGCTGCGGTCAGATGGCGCGCGAGTTCGATCCAGCCGTCGTCGTCGAGTTCGCGGCGCTGTTCCTCAGTGGTCAGCCCGAATTGCGCGTTCGCACGCACACAGTCGACATGGCTCCACTCCCCATAGCCGCTTTCCGGAGTGGACCACCCCCCGGGATATCGGCCTTCGAAAGCGGTGAACCGAACCGCACCCACACCCAGTGTTGCCAGCTCGGCGTCGACACGGCTCAACCAATCACCCTTGTATGGGCCATGACTGACGCCGAATACCGAACAGAACTCGCAGATACGATGAAGAGCACCAGCGTAATCCGCTCCATCTCCGGGTGAATACGGACCGCCCCGTAGCACCGTTTGCAGCGCGTCCGCTCTGAAGGCTACCCCGTTCTCGGGGTAGTAGATGTCGTCGTCGACGGCGAAGTCGTCGCGATACCGGTCTTCGATCAGGCGCCTCATCTTGTCGTCGCGAGAACCTATGGCGCCGTTCATCTTTTCGAGATCGACCACGTACGCGTGAATGAACCTGCCCACCGCCCAACCCTAGTCAACCGGCCCCGGATCGGTGACGCGGGGACGCGACGCCGCAGAATTGATGATTAGCGGGATCGAATTCGTCGCACGATCTCCAGGGGCAACGCGCGATTCTGCCGCGACCCGCGCGTTGATGCACTGCTGGGCGGCCGACTGTCAAGGGCGGCATGACTGGCCGCGGCTGCCCGGTGGTCAATTCACGTTCACGGTGTGACCGTTGATGGCGTCTTCGATCGGTTGTGAGCCGGAGGGTGATTCGGGGGATTCGACGCCGTCGAGGATCGTGTCGAGGATGGCGGCGCGGTCCAGGGTTGGCGGGAAGATGTGGGTGGCGCGGGCGCTGAGGATGACCGCGTGCAGGACGGTTGCGTAGATGCGGGTTCGGGGTACGGTCAGGCGGCGTCCGTGCTGTTCGTGTTCGCGCAGTGTGGTTTCGACGGCGTCGAGCACATCGACGATGACCTGGAGTTCGATTTGCTCGTTGTCATCGCAGGGCATGGCGGCCTCCGAAAAACATTGTTCCGTAGCCGAATACAGCAGTTCGGAGCAGGGTGGCGAGGGATCTGCGAGGTGTTTCCGGTGCGCGGGCGGCTCGGGGGTCGAGGATCATGTGCCCGGCGGCGACCAGGGCAGTGCGGGCTCGGCGGCGCACGTGGCAGGTGTCTACTCCGCAGCCGAGATGCAGTTGCATGGCGGTGTGGGCTTGGGTGGTGGTGAGTTCACCGGGATCGGCGTAGCAGGACCAGAGTCCGCGCACCGAATTGCCCACGGTGACCATCTCGGAGGTCTGATGAGGATCATCAGGGGCCTGCTGGGTCTCGCGTACGACGCGTTCGATGATCGCTCGTGCCGACCATTGGCTCATGTGCTTCGTGCCGAACATCACTGGCCTCCTTGGCTTTCAGCGGCTCCGGTAGACCCGACTGCGGTGCGGTAGAGAATTGCCGGCCGGGCGTGTAACCAGCACACCACCGGCCGAGTTGAGTGGCAATGCCACCGTGGCAAGTTCGTGAATTCGCTGCAAAACCCCAGGAGAGCTGCCATTCTGGCCAGAAATCGTCGCCAAACTGAACATCTCTCGGGAGCTGAACATGGCGAAAGACGGAGCGGGCTCGTCACTTCCACGGCGTCAACTGGGACGCCACCTGCGCAGGGGGCGGATCGAGGCCAACTTGACGCTCGAACAGGTGGGCCTCGAGATGGAATGGAGCATCAGCAAGCTGGGCCGTATCGAACGGGGCGAGACGGGCAAGCTGACCACCCGGGACGTCGAAGCCTTGTGTGGCATTGTCGGTTTCGACCCGGAGACGACGACCGCCATGGTCGGGCTCAACAAGCAGGCGGCCGAGAAGAGCTGGTGGCACTCGTTCGGTGACCTGATTCCCGAAGGCTTCAACGTGTATGTGGGTCTGGAGACCTCGGCTCGGTCCATGGATATCTATCGTCCCGATATCGTTCCCGGTCTTTTGCAGACCGCGGATTATGCTCGGGCCCTCGACCGGATCTATTTCCCCGACGACTCCGAAGCTGAACAGGACCGACGCGTCCAGCTCAGGAGCAAGCGGCAGACCATTGTGACCCGCAAGTCCAACCCCACCGAGGTTGCCGTCGTGCTGCACGAATCGGTCCTGCACACCGTCGTCGGCGGACCCGCGGTCATGAGTGCTCAACTGCGGCACCTCGCCGACATCGGCACCCGACCGAACGTGAGCGTTCGCGTATTGCCGTTCGCTGCAGGACTTCCCGTAGGTACGCCGACCGGCCCGTACGTCATTCTGGACTTCACGGCCGATCGGCTTGGAGAGACCGAACCGACCGTTATCTACGTCGAGAGCTTCACCGGTGACATGTACCTTGAGGGAGAAACGGACATCCGGCACTACCGGGACGCTTCAGCGACCCTCCATCGTGCCGCGTTGGACGCGGTGAACAGTAGAAACCTGCTTCGGCAGGTGGCGAAAAGGGGCGATCGAGGATGGGCGTAGACCTCTCCGGCGCAAAGTGGTTCAAAAGCAAACGCAGCTCGGCGGGCAAGGAATGCGTCGAAGTCGCGTTTCTCGACGGAGGAGTGGTCGGCGTTCGTGACTCCAAGAACCCGGCTGGCCCGGCGCTGGTGTTCGCCCCGGGGCAATGGGACACCTTCACCACCGGACTCGTGGCCGGGAAGTTCGACCACTTGTAATTCCGGTCCTGTGTGATCGATCCATGGCTGGGTGGGGGTGGAGTTGTGAGGTCTCCAGAAGCGCTCGCGGACAGGGGATTCGGGGGCGGAGCCTGGTTAGGGTCGGGGAGTCCCGGCGGTGGAACCGAGATGCGCGGCACGGTCGCCGGGACGAGAACCGATAGCCCACAGTGGTTTTGGAGGTGATGTTCAGCCTTCGTTTTCCTGCGACGAAAGACCGGCCCACCGGATGGACGAATTGCGTCCGCCCGGTGGGCCTTTCGGCGTTCGGGCAGGTGACGGCGGTTGTGACGGGGAACAGTGGGAACGGCGGTGCGGCGGTGAACGGTCCAGTGGTCGGGGAAACGGGGTGGGCGCGCGCGGGTGCGGACCTAGCTTCGGTCGCGAATCTCGGATCGATGGGAGGCAGGCCGTGGCCGTGCGCTGGATGGTGGCCGTGGTGGCGTTGATGGTGGGAGTGGTGGGCATGCCGGCGGGGGCGCGGGCGGAGGCTACCGGGTGGGAGCGGATGTACGTGACGTCCGAGTCG